>NZ_JHBW01000001.1 GCF_001273845.1 Leucobacter musarum subsp. musarum
CTTTTGCACCCGACGCCAAGCGTGGCTGGGGTCGGGCGTCGGTGGCGGCAGACTACTACTACGATCACCCGCATCTGCTCGGCACGATGCGCACGGGCCCCGATCTTTTCAACATCGGCGCACGCCAGCCCAGCGCGGACTGGCACCTCGGACACCTGTACCAGCCGCGGGCCTACGTCGCGCAGAGCATCATGCCGAGCTACCCATATCTGTTCGACGTGAAAGACGCAGCTGACCAAGGAGACCTCGTAGTGACGCTGCCTCCGGGCGCAGCCCCGGCCGGCAAGGTTGTCGTCGCG
>NZ_JHBW01000009.1 GCF_001273845.1 Leucobacter musarum subsp. musarum
ACCCGGGCACGGGCCCGTAGTGCCCGAAGGAGAGGAATCCGAACGCTTTCATGTCGAGTGCAACATGTGATCCCGGATTGTATTCCTGCGCATATATTTGTCTCCGGATGCCCGCCGGTCGCGAAAGCGGTACCGGGGGACGACTCCCGCGGTACCCAGGGCTGACGCGATGCCGCGGGCCGCCTTCTAGCGTCGAAGCATGGATATTCGAC
>NZ_JHBW01000096.1 GCF_001273845.1 Leucobacter musarum subsp. musarum
GCTTTAGCGCGCATCAATGTTCTGGATCGATATCATGGAGGCGAGAATCTACTACATGAGCAAACCCACGGAGACATCGGCAAAGATCCCACAGGCGAGGTCGCGCACCTCATCTTCCACAACATTCACGGTCTGCGCACCTACCTATCCTTTCCCCTTCGCTCCACCGAGCAATCCTCTGTATGCGCTATCTGCCCTACACTCCCACACTCACATACCACAAACGTGGAGTTCGGACTCCTGAGGAATGG
>NZ_JHBW01000097.1 GCF_001273845.1 Leucobacter musarum subsp. musarum
TTTTCTCGGAGCGGCTCGAACAACTCGTCATCCTGAAAAGCGAGACTCCGGCGCAGCGTTGAAGCGATAATGTCAGGCACCCATAGCAACGGTTCACTCCACGGCGTTCCCGCATGCAAACGAAGATCTCGCGTCTGTTCGGCCGCATTGATCTGTCGCTCTGACCTATGATCGGCGTCTTCCTCTTCACCATCTCGCCGGCGCTCATATACAAGAAGCTCTGCACCGTCTTGCTCT
>NZ_JHBW01000098.1 GCF_001273845.1 Leucobacter musarum subsp. musarum
CATCCTCAAACACCGTGTCGCGGGGGCTCATTCGGCCGCTTCTTCCAACTCAGACCGCGCGAAAGTCACGTACAGCGTGATCTCGAAGCTCGTCATGTCGTCGTCTTCGGATGTCGGGATGCATACGATCGAGTTGAGTGCGGGAGTGCACCCAAGAAGCACGTTTATCAATCGGTCCCGAGTTAGCTGGAACCCGACCTTGCCATTCGGCTTGGGGTATCCGTCTGCTTCATCGAGCAATTCGCTAATGGCGCTCATTCCGTCACCTCTTCGTCGTTCCAGA
>NZ_JHBW01000099.1 GCF_001273845.1 Leucobacter musarum subsp. musarum
GAGCAGCACATAATTCTCGTAGATCTTCTTCCTCTTCTCTCTCTCCCCTTCTTCTCCCTCCTCTCCTCTCAATTGTTTCAGCCTAATCTCTCTCTTCATCCAGCAGTTCATCGCCTCTCTTCCCCCCTTCTTCACCCCTCCCACCCCCTCCCTCCTCCCATTCCCCATCTACTTTCTCCTCTTCTTTCTCTTCCTTATGTGTCTGGTGTGGTCATTGACCCCATTCTTCTTTTTGTGCTCTTGCTTCATTT
>NZ_JHBW01000100.1 GCF_001273845.1 Leucobacter musarum subsp. musarum
GCGTCGATCTCTTCTTTTATCGCTTCCTCTCTCTCTTTTTCTTTCTAATTTTTTTTCTTTTTTTCCTACATATAACCAACCCACCAACTAGTTTTATTTTTCTCTTCCTTAAAGTACTTCTTCTTTTCCTTGTACTTCTTCTTCTCCTCCTTCTTTTTTTCCTCCACTTCTTCTTTNCNNNCNCCNNCTTTCTCTTTTGTGTCAGCGGCCACTTCTGATTTTCTTCACTTTATTTCGTTCACTGCTGCGCG
>NZ_JHBW01000101.1 GCF_001273845.1 Leucobacter musarum subsp. musarum
TCCTGAGTCCTCTTCTATGTAGATTTATTCTTCCTTCTCTCTCCTTCTTTCTTCCTCCTTATTTCCCTCTATTCCCGTCTCTTTTTACTAGTAGCATATTGATTACTCTTTCGAAACTATCCTTTTTTCTTCTTCCCTCCCTTTTTCTTCTCTTTCCTCTCTTTCCATTCTTCCTTCTTCCCTCCTTTCTTCCCTCTCTTGCATCCCTGATCCTTAAACCCCTTATTTTTCACCGAGTTCTCTCGTCGGTG
>NZ_JHBW01000102.1 GCF_001273845.1 Leucobacter musarum subsp. musarum
CGTGGAGGCGGCCACGCTGGGCGGTGCGCGGGCACTGCGGCGCCCCGACCTCGGCCGCATCGCGCCGGGGGCCGCGGCCGATCTCGTCGCCTTCTCGCTGGCGGATCTGCGCACGGGCGCGATCGACGACCCGGTGCGCACGCTCACGCTCGCGGGCACCGCGCGCGACGCGCACTTCAGCATGGTCGCGGGCCGCACGGTGATGCGCCTGTCTCTTATACACAAA
>NZ_JHBW01000103.1 GCF_001273845.1 Leucobacter musarum subsp. musarum
GTGATCTTCCTCGTCGCCATCACCCAAGTCTCCGCCCCGATCGAACTGGATCTCGCGTCGATCAGCGACCCCATCGCCGGGGTCGTGCTGATGTTCATCGCCGCGTTCGCCCCCTACATGACCTACAAGTTCGTCAGCTTCGTCGGGTTCGACATGTACCACGCGATGAGCGCCGAACAAGAAGCCAAATCCGCCCTCAACCGCCC
>NZ_JHBW01000104.1 GCF_001273845.1 Leucobacter musarum subsp. musarum
GCGCACCCGGTCGAGGGTCTCCTCGTTGAACAGGTCGATGCGCGAGCGGTCGGCGAAGTCGGCCTGCGGCAGCGTCGCCCGCAGCGCGCGCCCGAGCTTCCCGTTCGCCCCGATCACGAGCGTGCGCTTGGGCGGCATCGGCGCCACCTCGGCGAGACGGGGGTGGGCCAGATCCTTCTCGGATCGCTCGGCCTTCACGAGCGGGATCGGCCAGTCGATCCCGACTGCTTCGTCCGCGAGGTTCAGGAACGTGTACTCGCCCTGGGCCTCGGCGGTCCAGTGGGCGTTGACCAGATACACGTACGC
>NZ_JHBW01000105.1 GCF_001273845.1 Leucobacter musarum subsp. musarum
TCCTCTTACCGCTCAGGCCGGCGTGTCGGCCATCTGCCGCACGCGCGCGATCATCTCGGCACCGAAATCCAGATAGGCCTTGGCCCCCTTCGATGCCACGTCAAACGCCACGCCCGGCATGCCGTACGACGGCGCTTCGGCCAGACGCACATTGCGCGGGATGACCGTCTTGAACACCTTGTCGCCGAAGTGCGATTCGAGTTGCGACGAGACCTGCTGCTGCAACGTCACGCGCGGGTCAAACATCACGCGCAACAGACCGATCACCTTGAGAT
>NZ_JHBW01000010.1 GCF_001273845.1 Leucobacter musarum subsp. musarum
GTCGAGAACATGACGCTCTCCCAAGGCATGGCGAGCGTGCAGTTCATGCAGCAGGTCGCCAACACGGTGAAAGACATCGACCTGTCGCACATCAACTTCGTGCAGTACCCGTCGCTTGACCATCCCTACCCACAGGGTCGCCTGACGCCCGACTACGCGAGCGGCGATGCGCTGTTCGAGCTCATCAAGGCGGGCGCACCCGTCCTGGGAGCTAACCTGG
>NZ_JHBW01000106.1 GCF_001273845.1 Leucobacter musarum subsp. musarum
GGCGAGGGCCGCGCCGATGATGCCGGCCGAGGCGACCAGCGCGCCGACGTTCACCTGCAGCTCCGTGAGCACGAGGATCAGCGCGATCGTCACGATGATCCAGGTGATCGCCGCGCGCCCGACGGTGCCGAGCGTGCGGGTGCGCTGCACCGCACGCGCGTTGACGTACGGTGCAGCCTGGATCTCGGAGGTGTGGTCGACATTCTGGGCGCGCTTCACGC
>NZ_JHBW01000107.1 GCF_001273845.1 Leucobacter musarum subsp. musarum
GAGTACTGGTCGCAGCCCACTCCCGGTCAGATGGAACTCGCACACCAGCTGCACGACAGCGGGCTCTTCGACTTCGTCTACCAGCACCACGCGCACGCGGTGCAGCCGCTCGAGAACTACGGCGGCAAGTGGATCCTCTACGGCACCGGCAACGCCATCAGCGAGTCCGCGGCACCCGCGCAGCAGGTGAACAACGAGTTCCTGATGACG
>NZ_JHBW01000108.1 GCF_001273845.1 Leucobacter musarum subsp. musarum
CACCCCGCCCGCGGGCACCTTAAGGTCGGTAGCGGCCTGCTGGATGGCCTGTGCGTTGGCGAGCTGCGCACTCGAGTACTTATCGGTCGCAGTGGGCGCCGTGCACGTGCCGCTCCCGCCGGTGCCTGCGGCCGCGATCGTCATGACCGCACCGCCGACGATCATGACGGGCATGAGGACGATGGCGAGTACCAGCGCCAGTACGCCCGCAATGAGGCGTCGCCCAGTCTTGGACTGGGCGACGTTCACAGCGACTTTTGCCGCGACCGGTGCAGCCACTTAGTAGTCCGTCTTCCAAGCGTCGGGATACCGCGTCATAAGCCCGATCACGCCACATGTCCCACCATCTGAGGGCGCATCACAGTAGATGGCCAACGCGACCGGGTTCCGCACCGTCGACTGATCCCCACCAGTCGTCGTGGTGGTCTCCACACGCACCCAGTACAGTCCGAATGACGCTTCGGGGTCGATGTCGACCGTGATCCCGTCAGCCGGTTTCGTCCAATACGGATCACCCGCGTACGCATCCATTTCGGCCTTGTCGTACACGTCGACCGCGCGAGAAAGGATGGTCGCACCATACGAGGTGTACCCGCCGAAGCTCGCGGCATCGCCGAGCATCCACCACCAGCCAGACGGCGAGTAGTCCATGTCGGCGAGAAGCTGCGGAGCTCGCGCAATGTACTCGTCGCCCGTGATCGTGTCGCCACCAAACTGCTTGACGGAGAACCCTGCTCCCGGCCCCACATAGTCAGGGGAGGGGCGCATGACCCGTGCGAGTGATTCTTCACGGAAGTCGTCTACCCACTGCACCTTCGTGGTGTCCACCGACATCAACACCTGCGCTGCGGACGCTGCCGCAACTCGGGGATCGGTCGTGACCTCCATCGGGACCAGGCCGTCAGCGTCGAACTCGGGCGCCGGAGCCTCCGTTTCGGACGTATCGGCTGCGGTATCGGGCTTCTCCGTGCCCGGATCTGCAGGCGTGGTTGAACTCTGCGACGGTTTCGCTGCTGTCTTGTCGTCGTCGGTGCCTGGCCCGACGATGACGGCGATCGTCACCGCGAGCAGTGCGATCACGAACCCGGCGGCGCCGGCCGCGACCAGGCGCGGCCGCCATTTCTTCCAGTTGCTCTGCAATCGGTTCATTCGAGTGCTCCGTTCTCAATCGTGTGAAGAGGGGTCGTAGGGGAAGGGAAGGCCAGAAGTTCGTGGCAGTGCTCGTCGAGGCCGACACCCCAGGTCGCTGACTCGACGTGGTTCGGGTCGGCCCACTCCTGCACGATGTGCGGGTTGTGCTGCGTCTCGTTGCACCGAGACGCACCGGCCCACTCCCGCATCCGTGAGCGCCACAACCAGAACTGGTACTGAAAATCGAGCCCTGCTGACGCCGGCCCTGGCATCTCCTCGAAGAACTGCTGCTGCTGCCGGTACTGGTACAGCGCCAGCAGTTCGTGAATCATTGGGGGATGCCGGTACCAGCACGGCGGTACGACCTGAGCATTCAGGCCGAACTCACGCACCATCCGGGGCACCCACACCCCGAGCACGTTCTGTAAAATCTCGACCCGCTCATCAGTATCGAGCGCCATCCAGTCGATCGGGAGAGCGGGTTTTGCCCGCATTTCCTCCGCCGCGAAATCGGAGACCGGGGCCTCTGGCTCGGACGGGCGACCACCGCGCTCACGCACCACGGCGCACCGCGTTCATGAAGCGATCCCAGAACGACGGCGCAACATCCACCGTCGCCCCTTGCAGCGCGCTCAGCTCGCGGAACAGATGATTCCGCCGCGCTTCAGGCCGGACAGTTTCAACCCATGCGGTGAGCTCAGCCACCATCGGGTCACCCGCAGCGAGAACCGAAGACACTCGAGCGGGCCGCTCTGTCATGAACTGGCGGATCCAAACGCACCCGAAACTCAGCAGCATCGCCGCGAACAAGAGCATCAGCACAGGCTGCGAGAAACCGCTGACCAGGACGAGCGAGTACCCTCCGCCCAGCAGACAGAACACGCCCGTCGAGAGCAACTGCCAACGCCGCGCGGTGGCCGTGATGCTCAAAAGTTCATTGGTGAGCGCCATCCGGTAACCGCCTACACGCCGCAGCTTCTCATGGAGGTATTCGAGCTCGCGACGTTGCTGCGCGTGCATCAGGATCAACTGATCCTGCTCGGCCTGCTCTGCTACAGACAGTGGAGCCTGCGCGGCCCTGCGCCGGCATGCACGAACGATTCGGGTGTGGGTAAGGTTCAAGTGGGTCATGCCTTGCGCCCCATCCCGAATACCCGGCCGAGAATCGACGGGTCACGAGTGACACTCGCACCCTTGACCCAGCGCAACACCCCAGCGAGGTAGCGGCGACGGTCACCGACGCTCTTCTTGACGTCGACGGCCGCCAACCGCTCCACATAGCGGTCGCCAGGAGTCACCACCGCGCGAACACGCATCGGACGGCGCAAGAGCGTGAACAGAAAGAAGATCGCCTTGACCGCTGCGACAAGAAATCCGACCCAGCCCAGGCCCCAGACCACCATAAGCAGGAAGATGAGCCCCACACCCTCGACCGGGTGAGGGGGCAGTGTGCCGTCGCCGATGATGAGCGGTGGGAGCACGTACACACCCACCCATGAAGCGCCTCCGTATAGCGCCGCGGTGGCTGCGTGGGTCCAGAAGCGTGGGTCCGCGTCGTGCACCTCAACGGTTAGGCGATCATCTTCAAACGAGACGTGATCGCAGGAACCATCGGAAGTGAGCAGCGTACTCAATGCCTGAAGACGTTGCTGGGCGCGGTGCTGATCATCAAGGTCTTGCTGAACGGCTGCGGCTTGCGTGGCTGCTGCATCGCGTTGTGCGAGGACGTCAGTTCTGTGTGCGGCTGCGCGGTCAACACGTGCGTGGGTCAGGTTCAAGTGGGTCATACCTTCACGAACCCGTCACGCGCGCACATGCCGCTGCGCGGGAATGAGCACCCCTGACGGGCTGCTCCTGGTCGACGCCGGCAAGCCGGCCCCTCCCTTCTGGGGCTTCGCCCCGTTTTCTTGCCGCGAAGCCTTCGGCAGCATACGGACGTTCCGCTCTCCAGGCGCACGGTCGCAGAACCGCTTACGCGCCCCTGCTTGTCGCGTCCCTCTCGCATGTCTGACGCCATGCGGGAGCCCCGCTGCGTACCCCTTCCGAGCTGCACGTCCTGCAGGCACATTCGTGCCTTCACGGCAAGAAAACGTGAGGGGAGGGATGAGAGAAAGGGCACACACCATGACCACCGACTACACGATCAAGCTCGCCGCACTCGGAGCACACATCATGTGCCTCTGGGGGTTCGACACCGACCGCTCCGGAGCTGACACGGTTGCTGCCGTCAACGATGCGATCTACTCGGCCGGCCTCGACTACACCGACCTCGCCCAGGTGCGAGCGATCGCCCGTCAGCACGACCTCAACGCGGGAGCGTTCGGCGACACCGCACCGACGCTCGTGGCCACCGAGGAGCGCCCCGACGTCGACCTTGATCGACTCCAGGAACTCTGCGCTGAGCACTCAGACGCCGCGCACGGGGACTCGAACGACCGCGAGCTCGCGGCCGCGCACAACCTCATCACCGAACTGCTGCGCATCGCCGGGTTCAAGCTCGTCGACCACGACGGGAACGCACGATGACCCCCGACGAGATCGGCACCACGTCAGCGATCATCCTGATCCCGCTCGTGTGGGGTGCCGCGATCTACCGGACCTGGGTGCTTCCCGCCCTCGCGAAGCCCACCACCCACCACTAGGACCACCAGGTGCGGGGCCACAGCGCCCCGCACCCTTGGAGGTACACCATGCGTCGCCTACTCATCCCGCGCTCGTTCTTCGGCTTCGTGATCCGCATCGCCGTGCTCAACGCTCTGCTCGGTGCCGGCACTTACGCCACGGCGCTCCTCATCGCCGGCGCACGGATCGCTCTCGCCCTGCAGATCATCGAATTCACCCGCCTGGTCGACGCCGTGAACCGCTTCGTCCCGATCTCGTAAGCCTGGAAACACGACAGTGCCCCTGCCCGGGCGAAAACCCGGACAGGGGCACTGTCGTGTTCAGGGAACGAGTTAGCCGATCACCTCCGCACCCTCGTTCGCGGCTGCGAGCTTGCGGCGACGCTGGAGCAGTACCATCGCGGCACCACCAGCGAGCAGCAGCGCGCCCGCGACTCCCGCAGCGAGTGCGCCAGGGCCACCGGTAAGTGCGAGGGCCGGCTTCGGCTTGATCTCGAAGTTCTCCTTCGTCTCACCGCACTTACCGACGTGCACCACGGTCTCCTTGCCGTCCTCGACACGAATCAGGGTCTCGACGTACCCGCCCAGGCCCACGTGCTCCTCACGGGTGACGACCTTGTTCGAGTCGTAGCGGCCGGGCTTGTCGACCTTCACACCTGTCGCGTCCTCGAAATCAGCGATCTCGTTCTCGGTCGAGCACACCATCTGCTCGTCAGCCGAGCGCGTGTACGCCTTGAACGTGACCTTGTACTCAACCTCGGGGCGATCCGACAGGGGCCCTTCAACGATTGCGGTGTCGAACATCTCGTCACCGACGTTCACGGTGCCCGCCGACTCGGTGTGGACCGTGGGCTCCTTGACCTTGGTGGTCTCGTTCGGGAGACCGCACTTGCCGCGGTGCAGCGACACGGGCGGCTCGTCGCCGTCCACAACCTTCAGATCCTCGACCCAGTAGGTGGTGCCCTCGGAGTTCGCAACGACGTCAGGTGAGGTCACCTTGCCGGGGCCAGTCACCTTGACCGGCTTCGTCTGCGCGACGGGCTGCGCCTCGCACACCGCGTCCGGGTTCGAGACTTCAGCCTTGGTCCACAGGACCGGGTTGCCGTCGGCGTCCATGATCGGTTCCCAGTTTTCGTCGTACTTCGGCTGGCCGGCCTCGGGCTTCAGGTACAGCGTGAAATCGACCTCGTACTTCACCTCGGGGCGATCCGACAGCGGCCCCTCGACGTCAGCGACATCGTGAATGTTGCCGCGCACGGCACCCTCTTCGATCGCCTGGGTGGTGACCTTCGGGTTTTCCACCATCGTGGTCTCGTTCGGGAGGCCGCACTTGCCGGTGTGCAGGACGAGCTCGTCGCCGCCACCCTTCGGCGTGGCGGTCAGTTCCTCCACCCAGTACACGGTGCCGGCGGTCTCAGCCTTTACCTTGGGCGACTTCACTTCACCGATCTTCGTCACAGCGACGTTCTCGGTGTGAGCGACCGGCTGTGCAGCACAGACCGCAGCAGGGTCGTTCAGTTCGGCCTCGGTCCACACCGCGGTGACGCCGGCTTCGTCGACGATCGGCTTCCAGTTCTCGTCGTACTTGGGCTGGCCGGCCTCGGGCTTGAGGTACGCGGTGAAGTCGACTGCGAGATCCCACTGGTTGGTCGACGGCAGTGCGCCGGTGATCTTCGCGACGTCCTGGATGTCGCCCTTCACAGCGCCGGTCTCCTGCGCCTGCGTGGTGACCTCGGGGCGGAGCACCTTCGCGGTCTCCGACGGCACGCCGTAATCGTCACAGGCGTCGAGGAACTTGCCCTTCGCGGCACCGGTCTGATCCTCGTCAAGCACGCACCACTGCACCGTGAGGTAGTTGTACTGTGCGTCGATCGGGACCGAGAGCACGTCCGACGTGCGCTTCTGGCCCGGGGTGTCAGCGGTCATCGTGGTCGTCTGCAGCACAACAGCATCCTTCGGAGCGGTCTTCTGCTGCTCCGGCTTCGTCTCAGAGCCGTACACGGTGCCGCGGAGCGTTGCGGGGGTGCGCTTGCCACCGGTCTGGAGCCAACCGCCGCCACCGGCGAGCTTCACCTCGACCTCATCGGTGTAGTCGTTCCCGATACCGATTTCATCAGCCGAGAGCTTGGTCTTGAACTCGAGCTCGGTGGGGGTCCACTGCGACTCGTTCTTCTGCCCGTACCCATCCGTGAAGTGATACTTCTCCGGCAGCGACGAGGAAGCCGTTCCCGCAATCGGCTTTGGGTTGACGATCGCGTCAAGCTGATCCTTGTAGTCGATCTCCCACACCCACGTGATGTAGCCGGTCTCTTTCGCGACCTCCTTCGACTCCACCGTGTACGTGGTGTTCGGGCCGTCATCGGTCGA
Source organism: Leucobacter musarum subsp. musarum (assembly GCF_001273845.1). Taxonomy (GTDB): domain Bacteria; phylum Actinomycetota; class Actinomycetes; order Actinomycetales; family Microbacteriaceae; genus Leucobacter; species Leucobacter musarum. The sequence goes on from NZ_JHBW01000108.1 coordinate 6,120, forward strand.
CGTCGTGATCTCGGCGGTTGCCGCAATGGGGGCGTTCTTCGGCGGCGTGCCCGAAGGGTTTTCAGCAGGGTCCTGCAGGAACGGGCCGTATGCCGTGCCCTTGGCGGTGATCGGTGCATATCGCTTCTTGCCGTTTGCGCCGAACTGCCAGCGCCAGATACCCGATCCCACGGTCGGGTCGGCTGCGAAGTCGAGGGTGTCGGAGTACTTCTCGCCCTTCTTGACCTGCTTCGTGACTGTGTTCGAGGTCAGCGTCGGAGCCCAGAAGGTATCCGGGTCGACGTACTGTGCGCTGAAATCGCCAGTGCGGGTTTCGGATGTGGCGGGGCGGCCGATGCCGATCTTCTGGTTGAGGCCGCCCTGGTCGGACACGACGAGCTCGCCGGCAGTCGAGACGGTGTACGAGTAGCTGCCGTTGAACGTGACGCGGTAGTAGCGACCGAACTCGTACCCCTCGGGTGGCACGCCCTCCCACTGGAGCTGGTGTGCTGCGCCATCGGTGATGGTCGCGGTCTTGCCGTCTGCGGAGACGTCGACGCCGGCCTGCGCGATGTACTTGCCGTTGTCGATCGTCATCGTCGAGGTGCCCGCCTCAGCGGCCACGTAGCCCGCATACGCGCCAGTCGGGGTGATGACGGGAGCGTTCGGCTGCACGGCCGGGCCGCTGCCGCCTCCCGGGTTCGCAGCGTACGCGCGACCCTCGGTGATCATCGCGGCCGCGTAGTCGACGACGCTCTGGTAGCCCTTGGATGCCAGCGATGCCTTCACCTGGGCGATGGTGCTCTGGTAGCCGGCGTCGCCCTGCGCGCTGCGCAGATCCCACACCGCCAGCTGCACCGCGGCAGCCTGGCTGTTATCGGTCGTGGTGCCGTAGTTCCCGAGAATGTACGTCAGCGCCTGCGTGTCAGACGCGGTGAGGTCGCCTGCGGAACCGGATGCGCCATTGAGGCCCAGGTAGCCGTTGAACCAGCCCTGGAACGTGTACCCCTCAACGCCTGCGACGGGGACCAGGGGTGCGTCGGTGCCGGACGGCACGATCTGCCCCATTTCGAGGCAGTACACGATGGTGCCGTCGGTGTGGACGAGTGCGCCGATACCGACGCCGGTGCCGTCGTAGAGGCCGGCGCCGGGGGTGGCAGCGAGAGCTACCTGTGCGGGGATCACCACGGTGCCGATCCCGACACCGGTTGCAGCGATCAAGCCAGTGAGCACGAGTGCGCTGGCACGACGGGCAGTGCCCTGTCGTTTGCGGCGCTCACGACGTGTGAACGCTCCCTTTTCAGTCGATGACATGAAAGGCCTTTCCAGTCAGAATCGCAGACGGAATGCCGCCTACAGCCCATAGATGAAAGACCGCGCGCACCAACGACAAAGCGGGGCGCAACACCGAAGTGTCACGCCCCGCTTCTACGGGTGAATCAGTTCACCAGCCTTCATCCGTGCCGTTCGCCAAGCAGTGGACGCCAGTGATGTTGTCCCATGACCCGGTTGGGTAGGTTCCGGGCGGGCAGCTCGTGGCGGGCGTCGTACCGCCCCCACCGCCGCCTCCGCCGCTCGAGGAACCGCCGCCGTTACCGGTGTCAGCAGGAGGCGTCCACGTCTCTCCACCACCGCCACCGTTGCCGGTGTCGACCGGCGGGGTCCAGGTCTGGTCACCGCCGCCGTTGTTGTTCCAACCGGTGTCGTAGCTTCCGCCACCGTTCCCGCCGCCGCTATTCCAGCCCGCGTCATACCCGGCACCCGTGCCAGCGTCCTGCCCGTTCCAGGCAGCTTCCGCGCCACCATCCCACGCTGCACCGCTCTCAGCAGCTGCCGCTGCAGCGGCCTCGGCCGCGACCTGATCGGTCTGCGTCTTCTGAGCACTCTTCGCCGCACTCACGTACTCGGAGAGCTTCCGCTGCAGGCTGAGCGCGGTCACCGCGTCATCGTCTGCGAGTACCTTCACGGACTTCGCTGACGCCGTAACGACCTTCCCCTCGGCTGCCGCCTTCGGGGCGCCCGCGACCACGGACTTCGCCTGCTTCGGCGCCTGATCCGACACCTTCACGAGCGCCGGCAGACTCCCCGCCACCGCATCCGTGTACCTGGTCGACAAGCCAGCTTCCGACTTCACCGCGGCCCGCACCTCTTTCAGGACGGACTTCGCCTTACGGAGCGCCTTCTCCGCTGCGTTCAGATCCTCGTCACTGATGTGCTCGGGCTTCTTCGGAAGATCGACATTGGCGTCTTTCGTGTCCGCGATCAGATCACGCACGTCGTCGCCGGAAAGCGCAAGGTACGAGCCGGGCGCGGTCGTTTTCGGGGCGTCCTTCTTCGCCTTCTTGGCCTTGGTCGCTGCGGCCTTGTCAGCCTCGCGGAGCTGCTTCACCTCCGCCTCAACTGTTTTCACCGCCGCGGTGCGCTGATCGGACTTCTCCGGGGCATCACCGAGCGCTTTTTGTGCGGTGTCGGCGGTCTGGGAGAGGCTCTTCGCCTGATCCTTCGTGAAGATCGGATCGGCAGCCTTCCCGAGCTCGCGCACGTTCTTCACGAACGTCGACGCTTCGGTGTACTGCAGGCTGCTCAGCGCGAGCGCCGCCTCGAGGTCGCCCTCGGCACCCACGGTCTTGCCGAGCGTCGATTTCAGGTCCGCGCGCAGCGACTGCCACTGGTTGTCGCGCTGCTGCTGCAGCAGGAACGGTGTGGCGATCGCACCGCCCACGGCAAGGGCCGCGACGACGCCGGCAGCGATCCAGGTATTGCGCTTCTTCGTCGAGCGCTTCGGAGCGACAGCGTCACTCTCAGCGTTTATCACTTCGTTGTTCATGTTGTCCTGTTCCCCAAGGTAACCATTGCGTATCTAAGATACACACAGGCATAGATGATTCATAGTTTTCTTTTTGCTTACGGCGCGGCGAGCAGCTCCGGCACGGTATCGAAGTCGCCCTCGTCCTCCATCTTTTTGAGGAACCGCTGCCCGGTTTTTGGCGTCTTTCCGCCCAACCATTCGCCGACGAGCTTGCCCGTGGGGCGCTTCTGCTCGGCGTCGACGAACTCGAGCACGCGATCGCGAACCACTGCCTCCGGGATCTCACCGGTATCGTCGCTCACGATCCGCAGCGGCACCGGCACCGTGTCCTCAAGGTGCGTATCCGCCGGCACGGTGTGCGCGGCCATCACGACCGGCCGCTGCGGCACGGACACCGCCGACGCCGTGACGCCCAGCGCCGGCGCCGGTCGCCCGGCGTCGACGGCCGGAGCCTCGGGCATGCGCTTCACCGCTGCAGCGTCGAGACGTTCGCGTGCGGCACGGATCCGTGCGCGTTCTTTTTCGTCCGGGACCGTCATCATCACCTGGTGCGTGACCGACAGCATCACAAACGGCGGCACCGCGGCGATCAAGGCCGCAATCCATGGGCTCGTGAGCGCGAGGTCTGCCGCACGGCCGGCATGCGATGCGTTCGCCATGATCGACACCACCGAGAGCAGGAAGAACGTCGTGTGAGACAGCCAGCGCCCCCTGGTGCCCTCGTTCTTCGACCTGGCCGCCGCGACCATGCACGAGATCGAACCGACGTCGATGATGACCGGGAACAACTCCGGCAGCGGCAGCCCGTTCACCGCAGCGACGTCAATCAGCGTCGCGTAGGAGACGGCCATTGCTGCGACGCCGACGACCGCGAGCGGGATCCCGAGCGTGAGCACGTGTGCCCAGGTGCGCGTCTTCTTTGCCATCAGTACGCCTCATCCTCTTCACGTGCCGCTTCAAGGGTTTCCTCGAACTGGGTGAGTGCGTCGGAAGCATTCGCCTGGAGCACGACCATCACGATCCACACGATCGTGAACACCACAGCGAAAGGCACCAGCACCAGCAGGAACTGCACGATCACTTCCAAGCTAGACATGCCGGTTGCGAGCATCACTGCCTCATTCCACATCGTCATCACGCCACCCAATCTCGGAGATCGCGGGAACCGTTCACGCCAGCACGGAACCGGTTCTTGAAGTGAGTCACTGCGCGCATGTGCGAGCACGACCGGGATACCTGGAACTGGTCATCGAGGAGGAACTGCCCCATCAGGCTCGTTTCCTCGACGTTCGGGCGAGAGCCGCGTGCGATCTTCATCACCGCGATCACTTGCTCGATCGAGAGCTCCGGGCAATGCCGGTGAGCAGCGATGCGATCATCAAGCTCATACGAGAGCCGCTGCGGAGGGTTCGCAGCCAACCAGCCGAGCAGATTCCGCACGGGCGCGTGGTACTTCGCCTCGGTAACCTGAGCCACCACGGCGAACGTGAGATCCACGACGTCCTCCAGAGGCGTCATCGACACCTCATCCGGCGCGGGGCTGGGAAGGAACTCAGCGTGCTCAAGCGCAACACCGCGCGTACCGCGCATTTCATGCCCCCACCGCACCGTGCACGCCCACAGGTACGCCCAGGGATCTTCCGACGTCGCCGCGTACCGCACCGGGCACCGTTCCGTCTCGGAGAGCGTTGAGAGGAGACGTTCAATGATCATGTTCACGACGTCATCGTTCTCGCAGTGGTAACCCCAGCTCATCGCGATCCCAACCATGCTCGGAGCGAAGAACTCATGCAACTGCTCGATGAACGCCATACCCTCGGCCGTCTTCAGCGCATTGCACCCCTCGTCCGCGAATCTCGTCAGGAACGCGCGCTGACGCCACGTATCGAACTTCACCACATCACGCATGAGTGGCCTCCAACCCGAGCTTCTTCACGGACAACTCTGAGAGCAGCTTCGTAACCTCGGTGCCGATCTGACGCAGGTTTGCAGCAGGGTCGCCTTCGATCTCGCATTCAAGAATCACGACAGCCGACAGCGCGTGTGTGAGGGCAACGCGCACCCCACGCAGCTGCTCGCGCCCCATAGCGTTCTTGTTCGCGGCCATCGTGAGTACTTCGCCCAGATCGCCATCGAGTTTCTCTTGCAACAGCGTGGTCTCAATCACGACCTCATCGAGACGCTTCTCTGCAGCCTGCAACTTGGCGACCTCCGGGTCGAGCTGGCGGAGCTCGACGGCTTCTTTGTGCTTCATGACTGCCTTGAAAATTGGGTCTGGACTCGTCCCGACTTTCTGGAGCTTGTCGAATCCGCGCTGCGCCACTTCGCGAACCTCTGGAGGCTGCGTCTCGTCCTCTGCGATGTCTCTCACGGCGGCCGTTTTGCGCAGGTAGTCGAGTCCCTTGCCGGTGCGTTCTTTGGCGTATTCATCCTTCGACATCGACATCGACATCGACATCGGCGCCGGCGCCGTCTCCCCGTTCCCGGTATTACCGGGAACGGGGTCTTCGGTTCCTCGCTTGAGCCCCGCGAGCTGGTTCTGCCGCGCCCGGAACTCGTAGAGCGGAGCCTCGAAAGTCTCATATGCCCAGAGAAGCTCGGCAGCAGACAGGTTCTTCCGCGTGCTGTTGGCGACGTGCTGAAGCAGCTGCTCCTGTTCAAGGGTGAGGCCACGGTAGACCTCTGCGCGGATCGTCGACCGGCCGCTGTCACCGGCTTCCACGAGGCGATGGGCGCCGTCAATGAGCACGAGGGTCCCGTTGCTCCGTTCCGAGACGACGATGGGAACCAGTTGATAGCCCAGTTCAGCAACTGAGGCTCGAATGAATGCGACATGCTCGGGGTCAACCTTGCGTTGGCGCTCAAGCATGATGATCGAGGCCACTTCGAGCTCGGCGGCACGGATGGTGACGTTCTCGGGGAGGAGAGTTTGATTCATGATGCGACCTTCAAAAACGTAGAAACTTCGAATGGAATGTGGGACGAATCCCAGAGCAACGCGGCACCCTCAGGGCCGTGTACGGGGCAGAGATTCACGCGATTGCGGTGCCTCCTGCAGGAACACTGAGCCGCGCGTTGCGCGTGATCCGGGCAATACGACCTGAGTTGAGCGTTGAGCACAATCGCCCACCCCTCGCCGACAAAGTCATCAAGCTGCCCGACATGGTCATGCCAGGTTGAATCACTCGACCCCGAAGAAGTGAACGGCTTGCGAGCACGGCACGAACGCACTTCGCAGCGAACGGCAACGACTTCACGGCGCCACTCGAGCCCCATCAGCGGTCACCCCCGCTCTCGAGCTCCTGAGATTCCAAAGCAGCAAACGAGGGATCGACCTGCCGTCTCGGGAGGTCGCACTTCACGCAATGCGCCCGCTCGAGCTCGGGAATCCCTTCGTGCCCCCACCAGTGATCTCCCGATTCGCAATCTCTGGCTTGCATCGCGTCTGCCGCGGGCATCGCGGAGTTTGGGTCGAACGGTTGCGATGGGCCGACGCCGATCGCCCAGCTCCCGGGATTCCGCACGATGGCCATCGCCGCGTACAGCGCAGGGTTTTCCACCCGCGAGCCGCGCGCGGCCGCTCGAATCACGGTGTCACGAACTGCCTGCACCACGTCGATGCCGTCGAGGACAACCCGGTCGTTTACCTCGCGTCGAATCTGCGCGAGCGTGATCGACAGGTCGGGATGCAGCGCGTCGAGCTCGGCGTTGATCGCGGCCTCGCGCGCGTGGTCGGTCTGGTTGGTGGTCTGGTTTTCCGAAAGAGAACCAACCAACCAACTAGGTTTAGTTTTCTCTTCCTTAAAGGACTGCGGATTTTCCTTCGACTGCGGATTATCCGCAGTCGGGGTTTCAGCCACTGCGGATTTTCCGTAGCCCGCGTGATCTGGGGTTTCAGCGGCCACTGCGGATTTTCCGCACTGGAGTTCCTGCACTGCTGCGAGGTACTCTTCGTACGGCTCGTTGACCTCAATCACGGACTCGGCAGGGTCCGAAACTGCACCCTCGACAGGGTCAGCCAGAATCAGCCGGAAGCGTTTCTGCCCGCCTCGAGGCTTGCCCTCGCCATCGACGTAATTGCTTGGGTATCGGTCTCGGACCTCCATCATGAAGCCGGCGTCGAGGAGCCGGCGCTTTGCCGACTGCCAAGCTGATACGCCCAAGCCGAGATCTTGCTGCGCTTGGGTTTGGGTGGGCATCATCGACTCTTGATGTGAGAGCAAGTAGAGGTAGATGCTGAGCGGGTTCCCGCAGATGCGGGGGTCGCGGACCCACCAGTTACGGTGCTGACCGAACTCACGTTCGAACGCAAGTCGCGGGCGGATAATCTGGGCGCCCATGCCCATTGCGGCGTTCAATGGTGATCCTCTGATGAATCAGAACCACGCATGAAAGAATGAACGGGCTCGCAAGCAGTTGAACAGTTTCCAGCTTTTACAACTGCGCGTGAGTCCGTGTCTTGTAATAGCGACACGAATTGATGTTCCTTCCGGGATATCGACGGGCCTCAGAGGTGCAACTCTGGGGCCCCGTTTTTTAAGCGGACGGGGTTGTGGCCGGGAGGCCCTCCTTCCTGGAATCCATACATCCTTACATGTAAGGATGCTCGTAACACTGACCCTACATGTAAGGTGTGAAATTTTCTACTTCAGGGTTTCAGTGCCCTACATCCTCCAGATATGCTCTGCCTGAACCTGCCACCATCACCGAGTTCTGGCCAAGGAGAGCGCATTGGTTTTCATGCCTGTAGTTGTAATCGTCACGATTTTCACATTGGCGATCGCGGTCGGATTCTTTGTCACGCTTCGATACTTTGCCCGCCGCATAGTGGCACTCACATTGCCGCCGGTTTTCAAACCGGTGCTGGACTGGCGGCCCCAAGAGAACACAATCCGACTCCCCCTTGATGCCCAAACGCGCAGACCTGGTGAATACGGGCTGTGGTGGGACGACCGAACACACCACGCGCGTGTCGGCCAAATCCTTCACATCGATGAATCCGCGATGACCATCGAACGAGAACTCTTGACTCCATATGACGCGGTTCAACCCAGCAGAGTTGAATGGACCGGGCAAGTTTTCAAAACACCCGTCGACCTCGGCTACCCCTTCGTCGAACCGACGCTTACAACAGTGCACGGGAGCTTTCCCGCCTGGCACTTCCAGGGGGACGGCTCAAATTGGGTCATTCATGTTCACGGTCTCCGTGCTACACGACTAAGCCCGCTTCGGGGGGTTCCCGCATTCCAGGAACTCGGATACCACTCCTTAGTCGTTTCATATCGTGGAGATTCAGTCGACGGGCATCCATCGCCTTATACGAGCAGCACGCTTGGCATGCAGGAGCTGTCCATTCTGGACGAGGCGATCACGTATGCACGCTCTCACGGAGCGAAACGAATTCTCCTCATGGGTTGGTCGATGGGAGGAGGAATGGCACTCCTCGCCAGTGAACGTGGGGTGTTGAAAGGAGCAATTGACGGGCTCGTTCTCGTCGCCCCGACGTCGGATTGGGGGCAAACCATCCTGCACGGTGCACAACAAGCCAGAGTCCCTGCCTGGGTCGCAGAAACGGTGATGTTCGCGCTGAGTCATCCGCGCCTTTGTCGAGCTCTGGGCGCCGATGCTCCGATAGATTTCTCCGTGCTCGACTGGACAGTTCCGGCCGGCAGGGTCGTTGTACCTACTCTCGTTCTCCATTCACCGGGCGACGCTGAGGTCCCCATTGGTCAGAGTCGACAACTTGCGGTGCGGAACGAGAGGGTCATTGTCCGTGAGATTGCCGACGCAGATCACACTTTGGAATGGAACCGATCTCCTGATGAGGTAGAAACTGCAATTAAGCGATGGGTGGCAGAGCTTTAGATTCGTCCGAGGTGAGAATGGGTCCTACCCCGGGGAACGTGCTCTCAACGCGCTCCAGGAGTGAGGACTCTTCGCTGCTCAGCTCAATGTTGTGAACCGTTAGGAAGTTTCGAATCTGAATCACTAGCCGGTACGCCGTCTCATGCGCATCAGCTCCCACCAGATCCATCATGACCGATGAGAGAGGCGTGATTCCGAGGACACGTATGGCCGAGATGGTCTGTGCTGAGTAGGGCACTCTCGCAGATGTTGGTCGGCAGTCCCGCACCTCCTCTCTCAGGCGCAGCAACAATAGAGCGAGCTGGAAAGAGAGGGCGCGTAGTCGGATGCGTGCCAGGTATTCGCGTTCTGTCCACAAGATCAATAGCCACCCGGCAGCGACAACCAGAATGCCCCCGAAGAAGAGCACGAAGAAACTGGCCTCAAGAAATGTGCTGTGATCGGTCACTTCGAAATGCGCAGTGATGTAATACACGACCTGGTCGACCGTGGAGAGTAGAACTAATGAGAGGCCGAGGGTGAACAGTAGATTCACCGGCTGGACCCACTTCTTCAATGCCCAGATCATGTCGGCAACGATCCACGCCAGGGTTGCAAAGTAGACGAAGTTATAAGCGACAGCGGCAACTTGATCTACGTGCATGGCCATGAACCGGGTGGATGTGGGTGCACGATCGGTGATCAGGAAGAACGGTATTGCGAATGCGGTAATGCAACCGAGTAGCACCCACTTGGGCCGGCGTTTTTTGTCGGGACGTACTATTTCCCACACCGCATCACGGAAGTACCAAAAGGCCAGCACTGCAAGCGTTGATTGGAGCAGGTTGGTGACGTTGACCCCGCCAAGCAAACGGTCTAGCGCAGCGAGCGGTATCACCAAGCCCATAGCGATGATCGCCAAAAACCCATAGACGGAAGCTGCCCATGATGGGAAAGCAGCACGGTACCGTTCCCGATCTCGCTGCCATAGCGCGATGAGAGCTCGCAACCGCACGGCTGATAAGAGCCCAAGAACGGTCAGCACGACGCTCGCGAGTGCGATAGTTAACGGGGATTGCATCAGCACTACGCCAGCACCACCCCAGCGCGCGAGTGAGCCCAACTTCGCGATCTAAGTCGCTGAACTAGTGCATATGCGAACTCTTCGACCTCGCGTTCTGCATCAGTATTACGGAGATCGCGCGCCTGCATCCGGATTGTGCCGGCAGACACACCGACCTTTGTTGCCAGCGACGAATCAATCATTCGCGAACAGTCTGTATCCATGACCAAATGCCCAAGCTCATGGCACACGCATTGAAGCCGGTACTGAGGTGAATCCTGTAGTCGGAAGAACACCGTCACATGATCGGGTCCTTCATCAAGAAACGCGGTCAAGGACCCCCAGTCGCCAGAGGGAAGGGCTTCTAGATAGATCGGTTTTCCATATTGGGTACTGATGGCCGCAACAATTTCGTCGAGTGTGTTTGCTCGGCGGATACCCAGAGTGCTTAGCGCCTCACGCACTGCCTTGAGTTTCATCCCGCTCCTTAGTGCGTTTCTCTCGAGAACTTCGAATTGCAGAAAGGACTTCGTTCAACGTTTCAGGCGAGACTCCAGACAGCGCCCGTGCAGCAAATCGCTCGACCTGCGCCTCTCTTAAGCCTTTCAAGAACTCGAGCTTCGCGACGATCGTTGGCGGGATCTCGCTCTGCAGATCAACCAGAAAGTCGCTGCTTGTACCAAAAAAATCGGAGATTGCAGTCAGAACAGCTTCTTCGGAGACAAGGTGCCCGGTACCGTTGAGCAGGTAGGACCATCGGGGACGTGAAAGTGGCAACCCACGCGACTCCATGAAGTCTGCAAGCTGGGGGTAGGTGAACTGTTTATTGGACTCCAGCTCCCACAAATCAACCAGCATGCGCACCCGGTTGCTAAGCACCTGCTTGTCATTGTCTGCAGACGAGCTCTCTTGGCTCGGTCTTTCCAACTTGGTCACACACACCTCCTAGTCTTGCTGGAATCTGATATATATCATACCTGGCAAGGAAATTCTGTGCCAGGATCATTCACAGCATCAGTGACCATCGGCGCCACGGCTGTGGCGCCGATTCAGCTAGGTCATGGCGTTGATAACCCTGGGCAGGGCCGCATAACGGCGACTGTCGCCCACAAAGGCCTCGCGCTCGAGCTTGAATGTGCTGCCGGAACAGTGCGTTTAACCCCTCGCCCTGTGAAGCGATGGGCACGAACGCCCCCGATAGAAGCACTCAGAGAATGCTGACCTCGAGTAAGCACCCCCCGAAGTCGGCGCCATGTTTTGCGAGAAAAGAATGGGCGGCGCGGTGTGTCTTTCCATTTCTGAAATGAACCTGCGCCAACATAGCGACATGGCATCGAAAACGGGTCGACCGAGCAAGGGCAATCGTGGCGCCATCATGACGCGTCCCTCCGCAGAGTTTGCAGCGATTCTGAAGCGCAATGCTGACGAGCAAGGAATGTACTACGGGGATTACCTTGTAGCACTCGCGGCTCAGGCATTGAACATGCCCCAGTACTCCCCCGTGCGGGTCCCGGAGAACCAGCTCGACATTCCTGAGGAGGCACATCCGAGAGCCGCATAAACGAGGAAACCCCCCGCCTTGCCGGGCGGAGGGTTTCAGAAGCTAAGGCTTGATCTCGAATGTTTGGCGACGGAGAGATCAAGCGAGGTAAGGAACCGGTTGGCGCCGGGGCCTTGGTGTATTCAATTGATGAAAGCGAGTTCATCATAACACGCTCATTTCACGTTGTCCCGGAAGCGAGGGACGTTTCGTCGGCGAACCCTCAGCCCGAGCTGACGACGCTCGAAGCGTGGGAACTCTCACGGGCGATCAGCCCACGGTCTACGGTGCGCGTCGCGACCGTTGAAAACGGCGCCATTCTCAACCAGTACGGGGAAGTATCCCCTCTCACGGCTGAAGCTACCGAGCTCCCGTGGGCGATCTACCTCACCGACAGGCGCCACCAGTTCCGGCTCATCTGTCTCGACCTCGACGGGAAAACCCCCGAGGCTGCTGCAGCAGCGGAAGCCGATGCGGCCGGGCTGCTTCCTGTGCTCACTGATGCCGGACTCTCCCCCGTCGTCTGCCAGTCCGGCCCCGAAGGCGGTCTGCACATCTGGATCGCGCTGAGGGAGGGCGTCGACGCCGGCCTGGTACGTCGTCTTGCTGAAGACGCCAAAGTTTTGTACACCACTCTCGACCTCTCCCCAGTTACCAACAAGGGCTACGGATGTGCGCGGCCGCCAGGCGCCCCACACCGCCACGGCGGCAGATCGATGATCCTCACGGGCTCGTTGAACGATCTCACACACCCCACGGGCACTGTCACCCAGGTCACCGCGGTCGCTGAGCACATTGCGCCCCTGGCGGCCGCTCTGATCGCTCAACGCCTTGAGGATGCCGACGCCACAGATACCGCCCAGGACGACGGCAAGCACCCGTACATTCCCGGCGCCCGTCAGCACCTCTCGCTCGCTGCTGAGGCCGCGCTGCGCACGAACGTGGCAGGCGAAGACGCCAGCGCGATCATGTGGCGCATCCTGACGTCAGCAGCTGCAGCGCACTGGCATCACGTGGACATCGCACGCCTGGTGAAGACCGCTCCCGGCCTCGAACACATCCGTACCTTCAACGACCACGGCCGCCGCGTCCCCCGCAGCCCGAAGCAGCGCGCCGAAATTCTGCGGCGCCAGTGGGCTCGTGCAGTCGCCTACATCGCGAGCGGGCGCCGTGCAGTTGGCCGCGACGTCACGTTCGACGATCGCGCCCAAGCGATCGCCCAGCACGTGAGCGCGGTGCAGCAGCGTGCAGACGTCTCCCCCGGCCGCTGGAGCTCAGGCGGCGGCCCAGCCGATCGCCGCGTACTCGACGCCCTCAGTTTCCTAGCTCTCAGCGCCCTGAAAGCCGACATCGAGGCCGATACCCGCCGCCTGGCTCTCATGTGCGGCATCGGCCGCGAAACCGCCCGTACGGCACTCCTACGCCTTGCAGAAGACAACTGGATCATTCGTACTCGCGCAGCCGATGGCCCCCACGGAGCGCACTGGAAGATCGGCCCTGGAGTTGTTATCCACAAGGAACCTGACAAGGGTCGGTCACAAACGCCCTCCGCCCCCCGGGAAGCTGGATCAGCAATTCGTAACGCCCTGCTTCTCAAACTTCAAACACGCATTGACGCTGCTGCTCACGATCTCTTCACACGTGGTGGTCTAGGAATTCACGCTGGCAACGTCTACTCACGTTGCTCACAAACACCGCTCTCTCTTGGAGCCATAGTTATGCTCTCAGGCACTGACGCGGGCATGACCGTTCAGACACTCACGCAACTCACTGAGGTTGGAGTACTGCGACTCACACAGCACGGCTGGAACCAGACCGAACTCGATATACGTGATCGTGCTGCTGCAGCTCGTGGTGTGTCGGGAAAACTGGCTGAACGGGCTCAGCGCTACGCACTCGAGCGCGAGCTTTGGGGATGGTGGCAAGCCGAACTCGAATGGATGAGCACTCCCCCAGTCGAACGCGATCGACGCCAAGCTCCTGGCCAATCAGCGCTCATGCCCGATCTTGAACCCCAACGGCACCCAATCCATCCGCGAAAATACGGTAACCGCGCAGATTACCGAATGGCTCGTCGCATCTTGACTGGAACAGTCCAAACCGAGCGACCCAGGCCCGTTCCCGTATCTGAAGGCGAACGGCTCATCATTGAGATCCTCGGTGGAACACCGATAGACACTATCCCTGTCAGGCCAGCCGAGCCGGAACGACCAGCCATGAGCGTCAGCGGCGGGCGTAATCAGCTCTTCCAGTCTTCTAGACCTGAATCGGGGCGAGTGCGCTTTACCCAAGTCAGTTAAGCTAGCCCAACTTTTTAATCTGCCTTTAGATACTTAACCAGACGAAGAAGCTAAACTAGTTAATGTTGTTAAGGTTGAAAAGCTGGCTTGGTTAACTGATCTAGTTCAGCAAATTCGGTATTCTTAAATAGTTAAGGAAGCCCAGTAAGTAACACTGGTTGTACTACTTGGGATTGTTGGAAAGGTATGTCGTGGCTTCGATTCAGGTTGACCGAGAAGCGTTAGACCGGGTGATTGTGTTCATTAACGGTAAGGGGGGAGTCGGGAAAACGACTCTCTGCACCAATATGGGCGGCATCCTCGCAAGGAGCGGGCAACGCGTTCTTGTCGTAGACATCGACCCGCAGGGGAACGTTGGCCTCGATCTGGGCTACGCGGACACTGACCGAGATGATTCTGGCCGAAGCCTCTCCGCCGCACTTCAGGGGCTTACTGACAGCGTTCAGATCGTGAAAGAAGTCCGTGAGAACTTGGACGTGATCGTGGGCGGATCAGAACTGCACGGCGCTGCGGCTGCGCTCGCTGTACCTCGCCGAGGGTTTGACATGCGTGACGCATTGGCGCGAGTGCTTACGCCCATCGCTGAAGAGTACGACGTCATCATGGTCGACTGTCCACCAGGTAACGAGTCCCTGCAGTCGGCTGCGATGGGTGCAGCGCGGTGGGTTATCGCTCCCTGCCGCCCTGACGAAGGGACCGGACGAGGGCTTTCCGAACTCGCTGATCGACTCAGTGAAGTGGTACAAGTCAATCCGTCTGTAGAGATTCTTGGGATCGCACTCTTCGCTATTGCGAAGGCTGAAACGAGGGTTGAGGCCGAAGCGCGGAAGATGGTGGTGGACATCGTGGGAAACGATGAGCTCCTGTTTGAAACGGCTATCCGTCACTCAAACTCAGTCGCCCAACAATCGCGACGCTTCGGGAAACTTGCGCACGAGCTGGATGAGTACGCTCAGTCGCAGCCTGCTTGGTGGCAGCTTCGTAGGGGAGATGCTGATGCGGAGGAACGGGTGACGCGGACAGCATCGAACGTCGCTGACGACCTCCATGCACTCGCCGTAGAAATGCTGAATCGTCTGAATGCACGTGAGGAAATGGTGGCTTAAAGATGGATACCGACCGGCAGATTCCTGGCCTTATGCCTCGCACCCGTCGACGTGCCAACCTGGCGCCCCTTGGAACGACGGAACCCGTGGTCGAGGAAAGGGGCACAGATGCAGAGCCTTCGGAGGCCAGCTCGGCGCTGAGCAATCCGACGGTGGACCCTGGAATCGACGTCAACGCCTCAAGACAGCGCAACAGGACCTCCGAAACTCCCTTTGAAGCTACTGGGGATAAGAAAGTTCAGCTTGGTGTGAAAGTGAGCGCCAATCTGAAGGGCCGCGCTCGAGCCGCGTTCAAAGAGGTCGCCTACTTTGAAGATGTCTCCACATTTGAACAGTTCTGTTCGATGGCGCTTGAAGCCGCGATCAAGGAAGTCGAAGCGAAATACAACGACGGCAAAGAACTCGCGCCCAGGGAGCAGAACCTGCGGAGAGGCCGTCCCGCAGTGTGACCTAGGCCCTTGCTTCGCAGAGTTCGGACCAATGAGTCGTTGCGCGGCGTGACAGCATCTCGCGCTTCATCGTCCACACAGGCGCACCTTGCATCCCGCCGCGGCCGATGCCAATTGCGCGAGGGCCGAGTTTCTGCGTGATTAAGTCGAGGGTTTCACCAATCCGCCGACCCTCGTACTCGGGTTCAAAGAGGGCCAGCGGTGCGACGTCGAGCTTCTTGCGGAGTCCGGTGAGTACGACGCCGGCACGTACGTAGTCCGAGCCCGGTCGGATGCGGGGGAGCGCCGTAAACGCAGCTTTCGCGATGCCCACGGGGTCATCAGTCTCAGTCGGCATCCCGACTGCAATGTGAGCCGTATGGAATTCACCCTCACGAAATCGACTCGTCGACGCCCACGCCGATACGATGCCCGTCACCAGGCCGCGCTCTCGGAGCCGACTGCTCGCGCGTTGTGCGTAGATCGAGAACACCTGCTGCATCCCCTCGCGCGTCGACACAGGGGCTGAGAACGAGCGGGAGAAGATCAGCTGCTCCTTGTTCGGCGGCTGCTCCTCGAGCGGGATGCACGGGATGCCGCGAAGTTCGTACACGGTGCGCTCCATCACCACGGAGAACTTCTTCCTGATCCACTTCGCGTCTGCGTCGCGGAGATCTTTCGCGGTGAAGATGCTCATCCCGGCCAGACGCTTCCCGGTACGACCGGCAATGCCCCAGAGGTCGGTGGTTTGAGTGCCGGCCATGATGCGGTCTAACCAGTCGGAATCGTAAGCGCCAAGGTGGCAGACACCACCCAATGACAAGTCGGCCTTCGCCCCGCGGGAGGCGAGCTTCGCCTGCGTCTTCGACTTTCCGATGCCGACCCTGACGGGGATGCCGGTGCAGCGCAGTACTTCGGCGCGGATCTGATGCCCGATTTCGGTGACGGCCTCCACGCTGCCCCGGAGTTCGATGAACGATTCATCGATCGAATACACCTCTTGCCATGCGGAATAATGCCCGATCAGCGTCATCACGCGCTCCGACATTGACCCGTACAACTCGTAATTGCTGGAGCGTGCGATGACGCCGGCGGTCGCTGCCCATTCTTTGATCTTGAACCACGGCGCTCCCATCTCCACCTGCAGCGCCTTCGCTTCGCGCGACATCGCGACCACGCACCCGTCGTTATTGGAGAGCACCACGACGGGCCGCCCGTACAGTGCGGGGTCGAACACCCGCTCGCAGCTCGCGTAGAACGATTCGCAGTCCACGAGAGCGATCCACCGTTCACCCCCGGAGGACATCATGCACCGCCTTGGAGACCACGCCCCAGATGTGGAGCTCGGAGAGTTCGGGGACCACGATGTCGGGGTGGTCGCGGTTTTCGGCCGCGAGCGTCGCGCCGGCCGCGGTGCGACGCAGACGTTTCACGGTCATCTCGCCGTCGAGGACCGCGACGACGACGTGGCCGTCGTCGGGAATGATCGAGCGGTCGACAATGAGGAGGTCGCCGTCGAAGATCCGGGCCCGTGTCATGCTGTTTCCTCGCGCGCGGATCAGGTACGTGGCCACGCGGTTGGGCATTAGGTGCTCATTGAGGTCGATCTCGTTCGTTTCGTAGTCCTGGGCGGGGGAGGGGAACCCGCACGCGGCCTCGATCACCGCCATCGGAACGAGCGCGGGCGCAGCGTCGCGGGTGAGTGCCCAGACCCTTTCGACTCGCATTTCGCCTCCCAATACTCGAACATATGTTCGATGAACCAGTATGCGCCCCGCTTCCGACAATGCGCCAGTTCGCGCGCGCTCCGCGCGCCGTCCGCTGCGCGGGGGAGTGAGTGGCCGTGCCGGCCACTCCTGGTCGACGCCGGCAAAGCCGGCCTCTATTTGTGGGGGCTTCGCCCCGTTTTCTTGCCGTGAAGCCTTCGGCAGCGTACGGCCGCTGCGCTCTCCACGGGCACGGTCGCTCACCCGCTGCGCGGCCGAGCTTGTCGCATCGCTCTCGCGTGTCTGCGCCACGCGGGAGCGACGCTGCGTACCCCCTCCGAACTCCGCGCCCTGCAGGCACATACGTGCCTTCACGGCAAAAAAACGTGAGGGAGGGATTGGAACAGCGCGGGCTGGCGCATCTAGTAAGCAGGAGGTTCATCATGAGCAAGATCACCGTCACCGTCTACAGCCGCCCCGGCTGTGTGCAGTGCACCATGACGTACCGGGAACTCGACAAGAATGGAGTCACGTATGACGTCGTTGACCTGGCAGCGGATGCGAGCGCGTACGGCGCGATCGAGCACTTGAAGTACCAGCAGGCACCAGTCGTGTTCGTGGACGACGACACGCACTGGTCGGGGTTTCGGCCCGACAAGATCGCCGGACTCCGCGCACGATAATCCCAGACCATGTGGCACAAAGACACCATGAACCCCGAATACCCCAGCAACCCGTTATCCGTGGACGACCTCATTGCCCGGGCTCCTGCCGAGTATGAAGAGCTTGTGGTGGATATCACGCCCTACCCTGAGCCGTTCGGAATCGACGTGCACCTGGTCGGTGGCACGATCGTGCAGATGCTCCCTGACGGCAGCCGTCGCACCATCCTCACCCCAGAAGTGGGCGTGGGTTACCGCATCCCGTGGACCCTGCGATTGCGCGCTGCACTGCTCCGCGCCTCACTTCGACGGCTCGCTCGCAAAAAGGGTCAACTGTGACCCGGGCAGCGCTTCGAGCGATCGCGACGCTCGCACTCAGCATCGCCACCGTCACGACATTCCAGAGCTGCACGGGTACCCCCGCGCCTGCCAGCGACGCCGCAACGGAACTCGGGGAGGTCATCGCCGTCGTCGACGGCGACACCATCGACATCCGCACCGACCAAGGGGAATCGCGTGTACGCCTCATCGGCCTCGATACGCCCGAGATCAACCGATCAGGCGGCAACGACGAATGCTACGCCCAGGAAGCCCGCACAGAACTCGACACCATGCTCTACGGCCGCACCGTCGAACTCACCACAGACCCCTCGCAGGGCGACACCGACCGATACGGACGGCTCCTGCGCCACGTCACCATCGATGGGCAGAACGCCGCGCTCACGCTCATCGAATCCGGTGCGGCACACGAGTACACCTATGACACTCCCTACCTCGGGCAAGCCGAGTACCAGGAGGCCGAAGCGGAGGCACGCACAGACGCCCTCGGGCTCTGGAGTCAGTGCTCGTAACCAGAACTCACCAGAACGGAATTGAAGTGACAATGATTTCTACCCTGAACGGGACCGACATCACATTGGTGGTCCTCGCGGTTTCGGCCCTCGTTGGCGGGGTGACTCTCGTTATCGGCGTCATGACGCCTGGCCAGAGCGGGACGAATCTTCAAGCAGCCGGATGGGTTCTCGCATTAGCGGCCCTTGCAGTTCTCGCATTGGTCATCATCGTTCAGGCACTCATCCCTGATCCCGTCGCGGTGAAAGTCCCATCGGCATTGCCAATTTAAGGTGACCGCGCCGAACGAGCGCTCACTCACCAAATCAAGAATGAAGGAGAATTTTCATGTGGTCTTACGGTACGGGCCTACTGGTCGGCACGATTGTGCTCGTTGTCGGCATCTTCATAATTTATGTCTGCTTGTCAGCGACGTGTCGAGATGACGAAGTGAAAGAGATCTTCGCGGAACTAATGCCCGGAGTGCTCATAGTTTCGATTGTTTTGTTCGTACTCTGGAGCCTCCTGAGTGCCCTTGTGTTTGTGAGCACGATGCCACTGTTCTGACCCGACGGGGTGCTTCCCTCAATATCTGCAAGACCGCACACACAAAGGATTCGAAATGACGTTCACGACCATCAGCGGGTTGATCCTCATCGCCTGCATGACGCCGGCAATCGTCTCAATCATGAGAATGCGAAGGCTGCCTGGACGGGTTCCACAATGGACTATTTACCTCGCCATGTCAGGCGCGATCATTGTGACCGGGATCGGAGCAGTACAAGGCGTGCTGGAAGGCAACTATTGGCTCCTGCTCCCGTGGGTCTTCCTGGTAGCGCTCGCAATCACCTGCTTTAGCGTCTTGCGCATTCTCCGTACTGCCACGCTCGATGAAGCCACTGCGGATGAGGCTGCTGCGGTTGCCCGTACGAGGCTAATCATGATCCACCTGCGTCTGATGCTCTCGTTTGGTGTTTCGGCGGCCGCGAGTGGATTGGTCTTCCTGGTGGTAATCCCCATGCTCGAGGCCCAAGTCGCGCTTCACTAGAAACTATGTGTGTACACAGTTTGCAAAGCTGCTACCATTGACACATGGCTACCGTATCGAATGAAGTGTCCACGCGAGAACTGCGCAACCAGCTCTCCGACGTCCTCGGACGCGCAATGTACGCGGGGGAGCGTATCGGCGTGACCCGAAACGGGAAACTCGCTGCCGTGGTGGTCAGCGTGGCAGATCTCGAAGCGCTCGAAGCGTTCGAGATGGCACAGGACGTCGCCGCATACCGTGACGCAAAGGCAGAGGATGATGGCGAGCGCGTATCGCTGAGTGAGCTGCGCGCTGAGCTCGCGTCGTGACCTACCGCGTCGAATTCACCACGGCCGCAGCCAGGCAGATCAAGAAGCTCCCCAAGCCGGCGCGAGACCGCATCCTGGAAGCCATCACCGGCCTGGGCGCAGACCCCCGGCCGCACGGCGTCAAGAAACTCACGGGTGAGCAGACAGCCTGGCGGATCCGTATCGGCGAGTACCGCGTGATCTACGACGTCTACGACACCGAGCTCATCGTCACCGTCGTGCGAGCCGGACACCGCCGCGACATCTACGAACGCTGAATAGCAACGAACGAGGACAACGAGAACATGACTGAAAACGTGAGCCAGGATCACCAGGGCATGGTGGAGCGAATCGAAGACGAGCTGCGTGCCACTTTCGACCGTGAACCGTTCGCCGACGAGATCGCGGAACGGTACATCGCGGAACGGCTCGCCGCCGTTGGTGGTGAAGATGCCTTGCGGGTTGCGTCGGAGGTGATGGCGATGGTCGAGCGGCTGGACATCTCTGACCTCGTGGCGCGGATGGACCACGATTCGTCTGGTAATCCGATAGTGAATACGCCTGAACAGCGCCGTGCGCAGGCGGTCTGGTCGGTGGGAAATGAGCTTACGCAGCGGGCCGCAACCTGGCAGCGGATCTTCGCGCGAGCGGTGTCGACAAGTTCACGACCAACAAATGAGTCGTAGCGATTTCGCTACATTTTTCTCATGAGGTTCGCTATCGCAGATCCGCCGTACTTGGGTCGGGCGAGACGTTGGTATGGAGATGGCCGGGGGCATTCAGGAGGGCTTGGCCGCGCCGATGAGCATCCCAACGCGTCAGTGTGGGATGAGCCCGAAACGCACGAGCAGCTCGTCAGTCGGTTGGAATCTGAATATGACGGCTGGGCTATTGCGATGGCGCCAGACTCTCTCGGCACTTACCTGCGCGTGGCTACAAGCGCTGCACAGGTGGCAAGTTGGACTCGCGGGAATGCAATCCCGTCGGGATCTCGCGTTCGATCACTCTGGGAGCCCGTGCTCGTGCGCGTGCCCGATGAGCGACGAGCTCATGGGTCCGGGCCGATGGTGGATAACGTGCTCACGGCAGGCATCACCCCTGGAGGGTTCTCGGGACGGAAGCCTGAAGCCTGGACGCATTGGGTGCTGACGATGCTCGGCTACGACCCCGCCGTCGACGACCTGACCGACATCTTTCCTGGGAGCGGTGCCGTAACTGCTGCGGCCGCGACGTACGTTGTCCCTGAGGGTGCTGGGCGGCGGCGCATCGCGCCACCAATGCAGGCTCAGCAGGTCCGTCGCACCGCACGGGCAAGCTCTGCCCGCAAGTCCGCGGTCATCGCTGCACTTCGTGCCGGTGGATCCGTGCGATCCGTTGCATCTGACGCGCGCCTATCCACGAACACGGTTCAGCGGTGGAAACGTGAGGCCGGCCTCAGTCCGCTGGATGTCTCGTAAGAGAGGTGACCCGGCAGTTGGGTCGGACGAATGATGACCAAATCTGATTCAAAGGGGGCACTGCCTTGGGGATCTATCCTTTCCGTGGTTGGTGGGCAGAAGATCACCGCATAGCGGGGCGACCACTCTCGATTCTTCTGTACGCGATTTCACGCGAATCTGGCGAAGAGATCACCCAGTCCAAAGCGCGGGCCGAATTGGGCATCGGCGAGAGAGCATGGGTCTCAGCGAAGCAAAAGCTTGCCGAAGCGGGATTCCTGGTCGAGGTGTGGGACCGATACCCCAAGCGAGATAGGCGTCGCAGGATGGACCCTGACGCGCGACCCCTACAGAAGCGGTTCCGGCTTTTTCTTCGTGATGCGCCACCCGGCACTTACTATTCGCAAGAGAACACGCGATTTCAGCTCGACGTGGCGACTGAAGATCTCACTCCTGAAGAGTGGCCCAAGGGTCTGCTTGTTCCGGGGAGCTGGCAGAACCAGAGCTCGATCTACCTCGATGAGCCCTCATGGCGAGAATTCAAGGGATTCGGCAGTGCGTCGTAACGGATCGCCAGCGGAGCTGGTCAAGCGGCGCCGCGTGATGCAGGAAGCGATTCATAGCATGGAGATGGCCGGCGCATTAGTCGATGCCGAGACTCGGGATGACGCTGAGCTGTACGTCCAGGGCAAAATCAGTTCGACCGAACTCGTGGAGCGAACCCGAGCGCGCTTCGGGCTTGCGGCATCACATGGCGAGCACGATCACCGTGGCGTAGTCGAGTGATTCTTAAGCGTTAGGGTTCGTCGGACTGTGACTCTGTCAGGGTTTTGTGGACGACGCCGATGGATACCCCGATGCCGGTGGCAATCGTTCGGATCGATTCACCGCGCGCACGTCGGGCGTGAATCGCTGCGCGTTTGTCGTCGTCGATGACGGTCGGACGCCCACCAACGCGCCCAGCGCGGCGCGCGGCTTCGAGTCCGTTGCGTGTCTTTGCCACGATGTCGCGGCGCCGGTCTTCGGCGAGGGCAAGGGCGAGGTCCAATATGAGCGACCGTTCAGCGTGCTCGCCGGCGGCGATCCCCTCGAGCACCTTCACCGCGACCCCACGAGTGAAGAGGTCATTGAGGACGATGAGCCCCTCGAGCAGGTTGCGGCCCAGGCGGTCGACTTCTTGCACGCACAGCATGTCTTCCCCAGTGCGAAGCTCGTTGAGCGCTGCCTGGAGCTCGGGGCGGTCGACGGTGGCGAGCTTGCCGGATACCTTTTCTTCGAACACACGCCAGCAGATCGGGTCGAGTGCGTCGTGCTGTCTGCGAGTGTTCTGCTTGTCGGTCGAGACTCGGACCAAGCCGATGAGCGCCATCTGTACATTCCTTTGTTCGCAAAACGTGCTTATCGCAGTATGTGAATAATATCAGTAAATGAACGGGATGATGAACGCTCCGTGGGGGAATATGCGCTGGAATTGCACTTGCTGGCGGGGTGTTCATGAAACGACCGTTATGTGAACGCGTGATCAGTCGCCCCCGACGTGGAATGATCGGTCGCCGACTGCACCTCACAGGTAAGGTGAATTGTGCCGTTCGACCACAAAGACCAGAGACTGGCAAGGCTGTACGACCGTGAGCCGTCGCGAGTCGCATATGTAGATGAAGCCTTCAGAATGGATGGCCGTGGCGATCCGTTTTATATCTTCGGTGCCGTTGTTGTTGATTTTGATGCCCTTGATGATTTGCGTGACGACCTGCTCGACATTGTCGAGGGCGACTACTGGCATACGACTAAAGCGTTCAATGACGAACCCACGAAGCAGAAGCTGCGCGAGCTCACGCAGTATCTAGCTGACGAGGGGTCAATTTCGCTGTGCACGATCGACACAGATCCGACTCACTTCGGGGACAAAGCCGATGTTCGAGCGTACTCATTCTTCTCACTCGCTCGAGTTGTGGCAGAGCAATACGGTGCAGAGCTTCTTGTTTATGAGCGCCGGCGAGAGGGTGAAGAGGAAGACGCCGATCATAGGTCAGAGCGACAGATCAATGCGGCCGAACAGACGCGAGATCTTCGTTTGCATGCGGGAACGCCGTGGAGTGAACCGTTGCTATGGGTGCCTGACATTATCGCTTCAACGCTGCGCCGGAGTCTCGCGTTTCAGGATGACGAGTGGTTCGAGCCGCTCCGAGAAAAGACAACGATCTATCGTGCTGGAAGCTTTGAGACAGTGCGACTTGTGGCCCAAAAATGAAACAACCCCCGAGGGCCGCAGCAAAACTCAGGGGGTCCGACTGACTGGAGGGGATGTACCCGACGCGCCAGTCGTTGTTTCAATCAATATTGTAGGCGCAATGTATGGCGGAGTCAACGCACTTAGGAGTGCACGATCGATAGCGACGGCGCTGCGCGCCTTTTCAAACAGCAGGGCTGGGTGACGTCGGAGCAGCCATCCGCGTTACTCCAGGTCGGGGAGAGTGCCCGGCCCGTCATTTTCGGCGAGATGGGGTGCGCCAGGCAGGACTTCTAGAGGGCAGGACCGGGGTTTCGTGCGTGCATGCGTGCGGGGAGTTCGGTTCGGGTTCCTCGAGCTCTGGAGCATCTGCGCCGCAGATCGGTGAGAGGGACCGTGACTCGGAGGTCATCTTGCCCACACCACTGAACCCCTACGACACCGGCTACCGCCTGGAACCAAAACCGTGGCCGGTCGGATCAGACATCCCCGCCGATGACTTCGGTCGCGTCGACTTCGAGAACGACGAGGGCGCCACGGTGTTCACCGTGCGGATCCAGAAGACCGAGGCCGGCTACATCGCCCGTATCGACGAGCACAGCGACGTCCAGCTCACCATCGAAACCTCGGCCCAACGCCAGGATCGAGAGGAAGCGATGCAGTTCCTCGATCAGCAGCTCAACGCGATCTCGCAGAAGTACTTCGACAGCCCGCTCGAGTACGAAGACCCTGACGCGTTCGGTGCGGGCAATTTCGTCATCTACAACGAGGGCGGCGATCGCCGGATCTCAATCGAAGAGCAGTTTGTCGGTACCGACTCATCCGACATCGAGCGCCTCCCCGACAGTTGGGAACTCACCATCGGAACCCACGACCGCCGCGAGGGCTGGAAGTGGGGAGAGATGAGGGAGTACGGGCCGGGCGAGGTGCAGCAGCTCGTCGACCGCGTGGACTCGTGGGCGCAAGACCAGGTGCGGGAACAGAACACCCGTGCGGCACTGCACGCTCAGAACCGGCAGCAGATGCATCAGATGCAGCCGCCGGCGCCGGGGATCACGATGTAGTAGCCCGGGGGAACGGTCTGCAGGGTGGGTGCAAGCACGAGCTCGCACCCACCCTCTCGCCATCGCCCCTCACCACGCAGCTTCACGAATCACCCACAGAGTAAGGTCACCACTCCTCATGAATATGCCACCCCCAGACACCACGAACGCGCCTCCGAAAGGTGCGAATGGAGACCTTGTATGGTTCTGGGGACTCACGATCCCGCTCGTCGCCGTCGTGCTCGTCACCTCATTCATTGGCCGGTTCGCGGGCTACGGGCTCCTCGAGTCCACCATCCCCTCTCAGCTCGCAGAAGCTCTGATGTGGATGCTGGTCTACGGTCCATTCCTCATCGCGGCCGTCGTGCTCATTGGTGGTGCGATGCTGCGCGAACACCGGGGCATCCAAATCTGGTACTTCCCACTCCTTGCGATCGCGCTCGTCCTGGCCGCCTGGGTAGGTGGGTACGCCGTCATCTTCGCGTATCGCAACTGAACACAGCGACAAGGGTGGGTGTGAGCATGAGCTCGCACCCACCCTTTCGTGTACCCGACGTATCCTGGCTTCATGCGAGCAGCCGCCATGATCTACCGAGACGCCGGCGCCGTACCCGACGATGAGAAACACCTCCGCCTCCACGGGCAGTACGAGAGCGAAATCATCGAGGGCCCCGACCGTGCAACGTGGGTCGAAGCGAAAGCGGCGTGCGAGATCCCCGAGGGTGCGATGCTGCTGAGCTGGGACCGGATCGAGTAACCCGTGCCGCCGGGGCGGCGCCACGGGGCTGAGAGCGCGCCCAGCGCGCGCCCTCAGCAGCGGACACCCGCATTCGCGGGCGGCTCAGCAGGCTTCGCCTGCATTCATTTGCCGGGAAGCAAGCGACAGGGTAGCGACACTCCGCTTCCACGCCAGGTGGCCGGCGCCATCCTGCGCTGCGCTTCGGATGACTCCGGCCGTCACGGCCTCGCTCGTCGCAGCTACCGCTGCGCCGTGCGGGGCCGTTCCTCCACCTGGCGCTCCAGCTCCGTGACGCTGTCGGCGATTCTCGCCTCCCCGGCAAAAGAAATGAGGGGGAGGGAACGACGATCAGGAGGACACCATGACCGAGACCCAAACCGCACCACAGGGCACCCTCGAGTACCTCGACCCCAATCTGCTCATCATCGAGGACAACGTGCGCAGTGAGGTCAAACTCAGTGACGAGTTCGTGGAATCGATCCGCCAGCACGGCGTACTCACCCCGATCTCGGGATTCCGGGGCCAAGACGGTGCAGTTCTGGTTCGGGCGGGTCAGCGCCGCACTTTGGGTGCACGTAAGGCAGAGCAGGCCACGGTGCCGGTGTTTGTGGTCGACGCGGCCACCACGGTGACGGCGCGCATCGTGGATCAGATCATCGAGAACGATCAGCGCCAGGAGCTCACCGAAGCGGAACGCATTGTCGCGTGGAAGCAACTTTCGTTTGAGGGAATGAGCGACACGAAGATCGCCGCCGTCACCGGTGCGAAGCGTGACCGCGTGAAGACCGGTGTGCGCGTCGCCAAGGCCGAGCGCGGCACCGAGATCGTCGCCCAGGGCGTCACCCTGGATCAGGCGGCCGACATGCTCGAATTCGCCGACGACCCTGCAGCCGTCGACCACCTCACCAAGGTTGCGACCGAGTCCCCGTTCAACTTCCGCCACGCGCTGGAGCGCGAACGCCAGCGCCGGGACCAGCGAGAGGCATGCGCTCCGATGGTCGAGGCGGCCGAGAACGCGGGCTTCGAGGCGGTCACGACGTATGCGGACGCGAACGACGGCTACCCACTCCACGAACTGCGCACCGAAGCGGGGAAGCGTCCCACCGTCGAAGATCTGCGCGGCAAAGACGGGGTGCTGGCGTTCGTGCAGTACGCCTACGAGGGACCCCGCACGAGCTACTACGTCAGCGACCCCGAAGCGCTCGGCTTCACTATCGACGCCCCCACTGCCCAGCAGTCACAGTCGGGTCCGATGACGGACGAGCAGAAGTCGGCACGCAAAGAACTGATCGCCAACAACAAGGACTGGGATGCAGCCGAGATCGTGCGCCGCGAATGGCTCACCGAACTCGTCAACCGCAAGATCCTCCCGAAAGACGCACCGCTCGTCATCGCTGAAGCGATCGCGCACGGTCACTGGCAACTCAGCGCAACGATGGGGCGCGGGAGCAGCCTCGCGAAGAAGATGCTCGGCATCGAAGCCACCAACCGTGAGGGCATGGCCATGTACCTCGTGAACCACCCCAACCGTGCACAGAACGTCACCCTCGCCGTGATCCTTGGCGGCATCGAGGAGACCACCAGCCGTGAGACGTGGCGCCACCCGCGTGACGAGTACGCTCGCTACCTGCAGGCGCTCGCATCCTGGGGATACCACCTCAGCGACGTCGAGAAGATCGCCGCGAAGCAGGGCGGTGACCAGAGCTAACCGGTGAGGGGGACCGGGCCACCAAAATGGGGTAAAGGGTGGCCCGGCGCTCCCGCAAACACCGCGTGGAGCTACCCCCGCGGCAAGGTCAGGTGCGGGGGTGCCTTGACCCTATGCGAAACGGTGCTTCGTGCCTAGTAAATTTTGCTCACGCTGCCGGTTCAATCAGTTCAGGCCCGTCACCGCGCAGCGGCCGAACTTCCCACTCGTGCAGCTGCTCCGAGATCCCGACTGCGCCCTCGGAGGCGGCTGCGAGCAGCAGCTCGTCGCCCACCGTTTCCGGGTCGAGCCAATCGGTGATTAGCTCGTCGGCGAGGAACACGGGCATGCGGTCGTGCAGCGGTTCCATGACGCCGGTGGAAGCGCGCGTGATGATCGTGGCCGTCAGAACCCATTCCTCCTCCGGTGATTTCCACCACCGGTAGAGGCCGGCCATCGGGAGGATGGCCTGCGGCCCGAAGATCGCGTGCGGGATGCGCTTGGACTTCGGACCCGTCCACTCATAGAACCCGGACACGGGCACGACGCAGCGTTGCGCTTTCATGCTCGGCTTGAACGTCGGCTTCTCCAGCAGTGTCTCCGAGCGGGCGTTGAAGGTGAACTTCGGTTTCCCGTCCTTGTTCCACGGCGGGATGATGCCCCAGTGCGCGAGGTCGAAATGTCGCTCGCCGTCCTTGTCGGAGGTCAGCGCGATCGGGAGCCCCTGTGTCGGTTTCAGATTCCACGATGGCTCGTACCCCTCGGGGCGCTGCAGCATCCACGCTTTCAGCTCGGTGCCGTTGGCGACATCCATGTTCTCGTCGTAGTCGACGATGACTCTTCCGCACATGCGCCCAGGCTACGCGCCAGACGCGACATCGAACAGCGACACCGACGGCGATGTCGCTGAGCGTGACGTCGCGAGATGTCGCCCCCTGGGTACGCGAAAGGCCCCGGCGGTGTCGCCGGGGCCTCGGGTGTCGCATGTCGCGGTGTCGTGTCGCCTAGAACGGGTTCTCGGTGCCGATGTTCTGCGCGCCGGGATCTTCGAGATCCTCGAGCAGTACCTCGGTCGATGACTCCTTGTGATCGAGCCAGAACCGTGCCCGGTTGATACGGCGTGCGAGCACGACCACCTTCTCCTCGTACTCGTCCTCCGTCATCTGCCCCGACTGCACGAGCTCGTCGTACAGCTCGGTGAGGATCTTGTACCGCACCTCCGTCGCGAACCCGACCTGCTTGTCAGTGCCCTGGAGAGGAGAGAGCCCCTGACGTTCGGCATCGTCGAACGCTTCTTGTTTGCGTGCCTCGAGCTTGGCTTTGAACTCTGCCGACATCGGGCGCGAACGCTTCCACTCTTCGGTGCTGCAGGCGCGGCATTTCTGCGTCGCCCACCAGTCACGCTTCTCGGCACGCTGCGACTTCGCGGTGTCGGAGAGATCCCGCACCTGCGAGTGCCCGCAGGCGTGCGTCACGATCGGTTTCAACGTGGCATCACTCATGCTGCAGCCCCCGTCTCAGGCGCTGCGGCCGACGCTGCCTTCTTCCGCAGGCGCTGACGAGCGTAGATCGCGCCGAGACCACCACCGATCAGGGCGATGCTGTACTTCACGATGTCGCTCACGGGCATGCCGCCCGTGGTCGCGAGCGTGCGCGGCTGCGCCGCGACCTGCTGCAGCGCGGGCGAGGCCACGTAGGGCGACTGCACCCAATCCGCGATCGGCACCCACTGGTCGATGGGCTGCTCCGGCACGACGCCGGGATCGACGATGCCCGGGTCGACCGGAACCACGGGCGGGTCGACTGGGTCCACGGGATCGACCGGGTCCACGGGGTCAACTGGGTCCACGGGATCAACCGGGTCGACAGGGTCGACGGGATCGACCGGGTCTACGGGGTCAACGGGGTCGATGGGATCTTCGAGCGCGGGGGTTTCGGCGGTGTCGCAGTCGACGTCGACAATCGGAGGCGCGTCCTCGGCGTCGGCTGCTGCGGAGCCAGCCAGATCTTCGGGAACGATTTCGGCCTCAGCGTCAGCATCGAGGACGTCGACGCTGCAGTCGGCGGTCACGTCGACGGCCGGCTCCGGGGAGGTTTTCGGCTTCTCAGCGTGCGGCGCCGTGGACTGGGTGGTGTCGGGGGTGGTGTCGTCC
Organism: Leucobacter musarum subsp. musarum; assembly: GCF_001273845.1. GTDB lineage: Bacteria > Actinomycetota > Actinomycetes > Actinomycetales > Microbacteriaceae > Leucobacter > Leucobacter musarum. The sequence continues at coordinate 35,011 of NZ_JHBW01000108.1, forward strand.
GCCATTGCTGCGGTCGGGGCGAGGACGAGGCCGGCGGCGACGGCCGCGGTGATGAATGCTCGGGTTTTCACTGGTGCTCCATATCGGGTGCGGGGTGGGTTGGGATGAGTTGCCTCGAGCGGGGGACCGCGCTCGCTGGGCGACTCCAGGGTGAAGATCACTTCTCGCGCGCACCTTCCGACTTCGCGGGCGCCAGTGAGGCGAGGGCGTCGCCGGTATCGACCACGAGATTCCCGTCAGGGGTGAGCGCAACCGGTGTCACGCTGTCGCCGGTGAGTTCAGTCGCGCCGCCTTTCGGGTTCACGAGCGCGTCGGGATCGGTGGCGTAGAACTTGTCGCCGACCGCGCTCTGGATGTCGCGACTGGTTTCGGTGGTGGCACCTGTCGTCGCGTCGATGAGCAGACCGGCGTACGCGACATGCGCCCCGTCCCGGGTCGATGTCGCTGCCTGATCCCGGTCAGCTCGGAGGGGGTGGGAAGAGATGATGTCGCCGGTCTTCATCGAGTGAACGGCGACCGTGTCGGTGTCGCCGTCCGTCCAGACGACATAGACGTGCTTCGGGTCGCCGCCGATCCACCGCGACACTGTCGCCGTGTCGCTGGGAGCCGCGAGCGTGATGTCGCGACTGTTTTTGCCGTCGCGATCGGTGACGTAGGCGACACCCTTGTTCGTGCCCCACGTGATCGTGTCGCCGGACGCTGCGACAGGGACCGCACCTTCGGTGGGGACAGCGACAGTGTCGCGTGTCGCGTCAGCGTTGATCGCATCGTATGTCGCGCCGACCTTGGCGACAGCGAACACCATGTCGCCGCGCAGCGCGAGCGACGTGTCTCCCAACTCGGCCGACGACCATGTCGCGGTGTCGCCGTCCTGCTTCGCCGCGGTGTCGCGGCGCTCCTTCGTGTCGCGCTTACTGGTGTCGCTCGTCCAGAGGTGGAGGGTGTCGCCGTCGACCACGAGCGCGGTGTCGCCTGCCCAGTACGCGAATGGTGTCGCCTTGCCGGTGAGCTTCTGCGTCGCGACGATGTCGCCTGTCTCGGTGTCGATGATGCGTGCAGTGTCGCTGCTCGCGGTGATGAGTGTCGCCCCGTCGTGGCTCTCGGCGGTCGCGTCCATGTCGTCGTCGAGCACCCACTCGGGTGTCGCGTTCCACCCCGACAGAGTGATCTGTGTCGCTGGCTTCTCGGGTGTCTCCTCCGACGTCGCGCTCGCGTTGGGTGCGGACACGATGACGCCGGTCGCGACAGTCGCACCCAAGACCAGCACCCCGAACGCGCTCGCGATCACCCACGGAGCTCGCGACGATCGGCGCCCACCACCCTGCTTCGGGGGACGCGACATCGTAGGTCGCGTATCCGCGTTCGATCGCTGAGGTTTCAGAGCCGGAGCGTCACGGAGATGAATGGAGAGTTCTGCTGCCGCCGGCGTCGTCTCGTCGCGTTCCTCTAGTGCGCCGCCGAGCAGCAACGCGATCGGATCAGTGTCCACGGCCTGCTCGTTGAACGCTGGGGGTGCCACGACCACGACCGCCTCAGCTGGGCCGGGTTCGCCCCCACCCGCTGCAGCGGCCGCCACGGTGTCGGGCGTCTTGCGGCCGCCCGCTTTCGACTTCGCCTTCCGTTTCTTGCGAGTAGCGTCCGACGCCGTGGTGACCGGCTCGGGCGCCGCCTCGGGTGCGGGTTTCATCTCTGGGAAGAACCGACCGAGTTCGAGACCGCAATCGAGACAGATCGGGTCGTTGACGTTGACCGTGTTTCGGAAGTAGCAGAACGGGCACTGCACTTCGCGCGTTTCAGGGGGTGCGGAACTCTCCGCCGTCGTATCGCTCATGCCCTACGAAGGGGAGCGGCGCGCAGTTGGGGGTGAGTGAATCCTCGCCCTTACATCCACGCGAACCCTCCGGCTTTCACCCGCAGCAAGCTGCAGCTCTGCTGCACCACCGCCACAGCTATCACCACCAGCGCATGCTGCTTTGCCGACCTCTTCAGCAGTTCCACTGCTGAAACCCCGGCTGCATTGCATTTCGCCGGACTTTCTCCTTACACCACTGGCATTCGAGGGGGACCGCGTCCCGCGTTCCGTTCCATCAACTGCGCGAGGGTGCACTTCTTCACCGTGAAAGCCCACCTCATCACTGAAGGAGAACCCGATGAATTTGTTCAAAAGACGTCAGCTGCAGCGCTCGCTCGAGTGGCTGAAGAGCGTCGCCGGCCTCGATGACGCCTACCTGCAGAAGTGGACGCTCGCCGAGTGGTCAGCGTGGAAAGCGTCGATGGATGCTGGCCCCGACGCGGATAACCCGAGCGTGCCCGCGTGGATGCGGCCGCTCATCCGGGGGATGTGGCACAACGACTTCTCGTACCCGTTCCCGCAGGTCGCGCAGCTCATCACCGCGCACCCCTGGTTCATGGAAGCGATGCGCCACGATGACTTCTCGCTGCGCGTCATCGAACCCGAGACGGGGCGACACGCGACCCTCGCCCAGATCGAACGCGCTGAGTTCGAAGCCGCCGATCGTGGCTGGGAAACGCTCGTGTCCATGTTCATCGAACCGACATCGACGCCGGGCGTCGTGGTCGGCGCGATCGAAGCGTTCTACGTCATCGCCCCGGCGGTCGCCTCTGAGGATGTGTGCGACGTGCTGGAAGACATCGACCTCCCGAACCCCACACAAACGTTGTGCGGCCGCGCCCAATCCCTTGGCGCGCTCCTCAAAGCTGCTCGCCGGATCGCCCCGCACGGTGAGCAAGTCGTGTGGGCGTCGGAGTGGATGTACGAGTGAACCCGCATCAGCGCCCGCAGTGACGCTGCAGCGTGAAGACTCCAGCTCAGCGCGCGTTCGAAGCGAAACTTCGCCGCTCACGCGGTCTCGCACATCCGGCAGCACCCACCACGGGTGCGGCCGGATGGCGGACCAAATGCGAGCGCCCCGGATGTGATGCCATGTTCCTCAGCCCGACCAGGCAGCGCCGCTACTGCAGCACGAAGTGCCGGCGTCAGGTCGAGGCTGACCGTGCAGAGCGGCGCGTGCAGCTCGCCACGGTCCTGCTGTTCACGTGCGCGGCGCCGCGGTGCCAGAACGTGTTCCTCCCGCACCCCCGAAACCCGCACCAGGTCTACTGCTCCGAAGCGTGCCGGAAGCGGGCGCACCGTGCCGCATCTGACCTCTCCGCGCCACGCTGCGCGAACCCCGAATGCCTGAAACCGCTCCCCGAGACCAAGACCCGCCGCCGCCTGTATTGCGGCCCCGCCTGCCGCAAAACGGCTTGGCGGATCGCACAGCACTCAGCAGAAACGAGAACTGACGCATGATCACTGTCACCCTCATTGGTGCTTCCCGTGACGCCTGGGGCTACCTTATGAACACCGTCGCCACCGAGCACACCATTGACCGTGCTGAAGGGAAAGCCGCCTACTACATGGCAAATGGCACCCCTCCCGGTAACTGGGCCGGCGCCGGGATCGCGGCCCTTGGTTTGAACCCGCGCGACCAGGTGGAGGAGCGTGAGCTCGTCGCCCTGTTCGGCGCCGGGGAGCACCCCGTCACCGGGGCGAAGCTTGGCCGGAAGTATCACACGCCGCTCCCGCTCGAGCAGCGCATCCAGCAGAAGATTCAGGCGGCCGCCGCCGACCCCGCGAACCGTGACCTCACACCCGCTGAGTTCGATGAACTGGGCGATCGCATTCGGAAGGAAGTGGCGGAGGAGAAAGTGCCGCAGTCAGTCGCCGGGTTTGAGTTCGTGTTCTCCCCGCCCAAGAGCGTGAGCTCGTGGTGGGCACTCGCCGATCCGGAACTGAAAGACCAGATCCGCCAAGCGCATCAGTCAGCGATTCAGGCCACGATCGAGAAGCTCGAAACCGACATCGTGCGCACCCGCACCGGTGCTGACGGTGTCGCCCAATCCCACGTCCTCGGGATCTCCGCTGCACTGTTCGACCATTGGGATTCTCGCGAGGGCGACCCGCAGCTCCACACGCACATGCTCGTCTCCAACCGCGTCCAGGGCGAAGACGGGCGGTGGCGCACGATCGACTCCCGGTACTCCCTGATGCCGGCAGTTGCGACTGCCAGTGCCTATTACGACTCCGTGCTGATGGATGAACTTTCTGCCCGGTTCGGGGTCGAGTGGACCGTGGAAGACGTGCTGCAAGACCCCGAGCAGTACCGGAAGTGGCTCACGGCGGAGGGGCGCCCGGATACGCCGGCGGCCAGGCAGCAGTTCGCGATCGATCTGGGCACGAACCCGGGATCGGTGAAGTGGCAGATCGACGGAGTACCGCAAGCACTCGTTGACGAGTACTCGACCCGCGCGAAGCAGGTGAACAGGCGTGTCGACCAGGTGATCGCGAAGTACGTCAAAGAGCACGGCAGGCGGCCGTCTGATCGCACCATCATTCAGATGCGACAGCAGGCCACCCTCACCACGAGACGCGCAAAAGGAAAGCGGTCGCTGCGCGACCTGACCCAGAACTGGCGACACCGGGCAACCCCACACGTGGGGGACTCGTTCCTGTTCGCAGACCGCCTTCATGAGGCCGGCGCCGAACGGCAAGACACGTACCCGTTGTGGTCGTTCCGGCACGACGACGTTGACGATGACGCCATCCGCGACGCCGCAGAGTTCGCCCTGCACTTGCTCGCGACGCAGCGGTCGACGTGGGGGAAACGCAACGCCGAGACCGCTGCCTTGCGTGCGATCGCGGGCTGGCGCTTCCGGTCCGCGAACGACCGCGACCAGACCGCACGCCGCATCGTTGACGTCGTCTTGTCGCAGGCGATCCCACTGACCCCGAAGAACCCGCTGCGCACCCCGAACCGATTCCGCACCGCTGACGGGGAAGACATGTTCCATCCGGAAGCGCGCGATCTGTACACCGCACCGGAGGTGTGGGATGCCGAGGAGCGCCTGCTCAATTCTGGGATGAATACGAGTGCGGGGATACGCACAGAGCAGGCGCTCGTCGATGAGCATATATCGCAGCCCACAGGAAGTGAACAGCGCATCCTTTCAAGCGACCAAGCCGCCGCCGTCGAAAACCTCCTGACCTCCGGCCGGCAAGTCGACGTCCTCGTCGGGCCCGCCGGCGCCGGGAAGACCACGAGCCTCGAAAAGCTCCGTGAGATCTGGGAGCGACAGTTCGGTGCCGGGAGCGTGCGGGGGCTCGCCCCGACCGCTCGCGCTGCGGAAGTGCTCGCTGAATCGCTCGAGATCATCACAGAGAACACGGCGAAGTGGCTGCACGAAACCGCACGCGGCACCACCACGAAAGACGGCTTCAGCTACGAGCTCCATGCCGGGGATCTCATGATCGTCGACGAAGCTTCCATCGCGGGCACCATCGCGCTCGACCAGCTCCGCGCACAGGCCGATGCGGCCGGGGCGAAGCTGCTGCTCGTGGGGGATTGGGCACAGCTCGCCTCCGTCGACGCCGGTGGCGCGTTCGGGCTTCTCGCCTCTGACCGCCCAGATGTCGCCGAACTCATCAACCTGCACCGTTTCAAAGCCGAATGGGAAGCTGACGCGTCGAAGCTGCTGCGCCTGGGAAAGACCAGCGGCCTCGACCCCTACATCGACAACGGCCGCATCACGGCCGGGCTCGATGAAACGATCGTCGCCGAAGCTGTGGACGCATGGAAGCAGGATGAAGCGACACCGAACGCTACAGGCGACGCCGGCCTCGTGTCGCTCCTGATCGCCCCCACCAACGAGGTCGTCGAACGACTCAACGACATCGCCCGTGACTGGCGCATCCAGCAAGGACACGTCGACCCCACCCAGGAAGCCACTATCAAGTCCGGTGTCGCCTCTCCTGGCGATCGCATCGTGACCCGGCAGAACGCCCGGACCCTGCGCACCGACCACGACCGGTGGGTGAAAAACAACGACGAATGGGTGGTCGCCGGCATCAACCCCGACACTGGCGACATTGTCGCGACAGCGGGGGAGGAATGGGTGACGCTCCCCGCCGACTACTGCCGCGACCACGTGCAGCTCGCCTACGCGACCACCGCACACCGCTCCCAGGGCCGCACCGTGGACACCGCGCACACGATCGTTGATTCGTCGGCGACACGGGAGACGTTCTATGTCGCCATGACCCGCGGCCAACTCTCGAACCGGGCCTACGTCGTCGCGGATGAGAACGGCGACATGGGCGACCCCTCCGCGTTTGGGATGTCGCGCACCTGGCGGGAAACCCTCGAACACGTCGTCACGAAGAAGGGCGGCGACGTCTCCGCGCACGAGTCACTGCAAGAGGAAGCCGACCGTATCGGGTCGATCCGGCAGCTCGCGGCCGAGTACCAGACCCTCATCGCTGACCAGCTCGAACGCGAATACATTCCCGTGCTCGCGGGCCTCGACCTCGTCGACCCGCAGAACCCGGAATCGCCCTACCTCGGGCCGGTGCTCGCGAACCTTCGCCGACTCGAAACTCGGGGCAAGAACGTGCCCGAGACCGTGACGGCGCTGCTGGCGCAGAAAGACCTCGGGGATGCCCGCGACGTGCTCGCGGTCCTTCACTACCGACTGAACACGCACCTGGAGGATCTGCGCGAGCACGACACCTACGACCACTACGCGCCGCTCTATCGCTCATTCGGCCTCGACCCAACGGGTAGTCGTTCTGAATTGTTCCTCGGCCGCACGCTCGCCGCACTCGAAGCGACCGGTGAGGTCGTGCTCGAGGATGCATTACGCAGCGCGCGCGAACAAGTGCTGCTGGAAGAAGCTGCCCGCAAGGCGCGAAACAATGGTGAACAGGTGGAGACCCGTGATGTCCCCGCGCGCATCACCCAGCTCCTGCGCAAGGCTTACGGCGTCGTTGACCTCGATGTCCCGGATGAGGTGCGCGCGCTGCGCGCCGACGCCCACGTTGCCGGCCTCATCGAGCGCGCTCCCGACTTCGGCGAGCCGGACTTCACCGCGGCGCTCACCGACCGTGAGCTCGCGATCCAGCTCCGCGCCGAGTACGTCGTAGACCAGGCCATCCAAGACGAAGCTCCCTGGCTGCGGGAACTCGGTGAGATGCTGCCAGGGGGAGAGTCCGAGTGGCGCCGCCGCGCGGTCACCGTCGCCTGCTACCGCGACCTGTACGGCGTTGACACGGATGAAGCGCTCGGCCGCGAGCATGCGCACGCGAGAAACCGTGAACGCGACCGGCAGATTGCCGCTGCAGCACTCCACGTGCGCGCGACACCCGTTCGTGAGGTACCGCTTATCCACAGCCAGGCCGCACCGCACGCGGAGCAGCAACGCACTGTGGCAGCATCCACACAGATCACCACACCCACGTACTGAGCAGAAAGCAGCACCTCATGCCTGTCCCCACCAGCAACGGCGCCACCCTCAAGCGCTCCACCCTCCGCGACAACGCCTACGAAGCGATCAAGAACGCCATCCTCGACGGCACCCTGCAGCCCGGGGAACAACTCGACGATCGCGACCTCGTCGACTGGCTCGGCGTCTCACGCACCCCGATCCGTGAAGCAATCGTGCTCCTGAGCGCGGAAGGCTTCATCGACACCGCCGCCCAGCGCCACACCCGTGTAGCTGTGCCCGATCCCGCACAGGCTCTGGAAGAAGTCATCGCGATCGGTGCACTCATGAGCAGCGTCATCCACCAGGCCGTCCCCGCGCTCGATGACGCCGGCGCTGCAGCACTCATCGCTCGCGTCGACCAGGTCGCTGCGGCCGCACACGACCAAGACGCCGAGAAGGGCGTGAGCGCGCTCGTGAGCCTGCACGAAGCGATCCTTAACGCCTGCCCGAACTCGGTCCTCGTGAGGATCGTGAGCGACGCGTTCACCGTGCTCGCGTTCCACCTGCGCATCACCACGACTGCAGACGCCTTCCAATGGGCAACGCTCGTCGCCAACACCGAGGCGCTGAGCGACGCGATCCGGCGGCGCGACGCTGCGGCCGCGCGAGCCGTGCTCGCCGCGATCCACTACGCCGCCCCCGCTCCGTAAATCACTTGCGCCTGAACGCCGTGTGCCCCCGCCCGTCACTATGACGAGCGGAGGCACACGGCGTTCAGGCGTCACATCCCGATACCCGGGGTGACTGCCCCATGATCATGCGGGCCATGCCCAGGCCTGGCTGCCGTCCCCGTTGAGCTCGGCGCCGAAAGGGCCCTTGCTCCGGTGCCGCGCTGATCGAGAGCAATGTTCGAACTGGTTGCGGTGACTTCTACGGCGCCGAGTCGCACGGCGATAGAGTGACGGACCTGGCTCGCGTGCGCGCGACGCGCGCTCTGCGATCGCGCATCAAGATCGTCCGGGAACCACGTGCGGAGCTCGCTCACGAACTCTTCCTTTTGCAGCTTCGCAATCGCGTTGCCGACCCGCTGCTTCTCCAAGCGGGTATACGGCGCCTCAGCCCGGATATCCGCCGGCTCAATCAGCGGCGCCACGGTGAGAATGTCGGCCAGGTGCCGGACCCTGAACGGATCACTGACGATCTCCTGAAACCCAGCGGCCTTGGCAATCACCACACCAAGGATTGAGGGTGTTCGAATCTCTGCAGACTTGCTGCCGAGCGTGACCTTTACAACCTCTGTGCGATTGAGCAGGTGCTGCGCCCCGGGGGCCGCGATCGTTTCGAGACCGTCATGGGACAGCCGAGACTCCGCGCGCTGACCGAGATAGCGCGGCTGCAGCACGTCGATCTGCGCTGCGCCGCGCTGCCACCGATGCATGCGCCCGTTCGCATCGCGCCGTGTCGCCTCGAACCCCACCGCACGCAAAGTGTCCACAATGCGCCGCGCTGCACCACCATCCGCGCGCACGTCGATAACCAGGTCAGCATCTGAGCTTGGGCGCCGCGGTGCGACACCGCGCAGCGCCGCCTGCACATAAACCGACTGGCCGCCGGCCAACGCCCACCCGGTCGGGCAGGACTGTGCGAGGTCGAGAATGCCCTCCCACGCGGCTTCCGCTTCGTGATCGAGATGAGTGAGATCGAGATGTTTCATCGCAGCTCCTGCAATAGTTCGTTGACGAGCCGATTCGCTTCACGCACTTCGCGTGCCATACCCCAATCGGCAAGGTCGGCCGCCAGCGCTGCCTTCCCCACTCGACGAACCTCAGCCACGCGCAGTCGCACGTTCCCACCGCGGCGATCAACAAGGAGATAGTCGATCTCCAAATCCTCCACGCTGCGCCCGTCGACATACCCCTCAACGACGTCGCCCGCGACCATGCCCGACGACGGCGCACCGACGCCTGAGAGCCGCACGCGGGGATCGTTGCGCAGCTCGTGCGCGCTGCCAGCGTTGGTCGAGTACTCCTTGAGCGCAGCGCGCGCGGCCACCTTCCCGGCCAGGGTCTCAGCCGGCGATTCCGATTCCGCGATCGCTGCCACATGCTTCTTTAGTCGTGCCCGCTCAGCGTCCCGCAGACCTGCAGGCGGGTCACCGTCGAGTGTGTCGAGCAACGCCCACGCCATCCCGGACGAGAGCGGGCGACCCTTGCGTGGCTTCCACGACATCGCCGCGTCCTCGAGAACGATGCTCCCATCGGCCAACTCGTGCGCCGGCAATTCACCAGCATGGACGAGCTGATACACCCGGCCCCGACTGATGCCCTTGGCTTTCGCGAACTCTCCCACACGCCTCATAACACAAGGGTACACGAATGTTTAGAGTAGTGTTAGGTGCATGAGTAACCACCAAACCATTGATGTGAAGCAGGAGCCGCTATCGGGGAACATGCGATGGGGGACCAGATTCAGCTTCATCGTCGCCGCGAGCACTTTCGTGCTAATCATTTTTCTCGGAATCGCAGGTGACCTCCACGACTTCGGTGATGCTTCTCTCGGAGAGCGCTTGACTCTTACCGGCATCGGCGGATTGGTCGTAGGTTCGGTGTGCTTTTGGGCGCCCCTCATCACCGACACTCGAGAGGGGTACGACGCTGCCGTCAAGCGGGAAGGGGCGATAGTGCTCGTCCTCCTGTTTTCGGCTGGCGCATCGAGCACGCTATCTCCGATTGCGGCTGGGAGCGCGCTCGAGCTTGGGTTTGGGCTGCTCGGTAGTCTGGCGGTCTCGGGCACGTGGATGGTCATGATGAGCGCAGTTAAAGACCGCGAAGCAGTCAAGTAAGCCACCGCGCTGCCAGCAGAAAGGCGTGTGCCCCAGGCACCTCAACGGTTCCCGGGGCACACGCCTTTCACCTGCTCACTACAGTGAGGGGCCCTTCGCCGTCTCAGGCACCGGGGAGGGGTGTTGTGTCTGCTGAGAGGGGTCCGGGGTCTGGGCTTCGCGTTCGAGCTCACGCACCAACTCTTCGAGCCGGTACTGCTTCTGCTTCAGTTCGGCCTCGCGCGGCCACGGCTCCTTTTCGAGCAGCGTGAGTTCCGACACTTCGGCACGGACCTCGAGTAACTGTGACTCCTGACGACGCACATCATCATCGAGCCTTCGAGCATTTTGCTCGAACAACTGCGACATCATGCCGAGCTCACCCTCCTGGGATCGCGACCAAAGCCACTGGATCTTCATCGCACTGATCGTGTGACCGGCTTGAAACACGATGAGGGGATCGTGCTGATCTTGCGAGTTCCACTTCAACTGGGCATCCCACTCCAGCCCACCGACCGACACCTTCAGGTGCAGTGGCGCCGGATAGTTCGAGTTGTTGGCACCGAAGTAGCGCACCTGCTCGCGGGCCCGCACGAGCGCGGTTCTGAGGGACTGTCCGAAATCTTTCCGATCACGCTGCAGCGGTGCATCCGCCCAACTCGTCGGCTTCACCCGCCCCGTGAATAGGTCACCACGTGTATCAACTACGCGGGGTGCGAGCTCCTGCATCACTTTCAGATCTCGCTCGAGCACATTTGCCTGCTGCTGCAGCATCATGCGGCGTGCCTGCACCGACCCGATCTTGCGGTGATGACCACGCTGCGCTCGGGAGAGCTTCTGCGTCTCGTTGCGCAGATTCGCGATTTCCAGGATGCGCATGTCACCGGCAGTGATGGCCTGCATCTCGGCGAACTGCAACGCCATCTCGGTCGAGTTATCTACCTCGCGCACATCCAGGCGCCCGGTAAGTACCTGCTCGATAAACGCGGCTTTTCGGGCGAGCGTCGACCACATGTACGAGTCGAACGACCCCTCAGTGCCGTACCGGAAGAGATGCACCTCGGCGTTCTGGTTGCCCTGCCTGATCTCGCGGCCCTCGCGCTGTGTGACGTCGGCTGGACGCCACGGCGCATCAATGTGATGCAACGCAATGCAGCGCGCCTGCACGTTCGTACCGACGCCCATCTTCTCCGTCGACCCGACGAGCACCTGCACGCGGCCGTCGCGGCACTGCTGAAACAGTTCCGCTTTCGCCTGATCATTGCTCGCCTCATGGATGAACCGCACCTGGGATGCCGGCATACCGCGCGCGACCAATTGCCGGCGCAGCTCCGTGTACGCATCCCAACGCCCGTCAGCAGCCGGGGTGCCCAGGTCCGCAAACACAATCTGGAACGCGCCCGGAGTAGGGGAGACTTCGCCCCACTCATCGAGGTACTCACGTTCCCGGTTCGCTTCCCAGATGGTGAACACCTGCTTCGCAACAACGTCGACTTTCGACATCTCGTGTGACTGCGGGCCAGGCTCACCCATCAGGCGAGCGTCGAGTGCGAGTGCGCGCCCGTTCGAGGTGATTTTCAGCATGTTGTCGTCGGCAGGATCAACACTGCCGCCACGCACCCGTTCGCCACGCTCAATGAGGTCAGCCATGCCGGCCTGCTGCGCCTCTGTTGCTGGGACGACCACCATCTCCGGGGACCGATTCCCCTCACTGTTGACGACCAGCTTCGGGACGGGAAGGTTCAGATCGGCCTGCGTCTTCACGTCGCCCGGCACATGCCACATCTGCAGCAGCTCGGGCACGTTTCGGAACTTCGTGGTGCGCGTCTTCACCTGATAGCTGCCGCCCTCGAGCGCCGCCTCCACCGACGTCACCTGCTCAGTGAACTGGCGCGCCCAGTCGTCGGCCGCGTACACCTGTGCCTCACGCAGCAGGTCCGGCCGCATGTAGCGCATCATGACGTACATTTCGATCATCGAGTTCGGCAACGGCGTCGCCGTCGCGAGCGTCACCACACGAGACTGCTTCAGATGCTCACGGTGATACCAGAGCTTCATGTCGAGATCCGTGGCACGGTTCGCGCCCTTACTCACGCCAAGGTCGGGCACCTTCGTGATGACGGTGAGGTTCTTGTACTTGTGCGCCTCATCGACGCACAAGTAGTCGATGCCGGTTTCCTCCCACGACACTCCCTCGTCATGGCTGATGTCCATCATCTGCTTCAAACGCTCCTGCGCTTTCGCAAGCTCGCTCTCCAACCCCTTGACCGACTTCTCCGACAGCGACGAACTGAGCTTCTGATCGAGCAGCTCCGCCATCTCGTCCAGACGCTCCTGCGCATACAACTCCCGCGCCTTGCCGAGACCAATCTTCTCGAACGAGGAATGCGTCAGAATCACCGCATCCCAGTCGCCCGTCTGCGCCCGGGCCACAAACAGTTTGCGCCCGTTCTTCGTCCCCGTGGAGGCAAGATCCTGACTGCCGGCAGCCAGCACCTTCGCACGCGGATAGATCTGCTTGAACTCGCGCGTGAACTGCTCAAGCATCTGGTTCGGAACGAGAATTGCCGGCTTCTTCACCATCCCCAGGCGCTTCAGCTCCATCACGCCGAGCACCATCTCAGCCGTCTTGCCCGCACCGACCTCGTGGAAGAGCCCCGTGGCGGGCTCTGCGAGCATGCGTGCGACAGCGGCGTGCTGGTGCGGTCGCGGCGTAAACGTCGCCGCCTTCCCCGGGAACGACAGTTCGGTGCCGTCGTAGGAGCGCAACACGATCCCGTTGTAGAGGTCGTTGTACCGCTCCTGCAGCCGCTGGGTGCGCTCCGCATCAGACCACAACCAGTCCTGGAACACCTCATGCAGTTCACCCACACGCTCCTGCAGAGCTTCGGTTGCGACCTGGTCGATGACGTACCGGTTCTCGACCGGGTCAGGCCGGTACTTCACCTCCAACGACTTCCCGTTCAAGACGCGCTTGAACACGTCAAGGACCGTCAAATTCACGACGTCGCCTTCCACACCCCACTTCGCCTGAGCCGATTCTGCGGGGCGGCCCACGATAGAGAATTTCCATTCGCCATCGAGGCGCTCAATTTCTTTCACCTCCTTCTTCAGCTCGTGATGCAAGAACGTCTCCATATCGCCGACCGGCACCCATCCGGCGCCGAACTTCACGTCGATCTCCGCCGGCCCCACCTCTTCTGGAATGACCGCTTCAATCGCGTCCAGGTGGCGCTGCCATTTCGCATCTTCGGCCGCGAGCTCACGCAGCTCAGTGCGCTTCTTGCGGACCGCACCAGACAGGAATTCGCCCGCAGGAATGTACGTCTGGGCGTCACTCGGGTTCAAAAACACGAGATCGCCTAGGCACTCTGGCACTGAGGCTTCGTCGACGTCCAGCAGCTCTGCGACGAGCGGGACGTCGACGTGACCGACCCGGTCGAGCGAGACGCGGATCGCATCCTCGGGGGAGTCCACCCGGCTGACTTCCGTGATGGCGCCCACCACTCGTTCGGTGAAGATGGTCGCCTTTCGCGCTTCACCGGTGTCTTCGTTGTAGCGTTCGAGCGCGGCCACGGTCGCATAGTGCGGGTCCGATTTGAGAGCACGCATCGCGGCCGGGTAGCGACGAATGATGCTGGGATCATTCCCCGGACGTTCTTTCACGGTCACTGACACACGATTGATCGGCCCGAAACGGCCCACGTACTGCTCGTAGACACCATTCAGAGCCTGACGGAGCTCCGCAATCTGCGGGGTGTCATGCCGCGTCGACGCTTCGGCCTCCAACAGCTCCACGGCGGCGTCACGCAACTTCACGAGGTGCTGCAACTCGCGCACTGCGTTCTTGGGCACGTTCACCGGTTCTGGCCCGTCGAAACCCATCTGCAGCAGCAGCCCGGTATCCGGGTCGATACTGATGTGCCCGATGATCCGATCCGGGTCCTGCGTGATGCGCGCGACCGGTCGGTCTGTGACGATCCGGTCGACGGCCGCCCACTTCTGGCCGTTCAGTGTGGCCTCGCCGACAATCCACCCGAGCGCCCGATTCAACTGTGGTGCGATCGCTTCTGCTGACGAGTCCGCCGCGGTGATCGTAAGCTCAGGCCCGAACCTGCCCACCTTGGTACTTACGTCGCCCAGCACCATGTCAGGGTGATCCTCGAAGTACGAGTTCATCGCGGCCACGCCACCGACGCCGTCGACGTCGATCGTCTGCAACCAGGACGGTGGCAGAACCGGGGCATCGCCTGGGTGCCGGCGGAACACGAGCACGTCCACAATCGCATCGGTGCCGGCGATCTCGCCGTGCGCGCCGCGCGGCATCCTGACCGCGCCCAGCAGCTCGCCGTGCTTCGCGATCTCGCGCCGCGATCGCTCGGACTTTGCATCCATCGTCCATCGGGACGACATCACCATGACAATGCCGCCCGGCTTCGTCTGCCGGAGCGACTTCACGATGAAGTGGTTGTGGAGGCTGAGCTTCGCCTCGTTGTACGCCGGATCGTAAAGCCGTGTGTCCCCGAACGGCACGTTCCCGATCGTCAGATCGTAGCCGTCGTGATCGAGGAACGTGTCCCCGAACGATTCGTTCCGCACATTTGCTCCGGGATTGAGCAGGCGTGCGACCGCTGCGGTCGTGGGGTCGAGTTCAATACCGGTGACGCGCTGCTCAGGACGGGCTTGCCCGATGAAGTTGCCGGTGCCGCAGCCCGGCTCGAGCACGTGCGCATCTGCTGGGACGCCGAGGCGGTCGGCCATCAACCACATAGCTTTGACGTACTCGGGGTGCGTGTAATGCGCGTTCAGGACCGTGCGCCGGGCCGCACTCCACTCCGCATCGCCCCAGATTTCGGAGAGCGCTTCACGCTCCTCCTCGTACTTCGTCGATCTCGGGTCGAAGAGTTCCGGCGTCGCCCCCCACCCGGGGAAGCGGCGCAACTCGTCGAGTTCTACTGCTGTGGGCTCGCGGCCGTCTTGAAGAATTCGCTGGAGAGTGCGAACCGCAGACACTCCGCCGCCCACCCGGGAGACGGCTCCGCCTCCTGCTCCAAGAACCGCACCGTGTTCAGCAAGATCGCTGCCTGAGCGAGCGTCACCGTCGGCCCCTGATACTCGTGCCGAGTCGCCGTGTCCGTCGCCCACGACAGAAGTTTTTCTTGGAGCTCCGGTAGCGCCCACAGCGCCTGCTCGGTCGCCTGCGGCAACCCGAAGACCGGCCCGTCCAACACTTCCGGGGAGCTCTCGTACCCCTCCTGGTACTGCTGCGCGTGTTCCTCCTGAATCTCCCGGAAGCCCGGCACCGTCAGCGCTGTCGCGACGCTCATGCCCCGAAGGTGCAGATGCTGCAGCACGGTCACCGCGCTCGGAAGCTCCGTGAGATCCGTGATGCTCACTGCCAGGCGATCCAGCCACGTCAGTGATGCCTCGTACTGATCTCGCTCGGAGATCTCCCGAAGCACCTGTAGGTCGTTGTTCACCTGCCCCACCCGTGCCAGGTAGTCGTCCGTTTCCGGCCACGTCTGCTGCATCCGGGCGAGCATCTCCTGATCGGTCATGTGCCGGTCCTTCCTCTACTGCGGTCGTTTCAAATTCACCAAAGAGATCCCACGCCAACTGCGTGTCTGGAACTCGTTGTTTACGTCTTGCCATTGTGGGCAGCACCTCCTACATTCGTGCACCACACGAACCGGCACCACGCGCACCCGATATACAAACGAGGGGAGGGGCCACACCTCACGGTGCGACCCCTCCCCAATAGCTGTCGGCAGTTAGACGGCCATCTGCTGCGCCATCTGCTGCTGACGCTGCTGCTCGTGCTGCTGCGCAAACGCGACACCCGCACGCTGATCAGTGCCGTACGCGCGCGCCCACACCTGAGCCTCCTGCCACGAATCCGCACGCTGCCCCTCCGGGGTGTTCAGTGCCGAATCGAGGTAGCGGTGCTCGGCGCCCCCCATGAGCCGCGCCCCGGTGTAGTTCCACCGCGACTTGAACTCACGTAGATCGTCGGAGGCCGCAGCCATATCGAGCAGACCCACCACGGTCTCCCGGTCAATGCGCCGCTCCTGGTGCAGCTCATTCACCCGCCGAGAGAACCCGAGACGATCCAACTGCGACTCAACAGGAAGCGACTGGGCGGGGATCGCCGCCTGGCGCTCCTGCGCGGCCTGCACCCGCACCAGGTCGTGCTGCGCGATGACTGACTGCACCGCCTCCGCACCTCCCACATAGCCGAGCTCGAAGCTGCCCTGCGCACGAAGCTCGGACGCATCGAGGCCCGTGTTCAACATCACCTGGTCAGTGATGTACTGATTGACCTGGCGGCGAACCGCACCCTCATCAAACGGGTGCGCCTCCAGATCCGCGATGACGCCTGCGAGGACGTCGACCGGCGCCTCCAGATGCTTGTGTTCTGCGAGCGCTGTGTGTGCACGTGCCGTGGCAGCACGGCCAGCGTCGACGAACTCGGCCCGCTGCTGATCCGTGAGCGCGCTCGCTTGCTCGCGTACGACGTCGAGGTTTGCGGCCGCATTCACCCCCGCACGGCGCAGCTCACTCATCGCGCGCCCTGCGCCCTGCCGTGCGGCATCGAGGATGCGCTGCTCGTCCTGATTCGACATGATTTCCTCCGTTCAAGAGGAGCACCACGCCCCTCTGCTACACGAAGGAACAGGCCGCGCACACGAAAGCGGGGCCGCACCCGAAAGTGCGACCCCGCTCAGTACCGCCGGCTACATGCGTAGCCCCGCTGGTGCGGTGCTGTGCAGTTCGTTCCGGATCTGACTCACTGCCGGCCAAGGCGCCGGTGTGGCCTGCTGTGTCTGCTGGAGTTGCTGTGCCTGCTGCGCCTGGTGGAGCTCGTTCGCCGCGGCGACCGACTGCTGCCAGTCGAGCGCGACCCCGTTGCCGGCATACTGCTCCGCGACGCTCACCACGAACAGTCGAGCTTCTTTTGGCGCCTGATCGAGCACGAGCGTGTTCTCGAGCTCCTGCGCCAACGACGCCGGCTCCTCGCTTCCCGAGGTGAACGTGATCATGACGCGATCGGCAGCGTCGGGGGAGAGGACGCGCCCATCGACGAGCTGCCGCAGGCGATTCTTGATCTCTTCGCCTGCCGCCACCCGCTCAGCCGTCTGTGCCTGTTCCCGGACGGTTCCGGGTCTCGGCGTGCGGTCGATCGTGAACGTGTTGCGGTGAGGGTCGATACCGAACGAGTCGACGTAGAACTTCGTCGATTTGTGCTTGGTGCCGTCTGCTTTCTCGAAGACGTGGTGTTCTTTCGTGCCGATAAGGATCAGCGCATCGCCTTGCTCGAGCTGGTCGCGCACGATGTCAGCGTCTCTTCCCTGAAACTTTGCTTCGTACCACCGTGTGGGAAGATCCACCCACTGCTGCTGCTCCCGGTCGAACCGGCTCCGGTTCTCCGCGACGTCGACGTACAGTGCCTGCTTCTTATCGCCGGATGCGGGGAGATACTTCGGGGCCTTGCTGCCGATGTTCGCTCGGATCGTTTCTGCCATGATCTTGTTCCTTTCGTTGCAGCCCGGGCGGCCGCTCACCCCACGAACCACCCCACCGCGCACCTGGTTCGTAGGTATGCCGCGTGAACAAAAGGTGGGGCCGCACCATTCGGTGCAGCCCCACACGGGTCAGAGGTATTTGGTGAGGTCGCTCACCGGGGGCCGGCGGCCGCGCCCGGCAAGAACCGCGATCGCGAGCTGGTTGGCCTGCCTGCGGGGGAGTCGCCGCCACGACCGTGTCGACTCGATCATGCGGTGCAGCGCGGTGTGACACGTGCGGCACATCGCCCAGAGGTCGTCGTGCGCCTCATCGCCGAGTCTCCGGTAGCTGCAGTGATGCAGATCATCCCGGCCCGCCTGCCACTGATGCCCGCACCCGCCACGGCACTGGATCGGTGCAGGGGCGATGCGTGCGGCTTCTTCTGCCGCCCATCGTTCCCGGCGCCGAAACCAGGCCGGGGAGACGATGTACTGCGCATAGAACGCGCGGTGCTGATCGCGCCCCTGGGAGTGCTTCGCGCCGCGCCTGAGCTCACGCACGAGCGCCGTGGTGCGCGGTCACCTGTTCCGCATACCGGGAGGTCTTGCGGAACGCGGCGTCGATGTTCGCGGCATCACGCATGCACTCGTCGTACTGAGGATGCTCCGTGAACGGGCTCGTACGGGCGACCACGGGGGCGAGGCTGCGATAGAACACGAACGCGTAGTTGCCATCCATCTCGCGGATGTCTTTCTTTGAGAACGCGGCGCGCTGCTCCGTGCTGTACTGCGCTGACGGGTCGCCGGCGCCGACCGTGTGCGACTGCCGTTCCACCCACACATCCCCGATGAGACCCGACACCTCATCGAGTGCTTTCGTGTCGCCGCCACCAGGAAGGATGATCTTCGCGACTGCCGCATCCCAGAGCGTCGCCCCGGTGGAGTTGTCGCCGAACTGTTCGAGCTGATTCTTCGACTGGAACACGGCCAGCCCGACGCGGCCGTACCCGCCGCCGGCGGTGATGAGCTCGTACATGCCCTGGTATTCGATGTTGCCGGCCTCATCGAGAATGTACGTCACAGGCGGGTCGAGGCGTGACGACGGGGACGCGGCCGCGAGCCCCTTGGTGACGAAGTCGAATTCTCCGAGTAGGCCGTCGATCATACGCGTGTATTCGGGGGCAGCCATCTTGTCGCCCACGATGTAGACCGTGCCCCGTTGCAGGATGAAATCGACCAGGTCGATCGTCTCCCCATCATCGGGTTTCATCCACCACCGTGCAGCACCGGACGCCATGAACGCGAGCACCGTGGGAAGAACACCCCAGTTGCTCGCCAACTGCTCAGGCGGCATCCCGATCACGTACTCGAGGTGATCGGCATGCTCTTTCAACCCCTGGGGATGCTTCCGAATCAGAGAGACGGCATCGCGCGCTGCGACGGGGTTCATCACCCACCCCCACACGTCGTCGACGCCAAGCCCCCCGCAGGCAGCCGCGTGAAACAGGTGCGAGGCGAGCTGCTTGCCGAGGGTATCCCAGTGGCCGCCGTTCGACGTCGATCCACCGAACGCGCCAGACGGGATGAACGCATTGATACGGCGCACAAGGGTTTCTTCGTCTTCGCAGCCGGCGATCGGGTCGAGCTTCAACACGCGGCCGATCTCTTTGCCACCCTCCACTCCGGGAGCGAACACGAGCGTCGGAGATCCCGAACGTGCTCGGGCGCCCATCGTGATTTTCGCGTTGTCCAGGCGCACACTCGTGGTGATGACAGCGCCGGGTGCTTCCACGATCTGACGCAGCACGAACCGGAATCCCTTGCCGGAGCGGGAGGGGCCAATGAGGATGGTCGGGTCTTCGGCGCGCGTCCAAATGTCGCGGCCTTTGAACGTGCCGAGGAAGTAGCCGACGAAGCACGGCTCAATCTCACGGCCAGCAAGCGACGGTCGCAGTTTCGGTCCACGCTCTTCCACGAGCTGCTTGGTGCCGAGCTCACGCTCGACGTCTTTCTCGGAGGCGAGGCCGGGTCGCAGTTGCGGGTTCTTCTTGCGCTTGGACACCCCACGCATGATGAGGGCAGACACCGACCCGAGCAGGACGAGGATGAGGACCGAGATGATCCAGTGCATCACTTGCGAGTCGGGCATCCCGTACGCCGCTGCGGGGTTCGCGGTCCACCATTGCGCCACGTATTGCAGGATCGGGAGCACCTGGAAGTTGCGGTTGGCGTGCAGCACGAGCACGAATGCTTGCGTGATGGCCTGTGTCGCTCCGAGGAGCATGGCGGGGAACATCAGGAACACGATGACGCGTTGCCAGACGTTCATGAGGCGGACGGTGCGACCGAACTCGGTCGCCGGTGCGATGTGGTCAGGAGAACTCATCAGGCAGCCTTCCAGCGTGGGGAGTGAGGGGTTAGACGGCGGGGATGGTGCGGGTGAAGCTGTCGCGGTAGACGCTTCCCGCACGGACAGCGAGCTTCATCAGATCCGTCAACGGCAGCGCGTAGCGGCCGCCGGTGCGCTCGAGGTACGCCAGGTACGCGGCCGCGATGTGCGGGAGGGCAAGCAGCAACGCGCACACTTCGTCGATGCTGTCGGTGTTCTCCACAAACCGGCCTGCCGCTTTCAGGGGGCGCAGCGCGGTTGCCGGCACCCGGAACGGGGCGTCGCGGGTGATCCGGGAGACCCGGTCGAACTGTCCGAGATACAGTGCGACTTCGTCAGCGGCCTGCGTGAGCCCACCGAAGCGGGGCTCCATGAGTCGGGCGCCACTGAGCTGGGAGACATCCACGACCAACGCCCACGCCTCTTCGAGGGTGGGGTCCTGGGTGCTCGCGTCGCATTCCGCGAACAGGGTCACGGTTTCGGTGACGAGAGTGGTAACTGCGGTCATGGTTTAGTGCTGCCTTTCATGCTGTTGTTCACGGGCGCGCATGGCGCGATCCGTATCGAAAAGTTCCCGCTCCCACGCGGTCGACGTCGAGCGGCCGTCGATCACGAACGAGCGTTCGCCGGCCTGTAGCAGAGACAATCCCTGCACTTCCGCGAAGCTGGTCAGCATCGCGGCTTCACCGGGCGTGAGGTTGCCCTCTTTCACCGCACGCTGCAGCGTGCGGGAGCCCTGGTTGAACGTGAACGTCACCGCGTACTGGCGGAGCAGTTTCTGCGCGAGCTCGCGCTCCTTGGACCCAGCTCTCCCGACGGAGTCGAAGTCGCCGTCCTCGTGGACGGCCATCATGAGACTGATGCCGTACTCGCGGGAGAGCTTCAGCTGCAGCTCGTGCGCTTCGAGGCCCTGCAGCGTCTTCATGTCACGCCACCCCTCCTCACGGATGACCTGGATCATGCGTCCGGCGCCCTTGTTGGAGACGACATTCATCACCCACGAGTTCGTGATCGTTTGAGTGAGGGCGAGCGCGAGATCTCCACGCTTTTCCATCGCGAAGGTGTCGAATACGGTGTACGGCGAATTCGGGTCGAACCTGACCGTTCCTTCGTCTTCGAACATGCCGGCGAGATTTCCCGTCAGCATCGGATCGAACAAGAACCCCAAGCGTCGTTCCTCACCGGGCAGGAACCGGCCGCCACGAGCTTTTTTCAGTGCTTCGGCGTCGTCGATTTTCGCGACGAGCTTGCGAATCGTGGGATGGTCATTCGTCTCGCGGATCACCTCGTCCATCGCCCACGCGAGAATGGACTGCTCGATCGTGGTGAGGGAATCGTTCTCCCCGAGAAGGAGTCCGGCGAGCTGCTCGGCGACGAGCACTCGAGATGAGTAGATGCGCTGCTGGTGTTCCGTTTCGGATTCCCCGAAGTGGCGTTCGCCTTTCTCGAACGGGTTCACCCGGACGTCGGTGCCGAACGCGCCCACCCGGTACCACTGGCCGCCGAGCGCGTCGGCGACGATCCCGTGCTCGCCTTTCACATCACTCGTGTTGATCGAGATGACCCCGAACAAGGCGCCGAGGGTGACCAGGCGCTTCAGGAAGTAGCTCTTGCCGCGCCCAATCCCACCCTTGAACAGCACGTTCGGGGAGGGGATGACGCCGGCGTTGTACATGTTCCAGGGGTTGAACGTGAACGGTTGCCCGCCCGAAGTCAGCTCGAGTCCGATCACGGGGCCGTCGACCACCGGGACGTCAGAGAACGGGAACGGGTTCGCCGCCGCCCACTCCCACCCGGTCCCCGTGTGGCGGGGGAGCTTGATGTCAGCGGAGTGTCCGCGCAAGATCCGGCCGACACGGGAGAGGAACGGTACGTCGTCGACGTCGACCAGATCGGTCACTGGGGTGTCTTGATCCGCGCTTACGATCTCGTGGAGAATGCGGCGTTCTTTGCGGGTGAGTTTTTCCGGGGTGAACGCGAGTTGCTGCTGACCCATCACATCCCCGTCCCGGCCGGGTACGCCACCGTCATGAGCGCGGCCGCCTGCTGATACGACAACGCGGTCAGCTCGATCGACGCGGTGGAGCCTGCGAGCTCCATCGTCGTGCACGCACTCAACAGCGCCTCATACGAGAGCGCCGACACGACCACGAACCCGGTCCAGGCCAGTTCACCTTGACCACTGATGAGGTCGCGCTCACGTGCGTCGAGGTTTTCCCAGTCCGCGTTGTCTGCGATCGTCATGTCCGCGTTGCGTCGTGCTTTCAGGGCTGCGTTCTGCTTCCACGCATCACGCTGCTTGCGGATCCCTTTCAAAGCCTCTTCGATCGGGACCGGGGTGCCCACCAGTTGCAGCGTGTGCCTGACCGGCACCCCGTTCGACGATTCCGCACTTGCGACTTCCCCCATGAACCCGGGAAGTGACGGCAGTCGGGGGTACTCGCTGATCCAGTAGACCCGATGGAACGCGGAATCCGTTTCGACGTGATTCTTCTCTTCCACGCACGCCATCGGACCTGCGAGCTCCGGCGCGATGCCTTGGAACGCGGTGCCGAGGCGCACGTCGATCTTGCCCTCCGCGACGGGGTCGACGATGCCGCGACCCCACGCCCCCCACTCGCGCGGCGAGCACCACGCAATCCGGGTGAACCCGGCGACGCGCAGCGACTCCGCGGTCGCGGCGAGCTCCTGCTCGACCATGCCGAGGATTCCGGCTTTCCCACCCCCGAGGTCTTTCGCGGTCGCACGGCCTTCGCCGCCGCCGGCGTCAATGGTGAGGGTGATCGACTGCGGGTGCAGCACGCTCTCCTGGGCCACGCGGCCGAGGGCTTCCTGATACGAGTCGGCGAGATCTCCGGTCGCGCCGAGCTGCTCGAACGCGCGCTGCTCGCGCACGATTGTGCCCGGCCGTGTGCGTTCCTGCATCGAGACACGCATGATCTGCCTGCGCCGCGTCCACGAACCGGCAACCCGCATGAGCGCGCTGGTGAGCTCCTCCTGATCGTGAGGCGTCATCACCTGCGTGCGGTGTCTTGCCATCCCGGGGGAAGCCACCATGCACGTCACCGACGCGCTCTGACGCATCTTGTCCCAGATGACGGCCACCCCGGAAGGGGATTCCCACACCTGGAAGCGTTCTTCGAGGCCCGGAAGTTGCAGCTCACCGCGCACGATCGGTTCAGCCCGCTTCACCTTCCGGGTGTATTTCGTTCGTCCCATCATCTTCCTCATCCGAAATTTCATGGCCCACACGAGCCACATCGACAGCGCGATCCCGTGCCGCTTCAACAGACCCGACACGGCCAGCGGCGACATCACCACGGCCACCAACAGCGCCTTGATCGGTCCTTCCGCGAGGACCGTCACACCGACTGGCGCGAGGGCGATCCCGATTGACCACACACCCGGCTTGTCGATCCCGAGCACCACACCCTGCGAAGCACGCCTCGAGTACTGCGCGAGTGCCGGAGTTTCATCAGTCATCACGCATCACCACCCTGGCCTGGCGCCGGCACCTGGACGCGGTTTCGACCCCGCACCCGGATTCGGTGTCGGCGCTGCGGGCACCTGCGGTGAACCGCCAGGCGCACCTGCGCCCTGTGGTGAGCCCGCACCCTTACCCGCACCGCCCGGGCTCCTGCCGGTGTTCGTGCCGCCGGGAGACGACGGCTTGTTGCCCGAAGTGCCAGAGGAGTTCGTGGATTGCTGGTTGCTCCCCGCTTGCTTCGGGGTGCCCCCGCCAGGCTGGTTCCCGGTAGACCGTGGCTTTGCACTCCGCCCAGTTGAGGAGGCCGAATCGGGCCGCTGAAATATCCGCCCGAACGCGCCCCCGATTGCGCCGCCTGCCTTGCTCGTCACCGCACCAGTCACCCGCTGCACGGGTGCTGCAGCCTTCTGACCGGCGTGACTGGCCATCCCCTGGCCAGCCATGTTCTCGTTGCCTGCGCCGAGGAACGAGAAGAACGAGTACGCCATCATCGGCATGAACGACACCACGAACAGGCCCGTCATCACCGTCAACGTTTGCGACGAGAACAACGCCATTCCCTCCGATGACTTCAACAGCATCGCGAGCACCCCGAACATCAACGGTTTGGCGAGCAGTAGCGCGATGCCGGCGAGCGCCCATTTCTTCACGATCTCCCACCCGCCTTTCATGGGGACGGCCATGAACGCGAGCGGTGCGAAAGCGATCAGAATCATCAAGCCGAGATTTCTGAAGGCGAGCGCGAACGACATCAGGATCAGACCGAGCAGAATCCCGACGAGCAGCAAAAGCATGGGTGCGGCACCACTGAAACCCGTGAGACCGAGCAGGGCGCCGCCGAGGTCCGTTCCGGTGCCGTTTTGCAGCACCATGCGGAACAGATTCTCGAACGACCCATCACCGCCGATACGCGTGAGTGCGAGCTCGCTGAGCTGGTCACTGAGGGTCAGGAGAGTTCCGCCAACAGCAAGCGCGATGTAGGTGGACGGGATCGCCGCTGCGATCCCGCCCACCGACGCCCACAACCGTCGAGGTTTCATCGAGACCATGCCGGTCGCCAACCCCACGATGCCGGTGATGAGCATCACAATGATCGCGATCGCGAACCAGTTCGACGCCTCACCGATCGCGTTGTCCCAGAGCGTAGTTCCGGGCGCGAACTCTTGGGCGCCGAGCACGGTCTCTGCGAGCCACCCGATGAATGAGCCCATGCCACGGGCGGTCGACTCGGCACCGACACACATGGGGTATTCGATCCCGGGCGTACACCCGAGCTCGATCTGGTCTTCCAGCATGAACATGACGAGGTCTCCGGCTTAGAACAGCGGAATGTTGCCGAAGAACGTCATGGCGGCCGAAATCGAACCCATGAACATCGCACCAGCGCCGGCAATTCCCAGCGCGATCCACGCCTTCGACTTGTTGTGCGCGCCCAGGCCACCGAACATCAGGAGAGCGCCAACGACGATGAACGCGACCACACCCGCGATGGTGCCCAGCGCGAGGATCTGGTTCGCGAGTGTGAGGCCGGCCTGAGCCGGGCCGGTGTTGAAGTCGGCTTTGAGGTCTGGGACATCGAGGCCGGTCTGAACGAGTGCGCCGGTTTTCACGACGAGAGTGGTGAGTGACATGCGATCAGGGGTTCCTTTCAGGAGATGGATTGATCGCCCACTAGAAGCGCTCTCCCGCGCACCACACACGCAAAAGCGGCGGTGAGCGCTCCCGCACTCACCGCCGCCTCGGCACTGTCCTCACATGGGGTAGAGGTCGCACCCCGTGGTGCATTCGCCCATCACGATTCCCTGCTCTCGCATGAACTTGTACGCCGGGGTGAAGTTGCCCCAGAGCTTCGGATTCGAACCGACCCGCACCTCGAAATGGAGGTGTGCGCCTTGCACGCACGTCCCGGAGGCTCCCGAATAGCCGATCAGTTGGCCGGCCTTCACATGATCGCCAGGGGAGACCGCGAATGCGGACAGGTGCGCGAACGCGGTCGTGTACTGAAGGTCGTGCTGCACGCCGAGCACCTGTCCACCACAGCTCTCGGACAGATCGAAGATCGTGCCAGCAGCGGGCGCATACACGGGGGTGCCGACGTCGACGTGGATGTCCATCGCGCCGCCGGCATGGTCCGGGTACGTGCCCCAGCTCTGCATCCCGACCGGGTTC
This sequence comes from Leucobacter musarum subsp. musarum, assembly GCF_001273845.1. Lineage (GTDB taxonomy): Bacteria > Actinomycetota > Actinomycetes > Actinomycetales > Microbacteriaceae > Leucobacter > Leucobacter musarum. The sequence goes on from NZ_JHBW01000108.1 coordinate 60,642, forward strand.
GCCCACCCGCCCACGACCTGCGGGGGAGTGCCTTCCTGACCCGTGCACGCGGCGCCCCCGGCACCGATCGCGGCGAGTACCGCGTCAGCGTCTCCTGCCCGTTCTTGGTAGCGGTCGGGGAACGCGCTCACCTGCACGGTTTGCGCGGCCACCCCGGGCTCCATCGACTCCCACCCGTCGACGTCGAGGAGACCCCTGGGGCTGCCCCCGTTTGGCCCAGACGGGCCACCGAAGAACGCGCGCGCCGCAAATGATGGCGTCATGAGCTCCGAAACGGTGCCCCACCCGGACGACGGACGCTGCTGCATGATGCCGACCGAGTCATGATCGGCGCCAGGCGTCCCCTCGTTCGGGACCAGGAGTGAATCGGGCACGCTCACGTTGGCGAGGTTGGTGAGGTTTGATTCGACGAGCGCGACCATTACCGCGATCTTCACCCCGCCCGCGGGCACCTTCAGGTCGGTAGCGGCCTGCTGGATGGCCTGTGCGTTGGCGAGCTGCGCAC
>NZ_JHBW01000109.1 GCF_001273845.1 Leucobacter musarum subsp. musarum
GGGCGCGCCGCACACCCGAAACCGACGCACCGGGCTCACGAACGCACGAAACGGGCGCCGCTTCCCTGTTCTGGAAAGCGACGCCCGTTCATTCACACTCGCGAAGAGGTGCGTCTACAGCAGCGCGACTCCACGCTCGCCTGCCACGACGGCACGCGGCAGTGTGCCCGTGCTGAGCCACTCCACGATCGTCCGGGCCGGGTCCAGCGTGTAGTGCTCGAGTGATCCGTCGGAGAGGAATGCCACGTGCGGCGTCACCAGCACGCGCGGATCGTCACGCAGTGGGTGATCCGCCACCGGGGGCTCCCCGTCGAGCACGTCGAGGGCGGCGCCACGCAGGGTTCCCGCATCGAGGGCGGCCCCCAGCGCAGCACTGTCGACGAGCTCACCGCGCGACACATTGATCAAGCTCGCGCCCGGGCGCATCGCCGCGAACGCCTCGGCACCGATCGCCCCGACAGTCTCGGGCGCGAGCGGAAGGTGCACGGAAAGCACGTCGGAGCGCGCCAACAGCGACTCTCGGTCGACGAGCTCGACGAGGCCGTCGCTCTCAGCGACGAACGGGTCATGCGCGATCACGGCTCCGAAAGTGGGGGCGGCGATCTCGGCGAGGCGGCGAGCGATGCGACCGTAGCCGAAGAGACCGAGCGTCAATCCGCTCAAGCGCCGCGGCACCGCAGCGACGTCTTCGGTCCACCCGCCGGCGGCGGTCACCGCCCAGCTGTCGCGCAACCCGCGCTCGAGCGCCAGCATCAGCGACAGCGCGTGCGCAGCCACCTCTTCTGTCGCGGCATCCACGAGGTTCACCACCCAGATGCCCCGGTCGCGCGCGGCGTCGAGGTCGACCATGTCGACGCCGGCGCTCATCGTCGCGATGCAGCGCACCTGCGGCAGATGATCCAGCACCTCCGCATCGATGCGCGCATAGCCGACCACCAGCGCAACGGCTGCTTCTGCCCCGGCTGGGAATTCACGCGTTGTGCCTGGTGCCGCCGGCAGATCGAGCAGCATGGTCGCCGCGCCGGCCCGCTCGAGCAGCGCACGCCCGGGCGCCGGATCGAGATCGGTGGTGTCGGTGAAGACGACGAGTGGGCGGGTCACTCCCCCGCTCCCGTCAGGCGATCGAGGTGGGTCGGCGCGAACAGTTCGAGCACGGCCGGCAGCACGACGACGCGGGGGCCGCCGGCTGCGAGTGCGCGCGCGACGGCATCCGGTGCTTCGGCGAGCGAGGTCAGCTCGGCGGGGATGCCGAACGACTCTGCCAGCGCGACGTAATCGGGGCGGGCGAGTTCGGTCGCTGTCGCAGTGCCGAATGCACCCTCCATGTACTCGCGCAGCACACCGTATCCGCCGTCGTCAACGATCAGCCACACGACCGGCAACTGGTGCTGCGCGGCGACCGCGAGCTCGGCGATACCGTAGAGCGCACCGCCATCGCCCGAGACGGCAAGCACGGACGGGGCTTCGGATCCGGCCATCACTCGGCGACCGAACGCCGCGCCGAGTGCGGCCGGGTACCCGTAGCCGAGGCCGCCGGCGCCCTGAGCCGACGCGAACTCCAGCCCGCGCGGGTCCCAAGCCGACCAGCCCCAGTAGGCGAGGATCGTCATGTCCCAGTACACCGGGGTCGAGGCGGGCACGGCCTCGCGCAGCCCACGGACCAGCGCGAGTTCGGAGTCGAGTCCCTGGCTCTCCACGCGGGTGAGCACCGTCTCAAGCAGCGTGCGCACCGCTGCGACCGCTGCCTCGCGGCGCGGCGCGGTCGACGCGCGCCCGGAGCCCGCGATCACGCTATCAAGCTGCGCGAGGGCGAGCTTCGCGTCCGCGTGCACCCCGATGCCGGGGTGGTTCGAACCGAGCTTGCCGAGGTCGGCCTCGATCTGCACCACGAGGCCGCGCGGCGCGAAGGTGTGGTAGTTGCTCGAGAGCTCGCCGACGCCACTGCCGACGATGAGCAGCGCATCCGCTGATTCGAGGAACTCGGTCGTCGCGATGTCTTCGATCCAGGAGCGCGCGGAGAGCGGATGCTCCCAGGCGATCGCGCTCTTGCCGCCGATCGTGGTCACCACGGGAGCGTCGAGCCGCTCCGCGAGTGCGACGAGCTCGGCCTCGGCCCCGGCGCGCACCACGCCGCCGCCTGCGAAGATGACGGGACGCTCGGCCGCCGCGAGCACGTCAGCCGCAAGGGCGATCGCTTCGGGCAGCGGTGCGAGCGGTGCCGCGGCGGCGGTCGCGGGGGCCGCGATAATCTCGGGGACGCGGCCATCGGCCGGCTCGAGCAGGATGTCTTGCGGCACCTCGACGAGCACCGGGCCGCGCGGGGCGGTGTCGGCGATGCGCCAGGCGTTCGCGATCGCGGTCGGGATCTGACTCATCGAGCGCACCGTCACCACGTGCTTCACGACTCCGCGGAACGAATCAGACTGCTGGGGCAGCTCATGCAGGTAGCCGTGACGGCCGCCGCCGAGGCCCACTACCGGAATCTGCGCACTGATTGCGAGCACCGGAATCGACGAGGCAGCGGCCTCCTGCAGAGCCGCGAGCGAGGTCAGGGCGCCCGGGCCGGTCGAGAGGAGCAGCGGGGCGACGTCGCCCGTGACGCGGGCGAGACCGTCGGCCATGAAGCCCGCATTGTTCTCGACGCGGGCACTGAGATAGGCGAGGTCGGATCGGCGCAGCGCGTCGAAGAGGCCGAGCGCGTGCTGCCCGGGGAGGCCGACGATGCCGCGCGCACCGAGGGCGCGGAGCGTCTCGAGCACGACGTCGCCGCCGATGCGGCGGCCGTCGTCGCCGGCGGGTGAGGCGATGCCGGCAGTCGAGGCTCCGGCAGTCGAAGCTGCAGCCGGAGCCGCGGCGGTGGGTGAAACGACAGCGGGCACGCCCGGCGATTCGATGGTCATCTGTTCCTCCTGAAAGGGGTCGATGGCACTCGTTGCGCGGGCGTGCCCTCCGTGTCCGGGCCGGCGGGGTGCCGGCCCGGGGAATTCGGGTGCGAGTCGGGTCAGCGGGTCTGCTGCACCTCGTCGTACACGACGTCGTTGACCGCGGTGCGGTCGTCGAGGCTCAGGCGCATCGTCCACTCATCGAGAATGGGCGCGGGCGTCGGCTTGGTCGCCAGGCTGACGATGACGTACGTGAGCAGGCTCGCGATGAGGCTGTAGTAGATGGGCTCGTTCGCGAGAATGCCCCAGATGGCCATCGAGACGATCACGACGATCGTGCCGACGAGCATGCTGCTCACGGCGCCGATACGGGTGCCGCGTTTCCAGAACAAACCGCCGATGATCGCGACGCCGAGGCCGCCCACGAGAATGTCGTACGCGACGGTGAGCGCTGCGACCACGTCCGTGACGATCGTCGCGATGAACATCGTGATGCCCGCCAAGATGAAGATGGTGATGCGGTAGCCGAGCAGGCTCTCGCCCCCGACATGGCCGTCGTGCATCTCGACACGCGCCGTCTTCACGCCGAAGATGCGCTTGATCGCGGGAAGCAGGTCTGTCGAGAAGACCGTCGCCGAAGCGATGAGCGCACCGCTCGCGGTCGACATCATGGCCGAGAGCGCCGCGGCGAGCACGATGCCGCGCACCCCTGGCGGCAGCATCTCCTGCGCCATGAAGGCGAAAGCGTCGTTGCGGTTCTCCATCTCGGGGAACAGCACGCGTGCCGCGATACCGATGAGGGCACCGGCGAAGGCGTAGAGCAGGCAGTAGACACCCGAGGTGATGCCGCCCCACTTCGCGACGCGCGGGGTGCGGGCGGTGACGACGCGCTGCCAGATGTCTTGCCCGATCAGCAGACCGAGTGTGTAGACGATGACGTAGGTGACGATGGTCATGCCGCCGATCGACCACGGCGAGAAGAACGAGTCGCCGAGGCGCTCGCGGATGCCGCCCCAGCCACCGGCCTGATCCGACGCGGTCATGAGCGCGATCGGGAGGAGCAGCAGGAACATGCCGACGGTCTTGATGATGAACTGCACAACGTCGGTCATGGTGATCGACCACATGCCACCCATGATCGAGTAGATTGCGACGATCGTGCCGCCGATGACGACGCCCCACAGGTTCGAGATGCCGAAGAGCACGTGGAAGATCGTGGCGTACGCCAGCGTCGAGGTCACCGTGAGCATCAGCGTGTACAGGAACATCACGATGCCCGAGATGAGCCCGTTCGAGCCGCCGTAGCGCAGATCGAGCATCTCGGTCACCGTGTAGACCTTGAGCTTCACGATGCGCTTGGCCAAGAAGGCGCTGAGCACGAGGATGCCGAGACCGATGCAGGTGACGAGCCAGGCGCCCGAGAGGCCGTACTCCCACCCGAGGCCGATGCCGCCGACGGTCGATGCGCCGCCGAGCACGATCGCCGACATAGCGCCCGAGTACATGAAGCCGCCGAGGCGGCGCCCGGCGACGAGGTAATCGCTCTTCGACTTCGAGCGGCGCATGCCCCAGTACCCGACGCCGAGAATCCCGACGAGGTAGACGGCCATGACGATGTAGTCCAGGACCACAGTGTCCTCCTAGTGGGAACGGATGGGCAGCGCCGCTTCCCACACTCAGCGACACTGATTTCGTACGCTGAACGCTACCTGGGAAACGCGCGTGCGTCTCGGGCGGATCATCCCGGATACACAAAGCTCGGGATGTTCTATCCTGATCTCATGGAATTCGAACCCGAATCGGTGGCCGCACAGGCCACGGTGCCGCTCTCGACCCTGCTCGACGCTCCGGCCTTCGAAGCCAGTCTGCGGTCGCCGGCTCCTGAATCGCTGGCGCAGGATCCCGCAGCCCTCGACCGCGTGCGCGCCACAGAGGTCTCGGCCTCGATCGTCATCGACCTCGCCGACCCGAGTCGCTACGTCACACGGGGCGACCTGCTCCTCATCACCGGGCTCGGCCTCCCCGAGCAGCCCACCGCCATCGACGCCTACGTCGCGGGTCTGCGCGAGGGAGGCGTCGCCGCGCTCGTCTTCGGCGTCGAACCGGTCTATGACGCGGTTCCCGAGGCCCTCGTCGAGGCCTGCCGTCGCCAGTCGTTCCCGCTCATCGAGCTGCCTCCGCACGTGCATTTCGCGCCGATCACGATGCACCTGAACCGTGCGCTCGAGACCGAGCGCACCCGCACGCTCGAGGTCATGAACACGTTCGCACGACGGGTGACCGAGGCGGCGCTGCAGCACGGACCCGCGCAGCGCATCACCTCCGTGCTCGCGCAGAGCGGCGAGGGGTGGGCGCTGCTACAGATCGATGAAGACACGTACACCGGAGGGCCCGTGCCGGAGGCGCTCGACATCGATTCCCTGCTCGCCGATGTCGCGACCCGATTCGACGCGCAGGGCCGCGCGCGCGGTGCCGTGCCGACCGCATTCACCACGGTGGAGGCCGCCGGCGAGCGGTACGAGGTCACCGCGCACCGCATCACCCCCACCCGTACCCGAGCCGGAATCGTCGCACCCTCTGCGGTGCTGCTGCTCGGCCGGGCCCCGCGACTCACGAGCACCGACCGCACGGCACTCCTGCTCGCCGCGAATCTCATCGGGCTCGTGGTGCAGCTTCCCGTCGAACAGTCGATGGCGGTCGACCAACTGCTCATGCACCTAATGGTCGACGCGAGCCAGCGGCGCGGCGGCGGGGGCGAACGCGACCGCTTCGCCAGACTCGTCGCGAATTCGTTCGGCGGGGGCGCGCGCACCGTGCACGGGCTGGTTGCGATTCGGGATCCGCAGCACCCTCGAGACCAACGCGGTTCAGACGAAACCTACTCGTCAGACGCCGGCTGGCTGCGGCGACTGCTGCACACGCCGTTCGTCGAGCACCGCGCGCGCCGCATCCGCGCGTTCGTGTCGCGGCCACCGTCGGCCGCAGACTTCGCGCAGGCATCTGCGCTCGGCTGGCTCTTCGCGGTGAGCCGGCCCCACGAGCTCGACGAGCTACAAGAGGCGATGCTCGAAGCGGAAGAGCTGGGCCGCGCCGCACGGCATCTGGGCCGGCACCTGAACGACGGCGATCCCGAATCCGCGGCCGAGGTCTGGCCGACCAGCGCGATCGCCGATCCGAGCGTGGCTCGCGTCGTTGCCGGTCGGTGGCTCGCCCCGCTCGATGACGCGGCGTTCACCGAGCATCGCACGGCGCTCGCGGAGTGGCTGCGCCAGCACGGATCCTGGGATCGTACGGCACGGGAGACCGGGCTGCACCGCAACACGGTGCGCCGGCTCATCGCCGAGTCGGCGAAACAGCTCGGACGCGATCTCGATGATCCTGTCGAGCGGGCGCGGATGCTGCTCGCATTCACTGCACTCGACGCGAGCAGCTGAAACCCGAGCCGCCTGCCACTATTCCACGAACGCGACGGCGCGAATGGGCGAGCCGTCACCTGCAGCGATGCGCAGCGGGAGCAGCACCACATCGACCGACTCGGGCAGCTCCGTGAGCCGGGCGAGATTCTCGACAATGACCCCGTCGCCGCCGAGCCAGAACTCGTGCACGGGCATGCCGCTCGCTTCGGACTCGGCCGGGACCGTGCCCGTCGGGTCGGGGCTCAACGCATCAACGCCGAGCACGCGTGCGCCGCGCTCCCACAGCAGCTCGGCGAGCTCCGGCGCCACCGCCGGGTGGTGCAGCGCCTCGGGCGAGCCGAAATGCGCGTCCCAGCCAGTGGCGATGCAAACGATTTCGGGCAGGCGATCCGGCACCCCACCCGCAATGCGGTCGCTGCCGAGCACCTCCCCCGGCCGCGCCGGTTCGGGGCCGACCGCGAGCATCCGCGCAACGCCTGTGAGCCGCTCAAGCGGAATGCGGTCGACCGTGCGTCCGCCGACGATCGAGTGCGCGGGCGCATCGAGATGGGTGCCCGCGTGCGAACCGAGATCGAGGTGCGCGACGGCGACGCCGTCGATCTCGACCGTCAGTGCCGGCTCCACCGTCACCTCCGGATCGCCCGGATAGACGGGCATGCCGGAGAGGATCGGGTGACTGAGATCGACGGCGCGCACGATCAGTGCTCCAGGCGCAGTGCCGCGGTCTCGTCGGCGCCGTCGAGCAGATGCCCCGTGCGCATGCGGTCGCGCGGGTCGATGAGCCCGAGCGCGCCCCCGCGACCGATGCCGAGCATGAGCCCGAGATAGAGCGCGAAGCTGATGACGAACGCCGGAATGTTCGCACCGATCGGGCTCGGGGCGACGTACGACAGCACATACGACAGCACCGCGCCGACCACCCAGACGATCACGGCGATCCAGTTCACGCCGCCGCGGTACCAGTACCGGCTCTCCGGGCGCTCGTGCAAGATCTGGCGCGAGTAGCCGCGCCGCTTGAGCAGGTAATAGTCGGCGATCATGATCGCGAACACCGGCACGAAGAACGCGCTGATGATGAAGAGGAAATCGGTGAACTGGTTTAGCAGCCCGAGGAACGTGGATCCGATCACCGAGATGATACCCAGCACGATCGCGGTCGGCAGGAACTTCAGGTGCCACTTCGACTGCGCGTTCACGACCGAGGTCACCATGCCGAAGACGACCATGGTGTTGGTCGCCATCACCGACAGGAAGATCGCGATGCCGAGCGGCCACCCGAACTCGGCGACGATCACCGACGGATCGAACGGCGTGGCCTCGTGCCCGCGCAGCAGCACCGCGCTGAACGCGACCAGCCCGAGGAACATCGCGATGCTCGTCGACAGGGTGTAGCCGATACCCGACCCGACGATGCCCGCGGTGCTGCTCTTCGCGTGCCGGTTCATGTCGGCGGAGAGCACGGTCCACGAAATCGCCGTGGCGATCACCATGTCGAGCGTGATGAAGGGGGTGCCGCCGAGCGAAGCGTCGACCGGCATCGCGGCGAACTCCCCGGGGCTGAACGCGCTGAAGGCCGCAGCGAAGACGAAGCCCATGACGATGAGGATCGCCAGCGCGAGCCAGGGTTCGACGCGCGAGATACCGGTGTGCCCGAAGATCGCGAGCACGACGACGATCGCCTGGCAGATCGCGGAGAACAGCATCGGGTTCGAGAAGCCCGTCGCCTCGTGCACCAGGTAGTTCACGGTGACGCCCGCGAGCATCGCCTGCACCCAGCTCCACCCCATGAGAATGATGAGGTTCGCAACCGCCGGCAGAATGCTGCCGCGAATGCCGAACGACCCGCGCGTGAGCGCCATCGTCGGCAGACCGGTGCGGGTGCCCATGTTGCCGACGAGCACCAGCACGAGCACTCCGATGAGCGTGCCCACCACGATCATGGCGCTTGCCGTGCCGAACGAGACAGCCGGGGTAAACAGGGTGCCGGTAAGCAGTGTCGTAACGACGAGGTTCGCCGCCAGCCAGATCATGCCGATGTGCAGCAGCGACTGGGTGCCGCGGACGGGGCCCGCGGAATCATGCTGGCCGTCGAGATTCACGGCCATGGTCTCGGGACTGGTCATGATCAGAGCGCCGTATCGACGGGAGCGGGAGCATCGGGCACCGTCGAGAGGTGCTCGTGCACCGCGACAAGCCCGTCGGACTGGTCGCTGTCGGCGCGGAAGATGATGCTCTCGCGCTCGACGTACGAGTCGGGGCCGTCAGCCGAATCGATGCTCGTGGCGACCGTGTGACTGAAGATCGCGCCGCCCGGGAAGGTCTGCACCAGGCGATCGGTCGAGCTGCACGAGGTCACCCGCCAACCGGAGGCGACCCACCCGGCCCACAGCGCTTCGTACTCGGCGCGCGAGTTCAGGCGCGACGCCTCGGGGTGGAAGATGAAGCTCGCGTCGTCGGCGAAGCCGGCGAAGTAAGCCTCGGTGTCCGTGGCGGCGAAGGCCTCGATGATGGCGTCGGCGGCGGCGAGAACGGCTGCCTGATCCGGGGTATGCATGGGGTGCCTCCGTTGGCGAGGTGAATCGGGGTGGTGCGGGGGGTGAAACGGGAGCGGGGTGCGGATCCTGACGATCCGCACCCCGGGTGCACTCAGTCGCGGGCCGCCATGGCGCTCACGAGTTCATACACGACGTGGCTCGCGGCCACGGCGGTGATCTGCGCGTGATCGTAGGCCGGGGCGACCTCGACGACATCTGCGCCGACGATGTGCAGATCGGCGAGACCGCGAATCAGGCGGAGCATTTCGCGGCTGGTGAGTCCGCCGGCCTCGGGGGTGCCGGTGCCCGGAGCGTGAGCCGGATCCAGCACATCGATATCGATCGAGATGTAGAGCGGCTTGTCACCCACGCGCTCGCGGATCTTCTCGAGAGCTGCGGGAATGCCGTGCTCTTCGATGAACTCGCTCGTGACGATCTGGAAGCCGAGCTTCAGGTCGTCTTCGAGGTCGCTCTTGCCGTAGAGCGGGCCGCGGGTGCCGCCGTGCATCGACGCAGTGAGGTCGATGAGCCCCTCTTCGGAGGCGCGACGGAACGGGGTGCCGTGGGTGGTGGGGGCGCCGAAGTAGGTGTCCCACGTGTCGAGGTGCGCATCGAAGTGCAGCACGGCGACCGGGCCGTGCTTCTTGTTGATGGCACGCAAGAGCGGCAGGGCGATGGTGTGGTCGCCGCCGATCGTCACGATCTTGTCGACCTTCTCGCCGAGCTCGGTGGCTGCGGCCTCGACCTGGTTCACAGCCTCGTCGAGGCTGAAGGGGTTCGCGACAATGTCGCCGGCGTCGACGACCTGCTTCACGTTGAAGGGCGAGACGTCTTGCGCCGGGTTGTACGGGCGCAGGAGGCGCGAAGCCTCGCGCACGTGCGACGGGCCGAAGCGCGCACCGGGGCGGAAGCTCACGCCGGAGTCGAACGGAACGCCTACGACGGCGATGTCGGCGGCCGGAACATCCTCGATGCGCGGCAGCTTCGCGAAGGTGGCGATGCCGGCGTAGCGCGGCGTCTGGCTCGCGTCGACCGGGCCCTGAGGAGTGTGAGAAGTCACGATGCGTCTCATCCTTTCCAAGTTTCCTAAGAGTAAACAAGTGAGTTCTATCGGTGAACTCGCATTCACTCTAGACTGGTGCTCGCGTCGCGGTCAACGCGGCGAACGAAGAACGAGGACCGCATGCGACCGATTCACCCGACGGCAGCCGTCGATCCCATTCGCATCGGCGCGAAACTCCGCTCCTCGCGGCTCGCCCAGGGCCTCACACTCGAGCAGCTCGCGCAGGCGACCGGGCTCACCAAGGGCTTCATCAGCCGTATCGAACGCGACGACACCATGCCGAGTGTGCCCACCCTTGTGCAGCTGTGCCAAGCACTCTCGCTGCCGATCGGCAACCTCTTCGAAGAGCCCGAGCTGCAGCTCATCCCCCTCGAGACCGCGCCCGCCATCAACATGGGCGGCACCGGTGCCGACGAGCGACTCGTGACCCCGCGGTCGGAAGATCGCGTGCAGGTGCTGCGCTCATCGCTCGAGCCCGACGCCAGCGGCGGCGACCAGCTCTACACCGTGAACTGCAACCTCGAATCGCTGCACGTCGTGTCGGGCGAACTCGAGATCCAGTTCGCCGACCGGCAGATCGCGCTCTTCGCGGGCGACACCCTCACCTTCCCCGGCCGCACCCCGCACACCTGGCGCGCGGGCCCCTCGGGCGCCGAGGCCGTGTGGGTGCTCGTGCCGGCCGCGTGGAGCGGCTCGGCCTGAGCACCCGGCACCGCGGCGGTTAGGCGGCGGCTTCGGCAGCGTCGGTGTCGACATCGGCATCGGTGTCGAACACGATGACGCTGCGCGTGCGCTCACCTCGGCGCATCGCGTCGAAGGCCTCGTTGACCTCGTCGAGCCCGACCCGAGCGCTGATGAGTTCGTCGAGCGGCAGCGCCCCCGACAGGTACGCGCCCGCGACGCGCGGGAAGTCGCGCGCCGGCACGAGCCCGCCGTAGTTCGAGCCGATGATGGTCTTGCCCTCGTAGGCGAGCAGCAGACCGTCGATCTCGACCGTCTGCCCCTCGGGTGGGAGCCCGACGAACACCGCGCGGCCACCCGGGCGAATGAGCCCGGGCAGCTGCTGCATCGTCTGCACGCGGCCGATGGCCTCGAACGCCACGTCGGCTCCCCCGTCGGTGAGCGTCGCGACCTGGTCCGCAAGGTCGGGCGCGCTGAGCACCGTGTGCGTGGCACCGGCCCGCACCGCCTCGGCGAGTTTCGCCTCGGCGACGTCGACCGCGACGATCGGGTTCGCGCCGGCGAGGCGCAGGGCTGAGATGATCGACAGGCCGACGCCGCCCGCGCCGACGACCACGGCGGACTCCCCGGCGATCACGCGCGCGTTGTTCGCGACCGCGCCGTAGCCGGTGCCCACAGAGCAACCGATGAGGCTGGCGACGTCGAAGGGCACGCGCTCGTCGATCTTGATCGCGGCGAATTCGGGCACCACGATCGACTCGGCCATCGCGCCCGTCGCGAGGTACGGGAAGGCCGCCTCGCCGTCGCGGTCGCTCCACCGGGTCGTGCCGTCGGGCAGCAGCGAATCATTCGACTTCGCGCGAGTGCACGCCCACGGCTTGCCTCCGGTGCACTCGCCGCAGCGCTGGCACGCCTGGTGCCACGCGATGACGACGTGATCGCCGACCGCGAGACCGCGCACTCCGGCGCCCACCGCGTCGACGACACCGGCGGCCTCGTGCCCCATCACGGCGGGCAACGGCACCTGCCACTCGCCGTCGAGCACGTGCCGATCCGATCCGCAGACGCCGGCCGCGCGCACGCTGACCCGCACCTCGCCGTGCTGCGGCGGGGCGAGCGTGAGCGTGTCGACGGTCAGCCGGTCGCCATCGTCGCCGCGGTAGACCGCTGCCCGTACCTCGATCGCCTCGGTCATCTGCTTACTTCCTTCCGGCGGCCGCGAACGGATCGACCTGCCCGTACGCACCGCGGCCGCGGCGCACGTAGAGCAGCCAGTTGAGCACCAGGTAGACGACGATCGCGATCACCACGGTCGGCACGGTCGCCGTCGCGTAGCGGAAGATCGGCTGCGTCTCGAGGGTGATCGGGTTGTACACCCACAGATAGAACACCGACGCGATCACCACGGCTGCCATCGCTGCGAGGTTCACCCCGCCCGTGAAACGCAGCGGATCCTGCGCACCACTCGCGTAGAGGGCGCGAAGCGGCACGTTCTGTCGCCGCAGGATGAGGTAGTCGGCGATGATGACCCCGCAGATCGCCGCAATGAACGCACCCGAGATCACGACGAAGGTCATGAACTGGCCGTACATGAAGCTCGGGAACAGCGCGAGCACCGCCGGGAAGAACAGGAACACCGCGCACAGCGCTGGCCACCGCAACCTCGCAAGCAAGTGTCCGCTCGACTGCTTGATGGCGAGGACGGTCGAGTAGGCGATCGACGCCATGCTCGTCACGTTCGCGAACCCGACGAAGAGCAGCGTAAGCACGCCGAGCACCGGGCCGCCGAGCGGCACCATCCACGCCGTGGGATCCGCCGCTCCGAGCATCAGCGCCGCGGCCATGCCGACGACCTGGGCCACCGCGGTACCGAAAAAGATCCCGGCGTACGCGGGCCACAGTGCCGCCTTCGGCCCACGGGTCAGGCGTGCGAGTGTGCCCATCACGGGCCACCACGAGAGACCGGCACCGAGGTTGAACTCCACGGCCATTGAGAAGTTGAGCGTCTGATCCTCGAAGGGCGCCAGCGGCTCGGCCGCGAACAAGTCGCTCCAGGTGTGCTGCGACATGAGCAGCACCATCATGAGCGCCACGATGATGAGCAGCCCCGGGGCGACGAAGCGGTTCAGCTTACTGATCGCGACCGGCCCGCGGGAGAGCAGCCACCATCCGCCGAGGATCGCCGCCAGCGCGAACACCGTGACGAGGGGGCCCTCGACGTTGAACGCCGTGCCGAACGCCTGGTTCGAGATCTCCGTGAATGCGCGGCCGAACATGATGCCGAGCAGCGAACTCCAGCCCATCTCGGTGACGAGCACGACGGTGAAGACGACGATGGCGACGCCGACCGCCCCGAACACCGACTTCAGCGCACGGTATTGCTCGACGCCGAGTCGCTGGCTGAGCAGCACGCTTCCCAGCACCATGATCGCGAGGCCCAGCGTGTTGCCGAGCAGCATCGCGGCGATGCCGTCGCCGAAGCCGACGAGCAGCACGGTGGATCCGCCGGTGAGAAACGCCCAGGTCGCAATGGCGAGGCTGAGCGTCACCCAGCTGAAGTCGGCGGCGCGCCACGTGCGCTCCTGCTTCGTCAGCGGCAGTGAGCCGTAGGTCGCCTCCTCCGCGACCGCCGCTTCGACGCGAACGGCCTGCGTTTCGGTCAGCTCGTCTCGGGCGCTCACATTGCACCCGCCAGCCACGAACCGACCGCGATCACGACGACGACGCCGAGAAACAGTGCCAGGCTCGCGGAGCCCAGCTTCGCGTGAACGGGGTCGGTCGCTTCGACCGTTTCGACTTCGGTGAGACGTCGCTCAAGCTCTTCGGCGAGCCGCGCTTCTGTACTCATGGGACAGACCTCCTTGTGTATCCGTGCAGATCCCGGTCTCGCCGCAGCGAGAACGGAGCCAGCCTAGGCGAGCGTGGTGCGTTTCGTTCGCTCGATTCGCTGAGCGATGCGATTCTGAACAGATGCGAGAGCATTTCGACACGAAACACCTAGAATCAATCCGACCGTGTGCGTATTTGCGCACGCGGCATTGACCGACTGGGAGGCACAGTGGAGTTCGGGATCGAGTCCGCCGAGCTCCGCCGCCGCGTGCTGCGCGGCCTGCGCGAGAACGGCCGCGCCAGCTACTCGCGCATCGCGGAGGAACTCGGGGTGAGCCGCCGGCAGGTGACGCACATCGTGCAGCACGCCATGGCGCGCGGCGAACTGCGCCTCGCCGTGTCGATCAGCCCCGACCTGCTCGGGCTCGAGCGGTTCGCCTACCTGCAGCTCTCGGTCTCAGGGCCGATCGCACCCGTCCGCGCCGCACTTGCGGCAATGCCAGAGTCAACGTTCATCGCCGATATCAGCGGCCACTACTCCATCGACGTGGAGGTGCGCGTCGGGGCCGACCCGCACCTACGCGACACGGTCGACCTCGTGCGCGAACTCCCCGGCGTGCAGGAGGTGCGCACGCACCTGTACGAGAGCATCGAGGTCAACCGCTACTCGCCGCTCCGCACGGGACGCACGACATTTGCTGTCGACGACGCGGATCGCGCGATCGTGCAGCATCTGCAGCGCGATGGGCGGGCATCGTTTCGGGAGCTCGGCGACGCCGCGGGCATCTCGCCGAGCGGCGCGCGTTTGCGCTTCGAGCGTCTCACGCGCAATGGTGCCGTGAAGGTCGTGGGCATTCCCGTGCGCGGCGCACTGACCTCGGTCACGGGTGACGGGAGCGACCACCTCGAAACGCCCTCCCTCGGCGTCGGCGTGCAGATCCGCGGACGCATCGCCGACGCCCTCGCGAGTGTGCGCACCCTCGACCCCGAGTTTGTCGCGGTCACCGTCGGCGACTACGACCTCATCGTGACTCTGTCGGCCGACGGCTACGAAGAACTGCTCGACCTTGCCGATCGGCTCCGCACCCTGCCCGAGGTCGCCCGCATTGAGACGTGGGCGAATCTCCGCATCGTCAAGGAGCAGTACGGGGAGGGCGATCGCATCAGTGCCCGCCCGCGAAGTTCGCGGGCGGGCACTGATGCGCGGGCGGAGCGGGCTACGCCGCGATGACGCCCGCGAGGGTCTTCTTGCCGCGGCGCAGCACAGCGACCGCGCCATGCAGCAGATCGCTCGACTCAAGCACGCGATCTTCGGCCTCGACCGCGACGTTGTTCACGTAGACGCCGCCCTGCGCGATCGCGCGGCGGGCCTCCCCCAGGCTTTTCACGAGCTCGGTGTCGACCAGCAGCTGCGCGATCGCGGTGCCGACGACCGCCGGTGCCTGTGCCAGCTCAGATACCGCACCGCGCAGCGACGACTCGTCGAGTGCGGTCAAGTCTCCACGGCCGAAGAGCGCCTCGGAGGCGTCGATCGCGCCCTGCGTCGCCGCCGCACCGTGCACGAGCGTGGTGACCTCGATTGCCAGACGCTTCTGCGCGGCACGCTTGAACGGCTCCTCGGCGACCTGACGCGCGTAATCTTCGATCTCTGCCCGCGACAGGAAGGTGAAGACCTTGAGGCGATCCACCACGTCGGCGTCAGCCTGGTTAAGCCAGAACTGGTAGAACGTGTAGGGCGAGCACATCTCGGGGTTCAGCCAGATGGCGTTGCCCTCGCTCTTGCCGAACTTCGTGCCGTCGGCGTTCGTGATCAGCGGGGTGCCGATCGCGTGCGCCGAGGCACCCTCGGCCTTGCGGATCAGCTCGGTGCCGCTCGTCAGGTTGCCCCACTGGTCGCTGCCGCCCGACTGCAACTTGCAGCCGTACTGGCGGTAGAGCTCCAGGAAGTCGAGGCCCTGCAAGATCTGGTAGCTGAACTCGGTGTAGCTGATGCCCTCATCCGAGTTCAGTCGCTTCGCGACGATGTCTTTCTTGACCATCGTTCCGACGCGGAAGTACTTGCCGATCTCGCGCAAGAAGTCGATCGCCGAGAGCGGCGCCGTCCAGTCGAGGTTGTTCACGAGGCGGGCGGCGTTGTCGCCCTCGAAGCTCAGGTACCGCGACACCTGCTGGCCGAGCGAGTCGACCCACTCGGCAACGGTCTCGCGCGAATTCAGCACGCGCTCCGCAGTCGGGCGCGGGTCGCCGATGAGGCCCGTGGAGCCGCCGACAAGGCCGAGCGGCAGGTGGCCGCGCAGCTGCAGACGACGCATGAGCAGCAACTGCACCAGGTGGCCCAGGTGCAGGCTCGACGCCGTCGGATCGAAGCCGCAGTAATACGCGAACGGCTCGCCCTCGATCAGCTCCGACAACGCCTCGGCGTCGGTCGAAACGTGGATCAGCCCGCGCCACTCCAGCTCGGCCCACAAAGTGGCGAAGCTGTCGTCGTTGCGCTGGGCGGCCAGGATCTCGGTGCGATCGTTCAGTTCAGACACGCCTGACATCGTACCGCGTGTGTCAGCCCCGGAACTCCGCGATGCGCTCAGCGAGGCGCGCCAGTTGCTCGTCGACGCGCACGCGTGCGGTGCCGCCGGCCCCGACGCGCGAGTTCACGGAGCCCTCGATCGTGAGTACCTCGCGCACCGCGGGCGTCAGGTGCTCGGAGACCGAGGCCAGCTCGGCGTCGCTCGGCTCGTGCAGTTCGATGCCGCGCTCCTCGCAGTACCGCACGAGTTCGCCCGAGATTTCGTGGGCGTCGCGGAAGATGACGCCCTGCTTCACGAGCCACTCGGCGACGTCGGTCGCGAGCGAGTACCCCTGCGGGGCGAGCTCGGCCATGCGCTCGGTGTTGAACGTGGCGGTCGCCACCATGCCGGTGAACGCCGGCAGCAGCACCTCGAGCTGGGCGATGGAGTCGAAGACCGGCTCTTTGTCTTCTTGCAGATCGCGGTTGTAGGCGAGCGGCAGGCCCTTGAGTGTGGCGAGCAACCCGGTCAGGTTGCCGATGAGCCGGCCCGACTTACCGCGCGCGAGCTCGGCGATGTCGGGGTTCTTCTTCTGCGGCATGATGCTCGACCCGGTCGAGTACCCGTCATGCAGACGGATGAAGCCGAACTCCTTCGTGTTCCAGAGGATGATCTCTTCGGACAGACGCGACAGGTCGATGCCGATCTGCGCCGCGATGAATGCGAACTCGGCCACCACGTCGCGAGCGGCCGTGCCGTCGATGGAGTTCTCGAGGGGCTCGCCCAAACCGAGCTCCTGTGCCACGAGACGCGGGTCGAGACCCAACGAAGACCCGGCGAGCGCGCCGCCACCGTAGGGCGAGAAGCTGGCGCGCGCGGCCCAGTCGCGCAGGCGTTCGAGATCGCGCACGATCGGCCACGCGTGCGCAGCGATCTGATGCGCGAGCAGCACGGGCTGCGCGTGCTGCAGGTGCGTGCGGCCGGGCAGGATCGCCTCGGGGTGCGCCGCTGCCTGGTCTGCGATGGCATCGAGCAGGTCAAGCAGCATGCCGCGAATCACCGCAGCGTGGTCGAGCAGGTACAGGCGCACCAGCGTCGCAATCTGGTCGTTGCGGCTGCGGCCTGCACGGAGCTTGCCACCGAGCTGCACGCCGGTGATCTCGATGAGGAGGCGCTCGAGCGCCGAGTGCACATCTTCATCGTCGTCGGCGGGCTGGGCCCGGCCGTCGGCGACGCGCGCCGCGAGTTCGTCGAGTGCGGCATGCATCTCGCGGAGCTCGTCGGCGGTCAGATACCCCGCTGCGGCGAGCGCCGTGGCGTGCGCCTGCGACCCGCGGATGTCGTAGGGCGCAAGAATCCAGTCGAACTGCGTCGACTTCGAGAGCGCGGCCAGCGCCGGCGCCGGGCCGCTCGCGAACCGACCACCCCAGAGGGCTCCGCTTTCGCCGGCGCGGTTGGTGGTCTCGGTCATTTGCTCTCCTTCAGCAACCAGGCCATCAGGGCCTTCTGCGCGTGCACGCGGTTTTCGGCTTCGTCCCAGACCACGCTCTGCGGGCCATCGATCACCTCGGGGGCGACCTCGTACTCGCGGTAGGCGGGCAGGCAGTGCAGGAAGACGGCATCGTCGTTCGCGAGTGCCATCAGTTCGGGGGTGACGCGATACGCACCGAACGTCGCGACGCGCTCCGCCTTCTCGTCTTCGTGCCCCATCGACACCCAGGTGTCGGTGATGACGGCATCGGCTCCGGCCACCGCTTCGGCGGGGTCGGTGAGAATCGTGACGCTGCCGCCCGTCTGGGCCGCAATGCGCTCGGCGTCGGCGACGATGTCTGCGCGAGGGTGGTAGCCCTCGGGCCCGGCAATGCGGATATGCATCCCCGCGGTCGCGAAGCCGAGCAGGTACGAGTGCCCCATGTTGTTCGCGGCATCTCCGACATATGTGGCGGTGAGACCGGCGAGCTCACCGCACTGCTCCCGAATCGTCTGCAGGTCGGCAAGAATCTGGCACGGGTGGAAATCGTCGGAGAGCGAGTTGATGACGGGCACGGTCGCGTGCGCAGCCATCTCTTCGAGCCCGGCGTGGGCGAAGGTGCGCCACACGATCATCGACACCATGCGCGACAGCACCTTCGAGGTGTCTGCCACCGTCTCCTTGACCCCGAGCTGCGCCTCACCGGGGTTCACAATGATCGGTGAACCGCCGAGCTCAGAGATACCCGCGGCAAAGCTGAAGCGCGTGCGCGTCGACGTCTTGTCGAAGAACACGGCCACCGACTGCGGCCCCTCGAGCGGTCGCTCCGAGAACGGCTCTCGCTTCAGTCGAGCGGCGAGGTTGAGCACCTCGAGCTGCTCGGCCGGGCTGAGATCATCGTCGCGGAGAAAATGTCGGGTCACCCGCACCAGTCTAGACGCGGCAGAGGCGGCGGTTCGACCGCCCGAGTCGCTTGCGATCAGACGCGCGGTTGCACCGATCGCCGCACTGCTGTCAGGCTTGCAGCACCGTCCGTTCGACTGCCACTCCAGGGAGCCACATGTCTACGAAGATCTTCGACACGATCGCCATCCTCTTCTGCATCGTCTTCGTCGGCACCGCCGTCGCGATGCTCGCCCTGGTCGCCGTCACCGCCATCACCGGTCAATCACCGATCGATTTCAGCGGTCACTCGTCGCTCAGCGTCGAATAGCAGCACCGCGCACGCGCATGGACGCACCTCTGCAGTCGTTCGACCTCCTGGCGCAACCCGGCGGGCTTGAGGCGTTCGCGCGCGCCAACGGGTTCGCCTACGCCGCCACCGCCGAACCGCCTGCGCTCGGAGACAGTCTCTGGGAACAGGCAACGAGCGGTGTGGTTCGGGATCGCATCAGCGGTACCGACTGGGAGCTCGGGCGCATCACCGGCGGGAGTCGCTCCGCCACCTCCGTCGAGCAGCGCGGTGGGTTCACCGTCACGAAGACCGTGTCGGTGTCGACGCCCGAGCGCAGCCGCAATATCGGCTATTTCGCGATGACGCTGCCCCGTCGCCTGCCGCAGATGGTGCTCGATGCCCGGAGCAATGATCGGGGCCCGTTCTCAAGCTTGATACACCGGCCGAGCGAACATCAGGCACTGTCGCTCGAGGGCGACTTCGACCGGTACTTCCGACTGTACGCTCCGGCCGGATACGAGCGCGACGCACTCTTCGTTTTCACACCCGATGTCATGGCGCTGCTCATCGATGAGACCGGCGACCTCGACGTCGAGATTCGCGATAACCGCCTGTTCGTCTATGCGCCCCAGGGGTTCGACCTCGATGACGCGCGGGTGTGGCAACGGCTCGCCCGCATTCGCACAGTGCTGGCGGCCCAGGTGAGTCGCCAGACCGCGCGCTACGTCGATGAGCAGCTTCCGGGCCTGGCGTTCGACGCCGATACCGTCGGGGCCGGTGGCCGCCGCCTCAGACGTCGCCTGCCGATGTGGGTCTGGCTCGCGATCGGCATCCCTGTCGTGGTGCTGGCCGTCCTCGGCACCATCGCCGCGATCGTGCTCACCGCGGTGCTTCCGCGCTAAGGCCCCCGCCGCCCGGAGTTCTCGACCACCCCATCGCAATACCGACCTCAAGGAGTTCTCATGCGAGTCGCAGCAGCCTTCCTCGCCGACGCGGCCAACGTGCGCGAGGGCACGCTCGGGGTGCTCTCCGGGTTCATCAACACGATCAATCGCGACGAGTATCCGGCGAACCTCGGAGCTACCCTCGTCGTTGTCGTGGAGTACGACGAGAACGAGGCGCGGCGCGGCGACCCCGAACGCACCTTCCGCGCCCGGTGCGAGCCCACGGTCGGCGGCGGTGAGATCTTCAACCTCGAGGGCACCTTCAGCCTGGGTGGCGGCAATGACAGCTTCGGGTACATCCCGATGGTGTTCCCGCTCAACGAAGCCCAGGTGCCCTCGCCCGGGAGCTATCGCATCGTGTTCGAGGGCAGCGGTCTGGAGCGCGTCGACGTACGCTTCTACGCCAACGCCACCACGTTGCCGTCGTTCGACGACGAGTAGCGCCGCCGGTGCCGCACAGATGCTGCGGCGCTGCGCGACGGCCTATGGAAGAATCTTCCGTGTGAATTCCCTCCCCCGACTCATCGCATTCGACCTTGACGACACCCTCGCGCCCTCGAAGTCGGCGCTTGATCCGCGCATGCTCGCGGTCTTCACCCGGCTGCTCGAACGCACCACGGTCGCGGTGATCTCGGGGGGCAATTTCGAGCAGTTCGAGGCCCAGCTCGTGTCGCAGCTCGACGCGGCCGGCGACATCGACGAGGCGACGCTGGAACGTCTGCACCTGCTGCCGACCTGCGGCACCCGGTATGAGCGACGCGAGAGCGGCGCCTGGGTGACGGTGTATCGCGAGCAGCTCACTCCGGCGGAGCGCGACGGCGCACTGCTCGCGCTGCGCGAGGAGGCCGAGCGGTTGGGGCTCTGGGAGGCGGAGCCCTGGGGCGACATCCTGGAGGATCGCGGATCGCAGGTGACCTTCTCCGCACTGGGCCAGCGCGCGCCGGTCAACGCGAAGCACGCGTGGGACCCAGACGGATCGAGGAAGAATACGCTGCGCGCCGCGGTCGCTGCGCGACTGCCCGATCTCGAGGTGCGCAGCGGCGGCTCCACATCGGTCGACATCACGCGGCGCGGCATCGATAAGGCGTACGGTATGCGCAAGCTCGTGGAGCACACGGGTATCTCGCTCGACGAGATGCTGTTCGTCGGCGACCGTCTCGACCCCGACGGCAATGACTACCCGGTGCTCGCACTCGGGGTGCGCTGCCACGCGGTGCACGGGTGGGAAGACACTGCGGTGTTCCTTGAGGAGCTGCTGGCGAAGTAGACGCTGGGACGACACGAGAACGAGGCCGGATCGCGCCTCCCATTGGGGAGTGCGCGATCCGGCCCCGTTCTCGTGTCAGTGCCTCTGGGGCACTCGAAGGGTTACGCCTCGATGGAAGCCGCGGGAGCTTCAGCTGGCTCGGCGGCGGGGCGCAGACCGAGCACCTCTGCCGTGTGCGCGAGCGATGCTGCGGCGAGCTCGGCGTCGCCGTTGATACCGCCGGTCGCGAGGGCGGGCACGTGCTTCGTGAACTGCGCCTCCCAGGAGTTCGTGAACTGCTCGGGGAAGCACTTGCGCAGCACACCGAGCATCGCGAACACGGCGGTGGAGGCGCCGGGCGAGGCGCCGAGCAGACCCGAGATCGTGCCCTCGCCGCCGGTGATGACCTCGGTACCGAACTGCAGGATGCCGCCCTTCTTCGGGTCATTCTTCATGACCTGAACGCGCTGACCCGCCTCGATCATCTCCCAGTCTTCGGTGCGCGCGGTGGGCATGTACTCGCGCAGGGTCTGCATCTGCTGCTCACGGCTCGCGAGGAGCTCGCCGAGCAGGTACTTCTCGAGCGAGAACTCGGTGAGGCCGACCTTGATCATGGGGCCGAGGTTGTGCGCACGGATGGAGCCGGGCAGGTCCCACCAGGAGCCCTTCTTGAGGAAGTTCGGGCTGAAGCCCGCGTACGGCCCGAAGAGCAGGCTCTCTTGGCCATCGACCACGCGGGTATCGAGGTGCGGCACCGACATGGGCGGTGCACCGACCGCGGCCTTGCCGTAGACCTTCGCCTTGTGCGCGCGGACGATCTCGGGGTTGCTGGTCTTCAAGAACTTGCCGCTGATCGGGAAGCCGCCGAAGCCCTTGATTTCGGGAATGCCCGACGACTGCAGCAGCGAGAGCGCGCCACCGCCTGCGCCGACGAAGACGAACTTCGCATTGACGACGGTGGTGGAATACCCCGAGCGGTTGCGCACGAAGACGTCCCACGTGCCGTCGGCACGGCGACGCAGCTTGCGCACCTGCGCGCCGAGGTGCAGCTTGGCGCCCTCACCGACGAGGTGGTCGACGAGCTGACGCGTGACCGAACCGAAATCGACATCGGTGCCACTCTCCGAGCGGGTGGCGGCGAAGACCTCGTCTTTGGCGCGACGGTCGACGAGCAGAGGCGCCCATTCGGCGATCTGCTCGGGGTCTTCACTGAACTGCATGTCCGAGAACAACGGCTCGGTGCGCAGCAACTCCCAGCGACGACGCAGGTACTCGACGTTCTCGGCGCCGCGCACGAACGTCATGTGCGGGGTGGCGTTGATGAACGTGGAGGGTTCGCCCAGCACGCCCTGCTCGACGAGCGCCGACCACCACTGGCGCGAGAGCTGGAACTGCTCGTTGATATCGATGGCCTTGGCCGACGACAGACTGCCGTCTGCGCCCTCGGGCATGTAGTTCAGCTCGCAGAGTGCGGCATGCCCGGTGCCCGCGTTGTTCCAGGCGTTGCTGCTCTCCGTCGCGACCTCGGTGCGGGATTCGAAGATCTCGATGGACCAATCGGGCTGGACCTGCTTAATGAGGGTACCCAGCGTGGCGCTCATTACGCCGCCACCGATGAGGACGACGTCTACCGTGTTGTTGCTCACGGTCTGCAAGTCTAGCCCCGCTCGCAGAGCACTAGAACCCTGCGTCTCGCTTGGCACGGTCCAGAGTCTGAGCGCCCGCATCGACAATCCGCACGTAGCCTAGGCGCGCGGCCTCAGTGGCCCGTTGCGGCCCCGCAACAACTGGCCGAATCTCACCGGCCAGACTGATTTCGCCAAAGGCTGCCAGGTCGTGCGGCAGCGGTTGATCGGCGATGGCCGACAGCACGGCCAGGGCGATCGCCAGGTCGGCCGCGGGCTCCGACAGTTTCACCCCGCCGACCGTCGATACATACACGTCTTGGTCGTGCACTCGAGCACCGAAGCGACGCTCGAGCACGGCCAGAATCATGGCGACGCGCGACGGGTCGACGCCGCTCGTCACGCGACGCGGGTTGGGGGTCGCGCTCTTGGCCACGAGCGCCTGCACTTCGACCGGCAGCGCGCGGCGGCCCTCCATCGCCACGGTGGCGCAAGTGCCGCTGACGGGTGCGCTCGTGCGACTCAGGAACAGGCCACTCGGGTCGGGCACCTCTGAGATACCTCGATCTGTCATCTCGAAACACCCGACCTCGTCGGTCGGCCCGAATCGGTTCTTCAAGGTGCGCAGAAAACGCAGCGACGTCTGACGATCGCCCTCAAAATGGCACACCACGTCGACCAGGTGTTCGAGGAGCCGCGGGCCGGCGACCGAACCATCTTTGGTGACGTGACCCACCAGGATCACCGGGGTGCCGCGCCCCTTCGCCGCCCGAATCAGTGCCGCAGCGACCTCTCGCACTTGAGCCGGCCCGCCGGCCCCGCCGTCGACCTGGTCACTCGCCAGCGTCTGCACCGAGTCGACGATGACCAGCTCGGGATCGACCGACTCGATGTGCCCGAGCACCGTCGCGAGATCGGTCTCACTGGCGAGGTAGAGCGTGTCGTGCAGGGCCCCGGTGCGCTCGGCCCGCATGCGGATCTGGCCGGTCGACTCTTCTCCGCTCGCATACAGCACTCGCGCTCCCGTCGAGGCGGCCCGTGCCGCCGCGTCGAGCAGCAGCGTCGACTTGCCCACGCCCGGCTCACCCGAGAACAAGATCGCTGCCCCGGGCACGACCCCGCCGCCGAGCACCCGGTCGAGCTCGCCGATGCCCGTCTGATGGTGGCGCACCGCGTCGCCCGAAAGCTCGGTGATGGGTCGGGCCTCGCGACCGGCGGCGGGCGCGACCGCCTTCGTGGTGCGCGCCAAGGAGGCACCGGCACGAGCCGGCTCTGCAACCGTGCCCCACTGCTGGCATTCGCCGCAGCGACCGACCCATTTCGCCGTCTGCCACCCGCACTCGGTGCAGACGTACGCGCCGCTTGATTTCGCCATGCTGCGAGCCTACTGGCGGCCTCCGACATCGGTGAGCGCGGGCGATGTCGGCGGGCGGCGCTACGGTGAGAGCGTGCCCGATTCCCCCGAACAGCGCCCTCCACGGGCAGCTTCCGCGACACCGCCGCGATGGTGCGTCATCGGACGGGCGCGCGACGGCTGGGAGATCACCGCGGTGAGCGCCGACGGCTCCCCTGCCACCACGACGCGAGTCGACGAAGCCGCGCTTGCGTCGACGGTCGCGGAGGTCGAGGCCGACCACGCACCCCGCTGGGTTTGGTTCGATACGGCGCACGTGTATGCGGCGCTGCTCGCCGCAGGGGTGCGCGTGGGGCGGTGCCACGATCTCAGACTGGTGCACCAGATTCTGCGGCACGCCGCATCGGTCGGCGCGGCAACCGCGAATGCCGGTGCGGCGGCTCGAGAACTCCGCGACGCGGAGGCCTGGAACGTGCCGCCCGAGGCCCTCCCCGCGCCCGTCACGGAGACCCCCGAGGCTCCGACGCTCTTCGACGTCGCGGTTCCGGTCGCAAGGGCGCCACGCGGCGTACCGCAGTCGATCGAGGCAGCCCTCACCGAGTTCGCCCGGCAACGCGCCGCGCTCGCCGAGAGCACCGCGGGTGCCGGACTCGCGCGCCTCATCGCCGCCGAATCGGCCGGCGCACTGGTCGCCGCCGAACTGACTGCGGCGGGGTTGCCCTGGGACGTCGCCGAGCACGATCGCATCTTAAGCGCGGCGCTCGGCCCCCGACCGGTACCGGGCAGCAAGCCCGCACGCATGCTGCAGGTCGGCGAGGAGGTGCGTCAGGCACTTGGCGCTCCAGACGCTCCGCTCGACTCACCTCCCCGGCTCCTCAAAGTGCTCCGCGCGGCCGGCATCGAAGTCGACTCGACGTCGCGTTGGGAGCTCGCCGAGCACGAGCACCCCGCGATCGCTCCCCTGCTCGCCTACAAGAAACTCGCCCGGCTGCTGACGGCGAACGGATGGGTCTGGCTCGACGAGTGGGTGAACGACGGGCGCTATCGACCGATCTACATTCCGGGCGGTGTGGTCACCGGCAGGTGGGCGTCGAGCGGCGGCGGCGCCCTGCAGATCCCCCGCCAGCTGCGCCCGGCGATACGCGCGGACCCGGGCTGGGTGCTGGTCTCAGCCGATGTCGCACAGCTTGAACCGCGCGTGCTCGCCGCGATGGCCGGTGATCGCGCGATGGCCTCCGCGGGCGCCGGCAAAGACCTCTACGCCGGCATCGTCGAGAGCGGTGCCGTCGCGACACGCGAAGAGGCCAAGTATGCCGTGCTCGGCGCCATGTACGGCGCCACTACTGGCGAGAGCGGGCGGCTCGTGCCGAGGCTGCGCCGGGCTTACCCCGCCGCGATGCGACTCGTCGACGATGCCGCCACCCGCGGCGAGGCCGGCGGCACGGTCTCGACCTGGCTCGGCCGCAGCTCGCATGCCCCGGGCGACGACTGGAACGCCGTGCAGTCGGCCGCCAGCCTGCCCGGGGCGAACCCGCGCGACGAGTCGCTGGCGCGACGTCTCGCCCGAGAACGCGGCAGATTCACCCGCAACTTCGTGGTGCAGGGAACCGCCGCCGAGTGGGCGCTGTGCTGGCTCGCCGAGCTGCGCGCGCGACTCGCCGCGTTCGAGGCGGTGCCTCTCGCCCAGGCAGCACGTGCCTCGGGGCCGGTGTTCTCACGACGAGCGCACCTCGCATTCTTCCTCCACGACGAAGTGATCGTGCACGCCCCCGCCGACCAGGCAGACCTGGTCGCTGCCGCCATCACGGAGTCGGCCCACGCGGCGGGCCGACTCCTGTTCGGTGAGACCCCGGTCGAGTTTCCCCTCGATCTCAGGGCGTCTGAGCGGGCGTCGAAGCACTAGCCTCAGCGGGCGGCTGCGGCCCGGCGTCGGGCGATCCGGCACCCGCAGCGACGCGTGGCGTCGTGCCGCGCAGTTCGGCTTCGAGCCGCTCGGCCTCGGCGCCCGAGATCGCCTCGCCGCGGGCGACGAGACCCGCCTGATCGGAGAGCGGGATCTGCTTGAGCACGAGCGACAGGATCAATGCCACCGCGATGAACGGAATCAAGTACCAGAACACTGGTGCGAGCGCGTCGGCGTAGGCGGTGACGATTCCACTGCGCACGTCTTCGGGCAGCGCATTCAGGGTCGCCGGGTCGATCGTGGAGGTCGCGGTCGCCGCGTCGGCGGCACTCGCGCCGGCCTTCGTGAACACGTCGGTGAGGTTCTCGGCGAGGCGCGTCGTGAAGATCGTGCCGAACACGGCCGTGCCGAGCGAGGCGCCCACCTCGCGGAAGTAGTTGTTGGTGCTCGTCGCGGTGCCGATCTGTGCGGCCGGCACCGCGTTCTGCACGACGAGCACGACCACCTGCATGATGAGGCCGAGGCCGGCGCCGAAGAAGAACAGGTAGACGCAGATGAGCCAGATGGGTGTCGTGGCGGCGAGCGTCGTCATCGCGGTCATCGCGATACCGGTAACGATCGTGCCGATGATCGGGTAGATCTTGTACGAGCCCGTCTTCGAGATGGCGATGCCCGACGCGATCGAGGTGCCCATGAGCCCGACCATCATTGGAATCATCAGCAGCCCCGATGCGGCCGCCGACGTGCCCGACGACATCTGCAGGAAGGTCGGCACGAACCCGATCGCGGCGAACATGCCGACGCCGAGCACGAGCCCGATCGCGGTCGCGTTGACGAAGATCGGGTTACGGAAGAGTCCGAGCGGAATGATCGGATCCTTCGCACGAGCCTCGGTGAAGATGAAGGCCGCGGCCGAGACGACGAGGCCTGCACCCCACGCCCATGTGGCCGGCGAGCTCCAGCCATAAGCTTTGTCGCCGCCGAAGTCGGTGAAGAAGATGAGGCAGGTGGTCGCGATCGAGAGGAAGATCACGCCGAAGATATCGATCGGCTGCGTCGCCTTCTTGGTCGGCAGCTTGAGCGCCACGAGGCCGATGATGAACGCGGCGATGCCCACCGGGATGTTGATGTAGAACGCCCACTGCCAGGTCAGATGGTCGACGAAGTAGCCGCCGAGCAGCGGCCCGGCAACCGCCGAGAGTCCGAAGACGGCGCCCAGCGGGCCCATGTACTTGCCGCGTTCATTGGCGGGCACGATGTCGGCGATGATGGCCTGCGAAAGGATCATCAGTCCGCCGCCGCCGAGACCCTGCATGGCCCGGAACACGACGAAGCCCCAGAAGTCGGTCGCGAACGCGCAGCCGACCGATGCGAGCGTGAACAGCGCGATCGCGAGCAGGAACAGCCATCGCCGCCCGAGCACATCGCCGAACTTGCCGTAGATCGGCATCACGATCGTCGTGGCGAGCAGATATGCCGTGGTGATCCACACCTGGTGCTCGACGCCGCCGAGCTCGCCGACGATGGTCGGCATCGCGGTGGAGACGATGGTCTGGTCGAGGCTGGAGAGCAGCATGCCGGCGATGAGGGCGCCGAAGATGATCCAGATTCGGCGCTGCGTCAGCAGGAATGGGGCGGGAGGTGCGATGGGTGCGGTCATGGTTCCACTTCCGGGAAGAGCGGGTAAGGGTTCGTCTGGTGCGGCCCGCAATCGGGCCGGGTGCGTCAGCGCAGCAGCGAGCGGGCGACCTCGACGCGCTCGCGCAGCATCCGCGTGTAGGTGTCG
Source organism: Leucobacter musarum subsp. musarum (assembly GCF_001273845.1). Lineage (GTDB taxonomy): Bacteria > Actinomycetota > Actinomycetes > Actinomycetales > Microbacteriaceae > Leucobacter > Leucobacter musarum. The sequence goes on from NZ_JHBW01000109.1 coordinate 27,413, forward strand.
ATGCCGATCTTGCCGTGCTCGGGGAGGTGCTCATGCGCCGTGAAGTATTCTTCGGCGACGATGCGGTTCATGGCGCCCAGCAGATGCACCAGCGTCGAGGCTCGCGGGTCACCTGCGTCGAGCCCTTCGCGCTGCTCGATCAGGCCGATATCAATGAGTTCGCTCTCACGCAGGTGCTCCAGTACGCGGCGATGCAATCGCGGCTCGCGATCGAGCGCCGCGAATAGGGCCTTGGCGTCATCCATCGTGAGATCGAGGTGCTCCCATCGCGCACGGAAGAGCTCGATGAGGTCGTCGACCACCGAGTCGGTCAGCCCGGATGCGGCGCGAGGCGCATCACGGGCCCCGGCGATGAACTGCGCGCGCAGGTGCGCGTCATCGCGCTCGACGGGCACGCCGAGCACGGCGTCTTCTTTCGAAGCGAAGTAGTTGAAGAACGTGCGCCGCGACACCCCTGCGGCTTCGCACAGCTCCTCAACGGTGAATCCGCCGATGCCCCGGTCGGCCGTCCAGAGTCGCGCGTGCGAGGTGAGGGCTCGGGCGGTCAGCAGGCGGCGCTGCTCGCGCGGGCTTTTTGCACTATCGGTCACAGAATGCATTTTTGCACTCTCATGCTGAAAGTGCACTGAAAAGGGCGCAGGATCCACTGGCCCGTGGATCCTGCGCCCTCATGAGGCGATCGCGTCAGCGCGCCGAAACAGCCCCCGCTGCGACCTCGGGAGCGACTTCAGTGCCGGTGCCGACCGGCTCCTCGCCGCTCGCAGGGCGACCCATGTGCGCCTTCCATCGCCGCGACACCGAGTTGCTGAGCCGCTCCCAGCTGCGGTCGCGAATGAAGATCGAGTCGATCGCGATCATCGTGAGCGAGAACCATGGCAGGCCCATGAGCACACCGATCATGACGTGGAAGCTCAGGATACCGAAGAGGGCGAACAGCCGCGTCGGCCGCGAGAGCAGCATCAGCAGGAAAGTGATCTGGAGCACGATCGACCCCCACGTGCCGATCGCGACCGCCGGCCCCCACGCCGTGATGAGGTCGCTCAGAATCGGCCACGTACCGAACCGCATCGTGTGCAGCGGGTTGTACACCGCGTACCCCTCGGCCCACGGCGAACCCTGCGCCTTGTACAGGCCGCCCGAGGCGTAGACGAACGCCACCTGAGCGGTGAGCGCGACAAGCGCGAGGTTGTGCAGCACCGTACCGAGATGGTTGCCCGAGGTGCCGACGGGGAACCACTCCCCCTTCGCCCGGCGACGCGCATCGAGCGACCATCGAGCCGCCGGATCTGCGAAGAACATGAGCACGAGCGCGATGCGGAACATGTTGTCGCCCTGGTCCCCGACCATGTCGTTCATCTCGATGAACCCGACCCACAGCACGAAGAACACGGGCAGCACGATACGGAAGCGCCACCCGAGCACGAACAGCACGGCCAACGCCATGAGCAACAGGTACAGCAGGGTGAACGCGACATCGTTGCCGGCAACCGCGTGGAACGCGCTGAAGATCCAGATCTTCGGGAAGTCGCTGACCGGTTCGGCGAGCTCGCCATTCCATGCCGACCCCGAACCGAACGTGTAGAGCCGCGTCGCGAAGTTGGTCGCGAGCAGTCCGAACGCTGTCAGGCCGAACACGATGCGGGTGACCGCCAAGCCGTAGAGCGACTTCTTCCCGGCGAAGAGCCAGCGCTCGACGAAATCGATGGCGCGACCGATCGTGCCGGTCGCCGCGGACCACGCCGCAGCGATCAGGCTCCCGATGAACGCCCCGAACTGACCAACCGGGGTCGTAGGCTGCTCGCTCATTCTGAGATCCTCTCGAACTGGCGGCGGAAGACATCGGCGAAGTTGCCGGAATTCTGGCCTTCCTCGACGACGAGTGCGCGCCACCCCGGCAGCACCACCGTCGCCTCAGGGCGCTGCGCCTGCGGGTTGTGACGCTCCGCGAACGGAATGATGTTCTGGCGGCTCACGCGATACTGCACCTCGACGACCTCATCGCCCCAGACCGCCTCCGCGACCTGGGTCGCGTACGCGGTCGAGCGATGCTCCTGATGCAAGAACTCTTCGACGTTCTGGGCGTTCTTATCGGCCTGCGTCGTATCGGTGGCATTCTTCGCGTCGTTCTCGAGCGCGGCGCGCAGACCGACCTCCCACTCCGCCGCGGTGAAGTCACCCGCGGCGATGGTGCGCTGCGTGTCAGTCAACGCGTCGTACGCCTTCTTGAAGTTCGAGGCGACCTCGGTCGACTGAATGCCGGCCCGCGGCGGCGTCAGGTTGTACCGGATCATCGAGAGCTCGACATCGGTCGCGCTCACCCATCCGGTTTCCGAGCGCGACCCGGCGTCGTCCTCGAGTACCGCACGCACGTTGAAGTGGAAGTCCCCGTTCACCGGTTCGGGGGCGAAGACGCTCCACGACTGGCCAAACATCGGCAGCATGTACGAACTCAGCGCGTTCCCGGGAACGATCTCGCGCGCGTTCGCCGAGAACGGCGCAATCCAGAGGAACGAGGCGAGGATGTGCCACCCGGCGAACAGCACCGCGACGAACGCGACGAGACGCACCCACAGCTTGGGGCTTGCCTGCCGAGGCGCGGGCGCCTGCGGGCCGGCGCGATCCGCCCCCGCATTCGGGGTGCCCGACGACGAATCGTCATGCCCGTTCGATTTCGATGGGGACGCTGTTGATGTCACACCTGCTCCTGTCTCCATGAGGGAGTTGTTGCGAATGTAGCAGTTGGGCGAACGCTCAGGGAGGTAGCGCGTCGGCGCGGTGCGCCACGAGTGGTTGCCTGCGAAGCTCCACGCGAAAACAGGTGTGCGGCCGGGATCACTCCCGGCCGCACACCTCCCCCTTACCCCTTAATCGCGACGCAGCGCCTGGCGCCGTCGCATCGCGAGCGTGAGACCCGCCCCGGCGAGCAGCAGGACGATGCCTGCCGCGCCGAGCCCGATCAGGTTCTCACCACCCGTATTCACCAGGTGCTTGGCGCCGCCCGACGCGTTGCCCGAGGCGTTCGCCGAAGCGGTTGCCTGGGCTGCCGACGTCGCCGCGGCCGTTGCGGTGGCGTTCGACGCCGCCGAGCCGCGTGCGTTCGAGGCCGAGGCCGCGCTCGCATCCGCGCTCGCCGTTGCCGCAGCCGCAGCCGCCGCGTTGGTGTTCGCCGATGCGTCTGCCGACGCCGTCGCGGTCGCCGCTGCCGAAGCCGCTGCGTTCGCGCTGACATCCGCCGCAGCGGATGCCTGACTGGTGCTGTCAGCATTCGCCGCAGCCTGAGCCGCAGCCGTCGCGTCCGCCGATGCTGAAGCGGAAGCCGAAGCCGACGCGTTCGCGTTGACGTCTGCTGTCGCATCCGCAGTTGCGGTCGCGTCAACGGTGTTCGGGTTCGCACCTGCACTGGCGCTGGCCGAGGCATCGGTCGATGACGTGGCCTCTGCTGCCGACTCGGCTGCTGCGTCTGATGCGGCGGTCGCGTCAGGATCCGCTGCGGCCGAAGCCGCCGCCGAAGCATCCGCGTTCGACGCCGAATCAGCCGTCGAATCCGCACTCGCCGTCGCCGCCGCCGAAGCCGCCGCGTTCGTCTCAGCCGACGCCTCAGACGAAGCATCCGCCGTCGCCGCAACCTCAGCCGCCGCGTTCGCCGACACATCCGCAGCCGCCGAAGCGTCACTCGTGTTGTCGTCGTTCGCCGCAGCCTGCGCCGCCGCCTGAGCCGAAGCCGTCGCATCATCGTCCGCCGCCGCATCAGCCGAAGCCGACGCCGAAGCCGACGCATTCGCATTCACACCCTCATCCGCATCCGCGGTCGCATCAGCCGAAGCCTCTGCCGACGCATCCGCCGACGACGTCGCCTCAGCCGCAGCCTCAGACGCCGCATCCGCAGCCGCCGACGCATCCGCATTCGCTGCGGCCGAAGCCTCCGCCGAAGCATCCGCGTTCGACGCCGAATCAGCCGTC
>NZ_JHBW01000110.1 GCF_001273845.1 Leucobacter musarum subsp. musarum
CAACGACCACCTGAAACCGCCTCGAGATCGGTCCGCGATCTGGTGAATCTCCGCTCACAGGTTCGTGGTGCGCCAGAGTGCGTGCGCAGGGTGCCGCGTGCGGTGCTCAGCTCGCGCAGTCAACCCGCGCGGCTCCGCCTACGCCCGCTCGGCGGATTCGAGCCCGAAGAGCGCCGACAGCGCCTCCGAGGCCTCGTTCGCGCGGCCCTCGCGCCCGAGCGAGCGGATGCGCGTGGTCGGGGCGTGCAGCAGGCGGCCGGTGAGGCGACGCAGGGCAGCCTCGACGTCGGCGACGGAATCGGCGTCTGCGAGTTCGCCGTCGGTGCGGCGCGCGCGGCAGAGCTCCTCTTCGAGGATCGCGTTGACGTGACCGCGCAGCGCGAGCAGCACCGGCAGTGTGTCTCTCTCGGCCTGGGAAGCACCGAATTCGACGGCGGCGTCGTGCACGATTTCGAGGGCCTCGTGTTCGGCTCCGAGTTCGGTGACCGGGGCGTGCTTCGCGATGGTCTCGAGGTCGAGCAGTTCGATGCCGTCGATCTGTGTGACCCCGGGGTCGATGTTGCGCGGCATGCCGAGGTCGATGAGTAGTCGGGGGCCTCGCGGAGCCGCACCCGTGAGCGGGGTGACGTCGGCCGCGGTGAGTAGCGGCTCTTCCGTGCGGCTGCAGGCGATGATGACGTCGGCGGCGTCGAGGGCGTCGCGCAGCGAGGCGGGGTCGATCGCGATGAGGTCGTGGCTTGCGGCGTAGGCGGCAGCGCGGCCCGAGGGGGAGTGGACGCTGATGTGCTCGGCGCCGCGCGACCGGAGGGCCGCAACGGTCGCGCCCGCGTAGGCGCCGGTGCCGATGAGGAGCACGCGGGTGCCCTCCCACGACGGCACGCGGTGCTCGGCGAGGCGCAGCGCGAGGCGCACCAGGGAGCGGCCCTGCGAGTGGATTTCGGTGCGGTGCTTGACGGTGCGCGAAGTGCGGGTAGCGGTCTGGAAGAGACGCTCAAGGTCGTTCGTGATGGTGCCGCGTTCGACGGCGTCGCTGTGCGCTCGACGCACCTGGCCTGCGATCTCCTCTTCGCCGACCACGGCTGACTTGAGTCCTGAGGCAACGGCGAAAAGGTGCTCGGCGGCGCGGTGCTCGGTTTCGACGTCGACGGCGGTCGAGAGTGACGAGACGGGTACGCCGGCGGTTTCTGATATCTGCTCGATGACCGCGTCGGCGATATCGTGCGGCGACTGCAGGTAGACCTCGAATCGGTTGCAGGTGGAGAGCACGACGGCCCCATCGACCCCTGCATCTTTAGTCAACGCCTCAGTGATTTCCGTGGTGCGAGCGGTCAGTCGCTCGAGCAGCGGGAAAGAACACCCTCGGTGGTCGAAGGAGAGGCACAGCAGCATAGTTTCTCGATACGTTTTCTGATCGGGATTTTGTGGAGAAATCGAGCAGGGTTTCGCCCGAACCTGAGCACATCAGATGTGTCACATCAGATCTATAAGCTAGCATCTCGACCGATGAACTTCCTCCCAGCTTCGCATCCGCTGATCGACGGTCGAACGGTCGATTCGCCATTCGTCCGTGCTCTGCGCGGAGACCGCCCCCAGTTTACGCCTGTTTGGTTCATGCGGCAGGCCGGGCGTTCGCTGCCCGAGTACCGCGAGATCCGGGCAGATCACCGCATGCTCGACGCCTGCCTGAACCCCGAGCTCGCGAGTGAGATCACGCTGCAGCCGGTGCGGCGCCACGGCGTCGACGCGGCGGTGTTCTTCAGCGACATCGTGGTGCCGATGAAGCTGGTCGGCATCGATGTCGATCTCGTCGCCGGCCGCGGGCCAGTGTTCGCGAACCCCGTGCGTACGGCCGAAGACGTGGCGCGCGTGCGCGCCGAGTTCACGCCCGAGCGTCTGCATGCCGCGCTCGACCCGGTGCGCGAGGGCGTGCGACTCACGACGGAAGCGCTCGGCTCGACGCCGCTCATCGGGTTCACCGGAGCTCCGTTCACGCTCGCCGCATACCTGGTCGAGGGCGGCCCGTCGCGCGATCACCTGCGGGCGCGCACGCTGATGCACTCCGACCCTGAGACGTGGGCATCACTGCTCGAATGGGTCGCGGATCTCTGCGGCGTCTTCCTGGAAGCCCAGGTCGAAGCGGGCGCGAGTGCCGTGCAGCTCTTCGATTCGTGGGCCGGATCCCTCTCCGTCGCCGATTATCGCGCCCACGTCGCGCCCGCGTCGCGGCGCACTCTCGAGCGCGTGCGCGACCTGAGCTACACCGTCGGCGAAGGGTACTCGTCTGAGACCCGCTCGGTGCCGGTCATCCACTTCGCCGTCGGGTCGGGTCACCTGCTCGAGGCACTGGTCGACGTCGGAATCGACACGCTCGGTGTCGACTGGCGCACCCCGCTCGACGACGCGAGCCGCCGATTCGACAACGCGATCCCGCTGCAGGGCAACCTCGACCCGGCCTACCTGGGCGCGTCCCCCGAGGTGCTCGAAGCGCACCTGCACGACGTGCTGAAGCGCGGACAGCAGGCGCCCGCGCACGTGCTCAATCTCGGCCACGGCGTACCGCCTGAGACCGACCCCGAGGTGCTCACCCGCATCGTCTCGCTCGCCCATGCCTACTGATCGCCCGCGGCCGCGCTTCGCGGTCGTCGGCGGCGGGGTCTCGGGGCTGACGGCGGCGCGCGAACTTGCGCTCGCGGGCGCCCGAGTCGAGGTCATCGAGGGCGCCGCGCAGCTGGGCGGGCGCATCCGCGGTGCCGAGCTCGGGGGCGTCACCATCGACATTGGCGCGGAGTCTTTTGCGACGCGCGGTGGCACGGTTGCCGAGCTGATTCGCGAGATCGGGATGAGCGGCGAGATCGTGCGCCCGTCGGGCCTCGGCTCATGGGTGATCGACGGCCCGCGCGCCCTGCCGCTGCCCGCCGCGGGCACGCTGGGCATTCCGGCAACCCCGCTCTCGACCGCAACCGTTCGCGCCCTCGGCATCACCGGCGCTGTGCGCGCCGCGATAGAGCCCGCGCTGCCGCGCTCGGTCGGGCGCGACGCCGACTCGCTCGCCGCGCTGGTGCGCAGCCGCCTGGGCTCACGCGTGCTCGATCGTCTGGTGCGGCCAGTTTCACTGGGCGTGCACTCCGCCGACCCGGCGCGACTCGGCGTCGCCTCGGTGCCCGGCCTGGCCGCGGCATTCGCCGAGCGCGGATCGCTGATTGCGGCCGCGAAGCCGCTGCGCGACAGCCAGGCTGCGGCCGGCGGCGCGGTCGCCGGGCTGCGCGACGGCATGACGTCGCTCATCGCGGGTCTCGCTCGCGAACTCGATCGGCTCGGGGTCACGGTGCGCACGGGCGAGAAAGTGCGCCGGATCGCCCCCGCGCCCGCAGACACCGCCGCAACGGACACCGGTAGCGCCTGGCAGATCTTCGACGCCGAGGGCGCGACGATCGCGACGGTCGACGGAGTCATTCTCGCGGTGCCGGAGGGTGTGGCGCGACGGCTCCTTGCCGACGACGCGACGGGCACGCCGACCGACCGCGTCGAGGTCGTCGCTCTCGCGATCGACGACGCGCGCTTGGACGCCGCGCCGCGCGGCACCGGTGCGCTCGTGTCGCGCGACGCAGTGGGGTCGGGCGGTGCCGACGGCGGCGCGGGATCGCGACGCGCACCCAGCCAGACCGGTGCGGCGCCGATCCTCGCCAAAGCACTCACGCACGTCACCGCGAAGTGGCCGGAGCGTGCCCGCGATGCCGGCCCGGGTCGCCACCTCATCAGACTGTCGTACGGCCGCGCGGGATCGGCGCCCGAGACGGTCGGGCTCGACGACGCTGAGGTCCGCAGCATCGCCCGCTACGACGCGTCGCGCATTCTCGGCATCGACCTGCGGGCTGACGCGATCGTCGACCTCGCCCGATGCACCTGGCGCATGGGTCGCCCGCCCGGGTCTCGCGACTCGCGTCCGCTCTCGCCCCCGCCCGGGGTGACGCTCGCCGGCGACTGGGTCAGCGGCACCGGCTTGGCCGCGATCGTGCAGGGTGCCCGTACGGCGGCGGCCGAGGCGCTCGCCGCTGCGCCCGGCTCGTCGCAGTAGTTCGACACCCACCGCCTCCGCATCCGTATCATCAGCTTCACCCGCACCACCCCGAAAGGTCCACCGACATGAACGCCATCCTTCCCGCCAGCTCCGGCCGAGTCTTCCGCTCGGACGCGCCGCTCGCCGCCGCCCCCGGGCTGCTGCGCGTGGGCACGCGGGGCAGCGCGCTGGCGGTGTCTCAGACCACGACGGTCGCCGAGCAGATCGCCGAGGCGACCGGCCTCGACGTCGCGCTCGTCATCATCACCACGCACGGCGACGTGAGTCGCGCACCGCTGTCGCAGCTCGGCGGCACCGGCGTCTTCGTCAGCGCGCTGCGCGATGCACTGCTCGGCGGGGAATGCGATCTCGCGGTGCACTCGCTCAAAGATCTGCCCACGGGGGCGTGCCCCGGCATCGCCCTGGGCGCCGTTCCCGTGCGCGCCGATGCGCGCGACGCGTTCTGCGCACGAGACGGCCTCACCCTCGCGGAGTTGCCGGCTGGAGCCCGCGTCGGCACCGGATCGCCGCGCCGCGTCGCCCAGATCCGCTCGCGCCGGCCCGACCTCGAGGTCCAAGATCTGCGTGGCAACGTCGACACCCGACTCGGCCGGGTCGGCGTCGACCTGGACGCCGTCGTGCTCGCCGCCGCCGGCCTCGACCGCATCGGCCGTGCCGAGGCCATCACCGAGCGCTTCCCACTCACCGACGCGCCGGCGGCTCCGGGCCAGGGCGCCCTCGCCATCGAAGTGCGAGAGAGCGATGTGCACTCCGAGCCTTACGTCGCCGCGCTCGCCGCACTCGACCACGCCGAGTCGCGCGCCACGGCCATCGCCGAGCGCGCGCTACTCGCCACGCTGGAAGCCGGCTGCGCGGCGCCGATCGGTGCGTGCGCTGAGCTCGTGGGCGAGACCCTGCGATTGCGCGCCGTCGTCTACCGTGTCGATGGCACCGAGCAGCTCGCGGCGGAGGCAGAACTGCCGTGGAGCGCTGCCGACCCCAACGCCGCGACGGGGCTGGGGCGGCTGGTCGCGGGCGAGCTGCTCGCCGGCGGTGCCGCTCGGCTCGCCCCGCTCGGGAGCCCGGCGTGACGGAGCGCGAAGCGCCTGAGCGCGGTGTGACCGCGACCGGCATCACCGACCCCAGCGCGACCTCGTCGGCCGCCGACGCCGCGTACCGCGGGTCGCTCGCGGGCGCGCGGGTGCTCGTGACTCGCGGCGGTGCCGCGGCAGAGCGCGACGCTGAAGTGATCGCGGAGTTCGGCGGTGTGGCGATTGCAGTGCCCCTGACCGAGATCGTGCCGCCGACCGACCCCGAGGCGCTCGCCGAGGCGGCGGCAGCCTGGAACCGCGGCGACTACGACTGGCTGATCGTGACGAGCGCGAACGCCGCCGACGCGTTCGCGGCGGCCGGTGCGACGGTGTCAGGCAGCGCCGGTCTCATCGCGGCGGTCGGCCCCGCGACGGCGGAGGCGCTCGCGGCGCACGGCCTCGATCCCGCGCTCGTCCCGGCGACCGATTACTCCGGAGCCGGTGTCGCGGCCGCCGTCATCGATCGCATCGCCGCCGAGACGCACACCAGCTCCGCAGCACCTCACGGTGCACGCGTATTGCTGCCGGTCTCGGAGATCGCCGATCGCACCGTTGAGTCTGCGCTCGAAACGGCCGGGCACTCGGTGACGCGAGTGACGGCCTACCGCAGTGTTGCCGCTGCCGCCGGCGAGGTGATCCCGCAGCTCATCGCCGACGGAAAGGTCGACGTCGTGCTCGTGCTCAGCGGCGCCGCGGCGCGCGAGCTGGCGCGGCGGGTGCCCGAACTCGCGGACCCTGTCGACACCACCGCGACGGCGCCCCGGCCGCTCATTGCCGCAATCGGCGGACCGACCGCACGCGCTCTCGCCGAGCTCGGACTCGCCGCAGACGTTGTCGCCGACCCCCACACCGTTGCGAATCTGCTCGCCCGCGTTGCTCACGCCCGCGAATTCCCCCTGCCCCACCTCGGAGGTGCCCCCGCATGATCCCCACCGTTCGCCCGCGCCGATTGCGCACCAGCGCCGCGATGCGCCGGCTGACCGCAGAAACCCGCATTCACCCCGCCGAGCTGGTGCTGCCGCTCTTCGTGCGCGAGGGCATCTCGGAACCGCAGGCCATCACCTCGATGCCCGGCGTGTACCAGCACACCGTCGACTCGCTGCGACGCGCCGCGACCGAGGCCGCGGAACTCGGCATCGGCGGCGTGATGCTGTTCGGCGTACCCGAGGTACGTGACGCGGTCGGCAGCGCCGCAGACGACCCGCAGGGCATCCTCAACGTCGCCACGCGTGCGCTGGCCGACGAAGTCGGCGACGCGCTGGTCGTGCAGACCGACCTGTGCCTCGACGAGTTCACCGATCACGGCCACTGCGGCGTACTCCGCGTGAACGCCGATCGCAGCGACGACCTCGTGGTCGACAACGACGCGACGCTTGAACGGTACCGGGCCATGGCGTTGGCGCAGGCCTCCGCGGGCTCCGCACTGCTGGGGCTCTCGGGCATGATGGACGGCCAGGTCGCCTCCGTGCGCGACGCCCTCGACGCGGAGGGGTTCCAAGACACCGCGATCCTCGCCTACTCCGCGAAGTATGCGTCAGCGTTCTACGGGCCGTTCCGCGAGGCCGTCGACTCGCAGCTCGTCGGCGATCGCCGCACCTACCAGCAAGATCCGGCGAACCGCCGCGAGGGGCTGCGCGAGGCCGAACTCGATCTCGCCGAGGGTGCCGACATCGTGATGGTGAAGCCGGCCATGAGCTACCTCGACGTGCTCGCCGACGTCGCCGCAGTGAGCCCCGTGCCCGTGTGGGCCTACCAGGTGTCGGGGGAGGCTGCGATGATCGAAGCGGCCGCCGGCAACGGGTGGATCGACCGCGAGCGTGCCATCGAAGAGTCGGTGGTCAGCATTAAGCGTGCGGGCGCCGACGCCGTACTCACCTACTTCGCCACCGAGATCGCAGGATGGAACCGATGACCGCACCGCTGATTCCCCACCCCGAGGCCGCCGGTAGCGCGGCCCTCTCCGAGCGCGCCTCACGCGTGATTCCCGGTGGCGTGAATTCGCCGGTTCGGGCTTACGGCTCGGTCGGGGGCACCCCCCGGTTCCTCGTCTCGGGTCGCGGCCCGTTCGTCACTGACGTCGACGGCAACGAGTACGTCGACCTCGTCGCCTCGTGGGGGCCCGCGCTGCTCGGTCACGCGCACCCTGCGGTCGTGCAGGCCGTGCAAGAGGCGGCGGCGCGCGGCCTCGGCTTCGGCGCCTCCGTGCCGCAGGAGGCCGAGCTTGCCGAAGAGATCATCGCGCGCGTGCCGCTCATCGAGCGCCTGCGTCTCGTCTCGACCGGCACCGAGGCGACGATGACGGCGATTCGCATCGCCCGCGGCGCCACCCAGCGCCCGCTGATCATCAAGTTCGCGGGGCACTACCACGGGCACTCCGATGGGTTGCTCGCGGAGGCCGGCTCCGGGCTCGCCACGCTCGCGATGCCCGGATCGGCCGGCGTGACCGCCGAGACTGCCGGGCAGACGCTCGTGCTGCCCTACAACGACGTCGCCGCGCTCGAGGCAGCGTTCGCCGAGCACGGCGACCGCATCGCTGCGGTGATCGCCGAGGCCGCCGCCGCGAATATGGGCGTGCTGCCCCCGCTGCCCGGCTTCACCGAGGCGCTCATCGAGATCGCGCATCGCCACGGCGCGCTGGTCATTCTTGACGAGGTGCTCACCGGGTTCCGTGCGGGCCCGTCAGGGTTCTGGGGCATTGAGCAGTCGCGCGTCTCAGCGGGCGTCGCACCCGACCTGCTGACGTTCGGCAAGGTCGTCGGCGGCGGGCTGCCGCTCGCGGCACTGGGAGGCCGCGCCGAGCTCATGGACCTGCTCGCGCCCCTCGGCCCCGTGTACCAGGCAGGCACGCTGTCGGGCAATCCGCTCGCCGTTGCGGCCGGGCTCACCACCCTGCGTCACGCCGATGCCGCCGCCTACGAGCGTCTCGGCCACGCGGCCGACGTGCTTACGGGTGCGGTCTCGGCCGCGCTGACCGAAGCCGGTGTCGCGCACCGCGTGCAGCGCGCCGGTACCCTCTTCAGCGTGCTGTTCGGCGACTTCCCCGAAGCGCCGCGCGGGTACGCGGAGGTGCAGCAGCAGAATGTCGCAGCGCACCGCGCCTTCTTCCACGCGATGCTCGATCGCGGAGTCAACCTGCCGCCGAGCGCGTTTGAAGCGTGGTTCGTGACGGCCGCGCACGACGACGCGGCGCTCGCCCGCATCGTGGAGGCGCTGCCCGACGCGGCTCGCGCCGCCGCCGCTGTTACGGCAGGTTGAGTGCCCGACTGTCGGGCACGCGCCGGGCAGGAGTAAGCTTCCGGGGTGCATGAAACGATCGATATCCGTCGCGTGCGCCCCGAGGAGTACCCCGCCGTGGGTGCGCTCGTGCGGGCGGCGTATGAGGGGGATTACACGCTGAGCCCGGAGTACCTTGCCGAGATCGAAGACGTCGCCGCGCGCGATGTCGACTCCGAGGTGCTCGTCGCCGCTGACCGCGCAACCGGAGACGTGCTCGGCACGATCACCATTCCGCTCGCCGGTCGTGCACTCATGGACGACACCGTCGACGGAGAATTCGACGTCCGCCTGCTTGGCGTCGCGCACGCGGCTCGGGGTCGCGGCGTCGGCGAAGCGATCATGCAGCATTCGGCTGGCATCGCGCGGTCGCGCGGTCTCGGTCGAATTGTGCTGCACACCGGTGAGCAGATGCGCGCGGCGCAGCGCCTCTACGAGCGCCTCGGGTACACGCGCATCCCTGACCGCGAGTTCGACATTCTGACCCCCACGGGGTCGCGCCGCATCTTCGCGTACGGCCTCGACCTGGAGCCCGCGCCCGCGATGCCGTGAGTGTGAGGGTTACCGACGAGTCTGCGCCGAGATAACCCTCACACTCGTCGGTAACCCTCACATTCACGCTGATGCGCGCGGCGGGCAGGTGCGCTGATGCGCGTGCGGCTGCGGGGCCCCAGCCGCTACCGCACCCCGAACGCACGAGTGGCGGGCAACCCGAAGGTCGCCCGCCGCTCTGCTGTGCAGCAGTGCCGGTTACGCGGCGCGCGCCACGAGAGCTTCGACGGCGCTCTCGAAGAAGCGCAGGCCGTCGATGCCCGACCGCATGGCCTCGGTCGTATCGGGGCCGAACCCGGCCTCGACCGCGTGCTCGGGGTGCGGCATGAGGCCGACCACGTTGCCGCGCTCATTGGTGAGGCCGGCGATGTCGTTGAGCGAACCGTTCGGGTTGACCTCCGCGTAGCGGAACGCCACGAGACCTTCGCCCTCGAGGTACTTGAGGGTCTCGTCGTTCGCGATGTAGCCGCCGTCGCCGTTCTTCAACGGGATGACGATCTCTTCGCCGGGGGCGAAGCGGTGCGTCCACGCGGTGTCGGCGTTCTCGACGATCAGCTTCTGATCGCGGCGAATGAACTGCTGGTGCGCGTTGCGAATGAGCCCGCCGGGCAGCAGGTGCGACTCGACGAGCACCTGGAAGCCGTTGCAGATGCCGAGCACGGGCAGCCCCTGGTTCGCTGCGGCCACGACCTCGGTCATGATCGGCGAGACCGCGGCGATCGCGCCGGGGCGCAGGTAGTCGCCGTAGCTGAAGCCGCCGGGCAGCACGATCGCGTCGACTCCCTGGAGGTCGTGATCCGCGTGCCACAGCGCCACGGGCTCGGCCCCGGCGATGCGGATCGCGCGCTGCGCGTCGCGGTCGTCGAGCGACCCGGGGAAGGTGACGACCCCGATCTTCGGCATCAGCGAGCCTCGCCGACGACCACGTCGACGGGTGCGCCGTCGACGCTGATCGCGACGACGTCTTCGATCACATCGTTCGACAGGATGTCGGCAGCGACCTGACGCACCTCGTCGAGCACCTCAGCGGTGGCCTCGGCGACCTGGAACTCGAAGCGCTTGCCGATGCGCACGTTCTCGAACTTCTCGTGGCCGAGACGAGCGAGCGCCCCCGTGGTGGCCTTACCCTGCGGGTCGAGCAGCTCGGCCTTGGGCATGACATCAACGACAATCGTGGGCACCCGGTCTCCAATTTCTCGTGGTGAAGCTCTGAATATTCTCGCACGGATCGCGCAGGGGCCCGGCACGCTGTCCGGGCGCCCGGCGTCAGACCGCGACGGGGGCGTAGGGCGGCTCGCCGCCGGTGAGGCGCACGTACAGCTCGCGGTACCGCTCGTAGGTCTGTGTGACGATCTCCTCGGGCAGCACCGGGGGCTCACCGGTCTTGTCCCAGTTCGCAGACAGCCAGTTGCGCACGATCTGCTTGTCGAAGGAGGCGAGGCGATCCTGCGCGGCCAGTGACTCGTCGTGGTACACCGCGGCGTCCCAGTACCGCGAGGAGTCGCTCGTGAGTACTTCGTCGGCGAGCACGAGCTCGCCCGTCTCGCGGTCGCGACCGAACTCGAACTTGGTGTCGGCGAGCACCACGCCGCGGGCGGCGGCGAGTTCGCGCGCGGCGGTGAAGATCTGCAGCGAGGCGTCACGCAGTGCCGTGGCGATCTCGAGGCCGACGAGCTCGACGCTGCGCTCGAACGTGATGTTCTCGTCGTGCTCGCCGAGCGGGGCCTTGTAGGCCGGCGTGTAGATCGGCTCGTCGAGCAGGTCGCCGTCGCTGAGCCCGGCGGGCAGCTCAATGCCGCACACGGCTCCCGTGCGCTGGTACTCGGCGAACCCCGAGCCGGTGAGCGCCCCGCGCACCACGCACTCGATCGGATACATCTCGAGCTTGCGCGTCAGCATCGCCCGGTCGCGCACCTCCGCAGGAACCTCGGGGGCGGTGCGCGCGTCGGCGACGAGATGGTTGGGCAGCTCGATGCGCTCGAACCACCAGTTCGACAGCGCGGTCAGCAGCGCCCCCTTGCCCGGGATCGGCGGCTCGAGCACGTGGTCGAACGCGCTCACCCGATTGCTCGCGACGACGAGCAGCGTCGCGTCCGAGCCATCGGCGGGGGTGTACAGGTCGCGAACCTTGCCCGAGTAGATGTGGGTCCAACCGTCGAGCTGCGTGGGTGCGGGGAGATGGGTCACCCGATCATTCTCGCATTTTGTGCGGGATCGCCGCGCTGCTCACGCCTCGCGCGCCCGCAGGCGGATCGCCGCCGCGGCGACCAGGCTGAGCTCGACCCGCTCGCCGCCCGAAGCGGCCCCATCGGTACCGCCCCACAGGAGTACCTCGACGGCGCCCGCGGCCGGTGCCACCGACACGACGCGCAGGGGAGCGCCGACGACGATCCTTCGGCTCTCGAGGTGCCGCAGCAGCTCGGGCGAGCGATCCGACACCCGTGCGACCGACGCGAGGGCACCGGCCTCCGCATCCACGAGCGACACCGTGTCGTCGGCGGGCACGCTGCCGTCGGGTGCGGGGATGGGGTCGCCGTGCGGATCCGCCACCGGATGCCCGAGCACCGCGTCCATGCGCGCCAGCACGAGATCGGAGACCGCGTGCTCCAGGCTGTCGGCCTCGTCGTGCACTTCGTCCCACCCCAGCCCGAGCTGCTGCACGAGGTAGGTCTCGACGAGGCGATGCCGACGCACGATTGCGACGGCGACCTCTCGCCCCGCTTCCGTGAGCTCGATACGACCGTAGGGCTCGTAGGCGAGGAATCCATCGCGAGCGAGCTTCTTGAGGTTCGCCGAGACGGTCGAGGGGGTCACTCCGAGCTGTTCGGCGAGATCGGTGGTCGACGGCTCGCCGCCGGGCCACTCGTACGCCTTCCAGACGAGCGTGAGGTAATCCTCGACCATGCGGGTGACGACGGGGCGGGGCACGCGCCCCATTCTAGGAGTTCGCTCCGACCGGCTCGCGGGAGACCGGGTCGTCGTCCGAGTCGTGCTTCACGGAATTCGATGGCTGCGTTCTGCGGAACGGGGCCGCGAGCGTGGGCAGGATCGCACGGCGGTGCATCACGAGGAACGCGATAGCCAGCACGGCCTGGATCGCGCTCAGCACGTAGCGTCCGGAGGTGTCGGTGATGACGAACTGCAGGGCGAAGAGCGCCGCGAGCCCGATCGCCGAGAACCAGTGGAATCGCAGCGCCAGAATGATCGCGACACCGAGCAGGGTCTGCGTCGCCGTCAGGGTGAACTCCTCGACCTGGCGCGCATCGAGGGCGAGCGCTGCGGGGCCACCGCCGGTGAAGTGGGCGATCGGCAGCGATCCGACGAGCAGGCTCCACTGGTTCACCTTCGACGCGATCAGGGTGCCGATGGCGGCCGCACCCATGCCGCGCAGCGCGAACATGACAGCGATGATGAACTCTGGGGCCTCCGAGGCGAGCGGCGCGAGCCACTGCACGAGGAAGTAGCTGTCGATGCCGAGCGCGGTGCCCGACTCGACGAGTGCTTCAGCGAAGGGCTCGGCGGAGAGCAGGATGATCGCCGCCGACACCACGAACAGCGAGACGACCGTGATGCGGCGGGGGCGCTGCGGCATGTCCGCGATGATCGCGGCGGCACCGACGAACTCTTCCTCCGCGTCATCGGAGTGCGTCTGCCCGGCGCGCCACAGGTACAGGCCGAAGATGACGATCAGTACGACGCCGAACCAGATCGGAATGCTCCCCATCAGTGGAATCGCGAAGGCGATCACGGCGAGGATCGCCAAGAACCCGATATCGAGGCGATTCTCCTTCGGCAGGGTCAGGAAGCCGGCCGCACGACCGCCCGAGCGCTTCGCGATGCGACGGGCGACGAACAGCGCCACGATGACGACGAGCGGCCAACCGAAGCCGAGCAGCAGCCGGTTGGAACCGGTCATGTTCGCAGCGGCGTAGTGGAGGTACTCGGCGTCGGATCCCGAACGGAACGCGTAGTAGAGATCGACGGCGTACTCGGGCAGCACCGCAATGAGGGCGAGGAGCGCGATGGCGAGCGCCCCCGAAATGTCTTTCTGCGCGGCCTCAGCGGCCCACGCCAGGATGAAGGCGGCGGCGACCACCGCGGCCCCGTAGATCAGTAGTTCGAGCACGGCGGGAAGATGGATCCCGCTGAGTCGAAGCACGAGGGCTGGGGTGGCAATGGTGAGGCACAGCACGAGTCTGCGAACCAGTGCGGCTGGCATGTGAGCTCCTGACGACACGCCGTGCCGGAGAGTCTCCGGCCACGGCAAACGGCCGAAGGTCTCGTTCGCCTCAACTCAATCGAGTGAGGTGCCACGCCGGGCGCATCTCCGTGATGGCCAGTATGTCGACGTGCCGCTCGGGCCGAGCCGCGAGGGCTGGGCCGCGAGGAACTACTCCCCTTCGCTCTCCACCCTCCCGGGCGGCCATCGGGTGTGTCTACGCACATCCCCGTGTGTGGCATGCCACACATTGCGACTCGCGCATCATTCCGGGGAGAAATGCCTGAAAAGCTCCGAAATTCCACGTGTTGGGAACCCGGATGTCAGGGGAGCCGGTTACGCTCGTCTCAAGAGGCCGATGCCGCGCGTCTGTGCGCTGCAACGGAAGCCCGATCGAGGCGGTCGGTGCGTGAGTTCGGAGGAGAGCTATGATCCCGCTGGGTCCGGTAGTGGCGCGTAGTCGAGTGGGCGTCGCCCGAGCTGCAGCCTGGTCGTATCTCGTGGAACCCGAGCGTCGTGCCGAGTGGTGGCCCGAGCTGCGGCTTGATGCGCGCGTCGGCGGTGAAGTCGCCGAGCGGTGGTCTGAGGGCGAGGGCGATGATGCCGTAAGCCGCGATGCGTCGGGCACGGTCGACGTTTGGGTCGAGGGGCACGCGGTGGGGTTCACCTGGCGCGAAGCCGGCGACGAGCGCGACACGGCCGTGCTGGTGACGCTGCGCACGCAGGGCCTCGATACGGGCATCACGGTGACCGAGACCGGCTTCGACGCGCTGCCGGCTCCGGCCGAGCGAGCGGCGGCCTCGCAAGAGGGCTGGCAGGTGCTGTTGCGCGACCTCACGTCGGCGCTCGAAGCGGCTCAGGCGGCTGGTGCGTTCGGCGATCGAGAGACCCTGAGCTTCGCTGCGGCCGTCGCCGGGAGCGGCGCGGGTGCCGCGCTCGAAGCGGAAGGTGACGACGATGCCGAGGAGCCCGGTGCTGAACTTGAGCCCGGTGCCGAATTGGAGCTCGCCGAACCCGAGATCGACGGCGAGATCGATGCCGCGAACGACGCCGAGTCAGTCGCCGAGATCGAGGTCGAAGCCGAACCGCAGGTGGGGGATCACCCCGAGCTCGAGACCGGCCCGATCGAGCTTGTGAGCGACGATGAGGCCGAGACGGATGCGGCGGATACTGATGCGGCGGATACCGATGCGGCGGATACCGCAGAGGTGAGTCTCGACCAGACGATTCGTATCGATCGTTCAGAGCTTGACGCGGCGCTCGCCGCAGGAGAAGCGGAAGAGGCCGCTGACCCCACCGAGACCGCTGACGCGGCTGCGAACGAGCACGACGCTGACGCGCACGACGGTGCTGACGAGCAAGACGATGACTCGACGGGTGACCCCGACTTCGACGCGCTGATTCGCGGCAACTAGCCCCGGGCGACGGCCCCGGGCGACGGGCCCAGCGTCCGCCCCGCGACCGCTCGCCCCGCGAACGCCCCTGAAATCGCCGAACGCCCCTCACCTGCGCGTGCAGATGAAGGGCGTTCGGCGATGTTCGTCGCTTTCGGCGCTGATGCGACCCGCGCCGGGCTACTCCGCGACGCGTGCGGCGATGTCGGTGCGCGACTGCCCGCCGGCGAGACCGATCTGCGCGACACCGGCGTAGGCGCGTGAGCGGGCCTCGGTGAAATCGCCCCCGCGTGCCACGACGCCGAGCACACGACCGCCGGTGGCGATCCACCCGCCGTCTTCGGTGCGCGCGGTTGCCGCGTGCACCACGTGTACACCCTCGAGTGCTTCGGCGTCGGCGATGCCGGTGATCTCACGGCCCGTCACGACGTCGCCGGGGTACCCCTCACTCGCCACGACCACGATCACGGCAGGCTCGGGCGAGAACACGGGCTCGGGCTGCGCCGCGAGTTCGCCGTTCGCCGCCGCGAGCAGATACTGGCTGAGCGGTGATTCGAGCCGCGCGAGCACGACCTGCGTCTCGGGGTCGCCGAATCGCGCATTGAACTCGATGACCCGCACGCCCTTCGAGGTGACGATCAATCCGCAGTAGAGCAGGCCGATGAACGGCGTGCCCTCGGACTCGAGCTGGCGCACGGTCGGCAGCGCGACGGTGCGGGTGATCTCGTCGACAAAGTCATCGGCGACCCAGGGGAGCGGTGAGTAGGCGCCCATGCCGCCCGTGTTCGGGCCGGCATCGCCGTCGAAGATGCGCTTGTAATCCTGCGCCGGGCTGAGCGGCAGCACATCGTGCCCGTCGGCGAAGAAGAAGAGCGAGACCTCCTGGCCGTCCAAGAACTCCTCGACGAGCACCTCGCCGTGCGGGGCCCAGGTGGCGACGTGAGCGATCGCTGCGTCGCGATCCTCGGTGACGAGCACCCCCTTACCGGCGGCGAGGCCGTCGGCCTTCACGACGTACGGGGCTCCGAACTCGTCGAGCACTGCGCCGGCTTCTTCCACCGACGTGACCCGCGCGGCGCGTCCGGTCGGGACCTCAGCGGCATCCATGACGCGCTTCGCGAAGGCCTTCGACCCCTCCAGCTGCGCGGCGGCCTGATCGGGGCCGAACACTGCAATTCCCGCCGCACGCAGCGGGTCGGCGACCCCGGCGACGAGCGGAGCCTCTGGCCCGATAACCACGAGGTCGAAGCCGCGCTGCTGCACGAACTCGGCAACCGCAGCCGGGTCGGAGTAGGCGAGCTCGGGCGTCTCGACGCCGCTGGCGGCGATGCCCGCATTGCCCGGTGCGCAGACGATCTCATGTGCACCGCTCTCGGCGAGCAGGGCGAGGACGATGGCGTGTTCGCGGGCGCCGGGGCCCAAGACGAGGATCTTCACGCGGTCCAGACTACCGAAGCACGGATAGGCTGCAGACGTGGCGAAACGGAAGATCTCGATCGAAGACGGGCGTGCAGCTCTTGCGGCGGTGCGCGCGGGCAGCACGGCGCGCAGTGACCTCGCGACGACGGTGCGATATCTCCTCGAAGAACTTGCCGAGCGGGCACCCGGCAACTCGGTAGAGGTGCGCGTGCCCCCCTACGGCGCAACGCAGTGCGTCGCCGGCCCGAGGCACACGCGCGGTACGCCGCCAAACGTTATCGAAACCGATGCGCAGACCTGGATCGGCCTCGCCTGCGGTGACCTTGACTGGGAGACCGCGATCGCCGAGGCGCTCGTCATCGCATCGGGATCGCGCGCCGCGCTGCACGGGCTGCTGCCGCTCGTGCGCTCGCACCCAGCCGGGGCTGAGACAATGGAGGCATGAGTCAGTCCGATCCGTCGTCGGGGCCTGCCGCACAGCAGCCCGTCGAACCCGCCGCCCCTGCGGCGACACCCGCTTCACCCGCAGACGTCGAGGCCGCTGCTATGGCCGCACCTGCCGACCCCACCGCGCACGAGCCGGTCGTGCACGAGGTGCAGCAAGAGGTCACGCTGCAGCGCTCGGTGCGCGTGACGCGCCTGCTGATCGCGGGTCTCGTGATCGGAGCGGTCGTCGCGATGATCGCATGCTTCTTCTTCCCGATCGTCGAGGGCGCGGAGTACACCCTGGCTCAGGTGGTCGGCTTCATGGCCCTCATCGGCGCCGCGCTCGGAGCGGGGGTCGGTGGCATCGTTGCGCTGGTGTTGGGGCTGATCGTGAGGCGCCAGCAGGGCACCGGTGTCGCCATCCAGCACGACGTGCGATAATCCAGACACCTACGAATCGAAAGAAGCAGTCATGCTCGGAAACCTCAGCGGCTGGCACCTCATCGCCATCCTCTTCGTCATTCTTCTCATGTTCGGTGCGCCGAAGCTTCCCGCGCTCGCCAAGAGCCTGGGCCAGTCGATGAAGATTCTCCGCAAGGAGGTCAGCGGCGATTCAGATGCGACGACGCCCGCTGCGACGACGCCCGCTGCAAACACTGAGGTGCAGCAGCCTGCGCCGCAGAAGCCCGACGCGTCCTGATTCTTTCGCGGTAACGAACGGAGACACCACCCAATGCTCGGAAATCTCTCGGGACCGACGTTGATCGTCATCCTGTTCATCGTGCTGCTGTTGTTCGGTGCGCCGAAGCTGCCGGCTCTGGCGAAGAGCCTGGGTCAGTCGATGAAGATTCTGCGCAAGGAAGTGAGCTCCAGCGGCGATTCCGATGCGGCAGCGTCTCAGGCAGCGTCGAACCTCGCGCAGTCGCAGGCGGCCGAACCGCAGTCGCCTGCGGTGCCGGCGAGTCCGGTCGCACCCGAGCAGCCCGCGACGCCTCCTGCTGCCCCGGCGGTCCCCGCGTCGCCGGCCGAGCCGGCAGCGCCCGCTCCAGCGTCACCCGCGGTGCCGCAGAGTCCCGTGCACCCCGACGAACCCGCCACACCGCAGGCGCCGCCCGCGGTGCCGCAGAGCCCGGTCGATCCCCAGGATCCCAGCACCAGCGAGAAGCCCGGCGCGTAGGCAGTCGCTCACGCAGCAGAAGCCCCCGACGTGCTCGGGGGCTTCCGCGTGCCGTCGAGGCGCGGCGGTCGGCCCGGCGACCGACTCAGACGAGCTCGGTGAACGCTGAGGCCTGCGCGGTTTGGCTCGCGGTGGCCCGAGCATTGAGATCGTCGCACCAGGCCGGGTACACGCGAAACCCTCGCTTGCCCGGTCGTCGTTCCGATGAGGTGACGCCGAGCCCGTGCAGATGCTCGGCGGTGAAGCGAAAGACCCCACGGCGCTCGCCCTCTGTGACGAAAATCAGCGCTCCTTGGGCGTCGTCGTCGTGCGGCAGCGGCACGGTGTCGCCGGCAGCGTCGCGGCGCCAGAGCGCCACGAACGCGCCCGGCTTCGTCGGGGTGATGCGCGCGGTGCGAATGTGCCAGCGCTCCCCATCGATCACGGCGAGCCCGGCTTCGTACTCGCTGTTCTGCTCTTCGGGCACGACAGATGCCACTCGCGCGGTCGGTGCGAGTGCGTGCGTGACGTAGTGGTCGAATGCGGTGTGCGGCATGATGCGCGCGGGGAGGGCGGCGAACCGCCGATCCTCAGCTCTCCTGTGTCGCTTCGACCCAGGAGAGGTACTCGTCGTCGACGTTGCCGGCGATGTACTCGCCCGTGAAGCAGCTCTGCTCGAGCGACGTGACGCGATCCTGCCCCGCGAGAATGGCGCGATTCATGCCGTCGACGCTCATGTAGACGAGATGATCGGCCCCGAGCTCTTCCGCGATCTCTGCCGGCGTGCGCCCGTGCGCGATGAGTTCCTTGCGCGAGGGCATGTTGATGCCGTAGACGTGCGGGAAGAGCACCGGGGGCGCAGCCGAGGCGAAGATCACCGATTTCGCGCCGGCGGCACGGGCCATTTCGACGATCTCGCGCGAGGTCGTGCCGCGCACGATCGAGTCGTCGACGAGCAGCACGTTCTTGCCCTTGAACTCCGAGCTCATCGCATTGAGCTTCTGGCGCACGCTGCGCTTGCGCACCGCCTGCCCGGGCATGATGAACGTGCGACCCACGTAGTGGTTCTTGAAGAACCCCTCGCGGTACTGCACGCCCAGTTTCTGGGCGAGCTGCATGGCGCTCGGGCGGCCGGAGTCGGGAATCGGCATCACGACGTCGATCTCGACGTCGGGGAGTTCGGCCCGCACCTGCTCGGCGAGCACGTCGCCGAGGCGCAGACGGGCTTCGTACACCGAGATGCCGCTCAGCACGGAGTCGGGGCGGGCCAGGTAGATGTACTCGAACGCGCAGGGCACGAGCTCGGTCTCGGCGGCGCACTGTTGCGACTGCATCGTGCCGTCGGGGGAGATGAGGATCGCTTCGCCCGGTTCGACGTCGCGCACGAACTCGTAGCCGCCCGATTCGAGTACGAGCGACTCGGAGGCGACGACCCACTCGTCGCTGCCGCCGGCGCTGGTGCGACGACCGAGCACGAGCGGACGGATGCCGAACGGATCGCGAAAAGCGAGCAGGCCGTAGCCCGCGATCATCGCGATGGTGGCGTACGAGCCCTCCACGCGCTCGTGCACCCGGGCGACGGCGGCGAAGACCTGTTCGGCCGTGAGCGACAGGCTGGTGATGCCGGCCTGCAGCTCGTTCGCGAGCACGTTGAGCAGCAGCTCGGTATCCGAGTGGGTGTTGAGGTGACGGCGATCGACGTTGTAGAGATCGGCGGTGAGCTCACGCGTGTTCGTCAGGTTGCCGTTGTGCACCAGGATGATGCCGTACGGGGCGCCCACGTAGAAGGGCTGCGCCTCGTCTTCGGCGGCGGCCGACCCGCGGGTCGCGTACCGCACATGGCCGAGGCCCACGTTGCCGGTGAGGCTGCGCATGTCGCGGGTGCGGTACGCCTCGCGCACCTGGCCCTTCGCCTTCACCATATGGAAGAAGTCGCCGTCGAGCGTGGCGATGCCCGTGGAATCCTGACCACGGTGCTGGAGCAGGAGCAGGCTGTCATAGACCTGCTGGTTGACGGGTTCGGACGAGACGATACCGACGATGCCGCACATGCTGTAGTGAATACTCCCTGCGAGGTGGGTGGTGCGTCGGAGGGACGCACCGTCTAGTGTCCCACACGCGAACGGGTGGTGATCACCGCGTGGCCGAGCCCGTGCACGCGCAGGGTACGCTTGTCGGGTGAGCGAAAACGCGTCGATCTATGCCCAGTCCGGAGTCGACACCGCAGCCGGTGACCTGGCCGTCGAACTGATGAAGTCCGCTGTCTCGCGGACGCACGGCCCCGAGGTGGTCGGCGGGGTCGGCGGCTTCGCCGGGCTGTTCGACGTGTCGGCGCTCAAGGAGTACCGCCGTCCGCTGCTCGCGAGTGCGACAGACGGGGTGGGCACCAAGGTCGCGATTGCGCAGGCCATGGACATTCACCACACGATCGGGCAAGACCTGGTCGCGATGATCGTCGACGACATCGTCGTGGTCGGTGCCAAGCCGCTGGCCATGACCGATTACATCGCTTGCGGCAAGGTCGTGCCGCAGCGCATCGCCGATATCGTGCGCGGGATCGCCGAGGCGTGTGAAGCCACCGGTACCGCGCTGGTCGGCGGCGAGACCGCAGAGCACCCGGGTCTGCTCGGCGTCGACGACTACGACGTCGCGGGCGCCGCGGTGGGTGTGGTCGAGGCTGACCGCGTGCTCGGGCCGGAGCGCGTCGCCGACGGCGACGTCGTGCTCGCGCTGGGCGCTTCGGGTCTGCACTCCAACGGATTCTCGCTGGTGCGCCACATCCTCGCCGATGCCGGTGTCTCGTTCACCGACGCGAGCGCCGATCTCGGCACCAGCTACGGCGAGGCGCTGCTCGTGCCGACCGCGCTCTACACTTCGCCGCTGCTGCGCGTCATCGACGACCCTGCACTTGACGGTGCGATCCACGCGCTCTCGCACGTCACCGGCGGTGGTATCGCCGCGAATCTCGCCCGCGTGTTGCCTGTCGGCACCTGGGTCGAGGTCGACCGCAGCACATGGTCGCCGCTGCCCGTGTTCCGCCACCTCGCCGAGCTCGGCGGGCACTCGCTCGAGTCGGTCGAGGGCGCCTGGAACCTGGGTGTTGGTATGTTCGCGGTGGTCGGCGGTGCGCAGGCGCATCAGGTCGCCGCAGCGCTGACCGCGGAGGGGCTCGACACCTGGGTCACCGGCACGGTGCAGTCGACCGCGCGCGACTTCACCGGCTTCGAGCAGGGCGCCAAGGGTGTGCAGGGCGGGGCCGTTCGGCTCGTCGGCGAATTCGCGAACTGAAACTGGCGGGCGTGCAGGCGCGGGCTGCGGCTCGCGCGGGCAGATGCCCTCAGCTCGCGGTGCGCTCGATCAGTGCGGTCGCAATCGCCGCGAGCCCCTCGCCGCGACCCGTGAAGCCGAGGTGATCCGTGGTCGTCGCCGCGAGCGAGACGGGTGCACCGACGAGCTCGGACATCACCCGTTGAGCCTCATCTCGGCGCGCTGAGAACCGCGGGCGGTTGCCCACGATCTGCACCGACACGTTCACGGGGGCCCAGCCCTCGTCCGTGAGACGCTCAAGCGCCTCGCGGACGAATCCGGTGCTCGCCGCGTCGGCGGTCTCGGGGCGGTCGACGCCGACAAGCTCACCGATGTCGCCCAGACCGGCCGCCGAGAGCAAAGCATCGACCACCGCGTGGCAGACGGCGTCGCCGTCACTGTGCCCGGAGAGGGCGGGCTCGCCGGGCCAATCGATGCCGGCGAGACGCAGGGGACGTTCGGGCAACGCGTTTTCGGGCCGCGCATCATTGGACCGCGCCGGGGGAGCCGAGTACGCATGCACGTCGAAGCCGGTGCCGATGCGGATCACTGCGCCGCCTCCAACCCGGCGGCGTTCGCCGCGAGGAAGTACTCGAGCACCGGCAGGTCGTCGGGGGTCGTGAGCTTGTGGGCGCGCAGCTCGCCGGTGACGGTGCGCACGCGCCCGCCGGCGCGCTGCACCACCTCGGCGTCATCGGTCGGGGGCCTGGCGGCGAGCTCTGCGTCATCGTAGGCGGCGGCCAGCAGCTCACGGGGAAACCCCTGTGGGGTCTGCACCCCGACGAGCGGTGCACGATCGACGGTTTCGTGCACGAGCCCGTCGATATCGACTCGCTTCAATGTGTCTGCGACGCGCAGCGCGGGGACGACGCCGTCCCCGGTGCGATGCACCTCGGCGAGCACGCGCTCGAAGAGCTCCGCGCTCGCGAACGGGCGGGCGGCGTCGTGCACGAGCACGGTGTCGATCGAGGCGGGGAGCGCAGCGATCCCGAACCGCACCGACTCGTGCCGTTCGCGCCCGCCAGGTACCACGGACACCTCCCAGCGCGACCGCTCGGGCAAGACGGCATCGACAATGTCGAGCGCCTGTGCGGCGCGATCTTCGGGTACGACGAGCACGAGGTGCCCGGCATGCGGAAGCGAGGTGACGACGCCGATGCCAAACTCGATGAGCGGCCGCCCGTGCAGTTCGACGAAGGCCTTCGGAGCGTCGGCGCCGAGGCGCTCGCCGCGGCCGGCCCCGACGAGCACCACTCCGATCTCGGCGAGGGGGTGCGGTGCGGCGTCGTATGCGCCCGAGACGAAGGCTGAGCTGCTCATGGGCTCAGGCTACTCGCACCCGACGGGGGCGCATCGGAAGCGAGCACGCCGTCGAGTAGCATTCCGGCCTGCTCCTCGTCGGTTTGCTCGGCGAGCGCGAGTTCCGAGATCAGCACCTGGCGGGCCTTCGCGAGCATGCGCTTCTCGCCCGCGGACAACGCTTTGATCTCTTGGTCTCGACGCCACAGGTCGCGCACGACCTCGGAGACCTTGATGACGTCGCCTGAGGCGAGCTTCTCGAGATTGGCTTTGTAGCGCCGTGACCAGTTCGTCGGTTCCTCGGTGAATGGGGCGCGCAGCACGTCGAACACCTGCTCGAGGCCGTCGTGCCCGATCACGTCGCGCACTCCGACGAGGTCGACGTTCTCGGCGGGCACCTCGATGACGAGGTCGCCGTCGGTGACGTGCAGTTTCAGGAAGAGCTTCTCT
The DNA here is from genome assembly GCF_001273845.1 of Leucobacter musarum subsp. musarum. Lineage (GTDB taxonomy): Bacteria > Actinomycetota > Actinomycetes > Actinomycetales > Microbacteriaceae > Leucobacter > Leucobacter musarum. Next base: position 22,643 of record NZ_JHBW01000110.1, read on the forward strand.
GCTCCACCGATCTTGCGCTGCTTGACCTCGATGATCTTCGCCGCACCGTGATGGGGAAAGACGACTGTTTCTCCGACCTCAAATTGCATCGAACGACTCCTTCGCGATCTTATCCAGAATACCACGGCGTCGCGCGCTGACTTAGGATCACCTAAGCTGCAAGTGGCCTGTGCTGGCGGCTATTATGGAGGCACGTATGTGCGTGCACCTCGGTGCTGCGCGCTTCTCGGATCACCCACCGACTCGGAGGACCACCTTGAAGATTCGGATCGCATCGTCCGTCGCGATTGCGGCGGCTCTCGCGCTCGGCGCCACCGGCTGCACCCTGATCGCGCCGCAGGCCACGCTGATTCGGTATGCGCCGAGCGACGGCGTCGATGTGAACGTCGGCAGCATCGATGTGCGCAACATCATGCTGATTGCCGATGAGTCGGGCGAGAACTTCAACGTGGTCTTCGGTGCGGCGAACCGCTCAGGCGAGGAACAGGACCTGACGATCACCTTCACCGGTACCGAGTCGCAGTCGGCCAGCGCCGAGTTCACGATTCCGACGGGCAACACGCTCTTCGGCGACCCCGAAGGCGATGAGACCCCCGTGCTCGTCACGCTCGAGAACCTCCGGGTCGGGTCGACGGTCGACGCATACTTCCAGTTGCCCGGCGAACCCGAGGTGCCCTACAACATTCCCGTGCTCGACGGCACGCTGAAGGAGTACCGCGACTACGTGCTCCCCGCCGACTTCAGCAAGTCTGCCGACACCTCGAAGTCGGGCGACGCCACGACCGCCGAAGACGAAGCAGCAGACCAGTCGAAGATCGGCGACGACGTCACCGATCAGGAAGCCACCGAGGCTGCCGAGTAGCGCGACGCTACACACGCCTCGCGCTGACAAAGCCCCCGCATCTGATTCTGGATCGCGGGGGCTTCGTCGTTCAGTGCGATTGCCGGCGCCGACGCGCGCGACGCGCAGACGCTCGGACTACCCGAAGCGGTAGCCGACGCCGCGCACGGTCGAGATGAGCTTCGGCTTCGACGGCTCCTCCTCGATGCGCGCGCGGATGCGCTTGATGTGCACATCGAGGGTTTTGGTGTCGCCGTAGTAATTGCTGCCCCAGACGCGGTCGATCAGCTGGCCGCGGGTGAGTACGCGCCCAGCGTGACGCATCAGCATTTCGAGGAGCTCGAACTCGCGCAGCGGCATGGCGATCTCGTCGCCGCGGACGGCGACGGCATGGCGCTCGGAGTCCAGGCGGATCCCGAGCTCGTCGAGCACGAGCGCATCGAAATCGTCGACGCGCTCCTCTTCGGTCGACCCCGAGCGGCGCAGGGCAGCGCGCACGCGGGCGAGCAGCTCGCGCGTCGAATAGGGCTTCGTGATGTAGTCGTCGGCGCCGAGTTCGAGGCCCACGACGATGTCGATTTCGCTGTCTTTGGCGGTCAACATGATGACGGGAATCTGCGAGGTCTGGCGAATCGCACGGCAGACCTCCGTGCCCGGCAGGCTCGGCAGCATAAGGTCGAGCAGTACCAGATCGGGTTGTACGCCGGCGAACGTCGTCACCGCTTCAGCGCCGTCGTCGACCACGGTCACCCGGTAGCCCTCGCGCTCGAGCAGGAACGACAACGGCCGGGAGATCGACTCCTCGTCCTCGACAAGCAGAATGTGCTGTGCCACTAGTGGGATCCCTTCTGGTGGTCCGACGTCTGCGACGTCGGGAGTTTCGTGGGCGCGGTGATCGGCGAGCGTGACGCACGCGTCGAGCGCTCGGCGGCCTGCATCGCGCGCTTGGCCTTCTTCACGCGTTTCGCGCTCTTGCCGGGCTCGTTCTCCAGCTGCAGCGGAAAGGTCAGGGTGAAGCTCGAACCGACACCCTGCTGGGACCACACGTCAACGTCGCCGCCGTGGGCGCGCATGGTGTGGCGGGCGATGCTGAGCCCGAGCCCCGTGCCGCCCTCGACGCGGGTACGCGCGCCGTCGACGCGGTAGAAGCGCTCGAAGATGCGCGGCAGGTGTTCGGGAGCAATGCCTTCGCCCTGATCGGTGACCGTGACGACGAAGCGGTTCTTCTCGCGTTGCATGCCGACGCCGACGCGGCCGCCCTCGGGCGAGTGCCGAATGGCGTTGCTCAACAGGTTCGCGATCGCAGAGCTCAAGGAGGTCGGTCGGCCCAGAATGGTGGTCTCCCGCTCCTTGCCGGCGTCGGCGGTGACGACGAGGTCGACCTGGTGCTGTTCGGCGAAGGCGCGGTGCGTTTCGACCTCGGCGCGCACGAGGTCGCGCAGATCGACGGATTCGCGATCCTCCGGCCGTAACGTCGACTGCGCCTCAGAGAGCTGGATGATGTCGCGTGAGAGCTCACCGAGGCGACGCGACTCCTTCACCAGGCTCTTCGCGAAGTCGCGCACGAGCGGCGGCTCGTCGGAGGCCTCCTGCACGGCCTCCGAGAGCAGGCCGATCGCCGCGATCGGTGTCTTGAGTTCGTGGCTGACGTTCGCAATGAAGTCGCGGCGCATCGCGTTGACGCGCTGCTCCTCGCCCAGATCCTCCGCCAGAATCACCACGAAGCGCTGCTGCAGTCGCACGATGTGAATGCGTACGGTGTCAGTCGGATCGGTAGGATCCGGCTCATGCGTATCGGGAATGCCCGACGACATCACGCGGCGCACGCGAGCGAGAAAATCGGTGTCTTGCAGCTCTTCGTCGCTCAAGTGGCGCTCGTGCCGTGCGACCGGGTTTACGTAGACCGGGGCGAGCGCCGAGTCGAGGATCACCGCAAAGGTGTCCACTTCATCGAGAATCGACGTTGCGACCTCTGGCAGCTCGGGCCGCATCTCTTTCGAGCGGCGCACCCCTGCCGCGCGGGCCCCGACGATTGCTATCGTGGTGCCTACGCCGATGAGTATGCCGAGTGCTGTCGCTGCGAGAACGAGCAGAGTCGGGTCCATGTCTCTCATCGTAGAGCCGCGCCATCACTCGGGACCCCAGAGTTCAACTGTTGTTTACCTATTGGTGCGACGCGGTTCATTGGCCGCGCCCAAACTGGTTGAGGTTGCGCGTCGGCGCAGACAGAGGAGAGGAAACCCCATGCGTGAGGTCTTTCAGCAGTCGCTTCGCGATGTGCAGGATCGGTTGGTACTGATCGCCGAGTTGGTCGAGCAGGCCATCACCGAGGCGACGACCGCATTCGGCACGTCAGATGTGTCGATCGCGGAGAAAGTCATCGACCGCGTCGATGAGATCGAAGTACTGGCTGCAGAGCTGGATCAGCTCACCATCGACATCCTGGCCCGTCAGCAGCCGGTCGCGTCCGACCTGCGCCTGATGGTCGGTTCGCTGCGCATGAGCGCGTCGCTCGAGCGCATGGCCGATCTTGCGCAGCACATCGCTCAGCTCGCGCGCTACCGCTACCCCGAGAGCGCGATCCCGGCCGGACTCACCAAGACGTTCGCCCGCATGGGTGCGCTCGACGTCGAGATGGCGAAGAAGATCGTCGAGCTGCTGCGCACGCAGGAGCCCCGTCTCATCGCCGAGGTGCGCGACCTCGACGAAGACCTCGATGAGCTGCACGCCAAGGTGTTTGAGAAGGTGCTCAGCGACAACCTCGCCGAGACCCCCGCGAACGTCGTCGATTCGACGCTCGCGAGCCGCTACCACGAGCGTTTCGGCGATCACGCGGTCGGCATCGCCCGCCAGATCCAGTACTTCATCAGCGGCTCGCTCGACTAGTCCCTGATCACTTGCGGCTTCGGTCGCGCACAGCACCCCGTTCGGCTTCTCGCCAGGCGGGGCGCTGTGCTGCGTGCGATGCCGTCGCCGTTCGCACCCGATTTCCTGGCGGATCACCCCATCAGCCCGCCCCGCTCGCCGACGGTAGGCTGGTGCCCGTGAACCAACGCATCTACGACTCGCGCGCGCAAGAGGTCGTCGACTTCCGTCCCCTCGAACCGGGCAAGGTCGGCCTCTACGTGTGCGGGCCGACGGTGCAGTCGGCCCCGCACATCGGGCACCTGCGCAGCGCGCTGGTCTACGACCAGATGCGACGCTGGTTCGACGCGACCGGTTACGACGTCACGCTGATCCGCAACGTGACCGACATCGACGACAAGATTCTCGACAATGCGCGCGTCGCTCGCGAGTCGGCAGGATCGACCGAAGAGTGGTGGGCGCTGGCGTACCGGGTCGAACGCGACTTCACCGCCGCGTACGACGCGATCGGCGTGCAGGCGCCGACCTACGAACCCCGGGCCACGGCGAACATTCGCGAAATGGTCGAGCTTATCGAGCTGCTCATTTCGCGCGGGCACGCGTACCCCGCGGCCGACGGATCGGCGAGCGTGTACTTCGACACCGCGAGCTGGCCCGAATACGGCGCACTGACGCGGCAGCAGCGCGACCAGATGGAAGACGCCGCCGATTCCGAGCCGGTCGGCAAGCGCGACCCCCGCGACTTCGCGCTCTGGAAGGCGCACCGCGCGGGCGAACCCGCGACCGCCGCCTGGCCGTCGCCCTGGGGCCTCGGCCGGCCCGGCTGGCACATCGAGTGCTCGGCCATGGCCACGCGCTACCTCGGCACCGAGTTTGACATCCACGGTGGCGGTCTCGACCTGCGCTTTCCGCACCACGAGAACGAGCTGGCGCAGTCGCAGGCCGCGGGTCACCCCTTCGCGCGGCACTGGATCCACAACGGCCTCGTGAACACGGGAGGCCAGAAGATGTCGAAGTCGCTCGGCAACTCGCTCTTCGCGCACGACCTGCTCGCGCAGGCGCGGCCGATCGTGCTCCGCTACTTCCTCGGGTCAGCGCACTACCGCTCCGTACTCGAATTCTCCGAGACCTCGCTCGCCGAGGCCGAGGCCGCGTTCTCGCGGATCGAGGGGTTTTTGGAGCGTGCGGGGGAGCGTGCGCTGCCGGTCGTGATCTCGTACGACTGGCACGAACGCCTGCAGCAGCTCCCCGCTGCCTTCGTGGCTGCGATGCACGACGACTTCGCGATCCCGCAGGCGCTCGCCGTGCTGCACAGCACCGTACGCGCGGGCAACGCGCTGCTCGACGGTGGTGCTGATGAGTTCGAAACGGCGCGCGTCGTCGCTGAGGTATCCTTGATGCTTGACGTTCTCGGCCTGAACCCCCGCGACCCGCACTGGGCCGCGAGCGGCGCAGACTCGAGTGCTGCGGATGCGGCACTCGGTTCCCTGGTCGACGACCTCCTCGCGCAGCGCACCCAAGCGCGCGCAGACAAAGACTTCGCTACGAGCGACGCGATCCGCGACCGACTGCTGGCAGCCGGCATCGCGCTCGAAGACACCCCAACTGGACCCCGCTGGAGCCTGACATGACGAACAAGAAGAGCCGCACCGGCGCCGTACGCAAGAAGGGCCTCGGCAAGGCCGTCGGCTCGGGCGGTCAGGGGCGCCAGGCGCTCGAGGGCCGCGGCCCGACGCCCAAGGCGGAAGACCGCGAGTACCACGCCAAGTACAAGGAGAAGAAGGCCCGCGAGCGCTACGACGCCGCGAAGGCTCGATACGCCGAGCGCACCGGTGGTGCCGGCGGCGGTCGCCCCGCAGGCGGACGGCCGGCAGGCGGACGGCCGGCGAAGAAAGACGAGTCGGAGCTCGTGACCGGCCGCAACGCCGTGCTCGAGGCGCTGCGTGCGAAGATCCCCGCGACCACGCTGTACATCGCGGCGCGCGTCGAGATGGACGATCGCATGCGCGAGATTCTGCGCATCGCCACCAACCGTCGCGTGCCGGTGCTCGAGATCATGCGCCCCGAGATGGACCGCATGCTCGAGCGCGACACCGTGCACCAGGGCATCGTGCTCAAGGTGCCGCCGATGGAATACGCGCACCCGCTTGAGATGCTCGACGAGGTCATCGCTCGCGGCGACAACCCGCTGATCGTTGCCCTCGACGGCGTCACCGATCCCCGCAACCTGGGCGCGATCATCCGCTCGGTCGCGGCGTTCGGCGGCCAGGCCGTCATCGTGCCCCAGCGTCGTTCGGCCGGCCTGAACTCGGCCGCCTGGAAGACGTCAGCCGGCGCGGCCGCGCGCATCCCCGTCGCCATGGCCTCGAACCTGACGAGCACGCTCAAGGAGTTCAAGAAGCAGGGCGTCTTCGTGGTCGGTCTCGACGGCGACGGCGACGTCTCGCTGCCCGGGCTCGACCTCGCGGATCGCCCGCTGCTCGTCGTGGTCGGCAGCGAGGGCAAGGGGCTCTCGCGCCTCGTCACCGAGACTTGCGACGCGGTCGTGTCGATCCCGATCTCGTCGGCCACCGAGTCGCTGAACGCGGGTATCGCGGCGAGTGTCTCGCTCTACGAGATCGCGCGCCTCCGCGCTGAGCGCGCCGCGGCCAAGTAGCGCCCGCGCCCTGCCCGTGGGTCCACGCCCCGGGCTCCACATTTTGGTGACGCGTGTGGTGTCGCATCCGCCGGGTTACGACACCACACGCGTCACCAAATTCGGATGGGCGAGGCAGACGGGGCTGCGCGTTCAGGTGCCCGGCCGCCAGCCGCGCTGACGCAGCGCCGAGACGAGGCTCGCCCGCAGTGGCGATTCTCGGTGGTACAAGAGCGCTGCAGTCACTCGGATCGGGTGCCAGCCTGCCCGTGCATACGCCTCGTACTTGGCGATGTCACGGTTCCACTGGCGTGTCTCGACCCGATGATGGTCTCCCTCGTATTCGAGCGCGACTCTGTACTGCGGAAACGCGATCTCGCTCGCTCCGAGCAGCACTCCCTCCGAGTCGTAAACGTCGTGGTCGAGAGCGGGGTTTGGAAGACCCCACTCGGCCACCTTGAGTCGAAGATGAGTCTCGGGCGGCGAAGCGCTCCCGGTGACGAGCAACGGCAATGCGCGTCGGAGTGCCGATACGCCGTGCCGTCGGCCGGCCTCAACGAGCCTCGTCAGATCGTCGATTTCGGCGAGTGGCGATCGCTCGAGACGTTGCGTGCCGGGGAAACGTGGCCGATGGATCACCGCATCTCCCAACGCCACCAGTTGAGGAAGGGTGAGCTCGAGTCCCAGCATGGCCCACACACTCGCGGCAGACGCGACTGGAATGGTGCGCAATGACTCCACCGTGACCTGATCGGGCGTAAACCGGTGGCCGTGCGTGCCCACCCGACGCGGGGCGCGCAAGGGTGCCAGCGTTGAGACATCGAGATCGATGGACTCACGCATCGGAACCGGCAATCGCCACAGCACAGCCGCAGTACGGTGGCTAAAGAACTGCCCCTCCGGGAGCGCGGGGGCCAGTGCATGTGCCCGCGCGACCTGATCGAGACGCCACCTCTCAGCCGGGTGGGTCGCGGGCGTTGCGTCATAGCCTGGAACCACGCGCCGGTACACCCCGCGCAGCACGCGCTCCACGTCGGGCGCCTGCAGTCGCCGTGAGCCGACCCCAGCGGCTCGCGCCTCGGCTGCCGTGAACGTTGCTCCGAGCACGTCTGGAAGCGGCGCGAACGGGCGAGACATGCTCCCATGCTGCGGGTGCGTGAGCACCGAGCCAGACCGAACGACGTGATCTGTGGAGAGCCGTCGAAACGTTGCGCACGGGGGCTGCTGTGCGCGCACAACGCTAGGCTGGCTCCGTGACGACCCCCGAATTCTCATTGCTGCTGCCGGTCTACGCGGGTGATGATCCCGCATTCTTGCGCGCCGCGTTCGAGAGCTCGGTCGACCGCCAGACGCTGCGCCCGACCGAGGCCGTGATCGTGCAAGACGGCCCGGTGCCCGACGCGCTCGCGGCCGAATTCGCGCGGATCGTGATCGAGAGCCCGATCCCGGTGCGGCTCGTGCAGCTCCCCGAGAATCGTGGCCTCACCGAAGCGCTGAACCGGGGGCTTGACGTCGTGAGCACCCCCGTCGTGGCGCGCATGGACGCCGACGACGTCTCGGTTCCCGAGCGCTTCGAACGGCAGTGGGCGCGCATCGAGGCCGGCCTCGACCTGGTGGGGACGGGCATGGCAGAGTTCGAGTCCGATCCGGATCGCCCCATCTCCGTGCGCACCCCGCCAGTGGGCAGCGAGCGCATTCGCGAGCATGCCCGCACGCACAATCCGTTCAACCATCCGACGATGATGTACCGGGTTGACGCCCTAGACCGGGTCGGCCGCTACCAGCCGTTCGGCAAGATGGAAGATTACTGGCTCGGGGTACGGCTCATCGCCGCGGGGGCGAAGGTCGACAATATTCCGGAGCCGCTGCTGCGCTATCGGGTCGGCGCGGGCGCGTTCGCTCGTCGCGGCGGCTGGACCGAGGCTCGCACTGAGTGGCGTCTGCAGCGTGAACTGCTGCGCATGGGGTTCGTGACTCGCGGGCAGTACCTGCGCAACGTCGTGATCAAGGGGGTGTACCGGCTGCTGCCGGCCGGCGTGAAGCGGGTGCTCTTCCGGGGGCTCATCAGCGGCGGTTTGCCGGGCGACCGGGCGTAGCACGGCGCGCGGTGCACGCCGCGGAATCCTGGGATGTTACATTAGCCCTGCCGGGTGGGGGCCCGGTGTTCGGGCGACCCTTCACGGTGCGTCCGCGTCAGGAGGGACGATGGGGAGTGCAGGCCGCACTGCACGGGGTACGCGACGTTTCGTGCACCTTCGTCGCGCCTGCGTGCTGGGCATCGCTGCGGCTCTCGCGCTGTCGCTGCCGTCGCTGACGCCCACGGTGTCCGCGACTCCGGCCGCTGCCGTCGGCCCGAGCGTTGTGCGCGCCGAGGCCGACGCGACCGCCAACGCCGACCCGACGACCCCGGTGACGCCGACGACGCCCACGGCCGATGCGACTGCTGATGCCGCAGGCACCGCGAGCGCGGAGTCAGCCGCAGATGCTGGTGCGACGGCCGACGCTTCGAGCTCCGCGCAGTCATCGAGCGGCGCCGACGCTTCGGCAACTGCTGACGGTGGCGCGGCAGATGCGACGGCCGCGGCCGGCAGCGACGCGGCGGCGAACGGTGCAGATGCCGGCACGGCAGATGCGGGATCAGCGGGCGCCGACAGCGGGGCCGGTGCGGCTGGTGGGGGCCCGGTGACGCCGAGCGATGCCGAAGCCAGCACTGACGCCGCTGCGCAGGGTGAACCCAACGATGGTGCGCCGCGCGGCCCGAATGGCGGCCTCGCGTCGAATTCGCCGGGACCCGACAACCAGCAGACGCCCGACGGTACGGAGCAGCAGGGGATGCGCGCGTTCGCTGCTGCGACGACGGCACTGATCGGCGACAACTATCCGGCGAAGTACAAGAACCTGCCATGGCCGTATCAGACGAACAACATCTGGGACGAGTGGAACTTCGCCTACCGTCAGTGCACCTCGTTCGTCTCGTGGCGGTTGAACTCGGCGAACGGAATTCCGTTCTCGAATCAGTACGGCGGCGTCACGCGCTGGGGCGATGCGGGGCAGTGGGCGGCGACCGCGCGGAGTCTGGGCATTCGTGTCGACACCACGCCCGAAGTCGGAGCGGTCGCGTGGAGCGGACCCTACTACGGCGATGCTTCGCAGTTCGGGCATGTCGCCTGGGTCGCCGACGTGCTGAGCGACGGTCGCGTCGTGATCGAGGAGTACAACGCGGGCTGGGCCGGCGCCTACAGCACCCGAACGGTATCGAGCACGCAGTTCCAGGGATACATTCACATCGCCGACATCATGCAGCCGTTCACGAAGACCGGCAAGGCGACGATCAGCGGCGTGCCCATGGTCAACGGCACTCTGACTGCGTCAGGCTCCGGCTGGTCACCGGCCGCGACGAGCTACTCGTACCGCTGGATGCGCAACGGCACGGTGATTACCGGTGCGAAGAGCAAAACCTACCAGCCGACGCTCGCCGACCTGGGAACCAAGATCACCGTTGAAGTGACGGGCAACCGATCGAAGTATCGTGCGACTTCGGCAGTATCGAGCGCGACCGCCGCGGTACTCATGAGCGATGCGAACGGCGACGGCATCGATGACTCGCAGCAGATGCTGCCCTGGAATTCGGACGTCAACGGCGACGGTTTGCCCGACGCGGTCGGGTTCGGGTCGAATGGCATCACGGTGGCGCTGCGTTCGAAGTCGGGATTCGGCGCGGCGAAGTCTTGGGGGAGCGGTTTCGGCACCTCGACGGGGTGGTCGGTCGCCGAGTATCCGCGCACGCTCGTCGACGTGAACGGCGATGGACGGGCCGATGTGGTCGGTTTCGGCACCGACGGGGTCTATGTGTCGACGAGCACGGGCTCGGGGTTCACCACGCCCAAACTCTGGGTCTCGGGCTTCGGATACGGTTCGGGGTGGTCGGCGAAGTACCACCCCCGCACGCTCGCCGATGTCAATGGCGACGGGCTTCCGGATGTCGTGGGGATCGCGTCTGACGGCGTGTACGTGGCCATCAACACGGGCAAGAGTTTCAAGGCGATGAGTCGGTGGACGACGAGCTATACGACTGCATGGGGCTGGAGCGTGGCCGACACCCCTCGCTGGCTCGAAGATGTGAACGGCGATGGCAAAGACGACATCGTCGGCATCACGAAGGAGGGCGTCTACGTCTCGCTGAGCACGGGCACGGGATTCTCGGGCGCAAAACTGTGGAACGCGGGTTTCGGTGCCAACGCCGGCTGGTCGGGGAAGAGTCACCCGCGCATGCTCGCCGATGTCAACGGCGACGGCCGCCCCGATGTTGTCGGGTTCGCCTCAGACGGCGCGTATGTCGCGTTGAACACGGGCAGTTCTTTCTCCGCGATGACACGGTGGGCCGCCGGTTTCGGTACGGCTTCGGGCTGGCTCGTGGGCAAGCACCCGCGCACGCTGGCCGACATCAACGGCGATGGGCGGGCTGACGTCGTCGGGTTCGACGAATCCGGGGTGACTGTTGCACTGAGCACGGGTGCGAAGTTCGCGGCCCCCGTGCGCTGGTCGAGCGAGTTCGGGTCGTCGAGTTGGCGGTTGGATCGCCAACCCCGCATGGTCACCGACGTGAACGGCGATGGGAAGGCCGACATCGTGGCGTTCGACACCGGGGGCGTGCGTGTGGCGTTGAGTACCGGATCGCGCTTCTCGGGTTCGCAACTACAAGTCTCGACGATGGGATACTCGGCGGGTGGCTGGAACGTCGCGTCGCACCCGCGCATGGTGGGCGTGCAGTCGCTCTCGGTCACGCCGGCGCCGAGCGTCGGCGGCCAGGTGCGCGTGGGCGAGCAACTGACTGCGACGGTCGCGACGTGGCAGCCGAAGCCGATCAAGGTCACCTATCAGTGGCTGCGCAACGGAAAAGCGATCTCGGGAGCGACATCGCGCACCTACACGTTGACTGCGGCAGACCTCGGGGCATCGGTTACGTTCCGTGTCAGCGGCGCCAAGCTCGGCTATGCGCCGGTGGCGCGGAGCTCGCAGGCATACACCGTCGCGCGGGGCGTACTCGCTCCGGCGAACCCGTCGATCGCGGGTACGGCCGCTGAGGGATCGACACTGCAGGCGCGCACGGGCACCTGGGGCCCGAGTGCCGTGCAGCTGAGTTACCAGTGGCTGCGCAACGGCAGCCCGATCTCTGGGGCGACCCAATCGAGCTATCGACTTACCGCCAATGATGTCGCTCGACGCATCTCGGTCGTGGTCACCGGCACCAAAGCGGGGTACACGACTCAGTCGCGCACCTCGGCGACGACGAAGGTGCCGGGCACGCCGGCACTGCCGAAGTCGCCGCCGTTCGTCGACGTGCAGACTTCGCACAAGTTCTCTCGCGAGATCTCGTGGATGTACACGTCGGGCATGTCGAAGGGGGTGAAGCAGCCGACGGGCAAGCCGCAGTACCAGCCGGCGTCCGAGGTTTCACGTGAAGCCATGGCGGCCTTCCTGTATCGTCTGGCGGCTGAGAAGACATACGTCGCACCGCAGGCCTCACCGTTCGTTGACGTGCCGGTGACGCACAAGTTCTATCGCGAGATCGCCTGGATGCGAGCGACCGGGTTGTCGACGGGAATCAACACCGCTTCGGGCCGCGCCTACGATCCGAGCGCCTCGGTGTCCCGTGAAGCCATGGCGGCCTTCCTGTATCGACTCGAAGCGCCGAAGGGGTACACGCCCCCGAAGACATCGCCGTTCGCCGATGTGCCGACGACGCACAAGTTCTATCGCGAGATCGCCTGGATGTACGACTCCGGGCTCTCGACCGGCACGCGTCAGGCCAGCGGCAAGCCCCTCTACAAGCCTCAAGATGGGGTGTCGCGCGAGGCGATGGCTGCCTTCCTCTACCGCCTCGAGACGCAGGGATAGGCGAGCAACTCTGCACCCCGTACACTGAGTGCGTTCGTACTGTCAGGGGAAGGGCACCATGAACGTTGCATTGACGCATTCAGAAATCAAGCGGCCGACGCCGCATCACCGGGGAATCGCGCGAGTGTTCGCGCTGATCATGACGTTCGCACTCATGTGCGCGGGTCTCGTCGCCGGCGGCACTGCCGCGCAGGCGGATGATGATCCGTGGGGTACCGGCGTACTGCGCGGGCACATCACCATGCCAGCAGGGGTGAACATTGCGGATTACCGTTTCCAGACTGAAACTGCCGACGGAATAAGCTCAATAAGTTTGGATGTTGATGCATCCGGCAACTACGAGTCCACCGTGTTGAAGACCAATACCTATCGCGTGACAGCGTTCCGCGAGGACGCCGACATGAACACTCTTGGGTATTCAATCCTCCGTCTCGACGGCGGAAACGGTGCCACGACGGTGAACGTAACCGAAGGTGCGGCAGCGACCCAGGCAAACTTCACCGTGCTTCCGATGACCGCGCATATCGGCGGCACGGTCACGAATGGCGGTTTCGACCGCACGGTTGTCAGCCTCGAAGAGCAGCTCGATGGAGCTTGGGTGCGTCACGTGCCCAACATCATCGACGACCATTCGGGTGACGCAGCAATTGATTTCACCAGTTATGACCTGACAGCAGGAACGTACCGGGTGCGGTATTACCTTGAAGATGCGGAGAAGGGGCCGCGGTGGCAGTGGTGGGATCACGTCGGGGTCGAAGCCGATGCAAAGCTGATCACGCTCTCCGCGGGGCAGCAGCTTACGGGTATCGATGCCGACATCGACCAGCCGCTGGTCTGGACGAAAGATCCGAAGCTCACCGGAACCGCGCAGGTTGGAGCGACGCTCACCGCTGATCCGGGTACGGTGTCGCCCGAGCCTGAAGGTGTGTTCTTCACCTGGACCAGTGACGGTAACGCCATCATGGATGCGTCGGGGCCGACGTACGTCGTGCGTCCCCAGGATCGCGGGCACAAGATCGGCGTGACCGTTAACCCGTGGAAGAACACGTACCTGACAGAGGTGCGACGCACGAACACCTTCGATATTCCGTTGGGAACGCTCACTACCGCAACACCCACCATCTCGGGCACCCCGCAGGTCGGCCAGAAGCTCACGGCGAAGCCGGGCACTTGGGGCCCCTCGGGCGTGAAGCTCGCGTATCAGTGGCTGCGCGACGGCGTGGCGATCTCGGGTGCGACGGCGAGCACCTACACCGCGGTTGCTGCAGACCAGGGCAAGAAGTTGTCGGTGAAGGTCAGCGGCTCGGCTACCGGGTACACGAACGCTGCGAAGACCTCTGCGGCAACGGCTGCCGTGACGGCAGCTGATCCGGGCACCCCCGCCGCACCCCCGTTCACCGACATCGCCCAGGGCGACAAGTTCTACAAAGAAATCGCCTGGATGTACCAGTCGGGTCTCACGACCGGTGTGAAGGTCGGCGATCACCGCGAGTACCAGCCGAAGAACAGCGTCTCGCGTGAAGCGATGGCGGCGTTCCTGTTCCGCATGGACCCCAGCAGCAAGACGTACACCGCTCCAACTTCGTCACCATTCGCCGACGTGCCCACGTCGCACCAGTTTTACAAGGAAATCGCCTGGATGTATGACCAGAAGATCTCGACCGGTGTGAAGCAGCCGAGCGGCAAGCCGAAGTACGACGCCAAGGCCCAGGTCTCGCGCGAGGCAATGGCAGCGTTCCTGTTCCGTCTCGACGACCGCGGGTACCCGGCTCCCCAGACGTCGCGGTTCTCCGACATCGCGCCGGGTGACAAGTTCTACCGTGAGATGTCGTGGATGTACGACGCGAACATCTCCACGGGGGTGAAGCAGCCGACGGGTAAGCCCGCCTACCAGGCAAAGTCGAGCGTGACGCGCGAGGCGATGGCCGCGTTCCTGTACCGCATCGATCAGGCGAGCTGACGACTGGCTGATCGCGTCAGTTGATCACGATGAGGGTGGGTTGCTCCGAATGGAGCAGCCCACTCTCACTCGGTGAAGCCGGCGAATGCGGCGTCGAGTTCTCGACCGAGCACCGGTGACAGCGACTTCGTGTAGACGAGGCTGAGATGGTTTTCGTCGATGTAGACGCTGACGTTGCCGATGACCGCGGGGCAGATGCCATCGGGGCAGTAGTAGCGGCTCAGGTCGATCGTGGCGACACTGTCGCTGACGAGGGCTGCGGCCGGATTCTCCGCAGCGAGCGCCTGGCCCTCAGCGACCGAGCACCCGGAGTCGATGTCGGTGGAGCGTTCCGCGCACTGATACGCGTTGAACGTGAATCTCGGGTTGTCGCGGATCAGCACGACCGGAATGTCTGATTCGCTGAGCCGCTCGACCGCCGTGTCGACGCCCTCGAGCACCTGCTCGCTCTCGCCGGCGTCGGCATCGGCATCGCGATCCGTCGGCATCGTCTCGGTGCCGATCGTGATCACCGCATCGGGCTGAATCTCTTCGATCAGTCCCAGCACCTCGTCGTTCCAGTCGTGGCACTGCTGGCTGTAGAAGATGCCACGATCTTCGTCGACCTCGCGCACTCCGAATGCGCAGGCGGCGTAGAGAAATGAAATCGCTCGCCAACCTCGTGCATCGGCCGCAACCTCCAACGGCACTTGCATCTGCTGCGCGTGCGAATTGCCGACGATGACCACGGTCTTCTTCGCATCGTCGGGGTCCATGCCGTTGTCCCAGCACAGCTCGACGGGGTCGGGCAGCTCGATCACGCTGCCGTCGCGGCAGTCGTGACGCATGCTGCCCCACTGCGTTGCGACCTCGGAGGCGAGTGGGCGTCGGGGGGCATCGGGATCCTCACCGCCGGCCCAATCGTCGAACAGTATGGCGGCGCCGGGGTTGCGCAGATCGAGCACATCGGCCGAAGCCGCCTCGATCGCCGCGAGGTCGGCTGCCGCCTGCTGTTGGGCTTGGCGTTGCAGCCCGAACACCGGCCCGACGACGAGCGCCATCGAGAGCACAATGATGCCGAAGCCGCGCCAACTCGAACGGTCGATCCAGGGGCTGCGGTGCAGCGGGGCGTCGACGAGTCGGGTGAGGATCATCGCCGCGGTAATCGCGATCGCGATGATGATGAGTCCCTCGACGAAGTTCAGCGGTTCGCCGTCGCGCGCGACGAGCACGTAGACGAGCAGCGGCCAGTGCACGAGGTACAGGGCGTATGAGCTCTTGCCGAGGGCGAGTACGGGCCGCTGTTCGAGGAGCATGGCTGGGCCGAAGCGCCGATCCTCACCCGCTCCTGACACGATGACCGCAGCCACGCTGAGCACGGGCCACAGGGCGAGGTAACCGGGGAACCCTCCGCGCACGTCGAGCACCAGCCCGCAGGCGACGAGCGCGACCAACCCGACCCATCCGATGACGGCGCGCGGGATCGCCGGGAGTGTGAGCCGGTGCAGCCCGATGGCGAGGAGCGACCCGGCGGCGAACTCCCACAGACGCGCTGCAGTGTTGAAGTAGGCGAACGCCTGTTCCGTCGAAGTCGTGTACACGGAGTAGGCGAGTGACACGGCGAAGACGAGGCCGAACACGACGGCACCGATGCGTCGCGGGCTCACTCGGCCGCGCAGCGCCTTCGCGGTCAGCGCGATCACGAGGAAGAGCAGCGGCCACAGAATGAACACTTGACCCTGCACCGAGAGTGACCAGAAATGCTGCAGGGGGCTCGCGAGTGAGGAGTTCGCGTAGTAGTCGACGGCCTCGGCGGCGAGCAACCAGTTCTCGACGTAGAAGACCGCGGCCCAAGCGTGGTTCCAGAGCGCGGCATGCACCGAGGCGGGGAGCACCCAGAGCCCCACCAGCACCGTCGCCAGAATGGTGATCGCTGCCGCCGGCAGCATGCGCTTGAAATTGCGGATCCACTGGTAGACGACTCGTACGCGACCCTGCGTTTCGAGGCGCCGCATGAGCGAACCGGTCAGCAGGAACGCGGAAATCATGAGGAAGGCGTCGACGCCACCAGAGACGCGGCCGAACCAGACGTGATAGACCACGACGAGCAGCACCGCGATCGCGCGCAACCCGTCGATGTCATACCGGTATCGGGCGACGTCAGTGGCTTGGGGTGAAGCGGCGGTCTCAGTCTGCATTCGCATCGTTTGTTCGTGCATTCTTCTCGGCTGTGACGGGCGATCGCCCCGGTCACACCCTAGCGGAAGGGGCAAATCGGCGTCGGGTGGATCGGAGCCGCGCACGCGAGGCGCGTAGCGATATCGCGAAGTTCAACCTACTGTTGAAGTCATGTCGGGGGGAATGAAAACGGGAGTGCGCGCAGCACTGCTCGTCACACTATCGTTTGCGCTGCTCTTTCAGGGCGGTGCGGCGTTCGCCGACCCTGCCCCGAGCCCGGTGACCCCCGAGCCCACGGTATCCGTCGATGCCGCGGCAGATACAGACGATGCGGGATCAGCCGACGCCTCGGGATCCTCAACTGCTGCTGACGATTCAGCGAATGCCGACAGCTCCGCAACGAGTGGTGCCGAGACCTCGTCTGAAGCCGATGCGAGTGCCGGGTCTGAGGCGAATACCGACGCCTCCGGGGCCGACTCCGAGGGCGGCACGACAGCAGACGGCTCGAGTTCAGCCGCAGAGGCCGACGCCGGAGCCGACGGAGACGACGCCGCGGCGCAGACAGATTCTGACGCCGACGCACAAGCTGACCCGACCCCGTCGCCGACCGAGCAGAGCACGCCGACCCCATCAGATCTGCCCGACGAAGCGATCGATGAGAGCTTGGGGAACGAACGCTCGCTGCGCTCTCTCGCGGCATCGACGTCACTCTCGAACGGCTTCAACGCCGGCTACATTGTCTCCGATCAGAACTTCTACAACGGTTCCGGGATGTCGACATCTCAGATCCAGACCTTCCTGAACCAGAAGGTCGGCCGCTGCACAATTGGCGACCCAGGTCGTGCACCAGGTTCTGCTTGGGGAAATACGACGATCGCCTGGTCATGCCTGAACGGAGCCAAGTGGACGACGTCGAATCGCGCCTCGAACTCGTATTGCAAAGCTGTTTCCGGTGGGTCGCAGCAGTCGTCTGCAGCGATCATCTCGAAGATCGCCAGTGCGTGCGGCATTAGCCCGCAGGTGCTGCTGATCACCCTCGAGAAAGAGCAGAGCCTCATCTCGGATACGTGGCCCACGGCACGCCAGTTCGATGTGGCGACCGGGTACGGTTGCCCCGACACCGGGCCCAACTACTCAGCGAACTGTAACCCGGCTTATCTCGGGTTCCCGAGCCAGGTGTATTACGCCGCTTGGCAGCTGAAGGTCTATAAGGCCAACCCTGGCAACTACAACTACGCGCCCTACCGCACGAATACGATTCAGTGGCACCCGAACCCGGGCTGCGGCACGTCGCAGGTCTACATCGAGAATTACGCAACCGCGGCGCTGTACATCTACACGCCGTACCGCCCGAATCAGGCCGCGCTCAACGCGGGTTGGGGCACGGGTGACGCATGCTCGAGCTACGGTAACCGCAACTTCTATCAGTTCTACAAAGCGTGGTTCGGTACGCCGAATTCGGCCTTCCCGGATGTGCCTCCCAGTCACCAGTTCTTCACGGAGATCCAGTGGATGGCCTCTACGGGTCTATCAACTGGCATCAAGACGTCTGACGGCCGCGTCATCTACCAACCCAAGGGCGCGGTGACGCGTGAGGCGATGGCGGCGTTCCTCTACCGCATGGAGGGTGCGAGCTACACCGCGCCGAAGAAATCGCCGTTTGCTGATGTGCAGCCGGGTGACAAGTTCTACCGCGAGATCACATGGATGTACGCGAAGGGCTACTCGACGGGCATCAAGCAGAACGGTGTGCTCGTCTACGCTCCGAAGAATTCGGTCAGTCGTGAGGCGATGGCGGCCTTCATTTACCGCATCCAGGGCGGCAAGTACACAGGCCCCGCCAAGTCGCCCTTTGCCGACATGCAGCGCGGAGACAAGTTCTACAACGAGGTCACCTGGATGTACGCGCGCGGCTACGCAACTGGAATCAACCAGGGCGGTACCCGGGTGTACGCCCCGAAGAACTCGGTCAGCCGTGAGGCAATGGCAGCGTTTATCTACCGTCTCAGTCGCTGAGTGCACGCCGCGGCGTGCACTCAGCGTTCAGTGGCTGAGCGCGTGCGCGGAACGTCCTTCAGTCGCAGTGATCGGCTGGAGGCGCTCTTCGATCGCCGCGACGACACGGGCGCTTGCGCCTGAGTCGTGGAAGGCGTAGAGGCGTTCGATTCGATCTCGATAGTCGGGGAGCTCCGGGAGGGAGTCGTCGACCAACTGCTGGAGCGCGGTGACGGCGCTGTCGAGCGTCTCGCGAACCGGGCCGAAGCCATCGCGCTCGTAATCGAAGTATCCCGGCGAACCGATGTGGTTGCCCGCAAAGAACGTGTCACGGTCGAACTGGAAGTACAGGGTCGGTGCGCCGCAAAAGGCTCCCTCGAACGCCTGCGATGAATAGTCCGTCACGACAACATCGGCTCCCGCGAGCAATTCCTGCACATCGTCGCCGAGATACGACAGACGACGCATGCCGTCGGGTAGCTGGAGATCGGTCCAATGCTTGTCAATTCCCGGGTGCGGCAGCAATACAACATCGACATCTGTGCGTTGCGAGAGCGCTACGACGGTGTCGCTGTGTAGAAAGCGAAGCCAGTTCTGCACGAAATCCGATTCGTAGAAGCCGGCCGTAAGTGCATTTTCGGCGCCCTCGGTGAGCCCCGCAAGATAGTTGCGCCATGTGGGCATGATGACCACTCGACGCGGCGCACCACTGCCCGTGCGCTCCTGCGAAAGCCTGAAGAGCCGGTCATGACGTGGCATGCCGGTGAGGGTGACCTCACGATCTGAGAGATCGTAGGGGCTGCCATCGGCCACAATCGATTGATGCTCGGCCAGGGTGGAGGTGACCAGATGGTCAATATTCTTGATGTTCCACCACCGGTGGAGTCGAACCTGGGTGACGCCATGCTGCAAGAACGAATACGTCCAGGTCTTTGGCAAGAACTCTTTCGGGAACGGACGCACGATGTACTGGTCAATCATGGACGAAGTGAGCACCCGAGCCTCTTTCATGAGGCAGAAGTGTCGCCAACTGCCATGGGCGACGAGGCGAAATCCATCCGCACGGAGCCGAGCGAAATCAGGTGAGGATCGGTCAATGACGAACCAGGCGTTAATGTCTGGACGTTCGCTCGCAATGAAGCGGTAGAGTGCTTCCGCGTTATCGTTGGCCTGCGTGTTGCGATCGATAAGTACCCAGGCATCTGCAAACTTTTTCCGGAGCCCGATGTACCCGCCGACGCGGTACGCCAGCGCGAGACGGCGCCGCTGATTTCTAGAGTCTCGCTTCGTCTTCTCAATCTGAAGTGCCGCACGATGCGCGTGCTCGTCTCGTAGCGTCATCGATTGAGTACCTGGCTTGGGGAGCGAAGGCGGTACTTTTTTCAGGAGTCGGCCAGCTTTCCGAGCCGTGAGTGCTTTCTCACCGAAAGCAAATGTCAATCCGGGACTCGTGCCTCGAACGTTCAGATTCTCCAGACGATGCGCGATGCCTGAGGTGCGTATCCAGAGAATATGTTCGTAGATCCATATCTGGTCGAAGAACAGGACCGCTCGCGTTTTCGCGAAGCCCACCTGAACAGGTTTGCCATCGTCGAAGACTTCGGCTGTTGCCTTGGCGTCAGCTGAGTGGAACACGATCTTCTGGAGCCCGCGAACCTCGTCATGTTCGCGGAGGATTGCGACGTGGGTAACACCTTCCGGCGATGCCGCGTATTCCCAAGCAGTCCGAATGTCTACGGGAACGTTGATAACTCGGAAGGTCTGCACGTTGCGCAAGCCAACTCGGCGAAGTGCTTCGCGAGTGAGGTCGTGTAGTTGGTGCTGCTGAGTATCCGAAATGCTGAAAACGGTCGATCGTATCTGCGTGTACTGAACGAAAAGCCACCACATGTCGTAAAGAATCAGACTTCCGAGCCAAGCTGGGCAGTCGTTATTGACGCGATCGAGCAGATCGAAGTACGCGACTTCGATGACATTGATGTACTTCGTGAAATTCAGTACCGACGTGAGTGAGCCTTCGCGAGCACGGTATCGATAGTGCGCGTTCGGCAGCAGCTGGTAACGAGGAGTCTCGAGAGTCAGGAGATAGCGAGCGATGAAATGGGCGTCTTCGAATCCCTGCCGTAGACGCTCGTCAAAGCTCAATGCATACTTGCGAATTCGAGATACTCGGAATGCTGCCATCCCGGCATGGAGGTGAATTTTCTCCGGGGTCTCAAGGAGATCGACAACCGAGTTGCTTTCAAGTTTTGCGAACCGGAAGTCGAGCGGGTGGTGGGTGAGCTCGCCATCGCTACGAAGACGCACCATACGCGTGACGTGCATGTCGATCTCCGGAGATGCGGCGATCGCCGCCAGAATCTCGGAGAAGTAGTTCGATGACAGTTCATCGTCGGGGCCGGAGTAACTCACCCAGTCGGCCCGAGCGAGGTCGGTGCCCTGGTTCAACGCACCGCTGACCCCACGGTTCGGCTGCACGGCGAGTACGACGGGGAAGTCGGTCGAACGCATCCACTCGGCAACGATGCGCTCCGAGTCATCTGGCGATCCGTCGTTCACGAAAATCAATTCGACCGCGCCGTGTTCGCAGTCTTGGGCATCGAGGCTGCGCAGCAGCACCGGAAGGTACGTCGCGACGTTGTAGCAAGGAACCACCAGAGAGAGGCTGGGGTGATCACCGTTCCCGAGGCCGTTGGTATGGATTTGTGCGGTTTCCTGTGGTGCGTGGTGCGTCACGTGCGTGTCCTTGGGTTGCTTGCTCGGCTGGGCGATCCTCAAAAATTCTAACTTGAACACAGAATGAACCGCGGGGAGTCGCCGAGCCTGGGCGCTCTCGACGGGTCGCCAGCTCGGGCGCACGAGTCAGCACTATCGTGGGTTTCAGGCGCCTGAGCAGTGCGCTGGGCGCGAGGGCGCCGACTCTGCAGAAAGGTCGCGCAATGAGCGAATCGGAGCAACCGGACATCTCGGTCATCGTCGTCACGTACAACGATGCGGTGCACCTCGCGGCAGCCGTGCAGTCGGTGCTCGATCAGTCGCTCGCCTCGATCGAGGTCATCATCTCGGACGACCACTCGGCCGATCACACCCCCATCGTTGCGGGTGAGCTCGCCGCATCGGATGCGCGCGTCGTGTCGCATCGCCGCAGCGAGAATGCCGGAGCCCCCGGCGCTCCGCTGAACGACGGGCTCGATCGCGCGCGCGGCCGCTACGTCATGTTCCTCGGTTCAGATGACGTGCTCGCTCCCGGCGCGTGCGCTGCACTGCTCGAGGCGGCGGCCCGCACCGGTTCCGAGATCGTGTCGGGTCAGCTGGTGCGCGTGATGCTCGGGGAGGGCGGCGAACGACGCCCGTGGTTCCCGGAGCTGTATCGTGCCGAGCGCACGGACGCGTCGCTCGCAGATTTTCCGGATCAGCTGCACGACACGTTGACAACGAACAAGCTCTACTCACGCGAGTTCCTCACGCGCATCGGCGCGCGTTTCCCCGAGGGGATGTTCTACGAGGATGTGGCGTTCTCCGCCGAGACGCTCGCGCAGGCGAACGGGATCACCCTCATACCGAACGAGGTGTACGAGTGGAACGTGTACCCCCGCGAGGAGCGGGAATCGATCACGAATCAGCGTGCGACGCCGAAGAATCTCGAAGACCGACTGCGGGCGCTCGACCTCGCCGAGCAGTCACTTGCCGCGAGCGGCCTGGCGGTGCTGCGCGAATTCCATCGAAAGACGCTCACTCACCATCTGCGGTTCTACCTCAACGACTTCCTCACGGCCGACGACGACTGGTGCGAGTGGGTGCTCGAGACCGTGCGCCCGCGACTCGAGCGCACGCCGCTCGACGCATTCCGCAGCGGATTCCTCGGAGATCGCGCGCTGTACGCCGCGGCCCTTGAAGGCGACATCTCCGCAGTGCGCGCAGTGCTGCGCGGCAAGCAGGCCGGCGCCCTCGCCGGGCACGTGTACACCAATGGCGGCGTCACGTTCTGGGCCCCTCGGGGCCCGGAATCGCGACCGCATCGCACCGAGCTCGCGCGCGAACTCTCGGATGTCACGGATCGCGCGGCGAGAATCGCCTCACACGCCACCCTCGTCTACGCAGCTGAAATCCTCGACGCAGAACTCGACGACACTGTTCACGAACCCACCCGCCTGCGCCTGCGCGGCACCGCGACCGATCTCCGTGGGGTGCTGGCAGATTCCCGCACGGTATTCCGGGTGATCGCTGAGTCGAACGCTGCGATCGCGCGTCTCGATGCAGCGGCACCAGAGGTGCTTGCGACCGATGTTGATATGACGGTTGTTCCTGAAGGCGTGACCTGGGAAGCCGCGATTGCGCTTCCGGAGCACGGCTCTGGAGCTCAGGCGGGCACCTGGAACCTGTCGCTCGTGGCAACCGACGCGGCCGGAACCGAGAACGTCATCGCACTGCGTCGACCGCACGCCGGTACCGATGCGGGTGCGGCGGCAGCGGTCATCACTGACGGGTGGACCATCGACCCGGACCCCGATGGTCGCGCGCGGCTCTCGCTCGCTCGCGCATCGCATCCGGGGCAGCACAATGTCATCGTGATCGGCGACGTGAGTTGGCGCGGGCGCTATCACCTGGGCGACGAGGCGATGACGGAAGCCGCCATCGACCAGCTGCGCGCCCAGGGGCTCGGAGTCACCCTCGTCGCGGGCGATCCCGAGCTCTCTGCAGCGTTTTACGGCGTGCCCACGGTGCCGGTGTTCGGATTCGCGAAGCTGCGCACGGATGCCGCGCGCGAGGAGCGCGCCGACGCCATCCTTGCGGGAGCTCACGGCGAAGCTCCGCTCGAAGACGCTGACGCCGCTTCGGTGAGGGCGGTGCTGCAGGCGTCTGCGGTGGTGATCGCCGGCGGGGGCAACATGAACTCGAGCGGCGCTCATCACATTTACGAGCGCCTGGTACTCACCCGGCTTGCGGCCCACGCGGGCATTCCCGTCTACGTCTCGAGCCAAACGGTGGGCCCGCATCTGCTGCCTGAGCACCGCGGGCTGGTGCAGGAGATCGTGCAGACCGCCGCGGTCTTCGGGTCTCGCGAACGCGCGACCACGGCGCTCATGCGCGAGCTGGCGGGGGATCGCGGCGTCGTCGTGCAGACGCTCGATGACGCGCTGCTGCTCACGCCTGCAGAGCTGACGTCGCCGGTGCAGGATCGCGTATCGCTGCCCGAACGCTACGTCGTCGGCAGCTTCACGTATCACGCGTTCTCCACGGGGCTTTCGCGTGAGGAGTACTACCGAGCACTCGCCGGCATGCTCGACGACGTGGTGGAGTCGAACGATGTCGACGTGATTCTCCTGCCGCACATGGGGGTGCTCGGCCCGGCCCGGCAGTCGGGTGAAGACAACGACGAGTTCGGCCACGACCGCATCGCCGCGTGGTCTCGCACTGGCCGGGTGCGGTCATTGCCGCTGGTCTCCGCGCGCGAGGTGTTCGGCATTACCGCGGGTGCGCGCTTCAGCATCTCGACCCGCTACCACCCGGTCGTGTTCGGTGCCGCGCTCGGAGTGCCCGCGATCGGCGTCGTCACGAGCTACTACTCGGCACTTCGCATGCGCGGTGCGCTCTCGCAGTTCGGCATGGAATCGTTCGCGATTCCCTTCGAGCACTGGGGTCTGTTCGGCCCGCGGGTGCTCGAGGCGCTGCGGGAACGTCGGGATGAGTTCGCCCAGCACAGCAGGCAGGTCGGTGAGTCGCAGCAGGCGTATCAGCGGTCATGGTGGGCGGGCATTGCAGCCAGCATCGTGGACGCCGGAGAACCGCTGCGCAGCGACGCATCACTTCCGGATGCCTTCGAGTGGAGCGATGCCGCCGACGCCGACCTCCTCGCGGTCGCCCGCGTCGCGCAAGAGGGCACCAACATGTACCGCATGAACAACCTGTTCACGGTGGATCGGCATGAGACGGGGCTGAACCAGCACACCCGAGATCTCGAGGCGGTTGCGAAGCGTCTGACCCAGCTCTCCGAGGGAGTGCGTCGCGCGGATGCGCTCGCGAAACGTGTGACTGCGTTGGAACGCGTGCAGAAGGATACGGAGGCGCTCATCGCCGACCTGCGGCACCGCATGCGCCCGCCAGGAGCGGCACTGCGCGATCGCGTGCGCGGTGCGTTGCGCCGGGGGCGAGAGCAGTAGCGTCACGTTCACCCGAAATTCACCCGCTGTTCTGGTGTACTCGCTGAACTCAGTCATCTCTGTGGAACCCCCGCGACATCTGCCAGCGATCCCGCAATAATCGTGACGGCGGTGGCAATTCGCACCGTGGAATCGGGGGAGACGTGCGGAGTGCGCAGCAACGGGACGACGAGCGTTCCGGCGAACGAGCGCTGCAATCGGGGCGTGGCCAGTCGCAGTCGGTCGACGCGTACGTGGCGCGTATTGAGCGCCCAGCACTCGACTGGGTGAGTCTCGGAGCAAAGGCACTCTCGAGCGATCTGCAGCACGCCGTCGAGCGCCGCGCTGAGGCGGCTGCGGATCCGACCTTGCGCACCGCTGCGGCTCTCCTGCGGTGCGTGATCGCCCAGACACCCGAAAGCTTCATCGCCGCAACGCGCACCCTCCACTCGTCACTCGGCACTGCGCCGATTGACGAGTGGCCGCCTGAGTTGCGGATGCTGGCCGCCCAGGCTGCAGTGATTGCGGGCGACGAGAGCCTGCTGGCCGAGCTCGAACCGTTTGCGCGGACGGTGTCGGGGGTGCTGTGGTCGGCTCGCGCGGATGCGGCACGGAACGAGTGGCGCGAGCTGCCCGAGGCGGCGACGGGTCTGCGCAGCGGCGCTATCACACGCTGGTGGCGCATCGTTAACGAACCGTTCATTCGCAACGGCCTCGAGCCCTGGACGCTCGATGCGGAGGCGCTCGGCGACGATGTGTTCTCGCGCATCCATGCGCCGCACGTGCTCGGCTGCAGCGTGCCGGCGCACGAGCAGCCCACGGTCACCGTCGTGGTTCCCACATTCAACCCAGACGTGGGGCTGATCGCCACGATCGAGTCCCTCGTGCGCCAGTCTTGGCAGCGCCTGGAGATCCTGATCGTAGATGACACCTCGACCGAGGGGATCGCGTACATCGCGGCTGCCGCCGAGCTCGACGACCGTATTCGGGTGATTCGGATGCCGGAGAACGGTGGCGCGTACGCCGCGCGCAACGCGGGGTTCGCGGAGGCTCGGGGCGAGTACGTGACGGTGCTCGACGCCGACGACCTGTCGCACCCCCGCCGCATCGAGCTGCAGGTGGTACCACTCATGGACCACCCTGAAGCGGTGGCCACCGGGATCGCTGGCATTCGCATGTTCGGCGACGGCGCACTCACGATGTACGGTTTCTACACTGCCCGCCGCAACTACTCGGCGTTCCTGTTTCGCCGCCGCCCGGTGCTCGAAGCGCTCGGCCGCTTCGATGACGTGCGCAAGAGTGGCGATGTCGAGTTTCTCGGGCGGCTCACCGCGCGCTTCGGTGCGAAGAGCGTGCTCCGGGTGAACAAGCACCTGAGCATCGTGCAACTCACCGCGAACTCGCTCTCGCGCAACGACATCCGCTACGTCTGGCTCGCGGGCGAGCGGGTCGCGTATCTGCATCAGTATCGCGGTTGGCACCGGGCACTCGAAGCGGGGCAGGATCCGGCGGCGTTCGTGCGCCCTGACCGTGCGGGGCGTGCATTCGCGGCCCCGGCGACCTACCTCGGTGCCGTTCCGAACTCGCGGTTCGAGGTGGCCGTACTGCAGGACTGGGCGGAGTCGGCTGCGGGGCTCGACCGCGAGTCACTCGTGCGACGCCTGCCCGGGCTCGCCGATGCCCATGTCGGGCTCATCGAGGGCGTGCATCCGCGAGCGAGCGGACCCGGACGCGATGACATTCGCACCTCCACGTGGCAGTGGGTCGAGTCGGGCGACGCCGAGTGGGTGCCGTGGGCGCGCGAGACCGAGATCGGGCACCTCCTGGTCACCGATCCGGCCTACCTCCTCGCGGTGCCCGATGCGGCATTCACGGGCGCGCGCGTGTCGAGGGTGAGCGTCATCTCGCCATCCGCGCACATGTCGGCGACCCCCGAGGCGGCACTGCACCGTGACGAGATCGACGCGCGCTGCCTGCAGCACTTCGGCGTCGCACCGAACTGGATCGAAGAAGAGGGCTAACGTGACGAAACGCAAGATAGCCGTGCTCGGCTTCATCGGCATCGAGGGGGCGCTGCTGCTCGCCGCGCTCATGCTGCACGCCGTCGGATGGGAATGGCTGGCACTGTTCGCCGCCGCCGCTGCAATCGGCGTGCTCGCACTCGCGCTCGCCGCAATCTGGAAGCGGCTCGAATCGAAGGATGCGGCTGCCATCGAGGCGGTGCGGCACCTGACGCATCGTGTCGATACCGGTGGGTTCCCGGCATCCGCCGAGGGCACTGATGCGCCCCAATTTTTGATCGGTCGTGCTGCCGGCGTGCGCCAGCCCGGATCGAGCACGCACCGTGAACAGGAGCAGACGCTCTTCGGGCCCGTGGCGCGCTGGAGCGCTGCGACTCCTGAGGCCGTGCGATCCGCCCGCATCGCGGTGATCGGTGCACGCGAGCGCGTCGATCAGGCCCTCCCCGAGCAGTGGGCGAGCGACCTGCAGCTGATCCCGGGCATGATGACGGCACAGGCCGACGACGCTACCGTGTCGGTGGTGCTCTGCGACTCCGCCGCATTCACCGAGGCCCCGTGGGACCGAGCGATCGATGCGAGCGGCACCTGGCTCGTGCAGGAACTCGAGCGCCTGAAACTCTGGGCCGACGCGAGCGGGGCACTGCTGGTGTACTTCGACCACGCCGATACTCCGGTGGGCGTGAACACCGAGACGATCCGCCGCTTCTTCCATCTCATCATCAGCGGAGACACCCCCGACACCATCGAGGGCGCGCCCGCGCCCGCCGCGCTGCGCGAACTCCACCGTCTGCACGGTCTGCTCGCCGCACATCGAACCGGAGCTGGAGCACAGTGAGTACCGTGAGCACCTCGACCGCACCGCAACCGCTCAAGGTGCTGCTCTGCAGCGCCGTCGACCCGAACTTCATCGACGGTGCCGTCGTGCAGCTTGTGTCGCTGGCGGAGGTACTCACGATCGCGGGGTTCGACGTCGCGGTGCAGCTGCGCGGGCGCATTCAGGATCGCGAATCCCGGCTGACCCAGGACCTCGTGCGCATACCAGGGCTCACGATCCTCGAACCCGAGATCGAAGAGGTCGAATCGCGCGGCGGCCTCCTGTCATACAAGCAGGTCGCCGAGCGGGCGCGGCGCTATGTGCGCGCGACCAAATGCGATCTCGTCATCGTGCGCGATCTGCAGCTGAACCTGGCGTTCCTCGACATCGAGGCGATGCGCGGACGGCTGTGCTCCTACCTCACAAACATCCCTGAGAACACCGCCGACCTCACGCCGCGCGTGCGCGAGCAGATCTCGGCGGTCGCCGAACAATCGCGCATCTTCTTCACCCAGACGGAGGAGGCGCGCTCGTTCCTCGAAGCGGAGTTCCCCGAGATCGCCGGCAAGACCGCGCTGATGCACCCGATGATTCCGGATTCGGCCTTCCTGCCGCTCGACCTGAAGCCGTACGCCGACCCGGAGGTGCCGCTGGAGCTGGTCTACTCGGGCAAATTCAAGTACGAGTGGAAGACGCTCGAGATGACCGAGCTGCCCGAGCGCGGCCGCGCGGTGGGCGCTCCCGTCGAAGTCGTGTTCATGGGCGACAAATTCATGAACGCTCCGGGCGAGGCCGACTGGGTCGACCGCATGCGCGCCGGGCTGGAGCACACCCCGGGCGTGCAATGGCTCGGCGCCGTGGGCCGCGAAGAGAGCGTGCAGCGGGTATCGCAGGCCGCGGCCGGCCTCAGCTGGCGCGACATCAGCGTCGATATGAGCAGTCAGCTCTCGACGAAGGTGCTCGAGTACGCCGCCGCGGGCACGCCACCGCTCTTGCGTCGCAACTCGTCGCACGAGGCCCTACTCGGCGCCGATTATCCGCTCTTCATCGAGGGCGTCGACGTGCTGCCGACGGTCGAGCGAATGCACGCGGATCGCGATCTCATCGAGCGGGCCCGACGGCAGGCGCAGGATGCCGTGCGGGCGTACAGCTTCTCGCGCCGCGCCGAAAAGCTGCGTGAATCGATTACCCGGGTGTTCGCGAAGCACACGGCATTCGGCGAGACGCGTGCGAAGACCAAGCTGCTCATCGCGGGCCACGACTTCAAGTTCCTCGGCGAACTCATCGACTTCTGGTCGCGCGACCCCGGCATCGAGCTGGTCTTCGACAAGTGGGACGGGCCGAAGGCCGGGCGCGGGGCGCTCGACCAGGAAGCCGCGGCGGAGGCCGACGTCATCTTCTGCGAGTGGGCCACGAACAACGCCGTCTGGTACTCGAAGCACAAGGCCGCACACCAGAAGCTCATCGTGCGCATGCACCGGTTCGAGATGTTCGGCGGCTGGCCGGAGCGGCTCGACGTCGATGCGATCGACGCGTTCGTCGTCATCGCACCGCACATCGGTGAGCGCTTCATCGCTGCCACCGACATCGCGCCCGAGCGGGTGCACCTGATCCCGAATTCGATCGATGCACTCGACTTCGACCGTCCGAAGGCCGGCGACGCGCAGTTCCACATCGGCATGGCGGGCATCGTGCCGATTCGCAAGCGTCCGGATCGCGCGATCGCGCTGCTGCGCGAACTGCGCACGCACGACGAGCGGTACACGCTGCACTTGCGCGGCCGGCTGCCGAGCTCGTATCGCGACTTCGATCAGAGCGGGTTCTTCCGCCTGTACTACCAAGACCTCTTCCAGCAGTTCACGCAGCCCGGCCCGCTCTTCGGCGCCGTGCTGCACGATCGCTTCGGCCCTGACATGGCCAACTGGTTCCGCCGCGTCGGGTGGGTGCTCTCGCCGTCGACCAACGAGGGATCACACCAGGCCGTCGCCGAGGGCATGGCCTCGGGCGCCGTCCCGATGATCTGGGACTGGGAGGGCGCGGCGGGCACCTATCCCGCCGAGCACGTCTTCCCGGACGACATCGGCCGCATCGCAGAGCACATCATCCAGACCGTCGAAAGTGGCACCTGGCAGGAACGGGCTGACGAGGCGCGGCAGTTCATCCAGCGCTACGACATCGAGGCCGTCCACACGCGCTGGACGCGACTCTTCCGATCGATCTCCGAGAGCTGAAAGGCGCACCTATGTCTGCACGAGTCATTCACATCACCGGCGCACGCCCCAACTTCCCGAAGGCCGCACCCGTGATGCGCGCGCTCGACGATCTCGGCGTCGATCAGTTGCTGGTGCACACCGGTCAGCACTACGACGACAAGCTCTCCGACGTGTTCTTCCGGCAGCTCAACCTGCGAAAGCCCGACCTGTCGCTCGGCGTCGGCTCGGGGTCGCACGCCACGCAGACGGCCGCCGTCATGGTGGCGCTCGAGGAGGTCTTCACCGAGCACCAGCCCGAGCTCGTCGTCGTGTACGGCGACGTGAACTCGACGCTGGCCGCGGCACTCGTCGCCTCGAAGCTCGGCATCGCGCTCGCCCACGTCGAAGCCGGACTGCGCAGCTTCGACCGGACCATGCCCGAGGAGATCAACCGGATTCTGACCGATTCGGTCTCGGACCTGCTCTTCACGACGAGCCCCGATGCCAACGTGCACCTCGGTCACGAGGGGGTGCCCGAGGAGAGGATCTTCTTCGTCGGCAACCCGATGATCGACACGCTCCTCTCGAGCGTCGACCGCTTCGATGCGAGCGCAGTGTTCGCGGAGCTGCCGTTCGAGGCGTCCGACCCCTACCTGGTCGCGACGCTGCATCGGCCGGCAAACGTCGATGACCCGACAGCGCTGCAGGATTTGGTGTCAGCGCTCATCGAGTGTGCCGCAAAGGCGCCCGTCGTGCTGCCGATGCACCCGCGCGGCGTGCGCGCCTTCACCGCGACGGGCATCTTCGAGCAGCCGAACATCCACATCATCGAGCCGCAGGGCTACCTGGAGTTCATGGGTCTCGTGCGCGGCGCTCGCGCCGTGGTCACCGATTCGGGCGGGGTGCAGGAGGAGACCACGATGCTCGGGGTGCCCTGTCTCACGCTGCGGCCGAACACGGAGCGCCCGGTGACGATCTCTGACGGCACGAACACGCTGGTGACGCCGCAGACCGTGGTGTCGGTGCTGCGGGATCGCCTTGCCGCCTCGGCCGACGCCGAGCACCGCACTCCGCCGCTCTGGGACGGAGCCGCCGGTCGCCGCATTGCGCGCATCATCGCTGAACGCGTGGCATGAGGGATCGCCTGCGCGTCATCGCGGCCCGACTGCCCAAGCGGCGACTCGGCATCGCGATGCTCGCCCTGCTCATCGTCGGCGCCGTGGTCGCAGTGTTCGCCCGCGCCTGGATCGTTGCCGGGTTCCTGGGCCTTGCCGCAGTGGCGGTCGGACTCGTCGGAGCCGCGTGGTGGCAGCGGCGGCGGCGTCAGCGGGCGGCGGAGCAAGCGCGTGACCTCGCGGTCTCGCTCACGCCGCGCGAGACGCGACCACCGCTCGATCGCTACGCCTATGCCGCGACCATTCGACGTTCGCCATGGGTGCTGCTGCGGCTTGGCGCACGATTTCGATCGACCGCCGCACTCGACCTGCTGGCACGCCGTGCGTCCCGCGGGCAGCTCGACTGGTCCGGGCTCTGCCGCGCGCTGATCGCCCGGCGACTCGACCCACTGCCCGACGGCTGGTGGGTGAAAGAGATCCTTGCGGCCGCGTACTTGGCGATGATGCTCGACGATTCGGCTGAGCGCATCGATGCCGCACGCGCGGCAACGCACCTGGCGCTCGATCTCGGCGAGGTCGACGCGTTTGGGCACCAGCCGCAGCTCTCGTGGGCGTTCCAGGCCGCCGTCGGGGCGGGAGATGCCGAGCTCGTCGAGCGACTCGCACCGTTCGAGAGCGTGTACCCGGAAGCGCTCTGGGCGGCCAGACTCGACCTCGCCGGCGCCCCGCTCTCGGCGCCCTGGCGAGAACGCTTCGCCGAGCTGACCCGCGTCGAGGGGCTGGAGGAGTGGGAGTTCGATTCCGCAGGAGCCGACACGGTCTTCGGGAGCCTGCGAGCGCCCGAGGTCGCTGACCGGGTCGTCGACGGGCCGACGGTCTCGGTGATCGTGCCCACGTTCAACCCCGACCGAACGTTCGCGCACACTATCAAGTCGCTCGTGCGTCAGACCTGGCGCAACCTCGAGATCCTGATCGTCGACGACGCGTCGACCTCCGGGCTCGACGCAATCGCTGACGCGGCGCGCTCGGACACGCGCGTGCGGGTGATCCGGCACGACACGAACGGCGGCGCGTACCGGGCCCGCAATACGGGCATCCTCGCGGCCTCCGGCGAGTACGTCACGGTGCTCGATGCCGACGACCTCGCGCACCCGCGTCGCATTGAGCGTCAGCTGGCGCCGCTGCTCGACTCCCGGCAGGTGGTGGCGACGCTGTGCCGTGCGGTGCGCGTCACTGTCGACGGGCGGGTCACCGTCACGGGGTTCACGCCCGAGCGCATGAACACCTCGTCGCTGCTCTTTCGGCGCGAGGTCGTGGTCGGCCGCATCGGGCTCTACGACCCCGTGCGCAAGGCGGGCGACACCGAGTTCATGGAGCGCATGCGCCGAGCGCTCCCGGAGCTCTCCATCGCGGAGCTTTCCGACCACCTCGGGCTCACCCAGCTCACCGCCGGATCGCTCTCGCGCGGCGACTTCAAGCCGGGCAACTGGCACTCCGGAGACCGCGTGGCGTATCGACGGCAGTTCCGCGGGTGGCACGCGCACGGCAACCCAGATCTGCCCTCGCTCCACCCCGACGAGCCGCGCAGGTTCCACGCGCCCGCGCGCATCGCCGGCGCGGAACCGCGGTCGCGATTCGCGGTCGCCGTGCTGCGCGACTGGGCCCCGGCGGTCGAGCGCTTCGATGATTGGGCCGGTGCGCTCGAGCACCTCTCTGACCGTGTGGAGGGGCCGGTCGCCCTGCTCAACGGCGCGCACCCGCGACACACCTCGCACAAGCACGAGCCGGTGCGCGAGTCGACCTGGCGGCTGGTCGAAAGCGGTCGGGCCGAGTGGCTGGCGTGGGCGGCGGCGACGCGCATCGACACGGTGATCGTCACTGATCCGGAGTATCTCTTGCTGCTGCCCGACGCCCACGAGATCGGTCTCGACGTCGGTCGGGTGCTCGTGGTGCAGGAGACCCGAGTGAATCTGGAAGATCGCGGGGCGGCCGCGATCGACGCCGGCCTCGTCGCTGCGGCGTGCGAGCGCGCATTCGGTGTCGCCCCCGAGTGGGTCGTTGGGATCGGCGGTGACGCCGCGCTCTCTGCCACGGGAAGTGCTGACGTCACGCGGGCGGTATTTCCGCGTGCCGGAGCTGCGCGCACCGTGCCTCAGGCGAGCCCCGGGCTGCGTCTCGGCCTCGTCAATCTCGGCCTGCCTCCGGAGGCTGGCGCCTACGAGCGGTGGCTCACCGAGCACCTCGGGGGAGCCGATGTCACGCTGCTCCGGGAGGCCGTCGGAGGTGACGCGACGGCGGTTCTCGACCGGGCCGATGTGCTGATCATCGACCCGTTCGACCGCCGCGCTTCGCTGCGGCACGACCTGGTCTGGCACGCGATGCGTTCAGGTGTGATCGTCTGCGCGCCCCAGCGCTATCGAGACGTGTACGGCCCGGCGATCCTGCCCGGCGGCAGCGCAGAGATCGTGGCGACCCTCGCCGACCTGCGTGCGCACCCCGAACGGATCGCCGAACAGCGCGAGATCGCCGCACACGTGCTCGCTGAGCACGACGCCGCAGTGCGCCTGTTCAGCTGACCGAGATTGTACCGCTGCCCACAGAACAGCGACGGGTGTGACTCTCCCGAGGGAGGGTCACACCCGTCGCTGGTGCGCGCGATCGCGAGGACTACAGTCGGTGGACGTTCTCGCCGCGGAGGCTATTGCGGGTGTCGAAGACCGGGATTCCCGAATCGACGAGCAGCGACAGATCGATGTCGGAGTGATCGGTGACGACGATCGCGATATCGGCCGAGGCGATCGTGTCGGCGTTCAGCTCGACGCGCTCGGCGCCGGCCGGCCAGCGGTGCTCCTCGACGTGGCTGTCGACTCCGAGTACCTCGGCGCCGTAGCTCTGCAGCAGTTCGATGACGCGCAGCGCCGGTGACTCCCTCGAGTCGCCCGAGTCCTTCTTGTAGGCCACACCGACGAGCAACACCCGTGAACCGCGCAGCGCCTTGCCGTCGTCGTTGAGCAGGTGCATGGCGCGTTGCACCACATGATCGGGCATGTGCTCGTTGACGTCGTTCGCAAGCTCGACGAAGCGGAAGTTGCGGCCGAGCTCGGTGCGCACCTTCCACGACAGGTAGCTCGGGTCGATCGGCAGGCAGTGCCCGCCGACGCCCGGGCCGGGGGTGAACTTCATGAACCCGAACGGCTTCGTCGCTGCGGCGTCGATGGACTCCCAGACGTTCACCCCGAGCTCGTGCGCGAACACCGCGAGCTCGTTGACGAGGGCGATGTTGACGTGGCGGAAGGTGTTCTCGAGCAGCTTCGCCATCTCGGCCTCACGCGGCGAACTCACCGGCACCGTCTGATCGACCAGGTCCGAGAACAGTCCGTTCACCTTCTCGAGCGATCGTTCATCGATGCCCGAGACGATCTTCGGCGTGGTTTGGAAGCTGAACTTCTGGTTGCCGGGATCGATGCGCTCGGGGCTGTACCCGACGTGGAAGTCGGTGCCGGCGCGGAGGCCCGAACCCTCCTCGAGAATCGGGATCAGCAGTTCCTGCGTCGTGCCCGGGTACGTGGTCGATTCGAGCACGATGGTGGCGCCCGGCGTGATGTGCGGGGCGAGCGATGCGCCCGAGCTCTCGATGAAGCTCAGATCAGGCGTCGAGTCTTTCAACGGCGTGGGCACGGTCACCACGGCGAAGTCGAACCCGGCCGCTTCGGCGTAGTCGTTCGTCGCGCGATAGCGACCCGTCGACCCGGCTGCCGTGAGTGCGGTGTTCGAGATGTCCTCGACGTACGACTCGCCACGGTTGAGCGCGTCGATACGACGCTGATCGAAGTCGATGCCGACCACGTCGTAGCCGGCTTCGACCGCGCGGACCGACAGTGGGAGACCGACGTAGCCCTGGCCGATAACGACGAGTTTGGGTGCCTCAGAGTTGCTCACGGGTGTCAGCCTAGGATTGCGAAAATAACGAGCGGTGAACGGAACGTGGCCGTTTGTTGCCCCTTGCTAGATTGATCGGGATCGAGGATTCCGGGGCGACAGGAGGTGCCGTGAGCGCGACCGTGCAGCGAGACTACGCGAACCATGCAGCGTCGACTCTGGAGTCGTGGGCGCCGCACACGACCCTGATCATGGCGTGCTTCCGGGTCGGTGAATACCTGCCAGTGTTCCTCGCGTCGCTCGACGCGCAGACGGCGGATCATCGTGACTACGAACTCGTATTCGTGATTGATGGGTGCCCGGAAGACTCCGAAGACGTCGTCGCACGGTGGGCCGAACGCACCGACTTTGTGGTGCGCATCATTGTCCAGGAAAACGGCGGCGTGGCCTCCGCGCGCAACACCGGGCTCCGGGCGGCGCGCGGACGCTGGGTATCGTCGCCCGACCCCGACGATCGCCTCGACGACGAGTACCTCGCACGCATCGCCGAGGCCCGCAGTGCAGCTCCCGGGGTGGACATGGTGGTGGGTCGCATTCAACTGCGCGACCCGCAGGGTCGCGCGATCCCGCACCCCCTCGACGGCAAGTTTCGCGACGCCCGACGCCGTGTCGTCGATCTCGGTGTCGACGCCGACGCCGACGACATTCAGACCCTTGGTGGCTCCGTGTTCTTCTCGACCGAGCGCATCCGCGAACACGACCTTCGGGTGCACGAGGGGCTGCCGACCGCCTCCGACGCCGACTTCATCATGCGCTATCTCGTCGCGACGGGCGCGCGCTACCTGCTGGTGCCTGACGCGATCTACCACTACCAGCGTCGCGCCGATGACTCGTCGATTGTGAAGCGTCAGGAGCGCAACATCGAGCGCTTCACCGTCGTGTTCGGCGAGACCCATCGCGCGCTGCTGCTCAGCACCACGGGGGAGTGCCCGAGGTGGCTCGCCAACACCCTGCTGTACTTCACCTCGTACCTCTTCCGACGGAACCTGCAGGCGCAGTCGCCGGTGTACGATACCCCCGCCGAGACCCTCGCGATCATCGATGCCGAGCTGCGCAGGAAC
Source organism: Leucobacter musarum subsp. musarum (assembly GCF_001273845.1). Taxonomy (GTDB): domain Bacteria; phylum Actinomycetota; class Actinomycetes; order Actinomycetales; family Microbacteriaceae; genus Leucobacter; species Leucobacter musarum. The sequence continues at coordinate 58,276 of NZ_JHBW01000110.1, forward strand.
CTCCAGTTGATCGGCGCCACGCACATTACGGCGTTCCGCATCGTCGCCCTGCCGCACGAGATTCGGATGGCGTGGATCGCGGCGGCGACCAACCAGCGCTTCACGCAGACCCCCGTGCACGCGTTGGGCTCCCCGCGGCCTGCTGGGCGGCGGCACCTCGCGCTGTACCTCCCACTGGGATCGGAAGTTCCGGCGATCGAGACCACGGCGCGCGTCGTCGACCAGAAGGTTCGAGAGGTCGAATTTCTCGGCGCCCCGTGGGTGCAACAGGTGGTGCTGATCATGCAGAGCGCCGAGGCGCCGCACGTGCTCAACGTGGCAGGAATGGAGCTCTCGGGCAACGACGATGACCCAGGAGTTGCCCCTGGCACCGAGCCGCGGCGACTGGGGGTGATCGGCAGGGTGCGGCGCGCCAGCTATGCGATTCCGCTCCGGATCGCCGGGCTCACCGGCGCCTCGCGTCGATTGGCCGGGGTGCGCGTCATCGACCCGAGCGGCGTCCCCGCAGGGCCACTCGCCGCGGCTGCGCTGAACGCGCTGCCCGCTGAGGGCGCGACCTTCTGGGTCGTGCGTGACCCCGGTTTGCCGGCGACCTCGCTCCCGAACGGAATGCGGAGTGTGCGGCGCGGCAGTCGCGCGCACTTCATCCTGATGAAGCACGCCGCGTGGCTGGTCGCGGCGAGCCTGGATGGCCGCGTGCAGCAGCCGTTCACGCGTGATGTGCTGGAGCCGACGTGGCAACGTGCGCACGTAGTGACGGGGGCGCTCGGAGCGCACGACTTCCGCGCACTGAACCCTCTACCCGTCGAGCTGCTCGTCGTGCCGACCGAGTCGGAGCGAGTCGAAGTCACCGCGTCAGGGAGCAGATACCGGTTCGCCGACAGTGAGGTGCGCTCCGCGTCTTCCCGGGGTTCATCTTCCGGCGAAGTTTAGTTCTCAAGCCGTTCACCTCGCCTGGTTAGGCTCCGGAATGTTGTATTGATTACGGACGCTGGGCGGGGGAACGGAATGCGGGTTGTCGTCGTCGGTGATCTCGCCTGGGACGGCCGGTACCACCTCGGCGACGAGGCAATGTCGGAAGTCGTGCTGCAGCAGCTGCAGTCGCGCGGCGACACGGTGACGTTCATCGCGGGCAACCCCGAGGTCACCACACGTTTCTACGGCGTCGCCGCAGTGCCGCGCTTCGGCATGCGAGACCTCGATCGCGACGCGCAGTTCATGCTGCTCGACACGCTGGAGGGTGCGGCCAGCGAACCCGGTCGCGCGCCGCATTCTGCGCGCGCCACGCTCAACGCGCTGCGCGCCGCCGACGCGGTGATCATCGCGGGTGGCGGCAACCTGAATTCCATCGGCATCCACCATGTGCTTGAGCGGGTTGCCGTGACCCGCATTGCCCGAGCGCTCGACATTCCGCTCTACGTCACCAGCCAGACCGTCGGGCCGCACCTGCGTGACGGCGAGCGAGAGCTGGTTGCCGAGATCGCGCGGTACGCGCGGGTGTTCGGGGTGCGCGAGCGTAACTCCGCCGCGCTCGTGCGCGGGCTGGCTCCGGGCGCAAACGTCGTGCACACCCTCGACGACGCGATCCTGCTCGAACCCGCAGCACTCACGCACCCGCTGGACCTGCCGGCCAAATATGCCGTCGCCAGCTTCACGTTCCACCCCAAAACCACCGCACTGCACGTCGACGACTACTACCGCGAACTCGCGGCGATCCTCGACCAACTCGCGACTGAGCTCGATGTCGACGTGCTGCTGCTGTCGCACATGAGCACCTTCCAGACACCGAACACGCTCGGCGGTGAAGACGACGGCTACGGGCATGAACGCATCGCCGCGCTCTCGGCATCCGGGCGTCTCCGCGTGCTTCCGTTGTTGCCGGCGGCGGAACTGCTCACGATCACGGCCGGAGCCGAGTTTTCGGTGTCGACGCGGTACCACCCGCTCATCTTCGGCGCCGCACTCGGCGTTCCCGCCATCGGTATCGTCACCAGCTACTACTCCGCGATCCGCATGCGCGGGGCCCTCGCCAACGTGGGCATGGAAAGCTTCGCGATTCCTTTTGAGCACTGGCGGGCGAGCTTCGCGGCACCGCTCATCGCGTCACTGCGCGCGAGACTCGGCGAGTTCCGCGAGCACCTCGGGCGCACGGGAAGCGCGAGTCGTGAGTTCCAGCAACGGTGGTGGGCCGAGCTGGTCGCGAGCCTACACGAACATCGCGCGCCTCGATGCGCGGACGCGCCCGCCGCGGCAGACTTGTCGTGGGCAGATTCGGAGACGCAAGACGCGCTGGCGCTGGCCCGCGGAGCTCAGGAACTCACGAACCTCGATCGCCTGAACGCACTCATAGACACCGAACTGCGGCGGCAACAGCACGATGCGGCCTGCGCCCGGATCGAACACCTCGAACGCGAGCTCGGGCGTCTGAGCGACGCCGTCGGCGATCTGCGCCACCGGATGCGACCGCCCGGGGCGAACCTGCGTGATGCACTCAGACGCAGACTCGCCTCCGGTCGGGGCGAGAACGGCTAAGCGGCCGGGTCGATCGCGTCGACGAACATCTGCAGCGAATGCTGCGAGAACGACTCCGCATCGAACTCCGTCGAGCCAGTGAGCTTGCCGTCGGCGATGCGGTGCACGGCCTCGACGAGCCCCTCGTGCGAGATCGGCACGAGGGGGCCGAATGCGCCATCGTGCAGCACCGAGCGCGAGCCCGGGGTGTCGGTCGCGATGACCGGTGAACCGATCGTGAGCGCTTCGAGCAGCACGAGCGGCTGCCCCTCGTGCAGCGACGGGAGCACGAGGGCGCCCGCGGCCTTCAGATGCGCTTGCGGGTTCGGCACCTGGCCGCGGAGTCGCACCAGGTCGCCGAGTTCGAGCCGGTCGATGATCTGCTGCAGTTCAAGTCGCAGGGGCCCGTCGCCCATGCAGGTCACCTTCACCGGGCGCGACAGATGCTCGCGCTGCTCGGCAAGTGCGGTGAAGAACGCGGCGTGATTCTTTTCGTGCGAGAGCCGCGCGATAAACGCTGCATGGGCGCCCGGGGTGGCGTACCACTCGAGGTCTTCAGCGTCGAGCGGCACCTCAGCGAGCGCACGAATCTCGGCCACGTTGATGGTGTTCTCGATGGTGATGTGCTTGTCGACCGGCACCCCGAGGTGCTCATGCAGCGTCTGTGCGTTGTAATCGCGCACGCCGTCGCTGACCGAGGCGCAGAAATCCATCTCGTCCATCGATAGGAAACCGGGCTTCAGCCGCGGGTACTTGTTCTCGATCTCCTTCCACATCTCGTTGTGGAAGATGATGCCCCGTGAACCGCCGTTGACGCGGACCCCGTACCCGATGAGCGCGATGTTCTTCGCATCGTAGGCGCTGAACTCGACGGCGGCGTGAAACTCCGTGGTGCCGAACAGACGACGCGCTTCGCGTTGTTGCCCGCTCTTGATGAACTGCTTGACGAGCGGGAAATCGAGGTAGCGACGCGTTGAGAAGAACTGCAGCGCTTCGCGCTCCATGCGGGTTCCTGCGAAGAGAGAGACCGTGGGGAGCACGCGAGCGTACTCGCGCACATCCGCGAGCGTGCCGGGCTCGGCGCCATCGAGGGCGTTTCGGTTCGGCATGAGATACGGCGAGTACTCGGTGCCGTCGAGCGACGCGATCAAGCTGCGCACGGAACGCGTGATGCCGTTCGGCGGGAGACCGCCCGTGGAGAGCAGCACCGTGCGCTTGCTGGGGCGGGTCGCTGCGGGAGTGTGCGACCGGAGCAGCTCGATTGAACGCTGTGCTGAATTGCCGCGCTCCTCGGAGCTGAAACGCTCGGTGAGTGGGGCGTAGGAATCAACGAAAGCGTCACGGTCAGCAACCGCCGCGAGCAGATGCTCACGCGCCTCGGCCAGCGATGCGGCATTCGCGCCAGGAATCTCGTCGGCCGAGAAGTACAGTCCGCGATCGGCACGATACGCGTCGAGGTCTGCGGTGAGCTTCACCACGGGAACGCCGACCGCGGCGGCATCGAACAGCACGCTCGAGAAGTCGGTCACCACGGCGTCTGCCGCGCCGATGAGTTCGTTCGTGTCGAACTCCGGCGGCACGAATACGAATCCCTCGGGCGCCGCGGCACCGCGGAACGACTTGCTCACGTAGTGGTGTGCGCGCACGGCGACGGTCAGCCCGGCCGCACCCAGACCGCGGGCCGTGTCGATGACCTCCTGCACCTCAGCGTTTCGCTCCGAGAACGTGCCTTTCCACGTCGGCATGTATAGTACGAGCGAGCCGCCCTCCGGTACACCGAGTGTCGAACGAATCGCGTCGCGCTCCTCCGAGGGAAGATTCACCGCGAGGTCGTTTCGCGGATAGCCGCTGCGCACGAAGATCTCGGGTCGGAGCTCGTCGAGATCATGACCGCGCGATAGCACGTCGAGGGTGTGCTCATCGGGACCGAGCACGACGTCGGCGTGCAAGAAATTACGGGTGATGTTGCCGTAGGCGAACGGCTCCGATTTGTTGTCTCGGCCCATCGTCTTCCACGGAACCCCGTGCCAGGTGTTCAAGTAGCGCTGTCCCTCGCGCTTCACGAAGTTGTACTCGATCGTCGAATTATTGATGATCGAGCCCGCGCAGGCCAGATAACGGAAGTGACCCGACGAGCCCTTGCGCACAAAGATCACGTTGGGGAGATCTCGAAGCGAGGGGTGCACGATGGCATTGGCATCGATGCTCCAGACATGCAGCATGTCGGCATTCTCGGGGTCTTTCAAGAACTCGCGGCAGATCGCCAGCGGGTTGCAGGTCGTCGACGCTCCGAGCGACGACTCGTAGAGCACGGTTCGCTGCTGCAACGGCTCGGTCTCGGCGCACTCGTGATAGTAGATGTTGCGGGCGGAACCGAGGCGAGTCCACTTCGGGAGCGTCAATTGGATTGACGGGAGCCGCTTGTATTGCGCAGTGCGAGTCGCTTCCCAAGCCTCGTCCCACTCCTCGGCATCGGCCAGCTGAGCCGCCAAGCGCATCGACGCCTGCCAGCGCACCTTGCGGCTGCTGGCACGGAGCGCAATCTGGCGCAGATGCTCGACGCGGAGGGGATAAACGAGTCGTCGGTTGTATTGTTCGACGAGATCGACGATCTGCGGGTCGACCTCGTGCTCGAGGTCATCGGGCGGGATCGTCTCGGGCAGATTGAGATCTTCGAGGTAGCTCAGTACGGCAGCCTCGGCCCCCTCAGATTCGGCGAGGAGCGAGGCGAGCCGGAATCGATGCAGCAGCGAGCGTTCGCGCGGCTGCGCTGAGCGGTACGCCTCGATTGCATCTTCGTGGCGTTCGAGCAGCTCGAGGAGCTGACCCAGATGCGACTTCATCGCACGTGGCGCATCGGCCCGGTGCATGGCAATCTGCGCGTGTGCGATGCCCGTGTCGAACTCGCCGAGCTGCACCCGCGCGCGGAAGCTCAGATCGAGCAGATGCGTTTCGGCAGTCGCATCGAGATGCTGAAGCAGCTTCGCTGCTTCGTCAGCATGCTGGTACTCCTCGAGCTGCAGCTGCGCCACCGCGAAGACATCAAAGCCATCGGCTGTCGGCGCGAACTCGCGGTACAGTGCCTCGACATCCGCATTCAGTCCGAGCGACCGGGCGCAATACGCTGCGATCAACAGCCGCTTGTCGCCTGCGGGAAGCTTCGGGAAGGTGCGAAAATCCTCCCAAGCCTCTTCGAACCGGCCCTGCTTCATCAGTACTTCGATGCGCCAACCCCGCCAATGGAGTTGCGTCTCGGAGTCACGGGCAAGTTCGATCGAGCGCTCGACGGCGTACAGTTCGCGGTGGATATTGCCGCGCGCGCGTTGGTTCCAGGCCTCCTCGTCATAGATGCGCGGGAGCGTGGGCTCAAGTGCTTTGGCGCGCTCGAGCAACTGGTCGCCCCAAGAGAGCGAGTTGCGGACGTAGTGGAACTTTGCCACTTCAACGAGTACGGCCGCGTTCGTCTCCGGACGGTCCGCAATCGCGCGACCGTGGAGTTTTGCCCCTTCACTGCCGCGATGGGTGGCGAGGTAATTGAGGTACGGGAAGACCGCTTCCGGGTTGCGGTTCAGATCGGACTCAAACCGTGTGCGGGCCCGCACCGTGATCGCGGCGTCTTCACCCCAGAGCGCAGTGAACTGACGCATCAGGAAGAAATGGCGACGCCAGGGCTGTTTCGTATCGAGCAGCAGCCCGATTCCTCGGGAGATCGACGGGGGAAGCGGTGGCACGAATCTCACTCAGGAAAGTGTACTCGGAGTGAACTGTACGCCGTTGGCCTTCGTGTAGGTGGCTAATCCATGCTGGAACTGCAGGGTGCGGGTGCCGCTGTCGCGCAGCCGTCCCTTCGGCTCACCAGCGAGGAATCCCCAGGGCCCATCAGGCCCGTCGTTGTCGAGATACGCCTGCAAGAACGAGCCACTCGGGAGCCCGAAGGTCTGCCCCGTCGCGGTGCTGCGGGTGATGACGCCACTCTCGAATCGCTGGAACAGGCCACCGCCGTTCTGCGAGACCTCAAACGCGTTGTGGAGTGGGCGCCCGAACTTGCTGCGATCCCGCTCGTACCGCGTCTTGATCTCGCCCCGCACTGTGTAGCTCACCGGGCCATCGGGAATCTTGCCGGATCCCGGCTTGACGAACTCGACAGCCTCGTCGATCGGGCCATCGAAGATCACCTTGCCACGCTGCAGCACGACACCGCGCTCGCACAACTGCTGCACCTGGCTGGCGCTATGGCTCACCACGAACATCGTCTTGCCCTGCGACCGCAGCAACTGCATGCGTTCTGCGCACTTCGCGCGGAACGCCGCGTCGCCCACTGACAGAATCTCATCGACGAGCAGAATGTCGAGTTCGGTGTGCACCGCGACGGAGAACCCCAAACGCGAGTACATGCCCGAGGAGTAGAATTTCACCTCGGTGTCGATGAACTCACCGATCTCCGAGAACTCAAGAATGTCGTCGAACCGAGCCTCGGTCTCTTCTCGGCTCATGCCGAGAATTGCCGCGTTCAAGTACACATTGTCGCGACCCGTCAAATTGGGGTTGAAGCCGGCACCGACCTCGAGCAGCCCAGCGATGCGGCCACGAGTGCGAATCCACCCCGTATCCGGGCGCAGTACTCCCGACAGCATCTTGAGAGTCGTCGACTTCCCCGAGCCGTTGCGACCCATCAACGCGATCGACTGGCCCTCGGGCACATCGAGACTCAGCCCGTCGATCGCGGTGAATTTCGAGCTCGTCTCTTTGCGCTGCAGTGCGGCGACAAAGGTCTCTTTCACCGAAGTCGCGTGACGAATCTTGAACGTCTTGCTGATGTTGTTGATGACGATCGCAGGCTTCGCGGGCGTCGCTGCGTCGACGGGCGAATCAGAGGTACTGGGCAAAGGACCCCTCCAGCTTTCGGAAGGTCAACTGACCGATGATGAGGGTGATGATGGCGATGCCGAGCGCGATGAGCGCGTTCACGATCAGCCCATCCGGGCGATCTGAACCAGGAGCGATCGGCAGCCAGAACACATTGTGGAAGAGCTCGACTGCTGCGGTCACCGGGTTGAGCATGTAGATCTCGTAGAGCCAGCCCGGCGCGAGGTTCTTGATCATGCTCGACGAGTACAGCACGGGTGAGGCCCAGGTCGAGAACATCAGGATCAGCCCGACCACGTTGTGCGCGTCGCGATACGCGACGTTCAACGCGCCGAAGAACAGACCCAGGCCGAGCGCGAAAATGATGACGACGAGCAGCCCGAGAATGAAGGCAACGACCTGCATCACCGTGATGGTCCAGCCGAGGAACATGCAGATGATGAGCAGCACCGCGGCCTGCGGCAGAAAGTGCGTAATCGCGCCGCCCACGGCGGCGACCGGGAAGAGCTCGCGCGGCAGGTAGATCTTCTTGACCAGTGACGAATTGTCAGTGATCGAGCTGGTCGTATTTCGGAGCACCTCGCTGAAGAGGCCGACCGTGATCAACCCGCAGAACAGGTAGACCGGAAAATACTTGACGTCTTTGTGCATGCCGAGCACGACACCGATGACGACGTAGTACATCAGGAAGTGGGCGACGGTCTGCACGTACGACCAGATCCACCCGAGTGCCGATCCGTAATAGCGGGTCGTCACACTCTTCTTGAGCAGTAGGGACAGCAGATAGCGATGTCCGAACACATCCCAGAGTCCCCGGCTCTTGCCCGGAGTATTGAACTCCGGGTCCGTGAGCGCAGCTTGGTAAGTCACAACCGTGCAGTCTACTTCGTGTCGCTGAAGAGAAGCAGCGTCAACCTGCGAGCGCGGAAGAGACCGGTGTGAGATCCCCTTGCGCACGCCACCAGGTCACCGCCGAGGCAAGTGTCCCGAGGTTGGCAGCGAGGTCGCCGCTCCCAACAAAAAACTCGCCCGCCGCATAGTGCCGTGTCAACACCTCGGCGAGTGCAGCATCGTGCCCGGCGCGTTCGACGCCAACGGCATTGACGCCGGTGAGCCTCGGGGGCGTGCCGTACACCTTGGCGAACGGGGGAACGTCGCGGGTGACCGGCGTGCCCATGCCCACCATCGCGCCGGGAGCGATGATGCGGCGCTGATGCACGACCGCGTTCATGCCGATGTTGACTCGGTCGCCGATCACGCAGTGCCCCCCGACGGAGACTCCGGCCGAGACCGTCGAATCGGCGCCGAGCAGCACGTCGTGTGCGAGATAGGCGCGGTTGAGCACCCAGCTTCGTGCGCCGACCGTCGTTTCGCGATAGGTGCCCTGGTGAATGACCGCTCCCTCACGAATCACCGCGCCGGCACCGATGCGCACGCCCGCGTGCTGCAGGTCGCCGTTCCACGCAGTGTTCTGGGGCAGACTCGACATCTCGGGCGGTGCGCCGATCTGTGCGCCGGGGCCGATCCACACCCCGTCTTCGACCGTGCATGGCCCGAGGAGCACTGCGCCCGGGCCGATCTTCACGTCGGCACCCAGGGTGACGCCGTCGCCGATGAATGCGAGTGGACTGATGTCGTTCATGCTTCTCCTGTGAATTGCGCGGGCGTCAGCAGCCCGAAATGCGATAGAGCACGGCGTCACCCTGCCGGTCCACCTCAGTGAGCACGGGGGATCGATCGAGATGCTGCATGTTCGCGAACGGAACGCCGCGGGGGCCGGGATCAGGGATCACGAACTTCTGACCGAAGTCGATGACATACGAGATGTCGAGCTCGTGAGAGAGCGTGCACGCGCGTTGCGGGTCACGCACGAGCGCATTCACGAACTCGTAGTCGCGCGGGTCGTAGATGCCGCCGGAGTGCGGAAACGTCACTTCCCGGTCGGCGAGCGCGTACGTCAGCGCACTGCCGTTGAGCGGGTTGTTCGCGATGACTTCGCCTTCGGGTACTTCGTCATCGAGCCGCTCGAGCAGTTGGAGCTCGTCGTCACTCACCAGCAGCGACTGCTTCGCGTCGTAGCTCTCGGTGACGATCTGCTGAATGCGGAACGTGCCCGACTGGCCAACGGCCACGAACGCGGCGATCGAGAGCACGGCGAGGAACCGGAAAGCTCGACGCGGGCGCGATGCAAAAGCTCGGGTCGAGCGTCGCAGCACGGGCCGCAGCCACGCCCAGATCGCTCGGCCACCGAGCACCATGAGTGGGAGTGCGCCGAACGGCACCAGCGCCGCGAGACGTCGAGGGTCGTTGTACCAGGGGCTCACGAACAGGGTGCGCCACTCAGAGGTGGGGAAGCCGTCGGCGATGACGTACAGCAGCGCGAGCGCTGCTGCGCTGCCAATGACCCAGCGCAGCGAGCGCGAACGCCACGCCAGTAGCGCGCCGAGCAGCACGACGGCGGAGACGGCCCAGGCGTGACCCTGAATATGCGGGGTGCCGCCGATCAGCTGGAAGAGGGCGCTGCGCGGCCCGAAGAAGCCCTGCCACGCATTGTCGGTGGTGCGACCCCCGACCCAGGCGACGACGACCGCCGCTGCGAAGATGCCGAGACCAATCACGGCTCCGACACCGCGCACCTCACGCGAGAATCGCGGAAGCGCCGAGAGGCCTTCGGTCGTCGGTACGGGCCGACCGCGAAGCGCGCGAATGGCGGCGAACAGCACCGGGAACGCACCCCAGACGAGCAGCACGTGCACCACGCTCGGATGCGCGAGTGATGCGGCTCCCAGCGCGCCGATGAAGAGCAGCCAACGGGTCGCGGGCGTGAGCGGTTGCGCGCGTCGGGCGGGCCCGAGATTGAGCAATTGCAGGCCGGCGACGAGCACGTAGGGAAGCAGAATCAGCGCGAGGATGTTGGGGTAGAGTACCCCGTACCCGGCGAGGAAGAGCGGGAAATTCGGGAATGCCGCAGCCGCGGCGCCCGAGATCCAGAGCACGGCAACGCTAGGGCCGGCGATCGCGCGACCGAGTGCGACGATGCCGATGGGCCAGACGACGCATGCAGTAGTGAAGAGCACAGCATTGGTGGCGACGGGGATGCTCGCGCCGCTGAGCTGCACGACCAACGCGACGAATGCGTGCCAGAGCGTCGGGTAGAACACCGGTGAGCCGGGTGACGTGAGATCCATCGAGAAGGGTGAGGCTGAGCCGCCGTCCAAGATGTATCGCACCGCATTCAGGTGGAAGTTCGCGTCGAACGTTTGCGAGATGGCGTCAGGCTGCTTGATCGCGGAGAAGAGCGCGATCGCGAGCACGAGACCGCCGACCGCCGCCGCCGCGAGGCCGACCCACAGGTCTGCCCAGCCACGGTGGCCGCCCGCGCCTCGAACGGCTGCGGGGGCAGCGAACCAGCGACGCAGCAGACAGAGGATCGCGCCGAGTACCAGGGCGACCACCACCGGGGGAAGCACCCCCCAGCGGACCTGCGCGAACGGTGCCACGATGCTCGTAGCCGCGAGTACCGCGAATCCGGCAGGCACGGCAACCGTCACGAGCGCGAACCCGCGCAGTCGCAGCGCGAATGCCGACGGCAGGCCGAGCACCGCGATGATCGCGATCGCGACGATCACGGGCAGCGCGAACGCAAGCCATGCGGTCATGCTGGGGGAGCTCCGTGCGAACCGGTGTCACCGTCTCCGAGCGACGTCGGTGGGGCGGCATCTCGGTGCGCCTGCGCCTCGAGCATGCGTGCCTCCATCAGCGCGACCGATCGAGCAAGTTCTGTCACGCGGGCGTCGCTGCGAGCCTTCGCGCGGACGACGGTCGCCGCGAAGATGAGCATGGCGACGATGAAGAGGTAGAGCAGCAGATCGGTGCCGCGGCCGATGCCGAAGAAGATGGCAACGGTGGTGAGCACGCCAGGGAAGAGGATCGCGGCGGCGGCGGCCAGCACGAAGAGGATGGCAAAGATGCGTTTGAGCGCGAGCGAACGTTCGCCCGGCAGAAATCGAACCGCGAGCGACGCGGCGACCACGACGACCGCGATGAGCAGAACTTGAAAGATAGACATGGGCGCCTAACGAATGATGAGGTCCACGAGGATGTTCACGGAGTTGAGCAGCGACTGCCCCTTGGCCTTCGAATAATCGGTGTAGATGACCTCGACGGGAAACTCGGTGTACGGCAAGCCGGTCTTACCGAGTTGCACGACGATCTCGGTGCCGTGGGCCATGCGATCTTGCCGCAGCTTGATGCGCGAGGCCGCATCGGCGCGAATGACGCGCAGCCCATTGTGGGCGTCGGTGAGGCGCGTGCGCGTCGTCACGTTCGTCACCCACACTGCGGTCTTGAGCACGATCTTCTTGAGAATGCCCGGGTTGGTGCGGTCGTCGAGAAACCGCGATCCGAACACGATCGCCATGTCTTCGTCGCGCGAGACCTGCAGCATGGCCGAGGCGTCGACCACGCGGTGCTGACCGTCGGCGTCGAACGTCACGATGTATCGCGCCCCCCGCTCAAGGGCGTAGCGGAAGCCCGTCTGCAGCGCGGCACCCTGGCCGAGATTGATGGGGTGGGTGACGATACGGGCTCCCGCTGCGCGCGCCACGTCGGCAGAACCATCGCGCGAACCATCGTCGATGCAGACAACGTTCGGGAAGACGGGGATCAGTTCCGAAACGACCCCGCCGATCACCGTCGCCTCATTGAAGAGCGGGATGACGACCCACGTGTCAGTGTTGGCGGTCGCGCCTGAGAGCGCGGGGTCGAGCGTCATGCGTCCATTCTGACAGACCGGTGGCGTGTTCACGGGGTTGGCGCCGCAACGAGCCCGGCGAGTTGCGCATTGAACCAGCGTGCGAGCGAGAGCGAATACATGCCCGTGAGGTGATTGTCGTCGGAGTACATGATCAAGTCGCCCGTGATCATGTGGCAGGTGCCGTCGGGGCAGGTGACCGCGTAGGTGTCGATGACGGGCACATTGAGCGAGTTCGCGTCGGCGACGAGCCAGTCGGCGAACTGCGGATCGGGCCACGCGCAGACATCATCGGCCGCAGGGATCGCGAGCACGCAGCCCGGGCCGGTGAAGGCATCGCCGTTGGCGTCGCGCGCGCCGACCGAGGGCACGTCGCGAATCACGATGACCTGTTTGCCGGCGTCGACGAGCTGCTGCAGCCCGACCCGCGCCGCGTCTCCGAGATCGTAGAGATTCGTGCGCAGGCTGACCAGCACGGTGTCCACGGTCGGGTCATTCGCGATGTCGGATCGCAGGGCCGCGCCCCACTCGGCGCAGCGGGCCGCATTCTCGTCGTCGGCTGCGCTCGGTTCGGTGAACAGCCCGCACGATGCCCGACTCTCGAGACGCAGCGACCAGTCGTTGGCCGCAGCGACGCGCTGGATCGGTGCGAAGATGTGCTCGGCGTGGGAGTCGCCGATCATGACGACACCGGGAGCGCTCGCATCGCCGTTCGACTCCGGAAAATCGCAGGAGCGCTCCTTCCAAGAGCCAACGGTGGTTGCCGTGCAGTGCTCTGCCCCGATACCGGAGTCGAACCAGAACCAGGGGCGATCCTGCTCGGCGAATGCCGGGTCGATTGCGGCGGTGTACTCGTGCGGATTCGCGCAGTCATCGAGTATCGCGGAGGCTCCGACGCAGCTCGCGGGCTGTACTCCGGCAGCATCGAGGGATTCGCCTTCGAGGAGCGCCTGGATCTGCGCACGCCGATGGTCCACGTCGGCGTTGATCGCCGCGGTCTGCCCGACCACGAGCCCGATGATGGCGAGCATCGCGACCGCCATGCCGCCGAACGTCGCCCAGCGCGTGCGCAGCACCCCGGGCGCGCGGCGGATCGGTTCCTCGACGAATCGCTGCGTGAGCCACGCGAGCACGATCGTGACCGGCAGCACGATGAGTGCGAGTCGCCAGTGCGGCTCGGCCCCCGAACGGTCGCCGAGCATGATCGGAAGCACGATGATCAGCGGCCAGTGCCAGAGGTAGATGGCGTACGACGTGTCGCCGATGAACTGCACGGGTCGCAGATGCATGAAGCGCTGCGGGCTCCCGGTGAATGCCGCCTCGCCGGGGGAGCGATCGCCGAGCCAGATGAGTGCGGCGGTCGCGCCGACCGGCAGCAGCGCGATCCATCCCGGAAAGGCGGTCGCCGCGTCGAACGCGACCGCCGACCCGACGATGACGACGAGTGCGATCCAACTGCCGACGAGCTTCATCCCCGGAGCCCAGCGCGACGCCGGAATGAGCGCGATCAACCCGCCGAGTACGAATTCCCAGGCCCGGGTCGTGGTGAAGAAGTAGGCCGTCTGCTGCGAACGTGCGGTTTCGATCATTGAGTACGCGAGCGAGGCGACGAATACGACGAGCAGGAGTGCGAGCACGATGGTGCGCAGGCGCGGGCCGCCGCGCTTCGCCGCGATCAACGCGAGACTCGCGGCCACGGCGATGAGAATCGGCATCACCAGGTAGAACTGCTCTTCGACCGAGAGCGACCAGTAGTGCTGCGCCAGCGACGGCGGGTTCGCGGCGTTCAGATAGTCGACCGCGTCGGCCGCGAGGTGCCAGTTCACGATGTAGCCGGCCGCGAACCCGATGTCGCCCAGATTCTGCGTCCGGCTGATCGAGGGCATGACGGTCAGGGTCAGGATCGCGGAGACCGCCAGCACCAGGAGCGCCGCGGGCAGCAGCCGCCGCACTCGCCGGGCCCAGAACTCCACGACTCGCACGCGGCCGGTGCGCTCTGCTTCACGCAGCAGGTGCCCTGTGATGAGGAAGCCGCTGATCACGAAGAAAACATCGACGCCGATGTAGCCGCCGGGGAGCCGGTCTGGGAAGAGATGGAAAGCGACGACGAGCGCAACAGCGAGTGCGCGGAAACCCTGGATGTCGCGCCGTTTGCCCCGCTGGGACGAGGCCGCTGCCGGGGCAGGATCGTGTCGCGGGGTGGTCTGCAGTGGTGCGTGCTGGGAGTCGATCGGACCAGGCTAACAGGGCGCAGCGCGGCGGTGCCGGTATCCTGGCAGCTGACGATCCGCATAACCGTGCGCGAAAGGTGATACTTCTATGTCTGACTTCATTCCTGCTGCCAAGCCCCTGATCGGTGACGAGGAGCGCGAGGCGGTCGACCGGGTGCTGCGTTCCGGAATGATCGCGCAGGGACCCGAAGTCGCGACGTTCGAGCAGGAATTCGGTGCGCACTTTGCCGAGGGCCGCCCCACGGTGGCCGTGAACTCGGGTACGAGCGGTCAGCACCTCGGCCTGCTCGCTGCGGGCGTCGGTGCGGGCGACGAAGTCATCGTGCCGTCATTCACCTTCGCCGCGACCGGCAACTCCGTCGCGCTGACCGGGGCCACCCCGGTCTTCGCCGATATCGAGCCCGACTCGTTCACGCTCGACCCCGAGTCGGTCCGTGCTGCGATCACGCCGCGCACCAAGGGCATCATGCCGGTGCACCTCTACGGCCACCCGTTCCTGGTCGATCAGATCGAGGCGATCGCGCAGGAGCACGGACTCGCAATCTACGAAGACGCCGCGCAGGCCCACGGCGCTTCCTGGAAGGGACGTCCGGTCGGCACCATCGGCGACTTCGCCATGTTCAGCCTGTACCCGACGAAGAACATGACCTCGGGTGAGGGCGGCATGGTCACGTGCGCCACCGAGGAACTCGCTCGTGGAGTGCGCCTGCTGCGCAACCAGGGCATGGAGACCCAGTACGCGAACGAGGTCATCGGGTTCAACGCGCGCATGACCGATGTGCATGCCGCGATCGGCCGCGTGCAGCTGACCAAGGTCGACGCCTGGACGGCGCAGCGTCAGGCGAACGCCGCGGCGCTCAACGTGGGTCTTGCGGGCCTCGACGGTGTCACCACTCCGATCGTCGCCGACGGTGCGGTGCACGTCTACCACCAGTACACGATCCGTGTCGATGCCGACGAGCGCGACCGTCTGCGCGACGCGTTGAAAGAGGAGCATCAGGTGGGCTCGGGCGTGTACTACCCGATCCCGAACCACCGCCTGCCGTCGCTCGCACACTTCGCCCCGGGGCTCGACCTGCCCGAGACCGAGCGCGCCGCCGCCGAGGTGCTCTCGCTGCCCGTGCACCCCTCGCTGACCGAGGGCGACCTCGAGCGCATCATCGCCGGCGTGACCGCGGTACTGCGAGCCGGAGCCTAAGCCAGGTACGCCCGCGCTCGCGGGTCGCCTGACAGCATCATGAAACACATCTGGACCACTCTCCGTCAACTGCTGCCGCTGCTGCCGGATGGCGCGCAGCGCTACTTTGTCGGCTACATCGTCGCAACGAGCCTCATCACGGCGCTCGACGCGATCGGCATGGCGATCCTCGCCGTGACCATCGGCCCGATGCTCGCCGGCAACGCGATCACCGTGCCCGTGCTCGGCAAGATCGGCGTCGAATCGGCGCCGCTGCTCGTGCTCATCGCGCTCGCGCTCATGATGCTGAAGTCGTTGCTCAACGTCATTCTGCAGTGGTTCGCCACGCGCCGCTTCGCGAAGTACGAGCTCGAGGTGGGCGACCGCCTGTTCCGCGCGTACATCGGGGCGAGCTGGGAGGAGCGCTCGAAGCGCACGGTCGCGGAGATCACGAGAATCGCCGACGCTGGCATCGCGAACGCGATGGCCGGGTTCGTGCTGCCGCTCATGCGGGTGCCGAGCGCCTTCTTCACCTTCATCCTGGTGCTCGGCGTGCTCGTGGTCTCGGATCCGGCGACCTCAGTCATCGCGTTCGTCTACCTCTCGCTCGTCATGCTCCTCGTGCACTTCGTGGTCACGAACCGCTCACTCGAGGCCGGCCAGGTGAACCGCGACTACAGCTACCGCGTCGCGAATCTCATGACCGAGATGATCGACGCACTCAAAGAACTCAGCCTGCGCAACCGGCTGGGCGAGGTCGCCGACCTCGTGACCGACAACCGACGTCACGGCACTCGTGCTCGCGCGAACGGCTCGTTTCTCGGCGTGCTGCCCGGCTTCGCGTTCGAGATGGCGCTGCTCGGCGGCATCGCGCTCATCGGTGTCAGCGCGTACTTCTTCCAGGGTGGTGTGCAGGGTGCGCTCTCGTCGGTCGCGCTCTTCGCCACGACGGGCTTCCGACTGATTCCGGCGCTCACCGCGCTGCAGGGCGGCATCGTTCAGGCGACCGCGAGTCTGCCGGGTGCCCGAGACGTGGTCGGTGACCTGATCGCCTCGGAGCGCGACGTGCAGACCTCGCAGACTCCGGCCGACACCGCCGAGCTTGCTGAGAACCCTCGCTTGCTGCGCCTCGACGACGTGCAGTTCCGCTACCCGTCGGCGGACGCCGACGTGATTCGCGGCATGTCGCTCGATGTGCCGCTTGGAAGCTCCGTCGGCATCGTCGGCCCGTCGGGTGCCGGTAAATCGACGCTGATCGATCTGCTGCTCGGGCTCAGCCAGCCCTCTCAGGGCGCGATCGAAATCGACGGCGACCCCATGCAGTCCGTGCTGCGGCAGTGGCGCGGCCGGGTCGGGTACGTGCCGCAGCGCGTGGCGCTGTTCGACGGCACCATCGCTCAGAACGTGGCGCTCACCTGGGGCGAAGAGATCGATCGCGACCGGGTGATCCACGCGCTGGAGCGCGCGCAGCTCGGTTCGCTCATCGCCGACCGCGCTGGCGGCATCGATGAGCGCATCGGCGAGCGCGGTATGTCGCTCTCGGGCGGCCAGCAGCAGCGCCTGGGCATCGCTCGCGCGCTGTACACCGACCCGCTCGTGCTCGTGCTCGACGAAGCGACGAGCTCGCTCGACACGAAGACCGAAGACGAGGTCACGAAGTCGATTCGCAGCCTGCAGGGTGAGGTAACGCTGATCTCGGTGGCGCACCGCCTGTCGACGATCAAGGATTACGACCGCATCTGCTACCTCGACGAGGGCATCATTGTGGCGCAGGGCACGTTCGCCGAGGTCGCGAAAGCGCACCCGCCGTTCGGCGAACAGGTCGCGCTCGCGGGGCTCGGTTCGCTGTTGCGCGATCCGAAGTAGTCGTTCGGCGGCGTCGAAACCCGGTGCGGACCGCCGCCGAACATCGCTTAGGCTGGAATGATGGTCCGCGCAGCACAAACCTCCGTTTCCCGGCGGCCTCGATTCCTCCTCCTTGATCTCCTGCGACTGCTTGCCGCGATTGCGGTGCTTTGGTACCACTACACGGCTCGCAACAGCAGTGCATGGGATGCGGCCGCAGCTGACGAGTTCGGGCTCGCGTCACGATTCACCGCATATGGCTTCCTTGGCGTGCAGCTGTTCTTCGTGATCAGCGGGTTCGTGATCCTCTTGTCGGCTGAGGGGCGGAGTCTCGGTCAGTTCGTCTCCGCACGGGTGTCGCGGCTGTACCCCGCCTACTGGGCCGGGGTACTCCTCACCACATTCCTCATAGTTGTGGTCACACCGCAGTTCGACCGTCAGATCACCTTCGCCGACGTACTCACGAACCTCACCATGCTCCAGACTGCGTTTGGCGTGCGACACATCGACGGCGTGTATTGGACGCTCTGGATCGAGCTGCTGTTTTACGTACTGATCGCTCTGCTCATCAGTGTGCGCCTCACGGAGGCGAAGGTGCTCGCGTTCACGTTCCTCTGGCCGGTCATCGGTGCGATCGCAAGCACGTCGGAATCGACCTTCTTGACCGCGCTGCTCTCGCCCGCCTATGCGTCACTCTTCGCGGGTGGAATGGTGCTGTACCTGATCCACTCTCGAGGGCACAGCCTGCTGCGCTGGCTGCTGCTCATCATGAATGTGTGCCTCGCCGTGCAGCAATCGGTCACGCAGAGCTTCATGGTGGCGGTGCCGCGAGATACCGAGGTCGACCCGTCGGCGTCGATCGGGTCGGTGCTCGTCGTGCTGATCTTCGTGATCGTCGCGCTGGTCACGATCACCCCGTTGAAACACGCCGGTTGGTCATGGATGACGTACGCCGGGTCGCTCACCTACCCGCTGTATCTCGTGCACGAGTACTGGGGCTGGTGGGTGATCAGCACCGTGGACCCGATCGTGGGCAAGTGGGGAGCGGTAGCCGCCGCGTTCGCCGTGAGCTTCGGGCTCGCCATCATCATCGAGCGCTGGGTCGAGCGCCCGCTCCGGCCCCGCATTCGTCGAGCTCTGCAGCGGTCGTTCGACGCCCTGCCGAGCACGACCCACCACCGCGATGACTCGAGAGACCTCATCGACTCGCGCTCGGCATCGGTCAGCGGCGCCCGCGCCACTGAGCCCGCCGAAACTCGGCGCGACGTCGGCTGACGCCGCGCCGAGGCGCTACTCGGCTGCCTCGAAGATCTGGCCGACGGCTTCGCGCTTCTCCGCTTGGAACCCGTCTTCCGCGCGGCCCAGCGCCCAGTAGGCGGAGAGCGAGAGCGCGCGGCGCTCGATTCCCCAACCGTTGTGCAGCAGCACGCGGAGCGCCTTCATCGCCCCGCGCTCGCCGTGCGCGAAGACTTCGGGGAGCACCTCGGGCACCGGCAAAGCCTGTGCGGCCGCGACGAGCACGGTGCCGTGCGTCGCGTGCGTCCCGTCAGGCTGCTCGCGGTGCAGCCAGCGCACCTCGATGCCGTGCGGGTGCCGCAGTTCGATCTCGTCGTCGGCGTTCCCCACCTCGATGAGCACGAGCCCGTGTGCACTCGCCGGCACCTCTTCGAGCGCCGCCGCGATCGCGGGAATCGCCGAGTCATCACCCACAAACAGGCGGGGCACCTGTGCATCGAGCGTCGGCGCGAACTGCCCGCCCGGGCCCGAGAAGGTGACCAGGTCGCCCGGCTGCGCGGAGGCCGCCCAAGGCCCGGCGATGCCCTCGTCGCCGTGCACGACGAAGTCGATCGCGAGGGTGTCGGTCGCGGTATCGATCGATCGGATCGTGTAGGTGCGGCGCACCGGCAGATCTTCGAGCGGGAGGCGTTCGCGCAGCGCTTCGAGGTCGTAGGGCGGCTCCAGGCCGAGCTCGGGCTTCGCGAACAGCAGCTTCACGTATTTGTCAGTCTGGGCGAGTCGCTCGGGGTCGGCCTCACCGAGGAACGCCGCGAAGTTCTCGCCTCCGAGATGCACGCGTACCAGGTGCGGGCTGATGCGCTCGGTGCGGTCGACGGTCAGAACACGAGCGGGGGCGCCGCGACGGCGGGGAGCGGATTCATTCACTGTCTCACCGTAGCGCCGCTGACGCCTGCGTCTCTAGCAACATCGGACGAATCTCAGGATCCCGGGAGCGATGGCGGCGAGTACGATGGACCCCGATGATTGAGATCCTGAACGACGACCAGTTGAGCCGAGCCCGACGCGCGGGGGCGCTCGTTGGCAACATCCTCCAGGCGCTGCGCGAGCGCGCCGCCGTCGGGGTGAACCTGCTCGAGCTCGACCGGCTCACCGGTGAACTCATTCGTGAGGGCGGCGGGGTCTCGTGCTACGTCGACTACGCTCCGTCGTTCGGCAACGGCCCCTTCGGGCACTACGTGTGCACCGCGGTCAACGACGCAGTGCTGCACGGCATGCCGCACGACTACGCACTCGCCGACGGCGATCTGCTGACGCTTGATCTCGCGCTGACCGTCGACGGGATCGCAGCCGACGCGGCGATCAGCTTCATCGTCGGCGAGCGACGCGACCCTGCCGACGAGGCCCTGATCGCCGCGACCGAGGAGGCCCTGCGCGCGGGCATCGCAGCTGCGAAGGCCGACGCCCGCATCGGCGACATCTCGAACGCGATCGGCAAGGTACTCAAGGGGGCCGGGTACTCCGTGAACATGGAGTTCGGCGGTCACGGCATCGGGTCGACCATGCACCAGGATCCGCATATCGCGAACAGCGGCCGCGCCGGTCGCGGGTACCGCCTGCGGCCCGGTCTGCTGCTCGCCATCGAGCCGTGGGTGATGGCCGACACCGACAAGCTCGTGTTCGACGCCGACGGGTGGACGCTGCGCAGCGCGACCGGGAGTCGCACCGCGCATACCGAGCACACCGTCGCGATCACCGAGAACGGTGCTGAGATTCTGACGTTGCCCACGCGCTAGAGGGTTTCAGGCCCTCCGATGCGGGCGGGCGCGACGCCGAGGCGGTTGGCTGAGTGCTCAGCCCCGCATGATGCGGTAGCCTGCGAAGAGCGTGCGGAACGGCGCCTGTGCGTGGAACGCGCGGAGGGGGTTTCGCGTGAGTAGGGTCGGCACCGACAGGTAGCGGTGACGCACCTCAAGCAGCGCGGCGATCGATTCGGGCGTGGCGCCCGGGTCACGGAGCCCGTCGAAGACCGCGCGATCCGCCAGTGACAAGTACGCTGCCGCGCCCGGAGCGAGCCCGAGAAGTCGATCGATGAGCGACAGCAGCGGCGCGCGGTTGGCACGCACATCTTCGATCGTGCGTGATCGGGCGAGAATCGCATCGAACACGTGGATACGCACGAGCTTCACGACGATCGCGAGCCGATCCACGGATGTGGCATTCACGAACCAGGGGAGCGACTCGAGTTCGTCGAGGAATGCGAAATCCTGGGCGACCGGTCGCGGGGCGAAGGTGACGCGATCGCCGGCATCCGCATTGATCACGTATGCCGGGCCATGCAGATCGTACGCGAGGGCCTGGGCGGTGTACCAGACGGTGAGCGAATACGTGAGATCCTCACCCGATGGCAGGCCCTCGGTGAGACGCAGTTCGCCGAATCGTGCGCGACTGATCAGGCCCAGGGGGGCGCTGCGGTAGGCGAGGCGATCTTTGCGGGGGTGCAGACGCTCGGTGCGCCGGCCGAGTCGCACGGGCGGGTACGGATCGGTGCGACCGGTGTCGAGCTGGATCTTGGCGAGCACCGCTTCGGCGCCCGTGCGCTGCGCGATTGCGAGCCACGAATCGATGGCGCCCGGTGCGAGTTCGTCGTCAGACCCCATCACCGAGAGATAGGGCGCGGTAGAACTCGCGAAGCCGTGGTTCATCGGCCCAGCGGGCGACTTGATGCCGTCGCGCAGTTCGAGCAGCCGCAGCCGGGGATCATCGGCGTACGCGCCCAGGTTCGCTCGGATGATCTCGGGGTCGATGTTGTGCGCGACCACGTTCACGCGCACGGCCGCGCGCGTGTGATCGAGTACCGAGGCCGCAGCCCGGGTGATCGGCCGCGAGGCTGAATGGACGGCGATGGTGAGGTCGACGAGCGGCTCGGTCATGTTTCGATGCTAGACCGTCATATCGCGCAGGGTGCGCCGTGGCCCCTGGCGGTGCAGCGAGAGCAGCGGATTGCGCGTCAACTGGGAGTCGATGCCGCCGGCCCAACGCAGATCGAGCAAGTGCCGCACCGTCGCGGCGTCGCCAGTCGGATCGAGCACGGCGTCGATGGCCGCCCGGTCGCGGCGCGAGAGGACTGAGATCGCGCCCGGCGCAATTCGTCGAATGCGCTGCACCAGAGCCGCGAACTCGTCGCGGTGCGCCGCGAGCCCGCCATCGGTGTCGAGGCGCGCGAGCACCGCATCGAAGAAGTGCAGGCGAAACACCTTCGCCCCGAACACCAGCCTCTGGCGCCGCGAGAGCGCACGGAACCAGTCGCTCGCGACAATCGCTTCGAGAAAGGCGAAGTCGTCGGCGAGCGGGCGACGTTCAGCGGTGACCCGGTCACCGGCATCGGCGCCGAAGACGTACGCGGGACCGGTGCGGTCGTAGGCGAGCGACGCCCCGCTGTAGGCAATTCGCGCCGAGACCTCAAGGTCTTCGCCGGAGCGCAGCGACGGGGTGTAGCGCAGATCGCCGAAGCGGTCGCGGGAGAGCAGCCCCACGGGTTCGGAGCGATAGGGCAGGCGATCCCGCACCGCATCAAGTCGCTGAATGCGGCCGGGGCGTGTCGGCGGAAGCGGGTCGGGCGTGTCCGAGCCCTGGCGCTCGATGCGTGCGAGCACCGCGTCGGAGCTGCTCGACAACGCGAGACGCAGCCACGAATCGAGAGCGCCGGGTGCGAGCCAGTCATCGGAGTCGAGCAGGCTGAACCACGGAGCCGACATCAGACCGAGACCATGATTGCGGGGCCCTGACGGCGAGGCGACGCCATCACCAAGCTCGTGCAGTTCGACGCGAGGGTCGTCAGCCGCGCCCCCGAGCGCCTCGCGAATGCCCGCGACCGGGGTGTTGTGCGCGATCACGAGCACGCGCACCTCAGCCGCCGTGTGGTCGAGCACTGAGGCGACCGCGCGCGCGATGGGGCGCGTCGGCGTGTGCACAGGAACGATGACGTCGACGAGGGCGTGGCTCATGCGTCGATGGTAGCGGCCCCCACGATCTGGGCTCGTGGCGAGCGCAGGTATTCTAGAGGGCGCTGCCCGCACCCGATTGGACCCCCGTGACCCGCACCGCTGAACTGCGCGCCTCGACGACGCTCGCCGAGCCGACCCCGCGCCTCGACGCTCTGACCGGCCTGCGCTGGTGGGCCGCCTTCATGGTCTTCCTCTTTCACATGGAGGTCTTCGCGCCGCTCCCCGGCCGCATCTCAGACGTCTTTCACCAGGGGTACCTCGGGGTCACGTTCTTCTTCGTGCTTTCCGGTTTCGTGCTGACCTGGTCGATGCGACCGGGCGTCTCGAAGTCGACGTTCTACTGGCGACGGTTCGCGCGCATCTGGCCGGCACACATGGTCGCTCTGCTCTTCGCGATCCCGGTGTTTTACACCCTCGCCCCGGTGCCCGAGGGCAGCTTCTTGAAACCGTTCGATATCGGCCTGCTCCTGCTTTCCGTGCTCTTGCTGCAGGGCTGGTCGGCGAATTCGGCCGTGCTGTTCTCGGGCAACCCGGCTGCCTGGACACTCACCGTCGAAGCGCTCTTCTACGCGCTCCACCCCTGGATCTCGAAAGTGCTGCTGCCGCTCAGCCGGCGCGGCGCCCTGTGGCTCGGCGTGTTCGCGCTCGTGTGGGCGTTCGCCTACCGTGCAGGGGTGCTGCTCTGGCCCGAATCGTGGCTCATCCACGTGCCGATGCCGATCACGCGCGTCCCCGAGTTCCTGCTCGGCATGGCCCTCGCCTGGGCCGTGCGTCTGGGGTGGCGTCCACGCGTGCATCCGGTGCTCGGGATCGCGGCGCTCGCCGTCGTGGTGCTCGGTATCGTGGCCTCCACCACGCGCCCGAGCATCTTCCTCTTCGGATTCTTCGGGAATGAGATCTTCACCGTTGCGGTGGGGCTCGCGATCGTGTCGCTCACCGCGCACACACTGCGCGGAGGCCGCACCTGGTTCGACGCGCGTTGGCAAGTGAAACTCGGTGAATGGTCGTTCGCGTTCTACCTGGTGCACGCGACCGTGATTTATCTGGCACTACGCATCTTCGGGTTCCAAGACGCATCGTGGCGCAATCTCGGCTGGCTCGTCGTGCTGCTCGCCTGCGATCTGCTGCTCGCCTGGGTGCTCCACCGTTTCGTGGAGCACCCGCTCGAACGACGAATGCGGAAGTGGAAAGATGCGCGAAGCGGGCGTCGACGTTCGTCGTCAGTGCGCAGCGCGTGACTGTGGATTGCTAATCTGAGTCCATGGAAAAGAACTCCCTGCTGCAACTGGTCGCCGAAATTCTCGAGGTCGACGCCGTGTCTGAGACCGAGAGTCTCGAGAACCAGGGTTGGGATTCTCTTGCGAACCTCTCGTTCATCGCGGAAGCCGACATGCGCGCGGGGATCGAGATCAATGCCGATGAGCTGGCAGACGCTCAGACGGTGGAAGATCTGTTCGCCCTCGTTCAGCGCGCATAATCGCTGACCCTCGGTCGGAGCCTGGAGTGTACGCGCGCGTCGCCGCCGTCGAATATCACCTGCCCGAGCAGGTGCTCACCAACGCAGGCCTCGCCGAGGAGTTTCCGGAGTGGAGCGTCGACAAAATCGCGGCCAAGACCGGCATTCATCGGCGACATATTGCGGCGCCCGACGAGTATTCTTCGGATCTCGCGATTGCTGCTGGTCGCCGACTGATCGAACGCGACGGCATCGACCCTGAAACGATCGACTACGTGCTCGTGGTCACGCAGACGCCCGACTATCTGCTGCCGACGACGGCATGCATCGTGCACGAGGGGCTCGGGCTCCGCGCCTCGGCAGGCGCTGCCGACATCAACCTCGGCTGCTCCGGGTACATCTACGGCCTGGGCCAGGCCAAAGGGCTGATCGAGTCGCGCCAGGCGACGCGCGTGCTGCTCATCACCACCGACACCTACACGAAGCTCGTCAACCCGCGTGACAAGAGCGTGCGCACGATCTTCGGTGACGGTGCTGCAGCGACCCTCGTCGAGGTCGAAGAGGCCGAAGAGGTCGACGCGGCCGACGAGGCCGTGGAACGCATCACCGCGATTACCTACGGCACGGACGGCAGCGGCGCTGGGCGACTCGTCGTACCCCACGGTGGACTCCGCGGCGGCGCAGATCTCGAGCCCCGGTCGACCGCCGCAGCGCGTGAGCTGGAGAGCAACGGGTATGACCTCTACATGGATGGCCCCGAGATCTTCAACTTCACCCTGCGCGTCGTTCCCGAGTCCGTGGACGCCGTGCTTGAGAAGGCGCAGGCCGGTCTCGACGATATCGATCTCTTCGTCTTCCACCAGGCCAACGCGTTCATGCTTGAACACCTGCGCAAGAAGCTGAAAGTGCCTCAGGAGAAATTCTTCGTGTCTCTCGCGGAGACCGGCAACACCGTGTCATCGTCAATTCCAATTGCGCTCACCGACGCCGTGTCAGCCGGGACGCTGCGCCCGGGCATGCGGGTCATGCTGCTCGGGTTCGGCGTCGGCCTCTCGTGGGGCGGGCTCGTACTGACCTGGTAGCAGGTAGTTACTTGGCCGAGCCGGTGTCCGTGATCCAGTGCTCGAGCAGGGTTCCGGCGCTCAAGCGCCCCGAATGCACGGCCTCCACGAACTCGGGTCCGTCGACGGCGATCCGCTGCGCGCGCTCCGGGTCGGCGAGGAGATCCTCGACCACGGCGAGCAGGGTGTCGGGGGTGGCTTCCACGATGGGGAGTTCCAGCCCGGATTGCGCGCGGACGTACTCGCGCGCGAACGGCATGACGTGCCCGACCACCACGCGACCGGCCGCCAACGCCTCACAGGCGGCGACCCCGTACGACCCGGCTCGGAACTGGTCGATCACGACGTCCGCCGCCGCGAACGCCGCAGGCATGAGCGCCGACGGGGTGCCGGTGATGAGCGTGTACTCGACCGCGCCCGAGGCGATCAGCGGGGCGAGGGCGGGCTCGATGTAGTTGCTGCCCTTGACGAGCGGGTCGCTCGGCGCATGGGCGATCCTGAGCGGTCGACCGGAGAAGCTCGGGGACGCGGGTGCGCGAAAGCGTTCGACATCGACGACAACCGGGCACCAGCGCGCGTCGGGCACGTCGGCGACGAGATCCGGAGTCGAGATGAAGACCGGCAGGTCGAAACCGGCAATGAGTGCGGCATTTGCGCGCGCGTCGGCTTGGAGCTGGGCGGTGCGCGGATCTTCCGGATACATCGACCACGGGGTCAGCTCCGCGTGCCTCTCGGGGTCGCGTATGTCGGTGCCGTGGCAGAGGAACGCGACGCTCACTCCGGCGTCGCCCAGCGCCGTGATCTCCGCGGCGAGATCGCGCTGGAAGCGTTTGCCGAACATCGGCCGCTCGGCCTCGACCAGTACGTGCGTGAACTGCCGTGCAGCCTCCCACTCGGCCTCGGCCCACTCGCCCGAAGCGTTGACCGAAGCGATAGGCACCAGGGTGTCGGCAGGAAACGCGAAGCCGCCCGGCAACTCGATCGCCGCGTTGCGCGCGGCAACGTCGGTGCCGAACTCTTCAAGCGCTCGGGCCCAGCGGAACCCCTGGCCGGCGTAGTTGGTCGGTGCGATGTACACGCGGGTGCCGGCGTCAGGCACGCTCGTCGTGGGTGCCGGGCCGCCACCGCCGAGCAGACGACCCGCGATACGACCCACGAAGCCGTCGGGGTTGCGAGCCGCTGACTCCATGAGCCGTTGCGTCCAGCGGGGGAGCTTGGAGCGGTGCGCCACCGCCCAGCCCGCGGCTCGCGCGAACCAGCCGCTCACGCGGTGCTCCGTTCGGCGGCGACGGCGACGATCTCGCGCGCCACACGATCGGTCACCGCCTGCATCGAATGGTGGGCTGCGGTCCACGCGGCGAGCTCTCGCCGTTGCTCCGCGGTCGGCGGTCGGTCAGCTGCCCGACGCATCGCCTCGGCGATCGACGAGACGTCGTACTCGACAGCCTGACCCACCGTCACGTCGTCGGACGCGCGCTCGAGGAACGCCGCGGTGGGGCCCGGGCCGGCGAAGATGACGGGGCACCCGGTCGCCATCGAGGAGTAGATCTTCGACGTGAAGGCGTATTCGTACCCGCCCCCGGGCAGTAGGGTCGCCAGGCTGGCGGTGGCCGCCGCGAGCTCGGGGCGAAGCGCTGCAGGCAGCACGGAATCGCGCATCTCGACCTGCGCGCTGACTCCGAGATCGCGCGCGCGATCCTCAATTGCTTGCCGCTCGGTGCCGTTGCCGATGAATCGCAGTGTGAACCCGGGGTGCGTGCGCGAGAACTCCGCGAACGCGTCGACGAGTACGACCGCACCGTGCAAGTTGCTGAACGTTCCGGCATAGACGAAGGTGCGCTGGATCGGCCGCTCCTCGTACACGAACGAGTCGGTATCGGCCCCGAAGCCGGTCACCGCCATCGGCGTCTGCACTCCGAGTGCTCGCGCGCGTTCCACGACTCCATCGGAGATCGTGACCATGCGTGCGGCACCGCGCATCGCGAATCGCTCGAACGCACGCAGCACCGTCACCACCGCGCTCGAGCCGGTGGCACCGGATGCCGCATCAGACCACACGTCGGCCGCGTCATACACGTAGGGTATGCGGCGCAGCGCGCACACAATGCGCACGACCGCTCCGGTGGTGGGCGGTGGCTCGACGAAGACGGCGTCGGATCGCCGAGAGAACAGCAGACGGAACGCCAGGGGCGCGTCGAAGCTCAGATACTGCAGATATCCGCGAACGTAACCGGTGCGATCACGCAGCACGGGAAACGTACGCACGCGCTCTCCGCGGGAACCACTGCCCTGTCCGGGAAGCGGGCGTGCAGTCAGCACCTCGACCTCGTGTCCCTGCGCGAGGAGCGAGTCTGCCACGCCGCCCAGAAACAGCGACGCGGCGGAGGGCTCGGGCCGGTAAATGCGGCTCGCGATCGTAATGCGCATCAGTCGAGGTCCAAGAACTCGCGCATCAGAACTTCGCGCGAGAAGCCCCCGCTGTGCAGGCGGCGAACGAACTCCGGTCCGAGAGCCGCGACCTCACGGTAGTGGTCTCGACGGTCGGCGATGTCGCGGATCACCGATTCGAGATTCTCGACCGTGGCTTCGGGAATCGGCAACGGCATGCCGGCGGCCGCCTCGACGGTCGACCGCACCTGGTCGCTCACGTGCGCGAGCACAATACGCCCGGACGCCATCGTCTCGCAGGCCGCGACTCCGTAGTCGCCGACCCGGAACTGGTCGAGCACGATGTCCGCGTCGGCGAACACGCTCGGCATCTCGTCGTTCGGGATACCCCGCAACTCGACGTATTCGATGACGCCCTCGTCGTGCAGCTTGCGCGCAATCGGCTCGATGAACCCGGTGCCCTTGACGATGGGGTTCGTCGGAGCGTGCACCACCTTGAGGCGCGGGCGTTCGAGCAGCGGTGACGTGTTCGCCCATTTGCCAGGGTTGATGATGACACCGAGGAAGTGGGCAGCGGGCAGGTCGAGCAGTAGCCCGGCTGTCGACACGAACGTGGGGAGCGCGAGGTCTTCGATGAGTTGTAGGTTCTCAGCGACGACCTTTTCCACGAGTTCGGGTGCGACCCATTCGTCGTCGCGGAAGAACGACCACTGCTCCAGCTCGGCGTGCCGAGAAGGCAGACGAACATCGGTGCCGTGGCCCACGAACGCGACCTTTAGGCCGGCATCTTGCATGAGCGAGATCTGCTTGCGCATGTCGCCGGCGTACAGCCCGCCGAGCACCGGGAAGCACGCCTCGACGAGCACGTGCGTGTAGTTCTTTCGCAGTGCTTCGATCATCGCTCGCTGCCAGGCGCGCGAGTGCTCCGCCGTTCGCCAAGACACGGTGTAGTCGGCCGCGTAGCCGAGCGGGTTATTGGCCTCGTGCACGTAGTTGCGCGCCGACACCTGGCCGGTTGTCTCGACGGCGCGCGACCACTGGTACCCCTGGCCGGCGTAGTTGACCGGACCGACAAGCAGCCGAGTGGGCCGAGTGGTATCGGGCACCGGGGGTGCCGGAGGAACAATGCCCTGCGCGCGGTCGACCGCCGACGCGATGGCGTCTTGCGCAAACTTCGGGGCGATCTTCCAAAGACGCTCAGCGACGGGGTGCACCTCGGCCATCCTTTCGGTCGGGCAGCGAAATCCAGTGATCCAAAAGCGCACGTGCTGCAAACGCGCCGTCGTGCACGTGCCGCACGAATGCGATGCCACGGGCTCGAGCAGCTCGGAGATCGGGATCTTGGGCGAGGCTCCGAAGCGCCGCCTCAAGGGTAGCCGGTGTCGCCTCGGTAATCGGGAGCTCATCTCCGGACGCGTCGCGGACGGCCGATCGCACCTGGTCGGAGACCTGGCCGATGACGAGACATCCGGCGGCGAGCGCCTCGCACGCTGCGACACCGTATGAGCCGGCGCGGAACTGGTCGAGCATCACATCGGCGGCAGCAAACTTCGCCGGCATCTCACTCGATGGGACGCCCTGAATCAGCTCGAAGGTGATGATTCCGGCCTCGCGCAGCCGCTCGAGCACCGGCACGATCAGGGGCGTGCCCTTGTACGCGGCGACCGATGGCGCATGCACGACATGCAGGGGGGCGCCGGGGCGTCGTTCGCTCCGAGACCGCGCGGCCCAGCGCTCGGGGTCGACAGTCACTGGGCACCACACAGCGTTCGGCAGATCCACGAGCAGATCAGGGGTCGACACGAACGCGGGGCGCCCGCTCGACTCGACGAGCGCGATGTTGCGCGAGGCCAGCTGTTCCGCTCGGGGAAGATACACCGCATCGTCTGCGTAGTAGGACAGCGGGTTGTGCTCGATATGGCGCGACGGGAGGCGGGCATCTGTGCCGTGAGCCAAGTAGGCGACGCTCACCCCTGCCTCCGCAAGCGCGCGCGCCTGCGCGCCGACTGATCGGCGCATCAGGCGCCCGAACGGTGGCTCCTCGGCTTCGATGAGTACGTGGGTCGCCTGAGCGGCAGCCGCGAACTGGCGTCGTTGCCAGTCGGGGTCGTTGTGATAGGTGCCTTGCGGTACGACGAGATCCGCATCGAACGAGAACCCGCCCGGCACATCGATTGCCATATTCCGCGCTGAGATATCGTTCTCGGCGCGTTCGAGCGCGCGAGCCCACGCGATGCCCTGCGCCGAATAGTTCACCGGGGCGATGAGTACCCGAGTCGGCTTCTGATCGAACTCGGTCGCGAGAACGCTGCCGCGCGCCGCGGGCCGGCCCAGCCGGCGAGCGGCGATCCGGCCCAGCGGACTCATCGGCGCATCCGCGAGTCGATCGATCGCCCAGTTCACCCAGTGCGGCAACCGGTTGCGGTTTACCACTCGTCACTCCCACCGCGCCGAAACTGCATGCTCTCCATACTAATTGTCTGCAGGCAGGGGCGACCTTCGAGTATCGGAGCACACGTGACGCGAGTCTGGAACGCGAGGACGGGCTCCAAAACCCTGCTTGCCGGTGCCGTCCCCGTAAACTGTGAGGGTTCGCCTCTGGCGAGCCGTACGAAACGCAGTCGACTTGGAGGATGATTCCGTGGCGCAACCCAATGTGGTCCTGTTCGGTGCTGGCACGATGGGGCGCAATCACGCGCGCATCATCTCGACGTCGGCGCGTGCCAACCTCGTCGGTATCGTCGACCCGTTCGAAGCGAACGGGCGTGCGGCGACCGATCAGTACGGCGGCGAATGGTACGCCACAGCCGAAGACGCCCTGAAGCACGCTGACGCGGTCGTCGTCGCGGCGTCGACGGAATACCACTACGACATCGCGCGCGAGATCCTCGATGCGGGGCTTCCGGTGCTCATCGAAAAGCCGATTTGCCCCTCACTGGAGCAGACCGAAGAGATTCTGGCGACGGCCGAGCAGCGCGGCGTGCCGGTGCAGTGCGGCTTCCTCGAGCGCTTCAACGCCGGTGTCATCGCCGCGCAGTCGCTGATCGAGTCGGAGCCGGTGTATGTGCGGGCCGAGCGCCACTCACCGTACTGGTCGCGCATCAAAACCGGTGTGGCATGGGACGTGCTCGTGCACGACGCCGACCTCATCTCACGCATGTTCGGCTCGCAGACGCCCGAGCGCGTCAACGCCGAACTCGGCTACTTCCACCCCGAGTCGCTTGAGGGCGCGGAAGACGTGATCGACCTCACCCTGCGGTTCCCCGGCAACGGCATTGCCTCGGCCTCGGCCAGCCGCATCGGTCAGCGCAAGGTGCGCCGCCTCACGATCCAGTCCCTCGGCTCCATGGTCGAGGTCGACCTGCTGCTGCGCGGCGTGACGAAGTATCGCCACGCGAACATCGAGGGCACCGACGGTCGCGCCGGGTTCAAGCAGATGACCGAGATGGAGGTCCCCGAGGTCTCCGGGCTTGAGCCGCTCGCCGCGCAGTTCGATCACTTCGTCGATCTCGTCGAGGGCAAGATCGACGCCGACGAAGAGCGCCGCAGCATTCTTCCCGCCCACCGCATCATCGCCTCGGCGCTGCAGCAGGGCTGAGACCTCTCGCCCGGGTCGGGGATGCGAATCCCTGACCCGATCGATCGGGCGCTACGACACCCGCTCGAGCGTCACCGCGGTGTCGGCGTCGCGCTCAGCGTCTCCGGTCGAACGGACGAGCGCGACGCGATCCGCATCGATGAAGGCCAGGTGCGTGGCTTCGGAGAATAGCCGCATGTAATCGCGTTCAGCATTCCCGGCGCAGCCGACCTGCGTATAGCCCTGCACCCCCGCGTTGAAACGTCCGGGCAACAGATTGGCTGCCGATGCGGGCTCGCCGTATTCGAGGGCCGGAACCAGCGTCCAACTGCCGGGAGCGCCATTGCACCCGTCAGTCGCGACGAGCTCGGTGTCGGTCGTGAAATCGATCTGAGGCCCGGCGACGGCGTCGATCGGCTGCCACGACCCGACGAGCGAGACGCTGTCGGAGCGTGTGTGATCCAGCGTCATCGCGTCGCCCGTCTCGGTGGTGAGCGTGAGGCGGCCGCCCGCGATCTCGGCCGATGCGGCCTCGGCGACCGTCATCGGGATGTCGACGTTATCGCACCACATGAGGGTCATCGCTTTCGAACCGTGAATCTCGAGCTCACCTGCATCGTCGATCGCCCAGGTGCCATCGAGCCCGTTGCAGCCGTCTGACGCGAACCACAAGCCGTACTGCGTGAACTCGACGAACGCATCCTGATTCGCCGGCTCCGGAGCCTGCCAACGGCCCACGAGTGTGGCGGCTGTCGCCGGCTCGTTCGCGGATGCTTCGTGACGGGAATCGGTGGCCGAGGCTGGGCTGAACGCAACGGCCGCACCCACGCCGCCGAAGGCAATGACACCTGCGAAGAGCATTCCGAGCGCGTGCTTGATCGTCTCTGACATGGTTGCTCCCTCGTGCGAAGACGCTTCGATTCTATGGGTGCGTCGAATCGATCAGGTGCGCAGAATTGATCAGTGGAATCGCGGCTCGGGGTCGATAGATGCGGTGCCGGCCGACGATCACGCCGCGGATTGACACCCTGAGGTGCGTACACCACACGATCGCCTGGCACAGCGCAAATAACAAGAAGACCGGAGTGAAGGAAGCGCGGTCGAACATCGTATTGATTGCCACGAAGCACACGCCCGAGAACGTCAGCATCGTGACCGTCAGCATCCAGTTTGCGGCCCACCGAGTGTTCTCGCGGACGCGTGCATCGACCTCATTGCGGAATCTGACAGCGAATACGGAGAGCACAATCGGGGCAATGATCGCCCCGAGTACGGGCACGAACCACAGTAACCCCAGCGCCCACGGCCTCGCGCTGGCGCGGGAAGTAACGGAATACGGTTCAGCGCTCGCGCCCGTCGGGTCGCTCATGACTTCGGGGTGAACGATTGCTCCGCAAGATCGATGAGTTCGGCGACGCGCAGACTGTCGCGACGCAACTCATCGAGCTCGGCTTCGAGACGCGTGATGCGCTCGCGTTCCACCTGCAGCTCGGCCTGGAGGTGTGCGACGCGCTCAAGCGTGGGGTTGAGCGCTCGTCGCGCGCGGCTGGCAGCCCGACGGACGATGTTGCGTTCGGTCATACGGGGCCTCCTGAGGCGGCGTCGGATGCGGGGGGCATAGTCGGGAGCGATGTCGCGTGCGGCGTGTCTTCGGCCAGGGTGACCACGGCCCCGGTCGGAAGGCGTGAGTTTCGGCGGAAGGTCTCCGCGCGCGCCAGCGGCAACGTGTCGGTGACCCCCTTGGGCAACTCGGGGAGCGGTTCGGGCACGCTGGTGAACTCGACCCGCAGGCCGTACTCGGAGGCTTCGGCTTGGACCGCGGCGGGGTCGAGGTGCCAGCCGGTCGGGTCGTCGAATCGCACGCTGCGCGCGTGGCGCGAGTGAAACGTGAAGGCGGCCCGGCCGCCGCTGCGCAACGCCATGCGCATCAGGCGCCACGCGTATCCGCGGCCGTGGTGCCCGACCTGGTCGAGCACGTGGTTGGCCACCACATCGAACCGGCTGTCGATGTCGAATTCTCGGGTGAAGGCGAGGGATCGCGCCCGGTAGAGGTTGAGGTGCCGGTATTCGGGCGGCGCGGCGCCATCGGGCGACCCGGCCGCTGCAGCACGGTGCAGCGCGTCAGTCGAATAATCGACCCCGATGATGCGACGGGTGTCGCGACTCAGCGCTCGTGTGAGTGCGCCGCTGCCGCAACCGAGGTCGATCACCGTCGGGGAGTCGAACGCCGCGGCGGTATCGGCGAGCCAATCGCGCGACGCACCCCAGGCAGCTTCGGCGGATTCGCGATCCCGCACCGCATCGCCAGCGAACAACGCGTCCCAGAACTCGCGCTGAAAATTGAACGAGCCGAACCAACTGTCGAAGCGGCGACTCGTCGCAGGCGGAGTCTCGAGCACGAACCCCGGAATGGGGGTGCGCCAGTTCGCGTCGTAGTTGATGGTGAGCCAGTGGTCGGTATCAGCCGGTGCCGGGAGCGCGGTGTCGCCGATGCGCACCTCACTGAACGGGAGCATCTGCTCCTCGCGCATCGCTCCGCGCACGTGAAACGGCTGATTGATGAGGCCGTCCGCGGTGAAGAACGCCGAGAAGACATCGATGTAGTGCACGACCGTGCCGACGGAGTCTGCGTTTGCGTCGGCACGAAAGATGAGCTGGGCGTGGGTGGCACTGTGCCGTTTGACTTCGTAGCCCAGGTCGCCGAGGGCGCGTCCGAGTTCGAACGCCTCCACCGCCACGTCGGCCGGGTGCGTATGCCGTGAGAGGTATGCGATGTCGGCGTCGTCGTCATGCGGCAGCAGTGCGCCGTCGCGTACCGCGCCGAGCAGTGTGCCGCCCACGACGAACGGGCGCAGGTCGAGCGCGCGCAACTGCGCGATGAGTTCGGCCGTGCGCGCAACGATGCGCGCCTTCACCTCGGTGCCCATGGCGTCGAGCGCGACACCGAGCCGACCCCATTTGTTCACGACGAGTGCGGTGCCCGAGTCATCGCGCACCGAGGTGCGGTGATCCGCCGCCGAGAACACGATCTCCTCAGACCCGATCGGCTCGCCCGTGGTGGAGTCGTGCAGGCCGAGCCGTGTCGTGCCGGTGAGATGCGGGCGCAGAGATTCTGGCCAGTCGATCTCGACCGGAGCGGTGAGGCCGCGCACGTCGATCGACCAGATGCGCACGTCATCGAATCTGACGTCAACAGAATCCGTGCGCTCGGGAAGCGCGTCGATGACGAGGTATTGCGGCGTGGTTCGTGAGTTCATAGGCAGCCGGTTGAACGGGTGGGCCCAGTCTAGCGTCGGCGCACAGCCCCCAGCCTCTAAGCTAGAGGCCATGGATCTTCTTGTCGTCGGGTCAGGTTTCTTCGGATTGACCATTGCCGAGCGCGCCGCGTCAGCGGGCAAGCGCGTTGTCGTGATCGATCGCCGCTCGCACATCGGTGGCAACGCCTACTCCGAGGCGGAGCCCGAGACGGGCATTGAGGTGCACCGCTACGGCGCGCACCTCTTCCACACGTCGAACGAGACCGTGTGGGAGTACGTGAACCGGTTCACCACCTTCACGAACTACGTGCACAAGGTGTACTCGAACTTCAAGGGCGAGGTATACCCGCTGCCCATCAACCTCGGCACCATCAACCAGTTCTTCCGCGCCGCACACGGCCCCCAGGAGGCGCGGGATCTCATCGCCGAGCAGGCCGGTGAGTTCGACACGAAGTCGGCGCAGAACCTCGAGGAGAAGGGCATCTCGTTGATCGGGCGCCCGCTCTACGAAGCGTTCATCCGCGATTACACCGCGAAGCAGTGGCAGACGCCCACGACGGAGCTGCCCGCCGAGATCATCAGCCGTCTGCCCGTGCGGTACACCTACGACAACCGGTACTTCAACGACACGCACGAGGGCCTGCCGACCGACGGCTACACCGCGTGGCTCGAACGCATGGCCGATCATCCGAACATCGAGGTGCGTCTCAACACCGACTTCTTCGACGAGAGCCAGCCGCTCAACAAGAACGCCGTCGTCGGCACCGTGCCCGTCGTCTACACCGGCCCGGTCGACCGCTACTTCGATTACGCAGAGGGCGAGCTCGCCTGGCGCACGCTCGACTTCGAGCAGGAGGTGCTGCCCACCGGCGACTTCCAGGGCACCAGCGTCATGAACTACGCCGGCTCGGATGTGCCGTACACGCGCATCCACGAGTTCCGCCACTTCCACCCGGAACGCGAATACCCGAACGACAAGACCGTCATCATGCGCGAGTTCTCGCGCTTTGCGACCCGCGAAGACGAGCCCTACTACCCGGTCAACACTCCGGAAGACCGTGAGCGCTTGCTGGCCTACCGTGGATTGACCGAGGGTGAAGACCGGGTACTCTTCGGCGGCCGCCTCGGCACGTACCAGTACCTCGACATGCACATGGCAATCGGATCGGCCCTGTCGATGTATCAGAACAAGCTCGCAGAGATCCTCGAGGTCTGACCGCGAACCACTGACGCACGAGTGCCCCGCTGTTCACCCAGCGGGGCACTCGTGCGTGTGGGGGTCTTTTCGTCTCTCTCACCTACCGCGTACTCAGGAATCACTCAGATTCGACTATGCTGACCCTCGGAGTTTGGGGATTGGCTCTGAGCTTCGGGGAACGAATGGGAATGAACGTGAAGTCGATCTGGAGACCACTCGGTGGCGTCGCTTTGGCCGCGCTCCTGGTATTGACCGCGGTGCCCGCGCAGGCTCTGGACGCGGTGAACGATGTGACCGGTGCGGAGAGCGCTAGCGCTGATGCACACGGTGACGTGGCGCAGCCGGCAGATGCCGATGCGGTTGATGCGGCTGCCGACGCC
Organism: Leucobacter musarum subsp. musarum; assembly: GCF_001273845.1. Taxonomy (GTDB): domain Bacteria; phylum Actinomycetota; class Actinomycetes; order Actinomycetales; family Microbacteriaceae; genus Leucobacter; species Leucobacter musarum. The sequence goes on from NZ_JHBW01000110.1 coordinate 94,219, forward strand.
ACCGCTGAAAGCGATGGGGCTGCCGGTGGCGTGGACGCTGACGCCGGGGCCACTGCCGATGACGCTGCAGGCGAGACCGCCTCAGACGTGGAAGACGCCGATGGTGTCAGCGCGAGTGCGGATGGGCACGCACACGATCACGATGCTGCGGCGACGGATGACTCACTGCGCACCGTCGAGCCGGTCGAAGAAGCTGCGCCGCTTCCGGAACCAGGGGACGTCACGGAGGTGCCTGATACGGTCGTGCTCAACGGCCGCGTCATCCTGCTTCCCGATGAGCCGAGCGTGTCGGAACCCGGTGCGTCTGTTGGTGGAGGGGTGTTGATCGGTACCGATGATGGCACCTTCGTGCCGGTCGACGCGGATTCGTTCGGCAGCGCGCTGCAGCCCGATGCGCAGTTCGCGGGAGTGGCGACTCTCAACGCGACGGCGCGAGATGCGGTCGCAGCGAGCCTTGCGGCCTCCGAAACGGGCTCGCTCAGCGCGGACGATGTGCTCGAGGCGGTCAGTGCATCGGTTGGTGAATCTGAGGAAGCGTTGCCCGTCACCGGTGAAACTGCGGCGCCCGAAGCCGAACCGTTCGCAGAGTCGGGCGATGCAGCAGGGGCTCCGCTTGGCGGTGCACCGGCAGCGCGCGCGCACACGGTTGACGCGGTCTACTTCACGGGAAGCACGTCGAGTTACGGCAACCGAGCCTTCACCGAGTCGCAACTGAAGAGTCTCGTCACGCAGTCGGGGAGCTATTGGAAGACACAATCCGATGGTTCGGTGCCGAGCATCACGACCAGTCGCTTCAAGAAGCTCACTGCAACAGCATCATCGTGCACGCCTTCGTCGCTCTGGACCCAGGCAGCGAAGGCCTACGGAACAAATGCAAACAGCTACACGAATGGGCGGCACCTCGTCGTGTTCGTGGACTCGCGGTACGGCTGCAGCATGGCGGGCCTCGCGGGCATCGGAACGAGCATTCACACCGGCGGAACGGTCTGGGTTGATCTGGGATCCTACGGCGGTCGGGGCACCGCGGCGAACCAGGACACGGTCAATAAGTCGTTGACGACCCTCGCACACGAGCTCGGCCACAATATGAGCCTCGGTCATGCGCAAGCGCGAGTCTGCTCGGGCACGACCACGGATCAGCGCGTCGGCTGGTATGCCGACTCGCAAAACCCCAATACGCTCCGCGTACTGAAGCCATCGGGCAGCCCATGCCAAGACGTCGAATACGGCGATACCTGGAGCCTGATGGGCTCGGGCGGGTCGGCGAACTCAAAGCCCCCGGCCTTGGGTGTCGCGCATCGCACCGCGCTCGGCGTGAATCCCTCGGGATCCGTGCGCACGGTTGTCGTGAAGGGAGGACGCTCGCAGACGTTCACCCTGAACGCGCTGGGGAGCGCGAACGGGCTTCGCGGACTGAAGATCACGAACAACTTCGGCGAAGTCTTCTATGTGGAGTATCGAGGAAGCACCGGCCAGGATTCGCAGTTGATGGGCGGCCGCTCGTCGTTCGCCTCGCCGTACGGCGGTTCCATCGTCTCGACCGGTGTGCAGGTGTCGAAGAGCTATCCGACGGCTCAGGCTCGGTGGTCGGACGGGGTATACCGGCCGTATGCGGCGAAGCGCAGTACATCGCTGACCGCGAATCAGGCCGGGAAGAAGGCGCTCGACTTCAAGGCTGGAACGGTGTCGCTGCCCATCGACAGCAACGCGCGTGTGCGCGTGACTCAACTCACTTCGACCACAGCGAAGGTCACCGTCGAATTCTCGCCGTTCATCGATATCCCCTACAACCACAAGTTCGGGACCGAGATCAACTGGATGAGTTCGTCGGGCCTGTCGACCGGCATCAATGCCGGATCTGGTCTGCGCAAGTACGACGCGAAGTCGAACGTGACGCGTGAAGCGATGGCCGCGTTCCTCTATCGCCTCAACACCCCGAAGGGTGCGACGGCGCCGAAGGGGTACAAGATTCCGAAGAAGTCGCCGTTCATCGACGTGCCGACGAACCATAAGTTCTACAAAGAGATCGCGTGGATGTACACGTCGAAGCTGTCCACGGGCATCTCGACGCCCAGCGGTCGCGCCTACGCCCCCAAATCGGGTGTGACGCGTGAAGCGATGGCGGCGTTCCTCTACCGCATGGACAAGTCGACCTACAAGGGCGCCTCGACGTCGCAATTCTCGGATGTGCGTCGCGGTGACAAGTTCTACAAGGAGATCTCCTGGATGTACCAGTCCGGGCTCTCCACCGGTGTGAAGCAGCCGTCGGGCAAGCCGCAGTACCAGCCGAAGAACAACGTATCCCGTGAGGCCATGGCGGCGTTCATCTACCGCTACAAGCACTAAGCGAACGGCAACGGCCCCGAATCTCCTGAAGGAGGTTCGGGGCCGTTGCGTTTCCTACGAGGCGCCTGGCCGGGCTCAGCGGCCTTCGAACGTACGCTTCCACTCGTCGACCGAGGTGATCTTCGGAAGAGCGGCGCGGTATTCCGCTGCTAGCCGATCCCAGTTCTTCTCGATCTCGCGGGTGAGCGCGCGCGACTCCTTGAGGAGACGGCGGAACTTCGCGCGGTCGTGCCGGTACCACATCTTGCCGCTGCCGTCGGCGGCGCCGACGATCACGCTGGAGTGGTACGGGATGCGCCACCACAGTGCGTCGGCCTTCGCGTACTCGAGTTCCGGGGTCCGCGCGTCGGCTTCGTTGACCGTGCGACGCCAATGCTTCGGCAGCATGCGTGCGGTGAAGGCCGCGAGGCGCACTCCGGTCGGGTAGTCATTCGGCTTCTCGAGGAGCGGCAATGCGCGCCCGCCGCGGGCGTGAGGCGTTTCGGGGTCGCCAGGTCGGTACACCTTCGTCTCGGGGAACTCTGCGGCCCGGGCGCGGGCCTCGGGCATCACCCGCGAGAGATCGTCGTGGAGCCCCTCCGGCCCGCGCAGCACCGAACGCATGCCATCGACGGCGAGTTGCGTCGCGTAGTACTGCATGTTGAGCAGCTTCTTGATGTCTTGGCGGCCGCTGTTCTGCAAGAGCTTGCCGCCGCCCTGCTGGTCGGAGTGCAACAGCCCAGCGATGATGCGGTTGCGCGTGTGGAAGTAGGCCTGCCAGTCTTGCGAATCGTCTTTGTCGAGCCACGAGATGTGCCACAGTGCGACGCCCGGCAGCGATACCGTGCGGTACCCGGCGTCGCGCGCGCGAAGCCCGTACTCAGCGTCGTCCCACTTGATGAACACGGGGAGCGAGAGCCCGATCTCCGCGATGATCTTCTTCGGGATCATGCACATCCACCAGCCGTTGTAATCGGCGTCGAGTCGCGCGTGCATCCACTTCGTCTGGCGCAGGTTGCGCTTGCGGAAGTCGTGACGGAACTGCTCTTCGAACGACGGGCCCCACATGAACGGCCCTGGGCGCACGACCTCCGACCACGCGTGCAGCACGGGCTTGTCGAGCAGGTCGAACATGTGCCCGCCGACGATGACCGGGGTGCGGCTGAACCGGCCGAACTGGAGGGCGCGAAGGGCGCTCTCGGTCTCGAACTCGACGTCGTCGTCGAGCAGCAGGAGGAAGTCGGTGTCTTCGCGCTCCAGCGTCTCGGCCATCGATCGAGCGAAGCCGCCCGAGCCGCCGAGGTTGCCCTGCTCAATGACCTGCAGCTTTTCGCCCAGCGCAGCCGCGACGTCGTCGTACCCCTGCTCGTCGCGCACCTTCTGTGTGCCCTGATCGACGAGGAAGATGCGGTCGATGCCCTCGAGCAACTCCGGGTTCTCGGAGATGTTGCGCAGGGTACCGACGCAGTAGTCGGGCTTGTTGTAGGTCGTCATGCCGAGGCTCAGCTTGCCGGTCTCCACGGCTTCGGCCTCGGTCGACCAGCGGCCGCCGTCGAGTACCAGATCTTCCATGCTGGCGATGAGGTCGAACCAGTACCAGCCGCCGTCGCTGAATGAGCGCAGCGGCAGGTCGAACGTCGAGGTGGCCTCGCCGGTCACGCTGCGGGAGTCGACGCGCTGCTGCACCCCAGACGCGTTCGAGCGGTAGACGATGATGGTGCCGGGGCCAGTGGTGCGCAGTTCGAGCTGCACCTGGTCGACGACCGTCCACCGCTGCCAGTACGACGCCGGGAACGCGTTGAAGTAGCTGGCGAACGAGACGCGATTGCCCGACCGCACCCGAGTGCTGTCGCGCGAGAGCACGTTGTCGATGTGCGCGTTCTCGCTGAGGCGCACCGGCTTGCTGCGCACGGTCGTCCACGTCTCGGCGTCGGCATAGAGCGGCAGGACGTCTGGGTCCTTGGCAACGGGGAACACAACGTTCTGCAGAATGGTCGGCATCGGGAACGAGCCTCTCTCGGCGTGCGGCGGTCGGAGTACCGGGTCAGTCTACCGGCGCGCACTGGTGTCGATACTGGGGCGCCGCTGGAGTCGAGAGCCGCTGGAGTGAGCTGGGGGCCGTCTCCGATTGCTCGTACGAGCACTTCTGGGCACACTTTCTGCTCATGTGAGCAAAGCGATGCTCATAAGTTGTAACACGCTCGTAACCGCACCTACGCTTCCCGAGGGACACCAGTTACTGATCAAGGAGGCTCAGGTGAAACTTCGGAAAACAGGTCTGCTCGTGGCAGGCTTCGCTGCAGCGGCACTCATGCTGTCGGGCTGCTCGGTTTCGACCACCCCGGGGGGTGGCAGCGGAGATGAGGCGGGTTCGTCGAGCGACGAGCTCTCGATCGGCTTCAGCCAGGCGACACAGCAGTCGCCGTTCTACGTGGAACTCGGCGAGGGCGTGAAGAACGCCGCCGAGAGCAACGGTGCGTCGCTCGAGTACGTCGATGCCAACGGCGACGTGACGAAGCAGAACAACGACATCGAAGACCTCATCACCCGTGGCGTCGACGTGCTGCTCATCAACCCGGTCGACCCGCAGGGCATTGCGCCGAGCATCGCATCGGCAAAGGCCGCAGGCATTCCCGTGGTCACGGTCGACCGCTCGGCCGAAGGCGCCGCGGCACATGTGGGCCGCGACAACGTCGCCATGGGTGAGCTTGTGGGCGAAGCCGTGAGCGACGCGCTCGGCGACGCCGGTGGCAAGATCATCGAGATCCAGGGCGACGCCGGCGGAACGGTGGCGATGGATCGCTCCGAGGGATTCCACCGCGCCTTCGAGGGCAACGACGCCGTGCAGATCGTGGCCGGCCCGTATGCCGAGTACATCCGCGCGAATGCGGTCACCGCGATGCAGGATCTGCTGCAGGCGAACCCCGATGTGAAGGTCGTCTACGCGCACAACGATGACATGGCGCTCGGTGCGCTTCAGGTGCTTCGCGAGAGCGGTCGAGAAGACGTGCTCGTCGCAGGGGTCGACGGCCTCATGGAAGCGGTCAAGGCGATCGCCGATGGCAAGCAGTACGTTGCGACCTCGCTGAACGACCCGATCGCGCTCGGGCGCACGGCCGCCGAAACCGCGCTCTCGGCCGCCGCCGGCGACGACGTCGAGGCCGAGATCGACGCGGGCACCGAGCTCGTGACCGCGAAGAACGCTGCCGACTACGTCGGCGACACCCTGTTCGCCGAGTCCAAGTAGGCCCCGGCGACGCAGCGATCGGGGCGGGCAGGCCCCGATCGCTGCACCGCACAGATTTGCTGCCCCTGGAGGAGAAGAGAACATGACGCGAACGATGACCGCTGCGGTCATGCACGAGCCCGGCGATATCCGCGTTGAGCAGGTGCCGGTCCCCGAGATCACCGAGGGTGACGTGCTGCTGCGGGTCGAGGCCTGCGGCGTCTGCGGATCCGACATTCCGCGCATGAATTTTGCCGGTGCCTACTACACCCCCATCATCTGCGGTCACGAGTTCTCGGGCACGATCGTCGAGGTCGGCGACGCGGTCGAGGGCCTCGCGGTCGGGCAGCTGGTCACGGTGCCCCCGCTCATTCCTTGCTACACCTGCGACAGCTGCCTGGCGGGGCACTTCAGTCTCTGCGAGGACTACGGCTACTTCGGAAGCCGGCAAGAGGGCGCCTACGCGCAGTACGTCGCGGTGAACGCCGCAAATGCGTTCCCCATGCCCGAGGGCGTTGACCCCCGAGCAGCCGCAATGATGGATCCGTCAGCCATCGCGCTCCACGCCATTTACCGCACGAAGCTCGGGGCTGGAAGCCGAGTCGCTGTGACTGGTGCCGGGCCGATCGGCCTGTTCGCGATTCAGTGGGCTCGCCTGCTCGGTGCCACCGAGGTGCTCGCCGTCGACCTGAGCCCGGAGAAAGCGGCGATGGCTCGTGAAGCCGGCGCCACGATGACGGCGAACAACGACGCTGAGGCCCTCGATCAGGCGGGCCTGGGATTCGACGTCGTCATCGAGTCGGCCGGTGCTGCGCAGACGGTCGCGCTGGCGACCCAGCTCACCGCGCGACACGGCGAGGCGGTGTTCATCGGGATCCCCCACACGCCGGTCGAACTCGCGAAGAGCACCTTCAGTCACTTCCTGCGCCGTGAGGCATCGCTGCACGGCAGCTGGAACTCGTTCTCCGCGCCGTTCCCCGGCCGCGAATGGGTGGAATCGGCGCGAGCCTTCGCCGACGGTTCATTGAAGTGGGAGTTTATGATCACTCACGAGCTCGGGCTCGAAGCGCTTCCTGAAACCATGAGGCAGCTCGGTGAGCGCTCCATCTTCAGTTCGAAGGTGCTCTTCATGCCGAACCAGGGCTGAAGCGCAGCAGGAGGCAGACAACATGTTCGTACTCGCGATCGATATCGGCACCGAGGGCGCTCGCGCCGGAGTCTTCGACGAAACGGGAGCGCGGCTCGCCGACGCGTCGGCGTCGTACCCCACGCACTTCCCGGCCCCGGGGTGGGCGGAGCAGCATCCGACCGACTGGTGGGCTGCGGCCGTGCAGGCGTCGCGTTCGGCGCTCGCCGCAGCCGGCGCCGTGAGCGTCGCGGCGGTCAGCGTCGCCACCACGGCGTCGTCGGTGGTCGTGGCGGGCGCCGACGGTGAGCCGCTGCGGCCCGCACTGCTCTGGATGGATGGGCGTGCCGCACAAGAGGCGGCGCTCACTACGCAGATCGATCACCCGGCTCTACAGTTCGCCGGAGGGTCAGATAGCGCGGAGTGGCTCGTGCCAAAGGCGATGTGGATCGCGAAGCACGAACCAGAGGTCTACGCGGCGGCGCACCGCATCGCCGAGTCGGTCGACTACTTGACCTTTAAACTCACGGGCGACTGGGTCGGTTCGCGCATGAATGCCACCTGCAAGTGGAACTACGACCACCGCGGCGACGGGCTGCCCGAGGATCTGTACCGCGAGCTCGGGGTTGCCGGGCTCTCGGAAAAGTTGCCGCAGCGCATCTTGCCGGTCGGCGCGATCGCGGGCGAGGTCAGTGCGCGCGCGGCGGGGGAACTCGGCATCGCGCCCGGCGCCGCGGTCGTGACCGGCGGCATCGACGCGCACCTCACGCTGGTCTCGCTGTGGGGGCGCAGCGCGAACCCCGTGGCGATCGTCGCGGGAACGTCGAACGCGTTCATCGCAGAACTCGACGATCCGGTTTTCTCGCCGACGATCTGGGGCCCATACCCCGGCGCGTTGCGCGAGGATCGATGGCTGATCGAGGGCGGGCAGATCTCGGCCGGGGCGGCGCTGTCGTGGCTGTCCGAGCGCGTGCTCGGCGTCGGGCGCGAACGCATCGGCGAGCTCGTCGCTCGTGCGTCTGACGTGCCGGCGGGCCAGCACGGCTTGATCGTGCTCGATCACTTCATGGGCAACCGCACCCCACTCCGCGATCCCAAACTGCGGGGCGCGGTGCTCGGCCTGACCCTGGGCACGACGCCGGAAGAGCTCTACCGGGCGACCGTCGAGTCCGTCGCCTACGGCACGCGTCAGGTGCTCGAATCGTTCGAGCAGGTCGGCGTGAACACTGCCGATACATTCCTCACCGGAGGGATCCGGCACAACCCGCTCTGGTTGCGCACGACCGCCGACGCACTCGGCCGCCCGGTGAAGCTTGTCGCCGGTGAGAACTTGACCACCCGTGCCCTCGCCGTGCTGGGGGTCGCCGCAATCTCGAGCGAGGCGCTGGAGGCCGTTGCCGGCCGCTTCGCACCCGAATGCACGACGATCGAACCCGACGACAGCGCCACCGCGGCGCTCGACAACGGGTACGCGGCGTATCTGGAGGCGACCTCGGCGCTGACCGAGATCAGCCACCGGCTCGCCGATTCCGTCGCGGCGCGCGGCCAGCGCGTGGAGGTGGGGGCGTGAAGACCGATGACGACACGCTGGCGGTGCGGGCCGCCGAGCTCTATTACCAGGATGACAAGAACCAGGCCGAGATCGCGGCGATCCTCGGGATCAACCGGTGGAAAGTCGGCCGCCTGCTGAGCTACGCCAAAGAGCGGGGCTACGTGCAGATCGAGGTGATCCATCCGCGCGCTCGCCGTCTGCCGCTCGAGCGGGCCCTGCGCGACACGTTCGGCCTGCGCGACGCCGTCGTGGTGCCGCAGGCGGCGAACGAGCGCGAGTCATTCCAGCGCACGACCATGGCTGCGGCGGAATTTCTCGCGACGATGCGCCCGGTTCCGCGGAGCCTCGGCATCAGTTGGGGGCGCACGCTGCAGCAGATCGCCACCGACCTGCCGGAGGCCTGGGCATCGGGCATCGAGGTGATCCAGATCAATGGCGGCGTCACCGTGAATCGCAAGGCGGGCATGGCCTCGTCGACCGCCACCACCATCGCGCAGAAGGGCGGTGGCACGGTCACGCTGCTGCCGAGCCCGGCCATTCTCGAGCAGGCGTCGACGCGCGAAGCGATCGAGGGCGACCGCACGGTCGCCGGCATTCTCGAGGCCGCGCGCGAGGCGTCGGCCTACGTGTTCAGCGCCGGTGCCGTCGGCGGCGACTCGGTGCTGGTGAGCAGCGGCTATCTCGAAGCCGCGGACCTCACCCGACTGACCGAGCTCGGCGCCGTCGGCGACGTGCTCGGCCGCTACATCGATGCCGACGGCAACATCGTCGATCCCTCGTTGAACGCCCGCACCCTCGGGCTGACCATCGCCGATCTGCAGTCGGCCGACACCGCGATCGCGGTGATCTCGGGGCGGGCGAAGTGGCCCGTCTGCCGCGCGGTTGTGCGCAGCGGCACCTGCTCGGTACTCGTCACCGACGAGGACTGCGCCACTCACCTGTTGAAGGAGCACACATCGTGATCAACACCTCCACTGCCGAGGCCGTCATCGACGACGCCGCGGCACCGCTCTTGCGCATGCGCGGTATTCGCAAGGGTTTTCCCGGCACGCTCGCACTTTCCTCGGTCGACCTCGACGTGCACGGGGGAGAAGTGCATTGCCTGCTCGGCGAGAACGGCGCAGGGAAATCGACCCTGATGAAGATCTTGGCCGGCTCCTACATTCCCGATGCGGGCACCATCGAGATTGCGGGATCGCCCGTCGTGATGCAGCGCCCGCTCGATGGCATTGCCGCGGGCATCGCCGTCATCTATCAGGAGCTCGACCTGTTCCCCGACCTCACTGTGGCGCAGAATCTCTTCCTCGGGCACGCGCCGTCGCGCGGTGGCATCGTGCAGCGCGGTGAACGTCGCCGCTTGGCACTCGACGCCCTTTCGCGTGTGGGAGCAGTCTTTTCGCCCGATGCGCGCGTGGCGGATCTCTCGATCGCCGATCAGCAGCTCACAGCGATCGCCCGGGCGCTCACGACGGACGCGCGCATCATCGTGATGGACGAACCCACGGCGACGCTCGGCGAGGCCGATGTCGAAAACGTGTTCCGCGTCATCCGCCGACTCACTGAAGAAGGCCGTGCGGTCATTTACATTTCTCACCGACTCGACGAGATTCGGGCGATCGGTACGCGCATCACCGTGTTGCGTGACGGGGTGGGCGCGGCCAGGTACGCCGTCGCAGACACCGATGCCGAGCGCTGGATCTCGGACATGATCGGCGACAAGAAGGCCGAGCTCACCGAGCACCGGGAACGCCGGGAGTTCTCCGATGACGTCGCACTCGGCATCGACGAAGTTTCCATTCCCGGCTTGATCGATATTCGTGGCATCGAGGTGCGATCCGGCGAGATCGTCGGTCTCGCGGGTCTCGGCGGCGCTGGACGCACGACGCTGCTTTCCGCACTATTCGGTGCACGGCCCGCCGCAAGACGCCTTCGGGTGCTCGGCAAGCCCGCGTCGATCCGTTCGGTGAAAGACGCGATCGGGCACCGCTTCGGGTTGGTGCCTGAGAGTCGCAAGACCGAGGGGCTGCTGCTCGGGCTCTCCGTCGCCCGCAACGCGGGCCTCGCGGCTCTGCGAGGAACGGGGTGGTTGCGGCCCCGAGAGCGATCGGCGGCTCGCACGGCGCCGATCCTGCGCGATCTCGCGGTGAAGCACGCCAACGGCAACCAGGCCGTCGGCCTGCTCTCCGGCGGCAACCAGCAGAAGGTCGTACTGGCCAAGTGGCTCGCACGCGACACCCGCGTGCTGCTGCTCGATGAGCCCACGCGCGGCCTCGATATCGGCGCGAAAGCCGACCTGTATCGGCAGGTGCGCGCTCTCGCCGACCAGGGCGCAGCCGTGCTCGTCGCATCGAGCGAGCTCGGCGAGCTCATGGCGAATGCGGACCGCATCGTCGTGCTGCACGAGGGGCGCAACATCGGAGAATTCGATCCGATCGTCGACACCGAAGAGACGATCAGTCACGCGATTATCAGCGGAAAGGCATCATGAACGCAACGCAGACCGCACCGAAGCCGGTGCAGACGGACACCGTCGTCCGACCGACCTGGAAGCAGCGCAGTTCCGGGTGGCTCATCAAGGGCAACCTCTTGATCGTCTTCGTGGTGATCTGCGCGATCGCCGCGCTGCTCAGCCCCGACTTCCTGACGGTGCGCAACATCTCGAACCTGCTGCAGCAGTCGAGCCTCACCGGCATCATCGCCATCGGCATGACGCTGGTCATTCTGACGAGCGGTATCGATCTGGCAGTCGGCTCGACTGCCGCGCTGAGCGGCATGCTCGTCGCGATCCTGCTCGATGGCAAGATGCCCATCGCGTTCGCGGTCATCGTCTCGCTCGCCGCTGGCATCGGTATCGGCCTGCTCATGGGGGCGGTGTCGTCGTGGATCAGGCTGCCGGCGTTCATCGTGACGCTCGCCGGGCTCACCGCGGTGCGCGGGTGGGCCTACACCCTGACCGACGGTCGACCGGCTGGCTCGGGGCTGCCCGACTCCTTCACGATCATCGGCGGCGGTTATCTGGGGATCCTGCCGCTCACCGGGCTTATTTTCATCGCGGTGACGATCGGCACGGCGCTCATCCTGCGCTACACGACCTTCGGCGAGTACATCTACGCGGTCGGCAGCAATGAGGAAGCCGCGCGGCTCTCGGGCGTTCCCGTGAACTGGGTCAAGACCGCGGTCTTTGGCTTCTCCGGACTGACGGCGGCGCTGGCTGGCGTGCTACTCACGAGTCGACTCACGATTGGTCAGCCGACCGCCTTCCAGGGAGCCGAACTCGACGCGATCGCGGCGGTCGTGCTCGGCGGCACGAGCCTCTTCGGTGGGCGCGGTAGCGTGGGCGGTACCTTCGTCGCGGTGCTGCTGCTCTCGGTGTTGAAGAACCTCTTCAACCTCATGGGCATCGGATCGTTCGTGCAGATGATCGCCACCGGCCTGATCCTCGTACTCGCACTCATCTTGAACAAGGTTCTGGACGCTCGCGCTCAGGCCGCCGCCCGCTGACCCGTCACTGAGGAGAACACCCATGAACAGCGCATCTCTCGACCTCGCCCGCACCATCGACCACACGTTTCTCAAGCCCGAGGGGCGTCGCGCCGACGTCGAGGAAGCGGTCGCCGAAGCTGCCGCCCTCGGCACATACAGCGTGTGCGTCTCGCCCTCCGAGCTGCCGCTCGTGCTGCCCGAGGGCAGCTCGCTCAAAATCACCGCAGTGTGCGGGTTTCCGAGCGGCAAGCATCAGTCGTCGGTGAAAGCGGCGGAGGCGGCCCTCGCCGTGACGCAGGGTGCCGACGAGATCGATATGGTGATCGATTTCGGTGCCGCGCTCGACGGGCGCATCGATGCCGTCGAGGCCGACATTCGCGCGGTGCGCGAGGCCGTGCCCGCACCCACAGTGCTCAAGGTGATCATCGAATCGGCGGCGCTCGACGACGCCACGATCACCGCCGTGTGCGGTGCGGCGGAGGCGGCTGGGGCCGACTTCGTGAAGACCTCGACGGGCTTCCACCCGGCAGGCGGCGCGACCGTGCACGCGGTCGAGGTGATGCGTGCCGCAGTGGGGGATCGCGTCGCCATCAAGGCATCCGGCGGCATCCGCAATCGCGACGATGCCGAGGCTATGCTGCGCGCCGGAGCGTCGCGTCTCGGCCTGTCGTCGAGCCGCACCGTGCTCGACGGCGGCACCGGCAACGCGTCGTACTGACGTAGCCCGCTTCGGGTGTTGGGTGTTGGGTGTTGGGAGTTCGGTGCTTTGCTGTGGTGAGCTGCACTGAGCGCTTGCCGCTGCAACTGTTGAATGCTCAACAACGATTCCGTGAAAAATTGGGAATCTGATCTGCGGCGTGCGGCGTGCGGCGTGCGGCGTGCGGCGGCGATGAATGTCGGTGGTGGGTCTCATGCTGGAGGTATGGACGCAGCAGAGATCTTCCCCGAGCCGCAGGGTGGCGCGCTCGACTGCGTGTTGCGTGAATTGGCGGGCGTCGAGGCTGAAATTCGCGCGGCCGAGGGGCGCAAGCGTGAGCTGCTCGCCGAAGTGCGGAGGCTCAGTGACGAGGTCTGCGACGCGCGAAGGCGGTCTGGCGCCGCTGCCGAGATGGTGTACCGGGCGGCGGCGGCCGAGGTGGGGTTCACGCTCTCCATCTCCGATCGCAGTGCTGAGGCACTCATCGCGCGCTCGCGTGAGCTGAGCGTGGAATTTCCTGCGGTGCTGGAGTCGCTCGGCGCCGGGCGCATTTCGGCGGCACACGCTGCAGCGGTCGCTGATGCCGGAGCACTTGTGCAGGGCGCGGCCGCGCGCCGGGACTACACCGAGGCGGCGCTGCGTGTGGCAGAGGGTGAGACCCCGAATCGCACCCGTCGTGCGGCGCGGGTGCTCGCTGCTCAATTCGCGGAGGCGAGCTTTTCGGAGCGTTACGCACGTGCAGCGGAGCATCGTGCGGTCTGGGTGACCCCGCTTGACGACGGCATGGCTGAGTTGCACGCCGTGGTCGACGCTGCGGCGGCGTCCGCGTTGCATGATCGGTTGACTCGGGGTGCCCGGGCACAGCTCGACGCTGCGGCACGCGCGGCAGTCGCCTTGCCGAACGCCAGCGCCAGTCAGAATGCCGGAGCCAGCCTGAACGCCAGCAACCCCTCGGCCATTGGTCCCGTCCGCACGCTGGCACAAGCTCGTGCCGACCTCTTCGTTGAGCTGCTGCTCAACGGCGACCCAACTTCGGCCTGGCAGTCTCAGGGTGGGGTCAGCATGAGCGGTATCGACGCACGGGTGCAGGTGGTCGTTCCTGCGCAGATGCTCGGCGGAGCGGCGAGCCCACTGTCTGCCGAAGACCTCGGCCAGTCACAGCATCCCCAACGAGGGGCAGCGGGTGATGTTCCACCGGTAGGTATCGCGGAACTCGACGGGTACGGGCCGATCCCGGCAGCACGAGCGCGACTGCTTGCGGGGCTCGCGAAAACCTGGGATCGCGTGGCGGTCGACCCCGAGACCGGGGAAGTGCTGGCCGTCGATCGATATCGTCCGTCGGAAGAACAGCTCAGATTCTTGCGGGCACGCGACCAGCATTGTCGGTTCCCCGGGTGCACCATCGTGCCGTTCAGAGCCGACATCGACCACACTCGCGATGCGGTGCTCGGTGGCGAAACCTCGATCACCAATCTCGCCGTGCTCTGCCGTCGGCATCACACCATGAAACATCACGCGGGCATGAACATGGTGCAGCACGCCAACGGAACGATCGACTGGACGTCGCCACGGGGTCAGCGCCAACGCGAACGACCTCCCTCTCGAGTGCGGTTCGCGCGTGTACCGATCGAACCGCCATTCGGCGAAGCCGAGCAGGCGGCATAGCGAGGCGCCGCGGTGCCGCGGTGAATCAGCGCCCCGGTGAATCGGCGGAGCACCGCGTACGCTGCGCCGACGTTTAGTGAACCCGCAGCTCCTGACCGGCGCGCCAGACGGCGACCGTCAACGGGGGAGCGCTCAGCGCGATCTCTCGCAGCAGCTCGAACTCGACGCGGTCGGCATTGCGCCGATGGATCTCTGCGTCCGCGCCTCCGGCACGCGCTGCCAGCCGAGCGAGGCCGAACTCCGCGAGCAGGCCGCGCTCTTCGAGCATCTCGTCGCGCAGCGCGAGGACCACGAAATCGTCGACGTCGGGAACCTCGGCAAAAGCTTCTGCCGGATCCTCACCATCGCGTACCCGGTGTTCGAGGATGGTTTGCCGCTCCAGCCGCGCGTCCGAACGGAGCTGCACGAGCCGTTCCGTCGTCAGGTGCAGGGTCGTCATCGTGATGCCTGCTGTCGTGCTTGCGCGGCCTGCTCGTCACCCGATGCTGCAGCCGAGCCGCGCGCTACACGGATCGCGCCCGTGTCGTGCGTGATGGGCACGCGCCGCCACGGGATGAGCGTGGGTTCTGCCTCGAGCGAGGGCAGAGCGAAGTCGAACCGCGACTTGACCGCGAGAAGCACGAGCAGCAGCCAGTTGCCCTCGATGAGCAGTCGGCTCTCGGTGAGCGACTGCACCAGCAGCGCGACGACGAGCAGGAACGGCCAGAGCGCACTCGTCGCGTAGGGCAGCGGCGGGCCGTAGCCACGACGCGGCGGATCGACGGCGCGGAACCACACCCGCCACGTGGTCAGCACGATCAGCGGCGCAAACGCGAGCACCCCGACGATGCCGAGCTGGAACCAGACGTCGAGCCAGGCGTTGTGCGCACTCATGACCGAGACACCGGCCTTGACATCGAGCGACTTGAAAGGCTCTGCCCAGGGCGCCCAGTAGCTCACCCAGCCCCAGCCGAACCAGGGCCGCTGATCCGCCAATTCGATGACCTTGTGCCAGGTCTCGACCCGGCCCGTGAGGTCTCCGCTCTTGCCGAGCAGCCCGAAGACGAAGTCGCGGGCGAACAGCGCCGCCCCGATCGCGGCGGCGAGCAGCACACCGCCCGTCGCGTAGAGCGGCACGCGGCGCTCCGGGCCGAGGCGACGCGCCCACAGCGCCAACGCAAGCGCGACGAGTACCGCGGCGAGTGCCACCCACACGGTGGCGGCGCGGGTGAGCAGAATGATGCCGAACGACACCGCCACCCAGAACCAGCCCCAGACGGGGCGCACGAGCCCCGCTCGCAGTTGTATGCCGAAGATGATGACGCCGAGCAATGCGAGGAAGCCGAGCAGCACCGAGCTCGCGACGAGACCCTGGATCGGCCCGCCGGCGAACAGCAGGTCCCGGCTCCAGTAGAGCAGCTTCGGGATGCGCCCCTCAGGGATAGGAATGAAGTTCTGCAGCAGCGGTTCGCGCACGATCACCGCGACGAACAGCTCGAAGACGAGCGAGAGCCCCAGCAGATAGCGCAGGGCCGTGCCGAGCGTGCGCAGCACCTCGTGCCACGAGAGTACGAACGCGATCACCACGGCGAGGAGCGTGGTCGCCAACTGGGCGAGCACGCCGAGCACGCTCTCGACGCGGTACTGCGACCATGCGATGGACAGGATCGCGAGGCCGAGGAACCAGTAGAGCGGAGCGGGCAGCCGGTACCAGCGGAACCGATCCGGGCGCTCGCGCACGAAGATGACGACGCCCCAGACCACGAGCGCGGCGGCGAGCCCCAGAAAACCGGGCCAGTCGACCATGTTGCGCAGGCCGTTGGCGCCCAAAGTGAGGATGAACACGCAGATCGCGTACGCGCTCACTCCGAGTCTCGTCTTGCTCTCCGACATAGTCGGTATGGTAGTTCATGCTTCACGGGGGACCATGTGCAGCTGACGCCTGCGGGCAGCGGAGGAAAGACGTGCTGATCTTTATCGAGAACACCCCGCGAGCATACGCATGGGGGTCGACCGACGCCCTCCCGCAGATGCTCGGCACCGCCCCGACCGGCGAGCCGCAAGCGGAACTCTGGCTCGGTACCCACCCCGGGAGCCCGGCACAGGTCGCCAAGGCGACTCCGGTGCAGCACACGCTCATCGACCTCGTGCAGAGCGACCCCGAGCGTTACGGGGTGAACGGCGGGCCACTGCCGTTCCTGCTCAAAGTCCTCGCCATCGGCGCGCCGCTCTCGCTGCAGGTACACCCGAATCAGGCGCAAGCGGCGGCGGGATACGCGGCCGAAGAAGCCGCGGGCGTGCCTCGCGACGCGGCGCACCGCAATTACGGCGACCCCACCCATAAACCCGAACTGCTCGTCGCGCTCGGCAAGGTGTCGGCGCTGAGTGGATTCCGAGATCTCGCGACCGCCCGGGAAGACTTGCTACTGCTCGCTGCCGCGGCGCGCGAGGTCGGGCGTGCCGCGGGGGCCGCGGGTCTCGAGCGCGCCGCCTGCCGGCTTGTCGGTCGCGACCCGCGCGAGCTTCGCCGCGCGTTCCTCACCTGGGTGTTCAGCGACGAGGCGAGCATCACGGACGCATTGGAGTGCTTGCCCGCGGTGCTCGGTGCCGCGGAGCACGGCGACATCGATTTCTGGGAACGCGCGCTCGCGGAGGGCACGGTCGATGCGGATCGCCTCACCGCGCTGCGGGCGCTCGCCGCAGCGCACCCGGGCGACCCGGGAGTGCTCGTCTCAGTGCTGCTGCACCTCGTGCACCTCGAACCCGGCGAAGCGATCTATCTCGGCGCGGGTCAGCTGCACGCATACCTCGGAGGCATCGCCGTCGAAGTCATGGCCTCTTCCGACAACGTGTTGCGAGCCGGTCTCACCTCGAAGCATGTCGACATCGATGAGCTCTGCCGCATCGTCGATACCGGTGAGCTCGCCGACCCCCGATTCCCGGCACTGCGCGTGCGCGCCGGCGTGCTCGCCTGGCGACCCGAGGTGCCCGAGTTCCAACTGGTGCGCGTGCGCGTGCGCGAGGAGGGCGTCGACGCCTCCGGCGATCCGACAGCACTCGATGCCGCGCCCGTCGTAGAACTGCCCGTGCTCTGCCCCGTGGTGCTCATCGTGACCGCCGGCAAAGTACGCATCGAACGCCCTGAAGCCGTGCTCACCGAGGTGGCGACTGCCCGTCGCGGCCAGTCGCTGTACATCTCGGCGGGCGAACCGGTGCGCATCACCGGCAACGGCGAGGTGTTTCTCGCCAGCGTGGGCGCGGAAGTCACCGACCGTCTGGAGCAGCAGCGCGCTGACGTGTGAGCTCGGCGCGGCGCAGGCGAGTACACTGATCCGCGTGTCGAATGCCGAATCACGAGCCACCGCCTCACCCGCAACACCCGTCGCGCCGGGCGCCCAGCGCGCCGATCGTCTCGGCGGCTTGGGGCGTGTGCTGATCACGGTCTACATCGTGCTCGCCATCGCGGCGACCTTCCGCTCGGTCTACCAGATCATCGCGAAGTTCGACGAGGCACCACTGGCGTACTCATTGTCGGCACTCTCGGGTGTCGTCTACATCGTCGCGACGATCGCACTGATCAAGCGTCGCGGCATCTGGCGCACGATCGCCTGGGCGGCACTCATCTTCGAACTCACCGGTGTGCTCGTCGTGGGCCTCCTGAGCGTGATTGAGCCCCAGCTCTTCGGCCACCCGTCAGTGTGGTCGTTCTTCGGCAGCGGCTACGTCTTCATTCCGCTGGTGCTTCCGGTGCTCGGCCTGCTCTGGCTGCGCAGCACGGGCAAGGCGGAACGCGCTGCAGCAGGGTCTGCGTAATGCAGATCATCGAATCGATCGACGCGATTGACCCCGCGGATTTTGCCGCCGGGAGCTGCGTCGCAGTCGGCAAGTTCGACGGACTGCACATCGGGCACCAGGCGATCCTCGAGCGCATGCGCGTCGCAGCGACTGAAGAGGGGACCCGCAGCGTCGCCTTCACCTTCGCGAATCACCCGCTCGGGTTTCTGAACCCCGAGTCGTGCCCGCGACCGCTGATGAGTCGCACCCAGCGCCTCGAAGCGATCGCGGCGCTCGGTCTCGATGCGTGCGTCATGGTCGAGTTCGACGCCGACTTCGCGTCGATTTCGGCGGAGACCTTCGTGGTCGATGTGCTCGTCGGCCGTCTCAACGCAAAGCACATCATCATGGGCGGCGACTTCCGCTTCGGGCATCGTGGAGCCGGTGACGGCGACTTGCTGCGTGCGCTGGGGGCTCAGCACGGGTTCGTCGCAGAGGTGCTCGACTTCGTCGAAGACGATGAGGCAGGGCAGGTGTCGTCGTCGCGCATCCGCACCGCGGTGCTTGCCGGAGACGTGGAGGCGGCGGCGCGCATGACCGGGCGACCGGTGGCGGTGCGCGGCGAAGTCGTGCACGGCGATGCCCGCGGTCGCGAACTCGGGTTCCCCACTGCAAACCTCGGCGGCGCGCTCGAGGGTCTCGTGCCTGCCGATGGTGTCTACGCCGGCTGGGTCGTCATCGACGGAGAGCAACGAGCGGCGGCGATCTCTGTCGGCAACAACCCGACGTTCACCCCCGATGAGGTCTCGCGCGTCGAAGCGTTCATTCTTGATTTCTCGGGCGACCTCTACGGGCGCGTTATGGAGGTGCGCTTCGCTCACCGTCTTCGCGGCATGGTGCGCTTTGACTCGCTTGACGCGCTCATCGAGCAGATGGATGACGACGTCGCGCGTGCGCGGCAGCTGCTTGCCAACTGATCGCAAGCTTCGCATTCCGTCATCGTTGGGCCGAACGCAGCGAGGCGAATGCTAGAATCGTGAGCACGGTCGCGCTTTCTGCGGTTCGTGAGTCCCATGCCGCGCATGAGGTCAGGCTCCGAACCCGCGAGCGGCCCGCGACTCGGTACGCGTTCCGAGACTGCAACTCGCCGATCAGGAGATCCTTTGGCAACCACCACTGCCACGCGCCAGTCCCAGCAAAAGGGCGGCGCTCAGCGCGGTCAGTCGCGCTCGAACGGCCGCCGCAAGCACACGCACAACGAGGGCATCATTCCGCTGCTCGCGCGTGCCGTGCGCGAGGTCGAATCGTCGGCGCAACGGGGCAAGGCCACCCCGGCGAACCGCACCAAGTTTCACGTTATCGCGCTGCTCATGCGCGAAGAGCGCGCTCGGGTGAAGACCGATGATCAGGTCAGCGACTCGGAGCGCGCAGAGACGCTCAAGCGTCTGGACGGCGTGGCAGCGATCCTCGCCAAGACCGCTGCCCGAGACACCAGCCTCATCACGCTGCTCGAACCGACCGCAGCGATCACGGAGGCCACTCGACTCCTGAAGCGCAAGATGCTGGGTCAGGCGGGCATCGAACTTCCCGAGGAAGAGAAGGTGGCACCCGAGCCCGCACGCGCGATCGTGCCGCCCGAGCTCGCCGAGCGCCAGGTCGAGCCCGCGGGCATCGAGGCCCGCATGCTCGCGAACCCGTTCTTGTCACCCGACCTCGCCCCGCCGAAGCAGCCGACCCCGGTCGTGCGCCTCGCGAACTGGGAGTTGCTCGGCCCGCTGCTCAAATCGTTCGAGCAGGGCGGTGGCGGGTCGGCGTGCATGGATCTTCCGGCGCCCCCGGTGCCGGATCGCCTCGCCCCCGCCGGGCGCGAACTCATGCCGCACCAGGCCCGCTTCCTCGCCGGTGTGCGCGAAGGTCACCGCAGCTTCTTGCTCGCCGATGAGCCGGGCCTCGGCAAGACTGCGCAGTCCGTGCTCGCGGCGTCGGTTGCCGACGCCTACCCGCTGCTCGTCGTCGTGCCCAACGTCGTGAAGATGAACTGGGCGCGCGAGGTCGAGCGGTGGACGCCGCAGCGTCGAGTCACGGTCATCCATGGCGACGGACAGAACGTCGATGCCTTCGCCGATGTGTTCGTCGTGAACTACGACATCCTTGATCGCCACCTGAGCTGGATCTCAGACTTCGGATTCAAGGGCATGGTCGTCGATGAGGCGCACATGATCAAGAACGTGCAGTCGCAGCGCTCGCGCAACGTGCTCGCCATCTCGGAGCGCATTCGTGAGCGCACTCCGGGCGTCTCGCCCCTGCTGATCGCGCTGACGGGCACACCGCTCATCAACGACATCGATGATTTCCGCGCGATCTGGCGCTTCCTCGGGTGGACCGAGAGCGACAAGCCGGGCTCCGATTTGATGGCGCGTCTCGAGAACAACGGGTGGACGCCGGCTGACCAGTCGTTCTACCGCGAAGCGCGCCAGAGCGTGATCGATATGGGCATCGTGCGCCGCCGCAAGATCGACGTCGCCGCCGACCTGCCCGCGAAGCGCGTCGTCGACCTGCCCGTTGAACTCGACGACGAACTCGGCCGCGGCATTCGCGAGGCCGAGGCGCAGCTCGCGAAGAAGCTGCTCGACCGCTTCCGCGTCGTCAAGCGCGGCAAGCTCGGCGAGAAGCTCGATGACACCGCGATCATTCGTATGGTCGCCGCACAGGAGCTGGAAGAGTCGAACTCGTCTGCTGACGGTCTCAATGTCTTCACCATGGTGCGCCAGATCGGCCAGGCGAAGGCCGCGCTCGCCGCGGACTACGCGGCGCAGCTCGCGCGATCGGTCGGCAAGGTCGTCTTCTTCGCGAAGCACATCGACGTCATGGATCGTGTCGAGCGACAGCTCGCAGAGGCCGGGCTCAAGACGGTCTCCATTCGCGGTGATCAGACCGCGGCGTTCCGTCAGGAGCAGATCGACGCGTTCAACCAGAACCCCGAGATCTCGGTGGCGGTGTGCTCGTTGACTGCCGCCGGCGTGGGCGTGAACCTGCAGGCATCGTCGAACGTGGTGCTTGCCGAGCTCAGCTGGACGGATGCCGAGCAGACGCAGGCGATCGACCGCGTGCACCGTATCGGCCAAGACGAGCCGGTTACCGCGTGGCGCATTGTCGCCGCGCAGACCATCGACGCGAAAATCGCCGAGCTCATCGACGGCAAGGCTGGGCTCGCCGCTCGTGCACTCGACGGAGCCGCGGCTCCGGCGGAAGACGCCGACTCGGTGCAGCTGCAGGCGCTGGTCGGCGTGCTGACCAAGGCCGTCGAGCAGTCAGGGGAGTAGCGCTGCAGGGGGCCGAGGTGATCGACTCCCTGGCCGCATGCGTCTCCATTTTGGCACGAACATGAACGTGCGCGAGGATCCCGCCAGCTAAGCTGGACTTCGGGCGCCGTGGCACACGTCTGCCCGAAAGTGTTCGCGCGTCGAAGGGTGAGGTGCCGCATGCGTATCGGTGTGTTGTGCTCAGGCGGGGATAGCCCCGGAATGAACGCGGCCATCCGTGGGGCGGTGCTCCGCGGGGTCGAGGTCCACGGGTTCGACATGGTCGGCTTCATGGACGGCTGGCGCGGCTTTCACGAGGGCGACCTCGTGCCGCTCGATCGTGCGGCGGTGCGCGGCATTTCACCGCTCGGTGGGGTGATCCTCGGCACGAGCCGGGTGCAGCCCTTCCTTTCGGGGCGCGGCGACGCCGCCGACATTCAGGCGATTCGGGATCGCGTCGCCGAATACGGGGTCGACGCGTTCTTGCTGATCGGCGGCAACGGAACCCAGACCGTCGCGCAGCTGCTCACCGATCACGGCATCCCCGCGATCGGCCTGCCCAAAACCATCGACAACGATCTGGGCGGCACCGACTTCACCTTTGGCTTCGACACGGCCGTGTCGATCGCGTCGGAGGCCATCGACCGTCTGCGCACCACGGGCGAATCGCACCGTCGCTGCATGGTGCTCGAAGTGATGGGCCGCGATGTCGGTTGGATCGCCCTGCACGCCGGTATGGCGGGCGGTGCGCAGGTCACACTGATTCCTGAGTTCCCCGAATCGATCGAGCAGATCAGCGAGTGGGTGCTCAGTGTGCGCGACCGCGGCCGATCATCACTGGTGGTCGTCGCGGAGGGATTTCGGCTCGCGGGTGAAGCGGCGCAGACGACGCGCCAGGGGCTCGACGGCTTCGGGCGTCCCCGGCTCGGCGGGATCGCCGAGGTGCTCGCGCCGCTCATCGAGCAGCACACCGGCATCGAGACCCGCGCCACCGTGCTCGGGCACGTGCAGCGCGGCGGATCGCCGACGGCATTTGACCGCGTGCTCGCGACGCGCACCGGCATCGCGGCGGCCGACGCCGCGGAGGCGGGGCAGTGGGGCACGATGGCGGGGCTGCGAGGCGATCGCATCGAAATGGTGCCGCTCGCCGAGGCGGTCGGGCACCTGAAGACGGTGTCAGATGCCCGGTACGAAGAGGCGCGCCTCAACTTCGGATGAGCCGAACACTGCCCAGGTAGGGCGGGTCAGGAGTTCAGGCGATCCTGCACGTCTTTCAGTGACGGGTTCGTCGCGGTGGACCCGTCAGGGAATACGAGTGTCGGCACGACCGCATTGCCGCCGTTGACCGACTTGACGAGTTCTTCGGTGCCGGGCGTCTCCTCGATGTCGACCACGGTGTAGCCGATACCCGTCTTGTCGAGCATGAGCTTCAGACGCTTGCAGTACCCGCACCAGACGGTGGAGAACATGGTGACGGTGCCCGACTCAGGCGTGAAATCGGTGAGTGCTGCGGTGCTCATGTGGTCCTCTCGATCGACCTCACCAGCGTACTCCGGGTGGCTGTGCGGCAGCAGGTCTCGACCTCTAGGTGAACGACAGGTGAACTCGTCGGCTCAGCTTGACCTGCCGTGAGCCAGATGTAACCATGATGTACGGCGCTTGCGCAGTGACTCTCGAGCCTCACGGAAACGTGAACACGAGGTGACTTCGCCGGTGTGTACCGGAAGGCCCGACAGGGTCCCGCTCCCGAACGAAAGACGCCGGTGGAACTCACCCTCATCGTGCTGCTGGTCATCGTGCTGGCCCTCTTCTTCGACTTCACGAACGGCTTTCACGACACCGCGAATGCGATGGCGACGCCCATCGCGACCGGTGCGCTCAAGCCGAAGACCGCGGTGCTGCTCGCCGCGATTCTGAACCTCGTGGGCGCGTTCCTCTCGACCGAGGTCGCCAAGACGATCTCGGGCGGGCTCATCAATGAGGGCGGTGATGGCGTACTCATTACGCCCGAGCTGATCTTCGCGGGCCTCATCGGTGCGATCGTTTGGAACCTCGTCACGTGGCTCTACGGCCTCCCCTCGAGTTCGTCGCACGCGCTCTTCGGCGGTCTCATCGGTGCGGCGATCGTCGGTGCCGGGGTCGCAGCGATTAATGGCGGCGTCTTTCTCTCCAAGATCCTGATCCCGATGGTCGCGGCACCGCTTACGGCCGGCATCGTCGCCTTCACCGCGACGAAGGTCGCGTACGCGATCACGAAGCGCAACGACGGCAAGAAAGACGGCCGCGGTCGATTCCGCTACGCCCAGATCGCGTCGTCGTCGCTCATCGCGCTCGCGCACGGCACCAATGACGCGCAGAAGACGATGGGTGTCATTACCCTGACGCTCGTCGCCGCGAACCTGCAAGAGCCCGGCACCGGCCCGCACCTCTGGGTCGTCGTCGCCTGCGCGTTCGCTATCGCGCTGGGTACGTACTCGGGCGGCTGGCGCATCATTCGTACGCTCGGTGCGGGTCTGACCCAAGTGAAGCCCGCCCAGGGATTCGCCGCCGAGACGAGCACCGCGGCAACGATCCTCGCGTCGAGCCATCTCGGCTTCGCGCTCTCGACGACGCAGGTCGCGTCGGGCTCCGTCATCGGTTCGGGTCTGGGGCGCCGCGGGTCGAGCGTGCGCTGGCGCACCGTTGGGCGCATCGCCTCGGGCTGGTTGTTCACGCTTCCGGCTTCCGGTGCTGTCGGCGCCATCGCCGCGGCGATCGCACACACCGGGTTCGTCGGCGTCATCATCGATGCCGTACTCGGACTCGCGTTCATCCTCTTCATCTTCTGGCGCTCGAGCCGCAACAAGGTCGACCACGGCAACGCGATCCCGGTGCCCGACGTCGCCGAGTCGGGCTACGCCGTGCGCATTCGCAAGGGCAAGGTGAAGCCGGTGAAGACGGAGACCGGAACTCTGCCTCCGCTCACCTCCGTGGCGCAGGCCGCCGTGCTCGACGACATTGCTGCGAAAGAGGCGGCGCGCGAAGCGGAGCGGGCGGCCCGTGAAGCCGCGCGAGCGGAACGTGCTGCGCAGCAGCAGGAGAACGCGGCAAACGATTCGAAGGGCGAATGATGATCGACTGGATGGCCTTCCTGATCGTATTCGGCGCCGCACTCTTCTCGGCAGTGTTTGTCGTTGCTCTGTACTCGCTCGGATTGCGCTTTCTCGCGACACCGGCGCCTCGCGCCCGGTTGGCCGATGGATCGCTCGAGCCGAACGGACCCTCGCGCGACGATGAAGACGACGATGTCGACGACATCGGTCGCCCCCGCTGGGCGACAATCGCCGCGAACGTTTGCTTTGGGCTCTCCGTGCTCGTGGTGCTGATCGGCATCTTCCTGATCATTCCGGCTCTGCACTTCTGGTGATTCCCTGACCTTGCGCGCGTGCTGAGATGCGGTGCGTAAGGTGGCCGTATGAACGGCACGACGCTTGAGCGGATTCCTGACATCGTCGCTGGTCTGCGACACTCCTTCGCAGCGGGCCTGACCCGGCCAGAGTCCTGGCGACGCGAGCAGCTGCGGCGACTCAGAAGTGCACTCGTCGAGCGCTCGGACGAGTTCGAGGCGGCATTGCACGCGGATCTCGGCAAATCGGGTACCGAGGCGCAGCTGACCGAAATTGGTTTCGTCATCGCCGAGATCGATCACGCTCTGCGGCATCTGCGTCAGTGGATGCGGGCGCGGCGCGTGCGCGTGCCGCTCGCGGTGAAGCCGGCCGCCGCCCGTGTCGTTGCGGAACCCCTCGGCGTCGTGCTCGTCATCGCGCCCTGGAACTACCCGCTCATGCTCGCGCTCTCGCCGGTCGTCGGTGCGCTGGCAGCGGGGAATGCCGTCGTGATTAAGCCCAGCGAGCTGGCCCCCGCGACGTCTGCGCTGATCGGTCGTCTGGTGCCCGAGGTACTCGACCGACGCGCCGTCGCGGTGATTGAGGGCGGGGTGCCCGAAACGACGGCGCTGCTCGCCGAGCGATTCGATCACTTGTTCTACACGGGCAATGGGCGAGTGGGGCGCATCATCGCGCACGCGGCGGCGGATCACCTCACCCCGGTCACCCTCGAACTCGGAGGCAAGTCCCCGGTCTACATCGATACGACGACGTCGCTGGCGGATGCGGCTCGCCGCATCGCCTGGGGCAAGTTCATGAACGCGGGCCAGACGTGCGTCGCACCCGACTACGTGCTCGGAACGCCGACGGTGCTCGCAGCGCTGCAGCGACACCTCGTCGATGCGATCCACGAACTGTATGGCAGCGCGGTCCACGCGAACCCCGACTACGGGCGGATCGTGAGCGACGCGCAGTTCGCACGCCTGGTCGGGTACCTCGGCGATGGAAAGGTGGTGTCCGGGGGAGAATACGAATCCTCGACGCGCTTCATCGCACCGACGGTGCTCGCGGATGTCGACCGCGGGTCATCGGTCATGAGCGACGAGATCTTCGGGCCGATCCTGCCGCTCGTGCCCGTGACAAGTCTCGACGACGCGATCGCGTTCGTGAACACCCGCGACAAGCCACTCGCCGCCTACGTCTTCAGCGGGGACGCCGCGGTGCGACGGCGCTGGGAACGGGAGACGAGCTCGGGGGCGCTCGGGTTCGACGTGCCGGCTCTGCACCTCGTCGTGCCCGATCTACCGTTTGGCGGAGTCGGGCAGAGTGGAACCGGTGCCTACCACGGCGAGCGATCGTTCCGGTTGTTCAGCCACGAGAAGGCGGTGCTCGCGAAGCCGCTCGCACCCGACACCCTCGCGTCGACGATCATGCCGCCGTACACCGCCGGCAAAGATGCGTTCGCGCGACGGTGGCTCGGCAAACTGCTCGACCGCAGCGTATAAGCGGTTTCGAATCTGCCCGTCGCTAGGATTGGCCTGTGGAAGAGCGCAGAAGCACCGCCGCTGAGAGCGGCGTGGAAGCCGAGGGTACGAACGCTGCCCAGGAGTTGCCACTGGGTGTCAGGGTCGCCGCGGCGTGGTCATGGCGATTGCTGCTGATCGGCATCGCCCTGGCGGGGTTCCTCTGGCTGGTCGTGCAGGTGCGGATTATCGTGATTCCGCTGCTGATCGCGATTCTGCTCACGGCGTTGCTCACCCCGATCGTGCACTGGTTCGAGCGGCAGAAGCTGCCGCGGTGGCTCGGCGTCGTCTTTGCTCTGGCGATCTTCGGCGCCTTCGTCTGGGTGCTGCTCACACTCATCATCACGCAGTTGCGAGATGGTTTGGGTGACGTCGCCGCGCGCTCAGAAGAGGTCTGGTGGGAGATGCTGCGCTGGGCCGAAGCGACCTTCGGCATCTCGGCGAAAGAGATCGGCGGTTACACCGATCAGCTCTGGAAGGCCGTCGAGGGGCATCAATCGGAGCTCTGGAACGGCGCGCTCGGCATCGCGACGTCCGCCGGTCAGTTCGTGACCGGTCTGCTCCTCACCATCTTTTCTCTGATCTTCATGCTCATCGACGGTCGACGCATTTGGAACTGGGTGCTCGGGTTTCTCCCCGCACGTGCGCACGCTCCCGTTGACGCGGCGGGCCGCGCGGGATGGGTCTCGGTCGGGCAGTACGTGCGCGTGCAGATCTTCGTCGCGTTCGTCGATGCCGTCGGTATCGGTGTGGGCGCGGCGATCCTCGGTGTGCCGCTCGCGATCCCGATCGCAATCCTCGTCTTCCTGGGGTCGTTCATCCCGTTCCTGGGTGCGATCAGCACCGGTCTCCTCGCAGCGTTCATCGCTCTCGTATACAACGGACCGGTGAACGCGCTCATCATGCTCGGCGTGGTGATCCTCGTCAATCAGATCGAGGGCCATGTGCTGCAGCCGCTCGTCATGGGCAGCGCGGTGCGCGTGCACCCGCTCGGCGTCGTGCTCGCGGTGTCGACCGGCGCACTGGTTGCGGGCATTCCCGGTGCACTCTTCGCCGTGCCACTGGCCGCAGCCGCGAACTCGATCGTCAACACCCTGGTGAAGCGGCAATGGGAGGCGGGGACCGACCCGGTCGCCGAATACCATCGCAATGATCACGCCCACCAAGAGGCCCGGCAGCGGGCCCGCAGTATCGCCAAACTCCGTCGCAAGGGAGGACGTCCATGACCGAACAGAAGACGGCACCAGTACTCGCAGATTTCGAGCGTGCGCTCGAGAACGTGCATCGGGTCACGCAGCACACGCCGCTCGAGACGTCGCGCTATCTCGCCGAGATTCTCGGCGTTCCGGTGTACATGAAGTGCGAGAACCTGCAGCGCACGGGCGCCTACAAGCTGCGCGGAGCCTACAACCGCCTCACGCAATTGACTGCGGACGAGCGTGCTCGTGGTGTCGTCGCGGCGTCGGCCGGGAATCACGCCCAGGGCGTCGCCTTCGCGGCGCGCGAACTCGGCATCAAGGCGACGATCTTCACCCCGCTCGGGGTCGCGCTGCCTAAGTTGCAGGCCACGCGCGGCTACGGTGCCGAGGTTGTGCTCGAGGGTTTGACGTTCCACGAGACGAATGCCGCTGCGCAGCGTTTCGTCGAAGAAACGGGCGCGACGTTCATTCCGCCGTTCGACCATGAGGCGGTGATCGAGGGGCAGGGTACGGTCGCGCTCGAAATCCTCGATGAGGCGCCCGACGTCGAGACCATCGTCGTGCCGGTCGGTGGCGGTGGGCTCGTCTCGGGCGTCGCCGTCGCCGCGAAGCTTCGCGCAGAG
Organism: Leucobacter musarum subsp. musarum; assembly: GCF_001273845.1. Lineage (GTDB taxonomy): Bacteria > Actinomycetota > Actinomycetes > Actinomycetales > Microbacteriaceae > Leucobacter > Leucobacter musarum. Next base: position 122,058 of record NZ_JHBW01000110.1, read on the forward strand.
CGCGATGGGCGACCTATGCGCATCATTGGCGTGCAGTCGGAGAACGCGTCGCCGTTCGTCGCCTCACTCGACGCGGGTGAACCGGTCACCATCACGACGAAGCCGACGATCGCCGATGGCATCGCCGTCGCGCGCCCGGGCGATCGCAACTTCGAGCTCGTGCGCGAGTTCGTCGACGAGGTCGTCACCGTGAGCGATGACGACATCGCACGGGCCATCGTGATGCTGCTCGAGCGGGCCAAACTCGTCGTCGAGCCCGCAGGAGCTGCCGGCGTGGCCGCGATGCTCGCGGGCAAGGCGAACGTGAGCGGGCCGACTGCGGTGATTCTGTCGGGCGGAAATATCGATCCGCTGCTGCTGCAACGCGTCATCGGTCACGGCCTCGCGGCGTCTGCTCGGTACATGAAGCTGCGCATCTTGCTGCCTGATGTGCCGGGTCAGCTCGTGCGCACCGCGTCGATCGTCGCCGAGAATAATGCGAACGTCGTCGAGGTGATTCACACTCGCCACGCGACCGAGCTGCCGATCAGCGAGGTCGAGCTGGAACTGCACATCGAGACCCGTGGGCACGATCACGGCGAGGTCGTCGCGCAGGCGCTGCGCGACGCCGGCTACACCGTGCGGGTGGGCGAGCGCTACTAGGAGCGACACGCATCGCGTGGCGCCGTAGCGCTCGGTGCCGCCCACGGCGGCAGCCCACGGAGCGAAGCGCGGGGTGGAGCGCTACTAGGAGCGACACGCATCGCGTGGCGCCGTAGCGCTCGGTGCCGCCCACGGCGGCAGCCCACGGAGCGAAGCGCGGGGTGGAGCGCTACTCGGCGGCGCCAGGCATCGCGTGGCGCCGAAGCGCTCGGTGCCGACGGTCACTCGCGATCAGGCGACCGGCAGCGGAGCCCCCGCCTGCTGGGCGTAGAGCGCGATCGCGGCGCGCGCGTCGGCAACGGTGATGCTGCCGCCGCCTGTGATGTGCAGGCCGTACGCGTCTTCGAGTGCCACGAAGTTCATGGCGACGACTTCGAGCGGGCCGGTGAGGTCGAAGTCTCCGGCGGCGACGCCCTCCGTGAGAATGTCGCGGTAGAGTCCGAGCTGCTCCCGGTACAGCTGCTGCACGAGTTCGTCGTGCAGGTGCGACTTGCCGCCGAGTACGTCGAACTCGTAGAGCAGGCTCATGAGGGCGTCGTCGGGTCCGGTCGGCAGCCCCGCGGTGATGGCGACGTCGAGCTTCGCTGGCGCGCCCGTTTGTTGTGCGACGAGGGCGACGCGCTCCGAGCCGACGCGCGCGAGGCCCGCGGCATGGGCTTCGACGAGGATCGCGTCGAGGTCGTCGTAGTAGTACAGCAGGGCGCCGCGCGTGACTCCGGCCTGGTTCGCGACGTCGGTCAACGAGAGGCTGCGAAGCCCGTGCTCGGCCGCCGCCGCGAGGGCCGCATTGACGACCTCCTTGCGGCGCTGCTGCTGGGTGCTCGGTCGTGCCATGCCTGCCAGTATGCCAGGGGAGTGGGCGATCCGGCGCACCGCAAGCGGCAAGAACCAGCCGAGCACAGCGCCATTATTTGACATCTGAGTAAATTAACTTACTCTTGAGTCAAAGAACTCGCCGGGGAGGCCGGCGAGCCGAGCGCGCAGGAGCAGACATGGCCGTCGACACCCTCTTCACCGGCGGAAGAATCCGCACCTTCGACCCCGCACAGCCGTGGGCCGAGGCCCTCGGGGTGACCGGCGATCGCATCAGCTACGTGGGGTCGGCCGCTGACGCGCCCGCCGCCCGCCGCACCGTGCATCTCGAGGGGCGCCTGCTCACGCCGGGCGTCGCCGATACCCACAACCACCTGCTGCTCGGCTTCGACGACCTCGCGGTCAGCCTCGACCAGGTGCAGAGCCTCGACATCGTGCGATCCCGCATCGCCGCCTTCGCCGAGACGCACCCCGAGCTCGACTGGATCTGCGCCGAAAACGCCCTCTACTCCGTCGTCGAGGGACGCCGCCCGCGCGCCGACGACCTCGTCGGCGTCACCGACAAGCCGGTATTCATCACGACCTACGACCAGCACTCGGTCTGGCTCAACCGCCCGGCACTCGCGAAGCTTGGCATTCTGCAGGGCGCCGACATTGCCTGGGGCAACCCCGAGATCGACGACGTCACCGGCGAACCCACCGGCTGGGTCACCGACTTCTACACGAGCGCGATGACCATCGACGGGCTCGCCGAGCTGCAGCGCGACATCCCGATGTACTCGCCCGACCGGCGCTACCGCAAGATCACGAACAGCCTGGAGATGGCCGCGCGATCCGGCATCACCACCGTTGTCGAACCGCAGGTGCCGCTCGCCGAGCTCGACCTCTTCGCCCGCGCCGAGCGCGAGGGCAAGCTCACGAGCCGCACCATCGCCGCGATCTACCACCCGGTCGGCGCCGACGGAGACTTCCGCGCACGCATCACCGAAGCGATTCGTGAGACGCCGCAGCACGAGCGCTTCCGTCTCGGCCCGGTGAAGCTGTACGCCGACGATGTCATCGAGCCGCACACCGCGGCGATGCTCGAGGACTACGCGAACCGCCCCGGCCACCGCGGCCGCCCGAGCCTTGAACCCACCGAGTTCACGAAGCTGTTCGTCGAGCTCGACCGTCTCGGCTACCAGGTGCACACGCACGCGACGGGGGACTGGGGCATTCGCCTCACGCTCGATTCGATCGAGGCCGCGCAGCGCGCGAACGGGCGCGGCGGAGTCGCGGCCGACACGCGCCACGGCATCGTGCACGTCGAATGCCTGGCCCCCGAAGACCTCGCGCGCTTCGCCGACCTCGGCGTCGTCGCCGCGATGCAGCCCCGCCACGCGTCGCCCGACCTCGTCGCCGGCACCTGGATGGAGAACGTCGGCGAGGTCCGGTGGGATCGCGCCTGGCGCTTCAAGTCGATGATCGAGTCGGGCGCCCGCGTCACGTTCTCGAGCGACTGGCAGGTGGGCGAGATGGATCCGCTGATCGGCCTCTACAGCGCCATGACCCGCGCCCGCCTCGACGGCGGCGACGCCTGGACCCTCGATGAGCGGCTCGACCTCGACCGCGCGCTCCGCGCCTACACGCTGGGCGGCGCCGAGGCGTTCCACCGTGAAGACGCCTTCGGCGTGCTCAAGGTCGGTGCGCTCGCCGATGTCGTCGCGTGGTCCGGTGATCTGTACGCGATGGAGCCCGCCGAACTGCTCGAGCACCGCGCCGAGCTCACGGTCGTCGGCGGCACCGCGATCCACGACGTGCGCGGTGAGCTCGACGGCGTCGCGGCCGCGGCGCGGGTGCAGGATCCGGCCGGCGCCGGCCAGGTCTGCGCCGAGCCCGCCGACGATCACCACTGCCACGCGCACGCGCACTGACCGCGAGCCCCACTCGCGAATCCTGAACACCTGAAGAAACCGAGGAACCCTGATGTCGACGTTGCCATCGCACTCCGCAGTCGCCGCCGGTGACGACCAGAGCGCGCACGCGATCACCGGAACTCCGGGCACCGAACCCGGTGGGCTCAAGCGCACACTGAAGCTGCGCCACCTGGTGTTCATCGGGCTCGCCTACATGGCGCCGCTCGCGGTCTTCGACATGTTCGGGATCGTGGCCGACGTCACCGGCGGTCACGTGCCGCTCGCGTACCTCGTTGTCATGATCGCGGTGCTCTTCACCGCTTTCAGCTACTCGCGGATGGTGCGCTTCTTCCCGATCGCGGGGTCGGCGTACACGTACACGAAAGAGGCGATCAACGCTCACCTCGGGTTCCTCGTCGGTTGGGTCGCGACGCTCGACTACCTGCTGCTGCCGATGATCAACGCGATCCTCTCGGCGATCTACATGACCGCGGTGATTCCCGGGGTTCCGTTCTGGGTGTGGGTGCTGCTCACGGTCGCGATCTGCACCGTGCTGAACCTCGTCGGCGTGAAATTGGCGGCGAGCATGAACGTCATTCTCGTCGGCATTCAGCTCGTCGTCGCGGTCGTCTTCGTCGTGCTCACCATCATCAACATCGTGAACGGCGCGAACGGGGCGGAGTTCACGGCGCGGCCATTCATCTCGAGCGATGTGCAGGGTGTGGCGATCGCCGCGGGGGCTGCGATCCTCGCCCTCTCATTCCTCGGCTTCGATGCGGTCTCGACGCTCGCCGAAGAAGCGGAGCGGCCCGAGCGCGATATTCCGCGCGCGATCTTCATCATCATCGCTGTCGCCGGGGCGTTCTTCATTACCGTGACCTACGTGATGCAGACCCTCTTTCCTGACGTCACCCAGCTCGCCGACATCGTCGGGGCCTCGCCCGAGATCGCGAAGTACATCGGCGGGGCGGCGTTCCAGGCGATCTTCGTCGGCGGCTACATGATGGCCGTGCTCGGCTGCGGCATCACCCAGCAGATGAGCGCCGCGCGCCTGCTCTACGCGATGGGCCGCGACGGCGCGCTTCCGCAGCGGCTCTTCGGCCGGGTGAACCCGCGCACGGGCGTGCCGGTCGCGAACGTGCTGCTCGTCGCCGCCGTCGCGCTGACCGCGCTCTTCGTCGACCTCGATCAGGCGGCCTCGATGATCAACTTCGGCGCGTTCATCGCCTTCACCTTCGTGAACCTTTCGGTGATCTTCGTGTTCTTCCGTTTCCTGCAGCGGCGCACGGCGGGGTCGTGGGTGACCTTCGTCGCGATCCCGGCGATCGGTGTGGCAATCAATGTCTGGCTCTGGCTGAGCCTCGACGCGATCTCCATGCTCATCGGCGGCATCTGGCTGCTGCTCGGCGTCACGTACTTGCTGATCTCCACGCGCGGGTTGCGCCGGGCCGCGCCCGACCTGACCGGGCCGGTCAATATCGCGATGTACGAGTAGCGAGGATCGTCGCACCGCGGAAAACGACGGAGGGGGCGGGATCGCACTGCGCGATCCCGCCCCCTCCGTCGTGAGCCGGCACTCGGCCGGCGTTCCGATCAGCCGGCGTACGTGTCGACTGCGAGGATCTTGACGCCGATCTGATTGCCGTTAGGAGCCGCATAGCTGACCTCTTCGCCCACCTTGCGGCCGAGAATGGCGGCGCCCAGCGGGCTCTCCGCGCTGTACACGTCGAGGTCGGAGCCGTTCGCGAGCTCGCGGTTGCCGAGCAGGAAGCGCTCTTCGTCGCCGAAGATGTCTGCGGTGACGACGGTGCCGATCTCGACGACGCCGCTCGCCTGCGGAGCCTCGCCGACGACAACGTGCTTCAGCAGCTCTTCGAGGTCGCGAATGCGCGCCTCCATCTTGCCCTGCTCGTCTTTGGCGGCGTGGTAGCCGCCGTTCTCCTTGAGGTCGCCCTCTTCGCGAGCCGCCTCGATGCGCGCAGCGATCTCCTTGCGGCCCGCACCGGTGAGCTGCTCCAACTCACCGTTGAGTCGGTCGAAGGCTTCCTGGGTCAGCCAGGTCTGGGTGGGCTCGGCCATAGTCGATCCTCGTTTCAGATGAGTGCCGGCAGTGCCGGAGGGGTCGCGCGAGATATACGCAACGCCCTGAATGACCAGGGCGCAACTTCCAGGATATCAGGAGCGCGCTCCAGATGTCAGGCCGTGGCGCGCTCCTCGATGACCCAGCATTCCTGCACAGTGACGGCAGTGGCAGGATTCGTGGTGATGACGCGGGTGGTGACGGTGTGCGAGGTCGCGTCGGAGACAGGCACCTCGACGACCTTCCACCCGACCGGCGCCTTCGCCTTGTTCAAGGCTTCGATCGCGCAGGCCACGGGAGTGTTCGCCGGGGCTGTCACGATGAACTTGGCGTCAACGCTCGCATCGCCGTTCTTCGTGTACCCGATGTCTTGCGCAGAGACCTGGCTGGTCTGCTGCCACCCGCTGAAGGCGAGGAAGGCGACGCCGCCCGCGACAAGCGCCACAGCGGCGCCCCAGGCGAATCGTCGATCGAAGCTGCGTCGACGGCTCGTGCCGTAGCGATCTTCCAGCGACTGCGTCGCCAAAGTCGCCGAACCTTGAGCGATCGGGGTCGAACCAGCGGCCTCTGGCACGGCATCCTCCGATCTGCCCTGGGTAAACTGGGTGTCTGTTGCCAGAGTACCGGGAAGCGCCCGGGAAGCATGTGAGAGGACCCTCATGACGCTCAGGTTGATCGCGGTGCACGCGCACCCCGACGACGAGTCCAGCAAGGGTGCCGCGACGTACGCGCATTACGTCGAGTCGGGCGTCGAGGTGCTCATTGTGAGCTGCACCGGGGGCGAGCGCGGCGATCTGCTGAACGAGCTCGTCGCGCGCGATCCGAAGAGCCGGCGCGATCTGCCCGGTCTGCGCCGTGACGAGATGGCGCGCGCACGAGACATCATCGGCTTCCGCCACACGTGGCTCGGGTACCAAGACTCGGGGTTGCCCGAAGAGGGTGAGGGCGTGCCCGAAACGTCATTCGCCGGCATCCCGGCAGAGGTGTCCGCCGAAGCGCTCGTGCGCGTCGTGCGCGAGTTCCGCCCGCACGTCATGATCACGTACAACGAGCAGGGTGGCTACCCGCACCCTGACCACATCCGCTGCCACGAGATCAGCCGTCGCGCGTGGGAGCTTTCGGGCGACCCCGAGGCTTACCCTGATGCCGGGGAGCCCTGGGAGATGTCGAAGCTCTACTACGAAGAGATCTTCAACGCGAAGCGCGTCGAGACGATCTACCAGTGGCTGACCGACAACGACCCGTCGTCGCCGATCATCGAGCAGTTCAGCGAAATTCGCGAGTGGATGATGCGTCGCCCCTACGTGGGCACCGCGAGCGTCGACGTGGGGCGCTTCTTCGAGCGCCGTGACGAGGCATTGCGCGCCCACGCGAGCCAGGTGCCGCCCGACAGCACGTTCTTCTTCTGGCCGAACGAGCTGCAGCGTCAGGCCTGGCCGTTCGAGGACTACCGACTGGCCGCCTCTCGCGTGGCGACCAGCGAATTCGAAGCTGACTTGTTCCAAGGAATCGAGGAGGGCGCATGAGCCTGCTGTTCACCATCGCCCGCGCCGCCGAAGACACCGAATTCGACCCGAACACCGTCAGCCCCGGTGTTGCCGGGTTCTTCGCCGTCGCGGCGCTCGCCGTCGGCATCATCCTGCTCGGGTTCAACATGGTGCGTCGCCTGCGTCGCAACAGCTATCGCGCCGATATTCGCGAGCAGATCGAGCTCGAACTGGCCGAGCAGCAGGGTGGCATCGACGCTGCCGATCCTGCGCAGCCCGCCGATCCGGAATCCGGGCAGCGGAGCTGACCGCGTGAGCGGCGGCTGGATCCCCGGCCCCGACGAGGAGCCGGCAGACTTCGACTTCGGCGACGACGAACGCTGGCCCGGTGAGGCCTGGGGCGCGCCGCCGCCCGGAAACGTGGCGTACGGTGCGCCGTCGGCGATCCCGCAGCAGCGCACTGCGGCTCCGGCCACCGCGCCCGCCATCGCCTCGGGCAGCGGGCCGCACGTCGGTCAAGATCCGCGCGAGGTGCTCGCCGAGGTCTTCGGCTACGACGCGTTCCGCGGTGAGCAGGAAGAGATCATTCGGCAGGTGATCGGCGGCGGCGACGCGGTCGTGCTGATGCCGACCGGTGGCGGCAAGTCGATCTGCTACCAGATTCCCGCGCTCGTGCGCGAGGGCACCGGCATCGTGCTGTCGCCGCTCGTCGCCCTGATGCACGATCAGGTCGCGGCCCTGCAGCTCGTCGGCGTGCGCGCGGCCGCACTGAACTCGGCGATGTCGATCGAGGATCGCCGCGCCGTCGAGCAGGCCTACCGCGAGGGGCAGCTTGACGTGCTCTACCTCGCGCCCGAGCGCCTGTCTGCTCCCGGCACGGTCGAGCTGCTCGCGCAGGGCCGCATCGCGCTCTTCGCGATCGACGAAGCCCACTGCGTGTCGCAGTGGGGGCACGACTTCCGCCCCGACTACCTGCGACTCGGCGCGCTCGCGGAGCGCTGGCCCGACGTGCCGCGCATCGCACTCACCGCAACGGCGACGCCCGAAACGCACCAGGAGATCACCGAGCGCCTGCATCTGCAGCGCGCGCGGCACTTCGTGTCGAGCTTCGATCGCCCGAACATTCGCTACCGCATCGAATCGAAGCAGAACGCGCGGGCGCAGCTGATCCAATTCGTGAGCGGCGAGCACGCCGGCGAGGCGGGCATCGTCTACGCGCTGAGCCGCAAGCGTGTGGAGCAGACGGCGGCTGCGCTGCGCGACGTCGGCGTCGACGCCGTCGCATATCACGCCGGGCTGCCGGCGCATGTGCGCCTCGACGCGCAGACGCGCTTCCTGCGCGAAGACGGCGTCGTGGTGGTCGCGACGATCGCGTTCGGCATGGGCATCGACAAGCCCGACGTGCGGTTCGTGGCGCACATCGATTTGCCGAAATCGGTAGAGGGGTACTACCAGGAGACCGGCCGTGCGGGCCGCGACGGCCTGCCATCGGAGGCATGGCTCGCGTACGGGCTGCAAGACGTGGTGCAGCAGCGCCAGATGATCGAGTCGGGCGACGGCGATCAGGTAACGCGCGCCAGCCAGACGCGGCACCTCAACGCGATGCTCGCGCTGTGCGAGGGCGTGGCCTGCCGGCGCGTGTTCCTGCTCCGCTACTTCGGTCAGGAGCGCAGCGAGGCCTGCGGCAACTGCGACGTCTGCCTGAACCCGCCGAAGCTGTGGGACGCGACCGTGCCGTCGCAGATGCTGCTGTCGACCGTCATTCGCACGGAGAAGGAGCGCCGCCGCACCTACGCGGCCGGTCAGCACATCGACGTGCTGCGCGGCGTCTCGTCGGAGCGCGCGACGCAGATGCGACTCGACGAGCTTTCGACGTGGGGCATCGGTACCGAGTGGTCGGTGGCGCAGTGGCGCGGCGTGGTGCGGCACCTGCTCGCGGCCGGGCTCATCGAAGCCCGCGGCGAGTGGGGCGTGCTCGCCCCAACCGAGGCGTCGAAGCCGGTGCTGCGCGGCGAGGAGCAGGTGCACATGCGCGAGGAGGTTGTGACCCGCGCCGCGAGTGGCGGTCGTAGCAGCCGAGCGTCGCGCGGGGCCGTCGGCGAGAAACGATCGGCCGCGGCCGCAGATCTGTCGCCCGATCAGGCTGAGGTATTCGAGCGCCTTCGCGCGTGGCGAGCCGGCGAGGCGCGCACCCAGGGCGTGCCCGGGTACGTGGTGTTCGGCGACGCGACCCTCGCGGCGCTCGCCGTGCACCAGCCGACGAGCGACGACGAACTGCTCGCCATCTCTGGGATCGGGCAGGTCAAGCTCGAGCGCTACGGCGCTGCCGTGCTCGAGACGCTCGCGGCCGGTTAGCGCGCGGCCGGCGAGCTTGCGGTGTCGGCCTTGGCGACGTTGAACGACAACCATTCGTCCCAGGTCGACCCGGTACCGCTCACCAGTTCGGGGTGCGCCACCGACGCGGTGAGCCCGAGCAGGTAGAGGTCGACGTGCCGCAGGTGGATCTCCGTGGTGCGCTCGCGCGCGGCCGGCAGATTCGGGCGCAGGTGCGCGACGGCGAGCATGAGGTCGGCTGCGGTGTAGGCGTTCGGGATCAGCCCGGCCGCCGCGTCCTGCGCGACCAGGGCGTCGAGACCCGCGTGCAGCTCTTCGGCGAGCCGATCGATCTCGGGTGACGACACCGCTTGGCGCCAGGAGCCGACCATGAGCGGCGACGCCGCCTCACTGATGTGCCGGCGCAGGAAGCGGGCAACGGCAGACCCCTCGCCCGGGAGGCTCGCGCGAGCCACGTCGGTGATGTCGGAGATCGCGAGCGTGCGCAGGTGCAACACGAGGTCGTCTTTGCTGGGGAACCGGCGGTAGATGCTGGCGATGCCGATGCCGGCGTGCTCGGCCACCGCTGACATCGGGGCCTGCCAGCCGCGCTGCGAGAACACCTCGCGCGCGGCCTGCATCAGGATGCGGTCGTTGTCGCGGGCCTCTCGTGCGCGTCCGCGCAGGGGAGCGGCGTCGTCGCCACTCGACTCGGGCCGTGTCGGCTCCGTCTGCTGACTCATGGCTTCCATCGTACCGAGGGCGGTATTACGATTCTAAATCGGAACGAATCATTCCGTTCCGATCTTGAAAGGATGCCATGACCGCGCAGACCGCCCCGAATCCGACGATCGCCGTGCCCGATGTGGCTGCCCCTGCACGGGGCGCGCTCGCGCCGGGCGTCGCCCCACCCGCCGGGTTCACCCTCGCGCTCGCATCGGCGGTGCTGGCCTTCTCGATGATGCAGACACTGCTCGTGCCGGCGCTTCCGGTCTTCGCCGAGCAACTCGGCGTCGACGGGGCCACGGCCGGGTGGATCCTCACCGCATATCTGCTGAGCGGGGCCATCGCCGCACCCGTCATCGGCTCGCTCGGAGACCGATTCGGCCACCGGCGCACGCTCGTGGTCGCGATGCTCGTGTTCGTGCTCGGCGCCGCGCTCGCCGCCGCCAGCGCATTGATCTCGGCAGCGGCCGCGTTCCCGCTGCTGCTCGTGGGGCGCGTGCTCCAAGGGGCGGCCACCGCCTCATTCCCACTCGCGGTCGCCATCGTGCGCGTGCGGCTCACCGGTCGCGCGCAGGCCAGTGCGATCGGCTGGCTGTCGGGCACACTCGGGCTCGGCGCCGGTCTCGCGCTGGTCGTCGGCGGCGCAATCACCGACCTGCTGAGCTGGCCGTGGCTGTTCGTTGCGGGCGGCGCCCTCGGCCTGGTGTCGGTGCTGCTGGTCCTGTGGCGTGTGCCGGCCGCGGCCCCGCGTGCGGCCGGATCCCGACCCGACTGGGCCGGCATCGTACTGCTGGTGACGACGCTGCTGCCGCTGCTGCTCGTCGTGTCGCAGGGCGCCCGGTGGGGGTGGGGCGCACCCGCCACGATCGCGCTTGCCGTGGTCGCCGTGCTGAGCCTGGTCGCGCTCGTGCTCGTCGAGCGCCGGGTCGCGGCGCCGCTTGTGGATCTCGCCCTCGTCACGCACCGCGCGCTCGCCGCGACGAACGTGCTTACCCTCTTCCTCGGCTTCATTCCGTACGCGTTCTACGTCGGCCTGCCGGTGCTGCTGCAGGCGCCGGTGCTGCTGCAGGCGACGGTGCTGCCGGGGGCGTCGAGTGCCGGTCACGGTCTCGGAGTCACCGCGACCGGAGCGGCGCTGCTACCGGGGGCCGTGCTCGTCTTTCTCGGCGGGCGCTTCGCGCCGTGGCTGCTCGGACGACTCAGCGGACGGGTGGTCGCGGCGATCGCGCTTGGCGTGATGGTGATGGGCGGCCTCGGTATCGCGGCGCGGCCCGATTCCCTCGCCGTGGTCATCGGGTTCTTCTGCCTGATCGGCCTCGGCAACGGCATCGGGTTCGCCGTCATCGCCGAGCTCATCGCGGGCAACGTGCCCCCGGCCAGCATCGGCGCGGCCCTCGGCGTCAACGGCGTGCTGCGCACGGTCGGCTCGGCCTTCGGCACGCCGATCGCGACGCTGGTGCTCACCACCATCGGCGTCACGACGGCCGGGCAGCCGGGGGTCGAGACGTTCCGCGTACTGTTCGGGATCGCTGCCGCGGTCTCGCTCGTCGGCGTGGCAGCGGCGTTCCTCGTGCCGGCGCCGCGCCGCGAGTTCTGAGGGTTCACGTGCGCGCCCGCTGAGTGCGGGTTACCGGTGTGCCGGATCGACCGCGCGTCCGGTGTGCCACTCGACCAGCGTGTGCTCCCACGGCGTCGGCTCCAGCCCGAGTTCGGTCGTGAGGCGACCCGGCACAATGACGCTCGGGGCGGCCCAGAGGTACCGCTGATGCTGCATCTCGCGCATCATCGGCGAGAACGGCCCAGCGAGTGCGAAGAGTGTGTCGGGAATGCGGTGCGTGGTGCGCGCGGGCTTGCCGGCGACGCGTGCTGCATCGGTGGCCATCTGGCGCTGCGAGCGCGCGGCGTCGGTGGGCGCCGTGAGGCGAGTGTCGACGGTGCTCGCCAGTGGGATCGCGGCGATCATCGCGCGAGCGAGATCCGGGATCGTCGTGACGGCGTGCGGAGCGTCGGGATCGCCGAGCACCCATGCGCCGCGCCCGGCAGCGGAGGGCGTAAGTACCATGCCGAGCATCACCGATGACCGCGCGGTAGCCGTGGGGCCGACGAGATCCGAGGCGATCACCGAGGCCGTGCGCGCGGAGTGTGCTGCCCGAGCCGCGAGCAACTCGGCGCGCACCTCGCCGAGCGGGGAGACCGGTGCGAGGGGGAGGTGCTCGTGCAGCTGCACTGCACCGCGCCCGTAGGCGTAGACCGACTCCGGGAAGATGACCGGCACATCGAGCTCGGCGGCGATATCCATGACGGCGAGCTCGCGCTGGGGGAGTTCGCGGCGCCAGACCGGCGCGGAGTACGCCGCGTGGATGCAGTGAAAAATGACGTCGATCCTGCTGGTCTCCGTTGCGGCGCCCGTGGCGATCGCGCGCAGGCTGTCGCGGTCGCCCGCGTCGCCGCTGATGACGCGGGCCTTGGGAACAGCGCCACTGCCGCGGCGCAGCACGGTGACCTCGTGGCCGGCTGCGGAGAGTTCGCGGGCGAGTTGGGTGCCGATCTGACCGGCGCCGGTGATGAGTGCGTGCATGAGGGAAATCCATTCTGTGATCAGTGCTCACTAATTGATGGGATTCACCGTAAGGCGAAGTTTGCAAAAAATCAAGAGCACTGATCTCTGAATTGCATCGCGGGGTGCCGACTGCCACACTGGGGGCATGGAACGCCCCCGCCGCACCCACGCCGAGGCCCGCGCGCAGATGCGCGCGGGGATCCTGCGCCTCGGGCGGGCGCAGCTCGCCGACGTCGGCGCCGCAGGGCTATCGGTGCGCGAGATCGCCCGGGGGTTGGGTGTCGCCTCGTCGGCGATCTATCGGCACGTGGCGAATCGCGACGCGCTGCTCACCCTGCTCGTTGTCGACGCCTACACCGAGCTCGCCGATGCAGTCGATGCCGAGCTCGACGCGGCGGGTGATGCGGGAGTCGAGGGGCTCGCGCTTATCGCCCGGGCGACCCGCGCCTGGGGCGTCGCGCACCCCGAGTCGTGGGCGCTGCTCTACGGATCGCCCGTGCCCGGGTACGCGGCGCCCGCCGAGGAAACAACCCCTGCCGGCACGCGCGTGATGATGCGGTTCGTCGAGGCGCTCGCGGCCGGGGACCGTGCGGTGCGGCATGCTGAGCGGCCACCGGTCAGCGATGACTTCGCGGCTGTGCTCGCGCAGGGCGTCGCGGCGCTCCTCGGCGAGGCCGGCGCCGAGCTCACCGCCGAGGCACACGACGCACCAGGCTTCGCCGCCGACGCTGTCGAAGCCTGGTCGGCGCTCATCGGGCTCGTGAGCGCCGAAGTGTTCGAGCAACTCGGCAGCGTGCTGTCCGCCTACGGCAGCGAACTGCTCGAGCGCTGGATCACCGCGACCTCAGCGCGCTTCGGGCTCGCATGAGCGATCCCCAGTCTGTTGGTCGAGCGCTCACTGGTGCGGCGGCTGTGCCGGAGTTGCCGGAAGCGACGTCGCCAGCACGCGGCCTCGCAGTCGTGGTGATGGGGGTTGCCGGGTGCGGCAAGACCACGGTGGCCGCAGCCCTCGCTGAGCGCGTCGGGGGATCGTTCATCGAAGCCGACGCGCTCCACACGCCGGCAGCGGTGGCCCAGATGCGAGCCGGCGTGCCGCTCACCGACGTCGACCGCGCACCCTGGCTCGACCGTGTTGCCGAACGCATGCGCGACACCGCCGCGATCGGGTATGGGCCGGTGTTCACTGCGTGTTCAGCGCTGCGACGCAGCTATCGGGACCAGTTGCGCGCAGGCATTGGGCCCGGCTGTGCCGTCGTGTTCGTGCACCTCGAGGTGACGCGATCCGAACTCGCCGCGCGCATTTCGGCACGCCCTGACCACTTCATGCCCGTCGCGCTGCTCGACTCCCAGCTCGCGACGCTCGAACCACTCGGCGCTGACGAGCCGGGGCTCACGATCGACGGCGCGCTCCCCGAATCGCGCCTGCTCGACCCAATAGCGGCGCAGGTGCAGCGCTGGCGTTCGGCGGGCGGGGTGTTCGGCGCGAATTAACGCAAGAAGAACGGGTCGAGCGCGAGCAAGAGCGCGGCGGTCCAGTGGCACAGGAACGCGAGCACGGTGAGTGCGTGGAAGATCTCGTGGAACCCGAACACCCCGGGCACGGGGTTCGGTCGCTTGAAGCCGTAGACCGCGGAGCCGAGTGAGTAGAGCAGGCCGCCGACGACCACGAGCACCATCGCGGCGAGATTCGCGTGAGCGATCGCACCGAGGTACATGACTGCTGCCCAGCCGAGCAGCAGGTACAGCGGCACGTACAACCAACGAGGGGCACCGATCCAGAACACCCGGAACCCGATGCCCAGCAGCGCACCCGCCCACACCAATACGAGCAGCAGGATGCCCTGCGACGGTGGCAACGCGAGCAGAGCGATCGGCGTATAGGTGCCCGCGATGAGTACGAAGATGTTCGCGTGGTCGAGGCGCCTGAACACCTGCTTGGTCGTCGGCTTCCAATTGAAGCGGTGGTAGAGCGCCGAGACGCCGAACAGCAGCATGCTCGAGAGCATGTAAACGACCGAGGCCCATTTCGCGACCGCGCCGTGCGCGAGGCAGATGAGCACGATCCCCGCGGCGATGGTGACGGGGAACGTGCCCGCGTGAATCCATCCACGCCACCGGGGCTTCGCGTCGTCGGGCACACCGCCCGGCTGATCGTGCGCGTGATCGAGTGCATCGTCGAGCAGTGGAAGGGAGAGACTGTCGGGCTCCGGGAAGCGGCGCTCGCCGCCGGTGCCCGCAGTCGCCTCGCTTGCGCCCGCATCCGGCGTCGGTGATTCGGGCGCGGGCGAGCTCTGCGAGGTCATATCTCGAGTGTATGTTCGCTACAGCGTGGCGGGGGCATATATGTGGAGAACCCCCAGTCGCTCGGACGCGTCGCTGCCATCGCGCGTCGCAGACGAGCGGGGTGCGCCAAGCTGCCCGACCGGTACACTCGGAGGGTGAGTGCCCAGCCGTCGAAACCGCGGGCCGGTCTGCTCTACCGGCTGTATCAGCGACGCCTGCGTCACGAGATCGATCCGAAGCAGGTGCCGCACCACATCGCGGTGATCGTCGACGGCAATCGACGCTGGGCCAAGCAGCGGCTGCAAGAGCGCGCGGCGTTCGGGCACCGTGCCGGGGCGCGCAAGATTCCGGAGTTTCTCGGCTGGTGTGAAGAAGCTGGGGTCGGCACCGTCACGCTTTATCTGCTCTCGGCTGACAACTTGAACGCGCGCGACCGGCAAGAACTCGAAGACCTCTTCGGCATCATCGCCGAGCTCGCGGGCCTGCTCGCCGCGCATCCCGGGTGGCGCGTGAAGCACGTCGGCACCTGCGAGGGGCTCGCCCCCGAGCTCGCCTCGGCGCTGCAGGCGGCTGAAACGGCGACGCAGGATCGCGCGGGCCTGCACATCAACCTCGCCGTGGGCTACGGGGGCCGCAGCGAAATTACCGCCGCCATGCACAGCGTCATCGCCGAGCATCAGGCCGCGGGCGGCACCATCGACACGCTCGCCGAACGCCTCACGCCTGAGCTGATCGGCGAGCACCTCTGGACCCGGGGTCAGGCAGACCCCGACCTCGTCATTCGTACCTCGGGCGAGCAGCGGCTGAGCGACTTCATGATCTGGCAGTCGGCGCACTCCGAGTTCTACTTCGTCGAAGCGCTGTATCCCGACCTGCGCGAGGTCGACTTCCTGCGCGCCCTGCGCGACTACTCGACCCGCCAACGACGCCTCGGAGGGTGACTGTGACTCCCCAAAACCACCCGCGCGGTCTCCCGAATCTGTCGGGCCAGCGCGTGCTCATCACCGGTGCGTCCGGGGGAGTGGGCGGCGGCATCGCCCGCGCGTTCGTGCTCGCGGGAGCAAGCGTCGCCGTCCACTTCCGCGGGCTCACGCCCGAACCGGTGCGGGCCGGCGAGGCGCTCGTCGTAGAACTCGGCGAGCTGGCTGGTAACCGCGTCATCGGGGTGCGCGCCGATCTGAACGAGCCCGGTGCGGCAGCAAGACTGATCGCCGATGCGGTCGCCGGCTTGGGCGGGCTCGACGGCCTCGTGAACAATGCCGGCGTGCAACCCGTCACGCCGCTCGCCGAGACGACGCGCGCCGAGTGGGACGAGGTGCTCGGTACCAATCTCGGCGCCGTCTTCGAGCTGTCGCAGGCCGCGGCCGCCGCGATGACCGCTGAGCCAGGGGAGGCGGTCGACGGGGTGCCTGCGAATCGCTGGATCACGCACATCGCCTCCGTCGAGGCGTCGCGGCCGAGCCCGGCGCACGCGCACTACGCCGCAGCCAAGGCCGGTCTCGTGATGCACGCGCGCGCCGCAGCGCTCGAGCTCGGGCCGCAGGGCATCCGCGTGAACACGGTGTCGCCCGGGCTCGTCGATCGTCCCGGCCTTGCCGAGGCCTGGCCCTCTGGCGTCGAGAGCTGGACGCGCCACGCGCCGCTCGGTCGACTCGCGACACCGGCCGACATCGGCGGTGCCTGCGCGCTCCTCGCCTCTGACGCGGCGACCTTCATCACCGGCCAAGACCTGGCCGTCGACGGCGGCATGCTCGCGACGCCCGGGTGGTGAGCGCCGGGCGATCCGGCACTGCCACCCGACCCTGCTCACCCAGACACCTGACTCCCACCGCAGAACGGAGCCCCGCATGAGCGACATCGAGACCCCCCAGACCGCCGAGACTGACACCGTGCTCTTCGAAACGGTGCTGCGCGCCGACGCGATGCTGGCCCCCGGCGGCGTCATCGTCGACGCCGAGCTCGCGTTCGACAGCACGGGGCGCATCACCTATGCCGGATCCGCCCGCCCCGACGCAGAGTCTGCCGGCGACCGCGTGGTGCACGATCTTGCGGGGCACGTGCTCATGCCCGGGCTCGTGAACGGGCACACCCACTCGGCGATGACGCTGCTCCGCGGCGTCTCCGACGACGAAGGATTCATGCCGTGGCTCGCGGCCGTGCAGGCGCTCGAGCAGCACCTCACCCACGATGACGTCGCCGTGGGGCTGCAGCTCGCGATGGTCGAGATGATTGAGACGGGCACGACGGCGTTCGCCGACATGTATCACTGGGATGCCGAGCTTATCGAGCTGGTGCGCACCGCGGGCATGCGCGCGCTGATCGCGGTCGCCTCGTTCGCGCCCGACACCGTCGGGTTTCCAGGCGTCTCGCCCTGGAACGGCGCTGACGCGACGAACGAGACCGAGGCGCTGGCCGCGCGCTACGCCGACGATGCGCAGATCTCGATCGCCTACGGCCCGCACGCGCCCTACACCTGCCCGCCCGACTACCTGCGCGATATCGCCCGTCGAGCGGTCGAGCGGGGCATCCCGATTCACACACACATCTCCGAGTCGGCGGCCGAGGTCGCGCAGATTCAGGAGCAGTACGGTGCGACGCCGGCGGATCACCTCGACTCGCTCGGGCTCTTCGCAGCCGAGGTGCTCGCCGCGCACTGCGTGCATCTCACCGAGAGCGAGATCGCGCTCTTCGCGCGCACCGGCACCGCCGTCAGCCACAACCCGGTCTCCAACCTGAAACTCGGCAACGGTATTGCGCCGCTGCCCGAGTGGCAGGAGGTCGGGCTGCGCATCTCGCTCGGCACCGACTCGGTCGCGAGCAACAACACGCTCGACCTCTTCGAAGAGATCAAGACCGGCACGATTCTGCATCGCGGCGCTCGCCAAGATGCCGCAATCGTGCGCGCCGCCGACGTGCTCGACATCGCGACGCGACGCGGTGCCGAAGCGATCGGGTTCGCCGAGACCGGGGCGCTCGAAGCCGGGCGCCTCGCAGACGTGATCGCGCTCGACGTCACGGGATCCGCCGCCGTGCCCTTCGACGCCGCGTCGTTGATCTCCCACCTCGGGTTCGCGGCCACCGGTGCCGATGTGCGCCACGTCTTCATCGGCGGGCGCCACGTCTACGCGGAGGGCGAGCACCTCACGCTCGACGCCGACGCGATTAGCGCGCGGGCCGCCGCAGCGCGTGCACACCTCACCGCCGCCAGTCGCTCCGCTGAGTGACGCTGGCGCGATCCGGCACCACCCCCGAACACTGCTTCCCACCTCGCGCGATCGCTGCACGGCATCGCTTCGCTGTCACTGAAAGGCCCGTCATGCCCGTACGTCTTCCCTCCGATGCCGAACTTCCCCTGCTGCGCGCTCGGGTCTCCGATCTCGCCGATCGCGCGCTCGTCGTCGGCGACCCCGCCCGCGCTGCACGCGTCGCAGAGCGGCTCGACGATGTGCGCCAGCTCGCCGCGAACCGCGAGTACCACGTGTACGCGGGCACCTGGAAGGGCGTGCCCGTGACCGTCGCCTCGCACGGTGTCGGTGCTGCTGGTGCCGCGGTGTGCTTCGAGGAGCTCGCGCGCGGCGGCGTCACTCGCATCGTGCGCTCGGGTACCGCGGGCGGCATTCAGCCCGAGGTCGTTGACGGTGCGATCGTCGTCGCCACTGGTGCGGTGCGCGCCGACGGGGTGAGCCACCAGTTGGTGCCCACCGAGTTCCCGGCCATCGCGACCCCCGAGCTCACGATCGCGCTCAAGGCTGCCGCGGCCCAGACCGGGCTCGACGTGCACAGCGGCATCGTGCTCACCGGCGACATGTTTTACCCGAGCGAGGTCATCGTCGGCGTCGACCACCACGCCTGGCAGCGCGCCGGCATTGTGGCCGTCGAGATGGAGGCCGCGGCGCTCTTCGTCATCGCGTCGCTGCACGGCATCGAGTCGGGTGCCGTCTTAGCGATCGACGGCAACCCGCTCGCCGCGAAAGACGAAGCGATGGACGGGTACGACCCGTACCGCGAGATCGTGACGCGGGCCGTCGATGGTGCACTCACCGCCGCGCTTGACGTGTTGGTGGCGTGAGGTTGGGCGACACTGCTGCGGGTGGCGCTGCCGTGAGGACTCCGTTCTCGGCGGTGCTGTTCGACTGCGATGGCGTGCTCGTCGACTCGGAGACGATCACGCAGCGACTGCTCGCCGAGATGCTGCGCGAACTCGGGTGGGAGATCTCCGAAGCCGAGACCATCCGCACGTTCATCGGGCGCGCGCTGCGCGACGAATGGGAGGTGATTCTCACCCACACGGGTATTCGCATCACCGAAGACTGGATCGACGAGTTCCACGCCCGTCGCGATGACGCGCTGCGAGTCAGTGTGACTTCCATCGATGGAGTCCCCGAAATGCTTGCCGAGATTACGGAGCGCTTCGGCGACCGCATCGCGCTTGCATCCGGGGCAGACCGCGTCAAAATCGATATGCAGCTCGAGGTCACCAGTCTCGGTCGCTGGTTCGGAGATCGCGTGTTCAGCGGCATGGATCAGCCGCGCAGCAAGCCAGCCCCCGATGTGTACCTGGCGGCGGCCGCAGCGCTCGGCATCGACGCCTCGACCGCGCTGGTCGTCGAAGACACCGTCGCCGGGGTCACTGCGGGCATCGCCGCGGGAGCGACCGTCTTCGGGTTCTCGCCCGACAGCCCGGTCGCGACCGCACCCGATGCGTTGCGCGCTGCGGGCGCGACGCTGGTGTTCAGCAGCATGTCGGAGCTCGCGGGGCTCGTCGATGGCTGGGGCGCGGGGGAGTAGCTTTGCTGGCGCAGCCGCGCTGGCGCCGCGCGACAACGAACGCACCGGTTTCGCGCGAGTGCACCCCTGTGATGTGGGTACTCTCGCACGAAACCGGTGCGTTCGAGGGTGGGAAACCCAGGGCTCGAAGCTTGAGACCCGCGGCGTGCGCCTGGGCGGGGAGCCCTGCTGGGCTAGGCGATCCGCGAGCGATCGAATGCGTCGAGGCTGATGCCCTGCGCGAGCACGATCTTGGCCCACTCCTTCGCGGAGTGCAGGCTGTGGTCGCGGTAGTTGCCGCAGCTGACGGCTTCGGTGCCGGGCACGTCGTCCCAGGTCACGCGCTCCACGAGGTCTTCGAGTGAGCTCTTGATCGCCGCGGCGACGGTTTCAGCGCTCGGCTCGCCCCAGGCGATGAGGTGGAAACCGGTGCGGCAGCCGAACGGGGAGATGTCGATCAGCCCGTCGAAGCGGGTGCGCAGCAGCGCGGCGAGCGTGTGTTCGATGGTGTGCAAGCCCGCGGTCGGAATCTCGCCCTCGTTCGGTTGCACCAGGCGAATGTCGAAGTTCGAGATCGCGTCGCCCTTGGGGCCGCGTTCGACGCCGATCAGGCGCACGTATGGGGCCAGCACTTTCGTGTGGTCCAGGGAGAAGCTCTCGACTTCGGCAAGCTCGACATCACTCATGCGGCCCAGTGTATCCAGGGGATCCACTGGGCCGCATGGGCAATGGCGTCGCGTTACGCGGCGCTGATGAAGCGCAGCGTGTGCGAACGGTTACGCGGCGCGAGCGAGGTCGCGGCGCGTGAGCGCGATACGGGCGTGGTCGCCCGTGGGGAGCGGCGAGACGCGAACGTCCCAGCCGGCACGGTCGAGACGCTTCAGGTCGACGCGGGCGTCGCTGAGGCGATCGGTCTCGACCATGTACAGCGTGCGCCCCGAGCTGCGGTAGACGGAGCGGCGCTGCGCCCAGTCGGGCACGAGCATGTCGTCGGCGCCGCTGAGGGAGTGGTACGGGGTGCGCAACGTCGCGACGGGGCGCGCGGCTGCGGTGTTAGGCATACGGGTATGCGAAGTCATGGTGTTCCTTTCTGGCGCACCGTCATGGTGCGTATCCCGCCGAGCATGTCTCGGGGGTGGGCCCGCTCGGGGCCTCGCGCTGCATCGCGGGGGCTGCGTCGGCACAGCCCGATCGAGCCTGCAGCGTCTGTGGAACCTGCGGGATCGATGCGTGAGCGCATCTGCACCGGCCTCATCGGGAGGATCGACCTCGTGTAAAGGTCTGCGGTGCGGGTGGGTTTCGCTGCGATTGTCGCGGAGTTGAGGTGATCTCGACGTCCCGTTTCAGGGCGATCACGCGTACGGCTCGCGAACCCGACTCCCCAATATTAGAACAAGGTTTCGAAAAGCGCTAGTGTGGAGTCGAAAATTCCTGATCGACGGGCGTGCAAGCGCCGCTGGGAGCGCCGATGTCTGACCTCACCACCCTCCTCGTATTCGCGCATCGAGACGAGGCTTCGGCCTTCGCCGACGTGCCGCACCTCGTCACCGGGGTAGGCAAGATCAACGCCGCCGTCTCGCTCGCCGCCGAGCTCGCCGCGCGCCCGGTCGACCGGGTGATCGTGCTCGGCACCGCAGGGGTCGTGAGTGATGCGCCGGATCGCCCCTCGCTCGACGAGGTCTACCAAATTGCGGGGGTCGTGCAGCATGACTTCTCGCTACCCTCGCCCGAACTCACCCCGACCGGCGCGGTGATCCTGCCCGCAGAATCGACCGCGGTGATCGCCACCGGCGATGTCTTCGTACAGAACGACGACCAGCGGGCGACCATCGCCGGGCTCGGCGCGAACCTCGTCGACATGGAGGCGTACGCCTACGCGAGCGTGTGCGCGCGGTTCGGGGTTGCGCTGCAACTCTTCAAGATTCCATCGGACTTCGCCGATTCGTCGACCACCGATAAGGAGTGGGACACGATCGTCTTCCGCAAGAGCGAACAACTGCGCGCATTCTGGGAGGCGCGACTCGCCTGAGTCTGCACCGATTCGCAATGCGTACGCGAATCGCATAAGCTTTTCCGCGGTGACGTGTCCGAGCGGCCGAAGGTGCAACTCTCGAAAAGTTGTGTAGGGTAACCCCCTACCGTGGGTTCAAATCCCACCGTCACCGCCACAGAAAACCCCCTCTTTGTGAGGGGGTTTTCGCGTTGGTGCGGCTGGGCGTTCCGCTCGCGACGCCGCGCGTCACTCGGCTCGCGACGCCGCTCGCCCTTGCCGAATCGGTGTCACTTTGTGTCGTTCGGCGCGCCCACATCACTGATCTGAGAGCAATTTTTGACACCAATCCGTGAGCGGGCGGGCGGGCAGGCAGGCGGGCGGTGTGGGAGCGGTGCTGGAGCGCGAATGCACGTCGCTGGCCTATCTGACACCTGTCAGATAGAATGTGCGCATGGATGCCCGGTCGCTCCGCACGCGGAGCCAACTGCGCGCCGCGATCCTCACCCTGTCGACCGCGACGCCGATCGATGACATCTCCGTGGCGGCGATCTGCCGGGAATCGGCAATCACGCGTGACACGTTCTATCGGCACGCCAGCACCCCGGCGCACCTGCTCGGCGACGCACTCGCGCACGAGATCGATGCCGCGATGGAGGCGCTGCCCGCCGCGCAGACCATCGGCGATGGGGAGCGGCTGCTGATCGCGCATGTCGCCGAGCGCGCCGACATCTACCGTGGGGCGATGCGACCGACACTCGTCGCACCCGTGCGGAGTGCACTCGAGCAGTCCGTGCGGCACGGCCTCGAGACCTGGATCGCTCTGCGCCCGGCGATCCTGCCGCCCGCCCTGCGCGACGACGCCATCGGACAACGCATCGCCATCGCGTATGCCGCGTCGGGCACCGTCGGTGCCATTGAAGCGTGGCTGGCCGCGGGCACCGACGATATCGAACGTGCCGTCGAGATGATCCTCGCGGCATCCCCGGAATGGTGGCTGCGCTGATCCGCGGCCCGAACAGAAGGAGCACCCCATGCAGGCAGCACAGTTCTACGCGAAGGAAGACCTCCGCATCGTCGACGTCGAGGAGCCCACGCCGGGCCCGGGAGAGGTGAAGATTCGAAACGCCTTCGCCGGCATCTGTGGATCGGACCTGCACGTCTACTACTCGCCCGAAGCGGCGGGACTCGACTTCGATCACCCGCACCCGGTGACCGGTTCGACGCTGCCGCAGATTCTCGGTCATGAGTTCTCGGGCACCATCGTCGAACTCGGCGAGGGGGTCACTGACGTGGCGGTGGGGGATCGCGTCGCGGTCTGGCCGATCTACTATTGCGGCGAATGCCCGGCATGCGCTCAGGGCCTGTACAACGTCTGCCAAAAGATCGGCTTCCACGGGCTCAGCTCGCACGGCGGCGGCATGGCCGAGTTCACGACGGTACCGGCGAGCAAGGTGCACGTGCTGCCCGAGAACGTGGATCTGCGCATGGGCGCCCTCGTCGAGCCGATGTCGGTGTCGTGGCACGCGGTGTCGCGCAGTCACGTCAACGCGGGCCAGACGGCCATCGTCGCGGGTGCGGGTCCGATCGGTATCGGCGTCTGGTTCGCACTCAAGGCGCGCGGGGTGGATCGCGTGCTCGTCTCCGAGCCCAGCGCCGACCGCCGCGCGACCATTGCCGCACTCGGGGCGACCGTCGTCGACCCGGTGCACGAAGATCTCGCGGCGGCCGTTTCCAAGCTCACGGGCGGCGCGGGCGTCGACGTCGCATTCGACGCAGCGGGGGCCGGCCCAGCGATGACCTCGGCGCTCAGCAGCCTGACGCCGGGCGGCCGCGTCGTCGTGGTCGCGATTCACGAGCGTCCCATGGAGTTCTTGCCGACGCAGCTCGTCATGGGTGAGACGGAGATCGCCGGCGCGCTCGCGTATCTGCCCGAGGATTTTGACGCCGTGATCGCGGCGATGGCGGATGGCAAGTACGACACCACGGGGTGGGTGCAAGAGGTGCCGCTGAACGGTGTCGTCGACGCGATTCATGCGCTGCGCGGCGGCGTCGGAGCGAAGATTCTGGTGCAGGCCGGGCAATAACCCGCGCGGGATCAGCCGAGCGCGGCGTCGCTCATGCGATGCGGGGCGGTCCGCGGCCTCCGAATGTCGGCGGCCCGTCGTATCCTGCTTCCATGACCGACACCGCGCTCACCCCGGCTCAGCGCCTCGTCGTGACGATTGCCATACTCGCATCGTTCGTGACGTCGCTCGACATGTCGGTGACGAACGTCGCGCTGCCGCGCATCTCGGCCGACCTCGGCGGCGGCCTGGCAACGCAGCAGTGGGTAGTCGATGCGTACCTGGTCACGCTGAGCGCACTCATGCTGCTCGCCGGGTCGATCGCCGACGCGTATGGCCGCATCTTCATCATGCGCATCGGCCTCATCGGCTTCGGCATCGCCTCAATCGCCGTCGGCCTCGCCGTCACGCCCGAGATGATGATCGCCGCGCGAGCCTTGCAAGGGGCCGCGGGGGCGTTTCTCCTGCCCAGCTCCTTGGCACTCATCACATCGCGCGTCTCCGGCCCGGCGCAGGGCCACGCGATCGGGGTGTGGACGGCGGCGACGACCGGCGCGATGATCGTCGGTCCGTTGCTCGGCGGCGTCTTCACCGACTACCTGTCGTGGCGAATCGTCTTCCTCATCAACGTGGTGCCGATCGGGCTCACACTGTGGATGCTGCAGAAACTGCGCGGCACCGACGACCGACGGCGGGGCGTGCGCATCGACTGGCTCGGCGGCATCGGCGCCGCGCTCGGTCTCGGTCTCGCCGTCTGGGCGCTGATCGAAGAGCCCGCGCACGGTTGGGCGAGCCCCGTGATCTGGGTTCCGCTGAGCGTCGGGGCCCTGCTCCTGCTGGCCTTCCTCTGGTGGCAGACACGTGTGGCTTCGCCGATTCTTCCGCTCAGCCTGTTCCGCGTGCGCAACTTCTGGACGGGCAACCTCGCCACCCTTTTCATCTACGCCGCGCTCGCGCTCAACGGCTTCGTGGTCGGGGTGTACCTGCAAAATCCTGAGGGGCCAGCGCTTACAGCGACGCTTGCTGGGCTGGCGAGTCTGCCCATCACGATTCTGATGGTGCTGCTGAGCTCTCGCGCCGGAGCACTCGCCGGGCGGTACGGGCCTCGACTGTTCATGACCGTCGGCCCGCTCCTGCTTGGCATCGGGGCGTGGTTGCTGCTGCTCGTCGATACGCCGTTCTCGTACTGGACGCAGGTGCTCCCCACGATGCTCGTGATGGGCCTTGGCCTGTCGATCATGGTCGCCCCGCTCACCGCTGCGATTCTGGGGGCGATCGGCCCTGAGCGCAGTGGCATCGCCTCGGCGGTGAACAACGCGATCTCGCGCGTCGCCGGGCTCATCGTCATCGCCCTCCTGGCGACGATCGTCGGCGGCACGCTCGACCTTCGTGGGTTCCACACGGCAGCGCTCGTCACAGGGGCGCTCTTCATCGCCGGTGCCATTGTCTCGTTCCTCGGTATTCGCAATCCGTGTTCGACCGAGCGGGTCGAGGTCGTCGACGCCTGAGCCGCACGTCGGCGCCGGACGAGGCGGCGCATGCGGAGGGACGCGTCGACGCACAGGCGCGGCAGGGCGCCCCGCCGCCCTGCGCAGTGTCTGAACCGCGGAAACGCAAGAACCCCCTCCTGAGGAGGGGGTTCTTCTGGCGGTGACGGTGGGATTTGAACCCACGGTAGGGGGTTACCCTACACAACTTTTCGAGAGTTGCACCTTCGGCCGCTCGGACACGTCACCGCTCACGAGATTAGCGCATGTGCTCGATGGTGCGCGAATCGACCCGGAACTGATGCCGTGGGTTCCGCGGCGCTTCCGGCTGCGCGAACTCGCGCATGATCTCTGCGAGTTCCTCGCGATCCGATGCCCCGAGTTTCGCTCTGGCCTGCGCGAGGTGCGACTCGACGGTGCGCACGCTGCAGCGCAGGTGTGCGGCCATTTCCTTGTTGCTGAGCCCGTCGACCGAGAGTCGGGCAGTGGCGAGCTCGCGCGGTGTGAGCCGGGCGAACTCGACCTCCGGGAGCGCCTCGATGCTAAACCACGGGTCGGTCAACTGCGCCGCATGCTCCAGTTCGGTCAGCAGTTCACTGCAACGGTTCACGCTTCCGGTAGCGCGTCGTTGCACAAAAATGCGTCGTGCTTCGCGCAATGCGTAGGCGGCGGGCCCCCAGAAGTGGCGTTCGGCGAGATGTTCTGCGACGGTGATGAGCGCGGCAGGGTTCTGCGCATTCGTTGCTTGAATGTGGGCGCGGGCGAGCCGGGGGATGTCGAGGGAACGTGCATCGTCAACGGGTGCATCGTGCAAAAACCCATAGCGCTGAATGCGGGGGCCGATGTGTTCGAGGAGTCCACTGAAGTACGCCAGATACTGCGACGATAGGTCGTCGATGTCGGTGCTCGATTCGTTTTCGCCGATCGCGGCGGAACCGATCGAGGCGCGTTCAATTGCCGCTCCGACGTCCGAAATCAGGGTGTCGAGTCTCACCGGGAGAAAGTGTGGCAGGTGCGCCACGAGGTGCTTCCACTCCAGTGCGGCGCGCGAGATATCGCCCGCGAGTATGGCTTTGCCTGCGGCCCCGAGGTGCATGAGCCAGCGATGGTGCAGCGCGGCGGCGGGAAGCGAGTCGGTCAACGCATCGAGCGCGACATCGCTTCCGGAGGTGTCTCCCAGGTAAAACGCGATCATCGCTTCGGCAACGACGGCCGTTGTGAGCAGGTCGCGCAGCTCAGGTGGGCTGGTCATCGCGATGCCCGTGATCTGCGTAATGCGTGCGACGCAGTCAGAACTCGTTTGCGGTTGGAGCCCGCGCTTCACCTGTTCGAGATCGAGCAGCAGTCGCGCGAGCAGCGCGATTTCTGCCACCGGATGCCGGTCCGCGATGCGTGCGATGCGCTGTGCATCGGAGTCGATCGGGCCGAGCGCGTTCCACCGGTCGAGCAGCCATCGTGCAGCAGGTGCGTCGTCGTCGCTCGACGGCTTCGCCCCTGACCCGACAGAGACTCGGAGCGAGTCGTGAGGTACTGGGGCGTTGGCCACAACGTAGCTCGCGAGAGCGTCAAATGCGATGTGCTCAGCGAGGTTCTTCGGATGCTCCTGGGCGGCTTGTAGGCTGCGCATGCCCGCCAGCGGGCCGTGCAGAGCGGTGGCGACTCGGCTGCGTTCGAGCGGATCGAGCCGCAACCCGAGAGCGGCACCGCGCAGCAGCAGATCGCGCACCTCGCCGGTTCCGCCGAAGGCTAAGAACTCGCTCGCCACTCGGTGATGCAGTGCTGCTCGCGCGGGATCGCCGACAGTCGCATCGCTGGCGGCCTCATCGGCGGTCGCGCAGAAGTAGGCCTCGCGTTCTGAGAGCTGAATGCCGAGCAACTCTTGCATCTGCAGCCGTTCGGAGATCTGGTTCGACACTCGAGCGAGCAGCGCGGGATCGGCTCTGAGCTGCAGCGCCGCCGCATATAGCTCGGGTACCGCATACATCGAGGCATCGCCGGGGATGGTGACGAGGAGACCGTGTGTGAGCAACGCCGAGGTCGAGGCCCCGCTGATCAAGTCGCCGTGACCGCTGAGCGTGCGCGGGTCGAGGCGCGCCAGCGCCGCGCCCGCAGCAACGACCTCGGGTGCAAGGTGAGTTGCGGCGCGATCGTCGGCGAATCGAAAAGTGTCGAGGCCGAGCTCGCGCACTTGCGTCGCCGAGAGTCCTGGCCAGGGGGTCGCCTGCAGGGCTCCCATGGCCTCGAGTTGCAGCAGTTCGAGCAGCCAAGCCGGGCGACCGAACGACAAGCCGTGCAGGGTGACAACGGTGTGGGCGTCGACATACTCTGAGCTCGTCTCGGTGATGATGCGCAGCGACTCCAAGGCCGAGAGTGGGACGAGGTGCACATACCTCGTCAATGGCAGTTCGGTTTCGGGAGCGAACAGGGCTCGCCACCCCGGCTCGCTGGAGCGCTCGGCGGTGAGGTGATCCTCTACGAGAGCGCACGCACCGCGCCCGCCAAGCCGCAGCCGATTCGCGAGCGCCTCCAACGCGTCGGGAGTTGCGAACTCGAGGTCATCTACGAGGTGCAGCGCAGTCAACGGTTGCTGCGCCAGGACCTCGGCGGCTGCGGCATCGCGCATGCTGACCAGGAACGACGGAATCTCGGCGGCGCCGCAAACGTGCAGCACGTCGGCGAGCACACCCGAGGTGCCGCTGCCACGAGCACCCATCAGAATGAGGAGCCCGGGCTTTCCCGATTCCTCAACGAGGCGCTCTGCAATCGCGCCTCGTACCCCACCTCGCGTGTGACGACTCACGCCCTTCCCCCCTTGAAAAGACGAACCCTCGCGTCGAATGTGCCGTGACCATATTTGACGTTGGGTATCACCATAGCGAAAGAACAGGCATGCCGCGCCCCCTTGACGTCAGGCGCAACATGGTTTCGTATCAGTGTGAACCATATGAAATCTCAGTAGTGCGCGAATATTCGTTCAGCATGACCAGGGCAAGGTCTCCGCATTGCTGAATTGCGTGGCTCTCAGCGAATGCACATTATTAGCCTCCCCGTAGGGAGGACCGGACTCTGTCCACCTCCGCGCCCGCGCAGCCGCGGGTTTACCGGCCAACGGAGGGGGTATCTCGTGGGGTACAGGGAAGACCAGCGGAGACGGCGATTCAGGCGCTCCATGAAACCGCTTGCGGTGGGAGTGGTCGCGCTCACCGCACTTGCATCGACATCGGTGATCGCCGCGACGGCCGCATCGGCCGATACGCACACCCCGAGCGCCACTGCAGAGTCTGCCGGTCACGGGCACGCGCTGTGGCTCGATGCGCTCGGCCTCGACGTCGCGGGTACGGGCTCCGCGCTCTCCGAATTCCCCGACAACGTCGGGCCGAACGGAGAAGATCTTGACCTCTCGGTCTTGAGCGCACTTACCGTCGATATCGGCACCGGCGTCAATATCCCGTTGATCGGGGACGGCACAAACGGCGGATTGCTGAACCTGGGCGGCCTCGGCGCGATTTCGAGTTTCTCGGAGTCGGCGGATGCGCAGAACTCGGTCGCCTCGGCCGGCCTGATCGGTGAAGACGGCGGCATCAGCCTGGACCCTGAGTCGGTCCCCGCAGATTTTGATCGAGCCACCCTCGATGCGAGCGGACTGCTGCGTCAGGTGCTTCCCGACGTGCTCGTGGATACTGCGCTCGATGAAGCTTCCGTGAGCATCGGTGCCCTTGCCTCGCGGGCAGAGGCGGTTGACGGTCAGCCTTCGAGCGAGTACCTGCTTTCGGGCGTCGGCCTCGACGTGCACAGCCCGGTCGTCGGCAACCTCACCACGACGGTGGACAGTGCACTGGGAACGCTCTTGGCGCCGCTGAACGCGCTGGTCGGCCCTGGCGGCACCATTCAGAACACGCTAGGTACGCTGATCACCTCGCTCAACGGCATCCAGGTGCCGGCGGTGGCTCAGGTCAATGCGTCACTCAACAGCTTGTCGCTCAATACGACGCCGCTCACCGATGAGATCCGCAGTTCACTGCTCGCCGAACCGCTCGAAAACGCGGAAGGTAGTTTGTCGATTGATTTGAGCACCGGTGTGATTCATGTCGACCTTGACAATCTGCTCACCGACGGCGGGGGAGCCGTCGGGCTCAGCTCTCTGGACCCGAACACGAACTTGCTCAGCGGCGAAGCCGTCACGAGCATCGTCGATGGCGTGACCGAGCTGCTGCTCGGAACCGGCCCGAACTCGCTGATCACGAAGATCGTGAACTTGCTGAACGAGGGAATCTACGATGTCGCGTTCAATATTTCGCTGCAGATTCGCGTAACGAACCCGCTGACCGGTCTCGTGCTGGTCAACGCGCCGGTCACCCTGGCGACGAACCTCGGCGGGCTGACCGGCCAGCCGGGGTACACGCCCGCGGTGTTCGACGTGAGCGGCATCACGGTGGCCGGCATTCCGCTTGGCACCATCGTGCAACCCATCGCGAACTTGCTTGCCGGTACGGTAAGCACGATTGGTGCCGCTGTGCTCCCGGTCGTGCAGAACCTGCTCACAAATGCGCAGCCGGTGTTGACGACGGCGGTCGGCGCGGTGGTGAATCCGCTGCTCGACGACGCTCTCGAACCTGTTCTGTCGAACTTGCTCGAAGTGACGGTCAACGAACAACCTGCTGTGGGTGATCTCGGGGCGGGGAGTTACACCGTTCGCGCCCTCGCGATTGAGCTGCTGCCGATCCTTGGAGATGGGTCGGCGAACCTTCAGTTGGGGTCGTCAACGGTGATTTCCGCCGAGGCCGAAGCCACCCTCGCCGCGTCGCCGAACCCGGTCGAGCAGGGCGGCGTCGTGACCCTGACGGGCGGTGGCTTCACCGCTGGCGAGGACGTCACGGTGACGTTCC
The DNA here is from genome assembly GCF_001273845.1 of Leucobacter musarum subsp. musarum. GTDB lineage: Bacteria > Actinomycetota > Actinomycetes > Actinomycetales > Microbacteriaceae > Leucobacter > Leucobacter musarum. The sequence continues at coordinate 152,053 of NZ_JHBW01000110.1, forward strand.
CGGATGCCACAGAGACCACGGTCACGGCACAACCGGACGGCACGATCTCGACTACCTGGGACGTGCCGGCCGATTACGCAATCGGCGCGGCAGCCTTCTCAGCGGTTGGGGCTACGAGCGGGCTCACCGCGACGGCCGAGACCGAGGTCGTCGCGGCCTCGGATGCGACGCTTGAGGCGACTCCCGACCCGGTTGAACAGGGCGGCACCGTCACCCTGAACGGCGACGGGTTCGACGGCGACGAAGACGTCACGGTCACACTGCCCGACGGCACAACGACCACGGTGACGGCTGAGGCGGATGGCAGCTTCACGACCACCTGGGACGTTCCGGCGAACTTCCCGGTTGGCCCGGCGAACTTCTCGGCGACGGGCGTGACGAGCGGGGCGACTGCGACGGCAAGCGTCGACGTCGAAGCCGCCGCAGTCGCGCTGCTCGAAGCGACACCGGATCCGGTGGCGCACGGTGGCACCGTGACGGTCGCGGGTGGCGGGTTCGATGGCGGCGAAGACGTCACCGTGACCTTCCCTGACGGCACGACGACCACGGTGACCGCCGAGGCCGACGGCTCGTTCACGACTACGTGGGACGTACCCGGTGACTTCTCCACGGGTGAAGCGACGTTCTCCGCGACGGGCGCCACGAGTGGGCTGACCGCTACGGCGACCACGACTGTCGCCGCAGTGATCAACGCCACCCTCGACGCCTCGCCGAACCCGGTGGAGCAGGAAGGCACCGTGACCCTGACGGGTGGCGGATTCGCCTCGGGTGAGGATGTCACCGTCACGTTCCCGGACGGCACGACCACGGTCGTGACCGCGGAGGCCGATGGCACCATCAGCACGACCTGGGATGTCCCGGCGGACTACCCGGCCGGCCCCGCGACGTTTGAGGCCGAGGGGCAAGAGAGCGGCGCGACTGGCACGGCGACCACCGAGGTGGAAGCACTGGCGGGCACGCTCTCCGCGTCACCGAACCCGGTCGAGCAGGGCGGCACCGTCACCCTGACCGGCGGCGGGTTCGTCGGCGGCGAAGACGTGACGGTCACGCTGCCCGACGGCACGACCACCACGGTCACCGCCGAGGCCGACGGCACGTTCAGCACGACCTGGGACGTTCCGGCCGACTTCGCGACGGGTGACGCCGAGTTCACTGCGACCGGCGACACCAGCGGACGCACGGCAACCGCAACGACCGAGGTCGAGGCCGCGGCAGATGCCGATGTGAACGCGAATGCGTCGGCTTCGGCGTCGGCTTCGGCTGATGCTGCGGCGGACGATGATGCGACGGCTTCGGCTCAGGCGGCGGCGCAGGCTGCGGCGAACGACGACAACACGAGCGATGCTTCGGCGGCTGCGGATGTGTCGGCGAACGCGGCGGCAGAGGTTGCGGCGACGGCGGATGCGTCGTCTGAGGCGTCGGCTGAGACGAATGCTGCGGCTTCGGCGGCGGCGACGGCGAGTG
>NZ_JHBW01000111.1 GCF_001273845.1 Leucobacter musarum subsp. musarum
CCGGCCGCTTCGCAGGCTAAGGGAATGAGGCGGTTGAGTCGATGAGAAATCGGCTCGCCGCCCATCTGCCTTTTTTAGCGCAGTGAGATTGAGCCGAGGTTTCAGGCCTCGCTGCGTGGTCGACTTGTTTGGAATGCAAAAGGGGAGCGCTTGCTCATGACGGTGCAAGATCCGATTGGTGCGACTGACGATTCGCGAGACCTTGTCTGGTCGCTCGCGAACTACAATCCGAATGCCCCGACGAACGCGGAAATGGGATCGGTCAGCGGAACGCAAGCCGCCTCGGCGCAGTTGTACGTTGAAATTTTGAGAAGGGCCGGTCAGGCCTTCGCTCAGGAGGCTTCGCGCCTGCTGGCAAAGGTGCAGTCGGATTGCACGCAGTCAGCTGAGATTATCGATGCGATGCATTCCCTCGACGCCGAAATCGCAACTGCACTGAATACGGTCGACGTCCAGATTTCATCCAAGGTCTCGAATCCGAGCGACGCGGCCGACTCGTCAGGCAGCGACGGCAATGGCAAGGATTCATGGTGATTCGCCGGGTCGCGGCAACCGCACTCGCCGTTCTCATGGGGTTCGGCGCGATGCTTCTGGGGAGCAGTGCAGCTCAAGCTGCGATGACGGATGACGAGCGGGCGACGGCACTCTGGTACACGGAGAGGCTCAAATTCGATCAGATTCGTGAGCAGGGATTGACTGGCGACGGCATCACGATTGCAGTGATCGACGACGCGATCAACCTCGATGCGGCGGAACTGCAGGGAGCAGACGTCGAAGTTCGCGGCCAATTTTGCCGTGATCGTGCCACCGGCGAAGAGTTTTTACCTACCACCGACGATCCCGCGCGAGCGCACGGAACGTCGGTGGTGTCGATGCTCGTAGGCAATGGTGTCGCTGCTGATGGCGGAGCAGGCACTCAGGGAATCGTTCCTGACGCTCGGGTGCTGTTTTACGCGGCAGACGGGCCCACCGACGAGAGCGGTGCCGCGACTTGTGACGGATACAACCCCATCACTCAAGAGTTCGGAGCCGATGAAAAGTTCGATCTCGACGCTGAAGACTACGACAGCGAAACTGACGTTTCGATCGACTATTCGATGGCGGTCGCAGCAAAGCAGGCCATTGCCGACGGAGCCGACATCATCAGCGTGTCTTCGGTGTCATCGGTCTGGTCGATGTTGAGTTGGTCTCCAGTTGCAACCCTCGCGCTTCGAGCGGGCATCCCCATTGTTGCGGGTACGCTCAACCCCGATGGTACGACGGCGGATATTTTGCAACTCCTGCCAGCAGTGTTGAACGGCACTGTCGCGGTCGGCGGGGTTGACTATCAAGGTGAGCCGATCACCGGCATTGATCCGACAACGGGCGACCTGCAGACGCAGCGTGGCGTAGATAATATGGGTTTCTCGGGTCCCGCCTATCAGCTCCTGGGCCCCTCTGATGGGACTACATGGGCCTCCGGGACAGTGTCGGGGAGCTCCGTCGCTACTCCTCTCGTTGCCGGAACGATCGCTCTGGGGCTTGAAAAGTACCCTGACGCCACCGCAAACCAAGTCTTGCAGGCAATGGTTCGGACGACCGGAAAGGGTATTTTGCAGGATCCGGGCTGGGTGGATCGATTATACGGATACGGCATTGTTAATCCTGTTGCAATGTTGGGACAGGATCCCACTCAGTACCCTGACGAGAACCCACTATTTGTGAAAAGTAGTGATGACCCAAGGTGTGGGCCGGGTGCGACTTCGCAGCCGACACCCGATCTCGCCAACTGCACTTGGGCAACCGTACCCATGGCAGATCGGGTATGGCCAGAAGGCTCCGACGATGAGCCCTCAAGCTTTGACAGAACCACAATGTTTATGCTCGCGGTGGTCGGTCTTCCAATTCTTGGAGTGGCTGCCACGGCAATTATCGTGCCAATTGTCGTCACCCGATCGCGACGCCGCAACACACAGACCTCTTCGCCTTCAGTGAACGTATCGGAGTATGAGAAATGAGTGGGAAATCTTACGAACGCCAGTTGGAAGAGTTGGCTTTCGGGGAAGACTGGAACCTCGAGCATCTCAACGGGCTTATCTCGTCAGTTGAAAGCGTGCAGTCGAGGATCACCGAGACCGTGAATCAGCTCTCTGGGAAGTGGACTGGATCAGCTTCGACGACCGCGATTTCTCGACTCAATGTCCACCTCTCGAATCTCAGTAAGTTTCGCACGATGCTCTTCGAAGCTCAGAGCATCATCACTGGCATGGGAGAGTTTGCTTGCAGTGCCGATAGTGCGAACTCGCGGCGCGCTTCAGAGGCTCAGCGACTCCTCCAAGAACTCCCATCTGGGGTCGTGCCTCAATTCGTGCATGATGCGGTGAATCAGGGGAAGACCATTGAGGTGCCGTTCTTCGGTACGGTCGACCTCAATCGAGGTGTTGAAGATCTTGCCAACAGCTTGGGGGCGGGTCGCGAAGCTGCTGCCAAGGAGAAGCTCGATCAGATGCGCGATCTCATCCTTGCCGAGCAAAAGCGGATAGAGAGTTTGAGCGTTGCCTACGATCCGTTGCCGAGCGGCGATGGCGGGTTCGATAAGCCGGAGAACTTCGACCTCGCAGGCATTGGAGGGTCACCCGGGGCCCGTGGCACCGGTGGGGGTGTTCCCGGATTCCCAGACGGTGTATTCCCCGGGGGACCCAATTTTCCGGGAGGGCCTGGCGGTCCGGGTGACAATGGCAATGGTGGCGGAGGCAATAACGGGGGAGGAACTGGGACTGACCCGAACCTTCCTGAATTCCATTGGGATCCGCCTGTCGTGGATCCTCCGTATGACCCGAACAACCCGGGCAGCGGGGGTGGCGGCGGGAATGAAGGCGCAGGCGGCGGTTCAGGGAGCCGTCCCAGCGTTGATAGCAGTCTCGATGGTTCCGCAGTGCGCAGTGGTCTGGGTGCGGCGGGCCTGGGTGCGGCCGGCCTTGCGGCCGGCGCCCGACTCGCGGCTGGCGCTGGTGGGTCGGGCGCGGGCGGTGGCTTGGGGCAGGGTCTTGCGGGCTTGACCGGCGGTCTGCGCGGAGCTGCAGCTGCCGCAGGTACGGGCGGCGGTGGTGCTGGTGCGGCAGGCGCGGCAAGTGCCGCTCGTGGCGCTCGCCCGGGCGGCATGATGATGGGTGGCGGCGCCGGAGGCTCTGAAAAGAAGCAGGCAAAGAAATCAGGCCTGGGCGGATACATTGCCCCTCATCTGGATGACGAGGGTGATGGTGGCCCTGCGGCCGACGCCTCTCGCGCAGGCAGCCGAGACTAGTATCACAGTGTTTGACGCGTGCGCGCACCGATGCGTTCGTGGGATGGTGCGGTGAAACAGCATTGGGCTGCGCGCCTTTGCGTGACGGTTATGCTTGCTGCGTTAGGAGCGGGAAGCGTGGCTGTTCCTGCCCACGCGGAAGCTGACGCGAGCGCCAGAGTCTCAGGGCTGTGGTACGTAGATCGGCTGAAACTGCCTGAGGTGCGCGACCTCGGCTTGACCGGAAAAGGGATCACCATTGCGGTGATCGACGACGCGATCAATCCTGAGGTCGCCGAGTTGCAAGGCGCCGATATCGAAGTGGTGGGTCAGTTCTGCCGCGATCAGGCATCAGGGTCGGAGTTGCCTGCGGCCACTGATGACGTGGCGCGCGCGCACGGCACGGATGTGACCGCGATGCTCGTCGGAAATGGTGTCGCCGCGGATGGCGGCCAAGGTACGCAGGGAATTGTGCCCGACGCGACGGTGCGCTTCTATGCCTCGGACGGCGTCGCTGGCACTGACGGCGACTGGACCTGTGATGCCTACAATCCGGTGACTGGGGAATTCGCATCGGACAGCGACGTGCGGCTCTCTGAATTCGGAGGGCTCCCGACGGTGCCGAGCGCGCTCGCGGCCTATCAAGCGATTCAAGACGGCGTGGATATCATCAGTATTTCCTCTGTCACCTCAGCGTGGAGTTCGATCGATTGGATGCCGGTCGCGATCTATGCGCTGCAACAGGGAATCCCGATCGTTGCCGGGACGAATAACCCGGGAGCGACCCTGGACGAAGCTCTGAACACGATCCCAGCTGGTCTGAACGGATCCGTTGCAGTGGGGGGCGTCGATGTCGATGGCAATCCGATTCTCGGCGTCGATCAAGAACTCGGCGATATCACTGAGGCGGATGGCCTCCAGAACATGGGGTTCGCGGGTCCCGGGTATCAGATGCTCGTTCCCTCATCATCGGGCGGTTGGTCGCCCGGGCTGGCGTCTGGAACTTCGCTTGCGACACCTCTCATTGCAGGAACCATTGCACTCGGGCTCGAACACACGCCCGATGCGACGGCGAATCAGGTGATTCGCGCGATGATGAGCAGCACCGGAAAAGGAACTGTGCGAGAACCCGAGTGGATCGACCCGCAGTACGGATACGGCATCGTCAATCCGGTAGCGATGCTGGGTGTCGACCCGCTGCAGTTTCCCGACGAAAATCCACTCTTTGTCACGTCGCCTGATGACCCGCGCTGTGGCGCGGGTGCATCAGTCTCGAGCAACGGAGAATTGGTGCAGTGCCGATGGACGGTCGGCCCAACGATTGATGCCGTTCAGGCGCAACTTCCGCCGGGCGTGAGAAACGACAACGTCACCGAGTCATCCCCAGCCGCCAAACTCCTGCAGTCGGTGGGCAGCATCGTACTGATCGCATCCATCGCGCTCGTGTTGCTCGGCGCAGTTGTGATCGCTGTTGTTGTTGCTCGCCAGCGAACTCGGCGGTCGAAGCGGGCGGACGGAACACCGACGAATCGCGATGGATCACTGTAGATATATGAAATCCCCCCCCCCGCGCTGGAGCTTAAGAGGTCAACAGTGACGATGAAATGATCGTGCATCACCTCCGCGGGAATCGTCAGCACACCAAATATCAGAGGAACGCAATCGGATGACTGGCACGAACACAGGAACGAATCGAAGTGCGCAGCTCCTGGTCTCTCTTATGGTCGGTGTTCTTTCGGTGATGTTCGCGGCACCTGCCCAAGCTACGGTGGGTCCCGGCGAGCGTCAGGAGGGCTTGTGGTACGCCACCAATCTGCGCTTTGACGAAATCGCAGCGCAAGGACTCTCTGGGTCAGGAGTGACGATCGCCGTCATCGACGATGCAATCAATCCGGATGTCGCAGAACTGCGAGGCGCTGATATTGAAGTCCGCGGGCAATTTTGCCGTGAGGCCGCCACGGGAGCGGAACTCCCCGCAGTGACCGATGACCCCGCCACCTCGCACGGTACTGATGTGGTCTCAATGCTTGTGGGCAACGGCGTAGCAGCCGACGGGGGCGCTGGCACGCGAGGTATTGTTCCCGGTGCGAAAGTGCTGTTCTACGCTGCGGACGGCGTGCCTGGAGCCGACGGCACCTGGGGGTGCGAAGCCTACAATCCGGTTACCGGCGAGTTCGAGAGCGATGTAGAGATTGCCGGGGATGATCCCAGCGTCGATATGAACCTGACCGTTCCGGAGGCGCTCGCCGCGAGGCAAGCCATCGCCGACGGGGCTGACATCATCAGCATTTCTTCTGTGTCTTCTGCATGGAACTCCATCTCCTGGTCGCCAGTTGCGACGCGTGCGCTGCGAGAAGGAATTCCAATTGTTGCGGGAACGCGTAACCCGGACTCTACGATCGAGCAGTCGTTCGAAGTAGTTCCAGCCGCGCTCAACGGGACCGTTGCGGTCGGTGGTGTGAAGCCCGACGGGAATGTGATTACCTGGTATGACGAAGAACGGCAACAGGATGTGACTCCGCCGGGTTCAGATAACCGAGGTTTTGTGGCGCCGGGATATCAGGTTCTTGTCCCTGCCGACCAAGGCAGCTGGGGCGCAGGACTTTCATCTGGTACTTCGCTGGCCACCCCTTTGGTAGCTGGGTCAATTGCACTCGGTCTTGAAAAGTTCCCCTCCGCAACAGCGAATCAGATTCTGCAGGCACTCGTGCGAACGACCGGCGAAGGTTCCGTGCATGATGCTGCTTGGATCGATGATGATTACGGGTACGGGATTGTGAGTCCTCTGGGCATGCTCGGCACAGATCCCACAGAGTACCCCGACGAGAATCCGCTCTTCGTGAAGAGCAGCGATGACCCTCGATGTGGGGCTGGCGCGACTGCGGCACCCACGGACACACTGGAGGCCTGCGCATGGGCTGGGGCTCCGACCATCGCTGATCTACGCGGGGACTTCGCCCAAGGTGATGTGAAGCCGCCTGTCACGCTCGCTTCACTTGTTGAGCAGTGGGCCATACCGATCTTGTGGGGTGGCCTCGGGTTTCTTGTTGTCGTTGCGACAGTGATCGTCATGATCATCGCAGCGGCTCGACGCCGGGCGAAGAGACAACTTGACGTCCTGTGAGAACAGCGTCGGCACACCGGCTTCCGATTCGTCCACGACGCTTGGCATCGGCGAAGAGCTGTGCGAAGCCGATCCCTGAGTGTTCCAGGGACAACGCACGATCCTCGTCTCGCATGATTGATACGCTGAACCGATGGCTGCGGAGCGGGAACCGCGGCCGCACCGAAGCTGGGGGAGCAAGTCGATGAGTAGCCGTCTCGCGCCACCGCGCGTGCCATCGGGCAGCGTCACACTGCAGGCGCCGCCCGAGATCGAGCCTGCCGAGGGCGGCAGCAATCTGCTCACTTCTGCACTCCCCATGCTCGGTAGCGTCGGCGCGATCATCATGGTGTCGGTGAGCAATGCGGGGCCCACGGGTTGGATCACCGGTGGCATGTTCCTCATCAGCGCCCTGGGGTTCGTGTTCGTGAACGGCTGGCGCCAGCGTGCGACGCGTCAGGCCTCGATCCTGAGTTCACGCAGGGAGTACCTCGCCTACCTTCGGGAGCTCCGCGACACCGTGCGCACCGCGGCGAAAGCGCAGCGACGCGAACGCAATTGGCGGTACCCCGCTCCCGAAGCGTTGACGTACCTCGTCGAAGACGGCGCGCGCGTGTGGGAGCGCGACGCTCAGACCGACGATCACCTCGCCGTGCGCATCGGCACCAGTGAGCAGCCGTTGTGCTTGTCGTTGGTCGCCCCAGAGCTTCCTCCGATCGCCGACCTCGATCCGGTTGCCACGACCGCCGCGCACCGTTTCCTGGTCACCCACGAGACGCAACCCGACCTGCCCACGTATCTGCGACTTTCTCATTACCGCAGCGTGCAAGTCGTCGGTGACGACCTCGAGCGCATCCGCGGTCTGGCGCGCGGAATCATCGCCCATGCCGCTGCGCTGCAGAGCCCTGACGACTTGCAGATCGTGATCGCGGCGAGCCCCCAAGCGCTGCCGCACTGGGAATGGGCGAAGTGGCTGCCCCACGCGCAATCGTCGCGCCTGCGCGACTCCCTCGGGCCGGCGCGCATGATCGGCTCCGATCTTGACACCCTGCTGCGCATGCTGCCGGCCGACCTGCGTGAGCGGCCGCGTTTCAGTCTCGACGGCCCGGCAACCACCGGCCCGCATCTGCTCGTGGTCGTCGACGGGGCATCGGTACCCCCCAGCGATTCAGTGTTCGCTGGTGGATTGCAGGGCGTGACCGTGCTCGACCTCCCCAACACCTGGGACGACAACGATGACCCCAACACCGCGCGCATACGCGTGAGCTCCGACTCCGCGGAGGTCGCCGAGGGGCGCACCGGCTCGCAGCAGATCACCCCCGACCACATGAGCGTGGTCGAGGCTGAAGCGGTGGCCCGTCGGCTCGCGCCGCTGCACCGAGAGGGTGGGGGCGGCGGATCAGCAACCCGTGCCAGCAAGCGACAGCAGGAGCTGCTCGAACTCCTTGACCTGCCCGACGTGCGCGACCTCGACCTCGAGCAGCAGTGGCGGTACCTGCCGGAGCGCGACCGGCTGCGCGTGCCCATCGGCCAGGATACGAACGGCGCCCCGCTGATCCTCGACCTCAAAGAATCGGCCTCGCAGGGTATGGGCCCGCACGGCCTCATCATCGGCGCGACGGGTTCCGGCAAGTCTGAGGTGCTGCGTACGCTCGTGCTGTCGCTCGCGCTGACCCACTCGCCCGAGCAGCTGAACTTCGTGCTCGTCGACTTCAAGGGCGGCGCGACGTTCGCGGGCATGGCCGATATGCCGCACGTCTCCGCGATCATCACCAACCTCGGCGAAGAGATCAGCCTCGTCGATCGCATGCAAGACGCGCTGCAGGGCGAGATGACGCGGCGCCAGGAGCTGCTGCGCTCCGCCGGCAACTTCGTGAACGTCGGCGAGTACGAGAAAGCGCGAAAGAACGGGCGATCCGATCTGCCGCCGCTGCCCGCGCTGCTCATCGTCGCCGATGAGTTCTCGGAGCTGCTGAGCGCCAAGCCCGAGTTCATCGAGTCGTTCGTCGCGATCGGCCGACTGGGCCGTTCGCTGCACGTGCACCTGCTGCTCGCCTCGCAGCGCCTCGAAGAGTCTCGCCTCAAGGGCCTCGACACCCACCTCTCATACCGCATCGGTCTGCGCACGTTCTCGGCCGCAGAGTCGCGCACCGTCATCGGCGTGCCCGACGCGTATCACCTGCCGCAAGAGCCCGGCGGAGGTCTGCTCAAGGTCGGCAGCGACGACAACCTGACCCAGTTCCGCGCCGCCTACGTTTCGGGGCCGCCGCCCGCCAGACGTGCCATCACCTCCGGCGACACTGGCGCCACCGCGGGCGGCACCGTGCGCATCACCCCGTTCACCGCGGCAGCGCAGCAGCTCACCGACCCCGCAGTCGAGGCCGCACGTGCGAACGCCGAGGCCGAGCGCCGCGCCGAAGAGCTCGCCGCGAGCGAGCCCGAGGAGACCCGCAGCACCTTCGAACTCGCCGTCTCACGGATGTCGGGCCTCGGCCCGGCCGCCCACCAGGTCTGGCTGCCGCCGCTCGAAGAGCCGGCCACCCTCGACCAGCTGCTCGGCAAGCTCGCCGTCAGCTACGAGCTCGGACTGCACGCGCCGCGGTGGCGCGAGCACCGCCGCCTCACGGTGCCGGTCGGCATCGTCGACGTGCCGCTTTACCAGCGCCGTGACGTGCTCACTCTCGACCTCTCGGGAGCCGCAGGCAACGTCGCCATCGTCGGCGCCCCGCTCTCGGGCAAGAGCACCGCTGCACGCACGCTTGTTTCGGCGCTCGCGCTGACCCACACCCCGCACGAGGTGCAGGTGTTCGTCATCGACTTCGGTGGCAGCTTCGCGGGTCTGCGCGACCTGCCCCACCTCTCGGGGCTCGCGACCCGTGGCGAACCCGAAGTGATTCGCCGCACCGTCGCCGAGGTGACCTCGCTGCTCAACGCCCGCGAGGCCTACTTCCGCGCGCAGGGCATCGATTCGATCGACACCTATCGCACCCGTCGCGCGCAGGGGCTCGTCGACGACGGGTACGGCGACATCTTCCTCGTCATCGACGGCTGGGCCACGTTGCGCAGCGACTACGAGTCGCTCGAGGTGCCCGTGCAGCAGCTCGCGGCGCGAGGACTGAGTTTCGGCGTGCACCTCGTGCTCACGGCGAGCCGCTGGCTCGACATTCGCCCGAACGTGAAAGACCTGCTCGGCGGGCGCATCGAGCTGCGGCTCGGCGACGCCTCCGACTCCGAAGTCAATCGCCGCGCGGCGGCCAACGTTTCGGCGCTGCCCGGGCGCGGCCTCGACCCCGCCGGCCTGCAGATGCTCACGGCACTGCCGCGCATCGACGGCGAGCCCGGTGCCGAGACCCTCGTTGACGGCGTCGACGACCTCGTCGCCAAGATCAGCAGCGCCTGGCAGCGCGAGCACGGCCCCAAACTGCGCCTGCTGCCCGAGCGCCTGCCGCTCGCCGAGCTGCGCGAGCACCCGGCCGCCAACGCGAAGCAGCTGCTGCTCGGCCTCGACGAGGCCGAGCTCGCCCCGGTCGGCATCGACCCCGATCGCGAGCAGCACCTGTACCTCTACGGCGACTCGGGGTCAGGTAAGTCGTCGATGCTCCGCGGCATCATGCACGAGATCACGCGCCGCTACGAACCGGGCCAGGCGCGTATCTTCATGATCGACTACCGTCGTGCGCACCTCGGCGAAATTCCCGAGGAATACCTTGGCGCCTACCTCACGACGGCCGATCAGACCGCTGGCGCCGTCGCGCAGCTCGTCGAGTTCTTCCGCGACCGACTGCCCGGCCCCGACGTCACCGCCGACCAGCTGCGTGCACGCAACTGGTGGACGGGCGCGGAGGGCTTCGTGCTCATCGACGACTACGATCTCGTTGCCACGCAGCAGGGCAACCCGGCGGCGCCGCTCGCGCAGCTGCTCGCACAGGCGGGCGATCTCGGGCTGCACGTCATCGTGACGCGACGTCTGGGTGGCGCCTCGCGCGCGGCCTACGATCCGATTTTGCAGGGCATGACCGATCTTGGCGTCACCGGCGTGCTGCTGAGTGGCAGCCCCGAAGAGGGGCAGCTGATCGGCAAGGTCAAGGCGATCCCGAGCGCACCGGGCCGTGCCCAGGTCGTGTCGCGTGCCCGCGGGCACCAGATCGTGCAGCTCGCGTATGCTCCGACGACGCAGGAAACGGAACCCACCGGTCAGCAATAGCTCGCACTCGGGATTCTCGAATGCGGCGCTGACCGATACGCTGTCAGGGATGCAGCTGCGGCACATCTTCGGCCGGCCCGGGCCGACATCGCGCAGCGGGAAAGAGTGAGTGATGGATTACGAGACTTCGACGCAGCTCGGCGCGGGTTTCTTCCTGGTCTTCGGCATCTGGTCGCTCGTCGGCCTCGCGTTCTACGTGTGGTACCTGTGGGCGCTGTCGCGACTCTTCCCCTACCTCGGTCTGCCGTCAGGCTGGGGCTGGATTCCGGTGTGGAACCAGTGGCAGCTCGTGCAGCGCGGGGGCTTGCCCGGCTGGCTCGTGCTGCTGGGCTTCATCCCGGGTCTGAGCATCGTCGTGCTCGTCGTCTCGATCATCGCTATTCACCGCATCAACAGCGAATTCGGCAAGGGCGCCGGCTTCACCGTGCTCGGTGCATTCATCCCGCCGCTGTGGGCCACACTCTTCGGGTCGCAGTTGCGGGATCGCGAGTACGGCGACCAGGGCTACCCCGTGGGCGGATACGACTCGGCCTACCCCGGTGCTGCCGCTTCCGGTGCGACGGGCTACGGCGCCGAGGCGACCCAGGGCGGCTACGGGGGATTCGCGCCGCAGGGCGCGGCTGATTCTGCAGCATTCGGTGCGCAGCAGCCCGACCCCGCCTGGCAGGGCCTGCCGCCGGTGCCTCAGGCTCAGCCTCAGGCTGCGGCCGACCCGTGGGCGGCCCCGCAACAGCCGGCCTCCGGGTACCCGACACCCGCTGCCGACCCCTGGGCGCAGCCTGCGCAGGCAGGCCAGCCGGCGGTGCCACCGACTCCCGGTGCGCCTGCGTCTGGCGGGCTCTTCGGGGCTCCGGCCGAGCCTGGGCCTGCGCAGCCGCAGGCGCCCGAACCCAACAACTGGGGCTTCAGCAACACGACCGAGGGCGACTACGCGCGTCTCGCCGCTGAGGGGCACACCCCCGCGGCGCCCGCGCCCCTCGGCGGTGTCGCGGCACCCCAGCCGTTCTCCTGGCCCGCCGTGCAGGAATCGAACGTCGAGGGCGAATCGGGCCCGCTGATTCTGCCCGAGCCACCCGCCTCGGTGGTGCCGGAGGTACCGGTGGCCCCGGCCGTCGAACCGCCCGCACCGAGCTACCCGACGCTCGCCACTGCGAGCTCCGCGCCCGAGCCGCAGACCCCGCTGGCCTCCGAGCCGCAGACTCCGCAGACGCCTGAGCCGTCGATCTTCGACCGTGAGGCCCCCGCGGCGCCCGCGATCGGTCTCGCACCCGCGGCGCCGGTGACTGCAGAGCCTCCGGTGATCCCCGCGGCACCGGAGGCGGTTGCGGCTCCAGCAGCGTTCGAACCCGCCGCGGCGGTAACGCCCGCTCCCGTCGCACCGGCTCCGACGCCCGACGCCGGAGTTCTCGACGAAGACCACACCGTCGTCGTCTCCCGCCGCGCGCGCTGGGGCATCGAACTCCCCGACGGTGAAACCCTCGAACTGGTCGGCGATGACGTGATCGTGGGGCGCAAGCCGGAGCCTCGTGACGGTGCGACAGTGCTGCAGATCACCGACCCGACCCGCACCATGTCGAAGTCGCACGCGCGCCTGCGCCGCGACGGCGAGGAATGGACGATCGAAGACCTGCAGTCGACCAACGGCGTCGCCCTCGTCGACGCCGGGGGCACGACCACGTCGCTCGAGCCCGGCCGCATCGCTCCGGCGACCGAGCAGTTGGTCATCGGCACCCTGCAGGTGCGTCTGCACCAGCTCGGCTGAGCGGTGAGGCTGGGTGACGCGGCACCCCGAACGTTCACGCACCTGAACGAGTTGTCAGCCAGAACTCGCTGACTCCACAGGTCGACGGGCGTAGTGTGGCATCTGTCGGGCTGCCGAACGGCCCGCGCCAACCCAGTGGAGGCCCGAGTATGAAGGTCATCAGCTACAACCTGCGCAAGAACCGTGCCGTCTGCGAACTCGATGCGCTCGCCGAAGATCACGGCGTCGACGTGCTGTGCCTGCAAGAGGCCGAAGCGGTCGCGCTCCCGGCGCGCCTCGGGCACCTCTCGCTCGTGCACGCCACCGAGCGTAACCGGCTGGGCCTCGCCATGTACGTGCGCGACGAGCGCTTCCACACGCGATCAGCGCACACCTTCCAGCTCAAGAAGTCGCTGCACGACCGTTTGCTCGCGCCCGCTCACGAGCGTCTGCTCGGCGTGCGCCTGCACGACTCCGAGATGCAGCGCGACCTCGTCGTCGCCTCGTTCCACGCCGCACCGCTCACCGCGCTGAACTCGCTGCGACGGCACCAGATCCACGCCGCGCTCGCCGAGCTGCGCCAGCTCGGGCCGGGCCTGCCCGCCCTGATGGTCGGCGACTACAACTACCCGGTCTTCAAAGGGCGCCTCGATACCGAGATGCGCGACACCGGCTACGAGCTCAGCCTCAGTGACAAGCGCACGTATACGCGCTACAAGATGTTCCGCGGGCACTTCGACTTCGCGACCTCATCGGGTCTCGACATCGCGAGCGTGCGCACGCTCGACCGCGGCACGTCGGATCACCTGCCGATCATGGTCACCGCCGCGATGAGCGATCTCGCACTGCCGGTGCCCGCGGCGGCCTAAGGCGGCGGGCGCTGCGGCGCAGCACCCCAGTGCGGCGAACTACCCTAGACCGGGATCGTAGGTGGCGAGCAGCCCGGTCGCCGGGCTCGCCGCCTGACGCGAGAGCGGATTGCGGTGCTTCGCGCTGTTCTCGATCACGAACGTCGCCATGGTCGGCAGGTAGCGATCGTCGGCGCTCTCGATGACGATGCCGAATTCGTTGTAGGCCAGGCGGCGCACGCGTAGCAGCGGACTGCCCGGGGCGATGTGCAACTGCTCGACTTCGAGCGGGTGTGCGGCGATCGCGTCGATGGTGTGGCGTGCCCGCGTCGGCAGAATGCCGACGTGCGCGAGCGCCTGGTACACGCTGCCGTGGTGGAAGTCGGTGCCGAGCAGGTGCTTGCCGATCTCGTACGGGAACAGGGAGCGCTCGAGCATGGCCGGCTTCTCGTCGAGATAGCGCACGCGAATGATCTCGACCACGGGGGAGTCGGGGGCGATCTGCAGCTCGCGGGCGCACTCCTCGGAGGCAGTGCGCCGGCTCGCCTCGATGACGCGCTGCCCGGGCGTGAGCCCGAGTTCACGCGCCCACTCGCTGAATGAGATGAAGGTGTCGAACGACTGCGCCGGCGCGGTGTGCTGCACGCGCGGCGGGGTGCCGCGACCTCCCACGATCATGCCGTCGGCGCGGAGCGCGGCGAGGGCTTGGCGCACCGGTCCGCGGGAGGTGCCGAACTCGGCGACGAGCGATTTCTCGCTGGGTACCTTGTCACCGGGCTGCCACGCGCCTGTTCGGATGCGGTGGATCATCTCCTCGTACAGCTGCACGTGAAGCGGCGCCTGGGTGGTCATGTGCCCAACCCTATAAGTCACAACTTGGTTACGGTGGCCCGGGCGGTAACGGGCGCGTGAACGATCGGCGAACGGCGAGTGTTTTCGCTGTGATCGGGTTATTCAGCGTTTGCTGCGGAGCCCGTGGCGGGGTCTGGTGATCCACCATCGCCTGACTGTGCATGCGAATCGCGTGCGCACCGAGCGGCGGGGGTGTCCGTTCGCAGGCTGTCGGCCGAGGCTGCGTTGAAGCGGTGCAGTGCGGCGCGCAGTTGCTCGAGCTCGTCGGGGCTCCAGCCGACGAACCGCTCGTGATACGCGTGCGCCCACTGCGCCCGAACCGCACCAAGCAGGTCTTCCGCTTTCGGGCTCGGAGTGAGCAGCACGACCCGGCGGTCTTCAGGTGACGGCTCGGTGTCGACGAGGCCGAGATCGCGCAGCTTGGTGATCTGCCGGCTGACCATCGCCTTGTCCATGTCGAGCAACTGGCTGATGCCGGTCGCCGTGATCGGTCCCTTGCGCAGAATCAGCTGCAGCACCATGATGCCGACCCCCTTCAGCTCGGGGTCGACCTCTTCCGCATATCGCGCCCAGCGGGTGCGTGCGAACGCGAACACCTCGGAGAACTCCGCGATGATGTCGGAGATCTGATCGGTGTGCGCTGCGGCGTCGGGGTGCGCGGCGGAGGCGCTGGCGTCGTGCATAGCTTCTAGTGTGCCGCGCCGAGCTCGGCTTCGCGCTGGGCGCGCTGCAGATCGGCGCGCTGCTGCGCCGCGCTCTTCGTGTTCAGGGGCAGGTTCGGCAGGAATGCGATCGCGATGATTGCGACGATGCCGACCGGAGCCGCGGCGAGGAAGACGTCGCCGATGCCGTGACCGTAGGCGTTCTCGACGACCTCGCGAATCGGGGCCGTGAGCTCGGCGAGCTTCGGGATCGCCCCGCCCTCGAGTGCCTTCGCGCCGGCCATCGCCTCGGGATTCGACTTCGCGAGGGCCCCGAGACCGTCGGTGATGAAGGTGACGATCTGGTGCGAGAGCATGGCGCCCATCGCCGACATGCCGGCGGTGCCGCCGATGGTGCGGAAGAAGGTGACCGCCGAGCTCGAGACGCCGAGTTCGTTCGGCGACACCGTGTTCTGTACCACGAGCACCAGATTCTGCATGCACATGCCGACACCCGCGCCGAGCACGAACATCGAGATGCCGACGTACCAGAACGAGGTATCGGCGCGCAGCTGCCCCATCAGGAGCAGGCCGCCGAGCATGATGACGGAGCCTGACACCATGTAGCGCTTCCACTTACCGGTGCGGGTGATGAGCTGCCCGACCAGGGTCGACGCAAGCAGTACGCCCGCCATCATGGGAATGGTGAGCAGGCCCGATTCGGTCGGAGTCTTGCCGCGGGCGAGCTGCATGTACTGCCCGAGAAACACCGAGGTGCCGAACATGGCGAGACCGACCGCCATCGACGCGATCACCGACATGGTGAAGGTGCGGTTGGCGAACAGGTGCATCGGGATTAGCGGTTCGGGGGAGCGCAGCTCGACGAAGACGGCCGCGACCAGCAGGGCGAGGCCACCGCCGACCATTGCGACGGTCTGCCATGACCACCAGTCGAACTGCGTGCCGCCGAGGGTGACCCAGATGAGCAGGCTCGCGAAGCCAATCGAGATGAGTGCGGCACCGAGGTAGTCGATGCTCACCTTGCGCTTGATCGTCTGCAGGTGCAGCGTGCGCTGCAGCACGATGATCGCGATGATGGCGATCGGGGCGGCGACGTAGAAGTTCCAGCGCCAGCCGATCGCGTCGGTGATGGCGCCGCCGAGCAACGGGCCGCCGACCGTCGAGACCGCCATGATCGCGCCCATGATGCCCATGTACTTGCCGCGTTCGCGCGGGCTGATGATCTCGGCGAGCACGATCTGGCCGAGTGCGCCCAGGCCGCCCGCGCCGAGCCCCTGCAGCACGCGGAAGCCGATGAGCCACGCCGAGTCGGTCGCGGTGCCGGCGAGCGCCGACCCCACCACGAAGATAACCAGCGACGCCTGCAGCAGCACCTTCTTGCTCGTCAGGTCGGCGAGCTTGCCCCAGATCGGCGTCGAGATCGCCGACGCGAGCATCGTCGCGGTGACCACCCAGGTGTAGGCGGCCTGGCTGCCGCCGAGGTCGGCGATGATGATCGGCATCGAGGTGCCGACCACGGTCATCGACAGCATCGAGACGGCCATGCTGAGGAACAGGCCCGTGAGGGCGAGGTTCTTCGCGCGGCCCGTGAGGAGGCCGTCGCCGGGGGCGCTCGGGGTGGTGGGTGCGGGGGTGCGCGGCGCGGGCGCGGTGCTGGTGGTCATTCGGAGGGCGGGATCCTTCGCGAGGTCGTCGAGTATTCGTTGATGAAGGTCAACTATACGACATTGGTTGATGGGAGTCAACTATTGCGAGGCGCTGCTCGCGCCACGCATCGATGCGCCGGCGCGGGATCACCCCTCTGTCGATGCGGCAGAATAGAGGGGTGGTACGCGCGTTGCGCACGTGCCGAACTGCAGGGCGACTGAACTCGGGAGCGACGTGACGCAAAACGGCAGCATCAAGATCGGCGTGATCGGCGGCGGGCAGCTCGCCCGCATGATGGTGCCACCCGCGATTCACCTCGGTCTGCGCATCAGCGTGCTCGCCGAGAACGAGGGCTCGAGCGCGGAGCGTGCCGCCGATGCGGTCGGCGACTACCGCGATCCCGAGACGGTCTACGCGTTCGCAAAGACGGTCGACGTGGTCACGTTCGATCACGAGCATGTGCCCCAGGCGATCTTGCGCGAACTGGAGGCCCGCGGTGTCGCCGTGCACCCGCGCCCAGATGCGCTGCAGTACGCGCAAGACAAAATCGTGATGCGCGAGAAGCTGACCGAACTCGGCGTGCCCATCCCCGATTGGGGCACCGTCGCCGACGAGGCCGCCCTCCAGACCTTCCTCGACGCCCACGGCGGCCGCGCCGTCGTGAAGACCGCCCGTGGCGGGTACGACGGCAAGGGCGTCCGGGTCATCTCCGACGCCACCGAGGTGCACGACTGGTTCACCGCGCTCGCCGAGGACGCGAACGGCGGCTTCCTGCTCGTCGAAGAGCTCGTCGACTTCGTGCGCGAGCTCTCGCAGCTCGTCGCACGTCGGCCCAGCGGCGAGACCCGCACCTGGCCCGTCGTCGAGACCATCCAGCGCGACGGGGTCTGCGCCGAGGTGCTCGCCCCCGCACCGACCGACCGGCCCGAGGTGCTGGCCGAGGCCGCGCGCATCGGATCCGTCGTCGCCGAGGGCGTCGCAGTGACCGGCGTGCTCGCCGTCGAGATGTTCGAGACCCGCGACGGGCGCGTGCTGGTGAACGAGCTCGCCATGCGCCCCCACAATTCGGGCCACTTCTCGATCGAGGGATCCGTCACGAGCCAGTTCGAGCAGCACCTGCGCGCTGTCGCCGACCTGCCGCTGGGCGACACCTCGATGACCGCGCCCGCCGCCGTGATGGTCAACGTGCTCGGCGGCCCTGCCGAGGGGCCCATGCCGGTGCGCTACGCCGAGGCGCTCGCCGCGCACCCGACCGCCAAGATCCACAGCTACGACAAGCAGCCCCGGCCGGGCCGCAAGGTCGGGCACGTCACGGTCACCGGTGACGACCTCGCTGCGGTGCGTGCGGAGGCCGTGGCCGCTGCGGCGGCGTTCGCCTGATTCCGCGCCCCGATACGATGGAGGGCATGGCTGAAACCACCGCGCCCCTCGTCGGCGTCATCATGGGCTCCGATTCCGACTACTCGGTCATGGCCGACGCGGTGCAGGCGCTCCGCGAGTTCGGCATCGCCCACGAGGTCGAGGTCGTCAGTGCCCACCGCACGCCCGACAAGATGGTCGACTATGCGCGCGGAGCGGCGGCCCGCGGCATCCGCGTCATCATCGCAGGCGCGGGCGGCGCCGCGCACCTGCCCGGCATGGTCGCCTCGATGACGACGCTGCCGGTCATCGGCGTGCCCGTGCCGCTCGCGAAGCTCGACGGTCTCGACTCGCTGCTCTCGATCGTGCAGATGCCAGGCGGCATTCCGGTCGCCACCGTCTCGATCGGCGGCGCGAAGAACGCGGGCATTCTGGCCGCGCGCATCCTCGGCTCAGCCGACCCCGAGGTCGCGCAGCGTCTCGCCGATTACGCCGAGGGTCTCACCGCCGCGGTGGGCGAGAAGAACGACGCCCTCAAAGCGCGCATCGCGGCCGAGTAGCGCGCGGGCCGTCGGTGCGGGCGCCAGCTTGCGCCGACGCGCTCACCTGATCACAGGTTGGCGTGCGTCTCCCACAGCTGCCATGCCGATGAGCGCCAGCTGTACCCGCGGCTGCGATCACAGGCGAGCACCGTCAGCGTGGGCAGCGCACCCGACTGACCGATCAGTCGGCTGTACTCGGCAGCGAACCCGTCGGCCGTGTCGGCTGATACACCGGCATCGAGCACGAGCTCCGCGGTGGCTGGGTGCCCCGCGTGCACGACGGGAACCGCGGCATCGAGAGACGCGAGTACGACATACCCGGTGCCGGCGAACGCCTGCGGCTGCAGCAGCACCGAAGCTCCGCCGAGTGCGGCGCCGATGTCGGAGAGCTGCGTGACGGCGATGACCCGAACGCGACCCTGAAGATCTGCGGGAACGTCGATCGTCGGGGCCGAAGCGTCGCGGTCCTTGTCTTTGTCGCGCGGCTGCGGACCCTGCGGGTCGACGCCGTCGAGCACGACGAGCGGCGGCAGAGCGGCGTCGCGACGCATGGCATCGAAGATCCACTCGAGGCGGCCGTGCTCGCCGGTGCGTGCCGTGGTGACGGCGTAGCGATCCGGAAGCCCCCAAGCGGCACGGCGTTCAGCCGCATCCGCGGGTGCCGACAGCTCAGTGGGCGGAGCGAGCGGGAAGACCTGCACCGGCAGGTCGCTGCCGTACTGCTGCTGCAACACGCGCGCGGTGGCGTGTGTCGGCGTCAGAATGACATCGGCCAGCTTGACGGCGCGCCGAGTGAATGCACGGAAGAGTCGGGCCTGTGAATTGCCGATCAACGACGGTGCGTCCCAAGCAATGCTGTGGGGAATCGTGACCGACGTCTGCGACCCATCATCGTCACCGCGCGAACGCAGCGGCATCATCGGGGTCAGTGCGTGTACGAATTCACCATCGAGGGGGCGGGCCGTCGTGCCGTTCTGCCACACGAGCGGCAGCATGCTGGCGCGCAGCGGGAGCAGCTCTGAGGTGAGTCGCGCCGAGGCGAACTCGGGCACCTCTGAGCCGCGAGACAGCAGGAAGCGCGCACTGCAGCTGCGGGGAGCCGTCTCTGCGACAGCCTGCACGAGGTCACGGGCGGCGGCCGCGTGCACCTCGGATTCGAAATCTGGGAACGGGTCTGCGATGAGGGTGAGCGTCGCCAATACGTTCTCCCCTCGAATCGCGAAACACCGGTGCAGCACTGGGCTGTTCTCCATATTGTATGGAGTCCAAGAGCAAGATCTGCTGTGCGGCGCAGTGTGAACGCGCGGTTGAGACGCAATTGAAATAATTTTCGGGGCTTGCTCCGAGTTCATCGCATCGCGGTGCGGCTGCCGGGAACCTCTCCGAATGGCCAAGTACCCTGTCTTCATGCGTGTTTTGTTGACTGGCGGCGCCGGGTACATCGGCTCTCACACGGCACTGGTGCTGCTCGAGCACGGCCACGAAGTGATCGTGCTTGATGACTTCTCGAACAGCAGCCCAGAAGCCGTTCGGCGTGTCGAGCAGCTGAGCGGCAAGACGATCCCCGTGGTCGAGGTCGACCTGGCCGAGCGCGCAGCGGCCGAGCGGGCGCTCGCCAAGATCGAGTTCGATGCGGTGATCCACCTGGCCGGGCTGAAAGCCGTGGGGGAGTCGGTGGCGCAGCCCACGCGCTACTACCGCGTCAACCTCGACTCCACGCTGGTGCTGCTCGATGTGCTCCGCGAGCGGGGCATCACCAACTTCGTCTTCAGCTCGTCGGCCACGGTCTACGGCGACCCGCAATACGTGCCGGTCGATGAGGATCACCAGACCGGTGTGGGAATCACGAACCCCTACGGTTGGTCGAAGGCGATGAACGAGCAGATCGTGCGCGATGCACAGGTCGCCTGGCCCGAACTCGGCGCCGTGCTGCTGCGCTACTTCAATCCCGTCGGCGCGCACCCCTCGGGCCTGATCGGCGAAGACCCGAGCGGGATCCCGAACAATCTGATGCCGTTCATCACCCAGGTGGCGGTGGGGAAGCGCGAGCGCCTCAGCGTGTTCGGCAACAGCTATCCGACGCCTGACGGCACTGGTGTGCGCGATTACATTCACGTCATGGACCTTGCGGAGGGCCACGTGGCGGCGCTCGAGCACAACGCGCCCGGCGTCGCCGTCTACAACCTCGGGTCGGGTACCGGCTCCAGCGTGCTCGAGGTCTTGCGCGCCTTTGAGGCCGCATCCGGACGCGAGATTCCGTTCACCATCGAACCAGCGCGCGCGGGTGACGTCGCGGAGATGTCGGCCGATCCGACTCGCGCGAACATCGAACTCGACTGGCGCACCACCCGCAGTCTCGCCGAGGCCTGCCGTGACTCCTGGGCATGGCAGTCGGCGAACCCCGGCGGGTACGGCGCATGACGCTCGACCTCGAGCGGCCGCTGCGCCACCCCGACCTGCAGTCGGAACCGCTGATGAGCAAGCGCGCGCGCTGGCTGGTGATCCTCGGGTTCGTGCTGCCGGGTACCGCGCAGCTCGTGGCGGGCAACCGCAAACTGGGCCGGTTCGGTCTGATCGCGACGATCGTGCTGGTCGTCGGCGCGCTCGCCGCGGGGCTCGGGTTCCTGTTCGCCCGCGTCGCCACGCTCACGATCTTCACGAACAGTGCCGTGCTGCTGCTCGTGCAGTGGGCGCTGTTCATCTACGCCGTGATTTGGGTCGCGCTCGGCATCGACACCCTCCGTCTCACGAAGCTCGTGCGGGTGCAGCGCAACTGGCGGGTGCCGGTCGCGATGCTGTCGGTGCTGCTCACCGTAGTGCCGGCAGCCGGGGCCGCATGGGCGGGTACGGCCGTCGGGGCTGGCCGCAATCTGCTCAGCGATCTCTTTCCGAGTGCTCCGGCGGTCGAGCCGGTGGACGGCCGCTACAACATCTTGCTGCTCGGCACCGACGCCGGTGCCGACCGTGAAGGGTTGCGCCCCGACAGTATCTCGTTGGTGAGCGTCGACGCGAAGACCGGGCAATCGGTCATCGTCGGCCTGCCACGCGATATGAAAGGCGCGCCGTTCCCCGACGATTCGCCCATGCAGCCGATCTACCCTGAGGGCTACTGCGACGAGATCAACAACTATGAAGTCGTCGATGGTGGCGGGTACTACTGCTTCACCACGGGTGCTCTGAACTCGCTCGTCACCGAGGTCGAAGATTCAGGATCGCCGTCGTACGACGGCATGTACGCCGATGCCGTGTCGAAGGGGTCGACCCCCGGCATCGAGGCCACGAAAGACGCGGTCTCGGGCGTCACAGGTCTCGACGTGCAGTTCTACGTGCTCGTCAACATGGACGCGTTCGAGAGTCTGATCAACGCGCTCGGTGGAATCACGATCGATGTGCAGGAGCGGCTGCCGATCGGCGGTCACATCAACGAGTACACGGGTGAGCTCGAAGGCGTCGACGGTTGGATCGAACCGGGCACGCAGGGTATGGACGGGTACACCGCTCAGTGGTACGCGCGCTCCCGCTACGGGTCTGCCGATGGCGATTACTCGCGCATGCAGCGTCAGCGCGACTTGCAGGCCGCCATCCTCGCCCAGATGAATCCGCAGAACGTACTGTTGCGATTCCAGGATGTTGCTGCCGCGGGTACCGAACTCGTCGAGACGGATATTCCGGAGTCGATGCTGGGGCGCTTCGTCGACCTCGCGGCAAAGGCGCGCGGGCACGACATCGTGAACGTGGAGCTCGTGCCGCCGGCCATCGATCCCGAGGCTCCCGACTTCGACACGACGCGTCAGCTCGTCTCCGACGGCGTCGCCGCCGCCTCGCCCGCCGAAACGGAAGCGGGCTAGCGGAATCGTGAGTGCAGTCGACACGGACGATCTGGTGATCGCGCCGCCCTCAATCGAGCCCATCGAGCAACAGGCGGAGCCACCAGCTTCGCCGTCTCGGCGGCGCCTCTGGCGGGGTGCGTCAATCGTCGCCTTCTGGGTGCTCGCCGCGGTGTCGGCGGCGTTCGTGGGCATCGGATTCTGGGTGCGGCGCACCTTCGGTGCGATATCGATCGACCAATTGCTCTCGAACCTGAACGGTGGCGGCGAGGGCGCCGGCGGTGCCGGACTCGTCATCGGCGGAGTCATGACCGGCATCGTGATCCCGCTCGGCATCGTGTTGCTCGTCGCGATCTTTGTTGAGCGCCGCCGCCGTCGGTGGCACCGTGCCGCAGCGCTCGGAGAACGCCCGAACCTGCAACGACCCGTGCGCTGGATCGCCGCTCTGCTCGCGGTCGTGCTCCCAGTGTCAGGCGGCGCGTATCTGGGCGCCGCGATCGGGGCGGGCGACTACGCGCAGGCGCTCTACCGCGACCTCACGACCGACTTCGGATTCGACCGGTACTACGAGACACCTCAGGTGTCGGCGGCCCCTGGTGCCGGGAGCCCGGAGCCGCGCAACCTCATCGTCATCTACCTCGAGTCGATGGAGAACACGTTCTCAGACGACGACCTCTTTGAAAAAGACATGCTCGCACCCGTCGAAGACGTCACCCGCGGGTGGCAGACGATCGATGACTATCGGCAGTACGAGGGCGGCGGATGGACGATGTCGGGCATTCTGAGCACCCAGTGCGGGGTGCCGCTGCGCAGCGCCTCGTCGACCGCCGACATCTCGGAACTCAACGAGATGGACTCGGCCGACGGAAAGGCCGCGCCGTACCTCGCCGGTGCAACCTGTCTCGGCGACGTGCTCGCCGATCAGGGATACCGCAACGTGTACCTCGGTGGAGCCGACGCGAGCTTCGCCGGCAAGGGGGCCTTTCTCTCGACCCACGGGTATGACGAGATCGATGATCTGAACGTGTGGAAAGCCGAAGGTGAGACCGAGGTGCGCGGCGACTGGGGCCTCTCCGATCGGCGGCTCTTTGCGCAGGCAAAGGACAAGGTAGACGAACTGCACGCGGGCGACCAGCCATTCAACCTCACGATGCTGTCGCTGGATACGCACGAGGGCCCGCGGCTCTACGACTACTGCACGCGCGACACCGATGCGGTGATGACATCGATCACGTACTGCTCGATGCAACAGGTCGCTGGGTTCGTGGAGTACCTCGATCAGCAGGGGTACCTCGACGACACCGCCGTGGTGCTCATGGGCGATCATCAAAAGATGATCGCGGAGGGCGGCAGCTTCTGGGACGAGCTCAAGGACCTCGACCACCGCACGATCTTCAACCGCATCTGGAGCCCCGACGGGCTGCGCGTCGCCCGCGATGACCTCGACCAGATGAGTATGTATCCCACACTGCTCGAGCTCACAGGTCTTGAGGTGCAGGATCATCGGGCCGGCATCGGTGTCTCGGCCCTCACCGATGGCTCCGACGTGCCTCACGGATCGATACTCGACCTCTCCGCCGAGGAATACCGCGATCTCGTCACCTCCCGATCCAGCGAGTTCTACCAGAGGCTGTGGCGCACCTCCGGGCTAGACTAGGCGGGTTCACGATCATGAAGGAGTCGGATCGCATGCGTGTGACCGCCGTGCTGGTGGCCTACAACCGACGGGAACTGCTGCAGCAATCGCTCGCGGCTCTCGCCGCGCAGAGCCGACCCGTCGATCGCCTCGTCGTCGTCGATAACGCCTCCGACGACGGCTCGGTCGAGGTTGCCGCTGAGATGCTCGAAGCATGGGGCGAACGCGCCCGGCACATTCAACTGACCGAGAACACGGGCGGCGCTGGCGGGTTCGCGACGGGCATCGCGGCTGCGGTCGTGGAAGACGACACCGACTGGGTGTGGGTCATGGACGATGACACGGTGCCCGGGCCCGACGCGCTTGCGGGGGCACTGGAAACCCATGAGCGTTACCGTGCGCAGGGCCCCGACGACCTCGCCGTCATGGGGTCGCGTGTGATCTGGACTGATGGGGCGGATCACCCGATGAATACGCCCAAAGCCAAGATTCGTGCATCGCAGGCAGAATGCGAGCGTGCCGCTGCAGTCGGGGCGATGGAGATTCGGTCGATCTCGTTCGTCTCGGCATTCCTCCGTGCGTCGCGGGTGCGCGAGCTCGGCCTGCCCATCGCCGACTACTTCCTGTGGAACGACGATTTCGAGTACTCCGCCCGACTGCTGCGCGGAGCCCGGGGCCTGTATGTGCCCGCCTCTGTGGTGACGCACCGAACGGTCAAGCGAGGGTCGAGCGATCAAGATCCAGGCCCCCGGTTCTATTTCGAAGTGCGCAACAAACTCTGGGTGTTTCGCCGCAGTGCGGCGCTGCTGCCCTGGGAAAAGCTGCTGTATTCGGCGGCGACCGCGCGTCGCTGGTTCCGCACGTTCCGTGCGTCGACCGAGCGAGCTCAGCTGCGCGATTGCTTGCGTCGCGGCTGGAACGACGGCTGGCGACGATCGCCGCGGTCGAGCCGTGATGTGCTGCGCGGTGCCGGGGTTCCGGTCGATGTGATGGTCGTGGTTGAACAACTGACGCGCACGGACGGACGCTCGTAGGTCGGGTGTCACAGCACGGTGATGTCGGTTGCGCGCCAGCGATCCTCGCGATGTTCGAAGCGCAGCGCCACCACGGTCGAGCGGGAATCGAGATGCAGCACGACTGACGCTTCGATCACCAGAGGCAGCGGCCGGCACAGGTGCGCCGGACCAGGTACCGCCACGCGGCGCCGCCGATCTCGAGTGATGCACTCGCGCTCGGCTCGAAGCGCCCGGCGTGATCCACGTTGCGATCTGACTGGCTGATCGCATTCCTTCCAGGATTTCGAATGCGAACAGTGCGAGTTTCTGCACGATCGCCGCGGGCGGTGCCTCGGGGGCCTGATCTGGCTGCGACGGGAGCCTCAGTGGCAGAGATGCTACCGGTTGCGAGGCTCGCCGCGTGCGGGTCGCGCTCGGCGTCGCTGCGGGCGTAGGTGCGGGTACGGCCTGCAGATGTCGGGGCGCCGCGGGCCTCGACGGTGGTGCGAGTACCGACTCGAGCGGGTCGTCGAATGCGCGCGAACGTGCAGTGGCTGGCATGGGGGCTCCTTCGGTCGTGGTTCAGACTTCGCTGCTGTAGCGCCCCCATGCAGCCCTGCAGTGTCTGATTTTCTAATGTGCGCTCCAGATTAGAGAATGTGTGCTCGGATGCGTCAAGTGCCAAAAAAGATCAGAGCGTATGAGTACGGTGTGTTCGTGCATCGTGGTGAGGTCCGGCCGGCCTCCGAGCAACCGTGCTCTAGGCTTGACGCGTGGCTACACTGCGTAATCTCGCGACGAAGTATTCATCCCTCGACGAAGAGGAGATCGAATGGCTTGAGCGTCTGACACTTGACCTGCAACTCCTTGCCGACCTCGCACTGAGCGACGTCGTTCTCTGGGTTCCCACCAATGACGAGAACTATCTCGCCATCGCCCACAGCCGCCCGGCCGGCTCAGTGACGCTCTTCTACCGAGATGTCATCGGCGACCTGTTGCGCGCCGACTGGCGCGAGCTCGTCGATGAGGCGATGTCGAGCAACGCTCCAGTGATCTCGACGTCGCCCGCGTGGTACGAAGAGAGCCCGATGCGGCTCGCCGCCTATACGGTGAGTCGTCGTGACGGTGATGGCGCCGAGCACGGGCCGTTTGCCGTGATCACCGTGCACACCAGCGTTGCCGACACGCAGACGGCATCGCGCATCGGCGCGGCCTTCCGCGAAGTAGCCGCAGATCTCCTCGGAATGATTCAGCAGGGGCTCTTTCCGGTGCCGGGCAGTTCGCGCGGCGGCGAGCAGGGTGCCCCTCGCGCCTCCGACGGGCTGGTGCGCGTCGACCTCGAAGGAATGGCCACGTTCGCGAGCCCGAACACCCAGACCACGTTCTCGTCGCTCGGCTACCGCGACGAGATCGAAGGGGAGAACTTCAGCGAAGTGCTCGCCGATGTGGTGAAGGGGCAGTTCGACACCAACGAGTCTTTGCCGCTGATCGCGCAGGGCAAGATCGCGAAGCGCGTCGAAGTCGATGCCCGCGGCCACACCATTACGCTGCGCTCGATCCCGGTCTTCCGCGATGGTGTGCGCGTGGGGGGCGTCGTGCTCACCCGTGATGTGACCAAGCTGCGGCAACAGGCGCAGGAGCTGATCACCAAGGATGCGACGATCCGTGAGATTCACCATCGGGTGAAGAACAACCTGCAGACGGTCGCGTCCCTGCTCCGCGTGCAGGCGCGTCGCGCCCGCAGCGAGGAAGCCAAGCAGGTGCTCGGCCAGGCGATGCGCCGTGTCGCCGCGATCGCCGTGGTGCACGACACGCTCTCGTCGGGTCTTGATCAGATTGTCGACTTCGACAAGGTCTTCGACCGGGTGCTCGGACTCGCCGCCGAGGTGGCGAGTCTGCACAACACCACGGTGCATCCGCACAGGGAGGGGCAGTTCGGTGAGTTGCCCTCTGAGTACGCGACGCCGCTCGCGCTCGCGCTCACGGAGATCGTGACGAATGCCGTCGAACACGGCCTCGCAGGGCGCGAAGGCGAGGTCTA
Organism: Leucobacter musarum subsp. musarum; assembly: GCF_001273845.1. GTDB lineage: Bacteria > Actinomycetota > Actinomycetes > Actinomycetales > Microbacteriaceae > Leucobacter > Leucobacter musarum. The sequence goes on from NZ_JHBW01000111.1 coordinate 26,720, forward strand.
CATTCATGCGGACCGTACCGACGAGCGCTTGAGCGTCGAGGTCATCGACACGGGAACCGGTCTGCCCGGTGGCACCGTCGGCGACGGGCTCGGAACGCAGATTGTGCGCACGCTCGTCGAGGGCGAACTCGGCGGCAGCATCACCTGGGGCCCTGACGCCGGCGGCGGCACCCGAGTGGCGATTCAGGTGCCGCTGCATTGGATCTCAACGCAAACGCGTGAGATCCCGCGCGTTCAGGCGTAGTGTCTGCGGGCTGTGTCGCAGACGCTGTGCGCTAACGGGAAGGTCGGCGGCGATCCAACCGACGGTTGCGCACGAGCACGGCAACGCCGACCCCGAGCAGCAGTACGCCGAGCCCGATGACGGTGGCGGTGATCCAAACCGTGGGATCCATGCCCCCGAGACCGAAGACCTGCTGCGCGATGTATCCGCAGAAGACGAGGATCAGCGCACCCCACACAATGGGGCCGGTGCGCGGGCCCGGAGACCGCAGCGACCGACTGCGGTCTCCGTGATGACGACTCGGTGACGGTGCGGCGGGCGCGGCAGTTGCCGTTGCCGGGGTCGGCCCAGAGGTCGGTTCCGCGGGAGTCGGGGCCGACTCTGCCGTGGGTGTGGGCTTGGGCGTTGGTACTGGTTCGGGCGTCGGGGGAGTGAGCGGCACGGTCGGCTCGGCATCGCCCGAGGCCGGAGTGTTCTCGTTCATTGGTTCATCTCCATCTCGAGTGCGTTGATCTGCTCGTCAAGGTCATCGCGTTGCGCGATGAGGTCGCGGCGGTCGGCGCGGTCGATGTTCGGCTCGTCAAGTCGCCAGTTCACCTCATCGAGATCCTGTTGCAGTGCAGCAGCTCGGTCGGCCAGCTCGTCACGATCGCTCCGGTCTTCCGTTAATTGACGATCGGTGTCGGCGCCGCTGCTGTCGCCACCGTCGCCACCTCCGCTGAATTCCACGCTCCCGGCGAGCAGCGTCACGGTGACGACGTGTGCCGATGATGCCTCACCGGAACCGACATGCGAGCGGATCTCCCGCCAGATGAAGGGGCCCGCCGTCATGCGCTGGCCTGCACCGTCGAGGTCGGTGCGGTCAGTTTCGTCGACTCGCCCCGCGAGCATGCGCACGTGCACGATGGTGGGCTCCGACTCCGGGAGCGCGATGGTCGTTCGGCCGGCCACCATCCAGACCTCGAGGCCATCCTCTCGGCCGGCGTCCCCAAGATCTGTGAGATCGACCGTGACGTTCCCGGCGAGCAGTGCCGCGCCCGGTGCGCCGCCGGCGTCGACGTGCATATTGCCGAAGGGCTGGAACCGTGTGCCCCAGGGCAGCACGACTGTGATGAGCAGCGCTACGACGCCGCAGGCCGAGAGGAAACCGACCCACCCCGTGTGACGTCCACGCACACCGGCCACGATGAGTGAGCACGCCAGCACGGCGAGTGCGGCAATGATCGCGGTGACGAGTGCTGCGGGTGCGACCCCCGCAAAGGGAATGCTCGACGCGGGGATGCCCGAGACCCAAAGCGCCGCGAGTCCACCGGCGAGGAGGGCGAGTGCGAGCGTGATCACCGCGTGTGCGGCCCCGAGGCGATGCGCGTCATGGTGGTCGGCGTACCGTGCACTCCACTCATCCGCCTGCTTACCGACGTCACGACTCCATTGAGTGGCGGCCTCCCCGGCGCGATGCCCCCAATCGGCAGCCTCGCGGCCAGCGCGCTCCGCGGAATCCGCGGTGCGGTTCGCGAAGGCTTCGGCGCGATCCGAGAAACTCTGGGCGCTCGCCGCAGAGGCGTCTGCGGCACCGGGAGCGGTAGGACTCCCGCTCGCGTCGCCGAAGCTCGCGTCACCAAAAGTCGCGGGGCGATCAGGCGCGGGCTCCGGGGAGCCGGCCGCCGCCGCTCGCTCGCTCTCAGCACGGCCGCGCTGCAACAGCACGCGCCGCAACCAGATGAAGCCGAGCACGAATATGGCGATCCAGCACAACCAAGCGAAGGTGGCGGTCAGCCATCCGGGAATGCCGAGCACCCCCCACACGTCCCAGTTCCACACGCTGAAGCCGGGGAACGATGCTCCGGGAATGAAGAGTCCGAAGAATGCCGGAATGATGACGAGCGCCGTGAGAATTACGGCGGCGGTGATCATCCCGGCCGATGCTCGCCCCCGGATGATCTGCTCCACATGGATGCGACCGTCGGTATCCGGCAGCAGCAGCCAGCCGATGAGGTAGATCAAGATGCCGGGTCCGCCCAGCAGCGCGAGCACGACGAACACGCCGCGCACGATGATCGGGTCGAGCTTCAGCCGTTCGGCGACGCCGCCGGCGACACCCGCCAGCCAACGATCGGGGCCGCGGGTGACATCGAGTCCTCGCAGCCAGTCGAAGAAGCCCTGCCCGGGGGGCGGCCCCTCGGGGCGTTCTGCATTCGGTTCAGTAGTCATGTTTCGAGTGTGACCGAGTCGCAGGCTGCCAGCCATCGGGGTTCACCCTGACCTGACCCTGATCATGCCCCGCCTGCTCCCCGAGTGCGCCCCTGACCTGATTGGATGGAGACATGGCCGCAGCCCCGCTCATTCGCTCCGCAGACGATCGCGTACTCGCGGGCGTCTGCGGCGGGCTGGGCGCGCACCTCGGGTTGCCGTCGCAGACCGTGAGGATCGGCTTGCTCGCGCTCACTCTGCTCGGCGGAGCAGGGGCACTCTTCTACCTCTGGCTCTGGTTGACCGTGCCGCGCTCAGGCGAGACCGAGGGCATCGTGCCGCTCAAACGGGCACTCACGCGGCCTGCGGCGTCGAAGCCTGCGGTGTCAACGCCGGCGGCACCGAATGCGCCGGCTTCAGCGGCAGTTGTCGTGCCTTCCATGACAGGAGCACCGACAGCGCCTGCGGTCTCCAAGGTCGTCGACGCTCCGGAGCACACAGCAAGGCGCGCGACGGGCGTATCAGCGCGCCCCGAACACTCCGACTCGCCTGACGAGTCCGCCGCACGCCGGGGCCGCTGGCCCATCGCCGAACTGCTGCTCGGAGCCTGCTTGCTCGTTGCCGGCACCGGCCTGGTGCTCGACCGGGCCGGCGTGCATCTGCGGCTCGATGTGCTGCTGCCGGCGCTCGCCGTACTCGTCGGTGTCGGGCTCACCTGGTGGCAGATCGCGGATCGCGACCGCCCCGACCGCAACCCCGTTCCACGGGCACTCGGCGCATTGGCTCTCGTGGCGGTCGGGGTACTCATGTTCTTCGTGACCGCCCGTGAACCCAATGCATGGACCGTGATCGGTGCGGCTTTCGCGGTGCTGGCCGGCGTCGCGCTCGCCGCAGCGCCCTGGCTGCTACGACTCAACCGCGAACTCATCGCCGAGCGAGCGGCCCGCGCACGAGAAGCCGAGCGGTCGGATATCGCGGCTCACCTGCACGATTCCGTGCTGCAGACCCTGGCACTCATTCAACAGCGGTCGGAGCCGGGGAGCGAAATCGCACGCATCGCCCGCGGCCAGGAACGTGAGCTGCGCGAATGGCTGTTCCGAGGTGCGGACGGCGGGGCCGAACCGCAGCTTGCTGCGGTCGACACCGAACTGCGTGCACACGCGGCTGCGCTCGAAGCCGAGCACGCGGTGCGCTTCGACGTTGTGGCCGTCGGCACCGGGCAGGGGTTCATCGCTCCCGGGCCCATCGTGGCCGCGGCCCGAGAGGCAATGCTCAACGCCGCCCGGCATGCCGGCGGCGAGGTGACGGTCTACATCGAAGTGACGCAGGATCGCGTGGCCATCGATGTGACCGACCGCGGTCCCGGTCTCGACCTCGAAGCGCTGCCCGAAGGCCGCATGGGCGTGCGCGAATCGATCGTCGGCCGCATGGTGCGCGCCGACGGACAGGCGCGCATCGTTCCGGGCCCCGGCGGGGGCACGTCGGTGCGCCTGGAGATGCCGAGGGCGAGCGCGTCGAACGAGCACGCATCCGCCGAAACGCCGGGCGATCCGGCACCTGCAGAGGAGCCCCGATGACCCACGAGCCCATCCGCGTTGTCATCGTCGACGACCACCAGATCTTTCGCACGGGGCTTCGGGCCGAACTCGGCACCGAGCTCGAAGTGGTGGCCGAGGCGGCAACTGTCGATGCGGCCATCGACGTCATCGTGGGTTCGACGCCCGACGTGGTGCTGCTCGATGTGCACCTGCCGGGCGGTGCTGGCGGAGGCGGGGCCGAAGTGCTGCAGCAGCTCGCCGCACGGATGTCGAACGCCGCACCGCGTGTGCTCGCGCTCAGCGTGTCTGATGCCGCCGATGACGTCGTCAGCGTCATCCGGGCTGGAGCACGCGGCTACTTGACCAAGACCGCTTCGGGAGCCGAGGTGACGGCAGCGGTCGTGCGGGTGCACGGTGGCGACGCCGTGTTCTCGCCCCGCCTTGCGGGCTTCGTGCTCGACGCATTCGGTGCGGGCGGCGGAGAGACCGCGGCCCAAGACGACGAGCTCGACCGGCTCTCCGCTCGCGAGCAGGAGGTCATGCGCATGATCGCTCGGGGCTACGCGTACAAGGAGGTCGCCGCCGAGCTGTTTCTTTCGGTGAAAACGGTTGAGACCCACGTGTCGAACGTGCTGCGCAAGCTGCAGCTGTCGAACCGTCACGAACTCACTGCATGGGCGCTGCAGCGGCGCCTGCTCTGACCGCAGCGAGTCGCCTCGAAGTGCCGTTCAGTCCCAGCCTGGGAGCCAGAGATGCGCCCGCCAGAACCACTCGGCGATCGGGGCTCCTGACCAGAGTGGGAAGTAGAGCAGCGACACCGCGACGGCGACGACGAGGAAGAGCCCCGTGGCGAGTCTGATGCCGAGTACGGTCTCGGGTGCAGTGAGCGCGCGCTGAGATTCGGGTGCAGCGACCGCATGCGGCCCCAAGGCGATGGGCCCGGTCGGTGAGAGGCGCTCGAGCGACTGCGCCTCGGCGTGCGTTGCATCGACGGCGTCAGGCAGTGCGGGTCGTATGGCAATTCGGCAGAGGAGCGCGAGGGCAAGCGCGAGTGCCAGGGCCGAAAACGGCGTCAGCACGACTGCATAGAACTGGAACACCGCCGAGCGCGACACAGTGAGCACCCAGGGCAACCACCCCGAGAGATACCCGACGACGATGAACGCAGACACGGTCGTCACGGGGTCTGGCCCGCGCCGCAGGCGGTGCACGACGACGCCTACGAGCGCAATCAGCGCGACGACCCCTCCCCACGTCACCAGGGCGTTCGGAATTGGGGTGACCGCGGCGACGCACCCCGACCACGGGCAGCCTTCTGCACGGCCCCAATGCGATTCATACATGCCGGTCGGTCGCAGCGCGAGCGGCCAGGTCAACGGATTCGCGGCGTAGGGGTGCTCGGCGCTCAAGGTGCTGTGCCAGGCCAGCATGTCGGCGTGGTACTTCAGCAGTGCTTCGGGCCATGACGCTCCGAAGCCGCGCCCCCATCCACCCGGAGTGACGATCCAGCCGATCCAACAGGTCAGGTAGACGAGCACCGCCGTCGGGAGCGCAATCACCGCAGTGGCGCCGGATTGCATCGCTGCACCAGCGAGCGCCCGCGTGGTCGACCGGATCTCTACTCCGCGTTCGCGACGAATGGCACGCAGCCGTAAGACAAGATCGCGCACGGTGATGAAGATTAGGAACGCCGCGAGCGGATAGAGGCCCGACCACTTGATGGCCGCTGCAGCGCCGAACGCTGCAGCGGCCGCGAGGAGCCAGGGCCGACGCCACATGATCGGCAGCACGAACCGCGCCGTGTGCTCGCCCGGCCGCGCGCGCAACACGGTCGCCCCTCGCGCGGCCGTCTGCTCGATGTCGCGCCAGGTACAGAGTGCGCCGACGGCGATCGCCAAGGCCAAGAACCCATCGAGTAGGCCGACGCGTGTCAGCACCACGTGCACGCCGTCGATCGCGAGGAGCAGACCCGCGGTGCAGGCGATCGAGAGACGCCGGGTGATCCGCCACCCCAATCGCATCGTCACCGCCACCGTAAGCACCCCGGCGAGCGCGACGGCGCTGCGCCAGCCCCACCCGTTGCCCGGGCCGAAGACGAGAATGCCGAACCCGATCAGCCATTTGCCGAGCGGCGGATGCACGGCATTCGACGGGTCTGCAAGAAACGCGGTCGCTCGTGCACCGCTCATATCGGGCTCGTCATCGGGCCACACCGTCGGGTACCCGTGCGCCAACTGACTGATCGCATCGCGCACGTAATACAGCTCATCGAAGACGAGCGTGCCCGGTCGCCCGAGCGCCCAGAACCTGAGGGCGGCCGCGACCGCGAGCACCAGGAGCGGTGCGAGCCATCGGAACCAGCGGGATCGCGTCACGGCACCAGACTACGGCGCACCACCGACACGGGATGCGCGGGATACGATGGTGGGGTGATTACGCGGCTCAGCTCCTACTTCCTGAAGACCCTCCGTGAAGATCCCGCCGACGCCGAGGTGGCCAGCCACAAGCTGCTCGTGCGCGCGGGCTACATTCGTCGACAGGCTCCGGGTGTCTTCGCCTGGCTGCCCCTGGGCCTGCGGGTCAAGGGCAAGCTTGAGCAGATCATCCGTGAAGAGATGGCTGCCGCGGGCGCGCACGAGGTACACTTCCCGGCGCTCCTGCCGCGCGAACCCTACGAGGCCAGCGGTCGCTGGGACGAGTATGGCGACGCACTCTTCCGTCTGCAGGATCGCCACGGCGCCGACTACCTGCTCGCACCGACGCACGAAGAAGTCTTCACGAACCTCGTGAAAGACATCGTGTCGTCGTACAAGGACCTGCCGCTGACGATCTTCCAGATCCAAGACAAGTACCGCGACGAAGCGCGGCCCCGCGCGGGCCTGCTGCGCGGCCGCGAGTTCACGATGAAGGATGCGTATTCCTTCGACGCGACCGACGCCGGTCTCGACGCCAGCTACGAAGCCCAGCGCAATGCCTACGAGCGCATCTTCTCGCGGCTTGGTCTCGAGTACGCCATTGTCTCGGCCGACGCCGGCGCAATGGGCGGGTCGCGTAGCGAGGAGTTCCTGCTGCCGACTCCGATCGGTGAAGACACCTTCGTGCGCTCGGCCGGGGGCTATGCGGCGAACGTCGAGGCCTACCGCACGCCGGCACCTGAGGCACTGCCGATCGAGGGGCAGCCGGCCGCTCTGGTCTTCGATTCACCGAACACCCCGACGATCGAAACACTCGTCGCGCACACCAACGAGGCGCTGCCCCGCGAAGACGGACGTGCCTGGACCGCGGCAGACACGCTGAAGTGCCTGGTGCTGGCGGTCACGCCGGTGGGCGGCGAACGCGAGATCGTCGTCGTCGGTATCCCCGGCGACCGCGACGCCGACATGAAGCGCGCCGAGGTTGCCTTCGCCGGTGCCGACGTCGAGCCCGCAACGGCTGCGGATCTCGCGAAGCTCCCTGCGCTGGTCAAGGGGTACATCGGGCCCGCGCTGGTCAGCGACTCAGGCGATGTCACCGCCATGCTGGGCTCCGAGAGCTCGACCGGGCTGCGGTTCTTGGTCGACCCCCGGTTGGTGGCAGGCACCGCGTGGGTGACCGGTGCGAACGTTGACCAGAAGCACGCGGCGCACCTCGTGTTCGGCCGAGATTTTCACGCCGACGGCGTTGTCGAGATCGCCAATGTGCGCGACGGTGACCCGGCTCCCGATGGCTCTGGCCCGATCGAGACCGCTCGCGGTATGGAGATCGGCCACATCTTCCAGCTGGGGCGCAAGTACGCGGAGGCGCTTGGGCTCAAGGTGCTCGATGAGAACGGCAAGCTGGTCACGGTGACCATGGGATCGTACGGGATCGGCGTCACCCGCATCATGGCGATTCTCGCGGAGCTGCACCACGACGACCGTGGCTTGATTTGGCCGGCTGCAGTGGCGCCGTTCGACGTGCACGTGGTCGCGACGGGCAAAGATGCAGCGGTGTACGAGATCGCTGAGTCGCTCACAGCGACACTCGACAGTGCCGGCGTCGAGGTCATCTTCGATGACCGTCCCAAGGTGTCACCGGGCGTGAAGTTCGGCGACGCCGAGCTGCTCGGCGTTCCTCGCGTTGTCGTGGTCGGGCGCGATGCAACGGACGGGTTCGCCGAGGTCTGGGATCGTGCCGCAGGCACGAAGGAGAAGGTCGCGCTCGCCGACGTACCGGCGCTGTTCGGGCTGTAATCCCTGCGCAGAAATGGGGGTGTCGCCGATGGCGATGCCCCCATTTTGCGTGTGTATCCGATATCCGATTCGGCGAGTTATCCACAATGCTGCGGAATCGTCGTTCTCGACTAAGCCCGACGCGTAGCGTGAACTTCCACGCCCCATCTGTTGAGGGCGTCACGCACAGATCAGCACGCGAGCCGGGGGGATCGCTTGACGAAGGGAACCCCGTATGGCCAACATCACCGTCTCCTACGCCGAGATCGAGCAGGCGGCATCGCAGCTCGGTGCCGGGCGCGACGACATCACCGAGAAACTGCGTGCAATGCAGTCGCACATCAACACGCTCGTATCGTCGGGCTTCGTCACGGACCAGGCTTCGGGCAAATTCAATGGCGCCTACACGGAGTACACGGCGAGCGCGAACACCGTCGTGCAGAAACTCACTGAGATTCAATCGTTTCTGACGCAGACCGCGAGCGCGATGCGCGATCTCGATTCGCAGATCGCTGCGAAGATCAACTAGCCAGCCATTCCGGGTGGCGGGTGCGTGCACCCGTCACCCCCTCTGCCTCTGGAAGGAGGGGGTTGGCTTGGCTGACCGATTTACCATCTCTGACGACCAATTGAGTTCGGCCGGAACATTTCTGGTCGCCGCGGCGCACGTTGCGCGTGCGCAGAGCACGGGTGTCCCCACGTTCGAGTTCGAGAGTCTCTCTGGAATCGGCAACGACGTTCGCGCATTCGCGCAGGGAATGCGGACCGGAATGCTCGCCCTCGCCGATGCCGGTCGCACCGCGACGGATCAGATCTCGGTGCTCATGCGCGATGCTTCGGCCCTTGACGCGCAGGTTGCGAGCGCTCTCGGCACTGGGTTCGCACTGAGTGGGGGTGCGCGTTGACGATCTTCGTTCCCACCGGCCCAGACGCCGTGCTCGACGGCACTCCGATCGTCGGTGCGCCCGAAGAAGCGGCCGCGCTGGGCAGGTATGCCTCGGCGATCGCCGATGGCGCGAACCGTTATGGACTCAGCGTTCGGCAAGCGCACGTCGCACTGTCAACCGCCCAGAGCAAGTCTCTCGACCAGTTGAGCGCGAAGCTCGCGGGCCGCTTGATCCCCGGCTCGAACGCGATGCGCGAGAGCGCGGAGCATGGTCGCCGTGCGTGCTCGACCTACGCATCTGAGATCGACCGTATTCACTCAGCTGCCCGTGGCGTTCGTTCGACCGTGGCCGAAAGCCTGGATACTATTCGACGCTGCGCTCACGACATCGGCGACATCGCGTCGGCGATTCGCATCTCGGCACGGTATGCGTGGGATGAAGGGGCGCCCGGTGCGATGCCGACGCCGGTTCTCGGACCGAACGCAGACGCGCTGAGCGCCGATCAACGGGAGGCCGCGGTGCAAAGCTTGTCGAGTATGTACGCCCAGCAGTGGTTGTTGGCGGCGGCGGAGTGGCGATCATCGATCGAGAGCATTCGAGACGCTGCGCGTCGCTGGCGCGATCTCATCGAAGAACGGTCGGCAATCGAGAAATCTTTCGCCGGTGCGCTGGGAGCCACAACTCTCGGTCAGCTCATCAGTGTTGGAGGCGCGGGCAGCAGCAGGCAGATCGACGCGATCTCTGCTGCGGTAGCCGGAGAGTATCGGGGTGTTGCCGCAACCGAAGCTGCTGTGCGCACGGCGCATCCGTTGCTTGCGCAGCTTCTGGGCACGGAGTCGGGGTCGTTGATCTGGGATGCGCCAGCGAACTCAGCTGACGTCGCGCAGCGCTGGGCGGCGATGAGCGAGGCCGACAAGAATCGGCTGATCGCTGAGGTGCCGTGGGTGATCGGGAATCTTCCGGGACTTCCCTATGGTGTTCGCGATGCGACAAACCGGAAACTCGTCGAGTTCTACCGAGAGCATTCGTCGATGCTCTCGCCCGACCAGCTTCGGCTCGTGGCAGATGTCAGCCGGATTCTCGATGACGAGGCGGAACAGATCAAGGATCGCGGGTCTGCCCGCCCTCCCATTCAGATGGTGGCGTTCGACATGTCGACATCGGTGCCCCGGGCGGCCGTCGGGTATGGCGATCTCGACACGGCCGACGTTGCAACGTGGGAAGTGCCCGGGATGAACAGCGACGCGTCGATGGCCCTGGAGAGCTGGGACCAGTCGAGTCGAAATCTGTATCGCAAGCAGGGTGAGGAACTGGGCGGAGACGCGCCTCGCGCAGTCGTCGCGTGGCTCGGATACGATACGCCAGATGGCGTGGACACGTTTCAGGTGCTGCTCCCCGAGGTTGCGCGGCAGGGGGCGGCACGCCTCGCGTTGGAACTCGATGGTATGCCCGATGCCCGTGTCACCCAGGGGAGCGGCATGCCCGTGATCTCTGTGGTCGCTCACTCGTACGGCACCACCGTGAGTTCGATAGCGCTCACTCTGGTGAAGTATCCGGTCGACTCGTTCATCATGCTCGGTTCGGCGGGCCTCGACACCGCAACCGTGCGCACGCTTGACGACCTCAACGTTCAGGAGATCACCCCAGGTCAGCGCGCAATCTATACGACGCACGCATCCCAAGATGAACTTGCGCCGGCTGGCGCGGGGCTTGCGGGGCGCGGTCAACCGAACCCCGACGCTCGGGCGCCGTGGCTGCTCCCGGTCCACACGGCGAGTCCGGTGTACGACGGGGCGCTCTCCTTTTCTTCCGAGGGGGATGAGAAACGAAACCTGTTGCCAACGGATGGGCACTCGACGATTGGCAGCGGAGACCGCCGTGGGTTCTTCGGCGTTTCTGCATCACGAGATCACGGATATATGGACCTGCAAACGGAGTCGCTCGCGAACGTGGCAGAGATCAGTACCGGCCACGTCAGCGACCAGCTCATGCGCTCGCTGACCCGAAGCGAATCGGCCTGTGTCGAAGTGCCCATGTTCCATGGGGAAGTCAGACTGCCGCGACGAGTGGACTGCGAGGTCACGTGATGAGCAAGGGGCGTTTTGCAACGCGAGTCGCATTCGTTGCCGCCGTCGGTGTGATCGGAATCGGCGTCACCAGCTGCATGTCAGAACGACCAATTGTTAGTAATGGAGACCCGATTTCAATCATGACGCGCGAAGAATCACAGCTTTGGGTTGCGGATCAATTCGACGACGTGGTGCGCGCGAGCGGCGTGGAACGCGGGTGGATGGATCTTTACGAGCCCGATTTTGAATGGCGCTTCGAGCGCGACGCCGATATGCAGAGCATGATCGGCGTATGGACGCCACAGTACTGCGGTGATTCGATGAGGCGGATAGTTGAAGGGCTCCAGAACAGCACGGCTCCAGACCCACTTCTGGCCGCAGCCAAGGTGCGGGCGCACTGGGAAGCGAATGGGTGGACGGTGAGCGATGTTCGCTCGACGCCGTCTGAGGCGGAACCGGAGTTTCGAGCCGACCGAGACGACGGTGCGCTGCTCGGATTCTCGGTGAATGAGAACCGCATGTCCGTTGAGGTCATCTCTCCGTGTTCCGTGCATCGTTCACTCGTGCATCGAAAGCATTCAGACGAGCAGACGAGTGATGACGAGGCTTCGACCGGGGATGAAAGTGCCACGACGGAGTGAGGTGGCTGCTCTGCGACAGGGGCGCAGACGCCGTCAAGATTCGCGAATCCGCATGCGGGTACTTCTACGCTTCCCCGTACGACGAAAGAAAGGCACACCATGTCTGACGCACAGCGAACCAACAAGCCGACCCCCGCATTCATCGGAGCTTCGTGGGTAGCGCTCCTTCTCGGCGTGGGCACCTATCTTATCGGCCTCGTCAACTCGCACATGGAGCTCAACGAGAAGGGCTACTACTTCGCCCTGCTCATGTTCGGGCTGTTCGCGGCGGTCTCCCTCCAGAAAACCGTTCGCGATCGCACCGACGGCATTCCCGTCACCAACCTCTACTACGGCATCGCGTGGTTCGCCGTGGTGATCTCGCTCTCGCTCCTCGCCATCGGGCTGTGGAACGCGGAGAGTCTCATCTTGAGCGAGAAAGGGTTCTACGGAATCGGATTCGCCATGAGCCTGTTCGCATCCGTCGCCGTGCAGAAGAACGTGCGCGACCTCGCGCAGTTCAAAGCCGACCACCCTGAAGACGAGCCTTTGGTAGAACGCGGCGATGAAGGCCCGCTGCGCGCGTACCTCAATAGCTGACGCGGCTCACTCCGGAGTGCGTTACCCTAGTGATTCGCCCGCCAACGCGGGCCATATCTGAATAGACATCTCAATACCCAGGAGGCCCCGTGAAGATCGAACTCGTCACACTGCGACAGATCGAACGTGAAAAAGAGATCCCCTTCGACGAACTGATTCAGATCATCGAACAAGCGATCCAGTCGGCCTACTTGCGTCACGCGGAAAACCAGAAGCTCCCCGTGCCCCGCGAAAGCGACGTGCGAGTGACCCTCGACCGCAAGACGGGTGAGATCTCCGTGCTCATCCCTGAGCTTGACGCCGACGGAGTGGTCATCGGCGAAGCCTATGTGACGACCGACGAATTCGGTCGCGTCGCATCGAGCGCAGCCAAGCAGGTCATCAACCAGCGCCTCCGCGATCTCAGCGATGATGCCGTGCTCGGCACCTTCAAAGACAAAGAAGGACAGATTGTCTCCGGCGTCGTGCAGCAGGGGCCGAACCCGCGCATGGTGCACATCGACCTCGGTGAACTGGAAGCGATTCTGCCCCCTGAAGAGCAGGTGCCCGGTGAGAACTATGCGCACGGCACCCGACTGCGCGTCTACGTGACGAGCGTCTCCAAGGGCACCAAGGGGCCGCAGGTTATTGTGTCGCGCACACACCCCGGCCTGGTGCGCAAGCTCTTCGAACGGGAAGTGCCCGAATTGGCCGAAGGCCTCGTCGAAATCGTTTCACTCGCTCGTGAAGCCGGCCACCGTACCAAGGTCGCGGTTCGCGCGAAGCAGGCAGGCATCAACGCCAAGGGCACCTGCATCGGAGAACTCGGCAGCCGAGTCCGTGCCGTGATGGGCGAACTCGGTGAAGAGAAGATCGACATCGTCGACTACGCGCCCGAACTGCCCGCCTTCGTCGCCAACGCGCTGTCTCCGGCCAAGGTCACCGACGTCTTCATGCTGAACGAATCGCTCAAGCAGGTGCGCGCGCTCGTTCCCGATTTCCAGCTGTCGCTCGCCATCGGCAAGGAGGGTCAGAACGCTCGACTCGCCGCCAAGCTCACGGGCGCGAAGATCGACATCCAGCCGGATTCGATCATGAACGACTAACTGAGGCGCTCGCGCACTCTCGTCGAAGCACAGTGCTGATTGGGGAGTGCGTCATGACGCCGCGATACCTTCGCGGCACACTACTCATCCCGGCGGTGCCCCACCTGAGAGGTGGGGCACCGCCGGGCGTGCTGAAATGCGGAAGCTGGTAAGATGGATGCGGTTCGGACCTGTGTCGCGTGTCGTCAACGCGCCTCGCGCACAGACTTGCTCAGGGTGGTCGCACACGAAAATCGACTCGACGTCGATGATCGCGCGGTGCTTCCCGGGCGAGGAGCGTGGGTACATCCCACACTCGAATGTGTGAACCGCGCAGTGACCCGAGGGGTGTTCCCTCGAGCGCTGCGAGCATCGGGGAAGCTCGATGCAAGCCCTTTAGAGAACAGGCTGAAAACACTCATGGACAACTAATGAGCGGCTCACGATGAAGCCCGTCCGCTAATCAATGGTTCTCGCCTGTCTGGCGTGAACCCAGACAGGAGAAAAGTGGCAAACCCACGCGTACACGAGATCGCTGCGGAGATCGGTGTCGATAGCAAGGTCGTTCTGGCCAAGCTCAAAGATATGGGCGAGTTCGTCAAGGCGTCCTCGTCAAGCATCGCGCCCCCGGTGGCGCGCAAAGTCAAGGCAGCACTCGCTGCCGACGGCGTGACGCAGTCGCAGAGCGACAGCGCCGCCGCACCCAAGCCTGCGCCGAAGAAGCCCGGCGCTGCACCCAAGCCCGGCCCCAAGCCGGCGCCCCAGGCAGAGCCTGCCGCGCCTGCAGCTGAGGCACCCGCCGCAGCTCCAGCCGCCGACAAGAAGCCCAGTGCTTCCAAGTCCAGCGCTTCCAAGCCCGGCGCTCCGAAGCCTGCTTCGGCGAAGCCCGGCGGCAACGCCGGTGCCTCTGCTGACGGCAACTCGGGTGCGAAGCCCGGTGCTCCGAAGCCCGCCGGCCCGCGTCCGGGTAACAACCCGTTCGCCTCGAGCCAGGGCATGGGCATTCCCCGCCCGCCGCGTCCGGGCAACAACCCGTTCGCTCCCAGCCAGGGCATGGGTCGTCCCGGGGGCGGGGCAGGCCGCCCCAACCCGGGCAACATTCCTCGCCCCGCAGCGCGCCCCCAGGGTGGCGCAGCCGGTGGCGGTCGTCCCGGTGGTGGCCGACCCGGCGGCGGCGGCAACCGTCCCGGTGGCGGCGGTGGCTTCAACCGTCCCGGTGGCGGCGGTGGCGCACCCGGTGCAGGTGGCTTCGGTGCACCTCGCCCGGCAGGTGGATTCGCCGGCCGTGGCCGTGGTGGCCGCGGTGCAGGCACCGCAGGCGCGTTCGGTCGTGGCGGCTCCAAGAGCAAGGCACGCAAGTCGAAGCGGGCGAAGCGGCAAGAGTTCGAAATGCGGGAGGCGCCGTCGCTGGGCGGCGTGAGCGTACCTCGCGGCAACGGATCGACCCCGATCCGCCTGCGTCGTGGCGCATCTCTCTCGGACTTCGCCGACAAGATCGACACCAGCGCCTCGAACCTCATCACCATCCTCTTCCACCTGGGTGAGATGGCGACGGCGACCGAGTCGCTTGATGAGGCCACGTTCGAGATTCTCGGCGACGAGCTCGGCTACAAGATCCAGGTCGTCTCGCCTGAAGACGAGGATCGCGAGCTGCTTGAAGGCTTCGACATCGATATCGAAGCCGAACTCGAGGAAGAGGGCGACGACGTTCTGCTGCCCCGTCCTCCGGTGGTCACGGTCATGGGCCACGTCGATCACGGTAAGACTCGACTGCTCGACGCGATCCGCAAGGCAGACGTGGGCGGCGGCGAGGCCGGCGGCATCACGCAGCACATCGGTGCGTACCAGGTGCACACCCAGCACGACGGCCGCGAACGCGCGCTGACCTTCATCGATACCCCGGGTCACGAGGCGTTCACCGCCATGCGTGCTCGTGGTGCGCAGGTCACCGACATCGCGATCCTCGTGGTCGCTGCAGACGACGGCATCATGCCCCAGACGATCGAGGCGTTGAACCACGCACAGTCGGCGAACGTGCCGATCGTTGTCGCGGTCAACAAGATCGACAAGGAAGGCGCGAACCCGGAGAAGGTGCGTCAGCAGCTCACCGAGTTCGGTCTCGTCTCCGAAGAATGGGGCGGCGACATCATGTTCGTCGATGTCTCGGCGAAGAACAACGTCGGCATCAACGACCTGCTCGACGCAGTGCTGCTCACCGCTGACGCCGGTCTCGACCTCCGCGCGAATCCTGACAAGGACGCCCGCGGTGTCGCCATCGAAGCGAAGCTCGACAAGGGTCGTGGCTCGGTGGCCACCGTGCTCATCCAGTCGGGTACGCTGCGCGTCGGTGACGCGATCGTCGCTGGCACCGCTTACGGCCGTGTTCGGGCGATGACCGACGAGAACGGTGAAGCGGTCGCCGAGGCGCTGCCTTCGCGCCCGGTGCAGGTGCAGGGTCTCTCGAGCGTTCCGCGCGCGGGTGACAACTTCATCGTCACTTCCGAGGATCGTACGGCGCGTCAGATCGCTGAGAAGCGTGAAGCCGCCGAGCGCAACGCCATGCTGGCGAAGGCCCGCAAGCGCATCAGCCTCGAAGAGTTCACGAAGGCGCTTGAAGACGGCAAGGTCGAGTCACTCAACCTCATCATCAAGGGTGACGTGTCGGGTGCCGTTGAGGCACTCGAGGAATCGCTCATGAAGATCGAGGTCGACGACTCGGTGCAGCTGCGCATTCTGCACCGCGGCGTCGGCGCGATCACGGAGTCGGACGTGGATCTTGCCACGATCGACAACGCGATTGTCATCGGCTTCAACGTGCGCCCCGACGTCAAGGCCCGCGAGCGTGCTGCTCGCGAAGGCATCGACATCCGGTTCTACAACGTCATCTACAACGCGCTGGATGACATTGAGAGCTCGCTCAAGGGCATGCTCAAGCCGGAGTACGAAGAGGTCCAGTCGGGCGTCGCCGAAATTCGCGAGGTGTTCCGCTCCTCGAAGTTCGGCAACATCGCTGGTGTCATCGTGCGCAGCGGTACGATCACCCGCAACGCCAAGGCGCGCGTCATCCGCGAGGGTGTCGTCATCGCCGATGGCCTCGCCATCGAATCGCTGCGTCGCTTCAAGGACGACGTCACCGAGGTGAAGACGGACTTCGAGGCCGGTATCGGTCTCGGCAAGTTCAACGACATCCAGATCGGCGATGAGATCGAGACCACCGAAATGGTCGAGAAGCCGCGCGACTAGTCGCTGGCCACTCCACGCCAGAGGGCGGGCAGGATCACGGAATGGTGATCCTGCCCGCCCTCTGGCGTACCACGGCGAATGGTGCGGTCCGAGCCGCACCGCGGCATCAGCCGAGCTGCTGCACGCGCACCGTATTGCCGGCCGGGTCACGGAACGCGAAGTCGCGCGTGCCCCAATCCTGCTCCATCGGCTCCTGCAACACCTCGACTGTTGACGCTTCGACGCGCTCGAACAGCCCGTCGAGATCGTCGGTCGCGAACACGACCGAAGCGTACGAGCCCTTTGCGATGAGCTCGTTGATCGTCTGTCGCTCGGCGTCGGTGAGCCCCGGATCGACGGCGGGCGGAGTCAGTACGATCGACGTGTCGGGTTGGGCCGGGTGCCCAACGGTGATCCAACGCATCTGCTCGTAGCCGACATCATTGCGGATCTCGAAGCCCAGCACATCGCGGTAGAACGCGGCTGAGGCATCGGGGTCGAGGTGGGGGAGGAACGTGACGTGAATGTTGATCTTCATGAACATCACGCTAGTCAGGCGAGCTCGGGGGAACTTCTCGATTCCTGACCGGTTTAGTGACTCGCAGGGTGACGATACCCGGAAGGCCGGTCAGGGGAGCGGCGCCGTCGCGCCGATACCGGCCGGGCGATACCCCGACGAGCTCGGTGAAGCGGGTCGTGAACGTCCCGAGCGAACCGTAGCCGACGGCGAAGCAGACCTCCGTGACGCTGAGATCACGCCGCCGCAGCAGTGTCATCGCCCGCTCGATGCGCCGCGTCATCAGATAGCTGTAGGGTGACTCGCCGTACGCGGCGCGAAACTCGCGACTCAGGTGACCCGCCGAGTATCCGATGTCAGCGGCCAGCGAGCCGACATCGAGCGGCGCTGCATAGTCGCGGTCGATACGGTCGCGCACTCGGCGCATGCGTTCCAGATCACGGAGGCGCTGCTCGGCGCGGTCGGGATCCATGCCCTCACTGTATCGACCTGGCGCCTCCGACCGCGCGTGCAATCTGCGGCTGACCGCAACCCGGAAACGACTGGGGCCCGCACCTCCTCGAAGAAGAAGTGCGGGCCCCAGCCGGTGCTGCCGCGCTCAGACGCGGTCGAAGCGTCGCCCGAGGGGGCTGGGGGGCAGGCACATGAAGACGAGAACGACCAGGCCGCCCAGGTAGGGAATGAACGACAAGAAGTAGAACGGCCCGGCGAAGTTGGCGTCGTGGAATCGTCGCCACGAGATGGCGAGACCCGGCACGAGCGTTGCGAGGCCGATGACGAGCAGCAAGATCGCGCCGATGATGACCAGGCCGATGCCGACACCCGCGGCAGGTGCGGCCGTTGCCGATCCGTACCCGCTGCCGAAGTCGTCATCGTAGTAGGACGACGTTGCGCTCGCGCTCGCCAGCATGACGATGCCGATGATGTAGAGCACCAGCGGAATGAGGCTCACCAGGAACGAGAACAGTGCGATCCACCAGTACTCGCTGCGCGAAGCGCGGCCCGAGAAGTTGGCGTAGTTCTTGAAGAAGCGGCGCACCGACTGACCGAAGGTCGCGCCGTAGAGCGGGCGAAGGAGATCTTCGGGGTCGACCGCACCGTTGAACGGTTCGCCGGGCCCGGGCACTCCCGTGACGCCCGCGGCGTAGGCCGGGGCCGACGCGTACTGGGGCTGTGGCTGGTTCGGGTACAGCGAAGCGGCCGGGGGCGCGTACGGGGGCGGCGGCTGCTGCGGGGCGCCATACTGAGGTGCACCGTACTGCGGTGCCTCGTACTGGGGAGCTCCGTACTGCGGCGGCTCGAAGGTCGGCGGCGTCTGCTGTGCGGGCGACTCCCACTGCGGAGCGGCCGGCGGCTGGGGCGCCGCGGGATCCGGCGTGGACTCCGAGCCCGGTACCGGCTGCTCCTCGGGAGCTCCGGGGTTCTCAGGGTTGGGCGGATAAGTCATGAAAGCGCCTCCTCAAGCGACGGTCGCGTACGTTCCGACTGCTCTCTATCGTAGAGGGAAGTGTCAGCACGATCTCGGAAAGTGTCAGCGGTAGGCTGGGCGCATGAGTAATCCACGGGCGGGTAAAGTCGCCGAGCGCATCCAGCAGATCATCGCGCGGCGCCTCGAAAAGGGGCTGCGCGATCCGCGCCTCGGCTTTGTCACGATCACCGACGTTCGCGTGACGGGCGATTTGCAGCATGCGAGCATTTTCTACACCGTGTACGGCGATGAGCAGGAGCAGACGGATACGGCGGCCGCGCTGAAAGCGGCGACCGGCATGCTGCGCACGGAAGTGGGCAAGCAGCTTGGCACGCGGTTGACTCCGACGCTCGAGTTCATCCACGATGAGCTGCCCGAGAGTGCTCAGCACCTCAACGACTTGCTCGCCGAGGCGAAGCGTCGCGACGAGGAGTCGGCGGCACTGGCATCGGGTGCGCAGTATGCGGGCGAGGCCGATCCGTACGTAAAGCCGCGTGAGGACGACGAGCGCGAGTAGTCGCTACGGCAGTCGCGCGCGAAGCGAAAACGGGTTAATCATCGGGTGAAAACCGTCGAATTTCATATTCGTACGGTGTCTGAATCTGAAAAAATCCTGGGATGACCTCTCCGCATCCTTCCGATCCCGGCGCTTACCCGTCATTCCCCCACGCCCAAGCCCCGGTCCCTTCGAAGACCATTGGGGTGCTGGCGTTGGTGCTGGGCATCGTCGCGTTCTTGCTAGGACTGATCCCGTACTTCGGGTTGCTTCTCGCTATCGGAGCTATTGCGCTCGGAATATTTGCGATGGTGAAGCGTCAGCCGAAAGGACTCAGCCTCACTGGGCTGATCCTTGGTGGAGCAGCAATCATTCCCGCGCTCGTCATGACGATCGCGTTCTCTGCAGCGCTCGGCTCACCTCGCCCAAGTTCTGAGGCCGCAGCGCTTGCCGCGGCGAGTCAGGAGAAAGAGCAGGCGAAGGATGCTGCTCAGGTCGCCGCAGATAAGCAGGCGGCCGCAGAGAAGAAAGCATCGGACGAAAAGAAGTCTGCAGAGAAGAAAGCCGCTGACGACAAGAAATCAGCGGAGAAGAAAGCCGCGGCTGAAAAGAAGGCGGCGGATGCCGCTGCTCAGAAAGCCAAGAAGGAAGCGGAAGCTGCCAAGAAGGCTGCAGAAAAGCAGGCCGCTGCTGACAAGAAGGCGGCTGAAGAAGCCGCGAAAAATCTCGGCAAGATCGGCTCACCGTACCCGCAGCCATACGTTGCTCAGGGGTTGTTCGGTGGAGATAAGTACCAGCTCACGGGTCGCATCGTTGACGCCAACGCTGGGGCGCTGCTTTCTGAATGGAACATGTTCAATCCAACCGCACCCGCTGGATTCAAATACGTCGTCGTTGAATTGACGATGACGGGAATCGATGAAGACGGAATTGAGCCCTCTACCGCGAATTATGACTTGTACCTCGCGACGTCGGAAGGCAACCGTTACAACGACGAGTTTCTCATCTACGGTGACGGAATGCCCTCAATGATGGATGGACCGACGCTCTATCCAGGCAGTACATTCACCGGATACACCGCATACGTAGTTCCGGAAGCCGCGGAGAGTTTCCTGCTTTACGACAACGGAAATTACATCGCTTTCTGACGACGAGCGCGAGTAGTCGCTACGGCAGCCGCGCGCGCCCCGCGAACTCGACCATCAAGCCATCGGCGATGAGCGAGTCGTAGGCGCGAAGCGGCTGTTCCGGATCGCGGACGCCCCCGTCGGCGGCAGCTGCGAGCGCACTTTCGCGCGTGACTGCCTCGGAAGACCGACGCAGCAGCGCCATGATGCGGCCGCGTACCTGGCGGTCGCTGCCGGCGAAGGCAGCCTGTTTAGGGCGCTTCTGCGGAGCATTGTCGGGGTAGCCGGCACCCCGCCATTCGCACCAGGCAGCGATCGGGCAGGCGTCGCACTTCGGTGCGCGAGCCGTGCATACGACGGCGCCGAGTTCCATCGCTGCAGCGTTGAAGACGGCAGCTGACGCGCGCTCTTCGGGGAGCAACGCCTCCATATCGGTGAGATCGGCGGGCGCCGGCATTCCCGCGGCGGCGCGACCGTGGATGGCGCGCGCGATGACGCGCCGGGTATTCGTGTCGACGACGGGGTGTCGCTCGCCGTAGGCGAATGCGGCGACGGCGCGCGCCGTATAGGGGCCGACGCCGGTGAGCGCGAGCAACTCGTCGACATCGCTGGGCACGACATCGCCATGCCGCTCGGCGATTTCGACTGCGGCGCGGTGCAGCCAGAGCGCGCGGCGCGGGTAGCCGAGGCGATCCCACGCCCGTACCGCTTCTCCGGGTTCTTCCGCGGCGAGAGCCGACGGCGTCGGCCAGCGCTCCATCCAATTCATCCAGCGGGGGAGCACGCGGTCGACCTGCGTCTGCTGCAGCATGAATTCAGATACGAGGATCGCCCAGGCCGAGAGATCGGGCGCCCGCCAGGGCAGGTCGCGAGCCGAACGCAGGTACCAGGCGTTCAACGCTTCGGCGAGGGCCGATGCCGCCGGGCCACCGGTTCCGTCTGCTGCGCTCATCGGCTCCAGTGTAGGCGCGCAGGCCGACTGCGAGGTGCGACCGCGTAGGCTGTCAGGGTGACGAACGACCCCGCTCCGCTGCCCGCCCAGGGCGCCATTCTGCTCATCGACAAGGCGGAGGGGTGGACGAGTCACGACGTGGTCGCGAAGTCGCGTCGCGCGTTGGGTACACGCAAGGTAGGGCACGCCGGCACCCTCGATCCGATGGCGACCGGGCTGCTCGTGCTGGGCGCCGGCCCGTCGACGCGACTGCTCACGCACCTGGTGGGCCTCGAGAAGACGTACGTCACGACGATTCGCCTCGGCTCGGCCACCGTGACCGATGATCGCGAGGGCGAGCGCATTAGCGCGGCGACCCCCGAACAGATCGCAGCGGTCACGCGCGAGCGCATCATTGCCGCAGCGGCCACGTTGACCGGCGACATCGAGCAGGCGCCGAGCGCGGTGAGCGCCATCAAGGTCGACGGCCGTCGGGCGTACGACCGCGTGCGCTCGGGTGAGACGGTCGAGTTGAAGAAGCGGCCCGTGACCGTGTACGCCTTCGAGCTCGGCGATCCGGTGCGCACGACCGATGAGTCAGGTGCGGAGGTCGTCGACATCGACGCGACCGTGCGCTGCTCGTCAGGCACCTACATTCGCGCGCTCGCACGCGATCTGGGGGCACTGCTCGACGTCGGCGGTCACCTCACCGCGCTGCGCCGCACGCACGTAGGACCGTTCGACGTAACTGGCGCCGCAGCTGCGGCGGAGCTCGCGGATGGCGGGCCGCTCCCGCTGCTGCACCCCACGTCGGTCGCCACGGCGCTGTTTCCCCGCATCGACCTCACCGAGTCGCAATCCGTCGATCTCGGCAACGGCAAGAAAGTGGTGATCGATGCCGAGGGCGGCACTGACCACGATGCCCCGCTGGTCGCGGCCGTCGGCCCCGGAGAGCGTCTGGTGGGGCTGGTCGAAGTGAAGCGGGGGCGCTTGCGGGCGATTACGAACTTCCCGGTCGTGCAGGAGGCCGCGCAGTGATCCTGTGGTTCGCCGTCGCGATCATTGCCATCGCGCTGCTGGCAGCCGGCCTGTGCTCCGTGGAGACGCTGCGCAAACGCGCACCAAACGATTACACCATGGGCGCCACACTGCTCGTCGCCCTGCTCCTCGTGGCGCAGGTCGTGGTCTCGATCGCCGCTCCGGCGGTCGGCAACTCTCCGGTTGGCGACCCGCTCGAGTTCTGGATGTACTTGATCGTGGCGCTGCTGCTGCCGCTCTGCGCCGGGTTCTGGGCGCTTGTGGATCGCACGCGATGGGCCAATCTTGTGCTTGCCGTGGTGCACCTCTCCGTCGCCGTCATGACCTACCGCATGCTCGTTATCTGGGGATGACGCATCCGACTCATCGGAGCACAGTTGCGACACGCCAGCGTGTCCACCACCCTCAAGGCATTGTCGAGGGTTTAAAATCCTCAGCTTGACTTGAACGAATCACAACGGTGTAATTATGGGAGTGCGATCGCGAACCCGCATCGCTGACGTCGAGGAAGGGACGGTCTGTTGAGCGACACATCGCACACGCCGGTGCCCGGCAACTGGTTTGTTGATCCGGTGTTCCTCGGCACCCCGGGCATTCGTCGCGAGGGCGACGACGAAGCGCTCGCGTGGCAGACCGACGCGCTGTGCGCGCAGACTGACCCAGAGGCGTTCTTCCCCGAGAAAGGCGGCTCGACGCGAGAAGCCAAGCGCATTTGCGAGGGCTGCGAGGTGCGTTCGGATTGCCTGGAGTACGCGCTCGAGAACGATGAGCGCTTCGGCATCTGGGGCGGCCTCTCCGAGCGTGAGCGCCGCAAGCTGCGCCGCGACGCGATCTGACCCGCACGGCATGGCTCCACGGTGCGCACAATTTCCGCACCTAAACTGACCGAGTGATGCGCACGCGAGTAACCGCCATCCTGGTCGCCCATGGGGGCGGCGAATGGCTCGAACAGACCATCGCCGGCATTACCGGCCAGACGCTGGCGCCCGCGAACATCATCGCGGTCAACAACGGCGGTGCCGATTCGGTGCGCGAGCAGCTGCTCGCGAGCGGTGCGGAGCGAGTGGTCGGCATTCCGACTCGCGTCTCGTTTGGCCAAGCGGTTGCGCGTGGAATCGAGGCGTTGGCACCGTCTGCAACGGATGCCGCGGCGGCCGAGGCGGAGTGGATCTGGCTGCTCAGCGAAGACTCATGCCCCGAACCCGAAGCGCTCGAGCACATTCTCAGCAGCGTGCAGCGTGCCCCTTCAGTGGTGGTTGCCGGCCCGAAGATTGTCGACTGGGATCACCCCGAGCGCATCATCGAGCTGGGCCAGAGCCTGACGCGCTACGGTGCTCGTTGGACACTGCGTCGCCAGGAACTCGACCAGCAGCAGTACGACCACATGCAGGATGTATTGGGTGTCGGCCCGGTCGGCATGCTCGTGCGTCGCGACGTCTGGGAGCAACTCGGCGGGTTCGATCCCGCACTGCCTGTCTACGATGACGGCCTCGACTTCAGCGTGCGCGCGCGGCTCGCCGGGCATCGCGTCGAGGTCGCGCCGGCCTCACGTGTGCGTTTTGCGCAGAGCGGCATCGCTGGCCCGCGCATCGATCGACGCCGCTCGGTGATGCGGCAGGCCCATCGTCAGGCCCGGGCGTCGCACCTGCATCGTCGGATCTCCTACGCTCCGGCATTCTTCGCGTTCTTCGAATGGTTGGGACTGCCGATTTACGCGCTCCTGCGCGTGCTCTGGGCGCTGATCCGCGAACAGCCCGGCAATATGCTTGGCGAGTTGATCGCGACGTTCTCCGTATTCTTCACCCCGCATGCGATCCTCGCGTCGCGCCGACGCATACGAGCCCACTCAAACGCCGGGTGGGCAGCCGTGCGGCAGTTGCGCATCGACCCGAAGACCGTGCGCACGGCGCGGATGATCGATCGCGAGGCGATTCTCGCCACGACAGGGCAGCAGCGTCGCGAGATGCACTTCATCTCGTCGGGTGGCCTCGCCGTGCTTGCCGGATCCGCGGTCGCCGCCGTCGTACTGCTGTGGTGGGCGCTGCCGCAGACCAGCCTCTTCGGAGGTGGCCTGGCACCGCTCAGTCCGATCGATCAGCTCTGGTCGAATACCCGACCCATCGACGGCAACCCCGCTGATCCGTTCACGTGGGTGCTCGCACTGCTCGGGTCGCTGACGTTCTGGAACCCCTCGCACATCATCGTGCTGCTCATGGTGGTATCGATTCCGCTGACGGCGCTCGGTGCCTGGATCTGGGGGGCACAGCTCACCGAGTCGAAGGCCGGCCGCGCACTGCTCGCGCTCGGGTTCAGCCTGAGCCCGGTGCTGCTCGGGTCGCTGGCCGGTGGCCGCTTGCAGACGCTCGTGCTCGCCGTCGTGCTGCCGTGGCTGCTGCTCGCTGCCTCTCGCTGCCGAGAGTCGTGGAGTTGGGCGGGCACCGCGTCGCTGCTTGCCGCGGCCGCGCTCGCCTCCGCACCGATCCTGATTCCTGCCGCGCTGGTCATGCTGGTCATCGGACTCTGCACGACGCTGCGGGGAGCCGCTCGAGTGTTGACGACGGCGCTGGTCCCGGCGATTCTGTTCGCGCCGAAGATCGTGACGAGCCTGATCGCGGGGCGTCCACTCGACATCCTCGTCGACCCGGGAATCGTTTCACCGTTCCAGCCGGGGAACACCTGGCACCTGATGCTCGGGTTCCCGGAGTTCGGTCTGGAGGGATGGGCCGGAATTCTCGATGGCATCGGTCTCGGCGGGCCTCCGGCAACCCTGCTCGTCGGCGTGCTCATGCTGCCGCTCGCCCTGCTCGCGCTCCTGGGACTCTTCACCGGTCGAGTCGCCGTCACGCTGCTCCATGCCGCCCTCGGCGGTCTGGGCCTCGCCACAGCGATTGCCGCGGCGCAGCTGCAACTGACGGTCGCCGGCGACACGGTGATTTCGGTCTGGACGGGATCAGGCCTGGCGCTCTACTGGATCGCCCTGGTCGGCCTCGCCGCCGTGGGCGCCCACGCCCTGCGGCGCGGTGCTGCACCGGTGGTGTCGGTCGCGCTCATCGCCGCGATCGTGGCGGTCGGCCCGGTCGCCACGCAGCTCGTGCTCGATCGAGTCGGCTTCGCGCCCGCGAGCGACCAGATGCCGGCGCTCGTGCAGGCGGCGGGCGAGACCGACCCCGGCGTGCGTACCCTGGTCATCTCCGCGGAGAGCGCGCATTCGGTGCGCGCCGAACTCGTGACCGGCAGCGGCCTGCGACTCGACGAGATCCGCACCTCGGTCACCACGCCAGAAGCGAGCGCTGAGGATCAGCAGCTCGCCGACCTCGTCGGCGGTCTGGCCAGTGTCGGCGGTGCCGACGTCACCGATGCGCTGCACGAAGCCGGTGTCGGGTTCGTGCTGCTGCCCGCCGGCGGAGACGATCTCGAGCGCTCGGAGCTGCAGCGCGTCTTCGATCAGCATCAAGCGCTCTCCAGCGCCGGGCTCACCGAACAGGGATTGCTCTGGAGAGTGCAGCAGCCCGAAGCCGCCGACACCGCCCCCGGTGACGCGGGTACCCGGCTCGGCGGCACCTCGCTCAGCGGATCGACGATCTGGGCAATTCAGATCGTCGTGCTGCTCGGGGTCCTGCTGCTCGCGCTGCCGACGGCCGAGGTGACCTACCGACCCGAGCGCCGAAAGAAGCCGTCGCGTCGCAAGGCGCGCGCGGGTCGCGAACGCGCCGCGGTCGCTGTCGCCGCAGACTCGACACCGGCCACCGTGCACACCGACCCCGTTGTCGACAGCGGCGACGCGGGTGCCCCCGAGGCGGAGCCCCAGACCGACCTCGAGCCCGTCACCGCCCCCGAGGTCGCAGACAGCGAAACTTCGGGCGATCCGGCACCGTCTGCATCACCGACGACCGATGCGCCCTTAGGCGACGACACCGACTCAACCGAGGGGACGCGCTGATGACCGATCGATCACGACTGCTGCGCGGCGGCGCACGCGCCGTCACCGGCCTGCTCGTCGTCGCCGCAGCGGGCGCGACCGCGGTGCTCGCCGGCACCGTCGAGCTCCCCTCGGTCACCGTGGAGCCTCTGGCGATCACCGTCGACACCACGCAGAACACCACGCGCACGCTCGTGTGCGCCGGCGCATTCGCCGAACTCGGGGCCGACACCTCGCAGCCCGGAGTAGCGATTCCCGCGGGTGAGCCCACGCTGGCGCTCTCGGGCTCGGCCTCGGGCAACTCGGTGCTCGCCCGGTCTTCAGGAGACAGCGGGCTGCCCGGAGTCATCACCGCCTCGGCATCTGACCCGCTGGCGACCGTGCAGACCCAGACGGTGAACTCTGACAGCCTGCGCGGCACCGTCGCGAGCAGCTGCACCGAACCCGTCAACGAGCAGTGGCTCATCGGAGGCGCGACGTCTCTCGGCATTTCGACCACCCTGAGCCTGGGCAACCCCGGCTCGGTGCCGGCGACGGTCACGATCAGTGTGTACGACGAGAACGGTGCGGTCGACGCGGTGCAGACTGCAGGTGTACTCGTTGCGCCCGGAACGCAGCAGATCGTGTCGGTGAACGGGTACGCCCCTGATCGCGAACGCCTCGCGGTGCGCGTCGAGAGCACTGGAGCGCCGGTTACTGCCCACCTCGGCGTGGCGCAGAGCTCGGGGATCACGCCGTTCGGTGCGTCTGCAGTTACCTCGCAGGTCGAACCTCTGACCTCGCTCGTCATTCCGGCATTCGAGAACGCGGACGGCGACGACCGCGGGCCGAACGACTCGGGTGAGGGCGATGCATACCCGGTCGTCGTGCGGGCGCTCGCTCCCGGTGAATCTGGCGGCACCGCGACAGTGCGGGCGGTCGATCGTGCGGGCAAGTCGACTGACCTGGGAACCATCGACCTCCTGCCGAACACCGTGGGCGAACTGAGCGTCGCCGCACTGCCGGCCGGGGCGAACGCGATCGAGATCGATGCAGATGTGCCGATCGTCGCGAGCGCCATGGGCTCGGCCGGTACCGACGAAGCGCACGATTTCGAATGGTTCACCCCCGCGTCGGCGATCGCCGCAGACACCGAGGTCGCCGTGCCGGTCGCGAAGGGCGGCCGACTCGTCGTAGTCAACCCCGGTACCGACGAGGCGAAGCTCGAAATCGCGCGCTCGAACGGGTCGGGCAAGCCGACGACGGCGACCGTCGAACCCGGTGCGGCTCTCGCCGTCGACGCCCCCGCCGACGCCGTGCTGACGAGCTCGGCACCCGTCTTCGCCGGCGTGCGCATCGTGTCGGGATCGTCGATCGCGGGATACCCGATCATCGCTCCCGACCCCCGCGACGGTACGCTCACGGTCTACCCGCGCTAGCGCGTAGACTCGAGGCATGTTCGGTCGTCGCAGGGAGCCGCAGGCCCCGCAGGTGCCGTCTCGCGGTCGTGGTTCACGACACGGGCGGCGGCCGATCCGCTCGTCGCTCTCAGGGCCGACGCTGCCCGATCCCGAGAGCCGATTCCGTCGCTTCGAGGCCGACGCCCGCGCCGCCGTAGAGGTGTTGCAGGGGTATCTTCCCGATGAGTTGCGCGGAGTGCGGTTCGGGTTTCAGACGGCTCCATCGCAGGGCCCGGGTGAAAGTCAACTGCCCCTGCTCTACACGATCGATCGCGCGTCGCGCAGCATCGTACTCTACCGCATGCCAATTCAACGGGCGAAGGGGCTACACGTCGACGATGCCGAGCACCGGCGGTCGTTCCTAGAGTACTGCGTGTACCGTGCGGTCTGTGAGTATCTCGGCGCGGACCCGTGGGATCTGATTCCCGGTCGATTCGACCACTACTGAGGGCTGCTCGCCCCGCGTCAGCGCCGTTCTCGACCGAGTGCGGTCGCCGCGTTAGCCTGACGAGTGTCGAGCATTCCGCAGTTCTTGATGCTTTGCAGACATAATGGGAACCATGAGCGCGCGCATCTTGGTGGTTGACGACGACAGGGCTCTGGCGGAGATGCTGGGGATGGTGCTGCAGGGCGAAGGATTCGTCACCGAGCACTCCGTCGATGGTGCGGAAGCGGTTGAGAAGTTTCGCGAGATGCGGCCTGACCTGGTGCTGCTCGACGTCATGCTGCCCGGGCTCGACGGCATCGAGGTCGCCGAGAAGATCCGCGCCGAGTCGGGCACGCCGATCATCATGCTGACCGCTCGCACGGACACCCGCGATGTGGTCCGCGGGCTCGAAGCCGGCGCCGATGACTATGTCGTGAAGCCGTTCAACCCCGCCGAGCTCATCGCGCGCATCCGGGCACGGCTGCGCGAGCCTCAGCCCGACTCGGTCGAGACGCTGCGCATCGGCGACCTCACGATCGACGTTTCCGCACATGAGGTGCGACGTGGCTTGCAGCCGATTCCGTTGACGCCGTTGGAATTCGACCTACTCGCAATTCTTGCCCGCAAGCCGCAGCAGGTGTTCACGCGCGAGGTGCTGCTCGAGAAGGTGTGGGGCTACCAGTACAAGGCCGACACCCGACTGGTGAACGTGCACGTGCAGCGTCTGCGCGCGAAGATCGAGCAAGATCCGGATCACCCGACCATCGTCACGACGGTGCGCGGGGTCGGGTACCGTGCCGGTACCCCCGTCGACTAGGCGGGCGTGATGTCGTCGCGCGCGCGCCGATCAGCGATCATCACCGCAGTGCGGCGCGCTCGTTTGAAGTGGCTCCGCTTCTCGGAACCGGTACTGGGCCGCTTCCGTGCGCGTTGGCGGCGTTCGCTGATGCTGCGGACCATGACCATCACCGGCATGGTTACGGGGTTCATCGTGCTGGTGGCGGGCATCTTCATCTTGACGAGCGTCGCCGACGACCTGTACTCGTCGCGCATGGAGCAGGCGCTGCAAGACTCCGCGCGAGCGACCGTTGCGGCCCAGCGGCAGATCGACGCGTCGGACGCGACGGATCGCGGGGGGCTGTCGACGCTCGCCGCATCGGTGCGGCGCACCGTGCAAGACACCTCATCGAGCCAGATGGTCTATCTGCGCAGGCAAGCGGGGCAAGAGAGCTTCGCCGATGCACCGCCGCCCTCGTTCACGAGCACCATGCTGCCCGACGCCGTGAGCCCGGAACTCTCGCGTGCTGTGCAGTCGACGACGGAGGCGCAGCACTGGCAGGCGGTCACGTTCACTGCCGAGAACGGGGCGATCTCATCAGGGATCGTCGTTGCGTCGAGCCTGACGTTTCCCTCGGGTGCCGGCACCTACGACCTGTTCATCGGCTACAACCTCGCCGATACCCAAGACACGCTGGCGTTCGTGCAGCGCACTCTCTTGATCACCGCGGCGGCGATGATGGCGTTCATCGGCATTCTGGTGTGGATCATGTCGCGCATCGTCTTCCGGCCGATCCGCTCGGCGGCTGCGGCGAGCCGCAGGCTGGCAGCCGGAGAGAGCGAAGCGCGCATGCCGTTGCAGAACGACGAGCACTTCGACGTGCTCTCGGAGGGCTTCAACGACATGGCGGAAACGCTGCAGATGCGCATTCAGGAGCTCGATCAACTCTCCGAGATGCAGCAGCGGTTTGTCTCCGACGTGTCGCACGAATTGCGCACACCGCTGACCACCGTGCGCCTCGCGAGCCAAGTGCTGCAGAGCAGCGCGCAGGGGCTTGAAGCCGGCCAACAGCGCGCCGTCGAAGTGCTCGGCGACCAGATCGATCGCTTCGAATCGCTGCTCGAAGACCTCCTTGAGATTTCGCGGTATGACGCGGGTCGCGTGACCTTGGAAACCGAGCCGACCAATCTCGTGACCCTCGCGACCGAGGTGGTCGCCGGGCTGCAACCGCTCTCGAAGGGCATCATCGAAGTCCGCCCGCTCGGGGGCTACGCGCCCATCGACGTCGACGCCCGTCGCATCCGTCGCATCGTGTCGAATCTTGTCGGCAATGCGATCGAGCACGGTGAAGGGCGTCAGATCGTCGTTGCCATCGACTCCAACGCCGCGGCGATCGCGTTGTCGGTGCGCGACTGGGGCATCGGCATGCGATCGGAAGACCTCGAGCACGTGTTCGACCGATTCTGGCGCGCGGACCCGTCACGAAAGCGGACGTTGGGTGGTACCGGGTTGGGGTTGGCCATCGCACAGGAGGATGCAGCTGTGCACGGCGGAATCATCGAGGCGTGGTCGCGTCTGAGCGAGGGCACGAACTTCAGGTTGACGCTGCCCAGGGGTGAAGCCGTCAGCTTCATGTCGCCCCTGCCTCTCGTACCGGAAGACGTCGCAGCGGCGGGGGATCCAACCGCGACTGGTGGATGGCTGCGACGCCCGGGGCGCAGAATTCGGAAGGAGAAGCGGTGAAGCGAACACGATACGGTGCGATCGCCGCGATCATCGGGGCGGCGCTCGCGCTGACCGGGTGCAATGCGATTCCCGGCTCTGGCCCGGTGCAGGTCGGTCTCGATAATCTGCAGCAGGCGGAGCAGCAGGTGCAGTACAACCCGGACGGACCCGCTGTCGGGGCGTCGCAGGAAGACATCGTCCGTGGCTTCGTGCAGGCGGCGACCTCCAGTGAAGACAATTACGCCGTGGCCCGCGAGTTCCTCGCGCCGAACTACGCCTCGCAGTGGAACCCCGACTCCGATGTGCTGATCGACGACGGGAGCCGCCCCTTCACCGCAAATGAAGACGGCTCGGGCACACTCGCGGTTGCCGCATCCGCAAAGCTCGATGTCGACGGCTTCATGCTGCCGATCGAGCCGGGGGAGAGCACGAATCTGCGCTTCGAACTCGAACGCGTCGATGACGAATGGCGCATCTCGTCGGCGCCGAACGGCATCATTCTCGACACCACGATGTTCACCACGATCTGGTCGCAGCACCAGCTCTACTTCGTCGGCCCGGGGGAGACGCTCGTGCCCGAGACCCGCTGGTTCATGACCCGGGCCGCGCTCCCGACCGAGATCGTGGGGGCGCTGCTCGCGGGGCCGGGCGAGCGGCTGTCCGAAGTCGTGCACAGCGGCTTTCCGACAGGTACCGCCCTCGTGATGAATTCGGTGCCGGTGAGCGACGGACGCGCCCGTATAGATCTGACCGGCAACGTGCTCGAGGCGAGCCCGACCGCGATGGGCGAGATTCGGCAGCAACTGCGCCTCAGCCTGCAGACCGTGCAAAACGTGAGCGGCTTCGACCTCACCGCCGAGGGTACGGCGGTGAGGTTCGACAGTGCCGAAGGCACCTCAGAGCCGCAACTCGTGAACGACGTCACCGATGCGGCAGTGCTGAGCGGCGACCAATTCGGCACGATCGTGTCGGGAGAATTCATTGCGGCTGAAGGCTTCGAGAACACGCTGGGTGACTACGATCCGAGCGCGATCACGCTGAATCCGGCGGGAGACGCGGCCGCGCTGCTCAGCGGCGGCGGCGTGACCCGGGTCGACGCGCTCGGGGTGGTCGCGATCGACGAGCGCACCGGGTTGCTCCCGCCCATGTTCGATCGTTTCGGATACATCTGGACGCTGCAGGCGAGTTCGGCGCAGACACTGCAGGCGACGACCCGTGATGGGACGTCTGTGCAGGTCGCCGCCCCGTGGCTAGCGGGGCGGTCGCCCGTTGCGGTGCGCCTTTCGCCCGATGGCAGCCGCATCGCAGCGCTCCTCTCAGACGAGCATGGCTCCCAGGTGCTCGTCGCCGGAGTGGTGCGCGACGAGAACGGAGTGCCGTTGCGCACCACCGATGAGGCCGACGTGCAACTCTGGGCATCGGGTGCTCCCGTCGATCTCGATTGGGTCGGCCAGACGCGATTCGCCGTGCTCACCAAGGGCGACTCGACGAGTCGCGTCACCCTCGGGGGAGTCGGGCTGCTGCCGATCGACCAGGGGTCGGTGCAGGGCGGCGTGCACCTCGTGGGCGGCTCTGCGCGCACCCAGCTCCGCGTGCTCGGGCAGCGGGGCGACCTGTACGCGTCGCAGGCGAGCGGATGGCAGCGCACGGCGACGGATATCGCAGTACTCGCCAAACGCGGGTAGCAGGTGCGGTGCGTTGCGGTGCTGCGATGGTCGCGTTTGGGTGGCCAGAATGACGCGCGCACATCGCACCGTTCTCGCTGTGATCAACGAGTTGTTCAGGCTCGGGATCGCCCGACGGCGATCGCGCACCGCCGAGGGGGCACGATCGACTCATGCCTCGCTCTCCGCTCCGCTCCGCACTCCGTGAACTGAGCCTGGATCTTGCCGCGCTCGTCTGGCCGACCGCCTGCGTCGCGTGCGGTGCCCCCGACCGCGATTGCTGCGATGCCTGCGATCGAGACGTGCGCGGGTGGCGCTCGCCGCAGGAGTTCGACATCGCCGGTGTGCCCTGCGTCGCCTGCGACCTGTATGAGGGAGCTCTGCGTGCCGTGCTCGTCGCGTTCAAGCACGACGGCAGGTATGGCTGCCATCGGCGAATCGCGGAGCGGTTCGCGCCTGCGCTGCGGGCCGCGATGCTGCGGTCGCCGGAGGCGCCATTCATCGTTCCGATGCCGTCGCGACCGCGCAGTGTGCGCCGCCGCGGGTACCACCATCTCGAAGTACTGATCGATGCCGCGCTTCGGAGGTCACCGGTGCGCGCACCGCGTCTGCGTGCGCTGCGCACGACGCGGGGACGCAGCGGTCAAGTGGGCCTCAGCTCTGCGGATCGCGAGCGCAATGCGCGTCGGATCAGCCTGCGTCGATCGATGGCAGCTCGAGTGCGTGGTCGCCCGATCGTGCTCGTGGACGACATCGTGACGACGGGCGCAAGCGTGCGTGCGGCGCGAGACGTGCTCGAGGCCGCGGGGGCGCGAGTGGTCGGAGTCGCCGTGGTCTGCGTCGCCGTGCGCCGGGATTCCCTTGGAGATTCCGCAAAGATGTCGACGAATCTCTGAGGAGGTGGAAACGCCGAGGATGGGTGGAGTAGAGTTCGGGAAAGGCGTAACGGTGCGCCAAATGGCACACCCGCCCGAGGCTCCAGGGAGGTCACCATGGACGTGAACATCCGCGGCAAGAACGTCGGGATCACCGATCGGTTCGAGAACTATGTCGGGTCGAAAACCGACAAAGTCGAGGGGCTGCTGCCCCGGGCCCAGGCGTTCGAAGTGAGAGTCTCCAGGCAGAGCGACCGGAGCCCTCAGAACGGCGACCACGTCGAGATCACGCTGATCGGGCCGGGCCCGGTGATCCGAGCGGAATCCGCGGGTGGAGATAAGTACTCCGCGTTCGATATCGCCTATGGGCGCGTGCTCGAGCGCATTCGCCGCATGAAAGACAAGCGGCAAGATCGCCGTGGTCGCGGGCGCACCTCGCTCGCCGATGCCGCTGCTAACGACTTCGAAACGGTCGATGTGACCCCTGCGCCGCTGGAGGTGCTGGAATCCGTTGCCACCGGCAGCGTGCCCGTGGTCGAGGCCGAAGAGCCCGACTACACGCCCGTGGTCATTCGCACCAAGGAGTTCCCTGCCGAGCGCATGTGCGTCGAAGACGCCGTCGACCGAATGGAACTCGTCGGCCACGACTTCTTCCTCTTCATCGCCGAGGAGACCGGGCATCCGAGCGTCGTCTACCGGCGCAAGGGCTGGAACTACGGCGTGATTTCGCTCAGCGAGGAGTAGCTCGCTCGCTCGTATGACCCTCCGCCGGCTGTTCGCGCGTCTTCGCGTCGATCAGCCGGCGGATCTGTGTGCGCGGCGCGCCTGCACACCCCAGCGCACGACATTGACGAATGCCTCGATCACGATGCCCAGCGACATCTTCGAACGTCCATCGGCACGCTCGACGAACGTGATCGGAACCTCGGTGATGGGGCAGCCCAGACGTTCGAGCCGCCAGGCGGTCTCGATTTGGAAGCCGTACCCCTCGGAGTCGATGCCGGCAAGATCGAGCCGTGCGAGCCACCGCGCGTCGATCGCGCGGAAGCCGCTCGTCAGATCGTGCAGCTCGGAGCGCAGCAGCTTTCGTGCGAAAGCCGTGCCCGCGCGCGAGATCCAGCGACGGTAGGCGGGCCAGTTGACGATGCGTCCACCGACGATCCAGCGCGTGCCGATCGCCAACCCGGCACCCTCGTGCACTGCCGCGACCAGCGCGGGGAGATCCGAGGCCAGGTGCGATCCATCCGAATCCATCGCCACGACGGTGCGGTAGCCCTCCGCGAGCGCGGTTGAAAAGCCCAGCACGTACGCCGTGCCCAGCCCCAGTTTGCCCGCGCGGTGCTGCACGCGCACGCGCGGGTCAGCGGAGGCGAGGCGATCCGCCAGCGCACCAGTCCCATCGGGGCTCGCATCATCGATGATGACGATGTCGGCCTGCGGGAGATGCCCATGCACGCTCGACACTGCCGCCGCGAGAGACGCGATTTCGTTGTAGGTCGGCAGGATGACGAGGAGCTCGTGCGCTCGATGCGGCATGTCATCCTTCCTGCGAAGCGTGCGTCCAGGCGTGCTCGGATCGGGTGCGGCACGGAAAACTCCGTTGCCCCATCTTGGCATCTCCCCAGCCGCGACGCGGCAAGCCATTGCTAAGCTGAGGAGTTGTCACAATTTGGCAACGGCGGTGCACCTCATCCGAGGTGACTTCCACCGTGCAGAACGTACAGGAGAGACAACGTGGCGACAGTTCTCGAAAAGCTTCTTCGCGTCGGCGAAGGGCGCATCCTGAAAAAGCTCGAGCGGCAGGCAAAGCTCGTAGCGAATCTGGAGAGCACCTTTGCGGACCTCAGCGATGAGGAGCTGCGCGAGGAGACCACAGAGTTCCGCGAGCGCCTGGAAAAGGGCGAGACGCTCGACGATCTGCTCCCCGAGGCGTTCGCCGCGGTGCGCGAGGCCGCGAAGCGCACGATCGGCCTCAACCCGTTCCCCGTGCAGATTATGGGCGGCGCGAACCTGCACCTCGGCAACATCTCCGAGATGAAGACGGGTGAGGGCAAGACGCTCGTCGCGACCATGCCGTCGTACCTGAACGCGCTCGCGGGCAAGGGCGTGCACGTCGTCACCGTGAACGACTACCTCGCCAGCTACCAGAGCGATCTGATGGGCCGCGTGTTCCGCGCGCTCGGCATGACCACTGGCTGCATCGTGTCGGGCCAAGACCCCGCGACCCGCCGTGAGCAGTACAACGCCGACATCACCTACGGCACGAACAACGAGTTCGGCTTCGACTATCTCCGCGACAACATGGCGTCGAGTGCTGAGGAGCGCGTGCAGCGCGGTCACTTCTTCGCCGTCATCGATGAGGTCGACTCGATCCTTATCGACGAGGCGCGTACCCCGCTCATCATCTCGGGGCCGGCATCGGGTGAGGCGAACCGCTGGTTCGGCGAGTTCGCGCGCATTGCCCGCAAGCTCGAGGCCGGCGTCGACTTCGAGGTCGACGAGAAGAAGCGCACCGTCGGTGTGCTTGAGCCCGGTATCGAGAAGGTCGAGGATCACCTCGGCATCACGAACCTGTACGAGTCGGTGAACACCCCGCTGATCTCATTCCTGAACAACTCGATCAAGGCCAATGCGCTCTTCACGCGCGACAAAGATTATGTCGTGCTCAACGGCGAGGTGCTGATCGTCGACGAGCACACCGGTCGTATTCTCGCCGGGCGCCGCTATAACGAGGGCATGCACCAGGCCATCGAGGCCAAAGAAGGCGTGCAGGTCAAGGCCGAGAACCAGATGCTGGCGACGGTCACGCTGCAGAACTACTTCCGTCTCTACGAGAAGCTCTCGGGCATGACCGGCACCGCCGAGACCGAGGCCAGCGAGTTCATGTCGACCTACAAGCTGGGCGTCGTGCCGATTCCGACGAACCGCGGAATGCAGCGCAAGGATCAGCCCGACCTCGTCTACAAGAACGAGGAGGCGAAGTTCGCGCAAGTCGTCGTCGACATCGCGGAGCGCCACGAGAAGGGCCAGCCCGTACTCGTCGGTACCACGAGTGTCGAGAAGAGCGAGTACCTGTCGCGTCTGCTCGCCAAGGCCGGCGTGCGCCACGAGGTGCTCAACGCGAAGAACCACGCACGCGAAGCGGCGATCATCGCCCAGGCCGGCCGACTTGGCTCGGTCACCGTTGCGACGAACATGGCCGGTCGCGGCACCGACATCATGCTCGGCGGCAACGCCGAATTCCTCGCGGTGCAGGAGATGGCCGCACGCGGTCTGTCGACCGACGAAGATCCGGAGGCCTACGAGGCTGCGTGGGACGATGTGTTCGCCGCGGTCAAGGAGACCGTGTCGGGCGAAGCCGCGAAGGTCATCGAAGTGGGCGGGCTCTACGTGCTCGGCACCGAGCGTCACGAATCGCGCCGCATCGATAACCAGCTCCGCGGTCGTTCGGGCCGTCAGGGCGACCCGGGTGAGAGCCGCTTCTACCTCTCGCTCGGCGACGATCTCATGCGTCTCTTCAACTCGGGTGCCGCGGCAGCGCTGATGAACCGCGGCAGCTTCCCCGACGATCTCGCGATCGAATCGAAGGTCGTCACGCGCGCGATTCAGAGCGCACAGAGCCAGGTCGAGCAGCGCAACGCCGAGATTCGCAAGAACGTGCTGAAGTACGACGACGTTCTGGACCGCCAGCGCAAGGCGATCTACAGCGACCGCCAGCAGATTCTCGACGGCGAAGAGATCGAACCGCGCATCGACGCGTTCCGCGAGCAGACGATCGACGCGATCCTCGATTCGCACGGGCGCGATGAGGACTGGGACTTCGACGCCCTCTTCAGCGATCTGCGCCAGGTCTACCCGGTCGGCCTCACCATCGACGAGCTGCTTGCCGAGGCCGGCGGTTCGCGTCGCGTCGATCGGGCGTTCCTCCGTCGCGAGATTCTCTCGGACGCCGAGGTCGCCTACGAGACGCGCGAACAGGCGCTCGGGGGCGAGGCGATGCGCGAGCTCGAGCGTCGCGTCGTGCTCGCCACGATCGATCGCCGCTGGCGCGACCACCTCTACGAGATGGAGTACCTCAAGGAGGGCATCGGGCTCCGCGCAATGGCGCAGCGCGATCCGCTGGTCGAGTACCAGCGCGAGGGCTACAACATGTTCGAGGGCATGATGGGCCAGATCAAGGAGGAGTCCATGGGGCTGCTCTACAACCTCGAGGTCAAGGTGCGCCCCGCCGAGGGCCCGCAGGATCACGTGCACTTGGAGGGTGGCGGTCTCGAAGCCGAGCAGACCACTGACCAGTCGAAGCTCAGCTACAGCGCTCCCGACGAAGACGGCGCGCCCGCGGTCAGCGGTGCTGAGGCAAAAAACTCCGCGTCGGGGAAGCCCGCTCAGCAGGCTCGCGGAGCATTCGGTCAGCAGACCGGAAACGGTACATCGAATCGCGCGGAGCGCCGCTCCGGCAAGAAGAAGTAAGGCGCTCGCGCCCTCCACACTGATCCGTGATCCGCTGCGGCGGACCAACTGAGAGATATTCATGGCAAACGAGACGAATCCCCGTCCCACGAAGAATGAGCGTCGCGCTCAGGCGCGCGAGCAGGCAGCTGCTGCGCGCGTGCAGGAGAAGAAGCGGGAGAAGCGCAACCGCATCTTCTTGCAGGGCGGCATCGCCGTCGGTGTGCTCGCCGTGCTCGCGATCGTGGCGCTCGTGCTCACCCAGTCGATCAAGCCGGCGGGCCCCGGGCCCGAGAACATGGCATCGGGCGGCGTAGTCATCACCAAGGACCTCAAGGTCGTTTCGGGCCCGGCGCTCGAAGCCGGCGGAGATCGCGTGGCTCCCGAGACCAACACCGATGAGCTGCCGGTCAACGTGACGCTCTACGCCGACTACATGTGCCCCTACTGCGGCCAGTTCGAGCAGCAGTACGGCACCATGTTCGAGAACTACGTCGGCTCAGGCGACGTGAACCTCGAGATCTACCCGCTCAACTTCCTGGACAACGCGTCGCTCGGCACGAAGTACTCGACGCGCGCGGCGAACCTGTTCGCCTGCGTGGTCGATCAGCAGCCCGACTACGCATTCAAGCTGCACAACACGCTGCTCAGCGCCGACGTGCAGCCGGCTGAGAGCACCACGGGCCTCACTGACGATCAGCTCGTCGAGCAGGCTGTGGCCGCGGGGGCCGAAGACACCACCGAACTGCGCCAGTGCGTGAAAGACCGCCAGTTCGGCAGCTTCATCTCTGCGAACTACAAGCAGGTCAGCGAAGTGGGTATCCTCGGCCTCGCCAAGGGCGCCCAGTTGCTCAGCGCAGACGGCGTGACGCCGCAGGAAGCCGACCAGCCGCAGCGACTCGTGAGCACCCCCACGGTGATCGTGAACGGTCAGCAGTGGAGCCAGAGCCGAGACGGCGACCTCGAGTCGTACCTGCTGAAGGTGAAGGGCGAGCTGGAGCAGAACCAGAAGAACGCGTCATCCGACGAGGACGACGCCGAGTAAGCTAGACCGGGGCGGCCGTTCGCCGGCCGCCCCCATTGCCGCCTTAGCTCATCTGGTAGAGCAGCGCCCTTGTAAAGCGCAGGTGGTCGGTTCGAGTCCGACAGGCGGCTCAAAGGCACCACGCATCGCGTGGTGACGCAGAGCCGGCGCCGCACACGGCGGCGCAACTCAGAAGAGGCCCCGCGATGCGGGGCCTTTCGCGTCGGCGCCTGTCGGTGTCCGCAGCCGAGACGGCTGCGGCGCCCACCCCGCCGAGCGCCCCTCATCTCGCCGAGTCCCTGCGATCTGCGCGCACACTTTGGGGGCATTCGGCGAGATCGGAGGGGCTCGGTGGGCTGGGAAGCGGAGCGGACGGGGCTGGGCCCTCGGAGGGCGGGCGAGCCTCTGCACCGGAGTACTGTTGGGGGAGTGTCGCAATCGAAACTGCCCGTGTGGGCTGCTCTGGTCGGGTCGGGGCTTGCCGGCGTGCTCGTCGCCCTGCAATCACGCATCAACGGCGGGCTGAGCCAGGAGCTCGGCAACGGGTACGTGACCGCTGCAGCGTCTTTCGGGTCGGGGCTCGTCGTGATGTGCCTCGCGATGCTCGTTTCGCGCCGCGGTCGCGCGGGCCTGCGTCAGATTCGCACCGAGGTGCGCTCCGGCTCACTACCGCTCTGGACGCTCTTCGGTGGCGCGGGCGGCGCGTTTTTCGTGCTCGCCCAGGGGCTCGTTGCGCCGATCACGGGGCTCGCGCTGTTCACCGTCGGCATCGTCGCCGGCCAGGTGCTCGGCGGGCTGGTGCTCGATCGCGTGGGTCTCGGGCCGGGTGGTCGCATTGATCCCACCCCGATGCGTATCGTGGGCACTGCACTCGCGATCGTCGCAGTCGCCCTGTCGGTCGGCCTGAGCGGCGTGCACGGCGTCTGGCTGATGATCTTCCCGGTGGTCATCGGCGCGCTCGTCTCCGCGCAGTCGATGGTGAACGGGTTGGTGCGCGCGGCAGCTCAGAGCGCGATCACGTCAACGTTCGTGAATTTCGTCGTGGGCACGACGATCCTCGTCGTGATGGCCGCCGTATCAGTGGGGGTCACCGGCTGGCCGACGGAGTGGCCCACGGCACCGTACTTCTACATCGGCGGAATTATCGGCACGCTCTTCATCGCCATCGCGGCGATGCTGGTGCGCACTGCAGGTGTGCTGCTGCTCAGCATGTCGAACGTCGCAGGCCAGCTTCTGGCGTCGGTCGCATTCGAGGCCGGGGCTCCGCTCGCGGGCGGGCTGACGCAGGGCATGATTGCCGGATCAGCGGTGGCGCTGCTCGCGGTCGTCGTTGCCGCACTTCCCGGCCGGCGACGCTCCGCGGCCTGAGCGTCGGCACGCTCGGGCCGCGAGGCCGAGAGGCCTGGATGCCCGGCGCTGCTACTTCGGAGCGCTCAGGTGCTTCGAGACATCGAGCGGCTTGCGCGGCTTCTCTTTGCGATCACGCTCCGGGATGCCGCCGACGTGCATCCAGCCGAGCAGGTATTCGGGCTTTTTGACCCCGAGGGCCTTGCGCACGGCCTTGCTGCGCGTGTGAGTACCGCTCTTCCAGATCGACCCCCAACCCGACTCGTGCAGCAGGAGCCCGAAGAAGTGGGCGACGCCGTTTGCAACGGACTCCTGCTCCCACAGGGGCACCTTGCGGCTTTCGCGCGGGCTGACAACGAAGACGAGAATGAGTGGCGCCCGAGTCATCTTGGCGATCTGCTTGCCGCGATCCTCACCCGATGCCTTGGCGAGCCCTTTCGCGAGCTTCTTCCTCGCCTTGCCACGCAATTCGATGACGCGCCACGGGCGCAGCCGCGAATGGTCGGCGACACTGGTCATCGCACCGATGTACTCGGCGAGTTCCTCGTGGCTCGGTGCCTCATCGGTGACTCGGGAGTGGGAGCGGCGTCGCTTGAGCGCGCGGTAGGCCGGGCCGCCGAACTCGCTCATGCGGGGTCGGCGGAGGCGCCGGGCTCGAAGCTGAGCGAGAGCGAATTCATGCAGTATCGGTCACCCGTCGGGGTGCCGAAACCGTCGGGGAAGACGTGGCCCAGATGCGAACCGCATTCGGCGCAGCGCACTTCGGTGCGCACCATGCCGAGGCTGCGATCTTCGAGCAGCTCGACGGCGCCGGGGCGCACGCTCTCGTAGAAGCTCGGCCAGCCGCACCCCGAGTCGAACTTGGTGCCGGCGACGAAGAGCTCGTTGCCGCAGGCGCGGCAGCGGTAGAGGCCGTCGCGCTCCTCATCGAGCAGCTCACCCGTGCCGGCGCGTTCGGTGCCCTGATTGCGGAGTACCGCATACTCCTCTACGGAAAGCCGTTCGCGCCACTCGCTTTCGCTGAGCTGGAACGGGTAATCGGCCGAGTCGATCGGCTTGCTCATGGCGACCTCCGAAGGGTTGATTGCGCCAGCCCAGTGTACGCCGCTGGGGTGCCCGAATGCTGGTGGCTGAGCTCGTGGGCGAGCGCCGCGAGCGAAACCTGGGAAATTGTTGACGGACACCGTGAGAATTGTTTAGTCTGATCTTGGTAAGGCTGACCTAACAAGACTGGGTTGGTTGGCAACGATGGAGCCGTTCGGTTACCGCGAACTGCCTAGTCGTGTTCACTCTTGAGGCGATCGAGTCGGAGGAGCGAGCGTTCTCCGGTGAAGTGTTGAACGCTCGCTCCGATGGCCGAGGACCTTGAGCATGGCGCTCGAAATCGGGCTGCCATGTGCACGCGGAACGGTCACCCGGCCACTCCGCACTGTAACCCCAAAGTGAAGTGAGGACAAGAATTATGACGCTGAAGACCCCCTTCGTGCGCTCGGCTCTCGCCGTTGTCGCCGCAGGCGCACTGCTGTTCGCTG
This sequence comes from Leucobacter musarum subsp. musarum, assembly GCF_001273845.1. GTDB lineage: Bacteria > Actinomycetota > Actinomycetes > Actinomycetales > Microbacteriaceae > Leucobacter > Leucobacter musarum. Next base: position 68,079 of record NZ_JHBW01000111.1, read on the forward strand.
GTGCTTCAGGCGCGCAGGCTGCGACCCTCTCGCTGGTCGGTACTGCCTCGGTGACCCCCAGTAGCGGACTCGTGGATGACCAGACCGTTGCCGTCTCGGCATCGGGCTTCACCGACGGTGGATCCGGTGCCATTCGTGCCGCGGTCTGCGACGAAGACGCCTGGGTGAACAATGCCGAGCCACGTTGCTACATCGCTGCAGGTTACTTCGCTGCGAGCAGCGCCGGTGCAACCGGTTTCTCAGGAACGCTCAAGGTGAAAGAAACCTTCAGCGGCTCGCATGCCGGCACACCGTACACCGTTGACTGCGCGGTCGACAATTGCGCGGTCGTGTTCTTCCGCCACGATCCCGCCTCAAGCACCTACTCGTACAACCTGCAGAGCATCGATTTCTAATCAGCTCCGGTGATGCGCCGCCCGGTCTTCATGACGGGCGGCGCATCCTGCATCGACTCGAAAGCACGCATATGCACCCCGCCATCGCCCATCGTCCCAGAGCGCGCACGAACCGTTTCACCGCGGCTGCCGTAACGCTCCTCCTCGCTTTCGGAACGCTGGGAAGCCTCGGTATCAGCGCTGCGCACGCCGAGCCCGAAGCGCCTGCGGAATCCGGCGCAGTGAGCATCGACTCGGGAACGCTCGAGTGGGGGATCAAAGCATCACTGAGGAATTATGTCGGTGGGCCGTCCCCCGAGGGGCAGCTCGCCGGCACGCACGTCAGCGGCGGGGCAGCTTACGACGAGCAGAACTCGTTTACGTTCCCACTTCGTGAGGGTTCGTTCTCGGAAGACGCGGGTACCTCGGTCGCGTTTGCGGGCGAAGTGCGCATGTTGGGCTACTGCAGCGGCGCAACTGCCGAGACGTGCACGCTCAACATCTCGATCTCGGATCTCGAGATCGTGCTCGGACCCGAGACGCGCACCCTGCTCGGCAACCTCACGAGCAAGAGCGCGGTCACCGGCGAGATTGTGGATTATGGCCGCATTGCGTTCGCAGACTTGTCGCTTGAGACCGCGCAGCTTGACACCGACGGTGCGACGACGCGCTGGAGCGGTATCAGTGCGGCATTGACGGAGACGGGTGCTCAGGCGTTCGCCGGCTATTACGAGGCAGGCACGGTGCTCGATTCCATCGCGTTCGAGTACGCCGGCCCGGGGGCGCACCCCGGAGCCGAAACGTGGACGGAGCCCGGCACAGAGCTCTACACAGCCGGAAACGTGACGTCACTGGGGAGCGACGTATTGGCCTCAAGCTTCGAACGTGTGTATCCCCTCCGCGGTGGCACGCGTGTCGCAACGGTTGAATTCCATTCCCCCACCGGAGCCACGGGTACCGGAACCATGCGGATCGCGATGCGCGATGCAACGACGCTGGAAACGATCGACCAGATCGAGTTCCCTGCGATGGATAGTCGCATGCGCTCCGGATTCGACGCTGATGCAGAGAGGATCTTCTTCTCGGTGACGAGCAGTGATTCCAGCACCATCATCGACAATTCGCTGCGTGTTGCGGCGTGGGATGAAGCGGCACGAGCGTTTGTCGTCACCGAGGTCGGCGCGCTCCCGAACGACGCGGTGTGGATCGCAGATGTTGCGCTCGCAACCGCCAGCGTCCAGAGCATCGTCTGGAACCCGGTGCGTGACGAAGTGCATGTCGCGCTGCGAGGGTCCGATATCGCGAGCGAGTCGCTGAAGCAGAACGAGCTGCACAGTTTCCACCAGAACGATGACGGTTCCTGGATTGCATCTCCGGTTGAGACTCTGCCGAGCGCGAGCAACAACACGGCGGCCTATGCGGCCATGCAGGTCGAGGCGGACGGGTCACTGATCTCCCGCAAACTCGCATCCGCCCGGACCGACCGCGAACCCAACTTCACCTCGATGTGGCGACTGTCGTTCACCGATGCCGGGGTCGAAGTGGCTGACATCGCTGCGCCTCGCTACATCAACGGTCGAAACTACGTCGGCCTCGACCCGTTCATCGTGACTCAGACTGGTGTCTTCGGCGTGCGCACGGCGGCGAACGGCGGCCCGAACAGCGCTGTGCTGACCTGGAAAGACGGCGAACTGGTTCACGCTGACCACGCGCCCGATATCGGAACGTACTCGGTGAACGCACTCGCATACGACGAGCAGCGCAATCGAGTCTTCGGTGCGGCCGGCGATCGATCGACCGTCCTCGAATTCGATGATGCAGGTATTGCCAAGCGCATTGCCATCGAGGGCATGGCGACGAGCGGCATGTTCGCCGTCGCCGATGATCTGAGCGTGTACACCACCATTCGCGACGCGCAGGGCGACTACGGGTTGGTACGTTACCAGTTGAACGTTTCGCCGACGATCACTGAGCAGCCGCAGGCGCAGACCGTGACACTTGCTTCCGGCGAGACAGAGGGCGTCGCGACGTTCCGTGTCGGTGCGGAGTCGGTGCCTGAGGCCGATATCACCTGGCAACGTCGTGCCGCGGGAGCGGAGTCGTTCATCACCATCCCCGACGCTCGTGGAACCGTGCTGGAGACAGTTGTCGGCGCACACGATCACGGGGCGGAATATCGGGCGGTCGTTGCGAACCGGGCTGGAGCGATCGCCAGCGAGGCGGCAATGGTCACCGTGCGCACCGCTCCGCAGTTCTTGCAGCAGCCGGTATCGCTCTCCGTCTTCGATGGTGACACTGCGGTGTTCACTGCGACGCCGGTGAACGCGGCAGACGGCTCGCAGCGCTGGGAACGGCTGGAAGGTGAGGAGTGGGCCGAAATCGCGGAGGACTCGACCTACCAGCCCGATGGCTCGAAGCTCTCGGTTGTCGCGTCAGACGCGATCTCGGGTCAGCAGTTCCGCTCCGTGCTGACGAACAGGGTCGGCGAGAGTATCTCGGACACCGTGACCCTTACGGTCGTGCCAAAGGGGACGATCCCCGAAGGCGGATTGACCTACTCCGGCGTCGGGTTCGAGTGGGACGGCAACGCCGAGTTGCAGCGCAAGTCACCGATTGGCGAAGCCAACTATCTCAGCGCCGGGGTTTCGGACGGAACCGAGTCCAGCTACCTGGCACAGTCTGGCGGAGTGACGATCCTGCACGACACGAATGGGCAGCGCGTTGTTGCGGATTACAGCAGCCGCGAGTCGTTCCTTGCCTCAGCCGGACGACAGCTCGTGCAACTCTCCAACGGTGTGGCGAAGGTGCAGGCCGATGGCTCGGCTGTGGTCACCTGGTCCGGTTCGTGGTCGGTCAACATGTACGGCGGAATGGTGCCGTTCACGTTCACCAATCCGGTGCTCACCGTACAGTCGGATGGCACGGGCACGCTCAGTGCAGACCTCTCGGGCTACGCCGGCAGTATGGCGAATCCCGACCAGAAAACTCCGCTCGCTCCCGTGCCGAGCGCAACCGTCGCAACCTTCCAAGCGGTGAAGGTCGATGTGCTCAACGGGTTCACCGTGACCCCGGATTACCGTGGTGTCGAGGTCACCATTCCTGTGGGGTCGGACGCGGTGCAGCAGCAGCGCACCGGTGCCGACTGGGGGGCATGGCCGCAATCATTCGTTGACTTCCAGATCGCCACGGGTCTCTCTTCGTACTGGTACTCCTCTGGCGCCAACGCGGATGCGAACAAGGTGGCTCACCCGTTCCTCGTGGACTTCTCGGAAGCACGGGAAGGCGAGCCCGAGCCCACTGCGACCGCGCCGCTCGTGACGCAGCACCCACAATCGGTGTCGGCACAGGTCGGCGACCGACCCAGCTTCAGCGCCTCGGCCTCGGGTGATCCCGCACCGTCGGTGCAGTGGCAGTCGCGCCGCGTCGCGGTGACGCCCGAAGCGACGGTGGGGAACGCAGGCGCGCCGGATGCATCGGCCGATTGGGAGGATGTTGCTGAAGCGACTTCACCCACATTCACGAGCCCGCAGATCGAGGAATCGGACGCGGGAGCCGTGATCGAGTACCGTGCGGTGTTCGCAAACTCGGCGGGCAGCGTCGCGACGAATGCGGCGACGCTGGAGATCGCGCCGATCGATGCTGGGGCGGGCACCGCGTCATCGTCGTCGGATGCATCCGGTGCTGCAGGGGCCGAGGGGACCGGGGCCGACTCGCAGTCTGGCGCGAACGCTGATTCCGGATCGGCGGGCGCGGGCGCTTCGGGCGCTTCAGGCGTTGACCAGAGCGGTACGCGTGCTGCAGATGGGAGCGCTTCTGGCGCGACGGCAGATCTCGCCGCAACGGGATCGGACGGCGTGGAAGCTCTGTGGATCGCGGCAGTGCTCCTCCTTGCGGCGGGAAGCGCCGGGCTGGTGCTCGCTCGTCGGCGGGCCCTCCGAGCGTCAGCTGAGAGTTGCAACATCCGATGAAAATGGTCAGACTATACGCGGTGCTGCAGGTTAGGGGAGCCTCAGCTCAATCCGATGAGCGAGTTGCTGCGTGCGCGGCGGCCGATTTCTTGATCAGAAAAGGAGTGCGTTCTTCATGACTGCACAGAAGAGCTGGCGTCGCCTGCTCGCGACTGCGACGGTGGGGCTGCTCGCGGCCAGCGGGATCGCGCTCGCGCCGATCGCCGCGAACGCGGTAGACGCGCCGACCGTCACGGTGTCCAAGACCACTGGCATTGACCCCGCGGGTGAGACCGTCACGGTCACGGGAACCGGCTTCTTGCCGAGCGCGCCCGACACCTCGGGAACGCGCCCGCCGCTCGCCGGCAAGTTCACGGGATCGTATGTGACCTTCGGCTACTTCGCTGAGAACTGGCAGCCCTCGGGCGGAGCCGCTGGGACCGCGCGTAAGACCTATGACACGAAGTGGGCCGTCAACGCCGAAGATATGACGACGATCGGTGGCGCGAACAGCGGCGCGATCGAGCTCAAGGCCGATGGCACTTTCGAAACTCAGCTCAACATCAAGCAGGAAGACGTTTCGGCGTTGACTGCGGGCGGCCGTTTCGGCGTCTACACCTACCCCGGTGGTGGCGCAAAGTACGCGCCGTTCGAGACATACACTCCGATCACCTTCGCGGCCCCGGTCGTCACTCCGACGGTGTCGGCGACTGTCTCAGCCGCGACTGCCGCCAACGGCTTGACCGTCGATGTCGCTGCGACTGACCTGCCCGCCGATATCACCAGCACCTACGCTGCAATCATCGAGAAGGGCACCGCGGCCGCGCTCGCGGACCCGAGCAGCCCGACCGCTGCATTCGCTGTGCCGTTCCCGACCGTGTCGGCTGGTGCATCGGCTTTCTCGCTGACGGCTCCCGCCGAGAAGCTCGACCGCACGAAGCAGTACGAGGTGCTGATCTGGAAGCTGCACTCGGGTGCGACGCCGGAGAACATCTACGCAGAGCAGGATATTGAGATCACGGACACCCAGTGGGACGCGATCTTCCCTGCTCCCCAGGCGCCGAGCCCGACGGCGACCGCCACGGTGACCAACGCAACCGCGACCGGCCTCACGGTGAAGTTCGATCTCGCCAACATTGACTCGTCCACCGGCGCGTACATCTCGGTCTTCGAAAACGGCACGCTGACGAGCCTCGGTCACGAGAGCCTCGGCGTTGCGACTGACTGGCTGACCCCGGGCAAGTTCTCGAATCAGGCCGCGACCGGCACGCTGACTCTTCAGAAGGCGAAGCTGGACCGTAAGAAGACCTACCAGTTCGCGGCGTGGAAGGCCCACACCAACCCGACCGAAGACTCCGTCTACGCGCTCGGTACGCTGCAGGTGACCGCCGGCCAGTGGGACATCGTGTTCCCCACCACGACGCCGACGAACCCGACCCCGACCTTCACCGATGTGAAGACGGGCGACAAGTTCGCGAAGGAGATCACCTGGATGGCGTCCGAGGGCATTTCCACCGGCGTGAAGCAGGCCGACGGCTCGTACCAGTACCAGCCGAAGAACAACGTGACCCGCGAAGCGATGGCCGCGTTCCTCTTCCGCCAGTACGGCGACTCCAGCTACAAGGCTCCGACGACCTCGTACTTCTCGGACATCAAGCCGGGTGACAAGTTCTACAAGGAGATCTCGTGGATGTACGCGAATAAGGTCTCGACCGGCGTGAAGCAGCCGAGCGGCAAGCCCGCGTACCAGGCCAAGTCGGGTATCACCCGCGAGGCGATGGCTGCGTTCATGTTCCGTCTCGATAAGAACACGAAGCCTGCCACTCCGAAGACGTCGCCGTTCTCGGACGTCTCGACGGGCGACAAGTTCTACAAGGAGATCGCGTGGATGTCGACCAGCGGTCTGTCGACGGGCATCAAGCAGCCCAGCGGCAAGCCGGCATACGCGTCGAAGAGCAATGTTACGCGCGAAGCGATGGCTGCGTTCCTCTACCGAGCCGATAAGTAACTCGCGTCACTGACGAACGGGTGGGTGCTGCCTCTGCAGCGCCCGCCCGTTCTGTCGGTTTCCCGGTTCCAAAACTTGCATCATCTGACGTATGCAGGCAGACTGGATCGAGGAACTTAGGTAACCCTCACTTGTGTCTGATGCTTTCTAGCTCGATCGTGCAGGGCCCGAGTCCCCGTCGATGTCGTCTCTCTAAGGATTCTTTGTGTCTGCACGCCCGCGTCTGCTCCAGGTCTCCACGATCGTTCTCGCCGTCGCACTAGTCCTCGGCGGCCCGTTTGCCGGGGCGGCCGCTTGGGCCGAACCGAGTCTGGGCGAGAGTGCCGTTGCCGAAACCGACACTGCGACTCCGCTCGTGGATCCGGAAGTCGACGCGGCCCCCGCTGAGGGCTCGCAGTCGACCGGGGAGCCGGCGCCTGATGCACCCAGTGGAGCGGAGGGCGTCGACGTCGCCGATTCCGTCGGCACTGAGGGCGAAGCCGGCACTAGTGCCACCGGCGAGACGTCTGAGGCAGCAGAAGTGCCCGAGTCGAGCAACGCGCCGGCGGTTGAGCAGCCTGCCGCTGCAGCACCCATTGCGGTGGATGCCGGGTCCGTTGCCTGGGACTTCGCGAGCGCTTCGCAGAAGACTGACATGCAGGTCACGGCACTGGGCGATGTAGCCGAGGCGCCGACATCGGAGGCTCTCGTATGGAACGGTGGCACCGGCCAGTTCACCGAGTCGACCGGGTCATTCGAGCTCGCATTCGACGACGCCGATGGCGTGCACCTCGAAGCGATCGACGCCGATACTGACGCCGACGTCACGCATGTGCGGCTCGTGTCGACCGACGGTGCGACGGCGCAGCTGTTGGCCGACATCACTCCGAGTGATGATGCACTGGCAGTCGCGCGTGACGTCGTGCTGACGACCTTCCCAGTGACGTACGCGATGGAATCGGGTACTGCCCACTGGTCTGTGGACTCGCTCATGCTCTCCGGCGCCGGGGCATCAGCGCTCGGCGCCGGCTGGTCGGCTGATGACGCGCTCGGCCGCCTCACCATCACTTCTGCGGCTGCAGCCACTGCAGCTCCTGGCCTCCCCGCATCAGACGAGCCGGCACCGCAGCAGACCACGCTCGCACTCACTGCGCGAGCCACGTCGGTCGTCGAGGGGTCGGCGATCGCGGTGCAAGCGTCGGTTGCTCCGACAACTGCGTCGGGTGAGGTGCGGTTCAGTGTCGACGGGGTCGAGCAGCAGCAGGCGGTCGTCGTCGATACGGGCGTAGCGAAAGCCTCACTGAAGCTCGGCGTGGGTGAGCACCAGATCGAAGCCTCGTTTGCTCCGACCGACACCGCTAAGTTCTCGGCATCCAAGTCTCAGTCGCTCAAGGTGACGGTGACGCCGAAGGTGGTCGATGTCGATATCACCTCGGCGCAGCTCACCTGGGGGGTCAAAGCTTCGTTCCGCAACTACATCTACAACTTCACGGCCTTCGAGGGACGCAGCCGTTTGCTCGGCACGACGAAGCAGCCCGTGGCAAAAAGCGAGTTCGTGTGGAGCGGCGGCGCGGGCTCGGTGAAGTCCGATGCGAGTTCGGCGACTGCAGCGTTCGGGGCGAAGAACGGCGTGCATTTCGAATCGCACCCGATGGAGGGCGGCTACGCGCTCGACCTGCAGTTCACGAACCCGCAGGTGGAAGTATCGGCGAACGGATCGGGCAAGCTGTACCTCGATGTGAAGAGCCGCAAATTCGAAGGTATGGACGCCATCAGTTCCACCTACTTTGACGAAAAGAAGGTGCACGTCGGCAATATCCAGTTCTCCGGAGCGACGATTTCCGGGAAGACGACGACGTGGTCGACGGCCCCCGTCACGTTGACGAAGATCGGTGCCGAAGAAGCCTTCGGTGGCTTCTACGAGTCAGGTCAGGAACTCGACCCCATCACGCTCTCGGTCAACACCGAGCAGGTCATTACCTCTGCGACGCCGACGTCGACGTCGCTCGCGGCCTCGGCTTCGAAGGTGACCGTCGGTTCGGATGTCACCGTCACCGCCACGACGAAACCGAGCAAGGTTGCTGGTCAGGTAACGTTCTCGGCAGCAGGAAAGCAGCTCGGTTCCGCCGTATCGTCGCGCAACGGCGCGGCGAAGGCAACGGTGAGCCTTCCCGTTGGCATTCATTCCATCACGGCGACGTTCACCCCGAAGAGCGCGGATTACGGTCGTTCCGTCTCGTCGCCGGTGAGTGTGACGGTCGTGGGCGAAACACCGGAGAAGCCTCCGGTGACCACTCCCACGGGTGCATCGGGCACGGCCGCGGGGTCGCTGTCATGGAGTGTCTCTGACGCCTTCATCGCCTACACGACCTGCGCGAATAAAGAAGCGTTTGGCTACTCGCACTGCGCGAAGGGGAGTATCGAGACCAGCGGCGTCGGAGCGGGGTATCTCTTCCCGCAGGCGTCGGGATCGAACTGGGATGCGGCGACGCAGACCGGCACGGTCACGTATAGCGGCGCCGTGTCATTCCTCGGCTACGGCATGACCATGTTCAACGTCTCGAACCCCTCGATCACCGTGACCGGGCCGACGAGTGCGACGCTCTCGACCGGCAACACGACGTCGTTCGGTGCCTCGAGCTACCAGCTCGATCTCGGCAGCGCATCGAAGTCGGTTGGAGCGAACGGTGAGGTCACGTGGAGCGGCGTGCCGGTCATTGGTTCGCTCAGCAGCGGCGGTGCCGGCGGCAGCGGAAACCAGTCGATCGGGCTCGACGCACTGACCTTTACCGTGGGTTCGGTGTCGCAGGTGTCGTACGGCTCGACGGAGTCGGGCGCTGACAAGAAGACCTACACGCCGGCTGCTTCGGCTCCCGCGACCACGGGCGTCACGGTGCTCACCGATGCCGACAAGATCAAGCCAGGCGGGCGCATCGAGATCGAGGCCTCCGGGTTCGATAAGGACGACGAGGGCGTGCTGGTCGTGCTCTACTCCGATCCGATCGTGCTCGACGACGCCGCGAAGGCTGATAAGAATGGGGTCGTGCGCTGGTCGGGAACTCTGCCGAAAGACGTGACCGGCACGCACACGATCACCATTCAGGGCAGTTCGAACGCGGGCGCCGTGATTGACATCGTCGAGCCGAAAAAGAAGAAGAAGGCTTCCCAGTCTCAGGCGGAGGAAAGCGCGCAGGCGCTCGAAGCGCAGGCGGTGCAGGATCGCGCGATGGCCGCCGGGTTCCTCCCGACCGCGGGCGGCATGGCACTCTGGGAGTGGTGGGCGAGCGCAGGCGGCCTCGTCGCGATCGCTGCCTGCATGACTCTTCTCGCGATCCGTCAACGTCGGAACGCTCAGTGACGCGCATCATTGACGCGCCCGTCCACTCCATTCCCGCACTTCAGAACTCAGGAGATCCATCCGTGAACGCCCGAATCCGCCGCTCCGGCGCCCTCCTCGCCGGGGCTGCAATGATCGGCGGGCTGCTGCTCGCCCCGACCGCGGCTCAGGCGCAGCCGGTACGCGCTGAGAATGCCGCCTCCGGCGCCTGCGAGGTCACCGGTGGATCGTTTACCTGGGGAGTCAAAGAGAGCTTCCGCGCCTACATCAGCGGCAGCATCGCCAACGGATCGTGGGAAGAGTCAGACGGAGCGACCTACGAAACCCCGTACTTCTCGTGGGGCGGGGCGACGGGCAGCATCGATCCTGAGACCGGAGAAGGCGCCGTGTCGTTCACGGGCACGGTGCACTTCACCGGACACGATGGCGTGCTCGACCTCACGCTCGCGAACCCGACCATCGAGTTCGAGGGCGACGGCAAAGCGGCACTGCTGCTCGATGCGCGCAGCAACGACATGGAGGGCAAGGTCGCGATCGACGCGACGCAGGAGTGGGTCGGCGACGTTACGGTGCCGGATCAGCTCGGCGTGAGCGACAACGCGCTGCAGCTGCAAGACCTGCCCACGAAGCTCACGAATTCAGGGGCGAAGGCGTTCGCCGGATTCTACGAGGCCGACATCGATCTCGACCCGATCGCGGTCGACCTGCAGTTCGCGAGCTGCGCGGATTCTGCCGGTGGGGCAGTCGCCGCAGCCGACGCTGGCGATGCGGACGAGAGCGATGCCGCGGCCACGACCGACGCCCCGGTGGCGACGCAGACTCCCGCACCGGTGCAGGCGTCGAACGACATCCCCTGGCTTCCGATCATCATCGGCGGCGTCGCGATCCTCGTGATCGGTGTCACCGGCGGCATCCTGCTCGGTGGGCGCAAGCCGAAGCCCGCAGCGCCGGCCGCCGCCCCGCAGTCGGAGGCGCCGCAGCAGCCGAACCCGCAGGCGACCGACAAGCTGTTCGGAGACCAGCAGTGATCCGCGGTCGACGCATCCCGGCAACGGCAGCGGCGATCCTGAGCGCTGCACTGCTGCTCGCAGGGTGCTCAACTGCCGGAAACGGTGGGGGAGATGCGGCCTCGGGTGCGTCTGCGCAGCCCTCGGTGCCGCTCGCCGAGTTGCAGACGCTCGACGACCCGAAGGCGTATGAGGGGCCCTCGACGGCGGTGCTGCAGCACTCCGAGATCGAGCCGATTGCCGAGAACCCGGTGCAGACGCTGCCCGCCACCGTACCGTCGTACGCGACCGACGGATCGAGCAGCGACGTCGTCATCGAGTCGACCGACAAGGTCGTTGCCGCTGATCTCGGCGGCAACATTTCCGTGACGATCGCCGGCCTCGGCTTCGCCGACAGCCTCGTCGGCGTCGATCAGTCGACCACGCTTGAGAGCCTGAGCGATCTGCCGCGGGTGACCAGTGGGGGCCACACGGTGAACGCCGAGGCGATCATCGACCTGCACCCCGACCTCGTGATCACCGACGGCACGGTCGGCCCGCGCGACGTGATCGAGCAGCTCCAAGACGTGGGCATCCAGGTGGTCTTCGTGCAGAACGAGGCTTCGTTTGCCGGTGCCGAGGATCTCGCGCGGCAGGTCGCTGCGATCTACGGCAGCCCCGAGACCGGGGAGCAGCTCGCTCAGCGCATCACGAGCGAGGTCGTCGCAAAGAAGGCGGAGATCGCGAAGATCGCTCCGGCGAATGCCGACGGTAAGCTGCGCATCGCGTTCGTCTACCTGCGCGGCACCGCCGGCGTGTACTACCTCTTCGGCAAGGAGTCGGGAGCCGACCAGCTGATCGAGGCGCTCGGTGGAGTCGACGTCGCCACCGACATGGGCTGGGACGGCATGAAGCCGATGACCGACGAGGCGCTCGTGAAAGCGAACCCGGATCTCATCCTCGTGATGACGAAGGGCATCGAGTCGGTCGGCGGCGTCGACGGACTGCTCGAGGAGAAGCCGGCCATCGCCGTGACCACCGCGGGCGAGCACCGTCGGTTCGTCGATATGGAAGACGGCACGATCCTCTCATTCGGACCGCGCTCGGCTGACATTCTCGACGCCCTCGCCCGGGCGATCTACGCGCCCGCGGCCGAATAGGCCGGCACCCGCCTGCGCGTCGCGGCGCCGATACAATAGAACACTGTGTCGGCGCCCACGCGGCTCCAGCGGCACTTTCGGCTCACGCCGCTCCCACCGCACAGAAAGCATCACGTGACGAACGCCACCCAACGGATCCTCGGTCGCCGCAGCGCGGGCCGCGGAGCCATCGTCATCATCGCGGCGGCGATCCTGCTCGCGATCGGCATCGTGCTCTCCGCCGGAATGGGGCAGCTCTCGATCGGGCCCGCTGAGGTCATCGGCTCCATTCTGCAGAAGCTCGGGATCACCAACGGTTGGGCGCCCACCGACGATCTGATGGATCGCACGCTGTGGCAGATCCGCTTCCCGCGCGTCGTCATGTCGTTGCTTGTCGGTGCAGCACTCGCAGTTGCGGGCGCCGTGATGCAGGCGATCTTCGGCAACCCGCTCGCGGAGCCCGGCGTCGTCGGCGTGTCATCGGGCGCAGCGCTGGGCGCCTCGGCGTCGATCACGCTCGGCGTCACCGCGTTCGGCAACTGGACGGTCGCGGTCTTCGCGTTCGCCGGCGGGCTCGCGGCCACCCTCATCGTCTACCTCACCGCGCGGGCCCAGGGGCGCACCGAGATCGTCACGCTGCTGCTGACCGGTGTCGCGATCAACGCGTTCGCCGGGGCCGGTATGGCCCTCTTCACCTTCATCGGCGACACCGCCAGCCGCGAGCAGATCGTATTCTGGCAGCTCGGGTCGCTCAACGGTTCGCGCTGGAACGAAGTCGTCATCGTGGCGGTCGTGGCCGCGATTGCCGCGTTCGTGGCGATCCTGCTTGCCGACCAATACGACCTGCTCTCCCTCGGAGATCGCACCGCGGCCCACCTCGGCGTGCGCGTGGAGCGCCTGCGCATCGTGTCGATTGTGCTCGTGTCGCTGCTGACGGGCGTCGGCGTCGCATTCGTCGGGGTCATCTCGTTCGTGGGTCTCGTCGTGCCGCACCTGATGCGCATGATTCTGGGGCCATCGCATCGTATGCTGCTGCTGGCCTCACTGCTCGGCGGTGGCGTGCTGCTGATCTACGCTGACCTGCTGGCGCGCACCCTCGTCGACGGCGCAGACCTGCCGATCGGCATGCTCACGTCGCTCGTCGGCGGGCCGTTCTTCTTCTGGCTGATCCGCCGCAATCGCAAACGCGCAGGAGGATGGGCATGAGTGTCTCGACGACTCCGGAGCCCCGCCCCGGCGAGGTCGCACAGCAGGTCACCGGTGTGAGCTATCACGTCGGTGAGCTGGCGATCCTCTCCAACGTGACACTCGATGTGCGCTACGGCGAGGTACTCGCGCTCGTCGGCCCGAACGGTGCAGGGAAGTCGACGCTGCTCAGCGTGCTGTGCGGCGATGTGACTCCGAGCGCTGGATCCGTGACGTTTGACGACCGGGCCATGCACGCGTGGCCCGCGCGCGAACTGGCCCGCGCCCGTGCGGTGCTGCTGCAGGCGAACCAGGTGGCGTTCTCGTTCACCGCGCAGCAGGTCATCGACATGGGGCGCGCACCGTGGATCGGCACACCCCAATCCGATGACGATGAACGCGCGATCCACGATGCCACCGTCGCGGCAGATGTGTCTCACCTCACCGGTCGCGGGTTTCCGCATCTCTCCGGTGGCGAGAAAGCGCGAGTCTCGCTCGCTCGTGTGCTCGCTCAGGAGACCCGCGTCGTGCTGCTCGACGAACCGACGGCAGCGCTCGACCTCAAGCACCAGGAAGCCGTGCTGCAGATCGCGCGGCAGCTCGCTGCAGCAGGTCGCGCCGTCATCGTCGTGCTCCACGATCTGTCGCTCGCCGGTGCCTACGCCGACGAGGTCGCGATCCTCGCGGGCGGTGCGCTCGTCGCACGCGGTACGCCCGGTGCGGTGCTCACCGAGCAGCGCATCGCCGACGTCTACGGTGCACCCGTGCGGGTGATCCCGGACCCCGACACGGGGCGACCGATTGTGATTCCGCGCCGCAATCACTGATCCTGTCATCGAACTGGCAGGTCGCGACAGGTAGTGTGGGGGCATCTCGCCCCGCGAGCGGCGTGCGAAGAACACAGCAGTAACGAACCCAGACGAAGGAAACCCGAGTGGCGCAACGGACCGGTGTGGATGTATCACGTCTCAGTGCCCGTCAGACGTACCCGGAAGACCGGTTCGATCGGCTGAAGCGTACCGGCCGAGTCGGTGCGCATCGCGTCACCGCGCGCCCCCGCTACATCTGGCAGTACCTCATCGCCGGGCTCCTCGGGTTTGCCGTGCTTACCACGCTCGGCATCCTCGCCGTGCAGGGCATCGGCGGCACCGGCAAGCTCTCCCTCGGGCCTTCCAGTGGGTCCTCCGGATCCTCGAGCGCACAGGTCACCGCAGAGCTCGACCCGACGGCGACGGTGGCGATCCTCAACGGTACGCCCACGCAGTATCTGGCTGCCGCTCTCGACACGATTGTGACCGAGCAGCAGTGGGGCTCGATCGAGTTCTCGGGGAGCGCCGCGACCGCCGACGTGGCCATCTCCGCGGTGTTCTATTCCGATCCGGCCGATGCTCCGGCCGCCGCGGGTCTTGCCGAGAAACTCGGCGGAGTCTCCACGTATACGTCGTCCGATTACGAGAAGTACGGCGTGCGGCTCGTGGTGCTGCTCGGCGCCGACTACAAGGGGCCCGGCATCGATGAAGCCGCGCAGCTCGCCGCGAATGGGGGCGACGCGACCGCTGACACCACTGCCGAGGCAGAGATCGAGGGTGATGCGACGGGCGCGACTCAGCGGGAAGTGAACCCCGCGACGGGCAACGAGATCAACCCGGACACGGGCCTCGACATCGACCCGACGACGGGGTGGGACATTGATGTCGCCACGGGATGGCCGATCGACCCGGCGACGGGTCTGGCGACTGATCCGTCGACGATTGCCGCCGCAGCCGACGCGACGGCCGCGCAGTAGACGCGCCTGCGACCGCCCGAATCTGTTTGCGGAGTGTTCGCTCAGCGCGAGCACGACCGCTTGCACTCACTGGGTGGGAGTGCCAAGATTGGTGTTAGCAGTCGATCCGACTGAGTGCTAAACATCTGTGCGCGGGCGCCTCGCGTCGGCACGATGATGACCACATCTCGAACGTCCGGGAGGGGCGAAATACATGGCAAAGATCATTGCGTTTGATGAGGAAGCGCGTCGTGGACTCGAGCGGGGCCTGAACATCCTCGCCGACGCCGTGAAGGTGACGCTCGGCCCGCGCGGCCGCAACGTCGTACTGGAGAAGAAGTGGGGCGCTCCCACGATCACCAACGACGGTGTTTCCATCGCCAAGGAGATCGAGCTCGACGATCCCTACGAGAAGATCGGTGCGGAGCTCGTCAAGGAGGTCGCGAAGAAGACCGACGACGTCGCAGGCGACGGCACCACCACCGCGACCGTGCTCGCTCAGGCGCTCGTGCGCGAGGGCCTCCGCAATGTGTCGGCCGGTAGCGACCCCATCGCGATCAAGAAGGGCATCGAGAAAGCTGTTGCAGCTGTCTCGGCGAAGCTCCTCGAGAACGCTCAGGAGATCGAGACCACCGATCAGATCGCGGCAACCGCGTCGATCTCGGCCGCTGACGAGCAGATCGGCAAGCTGATCGCCGAGGCAATCGACAAGGTCGGCAAGGAAGGCGTCGTCACCGTCGAGGAGTCGAACACCTTCGGCACCGAGCTCGAGCTGACCGAGGGCATGCGCTTCGACAAGGGCTACCTGTCGGCGTACTTCGTCACCGACGCCGATCGCCAGGAGGCGGTCTTCGAGGATCCCTACATCCTCATCGTCAACAGCAAGGTCTCGAACATCAAGGACCTGCTCCCCGTCGTCGATCCCGTGATCCAGTCGGGCAAGCAGCTCCTCATCCTTGCTGAGGACGTCGAAGGCGAAGCACTCGCCACCCTCGTGCTCAACAAGATCCGCGGCATCTTCAAGTCGGCTGCGGTCAAGGCTCCCGGCTTCGGCGATCGTCGCAAGGCCATGCTGCAGGACATCGCGATCCTCACCGGCGGACAGGTCATCTCGGAAGAGGTCGGCCTCAAGCTCGAGAACGCGACGCTCGACATGCTCGGCACCGCGCGCAAGGTCATCATCACCAAGGACGAGACCACCATCGTTCAGGGCGGCGGCGACGAAGAGGCGATCCAGGGCCGCGTGACCCAGATCCGCCGCGAGATCGACAACACCGACAGCGACTACGATCGCGAGAAGCTCCAGGAGCGCCTCGCGAAGCTCGCCGGTGGCGTGGCCGTCATCAAGGCTGGCGCTGCGACCGAAGTCGAGCTCAAGGAGCGCAAGCACCGCATCGAGGACGCCGTTCGCAACGCGAAGGCAGCCGTCGAAGAGGGCGTTCTCGCTGGTGGCGGCGTCGCGCTGATCCAGGCCGGCAAGGACGTCTTCGGCGCGCTCGAGCTCTCGGGTGACGAGGCTGTGGGCGCCAAGATCGTGCAGACCGCTATCGAGGCACCGCTGCGCCAGATCGCGCTGAACGCAGGCCTCGAGCCCGGCGTCGTGGCAGATCGCGTCGCGAACCTGCCCATCGGCCACGGCCTGAACGCCGCAACCGGCGAGTACGGCGACCTCGTGGCCCAGGGCATCCTGGACCCGGCCAAGGTCACCCGCTCGGCGCTGCAGAACGCTGCGTCGATCGCCGGACTGTTCCTCACCACCGAGGCCGTCGTCGCCGACAAGCCGGAGCCGGCTTCGGCTGCTCCCGCCGGTGACCCGACCGGTGGCATGGACTTCTAAGTCCAATCCTCCTCACTGAGGGGTCGCGCCTGCGGGCGCGGCCCCTCAGTGCGTTTGTGGGTGTGAATGAGGTTGGCTGCCGGTGTGAGCTTGGCTGTCGGATCGGCCTTCGTTGCCGACCCGACCCTTGCGTTCGCCTAAGACATCTACCGTCGCGCAGGAGAAATTGCGCCACACGGTCTTCTGGCGGCGAAGAGACCTGCACCATCGAATATCTCCGGTGCGATGAAAGCCGCAGTCGTCCCTCCCCAATGCGCGGTTCATAGATCGCGTGCCAATCTCTCCACAGATCAGGGAAGAGCGAGATCGGAGTAGCCTGACGGGCTGCAGGCTGGAGCGATGGAACTCCAGGCTGAAATGCGACGTGCGGGAGGCGTGATCCGCGCACGTGAACTCTTCGAACGCGGTATCACCGTTCACCAGTTGCGCACCGCCTGCGCGCGGCGGCAGGTGGTGCGCCCTGCGCGTGGCTGGGTGGCCTTGCCGGATGCCGACTCCGACCTCGTGCACGCACTGCAACACGGCATGTCCATCACATGCGTGTCTTTGGCGCAGAGGCTCGGGCTCTGGGTGCGCCACGCAGATCAACCGCATCTTGCGGCGCGGTCACCGCACGCACACGCACAGGCCGACTGTGGCACGGTGCATTGGGGGCGCCCAGTCTTTCGGAGGGAACCCTTTGCTGTGGTCGACTCGATCGAGAATGCGTTGAACTATATAGCAAGATGCCAGCCGTACGAAGAGGCGCTCGCAATCTGGGAGTCGGCGTTGCAGCAGGAATTGGTGTCAAAGGATGCTCTCGTAAGGCTCCCGTACCGCGGCACAGCTCGGCGCATTCTCGAAGCGTGCACGCTGTTCTCCGGTTCAGGGCTGGAAAGCTACGTCCTTCGGCGACTCAGAGCGCTGCGGCTGCATGTCGTGCCTCAGGCTTGGGTACTCGGGCGCCGGGTGGATTTCCTGATTGAGCGGAACGTTTTCTGGAAGTCGATGGCGCGACGCATACAGGCCGCCAGCGCGATCGCGATAATGTCTCAGACGTGCGCCACGCGCTTGCCGGGTATGTGGTTATTCGAGTGTCGTACCGTCAAATCTTCGAAGACTGGCCCGAGGTGCAGCGTCTCATCATGGCAGCGTGCTCACAGTGCTGACCCTGCGGAGTCAATGCTCGGAGTCACAAGTTGGGCGTGTGGTCGAGCAGGGCAGCTCAACTCGCATCTCGTCGCAGCGGAGAAATCTCGTTATGCGGAGGTCGTGCCGGGCGGTTTCAGGTGGTCGTTGCAACACCCCCTCTTACAGGAGGTCGAGCACCCCTCATGACCCGTCGCAGCAAATACACCACCGAACAGATCAACACCTTTTGGGCGGGCATCGCGCAAGGACTCACCACGATCGATGCCGCAGCCCAAGCAGCATGCACTCGGGCATGGGGCGAGCGCGCGTTCCGGGATGCTGGAGGCATGATCCCGGCCCCGCGCATCAGTGATTCTGACCGTTACCTGTTTCGGATTGAACGCGAACAGATCCTGATCGGGATCACTCGAGGAGACTCGATTCGTGCGATCGCGAGAACCATCGGTCGTGCCCCGTCAACAGTGCTCCGCGAGCAACGCCGCAATCGGGGCAAGTTCCCGATGTATCGGCCCACACGGACCACGAAACCTGTACGTCAACATCAGTGGTATTCCGCGGTGACCGCGCACGCGCTTGCAGAACATCGCCGTCGCCGCCCGAGGCTTTCCAAGATTGCACGTAACCCGCGTTTAGCAAGCGAAGTCGAACGGCTTCTCCGCAACAAGTTTTCACCGGTGCAGGTCATGCAACGATTGCGTATGGACTTCCCCGACGACCCGACCATGCAGGTCTCGCATGAAGCGATCTACCGGTCGATCTTTGTGCAGGGCAAAGGCGAACTCAGACGAGAGCTGGCTGCGTGTTTGCGGAGCGGGAAAGCTGCCCGGATGCCCCGGCAGCGAGGCCAACGTCATATTCGTTCGTCTCGGGGGCGGATCACTGACATGGTGATGATCTCCGAGCGCCCCGCGGAAGTAGAGGATCGTGCGGTCCCGGGCCATTGGGAAGGTGATCTGATCGTGGGGCGGGCAGGGAAAAGCCAGATCGGGACTTTGGTGGAGCGTTCGACCCGGTTCGTGATGCTGCTGCACTTACCCCGCAAGCGTGACGCGTGGACGGTGTCGGAGCAGATGATTTTACGGATGCGTGATCTGCCTGAGCGGTTGCGGTTGAGTGTGACCTGGGATCAGGGCAAAGAGCTCGCCCTGCATCAGCGAGTCACGGCTGGGGTCGGGTTGCGTGACGGCGTGTTTTTCTGTGATCCGCACTCGCCCTGGCAGCGGGGCACGAACGAGAACACGAACGGGTTGCTGCGACAGTACTTCCCGAAAGGAACGGCGCTGAGCCGCTACTCGCAGGCAGATCTCGACGCGGTTGCTGACGAGATGAATCAGCGTCCCCGTCAAACGTTGGGGTGGCAGACCCCGGCAGAAGCGTTGGAAGCGTTACTGTCGGACTCGTCACCGTTATCGGGTGTTGCAACGACCACCTGAAACCGCC
>NZ_JHBW01000112.1 GCF_001273845.1 Leucobacter musarum subsp. musarum
GTTTGGGTCTGATGCACGTTTAGGTGACAGTTGTCAGGCAGCGAGTGCGACCTGTTTGTTCATAATGGTCTCGTACTCGATCGGCGTCAAACGCCCCAAGCGGGCCTGTCTGCGCCGTCGATGATAGGTGCGCTCGATCCACGTCACGATCGCTGACCGGAGCTCGTCACGAGTCGCCCAGGTTCTGCGGTTCAGAACGTTCTTCTGCAGCAGACTAAAGAACGACTCCATCGCCGCGTTGTCGCCCGCAGCACCCACTCGCCCCATCGAGCCGGACATGCCATGACCGGCGAGCGCGCGCTGCAGTTTCCGGCTTCGAAACTGAGAACCACGATCCGTGTGCAGCACACACCCCGCGACGTCACCGCGACGAAGTACGGCGTTGTTCAACGCGATCACCGCAAGCGCGGACGTCATCTGCGAGTCGATGGAGTACCCCACAATCCGGTTCGACCACACGTCTTTCACCGCACACAGGTAGAGCTTGCCTTCACCCGTCCAATGCTCAGTGATGTCCGAAAGCCACAACTCGTTCGGAGCAGCGGCCACGAACTCGCGCTGGACCAGGTCGTCATGAACAGGCGGGCCAGGCTTCCTCCCTTTCCCGCGGGCTTTCTTCTTCCCGAATGCTGACCACCACTGCTGATCGCGGCAGAGCCGCCACGCAGTCCGGTCACACATCGGCTCCCCGAAGCTCTTCGCCTCGTCGGCGAGGAACCGGTACCCGAACTCGGGATCTTTAAGGTGAGCGTCGTGGAGCGCGTTCGCGCGATACGCCTGCGTAAGGTCTCGTTCAGTGACGGGGCTGCGCAGCCAGCGGTAGTAGGGCTGACGGGCGAGCTTGAGTACCCGGCACGACACCACGACAGGGACCCCGTCATTGGCGAGCTCTTTCACGAGCGGGTAGAGCCTTTTCCCGGCAGGTGCGCCTGCGAGAGATACGCGGCCGCACGACGGAGCACTTCCACTTCTTGCTCGAGGAGCTTGTTGCGTTTACGAAGCTCACGCAACTCAGCGTTCTCAGAACGAGTCACGCCAGGTTTCTGTCCGGCCTCGACGCGTTCTTCTCGAAGCCATTTATCGAGCGTGCCAACGTGAATTCCGAAGTCTCTCGCGATCTGCGCGAGTGTCACTTCCGGACCACGATCCAACGCGATCCTCACGACATCGTCACGGAACTCTTTCGGGTAGCGAGGGGGCATAGGTTCATCCTTCCAGGCCAGCCGAAACTAGCCATTTTGAATGTCACCTAAACGTGCATCAGACCCTTT
>NZ_JHBW01000113.1 GCF_001273845.1 Leucobacter musarum subsp. musarum
CTGTCATCCTGCTCGCCGTGCTCATCGACACGCTGCGCCGCAAGGGCGCGAAGTCCTGACCGAAAGGAAGTATCCGACATGTCGAAACCGCTGATCGTCGTCGTGCGATTGAAACCGCGCGCGGGCGCTGAGGAAGCGCTGCTCGAGGTCTTCCGGCACTTCTCTCCAGGAGTCTTCCGCGAGCGCGGGTGCGAGAAGTTCGCCCTCCATCGCGGCGATGAGGCCTGGATGGTCGTCGAGCGCTGGGGGAGTCGCGAGATCTGGGAGGAGCATCTGGCACAGCCGGAGAACGCTGAGCTCAACGCCGCGCTCACGCCGCTGCTAAA
>NZ_JHBW01000114.1 GCF_001273845.1 Leucobacter musarum subsp. musarum
CAATGCGGCTGGCTACGTAGCGATTTCGATTTTGTCGGCAAGGGCGGACCTCCTGGGATTCAGATTACTCACGGGCTCGGCGCCTTCCCTGACGGGCGCGGGCGGTACCCTCTATATCATGTCAGGTGCGATCTGACAACCTACTCATTCCTATTCCCTCTGCTGCCGCAGCATCTTCCAATTGGTGTCACTCGCTTTTTACCTCTCTTCTTCTGGCCTCCGGCAGCGTCTTCTCCGCTCAAGAAGCCGAA
>NZ_JHBW01000115.1 GCF_001273845.1 Leucobacter musarum subsp. musarum
ACACCACGCCGTCGGCAGCCCCGACGGATACCGGTCGCGGTGGCGGCGTCTCGTGGCGGGACCACGGCGACGGCGTCGTCGAGTTCACTCCGCCTGCGGACTTGCGGCAACGCTTGGAGGTACTACCGCAAAGCTATCTGCAGGACCGCCACGTGCTTGAGCGGTTCTCGTTGGCCACTGACGAGACAGTCGCTCAGGCGCAGCTTGTCCGGGCCCTCACCGACGATTCCGACAGTTCCTGGCCCGAGGCCCATTACCTGAGCCCCCTGCATCCAGTGC
>NZ_JHBW01000011.1 GCF_001273845.1 Leucobacter musarum subsp. musarum
GTGAGGCCGGCTGCGACGGCATCGTCGCCAACTCGGTCGAGCCCGATGCGATCGGCCTGATCAAGGCGGCGAACCAGCAGGGCTGGGACGACGTCACCTTCCTGCTCCTCACCTCGGTGTACAGCGAGAGCTTCGCGGCCGCCGTCGACAACAGCGCGGCCGGCGTCTACGTGCCCGCCGAGTTCTACCCCTTCACCGAGGACAGCGACGTCAACGCCGACTGGACGGCGCTGATGGACGAGAACGGGA
>NZ_JHBW01000116.1 GCF_001273845.1 Leucobacter musarum subsp. musarum
GCTGGTGGTCTCCCACGGGGTGGATGCGAGGACCTCGGAGTAGTTGATGGTGCCGGGTTCTGCGTGGTCGGTGGGGGTGTGGACGATGTCGTAGTAGACGCCGGGGTTGGCTGCGTCGGGGATCACGCGGTAGGTGAACTCGGTGTCGGTGAGTTCGGTGATGGGGACGACGCGGGTGAAGAGGGGGTTGCCGTCTGCGTCGCGTGCGGTGATGGTGCGGGT
>NZ_JHBW01000117.1 GCF_001273845.1 Leucobacter musarum subsp. musarum
GTACCGGATGTTCGAGAAGTCGAAGGCGAGCAGCGCCCCCAGATCGGAACGCTCGAGTTCCGCCCGCAGTTTTGCGAGCCGGCCCTCGCGAAGCACGTCACGGTCGATGCGCTTCTCCCAGTCGACGTCATTCGTACCGAAAGTAGGAATTGCCATGACCCACCGAATCCTTCGCTCATGTTCACCGTGACGGCATTCTCCGAGTGCGCCTCTGCACTC
>NZ_JHBW01000118.1 GCF_001273845.1 Leucobacter musarum subsp. musarum
GGGCATTTGCTTGCCAACCATGCCCCAGCCTCGAGGCGACGGCAGGTTTTCGATGTCACGAGTGCGCTCCTTCGCAACGAGCAGCTCCGGCTTGAAACGCAGGAACGCGATCAACTCAGCGGGTTGCTTCGTCTTCACGGCCCAAGCTGCCCACGCGTCGATGCTCGGCACAAGCTCAACGATGGTGGCAAACCGCGATTTCACCGGATCGAGAATGCCGGATACGCCGGCGTTATCTGTCCGGCGATTCGTTGCGGCCAAGAACGTTACGTGATCGGGGAGCTTGTGTTCGCCAATGCGGCGAGCCAGCAGCAGTTGCATCTTGGCGGCTTGAACTGCCGGTGATGCTTGTCCAAGGTCATCGAAGAACCAGACCAAAGGCTCTTGCG
>NZ_JHBW01000119.1 GCF_001273845.1 Leucobacter musarum subsp. musarum
GGCACGCGCTCGATGACCTCGCCGGTCCATTTGTCGAGAACCTCGAAGGTTTCCCGCATCGCGCCAGTCTCGATTCCCGTCATTTCCTCGACTCCTTTGTTGTGCTGGAAAGGTCGTGCCCGGCGGATCGCGCGAACACCGACTCGATCATTTTCTCACACAATAGGCACTTTGTCCGACTATTCGCAAAAACGCGACATCGCTCGAGGAGTCGCCCTCCGGCGCGGGAACCGGCGGCAACGAGCGTTGAGGCGGATCGAACG
>NZ_JHBW01000120.1 GCF_001273845.1 Leucobacter musarum subsp. musarum
CCCTTGATCTTCGCGAACTCCGCGAGCAGCAGCGGCACCGTGAGCTTCTTCTTCTGCTCGGCGTCGNCCTNGNNNCNGATGCGGCCCTCGTGCATCATGATGAGGCGGTTGCCCAGCTTGAGCGCCTGCTCCATGTTGTGCGTCACCATGAGCGTGGTCAGTCCCCCCGAGGAGACGATCCGCTCGGTGAGATCGGTCACGAGAGCTGCGCGCTGCGGATCGAGCGCGGCCGTGTGCTCGTCGAGCAGCAGGA
>NZ_JHBW01000121.1 GCF_001273845.1 Leucobacter musarum subsp. musarum
CGCCACAAGCTGGGCATCGCTGTCGACGTCCAGTGCCCTTTCCACCCGAATCAAGACGTCGTCCGCGGGGCTGAGGCTCAATGCGCCGCCCCACGCGAGCGATGCCCCAACCTGCCCCACAACGCATCGCAACTCTGCCGCGCTCAGGTTGACGCGGGTGAGCGTTTCCATCATGTCGGCGGTACCCGCAGGCGAGGTGATGGCGCGTGACGACGTTTTAGGCAGCAACAGCCCCGCCGCCGCACAGATGGCAACCACGATGGGGCTGGTGCGATTGCCGGGCAGACCGCCCACGCAGTGC
>NZ_JHBW01000122.1 GCF_001273845.1 Leucobacter musarum subsp. musarum
CCCCGGGCGATCCTCGCTGCACTCTACTACACCCGGGCCGATCCCGGGCCCCTCTCCCGCACCGTGGCCAACCACGCGCTGATGCTCGACGTCATCGCGGGGCCCGATCACGCCGGCCCGCTGTCGACCCCCAGGTCGGAGGACTCGTACGTCGCGGCGATGCGCCGCGATATCCGAGGGCTTCGCGTCGCCTGGTCCCCGGACATGCGCCTCGGACAGTACGTCGAACCCGAGGTCGCGCGGGTGTGCTA
>NZ_JHBW01000123.1 GCF_001273845.1 Leucobacter musarum subsp. musarum
ACTCGGACGTCCTGCATCATCACGTGGGCGGGGCCGATAACGGGGCTCAGGTCATCGCGCGGCTCTACGATCACGACCACGAAGTCGTCGCCGAGTCGGCACCGTTGCAGCGCGCGGTGAAGGCCGCGGATAAGCCCACCGATCCGAAGCCCGTGGATCCGAAGCCGACGGTGTCGTTCACGGATGTGAAGAAGGGTGACAAGTTCTACACGGAGATTTCGTGGATGGCGT
>NZ_JHBW01000124.1 GCF_001273845.1 Leucobacter musarum subsp. musarum
GTGCCGCGCGGTGGTCGCGTCTGAATGTGAAGCGGTGCTCGGGGTGTGGGGTGACAACTTCGTCTCCGTATCTCTGCGTCGGCGCATCGAGGTGTGCGGGGAAGGATCCGAGGCCAGAATACCCAAGTATTTTCAGCTAGTGGAACTTTCCTTGTTCATAGAGTAATAAAGTAGGGAGGAACTTGCAATACTCCCGAACACGATGGCAGGGCGCAGATGACGTACACACTTCCGAACAGGCTCACCGTTCACGATGTCGCGGCCGTCGCCCGCGGTGCGGCCGTGCGGGTCTCAGCGT
>NZ_JHBW01000125.1 GCF_001273845.1 Leucobacter musarum subsp. musarum
GCTTGATGGCAACCGACACAGTTGACCTCTTTCCAAATGTCTGAAGGGTTCTCACGCCCGCCCCATGCGAGCGCGCCTACAGCAGAGTCTAGGACTCCGATTGGCACTCTTGCAAGGGGAGTGCCAATCGGTGGGAGCGGGATCGCGCACAGCGAACGGGAACGATTCCCCCGCGGGCCGCGGTCCGACTCGCGAGCCCGGTCC
>NZ_JHBW01000012.1 GCF_001273845.1 Leucobacter musarum subsp. musarum
GAGTGGAGCTGCGCGGGATCAGCCACGCCTACGGACCGAAACCGGTGCTGGACCGCGTCGACCTGGCCGTCGCGCCGGGGGAGTTCGTCGCGCTGCTCGGTGCGTCCGGGAGCGGGAAGAGCACGCTGCTGCGGCTCATCGCAGCGCTCGAGGCTGCGGATGACGGCGAGGTTCGCCTCTCGTCGGCCGAAGGGGCGCCCGTCGTGGTGCGGGTGATGTTCCAGGAGGACCGGCTGCTGCCCTGGAAGCGCGTGCTCGAGAACGTGCAGCTCGGCACCCGCGGCCGGCGAGCGGAGGCGCAGCAGCTGCTCGCAGCCGTGGGCCTCGCGGACCGGGCTCGCAGCTGGCCGAGCGACCTCTCCGGGGGACAGCGTCAACGCGTCGCCATCGCCCGCGCGCTGCTGCAGCG
>NZ_JHBW01000013.1 GCF_001273845.1 Leucobacter musarum subsp. musarum
CAGCAATTGAGTTTGCCCGTAATGTAGTCGGCTTAGATGGGGCACACACAGCTGAAGTGGATCCACAAGTTGAACACAATATTATCGACTTAATGGCAGATCAAGCCGATATTCAAGATATGGGAGGAACCCAGCGTCTCGGTCTCTATCCATGTAAAGTGGAAAACGGCACAAAAGCTCATGAAGCATACGGTCAAAACTTAGTCGAAGAACGTCACCGTCACCGTTATGAGTTCAACAACGAATACCGCGATATCGTAT
>NZ_JHBW01000014.1 GCF_001273845.1 Leucobacter musarum subsp. musarum
GGTCGGTGGGGCATCCCGTGGAAGACGGGGTGCTGGTGATGCGCCCGATCGCGGGCGGGCATGATGCGACGCTCTATCTCACGCCGCCCGCGCGCCCGGGGGAGGACGCCTTCCACGCGGATGCGACCCACGGCGAACTGTGGGTGGGGCCGACGCCCGGCCTCGCCGAACTGGAGTCGGCGCTTCAGCTGCGCGCCGCCCCGCTGTCGGAACTGGTCGTCGCCGACGACGCGCTCGTCGCCGGCGCCGCGGTGGTGGCGCCGGGCGCGGGGCGTGCGCTCGGCGGACGAGCACGGTCCGCGCTGCTCGGACGGGTGCTCTCGGAGCTG
>NZ_JHBW01000015.1 GCF_001273845.1 Leucobacter musarum subsp. musarum
CATCTGCTTTGCAGCCAGGTCCTGTCACGACTGAGCCCGACACATTTGACAAAGTTGCCACCTCCCCCGAAAGCAATGTAGCACCTCCCAAGCCACAGGAGGAGCGCGGCGATGATGAACCATTCCTGTCCCTGTCTTCCTTCCGTGCTTTGGCTGTAACATCGCCATGTATCGAAAAGTTTTTTGAGCATGATCTTCCCAAATCCTTTCGACTCGATGAAGTACAGTGGTCGAGCTCAGGAGGGGCTTTTGCTTGGCATGCTGCCCCTGTTGTGCCTCGGAATGGACAACGTGGTCCGGACGTAAAGTCGACCAAGTCAAGTGCTGGCACAGTTTCTATTG
>NZ_JHBW01000016.1 GCF_001273845.1 Leucobacter musarum subsp. musarum
TCCGGGCGCAGATCGGCGGGGGAGCTCATCTTCTCGGCGGGGCCGACAACCCCCGCGGGCGCCCGATCGTGCTCGTCGGCGACCTCCCCCCCCCTCTCTTCGACCAGAACTTTCAACGGGGGGGTAACCCCCCTGCCCCCCCACTCCTCTACGACCCACGCGCGTTTGAAGCCCCCGCCGCCCCGCCCCTTCGGGCACATGTCGAGGGGCCACGGGGCGGGGCCGCCGACA
>NZ_JHBW01000017.1 GCF_001273845.1 Leucobacter musarum subsp. musarum
TTATCGTATTAAAATACACGCCACTCACCTGACCAACGCGAGCGTCGTCCGAGGCAGGCGACATATTGTATTATGACTGATCCGGAGACCATCGAGATCTACGCTAGATCGGTCGTCGGCCGCGTCAGATGTGTCTGAGAGACAGGGGCAGCCCCGCGCCGGCGTGCTCGAGCAGGTTGAGCCCCTCGGCGAACGCGGCCGTCATGCCGTACTCGATGCCCTTGTCTCACGCACGACCGTGCTCCCCGGCG
>NZ_JHBW01000002.1 GCF_001273845.1 Leucobacter musarum subsp. musarum
AACACGGCTTCATCGGCGGGGGCGAGCGGCCCGGGGACCACGACGCCGAGGGCGGGCTGTACATAGAATCCGACTGCGGGGGCGGGCATTGTCCCCCGCACCGCCGCCGGGGCAACGCCGCCCGCCGGGGGCCCGTCGGCGGCCCGGGGGCATGGCCCTCCCACGGGGTGACCCAGGGTGCCCGGGGGTTGCGCGGTACTCCGATACCGCTTCAACATCGGACGTGCG
>NZ_JHBW01000018.1 GCF_001273845.1 Leucobacter musarum subsp. musarum
GCATCGCTCAGTTCCGGGTCGGCGACGGGCTGGTGCTCGACGGGCCGTTGATCGACGGGCCGTTGATCGACGGGCTGTTGACCGACACCGTGAGGTGCGTCACCACGTGCTGCACCGCCTCGCCGACGCCGATCCACGCGTTCGCCGCGGTCTGCAGCACGGCGGCGAGATCGCCGTCGAGCCGTGTCGCGTAGTGGTCGGATCCCGAGTACACGCCCGCGGCCTTCGCCTCTTCGATCGCCGCGTAGATGGGCGCCATGTGGTCGACGGCGGGGCTGTTCTCGGAGCCGGGACCGCTGTCGGAGCCGGGATCGCC
>NZ_JHBW01000019.1 GCF_001273845.1 Leucobacter musarum subsp. musarum
TTATTTGAAGGAGCAGGCGACAACGGAGAGATACACTAGATCGCTCGGCGGAAGGGTCAGAGTTGTATAAGAGACAGGAAACAGGTGGTCGCCGAGCCCCAGCTCGGCGCTCTCCCCCGCGATGAAGTCCTCGCCGATGATGAAGGCCTGCGCCAAGCCGTCGGGCGACGGCTGCACCGCGTACTCGAGCCGCATCCCCCACTCCGAGCCGTCGCCGAGCAGCGCCCGGAACTGCGCGTTGTGCTCGGGAG
>NZ_JHBW01000020.1 GCF_001273845.1 Leucobacter musarum subsp. musarum
GGCCTACCTCCCCTGGACCTTCTGGGACGCCACGAACGGTGCTCACCACATCGAATTGACGTTTCAACCTCTCCACGTCTGGGCGGCGATAGTCCACGCACTTCGCCCATTCATATGTCCCCAGTCTTCCCATTTGACTCAAGAGGAGATCATTCCGCCGCAACCAGTCCCGGGCTTCCGCTGGCGTGACGCCGAAATGTTTGAGCAACTGCTCCCTGCCCGTCGATGCGCTATTCAAGATGGAGTTGATCTGCTCGAGGGTCTTGCTTACAACTGGAGCAATACGCACTTC
>NZ_JHBW01000021.1 GCF_001273845.1 Leucobacter musarum subsp. musarum
CGACCAGATGACGCCCTCGTAGTCGACGTCGCGGGCCGCGACGACCCCGCCCGGCGCGGTGACGCGTCGCATCTCGCGGAGCATGGCGACCGGGTCTCCCACGTGCTGCAGCACCTGGTGCGCGTGCGCGATGTCGAAGCTGTCGTCGGCCATGTCGAGCGCGTAGGCGTCCGCCGTCTCGAAGCGGAGGTTCGCGAGACCGAGCGATGCCGTATCGGCCGCGGCCTTCTCCACGACGTCGCTCGACGCGTCGATGCCCACGACCTGCCCGGGAGCGACGAGGCGCGCGAAATCGGCGGTGATGGTCCCCGGTCCCGCGCCCCCGCGACTAAGGGGGAACTTGTTTGCCGGCTTCTGCCTGTAAAAAAAAAAACAGAGCACACGAGAACGTAATAGATATCGTATGTCATCTTCTGCTTGAAAAAAAAAGAGACACGAGTATGATAACGTTAGAATGAGG
>NZ_JHBW01000022.1 GCF_001273845.1 Leucobacter musarum subsp. musarum
GGCGTACCCGTCTTCGGCGGAGGCGGAGACGCCGTGATCCAGACCACCTCGATGGGGATCGTCGCCCCCGGCGACGTGGGGATCACGCTGGGCACGGCCGGGATCGTGGCGGCATCGACCGATTTCTGTCCGGAGAACACGAACGCGCTCGTCCAGGTGTCGGTCGGCAACGCCCCGGGATCGTGGAACATCATGGGAGTCTCGC
>NZ_JHBW01000023.1 GCF_001273845.1 Leucobacter musarum subsp. musarum
CCTCGATCGAGCTGCGCCGCAGCACTCCGGCGATCATCGCCGCGTGATCGGTGCCGCGATGCTCGGCGGGCGCGACGACCGCGTCCGGCGGCTGCATCTCGAACAGCACCTGCAGATCCCGGTCGCGGTAGATCGGTGTGAGGAGGTTGACGGTCGCCCCGATCCCCCAGGCTGCATAGGTGACCGCGAGAGTCTCCCACCAGTTCGGGAGCTGGATCGAAACGAGGCTTCCGATCCCGATCCCTCGAGCGGAGAGCCTCTCCTGCCACCGGGCCGCTTCCACGGCCAGTCCG
>NZ_JHBW01000024.1 GCF_001273845.1 Leucobacter musarum subsp. musarum
GGCCTATTCTGGGGCATCCGAGCACGTTCCGGGAACCGGCTCCCGCCTCTCCGCGACGACGCTGTTCCCCGTCGATGTCGTCGATATCAGCAATGCATTGCGTGAAGTTATGGCTCATATTGCATTTTGTAACAATCGTGTTTGGCCTGCGGGTTCCTCGAACCTACGCTCGGTGTTCATGACCCCCTCCCCGTCGCCGCGCCCTGCGCCGGCCTCTCGCCGACGACCCGCTCGGCTCCTCCTCACCGCCGCCGTCGTCGGACTGCTCGCCCTCTCCTCCTCCTGGGTGAGCGGCGCGCCGGCGGAGGCCGCGGTGTCCGACCGTTACAAGTACTTCGGCAGCTCGGCCTCGGGCACGAGTATCCGCACCACCG
>NZ_JHBW01000025.1 GCF_001273845.1 Leucobacter musarum subsp. musarum
CTCGTGAAGCCGTTCACGCAGGAGGCGCTGCGCGAGCGCCTCCGCGTGTACCGGGCCGAGCGGCAGGCGCGCGAGCGGAACGAGCGGGATCAACCCCTCGCCCAGGGCGAGATCGACCGGCTGCTCTCGACCGGCAGGATCCGCGTGCCCGGATCGGCCGCGAGCGGTCCGTCCCGCCCCGCGGGCACCGCATCGCCCCCGGCGGCGACGCCCGAGCGG
>NZ_JHBW01000026.1 GCF_001273845.1 Leucobacter musarum subsp. musarum
CCGCCCCGACCTGCAGCTCCACTTCCTCCCCGTCGTCGTGCAGTGGAAGGACGGAGAGCGGACCGCGGAGAAGGTCAAGGGCCACGGTTTCACCGTGCTCGCCAACGTCGCCCGCCCGAAGAGTCGTGGTGAGATCCGCCTGAACTCGGCCGACCCTGACGAGAACCCGATCATCGACCCCAACTACTTGGCCGACGAGGACGACTGGCGCATCTCGATCGAGGGGATGAAGATCATTCGCCGGATCCTGAGC
>NZ_JHBW01000027.1 GCF_001273845.1 Leucobacter musarum subsp. musarum
GACCTGTACTACCGCCTCAATATCCTGAGCATCGCGCTGCCCCCACTTCGCGAACGCCACGACGACGTGATGCCCCTGGCCGTTGAACTGCTCGTGCAGGCCGCGCGCCGCGATCCGCGCCTGCTGCTGCGCATTGCCGACACGGAAGAGGCTGCCCGCGTGCTGGCCGGTGTTGCCGAGCCGCTGCGGCGCTACGCCTGGGCCGGCAATGTGCGCGAACTGCAGAGC
>NZ_JHBW01000003.1 GCF_001273845.1 Leucobacter musarum subsp. musarum
GCGTTGAGCTGCTGCAGTGCAACCTCACGGAGGCGGGGAACGCCGACGAAGCGGTCGCGACGGTCGCCGCCTACGCGGCGGCGTACCCGGAGGAGGAGTGGATCCTGGGCGGGGGATGGTCGATGGATCACTTCCCAGGAGGGTCCCCGAGTCGCGCGTTGCTCGACGCGATCGTCCCGGATCGACCCGTCTTCCTCATGAGCCGCGATCATC
>NZ_JHBW01000028.1 GCF_001273845.1 Leucobacter musarum subsp. musarum
CCCGTAGCGAATCACTGCCTTTCACTGCTGCCTGGTCGGGCCGTCGCTCGCCGTCAACTTGGCGTAGGGCGTAATCATCACGATCTCAGCCCCGGCGAGGCCCTCACGGAACTCATCGACATCGCTTGCGGCGACGAGCTCGTAGTTGAGCTCCTTCTCCATCTCTTTCTCTCGGTCGAGATCGGGGAAGTGGTGGGGTGCGACCAGGATGGTCCCCTGTCCTGCGCGGTTCATGTG
>NZ_JHBW01000029.1 GCF_001273845.1 Leucobacter musarum subsp. musarum
TACCTGGTCGATCGCGTCCGCCTGACCGGAGTTCAGCGAGCCGATGCGCGACTGGGGCTCCGGCACGAACTGGATCACGACCTCGTCGAGGTACGCGGCGCCCTGATGGTCCCGGGTCTCGGGAGCCCAGGCGTAGTCCTCGAAGCGCTCGAGCACGAGCTTCGATCCCGCGACGTACTCGGCCACCTGGAAGGGTCCGGATC
>NZ_JHBW01000030.1 GCF_001273845.1 Leucobacter musarum subsp. musarum
GCCTCGATCTCTTCGATGAGCGCCCGGGGGCCAAGTACTGGTACACCGGTGGCTTCGGCGTTCCCGGCCTCGCCGCGGGGATCATCGGCGGCGCAGCCGCCTCCTTCTTCCTCACCACCGACTTCTGGAGCGGCGCGATCGCCGAGGCCATGGGCTACATCGATCTCTCCGCTCCCGTTGCGATGATCGTCAGCGGCGGGCTGTACTAGCTCTGC
>NZ_JHBW01000031.1 GCF_001273845.1 Leucobacter musarum subsp. musarum
CTGGCATACGACTAAAGCGTTACCCGACGCCCCAACGAAGCAGAAGCTTCTGTAGCTCACGCAGTATCTAGCTGACGAGGGGTCAATTTCGCTGTGCACGATCGACACAGATCCGACTCACTTCGGGGACAAAGCCGATGTTCGAGCGTACTCATTCTTCTCACTCGCTCGAGTTGTGGCAGAGCAATACGGTGCAGAGCTTCT
>NZ_JHBW01000032.1 GCF_001273845.1 Leucobacter musarum subsp. musarum
AATGCCGGGGGTTCCCCGAGACACTTCTTGCGGCGGACTCCTTCCTTTCTCTCCTCTCCATTCCCCACTCGGTCTCTTTCGCCCTCCTATCTATCCACGTCCAGGGTGACCTGCTTACGACTCCTATCTTTCTGATCGCGCGCACTCAGCCGGGAAAACGCGAGCGGGTCGAACGACATCCGCCCTAACCAGATGAC
Organism: Leucobacter musarum subsp. musarum; assembly: GCF_001273845.1. Taxonomy (GTDB): domain Bacteria; phylum Actinomycetota; class Actinomycetes; order Actinomycetales; family Microbacteriaceae; genus Leucobacter; species Leucobacter musarum. The sequence continues at coordinate 198 of NZ_JHBW01000032.1, forward strand.
TCCACCCGACTGAGCCGACTTGTAC
>NZ_JHBW01000033.1 GCF_001273845.1 Leucobacter musarum subsp. musarum
ATGACCAGCTGCACCACGAGGTTCCCTTCTCTTCCTCCCCCTCTTCCTCCCCCCTCTAATGAGCTGAGGATCGCGGATCCCGACAACCGCGCCACGTCTAGCAGCCCGCCTCTTCTTCCCCCTCTTCCATCGTAGACTGCGGTTATCCGGAGCGTGAGCCACAGTACTCTCCCCCCTGAATCTTTTAATACTTATTTGTCTAAGATGTGCCAGAGCGACAGGTGGTTCTGGAAGAACG
>NZ_JHBW01000034.1 GCF_001273845.1 Leucobacter musarum subsp. musarum
CCGGTGAATGAGATTAGCTGCAACTCGTCGAATTCTCTTCTCCCTTTCCTCCCTTCCTCCTCTCTCCTATTCAGAATCGTCGGGGTCGGTGCGGCGTTCAACCACTTTTCGATGCCCCCTCTCTCCTTCTTTACTCCTCCTTGCTAAGTCGAATCTTTGAAGAAACTGCGATTGCTAACTTTTTTTCTCGTTACCTCTCAGTTCCATTGATCAACGACGCCGAACTCACGGGCTAGCCTCGAGACCACCG
>NZ_JHBW01000035.1 GCF_001273845.1 Leucobacter musarum subsp. musarum
ACTTCTCTTTTTCCTTCACCACTTCCCCGGTCTCATCATCGGAGTCTGTGCGTTCAATCGCCGTCTGGAACGCCTCCATGTAGGAGGGCCAGTGCAGGCGCTCATCGACATCGCCCGGGTTGTACTTCCAGTACTTCTCGGGGTCGTCGAGACGAGAAATCAATCGTGCTGCCTGTTCCTCGGGTGCGATGTGCAACATGATCTTGACCACGCGCACGCCATCAGCGGAAATGCGCGCCTCGAAATCATT
>NZ_JHBW01000004.1 GCF_001273845.1 Leucobacter musarum subsp. musarum
CGAGGCCCTCGATCGCCAGCGCGTTCAAGGCATCGCGCACCGGGGTGCGCGAGACGCCGAGCCATTCTTGCAGCTGCTGGTCGTCGAGCTGCTCACCCGGGGCGAACGCGCCGCTGAGAATGGCGTCTCGGATCGCATCGTGCGCTTCTTCGCGCAGCAGGCGGCGTTTGGAGATCGGTGAGGACGAGCGAGGCACTGGCACAGGTTCCTCCTGAATCGAGCGGTACGGAGCACCCGCAAAC
>NZ_JHBW01000036.1 GCF_001273845.1 Leucobacter musarum subsp. musarum
CTTGAGCGTCGCGGACTCGGCGATTGCGGAAATCTTCTTCGACAAACGGGAGATGTGGCTCACGGTTCGATCCTACTCGGGGGTGCCGACATTGGTGGCATGCGTGGCGGGGCGATCGGTGGAGGGCTCAGCTGGCTCAGTAGTACTCGCCTTTTCTTCCTTCCCCTCTTTTTCCTCCTTCTTAAAGATTCATCATGATGCGGT
>NZ_JHBW01000037.1 GCF_001273845.1 Leucobacter musarum subsp. musarum
CTTCCAGACCCACATCCGCCTCGCGGGCATCATCAACCGCTACGGATAGCCCGCCCTCGTCACGCCGACCGAGCCCGGTGGCGCCGCACCGCAGCCCTGTTCGCGCATCGCACCGAGCAGTAGCGTTGCCGGCCGTTGCGGGTGACATCGCCCACGACGGCCGAACAGGGATCCCCCGGATCCTCGCCCGCCGCGCAGCGCGCCAGGCGGTGCATGCCGCGGGTGGCGAGGTGCAGCGAGGTGCCGACGCTGATGACGGCTGAGAGCACGTGCGCCAGGGAGCGCGCGTCGTCGT
>NZ_JHBW01000038.1 GCF_001273845.1 Leucobacter musarum subsp. musarum
GTGCATGACCGATCGCTTGGGCTGTGTGGTTGACGGCGCGCAGAGCATCTAGTCGGCGCCTGAAATACTTCAAATCATCGGCCAAAGTGGAAATAGGTTGGCGAGCCACCAAGCCCAGCAGGGCCGCTCGATAGCCGTCCGACCATTTCTCGCTATCAGCTACTTTGCCGATGGCCTCACGCAAATCGGCGACCAAACCGGCTACTCGCTCGGATGTCAGGGGCGCACACCAGGGCATGAATGGTCCATCTGCAATCGGGTATTGCGACAGCGTCACGG
>NZ_JHBW01000039.1 GCF_001273845.1 Leucobacter musarum subsp. musarum
ATGCTGCCTTACTTCTCTCCTCCTAACTTCCTTTCTTCTCTTCTTTCCTCTTCCTCTTCTTTTCTCATTACTCCCCCGTCCTCTATTTCGGCTGCCTCTCGCAGCGCCCTCGACATTTCTCTCTTTCCTCCTCCCTCTTTCCTCTCTTCCTCTCCTTCCTTCTCCCACTCACTTTCTTCCTCTTCTTTTCTTCCACTCTCGATGATCGCA
>NZ_JHBW01000040.1 GCF_001273845.1 Leucobacter musarum subsp. musarum
GCCCTGTACGACCCGCCGCCCGGCGTGCGGACGCAGGTGATCGCCGGCGACGAGTCGGCGATCCCGGCCATCGCGCGGATCCTGGAGAGTATTCCGGGCGAGATGCGGACGCACGCTTTCATCGAGATCGCCGACCCCCGCGACCGCCAGGATCTCGGCGCCGAGATCGCCTGGGTCGATCGGGACGAGCGTCCCGGTGCCGCGCTGGAGCGCGCGGTTCGGGCCGCCGAGCTTCCCGACCGCCATCGTGG
>NZ_JHBW01000041.1 GCF_001273845.1 Leucobacter musarum subsp. musarum
GCCTGCTTCTTTCCTACTGTTCTCTTTTCTTCTTCTTTTTTTTCTTTCTTTCTTCTTATCACTCTCTCTCTTCGATCCTCGTTATTCCTCTCTCTCTAACTGTGCCCTCCTCGCTCCCACCTTTCTCTCCTTTTCTTCTTCTATTCTCTCTCTCTTCCCATTTTCTCTCCACTCTCTCCCTCCTTCTTCATCCCATCTGTGTTGCCGG
>NZ_JHBW01000042.1 GCF_001273845.1 Leucobacter musarum subsp. musarum
CCGTTGCGGCGTAGCGCTGGCCTGTGAAAGCGGTGAATACCTCGGCGTCGAAGTCACTGATGAGGTAGGCACGACGGCCTCAGGCACCGCAGGGGTAGTTCTGGAGCACCCGACGATGGCTGCTACGGCTGCGACAACCGCCACTACACGCCCAATTTTCATCGCAGCGCCATAGTCACGATAGGCCAGAAAGCCAATACAAGAACCAGCATGATGCCGTTGATCCATGGCCGCGACGCTAGCAGGGCGATGTATTCTCGCAGCATCGCGCTAGGCAGGAAG
>NZ_JHBW01000043.1 GCF_001273845.1 Leucobacter musarum subsp. musarum
GGCTGAGGCGCCCGCACCAGTAGAAGCACTCGCACCGGCGGAAGCACCCGCACCGCTCTCCGACGCAGACGGCGAAGAACCTCCGCGACCGATGCCGATCACCGCCCCTGCCCCGAACGGCACCTGGTTGTGGCCCGGCTCGACCTACACCGGCAACTTCGCCGACCCGCAGATCCTGCCGGTCGCCGAACCCGGCGGCACCGTGTACTAC
>NZ_JHBW01000044.1 GCF_001273845.1 Leucobacter musarum subsp. musarum
GCCGACGAGGAGATGTCGCGCTACATCCGCCGTCTCGAGGAGTCGCGGGACGAGGCGCTCGCCGCCGAGACGACGGGAGACGCGATCGCGCTGGAGTTCGAGAAGTTCCTCGAGCGCGATCGCCAGAATCCCGCCATCGCGGATCCTCCGCTCTCGAGTGCCGCCGGCGGAGACGACGGCTCCGCAGACGACGATGCAGAC
>NZ_JHBW01000045.1 GCF_001273845.1 Leucobacter musarum subsp. musarum
GTGCGCATGCTCGTGCTCACCCTCGACCCGGACACCGTGGTGATCGGCGGCGGGCTGCGCCTGCTCGGTGCGCGCCTCTTCGACGGGCTGCGCGACACCCTCGAGAACTGGTCTGCGGAATCGCCCTTCCTCGCCCGCCTCGAGCTGAGCGGCCGCGTGCAGGTGCTTCCGGAGGATTCGAGCGCAGCCGCGGTCGGTGCCGCCCTGGCGGGCGC
>NZ_JHBW01000005.1 GCF_001273845.1 Leucobacter musarum subsp. musarum
CTGACAGGGTGTTCGAGTGGATCCGTGGGCTGCGCAAGAAGAACGCCCCAGTGCGCAAGATGCGAGCGCGCGGCGAGGGGAGCGACGCCGAGCGCGTCGAACTCGCCGAGTTCGCCCCCGGAATGCTGCCCTTCCTGGGCCTGACGGCCTACCTGCAGCTCGAGCTGTACGAGGCGGCGACCCGTGCTGTCTCCGGTGCGCCGACGCTCGAGGCGAAGGAAGTGCTGGCACGGGTGGCCGGGCTGACCCTCGCCAAGCATCAGCGGCTCGCCGACGAGATCCGCAGGCGAGGCGAGGAGCCGCAC
>NZ_JHBW01000046.1 GCF_001273845.1 Leucobacter musarum subsp. musarum
TGCTCATCCATCGACGAGGCGATGGCGTTGGCGAGCAGCGTGCGCCCCCGCACGATGCCGACCCCGGTCTCATCGCAGCTGGTCTCGATGCCCAGCACGAGCGGTTCCTGCGTCATCGGCGATCCTTCATCTCGAGCTTCATCACGACGGCGTCGACGCCCTCGGGCTGGTAATAGCGCGGACGTACCCCGATCTCGGCGAATCCCAGGG
>NZ_JHBW01000047.1 GCF_001273845.1 Leucobacter musarum subsp. musarum
CTTCGGATCCTGCCGCGAGGGAGGGACCGGAGCGGCGCAGCTGTTTCCGGGAGAGGAGGCCGGCGTGCGTGGCGTGACGGGGCGGGCCGCGAACCGCGGGGGAGGCGCGCGGCACGGGGTGACCGCAGTGCGACCCGGGATCGGGCGCGGCGCGCCCGGGATCCCGTGGTTTCGAAGCCGAAAGGGCGTTTTCGGGGTGTTCTGGCGCTGCTGACGGGCGGGTGGCCGGACAGTGTCGAAACGGTGAAATGGCGGAATCATGCGGAGAC
>NZ_JHBW01000048.1 GCF_001273845.1 Leucobacter musarum subsp. musarum
GTTGCAGCGCACGGCTGCGAGCGCGGGAGGCTGGCACGCCGTTGAGCCGCGGCACCGTCATGATGTTCTGCAGCACCGTGCGATGGGGAAACAGGCCTGCGTTCTGAATGACGTACCCGATGCCTCTGCGGAGCTTCGCGCGCTCTAGATCCGCTGAGTTCACGCCGTCGATCGTGATGCTGCCCGAACTGGGCTCGATCATCCGGTTGATCATGCGG
>NZ_JHBW01000049.1 GCF_001273845.1 Leucobacter musarum subsp. musarum
ATTCCTCGTTCTCGGAGATCTGCGTGTCGACCTGCGCGTGGAACCGCCGCGACTGTTCCCGCACGTCGTCCGTCGGCAGGATCAGCCCCGTCGCCGCCATGATCCCGTCGAGAGAGGTGTGGAGCGCCTCCGGGTACTCGGTGTTGGCGAGATAGTGGGGGACGAGCAGCGCGAGCCCGACGACCTCCTCCCCCAGGCTGTGCAT
>NZ_JHBW01000050.1 GCF_001273845.1 Leucobacter musarum subsp. musarum
GTTCTGCACGACGCCCAGTGTCAGACCGGCGAGTGCGGCTCCCTGGACGTTGCCCAGGCCGCCGAGCACCACGACGATGAACGCCATAATGCCGAAGGCCTCGCCCATCGACGGGTTCACGTCGTAGAGAGGTGCCATGAGCACGGCGGCGACGCCGGTCATCGCCATGCCGATACCGAACGCGATGCCGTAGATGCGCTTCACGT
>NZ_JHBW01000051.1 GCF_001273845.1 Leucobacter musarum subsp. musarum
CAGATCACCCGAGCGCAACTCGTTGACCATGTGGGACAGCACGCACAACTCCAAGTAGCGCCGGTTGGTGGGCGGACCCTCGTGGTGCGCTCGCCGGACCAGCTTGCGCCAGCGCTCGGAGGCAAAACTGAGATCGACTTCAGCAGCGATCCACTCCCGGTGCAGTGATTCGTTTTCCAGCGCGACCTCCAGCCCGGCTAACAACGTGCGTGATTGGCTGGTCGACTCCC
>NZ_JHBW01000052.1 GCF_001273845.1 Leucobacter musarum subsp. musarum
ATGCTTGTTGTTTTTTTTAAAGTATGAGGGTACCACGCAGATTCACCCTAGATCGCTGCTCGGCAGCGTCGGTATGGCAACAGAAGCGGCGCGGCGACCGCCCTACGGTTGCTGCCCGGGCGAATCCGGCGCGGAATGCCGCGATCGGGCGCAGCGGCAACATCGTCGTGGTGGACCCCGACGCCGGTGCGGGCGATCACCCGCAACTTCGGCATGCGGTCGAGCGCTG
>NZ_JHBW01000053.1 GCF_001273845.1 Leucobacter musarum subsp. musarum
CCACGAGCCCGAGCACGAGCGAGGAGCGCACGTTGACATCGAAGCGGTAGAGCAGCAGGCCGGTGAGCTGCGGCAGCACGGTCGGGATCGTGGCGTTCGCCACCACCTGCCAGCGGCTCGCCCCGGCCGTGCGCAGCGCCTGCTCGGGACCCGGATCGATGTCCTCCATCGCCTCCGACCAGAGTTTGCCCATCACGCCGGTGTTGTGGCAGATGAGCGCGAGCAC
>NZ_JHBW01000054.1 GCF_001273845.1 Leucobacter musarum subsp. musarum
GCCCGCTGTCGTCTGTTCCCACATTGATCGATGAGTCCACCCGAGAATCCATCTTCGCGATCCGCTTCGACCGCCCCTGTGCGCGGCGTTCTTCCCCGCGACCCCGCCAGGTGGCGTACGCTTCGAGTATTCGGGTCTGTTTGGATCCGATCTCAGGGCGGATGGAGTATCCGTCTGCCCGCTCTGAAAGTCGCAGGTGCAC
>NZ_JHBW01000055.1 GCF_001273845.1 Leucobacter musarum subsp. musarum
CAAGATGCTCTCCGGTGTCATGCGTCCCGACAGGGGCTGGGTCCGCACTCGCGGTCGTGTTGCGGGACTGATCGAGGTGAGCGCGGGTTTCAACCCCAACCTCACCGGTCGCGACAACGTCTACCTCAACGCGGCGATCCTCGGCATGTCGAAGAAGGAGACCGACGCCCGCTTCGACGACATCCTGGAGTTCTCGGAGATCGGCGAGTTCATCGATACCGAGGTGAAGCACTACTCCTCGGG
>NZ_JHBW01000006.1 GCF_001273845.1 Leucobacter musarum subsp. musarum
CTGCTGGTCGGAGCGGTGTATCTGCTCGGCCTGAGGCTGCTGCGCTCCCCGGAGCTCGCCGAGCTCACCGGCTTCATCTCACGCAAACTCGGAAGGAACCGCTCGTGACCTCCCTCTCGGTCGTCCCCTGCACGGATCGCGCCCTCTGGGACGCGACGGTGAAGGATCTCGGCGGTCACCCGCTGCAACTGTGGGGGTGGGGCGACCTCAAGTCGGCCCATCGCTGGAGCGCCGAGCGAGTGCTCGTGCGCAATGGCTCCGGATCCGACGCCCCCGTCG
>NZ_JHBW01000056.1 GCF_001273845.1 Leucobacter musarum subsp. musarum
CGCCGATGCCGCGCTGTTTAAGCTTAATAATTACCTCTTTGATATCGCCTACCGAAATCGGGTCAACCCCAGCAAAAGGCTCGTCAAGCAAAATAAACTTGGGATTTGAGGCAAGGCTGCGGGCAATCTCACAGCGTCTGCGCTCACCGCCTGACACGCTCATCCCTAATGAGTGGCGCACATGACCCAAATTAAATTCCCCAA
>NZ_JHBW01000057.1 GCF_001273845.1 Leucobacter musarum subsp. musarum
CCGGTGAATGCGCGCGCGATCCCGCCGCTGCGGCGATCACCGGCGACGCGGCCGAGACGCAGGGCGGCGCGGCGATCGGCTCCCGATGTCCACGCCACCCAGACGGCGGCGAGCAGCGCCGCGACCAGCCAGATCGCGATCTCGCGCGGGGCGACGATCGTGAGCGGGCCGAGGTGCAGCGGAGCGCTCGTCTGCGAGGCGCCGAACAC
>NZ_JHBW01000058.1 GCF_001273845.1 Leucobacter musarum subsp. musarum
ACGGCAGTAAGAAGTCATCGCGCACCGCCCACGCAATCTCAGCACCCGTAGCCAGCAAACCAGCCACCCCGGCACCCTTCAACAACTTCGGAGCCCACCGCCCCGTCGCGGCAATATCCTTCGTCGTCAGACCTGACCCGGCAGCCACCCGCGACTTCGCATCAATCCACGCCTGAGGGTTCGGTCGCCACCGATTCACGTCCTTCACCGTCGAGGACGTGGAAGCGATCGCCCCCCCCGGCGCAGCCAA
>NZ_JHBW01000059.1 GCF_001273845.1 Leucobacter musarum subsp. musarum
CGGCGCAGCTCCGCGAGTCCCGACGCCGCGATCACCACCCCGATGCGCAGCTCGAGCAGTTGCCGCCCGAGCTCATCGAGACGCGAGCCGGGCAGTTCGAGCCGCCGGGTGAACGCGACGAGCGCGTCTCCGAGATGGTGGGTGTAGACGGTGGCGCCGGCGCGCTCGAGCTCGGAGATCGCGACCCGCAAGGGGGCGATGTCCCGGTCCGTTGCGGCGATCACCACGAGCGGCGCTTCCGGCGGGAGCC
>NZ_JHBW01000060.1 GCF_001273845.1 Leucobacter musarum subsp. musarum
CTGCTCGACGCTCCAGTCGTGCAGCAGCGGGCTCCAGTGCGTGTGGGAGCTCATGATGGTGACGTTCGGGTGGGCCGCCAGCAGACGCTCCATGCGCTCCTGGTCGTCGCCGAACTCGCGCTTGTACAGGTTCGCGTACGATCCCGATACCGAGTTCTCGAAGATGTGGTGCACGCTCAGCAGCACGGGCAGGCCCGCGTCGCGGTAGTGGTCGAGGCGATCG
>NZ_JHBW01000061.1 GCF_001273845.1 Leucobacter musarum subsp. musarum
CTTCACCAGTGACCTGGTTGAAGTTGATGCCCTTGGGGTAGAAGTCCCGGATCAGGCCGTTGAGGTTCTCGTTCGATCCCCGTTGCCAGGGTGAGTGCGGATCACAGAAATACATCTCGCATCCCGTCGCGATGGTGAATCTGCGATGCTGCGCCATCTCTGGCCCCTGATCCCAGGTGACCGTCTTCACGAACTCGGAGGGCAAGGAACGGATCATGCGCTGCATCAACTCGATCACCGTCATCGATTCCCGTGTTCCGGGAAGCCTCCCGATCAGCGCGAACCTGGTCTGCCGCTCCACTAACG
>NZ_JHBW01000062.1 GCF_001273845.1 Leucobacter musarum subsp. musarum
ACACCGCCGGACACCTTTTACCGAGGGTCGTATCGGGTTGCACATACCAAGACGGTGTGTGGAACCGGATACGGCCCTCGAACCTTTTCTGCACCCGTGCGGGTGCGCGACGAAAGCCCCGCAGGCCTGAGCCTGCGGGGCTTTCGTGTTTCACGGCCGGGCGACGTTGCGCGTCACGCGCAGGTCTCAAACACGTACTCCTGATCGTCAGGGGTGCTGAGATCCCGATCACGCAGCACCACCGAAGCCGGCGTCTCAGGGTCCGCGCACATCTCCGCGAAGCTGCGGGGGAGCTCGTCGGCGTACTCGATATCGATCACCGCATCGCCATACACCTCCGTGTAGTCCGCGCACTCCCGGTACGCGCCGCACTCCTCGGACACTGCGAAGTCGAAGCCGGCCTCCGCGTGCAAGAGCTCCGCATCCTCCGCGGCGTTCTTCTGGCCCGCGTCGAGCCCGGCGTCGTGAGCGACCTCTACGTACGCCTGCGCCAGGGCGACATTGCCCTCACGCGTCAGCGCACCGTTTGAACGCGTGTACGTGTCGAGATTGTCGAACTCGACGGCGTTGTAGCCATCCTTGGCGCACTTCGTGATCCACGGAGCGACCACTTCGAGAATCTGGGCGCGCGCAGCCTCGGTGGCGGTGTTCAGCAGCACTTCGTTCGGCCAGTCCGGGTCGATGACCGGCCCGGACTCGTTCGCGAGCAGGGCGTCCTCGGGCCAGTCGCTCAGCTCACCGGGCTGCGTTTGGAATCCGTTGACGTAGCAAATCGAGTAGCGGTCGGGGTCGGGTGCATCCATGCGATCCCGAGAGACGATCTCGACCTCCTGCGCCGGATCGTACGCCCCACCCAGTTGGTAGTCGACGACGCCGCCCGCGGGGAAACCGCGCGGCCTGGCATCGGAGGTTGAGTTCGCGTCAGCGTCTGCCACAGGTGACGCCGTCGGTGCGCAGCCGGCGAGCAGGCCCGCAGTGAGCAGGCCGGCCGAGACCAGCGCGCCAGCACGCATCACGCGATTCGCGGTGCACTTGCGCATAGTGACCCCCAGAAGCACCCATCGGTGCGTTGTCGACATGCATCCGATGCTAACTGCGCGTGACGATCGCTGCGAGTCACCGAGCGTCGGTTTCCCGATTCAAACCCGGAAGCGCGCAATACCCGGTGAGACCGCACGGCAGGTCTATGCTCAGCTCGACGACGGTATCGAATCCGTCGGGATCAACGTCGATCCGAAAGGAACACATCATGACCGCTCCCTCATCAGACGGGCGCCTCGCCGACGACGAACATCTCGCCGTACTCGGGTACGAGGGAAAGTTCGACCGCTCGATGAGCCTGTGGGCGAACTTTGCCCTCGGCTTCACCTACCTCTCGCCGTTGGTCGGCGTCTACTCGCTCTTCGCAGTAGCGCTCTCGACTGGCGGACCACCATCGATCTGGTGGATCGTCATCGTCGCCTGCGGGCAGCTGCTCGTGTCGCTGGTGTTCGGGGAGGTCGTGTCGCAGTATCCGATCCACGGCGGCATTTATCCGTGGGCGCGGCGACTTTGGGGCCGGCGTTATGCGTGGCTTGCCGCCTGGGTCTACATCTGGGCGATGATCGTGACGATCACCTCGGTGGCCGAGTTCGGCGCGGGCTTCGTGACCGCCTTGCTCGGCATCGAGCTCACGCCCGCGTCCACCCTGATCATCTCGCTCGCGCTGCTGCTGCTGGCCCTCGCGATCAACTTCACGGGCACACGGTGGCTCGCACGTATTGCGCGCATCGGATTGTTCGCCGAACTCATCGGCGTGATCGGCATCGGGCTGTACCTGCTCATCTTCCAGCGCAAGCATGACTTCTCGGTGTTCTTCGACACTATGGGCACTGCGGGTGACGGGTCCTACCTGCCCGTGTTCATTGCTTCGGCGCTGGCCGGGCTTTTCCTCTTCTACGGATTCGAAGCGTGCGGCGACGTCGCCGAAGAGGTCGCCGACCCGGCGAGACGAATTCCGAAGGCCATGATCATGACGATCCTGGTCGGTGCTGTGTCGGCACTGTTCTCGTTCGGCGGGTACGTGCTCGCGGCACCAAACCTCGAACAGATCGTCGCCGGTGAGGTCGGTGATCCGATCCCTGAGATCTTGACTGCGACGCTCGGTGCAGTCGGCGCGAAGGTGTTCTTGGCGGTGGCGATCCTCGCATTCATTTCGTGCGTGCTGAGCCTGCAGGCCGCCGCGAGCCGCCTGCTGTACTCGTTCGCACGCGACGGGATGCTGCCCGGTCACGTGTGGCTGTCGAAGGTGTCGGAGCGCAGCAAGGTGCCCACGAATGCGCTCATCGTGGCGTGCACGGTACCCGCGCTCATCTGCCTGCTGATCTTCTTCAACGACGGCATTCTGGTCGCCGTGACGTCGTTCGCGATTCTCGGAATCTACCTGTCGTTCCAGATGGTCGTGTTCGCGAGCCTGCGCCAGCGTCTGCGCGGATGGCGACCGGCCGGACCGTTCTCACTCGGGGCTCTCGGGCTCGTCGTGAACGTGCTTGCGCTCGCCTATGGGGTGTTCGCCATGGTGCTGCTGGCGATCCCGGGATCGTCTGGAGCATTCCTGACCGACTACGTCGTGCTCATCGGCCTCGCCGTGGTACTCGTGACCGGCCTCGTGTACCTGTTCGGTGCGCGGCCGGATGCGCAGTCGAGTGCGCCCGAGGGTGATGCGAAGGAGGTCGCCGACGAGATTCGGCGACGCACCGGGCGGGTGACGACGCGCTAGGGTGCGGGATCGCGGTGCCCCGTGGGATGCAGACCGTCTCGGGCACCGCGATCCGCATGCGGCTGCAGCGCCACCGTCGATAGACTCGCGAGCATGAGTGACTTCGTCGTTTCGCTGCCCACGGACTCCGGCTTGAGCGAGGCGCTCGCCCATGTGCAGGGAGTCGAGTTCGTGGAGTGGGACCTTGACGGCCCGGCGCCGCGGGAGCGGCTCGACATCGTCGTGCCCCCGTATCTGGGAGGCAACCGGCCGCTCGCGGCGCTCGAGGGCGTCGATGTTCGCCTCGTGCAGTGGCAGTCGATCGGCTACGACGGGCTCGCGAAGTACGTGAGCGCTGAGCAAGCCGTGGCCAACGCCGCCACGGTGCACGAGACGTCGACTGCGGAGCTCGCGGTCGGGCTCGCCATCGCGGCCCAGCGCGGGCTGGCGGACTTCGTGCGCCAGGGAGATGCGGGGGATTGGGCCGGGCGATCGACACCGAGCCTGGCCGACCGCCGGGTGCTGCTCATCGGGTACGGCGGTGTCTCGCAAGCGATCGAAGCACGGCTCGCGGGGTTCGAAGTCGAGATCTCGCGCCTGGCCCGAACGGCCAGAGAGCAGCAGAACCTCGCAGGTGGCTCGGTTGCGGTGCAGGGGTTCGACGCGCTGCACGCGGCGCTCGCCGACGCAGAGATCGTGATCATCGCGGTGCCGTTGACGGCCGAAACGACGCACCTGCTCGATGCCGAGGCCCTCGCAGCGCTTCCGGATGGCGCCTTGATCGTGAACGTCGCGCGCGGCCCGGTCATCGACACCAATGCGCTGGTTGCAGAACTCACCGCGGGTCGTCTGCGCGCCGCACTCGACGTCACAGACCCTGAGCCGCTCCCGAACGACCACCCGCTCTGGAACGCGCCCAACGTGCTGATCACGCCCCACGTCGGCGGCGACTCCAGCGCGATGCTGCCGCGCGTCGCACACCTCATCGAGCGGCAGATCGCGCATCTGCAGCGCGGGGAGCGCCCTGAGAACCTCGTACTCGGTGAGTGGAACTGACCGAATGCGAGTGCGCGTCAGCGCGCCGGTTGATCCTGCGCGATCTCATTCGACGCCGTAAGGAAGCGCAGAAACTCCACTGCGGCCGTGACCGCGGGATCGGGTTTGCGGCCCACGCGGTACCGGAGCGCGATGTGCCGCACTCCAAGCCCGGGGAGTTCGTGGGTTTCGACGCCGCTCAGTGAGAACTCGCGGAGTGCCAGCTGAGGAAGCAGTGCGACGCCCTCACCGGCCGAGATGAGCGCGAGCGCCGACTGGTGGCTCGCGTACTGATGCGGCGCGATCGCCGCGTTCTCGATGCGAGCGCGCACCCGCTGCGAGGCGTGATACACGCCTGAGCCTGGGTCGATCTGCAGCCAGGGGAGTCTCAGACGATCGAGTTCGACCACGCCCATTGCGGCCTGCGTTCCCGCTGGAGCGACGAGCACCCAGGGGTCGTCGAGGAGCGTGACTTCGCGCACTCCGGGTCCGAGCGGTGGCGGAGGCACCGACTCGTCGCGCTCGATGGCGATGATGTCGTAAGAGGCCGCGCGGAGACCGCGCAGCGTGACGGGAAGGTCGGCCTCGACAGCTTCCAGATGCACGCCGGCAAGTTCGGTACGCCATCGCGGGAGCGCCGGAGCGAGCACGCCGCTCATGAAGCTCTGAAACGCGCCGAAACGAACGGTTCCGCTGGGGAGTTCGCTCGCCGCACCGACGCGTAACGCGGCCTCGTTGACCTCTCGCTCCACGTTCTCGGCCAGCTCGACCAACTCGCGGCCGGCCGCGGTGAGGGTGATGCCGCGCGGGCTGCGCACCACCAGCGGCACACCGACTTCTGCCTCGAGTCGTGCGAGCTGCTGCGACACCGCCGACGGGGTCAGCGTCAACGCTTCGGCGGCCGCAAGTACGCCGCCGCTCCGTGCAATTTGGAGCAGAAACGGGAGTCGCGAGACTGCGATGCGCATATTCAGAAATTCTACACCCTGGATCACGAAAGATTCGATTGTGCTGGATGCGTTCGAGCCTGAGGATAGTCCTGTCGAGCTGCAGGAGCACCGGCCCGTTCAGCGGCCGAATCTCTGCTCGACCTGCCATACATTGAGCGCGAGAGGAGCAGGCAGTGCAGGAGATCGTCGGGAACATTCTGGGCTGGGTCGGAACCCTGGGCACCTTCACCGCGTACGTGCTGATGCTGCGCGGCACCTGGCTCCCGACGACCAAACGATATCTCGTGCTGAACACCGTCGGCGGGTTCCTCGGTGCGGGCGGAGCGATCGCATTTGGTGCCTGGCCGTCATTCGTCTCGAACGTGGTGTGGGCGCTGATGGGCGGGTACGGCCTCTTTGTCGCGATCCGCCGCGCGGCGGTCACCAGTACTCCAGACATGATCATCACGCCCACGGCCGCCCTGCCGATTCTGCCCATGCCGCACGCGTTGTGGGATCCGTCGAGCACGACGGCCTCCTCGATCAGTCTGCCCTGGCTGCCGCGCGAGGGCGAGCCCACCGTCACTGCAGCTGCCATCTCGGATGTTGCCGTCGCGACCGGTGGCGATCCCGAGCGCCGCGCAGCGGAGTATCCGCGTGCCGCGCACGAACCTGCCGCGCCCGGAAGCGCCGTCATCACCGATCTGCTCGACTGGCGCGAATTCAGCGCTGCAGCACGCTCAGCCTGACATCACGCGCGTCAACTCCCGACGCCACCTGAGCAGCGGATGAACGCTCCGGCCCGGTGCCGCCGCGGTCGGTAGACTGGACCCCTATGCCGCCGCGCCACGAGCGCTGCGGTGCCAAGATCCCCGCTTGCACCTTGGAGTGAATACAGAAAATGGCTGAGCAGTCTCGCCTCGATAAGGTCATCGCCCTCGCCCGTCACCGCGGCTTCGTCTTCCAGGCCGGTGAGATCTACGGCGGATCGCGTTCCGCCTGGGACTACGGCCCCCTGGGCACGGCCCTCAAAGAGAACATCAAGCGCCAGTGGTGGAAGGCCGTCGTGCAGAAGCGCGACGACGTCGTCGGCATCGATTCCAGTGTGATCCTGCCGAAGCAGGTGTGGGAGGCCTCGGGGCACGTCGAGGTCTTCAGCGATCCGCTCGTCGAATGCCTCCAGTGCCACAAGCGCTACCGCGAAGATCACCTCATCGAGGCCTTCGAGGAGAAGAAGGGCCGCGCGCCCGAGGGCGGCCTCGCCGAGATCGTGTGCGCCAACTGCGGCACCCGCGGCCAGTGGACCGAGCCGCGCGCATTCTCGGGCCTGCTGAAGACCTACCTCGGCCCCGTCGACGACGAGGCCGGCATGCACTACCTCCGGCCCGAGACCGCGCAGGGCATCTTCGTGAACTTCGCGAATGTGCTGCAGGCGGCGCGCATGAAGCCGCCGTTCGGCATCGGGCAGATCGGCAAGAGCTTCCGCAACGAGATCACGCCGGGCAACTTCATCTTCCGCACCCGCGAGTTCGAGCAGATGGAGATGGAATTCTTCGTCGAGCCGGGCACGGACGAGGAGTGGCAGGAATACTGGATGAACGAGCGGATGTCGTGGTACACCGGCCTCGGCATCAACCCCGACAACCTGCGCTTCTACGAGCACCCCGCCGAAAAGCTGTCGCACTACTCGAAGCGCACCGCCGACATCGAGTACCGCTTCGGGTTCACCGGTGGCGAGTGGGGCGAGCTCGAGGGCATCGCGAACCGCACCGACTTCGATCTGTCGACGCACTCGAAGCACTCGGGCAAGGACCTCAACTTCTTCGACCAGACGAAGAACGAGCGCTACACGCCGTACGTGATCGAGCCGGCCGCCGGCCTCACTCGCTCGCTGATGGCCTTCCTTGTCGACGCCTACCGCGAAGAGGAGGTGCCGAACGCGAAGGGCGGCACCGACAAGCGCACGCTGCTCGCGCTCGATCCGCGCCTCGCACCGATCAAGGCCGCAGTGCTGCCGCTGAGCCGCAACGAGGCGCTGTCGCCGCTGGCCCGTGAGATCGCGCAGGATCTTCGCGACGACTGGAACGTCGACTTCGACGATTCGGGAGCCATCGGCCGCCGCTACCGCCGACAGGACGAGATCGGCACGCCGTTCTGCGTCACCGTCGACTTCGACTCGCTCGAAGACGATGCGGTGACCGTGCGCGAGCGCGACACGATGGAGCAGGTGCGCGTGCCGCGTGCCGAGCTGCACGCGTTCCTCGCGGAGCGCTTGCGCGGAGCCTAGCGAAACGCATCGCGTTTCGGTCGGCTCCGGTGACGCGTAGAAACCCCGTTGAGATCTCGGATCTTGGCGGGGTTTCGTCGTGTGCGGCGCCCGTTTCGGGGTTCGTGCAGGAGAAATTCGATTGCGCGGATCGCCCTGCAAGTTTTCGACCGCAGGTGCGGAGAACTCCTGCGGTTCGGGAGGCGGTCGCCCGCTCCACTCGGGTGGATGTCGGCGGCGGCTTCTAGGATGGAGCGTATGACGAGCACCGGTTCCGAGCCCTCCGAGCGCCCAGAATTTTCGGCACCTGCACCAGTGGGTCCGCCACAGTACGCGTGGGCGCGCCCCGTGATGCAGCTCCAGCAGGTAGAAACGGAACCGCTCGAGTATCACCGGCTGCTGCGCGGAGTGCAGAACTATCGCTGGTGGAAGCCGCTGCTGCTTCTGCTGCTCTCCGGGGTGTACTTCGGAGTCTTCACGATCATCGTGAGCGTCGCGTTCCTGCCGCTCCTACTTCAGCACCCTGATTATTTGAATGGGGTGACAACGGGCACGGGCGCGGCGCTCGATACCCAGGTGCCGGTGTCGGTGCTGCTGAGTCTCGTGTCGATCATCATCATGATTCCCGCGGTGATCCTCGCGATGCTCACGCTGAATATGCGGCCCAATGGGCGCGTGTGGTCGGTGGCAGCGCGCATCCGCTGGGGCATGCTCGGCCGACTGTCGCTCGTGGCGCTGCTCGCTGTCGTGGTGATGAATGTCGCGGCGATCGGGTTCGAGATCGCATTGAACCCGGCATCGCTGAATGATCCCGCCCCGACAGCGGCTGCCGCAGACTTTGACTGGACCGCAGCGTGGACGTCGCTCGTCATTGTCATCCTCCTCGTGCCGCTGCAGGCGACTGCCGAAGAAGTGGTCTTCCGTGGCCTCTTCATGCAGGTGCTCGGTTCGTGGTTGAAGAGCCCGTGGTTCGGCATTCTGATTCCCTCGGTCGGGTTCGCGCTCGCCCACATCTACGACATCTGGGGGCTGCTCTCGGTCGGCTTGCTCGGGGTCGTCGCCGCCTGGCTCACCTGGCGCACCGGTGGGCTCGAAGCTGCCATCGCGATTCACATCGTCAACAACCTCATCGCCTTCGGCTTCATGACGTTCAACGTCGGGGGCGAGACCGCCCAGGTCGAGCAGACCGGAGGCGCGGGGTCAATGATTGGCTCTGTGGTTGGGTACGCCCTCTTTATCTGGCTAGTGATTCGCGTGTTCCGCAAACACGGCTATGGGCGCACGCGCATCGACATCGTGCAGATCCAAGTTCCGATGGCCACGGGTGCGGTTACTGGTGCTGCTGTTCCGGGCCCCGCTCCGACCACGCCGGTGACCGGCACGGTCGCGCCGGAAGAGGAGCAGCCGCGTGGTTGATGTCTATGTCATCGGAGACGGAATTCCTGAGCTTGCGGCCGCGCTCGAACTCGCGGAGGTCGGGCTCACGGTGCGAGTTGCGCGAGGCGGG
This sequence comes from Leucobacter musarum subsp. musarum, assembly GCF_001273845.1. GTDB lineage: Bacteria > Actinomycetota > Actinomycetes > Actinomycetales > Microbacteriaceae > Leucobacter > Leucobacter musarum. Next base: position 8,475 of record NZ_JHBW01000062.1, read on the forward strand.
AGCGTGCCTGCCGCCGAAGGCGCAGACACGCCGGTAGGCGCGCTGGCGCCGTTTGATCCGGATCGAGTGACCGACCCCGACGGCACACTGCGAGAGTTTCTCACGCACGTCGCTGCACCGCTTTCCGTTGGGGGTCCGGCGACACCGGGAGCTGCTTCGCGGGCCGCAGCGCCGGAGTCGGTGCTGCTCCGGGGCGCGAAGAGCGACCCCGTTGAACAACCGATGCCATCGGTCTTCGGAATTCCCGCAGTACCGCTCTCGGAAGCGAGCCTGGCGGTGCTGGGAGGTGCAGGAGCGACTCGTGCCTTTCTTGATCGGGTGATGCCGTTGCTGACCATCGGCAAAACCCAGCGGCTCGGAAAGCTCGTGCGCGCGCGCATCGGAGCGACCGCACTGCAACGTCTCGTCGAGCCGTTGGTGCGCGAAAAGTACGGGGTCGCTGCAGACGCCGTCGATGTGGCGATTGCGGCGCCGGGCCTGAACGAGGACGTGACGACCGCAGGTTCGCTCTGCGGCGCCGCTATGGAATATGCCGCGCGTTCCGTTGCACGTGAAACCTTCGTGCAGCCGGTTGACGGCTGGGAACAACTACGCGAGACGCTGCTCGACCGACTTGCGCTCTACGGGGCAGAGATCGTCGATGCGGGTGTTGTCGCTGTCGCGGAAGTCACGTTCGATGTGACGGACTCCTCTGCGGCTGCCGCTTCAAATGAGTCGACCTGGCAGGTCACGGAGCGGGGAGACGCCGCGGTCGATGCCTCCATCGCCGCACGCGCGGTGGTGGTCGGTGAGTCTGCGGTGGGTGCCGATGTGCTTCCGCAGGATGCAGTAGAGACCTCACACGCGCGATGGGTGGTGACCGCGGAAGTGAGTGCGCCCGAGTGGGCCGGTGCGGCGGCGAATCCGACGCCCGCGAGAGACCTGGTCGAACTCGCACGTGATGACTCGGGCAGCGTCTGGGCCGTGCGCTGGCAAGCCCCAACGGTGCACAGTGTCGACGGTGCGATCGGAGGTGGCTCGTGGACGATCCGGGCGAGCAGCTCGATCGGGGTGGTGTCTGAACTTGAGAGCGATGAGGTCGCAGCTGCGGCACTGGGAGCGGCAGGTGCAGCGCGGGTGCCCGGCGGTGGTCTGCACGCATTCACCGTGCTGGCTCCGTTCGCCACGAAGAGCGATCGCGACCGCGCGCTGGCGCATACCATGTCGTCACGCGAAGCGAAATCCACTTGCTTGAGCGTCGGTACTCATGCGCATAGTGGAGACCTCGCCACTGCGGTGTACGACGCACGTGAGGCGGCGGTGCGGCTGCGCCGACACCTCACGGGAATTGCCGAGTGACGCCTGAGAGATCAGGTATATAACCGAAGGCGCATGCAACGGGCATCGACCCGGAGTAGGCTGGGCGAAGACCAGGAACCGCCACGAACTGGAGGCATCATGAAAGGCAAGATCGCATTCGTTCTCGGCGCAGCTGTGGGCTATGTTCTCGGGAGCCGAGCAGGTCGTGAGCGCTACGAGCAGATCAAACGGGGCGCTGAGCAGGTGTGGCAGACTGCGCCGGTGCAGCGCGGCATCGACGCCGTCAAAGACGCGACGCGCGGTACGGTCGAGAATCTCAAGGATTCCGCGCTCCGTGCAGGCAAGAACGCCTTCACCGCGCTGGTGAACCAGCAGGACCGTCGCCCGGACGCCGCGGCTCCGTCAGCGCGAACTGCCGCAGCCGCTGGCCGGGCGGCCGACCGGGCTGCCGCGACCACCGCGAATCCGCGCGGGGCAACGGCTACGTCGTTGAATGGTGACGGCGGCGCGGCAGACTCCGCAGATACCGCTGACGAGGCGCGCGCATGAGTCGCAAGCGTCGAGACGAAGCCGGCACGTTCGAACTGCTGAGTCGTCTGCCACAGCAGATCGTCGGCCTAGCGCAGGTCGAGTACCAGAACGCCAAACGCGAGATCGTTTCGAAGGCGAAGAAGGCCGGCATCGGCGCCGGTGCCATCGTCATCGCGCTCTTCTTCGTCTTCTTCATGCTTGAGGCGCTCGTGATTGCAGCGATCGCTGCGCTCGCGCTCGTGTGGCCCTGGTGGCTCGCAGCGCTCGTCGTCGCAGCTGGTTTGCTTGTGCTCGCAGCGCTCGCGATTCTGGCGGGAATTGCGCTCGTCAAGCGCGGCAACCCGGTGCCCGAAGAAACACTCGATCGTGTCGGGGGAGACATCTCTGCAATGGGCGAGGTGCGCATTAACGCCGAACCCCCGGTACCGCCGCAGCAGCACCGCGCCTCGCGCATGCCTCGCGTCGGAGAAGAAGGGAACTGGCGATGAGCCACGAAGAGAAGCTGCAGGGCGTCGCAGACGCGGCACAGGCGCGCGCAGAGCTCTACGACACGCTCTCGCAACTGAAGGTCCGTCTGAACTACGCGCAGCGCGTCGACGACGCCGTGGACGACGCAAAGCAGCGCATCGTTGCTGAGAAGCGACGCAATCCGCTCGCATTCGCCGCAGGCGTGGCGGGCGTTGCAGTGATCGCCGGCCTGACCGTCTGGGGCATCGCCACGGTGGTCGCGAAGAAGCTCCGTTGAGCCTTCGCCGCGCGAGCGAGGCCGTCTGAACGCAGGTCACAGTTCGGTTGCGTTCGTCGATGCAGATGCCGTCATTTTGCTTCCTCGCGGCGGCAAGGTAAGAATAGGGTCAACGGAATTCCGTGAAAGGCCAGGCCGCAGTCTCCGGTAGATTGATGTGTCGGCCATTTTTATTGGTGTCGAGTGAGTGGGGTGTATGTCTGCTGAGGCAAAGCCGCTCAGTGGTCTTCGGGTGCTCGTTCCTCGGGGCGGAACCTGGGGCGATCTGGTCTCGAGGGCTCTCCGTGAGCAGGGAGCGCACACGGTGATCGCGCCGCTCGTTGACTTCGCGCACACGAGCGAAGAAGACAAGCTGGTCGATGCGCTCAAAGAGCTCGAGGCAGGAAGCTTCGACTGGATGACAGCGACGAGCTCCACCGTCGCCGACGTGCTCAAGCATCACAACGCTGTGATTCACCCCGACACGAAAGTCGCGATCGTCGGCGAAGCCACCGCAGTCGCGTTCACGGACGCCGGCTATCCGATCACCCGCACGCCGAGCGAAGAAAATAGCACGTACGCGCTGCTCGACGAGTGGAGCGAGATCAACACCGACGAGGTGCTGAAGGTGCTCACCCTGCGCTCGGACGTCGCCGTTCCGGTGCTCACCGAAGGCCTCACCCAACGGGGCCACGACGTGACACAGGTGTTGGCATTCCGCACGGTCGGAGTGCCCGCATCGGTGCACATTCGAGAAGACATTGAGTCGGGCCGCATCAACGCGCTGCTCGTCGCGTCGGCGAAGATCGCCGAAGAGGTCGCCTCGCAGTTCCCGGACATCCCCGAGAACACCATCGTCGCTTGCGTCGGCGTCAACACCCTCGAAGTCGCTGCGGCTCTGGGGCTTCCGGACGACGCGAACGATCCCTCGCACCCGGTGTACGCCCCGAAGCGCGCACTGATCGAAACGGTCGAATCGGTGATCGACCAAAGCGACATGCTGGATTGAGCTGATGGCCAGAGTCGAGGTACACCCGGATCGCGTGATCATTCGGCTGACCGCGTCTGAAAAGATCGCGGCGATGCGCCGACGAGATATCGAACTCGATCGCACCGCGATCACCTCTGCCATCGTCACCGATGACCCCTGGGTCTGGGTACGCGGGGTGCGTGCACCCGGCGCATCACTCCCCGGAACACTTGCCGCCGGCACCTGGCGCAATTTCACGGGGCGCGACTTCGTGCTCGCTCGACGCGGACGCAAAGCCGTCGTCATCGATTTCGAGACGCCCGAAGGCGCTGACGAAGATCACGGCTGGCACGGCGAATTCGACCACTTCTCGCGGGTCATCGTGTCGACCGTGCACGCCGGCGAATTGATTCAGGCCCTGCGCCTCGACGGCGGCGCGACTGCGGTCGACGCCGGCGCCTGACACAGGGCCCGAACTTCGTCTTAGTCGCGCACCAGCACCAGCGACTCGAGATCGATGCGCGTACGCGGAGCGACCTCGCGCTCGCGGAGCACCTCTGACAGGTCATCGACGGAGCCGATCTTGCCGACGACGCTGATCGAGACGGGGAGCTGGCGATCCTCCAAGCCGAACGCGGCGCGAATCGCATCGCGATCGAACCCGCCGAGCTGGTGCACGTGCACGCCTTCCGCGGTCGCCTGCACGCTCAGGTGCGCAACGGCCTGGCCGAGATCGTACTCCGCCCACGGGCGAGCGTTGCCCTCGGCATCGGCGGTCTCGGCGATATTCACGATGAACGCCGCGGCGCTGCCCGCCCACTGGCGGTTGAACCCGGCGAGGGTCTCGGTGATGCGCTCAAAGTTCTCACTGCCGCGGCGGGCCACGATGAAGCGCCAGGGCTGCGAGTTGTTCGCGCTCGGCGCCCAGCGGGCCGCCTCGAGCAGACCACGAAGAGCCCCCTCGGGGAACGCGTGGGTGGCGTCGAAGGCGCGGGGGCTCCAGCGCTCGGCGAGGTGTTCGATGACGGGGGCGCTGGTCTGGGCGGTGCGCGGGCTCACGGGAGACTCCTTGGATCGTGCGATTGTTTCCGACTCAGCAGAACGCCTCGCCGTGACGCGGTATTCCCCAGCGCGAAATGTTTGCACTCAGTGCGAGCCGAGAAGCCACGCGATCGCGGCGATGATGGGCAGTGACGCGAACGTCGTGAGGAAGACGATGTCGCGGACCATCGTTTCGCCCTGGCGATACGTGGCCGCGTAGTTGTAAATGTTCTGGGCGGTGGGCAGCGCTGCGATGATGGTCGCGACGAAGACCTCGTGGTCGCCGAGCCCGAAGGCCTTCGCGAGCCCCCAGGCGATGACCGGCATCAGCACGAGCTTGAGGGCCGAAGCGGCGAAAACTGCTCCGCGACCGGTGCCGGGCTGCAGTGCGCGCTGCCCGCGCAGCGAGATGCCGAAACTGAGGAGCACCATCGGGATGGCGGCGTTGCCGAGCATCTCGAGCGGTGCCGCGACGATGTCGGGAACACCCCACCCGCAGAGGGCGAAGATCAGGCCGAGCATCGAGGCGATGATGATGGGGTTCGAGGCAGCTCGCCCCAGCGCGGCGGCGGCACCCCGCATGGCTCCGCCGCTCCGGGCGCGGGGCGGCTCAGCGCCGGCAGCGGCGTCGCCGTCGAACAGCTCGCCGCGCCGACCCCGGCGCGTGGTTTCGAGCATCGAGAGAATCGTCGGGGCGAAAAAGATCAGCTGCACGAGAATGAGCGGTGCGACGTACGCGGCGTCGCCCAGGATGTACACGGCGACCGGGAGCCCGAGGTTGTTGGCGTTGACGTACCCCGCCCCCGCAGCCCCCAGCGTGGTGCTCGCGAGGTCGCGACGAAACCACAGGCGCGACGACACGACGAACAGTGCGGCCACGATGAGTGCGGCGAGTGTAGTGATCAAGATCACCGGTGAGAGCACGATGGCCGGGTCGCTGGTGCGCAGCACGGTGAAGAGCAGCGCGGGTGTCGCGACGAAGAAGGCAACGTTGTTGAGTACTCGTCGCTGTTCGCCCTTGACGACGCCGAAGAGGGCGGTGAGGTAGCCGGCTCCGATCACTCCGAGAATGAGCGCGAATCCCTGCAGTACCCCGAACATTCAGCTCCCTCCCGCTGCTTTCATCCTAGGGGCGGAGCGGGCGGTGGCGTCGCGACGGTGTCAAGCGCCGTAGCAGCCTCCTCGAGTACGACCCGGGTGAGGCCGTCGAGCACGGGGGAGTCGAGCTTCCACCGCTGCCAGTAGAGCGGCATGAGGATCGGCCGATCTCCGAGGGCGACGAGCCTGCCGTCGGCGAGACCTGCCGCGCATTGCAGCTCGGGGAGCATGCCCCAGCCCATGCCGAGTTCGATCGCGAGCGCGAACTCGGCGGAGGAGGGGATGAAGTGCTTCGGCGGGTCGATGCGGCTGCGAGTGACGCGGCGGATGAACCGTTGTTGAAAGGCATCGTGCCGGTCGAACTCCAGCATGGGTGCCGTCGCAAGCGCGTGCGCGGTGACCCCCTCACTGAAGTGGGTCGCGACGAATTCGGGGCTCGCGACCGCGCGGTAGTGGTCGGTGCCGACACGTGTCGAGGTGCAGCCCGGAACCGCTTCGGCGGTGGCGGTGAGCGCCGCCACCGCGCCGCCGCTGCGCAAGCGTTCGGTGGAAATAGTCTCATCGGCGCGCAGCACCTCGAACGTGGCGCCCGTTTCGCGGGCGGCGCGCGCGAGCGCCGGCACGAACCACGTGGCGAGCGAATCGGCGTTGACGACGATGGGAATGAGCGCGGCGCTGCGGTCGGAACCGTGCTGCCCGAGTTCATTCGCAACATCTGCGGCGATGCGATGCATCTGCCGTGCGGCGCGCAGCACCACGGCGCCGGAGGCAGTGACCGAGACCGGTCGGGTGCGGGCGATCAGCACGGTGCCGACGCGCTGTTCCATCGCGCGCACCCGCTGGCTGATGGCGGAGGGCGTCACGTGCAGGCGACGCGCGGCGCCCTCGAAGCTGCCCTCGTCGATGATGGCGGCGAAGGTCTCGAGGTGCTCGATTGGGAAGTCCACATGGCTACCTTAAGCACAGCTCATGCAACTGAAGAGGATTGAGGGACGCTGAAGTGGCGCGGATGCGTCGGCGAGCTCTACCGTCGGAGCGTGATCATTCCATTTCTCGTCGGTGCCGGCAGCGGACTCTCGCTCATCGTGGCGATCGGTGCGCAGAACGCGTTCGTGCTGCGCCAGGGCATTCGGCGCGAGCACGTGCTGCCCGTCGTGCTCATCTGCGGGCTGGCCGACGCGGTGCTCGAGACACTGGGCGTGGCCGGCATCGGCTTCGTCGTGCAGCGCGCGCCGATCCTGCTCGAAATCGTGCGCTGGGGCGGCGTCGCCTTTCTGCTCTGGTACGCGTGGTCAGCCGCGCGGCGGGCAATGCGCCCCGAAGCGCTGCTCGCGAGTGAAGGCGAGTCGACCACGCTGCGCCGCACAGTGCTCGCGTGTCTCGCGATCACGCTGCTGAACCCGCACGTGTATCTTGACACGATGGTGCTGATGGGCACCATCGGCAACGCGCAGGGAGATCCGGATCGCTGGTGGTTCGTGCTGGGTGGCGCGATTGCGAGCCTGTGCTGGTTCTTTCTGCTCGGGTATGGGGCCCGCCTGCTGACCCGGTTCTTCGCGAGCCCGAAATCCTGGCGCATCCTCGACGGGATCGTCGCGGTGACGATGCTGGTGATCGCCGCGCGCCTCATCTTCGGCGGCATCGCGCACTGACTGCGCAGCGCACGGACCGCGCAGCGCACGGACCGCGCCCGCGTCAGCCTTCGGGCGGAGCGGGGACGAGCCGGTACAGCACTTCGGGCCGACCGCGCTTGCCGTACCGGTGGGCCAAATCGATCGCGCCGATGTCGACGAGGTAGTCGAGGTAGCGCCGCGCGGTGGGGCGCGAAATCTGGCACTGCGCCGCGAGTTCGACCGCGGAGATCGGGGTGACCGGATCGAGCGCTTCGAGAACGGACTCCAGCGTCACCTCGGAGATGCCCTTGGGCAGTGACGGCGTTGCACGACCTCGGTCGATTTCGGCGGGCGACGGCAGGGTGATCCGGCCCGTTGACTGCAGCCGATCGATCTCGCCCTGCGCCAGTGCGAGTTCCCGCGCGCCCCCGGCATCGGTGCGTCGTTCGCTGCGGTACGCGGCGAGACGCGCCTGCAGCGCCTCTTCGGTGAACGGTTTCACGAGGTACCCGGCGACGTGCGCGGCGAGCGCCTGGCGCACCGTGACCTGATCGCGGGAGGAGCTGATCACGAGCACATCGGGCGACGCCTCGTGCAGGGTGCGCAGACGATTCAGCACCTCGATGCCGCTGATATCGGGGAGGCGCATGTCGAGCAGCACCAGATCGACATCGCCGCGCAGACCGTGCTGCACCGCGGCGCGACCCGTTCCCACGGTCGCGGTCACGACGAACCCCGGAGCGCCGGCGACGTATCGGCTGTGCAGCATGCGCGCGCCCGGGTCGTCATCGACGATCAGCACGCGCAGCGGAGATGCGGCAGTGCTCACGTGCCCACCTTCAATTCGAACCGGAAACGGGCGCCGCCGAGGTCGGAGCGCCCGAGCTCGATCATGCCACCCCGGTCGGCGATCGTGCGGCGTACGAGGTCGAGACCGATGCCGCGCCCGAAGCCTGTCGCGTCGAGCTTCGACGAGAACCCGCGCGCGAACACCCGGTCTGCGGCGGCGGGGCCGATGCCCGGACCGTCGTCGGCGACCTCCCCGTGGAATGCGCCGTCGCGTTCGATGAGCGCGCACCGCACGCGCGTGGCGCCGGCCTCGCCGGCATTGCGGCAGAGGTTGGCGAGTACGAGCACGACGCCCTCATCGACATCCGACTCGACCTCGATCGCGGTTTCGAGTGCGGCGCCGAGGCCCCCCAACTCGGCGCGCAGCGCATCGAGCGTGGCGCGGAGCAGAGGAGGCTCGGTCGTGGCGCCGGTGGTGCCCGCATCGACAGGAGCGGTGCGGTCGATGTAGGCGAGCGCGTCAGCGGTGTCGCCGTGCGAGACGAGGCCGTGAATGACGTGCAGGCGGGTGTGGAACTCGTGTGTCTGCTCGCGGAGCGCCGCAGCGGTGCGACGGGCGCTCTCGGCTTCGAGCGCGATCGCATCGAGACGACGGAATCGCCGCTCGAGCAGCGCGGCGAGCAGGGAACTGGCGACGGTTCCGACGAGCAGCGCGCCGAGTGCCCAGGGCAGCAGTTGCCGGAGCGCGGCGTCGAAGTCAGCGGAGATGCGCGACTCCAAGATGCCGACGGAAAGGGAGCCCACGACGGCTCCGGAATCATCGCGCACCGGCACCTTCGCGCGGAGGGTGCGGCCGATCGTGCCCTCTTGGGTGCCAAGAAACTCCTCGCCGTCGAGCACGTCATCGAGTGGCGTCGAGACTTCTCCGCCGCGCATGGCGGGGTTCGGGTGCGTGATGCGCAGCCCACGGTTGTCGGTGATGACGAGGTAGTCGACCCCTGCCGCCTCCTCGACGACGTCGGCGAGCGGTTGCAGTTCGCGGGTCGCCGCGGTGAGATCGTCGCCCGTGTGGTCAAGTACGCCCCGTACCTGGTCGAGCTGCGCGAGGCTCGTCGCGACATCGCGCACACGGTCTGCGGTCGCCTCACGGATGCTGGTCTCCTGCACCGAGATCGCGATGCTCGCGGTGACTCCGACGCCGGCGAGCACGAGCAAGGTCGGCAAAGCGAGGATCGCGACGCGCGCCCACCGAGAGGTCGCCCAGCGTGGAGAGGCGCTGCGTGCAGCCACTCCCGGCGATCCTCCCGTGCTCATCACCGCAGGGCGCCTCACACGTCGAGTGACTCGCCGTCGGCGAGCGTGAGCAGTTCCTTGCCGGTGAGCTGCTGAGTGAAGCGCGCGAACGAGCCGCGGCCGAGGTCGCTGAGCATCATGTCGTGGATCTGGATGGTGCGCTTCGGTGCGACCGCGCGGACGAAGTCGACGAGATGCTCCATCTTCGTCCAGGGCCCCGAGCTCGGAGCGAGCAGCGTGGCGACGCGCGCCTCGGGCACGACGTAGGAGTCGCCGGGGTGGTAGACCGCGTCGGCGCCGGTGGTGTCGCTCGAGATGAGGTAGCCCACGTTGCTCATGAGCGGAATGTCGGGGTGGATCACCGCGTGCGCGCCACCCACGACGTCGACGGTGAAGCCGCCCGCGTCGAACTGATCGCCGGGCTCGACCGGCGTGACCTGGCCCCCGTGCGACCCGAGTGCGGCGACCACGCTCTCGGGTGCCCAGACGCGCAGCTCGGGGCGGGTGACGAGCGCCGCCTGCAGCACTGCCGGGTCGAAGTGATCGGGGTGGTCGTGCGTGATGAGCACGGCATCCGTCGCGGCGATGAGCTCGCCCGCGTTGGCGGTGAACGTGCCCGGGTCCAGCAGCAGCGAGCGGCTGCCGTCAACGAGCGCGATCGTGGCGTGGGCATGTTTGGTGAGGCGCATGGCGCACACTCTACAACTCCGCCATCTGGCCCGCGTGAGCATCTATGAGCACAAAGCCGGTCACGCGCCTCGACGCTCTCGCCCGGTGGCATCGTGGTGCAGTCGGCGCGGCACAACGGAGTCCGCGCGAAGGGAATGACATGACAGAGAAACCGCAAGGACGCACCCGTCGCGCGGTGCTCCGCGTCGTGGGCGGCGCCATCGCCGCTTCGGCCATCGGAGTCGCCGCCTTCGGATCGATCAGCTCAGCCGCACTCGGCAGCGACATACACTCGTCGCTCACCATCATCGCCCCGGCGGCTGCGGGCGGTGGCTGGGACACCGTCGCGCGCGAGATGCAGCAGGCGCAGCGCGCCAACGGCCTGAGCGCCAACGTGCAGGTCGTCAACATGCCGGGCGCCGGCGGCACCATCGCGCTCGGCAACCTCTCGCTGCTCGAGGGCCAGGCCAACACCATGCTCGTCGGCGGCACCGGGTTGCTCGCCGCGACCATCCAGTACGGCTCGGCCGCGACCCTGGACGACGTCACCTCGCTTGCAGTCGTGTTCGAAGAGTACGACGTGATCGTCGTGCCCGCCGACTCTCCCTACGAAACGCTCGACGACCTTGTCGAAGCGTGGAAAGCCGACCCGAAGTCGATTCCGTGGACGGGCGGCGGATCCTTCGATCAGCTCGTCGTGACCGACCTCGCGCTCGCCGCAGGCATCGACCCTGTGGACACGACCTACATCTCGTCGGACGGCGGAGGCGAGGCCGTGGCGGCGCTGCTCAACGGAACGGCGAAAGCGGCAACCGGTGGCTACCCCGACAACATCGACCAGATCGAGTCGGGTCGCCTGCGCGCACTCGCCATCGTCGCCGAGGAGCCCGTTGACGGCATCGATATTCCGACCGCGCGCGAGCAGGGCTACGACATCACGCTCGCGAACTGGCGCATGCTCGCGGCACCCGCGGGGCTCACCGATGACGAGACCGCGGGGCTCACCGAACTCGTCGAAGACACGCTCGCCACCGACGAGTGGGCCGAAGCGGTCGAGCGCTACCACTGGACCGACCAAGTGATCACCGGCGACGAGCTGGAGACGTTCCTCGTCGAGGAACGCGACCGCATCGCCCGCCTGTACGAGGAGATGGGGCAATGACGCCTTCGAACAACCCGACCGCGATGTCCGCGGTCGTCGGCGAGGAGATCCGGCTGGGCGCCGGTGACGGCCGCACCGCCGAGCTGCTGAAACAGCTCATCATGCCCGCGCTGCTGGTCGCCTTCGCGGCCTACCTGGGCTACGGCATGCTCACGATGCGCGTGCCCGAGGGCACCGCCTTTCCTGGCCCGCACTTCTTCCCCGCCATCATCGCGGGCGGCCTCGTGCTCTTCGCGATCCTGCTCGTGCTGTCGGCGCTGAAGCAACGCCGCGCCGCCGATGCCGAGCGCGCCGCGGCGACCCGCGACCTCGGCGACTTCGAGCTGCTGAGCATGGAGCACGAGACCGCCGCGGGCGGTGTCTCTGAGGGGCTCGCGGGGGTGGACGCCGGTGACGGTGTCGCAGCCCCGACGCGCGCGGTGAAGCTCGACTGGCGATCCCTCGCCTGGATCGTGGGCTCGTTTCTCGCGTTCGCCCTGCTGCTCGATGTGCTCGGCTGGATCATCGGCGCCGGGCTGCTCTTCTGGTGCGTGGCGCGCGGCTTCGGGTCGCAGAAGCCCATCGCCAGCCTCGTCACCGGCCTCACCGTGAGCTCGCTGGCCTACATCGCGTTCGACATGGCGCTCGGCATGTCGCTGCCCTCGGGCATTCTGGGTGGGGGGTTCTGATCATGGAGTCACTGCAGCTTCTCATGGAGGGCTTTGCCGGAGCCCTCACCTGGCAAAACCTCGTCTGGGTACTCGTCGGCTGCCTGCTCGGCACCGCCGTCGGCGTCATGCCCGGCCTCGGCTCGTCGATGGCGGTGGCCCTGCTGCTGCCCGTCACGTTCTCGCTCGAACCCACCGCCGCGTTCATCATGTTCGCGGGCGTCTACTTCGGCGGCCTCTTCGGCGACTCGACCATGGGCATCCTCATGAATACCCCGGGCCAAGCGTCCGCGATCGCGTCAACGTTCGAGGGCCACAAGATGGCGCTGAACGGGAAAGCGGCGCAGGCTCTGGCGACGGCCGCGATCGGCGCGTTCATCGGCGGCTTCATCGCGTCGATCCTCGTCGTGTTCCTCGCACCCGCCCTCGCCGACTTCTCGTCGAGTTTCGGGCCGGCCGAGTTCTTCGCCCTCGCCGTGTTCGCCTTCGCCGCGACCTCCTCGGTGGTTACCGACAACGCGGTTAAGGGCCTCGCCGCGCTGTTCATCGGGCTCGGGATCGCGGTCATCGGCGTCGACGGCGCCTCTGGAGCGCCGCGCTTCACCCTCGACTCGCCCTTCCTCTTCGACGGCGTCTCGCTCGTCACCGTGACCGTCGCGGTGCTTGCACTCGGCGAGGTCATCTACGTCGCCTGCCTCGAGCGCCACATGAGCGACAAGTCTCTCATTCGCCCCAAGGGGCGGCCGTGGCTGTCGAGGGCCGAGTTCAAGGAGGCCGCGCCCGCGTGGCTGCGCGGCACCGCGATCGGCCTGCCCTTCGGCGTCGTGCCGGCTGGCGGCTCGGAGATCCCGACCTTCCTCGCCTACGGCCTCGAGAAGCGCCTCGATCAGCGCCGCAAGTCGCCCCGCTTCGGTAAGGGCGCCATCCGCGGCCTCGCCGCACCCGAAGCAGCCGGCAACTCGACCACCGGCATGGCGATGGGCGCCCTGCTCGCGCTCGGCCTGCCGATCTCCGCGACCGCGGCGATCATGCTCGCCGCCTTCCGCCAGTACGGGCTGCAGCCCGGGCCCCTGCTCTTCGAGCGCGCGCCCGACCTCGTGTGGGTGCTGCTCGCCAGCTTCTTCATCGCAATGATCGTGCTGCTCATCCTGAACCTGCCTTTCGCGATGCTGTGGGCCAAGCTGCTGCTGATTCCGCGCCCGTACCTGTACGCCGGCATCACGCTCTTCTGCGCGCTCGGCATCTACGCCACGTCTGGCTCGGTCTTCGACCTCATCATGCTGCTCGGCATCGGCATCGTCGGGTTCCTGATGCGCGCGCTCGACTTCCCGCTCGCACCACTCATCATCGGCATGGTGCTCGGGCCGCTTGCCGAAACCAGTCTGCGCGACGCCGCGATGAGCGCCAACGGCGACTTCTCCGTGCTGGTGCACGGGCCGATCGCCCTCACGTTGTATGCACTGCTGCTCGCCGTGCTGGTGTTCGCGGTGCGCGGGCGGATCGTGGGTCGGCGTCGGGCGAAGGCGGCGGATGCTGCTGCTTCGCGGGAGACTGTCGAGGCGTAAGCGCTTGCTGGGGTCACCTTGGCCCAGATAGCGGAGATTCAGGAAATCGCGGACCGTATTCTGCGGAACGGTCCGCGATTTCCTGAATCTCCGCGACTTGGAGTAGTGCGGGTGTGGGTGCCGGATCACCCGGCGGATACCGGCCGGGCTGTCTCCGGTGGTGCGCCGACCTCTGCCACCGTGTGGCCGGTGCACGGGGCACTCGTGACACTGGCCCGCTCGATCCGCGCGAGTGAGAACCAGCGCATCGCGTCGCGCAATCGGCACCAGCCGATGAGATACCACTGGCCGCCCGTGGAAGCGAAGAGCACGGGCTCGACGTCGCGGTGAGTCGTGACGCCATCGCCGGCGGTGTAGCGGATGCGGGTCACGCGCTGCTCGGCCATCGCCTGCTCCAGCGCCGAACGCACGGCGCGTGACGCGGGGGCCTCTGCGTCGATCCAGACTCTCCCGGCGAGCTCATCGGCCCGCGCGCGGGTGCGGGGGTCGAGCGTGTCCACGATCTTTGCGGCGCCCGCTGCCGCGAGGTCTGCATACGGTGCATCACGCGCAGCCGACACCGCGGCGAGCAGAGCGACCGCTTGTGTGGGCGACAGGGTGACGGGCGGCAGCGCCGACCCCGGCGCCAGGCCGTAACCTCCGCCGGGGCCCGGCCGAGACCACAGCGGTGCGCCGCTGCGCTCGAGCGTGACGAGGTCGCGCTTGACGGTGCGCACGGACACGCTGAATTCGCGTGCGAGGCGCTCCGCGGTGACGCCGCGCGATCCGGCGCGATGCAGCATCTCCGAGAGCGCATGGAGCCGCTCCGACCGCTTCATCGTTTGCGGCCCGGCAGCGTGCGTGCAAAATTCATGACATAAATAGTGACATACCGTTGCCCGGGGCGCCCCGCAGAGTAGAGGCATGACCACCACACCACACACCTCACCCATCATTCTGATCGCCGGACACTGGCTCGGCTCCTGGGCCTGGGACTACGTTCTCGCCCACCTCGACACCCCACGCTGCCCCGTCGCCTCGCTGACGCTGCCCGGGCTCGACCCAGCCGACCCGCACCGCGAGAGCCGCACCCTCGACGACCAGGCGGTCGCGATTATGCACGAGATGGAGACGCTGGGGGTCGCCGTGGACCGCCCGGCGATCCTCGTTGCCCACAGCGGAGCGAACGGGCCCGTGAGTCTCGTGCTCGATCGGGCCCCCGAGCTGGTGCGGCGCATCGTGTGGGTCGATTCGGGGCCGGTGGCCTCCGGGAGTGCGTTCGCGCCGGATCTGGCCGACGAGCTGAACGCGTTGCCGCTGCCGCCGTTCGACGTGCTGGGGCAGCAGGCGAGCCTGGAGGGGCTCGGCGATGCGGTGCTCGAGCGGTTCCGAGAGCGTGCGGTCGCCGAACCCGGGCCGGTGCTGCGAGCGCCCGTCGTGCTCACCAACGACGCGCGGCGACGGGTGGCGACGACGCTCGTGTGCTGCTCGATCTCGGGGGAGCAAGTGCTGCAGCTCGCGCGCGACGGGCACCCGATGTTCGCGGAGGTTGCCGAGCTGTCGCACGTCGACGTCGTGGACCTGCCGACCGGGCACTGGCCAATGTGGAGCCGAGCGCGAGAGCTTGCCGCGGTGCTCGAGGCGGAGGCCGCTCGCGTGGGGTGAGCGGTGGGTGATGGGGCGGCGACGTTCGGTGTCGGTGGCCGCCCATAAGATTGCAGGTATGCCAATTTCTGCTCAAGACCGCACATATCTCGACCTCGCCATCGAACAGGCGCAGATCGGTTGGGACGAGGGCGGGGTGCCCATCGGTGCCGCGCTCGTGCGTCACGGGGCAGACGGCGACGAGGTGCTGGCCGTCGGCCGCAACCGCCGCGTACAGATGGGCAGCGTGATCCGTCACGGCGAAACCGACTGCCTCGAGAACGCCGGTCGCCTGCCGGCGAGCGTCTACCGCGAGTGCACGCTCTACACGACGCTGTCGCCCTGCACGATGTGCGCGGGCACGGCCATGCTCTATGACATCCCGCGCATCGTGATCGGCGAGAACCGCAGCTTCGAAGCGTCCGAGTCATGGCTCGCCAGCAACGGCACCGAGCTCGTCATCGCCGACGACGCGACCTGCATCGGGCTCATGGACCGCATGATGAGCGAGCGCCCCGAAGTGTGGGCCGAAGACATCGGGGTCGAGACGAGCGAGCTCGCGGGTGGCGCTGCCGCTGCGACCGACGCTGCGATCGACGCCGAGGGCGGCCGATGAGCGGGGAGCGCACTGAGCGCATCGCCGATCCGGCGCCAGCGACCGCCGAAGCTCACGCCGCTGAAGCCGTCATCGACCGCGATTACCCGGTCACCCCGGTGCCGCTGCACGCGCGCAAGGGATTCTTCTCGCTCGTCGTCGTGCTGCTCGGCTTCACCATCTTCACGCCGACCATGCTCGCGGGTGCAGCGCTCGGGCAGTCGTTCGCGCTGAACGATCTGCTCATCGTCATCTTGCTCGGGTCGACCGTGCTCGGTGCGTACGTCGCGGTGCTCGGGTGGATCGGCGCTCGCACCGGACTCACCACCGTGGTCATGGCACGCTACACGCTCGGCACGCGGGGCGCGAAGCTCGCGTCGATCTTGCTCGGGGGCACGCAGATCGGCTGGTACGGGGTCGTCATCGGCACCATCGGCGAGCTCACCACGCAGGCGTTCGGCTGGGAGAGTTTCGCCGCGAAGGCCGCCGTGATGATCGTGGTCAGCGTGCTCATGTGCGCCACCGCCGTGTACGGCTACCGCGGCATGTACTGGGTGTCGCTCATCTCGACGCCGCTCATCTTGATCCTGGCGTTCTGGGTGATGTTCCGCTCGCTCGAAGAAGTGGGCGGGTGGGCCGGCCTCGCCGCCGTGCAGCCCGACGCCTCCATGCCGATCGCGGTCGCCGTGACCGCGGTCGTCGGCACCTTCGTCTCCGCGGGCACGCAGGCCCCCAACTGGACCCGCTTCGGGCGCTCGGGTCGCCAAGCCGTGCTCGCGTGCATCATCGGCTTCCTCATCGGCAACGGCCTCATGATCTTCTTCGGCGCGATCGGCGCCATCACTTTCGGCGAAGGCGACTTCGTGCTCGTGCTCTTCAACCTCGGGCTCGTCGGGTGGGGGCTCTTCCTCCTCTTCGGCAACCTCTGGAAGTCGAACGCCGACGCGGCGTACTCCTTCGGCGTCGCCGGCGCCGAGCTGTTCTCGAAGCCCAGCAAGACGCGCTTCGTCATCATCGGGTCGATCATTGGCACCGTGCTCGCGCTCTTCGGGGTGAACGAGCACCTGCCGCAGTACCTCGGGCTGCTTGGCACCTTCATTCCGCCGCTCGGCGGCGTCATCATCGGCGACTACCTCGCACGCTGGCGCTCGACGCAAATGCCGCAGGGCGAGGCATTGCCCCGGGCGAACTGGGTCAACCTCGGCGTGTATGCGGTGTCGTGCGCACTCGCATGGGTCGCCGGCGAATTCGGGATCGGCATCCCGCCGATCATCGGCGTCGTCGCGGCGCTGATTCTGTCGGTCGGCCTGGCACGGCTGTCGCCCCGCCGCATCGGGTAGGTGGCCGGTGGGCGGGTTTACGCGCCCCTGAGCGCGGCAAGCAGCGCGTCGACGTCGGCCTCGGTCGTGTCGAACGCGCACATGAGGCGATAGAGCCCTGGCTGCGTCGGCCACGCCCCGAACACGAACTGCGCCTGCGCCCGGGCAGCGACCTCAGCGGGGAGCTCTGCGAACACGGCGTTGGATTCGACGGGCTGGGCGATCCGGAGCCCGGGCACGGTGCCCTCGAGCGCACGAAGGCCAGCGGCGAGGCGCTGCGCCATCTCGTTCGCGCGCGACGCCGACCGCAGCCAGAGATCGCCCTCATAGAGTGCGACGAGCTGCGCTGAGATGAACCGCATCTTCGAGGCGAGCTGCAGGTCGATCTTGCGTAAGAACGGGATGCCTGAGGCGGCACCCGGGCGCAGCACGACGATGGCCTCGGCGCCGAGCAGGCCGTTCTTCGTGCCGCCGAGGCTGAGCAGGTCGACGCCGGCCTCGGTGCTGAGTGCGCCGAGCGTCGTGCCGAGATGGGCGGCGGCGTTGGCGAGGCGCGATCCGTCGACGTGCAACACCATGCCGAGTTCGTGCGCCTGATCGGCGAGCGCGCGGATCTCGTCGGCGGTGTAGACCGTGCCGAGTTCGGTGACCTGCGAGATCGAGACGGCGAGCGGCTGTGAGCGGTGCTCGCTACCGTAGCCCCAGGCCTCGCGAGACACGAGCTCGGGGGTGAGCTTGCCATCGGGGGTGTCGATGCCGAAGAGCTTGAGTCCGCCGGTCTTCTCGGGGGCGCCGGCCTCGTCCGTGTTGATGTGGGCGGTGCGCGCACAGATCACGGCGCCCCAGCGAGGCAGCGCCGCCTGCAGCGCGAGCACGTTCGCGCCCGTGCCGTTGAACACCGGAAAGGCCTCGGCGTCGGCGCCGAAGTGCTGCCGCGCGACCTCCTGGAAGCGTGCCGTGTACGGGTCGCCGCCATAGGCCGCCACGTGCCCCGCATTCGCCCGGGCAATCGCCTCGATCACCTCGGGGTGCGCGCCCGACCAGTTGTCGGAGGCGAAGGCACGTGATGCCTCGGAGTCGGTGGATTCGGTGGCGGCGGCGTGCTGGCTCATGGGTTCAGCCTACGACTCGGGGGCTGTGGTGCTGGTGGGCGGGGGCTCGGGGCGGGGAGGCTTCGCAGCGGCGTTTCGTCGCGACGGAGAAATTGTGTCAATCGGAGGGGGAAACCGGTGGAAACCGCACGACGGAATTTTTCCGGTGCGACGGGAGAGGTGCCAGCTCAGAGGTCGGGGGCGGGGGTCCACCGATCGGTGGACCCCCGAATCAGTCGAACGGTCGTTCCGGGGCGCCGCGCTGCGCGGCAGGCTGGAAGCATGAACGAGAGAACCGGATCCGCCGTCAGCGTGCGCGGCCTCACGAAGCACTACGGAGACCGCGTCGTGCTCGACGGCGTGGACCTCGACATCGCTCGCGGCGAGACGTACGCGCTGCTCGGCCCGAACGGGGCGGGCAAGAGCACCACCATCGAGGTGCTTGAGGGGGTGCGCAAGGCGACGCGGGGTGAGGTGCGCGTGCTCGACGAACATCCGCTCGGCGCGCCGCGCAGTTGGCGGTCGCGGATCGGCATCGTCGCCCAGTCGACGGGCGATCTGGGGCCGTACACGCCGCGCGAGCTCATCACGCATTTCGCGGCCCTGTACTCGAATCCGCGGGGAGTCGACGAGGTGCTCGATCTCGTGGGACTCACCGAACACGCCAAGACACGTGCGACGAAGCTGTCGGGCGGCCAGCAGCGGCGACTCGATGTGGCGCTCGGCATCGTCGGGCGACCTGAACTCGTCTTCCTCGACGAGCCGACGACGGGCTTCGACCCCGAGGCGCGACGCCAGTTCTGGGCAATGCTCGAAGGCTTGACCGTGGAGGGGGCCGCGGTGCTGCTCACCACGCATTACCTCGACGAGGCCGAGTACCTGGCGGATCGCGTGGGCGTGCTGTCGGGTGGGCGCATCGTGGCCGAGGCGACTCCCGATCAGCTCGGCGGGGCAGATGCACGCACGCCGATCGTGACGTGGCGTGATGCCGCGGGGGTGCGCCACGAAGAGCGCACGTCGGCGCCGGGGTTGCTCGTCGAGCGGCTCGTGCGCAAAGCACGTGAAATCGGGGTCGAGACGGGCCCCGCGGAGCTCGAGGTGCGCCGGCCGGCGCTCGAAGACATCTATCTGGAACTGATCGGCGCGAACGGAGCGGAACGATGAGCACGAACGACACGACGGCGCAGGGCGCTCACGCCGCAGCTCGCTCCGGCTCCGACGCGGGCACCCCCTCGGCGGCCGGGGGTCGGGGCCCAGGGATCCTGCGCGCCGGCATCGCCAACATCGGCTTCGAGCTGCGCGGCTACTTCCGCACTCCCGACGCCGTCTTCTTCACCTTCCTGTTTCCGCTCGTCATGCTCGGCATTTTCGGGGTGGCGTTCCAGTCGGCGGGCGACGTCGGCACCCTGCCCGATGGTACGGGCGGTGTGACGATGGCGGCGTACTACCTGCCGGGCATGGCCGCCGCGGGGCTCCTGCTCATCGGCGTGCAGAACCTCGCCACCGACATTGCGCGCGAGCGCAGCGACGGCTGGTTGCGCAGACTCGGCGGCACCCCGCTCTCACCCGTGAGCTACTTCATCGGCAAGATCGGCATGATCCTCGTCACCGCGCTGGCGCAATTCGCACTGCTCGCCGCGTTCGCGGTTGTCGCCTTCCAGGTCGAACTGCCCACCGACCCCGAACTGTGGCTGCGCTTCGCCTGGCTGTTCGGGTTCGGGATCATCGCCATGGCCCTGCTCGGTGTCGCGCTGTCGGCACTGCCGCGCTCGTCGCGCAGCGCAACCGCCGTGATTCTGCCGATCGTGCTGCTGCTGCAGTTCATCTCGGGGGTATATCTGCAGTTCTCGATGCTGCCCGATTGGTTGCAGCAGGTGGCCGGTCTGTTCCCGCTGAAGTGGCTGGCGCAAGGCATGCGATCCGTGTTCTTGCCCGATCACTTTAAACTGCAAGAGCTTGGCGAATCGTGGGATCTGGGGCTCGTCGCACTGAATCTGGGCATCTGGCTGGTGGTCGGTCTCGTGCTGAGCCTCGTCACGTTCAGATGGCAGCGCCGCTCGTGAGCGCCGGTCGTGAGCGCCGCTCGTGAGAGAGTGAACGCATGACGGTTCCGGAGGCTCCCACCGCCGCAGAGGCGCATCCGCTGCGGTGGTGGGACGCGGGCGTGGCCCTGACGCTCGTTGTGATGGCGGGCGCCGGAACGATGGGGCTGTCTCCGGCGACTGAGCTCACGGCGACCGAGGTGGTGCTGACGTTCGGCGCCCTGGTCGCGATCGCGCTCTGGTATGCCGCGGTCGGCCGCTCTGCGATGCGCCGGGCGATCCGCGATGCGCCGGCGAGCGTCGGCGACACCGTGTTCCTCGTCGGGCTCGTCGTGCTGATGGGCATTGCGACGGCAATCGTGCCGTCATACGCGACACTGCAAGCGATCGGCTACCCGATCATCTGGACCATCGCGCGAAGCTACCGCTGGGCAGTGCTCTGGTGCGCGGTGCTGGCGGTGTCGCTCGGCTTCGGTTTCGTGCGTTTCGGCTTGTCGATAGGCGGCGGAAGCAGCATCGGCGCGGCAGTCGCGGTGCAGGCGGTCTCATTCGTGTTCGCGGTAGCGATGGGCACCTGGATCACGCGCATCTTCGCCGCGGGGGAGCGGCATCGCGAGGTGGCCGAAGCCTTGCGCCGTTCGCAGCGCGAAGTCGCCTCGCTCTCCGAGGCCGCGGGTGCGGCGGCGGAGCGCGAGCGGCTCTCGCGCGACTTGCACGACACTCTCACGCAGACGCTGACGGGATTGGTCATGCTCAGCGAGCAGGCGGATCGGGCGCTCGCCGCCGGCGATACGGTCGTGGCTCGGGATCGGCTCGACCGCGTGCGCTCTGCGGCGCGGGATTCGTTGCAAGAGGCGCGTGCACTGGTCGCGACGACGCAGCCGCTCGGCGATGGTGGGTTGGAAGCGGCGCTCGAGCGCACCGCCGCACGATTGCGGGCCGATACCGATCTCGAGGTGCGGTGCGAATACGCGATGCCGGGCGGCGTCGCTCTCGACCGTGAGCATCAGGTCATGCTGCTGCGCGCCGCCCAAGAGGGGCTCTCGAATGCTCGCAAGCATGCCCGCGCAGCTTCGGTGCAGGTGACGCTGGTGTGCATCGACGCTGAAGCGGTGCTGCGGGTCGACGACGACGGGGTCGGGCCGGCTCCAGAGAGTGCGCGCGGTGCGGAGGTTGGCGGCTACGGGCTGACCGGGTTGGCCGATCGCTTCCGCGGCGCGGGAGGATCCGTGCGCTTCGGCGCGGGCCCGAAGCGCGGGGCTCGTCTCGAAGCACGGTTGCCGATTGCCACACTCGCACCTCCATCAGACACACGTGAGTCACGGGAGGCCCAGTGATGGTGCGGATACTGGTCGTCGACGATCACCCGATCGTGCGGTCGGGGATCTCGGGCTTGCTCGCCACGGAGCCCGATTTCGTCGTCGTCGGCGAGGCGTCCTCGGGTGAGGAGGCACTCGCACTGGTCGCCGAGGCCGAACCCGATGTGGTGTTGATGGATCTGCGGATGCCCGGTATGGGCGGGGTGGAGGCGACGCGTCGTCTGGTGCATCTCGCTGATGCGGCGCCACGGGTGCTCGTCTTCACGACGTATGAGGAGGACGATCAGATTCTGGCCGCGATCGAGGCCGGGGCGAACGGATACCTGGTGAAGGCGGCACCCGCTGAGGAGCTTGCGGCCGGGGTGCGCGCGGTGGCGGCGGGGCAGACGGTATTGGCCCCGTCGATCGCCGCGCAACTGGTGCTGCGCGCAGCAGGCGGAGCGCCGGGCAACGCAGGTGCGCCGATTCGGTTGACGCCTCGAGAGACCGAGATTCTGCGCCTCGTCGCCGAGGGGCTCAGCAACCCCGCGATCGCTGGTCGATTGTTCATCGGCGAATCCACGGTCAAGACCCACCTGCTGCGGATATACGAGAAGCTTGGCGTATCTGATCGCACGCGGGCGGTCACCCGCGCGATGGAGCTTCGCCTCATCTGACGCGGGCGCGCGGGAGGGCGGCCGACGCCCGGTTATCCCCACACACTCCCTGAGCACGCACCCGGCGCTGTGAGTAATTACACCCATGTAATTCACATCCTGCGATGGGTCAACAACCCCGGAATGATGCGGATCTCGACGTAATTCGGCGAGGTGCTCTCCCAGAGTTATTCACAGTCATCCACACCCCTGTGGAGAATTACGCCGATGTTATTCACACCTTGAGTCCGTCAGTGCGTGAACGCGGGGTGCGCGGTGGGGCGAGGCAGCGGGGCCTCAAGCGAGTCGAGATACGCGGTCTCTTCCCGGATCACGTCGAGCAGTGACTCCGCAAGGTCGAGAGTGAGCCCGTGTCGCACAACGATGCGCTGCACCGTCACCTCCCCGAGATCAGCCGGGAGCGGGTACGCCGGCACGAGCCATCCGCGCATGCGGAGGCGATCGGAGAGATCGTAGAGCGTCCAGCGATCGGTGTGCCCCTCACGCAGCTTCCAAGCGAACACCGGGATCGTCGACCCGTCGCTGACGAGCTCGAACGCCGGCATCTCGCCGATGGCGTGGGAGAGGTGCAGGGCGACTCGCTGCGAGCCCTCTTGTACCTCGGTGTAGCCGGCTCGGCCGAGACGCAGAAACAGGTAGTACTGCAGCAGTACCTGCGCCCCGGGGCGCGAGAAGTTGAGCGCGAGCGTCGGGGTGTCGCCGCCTAAGTAGCTGACGCGGAACACCATCGACTCGGGCAGCGCTTCGGCGTCGCGCCAGACCACCCAGCCGAGGCCGGGATACACGAGGCCGTACTTGTGGCCCGACGTGTTGATCGATGCGACTCGGGGCACGCGGAAGTCCCACTCGAGGGGCGGCTGCACAAACGGCGCGACCATGCCGCCCGACGCGGCGTCCACGTGAATCGGCACGTCGATGCCTCGCGCGCGTTCGATCTCGTCGAGCACCGCCGCGATCTCGGCGATCGGCTTGTACGCTCCGGTGTAGGTCACGCCGAGGATGCCGACGACGCCGATCGTGTGCTCGTCGACGACCGCGTCGAGCGCGCTGCCGTCGAGGGCCGGGTGATCCGCCGATACCGGCACATACCGCGCCTCGACCTCGAAGTAATTGCAGAACTTCTCCCAGCACACCTGCACGGCGCTCGACATCACCAGGTTCGGCCGAACGGTGTCGAGCCCGGCATCCTCGCGCCGATGCTGCCACCGTCGCTTCAGGGCGATGCCGGCGAGCATGCACGCCTCGCTGGAGCCGATCGTCGAGGTCGCCGGTGCCGCATCGGGGTCAGGGGCATTCCAGAGGTCGGCGATGATGCGCTGGCAGCGCTGCTCGATCTCGGCGGTCTGCGGGTACTCGTCTTTGTCGATCATGTTCTTGTCGAACGCGTCGCGGTAGAGTTCGGCGGCTTCGTCTTCCATCCAGGTGGTGACGAACGTGGCGAGATTCAGGCGTGCGTTCCCGTCGAGCATGGTCTCGTCATGCACGGCGTGGTAGGCGTCGCGTGGCTCCATGCCGCGATCGGGAATGCGTCGTTTCGGTGCGGCATCGCGGAACATGGCGGATCTCCTTCTGCCCGGTGTGGTCGAGGCACTGGGAGGAGCCTCGCCGTGCTGCTCACCCTAGTGAGGCAAGCGACCGGGAATCCAGAGGCGGGTGGTGAACCGGAGGCGATGCTCAGCGATCGCGCCAGTATCCGCAGAAATCGATGGCCTGCTTGGCGACGCCGCGCTCGCCCACGAGGAAGCGGCGCCCGCCAGTGGCGAGCTGCTGCTCTCCGGCGACGAACGCCGATACCGTGCCCTCGGTCGCCTCGACGGGGAGCGCCCGCAGCGCGTCGAGCGCCGCGGCGCCGGGGCGCGCGCCGTGCTCGCGCACGAGCCACTGCACCGAGACGCGGCTGGGAGCTTCGACTGGCTGGCGATCCTCATCGCTCGGTACCTCGATGATGGCGTGCCCGACCGCGTCTCGCGGCAGATCGCGCAGGATGCCGAGCACCGCGGGCAGCGCGCTCTCGTCGCCGACGAGCACGACGCGGTCGGCGTTCTCGACGGTGCGGTACCCGCAGCCCTGGTCGATGAGGGCGACGCGCGCGCCGATGGGCAGCGACGCGGCCCAGGGTGCGGCGACGCCCGCGTGCGAGGGATCATCGGATTCGTGCACGACGAAGTCGATGTCCATCTCGCGCGCATCGGCGCGGAACTCGCGCACCGTGTAATTGCGGATCTCGGGACGCGTGGCCTTCGGAAGGGTGAGGAACTTCAGGTACCCGCGCATGTCGAACTTGTCGGCCATGCGATCGAAGCGCGTGGCGTCGCCGGCGACCGGGATCGCGAGGCGGAACCACTGATCGAAGCCGAGGTCGCGCCACCGTGCCAGCTCATCGCCGGCGACCGTCAGCCGCACGAAGTTCGGCGAGATGCGATCAGCCCGCACGACCTCGGCGGTGACGAGTCCGGTGTCGGCGTGGGCGACGGCGATATTGCTGGCGGGCATGCGGGTCCTTCGTCGTGCGGGGAAGCGTTGGCGCCCGGGCGCGCTGCACACGCGCCGAGGCACCCCCACGCTAGTTCATCAGATGAATATTGCGCAAGGGTGCTTGACAATGTGTTGCTTGGTGCCTAGGTTCATTAGTGAAGTAACTAACCCAGGAAGTTGCGATGTCGGGCCCGACGTCGCAGCGGCCCCGACCGAAACGAGGTGAGGAGTGTTCGACGACAATCGACCGATCTTCCTCCAGCTCGCCGACCGCCTCGCCGACGACATCTTGCGGGGCACCTACGACGAAGACGAACAGGTTCCCTCGACGAACGAACTGGCCGCGCACATGCGCATCAACCCCGCCACGGCGGGCAAGGCGCTCGGCCGGCTCGTCGACGAGGAGATCCTCTACAAACGACGCGGCATCGGCATGTTCGTGTCGCCGGGCGCCCGCGCCCGCATCGCCGCAGAACGGCAGGAAGGGCTCGCCGAACGCTTCGTGCGCCCACTGCTCACCGAAGCCGCAGCACTCGGCCTCGGCCCCACCGACGTGATCCGACTGATCGAACAGGAAACGGAACAATGAACCAGATCGCCATCGACACCCGCGGCCTGACGCGCAGGTACCGCGGCGGCACCGCGCTCGACGACGTCACGGTGCAGATTCACGCCAACACCATCACCGGGCTGCTCGGCCGCAACGGCGCGGGCAAGACCACGCTCATGTCACTCATCACCGCGCAGGATCGCCCCAGCTCGGGCAGCGTCTCCGTCGGCGGGCACGACCCGTTCGAACGCGCCGAGACGATCGAGCAGATGTGCTTCGTGCGTGACAACCAGCGCTATCCCGACGACTACACGCTCAAGCAGGCTATTCGTGCGGCGCGCTTCTCGTACCCCAACTGGGAGCAGGCCACGGCCGACCGCCTCATCGAGGCATTCCGCATCCCGGAGAAGCCGGTGATCAAGAAGTTCTCGCGCGGTCAGCTCTCGGCGCTCGGCATCGTGCTCGGTTTGGCCTCACGCTCACCGATCACGTTCTTCGACGAGCCGTACCTCGGACTCGACGCGACCGCCCGAGCGATCTTCTACGATGAGCTGCTGCACGACTATGCGGAGCACCCGCGCACCATCGTGCTGTCGACGCACCTCATCGACGAGATGGACCGACTGCTCGAACGAGTCATCGTGATCGATCAGGGTCGCGTCGTGCGGCACGACGACGTCGATGAGATGCGGGGGAGCGCCTTCCAGGTCGCGGGCAAGTCGAGCGAGGTCGACGCCTTCCTCGTCGGGCGTCCGGTGCTCTCGCGGCGACGCATCGGCGGTCTCGCGACCGCGGTCGTCGATGAGAGCCTCACCGCCGACCATCGCGCCGCCGCGGGCGGCCTCGAACTCAGCTCCGTCTCACTGCAAGATCTTGTCGCCGCGTACGGCCTCGGCGACACCGCGACGGACGCCCCGGCCGAACTGCACACAGAACGGAGCGCAGCATGAACCGCGTTGTGAAAGTCACGAGGCTCCACACCAACAAGCTCGGGAGCTTCATCGGAGTTCCCGTCGTGATTCTCGCGCTGGTGATGGTCGTCTCGGTCGTCATCGCGCTCGCCATTCAGCGCGCGGGCGGTGCGACCAGCACCGCCGACTACATCGAGGGTGCGCGCTGGAACAGCGGAATCGTCTGGTCGCTGCCCGGATTCCTCATCTACTACGGCGTGCAGGCCGTCGCAACGACCTACCCGTTCGCGCTGGCACTCGGCACGACGCGGCGCAACTTCATTCTCGGCACGGCGCTCGCGAATCTGCTGCAGTCGCTCTACATCGCGGTGCTGCTGGTGGTGCTGCTCGGCATCGAACTCGCCACGGGGCACTGGTTCGCCTCGGTGTACGTGCTCGACACTTACGCGGTGGGTGCCGGAAACCCGTGGGTGCTCGGCGTGACCGCGTTCTTGGGTGTGTGGTTCTGCCTGACGATCGGCGGATTCTTCGGAGCGATCTGGGTACGCTTCGGCGCGAAGGGGCCCGCGATTGTCGGGGCGAGTCTCGGCCTCGTGCTGGCGGTGCTGCTGTTGCTGCTCGCGCCCCAACTGCCCGAGCTGATCGCCGGCGTCACTCGCGGCGGGCTCGCCATCGGAGCGATCGCCGTGATCGTCGCGGCGCTCGCCGTCACCTGGTTCGCGATGCGACGGGCTGCCGTGCGCTGAGCGAACGGCAGCCGCCTCGCGGGTGAGATCGAGCAGGGTCAGTGCGCGTCAGCCTGGCCCTGCTCGATCCATTCCTTTTCTTTCTGCACCCACTCGTTGTCTTCGGGGAACTCGTCGGCCCCGGGAATGCGGCGCACCTCGAGCTGATTGCCCGGGTCGAGCGGAGCGCGCGCGGCCCACTCGGCCGCGTCGTCAATGTTGGGCACATCGATGATCCAGTACCCGTTGAAGCGGGACTCCGTCGTGCCGTACCCGCCCTCGATGATGGTGGGCGGGGTGGTGGAGAAGTCGACGACCCGGCCCTCTGCGGCCGGTGCAAGCCCGCCGCCGCCGGCCATGACGCCCGCCTCGATCATGGCCTCGTTGAAGCGGCCGACCCGCTCGATCATCTCGGTGAAGGGAACCTCGGCCGCGGCGGCCAGGGCTTCGTCGGTCGCACGCATGATGAGCATGAACTGCATGGGGTCTCCGTTCGGCTGGGGCCACGCCCGTGGTCGGTGGTTCTGACTCTGACACGGACCACCGACACTGGCAAGGCTCTGAACGCCAGAGTTGCACCGGCGCCTCGAGCGCGACGCCGTACAGTGGAGGGGTGGCGACCATCTCGGACAAGCACAGCCGCCTGCTGCGGCTGCTCGCCGACCGCGACGACTGGGCCGGGGCGCTCGAACTCGCCGATGCGCTCGGCGTCAGCACTCGCACCGTGCGCAACTATGTCTCGACGCTGAAGCAGGATCACGGGGACGCACTGATTGCATCGTCGGATCGCGGCTACCGCATCGAAGCCGCTGCGTTCGCGGCACTATCGCTGCCTCGAGAAGACGGCGCCCGACGCCCGGTGCGCACACTGCAATTCGCTCAAGCGCTGCTCGATCCGACGGACGACCAGGCGCCGACCGTCTCAGACCTGGCCGAGCGGTTCCACGTCAGCGATCCAACTGTCGAACTCGAACTCCCGTCGCTGCGCTCCCTCCTGGCCGAGCACGGCCTTTCCCTCGCGCGTGTCAGCGGGCGATTGGTGGTGCGCGGCGACGAGCCGGAGCGCCGTCGCCTCATCGCTCGGATGCACCGCGACGCGCACGCCTCGGGGTACCTGAATCTCGCGCAGATCGCTGCCGAGTTCGGCGTTCCCGGTCTCCCCGCTCTGAACCGCGAGTTGAGTGCGGCTCTCGACGCCAACGGCTTCCAAGTCAACGAGTTGACGCTGCCCGACGTACTCCTTGAATTCGTGGTCGCTGCGGTGCGCATCCGTGCGGGGCGCGTGCTCGATCGGCCGGTGCGCGAGGAACTGGCGCCGCACGAGCAGCTGCTGCGCGAGATCTTGCAAACATTGCTGGAGCGCCACGTCGCGCCAGCAATCCCGGAGGCCGAGCTCGTGCAGGCCACGGTGATGCTGAGCTCGCGGGCCGCGACTCCGACGGTCGCGCGTCACCTGGGGGCCGGGGGCCCGTCGCCCGAGGTCGAGCACGTCGTTCGCGACGTCGTCGCCACGGCCGCGCGCAACTATTCGGTGCCGCTCGACGGCGAGGAGTTCTTGCAGCGCCTGACCGCGCACGTGTCGAACGTGCTCGCCCGATCCCGCGATCGCGCCGTGCAGCACAACCCGGTGACGGCTGCGATCAAATCGGGGTACCCCGTGGTCTACGACGTCGCCGTCTACATCGCGAGCGGTTTGCAGCAGGCCTTCGACGTGTCGCTCGACGACGACGAGATCGCCTATATCGCGCTGCACGTCGGTGCGCACATGATGCGCGACGCCGGCGACGAGTGGCCGGTGAGCTGCACGCTCGTGTGCCCGAACTACTACGGCATGCACCAGCTGCTGCGCGACCGCATCGAGGCCGCGTTCGGCACCGAGATCGAGATCGCGGCGGTCGTCTCGAGCGCCGAGGCTTCGTGGGAGCAGCTCAGCACTGAGCTGATCGTGACCACGGTTCCCCCGTCGGCCTACAAAGACTCGGTGCTGCTCATCGAACCGTTCTTCTCAGACACCGACGTGCAGCGGCTGCGGCGCATGATCCGCGGCGTGAAGCGCCGTCGTCGGCGTGAGAGCACCCGACTGCACCTGCTGCAGCACCTCAGCCCCGACATGTTCTTCCGCAACCCGCCGGGTGTCGCGGATGCGACCGAGGCGATCACCGCGCTCGGGGCGTCGATGGCGGCCGCGGGCGTCGTGGACGAGCACTTCGTGCCGGGCGTGCTCGAACGCGAGCGCATGTCGTCGACGGTGTTCGCCGACGCCGTCGCGGTGCCGCACACGATGACGATGGAGGCGCGGCGCACCGCGATCGCCGTGCTGCTCTCGGATACGCCGATCGCGTGGAATGGTGCCGAGGTGCACCTGGTGTGCCAGATCGCGTTCGCCCGGGCCGATCGCGGCCTGTTCCAAAGCCTGTTCGAGCAGCTCGTTGGCGTGTTCTCCCAGCCAGGTCGCGTGACGCACCTGCGGCGCACGGTCACCGACTTCGAGAGCCTCGTCGAACAACTGGCGCTGCTCATCGACGAGCCGGAACCCTAGTGGCTCCGGCTCGCCGACGGGGGAGCGCTATGTGGCGGCGGATCCTGCCACGACCGCGACGAGCTCCGCGAACAGGGGGTCTCCGCCGGTGATGCCGGTCGTGCGTTGCACGAACTCTGCGGGTGCGAGCTCGGTGCGCAGGCGCTGCAGCTCGACGCTCTCGGGGTCGTCTGCGACGTCGAACGCGAGGAGCGCGTCGACGGCGGCGAGGAGACCCGTGGGCTGCACGCCGAGCGCCGCGAGTCGACTCGCCGGTTCGATGAAGCGCTCGTGGCGCGAGAGCTTGCGCAGCGGCTGCCGCCCAACGCGCTGCACGGTGTCGGTGAGGTGCGGGTTCTCGAAGCGCACGAGGATGCGCTGCAGATAAGCCTCCTGCTCGTCGGGGTCGAAGCCGTGCTCGCGCACGAGCAGCTCTTTCGTCTCGCGCAGTGCGGCGAGCACTCGCTCGCGCACCTCCGGGGCGACAATCGCCTCAGAGATCGCTGAGTACCCAGCGCGACGCCCCACGTATGCGGTCGTCGCGTGGCCCGTGTTCACGGTGAACAGCTTGCGCTCGATGTACGGCTCGAGGCGCTCGACCCAGGTGACGCCGGGGATCTCGGGCCGGCCGTCGCCGAACGGACCCGACTCGATCGCCCACTCGAAGTAGGTCTCGACGGTGACGTCGAGGCCCGCGCCCGGATCTTGCACGGGTACGATGCGGTCGACCGCCGTGTTCGCGAAGACGGCCCGCGCGGCGAGCGCATCCCACTCATCGGCGGGCACGAGCGCCCGCATTTGCTCGACCAGCAGGTCGGTCGCGCCGATCGCGTTCTCGCACGCGAGCACGGCGAGTCGGGGAGCGTCAGCGGGCCGCTCGCGCAGGCCCGCAATGATGTGCGGGGCGATGAAGCGCAGAATGTTCGGGCCCACCGCGGTGGTGACGATCTCTGCTGCGGCGATCTCGCGCGCCACCGCACCGGCGTCGGCGCTGCTGTCGATTGCCCGGAAGCCCGTCACCTCGTGGGTCTGCGACTCCGCGCCGACCTCGTGCACTCGGTAGCTTTCGGCGGCGGCCAACGCCCCGATCAGCTCCGCGTTGACGTCGGCGAAGACGAGCTCGTACCCGGCGCGGCCGAGCAGGAATCCGACGAAGCCGCGACCGATGTTGCCGGCGCCGAAGTGGACGGCGGTCACGCCGCATTCACCTCGCTCAGTGCGGCGGTGAGCGACTCGGCGTCGGGCAGTGCGAGCAGGCGCTCGACCGCGTCGGCATCCGAGAACAGCACCGCAATCTTCGACAGGATCTCGAGGTGCTCATCGCCCTGGCCGGCGATGCCGACGGCGAACCGCACGTCGTTGCCATCCCAGTCGATGGGCTCCGCGTACCGCACGAACGAGAGCGCCGAGCGACGAATCTCGCCCTTCGCCTCGTTCGTGCCGTGCGGGATCGCCAGGAAGTTGCCCATGTAGGTCGACACGGAGGCCTCCCGCTCGAGCATCGCGTCGATGTACGCCGGCGAGACGGCGCCCGCCGACTCGAGCAGCGCACCGGCTTCGCGGATCGCGGAGTCACGGTCGCGCGCGGTTCCGGCGGCGACGACGCTCTGCGGGCTCAGAATCTCAGACATGGGGTGGTTCCTTTCGTAGCGGGTGCGGGCGCTCAGGCCTGGTCGGCGGAGGATCGCCCGACCAGGTTGATCACGTCGTCATAGCGGGGGCTCGCCATGAAGTTCTCGACCGACACGTGCAGCGCCTCCGGAATGCGGGTGCGTGCGCGCTCGGTGAGGTCGCGGTGGGTGACGACGAGCTGCGCGTCGCCGGGGTTCAGGCTCGCGATGGCACGGTTAGTGACCTCGACGCCGGTGATCCCGGCCGACTTCAGCTTGTTACGAAGCACGGTGGCACCCATGGCACTCGATCCCATGCCCGCATCGCAGGCGAAGATGATCTTCGAGATCGGGGCGCTC
Source organism: Leucobacter musarum subsp. musarum (assembly GCF_001273845.1). Lineage (GTDB taxonomy): Bacteria > Actinomycetota > Actinomycetes > Actinomycetales > Microbacteriaceae > Leucobacter > Leucobacter musarum. Next base: position 39,670 of record NZ_JHBW01000062.1, read on the forward strand.
GGGGCGTCTGCGCCCGCGGCGTCGGCCTCAGCCACGGCGACCGCAGCCGGAGTCGATGCGGCGGCAGTCGCGGCGCCGGAGCCCGCGAGGCCGCCGAGCACCGAGCTCTCCTTGCCCTTGTTGGCCTGCGTCTGGGCGATGGCCCCGCTCAGGTCGCCCGCGCCCTCCGTAGCCAGGTCGCGCTTCCGCGAGGCGCGCAGGATCACCGCGGCGATCAGGAACGACACGAGCGTCGACAGCACGACCGAGAGGATCACACCGACGTAGCTGTCGCTGGCGGTCTGGGCGAGTACCGCGATGATCGAGCCGGGCGCTGCGGGGGCGCGCAGGCCGCTGCCGAAGAGCGCGTTGGTCGCGACACCCGTCGCACCGCCGGCGATCGCAGCGATGATCATCATCGGCTTCATGAGGACGTAGGGGAAGTAGATCTCGTGGATGCCGCCGAAGAAGTGGATGATGGCGGCTCCCGGAGCCGAGGCGCGGGCCATGCCGACGCCGAAGATCGAGAAGGCGAGCAGGATGCCGAGGCCCGGGCCGGGGTTCGCCTCGACGAGGAAGAGGATCGACTTACCGGTCTCGAGGGCCTGCTGCGTGCCGATCGGGGTGAAGACGCCGTGATTGATGGCATTGTTGAGGAACAGCACCTTGGCGGGCTCGACGATGATCGAGAGCAGCGGCAGCAGCCCCATGCCGTAGAGCCAGTCGACCGCCGTCTCGAGCCACTTCGACACCGCGGCGAACGCCGGGCCGAAGGCGAAGAAGCCGACGATGGCCAGCAGCATGCCGAGGATGCCGGCGGAGAAGTTGTTCACCAGCATCTCGAAGCCGGCCTTGATCTTGCCGTCCCAGATCTTGTCGACCTGCTTCATGAGCCAGGCCGCGAGGGGACCCATGATCATGGCGCCGAGGAACATGGGGATGTCGGAGCCCACGATGACGCCGACGGTGGCGATCGTGGCGACCACGCCGCCGCGGGTGTCGTAGACCATGCGGCCGGCGGTGTTCGCGATGAGGAGGGGCAGCAGATAGGTGATCATCGGCCCGACGAGGCCGGTGTGCTCAGTGCCATCGGCGCTGGGGAAGCCGCCGAGCTCGGGAACGGGGAGGAAACCGTCCTTGATGAACAGGGCGGTGATGAAGCCCCAGGCGATGAACGCCGCGATGTTCGGCATGATCATGCCGGAGAGGAAGGTGCCGAATCGCTGCACTGCGATTCGGGTCCCGCCGCTGGCGGGAGTGGTCTGGGTGGTCATGCGTCGGTTCCTTCGTGATGGGTGTGGGTGATGGCGGCGCGGACCGCCGCCTGCGCCTCGGCTGCGCCGGACGCCTGCAGAGCGAGGGCCGCGAGGGCCTGCGCCTGGGTCGGGGTGTGCAGCGCCAGTTCGGCGCGCACATCTGCGAGCGCGGCCGGGGACATGGACAGCGAGGTGGCGCCGAGGCCGACGAGCACCACGGCGAGCAGCGGATCGGCGGCGGCTTCGCCGCAGACACCGACGGGCTTGCCGTGCGCGCGTCCTGCAGCGCCGACGCGAGCGACGAGCTGCAGCACGGCGGGGTGCCACGGATCTTGGAGCTGCGCCACCGAACCGAGCACGCGGTCGGCGGCGAGCGTGTACTGCGTCAAATCGTTCGTGCCGATCGATGCGAAGTCGGTGGCCGCGAGCACATGGTCGGCGAGCAGTGCTGCCGACGGCACCTCGACCATGACGCCGGCCGTGCGTAGGCCGAGCTCGTGGGCGAGCGCGGTGATGTACTCGGTCTCTTCGACCGTCGCGACCATGGGCGCCATGACCCACAGATCGGCGTCGGTCTCGGCATCGGCCGCCGCGAGTGCCGTGAGCTGGTCGCGCAGGATCGACTCGTGGGTGCGCAGTGCGCGAAGCCCGCGGACGCCGAGTGCCGGGTTCTCTTCGTGCGCGTCGTTCAAGAACGCGAGCGGCTTGTCGGCGCCGGCGTCGAGCAGGCGCACGACCACCTTCTGGCCCGGGAACCCGGCGAGCACGGCGCGATACTGCTCCTGCTGCTCGGCGACGGTCGGGGCGCGGTCGGCGTCCAAGAAGAGGAATTCGGTGCGGAAGAGGCCGACGCCCTCGGCGCCGAGCTCGACGGCGCGGGCGACACCCGAAGGGTTGCCGAGGTTCGCGAGCAGTGGCACGAGGGTGCCGTCGGCGAGAGCGCCCGGTGTGATGGGGGCCGAGGCGGCCTCGTCGAGTGCGCTGATGCGATCCTGCGCCGCCGCGACTTCTGCGTCTGTCGGATCGACGACCACGGTGCCTGCCGCCGCGTCGACGATCAGCGTCTGACCGTCGGTGATGCCCTCGGCGCCGCTGACCCCGACGAGCGCCGGGAGCGACTGCTCGCGGGCGAGAATCGCGGTGTGCGAGGTGGGCCCGCCCTCGCTGGTCACGAGGCCGAGCACCTGCGCCAGGTCGAGCAAGGCGGTGTCGGCCGGCGCGAGGTCGGTCGCCACGAGCACGAACGGGTGGCCCGGATCGGGAACGCCGGGTGCCGGGAGACCCTGCAGGCGAGCGCGCACCCGCTGCGAGATGTCGTCGAGGTCGGTCGCGCGCTCGGCGAGATAGCCGCCGAGGCCGAGCAGCATGTCGCGGTAGGCGGCGAATGCGGTGAATACGGCTGACTCGGCGGTGGCTCCGCCGTCGAGCAACTGCTGCACCTCAGTGCGCAGCGCGGGGTCGTTCGCCATCTGCGATTGCGCGAGGAGCACGCCCTGCGCGGCACCGCTGACGCGATCAGCGCGCTCGGCGAGCTCGGCTGAGACCCCGGCGAGTGCGTCGGTCGCGCGGCCGAGCTCGGCCTCCGCTCCGAGCGTGCTCGGCGTGCTCGCCGGAGCGGGCAACGGGTCGGGCATCCGGACGGCCGGGCCGGTGATGGTGCGGCGTCCGATGCCGGTGCCGGTCAGCTGCATGGGGTCCTCCTCGGAGACGGATGGATGGGGCCGCTGTGCGCGGCCCGGTGCGGGATCGGCCTCAGGCCTCGTCGTGGTCGGTTTCGAGCAGCGCGATGAGCGTGTCGAGCGCCGCCTCCTCGTCGCCGCCCGTGGCGGTGAGCACGACCTCGTCGCCGTGGTTGATGCCCTGCGAGAGCACACCGAGAATGCTCGCCGCGTCAACGGGTGAGCCGCCCGCCTTCTGGATGGTGACTGCGGATCCGGTCGCGGCGACCGCCTGCGTGAAGAGGGCCGCGGGGCGGGCGTGGAGGCCGTGTGCGGATCGGACGGTGGTGCTGCGTTCAGCCATGATCGGTGCTTTCTCGAGGGGAGCGGGGGTCGGGGAGGTGAAGTTCTGCGGCGATGCGTTGATGCGGCAGTGCGCCGGTCGCGTCGCCGTACTCGGCGTCGGTCATGACAATGACGCGTGCATCGGGGTGGGCCGTGCGCAGCGCGGTGGCCTCGGGCGCGAGATGCGGGCCCAGATAGACGAGCGCGGACGCGGTGCTTGACGAGAGCTGCTCGGGCAGCAGATCGAACGGGATCGCCGTGACGGAGATGGCCGGATCGTGCTCAGCAAGTCGGCCGCGGAGACGCAGGGCGATGAACTGGCTGGACGCGCCAGCGCCGCACACGAGCAGTACGCGCGCTTTCTCCTGCATGATTCCGCCTCCTTTGCCAGGGTCGACCTCATTGTGCTGCCGGTGCGGCGATGCTCGCCAATAAGGTCTTTTCCGCGCGGGCGGAAAATCTTCCGGAAACGACGGAAGCCTCGTTCCGGCGGTGGCCGGAACGAGGCTTCGAGGTGGTGCGTCGCCGGAGCGCCTACGCGCGGGTGGTCTCCCGTTCGGCGGCTGCAGACTGCTCAGCGGCGTCTGCCTGCGTGCCCTCGCGCTCGTCAGCGTCGTCGTTGCTGAATGCGACTCCCTGGCGCGGTGCGTTGTAGAGGTCGAGATCGAGGATGCCCTCGCGCTTGGCGACGATCGTCGGCACGAGCGCCTGGCCCGCGACGTTCACCGCGGTGCGGCCCATGTCGATGATCGGGTCGACCGCGAGTAGCAGGCCCACGCCCTCGAGCGGCAGGCCAAGCGTCGACAGCGTGAGCGTCAGCATGACGGTGGCACCGGTGGTGCCGGCGGTAGCTGCGGAACCCACGACCGAGACGACCACGATGAGTAGGTACTGCACGATGGTGAGATCGATGCCGAAGAACTGCGCAATGAAGATCGCAGCAACTGCGGGGTAGATCGCGGCGCAACCGTCCATCTTGGTGGTGGCGCCGAGCGGCACCGCGAAGGACGCGTACCCGCGGGGCACGCCGAAGTTGCGCTCGGTCACGCGCTGCGTCAGCGGCAGCGTGCCGATCGAGGAGCGGCTCACGAACCCGAGCTGCACTGCGGGCCAAACTCCCGAGAAGTACTGCTTGACCGAGAGGCCATGCGCCTTCACCAGGATCGGGTAGACGACGAACAGCACGAGCGCGAGACCGATGTAGAGCACGGCGACGAACCAGGTGAGCGACCCCATCTTGTCCCAGCCGTACTCGGCGACGGCGTTGCCGATGAGGCCGATCGTGCCAATGGGGGCGATGCGAATGATCCACCACAGCACCTTCTGGATGATGGCGAGCGCCGATTCGGTGAGTGCGATGAACGGCTCGGCCTTCTCGCCGATCTTGAGTGCGGCGATGCCGACCGCGACCGAGATTACGATGATCTGCAGCACGTTGAAGCTGGCGCTGCCGCTGAACGCGCCTTCGGTGACGCTGCCCGATACCCCGAGGCCGAGGAAGTTCGACGGGACAAGGCCGATCAGGAAGTTCCACCAGGTGCCGACCGAGTGCGGTGCCTCAGGGGTTAGTGCCGTCTGCGAGGCCGAGGCGCCCGGGCGGAAGGTCACGCCGAGCACGATGCCGATGGTCACCGCGATGAGGGCGGTGATCGCGAACCACAGCAGCGTCTGACCGGCGAGACGCGCGGCGTTCGTCACCTTGCGCAGACCGACGATGCTCGACACGATCGCGGTGAAGACGAGCGGAATGACTGCCGCGCGCAGCAGCGAGACGTAGCTGCTGCCGATGGTCGAGAGCGTCGCGTGCAGCCCGTTGGGGTTGCCCTCGGCATCGGGGCCGAGCGACATCGCGATGCCACCGAGCACGAGGCCGACGACGAGGGCTGCGAGGATCTGCCAACCGAAGTTGGTCATCCAGCGCGGAAAGCGGCGTGCCTGCTGAGGGGCTGCCTGGGTGGTGGACACGGTGAAGAATCCTTTCGACTGCGGGCGCGGGGAACCGCCGGCCGGTGGGCCGGAGAGCGCGCTCTCGCCAGTGACGGCGGTGCTGCGGTGTTCCCCCGATGAACCCCAACAGCCTAGCAACTCATTCAAGATTTTTATAGTTCACATCACCTTTGCTGATTCAATGCGCACTGGAATCGCGTGTGGTCGGTGCCGGGTACAGCGCGACGCGCAATTCGATTACTCTGGTCGCATGGCTGATTCTTCGTTTGACGTGGTGAGCAAGATCGACTCGATGGAGGTCGAGAATGCGGTGAACCAGGCCCGCAAGGAAGTCGAGCAGCGCTACGACTTCAAGGGCGTGGGTGCCGACGTGACCCTCACGGGCGAGAAGATCCAGATCAAGGCGAACACCGAAGAGCGCGCGAACGCGGTGCTCGACGTGCTCCACTCGAAGTTCATCAAGCGGGGCCTCTCGCTCAAGTCGCTCGACACCGGCGAGCCTTACGCCAGCGGCAAGGAGTACCGCATCGATTCCCAGCTCAAGGAGGGCATCGATCAGGCGACCGCGAAGAAGCTCAACAAGCTGATTCGCGACGAGGGGCCGAAAGGTGTGAAGTCGCAGATTCAGGGCGACGAGCTTCGCGTGTCCTCGAAGAGCCGAGATGATCTTCAGGCGACGATGGCGCTGCTCAAGGGCGCCGATATCGACGTCGCGCTCCAGTTCGTCAATTACCGCTAGTCCCTCCCCACGTTGAGCCCGCGCGCGTTACGGTGAGCGCATGCGAATCTCTTCTGTTTGCGCTGCGCTGGCGCTGAGCGGCGCGATCCTGCTCGCCGGCTGTGCAGCCGAACCGACGCCCGATCCCGTAGCGACCTCGGCGCCGCCGACGTCGGAATCGCCGTCGGTCACTCCGACCGCAACCCCGGAACCCACGCCGGAGCCCACGCAGACGCCCGCGCCCACACCTGATTCGTGGGTGCGTTCGGGTGACGCCCGTGGCCCGGTGAGTTTCGAGCTGCCACCGGGGTGGTCGCTCGTGCATCTGCCCTCGGCCTATGACGACATGGGGTTCTTTCAGGCACAGATCGTCGATGCGGCCGGTGTCGGCCAGCTCTACTTCTCCAACCGAGTGACGGGGATCGGTGGCGCATGCACGGGTGAAATGGCGACGCTGCACCTCGAGGAACTCGATTCGGCGCCGGTCGAGATCGCCGGGTTCGCCCCGGCCGCGGCCGATCCGGCCGGTACGCCGACCACTCCCGTGCGTTTCGTGTACCGGGTCTCGAACCTCGGTGACGGTGCCGTGGCCAGTCTGTCGCTCGCGAACTCGACTCCGCGTGATGCCTGCATGTACTACAACCTGCTGCTCGGGGGAGCGGTGGGCAGTGAGTCCACGATGGTGGTGGCAGCCGACTTCATGCAGGTCGACAGCACCTCGAGTGGTCGGAGTTTCGCGACGCGCGCTGAGGCCGAGGCATTCATGCAGTCCGAGGAATATGCGACGCTCAAGCGCATCTTGATGTCGATCCAGTTGCAGGCCTGAGAGTGGCACGACGCAAGCGCGGCGTCGCTACACTGACTGCATGATCGGCACCAATCTTCTCGGCCCCGAACCCACGTTGCTCGCTGCTGACACCGCGGTCGACGCCGCGCTCGAAGCGGGCCAGCCCGTCGAAACGGTCGTGCGGTCGCACCCCGAATCACCGCTGGCCTGGGCGCTGCTCGCCGAAGCCGCTGATGCTGACGGGCGTGAGCTCGAGTCGTACGCCTTTGCGCGGGTGGGGTACCATCGCGGGCTCGATGCGTTGCGCAAGTCGGGGTGGCGCGGTGCGGGTCCCGTGCCCTGGTCGCATGAGCCGAATCGTGGGGTGCTGCGCGCACTGTACGCGTTGCGCCGAGCCGCGGGGCGCATCGGTGAGCAGAGCGAGGTCGAACGCCTCACCGAGTTCTTGAACGGGGCTGACGACTCGGCGATCGACCGCATCGAAGCCGGAGACTGACGGTTGCGCGACGCGCGCTGATCCCGCACCCCGACCGTGCCCGTCGCACCGCCCAGGTCGGCGAAACCTCGCGTCTCGACGCCCCTTCGGTAGACTGGCTCGGTAACTGCCGATGTCGAAGGAAGGGGCTGAAATGCCCGCAGTGCTCATCACCGGTGCCCAGTGGGGCGACGAGGGCAAGGGTCGGGCGACCGACCTCCTCGGCAGCCGCGTCGACTACGTCGTCAAGTTCAACGGCGGCAACAACGCCGGCCACACGGTCGTGGTCGGTGACGAGAAGTACGCGCTCCACCTGCTCCCGTCGGGCATTCTCACCCCGGGTGTCACCCCCGTCATCTCGAACGGCGTCGTCATCGACCTCGAGGTGCTGCGCGGCGAGCTCGAAGCGCTCGGTGGTCGCGGCGTCGACGTCTCTCGTCTCAAGGTGAGCGCCAACGCGCACGTCATCACCGCCTACCACCGCACGCTCGACAAGGTCACGGAGCGGTTCCTCGGGAAGCGCCAGATCGGTACGACGGGGCGCGGGATCGGCCCGGCGTACGCCGACAAGATCAACCGCGTCGGCATCCGCATCCAAGACATCTTCGATGAGGGCATCCTGCGTCAGAAGGTCGAGGCCGCGCTCGAGTTCAAGAACCAGGTGCTCGTCAAGATCTACAACCGCCGCGCCATCTCGGCCGACGAGGTCGTCGAAGATCTGCTGAGCTACCGCGAGATGCTCGAGCCGATGGTCTGCGACACGGGCCTCCTGCTGCACGAGGCAATGCAAGACGAGAAGACGGTGCTCTTCGAGGCCGGCCAGGCGACGATGCTCGACATCGACCACGGCACGTACCCGTTCGTCACGTCGTCGAACGCGACCGCCGGCGGCGCGAGCACGGGCTCCGGGCTGCCCCCGCACGCGATCGACCGCGTGATCTCGGTCGTCAAGGCCTACACGACGCGCGTTGGTGCCGGCCCGTTCCCGACCGAACTCTTCGACGAGTCGGGCGACTACCTGCGGAAGCAGGGCTTCGAGTTCGGCACCACGACCGGTCGCCCGCGGCGATGCGGCTGGTACGACGCTCCGATCTCGCGCTATGCAGCACGCATCAACGGGGTGACCGACTTCGTGCTCACCAAGCTCGACGTGCTCTCGGGGCTCAAGACCATCCCCGTGTGCGTCGCTTACGACGTCAATGGCGTGCGGCACGATGAGATGCCGGTGAACCAGAGCGACTTCCATCACGCGAAGCCGATCTACGAGGAGTTCCCGGGCTGGAACGAGGACATCTCGGGTGCGCGCCGCTTCGAAGACCTGCCGCAGAACGCGCAAGATTACATCGTCGCGCTCGAGCGCATCAGCGGTGCGCGCATCTCGGCCGTCGGTGTCGGCCCCGAGCGGGAGCAGGTCGTGGTGCTCCACGACCTGCTCGATTGAGCGGCGGCGCGATGAGCGCGCACTCTCCGCAAGAGCGGCTGGATCGCCTGCGGTCGAGCATCGACAACATCGACGCGGCACTGGTGCACATGCTGGCCGAACGCTTTCGCTGCACCCAGGAGGTTGGGCAGCTGAAGGCCGAGCACGAGATGCCCGCCGCTGATCCCGGTCGTGAGGCGCGGCAGATCGAGCGGCTGCGATCGCTCGCTGCAGACGCCCACCTCGACCCCGAGTTTGCCGAGAAGTGGTTCAACTTCGTCGTCGCCGAGGTGATTCAGCACCACACGCAGATCGCCGACGAGCGCAATTCCGCATAGTTGCACTGCGGCGCGCTTGCGCATTATTCGAACATATGTTCGAATAATGACGTGAGGTGGAGCGGACAATCAGTGGCGGCGTCGTCAGATGACGGCGCGTTGCCCGGCATGGAAGTGGGGCAGCTCGCCGCACTCCCCGGGCACCTGCGCACCGTGCGCGCGCCCGAGTTCGCGGGCGCGGTGTTTCACGAGGTGCTCGCGAAAAGCGCACTGAATCGGGTGCCCGGCGCCTCATCGATGCCGTTCTCCTGGACGGTGAACCCCTATCGGGGCTGTTCGCACGCGTGCGTGTACTGCTTCGCGCGCGGATCGCACCGGTATCTCGACTTCGACACCGGTCGAGATTTCGATGCGCAGATCGTGGTGAAGGTGAACGTTGCCGAGGTGCTCGGGCGCGAACTGATGCGCCCGAGCTGGCAGCGCGAGTGCGTAGCGCTCGGCACCAATACCGACCCGTACCAGCGCGCCGAAGGCCGGTATCGGCTGATGCCCGGCATCATCGCGGCGCTCGCGCGCAGCGGTACACCCATGTCGATTCTGACGAAGGGCACGCTGTTGCGCCGTGATCTCCCGGCGCTGGCCGAGGCGAGTGATCGTGTGCCCGTCGAGCTCGCGATGTCGATCGCGGTCGGCGACGATGCGCTGCAGCGATCCATCGAGCCGGGCACCCCGTCGACGCGGGCGCGACTCGACACCATCGCCGCGGCACGCGATGCCGGTCTCATCCCAGACGTCTTTCTGATGCCGGTGCTGCCCGGCCTCACCGACGGGATCGCACAGTTGCGCCCGCTGCTGCGCGACATTCGCGACGCAGGGGCTCGATCGGTCGTGTACGGGGCGCTGCACCTGCGATCGCACGCGAAGCCGTGGTTTATGAGCTGGGTCGAACGCGAGCACCCCGAGTTGCTGCCGCTCTATCGCTCGCTCTACCCGGGCACGGCGAGCCGAGCACCGCAGGCCTACCGCATGGAACTCGCCGGCCGCATTCGACCGCTCATGCGCCAGTACGGGCTTGACCGCAGCGGATCGTCGCGATCCGTCACGATGCCGGGCCCGCGCGACGCCGTGACAACGCCCGGCGCACCTACCCCGACACTGTTCTGAAGCAGCGAGCAGAGTGGTGCGGGCGCGGAATCGGACGCGTCAGGCCGTTTGGCGTGTTTCCGCGTCGAGCGCCGCGCGGGCCCGAGTAATCGCGTCGAGCACTCGAACGCGTAGCGCATCGCCCCGCTCCGCGAATGCGCGTTGCAGCTGTGTGTACTCGCGCTTGCCCGCGGCGGTCTCGATCGCGACCGGAGTGAGGGAGTGCCCGTCGGTGCCGGAGAACGCGCTCACGTCGTAGGGCGAGGCCCGCATGTCGACCTCGCGAATGTCGCGTGCGAGTTCGAACGCGTCGAGCAGCACGTCGCCCGGCACGATCGGCCCCAGCTTGCCGGCCCACTTGTAGAGGTCCATGCCCGCGTGCAGGCAGCCCGACTGTTCGGTTTCGACCTGGTTCGCGCGCGTCGGCTGCATCGTGTTGAGCGGGTGCGCCTCGTCGGTGAAGAAGCGGTACGCGTCGAAATGCGAGCAGCCGATGGTGTGCGTCTCGACGACGGCATCGGTGGCGGCGTGACCGATGCGCAGCGGCAGTCGCGTGTGCCGCAACTGTTCGGGAGTCATTCGGTAGACCATCGCCCACTCGTGCAGCCCGAAGCAGCCGAAGCGCGGTGTGCGTTCGCGCGTCGCGGTGAGCAATTGTTCGATGTAGTCGACCGTGCCGCCGCGCTTTGCGAAGAAGGCGATGACGTCGACCGACGCGACGCCGCCCTCGACTCGGTAGTGGCGCCAGGAGGCGCGATCCGGAGCCTCAGAGAGAGACACCCCGGCCCCGGGATGCCAGCGGCGCAGCTCACTCGGCTTCACGGAGTAGTACGTCCAGAGAAAGTCTTCGACCGGGTGCGATTCACGCCGCAGGCGGCGATCGCGATGCGCAGCCGTGAGCGCGTCGGTGCGGGCCTCGTGCGCAGCGGCCCGGGGGTGCCAGTCGTCGAACAGGAGCGGAGCGGGGCGGGGCACCCAGCGAGTGTAACGCGGCGGGTGCGCTCAAGCCGCGGCCGAGATCACCCGCGGGTGAAAAGCCGGGTGAAGTCTTGCATGTTTACGCATGCGATAGGTCGACTCTCTGGTTGGGTTGAGGAGTTTGCGGCTCGCGCACGCGCGGATGCCGCTGGGGGTTCTGGGGTTGACCCGAACGCGCCCGATCGTCGCCGACCAGGCGCGCAGACGTGCGCGCGAGGGAGTACAGAACGCATCATGGTGGAAGCTGCAGTCGCACCGAAGCGCAATCGAATGGCGTCGCTGATCGCGGGGCTCGTTACCGGGGCGGTGGTTGCGGGATCGCTCGTCGCCGTCGGGGTCGGTGCGAATCAGGCGGCTGCGGCAGAGTGGGCTCCGACGGTCGAGGTGCAGAGCACCGGCACCGGCGGCAAGGGCTTCATTCTCGCGGGAGAAGACGCCAGCTTCCGTGTCAATGTGTCGAACCCGGCGAACGGAGGCGGCGGCAAGCAGTTCAACCTGGGGGTGTCGGCGCTACTGCCGCTTTCCGTGTCGTACGTGAGTGGCACTGCGGCGCCCACGAAAATCTACCGGGCCCTTGAGGAAGTGCCGAACGAGACGCGCACCGCGCCGGCGACGGCCGAGAGCTGCGCGGCGAGCGGACTCATTCCCGCCTCGACGCTGACACCTCCCGGCAAGGCCAACCGTTGCGCGGTGCCGGAGGGGCAGCAGCTGTGGGTGTGGTCGAACATCAATGATCTGCCCGAGGGCGGCACCGTGCCGCTCGACGTCACGGTGCGCCCCGATACCGGGACCTACCCGGTCGGCAGCACGATCAACTTTGATGCGACCGCCTACACGAGCAACGATCCTTCGCGTTTGCCCACGTTCGACGGATCGACGAGCAAGGCAGTCACCGCGACGCACTCCTCGAAGCCCGGCACCGATGCCGGGTTCACTCAGCCCGACGTGCGAGCGATTCGCGTGAGCAAGTCGGAGCCCAGCCCCGAAGACGAACTGCTGCGCGGTGTGCACTCGCACCCCACGGTGTACACGATCAAGATCGAGAACACCGGTCAGGCGCCGACCGAAGACGTGACCGTCGTCGACTACCTGCCTGCAGGGCTCGAGTTTCTCGGTACCGCAGGCGGCGACAACTCCGCGCCCGGCACAGGCGAGTACCTCGTGGACGGGCAGCCGATGCGCATGGGCGCTCAGCCACAACTGGCTTCGCCCGAGGCATCGCGCGTCGAGACCGTGCAGCTCGGGGCAGCCGAGGCGGCCCAGCTCGGCCTCGCCGGCGCGGGCGTCTACACCAAGGTCACCTGGGTGCTCGGGGCGCTGTCGGGCGGCAGCGCGCAGGTGCTGCCGACGGCGGCGGCGACGGCCGGCGTGAGCGAGTTGAAGTACTACGCCGCTGTGCCGCTGTTCGAGAACGCACTCTGGCAGGGAACTGCGCCCGCCGCCGAATCCGGTCTGCAGGGGGCGAACCTCGACAACAACACCGGGCCCTCGACGCGACACGGCTCGGAGAGCGCCTCGGCGCCCGCCAATGCGCAGGCTTTGGTGAACGCCGCGACGGCCTCGGGAGCCTTCACCGGCCCGGTGCTCGACGACAATGACGCCCTGCGCACGACCAGCGACTCGGATACCGAATCAGTTGATGCCGTCGATCTGCACGTGATCAAGAGCGTGCAGGAGGACGCCTTCAAGACGGGTGCGCTCGCCGAATACACGTTGAACGTGCGCACGAGCGAGTACGTCGACGCCGATGACATCCGTCTCACCGATGTCATTCCGAACGGTCTCTGCCCCGCCTTCCCGGCGCAGCAGACGCAGCCCAAGCTCAGCGTCACGACGAACGGCACGACAGCGCCCTACACCGATGCGGCCGAGTGGAGCCAGATTGTCACGCCCGGTTCAGCGTGCAACTACCCCAATACCGAGACCGGGGCGAACGTCAGCGACGCGACGGTTGAGTCGATCGACTTCAACGCGAGCACCGGCGCATTCACGGTCGTTTTCGCGGTCGCAGAGATGACGGCGAACGACCACGCCGAGGTGCGCTACACCCTGATGCAGCGCCCGAACTACACCGGGAGCAAGGGCAGCACGAGTTCGGGTGACCGGCTGACGAACCGGGTGTCGATCACCGGAACCACGACGTCAACCGCCGATATTGAGGCGACGCCAGGGCTGCCGGCGAAGGTGGGCGGCGAGCGCTATCCGCTCGACGACTCGAGCGCCACCATCTCGTCAAACTTCTCGCAGCTCGTGAAAGAGGTGCTCGATCGCGGCAAGACGATCGCAAACGCGCAGCCGGTGAATTGGAGTGCGGCCGCGCAGACCCCGTTTTCGCCCGGCGACCACGTCTGGTACCGCATTCAGGTGCCGTTCGCAGAGGGCATCGATACGCGCAACCCGGTACTCGATGATTACCTGCCCGAGGGCGTCGCGTTCGTCGGGGCGACATATGCATACTCCGGTATCACGGGCGTCGCTGATGCCGAGACCCCCGTCGATCGTTCGGCGCCGGGATTCCCCACCGCGTATATTCCCGAGCCGACGGTGTCTGGCAGCAGCCTCAGCTGGGAGCTCGGCGAGCGTCGCGGCGACTACCGTTTCATGCCGCTCGATAGCACGGTGACGGTCTACCTCGAAGGCGTGGTGCAGCAGCAGTCTGCATCGGCCGACGACGTCGACAGCCCCGCGAACCATGCCAAGTACCAGCAGGTGAATGTCGATGGTGACCTCACCTTCTTGCGCGACGACGCGACCGTCACTCTCGACTGGGGCGCGACGCTGCAGAAGAACGTGAAGTCGATCGGCGATGGCGCATCGCGCACCTTCGGACAGGAGGGGCCCGCCGCCGGCGAGATCGTGCGCCAGGGCGATGCAGTGACGTATCGCATCGATGTGACCGCACCGCAGAACACCACCGACGATTACGTGATCTGGGACGTGCTGCCGAAGGGCGTGCGCGCCGCTGACGTTTCGGCGTTCACCGCCGCGACCTACGACGGTGCTGCGGCGAGCTCCGGCACTGGCGAGACGCCGCTCGCTTCGGGCGACTTCACTGCCCTCGCGACCGACAGCCCGGCCGGCTCGCCGCAGTTGAGCGCGGCCTACGCCGGGCGATCCGTCATCGTCTGGAAGATCTCGAAGGACATCGCCGGATCGACTGCTGCCGCGGGCTCGACGCCGGGGGTCACTCGCGGGTTCACCGTGGGCTATACGCTCACCGTGCCTGCCGGATCCGCCGATGGCGGGGACGCCGCGCAGATCACGCAGAGCTTCGAGAATACGGCGGGCATCGTCAGCTACGAGATCCCGAACCCGGGCACGGAAGGTGCGACAACGGTCGTGCCGCAGCGCGAGGGCGGCGGGCAGCAGCTCACCGATCGCGCGCCGGATACGAACGCCGGTGAGATCGGTTTCGATGACACCGACACCTTCGATTCCGCAGAGGTGCACCTGCCCGATGTCTCGGTCGCGAAGAAACTCGTCTCGACCGAGATCGCCGGCAGCGGCACCACGCCGACCGACGCGAATAACGGTGCTGGGGCGATCGTGCAGGGCGAGTACGCGACCTTTGAATACGCGGTGACGATTCCGGCGAAGACGACCGTGGCGAACGCGACTCTTTCGGACCGCGGCGTGCTCACCAACACGTCGGGCCAGAACGTTGATACGCACTACCGGGCCGGAAGCGCGCGCTTCTTCGGCCCCGGCAATACGAGCGAGACCGCGGATTCCTGCGGCAGCGGAACGCTCGCCGGATTCACCTGCGATGATGACGCGCGTGCCACACTCGCATTCCCGGCGAGCTACACGAACGCGACGAACGCCGACCAGACGTTCCGAGTACAGGCGACGTACTGGGTCGGTCAGACGAACCCCGGTCAGCTCACCAACCGTGCCACGTTTGCCACCGACAACCCGAACGGTGGAGCGCAGATCACGCACGCTGCCAACGCCACCGTCGACTCTGTCACTCCCGCGCTCTCGGTGACGAAGACGTCTGATGCGACGGGGCCGGTGGCCGCGGACGCTCTGGTCACCTACAAGATTGTGGTGGGAACCGGGGCGTCGTCGCCGAAGAGCTACGACAACGTGGTGCGCGACGACGTTCCCGAGGGGCTGCACGTGGTCGCGGGGTCGTTCCGCGTCAACGGGGACCCGATCGCTGACGACGCGGTCTCTGTTGCGGCCGGGGCACTCGCCGGAGATGGCGGGCGGATCACCTGGACGCACGCGCAGATCCCCGCGCTCGCCGAGGTGCGACCCGCAGTCGAATTGACCTATCAGGCCACCATCGATCCCGCTGCCGGTGCCGGTCAGGAATACGTCAATACCGCCGCAGTTGCGGGAGCGACGCTGCCTGCCGCGATCCAGCCCGATGCGGAGCGCAGTGGCGACCTCTCGGCGCAGACCACCGCAACGATCAAGACCGACACCGCAGGCGTGACCAAGCGCGTGCGCTCTGCGGGTTCGACCGCGTTCTCGGAGAGCATCAGCGCACCCGTGGGTACCACGGCGGAGTACGAAGTGCGCGTCGAGCTGAAGCCCAGTATTAATTACTACAGCGTGCGCATCGATGACTCGGGTTTGAAAACCAGCCAGCCGATCACCGGCGTCCAGGTCTCGATCGAGTCGGGCAATACCTCGACCGACGACACGGCTAACTGGTCGTTGCAGACCACCGGGGCGGACTCGCGCTCGTGGACCTACACCGCAAATGGTGGCACGATCGCGAGCAATGCGAGCACGCGCTTCATCGTGCTGCGCTACAACGTCGTCGTCACGAAGGACATGGTCGCGAGCAATGCGGTCGCGAACACGGCGAATTTCCGTTGGAAGGCGAGCACCGCGCAAAACGCCATTCTGCAGAACCTCGACGATGACGCGAACGTCAGCATTCTGCGACCGACCCTGGGCCTCACGAAGGGTGTGCGCATCGCAGGAACAACTGGTTCGTATGCGACATCCGTGAATGCGGATGTGGATCAACGCCTCGAGTACCGGGTCCGCGCCACGAACGCGAACAGCGCCTCGAGCAGTGCGGCGTACAACGCGACGTTCACCGACCAGCTGCCGGCCGGCATCGTGCTCGACGCGTCGTCATTCACGCTCGATGGAGTTGCCGCGCCGGCGGGGGCCGTGCAGGTCGACGGGCGCACGATCACGTGGACGATTGCCGGCCCGCTGCAGCCGGGCGCGACCTCGACGCTGGGGTACCAGGCAACGCTCGCCGCATCAGCGCAGTTGACGGCCTCAGCGCAGCAGAACACGGCGAAGATCTCGGAGTACTTCTCGTACACGACCCCCGAGGCCGAACGCTTCACGTCGACGTCTCAGGCGCAGGCGAATGTCACGCCGAAGTTCCCGAAGATCGCGCTCACCAAGGCGGCCGCGGCGAGCCCCGCGAACGCGTATGCCGGTGAGCCCTTCGAATGGGTGGTCACCGCGACGAACACGGGCAACGGCGGTGCCCAGCGCATCACGCTCTCGGACGCGCTGCCGAAGAACTGGGAGTTCGACCGGGTGATCAGCGTGACCGGAGCGACTGCCGCGACGCAGCCGTCGGCCGGCGCTACCGGCACCATCGAGTGGACGTTCGGCGCCGATGCGGTGAGCGGTGCGCCCGCTGCAGTGCTGGCTCCGGGCGCGAAGATCGAAATCCACTACACGGCGATTCCGAAGGACCCCGAGGCGATTTCCGACCCCGGCACCGCGCGTGCGCACACCAACACGGTCAGCGCCAGCGTGACCGACCGCCGCGGCGAGACCCGGAACCAGACGGCAACCTACGCCGGCGATCCGAAGTCCGCAGACGCGCGAATCGGCGAAGCCGACCTGCTGCTTGAGAAGGATGCGATCGGTGGCGTCACCGAGAGTGGAGCTGCGCAGTTCGATGCAGAAGCTGGAGCGTGGATCCCGGGCGCGAGTGCCTCGACCGCGTACGCGCAGCCGCAGTGGCGCATCACGGTGAAGAATGCTGGCACGAGTGACGGCTACGGCCCCTTCGTGATCTCCGATACGGTGACACAACCGGTCGGTGTCACGACGGGCGCGTTCACCGCTCGGTACTACTCCGGAAGTACTGACGTGGTCGGTACCCCGTTGGCGGTCGCGACCGACGGCGCGGGAAAGCTGACGGTGGGAACACGCTCGACGTTCCTCAAAACCGGATCGGCCGATCGGATCGTGCTGACCGCGAATGTGGACATTGCTGCGACTGCGACCGCGACGGTGGATCAGCTCGCGAACACGGCGACCGTCACGGGCCGCACGTACGAGAACCCGTCGAACCTCGGCAACAACACGGATGACGCGAGCCGAGAGCTCACGCCCGTGGCCGATCTCGCCATCGCCAAGACGGTGAATTCGTCGACCGTTGTCGTCGGCTCCCCGGTGACCTGGGGCATCACGGTGCGTAACAATGGGCCGTCGGTCTCCGCCGCGACGACCGGCGCACCGATCACGATCACGGACACGGTGCCCGAGGGCGTGACGGGAGTGACCGCGACGAGCACGAGCGACTGGACTGTCTCGCTCGCCGATGGCAGTCCGCTGCCGGAGGGTGGGGTCGATCCGGGCACCGAGCTCACCTGGACCTACACCGGAGCGACGCTGCCCCTCGGCGCATCCTCGCAGGTGACGCTGACGGGAACGATCCTCACCGCGCACACCGGTGAGCTCGTGAACGTCGCGACCGTGCACCCGGGCGCGACGCCCGAGCCCGCGAACGCAACCGCGAATAACAGCGCGGAGGTCAGCGTCACCCCCGACGACAGCACCACGCTCGCCGTGACCAAGACGCGAGTCGTGAATGATGACGGCGACTGGCGCCCGGCCACCGAGAGCGAGCCCTACGTGCCCGGCTCTCCCGTGAGCTACCTGGTGCGCATCGCGAACCACGGCCCGGCCGACGCTCGCAACGTGCACGCCGTCGATCAGCGGCCTGCGGGCCTGACCTACGCGAGCCACGAAGGGCTCGACGAGACCGCCTGGACCGACGCGCACGACTCGAGCGCCGACACCTTCACGCTCAACGGCACCCAGGCGCCCGGCACGACGGTCGGCTTCGTCGTGACGTACGACACGGCGTCGACATCGATCAACGGCGCGCAGATCACGAATACCGTGACGGCGCACGCCGATAACTCGACGAACGACCCCGATGCGAGCAGCGTCAGCGACGCCGAGCGCAACGCCGATCTCTCGATCGCGAAGTCGCACGTGCTCCCCGACGGTGCGACTGCGGCGGCAGCCGGTTCCACGTTCACCTATGTGCTCACCGTGACGAACGAGGGGCCGAGCGACGCCTCGGCCGAGATCGACGTGGTCGACGAGCTGCCCGTGGGTCTGAGCTATGCCGGTGGCGCGCAACTCGCCTTCGGCGGCGCGACGACGGCATTCGAACCCACTGTGGAGGGCCAGACGTTGTCGTGGAGGAACCTCACCTCGAACGCCGATCTGCCGAACTCGGGGACCGCGATTATCACCTTCTCGGTGACCGCCGACCCGACGCTCGGTGCGCAGTCGCTCGTGAATACGGCGAGCGTGCAGAGCGACGACGACACCGACCCGGGCAATGACGTCGCCACCGATACCGTCGATATCGTGCGTGAGGCCACGATGCGCATCGAGAAGCGCGCAGCTGCCGAGACCGGCATCGCCGGTGGCGAGATGCAGTACGAGCTCACCGTCACGAACGATGGGCCCTCGGCCGCTCCGGCGATGGTCGCCGATGCGCTGCCGTCGGGCATGTCGCTCGTATCGATCTCCGGCGATGGCTGGGATTGCAGCGCATCGAACGCCGGGTCGCAGAGCGCCCAGTGCGAATACACCGATGCCAATGGTCTGCTCGCGGTCGGATCGCCCACGGTCGTCACCGTGACGGCGGCGATCGCACCGACCGTGCTCGACGGCACCGAGCTGGTGAACACCGCAACGGTGACCTGGAGCGACACCGCGGGCTCGCATTCCGACGACGAGGCAGCGATCACGGTGCGCGCCGAGGCAGATCTCGGTCTCGAAAAGATGGTCATCGACGGGGCCGGCGGCAAGACCGTCGACCCGGGTACCGGGGTGGCCGGCACCTCGGTCTGGTTCCGGTTGCAGGCTCACAACTACGGCGCGAGTGACGCCGCGGGGCCGGTCGTCGTGACCGACACGCTGCCACTGGGCGTGACGGTGCCCGCGTCGCTCACGCAGGCTGGCGAGTGGCAGGTCTCGGCGACGGAGGCAGACCCCGCCACCCCGCAGATCGTCACGTTCACACTCGCATCGGGCCTCGCAGCCGACACCGCTGGCGACCCAGACCGCGGCGTGGCTCCGGTCATCGAGTTCGAGGCGCAGCTCGCCTCGACACTCTCGGGCACGATCACGAATACTGCCGTGGTGGCTTCGGCCACAGCGGAGCCCGTGGACGACCCCCATTCGAACGAGGCCTCGGCCGACATCGCGCTCGTACGCACTGCGGAACTCGGATTCGAGAAATCGCACGTTGCCACGGAAAGCGACGCGTACCGCATCGGCGACGAAGTCACCTTCGTGTTCGACGCGACCAACGAGGGCCCGTCGGCGGTCTACGGTGTGACGCTGACGGACACGCTGCCCGCCGGTCTCAGCTATGTCGATGGCACGCTGTCGGGCGACGGTTGGGCGTTTGACTCGGCGACGGAGCACGCAGACGGCTCCACGACCGTTGTGGCCGCGTACGCGCGTACCGTGCTGCCCGGTGAAGCTGTGCCGACTGCGCGCCTGACGGCAACCGTCACGGTGGAGATCGGCACTGCCGATGAGGTGACGAACTCGGCTCAGGTCGTACCCGACACCGACGATCCGCGCGCTGCGGAAGACGATGATCAGGTGACGGTCGTGCCGCTCGCCGACCTGCAGGTGCGCAAGTCGGTCGAGAACACCATCCTCGACGAGGCGGTGACCGCCGGTAAGCCGCTGACGTGGATCATCGCGCCGCGCAACGCCGGCCCATCGGTATCGCTGAACTCGTCGGCCGACCCGATCACGCTCATCGACCGTCTGCCTGCGGGCATTCACGGTGTCGCCGATCCGTCGACCGAACTCTGGACCGCCACCGTGACGCGAGCCGGTGCCCCCTCGACGTTCCCGGCGCGCGCCGGAGATGTCGTGACCTGGACACTGGACCCGAGCGTCTCGGAGTTCCCGGTCGGCACCGATGCACTCGCCGACCCCACGCTCACCCGATTCGATATTCGCATTGCGGGCGACATCGACGCGGGCTGGACCAGCGGCGACATCACCAACTCGGTCGATATCGTGGCCGGAAAGACGGTCGACCCCGATCAGCCGAACAACGTCGATCAGGTGACGGTCGCTCCCGGTGACGACACGTCGCTGCGCGTCGATAAGACGCGCGTCGTGCGCGTCGACGATGCGTGGGTGACCGCCGTCGATCAGGATCCCGTGCCCGTCTTCCAGCCCGGCGATGATGTGAGCTACCGCGTCACCGTCGTGAATGACGGGCCCGCGGACGCCCGCGACGTGAGCGTCGTGGATGAAGTGCCCGAGGGGCTGAGCTACCGCTCCCACGAGTCCGAGGGCGTGAGTGACTGGGCGCACACGGCGGGCGGCACCAGCAGCGCCGGCACCCGACCCGACTGGGATACGTTCTCGCTGAGCGGCTCGCAGCAGGTGGGCGCGGACGCGGCGCGATCGTTCGTGGTCACCTATCGCACCGACCCGGCCATGCCGAACGGCGATTCGTTCACCAACTCCGTGGAGGCGACGGCGACCAACTGGGTCGTCGGCGACGGCGATCCGGGTCGTGCACGCGACGACGATCACATCGCGTCGACGCGCAGCGCTGATCTCGAGATCACGAAGACGCACGTCGTGCCCGAAGCGGGGGCCGCGATCGCGGGCGAGACGGTGACGTACGAGCTGGTCGTCGAGAATCACGGTCCGAGCGTCTCGAGCCCCTCGATCGACATCAGCGACGTGTTGCCTGAAGGCCTGAGCTACGTCGCAGACTCGTCGACGATCTCGATCGACGACTCCGAACCGGTGCCATTCGCACCCGTCGTCGACGGACGCGGACTCACCTGGGTGAACACGACCGCTGATGCGACCCTCGCGCCTGGGGCACAGATCGTCGTGCGTTTCGACGCGCTGATCGATGCTTCCTACGAGCAGAGCACGTCGGCGGTGAATACGGCGACCGTTGCCGGCCCTGACGACCACAACCCGTTGAACGACATCGATACCGATGCCGTGGACGTTGACGGATCAGCCGATCTCGCACTCACCAAGCGCGTGCAGACGTCAGTCGACGACATTTCGGCGGGCAAGACGGTGACCTGGGTCATCGAACCCCGTAATCTCGGACCGTCGATCTCGGTGAGCTCTGACGCGACGCCCATCACCGTGACCGACACGTTGCCCGCAGGAATTCGTGCACTCGCTTCGGATCCGTCGAACGACTTGTGGCACGCGACGGTGTCGAACGACGGAGGCTGGAGCGCCGCGACCGCAGGTGACACGGTGACGTGGACGTATCTCGGTGCGTCGATCCTTGTGGGAGCGACGCCGGATATCGAGTTGACGGCGGTCGTCGATCCGGCGTGGACCAGTGGCACGATCACGAATACGGCCGCGGTCGACGCGGGCGGCACCCCCGACCCGAACACCGAGAACAACCAGAACGGGGTGCAGATCACCTCGCCCGGCGACGCGACCGCAATCTCGCTCGCAAAGCACCGCGTCGTGCAGCAGAACGGGGTCTGGATCGGAGCCGCGGAGACCGATCGAGTAGTTCCCGGCACGGAGGTCTCGTATCGCTTCACCGCGCTGAACGAGGGGCCGGCCGATGCCCGTGCCGTGCGGGTCGTTGACCGTGTGCCGGCCGGGCTGACCTACCAGTCATTCGTCAGCGAGACCGGAGAGTGGTCACGCACCGCGGGTGGGGCGGATGAGACGGGCGCGACGAACGCGGCGTGGGACACGTTCGAGCTCTCGGGTACCCAGCAGGTCGGCCAGGAGCACGCACGCTCATTCGTCGTCACGTACTCGACGGATCCCGCCCTTGACGTCACCCAGCCGCTGGTAAATACGGCTGAGGCGACCGCTGAGAACGCCGTGGATCCAGCCGAGGCAGTCGATTCGAGCGATCAGTCGGCGAGCGCCGACCTGTCGATCGTGAAGACGAGCGATCAGGATCGCGTGAACGCTGGGGGCACGATCGCCTACCGTCTGCTCGTCTCCAACGAGGGCCCGAGCGTCTCTCGCGGCCCCATCGACATCGTGGACGCGCTGCCGACCGGCCTGCACTACGTGCCTGGCAGCGCGCGGGTTGCCGTGGCGTCTGGCGACGTGCAATCGACTGAACCGCGCATTGAAGCCGTGTCGGGCGCCGAGCGGTTGACGTGGACGCCGGTCGACGGTGGGGCGAGCCTCGCCGTGGACGACACCATTGCGGTCGACCTGCAGGTGCGCGTGGACGACACGCTCTTCTCAGCCCAGGGCGTCACGAATGTCGCATCGGTGCGTTCGGACGACGACGCGAACCCGGCGAACAACGTCGCCGACGCGACCGTGGTCATCGACCCCGTAGCGACGCTCGTGGTTGAGAAGACCGCGGTGGGCGACTTCCAGGTCGGCGGAACGGGCGAATACCGCATCACCGTCGAGAACCAGGGCCCCACTGCGGACCCCGGCCCGATCACGGTGATCGATCAACTGCCCGATGGGCTGCGGTTCGCTTCGTCGCCGTCTGCCGAGGTCTCCGTCGACGGACAGCGCGTTGCCTGGACGATCGAGCACGGGTTGCAGGTGGGCGAGCGCGCGGAGTTCACGCTGTTCGTGCACGTGGATCAGGGGGCCTACCCATCGGTGACGAACACGGTCACCGTATCGAGTCAGACCACGCAGACCGATGGAGCTCGGTTGACCGACGACGCCACCGTCGAGGTGCGCGCCGCTGACGGGCTGGCGACGACGGGAGGCGACGCGGCACCCCTGGCTGCGCTGGCAGCCTTGCTCCTCCTGGTCGGTGGAGCGGTCGCCCTGATGCTCGCTCGCCGCCGTCGTGGTCGAGCCGCCGCTGAGGTGACGACCGCCTAGTCGTCGGACTCCCGGCCTCGGAGCCGATCGATCTCGCGCCGTTCGCGCTTGGTCGGTCGGCCCGCGCCGCGATCCCGAATGATTTCGGCGGGCCGCTCGACGCGAGGCGGCGGGGGCGGCGTGAGATCTTCGAAGTGCTTCGCCGCTTCGGCAGCGCTGCCCCGGCGCACGGGCAGGCCGGTCGCGCGGTAGATCGTGTCGAAGCCGTGCTGACGCACGCGCACCTCGTCGCCGATGCGCACCGGCTGGGCGGCCTTCGCGGTCACACCGTTGACACGGACGTGGCCGGCGCGGCACGCCGTCGTCGCCTGGCTGCGGGTCTTTGCGAGGCGCACGCCCCAGACCCAGGTGTCTACCCGTACGCTCTCGCCCGCCATAGACTCGATCGTAGTCGGCGCTGTCGGGGCGCTGCATGAGATCGAGGGGCTATGGAGTACGAGACGATCGTCACGGCCGTGGACGCCGAGCAGGAGATCTCGCGCTCCCGGTTTCTGGTGCGGCTCGAACGCGTCGCCGATGAGGCCGAAGCACGCGAGGTGATCGCCCGGGTACGCGCCGAGCATCCGCGCGCCCGCCACCATTGCTCAGCGTTCGTGCTGGGGCCAGACGGGCGTGTGCAGCGCTCGAACGACGACGGTGAGCCCAGCGGTACGGCGGGCGCTCCCATGCTCGATGCGCTGGTTTCGGCGGGGCTCAGTGACGTCGTCGCTGTCGTCACTCGCTACTTCGGCGGTGTGCTGCTGGGGGCAGGTGGCCTGACCCGCGCGTATCGCTCGAGCGTCGCGAGCGCCACGCAGCGGGCGCGACGTCAGCCGCGCGGGCTGCGACGATCCGTCACCGTGCACTGCGCCTACGACATCGCGCCGCAGATCGAGGCCGAGGCGCGTCGTCGCGGGTACGGGATCGGCTCGGCCGAGTACACCGATCGCGTGGCGCAGCGCTTCGCGCTCGCTGAAGACGAGGTGTCTAGGCTCGCCGCACTCGCCGCCGAGGTGAGTGCCGGTTCGGCCGAACTCGAGACGGGTGCCGCCGAGTACGTCGACCTGGAACGCCCGGTCGGCGCTGCGCGGTAGTCGAGGGCGCGCGCCTGTTGCACGTCTCGGGCACGAAAAAGCCCCCGGTAGCCTGGGGGACAGGTCCGGGGGCATGCCTCCCGCGTGGTAGGGGAAGTACCGTTGCGGGAGATGGTTTGAACTCGGGGGAACGAATCTTCAACCACTGAAGAGCTTATGCGTCGTGTGCCGACCGTGGGTGTGATTCACCTCGGATTCACCCGAGGATTCACCCGCTGGCGAGACTGAGTCCAGGAATCTGTGCGTCGGGACTTCGACCTCGCGTTGTCGGAGGGGCGCGATACGCTTTCGGGGTGGACTACTGGGCAGAAATCGTGGGTCAGCCCGATGCTGTGCGCATGCTCGACGCGGCATCGGCACCCGACGCGGTTCCGGCGCACGCCTGGCTCATCACTGGCCCGCCGGGGTCAGGTCGGTCGAATCTGGCCTTCCGGTTCGCCGCCGCGCTCATTGCGCGCGGCCACGACCGCGATTCCGTGTTCGAGCAGGTGCGCGCGCGAACGCACCCCGATCTCGGCGTGCTCACCACGCAGAAGCTGCTCATCGATATCAAGGCGGCTCGCGAAATCGTCACGACGGCGCACTACTCGCCCGCCGAGGGGCGCTACCGGGTGATCGTGATCGAAGATGCCGACCGCATGCCCGAGCGCACGTCGAATGTGCTGCTGAAAGCACTGGAAGAGCCGCCCGAGCGCACCATCTGGGTGCTGTGTGCACCGAGCGAGGCCGATCTGCTCCCCACGATCCGGTCTCGAGCGCGCTCGCTACGCCTGGTCACGCCGAGCCCGACCGACATTGCGCGTCTGCTGCATGAGCGCGACGGCATCAACGCTGAGGCGGCGGAGCGCGCGGCGCGGCTCGCGCAGAGCCACATCGGCATGGCGCGCCGACTCGCGAGCGATCCCGATGCGATGCAGCGCCGCGAGCGCACGATCGAGATCGCACTCGGCATCCAGACGCTCGGAGACGCCATGCGCGCCGCCGCTGCACTGGTCAAAGTGGCCGAGGCCGACGCGGCGGCGATCACCGAGGAGCTCGACGCGCGTGAGCGCGAGGAGGCGATGCGCGGCCTCGGCCTGGCGCCGGGGGCGGCGATTCCTCCGCAGATGCGGTCGCAGATCCGGGCCCTCGAGGAAGACCAGAAGCGGCGCGCCACGCGCAGTCTGCGCGACGGGATCGACCGTATTCTGACCGACTTGCTCTCGCTGTTCCGCGATGTACTGCTGGTCGCGCTCGACGCCGAGCCAGAACTCGTGAACCGCGAGCATGAGGCAGCGATCCGCGAACTCGCGGCCCGCTGGGGCGCAGAGCGCTCGCTCTCGGTGGTCGCGGCCGTCGAGGCGGCGCGCGATCGGCTGAAGCGCGGCATCACACCGGGTCTGGTGCTCGAGGCTCTGTTTGCGCTGCAGAGCACGGCAGATTCGCGCACGCTCGAGGGTGCGCGATGAGCGCGCGACGACGCCAGGGGCGCGCCGGCCGGGCGCTCGCTGCGGTGGCCTTGACTGCTGCGGCCGCGCTGGCGCTCAGCGGCTGTGCGCCGATCAGTGCCCTGATTCAGGGCGCGCTGCAGCGCACACCCCAACTTCCGTCAATTCCTGAGCGCACGGTCGCCGGGTTCGGCGCGCAGCAACCCGAATGGGTGGCGTGCCAGAACGGGTTGCAGTGCGCCGTCGTCAACGCGCCGCTCGACTGGGCCGATCCGGCCGGTGAGACCATCACGCTCAGCCTGGTGAAGCAGCCGGCGCTCGGCGGTTCGGCGCTCGGTTCGCTCTTCGTGAACCCCGGCGGGCCGGGTGCATCGGGCGTCGAGTACCTGTCGGGCGGTGTCGGCGGCGCAGTGCAGAACGACGTGCAGCAACAGTACGACGTGATCGCCTGGGATCCGCGCGGAGTCGGCCAATCGAGCCCCGTAACGTGTCTCGACGCCGCGGGCATGGACGACTATCTCTTCGGTGATGAGGGTACAGCCGATATCGAGGTCGGCAGCGACGAGTGGATCGCGGCATCGAAGCAGATGAGCACCGAATTCGGCCAGGCCTGCCTGCAGCGCACCGGTGACCTGCTGGGGCATGTGAGCACCGCAGAAACGGTGCAAGACCTCGACATGCTCCGCGCCATCGCGGGCGACCCGAAGCTCAACTACCTCGGCTATTCCTATGGCACGTACATCGGTGCACGGTACGCGGATGCCTACCCCGAACACGTCGGCAGGCTCGTGCTCGACGGGGCAATGGATCCGTCTACCAGTATCGGTGACGTCGTGCGCGAGCAGACGCGGGGCTTCGAGCAGGCGCTGCGCGCGTACGCGACGGATTGCCTGACGCGCGACGACTGCCCGCTCAATGGTCCGGTCGACATCGGCATGGCGCAGATCAGTGCGCTCCTCGATCGCGTTGAAGCCGCCCCGCTGCGGGGGTCAGACGGTCGCGAATTCTCGGTGTCCACGATGATCACCGCTATCATCACCCCACTCTATTCGCAGAGCAACTGGGGATACCTCGACCAGCTGTTCTCGTCAGTCGCCGAGGGCAACGCCGACATCGGGCTGTCGCTCGCAGATTTCTACTACGATCGCGAGAACGGCGAATATCTCACGAATTCGACCGAGGCGTTCTCGGCGATCAACTGCCTTGACTACCCCGCGGGCAACACCGACCCCGCGGTGATGCGCGCAGAAGCGGCGGAGTTGAACGAGATCGCACCGACCATCGGGCGATACCAGGGGTACGGTGACCTCTTCTGCGCCTCGTGGCCCGAAGCGCCGGCAGCGGAACGCGGATCTGTCGAGGCGGCGGGTGCCGACCCGATTCTGGTCGTCGGCACGACGGGTGACCCGGCAACGCCCTATCGCTGGGCGGAGTCGCTGGCAGATCAGCTCGACAGTGGAGTGCTCGTCACGTTCAATGGCGAGGGGCACACGGCTTACGGCAATAACTCCTGCATCAACGGGGTGATTGACGACTACTTCCTCACCGGTGCGACGCCGAGCGCGGATCCGCAGTGCCGCTAACCGGTGACGACGTGGGCGAGCGCGTCGTCGATGTGCAAACAGTGCCCCACATCGTGCTAAAGTGATTTCTCGTGTGCGAGAGAGATTTCGCACCGCGCCGACTTAGCTCAGGGGTAGAGCAGTTCCCTCGTAAAGAACAGGTCCCGGGTTCAAATCCCGGAGTCGGCTCCGTTGGAAACAAAGGCCGTCCGCCCGATTGGGTGGGCGGCCTTTTCGTTTCGTGGCCGCATCACCGACAGTTCCCGAAAGGGGCCAGCGAGTCGCGTCTCCTGGGTCAGGTCTACGGGTGAGCTGGACTCCGGACATGAGCTGCCCCCTCGC
The DNA here is from genome assembly GCF_001273845.1 of Leucobacter musarum subsp. musarum. GTDB lineage: Bacteria > Actinomycetota > Actinomycetes > Actinomycetales > Microbacteriaceae > Leucobacter > Leucobacter musarum. Next base: position 67,142 of record NZ_JHBW01000062.1, read on the forward strand.
CCGGGTGTGGAAACGAGGGGGCAGGGTGTCTCATCTGTGCGAATCGACGCGTCCCGAGCCTCGACGGTGTATGGGGTACACAAGGACGATCGAGGCTGGACGATAAAAGATCCTGCCATGGTTCTCAAGATTATGGAAGACACAATAATTAACCCAAGCAGTGAATTGTTTCCTGAATTGCACAACTTGTGTCATACTTTTCGGCATGGGGTACATCACACACGGAAACCGTGAATACGAGTTCGAAGACCGCACATTGGCCCACCTCAAAGTGGTGATCGGCCAAAAGCTCAGCCGGAGAGAACCGTTCTTCCTGAGTTGGTCACTTCCCATCGCGAAGGGGAGCGGCCGCTACGAGCTCTGGATCTCAGAGCACTCACCGATTGCGTTCCGCTTCTCGGGCGGGAAACAGCCAGAACTCAACCAAGACTGGCTCCGAGCACTCCTCGCGATCTCGCACAGCTCGCGCGGGCTCGTTGTGCTCACTGAGATGGACGCCCTGAAATGGGCAAAGCGTAACCCCGTTCTGGCGGCGTAGGAGAAGGCCATGAGTAATATCGTCGAAAACCCTGACGTTCGGAAACTCCGTGAACGTTTGCGCGCTGCGTGGGATTATGAGCTCCAGAACCACCCATTCGCGAGCGGTGATTTCGAGAACCCGTACGGTGCCGATGAGCCATCTTTCGATGAGCTCATTCAGCCCCGGCTTCCCGAGTTCGACTCGGCGAACGAACGGCCGCTGCGATACGCAGACCAATTATTCGCTGCGGCCTGACGAAAGACATACCAGTAACAGTATCCTCAGTCAACCACTGGTCAGAACTTTCTCCACTGCCAGTCTGAGCCGTATGGGGTACTTGATACACGGCAATCACGAGTATGCGTTCGAAGATCGGCTGCTCGCGCACCTGAAGACCGTGATCGGTCAGAAACTGCTCAAGCAGGAAGGGTTCTTCCTGAGCTGGACGAAGACCGCGGATGAGGGAAGCGGCCGAGTGTCGGTGTGGCTGTCGCCGCACGTCACCGTGGCCTTTCGGCTCGGCGGAGATCGGATCGAACTGAATCCCGTGTGGATCCGCGCGCTCGCCGCGCTCTCACACACGCAGCGCGGTCTGGTCGTCGTCAGCGAAGAGGAAGCGGAGAAGTACGCGAAGCGTGCGCCCGACTTGATCTAGGCGCGGTGCGTGAGACCGTGAACGCGGAGGCGCTACTGCGCCGTGAGTTCGCGTGAGATCTCTTCGGAGGCGAGCTGCGACTCGGCGACCAGCGCGGCATCTCCTGGGCGATCCGGGTCGAGCCAATCGTCATGGAAATCGCGCGGCAGCACGAGCGGCATGCGCGGCCACACCTCGGCGGCTTCACCAACGGCGTCGCGAGTGACCATCGAGTACGAGATGAGCTCGGAGCCGTCGTCGAGAGCGACGGTCGAGGTCAGTGCGGCGATGCCGAAGGCCTCATCGCCGGGCAGCCGGAAGCGGCCCTGCTTCTCCACGTACCAGGTGGCGGGCAGGATCGCCCGGTGCTGAAACGGGCGCTTCCATGAGCGCAGCAGCTTGTCGTCACGCGAATTGAACGCGGAGAATTTCACGGGCCCACTCGCGTCGAGCCAGAGCCACCACCAGGCGAGCTGCACGGAGCGCTCGCCGACGGCATCGGCGCGAATCACGGGGTTGAGATTGCGGGCGTTCTTGCCGGTGATCTTCGCGCCCGTCGACCGCTGCTCGATCCAGGCATCGATCAGCGCAGCGTTCTCGGGCTCGCTCAGCGGATCGAGATCGAGGGGAAGCGACCCGCTGAGTCCATACGACGCGCACATGTAGTCAGGCTACGCCTCAAGACGTCGCTTAGCCTAGAAGTTATGAGTGCTTCGACGGCAGTTCTCCCGACGAAACCCGGAAAGCAGCCTCGCGTCGCCTTCTGGGACAACGCGCGGTTCTCGCTGATCGTCCTGGTGGTCATCGGCCACATGATCTCGACGGTGCGGGGCGACACCCCGCTCGCCTACGGCATCTACACCTACATCTACCTCTTCCACATGCCCGCGATGATTCTGCTGAGCGGCTACTTCTCGCGTGCAAACGCGTCGGCGAAGACGGTGCGATCGACCGTGCAGCTGGTGGTGCTCTGGATCATGTGGGAGGCGATCTGGGCGGCCATCGACTTCGTGGCCTGGGACAGCGCGCCGGGTGATTCGTTCCTCGTCTCGCCGTCGTGGACGCTGTGGTTCTTGGTCACACTGGTGACGATGCGCATCATTTTGCCCTACATCTCGCAACTGCGTCATCCGCTGCTGTGGTCGATCGGTCTCGCGCTCGTGGGCGGTGCGATTCCGGTCATCAACTCCGACTTCTCGGCCGCGCGCACGCTCACGTTTCTTCCGTTCTTCGTCGCCGGGTGGCTCGCCCGAGAGCGCGGATGGCTCGACGGAGACTGGTTTGCCAGGCCCGCACGATGGGTGCGCGCGGCGTCGTGGGCGCTGCTCGGAGCCGTGGCGGCCGCACTCGCCCTGATCCCGGGGCTGCAATCGTTCTGGGGTGTCGACGATTGGTTGACGTGGCGCGACGGGTACGCCTGGAAATTCGAGAACGCCCCCATCGGTGACTGGGAACCGCACCTGTGGATCGAGACGACGCTCGGAGGCATCGCCGTCGCCGCCGGCCTCCTGGCGCTCGCGGCAGCCATGACGTTCGCGCTGCTCGGAGTGACCTCCCGGCGCAAGCGATTGACCACGGCGTGGGGTGCGCGCACCCTGTCGGTGTACCTGCTGCACGGCCCAGCTGTCTGGGGGCTGCGGCAACTCGGCGTGATCGATGCCATCGGCTCGCTCGGGGAGGCCGGTATCGCGATCCTCATCGTCATGTCGATCGCCCTGGCAGCGCTGCTCGCACTCGCCCCGGTCGAACGCCTGTTCTCGTGGGTGCTGACTCCGAACATCGATTGGATGCTGAAGCGGCGCGACGAGGGCGAGCGCCAGAACGGCAGAATCAAGGGGGACTGACCGGCACAGAACCGGTAGGCTCAGCATCAGCTATGGATGACCTGAGCGAGAGGGATCTGGCATGGTGCAGGCACGATCTGCGTCGCAGTCGGGGATGTCGCTGTGGCGACAGCGCCTCCGAGCTCGCCGGGGTGTGCTCGTGGCCCTGCTGGCCGCGGGGACCGCGACGCTGGTCGGTTGCGCGTCGATTCCCGTCGATCATGCGTGGCAGCCGCCGCAGTGGCAGGATCGCGCAACGGGTGCGGTGACGATCGAGACGACCGCCGCCACCGCAGCATCGACTGATACGGCTCCCGTCGCGACGGAGAGCGCGCTCTCCCTGCAAGACACCGTCGGGCCGGGGGCGACATCGGGGCGCATCCGCAACGACGGCATCCACCTGCAGGCGCGATACATCGAGATCGCCGGTGCAGCGGCCTTCAACGCCCGGGTGCGCGGGTTGCTCACCGAGGCAATTTCGAGCACCGGCGCCACCTACGTTCCCGAGGTGTTTCCGGCCTCCGCGGGCCTGGGAGATCGCGGCTGCATCGCCGGTGCGCTCACGTGGCCTGCCGCGCAGGTGCTCTCCGACGAGCGCACCGGCCCCGCGGGCGGCACGGGCAGCGCCGTCGTCTGTGAAATCACCTCGGCGTTCTACTCCGTGGTCGGGGTCTCGTTTCGCACGGTCGTGGGCACGCCGACCGATGTGACCGCCGACCGTACGCGCACCTTCTTCATCGATGTCGCCACCGACACGCTCACCGAGAGCGCGGCACTGTGGGAGCCGGCAGCGGCGGCCGATCTCTGGACGCGTGTCGCGGAGTCCCTGCGCCGTGACGCCGGGGCGCTGAGCGCCGCGCCGCTCGCCGAACCCGACGCCGCGCAGCTCGAGCTCGCACAGCGTGCGCTCGAGACTGCGGGGTACACCCCCGAAGGCGGGGCGACCTTCGTGATGCCTGCAGGCCTCACCTCACCCGAACTCGAACAATTGGGCGTCGAACCCGCGACCGAGCCCATTCCGGTGACCATCGACGCCGAGGTGCTCGACGAGTGGGATAGCGATACCGCGGAGTCGTTGTTCGCCAGGCGCGGCACCCCGTTCTCGGGCCTGCCCGAGTGGCGAGCCGATCTTCCGGTCGACTGCGCGCTCGTCGCCTGCGTCGCCGTCACCTATGACGACGGCCCGTCGTCGCACACCCAGCAGCTGCTCGACAGTCTGCGCGCCGAGCGCGCACCGGCCACGTTCTACATGCTCGGACCAGCAGCGCAGCAGCAGCCGGATCTCGTGCGCGCCGCTGCCGCCACCGGCTTCGAGATCGGCAGCCACACGATGACCCACACCGACCTGACCACGCTGAAGCCCCGCGCCGCGCGTGCCGAAGTGCTCGATGCCGAACGCATTCTGAGCGACCTCGTGGGGGCTCCCGTGCGTACGTACCGCCCGCCCTACGGTGCGGTGAACGACGCAGTGCTGCGCGCGGTGCAGCAACCCGCGGTGCTCTGGACGATCGATACGCTCGACTGGAAGGACCCGGGGGTCGACGAGCTCGTCGCCCGGTCGGCCGATGTGGCGAAGCCCGGAGACATCATCCTCTTCCATGACACGCACGGAGACAGCGTCGAGGCGGTCGGGCCGGTGATGCGCGGTCTGCGCGATCGGGGGCTGACCCCGGTGACGGTGAGCACGATGTTCGGCGGTTCGCTGCCGAACGGCAAGGTGTTCGGACGATGAGCGCCGCGCCGACGACGCAGGCAACACCCGAGCCGCGTCGCGCGCGACGCTGGCCCCGCGCGCTGCTGCTCTCAGCCCTCGCGTTCGTCGTCGTGCTCGTCGGCTACGGAGCCACGCTCGCCCCGGCGCACGTCGCACACCTGCAGGAGCGCGTCGCAGACGGATCGGAATCGATCGATCTCGGAGGCGACGCCGCGCTGATCGCACCCGAGGGGTGGGTGGTGCGGCCACTCGTGCGCGAACTCATCTCGTGGCCGCCGCTGCCGCCGCTGCTCGACTGGTCGGTCGTGTTCGGTGCGCAAACCGGCGTCGTGCTCACGTCGCCCGACGGGGTGCTGGCGGTGGAACTGCTCGAAACCGCGGAGACGACGCCCGGCGCGGTCCGTGCCGAGTTCGGGGCGGCGCGCGGGTCGGAGGAACAGGCCGACCTCGGCGATGACCACCGACGCAGCGAGCAACTCGCCTCGGGCCTTCGCCTCACGCACTTCGACGGCGACACCGTCGTCTTCGCGATGCTGATGCCGAGCGACGAGGCTGAGCCGGGCCAGACCGTCGGGGTGCTCGCCCGAACGAACGGCGCGGATATCGACGGGTACCGTCCCGCGCTGAGCGAGCTGCTCGAGAGCGTCGCGCTCGCAGACTGAGCGCAGCGCGCCGCGCGCCACCGCCGCCCGGGCCGGAACCGCCGCCCGATCCGCCGCCCGTGACCGGCGCTCAGTCGTCTTCGGGCACCAGCAGCTGGTGCTGTGCGAGCTCGCGGTACAGCGGTGTGTTTTCGACCAGTTGCTCGTGGGTGCCCTCGCCGATCACGCGGCCTTCGTCGAGCACCACGATTTTGTCGGAGTCGATCACGGTCGAGAGGCGGTGCGCGATCACGATGAGCGTGCGGCCGGTCGACACCGCGTCGAGCGCCTCGCGCATGAGGCGTTCGTTCACACCGTCGAGGCTCGCGGTCGACTCGTCGAGCAGCAGGATCGGCGGAGCGGTGAGCAGTGCGCGCGCGATGGCCAGGCGCTGCTTCTCGCCGCCCGACAGCATCACGCCGTTCTCGCCGACGGGCAGGTCGAGCGCCCCGGCGAGCCCGCTGCTCGCGGGGCCGGACTGCCAGGAGCCGGCGCGATCCAGCAACCCACCAAGGTTCACCGCGCGCAGCACCCGCTCGCACGCGGCGTCGGTCGCGTCGGGGGCGGCGAGCAGCAGGTTCTCGCGCAGCGTGCCCGCGAGCACGGGCGCGTCTTGCTCGACGTAGCCGAACTGACGGCGCAGCTCGGCGCGGTCGAGCGACCGGATGTCGGCACCGTGCAGAGCGACGACGCCCGATTCGGGATCGTAGAACCGTTCCACGAGGCCCAAGATCGTCGACTTGCCCGCGCCCGACGGCCCGACGAGCGCAACCCGCGACCCGCGAGGCACGGTGAAGCTCACGCCGCGCAGCACGTCGGTCTCGATGAGGTCGGCGGGCGCGGCTTCGGCGTCGCGACGCGAACCGCGGCCGCCTCGCACGAGCTCGCGGGCGTCGGCGCGCTCAGGGGCGGCGGAGCGATACGTGAAGTGCACGTCGCGCAGCTCGATGGCGGGGGCGGTGTCGTCGCATGCCTCATCGAGGGGCACGAGGCGGCCGGCGGGGGATCGCTCGGCGTCGTGCTCGGTCTCGGTCTCAAGGCCCGCGATCTCTTGGATGCGGCCCAGCGCGCCGAGCGCCTGGTTGATCGCGGCGATCGCGCCGAACGCCTGGCCGAGCGGGGTGACCATCAAGAATAGGAAGATGATGAAGGTCACGAGCTGCGCGATGGTGATGGCACCGGTGGCGACGCGGTAGCCGCCGAGCCCGAGCACCACCAGGAATGACAGCTGCAGCGCGAGGAACGACACCGGCACGATGAACGCCGAGATGCGGGCGACCTTCACGCCGAGCACGTACGCCTCGGTCGCGTCGCGCTCGGTCGCCGCCTGCTCGCGGTCGGCCGCGCCGGCGGCCCGAATGGTGCGGATCGACGAGATGGAACGATCCACCTGCGCGGCGAGGTCGCCCACCTTCTCTTGCGCCCGAGCCACGGCCGGGCGAATGCGCGACGACACGGCGACCACCACGACGAGCGCGACGGCGATGACGCTGAAGGTGATCCCGAACAGTGCCGGATCGATCACGAGCATCCCGACGAGCGCACCCACGAAGATGAGGAGGCCGCTGATCGCCTCGACGAGCCCCTGGGTGAGTACGGCGCGCAGCAGCGTCGTGTCGCTGCCGACGCGCGAGACGAGGTCGCCCGTGCGGCGGCGGTCGAACTGCGAGATCGGCAGGTGCAGAATCTTCGCGATGAGGCGCTTGCGGCTGGTGAGCACCACACCCTCGCCCATGCGCTGCAGCACGTAATGCTGCAGGCCGCTGAGCACGGCGCCGACGACCACGATCGCCGTGAGTGCCGCCAGGAAGCCGCCGAGCGGCAGACCTTCTTGCACCCGCGTGATGATCTGGCCGAGCATTGGCGGCTGCACGAGCGACGCGACCGCGGCGACGAGGCCGAGTACGAGAGCGATGACGAGCAGGCGGCGCTGCTCGAAGAGGTACGGGATCAGCTGGCGGATTGACGCGCGCGGGCCGCGGGGCGTCTGGTCCGTCGCGTCAGCGCCCCCGCGTCGGCCGCGCGTGCGGGGCCCGGGGCCGCCGCCCGAAGTGCTGTCGGCTGAAGAAGAAGCTGCTGGTGCTGCTGACCCGGTCACCCGCCCAGCCTACGCGCTCGGGGCTGGGTGATCCGCCGTGCTGCTCCGCCGCCCCCAGCTGTCCCACCGACCGCTCCCAACCGCCCTCACTGCCCGCCCCCAACCGGATTGGGGCAACTTCGGACCAGTGTGGGCGCCGAGAAGCGCCGAAACACCGGTCCGAAGTTACCCCGATCGCAGAAGTGCGGGTGGGGCGGCGCCGCCGCTACGCCGTGATGGCGCGCAGTTGCATGGCGAGGTGCAGTGCGGCTTCGGCGGCCTCGCGGCCCTTCGACTCCGGGGCTCCGGGGCGGCCCGAGCGGTCGATCGCCTGCTGCTCGGTGTCGGTGGTGAGCACGCCGAAGCCGACGGGCTTGCCGGTGTCGAGCTGCACGCGCGTCAGGCCGTCGGTCACCGACGAGCTGATGTACTCGAAGTGCGGGGTGCCGCCGCGGATCACGATGCCGAGGCAGACCGCAGCGTCGAACCCGCCGCCGCCCGATTCGCGCGGGGTGAGCGCGATCTGCGCCGCGAGGGGCAGCTCGAACCCGCCTGCCACAGTGAACGTCTCGTGCTCGGCACCGGCGGCCGAGACCGACTGCTGCGCGCCCGCGACGAGGTGATCCATGATCTCGGCGTGCCAGCTGCCGCCGATGATGGCGACCCGCAGGCCGGTGGCGTCGACGGTGAGATCCGGGGCTCCGGCTCCGCTCATGTGGTGCTCCTTCGAAAGGGGTGGGTGGGGTGCAGGATCGCCGAGCCTACTGGCTGTCGCGCACGTTCTCGGGCAGCTGGTGCCCCATGCGGTCGCGCTTGGCGGCGAGGTAGTTGAGGTTCTGCTCGGTCACGCCGATGAGCAGCGGTACGCGCTCGGTGACGGTGATGCCGTGTGCTTCGAGCTGCGCGACCTTCTCGGGGTTGTTCGTGAGCAGGCGCACGTGGTCGATGCCGAGGTCGGCGAGGATCTCGGCCGCGGCGATGTAGTCGCGGGCGTCGGCGGGGAATCCGAGCTGCAGGTTGGCGTCGAGCGTATCGACGCCCTGCTCCTGCAGCTGGTACGCGCGGAGCTTGTTCGCGAGTCCGATGCCACGCCCCTCGTGACCGCGCAGGTAGATCACGACGCCGCCGACCTCGTGCACGCGATCGAGTGCGGCGTCGAGCTGCGGCCCGCACTCGCACTTCAGCGACCCGAAGGCTTCGCCCGTGATGCACTCGGAGTGCACGCGCACGAGCGCCTGACCGCTGGGCAGCGAGCCATCGGGGAGCGGGGCGACCAATGCGACGTGGTCGATGCCGGCGCGGCGGTCGCGGTAGGCCATCGCGCGGAACTCGCCGTGCTCGGTCGGCAGCAGGGTGTCGGCGCGCAGGCTCACCCCGCGTCGGATCTGCTCTTCGGCCGCGGGGGCGCCCTCGGGGTCGTGCGTGTTCAGGTAGGCGATGAGCTGCTCGATGGTGATCACCGGCACGCCCTCGCGCGCGCCGAGCTGGATGAGCTCGGGCAGACGCATCATCTCGCCGTCTTCGGCGACGATCTCGGCAATTGCGGCGACCGGGCGCAGGCCCGCGAGCTGCATGAGCTCGACGCTGGCCTCGGTGTGCCCGTCGCGGGCGCGCACGCCCCCGTCGACCGCGCGCAGCGGCAGCACGTGGCCGGGGCGGCGCACGTCGGTCGGCACGGCGTTCGGGTTCGCGAGCGCGCGCAGCGTCGTGGAGCGGTCGCTCGCGCTGATGCCGGTGGTGACGCCGTGCGCCGCATCGACGGTCACGGTGTACGCGGTGCCGCGCACGTCTTCATTGCGCGACACCATCATCGGCAGCTCGAGCTCGTCGGCGATGGCGTTGGTCATCGGGGCGCAGAGCAGGCCCGACGACCAGCGCACGGTCCAGGCGATCCACTCGGCCGATGCGAGCTCCGCCGAGATGATGATGTCGCCCTCGTTCTCGCGATCCTCATTGTCGGCGACGATGACCGGGCGGCCCTCGCGGATCGCGGCGACGGCCTCTTCGATGGTGGAGATGCCGGGCGTGCGCGGGGGTGCGGACTCGGTGGTGCTCATGCGCGGGTTCCTTCGGTGGTGGCGGACAGCTCGGAAGCGGAGTCGAGGTCGACGGCCGTAGGGCCGACGCCGAGGCGCAGCATGCGGGCGACGTGGCGGGCGAGGATGTCAGTCTCGACGTTCACCCGGTCGCCGGGCTGCAGGCCGCCGAGGATCGTGGCGACGAGCGTCTCGGGAATCAGCGACACCTCGAACCACTGCTCGGGCTCCGACTCCGCCGAGATCGACGAGACGGTGAGCGAGACGCCCGAGAGGGTGACCGAGCCCTTGTCGACGAGCAGGGGGGCGAGCGCGGCGTCGAGCGAGAACCGCAGCACGCGCCAGGCCTCGTGCTCAGTCGCCGAGATGAGCGTGGCCGTGCCGTCAACGTGGCCCTGCACGATGTGGCCGCCGAGGCGCGTGTCGACGCGTACGGCGCGCTCGAGGTTGACCCGGGTGCCGGGGGCGACGTCGCCGATCGTCGACATCTTGATCGACTGCGCCATCACGTCGGCGGTGAAGGTCGCACGGCCGTCGGGGGTTTCACCGCGATCGATCACGGTGAGGCAGACGCCGGAGACGGCGATCGAGGCGCCGTGCGCCGCGTCGCTGGTGACGGTCGGGCCCGCCACGACGAGCCGCAGTGAGTCGTCGACCGGTTCCACGGAGACGATCTCGCCGATTTCTTCGATGAGTCCAGTGAACATCAGGATCCTTCCGTGGAGATGCCGCGAGCGGCGTGGGGTGCAGTGTCGGTGGGCAGTGCAGTGTCGGTGTGCGGTGCAGTATCGGGGCGGGCCGCGAGTCGGGCGGTGACGAGCAGATCGTCGCCGAGCGCCGTCGTGGTCGCGTCTGACAGGCGAGCGATCGCGTCGATGCTCGGGATGCCGAGGTCGCCGATTGCGAGCTTCGGCCCGCCGAGCAGCGCGGGGGCGACATAGACGAGCACCTCGTCGGCGAGCCCGGCGGTGAGCAGCGCGCTCGCGACCGCGGGCCCACCCTCGACGAAGACGCTGCGGATGCCGCGCGCCGCGAGGGCCGCAAGATCGGCGGCGAGGTCATCACCGGTGAGCTGGATCGGCGCCGCGAGACCGTGCGCCGCCAGCGCCGGGTGCTGCCGCAGGCGCGCGGCCTCGGGGATCGCGCGATGGCCGAGCACCACCGGGACCGGTTGATCCGCCGCGGGCACCAGCAGATCACCCTGCGCGTCGCGTGCCGTGAGCGTCGGGTCGTCGGCGAGCAGCGTGCCGGTGCCGATCAGGATCGCGTCGGCCGCGGCGCGGCGCACGTGCACGTCGGCGCGGGCTTCGGGCCCGGTGATCCACTGGCTCGACCCGTCGGTCGCCGCAGCGCGCCCGTCGAGGGTCTGCGCCCACTTGACGATGACGCGCGGCCGTGTGGTGGCAAGGTCGTCCGTCGGTTCGGGGGCGGCATCGGTGGCAGTGACGGGAGTGCCGGCTCCGCCCTGCGCCGCCAACCACGGCCCGAGCAGCGCGCGCGCCTCACCGGGCAGCACGTCGCCACGCACCTCGATGCCGGCGTTGCGAAGCGTGTCAGCGCCTCCCGATGAGGCCTGGCCCGGATCGGAGAGCGCGTACGCGACCGCGCCCACGCCGAGCTCGACGAGCGCGACGGCGCAGGGGCCGGTGCGGCCGGTGTGGTTGCAGGGCTCAAGGGTGACGACGGCGGTCAGTTCGCGGGTGCGGGATCGCCACTCTGCCGGGAGGTGCGCGATCGCGTCGACCTCAGCGTGGGGGGTGCCGGCGCCGCGGTGCCAGCCCTCGGCGACGATGCGCCCCTCGGGGTCGAGCAGCACGCACCCGACCTGCGGATTCGGGGTGTCAGAGGGGCCGCGGTGGGCGATCGTCAGCCCACGCCGCATGCCGTCCTCGATGAGGCTCTGATCGAGCATCCCGGTCCGCCGTTCTCCACTGCGTGCCGGGTGCGCAGGGTCGACGGACGCCCGTCACCCGCGCGTTCCTCTCATCCGGACTCGAACGCCGTGAGGCGTCCATCACCGTCGGTATCGGAATTTCACCGATTCAACATCGTGGGTACGACGCTCGCGGACTGTCACCGCCGGTTCGGAATCACACCGACCCCGGAACACGATCATCATCGTAGTCCGCATCGACACGAAGCGTGAATGCGGTCGCATTGATTTCGCCCGGGGCGCAACACGGCGCAACATTGCGTGGGGTCGATGGGGTCGAGAGCGGGATCAGTCGAACAGATCGGCGAGCAGCTTGCCGCTCGCGATCACGTTCATGGTGAGCACGATGATGAGCGCGTTGAAGAAGAACGCCATCGAGGTGTGCCACACGATGGTCCAACGCATGCGGGTGCTCGTGATCTGCACGTCGGAGACCGCAAACGTCGTCGCGTTGGTGAACGCGAGGTACACGAAGTCGACCAACCGGGGCTCGGGGGTGCCGGGGAACACCAGCGTGGGCTCTGCCGCACGGTGGTACCTCGAGTAGTAGATGCGGGCGAACCCCCAGTTGAAGATCGCCCACGACAGCAGCATGGCCCAGACCGCGGAGAATTCAGCGATCGGCTCATGCGTGCCGAGGCCGAGTTCTGAGATGAGGTCGAGCGCGACGACGAGACCGATCGCGCTCGCGCCGAACGTCACGATCGTCGACAGCGCGCGGGTGATCGGGTGGCCGACGATGATGCGCACCGCGGCGGGGTCGGGCCGGTCGACCCGCACGAGTACGTTGAGCGCCACAATCGTCGCGCCCAGGTAGAGCGACGCGATGATGCACCACACGATGAGCTGCACCGTCGACGTCGCTTCGTCATCGGTGCCCCACACGACCGAGGCGCCCACCCACACGAGCAGCAGCTGCACGAGCAGGCCGCCGATCTCGTTGGTGACGGAGAACGCGGTCGATGCGCGGGCACCCCGCGATGCCCGTGCCGAGACCGCGGCGCTCGCCGCAGCCGGCTCAGTCATGGCCCGAACCCGACGCACCGGCGGCCGCCGACGACACGAGGTCGCGCATCGACGCGTCGGGCAGGTAGGCCCGCGTCAGCGCGATGCCGATGCGAGGCAGGTCGCCCTCGTCCCTGAAGAGCAGATGCAGCGACTCGGATCGCGGATTGAACTTCTGCTTGAAGCGATGGAGCGAGGAGAAGCCGTAGAGGGGTTCGAGCAGACCGCCGAGCTGATCCAGCACCTGATCGACCGGGCCCGCCTCGGCCGCCGACGGCCGCACCAGCGGCGCCCCCGACAGCGAGACGAAGTCGAACCCCTCATCAGAGAAGTGCTTGGCCGAGGAGGCGATCAAGAACTCCATGACCGGGCCGAAGCCGCCGTCACGGCGGCGCATGAGATCGAGGGTCCACCCGACGATGCGGGGCTCGCCGGAGTCGGCGGCGGCCGGCCCGTACACGGGCAACCACGAGGTGACCCCGTGGAGGTTGCCCTCGGGGTCGACGGCGAGGCCCACGCGCACATCGCGATCGAGCGCCTCCTCGACCGTGCCGAGCGTGAACTTCATCTCGGGGAGCCCCTTGTCGCCCGCCCACTGCTCCGAAATCGCCCGAACCTGCGCGAGCACGTTCCACGGCTCGTCGGCGAGGGTGACCATGCGGAACGAGATGTCTTCGCGGCCCGCCCGATTGATCGCGGTGCGCACGGCGCCCCAGGCCTTGCCGGTGAACGCGAGCCCGGGAAGATCGACGATGGTGTCTTCGGCCACGACGACGGAGCGCCACCCGGCCGGCTTCGCGGCGGCCGAGGCCGCGCTGGCCGAGAAGGCGCACGGGATCAGCCCGGCCTGCTGCGTCGTGTGCGCGAACTGCTCGAGCGCGTCGGCGCGCTCGGTATCGGGCACGATCGGGTCGCCGAGAACGATGGCGACGCCCGCGTGCGCCTGATAGGCGATCGCGCCCTCGCCCGCGGCGATGCGCTGGTTCGCCTCCCACGTGGTCATCCACGAGATCGTGCCGCCGCCGAACTGCTCAAGTCGGTCGATGAGCTGGTCGCGGGTCAGCGGCTCGGCGGCGAGTTTGCGGCGCGACTGCCGCAGGCGCACGCGGAACGCGCTGCGGCTCACGATGAGGAACACGACGATGGCGAGCCACAGTAGGGCAGGGGCGAGCAGCAGTGCGAAGAGTTCGCGCGGCGAGTCGATTGCGCCGGCCGCGACCGCGGTCGGAATCAGGATGAAGCCGAGGATCGCGGTCGCCAGGTTGAAGAGGCCGAGCACGAGCGCCGCGATCCAGGCCACTCGATAGCCCTTGCGAATGCCGTTGGCGATCAGCGCGATGACCACGATGTCGATCGCGACGTCGACGAACGACGCCGCGGGCTGGTTCGAGCCGAGGGGGCCGTCGAACGGAACGACGAGGTCGATGATCTGGATCACGCCGACTGCGATGAGACCCGAGAGCCCGATGAGGCGCCACTCGCGCTGCGTGGGCCGCCCCGCTGGGTGGCGGAAGGCGGGCAGCCAGCCGCTCGCAACGAGGCCGACCGTCATCGCCACTGCGTGCTCCAGATCGTAGAGCTCGCCGAGGTAGAGCACCGAAATGCCGACCCACAGGCCGATCGCGATGCGGGCGCGCAGGCGCCACGGGGCCGGGAGCGTCGCGATCGCGAACACCAGGGCGGTGAACGCCGCGCACGACGGACCGACGTCGAGATCGTTCGAGAGTCGCACCGCCCACACCCAGCCCGTCTGAGAGACGAGCAGCAGGATGCCGGCGGCGCCGAGCACGCCCAGCACGTGCCCGCCGAGCGCGAGGGCCGCGGTGCGCAGTGCGCCGAAGCACCATTCGGCCCAGCCGAGGCCGCCGACGACGAGCGGGAGAAGCGTCAGGTAGACGAGCGGGTGATCCACGAAGAACGGCGAGGTGAAGATCGTCCACCAGCGGCCCTCTTGGAATGCGGGGAGCCCGGTGGCGACATCGGCGTACCAGGGCTGATCGACCGTCGGCTGCCACAGGGTGCCCGTCGAGATGCCGACAATCAGGAGCGCGAGGATGAACGCGATGGTGAATGGTGTGCGGCGCGCAACCGCGATGACCCGGTTCGGAGTGCGTACGTCGGGTCTCGCTGGGGCCTCGGCGGCAGTCATGGACTCAGTCTAGAGATCGCGGTGTGAGGCGGCTAGCGTTGATTCCGGGCGGGAACTCCGCCCGTCTGCAACGCGAGGTCGCGGGCTGCCGCGGCCGGAACTGGAGTGGTGATGCGCGCCGTAACGTACGTCAGAAACAACACCGTCGAGATCCATGACAAGCCAGTACCCGAGATCGCGCCCGATGAGGTGCTGCTGAAGGTCGGTGGTGCGGGGCTCTGCCACTCCGACATCGCGATCATCGGCTTCGGCGACGACAACCCGCTCATCGGCAGCACGCTCGGGCACGAGGTCTCGGGAACGGTCGAGCAGCTCGGCGCCGACGTGCGGGGCTGGCAGGTGGGGGATCGCGCGCTCGTCGCCCTCATTCTCGCCTGCGGGCAGTGCCGCGAATGCCTCGCGGGTCGCGACAACCAGTGCGAGACGGTGTACCCGCGCGAGGCCCTCGCGCCGCTGTCGCCCGGCATCGGCAGCCCCGGCGGCATGGCCGACTACATCGCTGTGAAGTCGCACCACCTCGATCCGATCGGCGACCTCGACCTCGTCGCCGCGGCGCCGCTCGCCGATGCGGCGCTCACCCCCATGCACGCCATCAATACGGTGCGGGATCGCATGACCGGCGATTCCACCGTCGTGACGATCGGGCTTGGCGGCCTCGGTCACATGGCGCTGCAGATTCTCGCCGCGACGACCGGTGCACGCATCATCGCGCTCGATACCGACACCGAGAAGCTCGCCTTCGCCGAGTCGCACGGCGCCGACCTCGCACTGCCGAGCAACGGCGACGCTGCTGCGCGCATTCTCGCGGAGACCCGGGGCGTCGGCGCCGATGTCGTCTTCGATTTCGTCGGCGTGCAGCCCACCGTCGACCTGGCGCTCGCCGTGGTGCGCGGCGGCGGGGCGATCCGATTCGTCGGGCTCGGTGAGGGCGCGTTCAGTTATGTCGCCGGCAGCGGCACCCCACTTCCGTGGGGCGTCAACATCGAGCGCGCGTACGGCGGCACCCGGTCGGATATGCGCCAGGCGGTCGCGCTCGCACGCGCCGGCAAGATCGGCGTCGAGGTGGTGCGCTACTCGCTCGACGACGCGGTGCAAGCATTCGACGACCTGCACCACGGGCGTGTGCAGGGGCGCGCGGTGCTCGTGCCCTAGCAGGCGACTGCTGCGGGCGCCCGGCGATCCTGCGTGCGCTCAGGCCGCCGCAGCCGTCGGCGCCCGCAACTCCGCTGCCGATGCGCGCAGGCACGCGAGGAATGCGCGGATCGCTGCACCGTGATCGCTGCGCACGCGCCGTGCGGCCAGCAACTGCGTGGTCGGTGAGCCCGCAAGCGGCACCGTCACGATCGTCGGAGGCACGAGCTGCCCGATCGACTCGGGAAGAATGCTCGTGCCGACCCCGGCGGCGACGAAGCCGATCGCGGTCTCCTGATGCACGACCTCCTCGGCGACACGGGCGACGCTGCCCGCCTCGCCGAGAACCTGGGTGACGCGATCCACGAACCCTGACATCATCGCGCGAGGGTAGGTGATCATCGGCACGGCACTGATGTCGTGCGCGGTGACCTCCTGCGCGGAGGCCAGCGGATGCGTGCGGGGGAGGCAGGCGACGAGGCGCTCTTCGTAGACGACCTCGGTGCGGATCGCCGACGCTGCACGGCCGCTCACCCCGGGGGCCTCGTCGCGCACGATCGCCACATCGAGCGAGCCGTCGCGCAACCGCTCGAGTTGCTCGGACGAGGTGAGGGGCACGAGCTCGAGCGTGACGCCGGGGCGTTCCGCGCGGAACCGACGGGCCACTCCCGGCAGCACGGTCGAGTTCGCCGAGCTGACGAAGCCGACGCGCAACGTGCCGGTGAGTCCGTCGGTGAAGTCGCGCAGCTCGCCGCGCACCTCGTCGAGTTCGGCAAGTACTGCACGGGCCCGCGTTTGCAGGTGTCGACCGGCGGCGGTGAGGCGCACACTGCGCGTCGAGCGTTCGAACAGGGTGACGCCGAGCTCGTGTTCGAGGCGCGAGATCTGCAGGCTCAGCGGGGGCTGCGACATGTGCAGCTGTTCGGCCGCGCGGCCGAAATGGAGCTCGTCTGATACGGCCAAGAAGTAGCGCAGCTGACGGAGTTCCATGGGGTCACGATACGCCGCGAATGTTCCCATTCCGTTACCGGTTGATTACGAGCGAAACGGTATGAATTCCCGGTCAAAAGGGTATTTGACTGGGGGATGAAACCTGGCTTTTCTGGGTTGCACCGACCCGGATTCGAAGGAGTTCACCGTGACCGCACTGACCCCGCAGGCCGCCCCCAGTACGCGCATCGACATGCTCTATCTCAGCGAGCCAGAGGTCATCGCCGCGGGGGTGAAAGACATGGAGCGCTGCATGGAGGTCATGGAAGAGGTGCTCGTGCTGGTTGCCAAGGGCGACTACCGTATGGCCGGCAACTCGGCCAACTCGCACGGTGCGCAGATCAGCTTTCCGCAGTCGTCACCGTTCCCCGGGATGCCGCTCGACGCCGCCGACCGCCGGTTCATGGCGATGGCCGCGTACCTCGGCGGGCGCTTCGATGCGGCCGGGGTGAAGTGGTACGGATCCAACATCGACAACCGCGAGCAGGGGCTGCCGCGCTCGATCCACCTCATCGTGCTGAACGACAAAGAGACGGGCGCCCCCTTTGCCATCATGTCGGGCAACCTCGAGAGCGCGTACCGCACGGCGGCCGTGCCGGGTGCGGCAGCGAAGAAGCTCGCGCCGATCAACGCGAAGTCGCTCGGCATCATCGGCCCGGGCGCGATGAACAAAAGCGCGCTGCATGCCATGACCACCGCGCGGCCCTCGCTCGATACGATCCGCATCAATGGGCGCCGCAAGGAATCGTCGGAGGCGTTCGCCGACTACGTGAAGCTGCACTACCCGCAGTTCACGACCATCGAGATCGCTGAGACGGCCGAGGCCGCAGTGCGCGACTCCGACATCGTCTCTGAGGCCGTGACCGGGCTCGTCGGCTCCGAGAACTACCCCTACATCGATGGCGACTGGATCAAGCCGGGTGCATTCTTGAGCCTGCCGGCGAACCTCAAGATGGACGAGGCCTACACGGTGTCGGGTAAGGCGCGGCTCATCGCCGACGCGAAGAAGATCTACGAGGCGTGGGCAGAGGAGTACCCGGCACCCTCGCACGAGACGGCGTTCGGCATGATCGGTCTCTACTGGCAAGATCTCATCGACGCCGGCAAGCTCGACGAGTCGCGCGTCGTCAACATCGGTGATGTCTTCGACGGCACCGCGCAGGGGCGCGAGTTCGACGAGCAGCCGGTGCTCTTCAGCGTCGGCGGCATGGGCGTCGAAGACGTGGCCTGGGCCAAGACCGTGTACGAGAATGCGGTGGAGCTCGGCATCGGCACGAAGCTCAACCTCTGGGAAGCACCGGATCTCGCATGACCTCCGAATCTGCAACCTACGTCATCATCGGCGCGGGGCTGAGCGGCGCCGCGACCGCGTGGCGTCTCGCCCAGACCGGTGCCGAGGTCATCGTGCTCGAGCGCGACATCCCCGCTTCGGCACAGGGCAGTTCGCACGGCTCCGCGCGCATCTTCCGCTACGCCTACCCCGATGCGTTTTACACCGACTTGGTGGTGCGATCGAAGCCGGGGTGGGATGAGCTCGAGGCCGCAAGCGGCAAGCGACTCATCACCCCGAGCGGCGCGCTCGACTTCGGCGCGGTGCGCAACCCGCGCGGTCTCGCCGCAGTGCTCGAGGCAGCCGGTATCGAGCACGAACTCATCAGTGCGGTCTCGGCCGAGGCGCGCTGGCCGCAGCTGCGCTTCGACACCGAGGCGCTGTGGCATCCGGGCGCCGGAGTGCTCGATGCGGAAGCCTCGGTGAAGGCGATGCTCGACCTCGCCCAGGGCGCGGGCGCGCAGGTCTACATCGGCTGGGAGGCGGCGCAGGTGCGGGTCAAGCCGGGCGGAGCCGGGTACGTCGTGACCTCGACGCGCGGTGATACGGTGCACGCCGAACAGGTCATCGTGGCCGCCGGCGGATGGCTGCCCGCGCTGCTCGGCGATCTCGATCTGCCAACCGGATTCGCCGACGCGATGCCGCAGTTCGACGTGCGCCAGGAGAACGCCTACCACTTCCCGTACCGCGACATTCTGCACCGCGGCGAGACCGCCGCGTACGGCTCGACCTCGTGGCCGACGTTTATCTACAAGGGCGAAGAGATGCAGACATACAGCCTGCCGGGCGGTCGTGACGCCGGCTTCCGCGGGCAGAAGATCGCGGAGTACAACGGCGGGCGGGCGATCAGATCGGCGCGCGATCAGGATGGTCAGATCGATCCGGCGAACCGCGACCGCATCGTGCAGTTCGTGCGTGATTTCACTCCTGGACTGATCCCCGAATCGTACGAAGAGACCACGTGCCTGTTCACGAACGTGCCGGGCGAAGACATGATCATCGACCGGGCCGAGGGCATCACGATTCTCTCGCCGTGCTCGGGTCAGGGCGCGAAATTCGCCCCGTTGCTCGGTGAACTCGTGGCCGATCTGGTCGCGGGCTCGCAGGTGCCGCACGAGCGTTTCCGCGCCACCGGTCAGCGATTTGCGGGGGTGTGAGATGGGCGCCATCACGACGCCCGGCGACGCGAACGCGCTCTTGGCAGAGATCGCCGACATCGGCACCGACCCGGTGCGCGGCGGCTACACGCGCCCGGTCTTCTCCGCACCCGAACTCGAACTGCGCACCTGGTTCGCGCGTCACGCAGCCGATCGTGGGCTCGCGCTCGAGACCGACGGCAACGGCATCATCTGGGCGTGGTGGGACGTGCCGGGCGGTGACCGCAGCGGTGCCATCGTCACCGGCTCGCACCTCGACTCCGTGCCGGGCGGCGGCAACTTCGACGGCCCGCTGGGAGTTGTGAGCGGCCTCGCCGCAGTCGACCGCCTGCACGAGCGCGGTGTCGCTCCGCAGCGTCCCCTCGCCGTCGCGGTGTTTCCCGAGGAGGAAGGCAGCCGCTTCGGCGTCGCGTGCCTCGGGTCGCGCCTGCTCGTCGGGGTGACCCCGCCGAGCCGCGTGCGCGAGCTGACCGATGAGGCGGGTGTGAGCTATGCCCAGGCCGCGACTGCGGCCGGGTTCGATCCGGATCGCATCGGCCCCGACCCCGAGCGTCTCGCCCGCATCGCGGCGTTCGTGGAGTTACACGTGGAACAGGGCCGCGGGCTCGAAGATCTCGGGCAGCCGGTCGCGCTCGCCGGGGCGATTCTCGGACACGGCCGCTGGCACGTGATCATCGAGGGTCGCGGTGATCACGCCGGGGCGACGCGCATGAGCGATCGCCAAGACCCGGTGGTGGTCGCGGCTGAGATGATCCGGAGCACCCGCGAGCGTACGCTCGCCGTGCCCGACGCCCGCGGCACGGTCGGTCGTATCGCCGTCGTGCCCGGCGGCACCAACGTCATCGCCTCGCGTGCCGAAACCTGGCTCGACGTGCGGCACCGCGACGAAGCATCGGTGCGTCGCATCGTCGCCGAGATTCGCGCCGATGTGCAGCGCGCCGCCGAGACCGAGGGGTGCACCGTGCGGGTCGAGGAGCAGTCGTTCTCGCCCACCGTCGATTTCGACCCGAAGCTGCGCGCGCATCTGCGGACGGTGCTGCCGGCCGCTCCGGTGCTCGACACCGGCGCCGGCCACGACGCCGGGGTGCTCGCCGCGGCGATTCCGACCGCGATGCTCTTCGTGCGCAATCCGACCGGCGCCTCCCACACCCCGGCCGAGACCTCCGCGCCCGCCGACGTCGACGCGGGAGTCGAAGCCCTCACCGACGTGTTGCACTCGCTCCTGACGTACTAACCCCCTGCGGGCGGGCCCCAGCCGGGCTCGCCCGCAGTGCTTTCCCCTCCCGAAACCGCCCCCGAAAGGACCGATATGGATATCACCTCGCAAGTGAACACGGCGTGGATGCTCACCGCCACCGTCGCCGTCACCCTCATGCTGCCCGGGCTCGCGCTCTACTACGGCGGCCTCTCGCGCACCAAGAACATCCTGAACACCATCATGATCGTCTTCGGCGGCTTCGCCGTGACCGCCGTGCTGTGGGTGCTCGTCGGCTACGGCCTGACGCTCGGCGACTCGGTCGGCGGGGCGGGCATCATCGGCAACCCGGCGGGCCTGATCGGCATCGGCGAGCTGCTCGGCGCCGAAACGCCTGAGGGGGCAGTGCCCGCGATTCTCATCGCCGTCTTCCAACTGATCTTCGCCGGCCTCACCGTCGGCATCATCGGCGGCGCCGTCGAGGGGCGCATGAAGTTCTCGACGTGGCTGATCTTCAGCGGCCTGTGGGCGACGCTCGTCTACTTCCCCGTGGCGCACTGGGTGTTCGCGTTCGACGCGGCCGATGGATCGACGATCGGCGGGTGGATCGCCAACAAGGTGCACGCCATCGACTTCGCCGGCGGCACCGCCGTGCACATGAACGCCGGCGTCGCCGCGCTCGTGCTCGCGCTCTTCCTCGGCAAGCGCCGCGACTTCCCGCACGTCGGCCGGCCCGGCAACCTGCCCATCGCGGTGCTCGGCGGCGGCCTGCTGCTCGTCGGCTGGTACGGCTTCAACGGCGGGTCGTCGGGCGGCATCAACGACAGCGCGGGCGTCGCCCTCACCAACACCCTCGTCGCCGCGTGCGCCGGTCTGCTCGGCTGGCTCGTGATCGAGCGGATCGTGCGCAAGGCGGCCACTTCGCTCGGCGCGATCTCGGGCGTGCTTGGCGGTCTCGTCGGCATCACCCCGGCCGCGAATTCGGTGTCGCCGCTCGGTGCGCTCGGCATCGGCTTCCTCGCAGGCATCGTCGCGTTCGCGACGCTCGGCCTGAAAGAGAAGCTCGGCTACGACGACGCGCTCGACGCGGTGGCGATCCACATGTTCCCCGGCATCTTCGGCACGATCGCGATCGCGTTCATCGCCGACCCCAGCTCGCCTGCGGGGGCGACCGGCATCTTCTTCGGCGGCGGTTGGGAACTGCTCGGCGCGCAGCTCACCGCGGTCGGCGCGGTCTTCGCCTACACGTTCATCGTCACGGCGATCATCGCGTTCGTGCTCAAGGTCACCGTCGGGCTCCGCGTGCCCGACGGTGAGGAGCGCGCGGGCCTCGACACCTCACTGCACGTCGAGACCGCGTACGAGTTCGACGATACGCGGCCGTGAGTCGCGCATGCGCTCGCACCCGCTCCGCTCCTGCCTGAAACCTTGAAAGGATACGCATCATGAAGCTCATCACCGCAGTGCTGCAAACCAGTGCCCTCGAACCCGTGAAGCTCGCCCTCGCCGAAGTCGGCGTGAAGGGCATGACGATCTCGGATGCGAAGGGGCATGGCACCCAGACCGGCAAGGTCGAGGTCTATCGCTCGCAGAAGGTCAAAGTCGACTTTCTTCCGAAGCTGTACATCGAGATCGTGGTCGCCGATGACGTGCTCGAACCCGCGCTGACCGCGATTCAAGACGCCGCGCGCACCGGCTCGATCGGCGACGGCAAGATCTGGGTCACTGACGTGCTCCAGGTGATTCGCGTGCGCACCGGCGAGACCGGGGAAGACGCGACGAAGTAGGGGGACGCCGGGCCCGAAGGCACGAAACCCCCGCAGCGGTTGCGGGGGTTTCGTACGTTCGTGAGTTGCGAAGCCGGCTGGAGCTACCGGATCAGCCCGATGCGCTCGTAGACGAGGTCGAGCGTGCGGTTCGCGACCTCGTTCGCGCGATCGGCGGCTCGGGCGAGCAGGCGATCGAGCTCTGCGGGATCCGCCAGCAACTCTTCAGTGCGCGTGCGCACGGGCGCGAGGCTCTCTTCGACGACCTCGACCAGGCCCTTCTTCAGGTCGCCGTACCCGCGGCCCGCGTACTCCTCTTCGAGCGAGGGGATCGTGCGCCCGCTGAGCACGGAATAGATGGTGAGCAGGTTCGCGACGCCGGGCTTGGCCTCGCGGTCGAAGCGGATCTCGCCGTCGGCGTCGGTGACGGCCCGCATGATCTTCTTCTTCGTGACGTTTGCGGGGTCGAGCACCTTGATGAGGCCGGCTTCGCTCTCGGCCGACTTCGACATCTTCGCGGTGGGCACCTGCAGGTCGTAGATCTTCGCCGTGCCCTTCGGGATCTGAGCCTCGGGCACCACGAACGTCTCGCCGAAGCGCGAGTTGAAGCGCGCGGCGAGGTCGCGGGTGAGCTCGACGTGCTGGCGCTGATCTTCGCCCACCGGTACGTTGGCGGCCTGGTACAGCAGGATGTCGGCGGCCATCAGGATCGGGTACGTGAACAGCCCCACCGACGACGCGTCGGCGCCGTTCTTCTGCGACTTGTCCTTGAACTGCGTCATGCGGCTGGCTTCGCCGAAGCCGGTGACGGTGTTGAGCACCCAGGCGAGCTCGGCGTGCGCGGGCACCTGTGACTGCACGAACAGCGTCGACTTCTCGGGGTCGATGCCGGCGGCAATGTACTGGGCTGCGGTGCGACGCGTGCGGGCGACCAGCTCGGCCGGATCTTGCGGCACCGTGATCGCGTGCAGGTTCACGACGCAGAAGAACGCGTCGAAGTCTTCTTGCATCTGCGTCCACTGGCTCAGGGCCCCGATGTAGTTGCCGAGCTGCAGCGAGTCGCTCGACGGCTGCATGCCCGAGAAGAGCACGGGCTTGGTGGTGTCACTCATGGGAGTTCCTTGCGGGTGTGAAATCGAGAAGAGCGGTGCGGGATCGCCGTGCGCGCACGGTCCCGGTCTGCGAGGCGGGCGAGCCGTGTGTCACGGCAGCCGGCCCGAGCGCCGAGGAGTGGGCCTAGGCGCGGTAGTCGACGACGGTGGCGGCGTGATCCGACCAGCGGGCGTCGTACGACTCGGCCCGGTCGACCGTGTAGTGCTCGACGCGCTCGGCGAGCGCCGTCGTGACGACCTGGTAGTCGATGCGCCAACCCGTGTCGTTGTCGAACGCCTGGCCGCGGTTCGACCACCACGTGTACGGGCCGTCGACCTCGCCGTGGAAGCGGCGCCCGACGTCGACCCAGCCGTAGCCGGCGCCCTCGGTGCCGTCGACACCGGTGATGGTCTCGCCTTCAGCCCCGAAGAACCGGTCGAAGTAGGAACGCTCGCGCGGCAGGAACCCGGCGCGCTTCACGTTGCCCTTCCAGTTCTTGATGTCGAGCTCGCGGTGCCCCACGTTGAAGTCGCCGACGATTGCGACGAGCTCGCGCTCGGCCGAGAGCTCGCGCATGCGCTCACTCATCGCGTCGAGGAACGCCCACTTCGCCTCCTGGCGCGGCGTATCGACCTCGCCCGAGTGCGTGTAGTTGCTGATGACCGTGAAGGGGGTGCCACCGAGATCGAAGTCTGCTTCGATCCAGCGACCCGACGACTGGATCTGCTCCTGGGCGTCGAGTGCGCCGAGGCCCACGCGGTGGGCGGTGGCGGGAACGCGGCTTGCGATGGCGACGCCGGCGCGGCCCTTGATCTGGCAGGGGTCGTGCAGAAAGTGCCAACCCTCGCCGAGCAGCTCGGTGAGGTGGGCATCATCGGCGCGCACCTCTTGCAGGGCGAGCACGTCGACGCCGCGTGCCTCGAGCCAGTCGCCCATGCCCTTCCGGTACGCGGCCCGGATGCCGTTGACGTTGACGGATGCGAGACGCAAGGTTTCAGCCATGCCCGCCAGTCTACTTCGGCAAGGCCCCGCCGGTCGCGCCGGAGAAATTTCGTCGTGCGGATCCCGCACCTGCGACTGCACCGTGTGCACGAGGTTCGCCGCCGCGACGGAAGGCCGCGGCCGTTGCTCACACGCTCCCCAGACCAGTGCCGCCGCGTCACAGTTCGTTGCATCCCGTAACGCGACGACGCGCACCGCACCGAAGCACGTCGCACCCGTGCGGTCGTGCGCACCGGGAGATCCCTGTCATCGCGCCGATCTGCGCACGGCGTCGCCGATCATCAGGGTCGTCGATGCGGCCCCATTACTGCTGGATATTGGACGCTCCCGCGAGCCCTCGGGCACCGTGATGTTTCACGTAGAACACCCGATGCTCCAGGAGAGGTGCACCCCATGCCGGTCGAATTCATCAGCCTGACGTACCCGAACGCGTCGACCGAACTCGCGCCGATTCCGAACGCGCAGATCGACCGCGATTACCTGATCCGCTACGCCCGAGCCGTTGAGGACGCCGGGTTCGACTACACGCTGCAGCCATACGGATCGTCGTCGTTCGACCCATTCATTACGGGGGCGACGCTGGCGCAGTACACGGAGCGTGTGCGGCCGATCATCGCGCTGCGCCCGAACAACATCCACCCGACGTACGCGGCGAAGACCCTCGCGACGCTCGACCAGGTGAGCGGCGGCCGCGCCGTCGTGCACTTCATCTCGGGCGGCAACGCGATCGAGCAGGCCCGCGAGGGCGACTTCCTCTCGAAGGAGGCCCGCTACGACCGCACGGAGGAGTACATTCGCATCCTCCGACGGGCGTGGGAGTCGGACGAGCCGTTCGACTGGGACGGCGAGCACTACCGGTTCACGGGGTTCTCGAACCGCGTGCGCCCCGTACACGGCACGATTCCGATATCGGTCGGAGGATCCTCCGCCGACGCCTACCGCGTCGGCGGAGCGCTCGCCGACATCTTCGGACTCTGGGGCGAGCCGCTCGCCGAGACGCAGGAGCAGATCGACCGGATCGCGGCGGCGGCCGACGCGGCAGGGCGCACGACGCGGCCGCGTACGTGGGTGACGTTCCGCCCGATCATCGCGCCGACCGAGGCGCTGGCGTGGGAGAAGGCGGAGCGCGTGCTTGGCGCCCTCACCGGGCCGGCCGCGGGGGCATCGCCCCGCCCCGAACGCGCGAACGGCACCCCCGAGAACGTCGGATCGCAGCGCCTCCTCGACATCGCGGCCCGGGGCGACCTGCACGACCGCGCCCTCTGGACCTCGCCCGCTGCGGCGACGAACGCGGCGGGCGCCTCGACGGCGCTCGTCGGCACACCCGAGACGGTGGCGGCGGCGATTCTCGACTACGTCGACCTCGGCGCCGAACTGTTCTCGATTCGCGGCTACGACAACCTGAACGACGTCATCGACTACGGCCGGTACCTGCTGCCGCTCGTGCGCGAAGAGCTGGCACATCGGGCCGCGACGGGCCGCTCGGGCGAGATCGTCGCGAACGAACCACTCACCGAGCCCTCACCGCGGCCGGCCCCGGTGCTCGCGGCCGCCTGAGCGATACCGCCGCGCCCGCACCCCACCCACAACTTCCCCGAAAGGACCGTCATCGTGACCTCCTCACCCCGTCAGGTGCACCTCAATCTGCTGGTCTCTGGTTTCGGCACCCATGGCGGCGCCTGGCTGCACCCGTCTGCGCAGGGCCTCGATCCGCGCGACCTCGAGCACTACGTGCGCATCGCCGAGACAGCGGAGCGCGGCACGTTCGACGCGCTGCTGTTCGCCGACGCCCCGGCCCTCGGCGCGGGCGCGGGTGCCTACCTCGGCAACCCGTTCGAGCCGATTACGCTGCTGGCCGCCTTGGCAGCGCGCACGTCGCACATCGGGCTGATCCCGACCGCCTCGACAACGTTCAACGAGCCGTACAACCTGGCCCGCTTCGTGGCGTCGCTCGACCTGATCAGCGGCGGCCGTGCGGGCTGGAACGCGGTGACCACGTCGAACCTCGACGCCGCCCGCAACTTCGGGCTCGACGCCCATCTCGCGCACGAGGTGCGATACAAGCGAGCCGACGAGTTCATCGCGGTGGTGCAGCAACTCTGGCATAGCTGGGAGCGCGGCGCGGTCGACGTGATGCCCGAGCAGCGTCAGCAAGTGCGTCCGGGCAGCGTGCACCGCATCGAGCACGCAGGCGAGATCTTCTCGGTCGAGGGGGCGCTCAACGTGCCGCCGAGCCCGCAGGGTCGGCCGGTGCAGGTGCAGGCCGGCGGCTCCGGGGCCGGCATCCGCCTGGGCGCGCGCTACGCCGAACTCGTGTACGCGAACGCGGGGTCGCTCGAGTCGTCGCGCGCCTTCCTGCGGGAGTTCAAGGAGACCGCGGCGTCGTACGGCCGAGATCCGGAGCACATCGCCATTGCTCCCGGGGTGGTGCCCTTCGTTGCCGGCACCGAGGAGGAGGCCCGTCGCGTGAAGCGCGAGATCGAGGCCGGTATCGACGTCGCCGCGCTTCTGCCGGAGGCCGAGAAGCGGTTGTTCGTCGACCTGTCGGGGTTCGATCTCGATGCACCCTTCCCGGCACACCTGTTGCCGGACGTGGCGGAGGCAACGAACTCGATTCGCACCTACGCCGAGCTGCGGGCCACGCTGCAGGCCGGTGACTACACGGTGCGCGAGGCGCTGCTGCGCGTGAGCGGCGGGTCGATCCACCGCGAGTTCGTGGGCTCGGTCGAGCAGTTCGCCGGCGAGCTCGAAACCTGGTTCGCCGCGGGCGCCGCCGACGGTTTCACGCTGATGCCGCCACTGGTGCCCGATCAGCTCGACGCGCTCGTGGACGGCGTCGTGCCGATCCTGCGCGAGCGCGGCCTCTTCCGCGAGGCATACGAGGCGACCACCCTGCGTGGGCACTACGGCATCCCGGAGCCCGAGGCTCCGATCGGACGCGCGCGCGAGCGGGTGCCCGCGTGAGCGCGGCCGTACTGACCCGCGTCGGCCTCGGCGCGAGTGCGGGCACCGCTGCTCGGGTCGCGTGGCGCATCGCCCGCTCCCTCATCTCGCTCGTGCTCGTGCTGTTCGTCACCGCGTCGCTCACCTTCGTGGTGATGGAGCTCGCGGGCGGTGATCCGGTATCTGCCGTGCTGGGCGAGAACGCGGTTATCGACGAGGCGACGCGGCAGGCCGTGATTGCGCAGTACGGGTTGGATCAGCCGATCTGGATTCGCTACCTCGACTACCTGTCGGGGCTGCCGTTCGGCGACTTCGGCCTGTCGTACGTGCAGCGAAAGCCGGTGAGCGAGGTGCTCGCGGTCGGCTTCGCCCCCACCGCGCAGCTCGCGCTCGCCGCAGCGGTGGTCGCGATCGTGATCGCGCTCTTCGTCGGGCTCGGCACCTCGCGCACCCGCCCGGTGCCGCGCTTCATCGCGCAGGCGCTCGAGCTCGTGCTCGTGTCGACGCCGACGTTCTGGCTTGGCATCATCTTGCTGACCATCTTCGGATTCGGGCTGCGCTGGTTCCCGATCTGGGGCGACGACGGCTGGCAGAGCCTGGTGCTGCCCGCGTTCGCGCTTGGACTGCCGATCGCGGCGATGCTCGCGCAGGTGATTCGCGAGGGGGCGGATCGCGCGGAGTCCGAACCCTTCGTGCTCTCGGCGCGAGCGCGTGGCACCAGCGACACCCGTGTGCGGTACGTGCACATCCTGCGCCACGCGGCCGGGCCGGCGCTCAACGTCGCGGGCCTCGTGATCGGCGGGCTACTCGGCGGCGCCGTGCTGACGGAAAGCGTCTTCGGTCGTGCGGGCCTCGGATCCATCGCCCTGCAGGCGATCGTGCGCCGCGACCTGCCGGTGGTGCTCGCGGTGGTGCTCGTCTCGGCCACCGTCTACGTGATCGTGAGCACGATCACTGACCTGCTGCAGACCCTGCTCGATCCGCGCACCGCCCACGCCGAACGGAGGGCCGTCTGATGACCGCCTCGACCCTGCTCGACACCGAGACCCGCACCGTTGCGCCCGCCGCCCCCGCCGCTTCGGGCACCGTCGCGAGTTCAACGCCGACCGCGCCGCCGACGCTCGCGCGCACCGTCGCCGATGCCGCGGCCGCTGAGGTCGCGGTCGGGCCCGGCACCGCACCGCGCTGGCGCCGGATCGCGCACCTCGCCGGGGTGATCGCTCTGGGCCTGCTGCTCGCCCTGCTCGCCGCCGCGGTCGCCGTTCCGGGGTGGCTCGCGCCCTACCCGCCGCTTGCCGCCGATACGCAGGCGACGCTGCAGGCACCGAGCGCCGCGCATCTGCTCGGCACCGACCCGATCGGCCGCGATGTGCTCTCGCGACTCATCTACGGTGCCCGCTACTCGCTGTCGATCGGCGTCGGCGCCACGCTCCTGGCCGCGATCATCGGCACCGTGCTCGGCACCCTCGCGGGCATCGCGCCGCGCGCGGCCGACGAGTTCATCGTTCGCCTGCTCGATGTGGTGAACGCCGTTCCCGAGATTCTGCTCGCCCTCGTCGTCATCGCGATTGTCGGGCCCGGACCGCTCAACATCATCATCGCCATCGGCATCGCCGCGATTCCGCGCTTCGCACGCGTGGTGCGCGTGCAGGTGCGGGCGCTGCAGCACAGCGGCTGGGTCGAGAGTGCGGTGACGCAGGGCCTCGGCTTCTGGCACCGCGTCGGCAAGCACATCGTGCCCAACACGATCGGCCCCGTCGTCGTGCTGGCGACGATTGGCACCGGCACCGCGATTCTCAACGCCGCCGGCCTATCGTTCCTCGGGCTCGGTCCGCAGCCTCCCGCCCCCGAGTGGGGCGCCGTGCTCGCCGAGAGCCGCGACTACTTCAACCTCGGCTGGTGGGTCGCCGTATTCCCAGGTCTCGCCGTGCTCGGCACCGTGTGCCTCATCACCGTTGTCGGCCGCCGCCTGCAGCACCGCTATCAGGGAACGGGAGTCTGACCATGACTGAAACCGCAGTGCTCGCGGAGCACCCCACGCGCCTCGGGGCCGACGAAGCGACTGCCGACGGTACCGCCACGGGCGCACGCGGGGGAGCCGCGGACGCGGTGGCGACACCGCTCGCCCGGGTCTCTGACCTGCGCGTCGATTTCCGGTCGCGCGGGGTCACGCACTCGGCTGTGCGCGGCATCTCGTTCGACGTGTGGCCGGGCCGCGTGCACGCCCTCGTCGGGGAGTCGGGATCGGGCAAGAGCGTCTCGGCGCGCTCGCTCGTCGGGCTGAACGGGCGCGACGCCCGCGTTCGGGCCCAGGAGCTGTCGTACCGAGGCAACGACGTGCTGCGCTTCGGCGCGCACCACTGGCGCGCGGTGCGGGGCAAGCAGATCGGGCTCGTGCTCCAAGACGCGCTGCAGTCGCTCGACCCGCTGCGCACCGTCGGCAAGGAGGTTGCCGAGGCGCTCGGTGATACCAGCCTCGTGCTGAGCGCGGAACGTCGCGCACAGATCGCAGCCCTGCTCGCGAGCGTCGGCATCCCCGACCCCGAGAGCCGCATCGACCAGCACTCGTTCCAGCTCTCGGGCGGGCTGCGTCAGCGCGTGCTCATCGCGACCGCGATCGCTCGGCAACCGCGACTCATCATTGCCGACGAACCCACCACCGCACTCGACACCACCATTCAGCGCGAAATCCTCGAACTGATGCGCACCGCCGTGCGAGACGAGGTGGGGCTGCTGCTGATCAGCCACGACCTCTCCCTCGTCGCCGAAATCGCCGACACCGTGTCGGTGCTCGAGAACGGGGTCGTCGTCGAGGCGGGCGAGACCGCCGAGGTACTCGGCGACCCGCGACACCCCTACACGCAGAAGCTGCTGCTGGCGGTGCCCACCGCCGAAGCGCGCGGCAGGCGGCTGTCGCCGGGAGCAGCCGGTGCGACGGTGAGTACGGCGGCGGTGGCGGATCCGGAACCGCCCGCCGGAGCAGCGCCCCTGCTGCGCGGAGACCGCCTCTCGGTCGCGTTCCCGACCGGCACCGGTGGGCGTCGCGTCGCCCTCGACGAAGTCTCATTCGAGCTGCACGCAGGGGAGACGCTCGGCGTCGTCGGTGAATCAGGGTCGGGCAAAACGACCCTGCTGCGCACCATTCTCGGCCTGCAGCGCCCCGACTCCGGCACCGTCGAGCTCGATGGCACCCCCTGGGCGCCACTCGCCGAGCGTGCCAGACGCGACCGTCGCCACGAACTGCAGCTCGTGCCGCAGGATCCGCTCGGTTCATTCGACCCGCGCTACACCGCCCTCCGCCTCATCGCCGACGGCGCCCGCGTCTCCGGACTCCGCGGCGCCGCTGCCCGCGCCCGGGCTGCGGAACTCGGCGATGCGGTCGGACTCTCGACCCGCATGCTCGCCGCCTCGCCGCGAAGCCTGTCGGGCGGTCAACGGCAGCGCGTCGCGATCGCACGCGCGCTCGCCGCCGACCCCCGCATTCTCGTCTGCGACGAACCGGTCTCGGCACTCGACGTCTCGGTGCAGGCACAGGTGCTCGATCTGCTGCACGACGTGCGCCGCGACTTCGGCACCTCGGTCGTATTCGTGTCGCACGACCTCGGCGTGATCTACCACGTGTCCGATCGCGTGCTCGTACTGAAAGACGGGCAGGTCGTTGAGACCGGCGACGTCGTCGACATTTACCAAGACCCGCAACACCCGTACACCCGTCGCCTGCTCGACGCCGTGCCGAAGCTCGGCCGCGCGCGAGAGCGCACCCGCTCAGCGGAGTGAGTGTCTCGGCCTCGCCCGAGTCACTTCGCCGCATCACACCACTTCAGAAAGGAAGTCATGTCTGACCCAACCGAATTCGAGATCACGCCCGAGCGCCGCTCCCGGCGCGGGCTGATCATCGGCGGAGCGATCGCCGTGGTCGCCGCGCTCGCCGTCGGCGCCATCATCGTCACGCAGCAGGGACCCTCCGCCGACGCCGCCGAGGCCTCGAGCGAGCCCCAGGCCGGCGGATCCATCACCTACGCCGTCGGTGCGACCACCGACACGCTCGACCCGTCGCTCTCGCCCGGAAACTCGTGGATCACCGGCCAGGTGGTCGACTCCCTCGTCTTCCAGAACGACGACTACACGTTCGCACCCTGGCTTGCGAAGAGCTGGGACATCTCCGACGACGGCACCGAGTACACCTTCCACCTTCGTGACGACGTCACGTTCAGTGACGGAACGCCCTTGAACGCAGAGGCCGTCAAAGTCAACTTCGACCGCATCGCGAACCCCGACACCCTGTCGTCGTACGCGAAGTCGCTGCTCGGGCCCTACGTCTCTACCGAGGTCGTCGACGAGTTCACCGCGAAGGTGACGCTTAGCGAGCCGCTCACCTCCTTCTTGCAGGGGCTCAGCCTGCCCTACCTCGGCATCCAGTCGCCGGAGTACCTCGAGGAAGCCGGCGCCGACACCGCGAACTCCGTCGTCGGATCGGGCCCCTACGTGCTCGCCGACCTGACCCCCGGCCAGTCGTGGACGCTCGACAAGCGCGACGACTACGCGTGGGCCCCCGAACCCAAGGACCACGGCGCCGCCTACCTCGACCAGGTCACTTTCTCGTACGTGCCCGAATCGTCGGTGCGCGTGAACGGTGTGGCGTCGGGTGAGTTCGACCTCATCAACAACGTCACCTACTCGCAGTACGACACGCTCGAGAATACTGACGGGGTCACGTTCACCGACTACCAGCCGGGCGGCGTGGGCAACGGCCTCGCCCTCAACCTGAAGTCGGGCATCTTCGCCGACAAGAACGTGCGCACGGCCTTCCAGAGCTCGTTCGACGTCGAGACCCTCATCGACTCGACCTTCTACGGCGCCGTCAAGGCGCAGACCGGCGGCGCGTTCACGCCCAACTCGCAGTACTACGACGCCGAGGTCGGCAAGCTGTACGGCTACGACATCAAGAAGGCCAATCAGCTGCTCGACGACGCGGGGTGGTCGGAGAAGAACGCCGATGGCATCCGCGAGAAAGACGGCAAGACGCTCACCGTGCGCCTGCTCTCGTTCCCTGAGCCCTCGCAAGATGTGCTGAACCTCGTCCAGGCGCTGCAGCAGGCAGGCCTCGAGGCGGGCTGGGACATCCAGTACGAACAGCTCGACCGTGCAATCTGGAACGAGCGCATCAACGCCGGCGAGTACGACGTGCAGATCCACAGCTACTTCCGTGCCGAGGCCGACATCGCCCGCACCGTGTGGGCGCAGGAGTTCGTGCCGCCGTGGGGATACAGCTTCTCGTGGCCGACCGACGACAAACTCGAGACACTGCTCAACGAGGGCGCCGAGACTCCCGACGGCGACAAGCGCGAGCAGATCTACCACGACATCCAGTCGTACGTGATCACCGAGGGCCTCGAACTGCCGCTGTACCCGATCTCGCGCCCCTACGCGTACGGCGACGACATCGAGGGGCTCAAGCTCGGCGGCGCCGCGATTCCCTACGCCTACGACCTGTGGAAGAACGCCGACGCGTAACGCTTCGGGGGCCTGATCCGGCGCCACCATCATCACCGCGGCGGCACACCACCGCATCACCGCATCATTGAAAGGAACTGACCATGCCAGTACTCGGAAAGACCGGACTCGACGTCTTCGGACTGCAGCTCGGCGGCAACCCCTTCGGCCACACCGCCGATGAGCCGACCTCGCATGCGATCCTCGATCGCTATCGCGAGGTCGGCGGCAACTTCATCGACACAGCCGATGTGTACTCGGCGTGGATCGAGGGCAACTCGGGCGGCGAATCCGAACGCATCATCGGCAGCTGGCTCGCGCAGCGAGGCAACCGCGACGAGCAGATCATCGCGACGAAGGTCGGCGCGCTCGAGCCGTACCGCACCTTCACCCCCGAGAACATACGTGCGGCGCTCGACGCATCGCTGCAGCGCCTGCAGACCGACTACGTCGACGTGCTCTACCTGCACCGCGACGACGAGGAGACCCCGCTCGAACAGCCGCTCGAAACCCTGCATGAGCTCGTGCAGGCGGGGAAGGTGCGCCACATCGGCGCCTCGAACTTCTCGGCTGAGCGACTGCAGCGCGCGCTCGAGATCTCGCGCGAGCACGGGTGGACGGAGTTCACCGTGATCCAAGACGAGTACAGTCTCGTTAACCGCGAACCCTACGAGCGCGGCACCCGCGACGTGGCGAGCGAGCACGGGCTCGTGAACCTGCCGTTCCGGTCGCTCGCCAAGGGCTTCCTGGCGGGCAAGTACCGCCCCGGCCAGGAGTTCGAAGCCAGCACCCACTCGGGCATCGCCACCTCGTACCTCGCCGAATACGGGGAGACGCTGCTGCCCGTGCTCGACGAGCTCGCCGCGCGGTACGAGACCACGCAAGCCGCGATCGGGCTCGCCTGGGTTGCGGCGCAGCCGACGATCGTGGTGCCGCTCGCCGGAGCGCGAACACTCGACCAGCTGGAGCAGCTGCTGCCCGTCGCGCAGCTCACCCTCGACGCCGCCGACGTCGAGCGGCTCAGCCGCATTACCGAGCTGCAGCCGGTCGCGTGACCGAATCGACTGTGGTCGCCTCGACTGAGACCGGCACCGCGGTGGCGAGCGGAGTGCAGACTCCGCTCGCCGCCCGGGTCGAGGCGCTGTATCCCGAACTCTTCGCGTTCTTCGCCGACCTGCACTGCCATCCCGAGGTGGGCCACCACGAGTTTCGCACGACCGACCGCATCGCCGAGGCGCTCGTCGGCACCGGCTTCGAGGTGCGCCGCCCTGAGGGAGCCACCGGGCTCGTCGCGGTGCTGCGCAACGGGGAGGGTCCGGTGGTGGCGTTGCGCGCCGACATCGATGCGTTGCCGATTCGCGAGGCGAGCGGGGTGCCGTACGCGAGTGAATCGGCGAGTGACGCGGGCGGTGCGGGCTTGGGCGGAGAGACCCGCGCCCCGGCGATGCACGCGTGTGGGCACGACTTCAACACGACGGCGCTGCTCGCCGCCGCGCGACTGCTCTCAGATGATCTCGATGCCTGGAGCGGCACCGTCGTGCTGCTCGCCCAGCCCGCCGAGGAGCTCGGCAACGGCGCGCGGCGCATCCGAGACACGGGGGTGCTCGAGGGGCTGCCGCGCCCTGACGTCGTGCTTGGGCAGCACACGGGCGGGCGCCCGCCGGCGCTGTTCACGAGCCGGCCGGGCACGTACATGGCGGCCGTGCGCGCGTGGAACATCACCGCGCGCGGACCCGGCGGCCACGGGTCGGTGCCGCACCTCACCGTGAATCCGCTGCTGTTCGCCGCGCAGCTCGTCTCCCGGCTGCACGCGATCCCCGCGACGGTGCTCTCGACTGAGGAACGCGCGGTGGTCGTGCCGACCGTGGTGCGCGGCGGCACCGAGGCGAACATCATCCCTGACGAGGTGACGATCACTGTGGCGGCGCGTGCCTTCGACACGGAGGTGCTGGATCGCATCGAGCACGAGATCCTGCGCGTCACCGAGGGCCTCGCCGCCGCCGAGGGGGTCACGGAACTCGTCATCGACCAGCACCGCACGTTTCCCCTCAACGTCAACGATCCCGATGCGCTCGACGCTGCCGTGCAGTCGCTCGAAGCAGAGTTCGGTGCGGGGAGCTACGCCGAGATTCCCGCGATTCTCGGTGCCGAGGACTTCGGCGAGTTCGCGACCTACTGGGGGGCAGCCTCGGCCTACTGGCACTTCGACGCGGGGGTGTCGCCCGACGCCGCCCACCCCGAGGAGGCGCGCCGCGGGCACTCGCCGACGTTTGCGCCCGACCCCGAGGTGGGGCTGCGGCGCGGAGCGCGGGCGCTCACCGCGGTGGCTCTGCGCTTTCTCGGCCCGGGCGCCGGCTGAATGGGGGCGGGTGCCGGCGCCGGGTTCCGGCTCCCGCCAGCCGGTCGCGCCGGAGTTCCTAGAACACCATCGGGCGGTCGTACTCGTCTTCGAAGGTGCCGCCCAGCAGGTCGACATCGATCTCGCAGACGACGGGCACGTGGTCGCTCGGGGCGTCGCCCTTGCGCTCCTCGCGTTCGATCGTCGCGCCGGTCACCGCGTCGGCAAAGGCGGGTGACCCCATGATGAAGTCGATGCGCATGCCCTGATCTTTCGGGAACTTGCCCGCCTGGTAATCCCAGAACGTGAACCCCT
This sequence comes from Leucobacter musarum subsp. musarum, assembly GCF_001273845.1. Taxonomy (GTDB): domain Bacteria; phylum Actinomycetota; class Actinomycetes; order Actinomycetales; family Microbacteriaceae; genus Leucobacter; species Leucobacter musarum. The sequence goes on from NZ_JHBW01000062.1 coordinate 102,426, forward strand.
CGGGCACGATCGGGCGCACCACGTCGGTGACGAGCTCCTCGAACGAGGCGAACATGGAGCGCTCCTCGGGCGACACGTGCGTCGATGCGCCGACGCGGAACGACGGGTCGGCCATGTCGCTGTCGAACGGCGCGATGTTCCAGTCGCCCATAAGCGCGATCGGCAGCTGGGGATCCTCATCGAGCCACGCCCGCGTGTCTTCGCGCAGCGCCTCCAACCAGGCGAGCTTGTACGCGAAATGGGGGTCGTCGAGCGAGCGGCCGTTGGGCACGTAGAGGCTCCACAGGCGCAGATCGCCCACGGTGACCCCGAGCGCCCGCGCCTCGAGCGGCAGGCCGTTCGGGCCGGTGCCCTGCACGTCTTCCTGGCCCTTGACGGGCTTGCCGAAGCCGGGCATCTCAGTGAATTCGCGCGCGACATCGGTCATTTCGTGGCGGCTCGCGATGGCGACGCCGTTCCACTGGTTGAGGCCGTGAATCTCGACCGTGTACCCGGCCTGCTCGAAGGCCTCGATAGGGAACTGCTCGGGGCGGCATTTGATCTCTTGCATCGCCAGCACGTCGATGTCTTCGCGCACGAGCCAGTCGACCACCCGGCCGAATCGAGTGCGGATCGAATTGACGTTCCAGGTGGCGATGCGCATGCCCGAAATCCTACCGGCCGAGTCACGCGCAGATTTGGACACTGGTCCGAAGTCCGCGCTCAGGGCAGTTACACTGGTGAACACGATTCCCGCTGGGGAGGAGGTCGGTACATGGCTGTTGCAGAACCGAGTCCGAACCTGCCGTCCGTCGCGGTGCCGCGCTCGCGCATTGGCGAAGTCGTCACCGCGGCCCGCGAAGCCGGAGTGTTCGTCACGCTGCTCGGCGATTCGGGCAACGGCAAGGCCTACCTCGCCGAGCGCGCTGCTGAGGAGATCGCCGCTGACGAACCGGCGACGTCGGTGCACGTGCTGTCCCGTGCCCCGCACCCCGGCGACGGCCTTATGTCGGTGTTCAGCGCCGAGACGATGACATCCGGCGCCGGCGGCGATACGTGGGGCGGATCACCGGTCGACACTCAGCTCGCCTTGCAGGTGTTGGAGCGCGATCTTCGCGGCCGCTACCCCGAGCGATCGGTGCTACTCGTTGCGCTGAACGTCGACGAGTACGCGCCGCACGATCTCAGCTTGCTCGACGCACTCGCGCGCTCGCGGCGCTACCGGATCATCGCGACGGCTCGCAAACTTACGAGCGCCCTCGAGCGCATCGGTTTGAGCACCCAGGTGCGCCGAATCTCAGTGGCACCGCTCGAACTCGACGAGGCGGCGTCGTTCCTCGCGTCGCTGCTCGGCGTCGACAGCATCGACTCGGGCACACTTCGGCGCTGGTACGACGCATCGCGCGGCAACGGCTACGCGCTCGCGGTCATCGCGCTCGCCGCCGACCGCAACGGCGAACTCAAGCGCAGCCGAGGCACGGCCTGGGTGGCGTCGCGAGACGAGCTGATCACCGGCGACTACGCCGAAATGCTCGCATCGTCGTGCACCGCTGAAGAGTGGCGTGCGCTCGAATTCATCGCGCAGGCCGAGCCGGTGGTCGAAACCGTGCTGCTGCGCACCATCGATGCTGCAGTGCTGACCGCGCTCTTCGAGCGCGGCATGGTACTTTCCCGCCCTCGAGGCGGCAGCTCATCGCTGGAGACCGGCCACTCGCTGCTCGGCGCATCGATTCGCGCGGGAATGTCGCCGATACGGCGCATCGAGCTGAATGACCGGCTCTACGAACTGCTGAGTGACGACCCGGGCATGCCCGACCCGCGTTTCGATATCGAACGGCTCACCCGCATCGTGGTGTTCGGCGTCGCCGCAGATCGCCAGGTGCCGTTCGAATGGCTCTGGAGCGCGTTCGAGGCGATGGTGCACGGGGGTGACCCGCGGCTCATGCTGCGTCTCGCTCAAGTTATCGCCTTTCGCTCTGAGGCGAACGGGCTGCAGGCCGGTTCGGCAGCGCTGCACGCCCTGCGCCTCAGCCGGTTGCTCGGCGAAGACGCGTCACGCATGCGTATCGTGGATCGCGTCACCGAGATTCTCGCCGTCGACGAACTGGTCGAGCAGATGCCTGGCACGCTCGCGGTCTCGCTGCACTCGACGCTGCTGCGCGAGCGCGTGCACGACGGCGCAGACGCCGATGCGGCACTCGCCGAACTCGAAGCGCTGCGCGATGCGTACCCGACCTGGCAGGCGACGGAGATGATCGATGCAACCCGCGTGCACCTGCTCGCGCACACCGGGCGTCTGCGCGACGCCGCCGAGGTACTGCCCCCGGAGCAGATCTCGCACGACCTGCGCACGGAATGGGTGCGTGCTCCGAGCCGAGCGCTGGCAGCGCTGATTCTTGAGCAGCAGGGGGCGCTCGACGAAGCTGTGCAGAGTACGTCGCACTCGCGCACCCTCAATCAGCTCGGGCCTCGCGCGCGCGGTGACATGGTCGACTTGCAGGGGTTCGCCTGGCTGATGGGCTTCTGGACGAGCGGCAGCCGCGAGAGCGCACATCGTGTCTACGAGGGCCTCGTCAATGAGGCCGCGACCGACGTGCACGGCGAATCGCAGTACTCGGGCCTCGTCGAGACCTGCGGGGTGCTGCTCAGTGTGCAAGAGGGCCGTTGGTCGGAAGCCGTACTCGCGGCGGAGCAACAACTGAACCGATTCGCGCAGAGCGACCCCTACGGGCTCGCGCCCCTGCTGCAGGCCGCGCTTGCGCTTGCGCTCGCGGTTCTGGGCGAGCGAGATACGGCGATCCGTGCGATCGTCGCCTCGGAATACCCGGGGCCCGGGCTCGCCATGGTGCTGAGCGGGCACCGGCGCATTCTCGCGCTGCGTGCGCGTCACTGGTTGCGCGACCCGACCACCGCAGATGAAGCGGTGCGTCTGGCCGAGTGGGCGGCGAAAGAGCAGTTGCCATTCACCGAACTGCTGTCGCGGCACCTGCACGCCGTGGAAACCGGCTCCGTGAGTGCCAGTGGGCTCGAGCGTGCGCACGAGCTCGCCGGGCACATCGACGACGACCTCGCCAGCGCGTTCATCGCGCACCTCGTGCGCATCGGGCGCGGAGTCACCGGTCGACCGTCGGAATCCGATGAGCCCGAAATTCGCTTGCTCGCCAACCTCGGCGTGTGGATTCCGATCACCCCGGGCCCGAACCTCACCCAGCGCGAGCGCGAGATCGTGCTCCTCGCCGGGCTCGGGCACACGAGCCGCTTCATCGCGGAGCGACTCACGATCTCGCCGCGCACGGTCGAGACCCATCTCTCGAACGCGTTCCGCAAGATCGGCGTCGAGAACCGCGATGAACTGCAAGAGTGGATGCTGCGCAATCGCGCGTCGATGCACTCCGACAAGCGCTGACAGGCGCTGACGCGCTGACACTTCGCGCAGCGTTCGCGATCCTGGTCGTCGTCTCCAGGACTCGCCCAGACGCGTCGAGTACATTGAATCGTTATTGTCGGGAGCGATTCGCGCGACCCGTGTGACTCTCGGGAAGCTGAATGATGAAGAAACCTGCTGCAACGCTCGAACGCCAGTCGTTCGTGCGCCACGGCAAGCTGCGTCGTTCGAGCTCGTGGGGCAACGCGCTTCGCGTGCTCGTCACCGCCGCGATCGTGCTCGGTCTGAGCGGCGTCGCCACCGCCGCATACGCCGTGTGGGGCCTCGTACAGAACATCGACACCGTCGATCTCGGCAACGAGGCAGACGGAGTGGGCGTCGGCGATCAGGCGCTCGACGGTGAACTCACCGTGCTGCTCGTCGGCTCTGATTCGCGCGCCGGGCAGTCGGCGATCGAAGACGGTGAAGAAGGCGAACTGAACGACGTCACGATGCTGCTGCACGTGTCGGCGGATCACCAGAACGCGACCGTCGTGAGCTTCCCTCGTGACCTCATGCTCGCGATTCCCGGCTGCACGGGCCCGAATGGTGAGGAATACCCCGCCATGAGCGAGCAGCAGCTCAACTCCACGCTCTCCGAGGGGCTGCCCTGCGTGGCCTCGACGATCAGCGAACTCACCGGTATGGATGTGCCGAATGCCGCGCTCATCACCTTTGACGGGGTCGTCGGGGTATCGAACGCAATCGGCGGCGTCGATGTCTGCCTTGCGCAGCCGATTCAAGACGAATATACCGACCTTGATCTGGCCGCCGGCGAGAACACACTGGTCGGTGTTGAGGCGCTGCAGTTCTTGCGCACCCGCCACGGCGTCGGCAACGGCGGCGATACGAGCCGCATCAGCAATCAGCAGGTCTTCATGTCGGCGCTGGTGCAAAAGCTGAAGAGTGCAGACACGCTCTCGGACCCGGTGAAGGTCTACGGCCTCGCGAAAGCGGCGGTCGAGAACATGACGCTCTCCAAAGGCATGGCGAGCGTGCAGTTCATGCAGCAGGTCGCCAACACGGTGAAAGACATCGACCTGTCGCACATCAACTTCGTGCAGTACCCGTCGTTTGACCATCCCTACCAAGAGGGTCGCCTGACGCCCGACTACGCGAGCGGCGATGCGCTGTTCGAGCTCATCAAGGCGGGTCAGCCGTTCTCGGTCGATAGCCTGGGCGAGGGCGTTGAGGTCGAGGGCGGAACTGCCGCTGACGCAGCTGCCGCCGCCGATGGTTCGGGCACCGCGACAGATGGCACGACGATCGACCCGACCACGGGTCTGCCGATCGACCCCAACACGGGTATGCCGGTTGACGACTCCAGCGCGACCGCCGACGGCACCGCACCCGTCGACGATTCGAGTGCGGGCGCGACGGGTGCGGTCGACGACTCGAGCGCTGGCGCGAGCGGCACCGCCGACGGCACCGGCACGGCGCTCTCGGACAATGTCACGGGTGTCACCGCCGACAAGTCGATCTGCTCGGCGGGTCGCACGGTCTACTGATCGAGAATCGGGGGGATCGTCGCCGCGCGCAGCGATCCACCCCGATTTCCACCGGGCCGCATCCTCCGGTTAGAATGGGTGACGTTGTTCGCGTATGGAGACGTGCCGGAGCGGCCGAACGGACTTCACTGCTAATGAAGGGTCGGGGTTAACTCGACCGGGGGTTCAAATCCCCCCGTCTCCGCCAGTTGAACAACACGAAAAGCCCCTGCTTCGGTGGGGGCTTTTTGCTACCCGCGACGCGGTCGTGAGCGGGGCAATGGCAGCACGCGCTCGAAGGCGCGCTGCACGAACGGGTTCGCAAACATGACGAGCATCGAGAAGTAGCCGATGCGTGGAAACATCACGGCGACCAGCAGGGCAATGCCGAAGAGGAACGCGAGCGTGAGGTCGACCGCCATGCCGCTGCGCAGCTGCTCGGGGGTCGCGCGATGCAGCTCGGCGTGCCGTGCCAGATAGGTGCGCACCGCGAATGACAGCAGCGCGGTGAGCATCATGCTGCCCACGTAGATCACCTTTGCGGAGGCATCGTTCGCCGACAGGTGCCCCGAGATCGCCGTCGCGACGGGCAGCCAGACGATGGTGAGCATCCACGCGACCAACAGCCAGAGCGCTGCGTTGGTGAGACGATCGACAGCGTTGAAGAGGCGGTGATGGTTCAGCCAGAACATGGCGATGATGACGAAGCTGAGCACGAAGCTCACGATGAGATCGCTGTGCTCGAACGCCCACTCCATCGCAGTGCCGTTCGACGCGCTGATCTCGCTGACGCTCTCCATGAGCGGTAAGATCAGCAAGGTCATCGCGATCGCCACGACGGCGTCGATGAAGGCCTTCGGGCGTTCCGCCGCGTAGCCGTCACGGCTCGTGTGCTCTGCTTCGGTGCTCACGCGGGTAATGCTACTCGGGCGTTGCCGCTGGTGCTGGTGCTGGTGCCGGCGCCACGCTCGAGCGCGCCGGCGCCGCACTTGAACGGACCGGTGCTGCCCGCGCGCTGCGTGCGGCGCCACCCTCCCCTTTCCACGAACGCACCCATGTGTCTCGAGAGTGCCGGTGATTTACACGTGCGCTCGCGCAAAAGGGGTGCATTCGCGGGGAGGGGGCGGGCGCGCCAGGAGCGCTGCGAGTTCAGGCGCGGTGCTCGAGGACGGCGCGGGGGCGGGACCGCGCTGAGCCTTGGGGGAAGGGGAAGGGTCGGGCCGGCGCCAGAACCGCAGTGCGCGGTCGGTCAGCCCACCTGCGCGGCGCGGGATCGGTGCGTCTCAAGCGCGACCACTGCGATGACGGCGCATGCCGCCGATCCGACGACGGTGACGACGGGCAGCAGCGCCGAGGCGAGTACCCCGACCGCGGCGATGAGAAAGACGGTCGACGCGGTAACCGAGAGTCGTGTGCGCAGCAGGACCAACCAGACGACGAACATGAACACCGCGACGGGCACCGCGAGAGCGAGCGACGCCGTCGCCGCGTTGAGATGGTCAGAGGCGTGCGAGAGGAGATCGAGTTCGACTTCGATGCCCGCTGAGATCGCGCCGACGGCCGCGAACAGCAGGTAGTGCGCGTATCCGAACCCGAAGCCGGTGCGTGCCGAGTCGAGACGGTCGCCGTATTCGTGCGAGAAGTACATCCACCATACGCCGGCGGCCAGCACGAGGCCGGCTGCCGCGAGCCCGACGATGCCCTCGATGTGCTCGCCCTCATTGATCGCGTCGATGATGGCGTTCGCCGAGGCGAGCAGGCTTTCGCCGAGCAAGATGAGCACGAATAGGCTGTAGCGCTCAGCGATGTGGTGCGGGTGCCACGGAGTGTTGCGGGCACGTTCCGCCCACACGGGCACGAGCACTTCAAACACCATCGCGGGCCAGAACGTCCAGAACTGCACGTCGGCGGCGAAGGCGATGCGCGCGACCCAGATCGCCTGCACCACCGTGATGCCGATGGCGTAGCGCACGGCGACCGAGCGCAACTGCGGGTCAGAGACGGCAAGCCGCACCCACTGCCCGACCATGGCGAGTCGCATGATGACGTAGCCCCACGTCACGGTCGCCCACTCGCCCTCGGCCATCGCGTCGTGCACGCCGGCGGCGAGCACGAGCACGCCGCCCATCTGCACGATCGTGGTCACCCGGTAGAGCCAGTCGTCGGTGTCGAACGCCGAGGCGAACCACGTGAAGTTCATCCACGCCCACCAGATCGCGAAGAAGATCATGGCGTACGACAGCGTGGTGGCTGCAGCGTGACCCTCGACGATGCCGTGATGCAGGTTTTGCGATGCCTGGGAGACCGCGATGACGAAGACGAGGTCGAAGAAAAGCTCGAGCGGGCTGGCGACGCGGTGGCGCTCGTGAGGATCGCGCCCCGACATGCGGATGAGGCCGAACCGGCTGAGCACTGCGGAACTCATGCGTGCGGAGGAATCTGGAACGCGGCGATGCGGTCGTCGGCGAGCGTGACGAACGCGGTCGACTCGCCCGTGAAGACCTGGCTGGTCCAGGTGAAGCGGATCTCGGTGACGTCGCCCTCGGTATCGGCCTCGAGCACCGTCATATGCGCCCCTGCACCGATCGCGTCGGATTCCGCCCACTGCCGCACGCCCGTCGCTCCGCGCAGCACGCGCCCCCAGTCGTCGACGTATCCGTTTGCCGTGAACGCCACGACGAACGCGTCGGTGTCGGCGTCGTTGATCGCATCGACCACCCGTTGCACTGCCCGGGGAACCTGCACCTCGCTCATCGCGCACTCCTATTTCTGGTTCGCCCGCCGGCGAATGCTCGTGTGGATGATCAATTGTAGGATCGCCTGCCGTTCACGCAGATGCCTGTGTCGGGCAGCCCGCCGAGGTGACCCCGGCGTGGGGGTCATTCGTCGACTCTGGATGTCTGAGGCCTGCGATAGTCTCGCGACACGATCGGCTGCCCGTCGCATCCCCGACTCGATTCACGAGGGCCACCATGTTCACTCGCCTGCGCTCGCTCTTGCTGGCTGACCTGCGTCCGTCGCCGGGTGTGCGTGGTGAGCGGCGCGAGGAAAGCCGCGAGGGGCACAGCGGAAGCGGTAAGCGGCGCGATGATCTCGGCCAGCAGCGAGATCACATCGGCGACGGGTGGGCCACGGCATCGGTGATCGGTGCGATACGTCAAGTGGTGCTCGCAACCGCCGCAGGGTGGCAGTTGGTGATGGCGGCCGCAACGCTGACGACACTCGGTGCCGACGGGATCGTGCTCGCGATCGCGCAGATCGTGCTCGCCGCGGTCGCACTGCTCTCGCTGCGGCGTCGTATCCCGGGTGCGATCGTGCCGCTCGGCATGATGGCGCTCGCGCTCGGGGGGTATTTTGCGAGCGGCAACATCGACTCGACACTGGCGTTCGCCGCCTGTTGGCAGATCAACTTTGCGAGCTGCATTGCCGCACTGACGATGCTGGGTCGGTCGGTATTCGTCGTGGTACTCGGATCTGCGGCGGTGATATCGTGCGCGATGGGCATCGGGCTGCCCGAGTGGGGAGTGCAGTTTCCGATCGCGATCTCGGTGACGCAACTGTCGATCGTGGTCGCGATGCGGCTGGGGCTTCCCGCTCTGGTCGCGCTGTCGCGAGACGTCGATCTCGCCGCCGCGGCCGAGGAGCGAGCGGAGCAGCGTTTCGAGGTGACGCGGCACGCGAGTCAGACCATCGCCGAGCAGTCGCGGGTGCTGCACGACACCGCCATCAATACGCTCGGCGCCATCGCGAATGGCACGGCCGGCCTGGTCGACCCCGCTCGGGTGCGCGAGCAGTGCGCGCGCGACGTACAAATGCTCGAGGCGCTGCGCGGGTCCGAGGCGACGCTCGGCACACTCGGCCTGCTCGACATCTTTGGGCTGCCCGGGCTGCCGATTGAACGCTCGGGTATCGTCGACGCTGAGCTCGTCGCCATCGAGCAGCGCTGCGGCGCCCGCACGATCGGCGCGATCGTGGGGTGCGTGCGCGAGGCATTGTCGAATGCGGCGAAGCACTCCGGTGCAGAGCTCGCGCGGGTGCGCATCACGACGGATGTGGATGGCGATGCGCCGGCCAGCAGGCTCGTTGTCGAGGTGTGCGACAGAGGTCGGGGCTTTGTGGGCGAATCGTTGCACGCCGGTGGTGACGACGGAGCGGCGGCGGTGCCCGGCCCGGACGGTTCGTTCGAGCCGCGCACCGCCGTGCGCGGCATCGCGGGGTCGATCGTCGGCCGTGCGCATGATGCCGGGTTCGACGCACGCGTCGAGAGCGCACCGGGGCGCGGCACATGCGTGCGGCTCGACGTGCCTATTCCTGCTGATTCCGACGCGGGTTACGCTGCGGGTTACGGTGCGGCGGAACCCCCGGTGGAGGCGGCGCCGGTCGCAGCTCTGTCGCGCCGGGCGGCAGGGTACTGGGGGCTCGGTGTCGCCGGGGTGAGTATCGTGTTGACGATCGGCGGAGGCACAAATTTGGGGTTTGCGCTGATACCGATGATCGCGCTGATGCTCGCGTGCTGGTGGGCGGCGCAGTACTTCGGATTCGATCGGGGCCCGGCGATGCGCGTGTCGCTGCTGATTGCCGCCGGAGTCGTGTTCGTGCTCTCGGCAGCGGCAACCGGCTTCGGCACAACCGCCCCGGTGCACTGGCAGGCGCTCGCAGCAACCGGTCCGACGGTGCTCTACCTTGCCTGCGCGCCGAGTCGGCGGGAGGCCGGTTGGGCGGCAGCGGCCGGCGTAGCCCTGGTGGTCATCGTTGCCTGCGCAATGCTGCCCACGGATGCGGTCGCCGCGAAAATCACGGCGGTGGCCGGAGTGGTCGGCCTCGGGTTTTCGGTGGTCTGGTTCGCCTTTCAGACACTGGTCGTGTCGCGGGCTGAAGCCGCGGCCCGCGCCCGCCGGCGCGTTTTCGCCGCAGCACTGCGTCGCGAGAAAGAGCTCGCTGCGCAAGCCAGCTATCGGCGCTGGGTCTCGGCCGGGCTCGACGACGCGGTGGTGCTGCTCGAGCAGCTCGCGGGCGGCCGCGACGCCGAAGCGGCTGAAACGCAGCTGGCTTGCGCCAACGAAGAGCGATACTTGCGGCAACTCCTCCAAATCGGCCCAGAACTCGTGCACCTGGGTGGTGGGCTGATGGCGGGGCTGCACCGTGCCAGGCGGCGGGGCGTCGATCTCGAGTTCCGCATGGGCGGTGCCGATGCCCCCGATGCCCCCACCGCCGACCGCATCGTGGACGCGTTGAGCCAGGTCATTGCCGAGACACCCGCGAGTGAGCGATTGGTCGCCACCCTGTTCCCGGTGCAGTCCGGGATGCAACTGACGCTGCTGGGGCCCGCGCTCGCGACCGTCGCCGATGGCGTCGAGGCGCGTCACGAGCGACTCGGTCCGCTCGACCTGCTTGAGCTGACATACACTGGCGAACAACGCCTCGGCGAATGCGGCGTGACCGGTGAACGGTCGACCGAGTACCGAGGTGCACGATGAACACGCAAGTTCCCCAGAACATCTGCCGGGTCGCTCTCGTCGAAGACCATGTGCTGCAGCGCGTGCGCACCGAGGAGCTGCTCGCATCGCAGCCCGAGTTTGCCGTCGTGTTCAGTGCGGCGTCCGCCCCCGAGTTCGTCGCGTGGGTGCGCGATGCGCCCCGTGAGCAGCGACCGCACCTGCTCGTGCTCGACCTCATGGTCGACCGCCAGCCCAGCGTCGACGTCGCGCTCGTCGAGCAACTGCTCGCGGCCGGCCTCAAGATCGTCGTGCTGTCGGCGCTGGCGTCGCCGCCGTTGGTGCGCGGCATCGTGCGCGCCGGAGTCACCGGCATCGTGGGCAAGCGCGACTCCGAGAGCGACATTCTGGCCGCGGTTCGCGCGGTACTGCGCGGGGAAGAGTGGATGACCACGGAGCTTGCGGGCATCATTGCCGGTGATCCTGAACGCCCAAAGCTGAGTCTGCAAGAGGAGCGCGCGCTGGTGCTCTACGCATCGGGTCTCACCGTGGAGCAGGTGGCCGCGGCGATGAACATCGGCCGTGAGACGGCGAAGCAGTACCTCGATCGGGTGAAGCGTAAGTACTCCGACGCCGGGCTGCCGGTGCGCTCGAAACTCGATTTGGGGCGCATCGCCTGGAGCGAGGGGTACATCGACCCCGCCTTCTGATGAGTGGAGCCCTCTCCTCACCGGCGTCAAGCCCGGGCGCTCATGATGCTGGGAGCGCTAGATTTTCCCCATGGAAGACCTGGACGGTGACGGACGCATTGAGACCGAGAATCAGCGCGCTGACCGCAACTGGAACGAAATTCTGCAAGAGTTGCGCGTCGCACAGACGGGCACGCAAATTCTCGGCGGCTTCCTCCTCGCGGTCGCGTTTCAGCCCCGCTTCCATGATCTCGACTCGTTTCAGCTGATGTGGTATCTCGCACTCGTGGGGCTCGCTGGAGTCGCGGCGGTGCTCGGGCTCGCTCCGGTAAGTCTGCATCGCACCTACTTCGGGCGTGGCCGCAAGCCCGAGATCGTGCGGTTGGGTGGGCGGCTGCTCATCGCCGACCTCGTCGTGCTTGCGCTGCTCGCTGCGGGAGTGACTGGCCTGGTCTTCGACTTTGCGGTGGGGCGCGTCGCAGGAATTGTCGCGCTCGCACTCGGCGTGCTCATCGTGATCGCCCTGTGGAGCGTGCTGCCTCGGTGGGTGCTGCGTCGCGAAGGCGTTCCGGATCGCCGGGGGCCGGGCGACGCGGCCTGATCTGGCGGTGCGAACGCTGGCAGCTGCCAGGCCCACACCAAATCGAGCTCAGTCGGGTGTATCGACGTTGATGTGCGGCAGATCGTCTCGCGGCGCGTCAGAATGGGCCTCTGTATCTCGCGCGCCTGCCTCGGCCTCTTCGGTAGTCTCGAACGCATCGGCGCCTTCGTCGGCATCGAGCTCGGTATCGCTGTCGGGGACGCCGTTCGTGCTGTCCTGCGATTCAGTGGCACCGGCACGCGGCGGATCAGCCGCGTCAGGGCCAGTCTGCCCAACTCGCTCTGCTGCCTCGGGCACCGAGTGCGCTACCGACTCGGGTGAGGCGGCTGACGGTTGGGCATCGTTGGAGTGCGGTGTCCCGGAATCGTGCTGCGATGTGTTCATGGGGAATCCTCCTTCGCGCGACACGATACGCGCCGCAGAGCGCTCGCACAGCGGGCTTGCCCGGGTGCGGGCAGGCTGTTAGGCGTGGCGATCCTGCTTCGGAATCAGCGGGTAGGCGACAAGCGGGGCGATTGCGACGAGCGCGAAGACCCACGGATACCCGAGCAGTGCGATCGCCGCGCCGAGGCCGGGCCCGACCGCTGACGAGGCGATGAACTGACCGGTGTTCTGAATGCCGAGCGCGCGCCCGGCCCACCCGCTGCCGGCGGCTTCGGCGACCGAGGTGTAGGCGAGCCCATTATCGGCGACGCTCACCACGGTCGCGATGATGAGCACGCACCCGCCGATGATGACCCCTCCGGTGAAGTCGTGCCAGGCGCCGATGACGGCGAGCGCGCCCATCACCGCGATGCCCGAGAGCGCGACCCAGCGCAGCACGCGCACGCGGTCGCCGACGCGGTCGCTGATCGCTCCGACGACGATGCGCCCGACGGCGCCGATGAACTGCGCCGCGCCCATGAGCACGCCGGCTGCGGTCGCGCTCCAGCCGAGACCGCTGATGAGCCACACCATGCCGAAGGTGGAGAGCGCGAACTGGGGCAGCACGAGCAGCACGGAGACGGCGTGAATGCGTACCAGGAAGCTGCTGGTGCGGTACGGGTTGGTGCTCTCGGGTGCCGGATCGCCGGGAGCGCGGGGAACCACGACCGGTCGGGGCGGATTGCGAACACCGATGGCGCACGCAACGGTAATGACGGCGAGCAGCGCGCCGATGAGTATGAAGACGCCACTGATTCCGGCGGCAGTGGCGAACGGGGGCACGACGAATGCCGCCGCCGCTGTGCCGAGCGGCTGCGACATCTGGCGAATGCCCATTGCCAGACCGCGCCGGTGCCGGGGGAACCAGCCGACGACCACACGCCCGCTGGCGGCGTTCGTGCTGGCGCCGGCAGCACCGCCGAGCACGAGGGCCAGAGCGAGTGGCACGAGGCCCGATGAGCTGGCTGCGAGAAATGCCGCGAGGGCGGTGAGGCCGAGACCGCCGGCGATGACCCAGCGTTCACCGAACCGATCGGCCGCGGCACCCCAGAGCACCGCGGTGAGCACCATGCCGGCGGTGGGTGCCGCGGCGAGCGTGCCGGCGGCGGCAAGTGGAATGCCCTGCTCGAGGTGCAGCATCGGAATGAGGTAGACGGGAGCGGTGATGAGCATGGTCGCGGCCGCCTGCGCGAGGAGCGCCAGAGCGAGCATCATCCATGATTTCGCGGGCACGCGGGTTGAGCGCGCCGCCGCGTCGGATGCTGCGGGCTGTGGGGCCGATGCCGTGAGGCTCATGCGAGCTCCTTCGTGATGCGTATGGAACACCGCAATGGTATACCACGCCGGTATGGCACGATGGACGCATGACTGACGCCGTCGCCGATACGATCGCCGCAGGCAGCAACGCCTACGCGGAGCTGCGCCGGTCGATTCTCGAATTCGACCTCATGCCGGGCGAGCGCCTCTCGGAGCGCGGGCTCGAGCAGGCGCTGCGCGCGTCACGCACGCCGATCCGCGCCGCGCTCATGCGGCTCGAGGTCGAGGGCCTGACCCGTCGCGAGGGGCGCGGATGGGTGGTCGCGCCGATCGACCTGTCGGAAGTGCGGGCGGTGATGGAGTACCGCGAGATCGTCGAAATCGGTGTCGTGCAGCGCGTCATCGAGCGCGCCACCGACGCCGAAATCGCTGAACTCGAACCCACGCTCATCACCGAGCACCACGCCGACGACCCGGCATCGTGGCTCGAGAGCGGCAGCGCCTTCCACCTCGCGCTCGCCGAGCTCACCGGCAACCTCTTCTTGACCGACGCCGTCGCGTCGACCCTCACGCGTCTTGCCCGGCCTCGCTGGCTGGTGGTGCGCACGCCCGAATCCCGCGCCCACGTGCGCGACGACCATCGCGCCATCTTCGACGCGGTGTCGGCGCGCGACGCCGACGCCGCGACCGCACTCATTGCCGCGCACACGGCGGGCACGCGCGAGCGGCTCGTCGGGTTTCTCGCCGACGAGCGGGCGCGCTTACGCGGCCGGGGATTCGCGATCGTCGAGAGCTGAGACGCTGCCGCCGCTCCAGCGCAGATACGAGGCGTAGGGGTCGTCGTGCGGTGTGGCACGGGAAGATTCGGTGCGTCGTCGCTGCTGCAATCCGAAAAACGCAGCGATGCCCGCCAGCTTCAGCGATTGCGGAGGAGGCGTCTCCTGCGGCACCTGCGCGGAGATGCCCGTGGGTGCGCCTGCGGAGACTGCGTCGCCCGCGCTGACGGGCGAGGCGGGTGCGAGCGTTAACGCAGCGGGAGTCATCTCCGCAGCAAGAGGTGCGGACTCGGGAGAGTGTGAAGTCATGGCGGTCTCAGATCGGCAGTGCATCGAGAAACGGGGACGTCGGAGAGACAGGGCGGTGCGTACGCTCGATGGCGTCGGTGACGAGCGCACGGGCACTGCGCCGCTCGCGCATGATGCGGCGCTGTCGCTCGGCTCCCGAACCTGAGGCGAATACCTCATCGACCATCGCGGTGACGCGGTGCAGGTCGTTGGTCGCGGCGAGTGCGGGTGCGATGTGAGCGAGCAGGGCATCGATCGCGACGCGTGGTTCGCAGGGCTGCCCCAGAATCGGGTTCAGGAGTGGGCCGGTGACGCCGTGCCGACTCGCCGACCACATGGCGAGGCGGACTACGGTAGTGGGCATCGGGTCGGGAGAAAAGCCCGACTTCCATTCTTGGGCCGCCGTCGACACGAGTGCGCGCACGATTCCGGCGATCGCCACGGAATGCGCTGCCTCCAGGCAGACATCTGCGACCCGCACCTCGACAGTTGGGAATCTCGCACTCAGTCGCGCGTCGAAGTACACCATGCCGTCGTCGAGCGGAACACCCGTCGCCAGCAGCGCGTCGACCGCGCGGTGATAGGCGGCGGGGCTCCCGAAAATATCGGTTGGCCCGGCAGTAGGCCACCGACTCCACACCTGGTATCGCTGACTGGCATAGCCGCTATCTTCGCCGCCCCACATCGGCGAGTTGGCGCTCAATGCGAGCACGAGCGGCAACCAGGGGCGAATGCGATCGAGTACCGCGACGCCTTCGTCGTCGTCAGCCACGCCTACGTGCACGTGCAGGCCGCAGGTGAGCTGCTCGCGCATCGTCGATTGGAATTGCTCCGCGATGGCCGCGTACCGTTTCGATGCGGTGAGCTGTGTCTGCGAAACCGTTGCACTCGTTCCCATAGCGACGGCGCGAAGTCCGATCTGCCGAGCGGCAACATCGGCGAGGGCCCGCCCGAGAGCCACGCTCCGTTCGAGCGTGTCGAGCGACGTGTGGGGCACAGAGATGGCCTCAACTTGCTCGCGCTTTGCCTCGCGCTCAAGCCGGGTGAGGTCATGCGCCTCGGGTACGAGGGCGCGGACATCGGCTGCCGCGGCTGCCGCGAGCACGAGTTCGATCGCCGGCGCGATGCGACCGGAGCGGGGGTCGACGAGCAAGAGTTCTTCTTCCACGCCCAGCGTGCGCGGGGCCTCACCGTGCCCATGCGCTGCAGCGATGGCGAGCGCTTTGCTGTGGTGTGATGATGGGTGATCCATGCCGCTCCCTCTCTCACTCCAGCGGCAAGCACGCGACTCAGCGCGGCTTCCGCAATCGACGTCGACCGCGGGAGCGCGGCGAACCAGCGCGGTAGGTGAATCACCGCACTCCCTGTTCCCCGTTCCCCCTCGACCAGATCACCCGAAATCAGGAGCTGGCCGCGAGATCAGATTACGACGACGCGCCGATCGCGATAATGCCCTTGACGAACTGACCCTGCTTCCGTATGGCTTTCAGTGGGTCTGCAGCCACCAGAGGATCAGGATCATCGTCACCAGCGCTCCGGACCCGTAGTTCAGCCAGATGAAGCGGCGCCACGCGCGATTGGTGCGGCCCGAGTCGGCGTCAGAGATGCGCCAGTGCGGCGCGCAGTTCGCGAGGTACGGCAGCGCGACGATGGCGGCGAGCGGCCCGGGGAACGGCGTGAACAGCATGAGCACGCCCGCGAGCGCCCACAGCCCGAGGGCGAGGCGCACGGTGACGGCGGCGCCCAGCACCGTCGCGATGGAGCCGATGCGGGCCTCGCGATCCGGCACCACGTCTTGCACCGCACCGAAGGCGTGCGCTGCCATGCCCCAGCAGAAGAAGGCCAGCAGCACGAGCCACAGCTGCGGGGTGAACTGCGCCCCCGCGATGCTGAGGCCGACGACGGCCGGGCTCACGAAGTGCGTGCTTGAGGTCGCAGAGTCGAGGAACGGACGCTCTTTGAAGCGCAGCACCGGCGCCGAGTACGCTACCACCGCGAAGGTGCTGACGGCGAGCGGCATCCAGGCGGCCGGGCCGCCCGCGGCAGCGAGCACGATCAGAAACGGCGCGTTCGTGAGCAGCGCGAGCCACAGCATCGGCCGGTGGTAACGCGGGGCGAGCAGTGCACCCTCGATGCCGCCCTTGCGGGGATTGTTGATGTCGGACGCGTAGTCGAAGACATCGTTGATGCCGTACATCGCGAGGTTGTATGGGATCAGGTAGTAGAACGCTCCGACGATGAGCACCCAATCGACCTCGCGGGTCGTGAGCAGCATCGCCGCGGCGAAGGGGTAGGCGGTGTTGATCCAGCTCACCGGGCGCGAAGCGACGAACGCCTGGCGCAGCAGGTGCGCGTTCCAGCCGGAGGTCTCAGTCGTCGGCATCGCGGCGCTCCTTGCGTGCGGTCAGGCGGAACCAGATGGCCGGAGCGAGCAGCGCGGTGGCGATCGGATAGCAGAAGTCTTCCACGGGAACGAGCCCGATGGTGGGCCCCAGCGTGTGTCCGTCGCCGTAGGTGAAGAGATCGGACGCGATCATCAGCGAGTCGAAGACGGCGGTCAGGATCGCGAGCGCCGCGGCCGCCACACCGATGCCGGCCCAGAGACGTCGCGCGGCTGGTCGGTCGCGCCACGGGGTCAGCGCAAGGGCGACCGCGAGCGCGAGCAGCATGAACGGGATGCTGATGAGGGCGTACGTCACGCGTCACCGTGTTTCTCGGGATCGCGGTCGCTGCCGCTGCCGCTTTCGCTGCCGGGTGCCTGAGGTTCGTGTCGGCGACGTGCGCGACCACCTCGCACGTTGAGCAGGCGCAGCGCACCGGTGAACGCGACCATCGTGCACAGCACGAGGAACGCGAGGAAGACGGGCTCTTCGATCGGCAGCTCGTGCGCGATGAGCACTCCCGTCATGCCGCGGCTCTCCCCGAGGCGGAAGACGCCGCTCGCGATGCCCCAGAGATCCCAGGCGAGGAGAAACCCGACGCCGAGCACCAGCACCAGCGCGGCCGCGCGCCAGTCGCGCCAGAAGAAGAGGCGGAACCGCCAGTCGAGCAGCAGCATGCACCCGATCGTGGCGAGCAGGGAGCCGAGATAGAGCAACGCCATGGTCAGGCCTGTTCCTCGACGGTGGCGCCGTTGCGAGCTGCGGTCGCAGCCGACCGCTGACTGGGCTCGGGCAGCGGCCCCGCCGAGTGGTCGCCGCGGAGATGCTTCAGCACGAGCTCTGCGCTGATGAGGCACATCGGAATGCCGACGCCAGGTGCAGTCGTCGCACCGGCGTAAAGCAGATTCGCGACCCGCTTCGAACGGTTCTGCGCTCGGAACATCGCGCTCTGCCGCAGCACGTGCGCCGGACCGAGCATGCCCCCGCTCCACGAGTGGTAGTCGTCGACGAAATCGCGCGGCCCGATCGTCTGCCGCACGACGACGCGCTCGCCGAGATCGGGCACCCCGGCCCACGCCGCGATCTGCGCGATGGCGGCGTCGGCCGTTCGCTCGACGGCCTCATCACCGGTGCCGTCGGGTCCGCCGTGGCCGATGCCCGGATCAGCCGGTACGGGGACGAGTACGAAGAGGTTCTCATGCCCCGCGGGTGCGACGCCAGGGTCGGTTGCGCTCGGCTTGCACACGTAGATCGAGGCCGGGTCGGGAATGCGCGGTGCCGATCCGAAGATGTCGTCGAAATTGCGATCCCAGTCTCGGGTGAAAAACAGCGAGTGGTGCGGCAGCTCAGGCAGGTCGCCCCGAACGCCGAGCAGCACCAGCACGGCACCCGGGCCGCTCACCTGGCGCTGCCACCACCGTTCGGGGTAACTGCGCGCGGCCTCGGGCAGCAACTCCGTTTCGGTGTGGTGCAGGTCGGCGCCCGAGACGACGACATCGGCGGGGAGGCGGTGCGCATCACCGTCGGCGTCGCGCCAGTGCACCGCGGTCGCCGAGTAAGTTTGGGCGGATCCGCCGCGCGCCACCTCGATCTCGGTGACGTCGGCCCCCAGCACGATCTCTGCCCCCGCCTCGCGGGCGAGCACGGCGAGGCGCTCGACGAGGTGCGCGAACCCGCCCATCGGATAGCGCACGCCCTCATCGAGGTCGAGTGCGCTCATGAGGTGGTACATCGCCGGCGCGTCTTTCGGGTTCGTGCCGAGGAACACGGCGGGGTAGCCGAGAATCTGGCGCAGCACGGGGTGGGTGAAGCGCTGCGCGGCGAAGGATCGCAGCGACGTGCCGAGCAGTCGCGCGAGCCGGGGCAGTGCGCGCAGCACAGGCGGGGCGCCGAGCGTGCGCCAGCGCGTGAACGGGTTGTAGAGAAAGTAGCGCTCGGCCATCGCGGTGGTCTCGGTCGCCGAATCGAGGTAGGCGTCGAACGCCGGCCCGCTCCCGGGCTCGAGCCGCTCGAACAACGCGCGGGCCGCTGCTCGCCCGGCCGGGATCGTCACGGGCGCCGGGATTGGTGCCGGTGCTGTCGCCGGTGCCGCCGGCTCGCTGAAGACGCGGTAGCCCGGGTCGAGCACCCGCAGGTCGAGCTGTTCGGCGGTGCTCGTGCCGAGCATTGCGAAGAAGTGGTCGAAGACGTCGGGCATGAGATACCACGAGGGGCCCGTGTCGAACCGGAACCCGTCGCGGGCGAATGAGCCCGCGCGACCGCCGACGCGCGAACCGCGCTCGAACACGGTCACCGTGTGGCCTTCGCGGGCCAGCAGCGCAGCGGTCGCGAGGCCGGCGATGCCCGCACCGATCACCACAGTGCGGGTGCCGGCGCCGGTTTCGGTGCTCTGGTCGGTGTTGGGGTTCGAGCCAGTGCCGTCGGCGCGACGGCTGGCGGTGCTCATCGCGTTTCCACCGCGGTGCGAGCAATGGCGCGAGCGATGATCTCGGACTTCTGCCAGTCGGGAACGCGCACCCGGCGGGCGTACAGTTCATCGATCGACGTTCGGGCGATCCGGCGACTCAGGCAGGCGAAGAGATCGAGTGCGCACCTCACGGCCGTGCGTGCGTCTTTCGGCAGGAGTGGCAGCACGGCGCGGGCGTCGGCGAGCTCGGCGTCGATGCGACGCAGCCAGTCGACACGGTCGGCATCGGTGAGCCGATCGCCCGAGCCGAGGTAGTTGCGCCCAAGTCGCTCGGTGTCGTCGGCGAGGTCGCGCAAGAAGTTGACGTTCTGAAATGCGGCGCCCAGGCTGCGCGCTCCGCGTTCGAGTCGGTGCTGCTGCAGTGCGTCGAGCTGCTGCTCGCGCGTGAACACCCGCAGACACATGAGGCCGACGACCTCCGCCGATCCGTACACGTAGGTGCCGTGCTGCTCAGCGTCGAAGCCGCGCACGCGGTGCGGGGCATCCTCTGATGCGCTCGCCGCAGGGTGCTCGGTCGAGTTCGCGACGGGGTGCTCGTTCGCGGGAGCGATCGGCACCAGCAGGTCGGCGCGCATTGACGCGAAGAAGGGGGCGGTGAGCGACGCGTCGATGCGGGCGGCCCGAGCCGTCTGGGCGAACGCGTGCACGATCAGATCGCTCGAGTAGCCGGTTGCGACGGCGCGGCCGACCTCGTCTTCCAAGCGATCGAGCGCATCGCGCTGCGCCTCGGCGCTGAGACCGGCTCCGTCGGTGACGCCATCGACCAATTCGTCGGCGACGCGCACGAGCGCATAGATGTTGCGCACGTGCGCGCGGTGGCGCGCGCCCAGCAGCCGCGTCGCCGCCCCGAACGAGGTCGAATAGCTGCGAATCACGACCGCCGACGCGCGCATTGCCGAGCGCGAGTAGCGATCTAGGGGGCTCTGCGGCTTCATGCGCGCCGGCCCTCGAGTCGGTCGGCGAGGGCGAGCAGACTGCGTCGCGCCGCGTCGGGCACGCCGTTCGCCTGATCCGCGAGCGTCTCGTGCAGCGCACGCGTCTGATCGTCGATCAGTCGCTGCACGAACTGCTCGGCGCCGCACTCGCGCAGCAATTCCTGCAGACGCAGGCCGGCGGCGCGCTCGAGCTGCCCGGTGCCGAACGCGGGCTCGATCTCGGGCCAAGCGGTCGTCATACGTGCGGCCGCGATGACCGCAGTCTCTTTGCCCTCGCGTAGGTCGGAGAACGCGTCTTTGCCGTGCTCGGCAGGATCACCGAAAGTCGAGAGCAGGTCGTCTTGCAGTTGAAACGCGAGCCCCAGGTGCGCGCCGGCCGCGCTGAGTGCGGCGTGGGTCGTGGGCGAGGTCACTCCGGTGAGAATTGCCGCCGCGCGCAACGGCAACTCGAACGTGTACGTCGCGGTCTTCAGTCGGCACATCTCGAGCACCGTTGCGGTGTCGGCGATGATCGTGCGGTCTTCGAGCCCGATGTCGAGTTGTTCACCCACGACGGATTCAGTGATTGCGTGCGCGAGCAGATCGAGTAACTGCGTGCGCGCCTCGATCGCGACGTCGACGCGCGCGAAAATCTGGTGCACCTCGGCGAGCAGCAGATCGCCCATCAGAATGCCGCAGCTGCGAGCCCAATGCAGACGCTGCGCATCGGTGGTCGCGATGGGAGACGCGGCGATGTGCGCGGGGGTGTCTGCCGCCAGTACGCCGATCAGGTTGGGGGCGCCCCGGCGGGTGAGATCGCCGTCGAAGACGTCGTCGTGCAAGAGGAACGACGCGTGCAGCAGCTCGATCGCCGCAGCGATATCGATTGCGGCGTCGGGGTCGGCGGGGGAGCCCTCGGGGCTCGACCCCAGCGCCTCCGCGATGTCGAGCATGAGTCGCGGGCGGATGCGCTTGCCGCCAGCGGTGCGCTCGCCGCAGATCTTCCACAGTCGGGCGTAGGCCGGGTGGTATGCCTCGGCTTCGCGTACGCGGGTGGCGAAGAAATCGTCGAGGCGGGCGTGCACGCGGTCGAGATCGGTGGGGGGATCGGGGGCGGTGAGTACCGTGCGCACCTCTCGTTGCCTGACCACGTCGTCCCCCGCTCGTGTAGAAATTTTGATTACTCACTTAGCGAGTGATCAACTTCAGGATAATATTCTCCTGTGGCGAAAGACAAGCGGGTTGTTGTGGAGCGCGGCACCGAGGGGAGCCCGGCCGCGCTCTATCGTGTCGACCACACCGATCCGCGGTCTGAGCTCGTCGACAGCGCCGGGCTCGCACCCCGCGATTTCGAAGAGATCGCGCACCTCATGGACGCGCTGCGCCAGTTGCGCGATGCCGAAGAACGCCTCTCGGAGGCCTCGCTCAAGTACATGAAGCTGAGTAGCGTCGACATGCGCGCGCTGCACTTTCTCATCGTCGCCGGCAACACCGACGTGCTCCCGACGCCGGGCGCGATCGCCGCGCACCTCGGCATCTCGAGCGCCTCGACGACGAAACTGCTCGACCGTCTTGAGCGCGGCGGGCACATTTCGCGAGAGCGGCATCCCGAGGATCGCCGAGCGCTCGTGATCCGCATCACTCCCGACACCCACGACGCAGCCAAGCGCACCGTCGGCCAGCAGCAGGCGAATCGCTTCAACGCGGCGGCCCGACTCACGTCAGAGGAGCGCGCGGTCGTCGAGCACTTCTTGCGCGACATGACCCGAGAAATCGACATCAGCGGCGTCGAATGGGCCGAGGCGGCAGAAGCGGCCGGTTAACCGCCGCGCCTGCTGCGCCGCTTCGCTTTGCCTGACTGCCGGCAACCACCGAATCGGTGTCACTGTGTGCTGCGCGGTGCCCGATTTGGACTCACACTGCGACACAAATTGACACCGATTCAGGGCTGGGGTTGAGCCATTACGGCCGAGGCCGGCGCCGCCCGATCAGTGCTCGCCGAGCGCGACCGCGAACTCGTTCGGCGTGTGGTCGAGCTCGGCGGTCGCGGTGATCTTGCCGCTGCGCAGATCGACCGCGTGCACGGCGTTGGCTGCGGGGTCGGTCAGGTACGCTGTGTCGCCGTCGCCGACGATCGTGGGGTGCGCATCCTGCCACTCGGCGGGCCCTTCCCAAGCGTCGATGACGGGGAACTCGTTCACGAGCTTGCCCGTCTCGGGGTCGAGCACGTGGATCGATCCGTCGGTCGACAGAATGTAGGCGAGATCGTCGGCCCCGCGGGTGACATCACGGTAGGTGAATCGCACGTTCTCGGGCAGGTCGACGACCTCGAACTGTTCGGTCGCCGTGTTGATCAGCGTAACGGCGCTCAGCAGGTAGCCCTCGGCGTCGGGGTCCGTCTTGTAGTCGCCGACCACGATCGGGCTGGTCTCTGAGACGTAAGCGTTACCCATGCGGCCGTAAGCGTCGGGCGCATCGAGCTTCGTGAAGGTGCCGTCCGCGAAGAGCAGCGCACCGTCTTCGCAGCCGAAGATGACGGCCTCGTCGGCCGCGGTGCCCTCGCCGTGGATGCCCGGGCACTGGTCGCTCGAGGTGATCTCGTGCCAGTGGTCGTCGTGGGGCTCCAGTGCGACCGCCCCGGTGCGCGCGGTTTCGTCGCCGACGGTGGTCAGCAGCGTGCCGTCTTCGAGTTCGATCGAGACCCCGTGGTGCGGGTGCTCGGCAGTGTACGTGACCGCCTCGGGCAGCGCGCCGTCGGCGTGCGCCAGGTCATGCGTGTCGAAGACCGTAGTTTCGCCGGCGCCGTCGTCGAACAGCACGGTCTTGCCGCCGTGGCGCACGACGTGGCCCGCTGCCGAGGCCTCGACGACCAGGTCGGTGAGGGCGGGCTCCGCGGTGTCGAGCAGCTGGAACCCCTGGGAGGTGGTGACGAAGAGGTGGCGGCCATCGCCGGCGGCGTTCAGACGGGTGAACTCCTCGCTGTCGAACTCCTCGATGACGTCGAGGGTGTCGGCGTCGAGCACGGCGATGCCGCCGTTGTACGAGACGGCGACGCGGCGGTCGTCGCCGTGCGCCCCCTCGGCGCTGCTCGAGGCGCTGGGTGAGGCGTCGTCGGCCGCGGCGTCACCGGCAGTGCTGGCCGAGCAGCCGGTCGCGAGAAGCGCGAGCCCGAGCAGCGCTGCGGGAGCCCCGAATCGGAGGTGTCGTCGGGTCATGGTGGTGTCCTGCTTTCTGTGGTGTGGTGTTACTGGTGAGGTCAGGGGGAGAGCCCGGTGGCGATGCGCTCAGTGTTGGCGCGCATCATCTCGAGGTAGGACTCGGCGCCGCCGCCCGGTTGCGTGAGCGATTCGGTGAAGAGTTCTTCGACCGCCACGTCGAGATCGGCTTCGCTTGCGAGCACCTGCACGAGGCGGTCGGGCTGCGATGACTCGGCGAAGATCGTGGAGACCCCCGCTTCGGTGATGGCGTCGCTCAGGTGCTGCAGGTCGGCGGCGCTCGGGGCGGCGAGTGTCGTGCCACCGGGAATCACGGCGCCGACGATGCGGAAGTCGTAGCGCTCGGCGAGGTACCCGAAGACGTGATGGTTCGTGACGAGGGCCCGGTGATCCTGCGGGATCGCCGCGAACGCCTGCGTCATCTCGGCGTCGAGCGCCGTCAGCGACACCCGATAGGCGTCGGCCGAAGCACTGAGCTCAGAGCGATCGATGCCGGGGAGCGACGCGGCACGCTGCTCGAGCGCGTCGACGACGTCGATGACGGTGTTCGGATCGGTCCAGAAGTGCGGGTCGGGGGTGCCCGCCGCGTCTCCGGAGGCGTAGGGCAAGGCGGTGATGGCGTCGCCCGCGACGAACTGCTCGGCGCCAGCCTCGGCTGCGCGGTCGAGATGCTGCTGCAGGCCTTCTTCGAGCCCGAGCCCGCTTGAGACGACGAGGTCGGCGTCGCCGAGCAGCGCTGCCTCAGGCGCCGAGATCTCGAACGAGTGCGGGTCGGCGTTCGGCTGCATCAGTGTTGTGATCTCGGCCTGATCGCCCAGCACTTCGCCAACGATGTCGCCGAGGATGTTCGTCGTGACGACGACGTGGGCACGCGCGTCACTGTCGTCGCCTGTCGCGGCCGTACTGCTGCAGCCGGCGGTCGCGGCCGCTGCGAGTAGCGCCCCGACGCCGAGCACCGTGAGGGCGGCGCGCCCACGCAAGCCGGTGCGCCCGCGCGCCGAGCCCCTCATCGCCCCGTCTCCACGAGGAAGGCGGCGTCGACCGCGGGGGTCAGCGTGCGAGCGACGCGCGCGCCGTCGGCGTAGTCGATTTCGAAGACGTCGCCCGACGCGGGGTCGTTGACGTAGGCGCGCTGGGCGTCGACGGTGAGCGAGACCTCCGCGGCGGAGGCAGACGAGGCCGTCGACAGGCCGCTGACGAGTGGCGACGAGACACCGAGGCTTGCGCCCGTAGCGTCGAGCACGGCGACTGCGCCGGCCGGGGTCAGGGTGACGATGCGCTCCGCTTCGTCGTCGACCGCGGTCGCGGCGATCGGACGTTCAGCTGTGCCGACCCAGGTCCATGACCGCTCGCGGGTGTCGAGCAGCCAGACGCCCGAGTCGGTGCCGAGGCCGGCCACAGTGGGCCGCCCCTTGCGCGCCGAGAATTCGGTCGCGGGCGCGGCGGCGCCGCTCGGGTACGCAACTTTCTCGAGGTCGACCGCGCCATCGGGGCTTGCGGTCGCGAGCACGGCGCCGTCGGCGCACCCGACGACGACGGCGATGCGGGTCGTGATGGTGCCGGCTGCCGCGGGGCAGTCGATCGTCGCGAGGTCGGTGCCTTCGGCGTCGACGGCGCGCAGCGATGCGGCCGGGGTCTCGGCCGAGCCGCGCGGCTCGTCGGGGGTGCTCACCACGGCTCCGGTCCCCAGGGGTGCGATGATGCCACGATGGGGGCCGACGTCGAGACGCAGGGTCTCGACGATCTCGCCCGACGCGAGCGCCGCATTGTCGAGCAGCACGGCTTCCCCGGACTCGGGGAAGAAGAGACCGGTGCCCCCGGCGGTCGCGAGCATGCCGGTCGCAACGGTGGCGATCCCGTCGCCGGCGATGCTGCCCGGCGCACCCGCGGCGGCGCGGTAGTAGTGGAAGTGGTCGACGTGATCCCACGTCCACGCCCCACTGTCGATCACGTCGACGCCCGAATCGTCGGCGACGAACGCGTATCTGCCATCGGTGGTGACGCGCTGCGGAGCCCGCACGCGATCCAGCGTCGTCTCCGTGCCGTCGAGCAGGTCGAGCATCGCGACCTCACCGGAGCGGTCGATCGCGACGAGGTGCAGCGGCGGTTCGGGAGCCTCGGCGGCACCCGCGACGGCGCCGTGCCCGGGGGCCGTGTCGGCGTCGGATTCGGCTGGGCCTGACGGTTCGGTTGTTGCGGTGCCGGTGTGCGGCGTCGCAGATGCGGCGCAGCCAACCAGCAGCAGCGCGGCGAGCGCGGCGCCGGTGATGGCGAGCGGGCGGGGGCGGAGCGGGATCATCATGCCTTTCATGGAGTGCGGGTGAAGTGAACGTGCGGCTCATGGGTGCGTGGTCGTGCGCGCACGGCGCGGGCGAGGCCGCCGGAGAGCGCGGCGAGCAGGATCGACGCTCCCGCGATCGATGCACCGGCAGCGGTCGCGAAGTGCCATGACGCCAACAGGCCGGCCGCGACGGCGAAGACGCCGAACACGGCCGCGAGGCACATGCGCGAGCTGATGCGTCGGGTCCACGGGCCTGCGGCGACCGCCGGTGCGAGCAGCAGCCCAACGACCAGCAACGAGCCGACGGCCTGGTACGAAGCGACGACTGCGAGCGTCACGAGCCCGACGAGCACGGTGTGTGCGAGGTCGGGGCGCAGGCCGAGCGCGGTGGCGATCCTCGGATCGAACGTGGCCGCCACGAACCGCCGGTGAAACAGCGCCGCGACGGTGACCGTGACCGCGGCGGCGCCGGCGAGCAGCCAGAGATCGCCGCTGCGAATGGCGAGGATGTCGCCGAAGAGCATCGCCGTCGCATCGGTCGCGAAGCTGCGGGAGTGCGACACGATGATGACGCCGAGTGAGAGCATCGCGACGAAGAGCAGGCCGATCGTGGTGTCGGCCGAGAGGCGGCCGCGCCGCTGCAACCAGCCGATGAGGGCGCTCATCGCGACGGCACTGACGGCCGCGCCGGCGATCGCGGGGGCGCCGATCACCGTGGCGAGCGCCACTCCGGGGAGCATGCCGTGTCCGAGTGCCTCTCCGAGAAACGCCATGCCGCGGATGACCACCCACGTGCCGACCACCCCGCAGATCACGGCGACGAGGGCGCCGCCGAGCAGGGCGCGCAGCACGAAGTCCGCCGAGAACGCGGCGAAGAATGCGGCGAACGGCGAGGCGGCAGCGGCCGGCGGCACGAGGGCGGAGGTGAGCACTCGGCCATCCTATTCATAAATGAGAATCATTATCAAAACGAGGTAGACTCGATCTATGCCCATTTCCGACCAGATCATCGCCGAGCAGGTGCACGTCAGCATCGACGGGCGCCCCATTCTGAACGACATCACGGTCCGCATCGCCCGAGGCGCGGTGACCGTGATCATGGGCCCGAACGGTGCCGGCAAATCCACCCTGCTCGAAGTGCTCGCCGGCGTGCGCCCGGCCACCCGCGGCACGATCACCCGCGCCGG
Source organism: Leucobacter musarum subsp. musarum (assembly GCF_001273845.1). GTDB lineage: Bacteria > Actinomycetota > Actinomycetes > Actinomycetales > Microbacteriaceae > Leucobacter > Leucobacter musarum. The sequence goes on from NZ_JHBW01000062.1 coordinate 129,230, forward strand.
CTCGGTGGCGCTCGTGGTGCAGCGCATCGCCGCACCTGATGCGCTGCCGATCACCGTGGGCGAGGTCGTCGCAATGGGCACCTGGGGGAGGGGCCGCACCGGCGGCCGCGATCGGCGCACGAGGGTCGCCGCGGCCCTCGACCGGGTTGCGCTCGCCGACCTGGTGGATCGCCCGTTCTCGGCGCTCTCCGGCGGGCAGCGGCAGCGCGCGCTCCTGGCCCAGGGCATCGCCGGGGGTGCCGACATCTTCTGCCTCGACGAGCCGGCGACCGGGCTCGACACCGCCAGCCGCGAGCGCACCCAGCGCCTGCTCGAGGCGGAGGCCGCGCGCGGTGCCGCAGTCGTGTGCGTGACGCATGACCCCGACGCGATCGCCAGCGCCGACGTCGTGCTGCGCCTCGAGAGCGGGTGCCTCGTCGAGACGCGCAGCGCAAGTGCCATGGCAGTGCCGCCTAGACTGGAGCACACGCTCGGTTGAGCCTGCAGCGGCCGAACGCTCTGCAGCTTCGCCAATATGGCTAAGGCCGGGGCGAAGCAGCAGAGAGAAGAGGTGTGGCGAATCCGATGGTCACCGAACCCGTAGCCGAAGTCGACCTCGACGCCATCGCCGCAAACATCCGCGTGCTCACTGAGCTCGCGCCGACGGCCGATCTCATGGCCGTCGTCAAGGCTGACGGCTACGGCCACGGCGCCATCGAGGTCGGCCGCGCCGCGCTCGCCGCCGGTGCGACATCGCTCGGCGTCGCCACGATTCCCGAAGCTTTGGCGCTGCGGGCGGCCGGCATTACCGCGCCGGTGCTGAGTTGGCTGTCGACCAGCGGGTACGCCGAGGCGATCTCGGCCAATGTGCGACTCGGGGTGAACTCGCCGCGCCAGCTCGCCGCCGTCGCCGCTGCGGCGCGCGAAGTCGGGCGGCCCGCCGAGATCGATGTGAAGGTCGATACCGGGCTCAGTCGCAATGGTGTGACCGACGCCGAACTGCCCGAATTGCTGCGTGACCTCGGCGCGCTCGTCGCGGAGGGGGCGGTGCGCGTGCACGGCCTGTTCAGCCACCTGTCGCACGCCGATGTGCCCGACCACCCGTTGAATAGTCTGCAGCTCGAGCGGTTGCTCGACGCCCGTGCGCAGTTCACCCAGCACGGGATCGCCGTGCAGCAGATGCACCTCGGCAACTCGGGCACCGCACTCGCACGACCCGATCTGCACCTCGATGTGCTGCGCCCGGGGCTCGCGATGTACGGCTACTCGCCGTTCGACGAACCCTCGGAGCGCCTGACGCCCGCGATGACGCTGAAGGCTCCGCTGACCCTCATGAAACGCGTGCAATCGGGCGACGGGGTGTCGTACGGGCACACCTGGACCGCGCCGCATGACACCACCCTCGGCCTCGTGCCGTTGGGGTACGCCGACGGGGTGCCACGCATCATGTCGGGCAAATTCGACGTCGTGATCGGCGACTCCCGCTACCCGAGTGTGGGTCGGGTCTGCATGGATCAGTTCGTGATCGACCTCGGCGACCACCCGCGCGACGTCGCCGAAGGCGATGAGGTGCTGCTCTTCGGGCCATCGCTGGGCTGGCGGCCGAACGCTCGCGAGTGGGCCGATGCGGCCGGCACGATCTCGTGGGAAGTGCTCACGAGCATTGGCTCGCGCGTGCCCCGCGGCTACGTGCGCTCCGGCGCGTACTGATCTCGCGCTGACAGATCCGTCTCACGCTGGTCCGCTGCGTGTGCTGATTCGCCCTGCGCATCGCGGGCCGCAGGCTCCGCGCGTCGCGCGCGAGATACCAGAAGCCCACCGAGGGCTGTCGCAGAGTTCAGAAGTCACAGTGTCACGCGGCGTGACGCTCCTAGCGTGGAGTGGTCACCTGCCGACGCACAGAAAGTGAGCTTCACTCATGCCCCGACAGTCCGCCTCGACGGCCAACGCCACCTCAGTCTCCTGGGGCATTCTCGTCATTCGTATCGCGCTCGGAGTCGTGTTCACCGCGCACGGCGCGCAGAAGCTCTTCGAATACACGCTGGCGGGTACCGTCGAATCGTTCGGCAGCATTGGCGCTCCGCTTCCCGAGATCACGGCACCCCTGGTCGCGTTCTTGGAGTTCGGCGGCGGCATCCTGCTCATTGCAGGCCTGTTCACCCGACTCGTCGCGATCCTGCTCGCCATCGATATGGTCGTCGCAATCGCTCTCGTGCACGCACAGGCTGGGTTCTGGGTCGGCGAGGGCGGCTACGAATTCGTCGCCCTGCTCGGCGCAGCGGCACTCGGGCTGGCGTTTGCGGGCGCCGGGCGCATCTCGCTCGACGGAGCGGTGCTGCGGGGCCGCATTCCGGCCTGGGTGGCCTAGCGCATGCGTCCGTGAGCTCAGCCGGGGGCAGTCTCATCTGCGTGCTGAGATGCCTGGCGGCTGAGTTCACACGCCAGACGCACGTACTCCTGCGCGAGCCGCAGATCACCCGCAGCGAATTCGGCCAGCGCATGATCGAGCGCTGAGCGGGTGCCCGGCGATTGACGTTCGCGAATCCAATCGAGATTGCAGCCGGAGACCCGGGATTCGTGCGTCAGTGCGATCTGTAGGGCCTCCGAAGGGGTGGCGGGCCGGTCGTCATGAGGGATCATCGCGTCGTCCTTTCGACAGTGAAATGCGGCTGCTGCCGACGGTAGGCGCGGCGGCGGTTTCGGTTCCTTATCCGATGCCGATAAGGCGAGGAAACCCGCGATCGGGGTGAACTGGGCACGCCGTTGATTCGGGCGGCGTGGAACCAGAGGAGCTCCCATGCGGTGCAGAGAGATCGTGCTCGTCATCGGAGTCGTCGGCGTCGCGCTGGTCAGCGCGATCGTCATGGCGACCCTGCAGTTCGAGACCAGCCGGGGCGGCCCGCCGCCCGGTCGCGCACCCGGGCCGGAATGCGGTTCAGCTCGTGCGACGAGCGCCGGGATGCGGGGCGCCGCGTGAGCGACCGGATCGGGCCCGGCCGCGTCGATCGCGATCGCGATCGCGCGGAGCTGAAGCTCGCCGAGCGGTATCGGCGCCGTGACGCGCCCGCAACGCCCGCCGAGCGCTGGCAGTTGGAGGTCGCCCACGCCGCGGGGCACACCGACCTCACGTTGCGGCGCCTGCGACGCAACCAGCGGCGTGCGGTCGCGTCGGCGATCGCCCACGCCGACGCCTCGCTCAAGTGCGGAGACATCGTGCGTGCCGTGTCGTACCTCGAACTGGCCTGCGCCCTCGAAGACCGTGCGGAGGGGTACTGAATGCGTCGACATTCCGCACGGTTTTGCCGCCGAAGGTGCCGATCAGGCGAGGCCGCGGCCCCGGCTGCACGATACTGGTGTGGTCGCGCATTGCGCGGCGCTGCACGACGGGAGGGCGCATGACGCTGACACAGGCACTGATCGGTTTCGCGGCGGTCGCCGTGGTGCTGACCGTGATTCCGGGCATCGACACTACGCTCGTGCTGCGGGCGTCCCTGACTCGGGGTGTGCGTCATGCCGTGAGCACCGCGCTCGGCATCGGGCTTGGGGCGCTCATCTGGGGTGCGGCTGCGGCACTCGGGGCCACGGCGCTACTCGCCGCGTCGCGCACCGCGTATCTCGTTGTCGCGGCGGCGGGTACCGCCTACCTGCTGTATCTCGGCGTGAACCTGATCGTGCAGAGCCTGCGCTCGGGATCGCACACGGCGTTCACCGCGGACGCGCCGACCGCGGTGTCGCCCTGGCGATCCTTCGCCGCCGGCATCACGACGAATCTGTTGAACCCGAAGGTCGGTGTCTTCTACATCGCGACGATTCCGCAGTTCATTCCGGCGGGCATGCCGGCGCTTGAAGGCGGGCTACTGCTGGCGGGGGTGCACGTGGCGATCAGCCTCGCGTGGTTCGCGCTCATCATCGGCGCGGCGAGCGTGGCACGGCGCTGGCTCGCGAACGCCCGCGCGATCCGCATCGTCGACCGCGTGGCCGGGTCGTTCCTGGTGCTGTTCGGAATCAAGCTGGCGTTCGACACCCGAAGCAAGTTCCTGGCGTAGCGTCCACCCGCCGTGCTAGACAGAGGGTCGGAACCCTCGATCGAAGGAGCACCCGCAGCATGGCACCACACGCACGGTTCACAGCCCACAACGGTTTCGTTCTACCGCCCATCGGGCTCGGCACGTACAAGCTCAACGGCGACGCGGGGGCCGACGCGGTCGCCGGGGCGATCGGGGCGGGCTATCGGCTCGTCGACACTGCCTTCAACTACGAGAACGAGGGCGCTGTCGGTCGTGGGGTCCGTCTCGCGGCGGGCGACGGTGCTGATGACGGGGCCGGGGTCATTGTGACCTCGAAGCTGCCCGGACGCCACCATGAGGCACCGTGGAACCAGCACAGCGTCGAAGAGAGCCGCGCGCGCCTCGGCGTCGACGCGATCGGGCTGCACCTGATCCACTGGCCGAATCCAGTGCAGGGCCAGTACGTCGACGCGTGGCAGGGGCTCGTCGACTCCCGCGAGCGGGGAGTCGTCGACCAGATCGGCGTCTCGAACTTTCTCCCCGAACATCTCGAGCGCATCGAAGCGGAGACCGGGGTGCGCCCGGTCTTTAACCAGCTTGAAGTGCACCCCTACTTTCCGCAGGTCGACGCGGTTGAGCTGCACCGCGAGCTCGGCATCATCACCGAGGCGTGGAGCCCGATCGGGCGGGCGGGCGCCGTGCTCGACGAGCCCGTGATTCAGCGCATCGCGGCCGAACGTGGCGCGACCCCCGTGCAGATCGTGCTGGCCTGGCACGCGGCGCGCGGGGTCGTGTCGATTCCGCGGTCGCAGAGCCTCGATCGACAGCGCGAGAACCTCGCAGCGGTCGAGATCGCACTCGACGATGCCGAGGTGGCCGCGATCACCGCGCTCGGCAGGCCCGACGGGCGCCTGTTCGACGCCGACCCGCGCACGCACGAGGAACAGTAGCCGGCGCTCGGCCTGGGGTCGGCCTCACCTCTGCCTCGAGTGCACCCATTTCTCTCGAGTGCACACCTCACTCAGGGGTGCGCTCGCGCAAAAGGGGTGCACTCGGCGTATGGGGTTGGTGCGGGGCTCAGGGCCCGGCGCGGGCGTCGGGCGTGGGGGCCCGGCGGGGGTGCGGGCATCGACCCGCACCTAGCACCAGCCCAGCACCTACACCGCGCGCCCGGCGATCCGCGCGAAGATCTGCGCGTAGGTGCCGTCGACCTCGGCGAAGCGCTGCGGCTTGACGCGCTCGACGAGCACCTCGGTGATGTCGGGGTCGGCGTCGAGGAGTGCGATCGACTCCGCAACGTACTCGACGAGGGGCATCGCCGCAGGGTTCTCGAGCTGACCGGGAGTGAGCTCGGTCGCGGTCAGCGGCGGCACCAGCTCGATGACCTGCACCGAGGTGTCGCGCAGCTGCTCGCGCAGCGATTCCGTGTATGAGTGCACGGCGGCCTTGGTCGCCGAATAGGTGGGGGTGTCGGCGCGCGGTACGAACGCGAGCCCCGATGAGACGGTGAGGATCGCCGCACGCGGGCGGCTCAGCAGGTGAGGCAGAAATGCCTCAACGAGGCGGATCGTGCCCAGCAGGTTGGTCTCGATGGTGCGTTCGGCGATTTCGAGCGCGCCCGGCTCGAGCACGAGTTCGCGCTGCATAATGCCCGACATGGTCACCACGGTGTCGAGGGCGGGGAAGCGCTCGATCGCAGTGTCGCGCAGGTTCCGGATCGACCCCGCGTCGGCCACGTCAGCGGCGATACCGGGGATGCCGTGTTCGGCTTCGATCGCCGCGAGGCGCTCGGTGCGACGGCCCGAGATGATGATCGAGTTGCCGGCGTCGCGCAGGCGCAGTGCGAGCTCGAGGCCGATGCCCGAGGTGCCGCCGACGATCAGGATGGTGTGTCCGGTGAGATGCATGGATTCTCCGCTCTCGCAAAAGTGTTATCGCCGATAACATAACACGCTTTCATGAAGAGCGCTATCGCAATTCTGGTAGCATTGATTCATGACCTCTCGAAGCGATGCCCGCGATCGCATGCTCGATGCTGCCGACGCGCTGCTGCGCGCGGGTGGCCGTGAAGCGGTCACGACCCGCGCCGTCGCAGAAGCGGCGGGGGTGCAGGCGCCGGCGATCTACCGGCAGTTCGGCGATATGCAGGGGCTGCTGGGGGCCGTCGCGGCGCGCGCCTTCGAAGGCTACCTGGCGCAGAAGCGGGCGCAGCGGCTGAGCGATGATCCGCTCGCCGATCTGCGCACCGGCTGGGACCTGCACGTGAACTACGGCCTCGAGCATCCGCACCACTACCTCCTGACGTACGCCGACCCCCACCCGGGCCACAGTTCCGAGGTCACGGCAGCCGCGCACGCTCGCCTCCTGATGCTCACCACCCGTGTCGCCGAGGTCGGGTCGCTGCGCGTGAGCCCCGAGACGGCCTCGGGCATGATCGAAGCGGCGGGCACGGGGGTGACGCTGCGGTTGATCGGTCAGGCGGTGGCGGATCGCGATCCCGCGATCTCGCACCGCGTGCGCGACGCCGTGTTCGCCGGCATCACCACCGCCGATGCAGTCGTCGGAGCGACCGCGTCGACTGCGCCGACCGGCGCCGCGCACGCAGCCGCGCTGCTCGCCGGATTGTCGCGCCTCGGCGAGGTGCTGACGCCGGGCGAGCGGATGCTGCTCGCCGAGATGCTCGAGCGAATCGCAGATGCGAGTTCTCAGGAGTCGCTGGCAGGCTGATCCCGCATCGCCGTATCGCCGCGGCTCGGCCCCGAAAGGATCTCATGACCGCATATTCCATCTACGGGCTGCCGGGTGAGGTGACCGCCGACGGTCGCACGGAGTGGTCGTGGAACGGGTCAACGCTTGCCGCTGCAGCGCCCGCGCACACCGATCTCATCGTCGACCCCTTCGGCCGATCCAGTTCGAGCACGGCGCCGATGGCCCGCTTTGCCGCGCCTGCGGGCGACTTCCAGTTCTCCGCGCGGGTCACCGTTGATTTCGCTTCCACATTCGACGCCGGCGTGCTACTGGTCTGGTTCGATGACGCGCACTGGGCAAAACTCTGCTTCGAGTACTCGCCGACCGGTCAGCGGCTCGCGGTGAGCGTCGTGACCCGCGGTGTCTCCGACGACGCGAATGCCTTCGATGCCGAGTCTGATGAGCTGTGGTTGCGCATCTCCCGGATCGACACCGTCTTCGCCATGCACGCCTCGCGCGACGGAGCGCAATGGGAGTTCGTGCGGGTGTTCCGCCTCGACCCGCCCCAGCGCGCCGGGCACGGTGACGCCGAGCATCGTGTCGCCGCCTGCCCGCAGCTCGGCTTCCTCGTGCAGTCGCCCACGGGTGCCGGGTGCGCGGTGCGATTCGACGAGATTCGCTTCGCCGCCGAAACGCTGCACGACCTGCGCGACGGGAGCTGAGCGCCGTGCTCGAGATTCGTGCCGCATCAGCCGACGAGGCCGAAGACCTGACGGCGCTCGTGCGTCGCGCCTACGCGCCGTACGTGCCGCGCATCGGCCGAGAGCCGGCACCGATGTCGAGCGACTACGCTGCCCTGATCGGTGAGGGCCGGGTGCGCGTGGCGATCCTGCACGAACGAATCGTCGGGCTGCTCGTGACGGTGCCGCACCCCGACCACCTGCTGGTCGAGAACGTCGCGGTTGACCCTGAGGCCCACGGGCAGGGCATCGGCGGTGCGCTGCTCGCCGACGCCGACGCCGAGGCGGAGCGACTCGGGCTGCCCGAACTCAGGCTGTACACGAATGCCGCGATGACCGAGAATCTCGCGTATTACCCGAAGCGGGGTTTCGTCGAGACCGGGCAGCGCACCGAGCACGGCTTCGAGCGCGTCTACTTCACGCGCGAGCGGTGACGGGTGCGGCCGCGGCGCCCAGTCGCTGAGCCGGGGTGCCCACGATTTCGTCGGCTCGATCGGCGATCCAGCCGATGAGCGGCAGCATGCGCTCCATGAGCTCGTGACCGCGCTCGGTCAGGCAGTACTCGACGTGCGGGGGCACGGTGGGCAGTGATTCGCGGTGCACGATGCCGTCGGCGACCAACTGACGCAGGGTCGATGCGAGCATCTTCTCGCTGATGCCCTCGACCTCGCGGCGCAACTCGCCCCAGCGATGCGTGCCGTCAGACAGCGTGCACAGCACCAGCACGCCCCAGCGGCTCATCACGTGATCGAGCACGACCCGCGTGGAGCACGCCGGATCGAAGGCGCCAGTCGCCCGGATTTCCGCATAACTCACCATCTCGCTAGTACCTTACCGCAAAGTGGGTACCGTCACTCGGGAATGCGCAGGGGCAGGATCGCGCTGCACCCGAACGAAGCCACCATCGAAGGGAACACCGTGACCACTCTTATCACCGCAGCCAACGGCCAGCTCGGCCGCCTCGTCATCGACGCGCTCCTCGCGAAGGGCGTCGCCGCTGACCAGATCGTCGCCGGCGTGCGCACCCCGTCGAAGGCGGCGGACCTTGCCGATCGCGGCATCAGCGTCGTGCCGCTCGACTACGACGACGCCGCAACCGTGACCGCCGCGTTTGCCGGCGTCGACCGCGTGCTGCTCATCTCGGGCAGTGAAGTCGGCAAGCGCGTGCCGCAGCACCAGACCGTGATCGACGCAGCGGCTGCTGCGGGAGTCGCGCAGCTCGCCTACACGAGCCTCGCGAACGTCGAGTCGAGCTCGCTGCCCCTCGCGGCCGAGCACCTCGCCACGGAGCAGGCCATCGCCGCTTCGGGAGTTCCCGCGACGCTGCTGCGCAACGATTGGTACATCGAGAACTACCTGGGCAACTTCGGGGCAGCCGAGGCGACGGGCACGCTGATCTCGGCGACGCAGGGCGGTCTCGTGTCGGCTGCTGCGCGCCGGGACTACGCAGAGGCTGCGGCCGTTGCCCTGATCGGCGACGCGCACATCGGTAAGACCTACGAGCTCGCCGGTGAGTCGTTCACCTACGACGAGCTTGCCGCAGCCATCGGCGAAGTGCTGGGCAAGCCGGTCGCGCACCAGGAGCTGCCCGCAGCCGAGTACCAGGCCGCGCTCGAGGGCGCCGGGCTCGACGCCGGCACCGTCGGGTTCTTGACGGCGCTCGACGCGGGCATCGCGCAGGGCGATCTCGAGTCGGCGGATCGCACGCTCGCCGACCTCATCGGGCGCCCGACGACGCCGCTCGTCGAGGCGCTGCACGCAGCCTACGCGGGCTGAACCTGTGCCGCGCGGGTTCGTGCACGCTGCACCCCGCGCACCATGCTCCCCGCGCACCGATTCAACGAAACGCATACAGGCTGAGCCAGTAAGTGTCTGCGTTTCGTTGAATCGGTGTCGGAAGCGAAATCGCGCATTGGGCCTCGCGCCCGGCGCGCGCCCAGAAACACCGAACGGGCCGTCCGCGATTTCTCGCGGACGGCCCGTTCGGTCTTCGGCGGTTCACCCGCCGGATGGGGTCTCGATCAGACGGCGATCTTCTCGCCGGCGAGGATCTTCTCGACCTCTTCGTGCGCGTCGGCCTCGGCAATGCCGCGAGCGAGCGCGAACTCGGTGACGAGGATGCCGCTGGCGCGCTGGTACATGGCCTTCTCGCCGGTCGAGAGCTTGGCGCCCTGGCTGCGGCGCCACAGGTCGCGCACGACCTCGCCGACGCGGTGCACGCTGCCCGAGGCGAGCTTCTCGCCGTTGGCCTTGAAGCGGCGTGACCAGTTGCCCGGCTCCTCAATGAACTCCTCTTGAAGGATGTCGATCAACTCTGCGATGCCGTCGCTATCGATGAGCTCGCGCACACCGATCTCGTTCAGCTGATCGGCGGGAATCTGGATCGACAGCTCGTTGAGCAGCGGCTGCAGCGTGAGCCAGGTGCGCTCGACGCCGCCGATCTTCTTCACCTCGATCGCAGTGATCGTCACCGCACCGTGGTGCGGGTACACGAGGGTGTGTCCCACGACGTGAGACTGCTGCATAGTGATCTCCTCAGACGCTGTCGTGTGCGGACTCGTGGGCTGGCTGCCGCACGGTCTCGACGAGTGCGTTCGGGCGCGAAAGCCGGGCGAAAAGCGCCGAATTTGGCCGGTGAACTTGCACTTCCTACTAATTTTACCCGATCACGGGCGATTTGCCCAATCCGTGATGCAAAAATGCGCTGAAAACCGATGATGAAGGGGTAGGATCACCCGCTCAGTTGAGAACGATGATGCCAATATTGAGGCTCGTCGCGAAGCATAACCAGGCTAGGTACGGCAGCATGATCCAGGCGGCAACGCGTGACCAGCGCCGGGCCGAGACCGCGAGCGCGATGACGACCACGATGAGGGCGACGATAATGACTGCGGCGATCCACCAGGCCGCCGGCCCGATCGCCGGGTAGCCCGCGAAGAACGCCGGTGTCCACATCGCGTTCAGAGCGAGCTGCGTCACGAACAGCGCCAACGCGTTGCGCGCGGCGTTCGGTTCGCCCTCGCGAAAGCCCGAGCGCCAGATGAGAAAGCCGGCGAGCGCGAGCAGCGCGTACAGCAGCGTCCAGGTCGGGCCGAAGACCGCGTTCGGCGGATTCCACGCGACTTTCTCGGCACCCGCATACCAACCGTCGACGTTGTCGGTGGATGCGAGCGAGCCACCGAATGCGACGGCAGCGACGATGATGAGGAACAGGGCGGCGGCGAAGACCTGACGCGCTGGTGCCGGCGGTGCCATGTGGGCCGGGTGATGGGCTGCTGCGGAGGATGCCGAAATCGAGCTCATGTTTCCATGCTGCCGTGCCCTGAGGGCAAACGGCCAGGGGGTTGCGCGTGCGGCTTGCGCGGCGCCAGCGAGGGGGACGAGACGAGAGGTCTCGCCATAACGCCCAAGCGGGGCGAGGCGCAAGCCACTGACGCGAGTGGCGCAACGGTTCGAGCATGGATGCATGGCACGCAGTACACCGCACCCGTCGAGCGAGCAGCCCGGAATCGAGTCGTACGCCCCGATTGGCGACGGCCGCACCGTGGCGCTCATTGGCTCGAATGGCCGTATCGACTGGCTGCCGTTGCCGAATCTGACGAACGTTCCGGTGTTCGCGCGGCTGCTCGACCACGAAACCGGCGGCTGCTTCGAGCTCTCCCCGGATGCTCCTCCCGCAGAGATCACGAGCGAGCGGCGCTACGTGCCGAACACGAACGTGCTCGAAACCACCTTCACGACCTCGACGGGCAGCGTGCGCGTGACCGACGCGATGGTGTCGGGCGTCGCGGGCCGTCTGCCCTGGGCAGAACTCGCACGCCGCATCGAGGGCGTGACGGGCGAGGTGCCCATGCGGTGGCGCGTGAACCCCGGCGCCTCCCTGCGCTCTGCGGCTCCCTGGATCGAACCGACAGTGCACGGTCACGTGGTGCGCAGCGGCGCGACTGCGTTCACTGTCGTCGGGTTTGAACACGGCCCGGCTGATCCGGACCCCGACGGCGGGACCGGGCCCGAACTCACCGGAACATTTGTCGCGCGCGCAGGATCCCGCCACCTCGTCGCCCTCGCGGCCACGCACGACGAACCGCTCCACTTTCCTGACCCGCACAACGTCGACCTTGGCATCGACCGCACCGTCGAGAACTGGCGGCACTGGTCGGAGGTCTTTTCGTATGAGGGGCCGTACGCGGAACGGATGCAGCGGAACGCGCTCGCACTGAAACTACTGATTTTCAGCCCGACGGGGGCAATCGCTGCGGCCGCGACGACCTCGCTGCCCGAAAACCCCGAGGGCGGCAAGAACTGGGACTACCGGTTTGCCTGGGTGCGCGACCTGGCCTACACCGCCACGGCGCTGGTGCGCTTCGGGTTGCGCGAGGAGACGCAGGCGGCACTGTCCTGGATGCTGCGGACGATCCGTGAGCACGGCCCCGAACTGCATGTCATGTACACACTCGACGGTGACCTGGTGCCCGAACCATCGGAGCACGACGTCGCTGGCTGGCGAGGTATCGGGCCGGTCGTCACCGGCAATCCGGCGAATGAGCAGCTGCAGCTCGGGGTGTACGGCGACCTGATCTCGATCTGCCGCACCTATGTCGACGCGGGCAACGTGCTCGATGTAGCGACCGCGCGCATGCTGGCGGGGGTGGCTGATCGCACGTGCGACCTGTGGCGCAACCCTGATTCGGGCATGTGGGAGCTCGGTGAGCAGCGCCAGTACGTTTCGTCGAAGATGGGGTGCTGGCAGGCGCTCGAGGATGCAGCAGCGCTCGCCGAGGCCGGGGCGATTCCGGGCAGTGCGGGTCGCTGGCGCGCGGAGCAGCATCGCATTCGGCAGTGGATCGACGAGCACGGCTGGTCGGATCGCCGAGGGGCCTACCGTTTTTACGCTGGCAGTGACGAACTCGATGCGTCGGTGCTCTTGCACGCGCCGAGCGGGTTCGACCGCGGCGAGCGCATGTCATCGACGATCGATGCGCTGAGCGACGAACTCGGCGCAGGCCCGCTGCTCTATCGCTACAGCGGCGCGCACCGCGAGGAGCGCACCTTTGTCGCGTGCGCCTTCTGGCGCGTCGAAGCGCTCGCCTGCGTCGGCCGTCATGACGAAGCCCTGGAACTCATGGATGAGCTCGTCAACCGCTCGAATGACGTCGGAATTTACGCGGAGATGATCGACGCCGCCGACGGCACTGCCTGGGGCAACACTCCGCAGGCGCTCAGTCACCTCGCGTTTCTCGGAGCGGTGATGACCATCCGTGATCTCGTGCCGACAGAACTGCTCGACGGACGATGACGTCGCGAGCCCGATGACCACCCACCGCAACGAAAGGACGCACCATGTCACGTGACCAGTACACCTTCGTCAACCCGGCAGAGCTTTACGCCGATATCAAGCCGCAGCGGCAGCACCTCGCCGAGCCCGGGCTCGACGCCGACCTCACGCCGAAGGCCGATCTTGGAGAGGAGAGCTACCGCGGGTCCGGGCGCCTCCAGGGGCGTAAGGCCCTCATCACCGGCGGGGACTCGGGAATCGGCGCCGCCACGGCGATCGCCTTCGCCCGCGAGGGCGCCGATGTGGCGATCTCCTACCTCCCGGAGGAGGAACCCGATGCCCAGCGCATCGCCGGCATTCTTCGCGAAGCCGGCGTGCAGGTCGCGACCCTGCCCGGCGACCTGCGAGATGCATCGTACTGCCGGTCGCTCGTGGCCGACACGGTTTCCCAGCTCGGAGGCCTCGACATCCTCGTGAACAATGGCGGCAAGCAGGTGTTCCAGGAGTCGCTCACCGATCTGACCGACGAGCAGTTCGACGACACCTTTAAGACGAACGTGTACGCGATGTTCTGGATCACCAAGGCTGCGCTGCCCCATCTCGCCCCAGGGTCGGCGATCATCAACACGACCTCGATCCAGGCCTACTCGCCGTCGGGCATTCTGGTCGATTACGCCTCCACGAAGGCGACCATCAACGCCTTCACGAAGGGGCTCGCCGATCAGCTCGCCCCCAAGGGTATCCGCGTGAACGCCGTCGCGCCCGGCCCGATCTGGACGCCGCTGCAGCCCAGCGACGGGCAGCCGCAAGACAAGATCGCCGAGTTTGGCCACGAGACGCCGCTCGGTCGCATGGGGCAGCCTGCGGAGCTCGCGCCTGCGTACGTGTTTCTCGCGTCGGCCGAGTCCAGCTATGTGGCGGGCGAGACACTCAACGTCAATGGCGGCATGCCGACCCCCTGATCGTGATGACGCGCGAGGTGCAGGTGTTCCGCTCGACGCGGGCGATCTTGGTCGAGAGTCTCTGGTGGGACGCGCGTACCAGTGAAGTCGTGTGGGTCGACATCACCGCGGGGCTGCTGCACCGGGGTCGCCTCGATGGTGCCGTTGACGGCAGCGAGGATCGCGTGGTGTCACTGCCACCGCCCGTGTCGGCCGTGCAACCGGCGTCGAGCGGTCGCTACGTTGCGGCTCTCGAAGATTCGGTCGTACTGCTCGGCTCCGATGGGCTCATCGAGCGGGTCGTTGCCCGATTGCCGCACCGCAGATTCGGCATGCGCCTCAACGAGGGGAAGGTCGACCCGTTCGGCAGATTCGTCGTGGGAGGCATGGGCCTGATCGGAGAAGCACCCGACGCCGACCTTTGGGCGGTGAGCGCCGACGGAGACGCGCGAGCACTGCGCGGTGGCTTCGGCGTCGCCAACGGCCTTGAGTGGTCGGACGACGGACGCACCATGTTCGTCACCGACACCTCCACCTCGACGATCTATCGCGGTATCTACGGCCCGAACGGGGACCTCGGCGAACTCGCGCCGCACATCACGGGCCGCGCGCACGACGGGCTCGCGCTCGCCGCAGACGGCACGTTCTGGAACGGCCTCTATGGCGAGAGCCGAGTTGTGCGGTGGGCCCGCGACGGCGCGCTGCTCGAGTCGGTGCCGATCCCGAGCCCGAACATCACCTCGGTGGCGTTCGCGGGGCCTGAGCTCACCACCCTGCTGATTGGTTCGGCGCGCGAGAACCTCACGGAGCAGCAGTTGCAAGATGCGCCCGAATCAGGGGCGATCTACCGCATCGATGTCGACCCCGACGAGCACGGTCGGCCGGTGCACACATTCGGAACGACGAAAGGACACGCATCATGAATCTGGGAATTACGGGCAAGACGGCACTCGTCACCGGGGGTGCGTCGGGTATCGGCTGGCACACCGCGAAGCAGCTGCTCGAAGAGGGCGTGCGGGTGGTCATCACCGATCACGACGCCGACGACCTCAACGCTGCTGCGGCGAAGCTCGACGCAGCACCCGACGCGCTGCACGCGTTCGCCGCCGACATCACGAGCCTCGACGATCTCGAGTCGCTGCGCGAACAGGTCGAAGCTGCGGTAGGCAGCATCGACATCCTGGTGCAGTCGGCGGGCATCACCGGCGCGCAGGGTAAGTTTCACGAGATCGACGACGACGGGTGGGTGTCGACCGTCGAGGTCGATCTGCTCGGGCCGGTGCGTCTGGTGCGCGAATTCTTGCCGGCGCTGCGCTCCGGCGGGTGGGGTCGCCTGGTGTTCCTCGCCTCCGAAGACGCGGTGCAGCCGTACGACGACGAGCTGCCTTACTGTGCGGCGAAGGCGGGCATTCTGGCGCTCGCGAAAGGGCTCTCGCGCTCCTATGCCGACGAGGGGTTGCTGGTGAATTGCGTGTCACCGGCATTCATTCACACGCCGATGACGGATCGCATGATGGAGAAGCGCTCGGACGAGCTTGGCGTCAGCTTCGATGAAGCGATCGAATCGTTCCTCGATGACGAGCGGCCGTACATGGAGCTCGGTCGCCGTGGGGAGCCCGAGGAAGTGGCGAACGTCGTCACGTTCCTCTGCTCGGATCGTGCGTCGTTTGTGAACGGATCCAACTATCGCGTCGATTCGGGTTCAGTGGCAACCATCTGAGGTTGCGTCTGCAGCGCTGAAGGCGGGCCGACCGGCCCGCCTTCAGTGGCCCCGAGCGCCGCTGTCGGTGTCGCCGAGCTCCAGATCCCAATCGAGCGACGTGAATTCTTCGGTGATCGAGCCGCCCGCGACCGGCTGGGGGTAGTCGATATGGTTTCTCAGCGCGGCGGCCTGCTGCGAGAAATCGGGTTCCTCGTTCGAGTCCCACGCCGCCGGCACTGACAGCACGTCGTTGCCGACCCCGATGACGAGCTCGGCGACGTCGGTGTGTTCATGATCGTCGGTGACGATCGGGATTTCGACGGCTTCGGCGCGGCCGTTGCGGGCGATGGCGGCGGTGAGTTCGACCAGGGCTGATGCAACGTCGTCGGTGGTGACGACGGTCTCGCCGGCGTAGGTGATGCTTCTCATGCGGCGACTCTCGCAGAGGGCGTCGGTGGTGAGAAGGGCGTTGCGTTGCACGATGCTTCGAGATATTCGCGCGCCGAGCGCATTCGGTCAATATCTGTGATACTTTCGTGAGAAGAACCTCACAAACTGAGCAACTTGCTCGTGCGCGGTTCGGGGGAGTGGGTACCGGCATGACGACCGTGCAACGATATGCAGCAGAGACCCCTGCGGTCGTCGATATCGATGTCGTGCGCAACGTCACCGACCTGCTGCAGCGGAGACTCGACACCGCCCCCGATCACGTGGCGTTCGAGGTGCGCGAGCCCGGCACGCCGCTCGACGCCCCGTGGGTGCCCGTCACGACGGCGGAGTTCGCCGAGCAGGTGAGGCGCGTCGCGAAGGGCTTGATCGTAAGTGGGGTGCAGGCGGGTGACGCGGTGCTGATCATGGCGCCGACGCAGTACCTCTGGGCGGTGGCCGACCTCGCGGCGGCGACTGCTGGTGCCGTCGTGGTGCCCGTCTACGACACCGCAGCGCACTCGCAGCTCACCGCGGTGCTCGCGGACGCGCGACCGGTCGCCGCGTTCGTCGGTGACGCGGTGCTCGATGCGCGTCTGCGCGGGGCTGCGGCCGAGGCCGGAGTCGAACTGCGCACCTGGGCGCTCCGCACATCGAGTGACGTCGACGCCGACGAGGCTCACGCGCAAGCCGACCCGGCCGAGCAAGCGGCCCCGCTCTCGCACCTCATCGAACAGGGCGAGAGCGTCTCCGATGCACAGCTGGAAGAGCGCCGCACCGCCGCCGCCCTCGACGACATCGCG
Organism: Leucobacter musarum subsp. musarum; assembly: GCF_001273845.1. GTDB lineage: Bacteria > Actinomycetota > Actinomycetes > Actinomycetales > Microbacteriaceae > Leucobacter > Leucobacter musarum. The sequence goes on from NZ_JHBW01000062.1 coordinate 145,791, forward strand.
ACGATCGTCTACACGTCGGGTACGACGGGCGACCCCAAGGGGGCGCAGATCACGCACCGCAACCTGGTCGGCCAGGTGCTCAACACGGCCGAGGCGTACACGGAAGTGGTGCACGATCGGGGCAATACGATCCTGTTCCTGCCGCTCACGCACGTGCTCGGTCGCGCACTGCAGCTCATCTGCATCGCGAACGGCATGCGGGTGGCGCACCTCGCCGATCCCAAGGAGGTCGTGCAGGCGCTGTCGGTGCTGCGGCCGACGTTCCTTGTGGTGGTGCCGCGGGTGCTCGAGAAGATTCAAGCGGCGGCGGCGAAGGCGGCCCGAGAGAAACGCCTCGCCCCCGTCTGGCGGGCCGCCGTGCGCACGGCAGAGTCGTGGGGCGAGGCGATGGAGGCGCGGGATCGCGACGCCCACGCACGCCCCGGCCTGCGGTTGCGCGCCCGCCGTGCCGTCTTCGATCGCATCTTCTTCGGCCGGCTGCGCGCGCTCATGGGCGGACGCATCGACTACCTGCTCTCGGGGGCCGCGACGCTGCGGCCCGAGCTCGCGCAGTTCTTCCGCGGTATCGGCGTGCCGATTATCGAGGGCTACGGTCTTACCGAAACCACGGCCCCGCTCACCGGCGGCCGACCGGGGTCGCTCGTCGCTGGTAGCGTCGGCACCCCGTTGCCGGGCAATGAGGTGCGTATCTCGGCCGAGGGCGAGGTGCTCGCTCGCGGCGTCGGGGTCTTCGCCGGCTACCGCAACCCCGAGCACACAGCTGCGGCCTTCGTCGATGGCTTCTTCCGCACCGGAGACCTGGGCGAGCTCGGTAGCGATGGAGCGCTCACGCTGCGTGGGCGGATGGGGCAGACGATCGTCACCTCGACCGGCCGCACGGTGTCGCCCGAGCGCTGGGAGCGCGCCGTCGAGATGCACCCGCTCGTCGCGCACGCGGTGCTCGTCGGCACTGACCGCCCGTATCTCACGGGGCTGATCGTGCTCGACACCGAGGCCGTGCAGGCCTGGTGCGACGAACACGGCCATCAACGCCCCGCGCAGCTCGCCGATGCCGGCCTCGCAGCGGTCGCCGACGATCGGCTGCGCGCCGAGATCGCCGAGGCCATCGACCCGGCGAACGCGGCGGTGTCGCCCGGCGAACGGGTACAGACCTGGTCGCTGCTCGTGATCGGCGAAGACCGCGCCCCAGAGCTCATCACTCCCACGATGAAGCTCAAGCGTTCCGCGCTGCTCGCCGCCGCTGCGCCGGTGATCGACGCGCAGTACGCCTGACTCCACCCGACCCCGCTGCCCCCAGCTGACGAACAGGACCTGATATGTCTCGGCCCATTGCACGCTCGGTGATCCTCATCGCCGCCGCTCTCGTGTTGGGAGCGCTGCTCGCGTTCGCCGGCAGTCAGGGCAGCTGGTCGATCGGGCCGCTGCCGGGCTTCGCGATCGCCGTCGCCGCGGCGTTCGTGGTGCAGTGGATCGCCTTCGTGCCCGCGATGGCCCGCCGCACCGAGCGATTCTTCGACCTGACCGGCAGCCTGACGTACATCGTGGTGACGGTCGGGCTGCTGTTCCTGGCTCCATCGTTCGACGTGAGGTCAGTGCTGCTCACCGCGGTCGTCGTGATCTGGGCGGTGCGACTCGGCAGTTTCCTCTTTATGCGCGTGCGGCGCAGCGGCGCCGACGATCGCTTCGATGAGATCAAGACCTCGCCCGTGCGGTTCCTCTCGGTCTGGACGGTGCAGGGCGCCTGGGTGAGCCTCACCGCGGCGGCGGCCTGGATCGCCATCACCTCTGAGCACGCCGCGGCCGTGGGCGCGAGCACCTGGATCGGGCTCGGCATCTGGGCGCTCGGGTTCGTGATCGAGGTCATCGCGGATGCCCAGAAGAGTCGCTTCAAGGCCGACCCCGCCAACGACGGTCGGTTTATCTCGACCGGTCTGTGGTCGGTCGTGCGACACCCGAACTACCTCGGCGAGATCGTGCTCTGGGTCGGCGTGCTCGTCATCGCGGCCCCGGCGCTGCGCGGCTGGCAGTGGATCGCGATCCTCTCCCCGCTCTTCGTCATTCTGTTGCTCACGAAGGTGAGCGGCATTCCGCTGCTCGAGGAGAAGGCGCAGCGCAAGTGGGGTGACGACCCCGACTACCAGGCCTACCGCGCGCGCACGCCCGCGCTCATTCCCGGGCGCCGGGGCGCAGCCGATCGCAGCCGTGCGCGTCGCGTACTCGGTGCCCTGGGTGCCGCAGTGCTGTCGCTCGTGCTGGTCGCGGTGGTCGGCTTCGTCATCTGGGCGGAGCAGACCTATCAGGCCGAGCCGCAGGCGCTCGCCGCAGTGAGTCAAGACGACCGCGTGGACGTCTCGCAGGCGGGCGGACCCATCGTGATGACGCCGACTGGCGAGGCCAACGGGCGGGGGCTCGTGTTCTTCGCGGGCGCCAAGGTCGTGCCCGAGGCGTACGAGGCGACCTTCCGCGACACTGTCGCCGCTGGCACGACGGTAGTGATCACGCAGTCGCTGCTCAATCTGCCGCTCTTCGAAACGCGACCGCTGGCCGACTTCACCGGCCTCGCACCCGAGGTGACGAGCTGGTCGGTGGGCGGGCACAGCATGGGCGGGGTGAAGGCGTGCATGTACGCCGATGCGGATCGCGATGCCGTCGACAGCCTCGTGCTGCTGGCCTCCTACTGCTCGGGCGACGCACTCGCCGCGCGCGATGACCTGCCGGTGCTCTCAATCTCGGGCACGAACGACGGCCTGGCGACCCCCGAAAAGATCGAGGCGTCGGCCGCCGGTCTGCCCGGCGCGACCGAGTTCGTCGCGATCGACGGCGGGGTGCACGCCCAGTTCGGGGCGTATGGTGAGCAGTCGGGCGATGGCGAGCCGACGATCTCGGATGATGCGGCGCGTACACAGATCACCGCGGCGCTCGAGGAGTTCTTCGGCGCGGAGTGAAGCTGGGGCTCGTGGGCCTTCGCTCGTAGGGCGGGTGCGTCATTGCGCGCCGTCGCAGGTGTATTTGCGGAGCATACGTTTTTGAAACATCAGTATTTATACACTTCACCGCATGAAGATTCTGTTCCGTACTGTGACGACCGCGGCGTTGTGTGCCGTGGTGCTGCTGACCGCTCAACCCGCGTTCGCGGTGGCCGGTGGCACCGAAGCCACCGAACCCTACCCGTTCATGGGTGCCTACAAGCCCGGCTACCCGGTGCCGCCCGGCGCCGGGGGCAACGGGTGCGGGGTATCGGTGATCGACGCGACCTGGGCGGTGACCGCGGCGCACTGCCTCAAGAACAACCACGCCGCCAACGGGTCACCGCAAGGGTGGACCGTGCAAGTGGGGTCCACGGACGTGACTCACGGAGGCACGGAAGTTCCGGTGCAGCGGTTCTTCCGTCTCACGACCGGGCTCCCGTTCGGTAAGGATCTGATGCTGCTGCAGCTGCGTGACGCGGTTGACGTGGAGCCGATCGCGTTGGCCTCGAAGACGCCGCTCGTGGGAACGCCGGTACGTTTCCTTGGCTGGGGCAGCACCTGTGATGAGTTCAGCAATGGCCCCGAGTGCTACCCGGCGCAGTTGCGCGAAGGTGACGGGGTGATTCGTCCGCTCGCAGACTGCCCGGAGTCACTGCTGGAAGACGCAGAGCTCTGCGTCGGCGCCAGCGCGGGTGCTCACACCGGGAATGCTGACTCTGGCGGCCCGTTGCTCGTGCAAGAAGACGGAGAATGGAAATTGGCGGGTGTGCTCTCAGGGCCGGCCAACGACCCAACCATCGCCGGCGTCTACACCGACATCACGATTCACGCCGACTGGGTGCGCGCGACCATGCGCGACTCCGCGAGCTTGGTCGATGACGATGTCGTTCCGGACATGGCGGGTTACCCAGACTTTGACGGGTGCATGGGATCGGTCGTGCGCAGCGCGGCCTCGGTCGGGAGTGACCCGGCGATGTTGCTGACCAATGGTCACTGCGTGCAGATGTTTGGTGCGGATCTCGCGTTTCCTGAACCGGGCACCGCGCTCGTGGACCAGCCCACGGGTGAGAACTCGCTCATGTTTCTCGACGGCGGTGGCTACGGTATTTTCCCGGCGCACGCTGACCGGGTGATCTACGCCACGATGACCGGTACCGACGTTGCCGTGCTGCGTCTCGACCAGAGCTATGACGAGATCGAACGTCAGGGAGGGCGTGTGCTGTCTTTGGCAACCTCACCCGTCGAAGCGGGTGTTTCCTTGTCGCTGAAGAATGGCACCGGGCAGACCTGCGAGATCGAGGCAATTGTTCCGCAGCTCCGCGAGGGCTCGTACACCATGGAGCAGTCTCTTCGTTTTGCGCAGAGCGACGAATGCCTGCAATTTCCCGGGCAGTCAGGCGCCGCGCTGGTCGCCTCCGACGGACACACGCTGGCGGCAGTGCTCAATACGCACAATCGAGACGGGGAGTCGTGCACCGATAACAACCCGTGCGAGGTTGCCGCAGACGGTACCACAACGGTGTTCGATGGCCGTGGCTACGGTCAGCAGGTGGCCGGAGTGAATGCCTGCCTCGCGGCCGGTTCAGTACTCGACCAGTCGGCCGCGAACTGCGCAGTCACGGGTGCGACCTCCACTTCGGAAAGCGTACAGCCGGGCAGTGGCGACGTGGTTGCGACGGACAGCGGTCTGACTGAGCTCGCGGCGACAGGTGGGTCGCAGATCCAGGGGGTGTTGGCGGCTGGGCTGGTGCTGCTGGCGCTCGCGGGTGCGATCGCGGGCGGGGTGTGGATCGCTCGGTCGCGTGGGCGCCGTGTCGCTGAGTAGGCGCCTGCAAGCATGCTCACCAACGCGCTGAGGGTTCGGCGACTGCGCCGAGGCCTCAGCGTGTTCGTGGGCGGCGGGCGACCCGCAGGTCGCTCAGCCCGAATCTGCCGCGGGGAAGGGCCTCACGAATGCGGGCATCGCTGAATGGGCGGTGCGGGCGAATCTCGGGGGCCGCATCGGGTGCGGGGGGAGCCGCCTCGCTGACGCCCTCGGCGAGCATCTGCGCCTGCGCTTTCGCGAGGAGCGGGGTGACCATCAGCCACTCGGTGAGTTGTGCGACACCCCGGATCGCCCAGACTGGTGCGGGCAACACGATGATGCGGCGGCCCGCGACGGCAGCAATGCGGCGCACGGCCTGGCTGAACCGGAGCTCGTCGACGCCGCGCACCGTGATCGTCGGTTCGGCGATGCGCCCCTCGAGGGCGGCGAGCAGCACGTCGACCATGTCGGCGACCGGCACCGGGCGCACCGTGCGCTCGCGCAGCCCGACCGTCGTGAATACGGGCAATGTGCGCACCGATCGGCTCACGTGGTCGACGAGGTGGTCGCCGGGGCCGTAGATCATGCCCGCCTTGAGAATCGTGTACTCCAGGCCCGAGGCGCGCACAAGCTCTTCGGCCGTCCACTTCGTCTCGTGGTAGGGCGATTCGCTGCCCGGGCGCGCGCGCAGAAAGCTCAGCAGAACGATGCGCTGCACCCCGGCGCGACGGGCGGCCTCGTTTACGGCGCGCGTGCCGTCGACGTGCACGCGCTCGTACGTCTGATCCCCGATCTCGCGGTTGATGCCCGCGCAGTGCGCGACCGCGTCGCGGCCCGTGAATGCTTCGGTGAGCGCGTCGACGTCATCGATAGCGACGCCGGTGCGGCGCGAGACGATGACGGTGTGCTCGGGATCGAGCCGCTCGGCCAGGTGCCGGCCCACGAAGCCGGTGCCTCCGGTGATGGCGATGCGCATGGTGACTCCTGACGGTGAGCGGGTGATACCGTCACCCTATTTCGCAATTATGCTATATTGCAAATATGGCGGATACGGCGACGGATATCTTCGCGGCGCTCGCGCACCCGACGCGGCGCCAGATTTTGCAAGACCTGAAAGATGGCGAACTGGCTGCGGGGGAGATCGCCGCGAGGTTCAGTGCCACGGGCCCCACGATTTCACGTCACCTGTCGGTGCTGCGCCAGGCCGGGCTCGTGACCGAGCGACGAGACGCGAACCGCATTCTGTACTCGTTGGTCGGCGAGCGCCTCGCGCTTTCCGTTGGCGACTTCCTCTCGACCGTCTGCCCAGAGCAGATCGTGCTGCGTGAGGTGCGCAAGCGTCGTGCGAACTGACACCGCTATCGAAGCCGGTTCGCTCGAGGCCACGGCGATCCTCGACTACCGTGCGCCCGTGATGCGCGGGATCACCGAGCGTGCGCAAGTGTCAGCGACATCGGGTGATCCTGCCGCCGTGCTCGAAGCGGCGCACGCCCTTATTCGCACGCAGACCCGTGCGGTGTATGCGCTGTCAGAGCGCACACCGGCGTCGCGCACTCTCGCGCGCGGATACGGCTCTTGCAGCCAGCGTCTCGCGATTCTTGAGGGCGTTGCCCGTTCACTCGGTGTCGCCACCCGCGTGCGTGCGCTGCACGTGGACCGGACGTTCTGGTATCCCCGATTTCCGCGCGTCGCCTTCGTGCTGCCGAAGCGCATTCTGCTCGTCTGGCCCGAGTTCGCGATCAATGGCTGGAGTGCGGCCTCCGAGCTCTTCGGGTCGATCGGGTGCCGAGGCGGCGGCGCGTTCACGAATCGCGGCGCCGAAACCCTGTTCGAGGCGGCCGGGCGCTGCGCTGTCGACTGGGATGGCCGATCGGGTGGCGGCGAGTTCGATCTGTCGCGATACGTTCGAGCAGACTTCGGGTATTTCGCGCACCGCGACGACGCATTCGATGCGCTGGGGGAGACGATGGGTTCGCCGGCGCGGTGGGTGATCGACCCGATCATGCGACGCATCGCGGCAGAGTGACGCACTGAGGCCCCCGGCGAAACACTGCCGGGGGCCTCAGTGAGGTCGCAGTTCGAGTACCTACTCGTTGCCGATGGCCTTGTCGGCCGCATCGCGCGCGTCCTGAATCTGGCCCTCGAACTTGCCGCCGGTCACCTTGTTCGCGGCGCCTGCGACACCGTCGAGCAGCTTGTCGCTGATGTCTTCGGCCTGCTCGCTCTTGAGCGCGTCGGCGACTTTTCCGTCGCTGAGGAATTCCTTGGCCTTTGCGGTGAGATCTTCGATACCCATATGCTGCTCCTTCGTCCCCGGGCGACCGGGCGCCGCTCCTGCGAGTATTTTCTCGCGACAGGTGGCCCTGCGTAAAGCGTTGAATCGCTCCACGGGTGCTCGAATGCCTCTGAGGTATTGGGAGGGGCAATATGAAATCCGCCCGCAGCGGCTTCGGCGACAGGTCGCTTTGTGGCCAGCGAACGTGAAATCACCCAGTGTTGATGTGGGGCATTGCTTCATGCAAGTGTTCTAGTGTTTTACGCCATGAGATTGAACACTGCGACACGAAACATCTTGCTCACGATTGCGGGCGCTGCTCTGCTCGCCACCACCGCTTGTGCGCCAGAAACCCACGCCGCATCTGCATCGGCACCAGTGGCATCCGCTGAGCAGCAGCAAACGAACCGCATCGTGGATCAACGAACACTTTCGCAGAGACTCAATCGACTTCAGGGTCAGTACGGGGCGCGCATCGGCTTGTTTGCCCTGGATACGCTCACTGATCAAGTCGTGGGTTTCAATGAAGATCACAGATTCGGGTACGCCTCAAGTATCAAGGCTCTGCTCGCAGCATTCTTCTTGGAGCGGGTGACCGGGGAGAGCCGCGGTGAGCAGGTCACCTGGACGCAGGAGCAGGTAGACGATGCTGGATACGCCCCGGTTACTGGAGAGCACGTCGGCGAAAGGATGAGTGTGCAAGAACTCGCGGAGGCGACAGTGCGCACCAGTGACAACCTCGCCTTCAATCTCGTTCTTGAGAAACTTGGCGGCCCGGATGCGTTTCAGCAGTGGCTTCGAGATCAAGGCGATCAGGCGACCGAATTTGCCTCGTACGAGCCGTTTGTAAACGACATCGTCGATGGTGACACCGCGAACACCTCAACCCCGGCCTCGATGACCTCCACACTTGCTCAGGTCGTGACCTCGCTTGGGCGCGAAAGCGCAGATCAAGATCTCCTCGTTGAATGGATGAGTGGCAACGCGACCGGAGACACCCTACTGCGGGCCGGTGTCCCCGCCGGGTGGACTGTCGCGGACAAATCAGGCGGCGCGGCAGGTATGCGCAACGACATCGCAGTCATTACCCAACACGGTCAGGACCCGGTCATCGTGTCGGTGCTCACCACGAAGCGCGATCCCAAAGAAAAATACGATGATCAGTTGCTCGCTGACGTCGCCGAGGCGCTGTTCGCTGACTGAGTAGGGCGGAAGATAGGTGAGAGCTTCGTCCCGGCGCTCTCTTTCTCCGATCGCCATGTCGGCGGTGCCCATGCGGCGCCTGGGCGGGGGAGCAAGTGCATGTCTTCGCACGCGAGCTCAGCCGCAACCGCATCGCCGGCAAGAATTGCCTCGTGCATCTGCTCCCATCCGTGAGTGAGCATCTCCCAATTGGGTTCGCGCTGGTCGACAGTGATGCTGTATTTGAAGCTGAGTGACGTCACTGCCCAATCGGCAACCAGTTTCAGCGTGGGGTTCTTGCACCGCTCGATCATGAGTCGGTAGTACTCGATGGTGACGTTCATGTGTGTGCGTGCGTCGGCCGCGGCGATCGCAGCCTTCGCGCGCTCCACGAATGTGAAGATCTGATCGCGTGCTGCGTCATCGAGGTCAGACACGATGGTACGCAGCACTCCGCCGAAGACGGTGCCCACAGTCTGTATCGCGTGAATCACGTCTTCAGGGGTCGGGTCAACGACACGGGTGTGCGTTTGGGCGGCGATTTCGACGAAACCTTCGACCTGGAGCGCGATGATCGCTTCGCGGATTGGGGTGCGGGATATCCCGAGCCAGTTCTGCAGGCTGGCGTCATCGAGCTGTTCGCCGGGTGCGAGCGTGCCGTCGAGAATTGCGGCGCGGATCAGATCGTGCGCTTCGTCGCGGAGGAGTCGGCGGGCAATCTTGGGCTTGGAGGCGTTGGGGATCGGCATATCCTTCACTCTACGGTGCCAGTATCGAAGGCATCGTTGTAGTGCGCAATGAGCTATTCGAAGATCTGACCGCTTCGCGCATCACCAACGCGGCGTCACGCGTGCGGTGAATGGGGCTTGCTGAGGGAATCGGCGTACGCGTGCAGTGCCGCCTGGTCGACCGGTTTCAGATCGATGAAGCGATCCGGCCCGACTCGCACCGGTTCGGCATCGATCCACACGCGATTGCCCTCGACGCGCAGCACGCCGACGTAGAGCACCCGGTCGGTGTTCGACGCCCACACCGTGATCAGCAGTCGGTCGCCCGGATGCGTGAACGCGGTGGTCAAGGCTGTGACGATGCCGTCGCGATCGGTGCTTCCCCGGCGGATCGCCTCGACCACGAGATCGGTCGGGAATGCGGCGGTGACCCCGTGAATCAAGGGGTTCGTCAGCACGCCGCCGCCGCGCACGCGCCAGCGGCGCGATCCCACGAAGATCATCACGACACTGAAGAGCGCGATCGCCGGTGGCAGGAAGAACGTTCCGGCGATCGCCATGCCCGCGCGGCGGCGGCCACCCAGCATTTCGACGATGTCGGACGGATGCAGCAGCACGATCGCCGTGATGACCGCGAATACGACCGCCGTGATGCCCCAGAACCAGGTGCGCTTCGGGGAGCGCTCTGCGACGAAGTCTTCGGGGCGCGTGGCGAACCAGGCAGAGAGGTTGCGCGAGCGCGAAGAGATCGGCGCGAAGCTCATGCCGCCGAGCGTACCAAGGGGCGTGTCAACGCGTCCGCAATTGGTTAGGGCTGCTTTCCAATTGGGCGGTGCCCAATTGGTGCCCGAGCGGGGGAGCAGGTGCATCTCTGCGCACACGCGCTCGACCGGGTGAATAACGTGCAGACAGCAAAAAACCCCGCCGCTTTCGCGACGGGGTTTTCTTTCCTGTGTGCGCCCCAAGGGATTCGAACCCCTGACCTTCTGATCCGTAGTCAGATGCTCTATCCAGCTGAGCTAGGGGCGCCCGTTGGTTACCCAACTCGAAATACTCTACACGAGCGTTTCGCGAAACTGAAATCGAGGCCACTTCGCGCGAGGCCTCCGCGCGTGTCGCGAGCGCCCGGTACCCTGGAACGCGTGTCACAGAGCCCTGAACTCGTCCGCGCGGAAGCACTGATCCGCGAGATTCCGAATTACCCGTCGCCGGGCATCCTCTTCCGCGACATCACACCGCTGCTCGGCGATGCCGAGGCGCAGCGCGCCACCGTGCACGCGCTGATCGAGCCGTTCGCGGGCACCTTTGACGTCGTCGCAGGCCTGGAGGCGCGCGGGTTCTTGCTCGCGAGCGCCGCCGCGTACGCGAGTCAGACCGGCCTCATGCCGATCCGCAAAGCCGGCAAGCTGCCTCGGCCGGCGGCCAGCGTGGGGTACGCCCTCGAGTACGGCACCGCCGAGGTCGAGGCGCACGACGACTTCGCTCCCGGCACTCGCGTGCTGCTGATCGACGACGTGCTCGCGACGGGCGGCACGCTCGCGGCTGCACACGAGCTGATCGAGCGGCTCGGGTACGTCGCAGCGGGCACGTCGGTGCTGTTTGAAATCGACGGTCTCGGCGGCCGCGAAGCCGTCGGCGACCCCGAGCTGCATACGGTGTTCCGCAGCTAAACGCGAATGTCGGGGGTAAGGGCGAGGATCGGCAGATGAGTCGACGCACGAGGCGCAGCGAGCCGCCGCTTCCCGCCCCCGATTTCTTCGATCTCGCGGGCAGCGATCCTGAGCTACTCAATTCGGGGCGCATTCCGGATCCGCAGCCGGAGCACACGCCGCTCTTCCGCTGGCTCGCCCGAGTGCTCACCGCGGCTGAAGCGCGGTTGCGCGCGAATGGCGATGCGACCCTGCGCAACGCACTGCGATTCTTCTGGGTGCTCGTCATGGGTGCGGGCGTCTTCTTGCTGCTCGGCCCGGTGCTGAACCCGCCGATGAGCTTCGATGACGTGATCGACTCGGCTGACATCGACGAGGTCGACTGGGTCGCGCGTGACGCGCAGCTCGACTACGTCGTCGGTCGCACCGACGATGGCAGATTCGAGGCTCGGGTCACCGAGTCGTACGAGGCCGACTTCCGCAACGGCCCCGAGACGAGCGTCGAGCGTGTCATCGTCACGGAGTTCCAGGGGCACGACGTGCGTCTTGACGTCGCCGGAGCAACGGTCGACGGCGAGGCGGCCGACGTCTCGGTCACCCCGAAATCGACCACCACGGAACTGCGCATCACGCGAACCGACGGCGAGCCGTTCGCGGGCACGGAGCAGATTTCGCTGTCGTATGAACTGCACGACCTCATCACGAGCGAGGTCGATGAGGCGACGGGTGCGGTGGTCGATCGCTTCCGGTGGTCGCTCTTCGCACCGACGTGGCCGCAAGCCACGAAGGGCGTCGAGGTCTCGCTGACCCTGCCGGCCGAGATCAACGACGCGCTCGTCCGTGCCCCGCGCGGTTCGATCGCCTGGCTCATCAGCGCGTCGACCTGGTTGACGCCCGATCGGGTAACCGACGACGGCGCAACGGTGTACTCCTTTACGAACGACCAAGCGTTGCCGCCCAATGCCGAAGCAACGCTTTCCGCGAGCTTCGCCGATGGCACATTCGTGCAGCCGCCGACGACACCGCTCTACTGGGTGCAGACTTACGGTCCGCTGGTACCGCTCGTAATGCTCGCCGCGCTCGTGCTGTTCGCTCTCGCGGCCCGACGTATCGTGTGGGCCGATAGCGCCGGTGAACCCTGGTACCTGCCGCGAGCCGAACCCCCTGACGGGATGACTCCGGATCACGCGGCGCAGTTGCGCGGACGCGTGCGGCACGCCGAACTCGTCGAGGCGCTCGGCGCAGCGCCGGCGGCTGCTTCGAAGCGTCGTGACGCATGGCTTGCCGGCCTTGCGCGAGCCGCGCGACGGTCTGGGCGATGGGGCAACCTGCCGTCTGTGGTGAAGCGCGCAGCCCGCTGGCGGGCCGCCGATGCCGCAGTTACCAGCGGGCTACGTTGGGTGCCCGATAGCTACGTGCGCGACTTCTTCACATTCGCGCCGATCGCGCTCACGCTGGTGCAGTGGGGTGTGCTGCGCCAGCTCTCGCATCAGGTGATTCTGGCGATCGTCTGGTGGCCGGCGCTCTTCGTGATCGCATCGACCGTGCTGGCGGTCGTCGCGGTGAGTGTGGTGCATCGCCCCCGCCCACTGACCCGGGCAGGTGCACTTGCCGTGCAGCAGCTCAAGGGGATCGACGTGTGGGCGCGCGCGACGCGGCTGCTCGAGCGCGGCCCCGTCGACGACGCGCTGCTGCCCTATGCCCTGCCGTTTGTCAGTGCGCGGCGCGCGGGTCGCGCGGTGGGTGAGCTTGCAACGCAGGAATCAGGTCGACGCGATATTGCGCGCGGGTGGCGCAATGAGCACGTCATTTCAGGAGTCGCGATTACCGCGACACTTGCGGCCGCAGCGGTCTTGGCCGGTTCAGTCGTTGCGGTGTCGACGCTGCCGCCACCGCTCGCATTCGAACACGATTTCGTGACCGACACCGACGACCTCCCCGGCACGTTCTCAACTGATGTCACGGGCTTCGAGATCGCGGGCGAGCTCAGCCGTACGGCCGAGGGCAGCGCACAGGTGCGAGTCACCGAACGCCTGAATGTGCGATTCGACGGGAACGGGTCGCGCGTACCGCAGTTCGCGAAGGAGTGGCCGACCGAACGCTACGACCAGTCGCTCGGATTCCGTCTCGACTCGGTGAAGATCGACGGCGAATCAGCCCCGTACGAGCAGCGATCGCAACCCGCGACGCGCACCGTGGCAATGGTCACGCAGTTCTCCGACGTGCTTGACGGCGATCACGAGATCGAAATCGCGTACACGCTCGACAGCGCCGCCGTTCGCGTTCCGGGAGACGACGGCGCAGATCAGGTGCGCTGGAACGCCTGGAACGCGTTCCTCGATACCGACTATTACCGCGATGTCGATGATCTCGACGCGGGCATCGCGCAGATCCGCCCGCTCCGCGTGCAGGTCACGGTGGCTTCCGAGTTGGTGCCCGAACTGCGTGAGAGCGGGTGGATCGGCTCCGACCCCGATCGCGACTTCGAGCGCGACGAAGACGTGCTCCCACTTGAACGTGGGTTGGTGGCAGCGCCCTGGGTGCACGAGAGTCAGTACACCGTCGACGACGCGCTGCGCACCCGGCTCGACCTGCGTATCGGCGCAGTTCAGGAGCGCGCCGACGGGGCACTCGTCGCCACCTTCGACGCCGACCAGGTGCAGTCGCGCACCCGAGAGGATCTGCTCGAAGACACACCGGCGGGCCCGTGGGGCATCGACCCCGACGTGAACCGAGCGCTCACGCGATACGACCTAGGGCTTACGAATGATCTGGGCGCCGTGTTCGATTTCCCGGCTGGCACGTTCACCGACACCTCGCCCGCCGCGGCTGAGACGTACGCGCTCGGGCGGGCGCTGCCCTACGCGACGGTGTACGCACTGCTTGTACTGGTGCTGCTCGCCAGTGCCGCGGTGATCGTATGGTGCCGAGGGAGCCGGCGACGCGCGCCCGAGACGCGCCCCGCCTCCGCGAGCCTGCGCACCATTTCGTTCGTTGTGATCCCGCTCCTCGCGCTCGCGCAGTGCGTCGTCTTCTGCTGGACGGTGATGCCGAGTTCGGGCAGCGACTCGCGTGGGGGATGGGCGATGGCGGCGGGCGCGGTCATGCTGATCGCAGTGGCCACGGAGATCGTGATCGTGGCCCGCCGGTCACTCGCCGCGGTCAGAAAACCGCGCTCGAAAATTTCGAACGGTGGGCGATCCAAGTCGCGCAAGGGAGCAGAATAGAGCAATGACTGAGATCGATGCCACGGCCGCCTTCTTCGCCGCACGGGATCACCTGCTCTCCAGCGCCGGAGACCCGCAGCGGCAGCGCGCCGAGTTCACCTGGCCCGACGTCGGCCCCAACTTCAACTGGGCTCATGACGTCTTCGATGTCATCGCACGCGACAACGACACCACCGCGCTGTGGATCGCGGAGCAGGATGGCAGCGAGCTGAAGCGTTCGTTCGCGCAGCTCAAGCAGCGTTCCGATCAAGTGGCGAATTGGCTCACCCGCATCGGCGCCAAGCGCGGCGACGTCGCGATGCTCATGCTCGGCAACCGCGTCGAACTCTGGGAGATCATGCTTGCCGCCATGAAGATCGGCGTCGTGATCTTGCCGACCTCCGTCGTGCTCGGCGCACACGAACTCGACGACCGCGTCTCGCGCGGAACGGTGCGCTGGGTCTTCGCCTCAGGGGAAGACGCGGTGAAGTTCCGCGACGTGCCGGGCGAGTACCGCGGCATCGGCGTCGGGCTCGACGCCGCGACCGACGATCAGCGGGCGAGCCTGTACGACTGGGAGCGCTACGAGGAATCGTCAGCGGCATCCGTGGCGCCGGTCACGAAGTCGACCACGAGCGAGGACGCAGCTCTCCTGTACTTCACCTCGGGCACCACGAGCCTGCCCAAGATCGTCGTCCACTCGCATACGAGCTACCCGGTCGGCCACCTCACGACGCTGTCATGGCTCGGCGTGCGGCCCGGCGACACCCACCTCGTGATCAGCGCACCGGGCTGGGCGAAGCACGCCTGGTCGAGCTTCTTCGGCCCGTGGCACGTCGGCGCGACGATCTTCGTAGCGAACTACGCGCGATTCGACGCCGAATTCTTGGTCTCCGAGCTCGACCGGGTCGGAGTCAACACATTCTGCGCACCGCCCACCGTGTGGCGCATGCTCATCCAGAAGAAGCTCGAGCTCAAGCCGCGTGCGCTGCGCGAGATCGTCTCCGCCGGCGAGCCGCTCAACCCCGAGGTCATTGCCCGCATTCAGGAGTGGTGGGGCCTCGAGATTCGCGACGGTTATGGCCAGACCGAGACGACAGCTCTGATCGGAAATCTTCCCGGTGACCCGATCGTCGCCGGTGCGATGGGGCAGCCGCTGCCGGGTGTCGATGCCGTCCTCATCGACCCGCTCACGGGTGCCGAAGTTGAGGAAGGCGAGATCTGCCTGCGACTCGCACCGCAGCGCCCGGTCAATTTGATGCCGGGATACTTCGGTAACCCCGAGGCGACCGCGAAAGCGACGCGCGACGGTCTGTTCCACACCGGCGATGTCGCACAGCGCGGGGAGAACGGCGTGCTCACCTTCGTTGGCCGCACCGATGACATCTTCAAGTCGAGCGACTTCAAAGTCTCACCGTTCGAGGTCGAGAGCGCGTTGATCGAGCACGCGTTCGTGGCCGAGGCCGCCGTCGTCGGCGCTCCTGATGACACGCGTCTCAACGTCACCAAGGCGTATGTCGCGCTCGCCGCAGGGGTCGAATCGTCAGGGGAGACCGCGCGCGAGATTCTTGCTCATGCGCGAGTGGCGCTGCCTCCGTACATGCGGGTGCGCCGCGTCGAGTTCTTCGAGCTGCCGAAGACGACGTCGGGCAAGATCCGTCGCATCGAGTTGCGGCAGCGCGAGGAAGCCGCGCACGCGGCCGGCGAGCGCATCGACAGCGAATGGCGCGAAGAGGATTTCCCGGGTCTCAAGGGCTGAACTGCGCGTCGCCGAGACAGGCGAGCATTAGCCGCGTGTCAGGAGCGCGTAGGTGCGGGTGATGCGCTCGCGCCACCACTCCTCGCGATCCGGAGCCGCACCGAACCGCTCGATGAGTGACGCGTCAAGCACTGGTCTCCCAACGGCGATCGTGCCATTGTGCGGCACGAGTGGTGTGCGCGTCACGTCGCCGTCGAGCAATGCGACGGTGCCGAGGCCGCAGGCTCCGGCGAGGAGGTCATCGGGCAGTGCGGCCGCGAGCTGCACCCCCATGGCGATCCCCGCCGAGGTGTCGAGTGCGCTCGACACGACCACCGGCAGGCCCGCCTCGTGCACGATCGACAGTGCGCGTCGCACGCCTCCGAGCGGCTGGGCTTTGATGATAAGTAGATCCGCAGCGCCGGCTCGGGCCACCGCGAGAGGATCTTCGGCTTTGCGCACGCTCTCATCGGCAGCGATGCGCAGGTCGATGCCGAGCTCGCTCAAACGCGCGCGCACGGCGACCAATTCGTTGACCTGTGCGCAGGGCTGCTCAGCGTAATCCAGATCGAACTGCGCCAACTGTGTGAGGGCGGTGACGGCCGATTCGACCGACCAGCCGGCGTTCGCGTCGACGCGCACGCGGCCGCTCGGTCCGAGCTCTGCACGCACGGCGCTTACTCGGGCGACATCGTCGGCGAGCGTCTGCCCGCGTTCGGACACCTTCACCTTTGCGGTCGTGCATCCCGGAAAGCGCGCGAGAATGCCGGGCACCTCGCCCGCAGTGACGGCCGGCACGGTCGCGTTGATCTCGACGCGCTCTCGCCGGGCGGCCGGCTGCTCGGCCCAACCGAAGTCGAGTGCCGCCGCCAGCCACGGTGCCGCCTCGGCGTCGTCATACTCGGTGAACGGCGAGAATTCGGTCGCGCCCTGCGGCGCCGCGAACACCACGGCCTCGCGCACACTGATGCCGCGAAACCGGGTGCGAGTCGGGATCGCCACGACGCGTGCCTCCGCGAGCACCTCGGCCAGTGGTGGCAGTACTGGGGTGGATGCGTTGGCGCTCATGGTTCGATCCTGCCACTTCGGGTCACGGCGCCGCTGATGCCGAGCTCCGATGTCGGCGGTGCCGCCTAGGGTAGAGACATGACGCAGCAGGTATCCGAACTCTTCGACGCGGCCGAATGGCAGCTCGCCCCCGGGGCCGAGCACTACACCGATATCACCTCGCACCTGAGCCTTGACGGTCGCATCGCACGGGTGGCGTTCGATCGCCCCGAGGTACGTAACGCCTTCCGCCCCCGCACAGTCGACGAACTCGCCGATGCGCTTGAGCGGGCCCGCATCAACCCGAAGGTCGGCGTCGTGCTACTCACCGGCAACGGGCCGAGCCCGAAAGATGGCGGGTGGGCGTTCTGCTCGGGTGGTGACCAGCGCATTCGCGGGCGCGACGGGTACAAATACTCCGAAGACGAGACCGCGGTCGGCCCTGAAGCTGCGGCGCGCGCCGGTCGTCTGCACATTCTCGAGGTGCAGCGACTGATTCGTTTCATGCCGAAGGTGGTCATCGCGCTGGTGCCAGGGTGGGCGGCCGGCGGCGGGCACTCGCTCAACGTGGTGTGCGACCTCACGATCGCGAGTCGCGAGCACGCCAAGTTCAAGCAGACTGACGCCGATGTGGGGTCGTTCGATGCGGGCTATGGCAGCGCCTACTTCGCGAAGCAGGTCGGGCAGAAGTTCGCTCGCGAAATCTTCTTTCTCGCCGAGGAGTACTCGGCCGACCGAGCGCGTGAGATCGGTGCCGTGAACGAGGTCGTGCCGCACACCGAACTCGAGCGCACCGGTATCGCTTGGGCGCGCACTATTCTCGGCAAGTCGCCGACTGCGATTCGCATGCTCAAGTACGCGATGAACGCGGTCGATGACGGCATCGTGGGGCAGCAGCTGTTTGCCGGCGAGACGACGCGCCTCGCGTACGGCACTGACGAAGCGGTCGAGGGGCGTGATTCGTTCCTCGAGAAGCGCGAACCAGACTGGAGCCCGTTTCCCTACTATTACTGATTGGCCGGCGCGAGCACGCGTCAGGTCAGGCGAGCTCGACGACCGCGGCCGGGAACGGTGGCGGCCCGGTCGTTTCGAGGCTCGGCACGTACAGGTCGAAGCGGCGCGCGGCGCTGGTGCTGGCGTGGGTTTCGGAATCGGTTCCGGGCTCGGTGTCTGTCCGGGCTCCGGGGCCGGTCTGAGCATCAGGGAGTGCGACGGCCGCGAGCAGGTGCGTCGGGCGGGTGGCCGGATCCGCCGCCTGAGTCGCGTCGAGTCGCGCCGCAGGGTATGCCGCGACGTGCGCGGACTCCGCGATCGGTGCAGCCTGCGCACACTTCGACGCCCAGAGGCGCACTGCGTCGCTCCGCGACATGAGGTTGACGGCGTGGCAAGGCACTGAGAGCGCCACCAAAATCACGTCGGCGCCGCCGCTGAACTGCAGCACGGTGCCGCTCGGCACCTCGTGTCGCACCCCGTCGACTACGAGCACAACATCGCCGCCGACCGACATGAAATTACGGTGCACTCCGGGCAGCGGCGAAAACGCAGCCGGCTCCCGCAACTCCGCGATACTCAAACGCCAGGCCGGTGCGTCGAGCTCGGGGCGCACCGCACGCGAGCTGTCCACGCCGACGAGCTCGGTGGTCGCGCCCAGCCCATTGGCCCACGGTGCAGCGGTGAGCCGTTCGAACGGCTGCTCGAGGAGCCACCTCTCGGGCGAGATCCGCGCATTGACATTCATGCACCCACGCTAGCGCGCGCGACGACCGGCCGGCCGGCCCATCGCCCTCACCGTACTCACGCAGCGGGGTCACTTTCGGAGGGTGCGCAGCGCACAACACCCTCCGAAAGTGACCCCGCTGCAGTGAGCCGCGCGCGGCGAGAGGGCGCGGCGGCGACTTCGTGCCTTCGTGCCCCACCGCCCCGCGCCTCCGCACGATCGGGGTAACTTCGGACCAGTGTTGGCGACCAATACCGCCTCGACACTGGTCCGAAGTTACCCCGATCGCAGAAAAGGGCGGCGGCAGCAGCGGCGGCACCCCGCCCCGCACCCCCAGCGAACGGGAGTACGCTGAGTGGGTGACTGCGCCCCACGGACTCCGTGCGATCCCGACTGAAGATCGCGCCTGGCTCATGGCCGGGCTCGCCGACGCACTCGCGGGCGGCGCCCCGATTGTTCCCGTGGCGCCGGGCACCGATCCCGACGCGATCGCGAGCCTGCAGCAGCAGGAGTTGCCCGAGGGCACGGCGGTGGTCGTGCGTACATCCGGGTCAAGCGGCACCCCGAAGGCGGTTGCGCTCTCCGCCGACGCGCTGCGCGCGAGCGCCGAGGCGACGGCCGAGCGATTCGGCGGGCACGGCCAGTGGCTGGTCACGCTGCCTCCGCACCTGATCTCGGGCCTGCAGATGCTGGTGCGCAGTGAGCTTGCGGGTACGCAGCCGGTGTTCTTCGACGGTCACTTCGACCCCGCCGCATTCTTGGAGCGCGCCGAAACCCTTGACGCCGAGCGCCGCTACGTCTCGCTGGTGCCGGTGCAGCTCGCACGGCTCTTCGACATGATCGAGACGGATCGCGCAGCCGCCGACGTGCTGCGCCGTTTCGATGCGGTGCTCGTCGGTGGGCAGGCCGTGAGCCTCGCCCTGCGCAGTCGCGCCCACGCGCTCGGCATCGGTCTGAAGCGCAGCTATGGCATGACCGAGACCGCGGGTGGGTGCGTGTACGACGGTGTCGAGATCGGCGATACGCGGGTGCGCATTCGCGGGGGAGAGGTGCAGCTCGCCGGCCCTTCGCTCGCGCTCGGTTACGTGGGTGACGCCGAGCTCACCGATCGCGCCTTTATCACCGAGGCGGGCCGCGATGGTGTTCCGGTGCGGTGGTATCGCACCGGCGACTCCGGTGAGCTGCTCGGTGGCATGCTGACGGTCACGGGGCGCATCGATCGCGTGATCATCTCGGGCGGGGTCAACGTGTCGCTCGATGAGGTCGAGCGCGTCGTGCGCGACCAGACGGGCTGGGAGAGCGCGGTTGCGCTCAGCGCCCCGCACCCCGAATGGGGCGAACGGGTGTCGCTGGTGGTCGAGATCGATCGCTCGGCAGACCCGACGCGCCGACCGAAGCATGCGGCTGTGGCGCCGCGCGACGCGCGCGTAAGTTTTGAGCGGGTGCAAGAGGCGCTGCGCGGTGCTCTCGGCCCGGCGTCGGTGCCCGAGTGGGCGACTGAAATGGAAGAGATTCCGCGGCTGTCGGGTGGCAAGCCCGATCACGCGGCGATCAAGCAATGGATGGGCCGCCTGCGGGCGAGCTTCTCCGAAGTACGACGGGGAGACGATCAGGCGTGAACGCGGCGAAGAATGGACGACGTTCGGGCAATCCGGCGACCCGCGAAGCGGCAAAGCGACAGGCCGCTGCGGGCGGACCGCCGCGCATCACCTGGCGCAACTGGGTGGGCGGCGCGCGCCTGCGCACCCTACCGCTGGCGGTCGCACCGGTTGCGGCAGGCACGGGCATCGCGTACATGGTGCGCGGATTCGATCTGACACTCGCGCTCCTCGCACTGGCGGTCGCGGTCTTCCTGCAGATCGGCGTGAATTACGCGAACGACTACTCCGACGGCATCCGCGGCACCGACGCCTACCGTGTCGGCCCGGCGCGTCTCACCGGTTCGGGGCTCGTGAACCCGAAGCGCGTGCTCGCCCTCGCCCTGATCTTCTTTGCGCTCGCCGCAGTGGCGGGCGTCGTCGCCGTGGTGCTCAGCGAGCGCTGGTGGTTCCTCGCGCTTGGCGCGATCGCCATCGTCGCGGCCTGGTTTTACACCGGTGGCAAACGCCCCTATGGGTATGCCGGGCTCGGCGAACTCGTCGTCTTCATTTTCTTCGGCCTCGTGGCCACGGTCGGCACGGTCTGGCTGCAAACAGAACTCGACGTGCAGGAGCCCTGGGTCGCCGGTGCAGGCGTCGGTTTCTTCGCGGTGGCGGTGCTCGTCGTGAACAACCTCCGCGACATCCCGACCGACAAGCTCGCCGGCAAGCGCACCCTCTCCGTACGCATCGGTGATCGCGCGTCACGCATTCTGTACGTTGTGTGCGTCGTGCTGCCGTTCGCCGTGCCGGCCCTGTACACGGTCGCCCAGCCGGGCATGATTCTGGTGTGGTTCGTGCTGCTGCTCGTCATTCCGGCGATCATCATCACGCTGACCGCGAAGACGCCGCGCGAACTCATCATCGTGCTGCAGCTCACGAGCTTCGCCGCGCTCGCATATGGTGTGCTGCTCGGCATCGCGTTCGCGTTCTAACCTCGGGTGACGCGGTGCTGGATCACCCGGCCGCCCAAGAACTGCTTGCCCCGAGGTGCGCAACCTGGCTAGGCTGATCGACGGAAACCCTGACCCCGGAGAGGAGCGACCCATGGCGATCATCGAACAGCCGTCGGCGACGTACTTTCCGGGCACCCCGAAGTCCGGGCATTAGGTCGACGCGGCTCGTGCGCTGAGCGAATCGCACACCGCCGCACCACCCCAGCTTCCGCATCCGTCTTCGCGCTGCCGCGCACCCGGGCTTTCGCGCCCCGTGCATCGGTGACGCCGACACCGTCAGGCATCATGAATCACACCGCTGCATCCCAGCATCCCGACCCCCAAGACTCCGGGGCCACTCCCGCGCAGGCTCATCCTGGCCGCGTCTCCACGCTCCGTGCACTCGCGCGACTGCTGCCTTTCGCCCGCCCGGCGCTGCCCAAGCTCATCGGCGGCATCTTCCTCGGCCTCGGCGCCGCGGTGGCGAGCCTCATCATTCCGCTCGTGCTGCAGTGGGCGGTCGACGGCCCGATCATCTCGGGAGATCGCGTGCAGATCATCTGGGCGACCCTTTTCGTGCTCGCACTCGGCGTCGCCGAAGCGCTGCTCGTGTTCTTGCGACGCCGACTGGTGCTCGCCCCCGCTGCGTCGGTGGAGTACGCCGTGCGCCAGGGTTTCTACGAGCGTCTGCAGCGTCTGCCCGTCGCGTTCCATGACCGTTGGCAGTCGGGCCAGCTGCTGAGTCGCATGATGCAAGACATCAGCTCGATCCGCCGCTGGCTCGCGTTCGGCTCGATTCTGCTGCTCGTCAACCTGCTGACGATCTTCATCGGCATGGGCCTGCTCTTCCGCTGGCACTGGGCGCTCGGTGTCGTCTTCATCCTCTGCTCGATTCCGATCTGGGTGGTCGGGTACCGGTTCGAACAGGTCTATGGTGTGCTTTCGCGGCGCAGTCAGGATCAGACCGGCGATCTCGCGACCTCCGTCGAAGAGAGTGTGCACGGCATTCGCGTGCTGAAGGCATTCGGTCGCGGCGGGCACGCGCTGTCGCAGTTCACGCGCCGTGCGGAGACGCTGCGCGACACCGAGATGCGCAAGGCGCGCGAGGTCGGCGGGTTGTGGTTCTGGTATGAGCTCGTGCCGATCCTCGCGATGGGCGCCTGCTTCATCACCGGTGTCTGGCTCGCGGCCCACGGCATGCTCACGACCGGCGAGCTCGTCGCGTTCTTCGCGATGGCTGCCGCGTTGCGCTGGCCGATGGGGTCACTGGGCTTCCTGTTCTCGTTCCTCATCGACACCCGCACCGCCACCGATCGCGTGTTCGAGGTGTTCGACGCCGAGCAGACGGTGACGGATCCGGAACATCCGAAGACCATCGAGCACGGTCGCGGCGAGCTCGTATTCCGCAATGTGCATTTTCGCTACCCCGATGCTGCGCCCGAGGAGCGCGACCTCGTCGACGGCTTCGATCTCGCCCTGCGTCCGGGCGAGACGCTGGCGCTCGTCGGGTCGACCGGCAGCGGCAAGACGAGCATCACGACCCTGCCGACGCGTCTGTACGACGTGACGGCAGGTGCGGTCGAGCTCGACGGCATCGACGTGCGCGAACTGCGACTCGAAGAACTGCGCCGACGCATTGGTGTCGCATTCGAGGAGCCGATCCTGTTCTCGGCGTCCGTGCGTGAGAACGTGCTGCTCGGCCGCCATGATCTCGAACCCGGCAGCGCCGAGTCCGAGCGCGTACTCCAAGATGCGCTCGCCGTGGCACAGGCGGGCTTCGTGAACGACCTGCCGCAGGGGCTCGACACCGAGGTCGGCGAAGAAGGGCTGAGCCTGTCAGGCGGCCAGCGCCAGCGGCTCGCGCTTGCGCGAGTGGTCGCCGCCGATCCCGATGTGCTCGTGCTCGACGACCCGCTCTCAGCGCTCGACGTCGATACCGAGGCCCTCGTCGAGGCCGCGCTGCGGCGGGTGCTCGCCGACACGACCGCGTTAATCGTGGCGCATCGCCCCTCGACGGTGGCGCTTGCCGACCGCGTCGCGGTGATGCGCGACGGGCGCATTGATGCCGTGGGCACGCACTCCGAGCTGCTGCGCACGAGTGAGCACTACCGGCACCTGATCGCCAGTATCGATACCGGCACCGAAACCCCGACCAGCCCCGACGACACCAGCACCGAGGAGGTGCGACCATGAGCCCCGAGAGCGTGCACGGCACGAGCGGTGAAGACCGCGACACCTACACGAAGGCGGAGAGCCGCGCGATTCGCCGGCGATCGTTGCGCCTGCTGGGGTCGATCCTGCGCCCCCTGCGTCGGCTGATTCTGCTGACGGCCGTTGTTGTCATCATCTCGTCGGCGATGCGCGCCATCGGTCCGTCGCTCATCGCCTACGGCATCGATACGGCACTGCCACGTGCTGTGCAGGCCGGCGACTGGGTGCCCGCGGTGGGCGTGGCACTCGCGTTCCTCGTCACGGGCGCGATCGGTTCGTTGCTGGTCGGCTGGTACGTCGTGCTGATTGCACGCCTGACGCAGGCGGTCATGATCGAGCTGCGCACCCGCATATTCCGTCACACGCAGCGCCTGAGTCTTGAATTCCATGAGGGGTATACGTCAGGCCGCATTATCTCGCGGCAGACGAGCGACCTCGAATCGATTCAGGAGCTCATGGACGGCAGCCTGAATGAGCTCGTCGACGCCGTGCTCATCGGCACCTTCACGCTCGTCATGCTCTTCCTGCTCGACTGGAAGAGCGGTCTGGTGCTGCTCTTCATGGGCATTCCGCTCGCGCTGCTGATGCGGTGGTTCGTCGTCGAATCGCAGAAGGGTTTCCGCTCGACGCGCGTCGTGAGCGCGCGGCTCATCGTGCAGTTCGTTGAAACGATGACGGGCATTCGCGCGGTGCAGGCGTTCCGTCGCGAGCGCAAGGGCGACGCCGACTTCGGCGAGGTCTCCGACCAGTACCGGCGTGCGAACCTGCGCGTGATTCGACTCTTCGGCACGCTCGACCCGGGGCTGATCCTGCTCGCCAACATCACCATTGCCGTCGTGCTGCTCTGGGGTGCGCTGCGCGTGACAAGTGGCGAGCTCGCCATCGGCGTACTCATCGCCGCGGTGCTGTACGTGCGCAACTTCTTCGGCCCGCTCGAAGACGTCGCGATGTTCCTGAACTCGTATCAGTCGGCCACGGCGGCGCTCGAAAAAGTGTCGGGCGTGCTCGAAGAAGAACCGACGGTGCAGGATCCCGCGACCCCAGTTCGCCTCGAGCGCGCACGGGGAGAGTTGCGCTTCGACCACGTCACCTTCGCCTACGGCACGGCCGGCGCCGCAGGGCGCACCGTGCTCGACGACTGCGACCTGGTGCTGCCCGCGGGCCAGACGGTCGCGCTTGTTGGCACGACAGGAGCGGGCAAGTCGACGCTCGCGAAGCTCGTGGCGCGCTTCTACGACCCGACGTCGGGGGCGGTGCGGCTCGATGGGGTCGACCTGCGCGACCTCGATGCGGCCGATCTGCGACGCGCGATCGTCATGGTGACGCAGGAGGCGTATCTCTTCAGCGGCACGGTTGCCGAGAACATTGCGCTCGGCAAACCCGATGCGACGGCGGATGAGATCCGCGCGGCGGCTCGCGCGGTCGGCGCTGAGGCCTTCATCGAGGCGCTGCCCGACGGCTTCGACACCGACGTGAACAAGCGCGGCGGTCGTGTGTCGGCCGGTCAGCGCCAGTTGATCTCGTTCGCACGGGCCTTCCTTGCCGACCCGACGGTACTGATTCTCGACGAGGCGACCGCCTCACTCGACCTGCCGAGCGAGCGACTGGTGCAAGATGCGCTGCAACGTCTGCTGGCCGACCGCACCGCGATCATCATCGCGCACCGTCTATCGACGGTCGCAATCGCTGACCGTGTGCTCGTGATGGAGCACGGTCGGGTCGTCGAGGATGGCTCCCCGGCAGAGCTCGTCGAGCTCGGGGGCCGCTACGCGAAGCTCTACGCCGAGTGGGAGTCGACGCAGGTGTAACCGGAGTCAGTCGCGCGGGGCCTGGTGTGGGGGAGTTTCCTGCTCTGCATCAGGCGCCACGCGATCGGCGGCATTATTGGTGAGGGCCGTTGCCGATCCATCGCCCTCGGCATCGACGGCCTCGTCTTCGACGATGTCGTCGGCCGTGCGGTCGCGATTGCGCCAGTCGTAGATGCTCTCGGACGCGGTTGCGCGCGAGCGTGAGAGGAAGATCACCGAGAGCGCGACGCCGATGAGTGCCGCGAAGATCGCCGCCAGCCACGGCTGGATGCCGATGAGATACAGGGCCGCGAACGGCACTGCGAAAAAGAGCAGTCGCAGCACGATGTAGACGAGCCAGGCAGAGCGGGTGTTCTTCACCCGCATGAGTGTAGTCGCGGCACCTGTGCCATCCCTTGGCGCAAGCCCCAGGGTTCGTCGCATCGAACCGAGTACGATTGGGGTATGGTGCGGTTCGTGATCATCGGAATCGTCATCGCTGTGGCCTTCACGCTGTACGCGCTGGTCGACGCGGCGATGACCGACGCGTCGCGCGCTCGAGGGGTCGGCAAACCCATCTGGATTGTGCTGATTGTGGTGCTCCCGGTGATCGGTGCGGCGCTGTGGTTCTTGATCGGTAAGGGCTCGCCCCAATCGCAAGCTCGCGCGGCGCAGTTGCGGCGTTCGGCGCCCGACGACGACCCCCGCTTCACCGGTACTCGGCTCTCGAGTAACGATCTCGACGCGCACATGCGCGATCTCGAAGATCGCCTGCGCGAGCTCGACAACGAGACGTTCCCTGGCGAGGGCGCGCGCTCCGCGGCAGAGGGTGTAGACGATGCGCCGGATCGCTCGGCCCCGCAGAGCGACTCGCCCACGGCTGATGCCCCCGACTTTGGCCCCGAACCGAGCACCTCGGTGCACCCCCGCGAAGCGACCGCTCCCGAGATGGACCCTGAGAATGGCCCGACAACGGGCTCCAAGGGTGGCGACTCAAGCTCGGCAGAACCCGGAAAGCGCCCCGACGGCGATTCCGTCTCGTGATCGCGCCCGAACACGCCCCACAGGCTGTGTCGCCGGGGCAGCCCGCCGCGGCCTCGGTATTCGCGGTCGAACTGCTGGCAGAATTCGTGCGTCGCGGCGTACGCGATGTCGTGGTGTGCCCGGGTTCGCGTTCGCAGGCGCTCGCCCTCGCGGCAGCGGCTGCCGAGGTGGCGGGTGCCGTGCGGCTGCACGTGTCGCTCGACGAGCGCTCGGCTGGCTTCTTAGCGCTCGGTGTTGCACGTGAAACCGGGCTCCCCGCCCCGGTGATCGTGACGAGCGGCACCGCGGCCGCCAACCTCGTGCCCGCCGCATTCGAGGCACATGAGGGCCGAGTGCCCTACGTGGTGCTCTCGGCAGATCGGCCCGATGAGTTGCGCGGTATACGGAGCAATCAGACCACGCGCCAGGCTGGCGTCTTCGCGGCCATTGCTCGATGGGCCGCCGATGTTCCGGCGCCCGAGTTCGTCGACGGCGACCTGCGGCGCGAACCGCAGCGCGATCCGTCGACCCTCGCGGCACGAGCCCTGCGCGAGGCGATGGGTGATGCGAGAGGTGTGCCGGCCGGTCCGGTCCAGCTGAACCTCGCCTTTCGGGATCCGCTCTCGGGTACCGCAGGCTTCAATCGCATGATCGCTGCGGGCTTCACCGCGGCTGCCGAAGAGCGCGACTCGGCGGCGGCTGATGACGCACCTGTCGCGCCGAACGATGCCGACGAAACGTACATGCACGCCGGCGACGCGCTGGCCGTGGTTATCGCCGGTGCCGGCGCCGGTGAAGCGGCGGAGCAGTTCGCTCGAGAGTCGGGGCTGCCACTGCTCGCAGAAGTCGTCAGCGGTGCTCGATTCGGGCGCGAGGCGATCACTGGCTACGCCACGCTGCTGGACGACCCCGAGATCGGGGGACTGGTCGAGCGGGCGATTGTCTTTGGACACCCGACGCTGACCCGCCAGGTTCCCGCGCTGCTGCGTCGCGACGATGTCGAGGTCATTGTTGTCGACCCGCACGACGGGCCACGAGTCGAACACGTCGACCCCAGTCGTGGTGCCCGTATCGTGCGCGCCGCCAGAGTGGCCGACGATCATGATCCGCGTGCCCTCCGCAGATGGCTCGGCGCGTGGGTCGTTGCCGATCGTGCGCTGCAGCGCGAGCGCACCACGGTGCACGAGCCCGATCTCGAAGCGGCTCAGGCGACCGGATACAAGGAACGCAATGCGTACGCGCGCTCCGAAGTCGCAACGATGCGCGAACCGATCTCTCGAGCGTTGCTCGTCGAGAGTGTGTGGCGCGGCACATGGCCGCACGATCGCCTGGTCGTTGCGGCGTCCAGACTCGTGCGGGTGCTCGACGGTCTCGCGCCGGCCAGGCGGGTCGCGGTGCACGCGAATCGCGGCCTTGCTGGCATCGACGGCACGATCGCGACGGCGCTCGGTGTCGCGACGGCGAGCCAAGACGTCGACGACCCCGCACGCGGAGCCGGTACCACGCGCGTGCTCATCGGCGACCTGGCGACCCTGCACGATGCCGGATCGCTGCTGCTGCTCGAGGGGGAGCGCCGCCCGCGCGTGCAGCTCTTCGTCGGTAACGACCATGGCGGCACCATCTTTGACGGTCTGGAGGTTGCGGGCACGGCTGATCCTGATGCCTTCGCCCGCGTGATGCGTACGCCGCACCGTGCCGATCTGGCCGCGCTCGCACAGGCCTATGGCTGGGAGTATCGTCGTGTCGCGACGCGCAGTGAACTCGAGCGACTGCTCACCGAGCCGGTCACGGGCCCGAGCATCGTCGAGATCCCGTTCGCCGAATAGCGCGCTCCATGCCGACTCCGCTCTACAGTGGAAGGCACGAGTTCGTGGGCGACCGGTCGCACGAGCGTCTGCGCAAGGCCGAGGAGACACGATGACGAAGACCTTCTGGACCGACGAGGTCACCGAGCTGCTGCGCGTGCGCGAGGGGTTTCAGCTGAGTGCGGTCGACCCCGCGTCGAAGCCGGGCACCGATGCCGACAAGTGCGCGGGTGAGAAGGAACTCGCTCGTGCAGCGCAAGAGCTGCGGGTGCTGCAAGAGAAGTTGTTTGCGCAGAGCCGACTCGGTGCGCAGGATCGCCTGCTCGTCGTACTCCAGGCCATGGATGCCGCGGGCAAGGGCGGCATCGTAAATCACGTCTTCGCGCAGACGGAGCCGTATGGTCTCGCGCTCACCGCGTTCAAGTCGCCCACGGAGGAGGAGCGCGCGCACGACTTTCTGTGGCGCGTCGAACCGCGCGTGCCCGGCCCGGGCGTGATCGGGGTATTCGATCGCTCGCACTACGAGGACGTGCTGATTCAGAAGGTGCGCGGATTCGCGCCTCCGGAAGAGATCGAGCGTCGCTACGGTGCGATCAATGATTTCGAGGCGCGCATTTCCGCTGAGGGCGTGCGCGTGGTCAAGATCATGTTGCACATCGCACCCGAGGAACAGGCAGCACGATTGATTTCTCGTCTCGACGACCCCGAGAAGTACTGGAAGTACAACCCGGGCGATGTCGATGAGCGCCTGCACTGGCCCTCCTACATGGAGGCGTTCCAGACGGCGATTGAACGCACCGACTCCGATGCTGCGCCCTGGTACGTGGTGCCGGCCAACGCGAAGTGGTACGCGCGCGTGGCAGTGCAGCGCATTGTCATCGCTGAGCTCGCGAAGCTCAGCCCGCACTGGCCCGAGCCCGACTTTGACGTCGCTGCCGAGCGTCAGCGCGTCGTCGACTCGCTCGACATCAGCTGGCCATTGCGCGGCTAAGAATGGTGTGCGTCGTTGGTATTAGCTAAGACCTCTCGGTTTCCTTGCCAAGAGGCGGGAGCCAGAATCCCGCTTCAAATGCTGCCACGGCACCCGCAGTATCGCGTGAGCGGATGGCGTTGGCGAACAATTGAACATTTGCCTTGTAGGGGTCTAAATCGAAGCGTTCGAACACTGACTCCGTTGAAATTGCGAATGCAAGTCCGTAAAAGTTTGCTTGATGTATTTTGAGGAGCACGGGGTTGTCACAATACTTTTCGAATAACACAAGCATTGCGCCTGTTGATTGTCGAACGCTGTCGGCGTCGCTGTTATTGAGGGCGACCTGATATCGGTCGATCTCGGCAACGAGAATCTGAATCTCCGTTTCACCCATGTTGGGCAGCGATTGCCGGATCAATCCGCCGTAAATCACGGCTATGGTACGGAACGTTGCGACAATATTCGCGTAATCGGGCGTTGCGACGCGGGTATAGCGGTTCGGTGAGGTCTCGACGAGCCCGTCGCGAACGAGCTCATTGATTGCTTCGCGGATGGGCGTGCGCGAGACGCCAAGCCATTCTTGCAGCGCCTGATCGCTGAGGTCTTCGCCCGGAGCAAGTGTGCCGTCCATGATCGCATCGCGGATGCGCTCCCGAACGGTGTCTCGCAGCAACTTGCGCTCGCTCTTAATCGGCTGTGCTCCCTGCGGTACCGGCATCTGTGCCCCCTCATTTTGAATAGTAGTATATTGCACTGATGGGTATGGTGCCGCATCAGAATTCTGAATACTTGTGTGGAGCTTCGCTGTGATTGCGTCACGAAAGGATCTGTCGATGCCCGTTCCGAAGAAGAACCCGATCGCCGAAGGCAAGCGAGTCTTGCTTCGCGATGTCGTCGAAGAGCAGATTCGCGACGCGATCATGGATGGCACGCTCGAACCCGGTGAATCGCTCAACGACAAAGCGTTGCAAGACTGGCTCGGCGTCTCGCGTACGCCCATTCGCGATGCGCTCAATGAGCTCACG
The DNA here is from genome assembly GCF_001273845.1 of Leucobacter musarum subsp. musarum. GTDB lineage: Bacteria > Actinomycetota > Actinomycetes > Actinomycetales > Microbacteriaceae > Leucobacter > Leucobacter musarum. The sequence continues at coordinate 175,502 of NZ_JHBW01000062.1, forward strand.
CGCGCGGGCTTCATCGAGATGGAGCCGAACCGGTACACCCGGGTTGCGATGCCGAAGCCCGAAGAAACGCTGCAGGCAATGCAGACACTGGGGGTGCTGCTGGGCGGAGTCATGCGCCTGGCGGTCGACCGCCTGAGCGAGGTCGAGCGTGGCGAGGTGCTCACGATCCTGCGCCAGACACGCAAGCAATTGCGCGATGAGGCGTTTACCCAAGCCCGACGAACCGTGCTTGGCATGTGGAACCTGCTCGCGGCTCAGTGTGGCAACGAATTGCTCCACAAGGTGTACACCGACACAGCGGCAGGGCTCATGTTCAAGTTGCCGGGCGAGTACTTCATCTCGATGTTCGTGGGTGAAGAACTCGAGCGGTTGCTCGACGAACTCGATGCGGCAATCGCCAGCGGCGAGTCGGTTTCAGCCGAGCTCGCCACTGAGAAAATCTTCAAGCTGCCCTAGGGTGAATCGAGGTTAGTAAGCGCCCGAACTGCGCGTCACGGCCTTCACGGTGCGACCGAGAATCGCGAGATCGAGGCCGAATGACCAGTTCTCGACGTAATGCAGGTCGAAGCGTACGTTCTGCTCCCACGTGAGGTCGCTGCGGCCGGTCACCTGTGACAGGCCGGTAATGCCAGGGCTCACGAGCAGACGTCGTTCGGTGTGCTGCTCGTAGTCGGCGACCTCGTTGGGCAGACCGGGCCGAGGCCCAACCAAGCTCATCGTGCCGAGCAGCACATTCATGAGTTGCGGCAATTCATCGATCGACGACCTGCGCAAGAATGCGCCGAGGGGAGTGATGCGCGGGTCGTGCTTCATTTTGAAGAGCGGTCCCGATCCCTCATTGTGCTCAACGAGCGAGGCCTTCAGTGCTTCGGCGTTTGTCACCATCGTGCGGAACTTGAAGATCGAGAACGAGACGCCATTGCGTCCGACGCGTTCCTGGCGGAAAAATACGGGCCCGCCGTCTTGACGCTTGACGAGATAGGCGACCACTGCGAACACCGGGCTCAACGCGATCAGTGCGAGGGTGGCGGCAGCGATGTCGAACGCGCGCTTCGCCGCGCGTCGCACACCCGAGTACCTCGGCATCTCGACGTGCATCAGGGGCATGCTGCCTGCGGGGCGGTGTTGCACGCGCATTTGATCGATGCCCGCAAGCGGAGAGGGCACGATGAGTTCGATTGCGTGCTTCTCGAGCTCCCACGCGAGCGTACGGGCGCAGATCGAATCGCGCTCAAGGCCACCGGCGACTATGACGGCCGAGGCGTTGAGCAGCTGTGCAGTCTGTGCCGCAGTCGCGGGGGTAGCGACAGCGCCGACGACTCGCAAGCCTGACTTCGGCGTGGCGTTGATCTGCGAGACGACCCCAGCGGCTTCATCAGGTGAGCCAACCACGACGACGTTGGAGAGGTACTCGCCCTGCGAACGTTGTCGTGCCAGCCAGGTGCGCCAGACTTTACGGCTGATGCACAGTGCCGCGACCCCGGCGGGGAGTGCGAACGCAACGTACCCTCGAGCGATCTCGATTTGAAGTGCGTAGGCGAGGATCGCGATGACGCCGAAGACTGAAACACTCGCAAGCACGACGCGTCGGTACTCGTCATCGCCGACGCCCAGCACGCGCGCATCGCGGGTGCGGAAGAGCGAGAGGGCCAGCGACCACACCAGGGCCAGGCCGACCGAGACGGTCAGATAGTCGATGCCGACCTGGCCGATGAAAAGATTCGAGTCGATGGTCAACCCTGAGAAGCGGTACAGCTGAGCACCGAGCGTCGCCGCTGCGATGATCACCGTGTCGGTCGCCAGAATCGATGCGCGTACGCGCGAGATGCCGGAGCCGATCTGCAGGCGGGGCCGTTCGAGGCTGGCCTGCAGTGCGCTGGAATCCAGGACTGCCATGATGTGAATCTTTCTGCTTCAGTGGTGTGTGGGTCGGGCGAGCGCCGATGCGATGCCGGCGCTCTTTTACTCGGGAGCGATGACCTCGTTCTCGGCGCCGTTGTCGGTGACGACCGGCTCGCCCTGGCTCTCGACGACGTTGCCGCTCGACTCCTCGACGAAAGTGATGTTGTTGGCTGAAACAGTGACGACCTTGTTGATCGAGCCGCCTACGCTGAGCTGGTCGACGCTGCCGGTGATCGAGATCAGCGAGTTCACACCGGTCACCTCGACTGAGGCGCAATCGCCCTCCAGAGTGAGAATGGCGTTGCTCTCTGGGATGCTCACCACGCCGTCCACGCATTCGTAGGTCTTCTCCTCGGGAACGAAGACCTCGTCTTCAGTCGCGTTGGCAGACTGTTCGTCATTCGACTTCTTATCGGAGGACTGCTCGGCATTGGCGGTCGGCTTGCCGTCCTTTGCGGCATCGTCAGGCTTGGTACTCGTGCAGCCGGCGAGGGCGATCAGCGCGATCGACGCGGCGGCGAGCGAGGTGGTGAGGCGGGTCTTCTTCTGCATGGTGTTCTCCAATGTGTGGTTCGGTGTTACAAGGACATCCAAGAGCGGATCTCGCTCTGGAAGCGTGAGGTGCTGAACTCGCGAGCGCGAGCGCGACAGGCTTCGGGGTTCATTGCTGCCACCGTCGTAACGGCTTCAGCGAGCGCGGCGGGCGAGAAATCGGCAAGCGCGATACCCGTCTGGCCCTCGAGCAGTGACTCAGAGGCGCCGCCTACAGCGTTGACGATGACGGGCGTACCGAGTGCCATCGCTTCAACCGGCATGATGCCGAAGTCTTCAACAGCGGGGAAGAAATAGACGGTGGCCTGCTGCATGAGGGCAGCGAGCAGCGCATCTGACGGGTTGATGACAAAGCGCACGTCGGCCCCAAGCTGCGCAGCGTGCGTGCGCAGGCGATCTTCATCGGGCCCCGCGCCGGCGATGATGACGGGCATGCCGGTGGTAGCGCCCGCAGTGATCACGGTGTCGAGCTGCTTGTAAGGGACGAAGCGTGAGGCGCCGAGTAGGTAGGGCGCTGTCGCCGAAGCCATGAACTCTGCCTCGAATTCATCGAGCTCATCGCGCCAATCATCGACCTGCTGCAGTCGAGCTACATCGACCGGGGGATGAATGACCGTGGCTTCGACACTCCACGTGCGCGCAATGCGATCGCGTACAAAGTCGCTGTTCGCTGCGACATTGCGGTGTTCACGTGCTGCACGAGCGTCGAGCGCGCGGAACAACGGCGAGGCGGCGCGCACGGCGGGTGACGCACCACGGGCGTCGAGCTCCGGCTCCCAGAGATACCGAGCCGGAGTATGCGTGTACACGAACTTACGGTTCGGGTCGAGGCCCGGAACCTGCGCCTGGTGGGCGAAGAGGTGCGAGCTCACAAGTAGCCACTCATAGTCGGCGCCCCCCATTGAACTCCAAACCTGGGGCATGAGCGGCATGGCCAGCGCCTTCCGGCCACGTAGGGGTGTGCGAGCGAGAAAGCTCTCGCGCACCTTCCGCGAGTAGCGCTCGGGCGCATCGTTCCAGAGGCAGAACATGTCGGCGTCGGCGTAGGTATCGGCGAAAGCGTCGAGCACTTTCTCGGCACCGCCGACTCGCTCGATCCACTCGTGCGCAATCAGTCCGGCCATCTGAGTCCACGTCCTTTCCAGTTGTTGCCCGTAATGTTGAAATATTAACATCTTTGCATTTTGAGGTGCTGGAATGTAGACTATGGCATGAATTGAAATACTGCAACACAACATTTCAATATTTTTTAAGAAAGGACAGAACGCATGCCGTGGCACACAACGCAGGATGTGGTCGATCATTCGCCGGGAACCATCAGTACCCAGTTGCAGCACCGTCGGCTGCTGCGCCAAGACGTTTACGACGTGCTGGTGACCGAGTTCATCAACGGCGACTTTGCTCCGGGCGAGCGCATTCGTGACGATGAAGTCGCACAGCGCCTCAACGTGTCGCGCACTCCCGTACGCGAGGCGCTGGCGAAGCTGGCAACCGCCGGCCTCGTCGATACGGCCCCAAATCGGTACACGCGCACTACCGACCTGTATGAGGGAGACCTCGATGTATCGCTCGAACTGCTTGCAGGGGCGTATCGCATTGGTCTTGTGCAGGTGCTCCGCGAGCTCACCGACGACGACCGTCACATGCTGCAGATGCTTGAGCGTCGGATACACGTGGCCGAGCCGAGCGATGCTTACGCCGCGCTCCAGGCCTTCGGGCGATTCTGCGCCGAGCGGATGTCGGCGCCTACGCTGCGTCGAGTGATCGATATCGTGCAGCCCCGGCTGCAACGTGTGCTCCGACTGAACCCGCAGATCTTGCGCGCGGTCGATGCCATCACTGCGGTGCGGCGTCTCGTGGGCGCGATGATCTCCGGTGACGAGGCGGGCATCGTTACCGTGTGCGATGCGACCCACGCGGCGATGCAGCGCGCGCTCGTCGAGGCCACGGCGTAACCGAAAGCACATCGAGGGGGAGGAACACAGATGGAGAATCGCAGGAGCGTTGTCGGTCGTCGAGACCGAAAGCGCATCGACATTCAGATACTGCGCGCGGTAGCGGTGACGATCGTGGTGGTCTACCACCTCTGGCCGACGGCTCTGCCGGGCGGTTTCATCGGGGTCGACGCCTTCTTCGCGCTCTCCGGCTTCCTCATCACCTCCCACCTGTGGCGGGATTTCTCGTCGACGCCCACGCTGGCCGCGCTCGGCAGATTCTACGTGCGACGTGTTCGCCGACTGTTTCCGGCAGCGGCGACCGTGCTGCTCGCGGTGCTCATCGCCACGGTCGCATGGCTGCCGACGAGTGAATGGGCGTCGACCGGTATGCACGCAATCGCGAGCGTGGGCATCGTCGAGAACTGGTGGCTCTATCGCGACGCCGGTTCGTACTTCGGCGCGATCGACCCGTCGCCGCTGCAGCATTTCTGGTCGCTCTCGGTCGAGGAGCAGTTCTACGCGGTGTGGCCGCTCGCGATTCTGGCCCTGCTCTGGGGCGCCCGAATGCTGTCCATCGAACAGCGTCGACACGTCATCGCGGGTGCCATCGTGACCGCTTCACTGCTGAGCTTCATCGCCTCAGTCGGCTTGTCTGGCACGAGCGGCGCGTACTTCCATACCGTCGGTCGAGTGTGGGAGTTCGGCGTCGGTGCCGTGCTGGGCCTCTACGCGCACCTGTGGATGCGCCCATTCGCGGCGCGCACCCGCACGCTCCTCGCAGCGGCAGGAACCCTCGGCCTGGTGGTCGGCGCCCTCTTCATGACCTCCGGCCCCGATTACCCCGGGGTTCGCGCGCTGATTCCCGTGATCGCCACGGCACTCGTGCTGATCGGAGTACCGCGCGAGGGGCTCACCTCGGTGCGCGTGCTGCAGCCGATGCAACGGATCGCCCTCTGGGTGGGCGACGCTTCGTACTCGATCTACCTCTGGCACTGGCCGTTAATCATTCTGCTGCCCCTTGCGCTGCGGGTCTCGGGACAGCCGGCCTGGGTGCCGATGCTTGTGCTGGCACTGACGCTGCTGCTCTCCGCGCTCTCGATGCGATACATCGAACGCATCGGGCGTCCCGCTCAAGTTGCGCCGCGCCGCAGGCTTCATGCACAGAATGGCGCCCTGATGCGCTTCTCGGCGATTGCCGTGGTGATCGGTGCGCTCGCCACGGGCAGCGTGGTCATCGCCGATCGCGCCGAAGCCCGTTCCGTCGCCGAAGCCCGAGCCAGCGTCGTCGAGTGCGGAGCCGACGCGGGTGCTGATTGCGACCCTCAACTGGGCGACCTCGACCGAGGTCTCGTCGCCGGTGCCTCAGCAGACATTCCCGGGCCCTGGCAGCACCACTGCATTGGCACTGATGCTGCGCCACATGCGGTCTGCAATTACGGCGACCCTGATGGAGACCAGATGATCTTGCTGTGGGGGGACTCGCATGCGGGTTCGTGGGCCGGTGCGTTCGACGAGATGGGTCAGCGAACCGGAGCGCGCGTCATCGTGGCGGCGCGAGATGCCTGCCCGACGACAGCACTCGCTCCGGTGTCGACGGTGAATCGCGACATCTCGGTGGCCGAGCAGCTCGCGTGTCAGCAGCGTAACGACTGGGTGTTGCAGAACCTGGTGCCGCAGGCCGATGAAATCGTGTTCGCAAACTTCAGCACCGCGTACGCCGACAGTGACTCCGTGTACACGAAGGGCTACGCCGAGTTGATCGCGCAGCTCGCCGACATGGGCAAGCGCGTCACCATGGTCGAAGACGTGCCGCTCACGGGTGATCGCCACGGCAACAGGGTCGACCGGGCCCGCTGTCTCGCCCTGTACGGAGAGGCATCGTGCCGCAATCCAGTCGACCAAGCGCTCGACACCCACAGCCTTCGTGACTTCCTCGCATCGAGGGTGGGAGATCGCACGCACTTCCTCTCGATCTCCGATCGATTCTGCGACGCGACCGAGTGCTTTGCCGCGATCGGCGGGCTGCCGGTGTATCACGACGAGTCGCACCTCACTGAGAGCTTTGCACGCAGCCTCGGTGTGTGGTTCGCTTCCGAGCTGCATCGGGCCCCGCTCCTCCAATCGTCGTCGGGTGCCTGACCTCGCTGGGCTCTGAGCGCCCGTCCCTCGGGCACTGCGTTGCAGCGCAGTACCCGAGGGTGCAGTGCAGCGAGCGAAGGGCGCACCGCAATGCCCGACAGCGCAGCGCAGCGAGCGAAGGCGAGTACGATTCCTGAACGCAGTCAGCCCCGGTGTGCCAGAACGGCAGACCGGGGCTGACTCGTAGTCCGTGCAGCGGGGGAACGCGCTGCTTACGACGGAGGCAGTAGGTGGTGCGCAGCGTGCACGATCTGATCGACGGCGCCTTCGACGGTGCGCGCCATCGTGGCGAACGCTTCGGGCCCGAGGCCGTACGGGTCTGCGAGATCGGCGTCGTCACTCGACACGAGCTCCGGATGACGGCTGCGGCGCGAAATGCAATCGCGCACAAGCGCTGCCCAGGCATCGTGTGACGACGACTCGATCGGTGGGGCCGACGGAAGCGGGGCAACGGTGTCGTCGGAGGCGCGCGCCTCGAGCAGACCGGCGAACTCGCGCAGCGTGAGGGTGCGCTTCAGGGCGAGCGGGGCGAGTTCGAGCACCTGCGCGCGATGCGTGCGGGTCATGGTGAGCACGAGGGTGGCCCGTTCGATGAGGGCGGTAGTGACCTGACGCGCGGCGAACGAGACGTCGAATTCGATGTCTCGTTGGCGGAGCTGCGTCGCGGAGTCTGCCGACATCGCGGCACCCGTCATCGCGCGGGTGCCGGCGCTCTCGATGTGTACCCGGGAATCGTCGAGAGCAGCGCGTAGGCGTGCCTCAACATAGGGCGAGCGGCAAAGGTTCGCGGTGCAGACGATCAGAACGCGTGCGTCATCGCTCATGGGCGCATCCCCGACCCATAGGCAGAGCTCGAGTCGTCGGCGAGTGTCGAGGGCGCATTGGCGTCGTTCGGCTCCGCAGCGCGGCGGCCACGCCGCGGGCCCGGCTCCGGCTCGACTGCCGAAGCCGAAGTCTTTCGCGCGATGCGTGATGGGCGGCGGGCGGCAGACTTTGCTTCAGGCTCCGTGCGGCTCTCGTAGCCGTAGTACCCCTTGCGCTTCCCGAGATCGACGCGATTCAGCACGAGACCGAAGAGTCGAGCGTGCACGAACTTCAGGTTTTCAAGCGCCTGGGTGAACTGATCGCGCTGCAGGCGCCCGTCTGCGCTGGCGACGAGCAGTACGCCGCTGACCATGGTCGCCAGGCTGCTCGGGTCGCTGACTCCGACGAGCGGGGGGCTGTCGATGATGACGACGTCGAACTGGTCGGTCATATCGGCGACGAGCTGCTCCATGCGCGCCGACGCGAGCATCTCACTGGGATTCGGGGGCAGCGCGCCGGCGGTCAGCACCGACAGCGGCTGGCCGAACGATACTTCTTGAATGGCGTCTTCGAGCGCGATTCTGCCGGTAAGCACCGTGGTCAGGCCCACCGAGCGTTCCAAGCCCAGCAACGAATCGATGCGGGGGCGACGCAGGTCGGCGTCGACGAGCAGCACGCGCACGCCGTTCTCGGCGAGCACGATGGCGAGGTTTGCCGCGGTCGTGCTCTTTCCTTCGCCCGGTACCGAGGAGGTCATCAGGACAGATCGTACGCCGCCGTCGACGCCCACGAACTGCAGGTGCGTGCGGAGCTGGCGGTAGGCTTCCGCTCGACCGCTGTAGGTCTCGAGGTCGCGCAGCAACAGCTCCGAGCCGGTGCCCGTCTCCGGAGCGAACGTACCGAGAATGCTGGCGTCGCTCACCTCCTCGATCGCAGCGCGGCCGCGCAGCCGCGTATCGAACCGTTCGATGAGCAGGGCCGCGGAAACCCCGGCGATGAGACCGAGCACGATGCCGAGCAGCAGGTTGCGCGTCGTGCTGGGCGCGAACGGGTAGGTCGGCACGCCGGCGTCTTGCACCTTGGTCAGTGTGACGGGCGCGACGGCTCCGTCGTCTGCGCCCGAATTCTCCACGGAATTCACGAGTTCGACGAGGTGGTCGGCGGCGGCGTTCGCGATCCGTGCCGCGCTCTGCGCGTTGCCGCTGGTGGCCCGCACGTTGATCAGTACGGTGTTCACCGGGTTCTCGGCGGTCACACTTCCACGCAATTGGTCGACCGTGAGGTCGAGTTGTTCGCCCACGTCGCCGAGCACGCGGTTGCTCGTGGCGAGTGAGACGTACGATGACACGCGACCCTGGGCGAAGGCGTTTCCCTGATTGAGGTCGCCGACGGAATCATTGCCCTGCGTAGTGACGAAGAGTTGAGCCGACGCCGCGTACTGGGGTTTCGACAACAGCGTGAACCCCTGCGCGAGCACGCCGCCGAGCAGCACCAGCCCCACGATCAAGATCCAACGGCGTCGTATCGCTCGAGCGAGGTCCTTGAGGTCCACGGTGGTTTCCAATCTCCGGAACAGCGCCCGGCAAGTTATTTGCAATCTTAGGAGTGCGCACGGCCCCGGTGGCGTGGGTCATGCACGCGATGATCAACATCCACATGCCCGGCGTGGTGAGGTCGGGCAGGCTGACGGCCTTTGCGGCGAGAAACGCGATGAGCGCCCAGGCGTAGGGTGCTCCGCCCGGCGCGCGGAGTGCTCGCGCGATGAGCCGACCAATAAGGAGGGCGAATGCGGCGAAGCCGATCACGCCCACGCATGAGAGCAGCATGGTCGCGAATGATGATGGCCGATTCGAACCCAGCCCGACCCCGAGGCCCAACGTCTGCAGGGCAAGTTCGAGCGAGAATTCGTCACTCGACGAACGCGCATTCAGCGATGTGCTTCCCACCTTGCCCACGAAGATCTCAGAGCCCCAGGCGAAGATGCTTGCGCCGACGAGCAGCATGGCGATCGTGCCGGTGCTGACCAGGTAGAAGATGAGCACCATGCCGCGGCCGGTGCGCACGAGGCGCCAGATGATCGCGCCGGTGCCGATAAGGACGATGAGGATCAGCCCGGCCAGTGCGGTACCTGCTCGCACCTGCGACAGATTGATGAGCGCGAGCGAGACGAGAACGATGCTCGACACGCGCAGCCAGCCCGTGGAGCGCGCGATCATGACGGCGAACAGGGCTGCGGCGGCGACGGAGAACCCCCCGAATTCGGAGGCTTCGTTGAAGATGCCGCCGCGGTAGCGGAACGAGTAGAAGACGTTCGCCGAGGTGTCGAAGAGCGCAGCGGGCCAGGGGAGCCCGAAAGTGATGGATGCCAGGTTGATGGAGCCGAGCACCGTTCCGACTGCGAAGGGAACGAGCGCGATGTGCGGGCTCACGCGACGCGTGGCGACATACAGCACTGCGCCGACGGTTAGCCCCAGATATACCGCCTGGGCGATCGATGAGACGCTGAAGCTCAGGGGATCCTGCGACTCCACGGCTTGATCGATGCCGGTGCGCGCGCCGAGAACGGGCTGCCCGGCGAACATGATGGGGCCGACCGCGGTGATGAAGAAGGCCCAGCCGACGAAAAGGGTCATCGGGCTCAGGAGCGCCCGGGGAATCGGCCTGCGTTCGGTCGACCGGTCGAATACGAGGATTGCGGTCGCTGCGGCGGCAACCAGGTGGAACGGATAGAGCGAGTTGCCCGCGATGACCAGTGCTGCCGAGTACGGGAAGGCGGCGGAGAGGGCCAGGATCCACGGAAGAGCGCGGCGTTTGAACAGGCCGAAAGCTGTCAGCGCAATGAATACGGCACCGAGGACGGTCACGGTGGGCTCCCTTCAAATTCATCGTGCGGATGTGCAAGATCTACGATATATTAGAATTACAAAATACGGAAGTGGTGAAATCTTGGACGCAAATCGTGGTCGTTTGGCACGCGCAGCAGCGCGCGGTGGCGCGGTATCTGCGCTCGGCACCTGGGGCAGATTCCTCTTCCAGTTCGGCACCGTGATCGTGATCGCGCGAATCCTCGGGCCGGGCGAATACGGGTTCGCGGCGATCGTGCTGGTCTTCAGCTCAGTCTCGGAGCTGCTGCGCGGTTCGGGCCTCGCCTCGGCGATTCTGCAGCGAGATGATCTCGACCGTGCGATCGCGAGCCGGGTGCACTACGTCAGTTGCGCGGTCGGTGCCCTGCTCGGCGGTGCCATGCTGCTGCTCGCGAAGCCGCTGGCCCAGGTGTTCTCAGACGATCGGGTGATCGCGTTCGCTCCGCTCCTCGCGATCGTGCTGCTCTGCGCCGGTGCGAGCGCAGTACCGATGGCGATGCTGGCCCGAGAGCTGCGATTCGCCCGACTCGCGGCTCTCGAATTTGGCGCCGCGGTGATCGGCTGCGCGGTTGCGTTGGCACTCGCGGTGAACGGCGCAGGTGCGGCCAGCCTGGTGTGGCAGGCCGTCACCGTCGCGGTGATCACGTGCGGCGGTGCACTGATCGCGAGTTCGTTCCGCCCCGGGTGGCCCGCGTCTCGAGCGCGCACGCGGCCCTACGTGCAGTTCGGCCTCAACTCGGCGGTCACCCAGATCGTGCGCTACGCCTCGCAGAACGTTGATCGGGTGCTGCTCGCCACGACGGCTCAGGCAGCGAGTGTCGGCGTGTACGCCCAGGCGATGCAGTTGATTCAACTGCCGATCGCCCAGCTCAGCGCGCCGTTGCAGCGCGTCATCATTCCCGTACTCAGCCGGCTGGTCGATGAGCGGGATCGCTACCGCCTGTATTTCCGTTCCGTCTTGCACGTGTTCGCCGTGCTGCTGTGGCCGGTGCTGAGTGTGCTCGCCGTACTGTCGCCCGCCTTCATCGAAGTCGTCTTCGGCACTGCCTGGGCTACTTCAGCCGACCTCATGCGCCTCCTAGCCGGAACAGGGTTCGTGGCTCCGGTGATCTTCGCGGCATCGTGGGCCTTCGTATCGACGGGCAGTGCGCGCCACCAGGCCCTCCTGATGGTCGGGGTGTCGACGATGACCGTCACCGCCGTCATTATCGCAGCGCCGCACGGTGCCGCAGGGGTGGCATTGGCGGTGAGCGCGTCGTCTGCGGCGAGTCTGATCCCGGCTGTGGCGCTCGCTCGCTTCTGCGCACCGTTGCGCCTCGCTGATTTCTCTGCGCCGCTCCTCTGGCCTGCCGTGCTCTCGGTGATCGGCGGAGCAAGCGCATGGGCGGCGACCCTGAGCATTGAATCGGCCGCCCTGTCGTTGGGCACCGGAATGCTCACTGCGGTCGCGGCGCTCGCCGCAACTTTCTTCTTGATTCCCCCACTGCGCCGTGCCACGCTCGGCATACTGGCCCTGCTCCGGCGCGGCGATCACACCTCGACGGCACAGAAATTGGAGCCCACACCGTGACCCGCACCCCTCGACGCGAGTTCATCTATCTCGGATGGCAGAGCAATGGCAACTTCGGCGATGAGCTGATCTACGACTATTGGAAGGCGGCTCTCGGCCGCGACCTGCACATCGAAGCCCCGCTGTCGCTGAAGCGCTACCTCACGAAGCAGGCGATGTCGTTCGTGCCGGATCGCCTCAGGCTGATCGGGCGGCAGCGCGCGATTCTTCTGGGCGGTGGCACGACCGTCGGCTTCGGCACTTGGGCTCGCCATGCGCGGCTCGCGCAACGCATGTACGGCACCTCGCGGGTGATCGCAGCGGGCGCGGGCGCTGCCGAACGGGGCGATGATTTCACGCTGGCACGTCAGCCGCACGATTGGCCGGCGTGGCGCGCGCTCGATGGGTTCTCCCTGCTCGGTGTGCGCGGGCCGATCACCGAGGCGTCGTGCGCGGCCGAACTCGAGCCGAGCCCGGTCATTGGCGACCCCGCGCTGGCGTACCCCGACGTCGTCGAGCTGCACCCACGACCGCGAAACGTCATCGGCCTGTGCCTCGGGTCGGAGGGGTCGAGCCGATTCGATGTCGCCGCCGTGGCCGAGGGTGTGCAGCGGGCTGCGCGATCGCTCGGGGCTGACATCGTGCTCTTCCAGATGACTGATGCGGACGCCCCCGTGAACGACGCTTTGCGTCGTCTTCTCGGCGATGTGGAGACGGTGGCATTCGCCGGAGACGTGCAGGGCATGATGGAGCGCATCGCCGAGTGCACGGCGTTCGTTTCGGAGCGACTGCACGGCACCATCGCGGCTGTGGCAGTAGGCGTGGCCGCCACTCCATTGCCGTATGCCAGCAAATGCGACGACTTCTGGCTCAGCGTCGCCGATGAGCGCCCGCAGCTGCGCGTCGACAGTGCAGCAGACGAGATCGCGGCAGCGATTGTCGCGAGCCGCGATCCGCAGTCGCTGGCCCGCATCGCCGACCGTGTTGCTGCGCATCGCGCGTCGCTCGCGAATGCGGCGACGCGAATGACGGCGTGGCTCGACGGCGGAGCCTGGCCCGAGGGCGCGCAGTGAACGCGTCGATCTCGGTGGTGGTGCCCGTCGGGCCGAATTTCGAGCATCTTGAGGCGCAGCTGCGCGCGCTCGCCGAGCAAGCCTTGCCGGCGCCGACGGTCGAGCTCGTATTGAGCTGCAACGGGTCAGACGTGCAAACCGTCTCCTCGACCGCAGCGAAGATCATGCCGGCGCCGACGTGGCGGGTCCGGGTGATCGATTCGTCAGAACGTCGCGGGCCGAGTCATGCGCGAAACGCCGGATGGCGCGCAGCGAGTGGTGCGGTCGTGCTCTTCTGCGACGCCGACGACGTGGTCGCAGCGGGTTGGCTCGCGGGGTTGGCCGAGCAACTGCGGCAGGCCGACGTGGTGGGCGGCCGCTTCGAATACGAACAGCTCAACCCGGGCGGTGTCGGCACCTGGGGCGCCATCGGCACTGCGGATCTGCCGGTGAAGTTTCGCCACCTGCCGTTCGTGCCGAGCGGAAATCTGGGCGCCGCGCGCGAGGCGCTCGAACGGCTCGACGGGTTCGACACCGACCTCGATCGCAGCGAAGACGTCGACTTCTCCTGGCGGGCGGCGTACGCGGGCCTGCGTGTGGCGCCGGCCCCTGCCGCGCTGCTGCACGTGCGTCGCCGCGAGAGCGTGTCGACGCTCTTCGCGCAAGCGCGCGAGGATGCGCACTTCGATGTGCCCCTGATCGCACGGCATCGATCGCATGGCGCCAAGTGGTCGCTGCGCGATCTCGCACGCGAGGCAGCAGGAACCCTGGTCGCTCTCGCGCAGGCACCGTTCGGTGCGGGGCACCGCGCCAAACTGGCGACTCGGTCGGGGCGGTTTCTCGGTCACCTCGCTGCGGCCCCGCGCATGCTGCGCCGCTCGCGTCAGCTCTGAGGCTGCGCGCCTCGGTCGCGTCGTGCGGTCGCCGGCTGGGGCAGTGCGAAGAGCCATCCGGCGTGCACTCGCGGCGCCAAGCGTACGAGCAGCAGCGGGATCAGCACTCCGGCTGCCGTGCCGATTGCAACATGCACACCGGGGTTCTCGAAGCCGAGACGCATCAGCATCGCGCGAACACCGGCGGCGGCGATGATGTGCGCGAGAAAGATTGCGAGTGAATTTCGACCTGCGGCCGCGAGGAGTGCGGCGAGGAGTGCGGCAGGGCGAACGAGGCTCACGAGCGCCGAACACGCCAAGACGCCGAGGGTGCCACTGATGGTTGCGACGATGCCGAGCGTCTCGGTGAGCGGAGTGGCGCCGGTGCCGTACGCGGTGGGGGTCGGCAGCCCGAGGTACGCGAGTGCGGCCGCGGCGCCGACGCCGACAATTGCAGCGCACATCAGTGCGGTGCGCGAGCGATCTCGAATGAACGCGGTGGCCCGGGGTGCACCGATGGTGGCGCCCACGAGATAGCAGACGATGAGCGCGAGGCCCTGAGTGCCGATGATGCCGCCGTCAGTGCCCCAGGTGAACCAGGCGAGCGCAGCTGAGGCTGCGATCGACCCCGTGGCGACGCGCGCGTGCGCCCATGGCCTGAGTGCCGCACCGATGAGCGCTGCGATGATGAGCCAGGGGAGAAACCAGAGCTGCCCGTCGGGCCGCCAGAGCTGCCAGAGCTCACTGATGGGGGCGGCATCGTTCGCCGCGTCACCGGCGAGCGCTCGCACCGTGCCCTGCAAGATCGACCACAGTGCGTAGAGATACAGCCACTCGAGCACGCGGCGACGCAGAAACCCGCCGAACGAGAGCCGGTCGCGCGTGCGCGGCAGAAACAGCCCCGAGAGCAGCGCGAAGATGCTGAGGTGCCAGGAGTAGAGAAAGTGATCTGACCAGATCGCCCACGCGGAGTCTGCCGAGATGATGCCGGCCGACACGAGCCCGCGGTCGACATGGCCCAGCACGATCGCGATGATTGCGATGCCGCGGGCGACGTCGATCGAGGTGTCGCGCGCGGTCTGCTGTTCGAACGATGTCGTGGATACTGGCAGGTTCGTCGGCGAGCTCATCGGCGCGCACCCGCGAACTGGTCGACGGTGTCGTTCGCGAGCGCCTCGCGCAGCGCGGCGAGCCCGGCTTCATCGATGTACACGACCGACTGGTCGCCCTCCATGCCCGTGCCCGAAGCCGGCACAGTGAAGTACGACACGTTGCTCGGTCGAATTTCGCCGAGGCTGAAGCCGATCTCGAGCATTCGCTCCGAGGTGAATCCACGATCGACCGAGAGGTTGCGGGCGATGGCATCGACGAGGGCTGCCATTTTCGTCGGGCTCGTGAGGGTGCCGCCGCTGATCGCTCGATTGGCGAGCGCCTGGATGAAGGCCTGCTGGTTCTTCACGCGCTGGAAGTCGCCGGCGGCGAACGCGTAGCGCTGGCGCACGAACACGAGGGCTTGCTCGCCCTGCATGTCGGTCTGGCCCTGTTCGAATGTGAAGCCGCCTTCCGAGAAGGGGGCCGGCACGTACACGCTGACACCTCCGAGGGCGTCGGTCATCTGCTCGAAGCCTTCGAAGCCGATCAGGGCGACGTGATCGATGCGCACGCCGAGCAGCGCCTCGACGGTCTGCACGGCGAGGGGAGTGCCGCCCCATGACATGGCGGCGTTGATTTTGGCCGGCCCGTGCCCAGGCACGTCGACCCAGCTGTCACGCATGAGCGACATGACCTGCACGTGCTCGCGGGCGGCATCGATGTGCACGAGCATGACGACGTCCGAGCGCTGACCGGTCGACTCCTCGCTATCGCTGACGTCGGCGACCTCTCCGCGTGAGTCGGAGGCCAGCACCAGAATGTTGAGTTCGCCGCGGTCTGATGCGTCGGGGCGCGTGCTCTCGTCGGGAAACACCTCGGCGTCGGTGAGCACCTCGATCTGCCCATCGAATGAATGAGTCAGTTGCACTCCGAAGAGTGCGATGCCGCCGATGCCGACCAGCACGAGCGCGAATGCTGCAGCGATCGAAATCATGATTCGCCGCAGGCGCTTTGAGCGCTGCGGACGCTGCGACTGCTTCTGACGCGTGCGCTGACGCATACCATCACCCCACCTGAATACTTTTATTTGGAATCTTGCAATGCTAATATATCATTATTCACGACGAAGGGGGAAATATCTTGAAAGTCGCACTGTTCAGTCACTCCGCTCGGCCTTCGGGCGCTGAGCTCTTCATGTTGCGGGTCGTCGAGCAGATGAGCGCTGCGCAGGTCGTCGTTGTGCTCGGAGAGCACGGGCCGCTCGAGGCGATGCTCGCTGATCGCGGTATCGAGACGATTGTCGTGCCGCTCACCGACCAGGTGTCGGGCTATCGGGCGGGCGGCCGAATCCCGCTGCGCGCACCCGCCTTTGCCATCGGAGCGGCGCGCCACCTTGCTCGCGCGCTGCGCCACCACCAAATCGACGTGCTCTATACGCATTCGGCGAAAGCGCACCTCGTCGGCGGCTTCGCTGGTCTGCTCTCCGGCGTACCTGTTGTCATGCACGCGCACGATCTCATGGGGGCGCCGGCGCGCGGGCGCATCGGTGCGCTCGTGCAGCGTCTGGGGTTCGCGGTTCTCGCAGGGCGGCGGATCGCCAACTCCGAAGTCACTCGCCGCTCGGCGGGCTGGGCGAGCGATCTCGACTGGCAAGTGGTTCCGTGCCCGGTGGCGGTGCCGCAGCTGTACCGGCATGCCGACCCGGTGTACGACGATTCGCCGCCCATCAGGCTCGCACTGCTCGGCCGCATCGCCGAATGGAAGGGTCAGGCGCTGGCGATCGAGGCGGTGGCGAGTCTCGTCGCATCGGGTCGAGATGTGACGCTCGAGATCGTCGGCGAGGCGCAGTTCTCGGGTGACGAGGCGTATGCGCGTCAGATCGAGCGGCGGGCCGTCGAGTTGGGGGTCGCCGATCGGGTGCGGTTCGTCGGTCATCGAGATGATCCGTTCGCGGTGATGCGTGCAGCGCACGTCGTGCTGCATACGAGCCTGCGCCCGGAACCGTTCGGCCAGGTCATCGTCGAAGCGATGTCGTGCGGCAGGCCCGTGGTGGTCGCCGACACCGCCGGGGCGGTCGCCGAGCTCGAACCCGGCGTCGACTGCTTGGTGTACCCCATGGGTGACGTCGCAAAGCTCTCGTCGGAGCTTGCGAAGCTGGTGGACGACCCGAAGTTGCGGCGCAATATCGGGCGTGCGGCGATGATTCGCGCCAGGCGATTCAGCAGCGACATCATCGTTCCCGAAATCGAGGCCGTGCTGCGACAGGCGGCGAAACCGGTGCGCGCGGCGGCGGCCGCTGCCGTATGACGGCGACGCCCCCTGGTTCAGCGGTGCCCCGCGGGTCAGCGCCGCCCCGGGGCGATGAGGTGCAGTGATTCGAGGGCCAGGCTTGCCAGCTGCGGTCGACTCTCGATGAGGCCCGTGCGCAGGGCTTGGTACCCCTGCGTCAGGGTTTCGGGGGAGAAGAGCTGTGTGCTGGGGGTCGCGCGCAGGCGAAAGCCGAGCGAGGTGAGCGCTTCGCCCGAGACGTGCTGCAGTACGGGGTTCTGGCACTGGGCATTGAGCAGCTCGTGCATCTCGAGCATGGTGTGCAGGTGGGTGCCGGGTTCGCGTGTGGGGTGCTCGCGTGCCGCGATGTCGATGATGTCGACGAGGTGTGCACGAATCTCGGGTGCGAGTGTGGGTTCGGTCACTCGCAGCACGCCCCCCATGAGCGCCCCGAGTGCCTGCACCGCCGGGCGCAGCTCGGCCGGGTCTGGCTTGATGACCCGGGTGTAGCTCTGCGCTGCGGTCTCGACGAGACCCTCGATCGCGAGGGCGTTGAGCGCGTCGCGCACCGGCGTGCGCGAGACGCCGAGCCACTCTTGCAGCTGCTGATCGTCGAGTTGCTCGCCCGGCGCGAATGCGCCGCTGAGTATCGCGTCGCGTATGGCGTCGTGCGCCTCTTCGCGCAGCAGGCGTCGCTTGCTGATCGGCGATGACGAGCGAGGCACTGGCACGGATTCCTCCTGTGTCGAGCGGGTCGGGATCGCCCCAACATGGGTTAAGTTCTAGAATACTTGCACACCGAGAGCGGATTTCCGATTCCTGACATTCCAGTTGTTTCCCGGGCCAGATGTGTGCCGCAGCGCAGATGAGCCAGATCGAGCGCCACGTGACCCGATCACATCTGTTCAGGTGCGATCGGGTGCGTCAAGCTCGTCTTGGCTCAGGGCGCACGATGTGCGGTGGGGGAGCCGACTCCATTCAATCCGCACCGGGCGCGCTGCGGCGCTACTCGGCCGACTCCTCAGGAGCCCACGATGTCGTTCACCCCCACCCTCCGCACCTCCGCCGTCGCGCTGGCGCTTGCCACTGCGGCCGTGCTGACCGGATGCAGTGCCACCGCAGCGGTCGGCGAAGGCATCGCGGCGGGTGCAGCCCCCGCCGCAACCGTCGAGGCCGCGTTGCCGCCCGTCAGTGAAACGCTCTCGTTCCCTGCCGACGATCTCGATTGGGTCGAGCTGCCCGGCAGTGGCGGGGTGCAGTACGCGAACGTGCGCGGCGATCTCGCGGGCAGCGGCCCCTATGAGGCGTTCGTCAACTTCCCGGCCGGGGCAGACAACCCGTTCCACACGCATTCGAAAGACCTGCCGACGGTCGTGCTCGACGGCACGTTCTATGCCGAGATCGATGGCGAGCGGGTCGAGTACGGCCCGGGTTCGTACTACGATCTGCCGGCCGATCTCGAACACTTCAGCGGCTGCACCGCTGCCACGGACTGCTTGCTCTTCCAGTACCAGGCCGACCACTTCGACCTGAACGCGGTCGATACGAAGTAGGGCGCGTTACCGGGCGAAGGCTTCGGTCACCGGTCGAAACTTCGACACCGTCTCGCCGAGCTCGTGCTCGGGGTCTGACCCGGCGACGATGCCGCCCCCGGCGCTCGCCACCACCCGGCGCACGCCGGTCGCGGCATCGGGAGCACCCACCTGGGCGCACCTGAGCCCGATCACCCATTCGCCATCGCCGTCGGCGTCGATCCAGCCGACGGCGCCGGCGTAGCGGCCCCGGTCGAACGGTTCGAGCTCGGCGATCGCCTCGACCGCGGTCGTAGTCGGCGTGCCGGCCACGGCGGCCGTCGGGTGCAGTGCGCCGACAAGCTCGATCGCCGAGCTCTGTTCACCCAGGGCGGCGCCGAGATCAGTGGCCAGATGCCACACGTTGGGCAGTTGCAGCGGAAACGGCTCTTCACTCGTGCGCAGTTCGCGCACGTGCGGCGAGAGCGCGGTGACCACGCTCTGCACGGCGAAGGCGTGCTCGTGCTGCTCTTTCGCGCTCGTGAGCAGCTCGTCGCGGGCCCGAGCGTCGCGCCCCGCGTTCTCGGGGTGTCGCCCGCGCGTTCCTGCGAGAACCCGCGCCGAGACCGCGCCGTTCGTCGACCGAATCAGCGTTTCGGGGCTCGCGCCGATGAACCCATCGACGGCGAAGGTCCAGCAGTCGAGGTAGCGGTCGGCCAGCCGCTCGAGCGGAACGCGCAGATCGGCGCGCGAGTCGAGTGCGCCTTCGAGCTGACGGGCGAGCACGATCTTCTCGAAGACGCCCGCCTCGATGCGCCGACCTGCTTCGCGCACGCCGGCGAGATACTCCGCCCGCGAGTCGCCGCCCTGGGCCAGGTCACCATCGGCGAAGGCGACGCCCGGCCAGGCTCCGAGCGGGGCGGCGTCGGGGAGCGACGGCACTGCAGGCGAATCGGTGGCGTGGGGCGCCGGATCGGCGTCGAGGTCGATCACCTCGGTGATCCAGGCCTGCCCGCGATGCCGCGCCACGAGCAGCCGCGGCACGATGAGCACGCTCTCGGCCCGGCTCGTACCGGCGAATGCGAATGAACCGAGTGCGACGAGCCCGGAGCCGGGCATGCGGACGGGGTCGTCGATGATCGCCGCTGCGGCGATCCGGCGCCACGCTTCGGCGGCATCGGCGAACCGCTGCGGGCCGGTGAACGTGAGCCTCAGCACCTCGCCGATGCCGACGCAGCCGCGATCATCGCGCGTCCAGATGAGCGGATTGTGCGCGTCGGCGATGTCGATGAGCTCGGGAATGCGCTCGAGCTGCCGGGTCACCGCGCGCAGTCGGGGTGCCGCGGGAGTGGCCGGAGTGGAGCTCGTCACCCCCATAATCTACTCCTGTCGACTGCGGGCTTCGCTCAGGCCCGCAGCCGCCGCGCTCGCCGTCGTGCAACCCCAGGTGATGAATAGGTGAACGGGATAGCATGGTGGGGTGACCCGCCCCGATACTGCGACCAAGCACGCCGCTGATGTCTCTGCCATGTTCGATGAGGTTTCTCCGCGCTACGACCTCATCAACGATGTGCTCACGGTGGGCAACGACCGGCTGTGGCGCATTGCCACCACCAGGGCCATCGCGCCGCGCAAGGGCATGCGCGTGCTCGATCTCGCAGCAGGCACGGGCACCTCATCGGCGGCGATCGCCGCGCACGGAGCGCACGTCGTGGCCGCCGACTTCTCCGAGGGCATGCTCGCCGAGGGGCGCAAGCGTCACGCGGGCAACGAGCTGATCGAGTTCCAGTGGGCCGACGCGACCCAACTGCCGTTCGACGACGACAGCTTCGACGCCGCCACGATCTCGTACGGCTTGCGCAACGTCAACGACCCGAAGGCCGCGCTCGCCGAGATGCGTCGCGTCGTGAAGCCGGGCGGTCGCGTGGTCATCGCCGAGTTCTCGACCCCGCCGTCTGCCCTGGTGCGCGGCCCCTACGCGTTTTACGGCCGTCACGTGCTGCCGCGCGTCGCCGGTGCGATCAACCGCGACGCCGCAGCCGCCTACTCGTACCTCAACGAGTCGATCGAGGCATGGCCAGACCAGGCGGAGCTCGCCGCGTGGATGCGCGAGGCCGGCCTCGAGCGGGTCGCCTATCGCAACCTCACCTTCGGCATCGTCGCCCTGCACCGCGGCTTCGTACCCCGCGAGGCACCGAAGCCCGCTGCGGCGCCGAAGAAGCCTGCGGCTGCGAAGAAGCCGGCGGCCACGCGCAAGCCGGCAGCCAAGAAGCCCGTTGCGGCGAAGCCTGCCGCTGCGAAGAAGCCGGCGACGGCGAAGCCTGCCGCCGAGAAATCAGCGGCCTCGAAACCTGCCGCCGCGAAGCCCGCAGCCTCGAAACCCGCCGCGACCAAGCCCGCCGCGACGAAGCCTGAAACCCCAGACACCGGAGACACGAAGTGAGTCGTCCCATCGCCGAAGACACGGCTACCCAGGCGCTGCCGATGCGCCTGTTCCACGGGGCAGCCGATCGTCGTCACGCGAAGCAGATTCAAGAGCAGCTCGAGATCATCGAGTCTGAGCTGCTCGAGCACCTGCGGTTCGCGTCGCCGGTCGCCGATGCTCCCGCCCGGTACTTGATGGGTGCCGGGGGCAAGCGGATCCGCCCCGTGCTCACCCTGCTCACGAGCGAGCTCGGCTCTGGCCCGAACGAGCTCGTGCGTCGCGCGGCCGAAGCGGTCGAGGTGACCCACCTCGCCTCGCTGTACCACGACGATGTCATGGACGATGCGCGTCTGCGCCGCGGGGTGCCCGCCGCGCAGACCGTGTGGTCGAACTCGGTGGCGATTCTCGCCGGTGATCTGCTTTTCGCCCGCGCGTCGTCGCTGGTGTCGGGCATGGGCGAAGCCGCGATTCTGCTGCAGGCGAAGACGTTCGAGCGGCTCTGCCTCGGGCAGCTGCACGAGACGGTCGGCCCGCAGCCGGGCGACGACCCGAAGGCGCACTACATTCAGGTGCTCGCCGACAAGACCGGCGCGCTTATCTCGACCGCGGCGCGCATGGGCGTGATGTTCGGCGAGGCTCCGGCTGAGTACGCCGATCCGGTGACCGAGTACGGTGAGCGCATCGGCGTCGCCTTCCAGCTCATCGACGACGTGATCGATCTCTCGCCGAAGCAGGAGCGCACCGGCAAGCGGGCCGGCACTGACTTGCGGGCCGGTGTCGTGACGCTGCCGCTGCTGCTGCTGCAGGAGCGCGCGGCCGCCGGCAACGCCGACGATGCCGCATTGCTCGCGCGCATCGACGCGGGCGTCGCACAGATTCGCGAGGGCGCCGACCCCGCGCTGCTCGACCCGGAGGTCGTCGCGCTGCAGACGCACGAGGTGACGCGCGAGACCGAGGCGACCGCGCACCGCTGGGCTGAAGACGCCGTGCGCGCACTCGACGTGCTGCCGAAGTCTTCGGTGAAGCGCGCACTCGAGCGCATGGCCGACTCGATCGTGAACCGCGACGGCTGACGCCCGGCGGCTGCGCCGGCGCCGCCGCTGATCGTGCCGCACGCACACCGAACCACCCGATTCTCGAATCCCCGCGGAGAATACCGTCAGGGGAACGGAAGGAAGAACCGAGCGATGAGCAAGATGCGACTGGCGATCGTGGGGGCCGGCCCGGCCGGTATTTATGCAGCGGATCTGCTGCTGAAAGCCGAACGCGACTTCGCGGTCGAGATCGACCTCTTCGAACAGCTTCCCGCGCCCTACGGGCTGGTGCGCTACGGCGTCTCGCCCGACCACCCGCGCATCAAGGGCATCATCAACGCGCTCCGCGACGTGCTCGACCGCGCCGGTTCGGGCGAGACCGGCGACGATTCCATTCGCTACTTCGGCAACGTGCGCTACGGGCAAGACATCACGCTCGCCGACCTGAAGCGCCACTACCACGCGGTCATCTTCTCGACGGGGGCGATCCGCGATGCCGCGCTCGCGATTCCCGGGATCGACGCCGAAGGCTCATACGGCGCCGCCGACTTCGTGAGCTGGTTCGACGGTCACCCCGACGTGCCTCGCACATGGCCGCTCGAGGCCCAGTCAGTGGGCGTGGTCGGCAACGGAAACGTCGCGCTCGACATCTCGCGCATGCTCATCAAGCACGCCGAAGACCTGCTGCCCACCGAGATTCCGTCGAACGTGCATGCCGGGCTCGAAGAGAACCCCATCGAGGAGCTGCACCTCTTCGGCCGCCGCGGCCCGAAGTACGTGAAGTTCACGCCGCTTGAGCTGCGCGAGCTCGGTGAGGTGCGCGACGTCGACATGGTGATCGACGAGCGCGACTTCGCGTTCGATGACGCGTTCGCCGACGAGGTGCTCGTGAAGAACAAGCAGGTCATCGTGATGACCCGCATCATGGACAAGTGGCGCGACGAGCAGCGCGCGCGCGAAGCCGGCGAGGTCGCCCCCGCATCGCGCCGCCTGCATCTGCACTTCTGGTCGAAGCCGGTCGAGGTCGTCGTCGAAGACGGTCGCGTAGCCGGGCTCAAGATCGAGCGCACCGCGCCCGACGGGCAAGGCGGCATCGTCGACACCGGCGAGTTCGAGATCGTGCCGATCCAGTCAATCTACCGCGCCGTCGGATACCTCGGTTCACCGCTCGAAGAGATTCCGTTCGACGACGCGAAGGGCGTGATTCCGAACGCGCAGGGCCGTGTGCTCGACCTCGAAGGGCAGCAGATCGCCGGTGTGTACGCGACCGGGTGGATCAAGCGCGGCCCCGTCGGGCTCATCGGTCACACGAAGTCGGACGCCATGGAGACGCTCGAGTGCCTCCTGGAGGATCGCGACACCCTCTGGCAGCCCGAGGCTCCCGAGCCCGAGGCGATTCCCGCGCTGCTCGAAGAGCGCGGCGTGCCCTACACGACGATCGAGGGCTGGCATCGACTCGACGCGCACGAACTCGGCCTCGGCGAGCCCCACGGTCGCGAGCGCATCAAGGTCGTGCCGCGCGATGAGATGACGCGCATCTCGCGCGGGGAGTAGTGCGCGCGGCTTCGGGTGCGCGCTGACCTGCTGCGCATGTCGCGCCTGTCGCGAGAGTGAGGGGTAACGCCGAGAGTGAGGGGAATTTCGCCTCACTCTCGGCGTTACCCCTCACACTCACCGTTTCGCCTCGCACTCACGAACGTGAGGCGAGGTGCGCCTAGCTCAGCACCCGCTCCAGCGCCTCGAGCACCTCGGTGGCACTGCCGTCGATGCGTACGGTCAGTCCAGGCCTCGTGTCAACCGCGGTCGGTCCGCGGTTGATGACGGCAAACGGGATCTCGCGCTGCTCCGCGCGATGCACGAGGCGAATGCCGGTGTTGACCGCGAGCGAGCTGCCGATGAGCAGTAGCCCGCCCGCACCGGCGACGAGGTCAGCGGCGGCGGCAAACACGGGCTTCGGCACGAACTCGCCGAAGTAGACGACGTCGGGTCGCAGCGTTGCGCCGCACTCGGGGCACCTCGGTTCGATGACGGTGTCGGTCTCGGTGACGAGCGCGTCGCCGTCGGGTGCGATTTCGGCATCGGCGTTGCGCGCGGCGAAGCCGGGGTTCTGCTCGTCGAACCACGCGAGCACCTGGTCGCGGGTGAAACGGTGGCCGTGCGCGGTGCACCGGGTCACGTTGCCATTGCCGTGCAGCTCGACGACGGTGCGCGATCCGGCGCGCCGATGCAGGTTATCGACGTTTTGCGTGATGACGCCGTTGATGCGCCCGGCGGCTTCGAGTCGCGCGAGGGCGAGGTGGCCAGCATTGGGGGCGACGCCGGCGGCGCGCAGGGATCCGATGCGCGCACCCGCCCAGAACCGCCGGCGATAGGCCTCGTCGCGGATGAACTGCTCGATGCTCATCGGCGTGCGCGGGGGAGTGCCGGCGCCCCGGTAATCGGGAATGCCCGAGTCGGTGCTGATGCCCGCGCCGGTGAGCACCGTGAGCGGTGCGCGTTCGAAGAGGTTCGCGAGCTGCGCGATCTCGGTGGGGTTCGGGGCAGATGACATGAGGCCCTCCGTTCGACTCAACGGTAGTCGACGGAGGGCCTCATGAGGTGCGGCTTCGCCCGCAGCGCAGTCGCGTGCGGCGCGAGGGTTACGCGGCGGGAACCGCGAAGACCTCGCGGTCGTGCAGCGGTTGCACGGGGCGGTGGTTGTCGGGGTACACGTCGGCGGACTGGTCGGTGAAGCTGAGGGGCGACGCGTCGGTGGCTGGTGCGTTGGTCGCGAACATTGTGATGTCGGTGGCGATGGGGGACTGGTGCAAGGCCTCGGCGTTCTGGCACGCGCCGTCGAATTCGCCCCAGCGATCTAGGCCGTTGGATCCGGCGTAGGGCCATTCGGGGGTTGTTACCGAGGGTGCAGCGGCGGTGTTTGGAGCCGCGGGTGTAGCTGACGGGGCGCTGCCAATCGACGTGAGCTTTGCCGCCTGCGCTGATGCATTCGCCGAATGCTCAGGCTTTTCCCAGGAAAGTGAAAATCCCAGATCAGCGCGTTTTGCTCAGGGTTATATTGATATTTTAATATCTCAGAATTCATGTGCACTGGACAGTATTTTAGAATTTAGTCATACTAATCCAGTGCGATGCGCAGCTGCGATCGACACGCGTTCGTTAAGAGTTTCTCGACGCGAATTAGCGTCGAGAAACATGATTTAGTTCAAATTGAAAGAGGAATACGAATGGAAAAGCGACGGAATTTCCGCCGTATGGCCGTCGCGGGTATGACCGCAGCGGTCGCGTTCACCGGTGTCGGGTTTGGCGCGACGATGGCGAACGCAGATGAGGGTGTCGTCTCGAGTGCAATCTCCGGCGACACGGTGAAGGGGCGTCTCATCTTTAAGTATGATCCGCTTCGTTCGATCAACAATGGCACTGGTGAACGCCCATCACACACAAGCCACGAAAGCGTGATCGATGCTCTTGCTAGTGCGGAGCTCTTTACTGTGCCCGCTCCTGGAAAGAGCGGAACTATTACGAACAGCTTGGGCAAGTGCTTTACGCCGGAATCATCGGGATATCCCTTCCTCCGTTTTGCCGACTGCTCAGGAGCAGCAAACCAAAACTTCCGCGTTAACGAGCAGGGGCAGGCGTTCGGGTTCAATGGGTCAACGGTCCAGTTGGATAAAGCTGGTACGGTGTCCCTAACAGGAACCGATCGACCCGGAATTGCGTTTGATCTCATGACCGGCGTCTTCGGACAGGCGGATTCAGTTGATCTGTCCTCGCGAACCGCGGACATCTCTGGCTTCGCCGTCCCGGGTGCAACGCTGCTGATTAACGGCACTGAGCAAGTTACCGCCGCTGCCGACGGCAGCTGGTCGTACACGGTGCTCGGCCTGAACCTCACGACGAACGACATCAAGGTCGAACAGTACGAGGGT
>NZ_JHBW01000063.1 GCF_001273845.1 Leucobacter musarum subsp. musarum
AAGCATTCACATTCGCATCAGGCTCCGGAACGAATGGCGCGACTTTCCTAACCGTTCCCCCGGCACCTAGGAGTCCTCCCTGGCTCGTAAAGAAAACCGAACTACCGTGGGCATAGCCTCTTGTGTACCCAGGACCGTTGCCCTCAATCCATTGAGCGGGCAATTGGTAGGGCGCCTCCGCGCTCTCCGGGATGTCACGCAGGTCCAGAACAGTTGTAGAGCCGTCAAGTGCTGAAGCGTAGGCCCTCTCGCCGTCCCCATCAATGGCCAGACCAAGGAAGAACGCCGAAGCATCATTCTCGAAGGTAGCGACTGGCACCGCACCATCGAACATGCTATCCGTATCGTAAACTTCCACGAAGGCACCACCCGCAACGACAACGTACTTTCCGTTGGGCGTCACTGAAACCGATCTGTGTAGGTAGGCAGGCGCTCCCTTCGTCGTAACTTTCGCTGACACTGAACCATTGTGCACTTTCGTCAAGAGCCCAAAGTTGGAGATCAAGAAGACGTCTCCATTCGGTGAAACGACCATGTCCCCGGCAAGCGTTACATTGTTCGAAGCTTCCGTAGCTCCATATGCGGCAGTCACTGATCCTGTATCTAGATCGTGAATTTCAACTCCAGAACCACCCTTCCAAGCCGCATATGCCTTTTTGCCGTCTGGGCTGAGTGCGAGAAGGTGCGAAAAGCCCGGTGATGTGTTTGGGACTCGAGTGTCATGCCACTCCTCCTCAACCTCCGGGTCAACATCGATAGTCACCAATGAATTGTCGGCAAAGTTGGTTGCGTAGAGGGTCTTTCCATCAAGGCTCAGTTGGATTTGAAAGAAGTCCGCCGAGTCGACTTTGTGCCACTTGTCAGGGCCGATTTCAAGCACGGTGTTGGACGTAGCGTCAAGTTCAGTCCAGGCGTCCGTTGAGTAGCGAGAAATCACTCCCATGGGTCCAGTCGAGTACACAAAGTTCCCATCTGCACTCGCAGCTACGGTGTAGGTCTGGGCCAATGGACTGCTGCCTGGCGACGGTTGTAGAGATGCGACCTTTGCGAGATCTGAGGTTCTGAACACTGAAACGGTGTTCACAAAAGAGTCTGCGACATACATGAAGTCGCCGTCGGGACTAAACACCGCGCCAAATGCTCCGGGTGACTCCACCTGGGCTTCAATGCGGGACGGAAGATACGGGTCGGTTTGGGTGCTACTCGGCGACTCGGGCGCCGAATAGAACACTTGGCCAGGGGCCGCATTGGCTGCGACTGAAGTACCAGCGAGGGAAAAAGCCAGTCCAATTGTCGCCACGGCGACACATGCAATTCGGCCGGGATAGCGTTTTTGATACCAGGACATCTTGTTCCTTTGAGTAATTTGAGAGTTTGGGATCGGCGCAAAAACCCGATTGGCATCAGATTTGTTCTTTGCACCAAGCTCCACAATGTGCAACTTCAAAGATCGAGGGCACTGGACCCGAAGACTTCCCCGGGACATTCACCTTGCCTCTCACCCGCCCCGCCTCCTGTCGATGATCGATAGCGCCGACAATCGCTATATCGGTCCCAATTGGGTTCTGGCTAAAGCTGTAAGGCACCGATGACCCCTCTGGATGCACCCCAATTCTTTGATTCGCCGTACAGTCCCCGCTTCACGCAATTCCGATCGATAGCCGGGCCGACAACGTCCTTGACGCTGTTGAGCCTCTAGCTATTTCTCACAGCGGTTCCGCTGCCACAAGCGCATTCAGCGTGCGGTGCGCCAAGTGAGTGATCGACCGACTCGACAGCCGCCTCGCTAATCGCGAAATGGATGTCGTGTACTGTCCCATTCCGTTTACGAGAACCACACTGTCGATACTCGACTTTGAGACTCCACTACGAAGTTGACTTGCGATCTCGATCGTCAGAGAACGAAACTCCCGGCGATATCTACTGCGCGCTGTCCCTGATGTTCAGCTTCTGGCAACGACACAGTCTGGTGAGAGATTCCAACTCGCCCTCGCGGCGACAACGGGATTGCCATTCCTGCATTGCGCATCTGAAACTTCAATTTACATTTTTCGCGAAGGCCCTTGTCAGGGGTTTTCTAAACCCCCTGCCCAGCGCTTCGCGGATGAACTGCATGGTGAAATGTATGGCATTCGACGCTGGCAAAGAAGCTCAGCGCAGAAGCCATGACGTAACTTGCAGTCCGACTTAACAAGTGCCGAAACGCGCAAGGTTTCCGCACCCCACAAGCACCGGAGAGTGACAATGGCTACCGATATCGCTGAATTACCCAAACGTGGCAAAAGTTTCGCACGGGCGTCAATTGTCGCGATTGCGGGTATTGCCCTCTGGCACATCATCGCCAGTTTTTTGTGGATTGCCCCACCGACGCCCCTACGTGACCTCGTCCCGGGGAATGCTCTCAATTCCTACATGATGCCTTGGTACGGGCAAAGCTGGAGCGTATTTGCGCCCGCACCAATCAATGGCGATTACGACCTCAAGGTCCGCGCAGTCGTCAAGGACGAATCTGGCTCCGAAATTGCCACCGATTGGGTCTCAGCCACCGATGCAGAACTCACAATGTCAGATCACCACTTTTTCCCCCCAAGGGGCTCCCACCTCGCATTGTCCCAAGCGTCGAAATACAAGAGCGCCTGGGATGGCCTGAACGACGAGCAACGACGAATCGCACAGCTCAACTTTTACGAGGGTGACTCTTGGCTCGGGCGCATGCAAATCGCAATGAATGAAGTTGGGGAAGAGGTGGCCCCTGTCACAGAGTTTATTGTCGCCGAGCGTTACACCGATGCCTACGCGTTTCAAGTCGCAAGAGCGGTGTGGGGCGACGATGTCGAGCGAGTGCAATTTCAGGTGTCCCGACAGAACATCATTCCCTTCACTGAACGAAATGATCCCAAAGCAGTCAGGCCGGCACCAACCGTGCTTTCTAGTGGTTGGCGCGGCATCATCGAGCTTCCTGGGCAATCAGATAAAGACTTCGCAGATACTTTTCTCCCCGCCTATCACAACCTGATTTCGAAAGCTGCAGACAAGTGACGAAACTTTCCGAGAACTCCGCAGTTGGGCTTGCAAGAGAAGTCATGTGTTTCCTCAGCAATTTGATCCGCGATGGAGTACGCGGAGGTGTCCTCCTAGTGAGTTCGCTGCTGGGTAACGCTGAACGCTGGCTAATTGCGGAAAAGCATGCGACCTATGGACTCTCGGTCGCCAGAATGTTGCTCGGGTGCGCCATACTTGGCACTCTCCTTACTAACTTTAGTACTCGACTGTACACTTTCGGCCCCGGCGCGGCTTGGAGCGGCGAACAGATCTATCCTGTGAATGACCTAGCGAGAACGTTTCCGGTAAGCATTATCGTCGCTTTGATTCAAAGCGGTGGCGCTGCATTTACGATTACGTACATCGCACTCATTCTGCTCACCCTGTGCTTTATCCTCGGTTTTCGCACGCGTCTTGTGATGATTCCACTTACGCTTTTATTCGTCGCGATCGTGGAAAGTAACGATCTAGTCGGAGACCAAAGCGATAACCTCGTGCGAATTGCGCTGACAATCATGTTCTTCGCAGACCCAGCGAAGCGCTGGTCGCTCGATGCGCTCCTCGCTCGTGAGCGCCAGATGGGGGGTTCCCCCCAGCGACGTTTCATGTTGGCTCAACCGATTTGGCCCGCTTGGCTCACAAACGCGGTGCATAACTTCGCTATTGTGCTCATTGCATGCCAGGTTTCTTTCATCTACGTCGCCGGTGGCCTTTATAAGGCCGGAGGAAACCCGTGGTCTTCTGGCCACGCCATTTATGACCCGATTCATGTACGCCAGTTCGGCCCTTGGCCGGGTCTGAGTGACTTCGTTACTGCTTGGGGCCCCGGCGTAGCCTTCGCCACGGCGCTCACCCTATTGGTGCAGGTCTCGTTCCCCCTGCTCCTACTCAGACGCGGCACGCGAATATTTGCGCTGGTCACCATGCTCGGATTTCACCTCGGAATCGCCGTACTCATGGGCCTTCCTTGGTTCTCACTGGCGATGGTCGCACTCGACGCGATCTTTATTCGCGATGTCACTTGGCTCGCAATACGGGACGGACTCAGAACTCGCTGGCGCGATGCACGAAGACGAAAGTCCACAGCTGGGCATGAGCATTCGACAGCAGCTCGTTCCAAGGACTCCCTTTCCACTGTCAAGGAAACACCCTTGCCTGAACCAGGGGCCAGCCCGTTGCAGCTGCAGCCCGCCGCCAAGGATCATTTGGAAAACACGTGAGTGTATCAACAGATGTCGTAGTTGTGGGCAGCGGGCCAAACGGGCTTGCTGCAGCTCTCACCGCAGCAATGAACGGGCTTTCAGTCCACATCATCGAGGCAAATCAGAAGCTAGGTGGAAACGCGCGCACTGAAGAGATGGTTGAGGGAGGCTTCATACACGATGTTGGGGCAGCGGTGCACCCGATGGCCGTGGCGTCACCATTCTTCAGAAAACTAAATATCGAGCAAAATGTGGAATTCATTTACCCAGAGATCTCGTATGCGCACGCCATGCCAAATGGTCGAGTTGAGTATGCCTATCGGAGCCTCGCTAGAACGCTCGCGGAACTGCCTCCGACCGATCGAAGGGCATGGGCGCGATTGTTTTCTCCACTCGTGGCGAATATTGGCACACTCACCGACATGATGCTGTCGCCCCTCCAGACACAGTCGTTGAGCCCGATCCACCTACATTTCGGAGCGGGAGCCGCTCGACGTGCTCTCGGCCGAGAGCTAGGGGCGGGCCTCTCGCAGGCCGGAGCTGGTGCGCTTCTCGCCGGCGTCGAAGCGCACGCGATTGGCGCATCCTCATTTCCAGCTTCTCTGGTAGGTATCGGCCTCGCAGCTCACGCGCATTCAGGTGGATGGCCGATTCCCGTGGGCGGTTCACAGTCGATCACTGATTTCTTGGTACATCGTCTCGCCGATCTCGGCGCCACATTCGAACTCAACCGGCGGGTCACCAGCCTGGATGAACTCCCCAAGAGTCACATCACGCTTCTCGACGTGACGCCTCACGGTTTCCTCAAGATCGCCGGAAGCCGTTTGCCGAGGTCAGATCGAAATCGGCTAAAGCGCTTCACTTATGGCCCGGGAATCGCCAAGCTCGACATGACGCTTCATGAGTCTGTCCCATGGCTTGATTCTCGACTAGGCGAAGCATCAACCGTTCATCTTGCCGGAGACCAACGGTCGCTCATGCGCTCAGAACATGCAGTCGCAAGAGGAAAAATCCCATTTGAGCCATATGTTCTACTAAGTCAGCCATCCACGTTCGATGCGACTCGGGCGCCAAGGGGGAAACACGTCTTATGGGCCTACATGCATGTTCCACAATGGAGCAGGTTCGACCCGACTTTGGCTATCTATCAATCGATCGAACGCCACGCCCCCGGTTTCCGAGATGTCATTCGTTCAAATCAAGTTTCTCTTGCATCCTCCCTAACAAGAATGAATGCAAATCTGATCGGTGGCGACCTCAGTGCTGGGACCATAAATCTTCGACAAATACTGGCGAGGCCTGCATTCACGAAGTCTCCGTGGCGCACTCCACTGCCTGGGGTTTATCTCTGCTCAGCTTCTACGACCCCAGGTCCCGGAGTTCATGGAATGGCCGGTTGGTACGCAGCGGAGACCGCGTTGAGTGATCTCATAGCGAGTGGTGACGACTGAATTAGAAACGCGTCAATTGAGGCTGCGGCCAATAGCACACGGTGAACATCGCGCCACATTTCCATCGAGCATCGGCCCGACCGTGCCAGCGCCTACGTTTAGCGCACAGCGATCTCGAGAACAGTAGGTCTCCAAATCGAATCTAGCCCGTGGGCACGCGCATCCGCGAAAGGAAGTGCACTGAAATGCAGAGTATAGGGATTCCGGAAGAGGACGCGTACGCCGTACTTTTTCCCGCATTTGAAGACCTCAAGGCGCCTCGATGGCTCGGCACTGCAATTGAGCAAGGCACTCGGTTTTTGCTGCTCGCAGAATCGCGGCTTGAGTATCTCAACCGAGAAATGACACACGCCCGTAGAACACGCGAGAGCGTGTCTACCTTCAGCGCGTTTACGAGTGAACTCCGAAAATTGAGCCGAGATTCACTGGTGCTCGCTGTGGATCAAGAGCCTTGGGGTATTCGACGGCTACACGACCTCGTGCCGAACTACGAGGATCCAAGCAACCTAGAAGCTTTTGAGGAGAGTGTCTGTCACGTGGCTTCCACTGCCTCTTCACTCGGGATCGACTTGTTTCTTTCACCAGTACTTGACAAGCTTCGGGGAGAAAACCCATGGCTAGAATCGCGGAGTCTCAATCGAGAAATCGAGGACATCACCACTTTAGGAGCGGCCTACATTCGCCTCACCCAGAAAAATGGGGTCCTTACGGCAGCGAAACACTTCCCTGGATTTCCGGAGCTCACAACTGATCCAGCACTCGAAGACACCTCAGTGCGTTCGGGCGATTGGGACTTAGAACTTCTTATCCCGTTCAAAGCCGCAATCGAAAGCGGAGCTCGGATAATAATGCTTGGGCCAGCGGTTGTCGCCGATGTTGACGGTTTCCAACCGGCTTCAACATCTGCGCGTACCGTCGCAGTTTTACGAAACAAACTTCACTTTCGCGGTGTCATTATGAGCGACATTCTGGACTCCCCCGCTACCAGCCGTGGCAGAAGTATTCCAGCCACAGCGATAGATGCGATTGGGGCGGGAGTCAACCTACTACTCGTTCCTGGCGGCGATCAACTTGCCGAAATAGTAGATGCCATTTCGAAAACTGCTCGCGCAGATTCAGCCTTCAGAAGTCTCCTATTTCACAGCGCTCGAAAGGTTAAAGGCCTCGCAGACTCATCGCGTCATTGAACCCGGGTGAATTATCGGCTGCCAGTACTTGCTGATGCAGTGATCACCAACACTTTGGTTAGTCCTCCGGAGCCCGAAACGGCACCCTGAAGAGTCACGCGGACTCTCCTGCGTGCCGCAGCGCCTGATACAGATCGGCGGCTGAGGCGGTGAAATCGAACCGAAAGCCATAGTCTCAACCGAGCAAGGCACCCGTAGATGACAACTGTATTCGTAAACGAGGCAACTTAGATTCGAGCGCGAGGGTGAAATCCGAGGTGAAGATACAATATTCTCCACACATTTCCCTCGCATAGACAGGCCGGTCGAAGGAGAATCTGTCGTAAGTCGGTTGCGCGCTAATTGGGAGTGTCATGCTGAGCAGAATTGGATTCACTGGCGTACCCCGAGTCTCTCGCTCGTTGCGCCGCGAGAGACTTGAGAGCCTACTCTCTAGGGGTGAAGATGCAGCCCTCGTAACCGTGATCGGTCCTCGCGGGTCAGGCAAGACCACCCTGGTATCAACTTGGCTCACTGAGGTTTGGCGGGAGTACCGCGAAGCCGACGCGACTGGGGTATGGATTTCCCTCGAAAATCTTTCGTTGCACATGGAGTTAATTTGGTCGCGCGCACTTGCTTCCTTGCAGGTTCAGATTCAACATGACGTTGATATTCTCACCCAACTCAACGACGCACTCGACCTTGCCTCAGACTTCATGCTCGTCATTGATAATTTCGAGTTGATGCTCGACCAGAGTGCCAACGATCAAATCGAATGGCTGCTGAGCCACAGCCCACGACTAAGGATTTTGCTATTAACGCGCTCGGCAACTGAACTTGAACACCGCTCACGAATCATTCAGGTTGGAATGTCAGTGATTAGGTTTGAAGATCTAAAATTTACGATCGACGAATGTCAGGATCTATGCAAATTGCGTGGATGGCCAGGAAGCCGCGAAAAAGCTGCATCCATTATTGGTTATACCAACGGGTGGCCTGCCGCTGTTCGAATACTGGCTGGCAGCCGAACTTCGGACGATTCTCTAACAAAAGATAAGGTCTTGAAAGCCTTTATCGAGACCACCCTCGATGAGATTCGTTGTGATGAAGAACTCGCTCTGGCCCTTGAACACGCAAGCGTCGTTTCGCCCTCCGATGTTAGCTCTCTTCGGCAGGTAATGAACGTGCCCCGCCCTACCGCCAACTCAAACCTCCGGCGAATCGAGCGGAGCGGAACAATTGTGTGGAGAGAAGAGGGTCGAAACACGTTTGAGGTCCTCGACCTGATTCGAGACGCCATCTTACGGCTCCTGCCAAGTCAGAAGCCCGAATTGTGGCGGAGAATGAACTCCCGGCTCATCCCGATTCTTCGCGAGCGTGGAGACATCGTGGGGACACTGCGAGCATTGTTCGAAGTCGGGAACGGAGCGGCAATCACGGCGTTCATTATCGAAGAATGGGACTATCTTGCCGGCGCCGAGGACTCCAAGGTTGATCGACTTCTTGAAGGTCGATCGTCTCCACTCATCAGCTACTTGATCATTTTTCGGAAGGGTTCTGGGGGTCGTGCGGGTTATCTTCAAGAGTTACTGCACGAGCTCGAACTTGAACGCCGCCGTCATCGTGGCAAACCAGAATACAAGCTCTACTCCGCTGTACGGGTCGGGCTATTACGCGAACTAGGGCTCTTCGATGCGGCAGCGACGATCGCCCGTGACGCCCTGCGCGACCACGACGTAGACGCCCCCGAAACCATCTTCATCCAGGGCTACTCAGCATGGGCATGGATGCAGCACGCGCTCGCACTTCGAGATGTAGGTCGCACCGAAGACGCGCGCCGCGCGGCGCTCATTTCCATAGATCACAGCGCTGGAACTTCAGGATATGCAGGCGTCGCGAGCCAATCCATCCTCGCCCTTATTCAGCTCGCCTCAGGTCAAGTTGAGCTCAGCAAAAATGCGGTAGCCGACACGCGTCGTCGTGTTGAGGGCATGCTTCCGAAACCTGCCTACCATCTGATCGCTGAGCTCGATATTGCTTCAGGCATCGCCGCACTCGAACGATTCGATGTGTCTGGCGCAATAGTTGCCGCGGAGCGAACACTCCATGAGTACCGTTCACTTGAGGTCGTTTGGTTACGGGTACTACTCGATGGATGGATCGAGAAATTTCAGCTCCGTGGTTACAGCATGGTGCATAGCGTCTCGGATTTCTTGAAGATGGAGACTCCTGTTCTCCCAGCTCCCCCAGAAGCTCATGCATGGCTGAATGGACTCATTGCAGATGTGCTAATTTCCCTTGGTCGACCTCACGGCGCCGCCCGCCTGTCGGAATCGTTAACGCCGAGAAACGCTCGCGACGCTGGTCCGATGTCTCGTATTCTGCTGTTCTCAGGGGAAGAGCGAAAAGCACTTGAGGTGTGCGAACGATGGCTTTGGCGGACTGAGACCTCTGAACGAACGCGTCTTGAACTCCTTCTCACTAAGACTCTCGTAATCTTTCGAATGGGAGAAAAGGAGTCTGCTCTTGCGGTCTTGAACCTGGCAGTCGGATTGAGTGAGACCCATGGTGTCAAGATGCCCTACCTGCTGTTCCCCCTTGTGGAAATCGAGCAACTAATTCAGGAGATATCCGCACAACGTGCACCCTGGTTATTGGATGTGCCAGCAGTTTTCTCGTCGTTTCGACGCGTGCCCACCCTTACACAGCGGGAACAGATCGTTTTAGAGCAGCTGCGCGTCAGCTCTCGACTCGAGGAGATCAGCCGCGAGCTGATGGTATCGCCGAACACCGTCAAAACCCAGATTCGCAGCTTGTACAAAAAGCTGGGCGTTAGCTCGCGGGCGGACGCACTTCAAACTTCTCTGCACATGGGATTGTTCCCAGAACCTTCGAGCACTGAACACTCTGACGCTCGGAAAATAGAAACTTAGCCGACGCGATCGTAAGGTGATTACCAGTGTCAGGTGAGTTCGCGGCACCCACTTGAACTCTCACACAAAAGCCAGCATTTTCATCGCCCATGCCAATCATTAGCCCAATACACGTTCGCTTTAACCTATGACAGAACACGCAATAATCAACCCGATCGGTTAGAGCACCGTGCGCCCCTGCGAGCAGGTGACGGTCGCGGCGTTCTGGCCGGTGATGCCGTCGCCGCTCGCGGTCGCTGATGCTTCGGCCGTCACTGATGCGCCAGCCGCCGCGGCATCGGCGCCGGTTGAGGAATCAGCCGCCGACGTCGCGTCGGCGGCAGTCGCACCGCCGCTCGCATTCGCGGCGGAGTCCGAGGCGGCACCAGCCCCGGCATCACTGGTATCGACGCCGCTCGCGTCGGCGACTCCCCCGGCGTCGGCTGATCCCACCTGGTCCTCCGTGACGACGCCCTCACCGGTGCCGCCCACCGTGATCGGCGTACCGCTGATAAGCGCTTCGTTTAACGCAGACGCCTGCGGTTCGAGGGCGACCAGACGCCCTTCGGCGTAGGGGTGCCGGGCTGTGGGGTACTGCACGAAGGTGATGTTCTCGAGCGCGATGTCTTGCATCGTGCCGGCCGCCGCCTGCAAGAAGGGCATCGACTGCATATTCGACGAGAGCACCATGTTGCTGATCGCGGCTTTCGCGAGCCCGTAGACCTTCACCGGGTCTGACAGCGTTTCGGCGCTCTTGAGTTTGCGCATCAGCGCTGACATGAAGACCTGCTGATTGCTGATGCGGCTCGTGTCGCCGCCGTCGCCCACGCCGTAGCGGGTGCGCAAGAACTGCAGCGCTTCGGTGCCCTCCAGCGTGACCTGGCCTGCGGGCAGGTCGAGATCGGTCTTCGGGTCGACGATGGGTTGGGCGAGACAGACCTCGACGCCGCCGACGGCGTTCGACATTGCGATCACCCCGTCGAACGAGATCTCACCGGCGTACGGAATATCGAGACCAGTGAGCTCCGACAGGGTCGCTGCGACGCAGGGAAGCCCGCCGCTGTTCAAGGTCGAATTGAGTTGCTGCTCGCTCATCGCGGAGTAGTAGTCGGGTTCGCCATTGGGGCCGGGGCAGCTCGGAATCGGCAGCATCAGGTCTCGCGGAAAACTCACGACCGTCGCACTCTGGTGGTCGGCGGCGATGTGCAGCAGCAGGTTGACGTCATTGAGGTTGCCCTCCTCGCCGTCGTCGATGCTCTGACCCGCGCGCGAGTCGGTACCGACGACGAGCACGGTGAGCGGCCCGTCGATGGTGCCCGACGCGATCTCGACCGGGTCGCCTCCGGGCAGTTCGACGGTATTGATGCCCCCGACGAGACTCCACACGGCGAATGCGCCGACCGCGACTGTGCTGAGTGCAACGGTGAGGATCGTCGCGACGGCGAAGCGCGCACCGTTCGCCCACGGATTGGACGCGCGCAACTGCCCGTGCCGAACCTGGTCGGTCATCGGGAGGTCTGAGGTGGGGCGCATGCTGTCCCTTCGCGTGCCGGCGAGCACTGGTCGGTCGATCGCGTGCTCCATGTCTACTTCATGGGGCGGCAGGCACGGGAGCGCACGCGCCGGGAAGCCAGGAACGGTCGGCACAACCGATCTTCACACGCAAGCATCAAAGATCAGATGAAGGTATGCTGATGCTCGCTTTGCCCCGCGATCTTCTCTGGAAAGGCCCATCGTGCACCGACGCCCCCGCCTGCTCACCGCTCTCGCCGCCGCCGCGATCGCCGCGGTCGCCCTCGCCGGCTGCTCCGGCACTGCCACCGCGCAGAGCTCCGACGCCGACGCTGCCTGGAGCTACGATTCGGGGGACGGCCAGACGTACACCGCCGACCACGTGCCGTCGCGCATCATTGCGCACGCCTACGCGGCGAAGGCACTGATGGAGTTCGGCATCACGCCGATCGCGGTCTACGCCGACGGCCCCATCACCGAGGATGTGGGCCTACAGGGCGCCGACTTCGACGGCATTCCCGTTATCGGCGAGGAGTGGGGCAAGATCGACGTCGCGAAGGCGGCCGAGCTTGAGCCCGACCTCATCGTGGGCGACTGGTGGCCCGCCGAAAACGCCTACTCGGGCTTCGAGGGCGGCGTCGAAGAGGAGAGCAAGAAGCTCGCCGACCTCGCGCCGGTCGTCGGCCCGAGCCAGGGCGACTCCGTCGTCGACCTCATCGAGGGATACGCCGGGCTCGCCGTCACGCTCGGCGCCGACTCGCAGGCGATCGACGACGCCCGGGCCGAGTTCGATGACGCCCGCAAGAACTTCGAGGCCGCCAACGAAGAGAACCCGGGAGTCTCCGCACTCGCGATCAGCCCGTGGGACGACAACTACGCGGTCGCCGTCACCGAGTACGCGCCCGAACTGCAAGATTTCACCAGCTGGGGCCTCAACGTCATCGACCCTGAAACGCCCGATGCCGACTTCCCCTACTGGGAGACGCTGAGCATGGAGTCGGCCGACACGTACCAGCCCGACCTCCTGCTCATCGACGAC
Source organism: Leucobacter musarum subsp. musarum (assembly GCF_001273845.1). Lineage (GTDB taxonomy): Bacteria > Actinomycetota > Actinomycetes > Actinomycetales > Microbacteriaceae > Leucobacter > Leucobacter musarum. The sequence continues at coordinate 12,325 of NZ_JHBW01000063.1, forward strand.
CGCAACGCGAAGTCGGGCGAGCAGATCCTCGCCGACGCACCGATCTCGAAGAGCATTTCGGCCTACGCAGCCGGCCAGACCACCCTGTGGCCCGCCTACTGGATGCACACCTACAGCGACTACACGGCGCAGCTCAACCGCCTCGCCGACGTGGTGCGAGAGACGGATGCCGAGGTCGGCGCCCTGTGACGCTCGCGCTGCCGCGACGCAGCGCGTCCCTCTCCCGCCGCGCGGGGCTCGCGGCCGGCCTGCTTCCCGCAGCCGCTTTGCTGGTGCTGCTCGCGGGGGCGAGCATCGCACTTGGTTCGCGTGACGTTGCACCGATCGACGTGTGGCAGGCGATGACGGGAGCCGCGACGGGAGCCGATGCGACGGTGATCCGCGAGATGCGCCTGCCGCGCACGCTACTGGCGATCCTCGTCGGTGCCGCGCTCGCGCTCGGCGGCACCATTCTGCAGGGCGTGGCCCGAAACCCGCTGGCCGACTCGGGCGTGCTGGGCATCAACGCGGGTGCCGCCGCAGCGGTGGTGCTCGCCGCGCTGGTGTGGGGTGCGATGCCCGCGGGTCGCTCGGTCTGGTTCGCGTTCATCGGAGCCGGTATCGCCACCGTCCTCGTCTACTCCGTCGCCGCGTTCGGTTCAGAGGGCGCAACTCCGGTGAAGCTGGCACTTGCCGGTGCCGCGCTCACCGCGGTCTGCGGATCGATCACCTCGGCGATTCTGCTTGCCGACCCCGACGCACTGAATGCACTGCGCATGTGGCAGGTCGGATCGCTGGCCGGCCGGTACGCGCCGATTCTGCTGCAGCTGCTGCCGTATCTCGCGATCGGCATCGCAATCGCCCTGTTCGTCGGCCGCCCGCTCAACCTGCTCGCCCTCGGCGATGACCTGGCGAGCGCGCTCGGGGTGCGCACCGGGCTGACGCGCGCCCTGCTCTTCGCACTCGTGGCGCTCTTGTGCGGCGGCGCGACCGCGGCCTGCGGCCCGATCGTGTTCGTGGGCCTAATGATCCCGCATCTCGTGCGGCTCTTCACCGGGCCCGACTACCGCTGGATTCTGCCGTATTCGGCGCTGCTCGGGCCGGTGCTCGTGCTCGGGGCCGACGTCGTCGGGCGTCTGCTGCTGCCGGTCGGCGAGGTGCCCGTCGGTGTGGTGATCGGGGTTATCGGCGCGCCCGTATTCGTACTGCTGGTGCGTTTCCGCAAGTCGGTGCAGCTGTGACCGGCGTGATGACCCGAGCGACGGCGTCGCCCGAACGCACCGTGCGCGACGAGCTGCGGGCGGCCCACGCGCGTGCGCGACGCCGCATCGTCGTCGTCTGCGTCTCGCTCTCGGTCGTGACCGCCGCACTGTTCATCGCCGCACTGATGGCGGGCAGTCAGGTGCTCTCTCCTGGCGAGGCGGTGGGCGGGATCACCGGAACCGGCACACCCTCGACTGTCTTCGTGGTGCGCGAGCTGCGGCTGCCCCGCGCGCTCACAGCCGCACTCGTCGGGCTGGCGCTCGGCGCCGCCGGCACCCTGTTTCAGCGTGTGCTCGGCAACCCGCTCGCCTCACCCGACTTCCTCGGGGTCAGCGCCGGCGCCGGCACCCTCACCGCCGGCGCGCTCGTTCTCGGGGGCGCCTCCGGGCTCGCGCTCCCCGGGTTCGCGCTGCTCGGCGGTTTCGGTACCGCCGCCCTCATCTACGCGGTCGCGTGGCGGCGCGGGGTGTCAGAGTACCGCTTCATCCTGGTGGGAATCGGTGTCGCGACGTTCGCCGGGTCGATTACCTCGTACCTCATTGCTCGCGCCGAGTTCAGCGACGCGCGCGCCGCGCTCACCTGGCTCACCGGGTCGGTGGGGATGGCGACGCCCGAACTCATCGCACTCCTCGCCGGCACGCTCGTGCTGTTCGTTCCCGTCGGCTGGGCGATCGCTCGGCTGCTGCGCCGTCTCGAGCTCGGAGAGGAGACCGCGCGCATGCTCGGTGCGCGGGTCGAACGCGACCGCTTCGTGATTCTGGGGGCCGCGGTGGTGCTGGTCTCCATCGCGACGGCGGCCGTGGGGCCGATCGCGTTCATCGCGATGCTCGCCGGTCCGATCGCGCAGGTGCTGCTCGGCACCGCGGGGCGCAGCATCCTCGCTGCAGCCCTCACCGGTGCCGTGCTCATGCAGAGCGCCGATCTCATCGCGCAGCACGCCCTCCCCTGGCCGATCTCCACCGGCGTCGTCACCGGCGTCTTCGGCGCCCCCTATATCGCCGCCATGCTCATCCGCACCGCCCGAAAGGCTCAGATCCGATGACCGTCGACCATACGCTCGAAGCCCGGGGGCTCACGCTCGGCTACGACCAGCGCACCATCGTCGACGGCCTCGACCTCATTGTGCCGGGCGGCGCCGTCTCCGTGATCATCGGCGCCAATGCCTCGGGCAAATCCACGCTGCTGCGCGGGCTGGCGCGGCTGCTCGCACCGAGCACGGGCGAGGTGCTGCTCGACGGCACCCCCATCACGCGCGTGCCCTCCCACGAGCTCGCCCGCATCATCGGCATGCTGCCTCAGTCGCCCGTCGCCCCCGACGGCATCACCGTCTCCGACCTCGTCGGGCGCGGGCGGCACCCGCACCAGGGCTGGTTCCGCAAGTGGTCGTCAGCCGACGAAGCAGCGGTGGCCGATGCGCTCACCGCCACGCGCACTGCCGATCTCGCCACGCGCCAACTCTCCGAGCTCTCGGGCGGCCAGCGCCAGCGCGTGTGGATCGCGATGGCGCTCGCGCAAGAGACCGACATCCTGCTGCTCGACGAGCCCACCACGTTCCTCGACATCAACCACCAGATCGAGCTGCTCGACCTCCTCACCGAGCTCAACGCCGCCCGAGGCACCACGATCGTCATCGTGCTCCACGAGCTCAATCTCGCGGCTCGCTACGCCGACCATTTGATCGCTATGCGGCACGGACGCATCGTCGCGGAGGGCAGCCCAGCCGAGGTCGTGACCGAAGAGACGATTCGCGAGGTGTTCGACCTGCCGAGCGAGATCATCGCGGATCCGCAGACCGGGTCCCCGCTCGTCGTGCCCCGGGTGCGCGCTTCTGTGGCAGAGACGATCCCGGCTCAGCCGAGCACCGGCAGCGCCTGAATCCAAGCGCGCACCGCGCGGTCGAACGACTCCAGCGCGGCTTCGACCTCCGCGTTCGAAGCGAATGTGATGATCTCGCGGTTGCGGCCCGCTCGGCGTGAACGTCTGCCGACCGACTCAACCGAGATCTCGGCGATGTCGAGGCGTTCTTTCGCGCCAGTGTGCAGAATGACCTGCAGCTGATCGGGGCGCCGCATACTGAACGTCGCGAAGTCGATGGTGTTCCACGTGAAACTGGGCGCCTGCCACTTCACCGATTCGGTCACCCGCGCATCTGCACTGAGGATCGCACGGCGCACCGAGCGGGCGCCATCAGCGAGCGCGTGCGGGTTCGCGGCAAACCAGGCCTCGACCTCCGCCGACCCCGGCGGCGCTTCCCTCATGACCCGGCCTCCACCGTCACGTCGAGCACCCGGTCGTCTCCCGCGCGCGGCGTGCCTCGCCCGTCCGTGTTGTTCGTGAGCACCCACAACCGGCCGTCGGGAGTTTCGACGGCATCGCGAATGCGGCCGAACTCGCCGGCGAAATGCACCGTCGATGCGCTGAGGTCATCGAGCGGCACCGCGCGAAGGGCCGACCCGCGCAGGTGCGAGATCCACAGATGCCCGTCGTGCACGGCGATTCCGCTCGGGCTGGCCTCCTCAGGGGTCCACTGCTGCACGGGGTCGACGAACCCGGCGACTCCCGCACGCCCCTCCACCTCGGGCCATCCGTAGTTGTTCCCGGCCTCGATCACATTGAGCTCGTCCCAGGTGTTCTGACCGAACTCGGATGCGTACATCGTGCCGTCGGGCGCCCAGGCAAGCCCCTGCGGGTTGCGGTGGCCGAGGGTCCACACCGGAGAACCCGGCACTGGGTTGTCATCGGGCACGCCGCCATCGGCCGTGACCCGGAGTATTTTGCCGCCGAGCGACGACGGATCTTGCGCCGACTCACGGTCTCCGGCATCGCCCGTCGTCGCATAGAGCATGCCATCGGGGCCAAAGGCGAGGCGCCCGCCGTTGTGCGTCGATCCTGCCGGAATTCCGTCGACGAGCACCTCGGGCTCACCCACGCCGAGTCCGGTTGCGGCCCCCGACAACGGGTATCGCAGAATCTGATTCTCACTTCCGCGAGTGGCATACACGTAGAGCGCGTCATCGCGCACCGCAAGGCCGAGCAGCCCGCCCTCTCCGCCATGAGTGACCCCCGCGACGGTGGTGATCTCTCGCGTTGACCCGTCGCTCGACAGCGTGAGCACCCGACCGGAGTCTCGCTCGCTGATCACCGGGGTATCGCCGTGAAAGGCGATCGACCACGGCGCCGCCAAGCCTTCCGCGACGACCGAGCTCTCGAAAGATTCGGCCGCGGCCGCCGTGGGTGCCGGATCACCCGAGCTCGGGGCGCTGCCCGTTACAGGGTCGGTGCACCCGACCAGGGCGATACCGACCAGTGCTGCGGTGACCGCGCCCACACTCACTCGACCGGCACGGCCGTGTCGACCGAGTGTGGGGACTGCGCGACCCGTCATGCTCGCAGCCTACGTGCGCGATGCCCCGCTGCACCAGACCCGGCGATACGCCCGGCCCTTAGGCATTGCACCCGCGAGCGTCGACCGGCCAGACCGTCACGGCCCCGTCACGACCGATGCACGCGTAGGCGTCGCTGAGGTTCACGGCGACGCACACGTGATTCGGCACCAGTCGCACCCGGGTACCGATAGGCGCATCGAGCCCGGTGATGGTCGCGTGGTGCTCGGACAGGGCGGTGATGCGGGCATCGGGGTGATCGAGCAACCGCCCGAATCCGGTCGCGTAGGCTCCGCGATCCGTCGCCAGCATCTTGCTGCCGGCATCCGCGATGACGTGCGCGTCGGTGCGCGAAACCACCGTCGCGAGCACCTGCACGGCGATCTGCGCAGGCTCCATCGCGCCGAGCTCCCACTGCTGGGCGTCGCCGAGTGCGTAGACCCCGGGGCGCAGCTCGGTGAGCACGCCCGCATCGGCGAATGCGGCGGAGGGCGAGGATCCTCCGCTCAGCACCGCGACGTCGACGCCCGAGCCGGTCAACGATTCGGCGGCTGCGGCGAGCGCGCGCGCTTCGTCACGGGCGGCGGCCTGCCGAGCCTCGGGGTGGTAGCTGTGCCCCGGAAACGTGAAGGCGCCCACGACACGGAGCCCGAGTGCCTGGGCGGCGTCGGCGATCTCGCCCGCGCACTCGGGGCGCACCCCGCTGCGGTGATGGCCGGAGTCGACTTCGATGAGCAGTTCGAGGCGATCACGCAGCTCCGCGGGCACCGCCCCTGAGAGCCGAGCGGCCGACACTGCCGAGTCGACGCCGATGCGCACCCGCGCGAGGCGCAGCAGGTCGAGCAGCAGCGGGCGCTTCGCCGCATCGATCCACACGGTGTAGGCGATACAGAGGTCGTCGAACCCGGCGCGCGCGAACACCAGCGCTTCAGAAATCGTGGCGACCGTGAGACCGACGGCGCCCGCGGCGATCTGGCGGCGGGCGATCTCGAGCGACTTGTGCGTTTTCGCGTGCGGCCGCAGTGCGATGCCCCGGGCGCGCGCCCACGTCGCCATGCGGTCAATGTTCGCCTGGAGCACGGTCTCATCGAGCAGCAGGGCCGGGGTCGGGAGCGCGTCGAGTGCGGTGTTCATGGCGCCAGCGTAGCAACGATCGATTGACAGTTTGAGATCTAACGGTTAGTGTTCTAACCATGAACGAACGACCGAGCTTCGACACCCCGCTCCAGCTGATGCGCTGGATCGGATGGGCGCAGCGCAGGGGCGCCGAAGAATGGGTGCGCGAGCGCGAGCTGACCCAGGAGCAGAGCTTCGTTCTCGGGTACCTGCAGCAGCAGCCGGGCGCGATCCAGCGCGACATCGCTGAGATCACGCGCACCAGTGCTGCGAGCGTCTCGAGCCTGCTCCAGGGTCTTGAACGACGCGGGCTCATCGAGCGACGCAGCGATGCCGAGAACGCGCGCACCAAGCGCGTGTTCGCGACCCCCGCAGGCATCGCCCTCATCGCCGGCTTCGCCGACGCCATGCTCGCCCTCGACGACAGCTTGCTCGCACCACTCGACCCGAACGAGCGCGAGCACCTGCAACTCCTCCTGACCAAGATCACCGCGGAGCTGCCCGAACCGACCCGTTAGCGGTCCGCACTCCCTACACCTCCTGAACCCGACCGCGGCGCTTCGAGCGTCAGGGGTCGCATCGGTGCGCCCGCACGAGCGCCCGCACCGCCGGCGCTGCGCCGTGCCCGAAACCGGGCGGCGCAGCGCTGCCTGAAACACACCCGGATCTCAGAGATCGAAATCCCCATGTCCACCATCGACCCCACCATCGCGCCCGCCCCGCAGACCGCCGACCCCACCCCCGGCTCTGCCGCGGCCCAGAACCGCCGCATCCTCTCCTCCGCCCCGATCTTCAGCGCGCTCGTGCACCTCTGCGTACCGATGGCCGCCGCGATGGTCGTCGGCGCCGTCTACAACGTCATCAACGCCGGCTTCATCGGCGCTCAGCACGACACGAGCTTGCTCGCCGCCATCACGTTCGGCACCCCGCTGCTCGGCCTCATCATGGCGGTCGGCGGCGTCTTCGGTGTCGGCGGCAGTTCGCTGATGTCGCGCCTGCTCGGCGCTTCCGAGCACGACCCTGAACGTGCCGCCGACATCAAGCGCGTCGCCGCGTTCTCGCTGTGGGGCGCGGTCATCACGGGCGCCGCGCTCGGAGCGATCGGCCTCCTGCTCCTCGATCCCCTGGTCGCCGCCCTCGGCGCCGACGCGGCGGCAGCCACCGCAACCGCCTCCTACGTCGCCGTGATGCTCGCGTTCATGCCCGTGCTCGTCGCTGCCTTCGCGCTCGAACAGATCGTGCGCTCCGAGGGCGCCGCGCGCCAGGCGATGGCCGGCATGGTCATCTCGACCGTCGGCAACCTCGTCTTCGACGTGCTGTTCATCCTGGTACTGCACTGGGGCGTGGCGGGTGCTGCGCTCGCCATCGGTCTCGGCAACGTCGCGAGCATCGTCTACTGGCTCGTCTGGCTGCACCGCAACAGCGCCAACGTGAGCTTTGCGCCTCGCTGGTTCACGCTGCGCAGCGACATCTTGAAGCCCGTGTTCGGCATCGGCGCGAGCGAACTGGTGCAGGCGTCATTCCTCATCTTCACCACCCTCGTGCTCAACCACCTCGCGGCCGCCTACGGCGACGATGCGCTGGCGGCGATGGGCGTCGCGGTGCGCATTGCCCAGGTGCCCGAGTTCCTCGTCATGGGCGTCACGATCGGGGTGCTGCCACTGCTCGCCTACACGTTCGGCAAGGGCGACGGCGCACGCCTGAACGCAGCGCTCCGCGGCGCCGCGCTCACGGTCGGCACGATCGTGCTCGTCTTCTCGGGCACCGTCTTCATCTTCCGTGAGCAGGTGTTCACCGTCTTCTCCACCGACCACTCCGTGCTCGCGATCGGCCTGGTGATCCTGACCGCGCAGCTCGTTGCCACCATCGTCAACGGATTCACCGGCCTCATCACCTCCCTGTTTCAGGCGACCGGACTCGTCGCGCCGGCGATGGGCATCTCGCTCGCCCAGGGCGTGCTGTTCATTCCGATCGTGCTGCTGGGCAACGCCTGGTTCGGGCTCGGCGGCATCATCTGGGCGCTCACCGTAACCGAGGTACTCGTCTTCGTCGCGGGGGCCGTGCTGTGGCTCGCGAATCGGCGCCGGATCGCCTCGGGCCTCACCGAGGGCAGCCCCGAGCGGGCAGACGCAGCACTCGAGCCCGCGGCGTAACCCCGCCCCGGGTGCGTTGCCCCTGAATATTCACCGTCAGTCTCGCCGCCGTGCACCGAACGCCTTCATACTGATCGCGAGCACCCACTCCAACCGCGCGGCATCGACCGGCGCCGCGCCCAGAAGGGAACACCGATGAGCGCACTCGCAGACATCCGCCTCTACGCCCCCGACGCCGACGAGTCCGTGGTCGCAAAGTTCGAGACCACCTACGCCCTCGCGCTGCAAAACGCCGACGCGCGCCTCGTCGCGTTCAGCGACCCGGCAGAGCTCGCCACGGTGCGCGAAAACTTCGTGCGCGGCAAGCTCGGCGTCACCGCTTCAGACGCAGAGATCGATGCGGCCATCGCAGCCATCGGCGAACGAGTTCCCGGTCGCCGTCAGCGCCTCACCGTCTACTACCTGCTCGCCGAGCACTACGGCAAGCTCTCCGTCTTCGGCGGCTAGGGCCGCTCCGACGGCCGGCTCGGACTCGGGCCCGGCCTACCTCGTTCGCCAACGGCTCATCGACGACCCCAGATGACGCCGGTGGCGCACTCGTGCGCCTGCGCGGAGTAGCCTGGAATGATGACCATTGCCGCGGCACCCGACACCCTCGCCGACATTCCCACCGCTGCCGAGTTTCTTGCCGATGCCCGTTCGACGCGCGCCGATGACGGCACCGAGCTGCGCTGGTTCTCGCACGGCTCCGGCGAAACCGTGCTGCTGCTGCAGGGGCAGGCGACCTCCGCACTCGGGTGGGAGCCCGTCGCCCGCCGCCTCGCCGCCGACTTCCACGTGATCCGGCTCGAGCAGCGGGGCATTGCCGGATCCGAAACCGGCGACCCCGACCTGCTCACCACACGACTGCTCGCGAGCGACGCCCGCGCCGTGCTCGATGCAGCCGGCGTCGAAACCGCACACGTCGTCGGGCACTCGATGGGGGGCAAGGTCGCACAGTGGGTCGCGATCGATGCCCCTGAGCGGGTGAAGTCGCTCAGCCTGATCGCCACGAGCCTCGGCGAACGCGATGAGCAGCCGCGCGACACCGACGCCTACCGACTGCTCTACGGAGGCACACGCGCCGACCGCAGCGCGCTGTTCTTCCACGACGCCTGGGCGCAGCAGCACACGGTTGCGGTGCAGCGGTTCTTCGACATCGATGGCGCACGCGCCACCCTGCGCGCCCTGAGCCGCGCGAGCAGCAGCCACGACACCACCGAGCAGGCCACTCGCATTACCGCGCCGACCCTCGTGCTGCACGGCGACGGCGACCGCCTCATTCCGCTAGGATCCGCAGAGCGACTTGCCGCCGCCATCTCCGAGGCCGACTTCCGCGTCTTCGAAGATCAGCTGCACGGCCTGCACCTCGAGAGCGACGCCGCCATCACGCTGGTGCACGACTTCATCGCCGCAAACGCCACCGACTGAATCACCGGCACCACCCGGTTTATACTCCGAATATGAGCCCGGAAGCGAATGAGCCGCGGGGTGACGTGCGGCAGACGCTCATCGAAGCGGCACTCGCGGTCGTCTCTGAGGTCGGAATCGCAAAGACCACCACACGTCGCATCGCCGAGGCCGCGGGCTTGCCGCTTGGCAGTCTGCACTACTGGTTCGCGTCGAAAGAGGAGCTGCTCGACGCAGTCGCCGCGCACCTGCTCGACGGCGTCTCGCACACACTCGCGGCCGATGCGCCCCGCGAGACGCTCGCCGCACAGCTCGACTGGCTGCTCGAGAGTTCGCTCTCCCCACCGGTTGACGCGCACCTCGCGTTCTACGACATCACGGGGTACGCGATCCGTCGCGGCAACGTGCAGCTCACGCAGCGCATGCAGCAGCACATCCGCGAGAACTGCGAGCTCGCGCTCGAACCTTGGCGGCAGGCGCTCGAAGCGCAACGCCCCGGCAGCTTCGAACGACTGGTCGTGCTGGTGAAGGGGTACTGCGTCGGAGCCTGGTTCGCCCACGTGACGCAGGATCGCTCGGACCTCGCCGCCAGCCTGCGCTTTCTCGGCGAGTTGCTCGGCGACATCCCGCGCACCGCCACCGCGCCTTCCGCGACGGCCGCCTAGCGTTCAGGCCTGCTCCGGGTCCGGGATCTCCTCGGGTCGGTAGCGCGGCAGCCGCGACGCGGGCAGCGCCGCGATCGCGCTGATGCCGGCGAGAATCAGGAAGCCAAACTTCAGCGTGCGCAGCCGCTGCTCCTCGTTCAACGCAACGGCCGCCTCGATCTGGTCGGGGGTCGCCGTGGTCGAGTCGAGCGCCGCGCGCAGCTCATCGTTGCCGACGAAGTTGACGGTGTCGAGATCCACCTGTGACACGAGTTCGGCTGGCAGCTCCGGGTGATCCTGCACCGATTGCGCGACGCCGGCCGTGAGCAGCGTCACGAGCACCGCACCCATCACCGCGGTGCCCACCGCTGACGCGAGATTCTGCGTCGTGCCGCGAATCGACCCGACGTCGCCCGCGAGCTCCTTCGGGGCCGCCGTCACGAGCACGTTGAAGACCAGGGTCACGAGCGCGCCCTGCCCGATGCCGAACATGATGAGCCCGACGATCGTCGGCACCGTCTCCCAGTTGTTCGTCACGACGAACGCGAGCCAGAGCAGCGCCGCGGTGGTGAGCGCGAACGAGAACAGCGCGATCGTTCGGGGAGCGAACCGACCGTAGAACCTGACGATGAGCGTGGCCGTGATGAACACCGTGAGGTTGAACGGCATCATCGCGAGCGACGTGTCGAACGGGGTACGGCCCTGCACCACCTGAATGTAGGTCGGCAGTGTGAAGTTCACCGCGGCCTCCATCAGCACAATGATGAACATCGCGTAGATCGCCGCGCGCTCCTCGGGCCGATCGAGCACGCTGAGATCGACCAGCGGCGTCTTGCCCGCCCGCATGCGGCGCCGGGTCCAACGGAAGAAGAGCTGCCCGAACACCACGCCCAGCACGATAAGCAGGGGTGCCGGCGACATGCCGAGCACGGTGAACGGGGCGCTCTCACGGGCGGACAGGATCCCCCAGCCGTTCAAATTGTTGAAGCCGAGCGTGAGCATCACGATTGCCGCACCGATCAGCACCGACGCCACCAGGTCGATGCGCACCGACTTGTTGCCCCGATCGGAGCGCAACCCGAAACTCAGCAGGAAGACGGCGACCGCGAGACCCAGCGTGATGAAGAAGATCGGGCGCCAGCCCACCAGCGTGCCGAGCGTGCCGCCGATCAAGAACGCGCTCACGCCCGAGAACGCGCGCGCTGAACCCAACGACCCCACCGCGGTCGCCTGCTGGTCCCCGCGATAGTTCTCCGCGATGAGCGCGACGAGCGCCGGCACGATGATCGCGGCCGATGCGCCCGCCAGCACTTGACCGCTGATCGCCCAGCCGATGCTCTGCGAGAAGATCATCAGCAACGACGACCCCGCGAACAGCACCACCACGACACGGAAGATCAGCACCCACCCGACCCGCTGCCCGAGCTTCGCGCCGGTCATCACGAGCGCCGCCACCGCAAGGCCATAGACCACGATCGTCGTGCTCGCCGTCGTCGGCGGCACCCCGAAGTCGGCGACCATGCCGCCCAGCGAGATCGGCAGAGCGGCGACGTTGAACGACATCAGCACCTGAGCGAGGAAGAGGCCGATCATCGGCCCCCACGACCGGCGCTCGGAGGCGCTCGTGGGGTCGGCGGTCGCAGTGCTCATGGTGCCTCCGTGTTGTCGCTGGGGTGTGGTGCTGGGGATGGCACTGGCGCTGGCTGCGACGCGAACAGGTTCAGGCCGAGCGCCCGCGAGAGGAACGCGCACACCCGCTGCCCGCGCACGCTGTTGCCGGCGGAGTCGAGCGGGGGCGAGAACACGCCAATCGCCCCTTTGCCGGGCGACACTGCGACGATGCCGCCGGCGACCCCCGACTTCGCCGGAACCCCGATTTCGTACAGCCACTCGCCCGAGCGCTCGTACATGCCGCACGATGCCAGCACCGCGAGGGTGTCGCGTGCGACCTCGGCCGAAACGACCCGCGCCCCCGTGATGGGGTTCACGCCGCCGTCGGCGAGGGTCGCGCCCATGACGGCGAGGTCGTGGGCCGTCACCGTGAGCGCGCACTGCCGCGTATACGTGTCGACGACGGCGTCAGGGTCGGTCTCGAGGCGGCCGTAGCCCTCGAGCAGCCGGGCGATGGCGCGGTTGCGGGTGTTGGTGCGCATCTCTGAGCGGTACACCTCGGCGTCGATCTCGAGTTCGCGGCCCGCAAATCTGCTGAGCCCGTCGCGCACCCGCGCCCAGCGTTCGTCATGCGATGCCGCCGGCATCAGGGCGGTGGTCGCGATGGCGCCGGCGTTGACCATCGGGTTCATCGGGCAGCCGCCGTTGAGTTCGAGCGCCATGACCGAGTTGAACGGCAGGCCCGTGTTGTTCACGCCGACCCGGTCGTGCACCGCCTGATGCCCGATGGCCTCGCAGACCAGCGCGAAGACGAAGGCTTTCGAGATCGATTGGATCGAGAATGCATGGTCGGCGTCACCGTGCTCGTGCGCGCCGCCGGCAACGTCGACGACCGAAATGCCGAAGAGGTCGGGTGGCGCCTCGGCGAGAATCGGAATGTAGTCGGCGACCGAGCCCTCGCGGTGCGATGCGTATCTCGCGTGGGCTTGCCGCACGAGGTCGTCGATGTCGGTTGGGGCCGGCAGCGCTCCGGTGAACGCGCGCTGCGGCACGCCTTGTAGGTCGACTTCGAACATCCGGCCCTCCCCCATCGGGTACCGAGATCACGATGTCTTCAGTAAACCTCTCCACGCATAAGAAACGCAATGGTGGGTTTCGGTTCGCGACGGTTCCTGCGGTGAGTCGAGGCTCGCGCGGGGTGGCGCGCGGGCGAGCAGAGTTAGTTCAGGATCTCCCCGCGCTGCTCGGGCGCCACGTTCACGATGCGATCTCGCCAGAACTGCAGGGCTTCTGGGGTTAGTCGTTTCCAGTCGGTGACCTCGCGCACGACCCGCAGCGGCGCGGTGCTGCGGTAGGAGCGTGTGGGGTTGCCAGGGAACTTCTTGTCGGTGACGTTGGGGTCGTCGTCGAATGCGTCTGTGGGCTCGACCTCGTAGACACGGGGCGTTGCCGTGCCGTCCGCGAGCTCGGCGGCGAGTTCTGCGGCGAGGCCTGCGCCATCGGCGACCGCCGTGAAGTAGATGTGCCGCATGATCACTTCGGGCCGGTAGTTCGACGGCCGACCGGCCTCGAGCAGATCACCCGGCTGAACGTCGGCGATCGTGCCGTGGAAGAAGGGCCCGGTTTCGTCTACGAGTGTCATTGAAGTCTCCCCTACTGTTCGCACACAGCAGAGTACTCGCGCTTATCGCGGTAAATGACCCTTAGCGGATCGTGACGGGTCTGTGGATAACTTCTGCAACGTTCCGTGCGCGTGTGCTTCACTCCACCCTATGAAGTTCCGACTTTCCGTTGTCGAGTACCTCGACGATGTGCACCAACGCTTTCGAGACGTGACCCTCACGTGCGACGCCACATCCACAGTCGGCGAGCTCGCGCGTAACCTCGTGCGCGGTGGCGCCGGTCACCCGCAGCTCGTTCCTTTCGCCGTGCATCGTCAGGCTCCGATGACGCTCCGTATGACTCAGCCAGACGGCACCGTGCTGATACTCGACGCGGGCGATCTCACTGCAAGCTCAGGTCTGATCTCGGGTGCGCGCATCGAACCCGTGCTCGAATCTCATCCCGGTGACGGGCGTCGCACCAAGCTCGCGATTGCCGCGCTGACCGTCATGAACGGCTCGCAAGAGCAGGTGGTCTTTCTCCCTGCAGATCGTGCCACGACGATTGGACGTGACCGTGCGAATCGAGTGGAGCTGCACGACCTGAGCGTGTCGCGGCGTCACGCGATCCTGCGCCGCGTCGGTGACGCGCTCGAAATCGAGGACCTCGGGTCCGCGAACGGCACGTCACTCATTGACGCGAACGGTGAACGGATTGCATCGGAGACCACGATCATTCGATTCAACCGTTCGGCGACCGTGGAGTTCGGCACAGTCCGGGTGCAGGTCACCCTCGGGCCTCCGGCGACTGCGCCCACTCCATTCGACAGCACGATGCAGCACGTGCAGTCGCCGCATGTCGATCCGGTCTTCAACCCACCCCGAATCGAGCTGCCAGCGCCTCCCGATGAGGCTGAATCAGCACGATTTCCGCTCATCGCGATGGTGGCTCCCCTCATCATGGGCGGGGTGCTCTACCTCACCACGCATTCAACGATGAGCTTGATCTTCGTCGCACTGTCGCCGCTCATCATGATCGGCTCATGGTTCGACAATCGACTCACTCGGCGCAAGACGACCCGTCGCAAGCTCGATGAGTTCGAGACGGGCATTACGCAGTGCCAGCAAGAGCTTGAGGTGAACATCACGCGCGAACGCACCAGTCGCGACGCCGAATCGCCGTCCGCTACGACGCTCGCGAGCTTCGTCGCACAACAAGACCCGCGAGTCTGGTCTCGCCGCCCCGAGCATCGCGCGTTTCTCGAGTTGCGGCTCGGCACCGGCACCCTGGCGAGCCGCAAAACGGTGGATCTGCCGCCTCGCGGCAAAATCGCGGCCGCACAATGGGCGCGGCTGACCGAAGTTCACGATCGCTACGCGACAATCGACGCCGTGCCCGTGCTCGAGCGCCTCGACCGCTGCGGTTCGATCGGCATCGCCGGCCACCCAGCGTGGGCGGCATCGGCTGCCCGGGCAATCCTGCTGCAACTCACCGCACTGCACTCCCCGGCAGACCTCGTCGTCACCGCGTTCGCGAACAACGCACAGGCCGACGCGGAGTGGGCCTGGGTCAAATGGCTGCCCCACGCCGACTCGGCATACAGCCCCATTTCGGGAGCCCACCTTGCGGCAGACGAGCGCAGCGGAAATCTGCTGCTCACCGAGCTTGAAGGCCTCATCGCCGACCGCGCTGCGGACGCGCATGCCGGGCAAGTGCGCTCGCGCATGTCGGGTAACGCGGCAGACGCAGGCGAACGCCTCGCCGCCACGGATCGCGAGCCGATGCACCCCGCCGTGATCGTGCTGGTGCTCGCTGACACACTCGTCGACCGCACCCGGGTGGTCGGCCTCGCCGAAGACGGCGCCGACGTCAGCGTGCACATCTTGTGGATCGCGCGTTCGGTCGGCGACGTTCCCGCCGCATGCCGCACCGTCATCGAAGCTCATACCGACATCTGGCGCGCGCATTTCGTGCGGCAAAGTGAGGTGGTTGAGCTGAGCTCGCTCGAAGGTGTCGAGCTCCCGGCGATCCAAACGTACGCTCGTGAACTCGCGCCGTTCGTCGATGCGGGCGCGCGCGTGCTCGATGAGAGCGATTTACCGCGAAGCGTTGCACTCGCGCGAATCGTGCCCGGCGACATTCTCGGGTCTGCGGAGGCGATCGAACAGCAGTGGCGCGCGACCGACAGCCTGGTCGCGAACTGGCGACCCGGCGGCGAACGTGCACCGGGCACGCTCGCCGCAGTCGTCGGCCAAGGCAGTGCCGGTGCGGTCGAAATCGATCTCAGACTGCACGGACCCCACGCGCTCGTCGGCGGCACCACGGGGTCGGGCAAGTCAGAGTTTCTGCAAACCTGGATACTCTCGCTCGCGGCGAACTACGCTCCGGATCGCCTCACCTTTCTGCTCGTCGATTACAAAGGCGGTGCCGCGTTCGCCGACTGCGTCGATCTGCCGCACACGGTCGGCCTCGTGACCGACCTCAATACCCACCTGGTGCGCCGAGCCCTGACCTCGCTTCGCGCCGAGCTGCGGTATCGCGAGGAGTTGTTGGCCGAAAAAGGTGCCAAAGATCTCATCGCTCTGGAACGGCGCGGCGACTCGGAAGCTCCGCCGGCCCTTGTCATCGTCATCGACGAATTCGCAGCGCTGGCGAAAGAGATTCCCGAATTCGTCGACGGCGTGATCGACGTCGCCCAGCGCGGACGGTCGCTCGGCCTGCACCTGGTGATGGCTACGCAGCGGCCGGCCGGGGTCATCACCGACAACCTCCGCGCCAACACGAATTTGCGTGTTGCACTGCGCATGGCGGATCCGGCCGACAGCTCAGACGTGATCGGCGTCGCAGACGCGGCACTGTTCTCGCCCGAAGTTCCTGGTCGAGCAGCGATCAAGGTCGGTGCCGGGCGTCTGGCGCACCTGCAGGCGGGGTATCTCGGTGGTCGTGCCGAGACCGAGCACCGAGACGCCGTCGAGGTGCGCGACCTCGAATTCGGTGAGCGCGACCCGTGGAATCTGATCCCCGAAGCGCGGTCGGGAGGCGCGCGAGCCCACCGCGGCACTCGCGACATCGAGACGCTCGCCAACAACATTCGCAACGCGGCGCAGCACCTCGGCACGGCAACCCCGCGCCGCCCCTGGGTCGATCAACTGCCTGACGAGTTGCCGGTCGATTCTCTGCAGCCGCCGTCGGCCGCCCCTCGCAGCGCCCGACGCGGCGCAGCGGCCGGTGTGCTGCTCGGCCTGATCGATGAACCGCAGTCGCAACGGCAGTCTCCGTATATGCTGCAGCTCGCAGAGATCGGCAACCTCGCGATCTTTGGTGGCGCGGGCTCTGGCAAGACCACCGCACTCCTCTCGCTCGCCGTCTCGGCGGTGACCGCCGATCCACGCACGCATCTCTACGGCATCGACTGCGCCGGCGGGCGCCTCGGAATACTCAGGGCGATGCCGCACACGGGCGACATCGTTCCGGGTGACGAGCGCGATCGCGTCATCCGCTTGCTCGCGCTCGCAAAGCACACCATCGCTGAGCGGACTGCCGCGGCTGCCGAGAACCCCGCACCGGTGATCGTGTTGCTCGACGGACTCGCGGCGTTCCGCGACGCGCACGAGCATCGCGGCGGTGGCGGCGACCCGTTCGCCGATCTCATCGACATCGCAGCGAGCGGACGCAGCGTGAATGTGCACGTCGTGCTCACCTCAGAACGGTCGAACGGACTTCCCGCCTCCCTCGCATCGAGCTTCTCAGAGCGCCTCGCGTTGCAGCTGACCGCTGAGGCGGATTACCAGATGCTCGGGGTGCCCCTTGAGGCACTTGAGAACGCCGGGCCCGGGCGTGCCATTCGCATCGGTTCTGGCCACGAACTCCAGATCGCGCTGCCCGGGGCGTCCGGCGATCTTTCGGACACGCGCACTGCGCTGGAGCAGCTCGCGCTGCGGTTCGGTGGTCAGCTCACCGACGGACCAGCACCGGTGCCCGCGGTTCCCGTGGCGATCGACCGCTCAGACATCGTGCGCAGCACCGGCGCGAGCGCGCCATTCGCTCTCGACACCGACCGCCTCGAGGGCGTCGGCACACCGAGTGAGGGGTTGGCACTCGTCACCGGGCCGGCGGGTTCCGGGCGCACGCATGCGGTTCGGTCACTGCTCGCGGCGATGAACGACGATGCCGGAGTCGCTGAGCGCCCGCTTGATGCCGTGCTGATTGCCCCGCGGCGCAGCGAGTTGCGTACTGCAGCCGCGTGGTCGACGGTAGCCGACACCGCGGAATCTCGGACCGAGCTCATCGAACGCCTTACACGCGCACTCGGCGGCACCCCCACTGCGCCGGCGGGCCTCACGTTGCTGCCGCTCGTCGGCACCGTTCCTCCTGGAGCTGAGCCTTCCGAGCCCGCGGCTTCCGCCGCCACCATCCCTCCACCATTCCCGCGGCCCGGCGCTCGCGCGATCGTCGTCATCGAAGACATCGGCGGGTTCGACGGCAGCGGCAACGAGGCGGCGCTCGGCGCACTGCTCAAACTGCTGCGCCGCAGTGACGCGACGACCATCGTCGAGGGTGAGAACGCCACGCTGGGAACCGTGTGGGAACTCGCTTCACCGCTGCGCGGTGCGCGCTGGGCGCTGGCGCTGCAACCCGACGCGAATGACGCGCCTTCGGTATTCACCACCCCGTTCACGCACGCGAAACGCGCCGACTTTCCGCCCGGGCGAGGGTTCCTGGTGCAGAGCGGCCGCATCACCGGGGTGCACGTGGGGCTGTGAGTGGGCCGCGCGGCGTACTACACCTCGCACACCGATTCGACGAAACGCACACACTGGAGGTCGAAAACTGTATGCGTTTCGTTGAATCGGTGCCGGAAGAATGACTTGGCAGGCAAGTGTTCGACGGGCCCGAGGCCAAATGAACCTGGAAGCCTCCACACAACGCAATAGGCCCCGATTCACAAAGAATCGGGGCCTATCTCATTACTCGTGCGCGAGGGGGGACTTGAACCCCCACGCCCTTGCGGGCACTGGCACCTGAAGCCAGCGCGTCTGCCATTCCGCCACTCGCGCGAGTCGTTTCCTGAGCGCCTCCACTCAGACAACTCCCCTAGCTTAGCACCCTGGGGCCCGCACACCAAAGCGGGCTAAACTAAAGCAAACCGCCGCGGGCGCCGCCCGTGGTTCATGGAGGGACGTACCGACTCGTGGGCATTCTGGACAGCGTGGAGCGCGGGCTCGAGCGTGCCGTCAACGGCGCCTTCGCCCGAACCTTCCGCTCCGGCGTGCAGCCCGTCGAGATCGCGTCGGCGCTGAAGCGCGAACTCGATATCGGCGCCGTGATCGTCGACCGCGACCGCGTGCTCGCCCCCAACCGGTTTGTCGTGCGCGTCTCCGAGAAAGACGCGGCCCGACTGCTGCAGCTCGGCGGCACCCTTGAGCAAGAGCTGCGCGGGGTCGTGCTGAAGCACGCCAAACGTCAGAGCTACCAGCTGCTCGGTGAACCCGACGTCGAGATTCGCGAAGATCACTCCATTACCGCCGGCGTGCTGCAGGTCGACGCCTCACGCGTCGAAGGAGCCGTCGACTGGGTCGCGGTCATCGATGTCGACGGCACGCGCCACGAACTGCGTCGCGGCACCACAACGGTCGGCCGCGGCAGCGACTGCGGCATTCGCATCGGCGACAACGCGGCATCGCGCAAGCACCTCGAACTCATCTGGGATGGTGCGGCCGGCATCGCCCGCGATCTCGGCTCGACCAACGGGTCGAAGATCAACGGCCAGCGCTTCCGCGAGGCCGCGCTCTCCCCCGGCACCGTCATCACGATCGGGCAGACCGGCCTCCAGTTCCAACTGGTGCCGGGCCGCTCGGCCACCGCGTCGCGCACCCCGGCACCCGCCGCACCGACGCGAGCCACCCCGGCGCCCCAGACTTCTGCACCCGCACGACCCACGACTCCCGCAGCCCCGGTCTCCCCCAGCACTCCTGCACCGCGACGCACTGCTGCGCCCACTCCGAATCCGAACGCGACGCCAAGCGCCGCCCCCGGAATCGACGAAGACTTCTGGAGAGGCCTGTGACGAGCGAACTCACGCTCCTGATCCTCCGCATCGGTTTCCTACTGCTGCTGTGGATCTTCATCTTCGCCATTGTGTACGCCCTGCGCAGCGACTTGTTCGGCGCTCCCGTGCGCCGCATGAAGGGCGATTCGGGCCCATCCGTGCAGGCGGTCACCCCGCAGCCCGCGGCCCCGGTCGCCGCAGCATCGGCTCCGCAGTCGGCCGCGAAGCAAGCCGTGCCCCACAGCTCGGGCCCCGCGATCACCCCCAGCGGCGGCGCTCTGCCCTCCGCGGGCGGGTCTGGCGCCCCGCGCCATCTCGTCATCACCTCCGGCGTCGCCACTGGCACCTCGATCGAGCTTGACGAAGACCTCGTCACGATCGGCCGCAGCAGCGATTCGACCCTCGTGATCGTCGACGAGTACACCTCGACCTATCACGCACGACTCGTGCGCACCGGCGAGCAGTGGATTCTCACCGACCTCGACTCCACCAACGGCACGAAACTCGACGGAGCTCGCGTCACGAAGTCCGTTCCCGTCGCCTCGTTCACGCCCGTCACCATCGGCACGACCACCTTCGAGTTGAGGCCCTGAGCGTGACGGTCGTCTACGAAAGCGCCATCGGCTCGCATGTGGGCATGGTGCGCTCGAACAACCAGGATTCCGCGTTCGCGGGCGACTTCATCTACCTGGTCGCCGATGGCATGGGCGGACACGCGGGTGGCGACGTCGCCTCCGCAATCGCCGCGAAAGCGATGGCGAAGCTCGATGTGCCGCCCACGGGCAGCCCCGAGGCGATGACCAATGTGCTGCGCACGGCGATCCTCGACACCAATGCCGCGCTGCGCTCGACCGTGCGCGATCGCCCCGAGCTCGCGGGCATGGGTACGACGCTCACCGGCATCATTCCGGTGGGGGATCAGCTGGCCATCGGGCACATCGGCGATAGTCGCTTGTACCTGCTGCGCGACAACACGCTGAGCCAGGTCACCAAAGACCACACCTTTGTGCAGCGTCTCGTCGACAGCGGCAAGATCACCGAGGAAGAAGCGAAGATCCATCCGCGCCGCTCCGTGCTGATGCGCGTGCTGGGCGACGTCGATTCTTCTCCGCAGGTCGATACGCAGGTCGTCGATACTCTGCCGAACGATGTCTGGCTGCTCTGCTCCGACGGGCTGTGCGGGTACGTCGACGACGAAGACATCGAGAAGATTCTGCGCCGGCGCTCATCGCTGCAGGGCGCCGTCGACGCACTCATCGACAAGAGCCTGTCGCACGGTGCCCCCGACAATGTGACGGTCGTGCTCGTCGAGACCGAAGCCGCACCGGAGATCAATCCCGACGAAACGCTCGAGCTCAAGCATCAGGGCCCGCGCTTCGCGGGGTCGGCGGCGACCGCCGAATCCGACATCGACGGCAGCACCTCCACCGCCCGCAATCGCCTGCTTAGCCGCAAGCGCCCGGTGCGCAAGCCTCCGGTCGTCGAAGAGAGCCACTTCGAGTCGCGCGTCGACGAGTACCTGGCCGAGCTCATGGCCGAGACCAGGCGACGCAATCGCCGCCGCCGCCTACTGTGGGCGTTCGGCGCCATCGCTGTGCTGGTCGCGATCGGCGGCGCGCTCGTCATCGGCTACCAGTGGACGCAGACCCGCTACTTCGTCGGCACCGACGGCGACACGGTCATCATTTACCAGGGCGTGCAGCAGAACATCGGTTCGTTCTCGCTGCATTCGATTGCGGAAGACACCGAGATTCCGCTGAGCGACCTCGATGGGCTCGAGCAGCGTCAGGTGAGTCGCACGCTCTCCGCCGGCTCGATCGAGGAGGCGCGCGACATCGTGCTGCGATTGGGGGATGCGAATGACTGACGCACCCGCCGGAGCGAACGAGCCCCGCACCTTCGAGAAGACCCGCACGAGCGAGACCGTGCTACAGCGCATCACCGCGCTGCGCGCCCCCCGCAAACTGCTTGGTCTCGAGCTCTCGCTGCTGATTCTGGCGATCGCCATCGGTGTCGCCGCCGTCATCATCATCGATCTCACCGTGAACGGCGCCGTCACGGCGACTCTGCTGCCGATGGGCATCGCCTACGTCGTCGCGCTTTTCGGCCTGCACTTCACCATTCGCCGCATCGCACCCGACGCCGACCCGCTGATCATGCCGATCGCGGCCATGCTCAACATGGTGGGCGTCGCGATGATCTACCGCATCTCGCTCTCCCCCGACGCCCCCGATGCCGACGGGTCGCGCCAGTTGCTCTGGTCGACCATCGCGGTGGTCGCGGCAATTGTCATTCTCTGGGTGATCCGCAACCACATGGTGCTGTTCCGGTACACCTACCTGACCGGCTTGGCCGCGGTCATTCTGCTGCTGCTCCCGATGCTTCCCGGCATCGGGCAGACCATCAACGGCGCTCGCGTCTGGATTCACATCGGCGGATTCTCATTCCAGCCGGGTGAGATTGCCAAGATCCTGCTCGCGATTTTCTTCGCCGGGTATCTGGTGCGCAGCCGCGACTCGCTCGCGATGGCCGGCAAAAAGATTCTCGGCATCCGGTTCCCGCGTGCTCGGGATCTCGGCCCGCTCATCGTCTTCTGGCTCGCCGCCATGTCGGTGCTCGTCTTCCAGCGCGACCTCGGCACCTCACTGCTCTACTTCGGCCTGTTTCTCTCGATGCTCTACATTGCGACGGGCAGGATCGGCTGGATCGTGCTCGGCCTCGGCCTTTTCATCGGCGGCGGCCTGATCGCCAGCCAGACGCTGAGCTATGTCGGCAACCGCTTCGCCAACTGGCTCGATCCGTTCGCCGACCCGAGCGGCGCGAGCTACCAGATGGTGCAGGGGCTCTTCGGCATGGCCAACGGCGGCATGACCGGTACCGGGCTCGGCCAGGGCTACCCCGAGGTCACCCCGCTGTCGTTCAGCGACTACATCATTCCGAGCCTCGGCGAAGAGCTCGGGCTCATCGGACTGTTTGTGATTCTCGCCGCCTACCTGCTGCTCGTCGGTCGCGGGCTCCGGATCGGCTTCGCGGGCCACGACGAGTTCGGCAAGCTGCTCGCTTCAGGCCTCGCGTTCACGCTGGCCTTCCAGGTCTTCATCGTCGTCGGCGGCGTCACCCGCGTGATCCCGCTCACCGGCCTCACCGCGCCGTTCCTGGCGTCCGGCGGATCCTCGCTGGTGTCGAACTGGATCATCATCGCGCTGCTGATCCTGCTCTCGAATTCCGTGCGCAACCGACCGAAGCTGGTGATTCGCTCGTGAACAAGCCGCTCAAGTTCATTACCCGCGCCGTGTTCGGCATGTTCATCGTGCTGTTCTTCTCGGTGACGATGATCCAGTTCGTACAGGCCGACGATCTACGCGCGAACGACCTCAACTCACGCACGCTGATGAACAGCTACAAGGTGGAGCGCGGGTCGATTCTGGTCGACGGCGATCCCATCGCGTTCTCGACGCCGACCGATGACGATTACCGGTACGTGCGCCAGTACTCGAACGGCCCCCTCTACGCGCCGCTCACCGGCTACTTTTCCCGTCAGCAGGGAATGACCGGGCTCGAATCGGCGATGAACCAAGACCTCTCGGGCAGCGGCAACGCGCAGTTCTTCTCGCGCATCATGAACACCCTGAACGGCGTCGAGCCGCAGGGCAGCTCGGTCGAGACCACCATCAACCCCGCGGCGCAGCAGGCGGCGTACGACGCGATGACGCAGAACGGCTTCTCGGGCGCTGTCGTCGCGCTTGAGCCCAAAACCGGCAAAGTGCTGGCCATGGTGTCGACGCCCGGGTACGACCCGAACCAGCTCTCGAGCAACAACAACGCCGACATCATCACGAACTACCGGCAGCTCAACGAAGACCCGACCCAGCCCCTGCAGAACCGCGCGATCGCCGGCGACCTGTACCACCCCGGGTCGGTCTACAAGCTCGTCTCGGCCGCGGCCGCGATCGAGGCCGGCAAGGCGACGCCGTCGACCGAGTTCGACAACCCGGCGCAGTGGACCCTGCCGCAGTCGACCTCGGTGCTACAGAACGCCTCGCGCAGCACCTGTGGCACGGGAGCCAAGGCGACGCTCGAGCAGGCGATCGTGATGTCATGCAACATTCCCATCGCCGAGATGACCACGCAGCTCGACGACAACGCGGTGCCCGACATGGCCGAACAGTTCGGATTCGAAAAAGATCTCTCGATCCCGATGACGGTCACGCCGAGCCAGTCGCCGACTCCCGACGGCAAGGCGCAGGTAGCGCTCTCGTCGATCGGTCAGCAGGATGTGCGTGCGACGCCGCTGCAGATCGCGATGGTTTCCGCGGGCATCGCCAACGGTGGCGTGGTCATGAAGCCGAACGTGGTCGAGAAGGTCATCACGCCCGACCTCACGGTCGAGAAGGAATACACTCCCGAACAGTTCAGCCAGCCGATCTCGAAGAAGACGGCCGACCTCATCACCCAGATGATGGAGCGCGGCGTGGACACTGCGGATGGACTCGCGCAGAAAGCGGCCATCGACGGCGTGCGCGTCGCCGGGAAGACCGGAACCGCAGAGAATGGGAATGACGCGGATGGGAATCCGTTGCCATATACCTTGTGGTTCACTGGTTTCGCACCGGTAGATGATCCTCAGGTCGCGGTCGCGGTCGTGATCGCCGATGGTGGCGGCGAGGCATATCAAAACGTGGGCGGTTCTTACGACCTCCCGACAGCTGTGGCAAAACAAGTTATGGAAGCGGTGTTGAGCGAATGAGACCAGCGGCAGGGATCACATTCGGCGGACGCTACGAGCTCAGCTCGAGGATCGCCGTCGGTGGCATGGGTGAAGTGTGGAAGGCGACCGATAGCATCATCGGGCGCACCGTCGCCATCAAGATCCTCAAAGACGAGTACATGGGCGACCCCGGGTTCCTCGAGCGCTTCCGCGCCGAGGCCCGTCACGCCGCACTCGTGAACCACGAGGGCATCGCCAACGTCTTCGATTACGGCGAGGAGCAGGGCTCCGCCTACATCGTCATGGAGCTCGTTCCCGGTGAGCCGCTCTCCGCGATCATCGAGCGTGAAGGCCGTCTGCCGGCGAATCGCGTGCTCGGCATCGTGGCGCAGACCGCAACATCGCTGCAAGCCGCGCACGACGCCGGCCTCGTGCACCGCGACATCAAGCCGGGCAACCTGCTGATCACACCCGAGGGCCGCGTGAAGATCACCGACTTCGGTATCGCACGCATCGCCGATCAGGTGCCGCTCACCGCGACCGGCCAGGTCATGGGAACGGTGCAGTACCTCGCTCCCGAGCAGGCCAGCGGCCACACCGCCACCCCGGCGACCGACATCTACTCGCTCGGCGTCGTCGCGTACGAATGCCTCGCGGGCAAGCGTCCCTTCACCGGTGAGTCGCAGGTCGCCATCGCCATGGCGCAGATCAATGACACCCCGCCGGATCTGCCGACCGACATTCCCGAGCCCGTGCGCAACCTGGTGTACGCCTGCCTCGCGAAAGACGCCGCAGGCCGACCGCTGACCGCGGCCAAGCTTGCACAGGCGGCCACAGCGCTGCACCGCGGTGACGTGCAGCTCGCGGCGAGCTACGTTCCGCAGGTGCTCGGCGACAGCCAGCCCGCTACCACCGCGCTGCCGCAGACCACGGTCTCCGACGCGGCCACCACAGCGCTGCCGCAAACGACCGCGCTGCCCGGCACCTCCGTACTGCCTGACTCGGGCGTGGAGGGTGACGAGTCCGCTGCCGGCGACGCGCCGAAGAAAAAGAAGAGCCGCTGGACGTGGCCGCTCATCACGCTGCTCGCACTGCTCCTGTTGATCGGAGGCGGCACGGCGATCGCGCTGCTTAATAACAACAGCGGCAATACGGACAAGACGCCGACGACGACAACCAAGAAGACGACCACGCCGCCAAAGACGACCACGCCGCCGAAGCCCACGACGGGCGAGGTGGACGGCGACTCGCTCATCGGTACCAACGTCGATGCTGCGGCGCAGCAGCTGGCAGACCTCGGCTTCACCAATGTGCGCACAGTTGCCGGGAATCCGACGGATCCCGCAAACGCCAATCTGGTGACCGATGTCAATCCGACTGGCACGAACGTGCCGCTCGACGAATCGATCACCCTGACGTACAGCGTCGCTTTCGGAGAGATCTCGCAGCCCGGTGCACCCACCGGCCCGTCGAGCGTCACTGTGGGCGATACGTTCGCCATTCAGGGGATCTCGGGCACCTGCCCGGCTGGCCTCACTCCAAGCGACTACGTCGTGACCGTGAGCGATGCGGGCACGCTGTCGAGCCCCGCTTCGAATGGCTCGGCTCAGGTTCGCGCGACGAAGGAAGGCACGATCACCATTTCGTACACCTTCACCTGCTCGAACGGGACCTACTCGGCCGCCGCACCCGCATCACCGGAGCTGAGCGTCACGGTAGAGGCCGCGGACGATTCCGAGGCCGATGCCGACAGCGGAAGCGATCCCGAAGCGAATGCGAACGCCAGCGGATCTTCTTCGTCGAGCTCCACCGGAAACGCGACGGCGGGCGCAGCTGGCAGCGCTGCAGCGAGCTAAACACACGGTATTTTTGGGGCTAGCGCCCAGGTAAACTTGGAAGGCATCCCATGAGCACGGAAGAGGTGAACATGCCCGAATCGACCGACGTCGGTGAGCAGCGAATTCTCGCCGGCCGGTACGCGATCGGGGAGTTCGTCGGTCAAGGCGGCATGGCCACCGTGTACCGCGGCACCGACACCAAGCTCGGCCGTCAGGTCGCGATCAAGGTAATGAAAGCCGACCTCGCGGGTGACGAGCAGTTCCGATCGCGCTTCCGCCAGGAGGCGCAGTCGGCATCGCGCATGGCACACCCAACCGTCGTGCGCGTCTTCGACGCCGGCGACGACCTCATCCAAACTGCCGAGGGCCCCAAGCGCCTTCCGTTCATCGTGATGGAGTACGTCGAGGGTACGAACCTGCGTCAGCTCGAGACCGAGGGGCGCCTCTCGCAGGCCGAGGCCTGCCGGGTGGTCGACTCCGTGCTGACCGCGCTTGAGTACTCGCACCGAGCCGGCATCGTGCACCGCGATATCAAGCCCGCCAACATCATGATCACGAAGAGTGGTCAGGTGAAGGTGATGGATTTCGGTATCGCCCGCGCCGTGTCAGACACCTCGTCGACGCTGCAGCAGACCACAGCGATTCTCGGCACAGCTGCGTATTTCTCCCCGGAACAGGCGAAGGGCGAGTCGATCGACGCGCGCACCGACCTGTACTCGACTGCGGTCATGCTGTACGAACTGCTCACTGGAGATGTGCCGTTCCGCGGTGACACCGCCGTGGCCGTCGCCTATCAGCACGTCAGTGAACGCCCGAAGCCCCCGAGCGATCGCGATCCCGATGTAACCCCCGAGCTCGATCGCGTCGTGCTCTATGGTCTCGCGAAAGATCGCGCCAAGCGTTTCCAGTCGGCTTCAGAGTTCCGTGAAGCGCTGCGAGAAGCCGCCAGCGGCAAAATGCCGAAGCTCGCCGTGCAGCAGCAAGACACGGTGCTCTTCTCCGGCGGCGAAGAGGTCTCGGAATCCGATCTCGCACTGCGCCAGCTCTCCGAAGCCGGCGGAGCCTCGCGTACGCAGAGCCGCCCGCCAGTCATGTGGACCTGGGCCGCGATTCTCACCATCGGCGCCGTAATCGTCGCCGTGGTGTTCTGGCTCGTCACACTCGCTCCAAAGGAGTTCTTGCCCGACACCTCGCGTGCCGTGCCAGAGCTCGTCGATATGCAGCGTGGCGATGCCATCGATTCGTTGCGAAACCTCGACCTCATCGTGACCAGCGTCGAGCAGAACAGTGCCGATGTCGCGAACGATCACGTCATCTCGAGCGACCCTGAGCCCGGCACCGTGCTCACCGCGGGCGACAGCATCACGATTTACGTGTCGACCGGGCCCGAGCAGGCCGAAGTACCGAGCATCGGGCGCATGTCTGAAGACGAGTACAAGCAGGCGTTGAACGACCTCGGGTTGACGGTCGGCATCATCACGAAAGAAGACAACCCGACGGAAGCCGCAGGTCGCGTGCTCAGCGTGACCCCCGAGCCCGGCACCTCGGTCGCCTCCGGAACCGGCGTCGAGATGACCGTATCCAGCGGCAATGTGCCGATCCCCGATGTCACCGGTGCACCCATGCAGGTGGCCAAGTCACAGGTCGAGAACCTCGGCCTCACGGTGGCTTACACCGCTGACAACTCCTGCCCGACGGTCGATGGGTACCCGATCGTTTCGCAATCGGCGGTCGGGTCTCAGCCGCAGCGTTCAAGCCTCGAACTGCGCTACTGCGCAGGGTAGTCTCTGCAGCAGAGCCGCACCAATGCACGAGGGCCGCTGACTTCCGACACATCAGGAAGTCAGCGGCCCTCGTGCATGCAGACCTATTTCGCGAGCAAAGGCGACAGCGTGCGCGCCACCTCAGCAGCATTGGGAACGCCGACGACGGTCAGCCAGTTGCCCAGCTGCTGATACCCGCCCTCGGTGAGTACTGACTCTGGGTGATACTGCACGCCGTAGATCGGCAGCTCGCGGTGACGCAGCGCCATCACGATACCGCTCGCGGTCTCGGCGGTGATCACGAGACTCTCGGGCACCGTGTCGCGCACCACAGCGAGCGAGTGATAGCGCGTCGCATCAAACTCTTGCGCGACACCCGCAAAGAAGGCGTCATTCGTGTGCTGAACACGCGACACCTTGCCGTGCATGAGCTCTTCGGCGTGCGTCACCGTGGCTCCCAGCGCTTCGGCAATCGCTTGATGCCCCAGGCAGACGCCGAGCAACGGCACACCTGTGCGGAGCGCGAGATTGACCATCGCGATCGAGACGCCGGCGTCAGTCGGGGTACCGGGGCCGGGTGAGATGAGCACGCCGTCGTAGTCGGCGACGAGCGCCTCGAGTTCTCCGGCGCTCACCTCATCGTTGCGAATGACGTGCGTCTCTGCGCCGAGTTGCTGCAGGTACCCGTTCAGGGTGTAAACGAAGCTGTCGTAATTGTCGATGACCAGAATCTTGCTCATGAGCCGACCGTCACTTCCTCGCCCGGCATTTGCAGAGCGACCCAGGGATACACGTATGCGATGAGTGCGTAGACCACGGCCGCCGCGACGAGCAGCAGCACGATCACGCGCAGCCAAGCGGGGCCGGGGAAGAATCGCCAGAGTATCGAGAACACTATTCCTGATCTCCTCTCAGCGCCTGCGTTGCGCCCATGGTCGGGTTGAGGTCGACCAGTTCCTGCGGTGGGCCCGCGCTGCGCGGCTGGAAGCCTTCGTACACCGAGTATGCGATGGCGCGTTCGTCGCTGCCCGCCAGCTTCGGGTGGCAGGTCGTCAGCGTCAAGATCTGGTCCGTGCCGGGTGTGCCCTCGAGCCGCGGGAACGGATTCAGTACGTCGACCTCATCGGGAAGCACGTACTCGATCGAGCGGAATCGATACGTGTACCAGCCCTCGGGGGTCTCGACAAACAACGGATCACCGACGCGCAGATTCATGACTTCGCGGAAGGAGTTGATGAGCGGCCCGGATCGGTGCCCGGCGAGCGCGAAGTTTCCGGGCTCCCCGGGCATCTGCGTCGTCTCGTAGTGGCCGATGCCCTTGTCATCGAGGTTCAGCACCGTATCCCAGTCCGTGGTCTCCGCCACGCGGTTCGCGTAGGTCGTGCCGAATGCAGGCACATGGAGCACGGCGAATACATCCGCCGCTGCGGGCTTCGCCGGCACGGGAACAACACCGTCCCAAGGCTCGGTCGCAGCCTCCGCATCCCACTGAGCCGAATCTTCCGCTGACAGATCTGTCTGCTTGGCTGTCACACCCACGCCGGTGTGCCAGGGCTGCCACACGATGTACCCCAGCACGGCAATGCCGCCGACCAGCAGTACTTCGCCGATCACGGTGAGCGGGCTCAGCCGTGCACGCCGCCGACGGCGCCGGGGTTCAGTCGTCTCGCTCACCCCCATATTCTAGGACGCGCACTCTGGGCGCAGACCGGGTTCCAGGTAGACTGTCGGCATGGCAGCAGCTGGGAAGAATGTAAGCAAGCGCAAGTCGGCCGAGGTCGAACAGAACCGTGCGGAGCTCGCTGCTGCGCGCAAAGATGCTCCGAACCCGGTCTGGTTCAAGCCGGTCATGTTCGGCTTCATGCTGCTCGGGCTCGTCTGGATCGTGCTCTACTACATCACCAGCGCGGGGCTGCAGCTGCCGGTACCGGCGCTCGGCCAGGCAAACATCTTTATCGGCTTCGGCCTGGTGCTCGTCGGGTTCCTGATGACGCCTTGGTGGAAGTAACTGAAAACTTGCTGTTCAGCTCCGCTTTCCCGGCGAGCAGACAGAAAACCACACCGGTGTAATTCTTCCCCAGCTGGGGATGAACCTGTGGATAACTCGAAGGCCCTCGGTTTCCCGAGGGCCTTCAGTCGTTGCTGCTCGATGCGACGCGCACCGGATCACCCAGGCGTTAGCCTCCCGGCACCATGACGAAGTAGGCACCGGCGAGCAGTACCAGGAGTGCACCGATACCGACGAGCCCGGTCACGCGCAGGGTGCGACGTCGCGGCCCGCGCGTCGCCAGCATCATCCACATCGTCAACGCACCGACGACCATGCCGCCGAGGTGGGCTTGCCAGGAGATCGCCGTTCCCGGAATGAAGCCGATCGCGAAGTTCAGACCAATCAGCACGGCGAGCGAGGTGATATTCACCTGAGCGGCCTTCAGCGCGACCAGCGTGGCCGCGAGTACGCCGAAGATCGCGCCGGATGCACCGACCGTGGGCACGAGCATCGTCTGCGGGTCGGCATACGCCCAGAGCATCACGCCGAGTGATCCGCCGATTCCGGCGAAGACGTAGAGGAGCGCGTACGCCACCCGCCCGATCATCTGCTCCAGGTTTCTTCCGAAGAGCCACAACGTGTACAGGTTGAAGAGGATGTGGAAGATGAACCCTGTGGAGTGCGTGAACATCGCCGTGACCAGTCGCCACGGTTCGAACACGCCGGGCACGGAATACAGCGGCGCGTACCAGAGGGCGCGCGTCACGCCGTCATCGGCAAAGGCCGACCCCAACCACTGCGCACTGAAGACCACGGTGCAGAGCGCCATGATCGCGTAGGTCACCGGAGTCTCCAGTGCCGCAATGCGACGGCCGGCAACCCGAGTGGACCGCGCAGCGCGCTGCGTCACCGGTGCCTGCATCTGCTTCGTGCATTCGGGGCACAGCACCCCAACCGCAGAGACGACCTGGCAGTCACCACAGATCGTGCGGCCGCACCGCTGGCACAGCGTGAAGCTGTGCACATTCGGGTGCCGGTAACAGACGTCGTCGGGGCCGTACTCGACGCGTTCGCCGAATGCCGGCCCCGACCCGTTCGTCACCTTCGGAATTCCTTAGGCTGCGACGACGTCGACGCCGGAGATCACGACGTCTTCGACCGGGCGATCCTGACCACCGGTCTGCACGCCCGAGATCGCGTCGACGACTGCCTTTGACGCATCATCGGCGACGACGCCGAAGATGCTGTGCTTGCCGTTCAGCCAGTCAGGAGCGGTCGTGGTGATGAAGAACTGCGAACCGTTGGTGCCCGCGAGACGGCCGGTCATGTCGGGGCGCTTTCCCGCATTCGCCATAGCCAGCTGGTACGGCTGGTCGAAGACGAGCTCGGGGTGAATCTCGTCATCGAAGGTGTAGCCGGGGCCGCCGGTACCGGTGCCGGTCGGATCGCCGCCCTGAATCATGAAGTTCGGAATGATGCGGTGGAAGATGACGCCGTCGTAGAAGCCCTTCTCGGCAAGGTCGACGAAGTTCTTCACCGTCTTCGGCGCGTGATCGCCGAAGAGGTTGATGACGATGTCGCCGTGATTGGTGTGAATGGTGGCTACCGAAGTATGAATGGTCATGGTTTCAGTCTATGCGGCAGCACTGACAAAGAAACCGCTGTCAACCCCCTTCGACCCCGGAGAACGCCTGGAATCGCGGGCGATCGCTTGCGACGGACGCCCTGCGACCACAGGTTCGGTGTAGCGTGGACGCAACGGGTGACACCACCGACAGGTTTGCCTCGTCGAGCAAGGAGGATACGAATGAATCTCTCACGCAAGCGCCGCCGCGAACTTCGCAAGCTGCGGAAGAACGCCCAGGAGCTGCTCGACCAGCAGCGCCTCGTACTCGGGCACGCAGGCGAAGTTCTGGGTCAGGCCGGCAGCCAGGCTCGTCGGCTGAGCGATGAGCACCTCGCGCCCCGCGTGGACGACGCGCTCGAGGCCGTGCGCCCGAAGATCGACCGCGGGGTCGCCAATGCCCGTCGTGCAGCCGACACCGTGCGCCGCGCGACGACGCCGTTCGTCGCCAGCGCCCTTGCGCGCACGATCCGCACCCTCGACGAGCTCGACAACCACGACGCCGCGAAGCAGGTGCGCGGGTTCGGTGAGCGCTCCGGCTTCCTCAAGGCTGAGAAGAAGAGCAAGGGCGGCGTGATCGCTCTCGGCATTGGCATCGCTGCGGCTGTGGGCGTGGGCTATGCCCTCTGGCAGGCCTTCCGCACCGATGATGAGCTGTGGGTCGCTCCCGAAAGCTCCAGCGCCAACTGACGCATATTGATAGAGAAGGGGCGCCCGGACCAATTGGTTCGGGCGCCCCTTCTGTGCATAGACACCGTTATTTGCGCGGCTTGCCCTGGCGCTGCTGCCGGCTTCCGCCCTTCACAGCCTTCGCCGGGGGCCGACGGTGCAGACCCGCCATCCGCAACCCCGTCTGCACGAGCGAGAGGGTACGCAGCGACTTGATGTCACGCAGCGGTACCCAGCGCGCCTCATCGGAAGAGCCGCCAACTTCGTTCCGCAGCGGACCATCCGAGACCGTTGCACGATAGACGATGCGGATCGTGTGGAGCTCGGGATCATCACCGGCAGGCACTTCTTCACGCACCATTACGCGGGAATCGACACCGAGCAGCTTGCCGACTCGGGCTTCGAGCCCGGTCTCCTCGGCCACCTCGCGGATGACGGCGTCGCGGGGATCCTCACCGCTCTCGATGCCGCCCCCGGGGAGCGTCCAACCGTGCAGGTGCCCCCGTCGCCAATGCGTCAGCAGGATCTTGCCGCGCCGCTCAACCACAGCGTAGGCAGCCACTCGAAGATCCATGATCCGAGCCTAGTCGGTCGTGCCCTCCGCAGCCTTCGACCGCGCCGATGGCGGCGGTCGATCAACGCTTGAGCTTGCTGCCACGGCGCCGGGTCCAGTTTCGCTCCGCGCCCACCCCGTGAGCCATCGATCCATCCGCGCGAAAGCTTCGGTCCGCACTTCTGCTCGTGACAGGAAGACGTCGTGCAGGGCACCATCCAACCGTTCCACGGTGAGAGAGCTTCCCAGATGCAGCGCGGCTTTCGCGACCTCGTCGACGTCGAGCACCGTATCCGCAGCCGTCAGCGCAGGGTCCCATCGCAGCGGCAATGCCGACCGTGCCGAGAGCAGCATTAGAATCGGCGCGTGCAGATGCAGCCCTCGACTGACCTGCGCATGCCCTGCGAGGATCGCCCGCAGCCATCCATTCATCACCGTATGACTGCGATCCGGGCGCCACGTCGTGTTGACCTGGTCGAGCTCCTCGCGCGGCCCCACCTCGCGCTGCGCCCGCGAATAGAATCCCGAGTCGAACTGAGGTGCCGCATCGCGCAGGTTGAAGCGCGCGCGCAGATTCACGAGTGGTGCAATCATCTGCCGCCCGGCACCGCTGAGCTGAAACTCGAGCCATGGGCTGTTCAGAATGAGGCCGTCCGCGCGACCCGGATGCGCCGCAGCCCACAGGCTGAGCACGAGGCCGCCGGTCGAGTGACCCAGGAGCAGGAGTCGACGACGCCCACGCTTCGGTCGATCGGAGCCGGCGGGCTCCGCTCCGATGACCGCAAGCGCCTGATCGATCTCGAGGTCGTAGTCCGTCAGATCCTCGATGTACCCAGCCGTTTGGCCCTCGCGCAGACTGCGTCCGTACTTGCGGAGGTCAAGGGCGAAGAAGCGTGCTCCTCGGTCCGTCCAGAATCGCGCCAGACTGCGCTGGAAGAAGTAGTCGGACCATCCATGCACATAGAGCACGTCAACGCCCTCCAGGGGCCGTGGACGGCTCGTGAGACGCTCAAAGAATCGACGCTCGGCAGGGAGGGATCGCACGAGCGTTGCGACCAGCGGGCCTTCTTCGTCACTTCCCAGGTCGATTTCACGATATTCGAACCCCGGCCCGAGCACGTCGGGCCGCCACTCGGGTGACACCGCCAACGCCTCCATGCCGCCCAGTGTACGGTGCGGCATGGAGGCGTGGGTGGGGGCGAAGCGTACGCTGCCGATCGCTGAACTGGGCGCCGGCGCTCAGGGGCGCAGCTCAGCAGGAGGGCTCAGCGCAGTGTGACCTGGGCCGCTTCCGCCCGCACCGAAATCACGTGCTTCGATTCTTGGTCAACGGTCAAGCGATTGTCGATCTTGCCGAGCTCAGACTGCTCGTCGACGCGGTAGTCGCCGGCTGGCAGGCGCAGTACTGCGCTTCCGGTGCTGGCTTCGATCTCGACGCGATCCGGCAGCGTGCCGGTGAGTTCGAGCTTTGCAGAGCCGGCTTCAACGCCGAGGTCGAGCGTCGCAACGTCTGCGAGAGCAACGTCAGCCTTGCCCGCTTCGAGATCGAGCGAGAGCGAGTGAGCGCTACCGTCAAGTCGCAGTTCTCCCGCTTCGACATCGACATCGAACCCGCGGTAGGTACCGTCGGCGGTCAGTGTGCCACCCTGCAGCGATGCCTCGACGTTGAGGCTCTGCTCATCATCCATCCACTGCGGCAGGGTCAGTGTTGCCGTCGCGCCACCGAAAGCGCCGGACCCGCAATTCACGAAGCAGCCGGAGACGAGCCCGCGATCCGGCGTCTCCACGGTGAGTTCTGTGCCTTCGACCCCGAGCACCCACGCATCGGCTCGCGGGCCCGACACCTCGAGCTGCGCCTCGGCGACGTCTGCGAATTGGAGTGTGAATGCCGCCGCCTCGATGTTGAGATCGAGCGAGGTCACCTCGGTCACGTCAACGGTCTGCGTCACCTGTCCGTCGGCGTCGCTCATCGTCGTGGTGCCGGATCCATCGGTGCCCAGGGTCTCATCGAAATCGCCGCCATCGACGAGCGATTCGACCATGCTGAAGCGATCTGGCGCGAGCACTGCATAGGCGGCCGAAGCCCCCACGCCGAGGAGCACGAGCCCACCGACTGCAGCAGTCACGGCGACGATGGTCGCCGTCGCGGTGACGGTTTTCGCCGCGCCGGGGCGCGCGCCGGGCTGCGCACCCGCTGCTGCCGCTGTGGGCGTGTGCAGCTGGGGCGCCGGCTGCGCTGATGGTTGAGGCGTGTGCTGCTGCTGGTTCTGGGGTGAGTACTGATCGGTCATGCGGGGGCTCCCGTCTGCGGGTTCTGTGATGACGTGTCGTTGGGCTGACCGGTGCCGGCGCCGTAGCTTTCGAAATGAGCGATGGCGGCGAGCACACGTCGATTGCCGCCCTCATCGGGTTCGAGCCCGAGCTTCTGGAAGATCGCAGTGATGTGTTTTTCGACACTGGCTTCCGAGAGGAACAGCAGCGATGCGATCGCCTGGTTCGAACGCCCCTCGGCCAGCGCGGCGAGCACGGTGCGCTCTCGTTCCGTCAACGCCCGCATGCGATCATCTCGCGAACGACGGGTGAGGAGTTGCGCCACCACTTCAGGGTCGAGCACCGTGGCGCCATCGGCGATGCGCTGCACCGAGTCGATGAACTCCCCCACGTCGGCGACGCGATCCTTCAGCAGATAGCCAAAGGCCCCGCCCTGCGCCGCGATCAATTCGCTTGCGTAGCGCTCCTCCACATACTGCGAGAGTACGAGCACCGGAAGCCCCGGTCGCGCACGGCGCAGCTCGAGCGCCGCCAGAATCCCCTCGTCGGTAAATGTCGGCGGCAGCCGTACGTCGAGAATGCAGAGTTCAGGATCGGCCTGTGCCACTGCGGCCATGAGGGTCGTCGCGTCAGGAAGCGCCGAAACAACCTCGTGCCCTCCGTGTTCGAGCAGTCGCACGAGCCCTTCGCGCAGCAGTACGGAATCTTCGCAGATCAGGATGCGCATGGGACACTCACCTCCAGAGCGGTCGGCCCGCCCTGCGGGCTTTCGAGTCGAGCGGTGCCGCCGGCGGCCAGTACGCGGTTCATGATGCCGTCGAGGCCACCGCCGGGCGTCACCTGTGCGCCGCCGATGCCGTTGTCTTCGACGCGTGCCCACAGCTGCGGGCTCGCGGGGTCGTCTGCGCGCACACGTACGAGCACGCGCGCCTCACTGGCTCGTGAGTGCTTCGCAGCGTTGGTCAGGGACTCTGCGATCGCGAAGTACACCGCAGCCTCGGCGTCACGGCTGAACCGTTCGACGAGGCGCACGTCGAGGTGCACCGGAATGTGCGACCGCGCGGCGAGCGCTGAAAGCGCAGCGTCGAGCCCTCGATCGTCGAGTACCGACGCATAGATCCCCCGCGCCAGCTGGCGCAGCTCGGTGATCGCCGCTTTGGTCGAGGTGTGCGCCTCGGCAACGAGCAGCTTCGCCGCGGCCGGGTCGCTCTCGATCTTCTCCTGCGCAAGACCCAGTGTCATTCCCACGGATACCAGCCGCGGTTGCACGCCGTCATGCAGATCGCGCTCGATGCGTGTGCGCTCGACGTCTGCGGCACGAACCGCGCCCTCGCGCTGTTGCTGTGAGACGCGAGCTTGTTCAACGAGCACCTCATCTGTGACACCGGCACCGATGATCGCGATCGACACGATGCGGTGTAGCAACACGATGCCGAGAATTGCTGCGGCACTGAGCAGCATCCCGACGACCCCGGGCTGCCACCAAATCGAGAAGGTGCGAAAGACCGACAGTAGTGCGTGCACGAACCCCTGCACGAGCGCCAAGACTGCGACACCCATAGCGCTCGAGATCGCGAAGTTTGCGAACGATCGCCACATGCGCCCATCGACGGATTGCCGCAGCACCGATCCGAACCAGGCACCGAACCCGTGTCCTCGAAGCGGCTGCCACGTCGGTGCAACCACAGGAATTCGGTAGAGCCCACCCACACGTGCGGTTTCGAACCAGGCGATACCGAAGAGGGCATACACCAGCGCGACCAGCAGAATCAGGCCGATACCGATGATCAGCATGCCAATGCCGGTACCGATCATGGTGAGAAGGAGCAGCGTGACGGTGAAGCCGACCATACCGAGCGCGGCAAGATGCAACGCGGTGAGCGCGAGCCGGTAGGGAGGCCTCACTGAGCGCGAGACGGGAGAACTGGTCATGCTCCTACGGTAGAGCGTGCCCCAGACACTGAGGCAGCCGGGCAGCCCGAGACTCGGATTCGGGTTTTCCCGAATCCACCTGCGACGATTTCACTTGAGTGGGCTGCGTTCGCCGCTCAAGATTAGACCACGCGCCGTGATGCGATGACATCAATCACGCACGCGGCGCATCCCAGCACGAGCGCGACTCCGATGGCGAGGTCGAGGGGTTCGCCCAGCATCGCCCACGACCCGATCGCCGCGAGTGCCGGAATGATGGCGAACACGATCGATGCCCGACGTGCACCGGCTCGTCCGATATACGCCGCGTATGCCGTGGTGCCCAGGAGACCCACAACCGTCACTGCGGCGAGCAACACCCACGTGGTCGCACCGGGTGCCACGTACTCGTCATTCATGAGGAGCAGGGCACCGGCGAAGGGCAGTGATGCGGTCACTCCGATCGCGGTGAACGACACCGGTGATACCCCCTGCAGCGTCCTCCCCTGCCAGACCGAGCCGACCGCAAGACCGACGAGCGCGATCAGCGCAGCGAAGACTCCGCTGCCGAGCGATGGATCTCGCAGAATCCGCGGCAAGCAGGCCAGCACTACCGCTACCATCGCGATCGCAACCGCCAGGTAGACGAGCGCGGGTTCCCGGCGGCGGCTGATCACACCGCTCAGGATCGTCACGAGTACCGGGTTCATCGCGATAATCAACGCGGTCACCCCTGCCCCCACGCCATGACTCATTGCCCAGTACGCCCCGAGAAACTGGGCGCCCTGCACCAAGACTCCGGCGCCGGCCGCGTGCCACCAGGTACTCCCCTGCGGGAGCGCACTGCGAAGTACTGCGACGGCGAGCCAGGCGATGACTGCCGTCGCGCCGAAACGAAGCAGTATCAGTAGAAACGGGCTCATTCCCCGTAATGCCAGAGCACCCAGCGGATAGTTCAGCGCGATCAGTACTGCGGTGGTTCCGAAGAGCAGGGAGGCATTCGCACGCATGCTTCTAGCTTGTCGCTCGAGCCCGCCCCATACGAAACCGGGAACGGCCTGTATCGAGTACTCCACCGATACATGAG
The DNA here is from genome assembly GCF_001273845.1 of Leucobacter musarum subsp. musarum. Taxonomy (GTDB): domain Bacteria; phylum Actinomycetota; class Actinomycetes; order Actinomycetales; family Microbacteriaceae; genus Leucobacter; species Leucobacter musarum. The sequence goes on from NZ_JHBW01000063.1 coordinate 49,928, forward strand.
AAAAGCCGGCTCGCGAGGGACCGGCTTTCGAAGTGGTGGATCCTGGGAGAATCGAACTCCCGACATCCTGCTTGCAAAGCAGGCACTCTACCAACTGAGTTAAGGACCCGAGTGAGTGAACACTCGTTGTCTCTGGCCAGTGACCATGACAACTCGCACTACTTTACTCGATCTATCCAGCCAATGCAAAAGCGGCCGGTTCGGCGTGGCGCGTGACGCACGGCCTCGCTCGTGCGCGGCCCGGAAAGCACGAAATCCCCGCTCACTGAGCGGGGATTTCGTGTGGTGTTGGTGGGGCTACCAGGACTTGAACCTGGGACCTCTTCATTATCAGTGAAGCGCTCTAACCACCTGAGCTATAGCCCCTCGACCAAGCAATGACTCTACCTGAACTCCAGGCAAATCCGAAATCGACCTGGAATACCGGGCGTGGCCCGACCCGATTTGGGTCGGGCGTCACGACTCAGTTGCTCGTGAATCCGAGCTGGAACCCGCCGAGCACGCGCACCAGCAGGTTGTAGACGAGCGAGCCGACCGCGCCGAGGGCCGTTCCCACAATGATGTTGAGAATGCCGACCACGACGGAGAAACCCAGTACCTGCGGCAGACCGATGATCTTCATCAGGCTGTTCTCTTCACCCACGATGTCCATGAAGAGCTCGTCGACCTGCGCGAACACGCCAGTCTGCAGCAGCACCGTGTAGATCAGCACAGTCGCGACAACGCTCACGATCGCAAAACAGATCGCGACCAGGAAGGAGAACTTCACAGCCGACCAGAAGTCGACGTAGACGAGCTTCAGCCGTACCTGCTTCGCCGGCGCCTTCTTACGGGTCTTTTTCGCCAGTTTGTCGGCGACAGTGTTACTCATTCAGGTCTTCCTCATTTTCCGCGTTCTCGGACCCGGGGGCCCCGGACTCGTCGTCGTCGAGCCCACGCTCCGAATTGCGCGCGATGCCAATGATACGGTCCTGCTCTGGGAATCGCGCGAAGACGACGCCCATCGTATTTCGGCCCTTCGCGGGGACTTCGGCAACGCTTGAGCGCACTACCTTACCGCTCGCAAGCACCGCGAGCACCTCGTCGGTGGCTTCGACGATCAGCGAACCGACCAGATCACCGCGATTCTCATCGAGTTTGGCGACCTTGATTCCGTATCCGCCGCGCTGCTGCACACGATACTCATCGACGGCGGTGCGCTTCGCGTAGCCGCCTTCGGTGACCACGAAGACGAAGCCTCCGGTCTCATCGATGCGCGAAGCTGCGAGCAGTGCGTCGCCCTCGCGGAAGTTCATGCCACGCACGCCACTGGTCGAACGTCCCATCGGGCGAAGGGCCTGATCAGAAGCGGTAAACCGTACCGACATTCCCTGCTTCGACACGAGCAGCACGTCATCGCTCGACTCGGCAATCAGTGCAGAGACGAGCTCATCGCCGTCGCGCAGCTTGATCGCGATGATGCCGCCCGTTCGATTCGTGTCGTACTCGGTGAGCGCAGTCTTCTTCACGAGGCCATCGCGCGTTGCGAGTACCAGATACCCCGCTGCGGCGAAGTCGCGGACATCCAGAATCTGCGTGACCGACTCGTCAGGTGCAAGTGCGAGCAGGTTCGCCAGATGCTGGCCCTTCGCGTCGCGGCCGCCCTCGGGAATCTCGTAGGTCTTCGCGCGGTACACCCGGCCGGTGTTCGTGAAGAAGAGTAGCCAGTGGTGCGTCGTCGTGACGAAGAAATGCTCGACGATGTCATCAGCGCGCAACTGCGCACCCTTGACGCCCTTACCCCCGCGATGCTGCGAGCGGTAGTTGTCGATACGAGTGCGCTTGACGTAGCCCCCTCGTGTAACCGTGACGACCATTTCCTCTTCAGGGATCAGGTCTTCCATCGACATGTCACCGTCGTAGCCGTGCATGATCGCCGTGCGTCGTTCGTCTCCGAACTTCGCGACGATCTCACCGAGCTCTTCGATCACGATCGCACGCTGTTGCGCGGGTGACGCGAGAATGCCCTGGAACTCGGCGATCTGCGCCTCGAGCTTGGCTGCCAGCTCCAGAATCTTCTGGCGTTCCAGTGCGGCGAGGCGTCGCAGCTGCAGACCGAGGATCGCGTCTGCCTGGATCTGATCCACGTCGAGCAGCGACATGAGCCCCTCACGGGCCTCATCGACTGTCGGGGAGCGACGAATGAGTGCGATGACCTCATCGAGTGCATCAAGAGCTTTGAGGTAGCCGCGCTGGATGTGCGCTTCGGCTTCAGCCTTCTTGAGGCGGTATTCGGTACGCCGAACGATCACCTCGATCTGGTGCTTCGCCCATGCCGAGATGAATCCGTCGATGGCAAGCGTGCGCGGCACACCGTCGACGATGGCCAGCATGTTCGCTCCGAAGTTCTCCTGGAGCTGCGTGTGCTTGTACAGGTTGTTCAGCACCACCTTGGCGATGGCGTCGCGCTTGAGCACGACAACCAGACGCTGACCGGTTCGGCCGCTCGACTCATCGCGGATATCCGCGATGCCCTGAACCTTGTTGTCTTTGACCAGATCTGCGATCTTGACGGCAAGATTGTCGGGGTTCACCTGGTACGGCAACTCGGTGACGACCAGGCATGTACGGCCCTGGATCTCCTCGATGTTGACCACCGCACGCATCGTGATGGAGCCTCGGCCCGTGCGATATGCCTCGCGAATTCCCTTGGTGCCGAGAATCTGAGCCCCAGTTGGAAAGTCGGGCCCGTGAACGCGCTCGATCAGAGCCTCGAGCAGCTCCTCACGGGTCGCGTCGGGGTGCTCCAGGTGCCAGATCGCGCCTTCAGAGACCTCTCGGAGGTTGTGCGGCGGAATGTTGGTGGCCATACCGACGGCGATGCCGACGGATCCATTGACGAGTAGATTCGGGAACCGAGCGGTAAGAACCGTCGGCTCCTGGGTGCGGCCATCGTAGTTGTCTTGGAAATTGACCGTTTCCTCGTCGATGTCGCGCACCATCTCCATGGCGAGCGGGGACATCTTGGTCTCGGTGTATCGATGCGCAGCTGCGCCGTCGTTACCGGGTGAGCCGAAGTTGCCCTGTCCCAGTGCGAGGGGATAGCGCAGCGTCCACGGCTGCACGAGACGCACCAGCGAGTCGTACACTGCCCCGTCGCCGTGAGGGTGGAACTGTCCCATGACATCACCGATGACACGGGTGCACTTCGAGAATGCCTTATCGGGCCGGTACCCTCCGTCGTACATCGTGTAGATCACACGGCGGTGCACAGGCTTGAGGCCGTCCCTGACGTCAGGGAGCGCTCGACCCACGATGACACTCATCGCGTAATCGAGGTACGACCGCTGCATCTCGAGTTGCAGGTCGACCTGGTCGATCTTGCCGTGGACGGCGGTTTCCCGCTCCTCGATTTCGTCGGCCTCGGTTTCGGGGGTCTGATTCTCAGATGTCAAGGAAGCGCACGTCCTTCGCGTTCTGCTGAATGAAGCTGCGTCGCGCCTCGACATCTTCGCCCATGAGGGTGGCGAAGATTTCGTCTGCGGCCGCAGCGTCTTCCATCGTGACCTGCAGCAGCGTGCGGGTCACGGGGTTCATCGTGGTCTCCCACAGTTCTTCATGGTTCATCTCGCCGAGGCCCTTGTAGCGCTGGACTCCGCTCTCCTTGAGCAGTCGGCGTCCGCTTTCAGCGCCTGCAGCCAGGCTCGCGTCGCGCTCTCTGTCGCTGTAAACGTATTCGTGCTCGGCGTTCGCCCACTTGATGCGATAGAGCGGCGGTTGAGCAAGGTAGACATAGCCGAGATCGATCAACGGACGCATGTACCGGAACAGCAACGTGAGGAGCAGCGTCGTGATGTGCTGGCCGTCCACATCAGCGTCGGCCATGAGTACGATCTTGTGATATCGCGCTTTGTCAGGCGTGAATTCTTCACCGATTCCCGCTCCGAATGCGGTGATCATCGCTTGGACCTCGGCGTTGTTGAGAGCCCGGTCGAGCCGTGCCTTTTCAACGTTGAGAATCTTTCCACGCAGAGGCAGGATCGCCTGCGTGTGCGGGTTGCGACCGGTCTTGGCGGATCCGCCTGCCGAATCGCCCTCGACGATGAAGATCTCTGACACCGAGGGGTCCTTGCTCGTGCAGTCTGCGAGCTTGCCCGGCATGCCGCCGGACTCGAGGAGTCCCTTGCGTCGGGCTGTCTCGCGCGCTTTACGTGCCGCAAGACGTGCGGTGGCCGCTTGGATGGACTTCCTGATGATGTCTTTGGCGGGTCCGGGGTTGCGCTCGAACCAATCTCCGAGCTGATCGCCGACCACCTTCTGCACGAAGGCCTTGGCTTCCGTATTGCCCAGCTTGGTCTTCGTCTGGCCCTCGAACTGCGGCTCCCCCAGCTTGACGGAGATGACCGCGGTGAGCCCCTCACGTACATCGTCGCCGGAGAGATTGTCGTCTTTCTCCCGGAGAATGTTCTTCTCACGCGCATAGCGGTTGACCAGCGTCGTCAGCGCGGCACGGAATCCCTCTTCGTGGGTGCCACCCTCATGCGTATTGATCGTATTGGCGTACGTATGCACACTTTCGGTGTAGGCCGTCGTCCACTGCATCGCGATCTCAGCTGCGATCTGACGGTCGGTGTCTTCCGCTTCGAAGGCAATGATCTCGTCGTTCACCAGCTCTGCACGCTTCGCTGCGTTGAGGTGCTGCACGTAATCTTGAATGCCGTTCTCGTACATGAACTCATCATGCGGAGCCGGCGCGGCGACCAGCTCTCCGGCCTCATTCTCGACCATCTCTTGCTCGCGCAAGTCGGTGAGCGCAATGCGAAGGCCCTTATTCAGGAAGGCCATCTGCTGGAATCGAGTACGGAGCGTCTGGTAGTCGAACTCGACCGTCTCAAAGATCTCCGCGCTCGGCCAGAACGTAATGGTTGTGCCGGTCTCTTCCGTCGCCTCGCCCGGGGACAACGGCGCATCTGGAACGCTTCCGGTGAACGACATGTTCCACGTGAAACCTTGACGCTTGACGGCCACAGTGAAACGGCTCGAGAGTGCATTCACTACAGATGAGCCGACACCATGCAGGCCACCCGACACCGCATATCCCCCGCCGCCGAACTTGCCGCCCGCGTGGAGAACGGTGAGCACGACCTCAACCGTAGATTTGCCTTCGGTGGGATGCTCATCAACGGGGATGCCGCGTCCGTTATCGATGACGCGAACCCCGCCATCTGCGAGAATGGTGACGTCGATAGTGTCGCAGTACCCTGCAAGTGCCTCGTCAACGGAGTTGTCGACGATCTCATACACCAGATGGTGGAGACCTCGAGGCCCGGTTGAACCGATGTACATGCCAGGCCGCTTGCGAACCGCCTCAAGACCTTCGAGCACCTGAATCGCTCCGGCACCATATTCTTCTGCAGCGGCGGCCTGTTCTGAACTCATACTTTGAAAGATCCTTCTCTGGGCGTCTCAGGGCGCGATCGAGCCCTGGATACTTCCGCACACCAGCTTACCAAGAAAGCACTCTCTGACGGGGCGCCACGGCCCGTTATGGCGCAATTCAAGGAGGGGATCGTCCCCACCTTCAGAATCTGTCGACTCAATCTCTGAGCGGCTGACCTCGCACCGAACGTCTCGCGACTCTTCTACCCATAGGTATCGCGTGGTCCGCGCCCCGGAACCGTGCGCGGACCATGCCGCCACGACGGTGCTCCAGGAGCGAGAAAGCGCAAGTCGCTGATCTCTGAGTCGGGGTATTCGAGGAGCAACCGAGTCAGCATTTCAGCTCGGAGTCGTCTCAGTTCTGTCGCCCAGGTGGTCGAGTTGCATTGAATCTGCAGCACACCGTGACTAATGCCGATGACCTCAGTGTGTTCGGCGGTCGCCTCCCCCACGAACTCGGACCACTCCCCGATCACTCGGGCCTGCTCCAGTTCTACATTCCAACCCATTTCGACAGACATCGTGACCAGTACATCCGACAGCGTGCGCGGATCACGGCCGAAGCCGAAGGGGCTCCCTCCCAGAGTGTCTGACTGCGCCGTTACCCGACGTTGGCGTTGCGGTACACCTCGCCACACCGACTTCGCTCGCAGGTAGGCGTCAGTCGCGAAGGGGAGATCAGTTGCTTCAGGCATGCTGATCGGTGTCCCCATGAGATTCGACAGATAGGATCTCTCCACTCTCGATGTGCGTTCGGAACCACTGCAAGTCTTGCGGAACATCGGACTCAACCGCTGCCGTCACAATCACCTGCTCATACTCCCCCACCGCTGCCATGAGGCGGGTACGACGTGACGCATCAAGTTCCGCAAAAACATCATCCAAGATAATGACTGGGTCGCCGGCGGTGGACTCTGTCCGCAGCAGTTCCGCGAGCGCAAGCTTGAGTGAGAGTGCGTAGGACCAAGACTCGCCATGGCTGGCGTAGCCTTTGACGGGCAGCTGGTTGAGTGTGCATGCCATGTCATCGCGATGCGGCCCGATAAGCGTGACACCGCGGTCAATTTCCTTCACGCGAACGAGATCCAGCGCCTCACGGAATTCTTCACTCAACGTTTCACGTGAAACACGCTCGGGCCGGAGGGCATCGGACATGGACTCATGCATCGATAAACCAGGCGCGTGATCTGCGCCGGCCAGCGCCTCGTAGCCCAGCTGCAACGGCGGAATGAGATCCCGAAGCAGCTCGCGTCGAGCGAGCATGATCTGCGAACCGAGCTCAATGAGCTGTGCATCCCAAATCGGAAGGGTGCTTTCGATCACCCGAAGTGAGCCGCGACTCGATTTGAGCAACGATGTACGTTGCCGAACTACCTTTTCGTAGTCAGCCAGCACGCTCGCAGCCATCGGATGGCGCGCCACCAATGCCTCGTCGAGAAACCGGCGACGTCCTGAGGGCTCTCCACGAACGATAATCAGGTCTTCCGGAGCGAATGCCACCGAAGAAAACCACCGAGTCACCTCGCGCGGTCGAACCGAGTTGCGGTTGACCTGGGCACGATTCGCGCGATCGCGATTGATCTGGACTTCGAGCAACACATCACGTTCGCCCGCTTGCAGTCGCATACGCGCAACCGCAGCGTCTGCACCAGCTCGAACGAGTGCTGCGTCACCCGTCACTCGGTGCGAACGCAGAGAAGCGAAATAACCAATCGCCTCGACGAGGTTCGTCTTTCCCTGACCATTACGACCGATCAGGAGATTCGGGCCGGCATGCAGCGGGAGTTCAGCTTCCGCGTAGTTGCGGAAGTCTTTCAGCGATAGATGCGTGACACGCATCTATCGCCTATCGAAGGAGCAGGTTCGGCTGCAACAGGTAGCGGAAGCTTTCTTCATCAGCATCTTCCTTGCTCCGCTGGCTGGTAATCAACACCGGCCCCGGCTTCCCGGGATTGTCAGTGCGGGTGAAGGCCACTCGAGCGAACTCTGCGTGCGTCGAGCGAAGTCCATCGAGCAAGAATTGCGGCTTCAGTGATACCACCATCTCGTCACCGACGAGATGCGCGTCCACCGTCTCCACAGCCTGCGCCGACTCGGTACCCGCAGCCTCGAGTGTCACCGTGCCTTCTGCAAACGAGAAGCGCAATGCCGCCTCACGTTCGAGCACCAAGCCGACTCGGCCCACAGCTTCGACGAGCTCAGAAGTGCTGATCACCGCATAATTATCGACGCTCTCGGGGAACAAACGACCAACCGGGGGGTAATTCCCCTTGATCAGCAATGAGGTCACCGTTTTGGTACCGCCGGTGAATGCAATCAGTTCACGATCGGCATCCTTGATGATGGTGACCTGCACCACGCCGTCCCCCGAGAACGTCTTGCCGACCTCGGTCACGATCTTCGAGGGAACGAGGGCCGTCAGCGACTCCTGAGCGTCACGGTGCTCCCAATCGATGCTGCGCGTCGCAACGCGATACCGGTCCGTAGCCGTCAGCGTCAGAGAGTTCTCGTTGATCTCGAACTGCACGCCCGTGATGACCGGAGTGACATCGTCCTTCGAGGCTGCCAGTGATACCTGAGCGATCGCGTCTGAGAACACGTCTGCCGGAACGGACCCCGACACCTCATCAATGCGGGGTACCTGCGGGTACTCTTCGACAGGCATCGCCGGCAGGCTGAATGACGCTGACCCACAACGAACTTCAACGCGGCTATCGATCAGCGTGACATCGACGTCAGAGTGTGGAAGACGCTGAGCGATTTCACCGAGCAATCGACCGGAAACGAGCGCGCGACCCGCATCTCCGACCACAGCGGTGATCGACGTGCGTGCGGAGACCTCATAGTCAAACGATGAGACCGTCAACTGGTCGCCATCGGCTTCAATGAGTACACCGCTCAACAAGGGCTGTGTCGGGCGCTGGGGAAGCAGTTTGACCGCGAACGATACGGCTTCGCTGAACACGTCACGATTGACGGTGAAACGCATCTGACTTCCCTCCGCACGCGAACTGGGTCGCGTATCTGCTCCGGTTCACAATCTTTGCATACTCCGTAGGGGCGAGCATTCTTGTGAAGCAGTACACCGCGGATGTCGTTCGCGTGATCGAGTGCCCGTTAAAAATGAGAGGGATGTTAACAGTGTTAACGTCTGTGGATTGTGTGGATAACTCGACACATCGCTACTCCCAGCAATGAACTACACGTTTGTAGCTTGTGGAAGAGCGGTGCATAGATCGCGATCCTTGACATTTTCTGGCAACCGGCGTGAGCGACTCGACTCACAGGCCGGGCGAATTCATGCACAAAAATTGTCGAGTTCTCCCCAGCTATCCACATGTGAATGAATTCTTGTGGATAACTTCTCTACCGCGTGCCTTGCTTGATGCGGGTGGTTAATTCGGTCACCTGGTTGTAGATCGAACGACGTTCAGCGATGAGCTGTGAGATCTTCTTGTGCGCGTACATCACCGTCGTGTGATCACGTCCACCGAAGAGTTGGCCAATCTTGGGCAACGACAGCGGGGTCAACTCGCGGCACAGGTACATTGCGATCTGACGCGAGGTTGCGATCTGCTGCGCACGCGTCGGTCCGTAGAGGTCATCGACTGAGAGATCGAAGTACTCGGCGGTCTTATTGATGATGTCGGAAGGCTGCACCTCGTTGTCGGCATCGAGGGTGATCAGATCTTTCAACACGGTATGCACCAACTGCATGTCAATGCGTTGCTGGTTGAGGCTCGCATAGGCGGTGACGCGGATCAACGTGCCCTCGAGCTCGCGAATGTTCGATGAGAACTTGCTGGCGATGAACTCAAGGATGCTGTAATCGATCTCGAGATTCTCACGTTCCGCCTTCTTTCGAAGAATGGCGATACGCGTCTCAAGGTCGGGAACCTGAATATCGGTGAGCAGGCCCCACTCGAAGCGCGAGAGCATGCGCTCTTCGAACCCACGCAGCTGCTTCGGCTGCACATCGCTCGTGATGACCACCTGCTTGTTGTGGTCGTGAAGGGTGTTGAACGTGTGGAAGAACGCCTCTTGGGTCTCAACCTTGTCTTCAAGGAACTGGATGTCGTCGACGAGCAGAATGTCGACGCTGCGATACCGCGCATGAAACGCCGCGCCCTGGTTGTTGGCGATGGAGTTGATGAAATCGTTCGTGAAGTCTTCAGAACTCACATACCGAACACGCACATCCGGGAACAGCTCACGCGCATAATGTCCGATGGCGTGCAGCAGGTGGGTCTTCCCCAAACCGGAATCCCCGTAGATAAAGAGTGGATTGTATGCGCGAGCCGGAGCTTCGGCGACCGCGACTGCAGCAGCGTGCGCGAAGCGATTGGACTGGCCGATCACGAAGCTATCGAATCGATACTTCTCATTGAGCCGGCTGTCGAGCACCTCATCCACACCGTGGCGCCGGCGAGGCTCAGCAACTGGACGTGATGATTCAGCCCGACTCGGTTCGAATCCGCCGAAGCCCCCATCGAAATCTGGCATGGGTTCCGGCGTCGATGCGACCCGAGGCTCGGGCGACGGTTCCGGATCAATATCGGGGTGAGCGTCTTCATCGACGATCACCACGAAGTTCTCGATCTCGCGGGCCTCAGGAATATTCGCAATGGCCGTCATGATCGCTGGGCGCAAGCGGTTTTCCAAGAGCTTCAACGTGAAATCCAGCTGGACCGCGAGGTACAGCGTCCCCGCAGCAATGCCACGGGGAAGCGCCAGCGCAAGTTGCGCTCCCACGGCGGGGCCCACTGCCGGATCCCCCATCACCGCCTGAGTGACTCGTTCCCAGACTTCCTGAAGCTCGTCCTCAGTCACGTGACTCCTGCCTCAAAATTCTTCCGAACGGAACCTGGTTATACCCAGGCTTATCCACAGCGAATCGGACAGAGTTTCGCGGAAATACAGCAGACTGCAGCCGTGTGGAAATGCTTGCGCCAACGTTAGTCACAGATTTGTCCACAGGCAAGTCCACCGGTCAAAATTGCACGATTTCACCTCAGCCGGTGCCGGAGCGCAGGAGAACATGCCGCACGATACGCTTGACAACTTTGACGGAACGGCCTGAAGCGCGTAGAGTAAAGACCTTGTATGGGTAGCTCGCAACACGCGAGCGCGTAGTCGCATGCCCACCGAAGAAAGACATTCATCGGTGAACGTACGAACGCGAGCTACCAACATCCGACTTCCTCGACGCTCAGACGCTCGGGGATCTATTCCATAAGTCACGGAGCCTTCACTATGAGCAAGCGTACCTTCCAGCCCAACAACCGCCGCCGCGCAAAGGTGCACGGTTTCCGTGCCCGTATGCGTACCCGTGCCGGTCGCGCCATCGTTGCAGCTCGTCGCGGCAAGGGCCGCTCGAAGCTCACCGCGTAATTTCTGCACCCCGAACTCGATCATGCCCGCAAGGCGCAATCGTGTCACCCGGGGTGAAGACTACCGGCGCACTCTTCGTGCCGGCCGCCGCGTGGGTGGTGCACTGTGCATCACCCACGCGGTTTTGCGTTCAGGCGAAGACGCGCCAGCGAGGTATGGCTTCATTATCTCCAAGGCTGTCGGGAACGCGGTCACGCGCAATCGTGTACGCCGCCGAATGAAAACTGTCGTCGAACGGCAGATCGCCGGCGGCGCCACCGGAATCGATGTCGTCTTCCGTGCACTCCCCGCGGCGGCGGACGCGAGCTTCGCCGAACTCGAACGCGAGATGACGCGGGCGATCGCTCGGATCAACTCCCCCAAAGAAGCAGCCAGCACATGATCCGAATCGTTCATGAGATCTGGCTGCTCCCCCGAAATGCAGCGATCGCCTGCATGCACGCGTATCGGCGTCTTGTCTCGCCACTGTACGGCGAAGTGTGCAGGTATTATCCATCGTGTTCCAGATACGCTGTGGAGGCGTATCAACTTCGCGGCTTCACGGTCGGAACCGCGCTCACTGCGTGGCGGTTGCTGCGCTGCAATCCTTTCACCGCCGGCGGCGTCGATGATGTCGCTCCGCGCGCGCATGCACACTACGTGACCAACACCCGCGGCTTCGTCCGCCCCATCGAGCGAAAGGCTTAACCCGGTGGACTTCTTCGAAACAATTCTCTGGCCGCTTCGCTGGCTCGTCGAGCTCGTGCTCGCGGTCTGGCATCAGGCGTTCACGTGGATCGGTATGGATCCCGAATCCGGGCTCACCTGGGTGCTCTCGATCATCGGACTCGTCGTCGTGGTGCGTTCGGCGCTGATCCCGGTGACCGTGCGACAGATCAAGTCGCAGCGTCGCATGATGGATCTTGCTCCTGAGATGAAGAAGATCCAGGACAAGTACAAGGGCAAGAAAGATCAGTTCTCTCGCGAGGCCATGAGCCGCGAGACGATGGCACTGTACAAGAAGCACGGCACGAACCCGTTCTCGTCGTGCTTGCCGATCCTGATTCAGATGCCCGTGTTCTTCTCCCTCTTCTACGTGTTGCGCCACGCGGCCGACAACTCGGTGGGCATCGGCTTCATGACCAAGGAACTCACGAACAACTTCAATGCGGCGTCGCTGTTCGGTGCACCGCTGAAGATGACCTTTACCCAGGGCTGGGAATCAGGCAACTGGACCGTAGTCGTGCTGCTCGGCATCAACGTCATCTTGATGATCGGCTCGCAGTTCTTCACCCAGCTGCAGATCATGTCGAAGAACGTCTCGGATGAGACGAAGAACTCGCCGATGTACCGCCAGCAGCGCATCCTGCTGTACATCATCCCGTTCGCGTTCCTGTTCTCGGGCGTCGCATTCCCCCTCGCACTCAACGTGTACTGGTTCACCTCAAACCTGTGGACGATGGCGCAGCAGTTCATCGTCATCCGCAACATGCCGACTCCCGGCAGCGATGCGTGGCGTGAGCGTCAGGCGCGACTGAAGGCCAAGGGAAAGCTCACCGACGACGAGAAGCGCGCCCAGGCGCGCGGCGAAGAGATCATCGCTCCCCCAGAGGGCCAGCGTCAGCAGCCCCTGAGCTCCAAGCGTGCGAAGAAGAAGGGCAAGTAGCGTGACCGCTGAAACGACGACTCCTGAGACGGAGACCCAAGAGCTGAGCCTGGCCGATCTCGAGTCAGACGGCGACCTTGCCGCCGACTACATCGAGGGACTGCTCGATATCGCTGACCTTGACGGCGATATCGACATCGACGTCGCCAATGGTCGTGCCTACGTTTCGGTGACGGGCGGCGGCGCGGATCTCGATCGGATCGCCGGCCCGGATGCGGTTCAGGCGCTGCAGGACCTGACGCGACTCGCCGTGCAGGCCAAGACCGGCCGATTCTCTCGGCTCATCGTCGATGTCGGTGGATCGCGCGACGCCCGAGCCATCGAGCTCAAGCGCATGGTCGATGGCGCAGTCGCTCAGATCGTTGCCGGGCGCAGCACTGTTGAACTTGAACCCATGTCATCGTACGAGCGGAAGCTCGTGCACGACGAGGTCGCATCACGCGGCTACCACTCCGAGTCGCGCGGTGAAGGCCGCGATCGCCGACTCGTGATCAGCGCCGCCTGAATTCGCACTCGTTTCACGTGAAACTCCGGGAGGAGCCCCATGTCCGATGACGTCGTCATCGAGCAGGAACCCGCGGCTGCAGCAGAGATTGCCGGAGACCGCATCGAGTTGCTGCGAGCCTTTGCTGCAGGTCTCGGTGGGCGAGGTGAAGAGTTGGGCCTCATCGGCCCGCTTGAAGCCCCTCGCCTGTGGACGCGTCATCTGCTCAACAGTGCCGTGCTCGCACCGCTCGTCCGCGCTGGCGCGCAGGTCGCCGACATCGGCACCGGGGGCGGCATGCCCGGACTGGTACTGGCCATCGTGCGGCCCGATGCACACTTCATCTTCATCGAACCCATGGAGCGTCGCTGTGCCTGGCTGCAGGAACAGATCGACGCTCTCGGCCTGACGAATGCCGAAGTGCGCCGGGGGCGTGCCGAGGAGTACCACGATGCGTTCGAGGTCGACCAGATCACGGCGCGCGCGGTGACTGCGCTCCGCAAGCTGGTGCCGTTGACCGCTCCCCTGCTCGTCGACGGTGGGGAGATGCTGTTCCTGAAGGGGGCATCTGTCGAGGCCGAGATCGAGACCGCGGAGAAAGCGCTCCGCAAGTATCGGGTGCGCGACGTCACGGTTGAAGAGCTCGGCGCGGGATTGCTGGCTGAAACGACACGAGTCTTTCGGGCTAAAATCGTGAGACATGGCTGAAGCGGAGAAATCGCTCGTCGGCGACCACCTCGTCGACAAGATTCGGCGACGGCGCAAACTCGCGGAGACCGTGTCGCCGCTTCCTGATGCGACGCGGATCATCACCGTATCGAACCAGAAGGGTGGCGTCGGCAAGACGACGACGACCGTCAATCTCGCTTCGGCACTCGCACGACGCGGCGCCAATGTGCTCGTGATCGATATGGACCCGCAGGGCAATGCATCCACAGCCCTCGGAGTGCCGCATCGGCCAGAAGTTACGAGCATCTATGACGTGCTGCTCGGCGATGACGATATTCCCGATGCGCTGCAACCGACAACGGACCACGAGAATTTGTGGTGCGTTCCGTCCACGATCAACCTTGCGGGTGCCGAGATCGAACTCGTCTCGTTGGTTGCACGTGAACAGCGACTGCGCACGGCACTGCAGAACTTCCTTGAAACCTCGGAGCGCACGTACCACTACGTCTTCATCGATTGCCCGCCGTCACTGGGGCTGCTGACCGTGAACGCATTCGTCGCCGCAGACGAAGTTCTGATTCCCATTCAGACCGAGTACTACGCGCTCGAGGGCCTGAGTCAGTTGCTCGGCAACATCCAGCTGATTCAGAAGCACCTGAATCCCGGGCTGCGCATCTCGACGATTCTGCTCACGATGTACGACGCCCGCACGAATCTCGCTCAGGAGGTGGCCGGGGAAGTACGTGCGCACTTCCCCGAGCAGGTGCTCGGAGCGATCATCCCGAGATCCGTGAGGATCTCGGAGGCTCCGAGCTACGGTCAGACGGTGCACGCGTATGATGCGGCATCGATTGGAGCACTTGCATACCTCGAAGCGGCTGCCGAGATGGCGGATCGCGGAGCAGGCGCGCCGGTGGCGGCCGGCACTCACGAAGACGGAAAGGCGTAACGGAATGGCGACGAAGAAACGAGGCGGCCTCGGGCGCGGTATCGGTGCGCTCATTCCGCAGTCGCCGTCGACGGGCGAGCGCCCGGTTGACGTCTTCTTCCCGGCGAGTTCGACGCCGGTCGACGCCGAGAACACGGCTGCGGCTGGCACACCTCAGGACGTCGCACCGAATGCCGCTGACGAACAGCTGCAAGAGGTGCCCGGCGCCCGCCTGACTCGACTCGATGTCAGCGACATCGTGCCCAATCACGTGCAGCCGCGTACCGAGTTCGACGAGCAGGCGCTCGATGAGCTTACGCACAGCATCCGCGAGTTCGGGGTGTTTCAGCCGATCGTCGTGCGTGCCATTGAGCCGGTGCCCGAGCAGGGGCCGCGATATGAACTCATCATGGGTGAGCGTCGACTCCGTGCGTCGAAGCGCGCTGAACTCGAGACGATTCCCGCGATCGTGCGGAGCACAGCCGATGAGCACATGCTCCGAGATGCGCTGCTCGAGAACCTGCATCGTGCACAGCTGAACCCGCTCGAAGAAGCATCGGCGTACCAGCAGTTGCTCGCTGACTTCGGGATCACCCAGGAGCAGCTCGCCGAGCGCATCGGACGGTCACGACCGCAGATTTCCAACACCATTCGCCTGCTGCGTCTCCCCGAGACGGTGCAAGCGCGGGTTGCTGCCGGAGTGCTGTCAGCGGGCCATGCTCGAGCGATCCTGTCACTCGATGGCGACATTGATGCCATGCAGCGTCTCGCCGACAAGGTGGTGAACGAGGGCCTGTCTGTGCGCGCCGCGGAGTCTGCCGCAGCTGATGAGCCGAAGCGCCGCGGGCCGAAGGCTCGGGCCGGCGGCGTGCAGGCGCAGCTGGGTGAGATCGCTGATCGTCTCGGTGACCGTTTCAATACGCGAGTCGCGGTGAAGCTCGGTGCGAAGAAGGGGCAGATCGTCATCGACTTCGCCACCATCGCTGATCTGAAGCGCATCCTTTCCGATCTCGGCGACCCGGGGTTCGGCGCATAACGTTCACGAGGTTGCAGCTTCGCACAGCCTCCGGGTGTGTTTGACTGTCGTCGTGAGCGAAGATTCCCGAATCGTCACGGCTGAGCGAGTCGTCTCCGCCGATGCCGCTGCACTGTTTGAACTGATCGCCGACCCGTCGCGGCAACCCGAGTGGGATGGCAACGACAACCTCAGCGAGGCCGCAGACGGGCAGCGGGTGCACGGCATCGGCGACGTATTCGTGATGCACAACACTGGCGGTCACGTGCGCGCGAATCATGTGGTCGAGTTCATCGAGGGCCGCCTGATCGCGTGGAAGCCGAGCCCGGTGGGCGAAGTGCAACCCGGGCATCTGTGGCGATGGGAACTCGAACCGGTCGGCGATGGCACGACGCTGGTGCGACACACCTACGACTGGAGCGGGCTCACCGACGAAAGTCGATTCGAGCGTGCGCGATCCTTCACCGCAGATGCGCTCCGTGCCTCGGTAGATCGCCTGGCTAAGCTCGCAGAGACGAACGTGCATCACTGAGCTGCTCTGAGCGCAGCACCTGCAGTAACGGCTGTGGCCGGGAACCCGATCGGAATCCCGGCCACAGCCGTTACACAGCGCGAGTGCGCTCAAATGATGCCGTTGAGGTGCTCCTCGATCATGGGCTTCGGCATGGCGCCGATGATCTCGCGCACCTCTTCGCCGCCCTTGAAGACCTTCATGGCAGGAATCGAGGTGATGCGGAACTGAGCCGCGAGGTTGGGGTTCTCATCGACATTGAGCTTCGCGATGATGATCTTGCCCTCTTGCTCGGCGGCGATCTGGTCGAGCACCGGTGCGACAGCGCGGCACGGGCCGCACCACTCGGCCCAGAAGTCGACGAGCACGGGCACGTCGCTCTGGAGCACGGCCTGCTCGAAATTCTGCTCGTCTACGGTGATTGCGTTGGACACGATAACTCCTTCTGACAGTTCTGCTGGTTAGACGGCGGCGAGAGCGGTGTGCTCGGCCTGCTCGCGTGCGGCGAGGTAGTGCTCCGCATCGAGCGCGGCGACCGTTCCGGATGCCGCGGCGGTGATGGCTTGGCGGTACGACGGGTCGATGACGTCGCCCGCGGCGAAGACACCGGGCGACGAGGTGCGTGAGGTGCGCCCCTCGACCGCGATGGTGCCGTCTTCCGTGAGATCGAGCTTGCCGTGCACGAGGTGCGTGCGGGGGTCGTTGCCGATCGCGATGAACAAGCCTTCGAGCGCGAGTTCGCTCTCGGTGCCGTCGACGGTGTCGCGCAGGGTGACGCCGCTGAGCTGCTCGTCTCCGTGAATCGCGGCGACCTCGGAGTTCCACACGAACTCGATCTTTTCGTTGTCGAATGCGCGCTGCTGCATGATCTTCGACGCCTTGAGCTCTTCGCGGCGGTGGATCACGTAGACCTTGTCGGCGAAGCGAGTGAGGAACGTGGCTTCTTCCATCGCGGAGTCGCCGCCGCCCACGACCGCGATCGTCTTCTCGCGGAAGAAGAATCCGTCGCAGGTCGCGCACCACGAGACGCCGTGACCGGAGAGGCGATCCTCATCGGAAATGCCGAGCTTGCGGTACGCCGAACCGGTCGCATAGATCACGGTGTGGGCTTCGTGAACGGAGCCGTCGCCGGCGGTGACGCGCTTGATCTCGCCGCTGAAGTCGACCTCGGTGATGTCGTCATAGACGACCTCGGTGCCAAATTTCTCCGCCTGCTCCTGCATCTTCTGCATGAGGTCGGGGCCCTGCACACCCTCCGGGAAGCCGGGGAAGTTCTCGACCTCGGTGGTGTTCATCAGCTCGCCGCCGATGCCGACGGAGCTTGCGAAGAGCACGGGCTGCAGGCCGGCGCGCGCAGCGTAGATTGCGGCGGTGAACCCGGCGGGGCCGGATCCGATGATGATGATCTGGTGCATGAGGCTCCTTGCACACCGGTGACGGAATTCGCGGCCTGGGCCGCTCGGTGGGTACAACCCATACTAGGCGCGCGGTATTCCTGCCGCTTCGGGGGTGCGCTCAGGCGTCACCGGTGGGCGCGGCTGCGGGATCGCCGTGCCGGTCGCGGCGTGCGCGTCGACGGCGGATGCTGCGCCAGATGCCGAATCCGAGCAGGGCTGCGGCGAGGATGCCCAGCACCCAGAACGCGATGGTCTCGACACTGCTGCGAATGGTGATCGAGAGCGTTCCGGTGAAGACGGTGTGGGTGCCGTCGACCGTCGAGATGCCGACGACCAAACCTGATTCGCCCGAGGAGACGCGACTGCGCACGGGCACGAGTACCCGTTCATTGGACTCGGCCGAGACGAGGACGTCGGCAAAGCGTCGCTCGCCCACGGAGAGGGCCGCCGATGCCGGATCGACCTGCACGGTGACAACTGCATCGAACGGGAGTGCGTTCTTGATCTGCACAGGAACCCGCGTGGAGCTGCCCACGAGCTGAATGTGCTCCGTGCTGATGGCCTGCACGCCGTCGAGCAGTTCGGCATCGCGTGCGCGGAACGCGGCGGCCACATCGGCGAAGTCGACGTCGGTGTCGGCATACCGGGTGGCGAAGAGTTCGAGGAGTCGGGTGCGCTGGTATCCAGACAGATACTCGGGGTGCACGAGCACGGCGCCGACCTCTGCGACGGAGGCCTCTCGGTTGGCGGCGGCGCGCAGCAGTTCGAGGCGGTCTTCAGACGGGCCTGATTCGGCGAGGCGTGCGCTGCCGACGGGCTGATCTGCCACGGCGGTCGGTGTCGCCCAAGTGAAGCGGTCGAGCGCATCGAGCAGGGTCGCAGGGTCCGCGGCATCGCCGACGGCACCGCGGTCGAGACCGATGACCACGCCGGTGGAACCGGACTGCGCCTCGATGACCAGCCGTGCGGCGAGGTCGGTGAGCCCGGCAGAGCGCTCGGTCTCTGAGGTACCCGCGAGTGCTCGGCGCGCAGCCGAGTCGAGGCCGGCGTCGGTGACGGTTGCTTCCGCGTCGCCGAGTGCGGCACGGGGACCACCGGTGCGGGTGACGGCGTCCGAGCTCAACACGAGCTGGTCAATTCCACTGCTTTCGAGCAGCTCAAGCGTTTCAGCATTGGCGCGTCCCCCGGCGGGCCACGCGGTTGCTGCGGTTTCTGCGGGCCACTCCAGCAGTTCGGTGAGTTCCGGGAGCGCGACGTCGGGCTCGTCGGCATCGACCGGCGAATTCTCGTCGTCCGCGTTCGCGTTCTCCTCCTCGCCTGCATCCGGTGTGGGAGTCGGTGACGGTGACGGGGTGCTGCTCGGCGAGGGCGTACTCGTGTCGCTGTCGCTGCCCGACGCATCTGACGATTGACCGGAGGAGTCGCCGGAGATGTCGGTGCTCACGTCCGGGAAGGTGCCGAATCGCGATACGAAGTCGAGACTGGTGGGTTCAAGCAGCGAGGTGAACCCGAGGGCCGCCTGAGCGGCGGGGTCGGCATCGGCGAACTGCAGCAGGAGCGATGGCAGCGCGGTCGACTCGAGGCGACCCAGCAGCAGCTGCGCACTGCGCGGTGCATCGTCTCCGTACGCGCGAATCCCCGCGATGATGCGGGGATCAATCGCGATCGTGGCGCGGTGCGAACGCGCCGCAGTGAGCAGACGGTCCCAGTTGCGCGAGAGCTCGTCGAGCTGCTGCCGGGTGGGCAGGGTGCGGATGTCGGAGGGCAGGACGAATGGCACGATGAGGCTCGTGGGCACGGTGCCCTCGCCGGCCCCGCGCCAGACGAGCGGGGTGGTCGCGATGAGATCGCTCAGTGATGCGAGTTCGTCGTCGTCGAACTCCGCAGGACCCGATGCCGGAGCCTCGGCGAACGCCAGTGTGCCCTGTACGCGATAGACGCCGGCGTCCGACGACGCGGTGAGCGGCAGCTCGGAGCGCGGCACCGCGATCGTCGTGGTCTGTTCTTCCCCCGCACCCGTCGTGCCGATCTCCGCCGTGCCGATGGCCATGGCGACGCCGGGCGATTCGTCGTCACGTTCGCTGAGCGCATCGAGGTCGTCGAGGGGCCGGGACCCGATGACGAGCGACAGTTGCCCAGCGGGCAGGTCGACGTCACCGGTATTGCGCACGAGCACACTGAACTGCACGTCGTTCGTGCCGGGCTCGAGCACGGTGTCTTGCGGCGCGATGACGAGATCGGCACTCGGCGTCGCAGCGTCTGAAGCCTCGGAACCGGCCTGCTGCTCGGTCTGCCGTTCGGCCGGTTGCGCAGCCGCTTCGGGCGATCCGACACGAACCCCAACCGCAGCAGCGGACGCCGCCGTCACCGGAACGGCTCCGAGAACTCCGCCGAGCGCGACTGCGGCGGCGAGTGCCCAGGCGCCGGCGACGCGACGGGAAACTCGGGGCAGAGAAGGCATAGCGCCAAGTGTAGGGAACGGGGTCGTGGAGCGGACCCAGGTACCCTGGTGAGATGCCCTCCCTCGCTGCCTCGATGGACGCCGTGCGCGCCATCGCCGATTCGGCGCCGGTCGCCACGCTGGCCGCGGCATTCGCCGCACGCGGCCACGAATTCGCTCTCGTCGGCGGGCCGGTGCGCGACGCCCTGCTCGGCCGACCGGTCACCGATCTCGACTTCACGACTTCGGCTCGGCCCGATGAGACGCGCGTCATTCTCGATTCGGTCTCGGGGAATGTGTGGGATGTGGGTCGCGACTTCGGCACCATCGCCGCAAAGGTGCATGGCGAGACCGTTGAGATCACGACCTATCGTGCTGAAATCTACCGCGATGATTCCCGCAAGCCCGACGTGCAATTCGGCGACTCCATCGAGGGTGATCTCGTGCGGCGCGACTTCACGATCAACGCGCTCGCGTTGATGCTGCCGGATCTGCGACTCGTCGACGTCTCCGGTGGCGTTGAGGATCTGCTGGCCGGCACGATCCGCACGCCGGGTGCACCCGAGATCTCGTTCACGGATGATCCGCTGCGCATGCTCCGAGCCGCACGGTTCGCCGCGCAGCTGGGATTCGCGGTCACCCCGGAAACGCAGGCTTCGATGTACGAGCTCGCGGAACGACTCGACATCATCTCGGCGGAGCGCATTCGCGATGAGTTCGTGAAGCTGCTCTCGGCACCCGACCCGGAACCCGGGATCCGCCTGCTCGTCGAGACCGGCCTCGTCGACCGCTTCCTCCCCGAGCTGACCGCCCTCGTCGAGACGCAAGACGACCACGGCCGCCACAAGGATGTGTACGAGCACAGCCTCACGGTGCTGCGGCAGGCCATCGCGCTCGAGCTCGAGCGGCGCGATTCCGAAACGACCGAACCCGACATCGTGCTGCGCATCGCCGCCCTGCTCCACGACATCGGCAAACCCGCGACCCGGCGATTCGAACGCGGTGGCGTCACCTTCCACCACCACGATGTGGTCGGTTCGAAGCTGGCGAAGAAGCGACTGCGCGAACTGCGCTTCGACAACGACACCGTGAAGCGCGTCGCCCGACTCGTCGAACTGCACCTGCGGTTCTTCGGGTACAGCGACCAGCAGTGGACCGACTCCGCGGTGCGACGCTACGTGCGCGACGCCGGCGCGGAGCTCGAGCGACTGCACATTCTCACGCGCGCCGACGTGACGACCCGCAACCGCCGCAAGGCGGAGCGGCTCGAGCACGCCTACGACGACATCGAGCGGCGCATCGATGAGCTCGCCGAAGCCGAGGAGCTCGCCGCGGTGCGCCCCGAACTCGATGGCGAGCAGATCATGGCATTGCTCGGTATCGCGCCCGGGCCGGTCGTCGGCCGGGCCTACAAGTATTTGCTCGAGGTGCGCCTCGACGAGGGGCCCATCGGTGAGGAAGCCGCAGCCGATCGGCTGCGCGCCTGGTACGCAGCGCAGCCGTCCGACGCCCTGACACATTCGTCTCGAACCGCCCGACAGGAGACCCCCGATGAGTGACGCAGCGACCTGGTTCGACGGGCGCCCTCGGGCGATGTTCGTCCACGCGCACCCCGACGATGAGACCATCGCGACCGGCGGCACACTCGCCGCACTCGCCGAAGCCGGGCGCGAACCGTTGCTGGTCACCCTGACTCGTGGCGAGCAGGGCGAGGTCGTCGCCGGCCCGCTCGAGGCACTGGTCGCCGCGCATGGCATCGCCGTCGCGCGGCAGAACGAGCTGAAGACCGCACTTGGCATGCTCGGCGTCGAGCGCCACGCGTTTCTCGGGGTCGAACCCGCGCGGGCCGAAGGCTTCCCTCCGGTGATCTACGAGGACTCCGGCATGATCTGGGGGCCCGACGGCCGCGCGACCGCGGCGCCCGAAGCCGGGCCCGATGCCCTCACCTCGGCGCCCGCCGTCGAAGCGCTCAACGACCTGCTGGCCGCTGCCTACCAGTCGGGTGCGCAGGTCATCGTGAGCTACGACGACGGAGGCGGGTACGGGCACCCCGACCACGTGTTTGCGCATCGCCTCGCGCGTGCCGTGGCCCAGGCGCTCGATCTGCCGTTCTGGGAGATCGTCGGCGACCCGGCGGCTGCCGACGCAACGGCTGTCGACGAGGCCGACACCGACGCGTTCGAGGTCCACGATGTCACCGAGTGGCTCCCCCGCAAGGTCGCCGCGCTGCGCGGATACGCGACGCAGCTCACCGTCGATGGTGACGACATTGTGCACGTGGGCGGCCAGCGCGAAGCCATCCGCACGATCGAGGTGTTCCGTCGTCTGACTCCCGCGCCGGAGTCGCGCACGACGAACGCCGAAGCGCGGAGCTGACGCCGAGCCGCACGCCCCGTCTCGCTAAGCTGACTCGTTGGGCGTTCTCGCGCCCGAATCACACGGAGAACAGGGGTGCGATGAGTGTGAAGGTGGCCCTCGCGGGCGTTGGCAATTGCGTGAGCTCGTTGGTGCAGGGCGTGGAGTACTACCGCGGCGCTGCCGACGATGAGCAGGTTCCGGGCCTGATGCACGTGCGACTCGGCGGGTACCACGTCTCCGATCTGGAGTTCGTGGCCGCGTTCGAGGTCGACGCGACGAAGGTCGGTCTCGATCTCAGCGAGGCGATCTGGGCGGGGCACAACAACACGATCAAGTTCTCGGACGTGCCGACGCTCGGCATCGAGGTGCAGCGCGGTCCGACGCTCGACGGGCTCGGCGAGTACTACCGCGACGCGGTCGAGGAATCAGAGCTCACCCCCGTCGATGTGGCCCAGGTGCTGCGCGACTCGGGTGCCGAGGTGCTCGCGTGCTACCTGCCGGTCGGCAGCGATGACGCCGTGAAGTTCTACGCCCAGGCGGCGCTCGAAGCGGGGGTGGCTTTCGTGAACGCGGTGCCCGTGTTCGTGGCGAGCGATCCGGAATGGGCCGCGAAGTTCGTCGCGGCGGGGCTGCCCATCGTGGGCGACGACATCAAGAGCCAGGTCGGCGCGACGATCACGCACCGCGTGCTCGCTCGCCTCATGGAGAGCCGTGGTGTCGCGCTCGACCACACGTACCAGCTCAATGTCGGCGGCAACATGGACTTCAAGAACATGCTCGAGCGCAGCCGCCTGAAGTCGAAGAAGATCTCGAAGACGCAGGCGGTCACCTCGAACATCGACGTCGACCTGCCCGCCGACGACGTCCACATCGGGCCGAGCGACCACGTGCCGTGGCTCGAGGACCGCAAGTTCGCGTTCGTGCGACTCGAGGGCCGCGGCTTCGGCGACGTCCCGATGAGCATCGAGTACAAGCTCGAGGTCTGGGACTCCCCCAACTCCGCCGGAACGATGATCGATGCCATCCGCAGCGCGAAGGTGGCGCTGGATCGCGGCCTCGCCGGTCCCGTCGAGTCCGCCTCGGCCTACTTCATGAAGTCGCCGGCGGTGCAAAAGCCAGATCACGCGGCGCGCGAGGAGCTCGAGGCGTTCCTCGGCGAGTGACACGGGTGCGCGAGGGCGGGTGCGTCCTCGGCGCGAGTTTCACGTGAGGCGCAGGCTCCCGTAGATGCGTTCGAGCGCGGCGGCGTGTGCACTCCAATCATGGGAGAGTGCGTGCCGCCGCGCGCTCTCCCGCAGACAGGTGAGGCGTGCGGGGTCGCGCAGCAGTGCGGCGATGACGGCGGCCCACTGCTCCGGATCGCGCCCCTCGACGAGGGCCCCCGCAACGCCGTCGGGTGCGGCCTCAACGAGCCCGGTGTGCGCCGCCGCGATGACCGGGGTGCCGCTCGCCGCGGCTTCGAGGGCGACCAGGCCGAAGGTCTCCGAGTGCGACGGTACGAGCGCGAGCGTGCTTTCGGCGAGGAGCTGGGCGGCGCTCTCGCGATCCTGCGCGGGGAGAAACCGCACCTGCTTCGCGATGCCGCCGATGCGGGCGAGCTCGCGCAATTGCCGCGCGAATGGTTCAGCACCGGACGTTGGCTCCCCCGCAATGATCAGTTCAGTGCGCGACCAGAGTTCGGGGTCGCGCTGCGCGAGCGCGACCGCGGCACACACGGCGAGATCCTGGCCCTTAAGGGGTTGCACGCGACCGAGCACCGTGAGGCGCAGCGTGGTCGGTGTTTCACGGGAAACATCGCGCGGTCGAGGATGAAACGTCGACGTGTCGACTCCCGGGAGCACGAGTCGATCATCGGCGACCGGCACCGCGGACGCGTGGCGGATCGCCGCGGCTTCGGCACGACTCACCGCGACCGCGGCACCGCGCATCACGACTGCGCGCTCGGCGGCGAGGCGCAGCGGAGGTTCGGGGCGTGCTCCGGGCGCGAGCAGCGCATTTTTCTGCGCCCCGACGGTGTGAAGCGTGATCGCGGGCACGACGCGCGACCTCGCCGCCAGCGGGAGGGCCGCAACTCCACTCAGCCAGTAGTGCGCGTGCACCGCATCGAATGCGTGATCATCCGCGAACCGCGAGATCATGGCTCGCGAAAAATCGGGAACGAGTGCGGGCAATGCCTCTTTCGGCGCATCGGGATCACCCGCGGCGATGGAGATCAATCGCGCTCCGGTGGGGTGACCGGTCTGCAGAGGCCTGACGCCTGCGGGCTCGGCAGCGGTCGCCCGCGTGATCACCGAAACATCGTGACCGCGAGCGGCGAGCGCACTGGCTGCCTCGCTGACCACCACGTTCATTCCCCCGGCATCGCCCCTCCCCGGCACCGCCGCCGGAGAGGTGTGCATCGAGATGAGCGCGATCCGCATGGTGATCAGCCTAGGCGGGATGGCTGCGGTGGGTCAGTGCACAGGTGCCAATACGGCCGCAAAGTGCTAAGCTGTTGAGGTTGTCTGCGTGCCGCACACCAGTGCGTCACGGAGGCACGATGCACAAACACCCTCCTGTCACAGAAATCCTGTGGCCGTGAAGTCCGAAGGAGGTGGGTCAATAATGCATCCGTACGAACTGATGGTGATCCTCGATCCGGGTATCGACGAGCGCACCGTTGCCCCCAGCATTGAGAAGTTCCTCGGCGTCATCCGCAATGCGGGCGGCGAGATCGAGAACATCGACATCTGGGGCAAGCGCCGTCTGGCCTACGAGATCAAGAAGCAGTCCGAGGGCATCTACGTCGTGGTGAACTTCACCGCGTCGCACGAAGCCACCGCTGAGCTCGATCGCCAGCTGGGCCTGTCCGAGGCCGTGCTCCGCACCAAGGTGCTCCGCTCCGACGAGCTCATCGCCCAGCGCGCTGCTCAGACGAAGCGCGACCAGGCCAAGGCGGCACGTGCCGCTGCAAAGGTCGGCGCGTAGCTCATGGCCGGTGAGCCGCTGATCACAGTCGTTGGCAACTTGGTTGCCGACCCGGAGCCGCGTGTCAGCCAGGCGGGTAAGTCCTGGGTGACCTTCCGGATCGCCTCGACGCCGCGCGTGCGCGATCGTCAGTCGGGTGACTGGTCGGACGGCGAACCGTTGTGGCTCGGTTGCCGCGCGTACGGAGAGTACGCCGACAACATTGCCGCATCGCTCACGAAGGGCATGCGCGTCATCGTGCAGGGCCGCCTCACCCAGCGCAGCTACACCGACAACCAGGGGCAGCAGCGCACTTCTCTCGACCTTGAGGTCGAAGAGGTCGGGCCGTCGCTCCGCTTCGCCACTGCTCAGGTCGCTCGCGGCCAGGCACGTGGTCAGGTCGGCGGCTTCGGTGGCGGCAACTCGAATCAGCCCGCCGGGCAGAGCAGCTGGGGTCAGCCCGCCGCTCAGCCCCAGCAGCAGCAGGACAACCCCTGGACGAACTCGGGCCAGGGCGATTCCGGCGGCGGCTTCGGCGGCGGTTTCGACGACGAGCAACCTTTCTAAACTTCTTGATCCGGCCCAGCCGGAACGCATCACGAAAAGAGACCAATTATGGCAGGCAAGTCCAGCGGCGCAGCCCGCAAGCCGGGTCGCGGTAAGAACGCCAAGACCCTCGCACCCGCGAAGAAGCAGACCGTCGGCGTCATCGATTACAAAGATGTCGCAACGCTCCGCAAGTTCATCTCTGAGCGCGGCAAGATCCGCGCCCGCCGCATCACCGGCGTGTCCGTCCAGGAGCAGCGACTCATCGCCAAGGCAGTTAAGAATGCCCGCGAGATGGCTCTCCTCCCCTACGCCGGTTCCGGCCGCTAAGGAGTAGAGCAACATGTCGAAGGTTATTCTGACGAACGAGGTCCAGGGCCTCGGTTCCGCCGGTGATGTTGTAGACGTCAAGACCGGTTACGCACGCAACTACCTCGTGCCCCAGGGCTACGCAGTGCACTGGACCCGCGGTGGCGAGGCTCAGGTCGCGCAGCTCCGTGCGGCTCGCGACGCGCGTGCGCTCGCTTCGGTCGAAGACGCGCAGGCGCTCAAGGCGAAGCTGCAGGCGGGCAAGATCCGTCTCCAGGCGAAGACCGGCACCGGTGGCCGTCTCTTCGGTTCGATCAAGCCCGCTGCGGTTGCCGACGCTGTTTCGGCTGCCGGCATCGGCGAGATCGACAAGCGTAAGATCACGCTCCCCGCAATCAAGACCACGGGCGAGTACCAGGCGATCATCCATCTTCACGAGGGTGTCGACGCCAAGATCACGCTGCAGGTGATCTCGGAGCGCTAAAGCTCCGTTCTCGCGACACGGCGGGGTGCGATTCCGGTGATCCGGAGTCGCACCCCGCCGTCGTATTCTCGGGGTCCTGGCGCTGAACACCGCGTGAACAGGAAGTTTGGATGTGAATCTGAAAGCGCTACCAATTGCGTTCGGCGTGGCGCAAGTTCTCCACATGTCGGGCGTTTCGTCAAGGTTCAATGCGCACTTGAGACTCGAATAACTTTTCCCCTGTGGAAAAGTAAAAAACCAGATCAGAGAAGCTAAATTACTTCTCCTCCACAAGCCCTCCACATGTTTTCCCCAGCGTTGTGGAAAACATGTGGCTCAGATCGGTGAGTTATTCACCAAGTTATCCACAGGGTGGAAAACGGTTCGTCGTTGGGCGATTGATGCCGGGCCTCCTGACCCCTACCGTGAATGTCCGGGGTCTGGTGTCTGATCGATCAGTAACCGAATCCACCGCAGCGAGAGGAAGTGACCGAGTGTCGATCGCGCACCTGGGCATACCGGACCCATTTGTCGAAGAAGAGTCGCGCGGGCACGAGCGCACACCGCCCTACGACCTGCTCGCCGAGCAGAGTGCGCTCGGCGGCATGCTGCTCTCGAAAGACGCCGTCGCCGATGTCACGGGTCTACTCAAGGGGCCCGACTTCTACGTGCCAAAGCACGAAGTCATCTACGAGGCGGTGCTCTCGCTCTACTCGCGCGGTGAGCCGACCGACGTCATCACCGTCACCGACGAGCTGACCAAGAGCGGTGAGCTGCAGCGCGCGGGCGGCGCCGAGTACCTGCACACCGTGACCAGCATCGTGCCGACTGCCGCAAACGCGAGCTTCTACGCCGAGATCGTCGCCGAGAAAGCCCTGCTGCGTCGTCTGGTCGAAGCAGGAACCCGAATCGTGCAGATGGGGTATGCGGGCGAAGGCGAGGCGATCGATCTCGTCAACGTCGCGCAGTCGGAGATCTACGGAGTGACGGGCGAGAGCCAGGGCGAAGATTATGTGCCCCTGCACCTCGCCGTCGACGCCGCCCTCGAAGAGATCAACAAGGCCAACAGCCAGACGGATGGCATGCTCGGCGTGCCCACGGGCTTCAGCGAGCTCGACGCGATGACGAACGGGTTCGCCGGCGGGCAGATGATCATCATCGCGGCCCGACCGGCCATGGGTAAGTCGACGTTGGCCATGGATGTGGCGCGCAACGCATCGGTGC
This sequence comes from Leucobacter musarum subsp. musarum, assembly GCF_001273845.1. GTDB lineage: Bacteria > Actinomycetota > Actinomycetes > Actinomycetales > Microbacteriaceae > Leucobacter > Leucobacter musarum. Next base: position 77,672 of record NZ_JHBW01000063.1, read on the forward strand.
ACGCGAATGCGCCGACCGTCTTCTTCTCACTCGAAATGGGGCGAGCCGAGATCGCGATGCGTCTGCTCGCTGCAGAGGCCAGCATTCCGATGCAGACGCTGCGCAAGGGCGCGCTCGATCAGCGCGACTTCCAGAAGCTCGCAGCCACACAGGCGCGTGTCGCCGAGGCGCCGCTCTACATCGACGACAGCCCGAACCTCACGCTGGTCGAGATCCGGGCGAAGTGCCGTCGTCTCAAGCAGCAGCACGGGCTGCGCATGGTGGTCATCGACTACTTGCAGCTGCTCTCGAGCGGCAAGAAGTCGGAGAGCCGACAGCAAGAGGTCTCCGAATTCTCGCGAGCGCTCAAGCTGCTCTCGAAAGAGCTCGACGTACCGGTGATCGCACTGTCGCAGCTGAACCGTGCATCTGAACAGCGCGCCGACAAAATGCCCGCCATCAGCGACCTGCGCGAATCGGGCTCGCTCGAGCAAGACGCCGACATGGTGATCCTGCTGCACCGCGAAGCCGTCGGCGACCGTGACAGCTCGCGCGCGGGTGAGGCCGACTTCATCCTCGCCAAGCAGCGCAACGGGCCCACGGGCACGGTTACCGTCGCATTCCAAGGCCACTACTCGCGCTTCCAGGACATGCCTCAGGTCTGACACCGAGCGCCAGCCGCACGCCAGTGCGACCGGGATTCTCTCGGGTGGCACCGGGGTAGACTGGGGCGAGACGAAGAAAGGGGTGTCATGGCTGCTGCAGTACCCACAGCTGCGGAATCACCGACTCCTGAGACTCCGGTCGCACGCCCCGTTCGGCTCGTGCGCGTTGCCGTGCTGATCATCGCCGGCATCGCTATCGCATTCACCGCAACCCTGCACGAGCAGCTGGGCTTCGACCTCGGCGTGACCGCGGCCATTCTCGGCCTCATCGCCATCGCGCACCTGCTTGAGTGGTTCTCCGTACGCGCCTCGGGCGGCAACGCCGTGCCGCTCCTGCTGGCGGTCGTGTCGATCGCCGCTGCGGTCGCGTTGCCGATTGCCGGCTCCGTCATCGGCTTTGCGGTCGTTGTCGCGGCCTGGGCGCTCGTGAGTGCGCTGCTCGAATTCGTCGGCTCGACCGTGCGTCCGGGCAGTCGCCAAGACGCGGTGTTCCTCGGCGCGATCGGCATCCTCCTCGCGCTGCTCACCATCCTGGTCCGCACCGACCAGGTGGCGATTCTCGGCTTCCTCGGCGCCTACGCCATGGTCGCCGGCGTCTTCCTCGGCATTTCGGCCTTCGACACGCGTCGCAGCGCGACGTCGGTCGCGGCCACCGAGCAGTAGTTTCCCTGCACCTCTTCGAAAGTACACGATGACCCAGCCTCCCGAGCCCGTCAATCAGGATCGCGTGACCCCGTCGCGTCGTGACCGCCTGAAGCCGCTCGAACTTATCGGCTTCTCGCTCGTGCTCGGCGTCTTCGCCGGCTTGGTCGTGCTGCTCACCACGCGCGACCTGGTGCTCGGTCTGGTCTTTCTCGGTGTCGGCTTCATCGTCTCCATTATGATGGTCGCCCTCGTGGGGCTCGGCGGCAAGCCGAGTCAAGAAGACATCGACGCGCGCAAAGATCTGCGCGGCCCCGACGACAAGCCCAACTGGCACTGACCCCGCTCGCGCAACGGGCATCGGCACTGGCCGCGACGCCTGCGACTTTCCGTCGTTACGCCCGGCGCAGCTGACGCTTGTGCTCCCGGCGCGCATCCCGCCGGCCGATGGTCCACGCCCGAGCGTCCCGGCTCGAGAGGGCGAGCAGGAGCAGTATGTCGAGTGAGAGCGTCAACAAGGTCGTGCGTACCGTGATCTCCGCGCCCGACACGAAGTAGTTGATGGCCGACGCCGTGATGCTGGCGGCTGCCCAGCACATCGCGAGCATGCGCGCACGATTGCTGCCCCGCCACAGCGCCCAGGCGAAGAGCGCCAACGAGCAGATCCAGAGCGCCTCGAACGTGACGAACACTCCGAGCACCAAGCCCGAACTGACGCCGTCGAGGTCGACGTCGCGCATGAGGCGTGGCCAGGCGATGACGACGCTCACGACCCACAGGATGCCGCCGAGGCAGCGCAGCAGCACGAGCAGGGCGCCCCCTGCCAGCGACACCGGGCGCTTCGCTGTGGGTGGTGCCGGGGCCTGCGGGCCAGCGAGTACCGCTGCCGCCTCTGAGGCCGACCGCTTGGCGTGCAGCTCGCTCATGCTTTCCCCACATCGAGAATCGGAAGGTCGCCATCGGTGTGGATCGAATCGCCGCCACCATTGCGCGAGTGATACCCCGTGGCGAAGTCGCGCAGCACCTCGAGGCCTACGCCGGCATCCGCCGAACGCACGGTCGAGATGACATGGTCGCGCTCGACATCGGTATCGGCGTCGATCTTGTGGGTCACCTGCAGGGTGAACAGCGACAGCCCGACGGCACGATCGAAGGTGCCAGCCGCCAACCAGTCGACGCGGGCGCCACCGGGCAGCAGCCAGCCATCGGGAGTGCGCCAAAATCGCACGTGGTGACGCTTCGCCGGATTCCCCTCGACCTCTTGCTGGTATGCGAAGTCTTGCATGCGCGAGAACAGGAAGAGCGGGCTGACCGGTGCGCGATCATAACTGCGCCGGGTGATGGTCGAGCTGATGATCCGCCACGATGATCCCAGGGTGACGGGGTCGGCCTTGATCCACCCCGCACGTTTCATCGCGCGGTGCAGGGCGGCCTCGTCACCGCGCACCGCGAGATTGATCGGATCGCCCAACAGGCCATCGCTCGTTCGGGCGCGACCGATGAAGTAGTCGGGCACGTAGATCGTCGTCAGAATGCGATGCAGGCGAGGCAGTACGAGATACGCGAGGATCACCCAGAAGGCGATCATGAAGAGGATGCCGAACCAGCCGATTTGGAAGCTCTCGGTGAAAATCAGCCAGGCGAGCCAGATCGCCGCGATGCCCGCGTACACGAAGAATGCGTGGTCGAGCGCGGTCGTCAGCGAGAATCGGCGACTCGGCTCCGGGCTCATGGTCACATCGTAGCTCGCGCTCAGCTCAGTCGAACAGCGTGGAGGCGAGCGCGCGGCTCCACGGTCAGGCGGTCAGGCGCAGATACACGAACGGGATCGTGCGAAGACGGGGCGTGCGCCCGAGCCTCGCGCGATCCCGCGCATGCGAGCAGCGCTAGCGCTGCAGGAAGTCGACCAGGCGCACGGCGTCGCCGATGTAGGTCGCGGGGGTGAGTGCGAGCAAACGCTGCTTCGCGGCGTCACCGATTTCGAGGCCCTGCACGAACTCGATGAGTTCTGCCTGGCCGATACGACGGCCGCGGGTCAGCTCCTTGAGCGCGGCATAGGGGTCGCTGATCGTCGAGCGACCGGTGGTCACCTCGGCGCGGATCACGGTCTGGATCGCCTCGCCGAGCACCTCCCAGTTGCTGTCGAGATCGGCGGCGAGCACGTCGGGAGCCGCATCGATCTGGCCGAGACCCTTCAGGATGTTGTCGAGGGCGAGCACCGAGTGACCGAGGCCAACACCGATGTTGCGCTGCGCCGAGGAGTCGGTGAGGTCGCGCTGCCAGCGGCTCGTCACCAGCGTTGCGGCGAGCGAGTCGAGGATCGCGTTCGAGAGCTCGAGGTTGGCCTCGGCGTTCTCGAACCGGATCGGGTTCACCTTGTGCGGCATGGTCGACGAACCCGTCGCGCCCTCGACCGGGATCTGGCGGAAGTAGCCGATGGAGATGTAGCTCCAGATGTCGGTCGCGAGGTTGTGCAGAATGCGGTTCGCGTGCGCGATGCGCGTGTAGAGCTCGGCCTGCCAGTCGTGCGATTCGATCTGCGTGGTGAGCGGGTTCCAGTCGAGCCCGAGGCCCTCGACGAACTGCTGCGAGACCTCTGCCCAGTCGGTATCGGGGTCGGCGGCGAGGTGCGCCGCGAACGTGCCGGTCGCACCCGAGAACTTGCCGAGGTACTCGATGTCGTCGATCTGATTGAGCTGGCGCTCGAGGCGGTGCACGAAGACGGCGAGCTCCTTGCCGAGCGTCGTCGGCGTCGCGGGCTGGCCGTGCGTGCGGCTCATCATGGGGAGCTCGCGGTACTGCTCGGCCTGGGCGGCGATCGCACCGATGACCTTTTCGAAGCGGGGGCGCCACACGTCGGCGACGGCCTGCTTGACCGTCAGCGCATATGAGAGGTTGTTGATGTCTTCACTGGTGCAGCAGACGTGGGTGAGCTCGGCCAGGTGTCCGAGCCCCTGCGCTTCGAGGCGAGCACGTACGAGGTACTCGACTGCCTTCACATCGTGCTGCGTCGTGCGCTCGGTCTCGGCGAGCTCATCGATCTCGGCCTGACCGAAGTCGGCGGCCCAGGCGCGCAGTGCCGCGAGCTGCTCGGGCGCGATCGGGGTGCCACCGAGCAGCGAGTGCTCGGTGAGGTAGGCGAGCCACTCGACCTCGACGTGCACGCGAGCCTTGTTGAGGCCCGCCTCTGAGAGCGTGTTGCCGAGGTCGGCGACCGCTGCGCGGTACCGTCCGTCGAGCGGGCTGATGGGCTGCGTGGGAAGCGGGGTCATGTGAGCCTCTCGAGATTCGGGATCGCGGTCCGTCTCCCATTCTCCCATGCGGGGCGGGTGCAGCCTCGCGCTTATGCCGACACCTGCGATACGAGGATGTGCGGATCGTTGAGCAGCTCCGCGAGCAGCGCCGAGCAGGCGCGCTCGACCTGCGCACGTACCTCGTCGAATGCGTCTTGGTCGGAGAAGTACGGATCGAAGACATCGGGATCAGACGGTCGTTCGGGGTCGAAGTCTGTGAGCAATACGATGCGCTCAGGATCGGCACCGCGGGCGATCATCGCGTCGCGATGCTCACGCGCGAGTGCGACGAACAGGTCGATCTCGGTGAGGTCGGCGTCTGACAGCTGCGCTGCGCGGTGGGAGGTTCCATCGAACCCCGCGCGGTGGAGGGCGGTGACGGCCCGGTGATCCGCCCCGTCACCCACGTGCCAGTCGCCCGTACCGCGCGACGACACCTCGAAGCGATCGGCCGCGCCGGCGTTCTCGGCGAGGCGCCGGAAGATCACGTCGCCCATCGGCGAGCGGCAGATGTTGCCCGTACAGACGAATGAGATGCGCAGTAGATCGCTCATCACTCCAGTGTGCGGGATATCGCGCGTTAGCGGTCCTTCTTCTTCGACGTGCCGAGCAGTCCGTTCAGAATGCCCGACAGGATCGTCAGCACGAGCGCCGCAAGTACACCCCACCAGAAGCCGCCGAGTTGCAGCCCGAAGCCGGCGAGATCGGAGAGCCACGCGACGACCCAGAGCATGACCCCGTTCACAATGAGCCCGAAGAGGCCGATCGTGATGATGTAGAGCGGGATCGAGACGAACCGCACCACACGGCCCAGCGTGCCGTTGACGAGACCGAAGACGAGGGCGATGAGCACCAGAGTGATGACGCGGATGAGCGGCGCATTGGGGTCGTCTACCATCATGTCTGACAGTGGCTGCGTACCGAACTCCCGCAGCACGGTGTCGCCGGGCGACTCCACCCACACCCCGTGATTGCCGGGGCCGCCCACGATGAGTGTGGTGAGCCAGAGGGCGAAGGCGTTGACCAGCACGCGGATGACGGATCGCATGTGCCCATTCTCGCACCGCCACTCGGAGCGCGCTCGGGGTTGGCCGCACGCGTCACTAGACTCGGTGACCATGAGTGAGCCCGCAGTCTCCCCCGTTCGTCTTCGCGCCGATGTGCTGGCCGTGCCGGCCTATCGTCAGGGTGCTGCGCCGACGAAGCCCGGGTTCAAGCTCTCGAGCAATGAGAACCCGTTTGCCCCGCTCCCCGGCGTGCTCGAGGCCATCGCGGGGCGCACCGACATCAACCGCTACGCCGCGGTCGCGATGCCGGAGCTGCGCGACGCCATCTGCGCCGACTTCGGAGTGCCGGGCACGCACGTGCACCTCGCCGCCGGCTCGGTCGCGATTCTCTTCCAGCTCGTGCACGCAGCAGCCGGCGCGGGCGACGCGTACCTGCACGCCTGGCCGAGCTTCGAGGCCTACCCGTCGCTCGGGCTCGCCTCGGGCGCCGAGAACATTGCGGTGCCGCTCACTGCGGCAGCCGAGCACGATCTCGACGCCATGGTCAACGCGATTACCGACCGCACCCGCGTCGTGCTGCTCTGCTCCCCCAACAACCCGACCGGCCCCACGATTCGCCGCGCCGACTTCGACCGCTTCATGGCGCGAGTTCCACGTGACACCCTCGTGGTGCTCGACGAGGCGTACCGCGAGTTCGTGACCGACCCTGAGGCGGTGCGCGGCGAAGACGTGCTGCGCGATCACCCGAACCTCGTCGTGCTGCGCACGTTCTCGAAGGCGTACGGCCTCGCGGGGCTGCGGATTGGGTACGGCGTTGGCGATCCGGCAATCTTCGCGGCCGCGGCGAGTGTCTCGATTCCGCTCTCGGTCACCGGTATCGCTGAAACCGCGGCCCGTGCGTCACTGACTCCCGAGGCGCGCGCGGTCCACGCAGAACGCGTTGCGGAGCTCGCGACCCGTCGCGATGCGCTCGCCGCATCACTGCGCGAACTCGGTCTCGCGGTGCCGCAGGCGCAGGGCAACTTCGTGTGGATTCCTGAGCAGGATCGCTCGGCCGGCGGAGTGCCCGACGCGTTGGCGCTGGCCGCGGAGTTCGCCGAGGCCGGCACGCTCGTGCGACCATTCGCCGGCACCGGTGTGCGCATTACGGTGGCAGAAGCGGAGAGTGCAGAGGTTGTCGTCTCGATCGTGCGCGCGCACCTGGAGGCTCTCGCGGCGGGCTGATCGGCCCTGCGCATTCGGGCGAAGAGTACTGGTATATCCCGCGATGCGCAGACCCGCTCACTACACTGAATCGAGATGAGCGAACAGATCACAGAGCGCCTGCTGCACGGCGACGATCCCGAGCCGATCCGCTTCCTGGATGCGGATGGCGGGTACGCGCCGTCAGACACTGCTGCCGAATACGCCGCCGAACTCGAGGGTGTCACCACTGCTGACCTGCAGCAGTGGTACCGCGACATGGTCGGCACTCGAGCCTTCGATACCGAGTGCACGCACCTGCAGCGCCAGGGCCAGCTCGCCCTTTGGGTGCCGAGCGTCGGCCAGGAAGGCTGCCAGGTCGGCCTCGTGCGAGCAACCGAACCCCAAGACCACGTCTTTCCGGCCTACCGCGAGCACCTCGTCGCGAGCGTGCGCGGCGTCGACCTGCTCGACATCGCTGCGCAGTTCCGCGGCGTGACGCATGGCGGATGGGACATCACCGACCCGGCCAACGGCAACGTGCACCTCTACACCTTGGTGCTCGGCTCGCAGACCCAGCACGCTACGGGCTACGCGCTCGCTCAGGTGCTCGATGCGAAGCGCCGCAACGGCGATACCGCGCTCGACCCGGGTGAAGCGGGCACGGCCACCGGCGAAGCCACCATGGTCTTCTACGGCGATGGCACCTCGAGCCAGGGCGACCCGAACGAAGCCATGATCTTCGCCGCGAGCTACCAGACGCCCGAGGTCTTCGTGGTGCAGAACAACGGTTGGGCGATCTCGGTGCCCGTCGCGCGCCAGTCGCGTACACCGCTGTACCGTCGCGCCCTCGGCTTCGGCCTGCGTGCGGTGCAGATCGACGGGAACGACCCGCTCGCGGCGTTCGCCGTCGGCCGCCGATTTCTGCGGCTCGCCCGCGAGGGTGCGGGGCCCGGCTACATCGAGGCGCTCACGTACCGCATCGGTGCGCACACGACCGCCGACGACCCCACGCGCTACCGGCCTGACGGCGAGCTCGAGGTCTGGCAACAGCGCGACCCGATCGCGCGGCTCGAGGCCTACCTGCGCAGCCTGGGTGTCGACGACGCGTTCTTCGCCGAGGTCGCCGAGACCGCGGATCAGCGTGCGAAGGCGGTACGCGATCAGATCTTGACCCTGCCGAAGCCCGAGCCCGAGTCGATGTTCGCGCACGTCTACGCCGAACCGCATCCGCGCATCGATGAGCAGCGCGCCTGGTTCGCGCACTACGAGTCGTCGTTCGAAGGAGGCGCCGCATGACCGAGATCGTGACGCTCGCCGAACGCACCACCCTGCCGGTTGCGAAGGCGATCAACGAGGGGCTGCGCACGGCCATGGCCGCCGACGACCGGGTGCTGCTGATGGGCGAAGACATCGGCCCGCTCGGCGGCGTCTTCCGCGTGACCGACAAGTTGCAGGCGGAGTTCGGCTCGGCGCGCGTGCTCGACACCCCGCTCGCGGAGGCCGGCATCGTCGGCAGCGCGATCGGTCTCGCGCTCCGCGGATACCGCCCGGTCGTCGAGATTCAGTTCGACGGGTTCATCTTCCCCGCCTTCAATCAGATCACGACGCAGCTCGCGAAGATTCGCGCCCGGCACGACGGCAAGGTCGACATGCCAATCGTCATTCGCGTGCCGTATGGCGGGCACATCAACTCGATCGAGCACCACGAAGAGAGCCCCGAGGCCTACTTCGCACACACCCCCGGGCTGCGTGTTGTCGCGCCGTCGACGGCGAACGACGCCTACTGGATGATCCAGCAAGCGATCGCGTCGAACGATCCGGTGCTTTTCTTCGAACCCAAGGCGAAGTACTGGCAGAAGGGCGAGGTCGATCCTGTGGCCCCCGCGGCCGATTTGCACCGGAGTCGCGTCGCCCGACCGGGCACCGACTGCACCGTCGTCGGGTTCGGTGCGATGGTCAACACGCTGCTGCAGGCCGCCGAAATCGCGCAGTCCGAGGGCACAAGCATCGAGGTCATCGACCTCCGCACAATCTCGCCCATCGATTACGAACCCATTCTGGAGTCGGTGCGCAAGACCGGTCGCCTGGTCGTCGCGCAGGAGGCCTCGGGCAATGCAAGCGTTGGCAGCGAGATCGCCGCGACGGTCGCCGAGCGTGCCTTCTACTCGTTGCAGGCCCCGGTGCTGCGCGTCTCCAGTTACGACGTACCCTTCCCCGCTGCGGCGATCGAACCGCTCTTCCTGCCCGATGCCGATCGGGTGCTCGAGGCCGTCGACCGCACGATGCAGTATTGACTCAGACCATCCCGAACCCAGGAGCACCCATGAGCGAGATGACCTTCCCCCTCCCCGACGTCGGCGAGGGGCTCACCGAGGCCGAGATCGTCACGTGGCACGTGGCCCCCGGCGATACCGTCGCGCTGAACCAGGTGATCTGCGAGATCGAGACGGCGAAGTCGCTCGTCGAACTGCCTTCACCCTTCACCGGCGTCGTCGCCGAGTTGCTGGTCGAGGTCGGCGATACGGTGCCGGTCGGTGACCCGATCATGCGGGTCACGGTTGACGGTGGCGAGGCCGCAGCGACTGCATCGCACGCGCCCGCGGACGCGTCGGCCGACACGCATGCCGCGCCCGTGGACAGCGACGAGACGCGTGACGCGGTCGCCGATGCGTCGGCGAGTGTGCAGCACGAGGATTCCGAGGGCGGTGCAGTGCTCGTGGGGTACGGCACCGGTGGTGCCGTCACGTCGCGGCGACGTCGAGGCGGTGAGCCACCGCTGGCCGCAGGGGGCGCTGGTGCCGCTGCCGCGTCGATTCCGGTCGCCGAAGCGGCCCCGGTGCTCGCGAAGCCGCCGATTCGCAAGCTCGCGAAAGACCTCGGCGTCGACCTGGCAGAGGTCACCGGCACCGGTATCGCCGGCGAGGTGCTGCGCGATGATGTCGTGCGCCAGGCATCGCAGGCCAGCCTCTTCCGCAACTTGTCGACCCCCGAGCCGCAGGCGGCGCGAGAAGAGCGCATTCCGCTCAAGGGCATGCGCAAGCAGATCGCCAAGGCGATGGTCGAGAGCGCCTTCGAGGCGCCGCACGTCAGCGTGTTCACCGATGTCGATGCGACGCGCACTATGGAGTTCGTGAAGCGCCTCAAGGCCTCGACCGACTTCGCGGGCGTCAAGGTCTCGCCGCTGCTGATCTTCGCGAAGGCGATGCTCTGGGCGATCCGGCGCAACCCCGAGGTCAACTCGACCTTCACCGACACCGAGATCATTCGCCACAACTTCGTCAACCTCGGCATCGCGGCCGCGACACCGCGCGGCCTCGTGGTGCCGAATATCAAAGATGCCCAGGAGCTGAACCTGCGCGATCTCGCGACCGCGATCGAGCAGCTCACGATCACCGCGCGAGACGGGCGCACGCAGCCCGCAGAAATGGCGAACGGCACGATCACGATCACGAACATCGGGGTGTTCGGCATGGACTTCGGTACGCCGATTCTGAACCCGGGCGAGTGCGGCATCATGGCGATGGGCACGATTCGCGAGAAGCCGTGGGTCGTCGACGGCGAGGTGCGCCCCCGCATGGTCACAACGGTCGGTGGCTCGTTCGACCATCGCATCGTGGACGGCGACGTGATTTCGCGCTTCGTCGCCGACGTCGCCTCCGTGCTCGAAGAACCGGCGCTGCTGCTCGACTGATCGCCGCTGCACGCGAACGGATCACCGATGTATCAGCCGCCGACGCCGCTCGACCCGATGCGCGGGTGGCGCGGCGTGGGCGTGCAGGCGCCCGACCGACCGCGGTGGATGCGCCGAGCGGCTCCGGCGTGCGTAGCGCTGCCGTGGATCTGGCTGGCGGTGTTCTGGATCGGGTTCTTGGCGACCGCCGATAGTTGGGCCGGGCTCACGTGGCTGTCGGTGATGTGGATGATCTGCGTCGCCGTGCTGCCCGCCGGCGTGCTCGGCAGCGTGTGGGCCGGAATGCTGCGCGAACGCGGCATGATGTGGGGCGGCATCGTGGGGTCGGTGCTGCTGATTCCCGGGTTCGGATTCGGATTCGTGTTCCTGATGCAGCTGCTGCACACGCTCATCACTCGGTGAACGCCGAAGGGCCCGACCGGAGGTGATCCGATCGGGCCCTTCGGGTTGCGGCGTTCGGCCGCAGAGGGTGCTTAGGCGTCGGCCTTCGCGAGATCGTGGCTGTTGAGCGCACGGAATGCGAGGGCGGCCAGCGCGCCGCCGACGAGCGGGGCGACGAAGTAGAGCCAGATGTTCGACCAGGCGAAGTCGCCGTGCACGGCGAGGCCGAGCGCGACGGCGGGGTTGAAGCCGCCACCCGAGATCGGGCCGACGACGAACGCGCCGATGACGACGACGGAGCCGATGGCGAGGCCGTAGAACGAGTTGCCCTCGGTGTCCTTCGAGGTCGCGACATTGAGTACGACGTAGACCAGGATGAAGGTGAAGATCGCCTCGACGAGGAACGCGGGGCCGACCTCGATCTCCTTGGCGGCTTCGGCTGCCGGGAAGATGAGCCCTGCGATGAGGGCACCGAGCACGCCGCCGACGAGCTGGGCGATCACGTAGGCGACGAAGTCGCCGGCGCTGAGCGCGCCGCGCAGCAGGGCGCCGAGCGAAACGGCCGGGTTGAGGTGCGCACCCGAGAGGTGGCCGGTCGCGTAGATGAGCACCATCAGTGTGAAGCCGATGGCGAGAGGCGCGAAGTCGCCTGCGTTGTTGATCGCCGCGACGATCGAGAAGACGAACAGCAGGGTCGCCAGGGCTTCAGCTACCGCGTTACGAACGGTACCGGTCATGGAGGAGCTCACTTTCTGAGAAAAAGCTTTGATACACAGCTAATACTCATTATGTCAAAGGGGTGGCGGTCAGTCACGGTTTACGACAGCCTGCGACACCACAATTGATCCGCAAGATCATGCGGATCGCGCGGGGTCAGGCGTGCACGTGCTCGCCGGCGGTCTCATGACTGCGGGGCTCGAGCTGCAGAGTGACGTGCGAGGTGTCAAAGTGCTCGTGCAGGCACCCGCGCACCTCGTCGAGAATCGCGTGGTACCCGCGCTCACTCCATGCCGAGTCCGAGACCGTGACGTGGGCGGAGAAGGCCGGGACTCCTGACGTGATGGTCCAGGCGTGGACATCGTGTACCTCTTCGACTCCGGGCACCGCTTCCATGTGTGTTCGTGCGGCATCGACGTCGATGTTCTTGGGAGACGCTTCGAGGAGCACGTCGACCACATCGCGCAGCAGGCTGATGGCGCGAGGGAAGATGAGGATCGCGATGAGGATGGACGCGATCTGGTCGACGGCGTTCCACCCCGTGAGCATGATGATGACGCCGGCGATGATGACGGCGACCGACCCGAGCAGATCGCCGAGCACCTCAAGGTACGCCCCGCGCACGTTGAGGCTTTCCTTTTGGCCCGACTGCAGAATGAGCAGTGAGACGAGGTTCGCTGCTGCGCCGATGATCGCCGCGATGAGCATCGGCCCCGAGTGCACCTCGACTTCGGCACCGAAACGCGAGAGGGCCTGGATCAGGATCACCACGGCGATGACGCCGAGCACGATGCCGTTGACCAGCGCAGCGAGCACCTCGACCCGCAGATAGCCGAACGTGCGCTTCGAGGTGGGAGCGAGCCCTGCGATCAAGCTCGCGATGAGTGCGATGGCGACACCGGTCGCGTCGGTGAGCATGTGCCCGGCGTCGGCGAGCAGCGAGAGCGAGTTCGAAATGAGCGCGCCGATGACCTGCACGACAAAGACGGTGAGCGTGATGACGAGCACCAGAATTAGCTTGCGGCGATGCTTCGCGGTGCCCGAAGAGGCTCCCTGGAGGCCGTGGTCGTGACTGTGACCGCCGTGGCCCTCGGTCGCCGTGTGTGCGGGTCGCGCCGGGTGGCCGGCGCTGAACTCGGGCTCGCAGGCTTCGCCGCCGTCGCCGTCGCCGTCGTGCCGGTTGTCGTGCGGGTGATCGTGCTGACCCATGACCCTCCTCGATTGATCAGATGTTGTCATGGTACCCCCGAGGGGTATCTGGAGTCGAGGGTGCGTAGTGAATACCACCTGACGCACCGGGTACCCCGATCCTGCCACTACGCTCGACGTATGGATACCGCTTCGCTGTCGATCGGCTTCGTCATGCTCCACACGTCGCCGCTCGACGTGCCGGGCACGAAAGACGCCGGGGGCATGAACGTCGTCGTGCGAGCTCAGGCCGAGGCGCTCGCCGCAGCCGGTCACCGCGTGCGCATCTTTACTCGGCGCAGCGATGCCGAAACCCCGTCGCGCGTTGAGCTGCGCCCCAATCTGACTGTCGTGCTGCTCGACGCCGGTGCACCGCGCCTGCTCGCGAAGGGTGAGCACGAGTCGGTGATGGTGCAATTCGGTGACCTGCTGGCTGACGAGCTGCGCGCCGACCCGGTGCAGGTGCTGCACGCGGAGCACTGGTTCTCGGGCATCGCGGCACTGCCGGTGGCCCGCGAACTCGGTGTGCCGCTCGTGCAGAGCTACCACTCCATCGCGGCGCCGCCCGAGTCGCCCCTCGGCGAAGGGGAGCGCCCGGAGTCGCCGGGTCGCCTTGCGGGTGAGGCGCGACTCGCGAACGAAGCCGACCTCATCATCGCGGTGAGTGAGGCGGAGCGGGCGACGGTGCTCGCGCGCCTCGCGGGCGATCCGGGTCGGGTGCGCGTCGTGCCGCTCGGCGTTGATACCGAACTCTTCCACCCGTGCGACACGGCCGCCTGTGAAGAGCAGCGCGACTGGCTGCGCGGGGGTGGTCGAGCCGAGGTGATCCTCGTCGGTCGCCTGCATCCGCTCAAGGGCTTCGACCTGGCCATCGACGCGATCGCGCGCATTCCCGAGGATCAGCGCCCGAGCCTGCGCATCGTCGGGGCACCGCCGCCCGACGGCGACGAGTACGTGCGCGCGCTCCACGATGCTGTGGCGCAGCACGGCATGCTGCGCACGACCGCGTTCGATGGTGCGCTGCGCCGTCGGGAGCTCGCCGAACGCATTCGCTCGGCAACCCTGATGCTCGTGCCGTCGCACTCAGAGACGTTCGGCCTGGTCGCGCTTGAGGCGGCCGCCTCGGGTGTGCCGGTGATCGCCCGCGACGCAGGCGGGCTGCGCGAGGCGGTCATCGCGGGGGAGACCGGAGCGCTCGTCGCGGGCGACGACGCCGCGGTGTGGGCTGACGCGGTGCTCGAGATGCTCGGCGACGCGGCGCGTCTCAAGGAGATGGGCGACGCGGCGCGCACGCACGCCCTGCGCCGCAGCTGGCAGGCGTCGTCAGAGCGCCTGGTCGAGGTCTACCGCGACATCATCGGCGACTGACGTGCTCAGGGGCTGACCGGCTGTCGCCCGGCGCGCTTAGCGCGAGACGAGTGTCGTCTCGAACGAGTAGAGGTCGGGGCGGTAGCAGTGGTGGCCGGCCTCGATGACGCTGCCGCCCTGGTCGAAGGCCACGCGATCCATGGTCAGCACCGGGCTGCCCTTCGCGACGTCGAGCAGCTCGTGCTCGTCGCTGTGGGTGCGACGTGCCCCGATGGTTTGGTTCGCGATCTTGATGGCGATCCCGCGCGCGCGCAGCATCTCGTAGAGCCCGTGAGTCTCGAGGTCGTCGAGCGTGATGTCGGCGTACTCGGGCGGCAGCAGGTTCTCGAGGATCGCCATCGGCGTGCCGTCGGCGCTGCGCAAACGGCGAATTCGGGTGATTTCCGTGCCGACCGCGACGCGCAACCGCACCGCGGCCTCTTCGTCGGCGGGGATCTTCTCGAGCGAGAGCACGCGGGTGGTGGGGTGGTGGCCGGCGCGCGTGAGGTCTTCTTGCAGGCTGGTGAGTTCGACCGGGCGGCTGACGCGCGCCTGCACGACCTGGGTGCCGATGCCGCGGCGGCGCACGAGCAGGCCCTTGTCGACCAGCTCCTGAATGGCGCGCCGCACGGTGGGGCGCGAGAGGCCGAGGTGATGGCCAATCGCGATCTCGTTCTCCAGGCGGGCCCCGGCGGGGATGACGCCGTCGCGAATCGCACGCTCGAGGCGGCTCGAGATCTGGAAGTAGAGCGGGATGGGCCCGTTGCGATCCAGGTCGGCGAAGAGTTCGCTCGGCCACACGGGGTCTGTACTCATAGGTGCTCCTCGGCGCTGGGGTGGCACGCGGGCTCGCGACGAGGGACAGTCCCCAGCCCTAATGTGCTGACAACATTACCCCTTTCCTGTATTTCCGGATGGTTTCCGTTCATCTTCGTGCTATTGTTAGGACAAATGCAGCGGTGCACGGGGCCCGCGCACGTCACCACGAGAAGGCGGGTATCGAATGTCGGAAGTGCGGCGTCCAGATGACGTCCTGGCCATGGGTCGACTCGGAGTCGACATCTACCCGTTGCAAGACGGGGTTGGCCTGGAAGATGTCACGAGCTTCGGCAAGTACCTCGGGGGCAGTGCGGCGAACGTCGCCGTCGCCGCCGCGAAGTACGGCCGGGCGAGCGCGCTGGTATCGCGCGTCGGCGATGATCCGTTCGGGCGGTACCTGTTGCGCGAGCTCGATCGCCTCGGCGTCGACCCGCGCGAGGTGAAGGTCGATCCCGAGTTTCCGACCCCCGTCACTTTCTGCGAGATCTTTCCGCCCGATGACTTCCCGCTGTACTTCTACCGGAAGCCGAAGGCACCCGACCTGCAGATCGCGACGGCAGATCTCGATCTCGACGCGGTGCGCGAAGCGCGCATCCTCTGGTTCACGCTGACCGGCCTGAGCGAGGAGCCGAGCCGCTCTACGCACTTCGCCGCGCTCGAAGCCCGTGCCGGCAAGCCCCACACCATCTTCGATCTCGACTACCGCCCAATGTTCTGGGCCGACCCCGCCGAGGCCACCGCGCAGGCGGGCGCCGCGCTCGTGCACGCCACAATCGCAGTGGGCAATAAAGAGGAGTGCGAAGTCGCGGTCGGCGAAACCGAACCCGATCGCGCCGCCGACGCGCTGCTCGAGCGCGGCATCGAGCTCGCGATCGTGAAGCAGGGGCCGAAGGGCGTGCTCGCGAAGACCCGCGACGAGCGCGTCGAGGTGCCCCCGCACTTCGTGGACGTCATCAACGGGCTCGGCTCGGGCGACGCGTTCGGCGGCGCCCTCATCCACGGGTTGCTCGAGGGCTGGAATCTCGAGCGCATCTTCCGCTTCGCCAACGTCGCCGGTGCGATCGTGGCTACTCGTCGCGAGTGCTCCACGGCCATGCCCGACGCCGCTGAGGTCGAGGCCCTGCTCACGAAGGGGGCCTGATCATGGCACTCGATTTCGCAGCCCTGCGCGACCTCCGTGCGGGCAATCCGGCGGCGATCGGCCGCGCGCTCGCCGAGCGACGCCGGCGCGACGTCATCGCGGGTGACGGTCGTCTGTTCATCGTGGCGGCGGATCACCCGGCCCGCGGCGCCATCGCCGTCGGCAGTGATGCCACCGCCATGGCCAACCGCTACGACCTGCTCGAGCGCATGGCGATCGCGCTGTCGCGCCCCGGCGTCGACGGCGTGCTCGGCACCCCCGACATCATCGACGACCTCGCGGCGCTCGGCCTGCTCGACGACAAGATCGTCGTCGGTTCGATGAACCGCGGCGGGTTGCGCGGGGCCTCGTTCGAGCTCGACGACCGCTACACCGCGTACGACATCGACGCGATGGTGCGGCAGGGGCTCGACTTCGCGAAGACGCTCATCCGTGTCGATCTGAACGATGCCGGTACCGCGTCGACGCTGCAGGCGACGGCTCGCGCCGTCGACGACGCGGCGGCGGCCGGCCTGCCGATCATGCTCGAACCCTTCATGAGCAACCGTGTGAACGGCAAGGTCGTGAACGACCTGTCGGCCGATGCCGTCATCCTCTCGACCGCGATCGCCTCGGGTCTCGGCAACTCCAGCGCGTACACCTGGATGAAGCTGCCCGTGGTGCCCGAGATGGAGCGCGTCATGGAGGCCACCACGATGCCGACGCTGCTGCTCGGCGGCGACAACGGCGGCGACCCCGACGAGACCTTCGCCTCCTGGGAGAACGCGCTCGCGCTTCCGGGCGTGCGCGGCCTCACCGTCGGACGCACCCTGCTCTACCCCCACGACGGCGACGTGGCCGGAGCGGTCGACACGGCTGCACGGCTCGTGCACCGCGACCTCGCCTAGACTCCACGCGATCCCGCACCTGATTTCTGACCCGACCGAAGGACTGCAATGAGCACCGATTCCCTCCCCGTCATTCCGCACTGGATCGATGGCGCACGCCGCGCCTCGAACAGCGGTCGCACGGCCCCCGTTTTCAACCCCGCCACCGGCGAGGTGCAGGCCCACGTCGCACTCGCCGATGAGGCCGAGATCGCCGAGGCCATCGCATCGGCGAACCGCGGCTTCGCCGTGTGGAGCGAGTTCTCCATGGCCAAGCGCCAGACCGTGATCTTCAAGTTCCGTGAACTGCTGAACGCGCGCAAGGGCGAACTCGCCGCGATCATCACCCGCGAGCACGGCAAGGTCGTCTCGGACGCGATGGGCGAGATTCTCCGCGGCCAGGAAGTCGTGGAGCTCGCGACCGGGTTCCCGCACCTCATCAAGGGCGCGTTCTCAGAGAACGCCTCGACCGGCATCGACGTCTACTCGATCAAGCAGCCGATCGGCGTCGCGGGCATCATCGCGCCCTTCAACTTCCCGGCCATGGTGCCGATGTGGTTCTTCCCGATCGCTGTCGCCGCGGGCAACGCCGTCATCGTGAAGCCCTCCGAGAAGGATCCCTCGGCCGCGCTGTGGCTCGCCGAGCTGTGGCAGGAGGCCGGTCTTCCCGACGGCGTCTTCACCGTGCTCAACGGTGACAAGCTCGCCGTCGACGGTCTGCTCACCGACCCGGGAGTGAACTCGATCTCGTTCGTCGGCTCGACGCCGATCGCGCAGTACATCTACGAGACCGCCTCGAAGCACGGCAAGCGCGTGCAGGCACTCGGCGGCGCGAAGAACCACATGCTGGTGCTGCCCGACGCCGACCTCGACCTCGTCGCCGATCAGGCCATCAACGCGGGCTACGGCGCCGCGGGCGAGCGCTGCATGGCGATCTCGGTCGTGCTGGCCGTCGAGCCCGTCGCCGACGAGCTCATCGAGAAGATCACCGAGCGCATCGCGAAGCTCAACATCGGCAACGGTGCCGCGACGCCCGAGCCCGACATGGGGCCGCTGATCACCGACGTGCACCGCGACAAGGTCACCGGGTACATCGACATCGCCGAGCAGGATGGCGCGACGATCGTCGTCGACGGCCGTAACTTCCGGGTCGAGGGGCACGAGAACGGCTTCTTCGTCGGGCCCACGCTCATCGACAACATCCCCACCACCTCGCGCGCCTACACCGAGGAGATCTTCGGGCCGGTGCTCGAAATCGTACGTGTCAAGACTTTCGAAGAGGGCGTCGAGCTCATCAACTCCGGGGCCTTCGGCAACGGCACGGCGATCTTCACGAACGACGGGGGAGCGGCCCGCCGATTCCAGCACGAGATCCAGGTCGGCATGATCGGCATCAACGTGCCGATCCCGGTGCCCGTGGCCTACCACTCCTTTGGCGGCTGGAAGGCGTCGCTGTTCGGCGACGCGAAGGCGTACGGCGTGCAGGGCTTCGAGTTCTTCACCCGCGAGAAGGCCATCACGAGCCGCTGGCTCGATCCCGCCAAGCACGGCGGCATCAACCTCGGCTTCCCGCAGAACGACTAATCCGCAGCACGAATCGGAGCAGGGAACGATTATGACGCAGCAATCGCAGCAGGCCGAACGCTGGTTCCACCGGCGCGGTGAACTCGCCGAGGGCGGATGGGAATCCGTCGTCGACGAGCGCATTCCGGGCTGGGAGCACACCGGTGTACGGGTGGCTCGCCTGGCCGAGGGCGCGACCATCGCGCTCGAGGGCACGGGCATCGAGCGTCTCATCGTTCCCCTCTCCGGTTCGTTCTCGGTGACCTACCGCGACGGCGCCGCTGAAGCTGCGGACGCCGGTGTCTCCGGTGCCGATACCACCGCGGAGCTCGCCGGCCGTCGCTCGGTCTTCGACGGCCCGACCGACGTGCTCTACCTGTCGTCGGCCGCCACCGGGGAGGTCACCGCGACCTCCGCGCCGAACGGCGAGGCGCGCTTCCTCGTCGCCACCTCTCCGGTGCCCGCCGACCAGCCGCAGCTCGTGCGCCCCTCGCGCTACATGCCGGTCGCCGACGTGCCCGTGGAGTTGCGCGGCGCCGGCGCCTCGAGCCGCCAGGTGCACAACTTCGGGCGCAAGGAGTCGCTCGATGCGGCCCGCTTCATCGTCGTCGAGGTCATCACCCCGGCCGAGAACTGGTCGTCGTACCCGCCCCATAAGCACGACGAGCACATCCCGGGCCACGAATCCGAACTCGAGGAGATCTACTACTTCGAGGTCGCCCCGACGAAAGACGCCCCGGCCGGAGTCGATCCCGAGCGCGCGTTCGGTATGTTCAGCACGTACTCATCGCCCGCCGGGCCCATCGAGATCGATTCGCAGGTGCACACCGGCGACATCGCCCTCGTGCCCCACGGCTACCACGGCCCCGCCGTGGCCGCCCCGGGCTACGACATGTACTACCTCAACGTGATGGCCGGGCCCGACCCCGAGCGCACCTGGCTCATCAGCGACGACCCGGCCCACGGCTGGGTGCGCGACACCTGGGAGGGGCAGCAGCTCGACTCCCGCCTCCCCTTCGCTCCCGCCGACACCGGCGCCGTGAGCACCGAAACCGCCACCGAAACGGAGTCCGCACGATGACCACCCGGCGCATGACGGTCAGCCAGGCGCTGATCGAATTCCTCGCGAACCAGTGGACCGTGGATCGAGCGGCCGACGGCACCGAGATTCGCGAACGCACCATTCCGGGTGTCTTCGGCATCTTCGGGCACGGCAACGTGGCCGGCATCGGCCAGGCGCTCAAGCAGGCCAACGTCGAGCAGCCCGACCTCATGCCCTACTACCAGGCGCGCAACGAGCAGGCCATGGTGCACCAGTCGGTGGGCTACGCCCGCATGCATCGCCGCCGCGGCACCTACGCGTCGGCCGCGTCGGTCGGCCCGGGCGCCGCCAACCTGCTCACCGGAGCCGCGCTCGCGACCACCAACCGCCTGCCCGCGCTGCTGCTGCCGAGCGACACCTTCGCGACCCGCGTCGCCGACCCGGTGCTGCAGCAGCTCGAGCAGCCCCACGACATCGGTCTGACCGTCAATGACGCGTTCCGCCCCGTCTCGAAGTTCTTCGACCGCGTGCAGCGCCCCGAGCAGCTCTTCTCGATCGCGCTTGCCGCCCTCCGTGTGCTCACCGACCCGGCCGAGACCGGTGCCGTCACGATCGCGCTCCCCGAAGACGTGCAGGCCGAGGCGCTCGACGTGCCCGAGGAGTTCTTGCAGCCCCGCGAGTGGCGCATTCGCCGCCCGCGCCCCGAGCGCGACGCGTTCGCGCTCGCACTTGAGGCGATCCGCACCGCGAAGCGCCCGCTGATCGTCGCCGGTGGCGGCGTGCTCTACTCGGATGCCGAGCAGCAGCTGCGCGAGTTCGTCGAGGCGACCGGTATTCCGGTCGGCACCTCGCAGGCCGGTGGTGGAGTGCTCGCGTGGGATCACCCGCAGTACCTCGGCGGCATCGGTGCGACGGGTACGCTCGCCGCCAACCGCCTGGCGGCGGAGGCCGACGTCATCATCGGCATCGGCACCCGTTACAGCGACTTCACGACGTCGTCGCGCACCGCGTTCCAGAACCCGGGCGTGCAGTTCGTCAACATCAACGTCGCGTCGTTTGACGCGTACAAGCACGGCACGCAGATCCCTGTGGTCGCCGACGCCCGCGAGACGCTCCTTGAGCTGCTCGACGCCCACGGAAACGGGGCGGCAGGGGATCTGCGTGTCGATTCCTCCTACGCCGAGCGCATCGCCGCCGAGAAGGCGGAGTGGGACGGCCTGGTCGACGAGGCCTTCGAGCCGTCGGGTCTCGACTTGCCGGGGCAGCCCGAGATCATCGGTGCCGTGCAGCGCTCGTCGGCGCCGGCCGACGTCATCGTGCAGGCTGCGGGATCGCTGCCCGGCGACCTCCACAAGCTGTGGCGCGTGCGCGACCCGCTGGGGTACCACGTCGAGTACGCCTTCTCGTGCATGGGGTATGAGATCGCGGGCGGCATCGGCGCGAAGCGCGGGCTGGTCGAGGCCGGAGACGACCGCGACGTCATCATCATGGTGGGCGACGGCTCGTACCTGATGCTCAACACCGAGCTCGTCACCGCGGTCGCCGAGGGCATCAAGGTCATTGTGATCCTGATTCAGAATCACGGCTACGCGTCGATCGGTCACCTCTCGGAGACGGTCGGATCGGAGCGCTTCGGCACCTGGTACCGCGAGTACGACGGCGTCGCGAAGAATTTCCAGGGCGAGCAGGTGCTGCCGATCGACCTCGCTATGAACGCCCGCAGCTACGGCATGGACGTCATCGAGGTCGACCCGGGCGCGAGCGCGATCACCGACCTCGAGGCTGCGATCGCGCAGGCCAAGGCCTCGGATCGTGCGACTTTCATTCACATCAACAGCGACCCGCTGATCTACGCGCCCGACGGTGCGGGCTGGTGGGACGTGCCGGTGCCGCAGGTCTCGACGCTCGACTCCACGCAGCGCGCGCGGGCCGAGTACGAAGAGCAGGTCGCGGCTCAGAAGCCGCTGCTGGGCTGATTCGGCGCCTCGGCTCCCTGAACGACGGGCCCGGTTCTCGCAGTGCGCGAGGCCGGGTCCGTTGGCGTGCCTGGGCTCGCCAGGGCCAGCGTGTGAGCAACTCTCGCGCGATCGCGATGCTGAGTGTGCCGACTGGAAACCTCGGCGAAATGGTCTACTATGGCTTATTGTCAATACAAAGACCCCCTGCGATGATGGACGGGTACGATCCGGCACCGTCGCCGAAAGAGAGGTTCTCGCCCATGGGTGAAACGAACGCCGAAAACCCCGGTCTGCGCATCGGAACCGCCCCCGACTCGTGGGGAGTCTGGTTCCCCGACGACCCGAAGCAGGTGCCGTGGGAGCGCTTCCTCGACGAGGTCGTCGCCTCGGGATACGAGTGGATCGAACTCGGCCCGTACGGCTACCTGCCGACCGACCCCCACCAGCTCGAAGACGAACTCGGCAAGCGCGGCCTGAAGCTGTCTGCCGGCACCGTGTTCACCGGCTTCCACAAGGGCGACGACGAATGGCAGCGGGCCTGGGACCAGGCACTCAACGTCGCGGGGCTCGCCTCGAAGCTCGGTGCCGAGCACCTCGTCGTGATCCCGGACCTGTGGCGCAGCGATGCGACCAGCGAGGTGCTCGAGTCGCGCACCCTGACCGATGAGCAGTGGGCGAAGCTCGGCGCGGGCCATGACCGCCTTGGCAAGGCGCTGCTCGAGGAGTTCGGAGTGAAGCAGCAGTTCCACTCGCACGCCGACAGCCACATCGGCACGACCCGCGAGGTGCTGCGCTTCCTCGACGAGACCGACGCGCGCTACACGAACCTCTGCCTCGACACCGGCCACTTCGCCTACTACGGCGGCGACAACGTGAAGCTCATCGAGGAGCGCCCCGAGCGCATCGGCTACCTGCACCTGAAGCAGGTCGACCCCACGCTGCTTTTCGACGTGCTGAAGAACGATGTGCCGTTCGCCGAGGCCGTCACGCAGGGCATCATGATCGAGCCGCCGCACGGCATCCCCGACCTCGCGCCGGTCATCGAGGCGGTAGCCAAGATCGACTCCGAGATCTTCGCCATCGTCGAGCAAGACATGTACGGCTGCGACGTCGATCGCCCGTTCCCGATCGCGCAGCGCACGCGCGAGCACATCTTCGGGTGCACGCACTTGGCCAGGGTCTCCTGAGTCGCCACACACACTTCTCGAAAGGATTCACCCATGACTGAAGATCTCCGCGTCGCCGTCGTCGGCGCCGGCATGATGGGCGCCGACCACATCGCCCGCATTACCCACCGCATCAGCGGTGCACGCGTCTCTGCCGTCGTCGAGCCCGACGCCGGCCGCGCCGCAGCAGCCGCCGAGCACGCCCCGGGTGCCCAGGTGTTCGCGAGCGTCGAAGAGGCTATCGCGGCCGACGCCCTCGACGCCGTGCTCATCGCGGTGCCCGGGCAGTTCCACGCGCCCGTGCTGAAGCCCGCCCTCGAGGCGAAGCTGCCCATTCTCTGCGAGAAGCCGCTGACGCAGGATTCGGCAAGCTCGTGGGAGGTGCTCGAGCTCGAGCAGCAGCTCGACAAGCCCCACATTCAGGTCGGCTTCATGCGCCGCTTCGACGCCGAGTACCAGGAGCTGCGTCAGCTCGTCGAGTCAGGCGAGAGCGGTGAACTGCTCATGGTGCGCGCCGTGCACCGCAACCCGACGGTGCCCGAGACCTACACCAACGACATGCTCATCACCGACTCGGTGGTGCACGAATTCGACGTGGTGCCGTGGCTCGCCGGGTCGCGTGTCGTCAGCGTCGAGGTGAAGCACCCGCGCCGCAACTCGCTCGCTCCCGAGCGACTGCACGAGCCGATCCTGGTGATCATGGAGCTCGAGAACGGTGTGCTCGTCGACGTCGAGATGAGCGTCAGCGTGCAGTTCGGTTACCAGGTCGCCACCGAGGCCGTGTTCGAGCAGGGCGTTGCCCGCATCGGGCAGCCCTCGGGCTTGCAGCGCTGGAGCGCCGGGCGTTTCAGCGTGAAGGATCACGAGTCGTTCACGACCCGCTTCGCCGATGCGTATGACGCGCAGATTCAGCGCTGGGTCAACGCCGTGCACAACGGATCGCTCATCGACGGCCCGAACGCGTGGGACGGCTACCTCGTCGCCCTCTCGTGCGAGGCCGGCGTCAAGGCCATGCACGAGGGCGGCACGGTCGCCGTCGAGGCCCCCGAACGCCCCGCGTTCTACGCCTAAGACGGCGTGCTGGGTCTGATGCGGGAGCCGGTCTCGGCTCCCGCATCAGACCCATCGCCACACTCACCCGCAGTACGACATCGCATCCACACCGCATAGGAGCACCATGGTCCGCATTGCCCTCGACCCGACGCCGTACAACGATTCGGTGCATCTGCTCGACTTCCCCGATCTCGTCGCAAGCCTCGGGTACGAATACCTGCAGCTCACGCCGAGCCCCGACTTCGGGCGGCACTTCCACTACCCGAAGGTCGACAGCGATCTGATCGCGCAGCTGAAGAAGCGTGCGAATGACGCGGGCGTCACCATCACGTCCGTGCTGCCCGTGCAGCGCTTCGGTGGCCCTGAACCGCACCAGGTCGATGCCGCCGTCTTCAACACGACCCGTTACATCGAGATCGCTGCCGAACTCGAGGCGCCCATCGTGAACACCGAGTTCTCGGGTCGCCCCGAGCGTGAAGAAGAGTCGGAGTACGCGTTCTACCGCTCGATGGAGCGACTGATCCCGGTGCTCGAGCGCGAGGGCGTGACGCTGAACTTCGACCCGCACCCCGACGACTTCGTCGAGGACGGGCTCGAGGCGTGGCGCATCATCCGCGGGCTGAACACCGACCGTGTGGGGTTCGTCTACGTCGCCTCACACACGTTCCACTACGGGGATCGCGCGACCAGTCTGATTCCGCAGCTCGGCGAGCGCCTCGGCGCCGTCTACGCAGCCGATACCTTCGACCACCATCGCTCCAACGGGCTCCGCTACATCACGAACCCCCCGGGCAACGCCGTGCGCGTGCACCAGCACCTCGCAATCGGCGACGGCGACGTCGACTGGGCCGAGCTCTTCGGCACCCTCAAGCAGTCGGGCTACCTCGACCGCGACGACGCCCTGATCGTCTCGAACGTCTTCGCGGAAGACGAGCGGGCCGACGAGATCTCGAAGTTCCAGCTCGCTAAGATCCGCGAGCTCGTCGGCCTGGCCTGACGGCCCCGTCGCCCCCCATGCGAGCGGGGTCACTTTGGGAGCGTGTTTCGCACCGCGCACCGTCCCAAAGTGACCCCGCTCGCAGGTGTAGGGCGCGGCAGGGGAGGGCAGAGCGGTAGCGCCGCTGCGCCGCCCCCGCCTTAGAAGAGCAGCAGGTAGAGGGCGCCGAGCACGGTCACGACGAGCACCGCGCCCTCGAACACCTGCTGCTTGACGCGCACGGCGATCCAACGCCCGAAGAATGCGCCGATGACGACTCCCGGCACCAGGCAGAGGTCGAGCAGCAGGCTGCTGCCGTCGATGAGCCCGAGCCCGATCGAGAACGGCAGCTTGGTGAGGTTGATGATCGCGAAGAACCAGGCCGCCGTGCCGAGGAAGGCCTGCACCGGGAAGCGGGCGGCGAGGAAGTACATCGACATCACGGGGCCACCGGCGTTCGCGACCATCGTGGTGAAGCCCGCGAGCGAGCCGTAGCCGATGCTCGCGGCGAGCGGGTTGCCGGCCGTCGCCACCGCGCCCGAGCGCTGAGACAGCCACCGGCGCCAGAGCGTGAAGGCGACCACGATGATGAGGATTGCGCCGATGACCCGCCGCACCCATCCGTCGTCGGCGACGGCGAGAAAGACGGCGCCGAGCGCGAGCCCCGCGACGACCGCGGGGGCGAGGCGCAGAATCGTCGCCCAGTTCGCGTGCTTGCGATAGGACCACACGGCGAATATGTCGCCGACGATGAGCAGCACGAGCAGGGCCCCGGTGGAGTGTTTCGCCGGCAGCAGCGCCGCGAAGATGGCGATCGAAATCGTGTTGATGCCGGGCAGCGCGGTCTTCGAGAAGCCGACGATGACGGCGGCGACCCCGAGAAGTGCCCAAGCCCACGGAGCGATCTCGGGCAGCAGTGACGTCACGTTCCCACTGTACTCCCAGGGAGAGTTTGTCCAAATGTAACGACATTGTTAAGCTCACATGTGCGGCCCGTTACCCGGCGCGCCGCGCGCAGGACGAAGGAGTCACAGAATGTCAGTCGGAACCGCAGGCAAGAGTCGAACACCGTTGCCGCCGTTGGGCACCGGAGCGCACCGAAGCCGTCTCGGCCTCGTCGCGCTGGTCGCGACCTTCGGCGGACTGCTCTTCGGGTACGACACGGGCGTCGTCAATGGCGCGCTCAGCCCGATGTCGCAAGAGCTCGGCCTCACCCCGTTCCTCGAAGGCTGGTTCACCAGCTCGCTCGTTTTCGCCGCCGCGATCGGCGCCATGGTCTGCGGCCGGCTCTCTGACGGCTGGGGCCGTCGCAAGACCATCATTCTGCTCGCCGTACTGTTCTTCGTGGGCACCGCGTTCGTCGTCTTCGCCCCCGGCGGCGACACCTACGGAACGCACACCGGCTTCGGCTTCGGCACGCTCATCGTCGGTCGCGTGCTGCTCGGTCTCGCGGTCGGCGGCGCGTCCACCGTCGTGCCCGTGTTCCTCGCAGAACTCGCCCCCTACGAGATTCGCGGCTCGATCGCCGGCCGCAACGAACTCATGATCGTCGTCGGCCAGCTCGCCGCGTTCGTCGTGAACGCCATCATCGGCAACGTCTGGGGCCACATCGACAACATCTGGCGCGTCATGTTCGCCGTCTGCGCGCTCCCCGCGATCGCGCTGTTCTTCGGAATGCTGCGCATGCCCGAGTCGCCCCGCTGGCTTGTCAACCGCGGTGACTTCGCCGGCGCCGAGCGCGTACTCGCGACCGTGCGCACCCCTGAGCGCGCCGCTGCAGAGACCGCCGACCTGCGCGCGCTCGTCGAAGAGGAGCGCGGTGAGGAGCACCTCGGCTGGCGCGCGATCCTGTCGAACCGCAACCTGCTCAAGATCGTCTTCATCGGCATCGGCTTGGGCATCGCGCAGCAGTTGACCGGTATCAACTCGATCATGTACTTCGGCAGCCAGGTGCTCGAGCAGTCGGGCTTCTCGCAGAACGCCGCCCTCATCGCCAACGTCGCGCCCGGCGTCATCGCCGTGATCGGTGCCATCATTGCGCTGCAGATGATGGACCGCATCGACCGCCGCAAGACGTTCATCATGGGGTTCACGCTCACCACCATCAGCCACCTGTTGATCGGCATCGCGTCGCTCACACTGCCCGAAGGCAGCCCCGTGCGCCCGTGGATCATTCTGGCCCTCGTCGTCATCTTCGTCGGCTCGATGCAGACCTTCTTGAACGTCGCGCTGTGGGTGTATCTCTCGGAGATCTTCCCGCTGCACATGCGCGGCATCGGCATGGGCATCTCCGTCTTCGCGCTGTGGGTTATGAACGGCATCGTCGCGCTGTTCTTCCTGCCGCTCGTCGACGGCGTGGGCATCTCGAGCACATTCTTCGTCTTCGCCGTCGTGGGAGCGCTCGCCCTCTTCTTCGTCTGGAAGTGGGTGCCCGAGACCCGCGGCCGCACGCTTGAAGCGCTCGAGGAAGAAGTGACAACTGGCATGATCTACGTGCCGCGAAAGAAGTAAGGATCACAGCGGGTGGAGCATCAGCGCCACCCGCTGTTTTCGTTGGTGCGGGTGCACACCCGCGTGCGATCGAAAGGACCACCCATGCGCATCGGACTCGTCGGATTCGGGGTCGGCGGACGACTCTTTCATCTGCCTTACATTCAGGCTGCGAGCGAGTGGGAGCTCGTGGGCGTCGTCGCCCGTGCGGAGGCGACGCGTGCGTCGCTTGCGGAGGCCGCCCCCGGGGTCGAGGCGTTCGCTTCGCTCGATGAGCTCATCGACGCGGGTGTCGACGCCGTCGTCATCACGACGCCCCCGGCAACCCGCCGTGAGCTGGTGCTCCGTGCGCTCGAGCGCGGCGTGCACGTGGTCGCCGACAAGCCGTTCGCGCCCGACGCGGAGACGGCCCGCGAGCTCATCGCTGCGGCCGACGCCGCCGGGCGGGTACTCACGGTCTTCCATAACCGGCGCTGGGACACCGACCTCGTGACGCTGCGCTCCGTGCTCGACTCGGGTGCGCTGGGCCCGGTGTGGCGTGCGGACTTCGCGCTCGAGCAGGACGACCGCACCGTGCTCGATCAGGGCCCCGACGAGGGCCTGCTGCGCGACCTCGGCGCGCACGTCGTTGATCAGCTCACCCAGCTCTTCGGCCCGGTCGCGCGCGTCGACGCGCACCTCGACTGGGTCGGTGCGGGCGACGAGCGGGTCGATGTCGGATTCTTTCTCGGGCTGCACCACGCCTCGGGGGTCTTCAGCTCGGTGTCGTCGACCAAGGGCGCGCGCCGTCAGGATCGCCGCATGATCGTGACCGGCCTCGAGGGCAATTACGAGTCGCACATGAGCGACGTGCAGTACGAGCAGTTGCTCGCCGGGCTGCGACCGGCAACCGACGCCGACGCCTGGGGCGTCGAAGCCGAGGAGCGCTGGGGCGTGCTGACGGTCGGTGCGGAGCCGATCCGCGTTCCCTCACTGCGCGGCGACTACAGCGACTTCTACCGCGACCTGCATCGCGCGATCGCCTCGGGCACCGCACCCGCCGTTACCCTCGACGAAGCGCTGCACACGGTGTCGGTGCTCGACGCGGCCCGCGAGAGTGCCGTGACGGGGGAGCGCGTCACCGTCTCGTAGTGAAGCAAAACTGAACGGTAACGCACCGAATTCCTCGCTTTTCTTGAATCGCGGGGCGCGAGACGATGGCAGCAGTCAATACTCGAGCCCGCACGCGTGCGCGCTGATTCGGAAAGGCCGCTCGTGACCCCCACTGCAGCCGGCAATGTTGCCCAACCGTCGTCCTCCGAGGCGGCCGGCCAGACCCGACCTCAGGATCTCGCCGATGCCGCGATCGCCCTGGTGCAGCGGTGGCTGCGCGAGGCCGCGGAGATTCCGGCGGATGCTTCGGCGGCGCGCCTCGCCGGGGTACTCAAAGACCCGAACGGTCTCGCATTCACCGTCGGGTTCGTTGACGGGGTCGTGCGGCCCGAAGATCTGGGTGCCGCGGCGAAGCGGCTGCGCGAACTCGTGCCGCTCACCCCGTCGTTCCTCCCTGCGCCCATGCGGGGCGCGATCGGCCTCGGCGGCGCGCTGGCCGCCCCGTTCAAGGGCGCCGTCGTTCCCATCGCCCGTCGCGTGCTGCGCGAGATGGTCAGCCACCTCATCATCGATGCGACCGACAGCAAGCTCGGGCCGGCGATCGCGAAGATCAAGCGCGACGACGTGCGATTGAACCTCAATCTGCTGGGTGAGGCGATCCTGGGCGAGCACGAAGCCGAGCGCCGTCTCGCCGGCACCCACCGACTGCTGGCCCGCGATGATGTCGACTACGTCTCCATCAAGGTGTCGGCGACCGTCGCCCCGCACAATCACTGGGCGTTCGACGAAGCCGTGCAGCACATCGAGCACCAGCTGCTACCGCTCTTCGAGCGCGCGAACGCGGCGAGCCCGAAGAAGTTCATCAACCTCGACATGGAGGAGTACAAGGATCTCGACCTGACCCTCGCCGTGTTCATGCGGATGCTGGATCGCCCCGAGTTCCGCGATCTCGAGGCCGGCATCGTGCTGCAGGCCTACCTGCCCGATGCGCTCGGGGTGATGATGCGGCTGCAGCAGTGGGCCGCGACCCGCGTGGACGCCGGGGGCGCTCCGATCAAGGTGCGCATCGTGAAGGGGGCGAACCTGCCGATGGAGCAGGTCGACGCCGCGATGCACGGCTGGCCGGTTGCGACGTGGGGCTCGAAGCAGCAGAGCGACACGAGCTATAAGGCGGTCATCGACTACGCACTCACCGCTGAGCGCGTGCGCAACGTGCGCATCGGGGTCGCCGGGCACAACCTTTTCGATATTGCGCTCGCGTGGCTGCTGGCACAGGCGCGCGGCGCGACCTCGGGGATCGAGTTCGAAATGCTGCTCGGCATGGCGACCGGTCAAGCCGAAGCGGTGAAGCGCGAGGTCGGATCGCTGCTGCTCTACACGCCCGTCGTGCACCCGCAGGAGTTCGATGTCGCGATCGCCTACCTCATTCGCCGCCTCGAGGAGGGCGCGAGCTCCGAGAACTTCATGTCGGCGGTGTTCGAGCTGAACGATGCTCCGGAACTGTTCGCGCGCGAACAGCAGCGCTTCCTCGCTTCGCTCGCCGACCTCGAAGCGATCACGGCAGACGGTGCGCCCGAGCACTTCGCGGTGCCCGCCGCGAACCGGCAGCAGGATCGCCGCACCTACGACACTGACGGCGTCGAGGGGCGGGTCGACGCCCGAGTCGCCGCAGGCCGTTCGGGAGCGTTTGAGAACGTGCCCGATACCGACCCCGATCTGCCGGGCAACCGCGCCTGGGGCCGCGCGATCGCCGACCGCATGGTCGCATCGCGCCTCGGCGTCGACCTCGTCGCTGCGGCGGAGGTCGCCGACCGCGATGCGCTCGACGCGATCGTCGCGCGTGGGGTGCAGGCCGCCGAGGGGTGGCAGGCGCTCGGTGCCGATGAGCGCGCCCGCATCTTGACGCGCGCCGGTGAGCGCCTCGAGGCAAAGCGCGCCGAACTGCTCGAGATCATGGGTGCTGAGTGCGGCAAGACGCTCGATCAGGGCGACCCGGAGGTGAGCGAAGCCATCGACTTCGCGAACTATTACGCGATGCTCGGGCAGATGCTGCCGCAGGTCGACGGTGCCGTGTACCAGCCGCAGCGCCTCATCGCGGTGATTCCGCCGTGGAACTTTCCGGTTGCGATTCCGGCGGGCGGCGTGCTCTCGGGCCTCGCTTCAGGGGCGTCCGTGATCATCAAGCCCGCATCGAATGCCGCGCGCTCGGGCGCCATCATGGTCGAGGCGCTCTGGGAGGCGGGCGTACCCCGCGACGTCCTGCAGCTCGTGCAGTTCCCCGACCGCGAGCTCGGCTCAGCCCTGGTCGCCGACCCGCGAGTCGATCGGCTGATCCTGACCGGCGCATACGAGACCGCGGCCCGTTTCCGTGACTTGCGCCCCGATCTGCCGATACTCGCCGAGACCAGCGGTAAAAACGCGATCATCGTCACCCCGAACGCCGACCTCGACCTCGCAGCGAAAGACGTTGCCCTCTCGGCGTTCGGCCATGCGGGGCAGAAGTGCTCGGCGGCGTCACTCGTGGTCCTCGTCGGCTCGGTGGCGACGTCGAAGCGCTTCCGCGGGCAGCTGCTCGACGCCGTGCGATCGCTCACCGTCGGCACCCCCGATGACCTCGACACGCAAATGGGCCCCATCATCACGGCACCCGACGGCAAGTTGCTGCGGGGGCTCACCACGCTCGGGGCGGGTGAGCACTGGCTGATCGAACCGGCGCCCGTCGAGAGCGACCACTCGCTCGCGCGCGATCGACACGGTGCGACGAAACTGTGGACCCCCGGCGTGCGTGATGGTGTGCGACGGGGTTCGGAATACCACCTCACCGAATACTTCGGGCCGATTCTCGGCATCATGACCGCCGAGACGCTCGACGAAGCCATCGACCTGGTCAACGACATTGACTACGGACTCACCTCGGGGCTGCACTCGCTCGACCGCGACGATATCGATCTGTGGCTGCGCCGCGTGCAGGCCGGCAACCTCTACGTGAACCGCGGCATCACCGGCGCGATCGTGCGTCGGCAGAGCTTCGGCGGCTGGAAGAAGTCGGCCATCGGCGCCGGCACCAAGGCGGGCGGCCCCAACTACCTGCACGGGCTCGGCGACTGGATCGACGCACCCGTCACTGCTCCGCTGCGCGCCCCGCGCCCACAGGCCGCGCGACTGCTCACCGCCGCCGAGCGCGCGGGCGTTGCGGGCACCGAACTCGCGTGGTTGCGCGCGGCGCTCGGCTCAGATGCGCAAGCATGGGACGACGAGTTCGGCGTCGCCCGAGACGCATCGCAGCTCGGCATCGAGGTCAACGCGCTGCGCTACCTTCCCGTGTCGACCGTGGTGCGCTGGGCTGCGGATGCCGCACCCCACGAAGCGGTGCGCGTCATCGCCGCCGCGCTCGCCGCAGGGGCCACGCCGCAGGTCAGCACGCCGGTCGCGTTGCCCGCGCCGATCGCTGAAGCGCTCGCTGCAGCAGGGGTGCACGTCGCGTATGAAGACGCCGAGGCCTGGGCTGCGCGCCTGCGCCGACTCGCCGCCCAGCAGGGGCCCACCGCCGGAGCGCGCGTGCGCATCGTCGCCGGCGACTCCCGCCCGGCAGAGGCCGCCGCCGTCACCGCCGCAACCGGGGGAGCGCCTGACATCGCCGTCTACGGCGGGGCCGTGGTGTCGGCCGGCCGCGTCGAGATGCTGCCGCACCTGCACGAACAGGCCGTGTCGATCACCGCGCATCGCTTCGGCACGCCGAATGCGCTGTCGGAGGGGCTGCTGTAGGTCGCGAGCGGCCGCATCGCCGCGTCGCCGCGCCGTCCGCGACGGCGTCGCCCGCGTCCCCGCCCGCAATCTGCAAGCGGGGTCACTTTCGGAGGGTGTCGGCCACGCCGCACTGTCCGAAAGTGACCCCGCTGCCAGAGGGGGCGGGGCGGAGCCGCGCGTGGCGGCTGGGCCCCGCTACAGCGAGGCCTGCAGCGCCGCGTCGGCGTCGCGCAGCACCTTCGAGGCGACCTCGAGGCCTTCGATGCGGCCGAGCGACACGTCTTCGTGCTCGATGTTGACCAACATCTCGGGGTCGACCTCGTGAATCGCGCGCAGGAACTCGGTCCAGAATGCGGTGTCGTGCCCCTTGCCGAGCGCGACGAAGTCCCACGCCGACTGCTTCGGCCACTCGTTCGCCCACTCTTCGCCGCCCAGGTTCGTGCGCGGTTCGTCGGCTCCGAGACGGCGGAAGGAGTTGTCGAGCACGCCGTTGAGCGCCGCCCACTCGGGGTTCACGCGCACGTCCTTCGCCGCGGCGTGAAACACGAGCTCTCCGAGGTGACGAACGACTGCAACGGGGTCCATCTGCTGCCAGAACAGGTGCGACGCGTCGAGCTCGACACCGACGTGGGTCGCGCCGGTCAGCTCGATGAGCTTGTGCACATCGGCCGAGTTGAAGACGAGGTTCTGCGGGTGCAGCTCGAGCGCGACCTTGACCCCGTGCTCGGAGGCGAAGCGGTCGGTCTCGCGCCAGAACTTCGCAGCCACGTCCCACTGGTAGTCGAGTACGTCGAGCGCGGCCGAATTCCAGGCGTTGACCACCCAGTTCACCACGGTCGCGCCGGGCTCGCCCCCGGGCAGCCCCGACATGGTGACCACGCGATCCTGCCCCAACCGCTCGGCGAGCTGGATCGACCGCCGCACGTCAGCCGCGTGCGCATCGCCGATGGCGGTCTTCGGGTGCAGCGGGTTGCCGTTGCAGTTGAGGCCGGCGATGGAGACGCCGGTGCCTTCGAAGAGCCCCAAGAAGTCGTCGCGGGCAGCATCGGACTCGAGGATCTGGTCGGCGGTCGGAATGTGCAGCGACGGCAGGAAGCCGCCCGAGTTGAGTTCGATGCCGGTGAGCCCAAGGTCGCGCACGACCTCGATGGCCTCGGGGAGGCTGCGGTCGTGGAGGATTGCGTTGTAGACGCCGAGTTTCATGGGAGTGCTCGTTTCTGGGGTGTCAGGTTCGGGGTGTGAATGATCAGCGGACGGCGACCGCTGCGCCGCCGTGGGCTGCCGACTCTGCGACGGCCGCGAGGAACTCCATGTTGTGCACGCCTTCGTCGAAGCTCTTGCAGCGCGGCAGCGACTCGGCGGCGGGGATTCCGGCGACCTCTTCGAGGAACGCGCGCGCCTGGTGCACGAACAGATCGTTCTGGCCGATGCCGACGCCGGGGGCGTCCATCGCCCAGCCGCCCGCGTAGTGCGGGTGCGCCGGGCCGAGCGGAATGGTGCGGTAACCGGCGACATCGGCCTGCTCGTCGTGCAGCATGACCTCGACCTGCGCCGGGTTGGTCTGCGACCAGCGGGCGGCGCCGCGCGACCCGAAGACCTCGAGGTAGAGGTCGTTCGGGTGCCCGGCGGCGACGCGCGATACCTCGATCGTGCCGACGCAGTGCGCGAACTCGGCGTTGAACGTGGCGTAGTCGTCGTTCGTGACCGGGGCGGTCTCGTCGCTGACGTTGCCGCGGCTGTGGCCGACGACCTGGCCGAGCGGCTTCGGGCGCTCGGTGATCGCCGTGTGGAAGCGGCCGCCCGAGACCTCGCGCACGGGGCCGCACAGGAACTCGGCGATGTAGCTGAGGTGGCTGCCGACGTCGCCGAGGGCACCCGAGCCGGCCGGGCCCTGGTACCGCCAGCTGATGGGGGCGTCGGGGCGGCAGCCGTAGTCGGTCCAGTAGCGGCCCGAGAAGTGCTGCACGTCGCCGAGACGGCCGTCGTCGATGAGCTTGCGCAGGAAGGCGATGCCCGGGGAGCGGAGGTAGCTGAAGCCGATGCGCGCGACGGTGCCGTTCGCGTCAGCGGCGCGCGCGGCGTCGGCCATGGCGCGCGCGTCTTCGATCGTGTCGCTGAGGGGCTTCTCGCAGAGCACGTGCTTACCGGCGGCGAGCAGACCCTCGACGATTTCGCGGTGCAGCGAATTGGCGACGACCACGCTGACGACGTCGGTGTCGTCGGCCGCGGCGATCTCGCGCCAGTCGGCGACGTGGCGCTCGAATCCGAAGCGCTTCGCGGTCTCTTGCCCGAGTGGTGCGAAGACGTCGCCGATGGCGACGAGGCGGATTTCGGGGAGCACGGGGGCATAGAGGGTGGAGGCTGCGCGGTAGGCGGCGGCGTGGGCCTTGCCGGCCATGCCGGCTCCGATGACGGCGACGCCGATGGATGCGTTCACGGGGTTCCTTTCGAGGGGCTTCATTGCTGCGAGAACGTGGGCGCTGTTAGGGTTGGAGCGCTCCAATCGAGATTACGGTAACTCTGGTTCCATGTCCTGTCAATACGGCGCGCGCGGCGCGCTCTGGGGCTCACGTAATCTGAAGCTCGCGTCCAGTCACCTCGACCGAAAGGCACCCCATGCGACGACCGACGATCTACGACGTCGCCGAGCGCGCCGGCGTCTCGAAGTCGCTCGTCTCGCTCGTGCTGCGTGATTCGCCGAAGGTGAGCGACGAGAAGCGGGCCGCCGTGCTCGCGGCCGTGGCTGAGCTCGACTACACGCCGAGTCGCTTGGCGGCCGGCCTCGCGGGCACGCGCACGCGCAGCATCGGCGTGATTATCGACGACTTCGCGAACCTGTGGTTCGTCGAGGCTCTCGCGGGTCTGCGCGAAGCCCTCGAATCGGGCGGGTATGCGCTCAGCGTGGCCGATGCCCGGCTGAACGCCCATCTGGGCGTCGATCCGATCGATGCCTTTCGTGCGCTGCGCGTCGACGGCATCGTGCTTGCCGGAGAAGCGAGCGCCGAGGCGGTTGCGCGGGTCGGCGTGCCCGCGGTGGTGCTCGGCACGCGTGCGCTCGTGGCGCCCGACCTCCCGGTGATCGCGAGCGATGAGGTCGAGGGAGGGCGACTGGCCACCCAGCACCTGCTCGAACTCGGGCATCGGCGCATCGCCTGCGTCTCTGGCCCGGGAGCGAGTGCTGCAGCGCGCGAGCGGGGATACCGCGAGGCGATGGCCGGCGCCGGCGCCACACCGCGAGTGGTTTCGGCTTCCGCGACCGATGAGGGTGCCGCGCGCGCGGTGTCGGGTGCGCTCTTTGGCCGCGCAGCTGGGCAGCCTGGCTCAGGCACCGATGCCCCGACCGCGGTGTTCGCCGTAAACGACCCGATGGCGGTTGGTGTGATCGGAGCCGCCCATGAGACAGGGCTCGTGGTGCCCGAACATCTTTCGGTTATGGGCTACGACGACTCCCCGCTTGCTGCCTACGGCATCGTGGCTCTGTCGACGATCAGCGGGGACCCGCGTGAGCTCGGCGAGGCCGCGGGCGAGGTGCTGCTCGCAGAACTCGGTGCTGGTCGTGCAGCACAGGGTGCGGGCACCGCGGAGGTCACAGGCGATGCCGGATCGCGGATCTTTGTACCTCAACTCGTCATTCGAGCCTCGACCGCTGCGATGTTGCGCGAGTAGGGTGAAGTTCCGCACCAGTACGGCGCGGAGTACTTCACCGAGTGTCAGGAGAGCTGCGCATGTCTGAACTGAAGACGAGGCCGACGCAGGCAGACGTTTCTGACTTCTTAGCATCGGCGACGCCGGCCCGGCGGGTTGCTGAGGGCCAGGAACTGGCGCAGATCTTCCGAGAGGTCACCGGCACAGAACCCGTGATGTGGGGCGCATCGATGGTGGGCTTCGGCTCGTATCGATACGTCTCGCCGTCGAACCCTCAAACGAGGGGCGACTGGCCGAAAACCGGGTTCTCCCCGCGGAAGGCCAAGCTCACCTTGTACGGTCTCAAGGACCAGCCCGAGGCGGCACCGTTGCTGGCGAAACTCGGCAAGTACACCGAAGGGGCCGGCTGCATCTACGTGAACAAGCTCGCCGATATTGACGTCGCGGTGCTTCGCGAACTCATTGCCATCGCGTGGGCGCGCGGTGATGACCCAGTGCCCGCATAAGTCTCTGGGCGCTCCGCGTTCGCGGTGAATGGGATTGCGGAATCGCGCAAGTGCGAATCGCTGATGCCTCGCGTGCGGCAAGAGAGTTTGAGGGCGGAGTTTCGCGCCGGTTGCCAACGCGTTACACTCGCTTTGTCACATCAATTTAGCTCGTGCTAGTTCATGGTCAACCTGAACCAGCACCCCATCGCAAGGGACCCCCGCAATGACGCAGACCCCCGTCCGCTTCGGACTCATCGGTACCGGCCGCATCGGCCAGGTACACGCCGCCAGCATCGCCGCGTCGCCGAACGCCACGCTCGCCTGGGTGGCCGACCCGTTCATCGACGGTGCACGCGGCGTCGCCGCGCGCTATGGCGCGACGGCGACCGAGTCGGCTGAGCAGCTCATCGCCTCCGGCGAGATCGACGCGGTGCTCATCGCCTCGCCGACCCCCACGCACGTCGACCTCATCGAAGCTTCGGTGCGTGCCGGCCTGCCCGTGCTCTGCGAGAAGCCGATCGACCACGACATCGCGCGCGTCGACGCTCTCAGCCCGCTCGTCGCCGAAGCCGGGGTGCCGGTCGCGCTCGGCTTCAATCGCCGGTTCGACCCGAACCACGGCGCCGCTCGCGCGCGGGTGCATGCCGGTGAGATCGGCAGCCTGGAGCAGCTGATCATCATCAGCCGCGATCCCGCAGCTCCGCCCGCCGACTACGTGGGTATCTCGGGTGGCATCTTCCGCGACATGACCATTCACGACTTCGACATGGCGCGCTTCTTCACCGGCGACGACGCGATCGTCTCGGTCTCGGCGACCGGCACGCGCACCTTCGACCCGGGCGCCCGCGAGCACGGCGACTTCGACACCGCCGTCGCGACCCTGCGTACGGCAAGCGGTGCGGTGGTCACGATCGTGAACTCGCGCCACAGCGCGGTCGGCTACGACCAGCGCATCGAGGCGTTCGGCGCGCGCGGCATGCTGCAGGTCGGCAACCCGCAGACCAATACGGTGGTGGTGTCGACGGCCGATGCGGTCGAGGCGCGCCCCGCCTACCCCGAGTTCTTCTTGGAGCGCTACGCCGAGGCGTACTCCGCCGAACTCGAGGAGTTCGTGCGGCTCGTGCGCGGCGAGGCTTCCACCAGCCCGACGTTCGCAGATGGGCGGGCCGCGCTGATCCTCGCCGATGCCGCGCAGCGCTCCGCCGAAACCGGCGTCGCGGTCGCGGTCGAGCTCTGAACGCCACGGTTCGAGCGCAGGATCGCCTGATGACCTATCGCCTCGCCGCGTGCGCAGAGATGCTCTTCGTTGACCTGCCGTTCGTGGAGCGCGTGCAGCGCATCCACGAGCGCGGGCTGCTCGTGGAGATCTGGGACTGGAGTACGAAAGACCTCGCGGCGCTCGCCGCCACCGGAGCCGAGTTCTCGTCGATGACGGGGTACCTGCGCGGTGACCTCACCACCGCTGAGGGCCGTCGCGAGTTGCTCGCCACGGCGCGTGAATCGCTCGCGGCCGCCGAGATCATCGACTCGCCGCGCCTGAACCTGCACGGCACCGGGTTGGGCGAGGGCGGGCTGCCGGTCGTGCCGCACGAGCACGTGAGCGGCGCCGATTGGGTGCACGCGGCCGAGACGCTGCGCCAGGTCGCCGAACTCGGCCGAGCGTCCGGGCGCACCTTCGTGCTCGAAAACCTCAACCTCGCGGTCGACCACCCGGGCACCCCGTTCGCGAGGGCCGCCGACACGCTCGCGCTCGTGCGCGCGGCCGACCACCCGAATCTGCGACTGAACCTCGACCTGTACCACGCGCAGATCGGTGAGGGAAACCTCGTCGAACTGGTGCGCGAGGCGCAGCCGTGGATCGGCGAGATCCAGATCGCCGACGTTCCGGGGCGCTGCGAGCCGGGCACGGGCGAGATCCGCTACGAAGCCGTCGCGCGGGCGCTCCGCGACCTCGGATACGACGGGGTGATCGGCATGGAGGCCTGGGCGAGTGGCGATCCGGACGCGGCGCTCGACGCCTTCACCGCCGCGTTCGGTGCGGGCATCGCCGCCTAGGCGATCCGGCACCGCGAACACCCTCGCGCCGTTCGACACGACCCTCCTCGCCACCCGACCCCTAAGATGAACGGGACGCGAGGAGGGTCGATGACGGAGCAGACGGGAGCACCCGAGAGCGGCCCGACCGCCCCCGCGCGCCCGCCGACGATCCGCGACGTCGCCCGTGTCGCGGGCGTCTCGAAGTCGCTCGTCTCGCTCGTGTTCACCGGCGGCGACAATGTGAGCGAGGAGCGTCGACTGCGCGTGCTGCACGCCGCCGCGCAGCTGGGCTACCGCCCCAACCTCGTCGCCCAGTCGCTCTCGTCGGGGCGCCGCGACATCGTCGCGATTCTCGTGTCGAACCTGCACAATCCGCTCTTCGCCGAAATCGTGGGTGCCGCGAAGGCGCGGCTGGCCGAGGCGGGGAAGCGCACGATGATCGTGAGCGCGCAGGTCGACGACGGCGCGGGCGGTACGGTGCTGGATCGCGACAACCTCGACGTGCTCCGCGATCTGCGCCCGTCGGGCCTCATCACCGTCGGCACCATTCCCGAGTTCACCGAACTGGCCGGGCTTACCGCCGCGATGCCCACCGTGGTGGCCAGTGCGATCGACGCCACCGCCGACGTCGTCGCGACCGTGCGCACCGACGATGTGGCGGGGCTCGACCTCGTCGTCGACCACCTCGTCGCTCAGGGCGTCTCGCGCATCGCGTTCATCGGCGGCGACGGCGGCACGGTGTCGGCCTCGCGAGAATCCGCCTTCCGTGCCGCTGTGGAGCGGCGCGACTTCGGTGCGCGGGCCTGGGTCGAGCGCGCCGACTTCACCGAGGCGGGGGCGCGCCGGGCGGTTGAGAGACTGCTCGCCGCCGACCACCTGCCCGAGGCGATCATTGCGGTCAACGACCTCACCGCAATCGGCGTCATCACCGCACTCGAAGCGGCAGGCATCGCGGTGCCAAGCGGGTGCCGCGTCGCCGGCTACGACGACACGACACTCTCCGCGATCCCGCGCATCTCGCTCACCAGTGTCGACCCCGACAACCGTCGCATCGGGCGCGAAGCGGCAGAGGCGCTCCTCGATGCGCTGACGGGTGCGGTGCCGGGTGAGGCCTCGGCGACCGCAGGCGAAGTGCTGATTCCGCCGACCCTCGTCGTGCGCGCCTCGGCGTAGGCGCTCGCTCCGCACCCACCCCCGCCGAACGGCCGTCAGTCGATGGCGACCGGACGGTGCTCCTCGACGGACTGCACGCACGCGAGCGCGATCTGCAGTGCCGCACGCGCATCCTCGCCGGTCGGCACCCGGATGCCCGGCGCTGGGGCGATCCCGCGCACCGCGTTCGCGAACGCGACCAACTCGTCGGTGTACGCCTGGCGGAACAGCTCGATGTTGAGTCGCGCCGTGGGCGCCTGCGCGCCAGCCGCCGAGAAGTGCCGCATCGCCGTGGCGTGCACGTCGCCCGCCGTGACCATGCCGGCCGACCCAAAGACCTCGCCGCGCACGTCGTACCCGTACGCCGCAGAGAAGTTGGCCTCGGCCGTCGCGATGGCGCCGTTGTCGTAGCGGATCGTCACGACCGCGGTGTCGAGCAGCCCGCTCGCCTTGAACTCGGGCGCGACGAGCGCATCGGCGACGGCGAACACCTCGATCGGGCGGGCGCCGGCGTTGAACCAGTTGAGCGTGTCGAAGTCATGGATCAGGGTCTCGAGGAAGATCGTCCACGGCTTCACCGCGCCGGGGTTCGCGAGCCCGGGATCGCGAGTCAGCGATCGCAGCAGCTGCGGCGTTCCAATGCCGCCGGCCGAGACGACCTCGTGCGCCGCGGCGAAGTCGTGCGCGAATCGTCGATTGAACCCCACCTGCAACGGCACCCCGGCGCTCGCCGCAGCCGCGATCGCGCGATCGGCGTCGGCGAGCGTGAGCGCCAGCGGTTTCTCGACGAACACCGCCTTGCCGGCCGCGGCCGCGGCGACGACGAGATCCGTGTGCGTGAACGCGGGCGACGAGATGACGACGCCGTCGATTTCGGGGTCGGCGAGCAACTCGTCGGCGCTCTGCAGAGCCCGGGGCGTGTGGTGCGCGGTCGCGAGTGGGGCCGCGACGCGTTCGGCGGCGCCAGGCTGCGGGTCGGCGACCGCGGCGAGCACGGCGCCCGGAATGCGCTGCGCGATGGTCTCGGCGTGGAAGGTGCCGATCCAGCCCGAGCCGATCAGGCCGAGGCGAACGGGGGAGTGGGTCATGGGGTCTCCTGGGGCGGTGTGGTGTGGAATGCGGCGCGTCTGCACCGGCTTTGGTGCGTGAGCGCTTTGTTGCCCGTGTGCGTTGATGCTTGATGTGTGGGAGCGCGACGTGCTGCGACGGTGCTTGATGCGTGAGAGTGCGTTGTGCGTCCTGCGTCGCAGCGCTTCGTGCACTGTGGCGACACGTTAGCATCAAATCACTAGCACGTGCTAGTAGAAAGCGAGCGCGCACTCCGGAGCGGGCCGGTGCGACCGCCGGGCGGGCGCCGAGCTGTGTTTTCGAGTTCGTGTCAGGCGCGAGGCGCCGCTGTGCTCGCGCGCTTGGTGAGGGTCGGTATCACGTGGCGGGTGACCGTGCGCGCTCCCGGCTCAGCCAGGCGAGCATGCACCGTCTCGACCGCCAACTGCGCCATGCGGTCGGGGTCGGGGCGTACCGACGTGAGGTCGATGTAGGGCAGCGCGGCTGCCGAGCTGTCGTCGAAGCCGACGATCGAGACGTCTTCGGGAATGCGCACTCCTGCGCGCACGAGCGTCTGCAGCGCACCGATGGCGGAGTGGTCGTTCATGCAGACCAGCGCGGTGACGGATTCGGTCGAGTGCGATGGGGCGGATCCGGCACCCGCACGAATGCGCCCGTCGGCGAGCAACCCGAGTGCGGCGCGATGGCCGCCGAGCTCGGTGTAATCGCTTGCGACGACCTGCGCGGGGAGGCCGTGCGCGGCCATGGCGCCGTGGAAGCCGGCAAGTCGCGGGGCGGCGTTCGCACCGACTTCGGAGCCGACGTAGGCGATGCGAGTGTGGCCGAGCGCGATCAGGTGCTCGACGGCGAGAGCGATGCCGCGTTCGTTCTCGACATCGACGCGGTCGTGGGGTTCGGGCGAGGTCGGCCCGCCAAGCAGCAGCGTGGGGATTCCGGGTGGCAGGTCGGTGAGTACGTTCGTGCGCGAACTCATGCTCCCGTCGATGCCGGCTCCCGAATCGAGCACAATGAGTGCTTCGATGCGCTGACGCATGAGCCCTGCGAGCGCAGGCTCGAGGTCGCGGTGCTCGCCCATGGTGCCCAGTGCGAGCGTGTAGCCGAGTTGCGCGGCGTGGCGGTAGAGCGCGTCGACGAGGTCGACTTCGAACGGCTGGCGCATCGTGAAGAGCACACCGAGTTGCCCGCTGCGGCGGCGGCGCAGCATGCGTGCGGAGTCGTCGGGGTGGTAGCCGATCTCACGGGCGGCGGCCAGGATGCGCTCGCGCGACGCCTCACTGGCGCCCGGCGCCCCGCGCAGCACGATCGAGACGAGCTGTCGCGACATTCCGACGCGCTCGGCGACATCGCGCATGGTGGGGCGGGAAGCCGGCTCGGGGGTGCTCACGCTCTTATGGTGCCATGCGCGGGTGGCTGCCCGCCGCTGCGGCCTCGTGCCGGGCTGCTTTCGGGTCTGGCTGCTTTCGTGCCGGCCCGGTGTTGCGCAGTGCCGGATGTGCGGCGAGCTGGTTCTGTGGCGAGCCCCTCCGATCTTGCCGGGCCCCTCCTTTCTGCGCGTGCACGAGGGAGGGGCTCGGTGAGAAGGGAGGGGCTCGGCGAGGAAGGCCGCGAGCGCCGGAGCGCCGCCGCTCCGAAACACGCGCTTGACCTCCGCGAAACGTTGTGCGTACAATTTGGACCGGTCCAAATCAAAGACGAAGCGGCACGACGAGAGGCGATCATGGGCGATCAGACAGTAGCGGCGGGGAGCGCGCCGGCCGACGGAGCGCAGGCAGCACAGGCGGGCACCGCACACACCGAGCACCCCACCGGCGCGGCGCACGAGACGCATCCCACCCGCAGTTACGGACTGCTGCTCGGCGGCGAGTGGCGCGAAGCGCGCGACGGCAAGCGCGCGGCGATCCGCAGCCCGTTCGACGGCAGCATCGTCGGCGAGGTCGCCCTCGCCACGGCGCAAGACGCTGACGACGCAATCGAAGCTGCAGCACAAGGCGCAGCTCAGTGGCGCCGCACGCCGGCCCATGAGCGCGCGGCGATCCTGCTCCGTGCTGCGGCGCTCGCCGACGCCCGCACCGACGAACTCGCGACGACCATCTCGCTTGAAAACGGCAAGCCGTTCG
This sequence comes from Leucobacter musarum subsp. musarum, assembly GCF_001273845.1. GTDB lineage: Bacteria > Actinomycetota > Actinomycetes > Actinomycetales > Microbacteriaceae > Leucobacter > Leucobacter musarum. The sequence goes on from NZ_JHBW01000063.1 coordinate 120,187, forward strand.
CCGAGGCGAAGGGTGAGGCGGGCCGCTCGGGCGCGCTGATCCGTCTTGCGGCTCACGAGGGCACGCAACTGTACGGCGACAGCCTGCCGCTCGATGCGAACCCCGGCACGGGCCAAGACAAGGTCGGCTTCACGCTGCGCCAGCCCGTCGGCATCGTCGTCGCGATCACCCCGTTCAACTACCCCGCGTTGCTGGTGCTGCACAAGGTTGGCCCGGCCCTGGCCGCCGGCAACGCGGTCATTCTCAAGCCGGCGAGCGCCACCCCGCTCACGGCCCTCGCGCTCGCGAGCATCTTCGTCGAGGCGGGGGTGCCCGAGGGCGTGATCTCGGTGTTGACGGGCCCGGGTGGCCCGATCGGCGACGCGCTCGTGCGCGACCCGCGCGTGCGCAAGATCTCGTTCACGGGGTCGACCGGGGTGGGCGAGCGCATCGCGAGCCTCGCCAGCGTGAAGAAACTCTCGCTCGAGCTGGGCGCTTCGTCGCCGACCGTCATCTTGCCCGGCGTCGACATCGAGAAAGCGGCGGCTGCCGTCGCGGCAGGCGGTTACGTGAACGCCGGTCAGGTGTGCATCTCGGTGCAGCGCGTGATCGTGCACCGCGAGGTCGAAGCCGACTTCCTCGACGCGTTGCGCCCGAAGGTTGAGGCGATTCGCATGGGCGATCCGCTCGCCGAGGGCACCACACTCGGCCCCCTCGTCGCAGAGCGCGAAGCCGAGCGCGTGGCGCAGAGCATCGCCCGCGCGGTCGACGACGGAGCGACGCTGCTCACGGGTGGCGAGCGCGACGGCGCCTTCGTCTCGCCCGCGATCGTCACGGGGGTCGACACCCGCCAGGCGTTCGCGCAGGAGGAACTCTTCGGCCCCGCGGTCGCCGTCACCACAGTCGACAGCTTCGACGCCGCCATCGGCGCTGCGAACGGCACGCCGTACGGGCTCGCGGCCGGCGTCTTCGGCGGCACCCTCGGCGAGGGCGTGCGGGCAATGCGCGAGATCGACGCCGGCAGCGTGCACCTCGGCTGGACGCCGCTGTGGCGCGCCGACCTCATGCCCTACGGCGGGCTGAAGGCGAGCGGCTACGGCAAGGAGGGCGTGCGCTCGACTGTCGAGGAGATGACCGAGGTGAAGACCGTCATCATCCACGGGTAGCGGCGCGGGATCGGGGCCGCCGCACCGCCGCACCCACGACGGCCCTGTATCTGCCGAACAGCCAATTCGCCGAACAGCCCCAGCCGAGCCACCAACTCGGCGCCCGCGCCACCACGCACACCACAGACTCACTCACTCACCGCATCACCGCACCTCAGCTCGCAAAGGAGCAGCACACATGGTCCAGGGAACCTCCGGTCAGACCGTCCGGCTCACGGTCGCGCAGGCGATCGTGCGATACATCGCCGCGCAGTACTCCGTCGCTGATGGCGTGCGCGAGCGCTTCGTGCCCGCCGCGCTCGGCATCTTCGGCCACGGCAACGTCGCGGGCCTCGGCCAGGCGCTCGCCGAGCACGCGGATCGCCTGCCGTTTGTGCAGGGCCGCAACGAGCAGGCGCTCGGCCATCTCGCGACCGGTTTCGCGAAGGCGTCGAAGCGTCGCCGCACGCTCGCGGTCACAGCGTCGGTCGGCCCGGGCGCCACGAACCTCGTCACCGCTGCGGCGCTCGCAACGGTGAACCGCATCCCGCTGCTCCTGCTGCCGGGTGACACGTACGCCACCCGTCGACAGGGCCCGGTGCTGCAGCAGCTCGACCTGCCCGGCACCCCCGACGTGACCGCGAACGACACGTTCCGCCCCGTCTCGCGTTTCTTCGATCGCATCGCCCGACCCGAGCAGTTGCTCACCGCGCTGCCGCAGGCGTTCCGCGTGCTGGCGAACCCCGAGGAGACGGGCGCTGTGGTGCTCGCGCTGCCGCAAGACGTGCAGTCGCATGCGTATGACTACCCGGTGGAGTTCTTCGCCGAGCGCGACTGGGTGATCCGTCGCCGGGTGCCCGACGCCGCCGAGGTCGCGCAGGTCGCCGAACTGATCCGCGGCGCCCAGCGCCCGCTGATCATTGCCGGCGGCGGCGTGCACTACTCCGACGCGACCGCGGTGCTCACCGAGCTCGGCACGCGCACGCACCTGCCCATCAGTGAGACGTTCGCGGGCAAGGGCGCGGTGACCGCTGACGGCCCCTGGAGCGTATTCGGGATCGGGCTCGAGGGATCCCCCACCACTAATCGCCTGGCCGAGCGCGCCGACCTCATCGTGCACGTGGGCACGCGCCTCACTGATTTCGCCACCGCCTCGCAGTCGATCTTCACGAACCCCGACGTGCGCTTCGCGTCGATCAACATCGTCGAGCACGACGCGGTGAAGCAGGGCGCGACCGCGGTGATCGCCGACGCGAAGCTCGCGCTCGAGGCGCTCGCCGCAGCGCTCGACGGGTACCGGGTGCCCGAGGCCTGGGGTGCCGACGTGATCGCCGCGCGCGACGCCTGGCTGCCGGTGCGCGATGCGGCGCTCGACGCCGACACCCGCTTTCCGCGTGAGGAGCACCCGGAGCTGCCCGACACCGGCGCGACGCTCACGCAGGGGCAGCTCATCGGCCTGCTGCAGCAGCACGCACGGCCCGGCGACACGATCGTCGCGGCGGCCGGCGGCCCTCCCGGCGACCTGCAGAAGGTCTGGGATGCGACCGACGGGCGCCACGCGCACCTCGAGTTCGGATTCTCGTGCATGGGCTACGAACTGCCCGCCGCGATGGGCGTGCGCCTCGCCGACACCGATCCCGAGCATCGGGTCACCGCGTTCATCGGCGACGGCACCTTCGTCATGATGCCGACCGAGATCGTGACGGCCGCGCAAGAGGGCATCCCCTTCACGGTCGTCATTTCCGAGAATCACGGCTACCAGGTGATCCGCCGCCTGCAGATGTGGCGCACAGGCGAGCACTTCGGCAACGAGTTCCGGTACCGCGAGGCGGGCGGGTCGCTCGCCGGTGCCGACGCGGGCCGACTTGAGGGCGACTACTTGCGCATCGACCTCGCACAGATCGCTGCGGGCCTCGGCGCCGAGGTGCGCACGGCCGAGACGCCCGCCGAGGTGCGCGCCGCGCTCGACGAGACGCGCGGGGTGCGCGGCCCGGTCGTGATCGTCGTGCCGACGATTCCGCACGCCGACCTGCCGTCGTCGGAGGTGTGGTGGGACGTCTCGCCCGCCGAGGTGTGGGAGCAGGTCGATACGTCTGAGAAGCTCGTCAAGTACGGTGCGGGTCTGGCCGAGCAGCGGTGGCACGGATGAGCGGGGCACAGCTGAGCGGCAAGCAGAGCGGCGCAGGATCGAGCCCGCTCACCCCCGGCTGGGCGCTCCGCGAGCGCTTTCTCGCCGGTGAGCCGACGGTCGGCACATTCATCGGGCTCGGCTCGGTGACCGCGGCCGAGGTGTGCGCGTCGGCCGGTCTCGACTGGCTGCTCGTCGACCTCGAGCACGGTGGCGGCGACGAGCATCAGGTCGGCTCGATCGCAGCGGCGGCGGGCGGGTACGGCGTCGCGACGCTGGTGCGCATCGAGCAGCCGGATCGCATTCGCATCGGGCGCGTGCTCGACGCGGGCGCCGCCGGTGTCATGCTGCCGCGCATCTCGAGCGCGGCCGATGCGGCAGACGCCCTGCGGCACCGGCTCTACCCGCCCGAGGGAGACCGCGGGGTGGCGAGCTACAACCGAGCCGCCCGCTGGGGCCGCGACTTCGGCGCCATCGACGCGGCCAACCACCGCGCGGTCGGGGTCGTGCAGATCGAGACCGCGGGTGCGATGCGCGAGCTCGACGCGATCGCGGCGCTCGACGGCGCCGACGTGCTCTTCATCGGGCCGCAGGATCTGAGCTACGCGCTCGGCGTGCCGCGCCAGTACGACGCCCCGGTCTTCCAGGAGGCGCTCGACGCGGTGGTCGTCGCCTGCCGCGCGCACGGCAAGGTCGCCGGCATCTTGACCAATGACCGGGCCGGCGCCGAGGCGTACCTCGCCCGCGGGTTCGGCTTCGTGGCCATAGGTTCGGATGCGACGTTGCTCGCGGCGACGGTGCGCGGGGCGATCCCGAATGGACTCGGAGTGGATCGCGAGGCGATCTCGTGAGTGCGAGTGCGGCCGGGCGTGCCGGGCGTGCCGGGTCCGCGCGAGCTGACGCCGAGCGCCCCGTCGTCGTCGCGCTGGGCCCGGTGGCGCCCGAGCACGTGGTGCCGTATCTGCCCGACGACGCCATCTTCGTGCCCGACCCTTCGGCGGGCGACCTGGCCGTTGCCGAGGGGGCCATCGTTCGCGCCGCGTATCGGCTCGACCGTGCAGCGCTCGACCGCATGCCGAGGCTGCGGGTGATCGCTCGCACCGGCGTCGGGGTCGACCACGTCGACGTCGCCGCTGCGCACGAGCGCGGCATTCCGGTCGCGATCACCCCGGGCAGCAACAGTCGCGCGGTCGCCGAGGGCGCCTTCGCGATGATCGCGTCACTCGTGAAGGGCCTCGGCGAATCGCATCGCTATGTTTCGGCGAACGAGTGGGGTCGCGAGCCGGTGCCGCCCGCCGGCGATCTGCACGGGCTCACGCTCGCGATCCTCGGCTACGGTCGCATCGGTCGCATCATCGCGGGGTTCGGTCGAGCGTTCGGCATGGAGATCGTGGTGCACGACCCGTTCGTGACGGCTGAGGACGCCGAGAACGTGTCGCTCGAGGAGGCCGTGCGCCGCGCGGATGCGCTGACGCTGCATCTGCCCGGTGGCGGCGGGGAACTGCTACCTCCGGCGATCCTGCGCACCGCGAAACCAGGCTTAGTGCTGGTGAACTGCGCTCGCGCCGACCTCGTGTCGACCGAGACGCTGGTCGACGCGCTCGAAGCCGGTGTGCTCGGCGGGGTGGGGCTCGATGTGTTCTCGGACGAGCCGGTGCGGGATCACCCGCTCGCCGGGCGCACTGACGTGCTGCTGAGCCCGCACACCTCTGGATTTTCCGCGGCCGCATTGCGCGCTACGGTGCGGATGGCGGCGGAGGCTGTGGGGGAAACCCTCGCAGGTCGTTATCCAACCTTTACCGTAAGTGATGCTTGAATGCGGAAGTTACGGTACTGTAATCGCAAAGCATCAGCTTTGTAACGACATTAGTTCAATAACACGATGGAGTGAAACTATGTTGAAATCACGTTTCGGGCGTTGGTCGAAGTTCGGACTTGCCGGTATTGCAGCGGCGGGCGCCCTCATGCTCGCAGCCTGCGGATCGCCGGCAGGAGCGGGCGGCGGCGCAGCGGGCGGCGGCGGAGGTGTGGAAGAGGACGAGATCAAGGTCGCCCTCATCACCCACGCGGCGCCCGGCGACACCTTCTGGGACACGATCCGCGCCGGCGCCGAGAATGCGGCAGAGCGCAACAACGTCGAGCTGCTCTACAGCTCGGATCCTGACGGAGCGCGCCAGGCGCAGCTCGTGCAGCAGGCAGTCGACCAGAAGGTCGACGGCATCGTGGTCACGCTCGCCAAGGCAGACGCTATGGCCGGCGAGGTCAAGAAGGCGGTCGACGCGGGCATTCCGGTGTTCAGCATCAACGCCGGCGAGAACGACTACAAGGACCTGGGTGTGCTGGCGCACTTCGGTCAGAACGAGTTCATCGCGGGTCAGGCCGCAGGCGAGCAGTTCAACGAGGCGGGTCTGAAGAAGGCCATCTGCGTCATCCAGGAGCAGGGCCACGTCGGCCTCGAAGCTCGCTGCGAGGGCCTCGCCGACACCTTCGAGGGCACCTCCGAGGTGCTGTACGTGCAGGGCACCGACATGACGAACGTCGCGTCGACCATCACGTCGAAGCTGCAGACCAACCAGGACATCGACGCCGTGCTGACCCTCGGGGCTCCCTTCGCAATGACCGCGATGGATTCGATCAAGGACGCCGGATCGAGCGCAACGCTCGCCACCACCGACCTGAACGCTGACGTCTACAAGGGCATCAACGATGGCACGATCCTCTTCGGTATCGACCAGCAGCCGTTCGTGCAGGGCTACTCCTCGGTCGAGGCCGTGCGCCTCTACAAGGAGGGCGGTTACGTGCTCGGTGGCGGCCAGGCCGTGCTGACCGGACCGACCGTCGTCAACGCAGACAACGCATCGAGCGTCGCAGCCCAGTTCGAGGGCGGCGACGACGAGGCCGCAGAGTAACGAAAGGGTCGAACCGGAAGGTCGTATCCATGAGTACAGCAACAGCTCCTAAATTCGACGAGCGCATCGCCTCGGGCAACCTGTTCACCAGGTTCTTCACCAAGCCCGAGGCGGGCGCCACCGCAGCCGCACTGGTCCTCGCGATCATGTTCGCCGTCGTCGCCCCGCAGTTCACCCAGCCCAGCTCGATCGCGACGATCCTGTATGGCGCGTCGACGGTCGGCATCATGGCCGTGGGCGTCTCGCTCCTGATGATCGGCGGCGAGGTCGACCTGTCGGCCGGTGTCGGTGTCATCTCGGCGGCGCTCTCCTCGTCCCTGTTCATGTACTGGTTCGGTGGGAACGTCTGGGTCGGTGCAATCGTCGGCCTCGTGTTCTCGCTGCTGGTCGGTCTGCTGAACGGGTGGCTGTTGACGAAGACGAAGCTCTCGAGCTTCATCATCACTCTGGCGACCTTCTTCATGCTGACGGGTCTGAACCTCGGTGTCACTCGCGCGTTGACCGGCGGCGTCGCCGCTCCGTCGATCGCCGAGTGGCCCGGGTTCGCCTCGGCAGAGGCGGTCTTCGCCTCAGACATTCCGGTCTTCGGCGTCAACGTCAAGATCACGGTGTTCTACTGGATCATCCTCGTGCTCATCGCGACCTGGATTCTGCAGCGCACCCGCATCGGCAACTGGATCTTCTCGTCGGGCGGCGCCCCGGATGCGGCTCGCGCCGTGGGCGTGCCCGTCGTGAAGACGAAGATCGGCCTCTACATGGGCGTCAGCTTCTGCGCGTGGCTGCTGGGCATGCATCAGCTCTTCGCGTTCAAGACGGTGCAGTCGGGTGAGGGCATCGGCAACGAGTTCCTCTACATCATCGCGGCCGTCGTCGGCGGCTGCCTCATGACCGGCGGCTACGGTTCGGCGATCGGCGGCGCGATCGGCGCCCTGATCTACGGCATGGCGCTCAAGGGCGTCGTGTACGCCGAGTGGAACCCGGACTGGCTGAAGTTCTTCCTCGGCGCAATGCTTCTGGGCGCGACCGTGCTGAACTTCACCCTGCAGCGTCGAGCCGCCCGAGGAGGGAAAAAGTGAACGCCACAGCAACCGAGACGGCAGCAGCGCCGTCGCAGGTGACGGGCCCGCTCGTCGAGCTCCGTGATGCCGAGAAGCGATACGGCAACATCATCGCCCTGCGCGATGTCAGCCTCAAGGTGGGCTCGGGCGAGGTCATGTGCGTGCTCGGCGACAACGGCGCCGGCAAGTCCACGCTCATCAAGATCATCGCCGGCCTGCACCAGCACACCGCCGGTGAGTACCTCGTCGAGGGCGACCCGGTGAAGTTCAACTCGCCGCGCGAGGCCCTGAACCGAGGCATCGCCACGGTGTACCAGGATCTCGCGGTCGCGCCGCTCATGCCGGTGTGGCGCAACTTCTTCCTCGGTTCCGAACAGACGAAGGGGTGGGGGCCGTTCAAGCGCCTCGACGTCGACTTCATGCGGAAGACGGCGAAGCAGGAGCTGCTCGACATGGGTATCGACCTGCGCGATGTCGACCAGCCGATCGGCACCCTTTCGGGTGGTGAGCGACAGTGCGTCGCCATTGCTCGCGCGGTGTACTTCGGTGCGAAGGTGCTGATTCTCGACGAGCCGACCGCCGCCCTCGGCGTGAAGCAGTCGGGTGTCGTGCTCCGCTACATCATCCAGGCCCGCGACCGCGGTCTCGGCGTGATCTTCATCACGCACAACCCGCACCACGCGTACCCGGTCGGTGACCGATTCCTGCTGCTGAAGCGTGGCCAGAGCATCGGCTACCACGAGAAGTCGGACATCACGCTCGAAGAGCTGACCGGTCTGATGGCCGGTGGCGCCGAGCTCGAGCAGCTCGTGCACGAGCTGCGCAACGTCGGCACCTCGACCGATACCGTGCGCACCATCCGCGACGAGATCCAGGAAGACTCCGCAGCCGGAGTCGGCCGGGTGAGCGTCACGGAAGCCGTCAGCGTGATCCCCGGCGAGTACGAGGATGACGAAGACGACGAGGTTGATGGCGGCAAGCGCCGCTGAGCCGCATCGCGCGCTGCACTGCACTACAGCGAACGGGCGCTCGACCTTCTGGGTCGGGCGCCCGTTCGCTGTGTTGGGCAGTCGCGTGCGGTAGCTCACATGAGAGGAAGTGCGTATGCACGCGAGCAGTGTGAGCGGGCCCGGTCGTATCGGGGTCGCAGTAATGATCGCCGCGCTGGTGTGCGGCGGGTTCGGGATCGGTGTCAGCGAATTCATCGTGATGGGCCTATTGCCGCGCATTGCGGGCGACCTGCTGCCCGAGACATTCGCCGCGCACCCGGATGCGGCGCTCGCGGCGACCGGCGGGCTCGCGTCGGCGTACGCACTCGGCGTGGTCATCGGCATGCTGGTGACGCCACTGCTCATTCGGCGACTCTCGGAGCGCGGTGCGCTGCTCGCCTGCGCCGGCAGCATGCTGCTCTGGACCGTACTCACCGCCCTCGCTCCGACACTCGGCATCGCGCTGGTGCTGCGCTTTCTCGCTGCGCTCACCCACGCGAGCTTCATCGGTGTGGGGGCGATGGCGACGGCGCACCTGCTCGGATCGCAGAAGTACGGGCGGGGCGCGGCGATTGTGCACGGCGGGCTCGCGGTGGCCAACCTGCTCGGGGTGCCCGTGCTGACGGCCTTCGGCGAGCTCGCGTCGTGGCGACTCGTGATCGGGGCGTGCGCCGTGCTGTTCGCGGTGCCGGTGGTCGCGCTGCTGATCGTGCCGCTCGCGACGACGCCGCTGGCCGCGGGTGGATCGGGCGCTTCGGTGGGCGGGCGACGATTCGGCGGTCGCCGGTTATGGCTCACCGCGACCGCGGCGGTGCTCGTCGCGTCGGGCGGTTTCGCCGTGGTGACCTACATCGCACCGATGGTCGCCGAGGTGCAGGGCGATCGGGTGATCCTGACCCCCGCGCTCGCGATGCTGGCGTTCGGTGTCGGCATGAACCTCGGCAATTTCGGGGCCGGGTGGGTGGCGGATCGCGCGGCCGCACCCACCTTCCTCGCCGTGGCGCTGATCGGCGTCGCCGGTGGAGCCCTGCTGCTCGTTCCCGGGGTCGGCGGGGTCGGGGCGGCCGCGGGAGTGCTGCTCATCGGAGTGCTACTGGGTGGCGGCAGCCCGGCCGCGCAGGTGCTGTTCCTCGAAGAGCTGCGGCGGTTCCCGCGTCTCGCCTCGTCGATGCCGTCGGGCACCGCGAACCTCGGCAGCTTCATCGGCTCGCTCGCCGGCGCCGGCCTCCTCGCCGGGTTCGGTGCGGCATGGCTGCCGGTCGGCACGCTCGTGCTCGCGGGGCTCGGGTTGCTGGTGTTCGCGCTGCGCGGGCGGGGCGCTGTCGCTTCGTGAGCGTGAGGGTCATCCGTGAGTATGAGGCGAAACGCTGACTATGAGCCAAATTTCGCCTCACACTCGGCGTTTCGGCTCACACTCACGAACGCCTCGAAGCGCGGCGACGACGGTGCTGTCGCGCACCGAGTTCTGCTTGCGGGTGCGAGTAGTCAACGGATAACAAGCTTTTGGAGTGCATCGATCGGGCGGCGGAGCAGTGTAAAGACCCGGTACGAAACATTTTTCAGTCGGACGTCGACAAACCAGTGCAGCAGCCAACTCACAAGGATCAGTGCGATGAACATGATGAGGTACAGCGCCCATCGATTCGCGTCGGTGCCGAAAAGGTTCAGGATGGTGTACCCGATGTGCGCGTGCAGGAGGTACACCGGGTATGTGAGATCGCTCATGACTCGTGACATCGGAATCCGTATGCGGGTGACCCGCGGAATCCAGAGCGACATGAAGGCGAGGAAGATGCACCCAGTGATGAGGCAGGAGACCAGAGGAGAGATGTCTGAGCCGTAGCGCTCATTGAGGTCGGGTACCTGACGCACGACAAAAGCGAATGTGCTCACCAATGCCGCAGCCAAACCGATGAGCAGGAGGGGCGAGGGCCCGCGGAGTCGGATGGTGGCGATGATCGCTCCCGAGACAATGAAGGTGAAATAGTCGCCCATCAACGGCTTCTGCGTGAGTTGCGGTGCCGCAAGTGCGATCACGAGCATGAGCACCGCCCACAGCGGAAACAGCACGTGCAAGAACCGACCGAGCTTGCAGAACAGAGCAACGAAGATCAGGGCGTAGAACTCGAGTTCGATGAGGAGCGTCCAATACACGCCATCGACCGGAGGCTGGCCGAAGATCGTCGGAACCATGGTCAGATTCGCGACGAACTGCACCGGGGTCACAGCGAAGTCTTCTCGCCCCCACAGCGTGACGACGATCGTGGTGAGCAGCATCGCTGCCAGGAACGGCGGGAGGATGCGAACACCGCGACTGACGAAGAACTGCCCAGCTGTGCGACCCTGCGAGAACCCCACGATAACGAAGCCGCTCACCATGAAGAACAAGTTCACGGCCTGAACGCTGTAGACGAGATTCGATGCATCGGGCATTGGGCTGAGTGAATCGACCTTGCCGTTGCTGATCCCCGCAAACCCCCAGTGGGCGGCGACCACCGCCAGGGCACCGAGGAATCGCAAAGCGTCGATCAGTTCAAGCCTGTGAAACTTCATCCTTTCAGTATTTACGGACACGAATATATTGTGCTCCAAATTTTTTCAAATGTCGCGGCGGATCGCGGTGGCGCTGTGTCGCGAGCATTCTCGTGCCGCAGAGGGCCCTCAGTCTGGCTCGGCGGGAAGCGAGAAGCGTGTGCGTTCGTGCTTCAGCCTTCGCCGGATCCTTAGCGCGCGCCGCATTGACATCCATTCACCCATGTACGTACAATTTGGACCGGTCCATTTCGTAAAGATTCCGCCCGGGTTTCCGGATGAAATCGAGATGGCGGCTCTTCCGAGCAACACATCAGACATCGAGCAACGGTGCTCAGCACCATGAAGACGGAAGCGAACGACTATGCGGACTCTTGCAGACGGCACGACCGAAATCGGCGTCGGCCTCATCAGCGTCGGGTGGATGGGCCAGCTGCACAGCCGCGCGTATGCCAACCTGAAGTACGCGTACGCCGACTTAGGGCTCAAGCCGCGTCTGGTGCACGCCGCCGATCCGGCACCCGCCCGCGCTGAAGAGGCCGTGCAGGTACTCGGCTACGAGCGCGCCTCGGCCGACTACCACGAGGTGTTGAACGACCCCGAGGTCGACGTGGTGTCGATCTGCGCCCCCAACTTCTTGCACGCCGAGATCGGCATCGCGGCGGCGAAGGCCGGCAAGCACTTCTGGATCGAGAAGCCCGTCGGCCGTGGTGAGCACGAGACCCGCGAGGTCGCCGAGGCCGCCGCAGCCGCGGGCGTCGTCAGCTCGATCGGCTTCAACTACCGCCACGCACCCGCCATCGAGTACCTCCGCGAGCTGGTGCTCGAGGGCAAGCTCGGCCGCATCACGAACGTGCGCGGCCAGATGTTCGCCGATTACTCGTCGGACCCCCGCGGCGCGCTCTCGTGGCGCTTCGTGCGCGGACTCGCCGGCAACGGCGTGCTGGGCGACCTCATGGGTCACCTCGTCGACCTCGTGCAGTACACGCTCGGCCCGATCGGTGAGGTCAGTGCGGTCACGTCGACGGTGTACACCGAGCGCCCCGAACTGCCCATGGGCACCGGCACGCACTTCGCGGTGATCGAGGACGGCGTGATGAAGCCGGTCGAGAACGAGGACTACGCCGGCATGCTCGTGCGTCTCTCAGGCGACGCGGCTGCGGCCGGCGCCGTCGGCACGCTCGAAGCCTCGCGCGTCTCGGTGGGCCCGCGCGCCAGCTACGGCATCGAGGTCTACGGCACCGAGGGCTCGGCGCACTGGGACTTCGAGCGCATGAACGAGCTGCACCTCTCGGGCGGCCTCGGCGCCGAGAACCAGGGCTACACCCGCATCATGGCGCGCCCCGGCATGGGCGACTTCGGTCGCTTCCAGCCCGGTTCCGGCACTTCGATGGGTTACGACGACCTCAAGGTCATCGAGGCCAAGAAGTTCTTGCAGGCCGTGCTCGGCCGCGAGGCGCTGAACTCGAACATCCAAGACGCGCTGTCGGCGGCGCAGGTCGTCACCGCGGCCGAGCGCTCGGCCGAGTCGCGCGCCTGGGAGACCAGCGCACCCGTCGCCGGCACCACTGCTGCCGGCGCCTGAGCCGTACGCGCCAGATCACCTCGAACACCCTCACCTGAATCGACGAAGGAGTCGCCCATGACCGCACGCATCGCATCCGCCCCGATCAGTTGGGGTGTCATCGAGGTTCCGAACTGGGGCCTGCAGCTGGGGCGCGAACGCGTACTCGGCGAGATGGTGTCGCTCGGCATCACGGCGACCGAGTTCGGCCCCGAGGGCTTCCTGCCCGATGCGCCCGCCGAACGGGCCGAGGCCTTGGCCGACGCGGGGCTCGCGGCCGTTGGCGGGTTCTTCCCGGTCGTGCTGCATGACGCCGCGCAGGATCCGCTGCCCGCTATCGAGCGAGAACTCGAGGCGTACGTCGCTGCCGGGGCATCCACGCTGGTGCTCTCAGCGGTCACCGGTGGCGAGGGATACGACGGTGCGGCCGAGCTGAGCGATGCCGAGTGGCAGACGCTGCTCGCGAATCTCGACCGCGCGCTCGACGCGGCCGCCTCGGTCGGCGTCGTTGCGACGCTGCACCCGCACCTCGGCACCGTGGTCGAAGCGCCGGAGGCCGTGGAGCGCGTGGTCGCGGGCTCGCGCATTGGGCTCTGCCTCGACACCGGCCACTACACGCTCGGCGGTGGCGATCCAGTCGCATTCGTGCAGCAGCACGCGGCCCGCATCGTGCACGCGCACCTGAAGGATGTGAATCTGAGCATCGCTGCGCGCGTGCGCGCCGGCGAGATCGACTACCGCGAGGGCGTGCGCCAGGGCATGTACCAGGCGCTCGGCGCCGGCGATGCGCGCATCGGCGAGATTCTCGCGGCCCTGCAAGGTGCCGGTTACGACGGCTGGTACGTGCTCGAGCAAGACACGGTCGTGGAGAACGACGACGATGCGACTCGCGCGCTCGACAATGCGCGCCGCAGCGTCGCATTCGTGCGCGCCGCGTTCGGTGAGGACACGGGGGCGTCGGCGTGACCGCTCAGGCGGAGCACGCCCCGCATCGGGCGCTGCGCATCGGGGCGCTCGGCGCATCGCGCATTGCCGATCTCTCGATCATTGAGGCGGCTGCCGAGACGGGTGATGAGCTGGCGGTCGTCGCTGCTCGGGATCCCGAGCGTGCTCGGCAGTACGCCCGTGAGAAGGGATTCACCGCCGCGGCCGAGACGTACGAGCAGGTGATCGCCGACGACAGTCTCGACCTGATCTACATCGGCCTCCCCAACGGACTGCATGCCGAGTGGACCGCGCGTGCGCTCGACGCCGGGCGCAATGTGCTCGTCGAGAAGCCGTTCGCCGCAAACCTCGCCGAATTCGATCGCGTCGCTGCCCGGCTCGAGCATTCGACCGGCTGGGCGTGGGAGGCCTTCCACTACGCCGATCACCCGGGCGTGCACCGTCTGATCGACCTGGTGCGATCGGGTGCGATCGGCGAGGTGCGGGCCATCGACGTGCACATGGAAATGCCCGACCCGGGAGCCGACGACCCCAGGTGGAACTTCGACCTCGCCGGCGGCACGCTCATGGATCTTGGCTGCTACGCGATTCACGCGCTGCTGCTGCTCGGTGATGCCGTGGGTGATGATGCGCCTGGTGGTGCCGGGCTGCCGGCCGGGGCCGAACTGACCCTCGAAACCGCGCATGTGCAGCCGTACGCACCCGATGCTCGTCTCGATGCCACGGTCGTGGCTGAGCTGCGACTCGGCGGTGTGCCGGCCACGATTCGCACGAGCATGGAGTCGGATTGGAACTTCGGCCTGCGCGTCACTGGCAGCCTCGGTGAAGTGGTGCTGCCAAACTTCGTGAAACCTCAGGAAGACGGGCGGCTCATCGTGCGCACCACGACCGGTGCGGGCGTTGAAGAGCGGGTTGAAGCACTCGGCTCGGTCTCGTCGTACACCTACCAATTGCAGCGCATCCGCGCCGCCGTGCGCAGTGGCGAGCGTGGCGCTGCAGGCATCGCTCGCTCGCGCCGCACGATGGCGCTCATCGACGAGATCTACACCGCGACGGGTCTGCCGCTGCGGCCCGGTCGGCTCACCGACTGACTAGCCGACACTGAGACACCAGAGGGAGACCCCACCATGCAGCAGTTGCTCGCAGACACCATCCTGCTCGTCACCGGCGGCACGCAGGGCCTCGGCCGCGCCGTAGCCGAGGCCGCCGCGCGCGAGGGCGCGACGGGCATCGCGATCGTCGGTCGCAGCGCCGAGAAGGCGGAGGTGGCGCTCGCAGCGATCCGCGCTGAGGGCGCGGCCGCCGGCACCCCGGGCTTCGAGGCGATCGCGATCATCGCTGACCTGAGCGTGCCCGGTGAGGCCGAGCGCGCCGTTGCCGACACGATCGGGCGCTTCGGGCGCATCGACAGCCTCGTCAACGCGGCCGGCGCCACCAGTCGCGGCACCCTGCTCGACACCACCCGCGAGCTGCTCGACGAGCACCTGCACCTCAACATCACGGTGCCGTTCATGACGATGCAGGGCGCGGTGGCCGACATGCGCAGCCGCAAGTCGCCGGGCACGATCCTCAACGTCATCTCGATGTCGATGCACGGCGGGCAGCCGTACCTGGCGCCCTACGTCGCGTCGAAGGCGGGGCTCGCGGGCCTCACCAAGAACGCGGCGTTCGCACACCGCTTCGACCGCATTCGCATCAACGGGCTCAACATCGGGTGGACGGCGACGCCCGGCGAGGCCGTGACGCAGCAGACGTTCCACGATGCCGACAGCACCTGGCTCGAGCAGGCGGAGGCCGCGCAGCCGATGGGCAAGCTCGGCCAGCCCGACGAGATCGCCGACGCGATCGTCTTCCTGCTCAGCTCGCGCAGCGGCGTCGTCACCGGGTCGATCATCGACTGGGATCAGAACGTGCCCGGCGCCTACGACCAGTAACGCTACTTTTCACGTACGGCAAGAACACCAGAGGAGCACCATGAAGATCGGCATCATCGGCACGGGCGTGATGGGCGCCTTCCATGCGCAACTGCTGCACGAGCAGATTTCGGGGGCGACCGTCGTGGCCGTCGCCGATCCCGATGCCGAGCGCGCGGGGGCCGTCGTCGCGGCGATCCCGGGCGCGGTCGCGTACACCGACCCGCTCGAACTGATCACCGCCGACGAGGTCGAGGCCGTTCTTATCGCGTCGCCCGATTTCTTGCACGCCGAGCAGACCCTCGCGTGCATCGCGGCGGGCAAACCGACGCTGTGCGAGAAGCCCCTGTCGTATTCGGTTGAAGACGCGGATCGCGTGATCGCCGCGCACCGCGCCGCCGTGGGCGAGGGCACGCCGCTGGTGCACCAGGGCTTCATGCGCCGCTTCGATCCGGGGTACGTCGAGCAGAAGCGCGAGGTCGACTCGGGTGTGCACGGGCGCCCGGTCATGGTGCACTCGATCGGCCGCGGCGTCACCACCGGCCCCGGTGCCACCGACGAGACCGTGATCTACAACTCTGCGATCCACGACCTCGACATCGTGCCGTGGCTGCTCGGCTCGCCCGTCACCGAGGTGTCGTGGCACGCGCCCGAGACCCCGAGCTCGACGAGCGGGGGGCTTCGTGAGCCGTTCTTCCTGCTGCTGCGCACCGCCGACGGCGCGCTGTCGACCGTCGAGAACTCGCTGAATGCGCGCTACGGCTACGACATGCGCTCCGAGGTACTGTGCGAGACGGGCGCGGTCTCGATTACCGAACCGCATCGCGTGCAGTCGTTCTCGAACCTGGCGGCGAGCACCGGCATTCCGGTCGACTTCCGCCCGCGCTACGCAGAGGCATACCGCCTCGAGCTGCAGGAGTGGGTGACGGCGCTGAACGAGGGTCGCGCGCCCACGCTCGCGACGGTCGAAGACGGTGCGCAGGCGACCCGTGTCGCCGCGGCCGCTGTCGCCTCCATGCACTCGGGCGGCGCGTTCGTGCGCGTGGAGGCCGGCGCATGAGCAACGCGAGCGGGCGCGTGCTGCCGCAGCCGAACGTGCCCGACCCGCGCGCGGTCGCCCCGAAGCGCTGGGCGATCCTCGGCACCGGATGGATCGCATCGAAATTTGTCGAGGCGCTGCAGGCGTCGACCGCGCAGCAGGTCGTGGCGGTCGGATCGCGCACGCTCGACCGCGCCCAGCAGTTCGCCGACCAGTGCGGCATCGCGCACGCCTACGGCTCGTACGAGGAACTCGTCGCGAGCGATGTCGACGTCGTGTACGTCGCGACCGGGCACCTCGACCACGTCGCGCACGCGAGTCTCGCGATCGAAGCCGGCAAGCCCGTGCTGGTGGAGAAGCCGATGGCGCCGCGTCTCGCCGATGTCGAGCGGCTCGTCGAGCTCGCGCGATCCCGCGGCGTCTTTGCCATGGAAGCTGTCTGGACGCTCGCGTTGCCGCGCTTCTCGGTCGTGCGCCAGGTGCTCGAGGCCGGGCTGCTCGGCGAGATCGTCGAGGTGCACGCCAACCTCGGCGAGCGGCTCGTCGACCACCACCGCGCCATGGACCCGGCTCAGGGCGGCGGCGTCATGAACGACATCGGCTCGTACACGCTGATGTTCGCGAACGAGATCATTCCGGGGCTCGAGGTGCGTACGGCTCACGGCCGGCGCGAGGTCGTGCCCGGGGTCGAGGCTCCGGGTGCCGTCGGGGCTTTCCATGCGCTGCTCGGTGACGCGCAGGATCGCCTCGCCACCGTGAGCGCATCCATGCTCGCGGATACGCCGACCACCGCCTATATCGCGGGAACCGAGGCGACCCTCGTGCTCGATGCGCCGTTCTACCAGCCCGGTCCGGTCGAGGTGCGCTTCCACGACGGTGAGGTGCTGCGGTGGCACGAGGAGCCGCTCGCGCACACGCAGTTGTTCTGGGAAGCGCTTGAAGTGGCCCGCTGCCTTGAAGCCGGGCTTACCGAGTCGCCGCTTCGGCCCCTCGACCGCACGGTGGAGACCATTGCGCTGCTTGAGCGTGCACGCGAGCTGATGGGGGATCCGCTCGACGTCGCTTAGCTATCGGTGGATGACCCGCCCGGCGATCCCATGAGGCCCTCGGGCATCTCAAGCTGTACGGCCGGCGGCTGGGGAGGCGCGCTGGCCGCGTTGACCGCATACGCGGTGCCGAATCCGCCGCCGAAGGCGAGGATGGCGATGCCGAGAGCCGCGACACCGGCGCGCAACGGGGAAAGCCAGCGCCGGCGGCTCGTGGGGGTGTCCGCGAACGTTTCGCCGAGACGAGACCGATCGACCGCGCGCTCGAATGCCGCGGTGGGGGGCGCGGGAGTCGAGAGAGAAGGGGCGGTGCGGTCGGTTTCTGCCGCGGAATCCGGGATCGCTGGGCGGGTCATGATTCGAGTGTGCGCGCCGATGCAATGCGCAAGCTATGCGCGAACTGCGCGTCCGCTCCATTGCTGGGTAAACGGCATCCCGGCTTGCTCCGTTCGCGGAAGCGAATTACCTCGTTCCGGTGGTGGCGCTTCTCCGAACGAACGGCATGAACAGGAACGTCGCACCCACCGCAAGAAGCGCGCCTGCTGCGGGAACCAACCACATGGTCCGGGCTCCCGTCGCAGCGAGCGACTCCGGGTGGATGATTCCTGACTTCGGTTCTGGTGTCGCTGGGGCTGGTGGTGTCAGTGAAGCGGGGGGCTGAACCGTCAGAGTGTCTGACAGGGTGTGCGATCCCCGCTCGTTGGTCGTCTGCAGTGTGAATGAGAACGTGCCGGCTTCGGTGGGAATTCCACTCAGCTCTCCTGACGAGCTCAGTGAGAGCCCCGGTGGCAATGCGCCGTCAGCGTGCGCGACGTCACCGCCTCCAGTGACGGAGTACGTGTATGCGTGGGCCACTCCGACAGTTGCTTCGGGTTAGCGTCCATCGAGGCGTGGATGCGGTGTCACCGGTGTCACCACGGCGTCTGTCGCCGCAGTCGCAGTCAATTCTGTTGCTCCAATGCGGCCCGCGATATCGGAGTCGATGCCAGAGGCCTGGAACACGTGTCGAACGGCGCCAGAAACGTCATCGGCGTCCGTGAATAAGTACTGCGCGGTGCAGTCCATTTCCCCGCCTGGTGCGAGGACGCGATCGGGACATTGGGGAGCGAGGGCCTGTGATGATTCCCTGACCGTGACGTTGAGCGGGACGAGCGAGTGGTTTGCGACGTTGATGAGGTAGTCCACGGAGTCGGGTGCTGCCGTGAGGGTCGTGGCGATCGAGAGAGCGGCGTTTCGATCACTCGCGATCGCCACGGGAGTCGTCGAATTGACGGCAACATAGGGCGACAGCTGCTCTTCGCACGCCGGCTGCGGTGTGGCGATGGTCCACACGGTATCCATCGACTCCTCTCCCGTGCTCGTGGGAACGCTCAGCGAGCGGCGACTGTCCCCGATTCGGCAGTCAGCGCCGGAGGTGAACTCATCGGTCGCCGGGGCGAGCGCTTCGGTCAGCGAGATGGTTGCCTCGAACTCGTTGTCCCACGTCACATCGGCGAAGGTGACGGTGTAATCGCCGGCATTGGGGAGGAACACGACTGTCGGTGTACCCGACATCGTCACATCTGCGACCTCGTTCCCGCTCTTGGCGTCGGTGACGACCACTCGGCATTCGTGCCCCGGCAGGTATTCGAGCTCAGACATCGCGAAGTAGTTTTCGGCGCCTCCATCTGACGTGTCAGAGATGACACCGACGCATCCGCTGGCGACCCAGAAGTCGAGCGGCTCGGCGGTGGCCGCGGTCGCACCTCCCAGGCTCGCGACGCCGCTCGCGCTGAGAAGCGCGAGGCCGAGAGCCGCGTTCCGTGGTCGGTTGGTGTGTCTTTTTGTGCGCATGGCTGCCTTCCTCGAACATGTGACGCGCGCCTGCGGCTCCGGTAGTGCTGAGCGACGCGTCCGACGTGCGGGCAGCAGGAAGGCAGGAGAAAAGATAATCACGCGTATATCGTATTTTAAATACTACGCGATACTCGAGGGGGTTGAATCCAACAGCGGTTGTCCACGCTGTTCACCCGTGGCGTGCGGGGCAGGAGCGGCTCCTCGTTACGCCAGATTCAGGGCTGCCAGCACGCCTTCGGCGTGCCGTGCAATCGCAGGGTCATCGGGTGCCTCGTCTAGGCCGAGCAGGCGCCGTCGGTGCGCTTCGCCGGTGAGTGCGGCGAAGAGGAGTTCGGCCGTTGGTCTCGCCGGGTGGTTGCTCGAGCCTGAGGGCTCGTTCGGCATCGACTTGAGCAGCGCGGTCAGCTCTTCGATCGACCGCTGCGGCCCTTCGGCGTAGAACGCTGCGGCGACCTCCGGGTATCGAGTCGCCGCAGCGATCACGGCGCGGTGCACGCCGATCGCCTCGTCGCTCAGCAGGGTCGTGACGAGAGTGGTCGCGTACTCGCGCAGCGGTTGCGGGGTGCGTGTCGGATCACCCGGCCCCGACGTCTGCGCCGCGTCGTGCAGTCGCCGCACCGCTGCGCGCACCAGCCCACCACGGTCGACGTAGTCGCGGTAGAGCGTGCGTTTGGCGACGCGAGCCTCCACTGCGACCCGGTCGAAGGTCAACGCGTCGAACCCATCGCTGGTGAGCAGGCGGGTAACGACAGCGGCGACACGCGCTGTGCGCTCGACGCTGTCGGCGGCGGTCGGTCGCCCACGTTTTGACTCCATAGGAGTAGTCTACTCGTGAATGCTACGAAACCGTTTCATTAGCGAGGAGTCGAGAAGATGACCGACCTGATTCACCACATCGCGATCGAGGACGACTGGGAGATGAGCCGGGGCTTCGGCGAGTACGAGGTGGCGACGCGGGGCACGCACCTCGACGATGCCGGGTTCATTCACGCCGCAACCGCCGAGCAGGTGCCGCAGGTGCTGGCAGCTCGCTACGCCGACATCTCGCTGCCGCTGCTCGACATCGCGATTCGGCTCGACGCGCTCGCCGCAGCCGGTATCGACGTGGAATGGCACGACGGCTTCCCGCACATCATGGGTGCGATCCCGATGACTCGCGAGATCGTGGCGTCAGAGTTGCCCCTCGCTCGCTGACGCGGCGACCGCTACCGCTCCATGAGCTGCGCTGCCAGTTGCAGCAGCAGCGCCTCTGACCCGGTGCGCCCGATGAGTTGCACCCCCATCGAGTGGCCAGACGGCAGTCGCACGATCGGCACCGCCACTGCGGGCAGCCCTGACACGTTGACCATCGACGTGTAGGGCGCCCACTCGCACTGCAGGCGGTAATCGCCGTCGGCGTCGTGCGACGTGAACGCGCCGATGCGCGGCGGCAGCATCGCGAGCCCGGGGGTGAGGACGGCGTCGTAGGCGCCCCACTGCGTCCGAACGTCTGAGGCGAATTCGCGCAGGCGTGATCCCGCAGCACGATGCATGTCGTCGCCTCGGGCGAGTGCCCGCTCGCGGAACGTGCGGGTGAGAGGCATGAGGCGATCCACCGCCGCGTCATCAAGCCGCAGTCGCGAGAGCCCCGCCGTCCATGAGGTGGTGAACACGTCGGGGTACCCGGGGTCGTAGGTGAAGGCGGCATCTTCGACCTCGTGACCCCGCGCTGACAGCTGCGCGATCGCCGAGGCGAACGCCTGCTGAGCCTCCGCCGAGAGCACGATGGGGTAGACCGGGGCGAACGGCGATACCGTGCTCGCACCGATGCGCAGGCCGGTCACGCTGCCCGCAGTGCGCACCGCCGCCAGTGCCGGCTCGCCCGTCGCACCGCGCTGCGCGTCGAAGAGCAGGGCGGCGTCGGCCGCGTCGCGCGCGAGGGGGCCGGTCACGGCGAGGCGCGGGGCGCCGAACTCGTCGTGCAGGCTGCGATCGGCCGGAGTGCCGCCGGCGAGGTCGCTCGGCACCGCGCCCAGGCCCGGTTTCAGCCCGACGAGGCCGCAGGCGAGCGCGGGGATGCGGATCGACCCGCCCCCATCACTTCCCGGCGCCACCGGCAGCATGCCCGCGGCGACCCCCGCCGCACTGCCGCCCGATGAACCGCCCGCGGTGCGCTCGGGGTCGAGCGGGTTGCGTGCCGGTGCTGCGATGGCGTTCTCGGAGTAGCCGGTGAGCCCGAGTTCGGGCACCTGGGTCTTGCCGATCGGGATCGCGCCCGCCCGCCGCAGCACCGCGACGCCGGGGGCGTCGTTATCCGCACGAGCATGCGGCAGCGCTGCGCTGCCGCGGGTCGTGACGAACCCGGTGACCTCGGTGAGGTCTTTGAACGCGGTCGGGAGGCCGTGCAGGCGGGGGAGCGCGTGCGCGCGATCGGCGGGAGCGAGGTTCGCGAAGTGCGCGTCGGCCGCCGCGGCCTGCTCGAGCGCGAGGTCGCTGTCGAGGGCGACGAACGCGCCCAGGTCGGAGCAGTGTTCCGCGCGGTGCAGCACCTCGGTGACGGCATCGCGCGCCGAGATTTCGCCGCTGCGCAGCGCATCGCGCCAGGCGACAGCGCTCGGCAGCGGCGCGTCGGCCGGCGATGCGGGGGTCGAGTCGGTCACCCCCTCAGCTTACGAGCCGCCGCCGCGTGCGCTCAGATCAGAGGCGCGATCTGCTCGGCGAGCAGCAGCAGGCCCACGCCGATCATCATGACGCCGGTGATGCGGCTGACGATCGAGCCCGCCCGTGGCCGCCCGCCGAGTACGCGACCCGACACCGTTGCGACCACGGTGTAGACGACCGCGCAGTTGAGTAGGTGGAGCCCGCCGAGCGCGAGCATCTGCATCGGCTGCGGCCACTCGCCGCCCGGCCCGGTGAACTGCGGCAGCAGGGCGAGCAGCAGCATGACGCCCTTGGGATTGATGCCGCTCACGCCGGCGCCGCGGAAGTACTGCTGCAAGCCACCGGTGTGCAGCGGCTCCCCGGTCACGTCGAGCGGAGCAGCTGGGCGCATCAGGGTGGTGACGCCGAGGTAGACGAGGAAGGCGCCGCCCGCCACGGTGAGCGCCGTGAGCGCGAGCGGGAAGGCCGTGACGACGGCGCCGGCTCCGACGACGACGACGCCGATGACGAGCACGTAGCCGCTGAGCAGCCCGAGCACCGCGGGTGCGGGGTGCTGCCGACGTGCGCCGGCCGAGATCACGAACGCCCAATCGGGCCCCGGGGTGACGGCGAGTGCCGCGGCGATGATCCAGAACTGCCCCGCCAGCGTCCAATCCATGGCACCGTCCTCCTTCGACGCTCAGAGATTACGGCGTTCTCGCGGAAATGTGCTTCCGTTTTCTGGGTCGTTTGCGCGGCAATCTGCAAGAATCATCCGCATGGATGCGTTGGATCGCGAGATTCTTTCACGACTGCAAGAGTCGGGGCGGGTGAGCGCCACGGAGCTCGCCGAGCAGGTCGGCCTGAGCCTCTCGTCGTGCCACCGCCGGGTGAAAGAGTTGGAGCGATCCGGTGCCATCGAGCGCTATCGTGCCGTGGTGTCGCCGGAGGCGGTCGGCCTGGGGTTCGAGGCGGTGATCTTCGTCACCATCGGCGTCACCTCCATCGACGTCATCACGGCGTTCGAGGCGGCGGTCGTCGAGATCCCGAGCGTCGTCGAGGTGCAGCGGCTCTTCGGAGAGCCCGACTACATCCTGCGTGTGCTCACCACCGACCTCGCCGCGTATCAGTCGCTCTACGACACGGTACTCACCGGGCTGCCGGGGGTGCAGCGACTGCAATCGACCCTTGTCATGAAGCGGGTGGGGCAGGATCGCGGGGTGCCGATTCCCTGAGCGGACGCGGCCGGTCGGCCTACACTTGCACCGACATGTCTTCGCACCCCGCACCCCTGATCATTCGCCCGTGCCACGGCTCGGTCGAGTACCCGCGGCTCGTCGAGATCTGGCGCAGCGCCGTTCGCGCGACGCACGACTTTCTCGCCGAGTCCGACTTCGCGGGCATCGAAGGCAACCTGGCGACCGCGTACTTTCCCGCCGTCACGCTGCTCGTCGCAGAGCGTGACGGTCAGGCGGTCGGTTTCGCCGGAGTGCTCGACGGCAACCTCGAGATGCTCTTCGTCGCCAATGAGTGCCGAGGCCAGGGGATCGGCAGCGCGCTGCTTGCGGAGTCGGTCACTCAGTACGGCGTCACCGCGGTCGACGTGAACGAGCAGAACCCGGGCGCGACAGCGTTCTATCTGAGCCAGGGGTTCACGCAGGTGGGTCGCAGCGACGTCGACGGGGAAGGGAAGCCGTACCCCATCCTGCATCTCGCTCTCGCCGGCTGACGCGACGTACCTGCTCAGTGCAGCAGCACCTGATAGAGATGGTGATCCTGCCAGGAGCCCGCGATGTTCAGGTACTTCGGTGCGTACCCGATCTGCTCGAACCCGGCTTTCGCAAGCACCCGCTGCGAGCCGAGATTGTGCACCAACGTGCTGGCTTCCACACGATGCAGACCGAGCTCCGCGCGGGCCCAATCGAGCAGTGCACGCACGGTGGCCGTGGCGAGCCCGCGCCCTTCCCAGCGTTGGTCGACCCAGTAGCCCAGCCCGGCGCTTTCGAACGGGCCATGCACCACGCCGGCCAGATTGAACCGGCCCACGACCTCCCCTGCCGAGAAGAGGCCAAAACTGAAGGCGGTGCCGGCTTCGCCTGCCGCGATGCGCTGGCCGATGTCTTCCTGTTGCCAGGCCTCGGTGAAGAACTCGTCAGACCTCGCGGGCTCCCAGGGAGCCAAGTGGTCACGATTGCGCACGTACGCGCGGGCGAGCTCTTCAGCGTCGTCGCGCTGCAGTAGGCGGAGGTCGATGCCGGGTGCGGGGGAGTTCGGGAGGCGCATGCGTCGAGCCTAGGCGTTATTGATCGCTCCACGGCGACGTTCGCCTCGCGACTGAGTTCGGGTCAGCGCCCCGGACGCTGCCGTTCGGCATTGGTGAGCATGCGAATCGCAATGGTCGTCAGGAGCTGATGCCGCTTCGCGCGTCCGAAGCGTAGCCGACCCGGTTACGCGAAAATTTTGGGTAGAACTTTGTTGAGCACAACGAACCCCACGAGGGCGGTGATCGTATACACCGTGCCCTTCACAAGTTTGTTGCGTTTCGTAGGCCATGGACGGAGGCGGTACCAGTCGAGCTTCCTGAGCTCGGTGCTGGAAATGCCCGCAAGGCGAGCTATGAGTTCCAGGTGGCTGAGTTCAGGATCGCTGATCTCGTCGAACACGGACTCGACGCTGAGCGGCGTACCTTCCTCGTATTGAACAGTGCCTTCCACTACTTGGCGCACGCGGTCGCCTTCCCCAAAGACGCTGATCGCGAATAGGTCTTCGTCGATAATTGCCAGCACGCCGCCTTCCGGATCGTCCTTGAGTATGGGTGCTTCCCAGAGATTTCCCGGTGAAGTAACCAGGACATGTAGCCCCACTTGGGTGACATACACGTCTGACGCACGTCCATTCACGGCATTGGGAAATGAGGTCGATTCTGTTTCGCTGGCGCCAAAGGCGTCAACCGAAAGATTCGGAACAAATGCAATCACGCAGGAAAGCGCCATTAATCCAGTACTCCTAGTTGCTCTCGATACTCGGCACCGCGCGCACCGCGCCTCGCCGCTTTGGTCGACGCGATCGGATCCAGCGAAAGCGATCCGGTAGGCGCGTGGGCGACTTACAACGGAACCCGCAAGCCGCCCACGACCGGAGACCGCGCTGCGATGTGTGTGTGACAGTTCAGGCTGTTCGCCTTGGGGCCGTTGACACGCACGGCTGCGCGCATTCGGCGTCGGCTATCTTCAGTTGCGTTTCCTCAGGACGATGGCATGGGCGATCAGCGCACACGCAATGATTCCACTGCCGACCAATATGCTGCCGAAGTTGCTGCGTCCGAGTCGCGCCGGCTCGCACAAGTCTGTCGAGATTACGTCACCTGAACAGACTTCCGCAGTGTGCGGGAGGTCGACGAGTGCGAGCCCGCTCACCAGCAGGAAAACGACAATGCACGCGATCCCGATTATCAGAGTGGTTCTCTTAGCTGCAGACATACTTTCCATTCGGGTGAGAGGTTGGTGGTGCGCAACGCGACTCGCGGCTGCTTTCCGAAGAGGAAGAGCACTTGGAGTGCTGCCGTCGCTCGAATACTCGACCTCCTTGTCGCCGGGGCGTTGATCACGACACGATTATATATCTATATATAAGATACCTAGCTTGGCTGGCTGCGTTTTGTCACGCGGTTTGGCCGGTGCGTGGGCGCGGCAAGGGGTGCGGCAACGCACTGCGAGATCTCCGCCTCGACCGCACGAGGTCGTTACCAGCGGGCCCGCGAACTGTTGCGCGCCGCTCTCGCTCCGGAGCACGCCTGAACGTGCCCGGCTACTGTCGTTGGCATGGGTGAGCATGCGAATCACACGGGTCGTCAGGAGCTGATGCCTCTCCGCATGGTTCGACGTATCCCCGCAGGGGCGATCATCGCGATGATCGTGCTGCTGCCGCTGCTCGCCCTCGTGGGCACCGCTGTGTGGGTGCACTTCGCGAACGATGCGGCAGCTCAGCAGCTCGAGTCGCGCGTGCAGCAGTTGCCGGTGCCTGCAGGCGTTGAGGTCATCGATTCGGGGTGGGCGGCGCAGCGGCTGTCGGGAACCGGCAATGGCATGCAGTACGCTGGCGCGCTCCTGATCCGAAGCCAGTTAGACACTGCCAAGCTTGAAACGGCCTACGCTGACATCTCCGCTGACGCGCAAGTGATCGCCACGGATGACCCGCGTATCGAACGATCGACGCTGATATTCAGCGATCGTCATGACCTGGAACAGCCCGACCTGTTCATGGTGATGCTGCGCAACGAGCCGCCGGGTAGCTCGATCTTGAACCTCGATCTGCGCGGTCATTGATGCGGGCGTCCCCGCACTTTCCCAGGAATGCGCGTCGATGGGCGTGAGTTGCCACTTGATATGGCCACTTCTGCAGCCCGCTCTCGCAAGCCCCTGCTCATCACGCTCATCGTCGCCGTCGTACTGATTGTGGCCGGAGCGATCACCTGGATCGCGATCGCGCAGTCGGCGAGCGCGGAAAGCGACGCGCAGCCGACGGCGGCGCTTCCCGAAGAGACGCACATGGGTGTGGTCGAGATTGCCGTGCACGACCTCGAGAAAGTGCAGCAGTACTACGTCGACGCCGTCGGCCTGCGGGTGATCGACGATGCGGATCACGCTGACGCAGTCGCAACCGGCAGCAGCGTGCTGCTCGGGCTCGATGAGCCGATCCTGCGCCTCACCCCTGAAGATTCGGGTGAGGCTGGGTCGACCCTGACCGACCCCGGGCTGTACCACACGGCGATTCTGTACCCCGATGCGCCCGCGCTCGCCGCAACGATTCTGCAGGTCGCGACCAACGCGCCCGACACGTTCCAGGGGTCGGCCGATCACGCCGTCAGTCAGGCCTTCTACTTCCTCGACCCCGAGGGCAACGGCCTCGAACTGTATGTCGACCGGCCGCGCGACGAGTGGAAGTGGAAGGACGGCGAGGTGCAGATGGGGTCGGAGGCGCTCGACCCCAACCAGTTCATCACCGAGCATCTCGGCACCGACGTGAGCGCAATCGAAGAGGCGACGCCTGACGCAGCAACGGTGGGGCACGTGCATCTGAAGGTCGGCGACCTGCAGCAGGCCGAAGATTTCTACGCCGGTGCGCTCGGATTCGCTGTGACGGCCCGCGATGACGGCGCCCTTTTCTACTCGGCCGGCGGTTATCACCATCATCTCGCCACGAACGTGTGGCAGAGCGAGGGCGCCGAGGCGCGCACCAACGCGACCGGGCTTGCGGGCTTTACCGTGTCGCTGCCCGATGCTGCCGCGATCGATGCAGCGGAGGATCGCCTGGCGAGCGCCGGCTACTCCTCCCAGCGCAGTGGCGACGTGCTCACGGCCTGGGATCCGTGGGGCAACGCGGTGCACTTGGTCGTGGGGTCAGCGCCGTAACTACCTGTTTGCTGGTGATTGGCTACGCAGTGTTCCTTCGATCGCTCGGCTCCTGGTCGTCTGCAGCTTAAGCTCTCGAGTATGCGTGTGAAACTCGGGGCGACCCTGTTGGCTGTGGCGGTCGCGACGTTGGGACTGCCCGTACTGGTTGCGGCTCCGGCTCAGGCAGACGCCGCGTGCACCGTCGACGCCGGCGTCGCCACCTGTGAATTCGCGTTCACTGGCGCCACGGAGCAGTGGACCGTGCCGACTGGCGTCACGTCCATTACTGCGGACGTCTTCGGTGCCGCGGGCGGAGACGCGGCGCAGTGGACCGGCATGAACGGCGGGCTGGGAGGCCGGGCAACCTCGGTGCTGCCGGTGCAGCCGGGTGATGTGCTCAACGTCACGGTCGGCGGCGTGGGGCTCTCGAACGTGCTGTGCGAGCCCGGCGGCGTCGCCGGTGGATTCAACGGCGGCGGTCGCACGTCGAGCCAGGGCTGCGCCAACGCGAGTGGCGGCGGCGCGAGCGATGTTCGTGTGGGTGGCGAGGGTCTGGAACATCGGGTGCTCGTCGCTGGCGGCGGGGGTGGAGCCGTTGCGGTCACCAACTCGCAGTACGGCAACTTCATCGGCGGTGCCGGAGGCGGCTTGGTTGGTGGTGCCGGCGTCGTGAGCATTGCAGGCGACGGTGCCGGCGGCGATCAGAACGGTGGCGGGAGCGGCATGCTCGGCATCGGCGGCAACGGGCGCGACACCACTTCATCTGACCCGCGAGCGCCGGGAAGTGGCGGCGGTGGCGGCGGATACTACGGTGGCGCAGGCGGCGGGCCGGGCTACCTGACGGTGTGGGGCACCGCCGGGGGTGGTGGATCAGGCTACGGCCCCGCCGGCACGGTCTTCGAGACCGGGGTGCGCAGCGGCAACGGTCACATCACGATCACATACAACACGGCTACGTCCTCAGTGGCGCTCGACGCCTCGAGCGAAGAAATTTTCGTCGATGAGGCGATCGATCTGACTGCTACCGTGGCGACCGAGGCCTCCGTTAGCGACCTCGGTGGCACTGCGCAGTTCTGGGCGGGTGACGAACTGCTGGGTGAGGTGACCGTATCGAGCGATGGCCGCGCCGAACTGCCTGGCGTGCAGCTTCCGGTTGGCGAGCATGTGCTCGCCGTGGAGTACTCCGGCAACTCGGGTGTGAACGGGTCGCGTTCGGCTGAGACCACCGTGACGGTGCAGCAGCGGGTCGCCACGGTGACGTTGTCGCTCGATCGCGCAACCACGAAGGTCGGCGAGACGGTGCAGATGAGCGCGTCGGTCGCTCCGGCCGAGTTGACGGGATCGATCGAGTTCTTCGCGAATGGCGAGTCATTGGGTAGCGCGCCGATCGAATCGGGCGTGGCAACGCTCGCGATCGCCTCGCTCCCCGAGGGCAGTTACGACATCACGGCGCGGTACTCCGGCAACTCGGTGTTCGCGATCTCGACGTCGCAGCCGGTATCGCTCGCCGTGGCACCGGCGCCTGTGGACCCGGTCGACCCAGTGGACCCCGTCGATCCAGTGGACCCGACTGATCCCGTCGAGCCGACGAAACCTCCGGAAGCGGGCGCTGAGGGCGCGCCGCCGACCACCGTCGCGACACCGGCGGCCCCGGCGGGCGCAGAGGCTGCTGCCAAGCCACGCCTTGCGGCCACGGGCGACGCGAGCGACGCATTCGTTCCCGCTGCGCTTGCGATGACGCTCCTACTGCTCGGCGGCGCCGCAGTGATCGTTGCGCGGATGCGAACACGAGGCAACGTGACGCCAGAGTGAGTGTATAGTGATACTCGTTCTCATTTAGAAAGTGTGTCATGACTCGTTACTCACGTCCCCTCAAACCCGTTCTGCTCGCCAGCGCTGCACTCGCCTCGCTGCTCGCCCTCACCTCCTGCAGCGGCGGGGCGACCGCGGATTCGGGAGACGGCGGAGGCGGGGGCCTGAAGGTCGTCGCGACGACGACGCAGCTCACCGACTTCACCGGCGAGGTCGGCGGCGATGACATCGAACTCACCGGGCTGCTCGCTCCTAACGCCTCGGCGCACCACTTCGACCCCAGCCCGGCTGACCTGCTCGCGCTCGGCGAGGCCGACGTACTCGTCGTCAACGGCGCCGGCCTCGAGGGTTTCGTAGACGACGCGGTCAAGGCGTCGGGCTTCGACGGCACCATCATCACCGCGGCCGACGGCATCGACCTCGACGAGGCGAAGCAGATCACGATCGCGGGCGGCGGCTTCGTCGACGACCACGATGAAGAGGAGGAGGGTCACGACCACGCGGCCGAATCCGAAGACGCGCACGATCACGATCACGCCGAAGAAGAGCACGATCACGCCGAAGCACCCGGCGACCTGAACCCGCACATCTGGACCTCGCCGAAGTTCGCCGAAGGCATGGTGAATGAGATCGCGAAGGGCCTCGAGCAGGCTGACCCCGATCACGCAAGCGACTACCAGCAGCGCGCAACGGAGTACACCGGCAAGCTCGCCGACCTCGACACCTGGGTCGCGACCGAGGTGGATCGCGTGCCCGCTGCCGAGCGCCAGTTCGTGAGCGGTCACGACTCGATGCGCTACTACCTCAACGAATACGGCATCACGTTCGCCGGGTCGATCCTGCCCAGCTTCGAAGATAACGCCGAGCCGAGCGCCGCCGGCATCGATGCGCTCGTCGCCTCGATCAAGGAGAACAAGGTCAAGGCCGTCTTCGTCGAGTCGTCGATGAGCCCGAAGCTCGCCGAGACCATCGCCGCCGAGGCGGGCGTGCAGGTCATCGATGCCGAGACGCTCTACACCGACTCCCTCGGTGCCCTCGACAGCGACGGTGCCACCTACATCGGTGCGACCGTGCACAACACCCAGACGATTCTCGATGCTTGGGGCGTGAAGGCTGACGCCGCGCCCGATAGTCTGCAGGGATGACCCTCGAGCACGACCCGCAGCACTGCGCAGTGCCCGCAGCGACCGACGCCGCGCCCCTCACCGGGCGCGGCGTCGCGCTTGCGCTGGCCGATGCAGCATTCGGGTACGACGGTGTCGCACGGGTCGAGGGGCTCACGCTCGAGATACCGACGGGGGCAGCGGTCGCGCTGATCGGGCCGAACGGTTCGGGCAAGTCGACGCTGCTGCGCGGCATTCTGGGGCTTGCTGATCGCACGGCCGGCGCGGTGCAGGTGCTCGGTGAGGCTCCGGATCGCGCGCGCCGGCACATCGGCTCGCTGCCGCAGGCGGATACCCGCGATGCCACCCTGCCCATCACGCTGCGCCAGGTCGTGACGATGGGGCTGTACCGCTCCCGCGGAGCGCTGCGTCCGATCGGTCGCGAGGGGCGCGCTGCCGTCGTCGACGCGATGGAGCGGGTCGGCCTCGGCGCATTCGCGTCTCGACGCTTCGGCGAACTTTCTGGCGGGCAGCAGCAGCGCGGCATCCTGGCCCGCGCGCTCGTCTCCGACCCCCAGTTGCTGCTGCTCGACGAGCCGTTCAATGGCCTCGACCGTGAGAACCGCGACGTGCTGCTGCAGCTCGTGCGCGAACTGCGGGCCGAGGGGCGCACCATCATCGTGTCGACGCACGACCTCGAGATCGCGCAGGAGGCGTGCACCCACGCACTGCTGCTCGCGAGCGGGCACCACCCCAACCAGCCCGGGCACCCCGCCGCGTTCGGCTCGGTCGCCGATGCCCTCACCCTCGATGCCGTGCAGCACGCGTTCCAAGACACGACCGTCGAACTCGATCAGCACACGGTGACCACGACGCGGGAGACCGAGTGATGCCGGTCGATCTGGTGTCGGCCCTCCACCTCGCGCAGTCCAGCCCGTTCGACATCTTTGCCCTGCCGTTCATGTGGCGTGCGCTCGTCACCGTCGGCATCCTGGCGGTCGCGGCCGGCATCGTCGGCCTGTTCATCAGCTTTCGCGAGCTCGAATTCGTGAGCGACGGCCTCGTCCACTCCGTATTCCCCGGCCTGGTCGTCGGCTCGATGATCGGGGGCACCGCCTTGCTGCTGCCGGGTGCCGTGGTTGCCGCGATCCTCGCCGCCGTGCTCTTCACCGTCATCGAACACCGCGGTGGAGTCGGAGCCGACGCCGCGATCGCGGTCGTGCTCACCGGGCTGTTCAGCCTCGGTGTCGTGCTCGTCTCCCGCCAGGAGGGCTACGTGGCGCAGCTCCAAGAGCTGCTCTTCGGGCGACTGCTCACGGTGACCGAGACGCAGCTCTGGCAGATCCTCGTCGTTGCCCTCGTCGCTGTCGCGATCGTCGGGGTGACCTGGCGGGCGCAGCTGTTCCGCTCGTTCGACGCGGCCGGCGCCGAGGCGGCGGGCTTCCGGCTGCTGCGCGCCGACCTCACGCTGGGCGTCGCGGTCGCCCTGCTCGTCGTCGCGGGGGTCCAGGCGCTCGGCGTGCTCATGGTGATCGCGCTGCTCACCGTGCCCATGGCGGCCGCTCGTCTGCTGACGCGTAGTTTCGCGCTGCTCATTCCGATTGCCGTGCTGCTGCCGCTCGTCGTCGGGGTTGCCGGCCTCTGGATCTCGTTCGAGTGGTCGATCACGGGCGGCGCGACGGTCTCACCGGGCGCGGTCGTCGTGCTGCTGCTCGTCGCCGCGTACGTG
The DNA here is from genome assembly GCF_001273845.1 of Leucobacter musarum subsp. musarum. Lineage (GTDB taxonomy): Bacteria > Actinomycetota > Actinomycetes > Actinomycetales > Microbacteriaceae > Leucobacter > Leucobacter musarum. The sequence goes on from NZ_JHBW01000063.1 coordinate 151,926, forward strand.
CTCACCGCGCTCGTGCGCTGGGGCATCGGCGCGGTGCGCAAGCCGACGCGGAAGCCGGTGCGCGCATGAGCTACTTCGCGCTCGCCTCGCTCGAGCTTGCGCTGCTCGGCCTCCTCTCCGGGGTCGCGGGCACCCTCATCGTGCTGCGCCGTCGTTCGTTCTTCGCGGTCGCGCTGAGCCACGCAACCTTCCCGGGCGGTGTGGTGTTCGCGCTGCTGGGCTGGAACCTGCTCATCGGCCAGGCGCTCTTCGCGCTCGTGCTCGTGCTCGCGATGACCCTGCTCGCGAAGATCCCCGGTCAGGGGCGCCAGGTCACGAGTGGGGTGGTGCTGTCGTTCGGGTTCGCGCTCGGCACGCTGCTCTCGGCGCTCAACCCCGGCCTCGGCGTGCCCGTCGAGGCGCTGCTGGTCGGATCGCCGCTGGGCGTCAGTGTCTCCGACGTGACCTCGACTGCCGCGGTGCTCGTGGTGTCGATCGTGCTCGCGGCCGTCTACGGCAGGCGCATCCTCTTCCACACCTTCGACCCCGTCGGATACGTGGCCTCGGGCTTCCGCACCTGGCAGGTCGAACTCGTCGTCACCGGCATCATCGCCGCCGCAGTGGTCGTGGCGATGCCGGCGGTGGGCGCGATCCTCGGCGTCGCCGTGCTCATCGCGCCGGCGGCGGCCGCGCGCGTACTCACCGACCGCGTCGAATGGATTCCGGTGCTCTCGGCAGTGCTCGGCATCGCGGGGGGCCTCGCGGGCCTCTGGATCTCGCGCGAATTCTCGGTCGCCGCCGGGGGGTCAGTCGGCCTGGTGCTCACCGCCGTGTTCCTGCTCTGCGTCGCATTTCGCGCCCTCAAGCCGCGATTCGCGCCAGCTCGGTGACGGCTTGGTAACGATTGACCCGGCCGCAGGCACAGCTCTAGCGGCGAGTCGACGCTTCCCCACGCCGTCCCATCCGTTCCCCAGCTTCATCAGGAGTTTTGCAAAACCCTAGTCGGCTTTGTGCGGCGAGCACAAGACCTTTCGCGCGACTCAGCTCTCTTTGTACGATCACCGCATGGGAGAGACGACAGCGGTCAGAGTGGTCCGCGACGATCGAGAACCACTCGTCATCATCAACGAAGTCAACAAGCACTACGGCGATCTGCACGTGCTCAACAACATCAACACGCAAGTCGGCCGCGGTGAGGTCGTCGTGGTGCTCGGGCCCTCGGGATCGGGTAAATCGACGCTCTGCCGCGCGATCAACCGGCTCGAAACCATCGACTCGGGAACGATCACCATCGACGGCGAACCGCTGCCCGAGGAGGGCCGCGACCTCGCGACGCTGCGGGCCGACGTGGGTATGGTGTTTCAGCAGTTCAACCTCTTCGCGCACAAGACGATCCTGCAGAACGTGACCCTCGGGCCGATGAAGGTTCGCGGTCTCTCACGGAAGGCGGCGGAGGAGAAAGCGATGGCGCTGCTCGATCGCGTGGGCATCGCGAACCAGGCGCAGAAGCTCCCGTCGCAGCTCTCGGGCGGGCAGCAGCAGCGCGTCGCCATCGCTCGGTCGCTGGCGATGGACCCCAAGTTGATCCTGCTCGACGAACCGACGTCGGCACTCGACCCCGAGATGATCAACGAGGTGCTCGACGTGATGATCGGTCTCGCCAACGACGGCATGACCATGGTCGCAGTGACGCACGAGATGGGATTCGCGCGGCGGGCCGCCGATCGCATCGTGTTCATGGCCGACGGGCAGATCGTCGAGGAGGCGACGCCCGAGCAGTTCTTCACCGACCCCACGACCTCGCGCGCCAAGGACTTCCTGTCGAAGATCCTCGGGCACTGACGCACCAATCCCTCGAACCAGACTCAACGCAGAGAAAGCAGGAATCATGCGATTCGCCAAGTACGCAGCAGTCATCGCGGCCGCCGGAGCTCTCGCCCTCACGGCGTGCGCTTCGGGATCGCCGAACGACGCCGGGGGAGACACCTCGGCACCGGCAGCCGCCGAAGACGTCAACTTCGACGCGGGCACGACGATGGAGAAACTCCACGACGCCGGCAAGATCACCATCGGCACAAAGTACGACCAGCCGCTGTTCGGCCTCATGAACCCGACCACGAACAAGCCCGAGGGCTTCGACGTCGAGATCGGCAAGATCATCGCCGCGAAGCTCGGACTTACCGAAGACCAGATCACGTGGAAGGAAGCCGTCTCTGCCAACCGCGAGCCGTTCATCGAGAAGGGCGAGGTCGACATCGTCGTCGCCACGTACACGATCAACGACGACCGCAAGCAGGTCATCGACTTCGGCGGCCCGTACTACATCGCCGGTCAAGACCTGCTCGTACTCTCGGGCAACCCCGACGGCATCTCGGGCATCGACGATGTCAAGGGCAAGAAGGTCTGCTCGGTCACCGGCTCGACCTCGGAGGAGAACCTCAAGAAGGAAGGCGTTGACGTGCTCGCCACCGACACCTACTCGAACTGCCTCGAGCCGTTGCGCTCGGGTGAGGTTGTCGCCGTCTCCACGGACAACGTGATTCTCGCGGGCCTCGCCGACCAGAATCAGGGCGAGTTCGAGGTCGTCGAGAACCCCTTCACCGAAGAGCCCTACGGCATCGGCCTGAAGAAGGGCGACGACGACTTCCGCGGCTTCATCAACGACACGCTGCAAGAGTCGTTCGATGATGGTGACTGGGCCGCGGCTTGGGAGAAGACCGCCGGCACGGTGCTCTCGACGCCCGAGCCGCCGAAGATCGACAACTACTGATCGCTCACGGTCACCTCGCGATGCCGGCACGGCACTCGCGTCCAGTCAGTATCGAGTCGGCCCGGGGGCGGCGCACGCCGCCCCCGGGAGCCGCTCCGCAGAAGGGATTCAGCCCGTGGAAGTGCTGATCGCGAACGCCGGCGACATCCTCGCCGGATTCTTGATGACCCTGAGGCTGCTGCTGTTTGGCGGCCTGGGGGCCCTGCTCATCGGCCTCATCGTGGCCGTCATGCGCATCTGCCCCGTCGCCTCGCTGCGCGCATTCGCGACGGTCTACACCGAGCTGATCCGCAACATTCCGCTCACCCTGCTGCTGCTGTTCATGGTGTTCGTGCTGCCGCTGATCGTGCCAGACAAGCCGCCGTATGCGATCCTCGCGTCGATCGGCCTCGCCATCTACACCTCCCCGTTCGTCGCCGAGGCGCTGCGCAGCGGCATCAATGGTGTGCCGGTCGGGCAGGCCGAAGCCGCCCGTTCCATCGGCCTCGGCTTCGGGCAGACGCTCTCGCTGATCGTGCTGCCGCAGGCGTTGCGCATGGTCGTGCCACCGCTCATCAACGTGTTCATCGCCCTCACCAAGAACACCTCGGTGGCCGGCGGGTTCTTCGTGGTCGAGCTCTTCGCGACCGCCCGACAGCTGACCAACAGCAACGGACAGGCGGTGATCCCGATTCTCGTCGGCGTCGCCTGCTTCTACCTCCTGATTACCATTCCGCTCGGTCTCATCGCCGGGCAGATCGAGAAGAAGGTGCGGGTGCTGCGATGAGTACCGCGACAGTTCTCTACGACGCCCCCGGCCCCAAAGCGCGGGTGCGATCCCGCATCATCTCAGTGGTGGGCGTCGTCGCGCTCGTCGCACTGCTTGGCTGGGTGGTGTGGCGCCTCGCGCAGCCGCAGATTGCGGTCAACGGCAACGAGACGCCGGGTATGTTCGACGGCTCGCGCTGGGACGTGCTCGCCTACGGCGAGGTGTGGCAGTTCATCGGCCGCGGCGTGCTGAATACGCTGCGCGCCGCCGCCGTCGCCATGGTCGGTGCCGTGCTGCTCGGCATGCTGTTCGCCTTCGGGCGCCTCGCGTCGTCGGCGCTGGTGCGCGTGCCCGTGACCGTGCTGCTCGAGTTCTTCCGCGGTATGCCCGTGCTGCTGATGATGCTGTTCATCTTGCTCGTCGCCTCGACCGGCGCCTTCTGGGCCGTGGTCATTGCACTCATCATCTACAACGGCGCGATCATCGGAGAGGCCCTGCGCGCCGGCATCGTCGCGCTGAACAAGGGGCAGCGCGAGGCCGGCCTGTCGATCGGGCTGACCCCGGTGCGCACCCGCTTGCTCATCGAATTTCCGCAGGCGTTCACGCAGATGCTGCCGATCATCATCGCCCAGCTCGTCGTGCTGCTGAAAGACACCTCGCTCGGCTACATCGTGGCGTACTCCGAGCTCGCCTCGACGGTGAAGCAGGCATCGACGTTCTACGGCAACCGCTACCTCTTCACCTTCTGGGTCGTGGCCGTCGTGATCTACCTGGCCATCAACCTCACCGTCTCCTGGCTCGGGCGTCGGGCCGGGCGAATGGCCGCGATGCGCAGCGGCAAACCGGCGCCGGCCGCGAAGCGCGCCGCCGTTGCGGCGGCGGTCGGTGGCGAGATCGGTGCTGCCGGCGGTGCGGGCGGCGTTGGACCGGGCCCCGACGCACCGCGCCCGCCGACGGCGTGACGCGGCGGCGCGGTGGTGCTGTGCCGCTGCGCCGCCGCACTGGGTGCGATCGGGGTAACTTTCGACGTGTGTTGCGGTCCATTTGGGGCCTCACACCCACCGCAATGTACCCCGATCGTGATCAGTGGGGTCGGAGCGCCGCGTTGCTAGGCTGCGCTGCATGAGCACTGACGCCGCCTACGTCGACCCGATCTCCGCTGCGCGCGTGGCGATCGAGCCGGGTCGCTGGCGTTCGAACGCTGGTGATCCACTGCTGCTGACACCGGGAGCCGGCATCACGGCTGCGGATATCGATGCCGGATCGCCCGGACTGTGGCGGTACCGCGCTGCCTTTGCAGTTGACGTTCCCGACCCGATCTCGCTCGGTGAGGGGCGCACACCGCTGGTGCCGACCGAGTGGCTCGGTGCTCGACCGCTGTGCAAGCTTGAATGGGCGTCGCCGACTGGGAGCTTCAAGGATCGAGGGGCGAGCGTGATGCTCTCTGTGCTGCGGCAGCAGGGCGCGACGTCGGTGATCGAAGACAGCTCAGGCAACGGGGGCGCCTCGATCGCCGCGTATGGTGCCGCGGGCGGCCTTGATGTGACTGTCTTCGCGCCGGCGTCGACCTCGCCCGCGAAGCTCGTGCAGGCGCGCGCATACGGGGCCCGCATCGAACTCGTCGCGGGCCCTCGGGAAGCGTCGCAGAGCGCGGCGATTGCTGCGGCTGAGCACGGCGATGGCTGGTACGCGAGCCACAACTGGCAGCCATTCTTTCTCGAGGGAACGAAGACGCTCGCCTACGAGATGTGGGAAGACCTCGGGTTTCGGGCTCCCGATGCCGTGGTGATGCCGGTCGGCGCGGGCAGCAGCCTGCTGGGGTGCGCGTTCGGGTTCCGCGAGCTGCTGCATGCCGGTGCGATTGATCGCTTGCCGCGACTGTACGCCGCGCAACCCCAGCACTGCTCGCCGGTCGATGCGGCGTTCCACGTGAAACCGGCGCCCGGTGCTGCAGCCGCGCGAGCAGCGGCGTTTCAAGCGGCAACCGCCCGCCCGGTCATGCCGACGATCGCTGAGGGAACGGCAATCGCCCGCCCGCTGCGCCTCATGCCCATGCTCGAGGCGCTGCGTGAGAGCGGCGGAGGCACGGTGGCGGTTCCCGAGGCTGGGATCCGCGCCGCGCACGCCGGGCTCGCGGCGCGAGGGCTGTACGCCGAGCCGACCAGTGCGACGGCGGCCGCCGCACTGGAGGTGCTGCTCGATCGCGGAGCGATCCACCCCGACGAGACCACCGTGGTGCTCTTGACGGGGTCGGGGCTCAAAGCGGCCGGGTGATCCGCCGCCGCTCGTCTCGGTGGCGTCGATGCGCGGAGGGGGCGATCGGGATAAGTTGCGACCAGTGTTTTCCTATCTCAGCGAGTGAGAACTGGTCGCAACTTACCCTGAAGGGGCGGCGACTGCGGAGCAGGGTCACTTTCGGAGTGTGTCGCGCTGTGCGCACCCTCCAAAAGTGACCCCGCTCACACGTGGTGTGCAGCGCAGCGGTGGCCTACTGCGTCGGCGGCTGCGGGGCGTCCGGCGCATCTGAGGCGCCAGGAGCCTCCGGCCCCTCGGCGGCAGTCGCCCCGCCGCCTTTCGCGGCACGCCGCTCCGCCTGAGCGGCAGTCCGCGCTTCGCGCTTCGCCGCCTTCGCGTCGGCCTTCGCCGCACGTGCCTCCAGCTTCGCCGACCGGCGATCGGCGGCAAACGACAGCTGCGCTTCGCGTGCCTCGGCCGGAGCCCCAGCGTCGTCGGCACGACGCTCCGCGCGCTGCGCGTCTCGGCGTGCCCGGCGCTCGGCCCGCTTGGCGAGCTTGCGCTCACGGCGGCGTTCGATGAGCGTGTAGAGAATCGGCACGAGGATGAGCGTCAGCAGCGTCGACGAGATGAGCCCGCCGATCACCACGATCGCCAGCGGCTTCGAGATGAACACGCCTCCGCCGGTCAGGCCGAGCGACATCGGAATCAGCGCGAACACTGTCGCCGCGGCCGTCATGAGGATGGGGCGCAAGCGGAGGCGTGTGCCGTGCTCCACGGCCTCGTCAAGCCCGGCGCCTGCCTCGCGCAGACGGTTGATGAGGTCCATGAGCACGATCGCGTTGGTGACGACGATGCCGATGAGCATCAGCAGACCGATGAGGGCCGGGAGGCCAAGCGGGGTGCCGGTGATGAGCAGGCCGAGGATCGCCCCGGTTGCTGCGAACGGGATCGAGATGAGCAGCACGAGGGGCCCGCGGAAGCTGCGGAACGTCGCCACCATGACGAGCAGCACGAGCATGATCGCGCCGAGCATGGCGAGTCCGAGCTGGCCGAACGCCTCATCTTGCTCGGCCGAAGCGCCGCCCTGCTCGAACGTGACGCCGGCCGGCAGATCGGTGTCGGCGATCGCTTCGTCGATGGAGAGGCTCGCGACGGCCAGCTGGCCATCTCGCGGCGTCACCGTCAGCGTGACCTGGCGCTCGCCGTCGGCGCGGGTGATCGTCGGTGCGGTCAGCTCTTCCTCGACCGTGGCGATGGCCGAGAGCGGAATCGCGGTGCCGGTGATCTCAGCCGCAGCCTTCTGCTCGGCCTCAGCGGCTTCGGCTTCGGCCTGCTGCGTGGCCGCTTCGCTCTGCGCATCGCGCAGCGCAGCGATCTGCTCGTCCATGCCGGTGATGCCGGCCTGAGCGCTTTCGATCGCGCCCTGCAGCCCGGCGAGCTGCTCGGCACGGTCCATCTGCGCCTGAACAGCGGCCTCGTCTTCCGGGCTGAGCGGGGTCTCGGGCACGATGGGTGCGGCTGACAGGGCGGCGAGCTGCGCGTTGAGCTCACCGATCTGCCCGACGAGCTCGGCGCGCTGATTCGTGGCGTCGGCGATCTGCGTGGCCAGATCGTTCTCGGCCTTGACCTGCGCCTCTTCGGCCTTCGCCTTGGCCTGCGCTTCGAGTGCATCGGCAGCGGCCTTCTGGGCTGCCGCGGTCTGCTGCGCCGTGACGGGCAACAGAATTTCGCCGAGCTTTTCGGCGGTGCGCGTGGCGCCGGGCGTGCGCACGACGATGTCGCGCTCCTGACCCTCGTACATCAGGGTGCCGACCGTGGAGCCGGCCAGCGCCTCCTGCACCGACTTCGCGATGGTGGCGCGGTCGAAGCCGAGTCGCGCGGCCTGATCTTCGTCCACCTTGATGCGCATCACCGGCTGCTCGCCGGCGAGCTCGCTCTTGATCGAGCGCACGCCCTTCGCGTCGGCGAGGCGCTCTTCGAGTAGATCGCTCGCCTTGCGCAGCGCCTCGGGGTCGTTGCCCTGAATCTGCAGCGCGATGCCGTCGCCGGCACCTGAGACGAACGCATCCTGAGAGGCCAGCGCGACTTCGCCGGCATCGGGAAGCGCATCGAGCGCATCTTGCACCCGCGATTCCACCTGGGAGACATCGGCGCCATCGGTGAGCTGCAGGTCGTAGCTGATCGTCGACGGGGTGCCCGGCGTCGGCACCGGAATCGACGTCATCACGTCGGCGATTCCCGAGATCTCGCCGAGCGCCTGCTCGACGGGTTCGGCCGCGGCGACCAGATCGTCGGCAGCCTCCTTCGGCGGGGTCTGTGTCAGCTGCAGGCTCTCCTGGCCTGAGGAGCCGAGGAAATCGGTCTGAATGAACGCGGTCATGCCGAGCGTCGCGACGAGCAGCAGGCCCGAGACCATCAGGGTGATCACCGGGTGGCGGCGGGTCGCGCTGAGCGCGGGCATGAAGGTGCGCTGCAGGCGGTCGGGCTCGGTGTGGATCTCATCGAGTTCCGACGGCACGGCGGCAGGAGCGGTGACGTCGCCCGCGGGTGCGGTGAGCACTGCGGTGTCGGCGAGCGCGGTCGCCTGGTCGGGGGCGGCTTCGATGGTGGGCTGAGGATCCGCCGCCCGTGCTCGGTTCAAGAACCAGTACGCGAGCACCGGCACGATGGTGAGCGCGACGACGAGCGAGGCGATCAGCGCGATCGACACCGTCACGGCGAAGGGGCGGAAGAGCTGCCCGGCGATGCCCGAGACGAACGCGATCGGCAGGAACACCGCCACGGTGGTGAGTGTGGACGCGGTGATCGCGCCGGCGACCTGTCGCACCGAGGCGACCACGCCCTCGACCGTCAACGGCCCGTCGCCCCGTCGCCGGCTGATGTTCTCGATCACCACGATGGAGTCGTCGACGACGCGGCCAATCGCGATCGTGAGTGCGCCCAGGGTGAGGATGTTGAGGGTGTTGCCGCTCCACCAGAGCCCGATGAGCGTGATGAGCAGTGAGAGCGGAATCGAGATCGCCGCAATGATGGTGGATCGCCATGACCACAGGAACGCGAGAATCACGAGCACGGCGAACAGCAGGCCCAGCCCGCCCTCGACCGACAAGTCGTGAATCGACTGTTCGATGTACGGCGCCTGATCGAAGATCGTGACGAACTCGGCGTCGAGCGTCGGGGCGAGGCGATCGAGCTCGGCATTGACGCCGTGTGAGATTTCGACGACGTTCGCGCCCTGTGCCGGCGTGATCTGCAGCGTCAGCGAGGGGTTGCCGTTGACACGCGAGATGGTCTGCGCCGGCACGGCCTCGGTCGAGACGTCGGCGAAATCGGAGATCTTGACTGCGCCGTCGGCGGTCGGCACGGGGAGGTTCTGAATGTCTTCGAGCGTTGCGAGGCGCGAGCCGACGGTGATGGAGATCGGGCCCTCGGCCGAGTCGGCCTGCCCGGCCGGCAGTGCGGCGCCGTGGGCCTCGAGAATCGGCCCGAGGGTCGACGGCTCGACCTTCAACCGGGTGACGTCGGCGGCGCGCAGATCGATCATGATGCGGTGCGCTTCCTGGCCCGCGAGGGTGACCGTGCGCACCCCGTTCACGGCCTGCAGTGCCGGCACGACGGTCTGCGCGAGCGCGTCGCCAAAGGTCTCCTGATCGCCGGTCGTGCCGGCGCTCAACATCATCGCGGGAATGTCGTCGGCGCCGCCCGACATCACCTGCAGCTCGGTACCCGACGGGAAGCTCGGCTTCAGCGCCTCGGCGGCACTGCGAATGGTGCGCAGCGTCTCCTCGTCGTCTTCGCCGAACGTCCACTCGACGGTGATCTGGGCGTCGCCGCTCGACGTCGACGAGGTCACACCCGTCACCCCCGGCACCCCGCGCACGGCCTGTTCGATCGGCTCGGTGACGCTGCTCGCCATCTCTTCAGGCGCGAGCCCCTGCGACTGCGCAGACACAAACGCCATCGGCACCTGCATCGACGGCATCAGCTCCTGTTTGAGCGAGCCCATCGAGACGAGGCCGAGCACGGCGATCGCAAGGGTGGTCAGGCCTACGATGAGGCGATTCTTGAGGCTAGTGCGCGTGAGGAACGACATGAACGCTTTCGGCTGAGGCTGCGCGGCGCCGAAGCGGGCGCGCGGCTCGGAGGTCGCCACCCGGAACGCGGCCGAGCGGCGTGATCGACCCTTTCAGCTTGTCGGGTCGCGCGGGCGCGGGCATCGTCCCGCAGTACCATTCGGGTCGTCCTCCCGGATGATTCGGGAAACCCGGAAGGGTGTGGTCACGCCCGCCCGGTCGCATCCGCCCCCATGGCAGCGGGGTCAGTTGGGGAGGGTGCCGCAGGCGACGCACCCTCCCAAACTGACCCCGCTCCGCGGGTCGAGGCGGCCCGGCCCTACCGCACGTAGCGGTCGCGGCCGGCCTGCAGCCCGAAGCCGATGAGTGCGGCGCCGAGCACGCCGAGCGTCCAGAGAGCCGGCATCCATGAGCCGGTGACGTCGTGCAGCAGGCCGATGATGGGGGTGCCCACGGCGGCGCCGAGGTACCCGACGGCCTGCGCCATGCCCGAGACGGCTGCCGCATGACGGTGGTGGTGCGTGCGCAGCCCGAAGAACGAGAGCGCCAGCACGATCGCCATGCCGCCCGCGAGGCCCCCGAGCCCGGCCCACACGGCACCCCAGGCGGGCGCGAATGCGAGGCCGAGCGCGGTGCCGATGAACAGCACGCCCGGAATCGCGCTCAGCAGCGCCTGATCGCGCAGTCGGGGGATCAACGCCGAGCAGACGGTGCTGCCGATGATGGCGACCGCGTTCATGATGAGCAGGTGCACCCCCGCAGCGGTCGGCGTGATGCCCGACGCGGCTTCGACCGAAGGCATCCACGTGATCAAGATGTAGTACCCGATCGATTGCAGCCCCATGAACGCGGTGATCTGCCAGGCCAGGCCCGACCGCCACGGCGAAAAACGATCGTGCGAGGTGCCGCCGCCGGGAAGTTCGATCGGGGTGCTCGGGGCCGCCGCGCTCGGCGACTCGGCGCGCAGGATGCGCGGCATGAGCACGGCGAGCGCGAGCAGCGCGAACCCGGCCCAGATGCCGAGCGAGAGCCTCCAGCCCAGAGCCGACGATTCGGCGAGCGGCACTGACACACCCGCGGCGATGGCGGCGAAGAGCGACTGCACGACCGAATACGCGCCTGTGACCTGCCCGATGCGGTGCGGAAAGTCGCGCTTTACCAGCGACGGCAGGGCGACGTTGATCGCGGCGATCGCGATCCCGAGCGCAATGGTGCCCACCCAGAGCCAGACACCGCCGATCGAGCGCACCACGATGCCCACGGTGAGCAGCGCCATGCTGCCGCCGAGTAGGCGTTCGAGCCCGACGCGAGCCGCGATCGTCGGCACGATGGGCGAGATACCGGCGAACGCCAGCAGCGGCAGGCTGATGAGCATCGATGCCGCGAACGAGGTGAGACCGAGCGAGCTCTCGAGCAGGTCGAGGATCGGCCCCACCGACGTGAGCGCCGCGCGCAGGTTGCCCGCGACCAACAGCAAACCGGCAAGAGCGAGCGCCGCCGAGGCCCCGTTCGCGAACCGCCCGTTTCCGCTCACTGCACTCACCGCTGCTCCTCGTCTCATCTGCCGGGCACGCCGTGCGGAGGGCCCGAGCGGAGCGTATCACTCCGCAACGCGCCCGCGGGTCTCGACGCCGTGCGCGGTGGTGCGCTGTGGTCGCATTCCGGCTGGTACCGTGCTGGCATCGGGTCGATCGCGTCGCCGGCGACCCCTCGAAGGAGTAGACATGACGCACACCCCCGTCGCCCTCGTCACGGGTGCCACCTCTGGCATCGGCATCGAGATCGCCCGCCACCTGCGCGCGGACGGCTTCGAAGTGGTGATCTCGGGCCGCTCGCAGCAGCGCGGCGACGAGGTGGCTGCGCACCTGGGCGACGGCGTACATTTCATCGCGGCCGACATCACCGAAGCGGGTGCGGCGGCGCGCCTCGTCGCCGGGGCCGTGGCCGAAGCGGGGCGTCTCGATGTACTCGTCAACAATGCCGGCATCGACCACACGAAAGACCTGCTCGAGGTCGCAGACGACGAGATCGTCGCGCTCTTCGAGACCAACACGTTCGCCGCGATGAAGCTGCTGCTCGCCGCCGCCCGGCAGATGCGCGCGCAGGGCGACGGCGGCGCGATCATCAACATCACATCGCGACTTGCCAGCATCGGCGTGCCGACCATGGGCATCTACAGCGCCACCAAGGGGGCGATGCACGCCTTCACGACGGCAGCTGCGGTCGATCTGGCGCCGTACAACATCCGCGTCAACTCGGTCACTCCGGGCATGACGCGCACGCCGCTGTATCAGGAGTGGCTCGACGGGCTCGATGATCCTGATGCCGCAGCAGCGCGCGTCGCCGCGGCGATTCCACTGGGCCGGATCGCGGAGCCCGCCGACGTGGCCGCCGCCGTCCGCTTCCTCGCGTCGCCCGGCGCCGGCTACATCACCGGCGCATCGATTCCGGTCGAGGGCGGGTACCTCGCGACGTAGGCGCGCTACGCCGCGTCGGGCGTCGTCGAGCGCGGCTCGATGCGGGTCCACTCCGCATACTTCGCTGTGCGCCCGTCGCCGCTCGAACGACCGGTGAGTCGACGCTGCACCCAGGGCACCACGTGTTCGCGGGTGTAGAGCAGCTGATCCCGCCGGGTCGGGCGCGGGATCGGATCGGCCGTGACCACCCAGTCGCTCGGGGCCGAGTACCCCAGTGCGCGCAACACGTTCGACGCCACCCGGTGATGCCCGACCGGAGCGAGGTGCAGGCGGTCAGGCGACCAGTACTGGCGGCCGGTGAGCTCGGCATCGCTCCAGTTGTCGGCGACGCGCACCCCGAGCCGTTCGGCCAGAATCTTGGCGGATCGCACCATCTCGTCACCCTTGACTCGCACGCGCTGACCGCTCGGCAAGCCCGCTGTCGGGTTGGCCCCGGCGAGCAGAATCGGCTCGGCACCAGCTTCGCGAATGCGCAGCAGCGCGCGCTCAGTCTCGCGCATGATCCAGGCGATGTCGGTGCGGGGGCGCAGCATGTCGTTGCCGCCCCCGTTGAACGTGACGATTGTCGGGCCGAGGGCCAGGGCCGGTTCGAGCTGCTCGGCCAGAATGGGGCCGAGCAGACGCCCACGGATTGCGAGATTCGCGTAGTCGATGGCCGTGCCCGTGGCGTCGGCGATGCCCTGCGCGAGCAGATCGGCCCACCCGCGCACGCTGCCGTCGGGCTGCTCATCGCCGACGCCCTCGGTGAAGCTGTCGCCGATCGCGACGTAGCGGATCAGTGCGTCTGAGCTGCTCGCAGCAGTAGGGTCGATCTCGTGGAGCTGTGACACGTCGTCAGCTTACGCCGCCAAGAGGGGAACGCACATGAGACGCCTGCCGCTGCCGCTCGCGCTGGTGATCCTGAGCGTCGTCATTGCGGTCGTGCTGCTCGCGCTCGCGCTTATTCCGAGCGTGACCGCACCCTGGAGTCTGGTCTACGCGATCCTGTACCTCCTTGTTCCCATCGTGCTGGGCAGTGCGATCGCGGGCCTCTGCGCGGCACTCGGCTCGCACTGGGGCCGGCAGAGCTCGGTTGGTGCGGGTCTCGGTGCCGGGCTCGGTGCGCTCGTTGGCGAGTCACCGCTCGTGGCCTACCTGATCTGGGTGATGCAGGCGAACGTTTGGGCGATCCTGCTGATCGTCGTCGCGGCGCTCGGCATCGCCGCGGGGCTCGCCTGGTTCACGGGGGCGCGCACCCGCGCCCGATCCGCGGATTCGAGCTTGCGACACGCGCTGACGTGAGCTAAGCTCGATCTTTGGCTGTGCGCCGTCCCAGTGCACAGACCGCGCGAGCTCTCGCAGCGAGACCGGATCCCCGGTCGCGACGCAGGCTTGTGCAGACAAGAAATCTTGGGTGAGGCCGTCCGGTCTCACGGTATGAGAGGAAACATCATGGCAGCAGTGTGCCAGGTGACCGGCGCCGTTCCCGGCTTCGGACACAACATTTCGCACTCGCACCGTCGCACCAAGCGTCGGTTCGATCCCAACATCCAGAAGAAGACCTACTTCGTGCCCTCACTCGGCCGCAAGGTGACGCTCACCCTGTCGGTCAAGGGCATCAAGCTGATCGATGCCCGTGGCATCGAGTCGGTCATCGCTGATCTGCAGAAGCGCGGGGTGAAGTTCTAATGGCGAAGGATAAGGACGTACGTCCGATCATCAAGCTCCGTTCGACGGCCGGCACCGGGTTCACCTACGTGACCAAGAAGAACCGTCGCAACACCCCCGACCGCCTCGTGCTCAAGAAGTACGATCCGGTCATCCGCAAGCACGTCGAGTTCCGAGAGGAGCGTTAATCATGGCGAAGAAGAGCATGATTGCGAAGAACAAGCAGCGTCAGGCGATCGTTGCCCGCTATGCGGAGAAGCGCCTCGAGCTGAAGAAGGCCCTCGTGGACCCGAACGGGACCGACGAGAGCCGCGAAGCCGCTCGCGTGGGCCTGCAGAAGCTGCCCCGCAACGCTTCGCCGGTGCGCGTGCGCAGCCGCGACGTCATCGACGGCCGCCCCCGTGGCGTGCTGACGAAGTACGGCGTCTCGCGTGTGCGTTTCCGCGACATGGCGCACCGTGGCGAGCTGCCCGGTATCACCAAGTCGAGCTGGTAAGCACTCCTTGCAGAAACGGCCGTGGATCCGTCGGGATCCGCGGCCGTTTCGCGTTTGCGGGCCGGGCGGGCGTCCGCTGGGGGCGAAATTGACGCCCTATGGCATCTCCCTGGGGAATTTCCGACCGAAGTTCCGCATCATTCCGCCGAATTGGGGTAGATTCGAACCGATCATTCGATCGGACCCTCCATTCGGAGGGGTACCAGAACCAAGATCTAGAGGCATGACCATTTCGGTTCATCGCCTTGGAAGGAAACAACATGGCACTCAACAAGACCGAGCTCGTCGCCAAGATCGCTGCCGAGACCGGCCAGAGCCAGGCCGCCGTCTCCAGCGTGATCGACGGACTGTTCTCCGCTGTTTCCGAGACCGTTGCCTCGGGCGACAAGGTTTCGATCCCCGGCTGGATCTCGTTCGAGACCGCGACCACCGCTGCTCGCACCGGCCGCAACCCCCGCACCGGCGAGACCATCGACATCCCCGCTGGCAAGCGCGTCAAGGTGTCGGTTGGCTCGAAGCTCAAGGCTGCGGTCAAGTAACCTCGTCTTCCTCAGCACCCCCGGTCGCATTGCGGCCGGGGGTGCTGTCGTTTGAGGGAGCGCAGGGCGGGGCGGGGACCCGAGGCAGCCCCAAAGCAATCCCGAGATGACCCCTTTCTTGCGAGGTGACCTGTGAATCACACCGTACCTCGCAAGAAAGGGGTCATCTCGCGAGCGGGAGGCGGCGAGCGGGAGGCAAGCGCGCGGGAGGCAGCCGACGCGCGGCGGCGAAGGCGCCCCCATCGACCGAGCTCACACCGCGCAGCGCGTAGGCTAGGCGGGTGCCCCGTTACGTCCGCATCCTTGCCCCAGCTGTACTCCTCGGGGTGACTCTGCTGGCACTCTGGCTCGGCCTCGCCATCGGCGGGGCGGCGGCAGAGCGCGCGCTCGCCGACCCGGGCGCTATCGTGCGTTTCGGCCTGCCGATCACGCGCACGCTCGTCAACGTTGCGATGGCCGGGCTCATCGGCTCGGTCGTGATGGCCGTGTGGGTGTTCGCGAGCGATCGCCCCGAGACGCGTGTGGCGATGGATTTCGCCGCGGGATCCGCCGCCGTGCTCACCGTGGCCAGTGCGGCAGCGACTCTCTTCACCTACATGGACGTGTCGAGCCAGCCGTTCTCGGGTGACGCCACCTTCGGCGCGGGCCTGGCGCAGTTCTTGACGGAAATCGAGCTCGGCCAGTTCTGGCTGCTCGAACTGCTGCTCGCCGCGATCACGACGGTGCTCGCATTCGCGGTGCGCGGCCGCAAGCTCACGCTCGTGGTGCTCGTCGCCGCCCTCGCCACGGCGCTGCCGCTCGCGCAGCAGGGCCACGCGGCCGGGGCTTCGGGCCACGGTGCCGCGGTCAATGCGCTGCTCGTGCACATCGTGGGCGCGGCCGTGTGGCTCGGCGGTCTACTGACGCTCATCATCATCGCCAAGACGGTCGATCATCGGCGTCTGGCTGCGCTGACCGAGCGCTACTCGAGCCTCGCGCTGCTCGCGTTCATTGGTGTGGCTGCGTCGGGTGTCGTCAGCGCCTGGCTGCGCGTCGGCACGTGGGATGCGCTCTTCGGCACCGGCTACGGCCAGCTCGTGCTGCTGAAGACCGGCTCGCTCGTGGTGCTCGGTGCGTTTGGTGCGCTGCAGCGTACGCGTTTGATCCCGCGCATTGCGAACTCCGCGAATGGGCTGCGGCCGTTCGCCTGGTTCGTCGTCTGCGAGCTCGCCGTGCTCGGTGTCGCGAGCGGCATCGCGGGCGCTCTCGGGCGCACGGCGACGCCGGTCGCGCTCGAGCCGGTGCGGGATCAGCCGGGCGGCATCGGCCCGGCCGAGTGGCTCACGGGCGACCCGCTGCCCCCCGAACTCACCCCGCTGAGCTACCTGACCGAGTGGAAGTTCGACCTGCTGTGGGCGCTCGTCTGCGCCTTCGGCATCGGCATGTACCTGCTCGCGGTGATCCGTCTGGCCCGCCGCGGAGACCGCTGGTCGGCGGGGCGCACGACGGCCTGGATTCTCGGCATCCTGCTGCTCGCCTACACGACGAACGGTGCGCTCAACGCGTACGAGCAGTACCTGTTCAGCGTGCACATGCTCGGGCACATGATGCTGACGATGCTGATCCCGCTCTTCCTCGTGCTCGGAGCTCCGGTCACGCTCGCACTTCGGGCGACGCACAAGCGCTCCGATGGCTCGTGGGGCGGCCGCGAATGGATTCTCTGGGCGGTGCAGACCCCGTTCTCAAAGGTGGTCACGCATCCCGCGTTTGCTGCGGTCATGTTCTCGGGGTCGCTCTGGGTCTTCTACTTCACGCCAATCGCGCGCTGGGCGGCCGAGGAGCATCTTGGGCATCAGTGGATGATCATCCACTTCCTCATCTCGGGCTACCTCTTCAACCTGTCGATGATCGGCGTGGACCCGGTGCCCTACCGATTCCCCTACCCGCTGCGCATCGTGACGCTGTTCGCGACGATGGCGTCGCACGCGTTCTTCGGAGTGACGATCATGACCGGCGACGGTCTGCTGCTCGCCGACTGGTACGGCGCGATGGGACGCACCTGGGGGGCGCCGCCGCTCGAAGACCAGTCGACCGGCGGTGGCATCGCGTGGGGAATCGGCGAGCTGCCGACGCTCGCGCTCGCGCTCATCGTCGCGATTCAGTGGTCGCGCAGCGACGAGAAAGAGCAGAAGCGCAAGGACCGCGCGGCTGATCGCTCGGGAGACGCCGAACTCAATGCGTACAACGAAATGCTGGCGCAGCAGGCCGTGCGCGACGCGCGGCCGATGAAGCGGCGCCGATGAGTCGGGCCTGGCTGTTTCTCGCGGGGGCCATCGCGCTTGAGGTCACGGGCTCGATGAGCTTGAAGGCGGCGCTGGATCACCCGGCCCTCTACATCGTGGTCGCCGTCGGGTACGTCGGATCGTTCGTGTGCCTTGGCAAGGTACTGTCGCTCGGGATGGCGCTTGGCGTTGCCTACGGCATCTGGGGTGCGACGGGGGTCGCGCTGACCGCGAGTCTGTCGACCGTGATCTTCCATGAACCGTTCACCGCGCTTATGGGCGCCGGCATCGTGCTGATCATCGGTGGCGTGCTGCTCGTCGAGCTGGGGTCGCAGGCGGCGCACCGCAAGGCGGCGCGTGCAGCGGCCGATGCGGCCCGTGCTGATGCAGCCGGCGCCGATTCGGGCGAGGGGGCGGCCGCATGATGTGGGTGACACTGGTGATCGCGATCCTGAGCGAAGTCTCGGCCTCGCTGTCGCTGCGCGCGGCAACCACCGGTGAGCGCCCGAAGCGCCGCTGGTACATCGTGGTGGTCGCCGGGTACCTGACCGCATTCGTGATGCTGTCGCTGACGCTGCAGCTCGGGATGGCACTCGGCGTCGCCTACGGCATCTGGGCGGCGGTCGGCGTTGCGCTGACCGCGGTGCTCAGCAAGTTCATCTACAAGGAGCCGCTGACCTGGGTGATGGGCGCCGGCATCGTGCTCATCGGTGTGGGCGTGTTGCTCGTGGAGCTCGGCGCCGCGCACTGAGGGTGCGGCGCACCGGCGTACCCGCCACACCGCACCCACGAACCGCGAGCTGTCTAGTTGGTGGTGAGCAGCACCTTCGTCGCGCGGCGCTCGTGCATCGCTCGATAGCCTTCGGCGGCTTCTTCGAGCGGCAGCGTCAGGTCGAACACGACGCCCGGGTCGATCTTGCGGTCCCAGATGAGCTGGATCAGCTCGGGCAGAAAACGGCGCACGGGTGCCGGGCCGCCGTGCAGGTGCACGCCTGAGAAGAAGAGCTCGCGGCCCTCGAGCGAGACATCGTGGGAGACACCGACGAAGCCCACGTGGCCCCCGGCTCGAGTTGCTCGGATTGCCTGCTGCATGGCTTCTTGAGTGCCCACCGCTTCGATCGTGCTGTGCGCGCCGAGCCCGCCGGTGAGTTCCTTGATGCGTGCCACCCCCGCTTCACCGCGCTCCTCGACGATGTCGGTCGCGCCGAAGCGGCGCGCGAGGGCCTGCCGGTCGGCGTGACGCGACATCGCGATGATGCGTTCGGCGCCGAGCTGCTGCGCGGCGAGAATGCCGAGCAGCCCGACGGCGCCATCACCGACGACCGCGACCGTCTTGCCGGGGCCGACCTCTGCGGCGACCGCCGCGAACCAGCCGGTGCCGAGCACGTCGGATGCGGCGAGCAGCGAGGGGATGAGTTCGGGGTGGGGTTGCCCGGGCGTCGCGACGAGCGTGCCGTCGGCAAGGGGAATGCGCGCGTACTCTGACTGCGCTCCGGTCGGGGCGCCCGGCTGCCGGTGCACGCAGTGCGTCTGGTAGCCCGCCAGGCAGATGTCGCACGTGTTGTCGGAAGCGAAGAATGAACCGACCACGAAGTCACCCACGGCGATTGTGCGCACATCGGCACCGATCTCAGTGACGACGCCAACGTATTCGTGCCCCATCGGCGAGTGATCAACGGGCTCTGCGCCGCGGTAGGGCCACAGATCGGACCCGCAGATGCAGGATGCCGAGACCTTGATGATGGCATCGGTCGGTTCGACGATCGTGGGGCGCTCGCGATTTTCGACACGAACATCGCCGGGGGCGTGCATGATGACACCGCGCATGGAAACTCCTTCTGCAATGTGGCCGCCTGAGAGGTCGGCGCAACTGAACCCGTCCATACTCCCGCGCAGGCCTGCGTGCGCGGGAGTCTCTGGTGGAGGGTGTACTGGCAGGGTACGGTTCACCGCCGACATTTCGACTAGCCTGCTCGCATGGACAACCGAGCCGAGGTGCGCGAATTCTTGATGAGTCGGCGCGCCCGCCTCACGCCGGATGCGGCTGGCCTGCCCATCAGCCCGAATCGTCGCGTCGCCGGTCTGCGTCGCAGCGAGGTCGCGGGGCTGGCCGGTGTCAGCGTCGAGTACTACGCGAAGCTCGAGCGGGGCGCGATCGCGGGGGCATCGGCGTCGGTGCTCGATGCGCTGGCGCGTGCGTTGCAACTCGACGATACGGAGCGCGCGCACCTGCTCGATCTGGCGCGTGCCGCTGATGGCATTCCGACCAGTGGGCGCGCGCGTCGCCGACCGGTGAGACCGGCGCAGCCCCGCCCGAGCCTGCAGTGGGCGCTCGACGCGATGAGCGAGAGCGTGGCATTCGTTCGCGATCCTCGACAGAATCTCATTGCGGTGAATGCGCTCGGCCGCGCGTTCTACTCCCCGGTGATCGGCGACGGTGGGCGCACGCCGAACCTGGCCCGGTTCCAGTTTCTCGACCCGGCGGCCCGCGAGTTCTATCCCGACTGGGAGCTCTTCGCCGAGATGTGCGTCGGCATCATGCGCTCGGAGGCGGGGCGGGATCCCCATGACTCCGCGCTGCAAGACCTTGTCGGGGAGCTCTCCACGCACAGCGAAACGTTCCGCGCGCTCTGGGCCGCGCACAACGTGCGCACGCACGGCACGGGAACGAAGCGGTTCGTGCACCCGATCGTCGGGGAGCTCACGCTCGCCTACGAGGAGCTCGCCGTCACTGCGGAGCCGGGAAACGTGATGCTGGTGTACACGGCGGAACCGGGGTCGCCCTCGGCCGAGCGGTTGGCGCTGCTGGCGTCGTGGGGTGCTGCGCAGGGGCAGCTGGACGTCGTCGCGAGTTTCGGCGGCGAGTCAGACGGCGCGGCGTCGCGCGCGTAATCCGCGGAGCGGAGCGGTCCTTACGCCCCGGGCGCTCCGGCCTCGGTCGCGGTGACGTCGGCTCGGTGGAAGTTGAGGTGCGAGCGCGACGCCGTCGGGCCGCGCTGGCCGAGGTAGCGCGAGAAGGTCGCCCCCGAGCCGTAGGGGCGCTCGGCCGCCGACGACAGCTGGAAGAAGCACAGCTGACCGATCTTCATGCCGGGCCACAGGCGAATCGGCAGTGTCGCGACGTTGGAGAGCTCGAGAGTGACGTGCCCCTCGAACCCCGGGTCGATGAAGCCGGCGGTCGAGTGCGTCAGGAGGCCGAGGCGACCCAGTGAGCTCTTGCCCTCGAGACGCGCCGCAATGTTGTCGGGAAGAGATACCTGCTCGTATGTCGAGCCGAGCACGAATTCGCCCGGGTGCAGAATGAAGCCCTCGGCGGGGTCGACCTCGATGAGTCGGGTGAGTTCGGGCTGCTCTTCAGCAGGATCGATCACCGCGTACTTATGGTTGTCGAAGAGGCGGAAGTAGCGGTCGAGCCGCACGTCGACACTCGACGGCTGCACCATCGACGGCTCGCTCGGCGAGAGGCCGATGCGCCCCGATTCGAGTTCGGCTTTGATGTCGCGATCTGAGAGCAGCACAGGACGATTCTACGGGGTGGTGGGTGCAGATAGTCTCGTCTCGACACCCACGGAAGGGGCCGCAATGCCGACACTGCTGCAGCTCGACGGAGCCATCGCCGACGAGGCCTCGCGCACCCGCGCGCTCACCCGGGCCGTTGCCGATGCGTGGACGGCGCGGGGCGACGACTTCGCGGTGGTGCACCGCGACCTGCACCTGGATCCGCCGCCGCACCTCGCGCAGCGCGCGCAACACTGGCCCGAGTCACTGCGGGGCGGTGCCGCGCTGGCGGCTGCGACGCAGTCGGTGCAGGATCACCTCATCACCGAACTCCTCGCCGCCGATGCGGTGGTGATCGGTGCGCCGATGTACAACTACGCAATGCCGTCGACGTTGAAGGCGTGGATCGATCTCGTACACGTTCCCGGCGTGACTTCGTCGTGGGCCGACTCAGCGCTGCCGCTCGCCGGCCGCCCGGTGATCATCGCGACCGCGCAGGGCGGGCCGCTCGAGTCGGGGGTCGAGGAGTTTGTGACGAAGCCGCTCGCCCACCTCTTCGGAACGGCGTTCGGCATGGACGTGCACGTTGTTGGCACGAGCCGCACGCTGGCCGAGATGATCCCCGAGCTCGGCCCCGACTGGGCCGCTGCCGACTTCGCTCGTGCCCGCGACGAGGCGTCCGCGCTGGGCGCGTCGGTCGCAGCGGGCTGACGCCCGCGCCGCCGCTCCGCCGCCCGCCACTCTCGTATCGGGGTCACTTTCGGAGGGTGCGGAGGCTGCAACACACTCCCAAAGTGACCCCGGTCGCAGGTAGCGCAGTAGCGCCGTACTCAGCCGATCGGCTCGGTCACCGCGAAGAGCAGCTCGCCGATCTGGTGGGGCAGAGCTGTGATGCCGCGCGGGTGATCCTCGCCCTCGAGCACGGTGATGCGCACGGCGCGGTCGCACATGCCGTCGATGATCTCGGTGGTGCGGTCGGCCGGGAAGATGAAGCGGCGCCCGGCGGCGGCGATCGCGACCTCGACGAGTGCGGCGAAGCTTTCGGTGGCCCGGTCGAGCAGTGCGATGTAGCCGGGCGCGATCTCGGGGTCGCGCATGGCCATCAGCGCGAACTCGTTCTCGAGGATGAACCACTGCGGCGCGTTCTGCTCGGGTGCGATGAAGCGGGTGATGTACTCGGCGGCCTGCTCTGGATCGATCTTGCCCTGCAGCTGCTCGAGCGCGGGCGTGAGTTCGGCGATCGTGGCCTCGACCTCGACGACGCGGCGGTCGAATTCGCGCTCGAGGAGTGCGAGGAAGAGTTGCTCCTTCGACGAGAAGTTCGAGTAGAAGGCGCCGCGCGAGAAGCCGGCGCGCGCGCAAATCTGTTCGACGGCGGCCGCCTGCACGCCGACCTCAGCGAAGACGTCAGCCGCGGCGTCGAGCAGGCGCGTGCGCGTTTCGCGGCGGCGCGCGGTCGGCGGTTGCTGCGGGGTGGTGCTCATCGCGTCGCCCTCCTTCCGTCGAGTGCCATCAGCATGCCGAGCATAGCCTGAGAGAGAACTGCATACATCAGTGTATCGAATCGGATACACTCGTGTATCGAACGCTCGATGCATCACTGTATCGAGACCGCGCGAGGGGGCACGGCGGCTTGCTCGCGCAGCCGTCGTGCGTCTCGGGCGCCGCCGCGACGAAAGGCACTCACCCGCATGTCCACTCTGCTGCACGCGATCGGCCTCTGGGCCACCCGCGCCAAGTGGCTCGTTCTCGCGCTCTGGATCGCCGTGCTCGCCGTGCTCGGCGTCGGCGCGGGCCTCTTCTCGCAGGGCGCCAACGCCCCCATCACCATTCCCGGCACCGAGTCGCAAGAGGCGATCGACACCCTCTCGCGCACCTTCCCCGAGGTGAGCGGCACCAGCGCGACGATCATCGTGGTCGCACCCGACGGCGACCGCGTCGACGCGGCGCCCTATAAGCAGGCGATCACCGATGCCGCCGATGAGCTTGAGGACCTGCCCCACGTCAACGCCGTGTCGTTCCCATTCGCCGAGCAGGCGGCTGCGGGCCTCAGCGATGACGGTCGCGCCGCGCTGCTCACGATTCAGATCGCCGACGCGCAGAGCGACGTGCCCGATGCCACGAAGACGGGCATTGAGCACGCGACGAGCGAATTGCAGGATCACCTGCCCGCCGGTACTGAGGTCTCGTACGGTGGCGACGTCTTTTCCGTCTCGATTCCCGGGTTCACGGCGACCGAGGCGATCGGCGTCGTCGTCGCCTTCATCGTGCTGCTCTTCACGCTGGGTTCCCTCGTCGCGGCCGGCATGCCACTGATCATCGCGATCTTGGGCGTCGGCGTCACCATCGCGGGCCTCTTCATCACGACGGCCTTCGCCGAGATGACCTCGACCACGCCGATGCTCGCGCTCATGCTGGGCCTCGCGGTCGGCATCGACTACACCCTCTTCATCGTGAGTCGACACCAGGAGCAGTTGCGCTCGGGCCTCGGGGTCACCGAATCGATCGCGCGCGCCACCGCGACGAGCGGCTCGGCCGTGGTGTTCGCCGGCCTCACCGTGATCATTGCCCTGCTCGGCCTCTCGGTCGCGGGTATTCCGTTCCTCACCGCGCTCGGCGTCGCCGCGGCCGCCGGTGTGGCTGTCGCGGTGCTCATCGGCGTCACGCTCACTCCGGCCATCCTCGCGATGGCGGGGATGCGCATTCTGCCGAAGAAGCAGCGCGCCGCGCTCGCCGCCGGCGAGACGATCGAGAAGCCCGTGCGCACCGCCCACCAGCCGACCCGCGCCGATCGCTTCTTCAGCGGGTGGGTGCGCGGCGTGACCGCGAAACCGGTCGCCACGATTCTCGCGGTCCTCGTCGTGCTCGGTGTCGCGGCGATTCCGATGACGCAACTGCGCCTCGCCCTGCCGGGCGCCGAGACGCTCGAAGAGACCGACCCGGCGCGTGTCACCTACGAACTCACCGGTGAGCACTTCGGGGAGGGGGCCAACGGCCCCCTGATCCTCACCGGCTCGATCATCACCAGCGACGACCCGCTCGGGCTCATGGACGATCTCGCCGACGAGGTTCGCGCGATCCCGGGCGTCGCCGATGTGCCGCTCGCGACCCCGAACCAGAACGCTGATACCGGCATCATCCAGGTCACTCCCGAGGAGGGGCCGCAGGTCGAGAGCACATCGGCGCTCGTCGCCGAGCTGCGCGCGCACCATGACGAGTGGCTCGAGAAGTACGGCGTCAGCCTCGCGGTGACCGGCTTCACGGCGGTCGGCATCGACGTGTCGAACCTGCTGGGCGAGGCGCTGCTGCCCTTCGGCGTGCTGGTGGTGGGACTCTCGCTGATCCTGCTCGCCATGGTCTTCCGCTCCGTGTGGGTGCCGATCAAGGCGACGCTCGGGTACCTGCTCTCGGTGGGTGTCGCGTTCGGCGCGGTCGTCGCGGTGTTCCAGTGGGGCTGGCTCGGCGACGCGCTCAACGTGCACGCGACGGGGCCGGTGCTGAGCTTCATGCCGATCATTCTGATGGGCGTGCTGTTCGGGCTGGCGATGGACTACGAGGTGTTCCTGGTGTCGCGCATCCGCGAAGAATACGTGCACGGGGCCGACGCGCAGACCGCGATTCGCCGCGGGTTCGTGGGCAGCGCCAAGGTGGTGACGGCCGCGGCCCTCATCATGTTCGCCGTGTTCGCGGCCTTCGTGCCCGAGGGCGACCCGAGCATCAAGGTGATTGCGCTCGGGCTCGCGGTCGGCGTCGCCGTCGACGCGTTCATCGTGCGCATGACCCTGGTGCCCGCCGTGCTCGCGCTGCTCGGCGATCGTGCGTGGCGCATGCCGCGCTGGCTCAACCGCGTGCTGCCGTCGTTCGACGTCGAGGGCGAGGGGCTCGCCCGCGAGATCGCCCACGCCGAGTGGCCCGCCGACCTGCCGCAGGCTCGCGTCGCGGCCGACGGCCTGCTGCTGCCCGGCAACATCGCCGTGCCCGACCTGCGCGTCGCCGGCGGCCAGGCGCTGCTGCTCGACCCGCGCGATGCCCGCACGCCGAACACCGCGGCCCTCGCGCTGCCGCTCGCCGAAGCCCTCACCGGGCGCGGTGCGATCGTCGCGGGCACCGTGAAGGTCGCCGGGCTCCTGCTGCCCGAACGGGCCGCGTCGCTGCGGGCGCGATCGGCGTGGGCGACCCCCGCCACGCTGCGCACTGCGCTGCAGGATCGCCCGGCCGTACTCGTACTCGACCTGCGAGAGGCGGGTGAAGCCGTCGTGCCGTTGCCGATCGTCGACGGAATGCGCTCGGCACTCGCCGCGCAGTCGGCGTCGGCCGCTCGGGGCGTCGTGCCCGAGGTCACCGTGGTGGTCGTCGGAGAGGCCGCGTTGGCCGAACGCGTGCTGCCCGCGGGCGTGGAGCTGGTGCGGCCGGGCGATCCCGCACCGCCTGCGCGCGCGCTTCACAGCACCGCCCCCGCCTCGCTCAGCACCGCCACCGAAAGGACCGCACGATGACCGCCGCACTCACCCGGTTGAAGACCGACCGTCCGGTGCGCTGGACGACGCTGCTCGGCATCCTGCTCGTGCCGCTCACCGTTGCCGGCGTGCTGCTCTGGGGGCTGTGGAACCCGACCGAGCGCCTCGAGAACGTCACCGCCGCCGTCGTGAACCTCGATCAGGCGGTCGAACTCGACGGGCAGACCGTGCCGCTCGGGCGCGTGCTCGCCGGCGAGCTGATCGGCGAGGCGGGTTCGGGTTCTCGCTCTGATTCCGATGCTGACTCTGATGCCACCAACTTCACGTGGGTGCTCACCGACGCCGATGACGCCGAAGCCGGGGTCGCCGACGGGCGGTACGCGACGGTCGTCACCATTCCGAAGAGCTTCTCGGCCGACGCCACCTCGCTCTCAGGCGACCCGGCCGACGCGACGCAGGCGCGCATCGATGTGACCGAGAGTCACCGCGGCCGCCTCATCGACACGGCGCTCTCAAACATCGTGACCCAGACCGCGACGCGAGTGCTGAACGAGCAGCTCGGCGAGCAGTTCATCGACGGCGTGTACGTCGGCTTCAACACCCTCGGCGACGGTATCACCGACGCCGTAGACGGCGCCGCCCAGCTCGCCACCGGCACCAACTCGCTCACCGACGGCGCGAAGCAGCTCGACGACGGGGCCACGCAACTGGCCGACGGCACGCAGCAGCTCTCCGACGGCACGCAGCAGCTGGCCACCGGAGCGGGCACGCTGTCGTCGGGCGCCGGCGAGCTGTCGTCGGGTGTCGGGCAGTACGTCGCCGGGGCGCAGCAGTTGGCCGACGCGTACCCGCAGTTGCAGGCTGGGGCGACCACTGCTGTGCAACAACTGCAGGGAGTCATCGCCGGACTCGGACAGATGCAGGCGGCGACCAAGGAGCCCACCGCGCAACTGCAAGACGGTCTCACGTCTGCGGGGGCCGGTGTGCGATCGTTCGCCGGCGATATCGAACCCATCGTGACGAAGTGCATCACCGATACCGGCAATCTCGTCTACTGCCAGGGGCTCGGCGAACAGTTGCAGGGTCACGCCGAGGCCATTGGCGCGGGCGTGACGACGGCCGGGGACGGGGCCACGGGCCTGTCGACGGTGCTGCAGGGCGCTTCCGATCAGATGGGCGGGGCTTCCGCGGCAGACGCGAGCGCCCAGCTCGCCCAGCTCACGGCCGGGCTCGACCAGTTCGGCACCGGCATCAGTCAGCTCGCCGCGCAGGGCGGCCAGCTCACCTCGGGCGCAGCCCAGCTCGCCGACGGTGCGTCTCAGCTGAGCGCGGGAACGTCCGAGCTCGCGGCCAACGCACCACAGCTCGCCGACGGCGCGACCCAGCTCGCCGAGGGCACCTCCGAACTCGCCGACGGCAGCGCGAAGCTTGCCGACGGCGCCGGCGACCTCGCGAGCGGACTCGACACGGCCGCCGACCAGGTGCCGACGACCACCGACGCCGAGCGCGAGCAGCTCGCGAAGACGGCGGCGACCCCGGTGACCGCCGAGGGCGGCAGCGACGAACTCTTCAACGCATCAGGGGTACCTCTGTTCGCCGGCATCGCGCTCTGGGCGGGCGCGCTCGCGGCATTCCTCGTGCTCGCACCGCTGTGGCGCCGCACCCGCGACGCCGCTCGAGGAGTCGGATACATCACGCTGCGCAGCGCGCTGCCGGCGCTCGCGCTCGGCGCCGTGCAGGGTGCGCTCGCGGGCATCGTGCTGCCGATCGCACTCGGCTACGACCTCGGTCAGGGTGCCCGGTTCTTCGGTTTCGCGCTGCTCGCCGGCATCGCGTTCGCCCTCATGGTGCAGGGGCTCTCGGCGCTGCTCGGCGGGCTCGGCCGCTTCATCGCGTTCGCGCTGCTCGTCGTCGCCTTCGCCGTGGGCATCGTGTCGACGGTGCCGGGCGTGCTCGCCGCAGTGGGCGACTTCAGCCCGCTCGGGTCGGCGCTCTCGGGATTCCAATCGATCGCGACGGGCGGCGGTTCGGCCGGCACCGCCGCGGTGATCCTCGGCCTCTGGGGAGCGCTCGGGTTGGCGCTCACAGCCCTGGCGGTGATGCGGGCGCGCCGCGCCCGGTAGTGGGGTGCGGCTGAGTGTGGCACAGCGCGGCGTCGGTGAGAGATTCGGCTTCGGTTGTGCCGATTGCGGCGAGAGCGCTCACCGAAGCCGAATCTCTCACTGAGGAGGCGCGCAACGCACTCGGGTCAGTCGGCGCCGACCAGACCGCGCACCGCGCGTTCCACGATGGCCGCGTTGGGTGGGGCGCCGACGAAGGCGCGGTGCAGGTTCCAGCCCTCGACGAGCGCGTCGATGCCGGCGGCGACGTCGCTCGAGAAGTGGGCGGCCAGAGTCTCAGCGGTGACGCACAGCCAGTCGCGGCTGAGCTCGGCGACACGGACGTTGTGGTTCGCGTAGGCGTACATTTCTGCGAGCCCCCGCATCTGTGCGGGGCTGGGGCCCCGGTCGCCCGAGATGAGCGCGACGATTGCGGCGATTGCGGCATCGCTCGATGTTGCCGCCGCCAGCAGCTCCCGGTGCTCGGCGGTAATGCGCTGCTGCAGCAGCGAGAACGCCTCTTCGAGGACCTCCGTGAAGCCGGAGAAGTAGTAGGTCATTGAGCCGAGCGGCACTCCGGCGCGGTCGGCGACGACGCGATGGCTGGTTCCGTGCACGCCGCGCTCGATGATCGTGTCGAGCGCGGCAGCGATGATGATGTCGCGGCGTTCACCGCTCCGAACCGTGCGCTCGGCGTGTTCTTGCGATCCCGAACCAGACATGTGTACTATCGTACAGCTCGCCAAATGTGTACGGACGTACATGTGGGTGTAGCTGCACGAACCCGACACCGGATTCACCCGCAATACCGCACCACGCTAGAAACGGAGCACGCCAGTGCGCGCACGGCAGTTCGCCCTCTCGATCCTGTACCTCATCCCGGGCCTCGGTGTGGCCTCGTGGGTCACCCGTACCCCGGCGATTCGCGATGCGCTCGACGCGTCGACGGCCGGCATGGGCTTCGTGCTCTTCGGGCTGTCGGCCGGATCGATGATCGGCATTCTTGCGGGCGGCCCAATGGTGATGCGCTGCGGCGCCCGGTTGACCATCGCGGCGGGCATGGTGGGGATCGTGCTCTGTATGCCGACGATCGGTCTCGGTGCAGTGCACGGGCAGCCGCTCGTCGTGGCGATCGGACTGGCGATGTTCGGGTTCGGCATGGGGGTGAGCGAGATCGCCATGAATGTCGAGGGCGCCGAAGTGGAGCGCGCCACCGGCGGCACGTTCCTGCCCGCAATGCACGGATTCTTCAGCCTCGGAACCCTGGTTGGGGCGACGATCGGGATCGCCGCGGCCGCACACGACTTTCCGGTGCTCTGGCACCTGATCATCGTCGGGGTGGTTGCGCTCGTCGGGTTTGGCGGGACGATCGGGCTGCTTCCCACGGCCACGGGGCGCACGAAGCGGCATCAGCGCGGCGCCGCTCAACGTGAGACCGCGACGGGGTCGATCGTGACCGCGGAGACGCCGTCGGTCTGGAAAGATCGCCGACTGATCATGATCGGGGCGATCGTGCTGGCGGTCGCTCTGGCCGAGGGCACCGCGAACGACTGGTTGCCGCTCATCATGGTCGATGGGCACGATCTCGACCCGGCCTGGGGGTCGGCGATGTACGCAATCTTCGCCGCCGCCATGACCGTGGGCCGCTTCTTCGGTGGCGCATTCGTCACGCGTTTCGGCCGGGGCCCCGTACTCGGAGTCAGTGCGATCTTCGCGGCGCTGGGGCTGCTCACCGTATCGCTTGTGGACAACTGGGTCATCGCACTCATCGCAGTGGTCTTCTGGGGGCTCGGGGCATCGCTCGGCTTCCCGGTCGCCCTCTCCGCAGCGGGCGATTCGGGGCCGGACTCGGCGAAGCGCGTCTCGATTGCGGCGTCCGTTGGGTACCTGGCATTCCTGGTGGGCCCGCCGGCGCTCGGGCTGCTCGGCGAAGAGATCACGCTGCGCGGCGCATTGCTCGCACCAATGGTGTTGGTGTTCCTCGCGGTGTTCTGCACGCCTGCGGCGGGGGGACGCAAGGCGCAAGGAGCGCATGCGAGGCGCGATCTGGAGTTCGCTGCTACACACTGAGTGTGCACAGTGTGGGAATAATGCAACTGATTCATTCCCGTTCCGAATATCTTCACAGTCGACGTTCAGCAATAACCTCAAAGCAGCGCTAAAGACGGCGCACGGCGCCAAAGTCGGCGCTGCACACGCGATGAGGCGGAACGACATGAAGACTCAGGTAGACAGCGCCTCGCAGGCGATGCTTGAGCGAGTGCGCGAGCACCGAAACGGAACGGCTTCGACCACCACACTGGTCGAAGCGCGACAGCGTTCGCACGCGGAAGACTCCACATTTTCCCAACTGGATTTCACGAGCAGCCGCATTGAGCGTTCCTTCCCAGTTCGAGACGGTTCCCGCCTGGCCGTCCACGAGTTTGCTCCAGCCGAAGCATCCATCGGAACGATTGTCTACATCCATGGCGGCGGCTGGGTGTACGGAGAACTCGACTTCTACGACGGATTCGCCCGAGAACTCGCGATCATGACGGGGTGCACGGTGGTCATGCCCGAGTACCGCCGCGCGCCGGAGGCACCGTTTCCGACCGCGCTCAACGATGTCAGTGACTTTCTCGACGCCTACGGTGCTGAGCGCGTGGCCAACGGAGTCACGCTGCCACTCGTGCTCATGGGCGATAGCGCCGGTGGCAACCTGGTTGCCGCTGAGGTGCAGCGGCGCGCCCGCGAAGATGATGATCTGATTCAGCAGCAGGTGCTCATTTACCCGGTACTCGATGGGTCGATGTCGTCCGAGAGCTACCGGGATGACCCGGGCACGCTACTGCTCACCGCAGCGGGCATGCAGTGGTTCTGGGACCAGTACGTGCCGGATATCGAGCAGCGCACGTCGCCGCTCGCGTCGCCGCTGCTCGATGACGACCTGCTCCCGGCACCGCCCACCCTCATGATGCTCGCCCGAGCCGACGTGCTGTACAGCGAAGGCATGGCCTACGCGCTGCGGCTCGCCGGCCTCGGCACCGACGTGCTGCTGCACGATGCCCCCGGGCAAATCCACGGTTTCTTCACGCTGCGCGCGCCCTTCCCCGGTGCACGCCACGCCATGGCCGCACTCGGCGTGGAGATTCGCAGGCGACTCAATGATGAGCCTGCTCCCCCCAAGTGGGTCGCAATCTGACCCTGATCACCGTTCCACCATTTCGCGTCGCTCCCCCCGACCGCGAAAGAAATGAGTAGTCAACGATGAATACCCAAGTCCATTCCTCGCCTTCGGCGCAGGGAACCGGGCCTGAGCATGACGCCCCGCCGACAGAGGCGCTCAGCACCCCGGCTCCCGCGACCGCGGCAAACGCCGTAATCGATTTCATTCGGCCGCGCAGTGCCCCCGAGGTGGTGCAGCGCATCATGCTGGCAGTGCTCGTCGGCGCCGTCGTGATCCTGAGCATTCTCAACCCGGTCTTCCGGTCGCCCGAGAACCTGCTCAACATTCTGCAGCAGGCCTCCCTGGTCGGCGTGATCGCGCTGGGCATGCAGCTCATGATCGTGTCGGGCGGCTTCGACCTTTCGGTCGGCGCGGTCGCTGCGGCCTCGGGCTGTGCTGCGGCGGCGATTTCGCTGCAGGCCGGCGTCGTGCCGGGCATCATTGCGGGACTCGTGATCGGTGTGGTCGTGGGCGCGGTGAACGGCGTGCTCATCGCGAAGATCGGTATCAACCCATTCGTGGCGACCTTCGGCACGCAAGCCGTGGTGATGGGCCTGACCTGGGCCGCGACCGATGCTCGCCCGCTCACCATGCTCCCCGCGGGCTGGATCGACCTCGGCCTCTTCTCGATCGGTGGCGTGGCGTTCCCCAGCCTGGTGTTCGTTGCTGGCATCATCGTGCTCCTGTTCGTCATGCGGAAGACGCTGTTCGGTCAGCACATCTACGCCGTGGGCAGCAACAAGGAGGGCAGCCGCCGCGCCGGCATCAAGGTCAACCGCGTGCTCATCGCGGTCTACACGATCGGTGGCCTCTGCGCCGGTATTGCGGGCCTGCTGCTCGTCACGATCTCGGGTATCGGTAACCCCACCGCCGGCCAGCAGTGGGCGCTGATGTCGATCGCGGCCGTGATCATCGGCGGCACGCCGCTCACGGGCGGTGTCGGCGGTATCAGCTCCTCGGTGATCGGCGTCCTCGCACTCACCGTGCTTACCAACGCGCTCAACCTCTACAGCGTTTCGGCCTACTGGCAGCCCGCCATCATGGGCTTCGCCGTGCTCGCCGCGGTGAGCTTCGAGTCGTGGCGACGCATCCGCAATCGCAAGTGACTTCTCTCACCTTCCCCGATGTAACAACGATGTTCACACCTGAAAGGCAATCATCATGAAGAAACTGAACTCAGCTCGAATGCTCACCCGCGTCGGCGCTCTCGTAGCGACCGGTGGCCTGGTGCTCGGCCTCGCCGCGTGCTCTGGCTCGGGCGACGCGGCCAGCGCTGATGCGCCGCGAGTCGGATTCCTGATTCACAACATGCAGGGCAACGCATGGCTCGCCGCCGCCGCTGAAGAGGCGAAGAGCGCAGCAGCCGACAACGGGATGTCGGTCACCGTGACCGACGGTCGTGGCGACGTCGCGCAGATGAACGCGACGATCAACGACTACATCGCGCAGGGTATGGACGCGATCGTCATCGTTCCGCCGGATGAGGACAGCCTGACGGAAGCCGTCAAGCGCGCCGACGCGAAGGACATCCCGGTCATCGCCTTCAGCCTCAACTTCGGTGAGGGCGCCCCGATCACCTCCTTTGTCGGCGCAGACGAGGTCGAGATCGGCAAGGGCCTCGCCACCCTCACCTGCGAGGCGCTCGACAACAAGGGCACCGTCGCCGAGCAGACCGGCATCATCGGTTCGACCGCTCAGCTCGGGCGTTCCGAGGGTCTGAAGACGGGTCTCGAGGAGAACTGCCCCGACGTGAAGATCGTCGAGTCGCAGCCAGACAACTGGATGCAAGACAAGACGGTCTCGCTGACGCAGGACTGGCTCGTGAAGTACCCGAAGGGCGACCTCGGCGCGATCGTGTCGCATGGCCCGCAGGTCACCGCTGCAGCAACAACCGCAGACGGCAAGGGTCGCGACGAGATCCAGTTCGTCGCAACCGACTACTCGGAAGAAGTGCGCCAGGCCATCATCGACGGTTCGCTGTTCGGTGCGGTGGCGCAGTACCCCCGCGAGATGTCCGTTGCCACGTTCGATGGCCTCGCCGACCTCTTCGACGGCGGCACCATGGAGCCTGAGATCCTGACGGAAATCGGCACGATCACGAAGGAGAACGTGGATGACATCCCCGCTGCCTACTGAGGAACGCGCACCCCAGACCGTGCCGGGCGGAAACCTGCTCGAAGCGGTCGGCATCACGAAGCACTACGGTGGCGTGAAAGCGCTCGAGGACGCCACCGTCACCGTCGCCCCGGGCGAGTGCATCGGCATCATGGGTGACAACGGCGCAGGCAAGTCGACCTTCGTCAAGATTCTGGCTGGTGCGCAGCCCGCCACCGCGGGAACGATCACGTTCGACGGTCAGGAGTACACCTTCCAGACCCCCGTCGATGCCCGTGAAGCCGGTATCGAGACGGTCTACCAGGATCTCTCGCTCGCCGACGATCTCAACGTGATGAGCAACCTCTTCCTCGGGCGCGAAGAGAAGGTCTTCAACTTCGGCGGTCTGAGCGTGCTCAACCGCAAGAAGATGGCCAAGCGCGCGACGGAACTGCTGAGCGAAATCGGCGTCAACGTGCCGAAGGTCGACTCCATTGTGAGTGGACTGTCGGGTGGACAGCGTCAGGGTATCGCGATTGCGCGTGCTGCGGGTTGGGGCTCGAAGCTCATCATCATGGATGAGCCCACGGCCGCGCTGGGGCTGCAGGAAACGGCTCACGTGCACAGCATCATCAAGCGCCTCAAGGCGCGCGGTGTCGCCGTCATCATCGTGAGCCACAACATGCAGCAGGTGTTGGAGCTCACGGACCGCGTGTACGTGTTCCGCCGCGGACGCATCGTGGGATCGCGGGTCACTGCTGAGACGGACTCGGACGATATCGTCTCGCTGATCACCGGCGCGCGGCAGTAACCGTTGCGGGCGGCGCGGATCGGGATCTCCCGGTTCGCGCCGCCCTCGGCATTTTGCACTTTCGAAAGGACGGACACCTATGTCAACGAACACCATCGATCTCGGCGGGCAGGTCGCGATTGTCACCGGCGCGGGCGGCGGAATCGGTCGCGCCATCGCACTCGCCCTGGCGAACCACGGTGCATCGGTCGTGGCCGTCGATGTGGCGGAGGATCCGGCGCAGGAGACGGCCCGACTGGTCGCAGCCGCCGGGCAGCGCTCGCTCGCGATCCGCGCCGACGTCACCTCCGAGTCCGATGTCGAGCAGATGGTGCAGCGCACCATCACCGAGTTCGGTCAGATCGACCTGCTCTACAACAACGCGGGAATCACCACGCTGCAGTCGATCGAGCACCTGAGCGCCGACATGTGGGATCGCGTGTTTGCCGTGAACTGCAAGGGAGTGTTCCTCGGGTCGAAGGCCGTGATTCCGCACATGACGGAGCGCGGTACGGGCCGCATCATCAATACGGCGTCGCAGGCGGGCAAGGGTGCAATCCCGCTGCAAACGCACTACTGCGCCTCGAAGGCCGCCGTGATCGGCTTCACGCGATCCCTCGCGATCGAACTGAAAGACACGGGTATTCGAGTGAACTCCATCTGCCCGGGCAGCGTGCTTTCGGAGATGACGTACCGTGAGGCCGCTGAAGCCGAGGAACTGCTTGGCGTACCCGCAGCCGAGTCACTGCGCGAGTGGGAGAGCAACGTCCCGTTGGGTCGCTGGGTCACTCCCGAGGACGTCGCGAAAACGGCCGTGTTCCTCGCCTCCGACTATGCCGAATTCATGACCGGGCAGGCCGTCAATATCACCGGTGGCGAGACGCTCAACTAGGCGCGTGCGCCATACGAAAGGGGACCGCACATGGGGAACATCAGCCTGGGGCTGAACCTTGAATTTTCTCGCGCGAACAGTGGGTCGCTGCGATGGGCGCTGGACCAGGCCGCAGAGATCGGCTACGCATACGTCGAGCCGATGGCGCACTGGGGGCGTGAACTGTTGAGCGCGGCGGGGTACTTCCATTCCATTTCGCTCCTTGAGGATCCGTTGGAGATTCGCAGCGAGGTCGAACAGCGCGGCCTGCGCGTGTCGTCGCTCTCGTGCAACGCTCCGCTCGCCAAACCGGACGTCGCCGTCGACTATCTGCGGCAGGGCATCCGGTTCGCGCAGGAGCTGGGCGCACCGATGATCATGGTCGATGACGGGCCGATGCCTGCGTGGACGTCGGACGCGCAGAACGAGACGCTGATGACGTATACCCTCACCGAAGCGCTGCGCGTCGCTGAGCGCCGCGGTATGCGCATCGGGGTGGAGACGCACGGCGACTACACCGCGACTCCCGAGCGTATTCGACGACTGCAGCAGCTCGTGCCGAGCGATGCGATGACGATCAACCTCGATACGGGCAACGCCTATTTGAGCGAGAACGATCCCGCTGCGTGGCTGGAAGAATTGTTGCCGCAGACGGTGCACATCCATGCGAAAGACATCGCACCCGCCGACGCTGCGCACTACCGCGGCCGCGTGCGCGGCATGCTCGGCACCGCGTGCGGTTCGGGCGTCTTGGACTGGGACCGCATGCTGCGCACCCTGGCTGCTGGGCCGAACGACGTGGTCGTGTCGGTCGAGTGCGCTTCGGTCGCCGACGCGCGTGCGAGCTTCGAGCACCTGAACGGTCTGCTCGCGGCGCACGCAACGGAGGCATCGTGAGTGCCCCCGGCGACCTGCGGTGGGGGATCATCGGGGCGTCGTGGATGGCGCGTACCTGGATGGTGAACGCCATCAACGCGGTGCCCGGAAACACGGTCGCTGCCGTCTCCTCCTCGTCTAACGAGCGCGGAGCCGACTTCGCTCGAGACTTCGGCATCGGGCGCACGTTCACATCGTGGGAAGAGATGGTCGCGGATCCCGAGATCGACGCGGTCTACGTGGGATCCACGAACGATCTGCATCTGCCGCAGACGCTGGCGGCACTCGGCAACGGTGTCCACGTGCTCACCGAGAAGCCGGTCGCGCTGACGGTCGCTGACGCGGAGCTCATGGAGCGCACGGCGCTGGCGGCGGGTCTGGTGCTGCGCCCGAATCACCACTTGCGTTTCATGGACACGCATCGTACGGTACGGCGCGTGATCAGTGAGGGGCTCGTGGGGCGCGTGCTCTCGGTGCGGGTGAACCACACGCGCTATCTGCCCACCGCCCTGCAGGGATGGCGCTTGACCGACCCGGCCGGTGGCGGAATCGCCTACGACATCACCGTGCATGACGCGGACACCCTGCGGTTCCTGCTCGACGATGAGATCGAGTCGGTTGCGGCGACACCGCTGTATCAGGGGATGGGTCAGGGCGTTGAAGACGGCGTCATGGGCGTGATGTCCTTGGCCTCCGGGGCGCACGCCGTGTTCCATGAGTCCTATGCGCAGCCGCACTCGGGAACGTCGGTGGAGATCCACGGCACGGACGGAGTGCTCATCGCCGATGACATCCTGAACGCGCATCCGGCGGGCACGCTGACGCTGCTCCAGAACGACGAGGCGCCTCGCGAAATCGAGACCGGGCCCCGTGCGAACGCCTACGAACGGCTGATCGGTGAGTTCTCCGAGTCCGTGGCGACCGGGGCACCGGGCCTCGGCTTCGGGCATGCGATTCGCTCGCTCGAGGTGGCAGTCGCGACCCGCGCGGCAATGGCGAGCGGAGTCCGCGTGACGGTCGGGGCCTGAGCCGATCCGCTACGCGCCCGAGAGCAGGTCGAGACCCTTCACGGCGAGCAGCAGGCTTTGCCGGCTCGCGGGATCTTCGAGCGAACGCCCGAGGATCTCCGTGAGCCGCGCAAGCCTGTTGTAGAGCGTGCGGCGCTGAATGAACAGACGGTCCGCGGCCTCACTCTTGCGGCCATCGACCTCGAGGAAGGCTCGGAGCGTGGGCAGCAGTGGCGCCGACGCGTTGGCATCTTTCTCGAGGAGCGGGCCGAGTTCGTCTTCCACGAAGCTTGCCAGCTCGGGGCCCTGGGCGAGGGCGATCAAGATGCGTTCGACGCCGAGGGAGTCGAAGTGCAGCACCTGCGAGGACGGGTGCGTGGCAGACACCGATGCGGCGCTGCGCGCCTGGGTGAACGCGGTAGCGAGGGTGCGCACATCAACGGGGCGGCTGACGCCAATGCCGCGGGTAGCGCCCGGGAACAGGCTCGAAATCTCGAAGTCCGTGCCGAGACGGTCGGATACCACGAGCGCGTACTCACCCATGTCGGCAGAGATGAGGTCGGTGCGTTTGCGCACGGCCGAGGTGTCGAAGTCGACTCCGGGCTCCTTGTTCGCCACGGCCACCATGAGGGTGTGGGGGTTGAGCTGGTACCCCAGTCTGCGCGACTGATCGACGAAGTCGGGCCCGGTGAGCTCTGAGAGCAGCAGACGCGACACGAGTGCCGCACTGCGCTGTCGCTCGCGCGCCTCCCGGCTGCGGTCGGTGAGCAGGGAGATGGCGATCGCCGCCGCGGCGCGCTCGGCCGCGAACGAGGTTTCGGGGGCCGGATCTTGCCCCGCGTTGCCGGCGAACACGTGGAGGTACCCCCACGGTTGGCCACGCATGAGAATCGGGCGCTGCACGCACTCCTGCAGGAGCACGTGGTGCGTGCGCGTGTGCTGCGACCAGGTTGAGAGGAGATCGTTGTCAGCCCCCGTGTACGCCACGACGCGATGAGCCACGTTTTCGAGCACGACGTCGCACTCCGCAATGTCCGCGAGAGCCTGAGCGATTGCCACCGAGTCAGCACCCATGAGGAGGAGATCGGAGAACGTGGTTTCGATCTCGCGCTCGCGCGTCAGCGTCTGCACGCGCTGGTCGCTCAGGATGGAGTGCACGGCAGACGAGACCCCCGCGAACGGCACCTCGTGCTCAAGCGCGATCACGGGAAGCCCGTTGTCGCCGCCGGCCTGAACGACCGCGGCGGGCACGCGACTAAACATGCGTCCGGACTCCTCGATCACGAGGGCCGCGGCACCCGCGGCCGCCACTTCTGCCACGAATTGGCGCTGCGCTTGCTCGGTCGTCCCCATGCCCAGACCGGCGGTCAGGAGCAACTCGCCCCCGCGCAAGAATCGCGCAATATCAGGGATCTCCGACGAATGCACCCAGCTCACGGTGCGTGCCAAGTGCTCCGCTCCGGTCAGCACACGCGGCTTGGAGGAGCGCAGCAGATCGATCTCCAGAACCTGCTTCACGGAAAGGGTCATGCGCCAATTGTAAACACACTGAGAATGGAATCCACCGAACTCTTCACGAAGTGCGTCTGTGTGGGTGTGGGGGAGGGGGCGAGAATCGTAGATGTAGTAGATCGTCGAAATGTCAACGGAGACCCGTGCCTGACGCTGGGAAGTCGCTCCAATACTTCACGACGAACAACCTCGAACAACGAACGGAAAGGCACGGCGTGTTTCACCTTAAGAAGCCCCATCAGACTGAAGCGCAGAGCTCGACGGCGCAGGCCACGGTGACCGACACGGTAAAGACCGTGATCGCCGACATCGAGAGCCGCGGCGATGCAGCGCTTCGCGATTACTCGGTCAAGTTCGACAGCTTCTCCCCGGAATCCTTCCGCCTGTCGGAAGAGCAGATCCAGGAGATCATCGCGACCGTTGACCCGCAGACGCTAGAGGACATCAAGACGGTACAGCGCAACGTTGAGCGCTTCGCCAAGCTGCAGCGCGAGTCGATCACCGACTTCGAGGCCGAGGTGGAGCCCGGCGTCTTCCTGGGCCAGAAGAACGTGCCCGTGGGCGCCGTCGGCGCATACGTGCCCGGTGGCCGCTACCCGCTCCTCGCGTCGGCACACATGACGATCGTGACCGCAAAGGTCGCCGGCGTGCAGCGTGTCATCGCCGCGACGCCCGCCCCGCGCGGCGAGATCCCCGCGGCCAGCGTCGCCGCGATCCACTACGCAGGCGCAGACGAGATCTACCTGCTCGGTGGCGTCCAGGCGATCGCCGCACTCGCCGTCGGTACCGAGACGATTGACCCCGTCGACGTCATCGCCGGCCCCGGCAACGCATTCGTTGCCGAGGCGAAGCGTCAGCTCTTTGGCCGCGTGGGCATCGACCTCTTCGCCGGCCCCACCGAGGTGCTCATCGTCGGTGACGAGACCACCGACCCGTTCCTCGCGGCGGTCGATCTGCTGAGCCAGGCAGAGCACGGCCCCGATTCACCGGCCGTCTACGTGACCACCTCCGAAGAGAACGGTCGCGCCGTCATCGACCAGGTCGAGCGTCAGCTCGCGGTGCTCCCCACCGCTGAGATCGCCGGGAAGGCGTGGGAGACGGTGGGCGAGGTCATCGTCGCCGAGAACATCGAAGAGGCGTTCCGTATCTCCGACGAGTACGCGAGCGAGCACGTGCAGGTGCTGACCGCGGAGCCCCGCCTCGCGCTCGA
The DNA here is from genome assembly GCF_001273845.1 of Leucobacter musarum subsp. musarum. Classification (GTDB taxonomy): domain Bacteria; phylum Actinomycetota; class Actinomycetes; order Actinomycetales; family Microbacteriaceae; genus Leucobacter; species Leucobacter musarum. The sequence continues at coordinate 190,773 of NZ_JHBW01000063.1, forward strand.
GAAGATGCAGAACTACGGGGCACTGTTCCTGGGCGACCGCACCTGCGTGTCGTTCGGCGACAAGGTCATCGGCACCAACCACGTGCTCCCCACGATGCGGGCCGCGCGCTACACCGGTGGTCTCTGGGTGGGCAAGTACCTGAAGACGGTCACCTACCAGGAGGTGCGCACCGACGAGGCCAGCGCCGCGCTCGGCGAACTGCTGGGTCGCGCCGCACGCGCCGAGCGCTTCGAAGGACACGCACGATCCGGCGATATCCGTGCCGCGCGGTACACGGGTGAATGGCCCGAGTGGACGCAGGGACTGCGTTGAATCTCGCAGGCCCCACACTGCGGAAGGAACACGCATGACCAGCAGTACCTCAGCACCGTTTGAGCCCCAGAAGGAGCTCGCGGAGCGCGCAACCGTGCGCACCGACGTGCTCATCATCGGGTCCGGGCCTGGCGGCGCCGGCGCGGCGAGCGGCTTCATCGGTTCTGGCCTGAACGTGCTCGTCGCCGAACGCGGCGGTCACATTCCTCAGGTTGCCAAGGAAGACATCGTCAACGCGATGTACGTAGAGAAGCGCTACGCGAACGTGGAACCGTGGTTCGACGCATCCAACGGGAAGCCGTTCACGCCGGGCACGTACTACTACGTCGGCGGAAACACGAAGTTCTACGGTGCGGCTCTGCCGCGCTTCCGCAAGGAAGACTTTGAGCGCGTCGAGATGGAAGAGGGCGTGGCGCAGCCGTGGCCGTTCTCGTACGACGACCTCGAGCCGTACTACGTGCGAGCCGAAAAGCTCTACCGCGTGCACGGTTCGCTCGGCGAGGATCCGACGGAACCGCACCACAGTGAGCCCTTCCCGCTGCCTCGCATTGAGCACGAGCCCGAGATCGAACGCTTCTCGGACTCGCTGAAGCGCCAGGGTCTGCACCCGTACCACTCGGCCAACGGCATCCACTTCGCAAACGATGCTGAGCGGTTGGAGGAGGCAGGATCTGACGGGACCCCGAGCTTCGCGGATCGCAAGTCGGATGCCTGGAACAGCCTGCTGCTGCCGGCACTCGAGCAGGATCAGCAGATTCAGCTCGTGTCCGGTCTGCGCATCACGCGCCTGCTGCACTCGGAAGACGGGAAGCGCCTGGTCGCCGCTGAGGCCGAGCTCGACGGCAAGCCCGTGACGATCGTCGCCGACCGGTTCGTGCTCGGCGCGGGAGCGGTGAGCTCTGCCGCACTGCTGCTCGAATCGGGCATCGCGAACTCGTCGGGTCTGGTGGGCCGCAACTACATGGTGCACAACACCACTTTCCTCGTGGGCATCAACCCGTTCCGCAAGAACCCGACCTCGTGGCAGAAGACCATCGGCGTCAATGACTGGTACCTGCGCGATGGGGACCGCCCCCCGCTCGGCAACATGCAGATGCTGGGCAAGCTGAGCGCCGACACCCTGAAGGGGTTCTTCCCCTTCTTGCCGCGCTTCGTGCTGAAGATGGTCACCGACCGCAGTATCGACTTCTGCCTGATCTCGGAAGACGTTGCTGACCCGGAGAACCGTGCAGAGGTGCGCGACGGCAAGATCTTCGTCCACTGGAAGCGCAACAACTTCGGTGCGCACCGCCAGCTGGTCAAGAACGTCGCGCGCGTGGTGCGCAAGGCGGGGTACCCGTTCATCTTCACCAAGGTGATGGGTATCGCCACCAACTCGCACATGTGCGGCACGCTGGTAGCCGGAGACAACCCTGAGAACTCTGTGGTCGATCGCGACTGCAAGTCGCACGACCTGCAGAACCTCTGGGCCGTCGACAGCTCGGTCTTCCCGTCATCGACCGCATCGAACCCCGTACTGACGATCACCGCGAATGCGCTTCGGGTCGTCGACACCATCCGAGCTGCTGACGCTCGGTAACGAACCACTACTCAAAGGAGACAGACATGTCGAATCAGGAACTCACCGGCGGTCAGATGATCGTCGATAGCCTCATCCGTCAGGGTGTGGAGATCGTCTTCGCGGTGCCCGGCCACGGCAACACCGCGCTGCTCGATGCCTTCGTTGATCGCGAGGACGAGATCACCGTGGTGCAGGCCATGCACGAGCAGGGCGCTGCGCACATGGCTGATGGGTACTACCGTGCCTCAGGCAAGATCGCCGCGGTCTGCACCTCGATCGGTCCGGGCGCGACGAACACCGTCACCGGCATCGTCACCGCGTTCTCGGACTCGCAGCCGATGATCGTGCTGACCGGATCCGTGCACACGTACATGGAAAACCGTGGCGTGCTGCAGGAGATCGACCGTCCCAATGGCAATGCCTGGGGCACCATGATTGAGAAGGCCGTGAAGCGCTGGTGGCGCCCGACCAACCTGGGCCAGATTCCCCGCGTGATGGCACAGGCGTTCAATGCCATGCGCGAAGGCCGTCGTGGCCCGGTGCTCATCGACGTGCCGCAGGACCTGCAGGCCGATTCGGGCGTCTACGAGCCCCTCGTCGGTGCGCCCGTTGAGATGCCTCGCCCCGAGGGCAGCCGCGTCGCGATCCGCGAGGCCGCTGAGCTGCTCCGCACCGCGAAGCGCCCCGTGATCCTCGCGGGCGGCGGCGTCATTGCCGCCGAGGCCAGCGAGGAAGTTGTGGCACTTGCCGAGCGCCTGGGCGCACCGGTTACCCACTCATTCATGGGGAAGGGCGCGGTTTCGGCCCGTCACGATCTGTACGCGTGGCCCTGTGGCGACCTCGGCTCGATCCCGGGCAACGCGGTCACCAAGCAGGCGGACGTGATCATCGCTGTCGGCTCGCGCTTCAGCGACCGCATCACCTCGTCGTACCGGAAGGGCGTGACCTTCAACTTCCCGGAGACGAAGCTCGTGCACATCGACATCGATGCGTTCGAGATCGGCCGCAACTATCCGGCAAACGTCGGAATCGTGGGCGATGCCAAGTCGACGCTCGCAGTGCTTCTCGAAGAGCTCGGAGAGGCAGAGGGCGATTACCACGACACCGAGTACTTCGCTGAGCTGCAGTTCCTGAAGCAGGAGTGGGAAGAGTACCTCCGCCCCGCCCGTGAGGCCGACGTCACCCCGGTGACGAACTCTCGTGCCATGGTCGACATCCGCCGCGCTCTCCCCGACAACGCGATCTGGGTCACCGACTCGAGCAACCCCGCTAATGGCGCGTTCAACGAGTTCCCGATCTACGAGCCCAAGACGAACATCGTCGCGGGTGGCATGTCGGGCATCGGCTTCGGTCTCCCCGCAGCGATTGGCGCGCAGATCGCCGCTCCCGAGCAGCAGGTTGTCGCCTACATCGGCGATGGCAGCCTGCTCCAGACCGGTACGGAGCTCGCGGTTGCCGCCATGCTCGGTGTGCCGCTCGTGGTTGTCGTCATGAACAACGGCGGCTGGGAAGCGATCAAGGATCTGCAGATCAACCTGTTCGGCGAGGATCGCACCCTGATCACGAAGTGGAAGCACGCCAGCGGCGAGCCCTACTTCCTGAACACGGTCGAGTTCGCGAACTCGATGGGTGTTGCCGGCGAGCGAGTCGAGCAGCCCGAGGACGTGTTTGCTGCTGTTGAGCGCGGTATCGCGTCTGAGGGCCCGTACGTGGTCGAGGTCATGAGCGCCAACGCTCTGCCCTGGACGAAGCTGCACGAGACCGGCTGGTGGGACATCACGGTTCCCGCGTACCTGGGCGAGAAGCGCGACACCTACGTCAAGAACCGCGGCTTCTAAGTCGCATTACAACGGGGTGGCGCCGGGCAGAGGCGCCACCCCGCACCACACCGGTAGAGAGGACCAGAAATGTCGAAACGCGCGTTGTACTTGTACGGTGGTTGGCCGGGGCACAACCCGTACGGGGTTGCGGAATGGGCTCGGAACCTGCTCGAGGAGCTCGGGTTCGAGGTCGTTGAGAGCAACGACATCTTCGCACTGGATCAGGACCTCACCGGCTTTGACCTCATCGTCAACAACTGGAACAACGCACTGCTGAGCGAGACGTTGACCCCGTCGCAGGAGCAGCACCTGCTCGGAGCGATCGAGCAGGGCACCGGCTTCGTATCTTGGCACGGAGGCGGCGCAGCCTTCCGTGGCAGCGTCATGTACCACATGATGCTCGGCGCAGACGTCTTCTATCACCCCGCGGGCGAGGGCGTCCGTCACCCGTACCCGGTCCGCGTGACCGACGGTACCCACGAGGTGTCGCAGGGTGTCACCGATTTCCAGGCTGCGAGCGAGCAGTACTACATGAACGTCGATCCGCGGAACCATGTGCTGCTGGAGACCACGTTCGACGGCGAGCACATGCCGTGGCTCGATGGCCAGGTCATGCCGCAGGCCTGGGTCAAGACCTGGGGCGAAGGTCGCGTGTTTTACAGCGCCCTCGGCCACTACCTCGAAGACCTGACGGTTCCCTCGGTTGAGCGCCTCATGCGCCAGGGCATCACCTGGGCTGCGCGCCAGTCGGGTGATCAGCAGTGAGCCAGGAGTCGTCCGCGAACGTCGTCCGCACGCTCGCGGTACCGCCGAAGATGCGCGTCGGTGGCGGCGCGATCAAGAGCGTCGGGGAAGTCGTGAAGTCGCTGAACGCATCGCGCCCGGTGGTGGTGACCGACGCCTTCCTCGCGAGCACCGGAGTCGCGCAGAACGTCGTCGATGACCTCAGCACGCAGGGGCTGAACGCGGTGATTTTCAGCGGTACGGTTCCGGATCCGACCAGCGCGTCGCTCGATCTCGGCCTTGAGATGATCCGAGCCCACCAGGCTGACATCGTGATCGGCCTGGGTGGCGGAAGCCCCATCGATACGGCGAAGGCGCTTGCCGTCCTCGCGGTCATCGGTGGATCGATGCGCGACCTTAAGGCTCCCGTGTCGTATGCGGGCGAGGCACTGCCGATCGTGGCGATCCCGACTACGGCCGGCACCGGCTCGGAGGCGACGCAGTTCACGGTCATCAGCGACAGTGAGACCGGCGAGAAGATGCTCTGCGGTGGGCCGTCGTACCTGCCCGTCGCCGCGATCGTCGACTACGAACTGACGCTGACCATGCCGGCGCGTCTGACTGCGGACACCGGTATCGACGCGTTGACGCACGCCGTCGAGGCCTATGTCAGCAAGAAGGCGAACGGGTTCTCTGATGCGCTGGCACTCGGCGCGATTCAGGCCATCGGTCAGAATCTGCGCACGGCCTACTTCGAGGGTGGCAACGTGGAGGCCCGCGCCGCCATGATGCAGGCCGCGACATACGCGGGCATCGCGTTCTCGAACTCGAGTGTCGCGCTCGTCCACGCAATGAGCCGTCCGATCGGAGCGCACTTCCACGTCGCGCACGGCATGGCGAATGCCATGTTGTTCGCCGAGGTGACGCGTTTCTCACTCGGTGTCGCTGACGACCGGTACGCCGCGTGCGCTCGTGCGCTCGGCGTGGCGAGTGCCGATGACTCTGACACCGCGGCGGCCGAGGCGCTGGTGCGTGAACTCCAGGCGCTGAAGGCAGAGCTCGAAGTTCCGACGCCGGAGCGCTTCGGTGTCTCTGCAGAAGCGTGGGAAGCCGCAATCCCCGAGATGGCGCAGCAGGCGATCGGGTCGGGGTCGCACCTCAACAACCCGAAGGTGCCCGACGCGTCCGAAATTGAGGCGCTGTACCGCGCGATCTACTAGTAGCGGGTATCCCGTCGCAGTGCGCCTGAGGCTGCAGAGGAGTGGAGACGTGTCTTCACCTCTGCAGCCTCAGCGCTATCCGCGCGGCTCAGAGACCACAGGAGAGAGAACATGACGTTGAGAAATGCGCGGGTATCTGGCCTCGATATCGTGAGGCGAATCGTCGATGCAGATGCGCAGCTGATGTATTTGCCGCGCTCCCAGGCGTACACCCTGCGTGAGCTGGAGGCAGGGGTCGTGGTCATTGAGGTGGCGCCTCTGCGCGACGACTCTCGCGCTCCCGTGCTGACGAGCAACGTTCTCCCGATCGCCATGCTGGATGGTGTCAGCGCGCTCGCAGCTCGCTCTGCCGCGCCCGCCAACCGCACGTTTGGTGCGCTGGAATCACGCTTCAACTTCCTCAGAGATTTCGATTCGACCGACGCTCACATCTTGGAGGCTCGAGTCACCCGTATTGACGCGCGATCAATGGAGATCGATGCCGTCATTCAGAACCGATCCGGGAAAGACATCATTCGTTCCCGCTCCACTGGCTCCGTGCATACCATGCGCGAACCTGTCGAATACGAGCTCAACCCGAACGGCTGGGTCCCGTATCCGCATCTTCGACCCCGCGGCACAGGCGCCGACGCGGCAGGGCTGCGCTCTGCCCGTACGGCTCCTGCCGCCTCACACAGAAACAGAACGCACTGATGAATCACGCATCTCCTGCCTCCGCGGTGACGGGCACACCCGCCCCCCAGTTCTCGGAGGAAGACATTTTCGCTGGGCACGAGCTCGGCAAGCTGACCGTCGAATTGACGCGCCCCATTGCGAGCCAGCGCGATCTGTCGATCGCCTACACGCCGGGAGTGGCCCAGGTATGCCGTGCCATTGCCAGCGACGTGACGGTGGCAGACACGCACACCTGGGCGTCACGCCTCGTCGCGGTCATTTCGGACGGCACGGCGGTGCTCGGTCTGGGCGACATTGGCCCGAAGGCATCGATGCCCGTCATGGAGGGGAAGTCGGCACTCTTCAAGACCTTTGGCGACCTCAACTCGATCCCGATCGTGCTCGACACGACCGACTCCGATGAGATCGTGGAAACGATCACGCGCATCGCGCCGTCGTTCGGCGCGATCAACCTCGAAGACATCGCGGCGCCTCGCTGTTTCGATATCGAACGCCGTCTCATCGAAGCCCTGGACATTCCCGTCATGCATGACGATCAGCACGGCACGGCCGTGGTGGTGCTCGCGGCGCTCTTCAACGCGGTGCGCTTGGTGGAGAAAGACCTGGCGCAGCTGCGCGTCGTGGTCTCGGGTGCCGGCGCAGCCGGGATCGCCGTGAGCGAGATTCTGCTCGCGGTAGGTATCTCAGACATCATCGTGCTTGATTCGCGTGGTGTGCTGAGCGCGGCGCCGGGGGGTGCGAATCCGTTCAAGGCTGACCTCGCCGGTCGCACGAACCCGCGTGACGTCACCGGCGGCTTGCGGGAGGTCCTGGTGGATGCCGATGTCTTCATCGGTGTGTCTGGCGGAACGGTACCGGAGGACTACCTCGCGACGATGGCGAGCGACGCGATCATCTTTGCACTGTCGAATCCCGATCCTGAGGTGATGCCGGACGTCGCAGCCCGGTACGCCACCATCGTCGCCACTGGGCGCAGCGACTTCCCGAACCAGATCAACAACGTGCTCGCGTTCCCCGGCATCTTCCGCGGGGCACTCGACGCGCGGGCGAGGCGCATCACCCTGGCCATGAAAATCGCGGCCGCGCGGGCGATCGCCGACATCGTGGGCGATGATCTCTCAGTTGGTCAGATCGTCCCGAGCCCGCTTGATCCCCGTGTGGCGCACGCAGTGGCTGCCGCGGTGATTGCCGAGGCAACCGGAACTGTCGCGGAGTAGTACCTACGCGGCGGAGGGCCGCAGAACGACGAATGGCGGTGTCTGGGGGTTCGCCCCCCGGACACCGCCATTCGTTTCAACGCTTAGTGGTTGCTCGGGAAGC
>NZ_JHBW01000064.1 GCF_001273845.1 Leucobacter musarum subsp. musarum
CTTAGTGGTTGCTCGGGAAGCCGAGGTCGATCTTCGACTGGTCAGCGTTCGGCCAGCGCGTGGTGACGACCTTCGAGCGGGTGTAGAAGTTGATCGACTCGGGGCCGTAGATGTGCGAGTCGCCGAAGAGCGAATCCTTCCAGCCGCCGAACGAGAATGCGCCTACCGGCACGGGGATCGGCACGTTGATGCCGACCATGCCGGCCTCGACCTCGAACTCGAACTGACGCGCTGCGCCGCCGTCGCGGGTGAAGATCGCGGTGCCGTTGCCGAACTGGTGCGAGTTGATGAGCTCGACGCCCTCTTCGTAGGTGTTGACGCGCACGATCGCGAGCACCGGCCCGAAGATCTCCTCGAGGTACACCTTGCTGTCGGTCTTGACGTGGTCGATCAGCGAGACGCCCGTGAAGAAGCCGTTGCCTTCGAACTTCGCCTCGCGGCCGTCGACGACAACTGTCGCACCCTCGGCCTCGGCGCCGGCGACGTAGCCCTCGACGCGCTCCTTGGCCTCGCGAGTGATGAGCGGGCCCATCTCGGAAGCCGGATCGGTGCCGTCACCGATCTTGAGGCCCGCGATGCGGCTGGTGAGCTCGGGGATCAGGCGATCCGCGACATCGCCCACGGCGACGACGACTGAGACGGCCATGCAGCGCTCGCCGGCCGAGCCGTACGCGGCCGAGATGGCGGCGTCGGCGGTGACGTTGATATCGGCGTCGGGCAGCACCAGCATGTGGTTCTTCGCGCCACCGAGCGCCTGGACGCGCTTGCCATTGGCGGCTGCGCGCTGGTAGATCGAGCGGGCGATCGGGGTCGAGCCGACGAACGAGACGGCCTTGACGTCGGGGCTGTCGAGCAGCGTGTCGACGGCGACCTTGTCGCCGTGCACGACGTTGAGCACGCCGTCGGGCAGGCCGGCCTCACGGAAGAGGTCGGCGATGAACACCGATGCGGAGGGGTCGCGCTCAGAGGGCTTCAGCACGACGGTGTTGCCGCAGGCGATTGCGCTCGCGATCATCCACAGCGGCACCATGACCGGGAAGTTGAACGGGGTGATGGCGGCGACGACGCCGACCGGCTGCTTGATCGAGTGCACGTCGACGCCGGTGGAGACCTGCTCATCGCGCTCACCCTTCAGGAGGTGCAGCAGACCCGACGCGAACTCGACGTTCTCGAGACCGCGAGCGATCTCGCCTGCGGCGTCAGACAGCACCTTGCCGTGCTCGCTGGTGACGATGGCGGCGAGTTCGGGGGTGCGCTGCTTCAGCAGCTGGCGCAGGTTGAAGAACACGTCGGCACGCTTGGTGAGGCTCGTCTTCCGCCACTTCGGCAGCGCCGCCTTCGCCGCGGCGATCGCCTGCTCGACGGTCTCGACCGACGCGATGCTCAGCTCGTGCTGGGCCTCGCCGGTCGCCGGGTTGTACACCGGCTGCGTGCGCTCTGCGGCGTCGATCTTCTCGCCGCCGATGACGTGGGGAATGCGTGACATATAAGTCTGTCCTTCATGCTTGACGTGTGAGCGAGTGCGCATGAACATTGCTCATGGCACGCCGCATGGAGCGCTTCTTCACGCTCCTGACTCCATGTTCTCTGACGCTGGAGTACCACATGGGACACACTCTGGGAACAAAACTAGCCGGGGATGCATCAGCTGTGTCTGTCTCGGGAGTGAGAACGGTTCATATTCTGAGGTGACGATGATGTGCTGCGCTCGGAGTCGAGGGCTGAGTGGAGATGAACCAGTATGTTCCCGCAGAGGGAGCCATTGCGGCTCGCGAACCCCGTTCCGCCGATGCTCGACGGTGAGGAACGCGCATGAGCCTCATGCGCGACGTGATGGCCATGCTCATGCCCACGATTGACACCCTGAGTGTGCAGCGATGGATGCTGCACGCGAGCGAGGCTGGCACCGAGATGATGGTGATGGGGATCTCACCCGCCGAACGCCGTGACGGATCCATGACGGAGGACCGCCTGCGGTTTGAAACCGCGGAGCTTTTCCGGCACGTCACTGGCGAGCTACGCAGTGCATCCCCCAACGGGCTCGGCTTCGCCGTTGAGCACGAACCATGGGGCATTCAGCGTCTGCATCAGCTGGTGCCCCCGTACGCCCGAGCAGAGGCGAACCAGGGGTTCGAAGCGAACAGTGCAGGAGTGGCGCTGTCGGCCACGCTTCTCGGAATCAATCTGTTTCTCGGTCCGGTGATTGAGGTGTCGCGAGGACACCACCCCCACCGATTCAGTCGCCGTCTGGACGTCGGGCTCAACGAGATGGGGCCGATCGCTGCTTCGTACATTCGCGGCACACAGTGCGCTGGGGTGCACGCCGCGGTGAAGTATTTCCCCGGGTCAACGTGTGCCGGCGTCGGCGGAGCCGCTCCGAGCGTCGATGAGCTGAGTGCGTCCGGAGAGTGGAAGCCGGAACGGCTGCGACCCTTTCTCACCGCGATTAACGCCGGTGTGCACGCCATCGTGCTGGGGTCAGATGTTATCGAGGAGCTCGATCCGACACACCCGGCGTCCACCTCACGGCGCACGGTTTCGTTGCTGAGAGACGACCTCAACTTCGACGGTCTGATTCTCAGTGACGAGTTGGCGAGTGCGTCGATGCGGCAGCACGGAGACATCAGTGACACCGCGACCGCAGCAATTCGGGCGGGGGTCGATTTGCTCTGGGCTCCAGGCGGCGAGCAACTCTCCCACATTGCACGCGGGGTCGCCGCCGCAGCTCGAGCAGACGCGACTCTGCGCGACAGCATTGCGCGCAGCGCGACGCGCGTGCGCAGCTCCCGAGCTCGCACGTCGACTGACGACCCCGCGATTACGGTGCGTTGACCGGCTTCGGTGGCCGCGCGGCGCCGATCGCCAGGGTGCCGAGCAGCACGATGGTGAGCAACGGTACGAACGCCCAGCGCAGGCCGACGTGCTCGCCGAGGAAGCCGACCAGCACCGGGCCAAGCAGCATGGTCGTGTAGGCAATCGCGGCTACCGTTGCCACATCTCGCGTGGCCGTCGCGCGATTGTCACCAGCCGCCGAGAGTGCAACGGGGTAGCCGAGCGATGAGCCGATTCCCCAAGCGATGACACCGATGATGGTGACCGCCGGGATATCCGAGATCATCACGGTGAACACGCCGATTGCGCAGCAGAAGGACGTCACTCGCAGCATCGGTACTCGCCCGAACCGGTAGAGCAGATACGTGCCGGTCAGTCGACTGAGCGTCATCGCGGCGAAATAGGTGCTCAGCGTGAGTGCCGCGCTTCCCCGACTGAAGCCGTGCTCATCGACCAGCGAGAGGGACAACCAGTCGTTCGCGTTGCCTTCCGCAAGGGCGATGCTGGCGGCGAGCAGGCCGAGCAGGAGCACGCGACGCGATTTCCACGGGCGGTAGACTGCCTGCGGCCGTGCGGTGTCAGCTGAGGGGTCCGGGGTCGATGCATCGGGGTGCGTCTCGCGCGTCTCCTGGGGAATCTGGCGGATCGCGACGGCGCTGAGCGCAATGACCAGCACCCCGACAACACCGAGATGCACGGGGAACGCAACAGCGAACCGCTCCGCAATGGAGCAGGTGACGAGCGCGAGCAAGCCGCCGAAACTGAATGCGGCGTGCAAGACCGGGAGCAGTGGCTTACCGGAGGCGCGCTCCGCATCGTTGCCATTGACGTTGATCGCGACGTCATGCATGCTGAAGCACATCCCGTAGCACACCATCACGAGACCTGCGGCGATGACGCTGGGGCCGCCGAGCCACAGCAGTGAGGTGGCGGCAATGATCCCGACGGCTTGGATCATGATCCAGAGCCAGAGTGATCGTCGAATCGAAATCCGATCGATCACGCGCGCGGCGATCGTAAACCCGATCACCGAACCGACCGCAGGGCAGAGCACCAAGAGACTCATCTGCGAGGTGGACGCTTCGAGGTGGTCGCGAATCGCCGGAAGTCGTCCCAGCCACGAGCTGAACATGAAGCCGGTCAAACCGAAGAACCCACCCAGGCTGATCGCCCAGCGTCGCACTTCACGTTTCGTGTACATCATCGTCCCTCGATACTCCGCGACGGACCGTGTTCAAGCGACCTCCGTCGTTCGAACCGGCGACCTGTTCGCTGATTCCTTGCAATCCCGTAACCGACGCTCATGTATTCGGTACGCGCCCCAATACCATAATTTCTCAGGTGAGTGCGAGCTCTCAAACACATTCTGGGAAGAAAAGTGCTCAGAGTTGCATGACGTGTGCATGCCATCGTGCCACAACCGTTCTTATGCTGATTTCTGCGATCGAATGTGGACGGCGGCGTCCACCCCACATCCCGCAGCATTGAACCGCTCGGGTTCGGAGTTCAATCCAGAAATCACACCGAATACGCCCCCGCTGCCGAGGGCCAAGTAGCAATGATGAGTCATGCGCACTCCGGAGAGCACTCCATAACTGTCACAACGGATAGCCCGACTCGCGCTGCCGTGCGGCAGCGCTGATCGGTGAGTTGCGCACTTCAGAGCGGAAGGAACCCTCATGAATTCGAGGATTAACCCCAGCGCGTTCGCCACCTGCGCGAACGCTCGGAACAGGGGAGGCGCACGATGAGCGCGAACGCCACCTCTCAGACTTCGGCCCCGCAGGGTGAACTCCGCGGCAAGATGGGCACCCTACAGCTCGCGCTGACGGTGCTCGCCATGGCTGGCCCTCTGGGAAATGTGATCGGTGTGCTGCCCCTCGGCATCACGCGCGGAAACGGTATCGGTACGCCCACGATCTATCTGTTCGTCGGGCTGATCTTCTTGCTGTTCGCGGTGGGCTTCACCACCATGACACGCAACCTGCCGAAGGCGGGCGCGTTCAACACCTACATCACCGCAGGCCTCGGGCGGCCGCTCGGTCTCGGCGCCGGGTACCTCACCACCTTCACCTACTTTGTGTTCGTGGTGGGCAGCTACGCCTTCTTTGGCGTCTCGACCGCGAACGCATTCGCGCTGTTCGGGATCACCGGAATTCCGTGGTGGCTCTTCAGCCTCGCGGAGTGGATGATCATCGCATGCCTCGGCTACTTCAACGTTGAGGTCTCGGGCAAGGTGCTCGCCGGCCTCATGGCCGTCGAAGTCGGTCTCGTGATGCTCTTCAACATCCCGGTCATGTTCACGGGTGGCCCTGAGGGGTACCAGTTCCAGTCGTTCCAGCCTGAATACGTGCTGTCGGGCGACCTGGGCGTTGCAACACTGTTTGCGATCGCGTGCTACATCGGCTTCGAGACCACCGTCATCTACCGCGATGAGGTCAAGAACCCGCGCAAGACCATCCCGCGCGCCATGTACATCGCCATCATCGGCCTGGGCCTCTTCTACTCGCTCTCTGCATGGTGCCTCGTGACCTTCTGGGGACCCGACAATGTGGCTGCGGTCGGCGCAGACGACCCGACGGTGCTCTTCAACCACGGCTTCCTGCACTACTTCGGGCAGACGTTCACCCAGATCATGACACTGCTGGTGGTCACCAGCGTCTTCGCCGGCGGTCTCTCGACGCACAATGCGTTCTCGCGGTACCTCTTCATGCTCGGTCGCGACGGCAACCTCCCCCGCTACCTCGGAACCGCGAACCCGCGATTCGGTTCGCCGTCGAAGGCATCGATCACCGGTACTGTGCTCGCCGTCATCTTCGTGCTGCCCTTCATCCTCGGCGGCATGAACCCGGTCACCATGTACGCCTCGATGTTTGGCTTCGGTACGTTCAGCCTCATTGTGATGTTCGTGCTGACCTCAGTCGCCGTGCTGCGCTACTTCCGCATCGTGCGGCATTCCGAGTCGGTGTGGAACACGATCATCGCCCCGGTGCTCGCAGTGTTGGGTATGGGGTTCTTGCTCGTGCTCTCGTCGATCTACTACCCGATGTCGATCGAAGCGCCTGTACTCGTGGCCTCGCTTGAGCAACTGCTCCTGCTGCTGATCCTTGCCGCCGGCGTCGTTGTGGCGCTGCGACTGCGTCGCAGCAACCCTGCGGCCTACCGCCGGATTGGGAACACCGCAGGCGACCACCACGATGAGCGCCAGGCCACCGGCGTGCTTCCCATCGTGCGTCGCCAGTAATCCACCGAACCGAAGGAGCAACATGACTGACCAGCAGGAGACCCCCGTTCGCGTAGGTGTGCTCGGTGCATGCGGGTGGATGGGGCGAGTGCACTCCAACGCCTACCAGAACATCGAGGCCTACTACGGCAAGAAGCGCGGCACCGTCGAGGTGGCATGGCTCGTTGACGCCGAGCCCAACGCGCTCGCCGCGCAGGCCGCCAAGTTCCCGACGGCCCGCACCACGGCAGACTGGCGCGAGGTGATCGATGATCCGGACGTCGACCTGATTGACATCTGCCTGCCCGACTCGCTGCACTACGAGATTGCCAAGGCTGCGATCCTGGCCGGCAAGCACGTCTACTGCGAGAAGCCGCTGAGCGACTCCGCCGCAGAGGCTCGCGAGCTCGCCGAGCTCGCGAAGGAGGCCGGTGTCGTCACGCGCGTGGGGTACTCGTTCATGCGCAACCCCGCACACGACGTCGCTCGCGACATCATCGAGTCGGGTGAGATCGGCGAGATCACCATGGTGAAAGCGTCTCAGCACATTGACTCCTTCGGAGATCCGAACGCGCCGTTCATCTGGCGTGCCGACGGCAACCTCGCCCCCACCGGCATCACCGGTGACACGGGTTCGCACGTCTTCGCGATCCTCGACGGACTCGTCGGGAGCATCGAGTACCTCGTCGCCGACTCACGGATCATCACGCCCCAGCGGCCGATCGTCGAAGGCGCCGGCGCATACGGTGCGAACACCGAGCTGACCGGCGATGAGCCGATGGCCGACGTGACCAACGCGGACGCCGTCAACCTCGTGTGCACGTTCTCGAACGGCGCGATGGGGCTGATCGATTTCAGCCGCACCGCGACCGGGCGCAAGTTCGAGCAGAAGTACGAGATCTACGGCACCCGCGGCAGCCTCGTCTACAACTACGATGAGATCAACCGGATTCGCGTCTACTCGAACGACGACCCCCAGGGACGCCGTGGTTTCAAGGCCATCGACGTGGGCACCGAGAACGAAAACTTCGCTGCGTTCCTGAACCTGCCGAACACGGGCCTCGGATACAACGAGACGAAAGTGATCGAGGCGAGCGAGGTCATTCGTTCCGTGACGACGGGCGAGTCCATGTGGCCCGATTTCGAGGCGGGCTTCCGCATCGCGCAGCTCGTTGAGGCCTGCCAGGTCTCCAGCGATCGCCGCGCGTGGGTTGACGTCGCGAGCATCTAGCCGAGAATCACTGACACTGCTTCGGCAGTGCAATGGGGCCGGGCATCACTGATGTCCGGCCCCTGCGGCGTTGTGCGGGCGGAGCTTCGGTACATGCGCATAACTCAGGTGCACGGAGTGGGCAGGATGTGTCAAAAACCTGCTCTGAGCGAGACGGGACAGCTGAGCGAGCCTTCAGTAGCGTGGAATGTACGGGTTTCTGGCGCGCTCGCGCGCGGCCAGAGCTCACCTTGACACTGTCTCCGCGAACGATGTCGCAATCTTTGGCGAGTGGCGCACCGGCTCATGAAAGCGATGTGGTTCATAGCTCAGAAGTCCCAGAACACCGACAGCTCGTGTACCTCTGACGTGATCCGCTCTATCTCGTAACGCTGCGATCGCGGACGCGTCAACACCGCTGCGTAGTTCCATTGTCACCTGCACAGCGGCGGTGGTGGTGCGGAACAACGCGGCCTTTCAACGAAGAAACACTTGGAGAGCCAATGACGTCGAACACTTCCGCAATATCGCGACTCACTCCAGCGCGCCTGCGCGCTGCCCGAATCGCTACATTTTTCTGCTTTTTCCAGCTGGGATCGGCCATCATCATGTGGTCGACCGGCACCTCCGCGCTGCGCGAACACATGGGCTGGGAAGGCGCTTCGGGTGATGCCAGCTTTGGTGCACTGGCAGCCTCGATCGGCGCCGGAACTGCGCTGGGCTGCGTGATTATTGGCCCCCTTGTTGACCGATACGGGCCGCGTCGCGTGGCGACCCCGCTGTTGGTGCTCTACCCGCTGTCATACCTGCCGCTCGCGTTCCTGCCCGGTCTCGTGACGGCAATGGTGGCAGGCGTGCTGATCGGTCTCTTCCGAGGCACGTTCAACACCACCATCAACACGCAGGGTGTTCATCTGGAACGCCACTACGGTCGTGCGCTGCTGGCCGGTTTCAATGCGCTCTACCCGCTCGGCGGCTTCGTCACGGGCTTCATCGGAAGCTTCTTCGCGCAGCGGTTCACCGACACCCCCGCCGTGGCCTTCATGTGCATCGGTATCCCGCTCGCCATCATCGGGCTCATCGCGGGTCGGTTCATCCTCGACAAGTCCGAGTTGATCGTGGTCGAGGATCGCCCGGTCGCCGAAGCTACCGGTGACGCGGCACGCACGGCGACGATGGCCGGGTTCACGCTCGTGCTGGCCCTGCTCGGCTTCTCGGTACTCTTCTTGAGTGGCGTCTTCTCCGAAAGCGCTCCAATCGACTGGGCGCAGGAGTTCGGCCGTCGCGTCCTTGAGGTGAACCCCGGTACCGCGGGTCTCGCGCTCTCGGTGTTCTCGGGTACGCAGTTCGTGACTCGCGTGATCGGCGATCGCGTCATCTCCGCACTCGGTGACCGTAAGACGCTGGTCGCCAGCGGTCTGATCGGTGCGCTGGGCGCGCTCACGGTGACGTTCGCTCCGAACATGGGCGTCGCCTACGTCGGGTTCGGCCTCATGGGTCTCGGCCTCGGTTGCATCCAGCCGATCACGATCTCTGCCGCGGGTCGCATGGACCCGAAGAACGCCGGTCGCAACATTGGCATCGTGAACGGTGTGGGCCACCTCGGATTCCTCGTGGGCCCCGCACTGCTGTCGGTGGTGGCGACCTCGGTCGGAATCCAGTGGCTCTTCATGATGCCCGCGATCCTCATGCTGTTCGTCGCGATCGCCGGGCCGCTGCTCATCCGTTTCGCTCCCGCCCGCACCACCGGTGCGGCTCAGGCTGAGGCGCAGATGGTTGAGGCTCCGGCTGCCGAGCGAGTCTGACACCGTACGACCTCGTTTGCGTCGCTGACGAAGTGACGCGCGTGCGGTGGGGGAGTATGCCGTAAGGCGCTCCTCCACTGCACGCGTCATTTCGGGGCTCCGTGTGAGGGTCACACGCGCGCGGGTTGGAGTACGCGACGCCCGGACTCGAACGATTCACGTACGGCCTGCGCCAGGGACAGCGTGCGGAAGTGATCCGACATCACCTCGATGCCCCAGTGCCCGTCATAGGCGAGCGCACGCATCGCGTCGATGAAGCTCTCGATACCGAACTCTCCGGCACCGCACTGCAGACGGTGGTCGAAGGTGTCGCCGATGAGCGTGCCGACGGGTTCGCGAGCCCCGTCGTTGAGCTCGACGGCGAAGATGCGCTGCGGGGTGAGGCGCTCGACCAGTTCCGAGTATGGCTGGCCGCTGCGGAACACGCTCCAGATGTCGACGATGATGCCACCGGCGGGGTGGTCAGCCGTGTCAACGAACGCGCCCGCGTCAGTCGTGCGTGGAAACATCGAGAACGCGGCCGGTTCGAGCGCGATACGGGTACCGGCATCGGCAGCGCGCTGTGCGAAGCTGCGGAACCGGTCGACCAGCTGATCGGGGTCGGGGCGCTGGTCCAAGCGCGATCCCGCGCCGATCTTGATGTGGTGCGCACCGAGTGCTTCTGCAGCGGCGAGCAGATCGTCGATCGTCGATGCGACCTCTCCGTCTTCGGGGCGCCACCAGTGATCGACGAACTCGATCTGGAGGCGCGTCATCCCGTTGTCTTCAAGAATGCGCCGCGCCGTGCGGTACCCGATGGTGTTGCGCGCATGACGCAAGTCATCGATACCGATACCGAAACCGGTGAAGCCGGCAGTGGCCGCAGCCGTCACCCGCGCTTCAAAACTGTGCGGGGAATTCGGGCCGGTCATGCCCGGGCGCACGTTCCCTGCCGTTGTCCAGCACGAAGCGAGAAGTTCTGTGCTCATTGCGAGTTCCTTTCGAGGGGTGGTGGTGCGAAAGCGCGTCCGAAGAAGCGCACCCGCACCACCACGCACACTGGGACGGCTTAGCGCACCGGCTTGGGGTTCAGCCGGTTCATCAACGAGTGGCCAGCGTCGACCACGATGTTGATGCCCGTGACGTTGCGGGCGAGATCCGAGTTCAGGTAAATCGCCGTGTCTGCGACGTCGGCACCCTCAAGCAGGCTGACACCCTTGAGCGCGGTGAACTGGTGGCCGAAATCGAGGAGGTGATCCCGCGTGCCGAGCCCGGGGCCGCCCGCGAGGCGGTCGTACATCTCCTGCGTGTTGTTCATCGGAGTATCGATGAATCCGGGGGAGATCGCGTTGCAGCGCACGCCGAACGCGGCGGCCTCATACGCGACCTGCTTCATGAGGGCGAGCACGCCGGCCTTGCTGACACCGTAGGCGGTGATCTCTTCCTCGGGGTCGATGCCGTCGACCGACGAGATCATGACAAACGAGCCAGCCTCGCGCTCGATGAAGTGGGGCATGAACGCCTTGGCGGTCTTCCACGCGCCGGTCAGGTTCACACGCATCGTCGTATCCCACACCGACTCGGGCATCTCCCAGAAGTGGCCCAGAATGGTGACGCCAGCGTTGACGATGACCGCATCGACCTTGCCGGCGGCTTCGACCGCGGCCGCGGCCGCGGCGTCGAGCGCCTCCTGCGAGGCGACGTCGGCCTGGAATACGTAGGCGGTGCGGCCAAAGGACTCCACCGCGGCCACCGCGCGAGCGTACAGATCGCTGTCTGCGGGCGCGAGATCAAGCAGCACGACGTCTGCCCCCTCGCGTGCTGATGCGAGTGCGTGAGCGTAGCCCTGCCCGCCGCCGCCGCCGGTGATTGCGACTACCTGGTTCTCGAGCAAACCCATGATGTATTCCGTTTCTCGCGCGTGTGCGCGTGCATTGCGTGGGACCGCTCGGACGGTGGTACCGAGCGGGAACCGCACCAGGTGCGGTGGTGCACCGCAGGGGTGCACTCCCGGTCTGCCACGACGCAGCAGACCGGGAAGCGGGGAGGCTAGCCCTGATCGCCGACGCGCGCGAAGCGCACGGGATCGCGTCGGCGCAAGCGGAGCCCGACGATGACTCCGGCACCGGCGAAGGCAGCGAGCGATGCGACCGTGATGATGGTGCTGACGGCACCGCCACCGACCAGATCGCTGAGGTTCAGCGTCGCGATGACGAACATCACGAGAAACCCGATGCCGGCGAGCCCGGGAGCGATCGTCGATTGCCAGATCGTGACCTTGCCGTCTTTGACGCGACGGAAGTAGGCGATGATCGCGATACTCGTCGCGGCCCAGATGAAGACCACGCAGTAGGCGCCGACACCACCGAGGAAGGTGTACGTCTCCACGTCGTTCATGCCGAACATCGGGGGCAGCAGCATGGCGATGACGATGACGACCGAGCTCACGAGCGCAGCGATCATGGGCGAGCCGTGCTTCGCGTTGACGCGTCCGAGCGCGCGGGGCAGCACGCCGTCGCGAGCCATCGAGTAGAAGTAGCGCGACGACACGTTCTGGATCGCGAGGTTCGCGGCGAGGGTGCTGCCGATGAGCAAGACCGCGACGACGTCCGAGAAGGTCTGCGAGATGTAGACCGCGATCGACGTTAGCACCGAGCCCGTCGGGTCGACCGACTCGGCGAGCGCGACGAGGGGGCTGAAACCGACGATGTAGGAGTAGGCGCTGACGGCGTACATCACACCGATGAGTGCGATCTCGATGTAGGTCGCCCGGGGCACGGTCTTCTGGTGATCCTTCGTCTCCTCACGGAAGACCTGGAGCGATTCGAAGCCCATGATCGAGAGCGCGGAGAACATCAGCGCGAGGCCGAACGAGCCATCAAAGAGGTGGGGGAACGGGTTGGTTCCGGCAAACCCTTCGGCGCCACCGGTGGTCAGCACGCGCAGGTTCCAGATCACGACGATGGCAATCTCGCAGAACATCACAATGGTCAGGATGCGCGACGAGAGCTCAACATTGAAGAGGCTCAGCACGAGGCAGATGGCCCAGCCAATGATCGCCCACATCAACCAGTTGCCGAAATCGATGCCGAGCACGTTGTTGACGAAGTTCGCGGTCATCACACCGAAGAGCGCAAAGGTGCCCGAGCCGAGCATGACATAGAGCAGGATCGAGCTGAACCCGCCGGCCAGGCCGGGGAGGCGACCCAAGCCCAGCGAAATGTAGGAGTAGAAGCCGCCGGGGCGCGTCATGCGCACCGACATCGCGTTCAGACCGACGGCGAACGTGAGGATCACGAGGGTGAGGATTCCGAAGACGATGGGCGCCCCCAACCCGTTTCCGGCGTTGATGACGACGGGCACGTAGCCCGCGAGAATCGCGAGCGGCGCATTGATCGCCAGAGCCGTCATCAGCAGTGAGAACGTGCCCATCTTGCCGCGCAGTTGCGGTTGGGTCGCGGTGTCACTCGTCTGCCCGCTCGGGGCGGGTGTGGGTCTCACAGCGGTCTCGGTCATGGGTATTTCCTCTCGTAGTGCACAGCATTGTGGTGCGGAGTGTGTGAATGGTGGGAGCGAGGTTCCTGAGTGCTCGCGTCGCGGGTCGAGGGCGGATATTTAGTGGCGGATCGCCCACCGTTCGGCGAACGATCGAACGCGGTGGGCAGTGCGGCTCAACAGAACGCCGAACTCCCCATCGCGTGTGGCTTCGTGCTGCAGCGCGTCAGACACCTCACGGATCTCCTCGCCGCCCGCGATCAGCAGCAAGTCGGCGCCGGCGCGCACGCTGGCGACCGCGGTGTCACCGATCGACCGACCGCGCATCGTGGAGGCCGCATCGAGGTCGTCCGTGATGATGATGCCGGGGAACCCGAGGTGCTGGCGCACGCGCGACATCACGCGCGGTGAGGTGGCCGGAGGCTCTGAGGGGTCCAGGGCGACGACGGTAGCCGGTCCGAGCATGAGCGCGGGCACATTGCGACGCACCAGGCGGGAGAAAGGGATCTCCTGGCGCTCGAGCTCGTCGAGTGACGTGTGCAGCTCGATGTCGTGCTGCACCGGGTGCGCGTCAAGGTGGCTGTACCCGGGGTAGTGCTTCACCGTGGCCGCAACCGAAACATCGGCGCAGGCGTTGATGTACGCGCCGGCGATGCGTTCGACGGTGTCCTGGTCGTGCGACAGCGTGCGGCCGTTCAGCCACTCGTTCGTTCCGGTGATCTCGTCGACCACCGGCGCGAGGAAGAGGTTGATGCCCAGTCGACGCGCGCCCTCGGCGTACGCCGTGTAGCGCTCCCGCAGTTCGCGATCGGAGAGCTCCAGGGCTTCGACGAGCGGCGGCAGTGCGGGCAGCAGGTGCGACAGGCGCTGCACGCCGGTCGGCTCGGCATCGACTCCGATGAGCGTGCCGGGGCCGCCGATCTCCCGGAGGTGGGCCGTGGCCGCGGCAACATCCCACCAGTGCTCAGACGCAATGCGCTCTGCGCTGACGCGGCGCGCGGCGTACTCCTCGCCCGTGGTGGCGAGCACGACGCTCACGCCGCCCTGCTCCAGGAATTCGCGCTCTGCGGCGTCGGGTGCGAGGTCGGCGAGGAGCGGCAACAGTACGGCGTTGGCGTTGTGGGTGTGCAACGTGTGCATCGGGGGCCTTTCGTGGGAAATATGTGAGGTGTCCGGGGCGATCTGTGCGCAGATGGGCCGCGGGATGGGTGAGTCGATGGGGTGACATCGACCTGCAGGATCTGGGTGCGACGGTGCGTCGGCGGAGGTGGTGAGACGGGACTTCGAATCGTCGGTGTCCCGGCGGGACCGTGGCGAGGAGCCACTCGTCCCCGAGCCGCCGGGTGGGGGAGTCACCGGGTCGCCGAGGTGTCTGGGGTCTGCGAGGCGCTCGGGGAGCGCTTTCTGGACCACTCAGACGGAGCCGTGGAGCGCAGCAGAATCTACGTACGCCGAGGCCAGGCCTCACCAGCGCGGTGGTGCCACGAGTGCGACTGAATCCGATGATCAGATATCGGTTTCTCGATCACTGGTCAATGATCGTGTCGCATCTTCCGGTCAAGGCCGGAAGCGTGCATCAGTGCGAGATGCACGAGATCGACTGCTGCGGGTGCTGGCTCCCAGGCTCAGCGCAATGCAGACCGCCGATCGGGGAGCTGTCAGCTGCGATTGTCCTTAGCGGCGCTCGTGATCTGGCGCACGAATAGTGCGGTCAGACCGAACTTCGCTGAGTTCATCGTCATCGACATGGTTCTCCTTGCATCATTACAGGTTGGACAAGCACTCGCTGCTTGTCGGTGTCACCACAGGCATGCACACTCACTCGAACTCAAGGGTGAGGGCACGTCAGCCGGTTGATGCGGTTCGTTTCGCACGTCGCCGACTTCTGCTCCACCGTAGCGATGAACGAAGTGGTGCGCAACGCTGCGATCAATGCCACGGCGTGGCGTGGTCTCGTGCCTGCGACAGGCCGAACTGCAGGAGCAACCTGTGCATGCGACAGGCACAGCACTGCACAGGCTGCTCTGTCCACATGCCGGCTGCCGCGGGTACATTGATCGCCAATCCCACGGGGCACACCGCTCAGGGGTTGGTCTGGGCGACGGAGCTGTCGCCATACGCTGGGGCCTTTCGCTGCATCGTCGCATCGGGGCATCGAGAGCCGCTCCCCAAGAACACCAAACGAGGATCACCGATGACCTATGTTCTGCAAGCCAAAGGCCTTGCAAAAAAATACGGCCATGTCACCGCGCTCGACGGAGCCGACTTCGCGATCAGCCCTGGTGAGATTGTGTCGCTGATCGGCGACAACGGCGCCGGGAAGAGCACGCTCGTGAGGATGCTCTCCGGCAGCGACACTCCTGACAGCGGCGACATCTATTTCGAAGGCAAGCCCGTAAAACTGCAGTCGCCCACCGACAGCCAGAAGCTCGGCATGGAGACGGTGTACCAGGACTTGTCTCTGGCACCGCATCTTTCGGCCGTGCGCAACATCTTTCTCGGGCGCGAGATCATGCGCAAGGGGGCCCTGGGGTGGTTCGGGTTCATGAACACCGCAGAGATGAATCGCAAGGGGCGTGAGGCGCTCATCGAGCTCGGTGCGACGGTGCGAAACTTCTCTGGGCCGGTGGGCAGCATGTCGGGTGGCCAGAAGCAGTCGATCGCGGTGTGCCGCGCGGCAACGTGGGCTCAGAAGGTGATCTTTCTCGATGAGCCGACGGCCGCGCTCGGGGTGGTGCAGACCCAGAACGTGCTCGACCTCGTGAAACGTGTGCGCGACACGGGAATCGCCGTGGTGTTTATCAGCCATTCAATGCCCCACGTGATGGAGGTGAGCGACCGCATCGTCGTGATGCGACGCGGCAGAGACGTCGCGAACTACACGCCTGAGAACGCGAACATGGAGAAGCTGGTCGGTTCGATGACCGGCGCAATCGAAGTACAGGAGGCGTGACCGCCATGGCGACAACGACGGTTGCAGAGCAGACCAATTTGGCCGAAGAGCACCGCAACAGCTCCTGGCTCGTGCGGACTTCGCAGATTCAGGGCTTCCAGGTGCTGATCTTCTTGACCGCGCTGATCATCCTGTTCACTGTGCTTGCCCCCGCCTCATTCGGCACGGCGAGCAACGCGTGGGCGATCCTCATGAACACCGCGATTCTCGCGGTTCTCGGCATCGGCATGACCTTCGTCATCATCACCGCGGGCATCGATCTGTCGATTGGTTCGGTGCTCGTCTTCAGCAGCGTGGTCTCGAGCAAGGTCATGTCGGCGGTCGGAGGCAACGGGTGGAGTACCGCACTCATCGGAATTGCCGTCGCGTTGCTCGCTGGTGCTGCGTGGGGGCTCATCAACGGGCTCATCATCACCCGGCTCAACGTGCCCCCGCTGATCGCCACCCTGGGTACGATGGGCGTCGCGCTGGGGCTGTCCCAGGTGATTACGAACGGCGTCGACATTCGCGCCGTGCCTGCGTCGCTGTCTGAAGCCGTGGGGTACGGCAAGATCTTCGGTCAGGTTCCCGTGCTGGTGGTGATCTCTGCGGTGCTCGTGGTCATCGGCATCATCCTGCTGCACCAGACGAAGTTCGGGCTGCACACCTTCGCGGTCGGCTCGAACCCCGAGGGCAGTCGACGAGTCGGGATCAAGGTGGATCGACACATTGTTCTCGTCTACATGCTCTCCGGTCTCACCGCGGGGATCGCCGGCGTGCTGAGCCTTGCCTACTTCCAGACCACCACGCTCAGCGGTCAGACGGTGACGAATCTCAACGTCATCGCCGGTGTGGTGATCGGCGGTACCAGCCTCTTCGGCGGCATCGGTGCCATCTTCGGAACTGTGATCGGACTCTTCATCCCGGCAGTACTGCAGAACGGATTCGTGGTCATCGGCGTGCAAGCCTTCTGGCAGCAGGTGGTGGTGGGTATCGTGCTCGTCATCGCCGTGGCGATCGACCAACGCAAGCGATCAGGGAAGGGCGGACTGCTCAAACTGTTCGCGCGGCGTTCGAGCGGTCGCTGATCTGACCGGGGAGTGACCGTTGCGGAACGCCACTCGGGGCGGTCACGCCGTGGGGCTGCGCTCGGCGCGGCCCCACCGCTGGTTCCGGTGGGAGCTCGACGAAGCTGATGCCTCGAGGATGTCGAGTCCCTTGAGCGCCATTTCGAGGCTCTGTCGTTTGGCCGCGTTGTCGAGGTCCGCCCCCACCAGCTCCGTAATACGGTCGAGACGGTTGTACAGGCTTCTGCGGTGGATGAACAACTGCGTGGCCGCTTCGGTCTTGCGGCCGTTCGCGCTGAGGTAGACCCGCAATGTCGGCAGCAGCGGCACATTCGCCGCGGCGTCGTGGTCGAGGATCCCACCGAGCTCATCCTCGACGAAGTTTGCGAGATCCGGCCCCTCAGCGAGGGGAATGAGGAGGCGCTCAATGCCGAGTTCGTCGAAGTTGACGATCTTCGGTTCAGGTAAGGAAAGCGCGGTTGCCGCTGCAGACTTCGCCTGCGTAATCGCGGTGCGGATGGACGCGGCGCTTGCAATCTTGCTGCTTCCCCCAGTGATATGGCTCTGGCGCCAACGGGAAGCAAATCGGCGCTGCACGCTCTCCGGGTTCGACGTGACGAGAAAGGTCATGTTGTCGATCTCAGCGACCAAGGTGTGGCCGTTGATCCGCTCCGGCATCAGTGGCTGGTTCGGGTCGGAGGCGTGCGGTCGGTTGAGCAAGATGATCTGCACGCGCTCCTTGTTGAGCTGATATCCGAACCGGGTCGCGCGGTCGATGAATTCCGGGCCCGTAATGTCGCCCAGAAGTACGCGGGTGATGAGCGCCGTGTTGCGTTGGTCGGCCTTGGCCGTGTCGCTGCGTTCGGACACCATAGACAGGGCGACACTGGTGGCCCCGCGCTCGACTGCGGCGATGAGCGGCTTCGTGACGTGACTGTCGCGTGAGAGTGCATGCAACCAGCCCAGGGTCTGTCCCTGAATGATGACGGGACGCCGCGCGCACCGGGAGTGCTCATCGTGGTGCGAGCGCGGATGCCGTTTCCACTCTTCCAGATCGAATTCGGCTGCCCCGACTGACCCGAAGGCGAGCACCTGTCGCGACATGTTTTCGAGCACCACGGTGCTGCCCGTCAGTGTGGCGAGCGTCTCGACGATGGCGTAAGAATCGGCGTTGTCGAGCAGCAGCGTCGAAAACGTTGACTCGAGCTCACGCTCGAACTCGTACTGTTCGAACCGCTGCTGATGCATGAGCTGGTGCACACGCGCCGACACCTGGGCAAACGATACCTCTCGCTCCAACCCAATGATGGGGAACCGCAAGCGTTTTGCCTCGCGCACGAGGGCGGGTGGTACCCGGGCGAAGCGGCGGCCGGCGAATTCGATCATCAGCGCGGCCACATCATTCTTCGCAAGGTCTTGCACGAAGTGGCGCAGCGCCGTGTCGGTGGCGGGGAGCCCGAGGCCCGCCGTCAGCAGGAGCTCACCTCCGGAGAGGAAGCGGGTGATGTCGGGAATCTCGAAGGAGTGCACCCAGCGCACTTCGCGGTTGAGATGTTCGCTCCCCGAGAGGACCGTCGGAACAGCCTCCGCAATGAAATCGAACTCCAAAATATCGCTGATGGACAGTTCCATGCTTCAGGTTCCCATAATTGCGGTGCGCTGCCAAACTCCCGGATCGGCGTTGGCGTAGGAGTCAGTGCACGCTGTTGCCTCGCATCGACCGCGGTGCGGCATCGCGGTGTGTCCTCGCGATACCCGCAGCGAACTCGGGCTGGTGCGCCGTTCCGCCTCGGCGGTGCGCACCAGCCCGAGTGGCTGGATCCTGCAGCGTTACTCGCAGTTGGCCCCGTAGACGGCGGCCTTGCCTTCAGGGGTCTTCAACGATTCGGCGGTGATGATCGTCACCCCGGTTTCGACCAGTGGCGTGGTTTCCTCGCCCTGGATGGCCTTCAGCACCTGCTCGGCCGACTGTCGCCCCATGCCGGCGAAGTCCTGCGCCACCAGAGCCTGAATCTTGCCCTCCTCAAGCACCTCAATCTGCGCTGGGTCAGCATCAACCGACACGATCGTCACCTGGTCGCCGAGGCCCGCCTGCTGCACTGCTGTGCTCGCGCCGAGACCCTCAAGCCAGGAGATCGCGAAGATGCCGACGAGATCTGGGTCGGCCTGCAGTACCGCTGACGTCAGCTGAGTGGAACGCGTGCTGTCATCCTGGCCGTACTGCTCTTCAATCAGCTCAAACTCGGGATACTTGGCGGCGGCCTCCTTGAACCCCTGCATGCGCTGCACTCCCGTGGTGATGCCGGGTGAGTTGCTGATGATCCAGAGCTTCCCCCCGTCAGGGTGGGCCTCGCGGAGGGCCTCGAAGCCGGCTTCGCCGACACCGACGTTATCGGTCGACACGACGGACGATGCAAACGAGTCGTCGTCGACGCCCGTGTCGGTCACGATCACCGGAATGCCATCTGCGGCGGCGTTCTTCAGCGGCTGTTGGAGCGCCGTCGAGTCGGTCGGCACGACAATGATGCCCGCCGGATGCGTCGCGATCGCCGCGTCGACCATCGGCCGCTGCAGCGTGGCGTCCCACTTCGCGGGGGCTTGCGTGTTGAGTTCATAGCCGGCGGCCTCGATCACTTCTTTCGCGGCGCACTCTGCGCCCGAGTAAGCCGTGTTTGGCAGGGTTCCTGGCAAGTACGCGATGACCTTCGAATCGGAGCCGCCGCCCGACCCGTCTCCGCTCCCAGTGGAGCAGGAGACCAGTATCGCCGCCATCAGGACCACCGATGTGGCCGCAACTACCCGTGTTGTCTTCATTGACGCTCCTCATATCCTGCGGATCTCGCGCTACCTTGCGCGATACTCACAGATTGAAGCGACCCTCGGGCCCGTGGGGAATGCTCATCCTGTGCATCGTGCCCGAGCGCCGGTGCACGAATCGTGAGGAGCGGGTCGCTGCGTGCGGCAGCAAGCGCCGAGCTCGTTACGAACCCGTTACGCAGGGAGGTCGCGGCGCGGTTGTGGGCTGGGCTGGGTGGCAGTGGGGCGGTGCGGCCGGTCGTGGGTGACAGCGCCCTTCCCGCCCCTCTGCGATCGGGGTAACTATGGGTGGGTGCGGAGGCGCAAAATCGCCCAAACACCCACCCATAGTTACCCGGATCGCAGAGGGCAGCATCGGGCAGCGGCACGCCGCGTCAGCTCTGCAGGGCGCGGAGGTACTGGCCGCCGTTCGTCGACCTGGCCGCTGCGCCGACTGCGCCCGGGGCCGCGAACGTGAAGCGCACGATGTCGCTGCGGTAGAGATCGTCAGAGACTTCGGTGATGCGCCCCGTGGCGTCGCGCGACACGCGATGCAGGCGCAGGATCGGCGAGCCTTCGACGACCCCGAGCAGTTCGCTGTCGACCGCGTCGGCCGCGATCGCGTCGATCTCGTGCTCGACGCCGCCCTGCAGAAAGCCATGGGCGGCGAGCAACTCGGTGATGGAGACGCGGTCGAGGTCGTGCGCGAAGAGCATGGGCCCGACGTCGTCGATGTAGACCAGGCGCTCGAGCATGGTGGGCTTGCCGTCGAGCAGGCGGAGCCGCAGCACCTCGATGACGGGGTCGCCCTCGGCGATGCCGAATTGCGCAGCCGTGCGGGCGGTGGCTCGCTTGCGCGAGATCTCGTGCGTGATGGCTCCGGGCTGGGCGCCCGACTCCTCGGCCCACCGCGTGAACGGCACTTTGACGTCGAGCGTCTGCGTCGAGGCGAAGGCGGCGACGCGCGCCGGGCGGCCGCGCCCCGTGTCGATGAGGCCCTCGGCTTTGAGCGCGGCGAGTGCGTTGCGCACGGGGCCGCGAGACGTGCCCCAGATCTCGGCGAGCTCGGCCTCGGTGGGCACGTCGGCGCCCGGGGCGAGCTGCCCTGACGCGATGCGCTCGCGTAACGACTCGGCGATCCTCATGTAGACAACTTGGCTCACATAGGTAGTCTACCTCGGCATCGATCTCGCGGATGCGGGTAAACAACCGGCCACCGGCTGTTCAATTGCGCCGGGTGAACGGTGAACAGGGGCTGAATCATCGCGAGATAGGTATATTTCCGGTGCGCATGGGTGCGAGGGTAGTCGCGGCTCGTTTCCACCCCTGTGAAAGGCAATCATGAAGCTTCGTGCCCTCAAGTCGACCGCTGCGCTCGCGGCCGTCGCATTCCTCGGCCTCGGCCTCGTCTCCTGCGCCAGCTCGGCAGATGCCGCCGGCAGCGACGACAGCAGCGCGAGCGCGGAGGGCACCTTCGCGGTCGACTCCGACACGCTCGTCTTCGGCGTCGTGCCCGACTCGGTCGACACCGAGACCAACTACCAGCCGCTCATGGACTACATCGCGCAAGAGACCGGCAAGACCGTCGAATACCACGAGTCGACCGACTACGCGGCGCTCATCGAGGGTGCGATCGCCGGCAAGATCGACGTTGCCTCGTTCTCGGGCTTCACCTACGTGACCGCGACCAACAACGGCGCGAAGCTCACCCCGATCTCGTCGATCGTCACCGAGGAGGGCCAGGAACCCGGCTACTACTCGCAGACCATCGTTCCCGCGGGCAGCGACATCACCTCGATCGACGGCTTCAAGGGCAAGAAGGTCTGCTTTGTCGACCCGTCGTCGACCTCGGGCTACCTCTTCCCGAGCTACAACCTGCTCAAGGCGGGCATCGACCCGAAGACCGACATCACCCCGGTCTTCGCGGGCAAGCACGACGTCAGCGTGCAGAAGGTCGGCGAGGGCGTCGAGTGCGAGGCAGGCTTCGCCGAAGACAGCGAGGTCGAGAAGTCGGACAAGGTGAAGGTCATCGGCGAGACGATGGTGCCGGGCGCCCCGATCGTCATGTCGAGCACCCTGCCTGCCGACCTGCAGACGCAGCTCACCGAGATCCTGGGCGAGGTCAGCATCGACCAGATCATCGAGTCGGGCATCACCAGCGCCAACAGCGACGCGTTCCGTGCGGCGTTCTTCTCGACCGAGCCGGTCGATGACGCCTACTACGACACGATCCGCGACATCTGCAAGGAGACCAACGCGGATCAGTGCCAGGCGTAATCGCGCCTGACCGCAGCGTCTGACCCCGTACCCGGATCCGAGAGGCCAGCAACATGACCGAGAACCCCACCGCACCCGTGCTCCGCTTGACCGGACTCACGAAGCGCTATGACGAGACCACCGCGCTCGATGCGGTCGACCTGCGGGTCGATCGCGGGGAGATCGTCGTGCTGCTCGGCCTCTCGGGGTCGGGGAAGTCGACGCTGCTGCGACACATCAACGGGCTCGAGACGCCCACCGCCGGCACCGTCGAGGTGCTCGGCGAGCCGGTGCCGCAGTTGCGCGGCCGCCGCCTGCGCGAGTTGCGCAGCCGGGTCGGCTTCATCTTCCAGCAGTTCGAGCTGGTCGGTTCGCTCACGGTGCTCGAAAACGTGCTGAGCGGCGCGCTCGGCACCTTGCGCGGCCCGCGCCTCGGGCTCTTCAGCTACCCGCGCGAGCTCAAGCACCGCGCCCTCGGCCACCTCGACCGCGTGGGCCTGCTCGACCGCGCGTACCAGCGGGCCGACACCCTGTCGGGCGGCCAGCAGCAGCGCGTGGCGATCGCCCGTGCGCTCATGCAGAACCCCGAGGTGCTGCTCGCCGACGAGCCGGTCGCCTCACTCGATCCCGAGTCGAGCGATCAGGTGATGGCGCTCATTCGCGAGATCGCCGCCGCCGACGGGCTCACCGTGGTGTGCAGCCTGCACCAGGTCGATCTCGCGATTTCGTGGGCGGATCGCATCGTCGGTCTGCGCCACGGCGCCCGAGTGCTCGATCTCCCCGCAGAGGGTCTGACCCGCGCCGAGGTCATGGAGATCTACGGCCGCGTGGCCACCTCCACCGCCGAGCTCGAGGCCGTCTCGCGCGAACTGCGCGAAGCGGGTGCGGAAGCCGCCGCAGACGTCGCGCGCGCCGCCGCGAAGCGCACCGAGTCCGCCGGCGAGCCGGAGCTCGTGCGATGACGCTCACGCTTTCGCCGAAGAGCGCCGACCTGCTGGGTCGGGCTGCTGAACGCAAGCGCGACCCGCAGCGCACGGCCGCGGGCATCGCTCTGGTGATCCTGCTCGTGCTCGCCATCTTCGCCCTGACGCGCGTCAACATCTCCATCCCGGGGATGCTCGAGAGCGCGTCGAACGCCGAGCGCTTCTTCGAGCGCGTCGGCTCTCTCAAGTTCCCGGAGCCGATGGAGCTGTTGCAGCTCACCGTGCTCACGGTCGGCCTCGTGCTCACCGGCACCGTGCTCGCCGCGGTGCTCTCGGTGCCGATCGCCTACCTGGCCGCCGAGAACACGACCCCCGGGCCCGGCTGGCGCGTGTTCGCGCGTTTCGTCGGCGTCTTCACCCGCGCGATGCCCGACGTGGTGCTCGCGATGGTGTTCGTGCTGCTGTTCTCGCTGGGCGCGCTGCCCGGCATCCTGGCGATCGGCATCCACTCGATCGGCATGATCTCGAAGATGTTCGCCGACGCGATCGAGCAGATCGACGAGGGCCCGCGCCGCGCCGTGCGCGCCGCCGGCGGGTCGAAGATGCAGGAGTTCACGGTTGGCATCCTGCCCCAGGTGATGCCTTCATGGGTGGCGACGGTGCTGCACCGCAACGACATCAACCTGCGCGGGTCGGTGGTGCTCGGCTACGTCGGCGTCGCGGGCCTCGGCCTGCAGATGTCGTACGCGTTCAAGTCGTTGAACTACGGCCTCGGTCTCGGCATCGCGCTCGTCATCTTCATCCTGTGCGTCGTCATGGAGATCATCTCGAGCGCGGTGCGCGTGAGCATGCTCGGCGAGCAGGCCGGTCGCGGTGTCTTCGTGAAGCTGCTGCGTCGTGCCGGTTCGGGGCCCGCGGGTGCAGGCGGTGCCGGATCGGGCCGCGCCCTCCGCATCTCGGCCCCGAGCCGCCGCTTCATCTCCGTCGACGCGGCGATGCGCCGCCCCTGGACAGGCACCCGCATCCGAAACACCGCCGCCGCGTGGATCGCGGTCGCGGTCGTCGTCGCCGGCGTGGTCGTCAGCAACATCAACTGGGGCGACTTCGTCACGTTCTGGGCCAAGGTGCCGCCGGTCGCGGCGTCGTTCTGGCCGCCGAACTTCGGCAACTACGGCTTCGCGACGATCTTCGGCGCCATGATCGAGACCGTCGAGATCGCGCTCGCCGCCACGCTGCTGACCTGCATCGCGTCGATCGTGATCGGCTCGCTCGCCGCTCGCAACGTCGCGCCGAATGCGGCGACGCGATCCGGATTCCGTTTTCTGCTCGTCGGCATCCGCGGCATCCCCGAGCTGATTCTCGCGATCGTGCTCATCGTCATCACCGGCCTCGGCGCGCAGGCGGGCACCATCGCCCTGGCGTTCGGCGGCATCGGGTTGCTCGGCAAGCTCATCGCCGACTCGCTCGAGGAGGTGCCGCGCGGGCCCGAGCGGGCGCTCATCGCGGGCGGTGCGACGCGCACGCAGATGTACTTCGGGGCGACCGTGCCGCAGGGTGCGCAGGCGCTGATCGGGCACACCTTCTACCTGCTCGACACGAACATTCGCGCCGCGACGCTGCTCGGCATCGTCGGTGGCGGCGGCGTCGGCTACTACCTGCTGAACGCGGGTCAGGGGTCGAACTACCAGCTCGTCGGATCGATCGTGCTCATGATTCTCGTGGTCGTGCTCGTCGTCGAGGGCCTCGCGATGTGGATGCGGAAGGCGCTGCGGTGAGTTCGGGTGCTCGTACCGGTGCCGGATCGGTGCCTCGCGGCGGCTTCGATGTCGCCGTGGTCGGTTCGGGCATCGTCGGGCTCGGCGCGGCCTATGCGGCCGTGCGCCGCGGCTTGAGCGTGGTCGTGATCGACCGCGGCGCACGCATCACCGGCGCAACGATTCGCAACTTCGGGCACCTCTGCATCGGGGCGCAGACGGGGGAGGCGCGCGGGTACGCCGACGCGGCGCGCGAGCTCTGGCTGCGACTGTCGCGCGATGCCGGTTTCTGGCTGCGCGAATCGGGCACGCTCATTGCGGCCCGGCACGCCGACGAGCTCGCGCTCATCGAAGCTGCGGCCGGTGCCGGCGGAGGGATCCGGCTGCTCGACGCCGCCGAGATCGCCGCGGCCGCACCCATCGCTCCCGGCGTTGCCGTGGGCGGCGGTGTCATCGAGACCGACCTGCAGACGAACCCGCGCATCGCGGCCGACCGCATCGCTGCGCACCTCGCGGGTCTCGGCGTCGAATTTCGCATGCGCACCGCGGTGACCGCGGTCGCGACCGGCCGTGTCGAGACCACCCGCGGCACGATCTCGGCGGGCACCGTGATCATCGCCGTCGGCCACGACATCGACCAGTTGCTGCTCGAACTCGCCGAATCGGCCGAGGTCGAGCGGTGCGCACTCGACATGATGCGGGTGCAGGCCGAGCTCGCCCGGCCGCTCGACGCCCCGTTGCTCACAGGCTGGTCGCTCGTGCGATACGGGCGGTTCGCGGGGCTCGGCGCCGCGGCGCCCGTGCGCGAGCGTCTGCACCGCGAACGACCCGACCTCGCCGCCATTGACCTGAACCAGATGTACACGCAGTTGCCCGACGGCAGTCTGTTGCTCGGCGACACGCACGTGCGCGACACGGTGGCGTCGCCGTTCCAATCGGAAGATGCGCAGCAGGCGATCCTCGACGAGGCCCAGTCGCTGTTCGGCGTGCCGGCTCCCCGCGTCATCGAACGCTGGCAGGGCGTCTACGCGAGCGCCCCGAACGACTTCTTGCGCCGCGAGGTCGAGCCCGGGGTGCACGTCATCGCCGTCACCACCGGCATCGGCATGACCTGCGGCCTCGGGTTCGCCGAGCACGCGGTCGCCGCCGCGACCGACCAGCCCTTTCCCGCGCTCGACTCCCCGGATACCGGCGCCTTCACCCCCGTAGAACAGGAACACTCATGACTGCACTCGACACCCCCGGCGTACCCACTGACGCGAGCGCCGGCCTCGTCGTCGCTCCGATCGAACTCGTCGTGCTCGATATGGCAGGCACGACGGTGCGCGATGACGGCGTCGTCGAACGCGCCTTCACCCGTGCGAACGAGCGCACCGGCGTCGCCTCGCGCATGCCGTGGGAGGAAGCGCTCGACTACGTGCGGCGCACCATGGGCCAGTCGAAGATCGACGTCTTCACGCACCTCGCCGGCGGTGACGCCGAGCTCGCCGCCGAAGCGAACGCCGCCTTCGAAGCGGCCTACGGCGAACTCGTCGAGGCGGAGGGCGTCGAAGAGATTCCGGGCGCCACCGACACGATCGCCGCCCTGCGCGACGCCGGGCTCAAAGTGGCGCTCACCACCGGGTTCGCCCCGGCGACCCGCGATGCGATTCTCGACGGGCTCGGATGGGACTACCTGGTCGACGTCGCCCTCTCACCGATCGACGCCGGCCGCGGCCGCCCCGCCCCCGACCTCGTGCTCGCAGCCCTCATGCGCACCGACACCCACTCGGTCGACCGGGTCGCCGTGATCGGTGACACCGCGAGCGACATCGCCTCGGGCCGTCGGGCGGGTGCCGGGTTCGTCGCCGGCGTACTCAGCGGAGCCCACGACCGCGCGACACTCGAAGCCGCCGGCCCCGACGCCGTGCTCGCCGACCTCACCGGACTGCGCGAGACCCGCGTATTCGGTCACGCTGCGGCGGCCCTGGCACGATGACCAGCATCGCGGCCGCGCGATCCGGCACCGGGAAGGCGCGCTCGGCAGGGCGTGCCGCCCGCATCGCCGGGTCTGCGGCTGCGACATCGGCTGGTGCTGCTGGGGCTGCTGCCGCTGGGGGCGGCGCTGCTGCTGAGGCGTCCGCGGATCCCGAGATTCCCGGTACTCCTGCCGCCTCGGCCATGCTCTTCCACGCTCCGGGTCGCGCGCACGAGCGCCGCGACGTCACGCGGGTCTCGCTTGGCGCCGGCGACGTGCTCGTGCGCGTGGAGCTCGCCACGGTCTGCGGATCAGACGTGCACACCACCCACGGGCACCGCCAAGAACCCGTGCCCCTCGTGCTCGGCCACGAAGCCGTCGGCCGCGTGGAGCGCATCGGCGGAACCGCGCAGTACCTCGACGGCTCAGAGGTGTCGGTCGGCGACCGCATCGTCTGGGAGATCGCGGTGCACTGCGGCGAGTGCGACCGCTGCCTACGCGGGCTCACGCAGAAGTGCCGCACGCTGCGCAAGTACGGGCACGCGCGCTTCGGTGCGGCCGGGGCGCTCGGCACGCGGTGGGAACTGAGCGGCGGGTTCGCGACCCACGTGCACGTGCTCTCGGGCACCGGGCTGGTGCGGGTCGCCGACGACGTGCCGGCCGAGGTGCTCGCCCCGGTGAGTTGCGGGATCGCCACCGCGTGGGCGGCACTCGCCGCTGCGGCGCGCACCGTGCCGATCGCCGGCGACATCGGCGTGCCGCCGGCGTCGGTGCTCGTGACGGGCGGCGGGTTGATCGGGCTCGCACTCGCGGCGATGGCGACCGAGCGCGGCGCCTCGGTGACCGTCTCAGACCCCGACCCCGGCCGACGCGCCTGGGCGCGACGCTTCGGAGCGGCCGAAGTCTGCGCGCCCGCGCGCGATGCGCTCGAACCCGGATCGTTCGATGTCGTCATCGACGCGTCTGGAGCTCCGGCCGCAGTTGCCGCAGGGCTCGACGCGGTCGCCGTCGGAGGCGCAGCGGTGTGGGTGGGCAGCGTGTTTCCGACCGACCCCGTGCCGGTCGTGCCCGAGCGCGTCGTGCGCGGGCTCGTCACGATCTCGGGCGTGCACAACTACGCGCCCGCCGACCTCGTCGGGGCGGTCGCGTTCGTGACCGAGCACTGGCGCGACTACCCGTTCGCCGAGTTGGTCGGCGCCGAGTTCGCGCTGACCGACCTCGACGCCGCGGTCGCCCGTGCGGCGGAGCAGCGCGAGGTGCGCGTGGCGGTGCGCCCGTAGGCTGCCGCGCTGCGCCGCTGCGCCGCTGCGCCGCTCTGCCTTGCCGCTGCGCCGCTGCCGCTACCTCTGCCGCCCCTGTCGTTGCTGCGCTCAGCACCCTATGCGATTGGGGTAACTTCGGACCAGTATTGCGGCTCAAAACCGAGCTCACACTGGTCCGAAGTTACCCCGATCGCAATGACGACGGCGCCAACCGCGACGGCAGCGGCCGATCGCTTCGGCCGCTGCCGAAGCCGACGTCAGGCCGCGGCGCCCGCCAACTGCGGCACCGAGATCTGATCCATATCGGCGAAGGCCTGGTTCTCGCCCGCCATCACCCACAGGAACGAGTAGTTCGTCGTGCCCGCGCCGAAGTGCATCGACCAAGCCGGCGAGATGACGGCGTCGCCGTTGCGCAGCACGACGTGACGCGTCTGCCCGGGCACGCCCATGAAGTGGAACAGGCGCTCGCCCTCATCGAGATCGAAGTAGACGTAAACCTCGGTGCGGCGGTCGTGCGTGTGCGGCGGCATGCTGTTCCAGACGTTGCCGGGTTCGGGCGCGGTGATGCCGAGCACGAGCTGGCTGCTGCGCACCCCGTCTTCGTGAATGTGCTTACGCACGATGCGCCGGTTGGCGTGCTCCTGCTCGCCGGTCTCCGTGGTGAGGGCTTCGGCCGCGGGAATCAGTGTCGTCGGGTAGTCGCTGTGCGATACCGCTGACGAGAGGAAGAAGCGGGTGTCGACGACGTCGGCTTCGAACGAGATGTCGCGGGCGCCGCGACCCACGTACAGCACATCCATGCGCGCCAGCGGGTAGCGGGTGCCGTCGACGACGGCGTGCCCCGATCCGCTCAGTGCCGTGATGGCGAGTTCGCGTCGCTGGCAGAAGTACTCCGCGCGCAGATCGGCGAAGTTCTCGAGGGCGACAGCGGTGCCCGGGATCGGGCTGACCCCGCCGAGCACCATGCGATCCTCATGACTGTAGACGGCCTTGAGTCGGCCGGGGACGAAGAGGTCGCTGATCACGAAGCGGGCGCGGATCTGCTCGTCGGTCATGCCGCTGAGCTCGTCGGGATGGGTGGCGTGACGGATTTCCATGGGGTGAACTTTCTCGTAGCGCTGGTGCGCGGTCTGGGGAGGCGGAAGCGAGGCGGGTCAGACGTGTGCGCTGCGCACGACGTTGCGCGGAGCGCCGTCGGCGAACGCGACGATGTTGCGACCGGCGATGGCGAAAACGTCATCGGCCTCGTCGGTGTGGAAGCCGATGTGGGGGGTGAGCACGAGATTCGGCAGGTCGAGGGGCAGCGAATCGAGCTGCGGCGGCTCGGATTCGAAGACGTCGAGCCCGGCGCCGAAGAGCCGCCCCTCGCGGAGCAGTGCGAAGAGCGCATCGCGATCCAGCACCTCATCGCGTGCGGTGTTGATGACGATCGCGCGCTCGGGGAGCAGCGCGAGCAGCTCGGCCGAGACGATGCCCTCGGTCTCGGGGGTGTGCGTCAGGTGCAGCGACACGGCGTCGCTGCTGCGGAAGAGCTCGTCGAGTGAGACGCGGCGGCCGGGCAGTTCGGCCTCGACATCTGGTCGCTCCGTGCGATTCCAGAACACGACGTCCATGCCGAGCGCCGCCCCGATGCGAATGACCTCGCGGCCGATCGCCCCGGTGCCGACGACTCCGAGCGTGCGGCCGGCGAGCTTCAGCCCCTGGTGCTTCGCCCACTCGCCGGCGCGCACGATGCGGTCGCCCTCAGGCACGCGCCTGGCGACAGCGAAGAGCAGCGCGATCGCGTGCTCGGCGACGCTGCGGCTGGCGAAGTCGGGCACGTTGGTGACCGTGATGCCGAGGCGCTCGGCCTCGGCCACATCGACGAAGCGGTGCGCACCGGTGCCGACGAAGCTCACCAGCTGCAGCCCGGGCACCCCGGCGAGGAAGCCGGCGGGCAGGGGGCCCTGATCGCCGATGATGTAGACGGCGTCGTAGCCCTGCGCGCGGGCGATGGTCGCCTCGGCGTCGGCGAAATGCTCCTCGAACCAGTCGAGCTGGTGGCCGGCTTCGGCGAGCGGAGCGATGACATCGCGGCGCACGATGTCGGCGTATTGCGATTCTCCGTCGATGCAGACGATTCTCACGGGGTTCCCTTTCGTTCGGGGTGGGGGTGGTGCGGGGTTCCGGGCCGCTGGGCGGGTCGGCCCGGAACCCCGCGGCTCATTACTGCGTGACTGAGGTGCCGTGCACCAGGGTCACTGCGCGACCCAGCGGTTGAACTGGTCGGTCAACGCCGCGTTGTTCTCCTTGTAGTAGTCGGCGTCGAGCGTGATCGCCGTCTTCGTGTTGTCGCCGACCGGCAGGAACGGCTGGATGTCTTCGGGGAAGTCGCTCACGGCGACCCCGGTGCTCGATGCGGGGATCGGCGTGGGCACCTTCGACGCGAAGGCGATCTGGCCTTCGGTGTTCTCGATGACACTCTTCAGCAGGTGCTGCGCCGCCTCGGGGTTCGGGGCATCCGCGGGAATCGCCCACACGCTGTTCGCGTAGCCGGCCTGATCCCAGCTGACCGAGATCGGGAAGCCGTTCTGGCTCGCGGTGAACGCGCGGTTCGCCCACACGATGCCGAGATCGCACGAGCCGTTCTCGAAGCTCTCGATCGACTGCGCGCCGCTCGACCACCACGTGACGCTGTCTTTGATCGTGCCCAGCTTGTCGAGCGCGCGATCGGTGTCGAGCGGGTACAGGTCTTCGGGTGCGACGCCATCGGCGAGCAGCGCCGACTCGAGGGTCCACCCGTACTGCGGGTTGTTGAAGAGGCAGCGCTGGCCGGGGAACTTCGCCGTGTCGTAGAGATCTTCCCAATTTTCGGGGTGATCGCCGTCGAGCGGCCACGTATCGGTGTTCCAGGCGAGCACCATGCCGAACGTGCCGACCTCGATGCCCGTCTTCGAGTAGGTGCCCTCGACCAGCTGATCGACGGGCACGATGCTCGTATCGATGTCGGCGAGGTAGCCCTCGTCGGCGGCCTGCTGCGCGTCGCTCAGCGAGGGGAGGAAGACGAGGCTCCAGTCGACGGCGCCGTTCTGCGCACCGGCGAAGAACTTGGTCGAGGCCTCGTTGTAGTCGTCGACGACGGTGACACCGGTCTGCTCGGTGAAGTCGGCGAAGAGTGTGTCGTTGAGGCCCTCCCAGACGTCGCCGCCGCTGGTGTCGTAGAAGAGGATCTCGCCCGAGAGTTCTGCGCCGTCAGCGGAGCCCGAGCCCGAATCGGAGCCGGAATCGGCGCCGGCGCAGCTCGTCAGCGCGAGCGCGCCGGCGAGGGTCAGTGCACCGAGCGAGGCGGTGCGGGTGAGTGTGGAACGCATATGCAGGTCCTTCCTTGGATGCATGTGTGGTGCGGGGTGGGGGATGGAGTTAGGCGGCCGGCAGGAGTACGGCGCCACCGGCGCGCACACTCATGACGGTGGGGGTGCCGACCTCGGGGATCGCCTCGGCACTGTCGAGGTCCACGAGGTAGGTGCCGTGGTCGTCAGCCAGACGCACACGGATGGTCTGCCCGAAGAAGCGGGCATCGGTCACGGTGACGCGGGCCACGGCTTCGTAGCCGACGGGCACGTCGGTCTCGGCGCTCAGACGAATCTGTTCGGGTCGGGCGCTCAGCGTGCAGGCGGTGCCCACGGCGAGCTCGGGGCTCGCTGACGCGGTCAGTACGAAGTCGCCGCTGCGCACGATCGTGCCCCGTGAGCTCTGCTCGAGCACCTCGGCACGGAACGTGTTGGTCTCGCCGAGGAAGTTCGCGACGAAGTCGCTGTTGGGGGCGCTGTAGACCTCGCGCGGAGCGCCGACCTGCCGAATATGGCCGGCCTCCATGACGCCCATGCGATCCGACAGGATGTACGCCTCCTCCTGGTCGTGCGTGACGTAGATCGCCGTGGTCTCCGACTCCTGCTGAATGCGGCGGATCTCCGAACCGAGATCTTGCCGCAGCCGTCGATCGAGCGCGCCGAGCGGCTCGTCGAGCAGCAGCACGCGCGGACGCTGCGCCAGCGCGCGGCCCAGAGCGACGCGCTGCTGCTGGCCGCCGGAGAGCTGTGCAGGATGGCGATCCCGCAACGCCCCCAGCTCGGTGAGCTCGAGCATCTCGTCGACGCGCTTCGCGAGCGCAGCGCCCCGGATCTTGCGAATCTTGAGGCCGAACGCGATGTTCTGCGCGACCGTGAGGTGCGGGAAGAGCGCGTAGTTCTGGAAGACGAATCCGAGGTCGCGCTGCTGCGTCGGCAACTGCGTCACGTCGCTGCCATCGATCGCGATGCGTCCCGACGTGAAATCGATGAGGCCCGCGATGATGCGCAGCAGTGTGGTCTTGCCCGACCCCGAGGGCCCGAGCAGCGTGAAGAACTCACCGGCCTCGACCGTCAGATCGGTGGCGTGGAGCACGCGAGTACCGCTGAAATCGCAGGTGATCTGGTCGACGATGACCTCGCCGCGCTTGCCGCCGGGCTGCGCGGGTGCGTGGGTGGCAGACATGCCGGTCCTCATTTCTGGTCGGCCGCGACGGCGGCGCGTGCGGCCCGTCGTGACTGGATGATGCGCTGGGAGACGATGATGGCGACGACGAGCAGCGTCAGCAGTGCCGCGATCGCCGGGACAGTCGGCACGATGCCGCTCTCCAGGTACTGGTAGATGGTGACGGGCAGCGTCTTCACCGGACCGGTCTGCAGGAAGAGCGCCAGCACGACCTCATCCCATGAGGTGACGAAGGCGAGCCCGAACGCAGAGAGCAGTACCGGGATCATGCCGCGCACCGTCACCGTCCAGAACGCCGAGATGCGCGACGCCCCCATCGTCCACGCCGCGGTCTCGAGGTCGAGGCCGCGCGACGCGAGCGAGGTGTTCAGGATCGCGAAGGCGAGCGGGAACGAGACGAGCGTGTGCGCGAGCACGAGACCGGGAATGGTGCCGGCGAGGTCGAGCCGCAGCTCGACGGCGTAGATGCCGATCGCGAGCAGGATCGCCGGGGTGATGATCGGCGCGAACGCAAGACCCGAGACGAGCAGCTTCGTGCGCTCGGACTTCGCGGTCTGCACGACGCGCGCCAGATAGAGCGCCAGCGCCGTCGACGCGAGGCCGGTGAGCGTCGCGACGAGCAGGCTGCGCACGATCGGGTTGATCCAGGTGCGCGTGGTGACCGCTTCGCCGTACCACTCCAGCGTGAAGCCGCGCGGCGGGAACACCACCGTCTGCGTCTCGCCCACCGAGAGCGGGAAGACGATGAGCACGGGCACCAGCAGCACCAGCAGCGAGACCAGGGTGAGTGCGCCGGTGACGATCGTGCCGCCCGACCACCGGAACCGCTGCTCCTGGCTCACGCCCTTCGCCTGGCCCCCGAGACCCGGAGCTGTGAAGCCTCCGCCGATCCGGATCACCGCGACGTACAAGATGAGTGTCGCCGCGAGCAGCACGACGCCGAGCGCCGAGGCCACACCCCACTGGAAGAGGTCGATCTGCTGCTGAATGTAGACGGCGACGGTCTGCTCCTGCGGCCCACCGAGAATCGCGGGCACGATGAAGAAGCTGAGCGCGAGGATGAAGCAGAGCAGTGCACCGCTCAAGATCGACGTGCGCACGAGCGGCAGGAAGACCTTCACGAAGATCTGGAAGCCCGAAGCCCCCATCGTCTTCGCCGCGAGAATCACGTTGTGGTCGATGCCCGTCATGCCCGAGTAGAGAATCAAGATCATGTAGGGGAGCAGATACATCACGGTGCCGACGAGCGTGCCGCCCTGCGTGTACAGCAGTGAGAAGCGCTCGCCGCCGAGAGCTTGGCTCGCTTGGCTGAGGAGACCGTTCGGGCTCAGGATCGAGGTCACCGCGAACAGGCGCACGACGATCGAGACCTGGAACGGGATGAGGATCAGAAGCAGCACCACGCCTGCCGAGCGCACGGGGAGTCGCGAAATAAAGTACGCGGTGGGGAAGCCGAGCAGCAGCGCCAGCACGGTGGAGTTGACGGCCAGCTTGATCGTGCGCCACTCGACGAGGTGCAGGTAGTCGTCTTGCAAGATCGTCAGGTAGTGCGCGAACGTGAAGTCGGGAGAGCTCCAGCTCATGACCCCGTCGACGCTGATGCTGCGCAGCACCACGTCGAGCAGGGGCCAGAAGAAGAAGATCACGAAGAAGCCCGTCGCCGCGAGGGCGAGGGCGATCTTCGGGAGGCGGGCGGGATCGAAGAGCGAACGCCGCGGTGGGCGAACGGTCGGTATCCCGGTCGTGCTCAGGGTCATCGGTGATCCTCGGGGTGCGGGCCTGGCTACGCCGGCGTCTGCGTGATGATGTAGATCTTGCGCGCGGTCTCGTGCACGTCCCAGATGACGTGCGAGCCGTCGGGCAGTGCGACGTAGGTGTCGGGGCCGAAGGCGATGACCTCGCCCGACTCGCGAGTGATCGTGCCGGCGCCCGAGAGGAAGTACATGACCTCGGAGACCCCGACCTTGCTCGAGTGGAAGCTGCCGGGCGTGATCTCCCAGACGCCGATCTCGATCGCTGCGTCTTCGTGCAGGATCTGCTCGGAGGCGTGCGGTTCGCCGCTGATGACGCGGCTCGGATCGGCGCTCTCGCCGAGCACGGCCGTGGAGAGGCCCTGGTGGGTGACCGGATCGAAGAGGAAAGCGGTCATGAGGTATCAGCCCTTTCGCCGCCGACGCTGCGATGCGCCGACTGATGCTTTAAATTTGAAACACTGTCTCATAAGTGGTGAAATGATGTCAAGGCGGAATGTGTCGATTGATGCAGGTTCGTAAGATAAGCACCGCGGGTGCAGCGCGAAGACGCGCCGATCCCGACGAACGAGGATGGAGATCTAATGACTGAACGCGTGATTTCAACGGGCGGACTCACCTCCTCCGAGCGCGTGACCGGCACCCAGAGTCTCGAGAAGGCCG
The DNA here is from genome assembly GCF_001273845.1 of Leucobacter musarum subsp. musarum. Classification (GTDB taxonomy): domain Bacteria; phylum Actinomycetota; class Actinomycetes; order Actinomycetales; family Microbacteriaceae; genus Leucobacter; species Leucobacter musarum. The sequence goes on from NZ_JHBW01000064.1 coordinate 34,418, forward strand.
TCGACATCCTCGAATACATCGCGTCGGCGCCGCGGCCCGGCGTGACCCTTGCCGAGTGCACGGGCATTCTCGGGTACAGCAAGGCGACGACCCAGCGCATGCTGCTCACGCTCACCCGCCGCAACCTGCTGCACTTCGACGCGGAGCTCGGGGTGTACTCGCTCGGCATGCTCACCGCGAAGCTCGGGTCCGAGTACCTGAGCCGGCTCGATACCCGAAAGGCCGCGCTTCCCGTGCTGCGCGACATCGTGACCGAGACGGGCGAGACCGCCCACCTGGGGGTGCTCTCGGGCAAGGATGTCGTCTATATCGAGCTGGTCGACAGCCCGCAGCCGATTCGCATCTTTAGTAAGGTGGGCGACTCGGTGCCCGCATACGCCACCGCCATCGGCAAGTCGATCCTCGCGCAGCTGCCCGGTGACGTTCGGCAGCTCCATCTGCCCGACACGCTCGTGGGTCGCACGCCGAACACTCTCACGACGTTCGAGGCCCTCTACCGCGATCTCGCGCACACCCGTGAGCGCGGATACGCCATCGACAACGGCGAGAACCGCGATGGGATTCGCGGGTTCGCCGCGCCCATCTTCGACTTCTCCGGCAATGTCTGCGCGGGCCTCAGCCTCGCGGGCCCGACGGCACGGGTCGTCGCGGAGGAGGATGAGCAGCGCTTCGGCGAGCTGGTGACCCGCGCGGCGCGGCGCGTCTCGCAAGTGCTCGGCGCCCCGGAGGCCTGAGGGCTGACGATTCGACACCCGACCAGCGTGGTCGAGGTGGGTTTCGCGACCGTTTCTGCGGAATGACGGCTTGGCGAAGCTCGCGGTTTATGAAATGATGTTTCAAATTTCATTCACCGATGGAGGCTTCAGTGCAGCAGCAGAGTCGTCGCGTAGTGATCACCGACTGTGATCACGGCAGTGTCGAAATCGAGCGGGAGGTGGCGCAGCGGTACGGGTATGAACTCGTGCTCGCCGCGTGCACCACGAGCGCCGATGTGATCGCGGCGTCGGCGGGAGCCGACGCGATCCTGACCCAGTACGCTCCGGTCACCGACGAGGTGCTGACCGCGCTTCCCGACCTCGCGGCTGTCGGGCGCTACGGCGTGGGCGTCGACACCGTCGATGTCGATGCGGCCACTCGTCGCGGTGTCGCCGTGTGCAACGTGCCCGACTACGGCACCGAAGACGTGAGCGACCACGCGATCGCGCACGCCCTCGCCGTGCTGCGCGGACTCCCCGCGCTCCACGCCGGGCTCGCGCGCGGCGAGGCCGATCTTGGCCCGGTGCGGCCGCTCCACCGATTCTCAGCGACCACCTTCGGTGTCTACGGCCTCGGGCTCATCGGTGAGGCCACCGCGCGGAAGGCGCGCGCGCTCGGCTTTCGCGTCATCGGCACCGACCCGCGTTTCGCACCCGGCACCGTGAGCCCGTCGGGTACCGACGTGGTATCGCCCGCCGAGCTGCTCGCGCAGGCCGAGCTGCTGTCACTGCACCTGCCGCTGATCGCGCAGACCCAGCACCTCATCAATGACGATGCCTTCGCGCAGATGCGCGACGGCGTGAAACTCGTCAACACGTGCCGCGGCGGCGTGATGGACACCGCGGCGCTCGTGCGCGCGCTCGAATCCGGGCGGGTCGCCGCAGCCGGTCTCGACGTGTTCGAGGAGGAGCCGCTGCCCGTCGAGCACCCGCTGCACCGCTTCGAACAGGTGCTGCTCACCCCGCACGCCGCCTGGTACAGCGAAGAATCGTTCGTTGAACTCAAGCGGCGAGCGATGGAGAACATTCTCGACGTCTGCACCGCGGGCACCAGCGCGAACACGGTGAACGCGGCCGGGCTCGCAGCGCGCTCCGGGGCGGTCGCTGGTGCCGCCGGTCAGGGGGCCTGAGGTGTTCGATCAGATTCTGACCGGCCGCACGGCCGTCGTCACCGGGGCGTCGCGCGGCATCGGGGAAGCCGTCGCCGCCGGCCTGCTGCGCAGCGGCGCCGACGTGATCACGCTGCAGCGCAGCGCGCACTCCGATCGGCTCAGCGCGATCGCCGTCGAGACGGGGCGCACGCTGTCGCATCGCACGGTCGATTTCGGAGACGCCGACTCGATCGCGGCGGCCATCGAGTCCGTCACCGCCGAGGTCGACGCCGTCGACATACTCGTGAACAACGCGGGCACGCAGATTCGCCACGACTCTGTCGACTTTCCGCTGGCCGACTTCGAGCGAGTACTCGCCGTGAACCTCAACTCCGTCTTCCAGCTGAGCCAGGGGTTCGGAGCCCGCATGGTGCAGCGCGGCAGCGGGTCGATCGTGACTCTGGCATCGCTGCTCTCGTTTCAGGGCGGGCTTCGGGTGCCGGCCTATGCCGCGTCGAAAGGTGCTGTGGCGCAGCTCGTGAAAGCGCTCAGCAACGAATGGGCGGCGCACGGCGTCAACGTCAACGCCGTTGCTCCCGGGTACGTGCAGACCGACATGAACGAGGCGCTCCTCGCCGACCCCGAGCGCTTTCGGCAGCTCAGTGAGCGCATCCCCGCGGGGCGCTGGGCCGAGCCCGACGACATCGCCAACGCGGTCGTCTACCTGTGCACGCCCTACGCCGCGTACATCCACGGCACCGTGCTGCCGGTCGACGGCGGATGGCTCGCGCGATGAGCGGGGGGAGTGGGGCGAGCGGGGTGAATTCTGCGCGACTGCTCGTGCCCGCGGAGTTGCGGGCGTCACCCGTCATCGCGGTGCTGCGCGCGCCGACCCCGGCCGACTATGCGCCGGTCATCGACGCGCTGCTGCGGGGCGGCGTCACGCATATCGAGATCACGCTGAGCACTCCCGGCACCCTCGCCGAGCTCCCAGCGCTGCGCGAGCGCTTCGGCGACGACGCGCAGATCGGCGTCGGCACGGTCACCCGGGTCGACGAGGCGCTCGAGGCCATGGGGGCGGGTGCCCGCTATCTCGTCACCCCGACTACGGTGCCCGAGGTGATCGACGCCGCCGTCAGCGCGGGGCTCCCCGTGTTTCCCGGCGGCTGCACCCCGACCGAGCTCCACGCCGGATGGTCGCGCGGTGCCACGGCGGTCAAGGTCTTTCCCGCATCGCACTGGGGACCGGGGTACCTCGGCGACCTCCGCGGGCCGTTCCCCGAGATCGAGGCGATTCCTTCGGGCGGCGTCGATGCCGAGAGCGCTCTGGCGTGGCTCGCGGCCGGAGCCTGCGCGGTGAGTGTGGGCGGTCCGCTGCTGCAAGATGCCTTCAGGGGTGGCGATCCTGCCTTACTGACCCGGCGTGCGCAGGAGCTCGTCACTCGCGCCCGCGACGTGCGGAGCGGATCGTGACCGCCGCAGTGGCCGAGCAACCGTACGTGCTCACACTCGGCGAATCGATGGGACTGGTGCGGCAGGCCGGAGTCGGGCGACTCGCCACCCAGCGAGCGGTCGAGCTCGGGTTCGGCGGCGCGGAATCGAACGTGGCGATCGGAGTGCGACGTCTCGGCATCGATGCCGTCTGGTGCGGGCGCCTCGGAGCCGACAGCCTCGGCGATCTGATCGAGCGGGAGCTGCGCGCGGAAGGCGTGCGTGCCGACGTGATTCGCGATCCCGAATCACCCACCGGCCTCATGCTGAAGGAGCACCCGGCCGCGGGAAGCACGCGCGTCGTCTACTACCGGCGAGCGAGCGCGGGATCACGACTCGCCCCAGACGACCTCCCCGACGGGCTCGTCGAGGGCGCCGCACTGCTGCACGTCACCGGCATCACGCCGGCGCTCTCGCCGTCCGCCGACGCCGCGGTCGAGGCGGCGATGCGGCGCGCGCGAGCCGCAGGAGTGCCGGTGTCGATCGACCTCAACTATCGTTCGGCCCTGTGGTCGCCGGAGCAGTCGGGTGCTCGGCTGCGCGAACTTGTCGCGCTCGCCGACATCGTGTTCGCGGGCGACGACGAAGCTGAGCTGGTGGTGGGCGTTGGCGCTGCGGCTGAGCTCGCTGCGCGGTTGGGTGCGCTCGGGCCGACCGAGGCCGTGATCAAACTGGGCGCCGACGGGTGCGTGGCGCTCGTGGACGGTGCGCGGTTCGAGGTCGCCGCCGTGCCGGTCGAGGTCGTCGACACCGTCGGTGCTGGCGACGCGTTCGTTGCGGGGTACCTCGCCGAGCGGGTGCGTGGCCTCTCGCCCGAAGCACGTCTGCGCACCGCAGTCGCCGCCGGAGCCTCAGCGTGCCTCGCGCCCGGCGACTGGGAGGGCCTGCCGACGCGCGACGACCTGCGGCGACTCGGCGGCGCCGGCGGAGGTGATCCGGTGCAGCGGTAGCGCGGCTGCTGCGCCGTCGCGACTGCCGCTGCCGCTTCGCCGCGCTCAGCGCCCTTTGCGATTGGGGCAACTTCGGACCAGTGCGGCGACCCAAAACAGCCCTCACACTGGCTCAAAGTTGCCCCGATCGCAGAGACATCAGCGGCGGCAGATTCGACGGCTGTGCGGCACAGCGGCGGGGATCAGCCGCGGCATTTCGCGCGGAGCGAATTCGCCGCTGACTTTCATTGCAATCGCATGCAGCGCATGGGCTTCGGCGCGTAGGCTCGGCCGCATGACCACGATTCGCGCTATCACCGTTCCCCACGCCGGCGGCTCCGAGCTGCTCGAGTTCACCGAGGTCGAGAGCCCGGTCGCCGGGCCCGGCGAACTGCTGGTGCAGACGCGCGCCGTGGGCGTGAACTTCATCGAGACGTATCAGCGGTCGGGGCTCTACACGGTCGAGTATCCCTTCACGCCGGGTGGCGAGGGCGCGGGCGTCGTGCTCGAGATCGGCGAGGGCGTTGAGGGCTACGCGGTCGGAGACCTGGTCACCACAGCGGAGGGGTCGCGCACGTATGCGGAGCGGTTCGTCGTCTCCGCTGAAAAGGCGGTGCACGTGCCCGAGGGGATCGCAGCCGATGTGGCCGCGGCGATCCCGCTCCAGGGGCTCACCGCGCACTATCTCGCGACGTCGGCCGCTCAGCCGCAGGCCGGTGACACGGTGATCGTGCACGCCGGTGCGGGTGGCGTCGGGTTGCTGCTCACGCAGTTGCTTGTCGCGCGTGGCGTGCGCGTGTTCACCACCGTTTCGACGCCCGAGAAGCGCGAGCTCAGCTTGGCCGCGGGCGCGAGCGAGGTGTTCGACTACGACGATTTCGCAGCGCGGGCGCGCGAGCTCACCGGCGGCGAGGGCGTCGCCGTGGTCTACGACGGGGTCGGCGCGCGCACGTTCGACGACTCGCTGACAGCGCTGCGTGTGCGCGGCACGCTCGTGCTCTTCGGCGGTGCCAGCGGCCCAGTGCCTCCGTTCGACCTGCAGCGACTGAACGCTGGGGGATCCCTCACCGTGACGCGCCCGTCAATGGGGCACTTCTTGCTCACTCCCGAGGAGCGCGCGTGGCGCTACCGCGAGCTCTTCGATGCGATTGCCGCGGGCACGCTCGACTTCCGTATCGGCGCGCGCTTTCCGCTGTCGGAGGCCGGGTACGCGCACGCCCAGCTCGAGTCGCGTGCGACGACCGGCAAGGTGATTCTCGAGCCGTAGGGCTGGGCGGAGGCGCCCGGAGAGTCGGAAAGCGTTGCGCGGAGGCGGGCGAGACCTTCGAATCGAGTCTCACCCGCCGCCGAGCCGGAGTCGCCGTCCCCGAGTCGTGCAGTGGCCCCAGTTTCAGCTGATGCAGACCACCTTGGGCTGCGTCATCTCCTCGTAGGCGAATCGCACGCCCTCTCGGCCCATGCTGCCGTACTTCGCGCCGCCGAACGGCATGGCGTCGATGCGGTAATCGGACGAGTCGTTGATCATGACTCCCCCGGCCTCGATGTCGGCTGCCGCGCGCAGCGCCATCGACAGGTCGCGAGTGAATACGCCCGCGTGCAGCGCGTACTCGACGTCATTCGCCCGAGCAATTGCTTCCGAGTAGTTGCTGAAGCGCTCGAGGATCGCAACGGGGGCGAAGACCTCTTCACGGCACAGTTGGTGGTCGGAGGGAACGCGCTCGACCACGGTCGGGGGGAGGAACGGGCCGTCGGGCACACCTCCGCACAGCACCCGCGCGCCGGCGGCGACGGCAGAGAGCACGGTATCTGCGGCGGCGCGTGCGGCATCCTCCGAGATCATCGGCCCGACATCGCTGCGCTCGTCACGAGGGTCGCCGGTACGCAATTCACGCGAACGGGAGACGAAGGCTTCGCGAAACTCCGAATAGATGTCATCGTGTACGAGGATCCGCTGCGCGCCGACGCAGTTCTGCCCTGCCGCCCAGAACGCGCCCGAGACGATGGCGTCCACGGCCACCGGCAGATCGGCGTCGGCGAACACGATCACGGGTGCATTGCCCCCGAGTTCCATGGCCAGGCGTTTGATGCCTGCGGTGCGCGTGATCGCCTCACCGGTGCGGAAGCCTCCGGTGAACGACACCATGCGTACGTCACGCGCGGCGATCAGGGCCCCAGTGAGGTGACGATCGCCGTGCACGACGGTGACGACCTCTTCGGGAAGTCCGTGCTCGCGCAGCAGATCGACGAGCAAACGCGCGGAGTACGGTGTCTGCTGCGCCGGCTTCAGAATCACCGCGTTGCCACCCGCGATCGCGGGGCCGAGCTTGTGCGCAACCAGGTTCAGCGCATCGTTGTATGGAGTGATGGCGAGCACGATGCCGAGCGGCTCGCGCGTGAACCAGCCCTGACGGTCTTCTCCGCCTGCATACGCGTCGAAAGGAATGACCTCGCCGCCGCCGCGGCGTGCTTCCGCGGCTGAAAGGGATAGCGTCGTGACGGCTCGGCCGACCTCCTTACGTGCCTGGCGAATGGTCTTTCCGGCCTCAGCGACGATCTGGTCGGCGAACTGCTCCGCGCGGGCTTCGAGCGCGCGAGATGCGCGATCGAGAACCTCGGCGCGCGCGTAACGAGACAATCCAGCGGCGACCGGCACCGCGGATCGCGCACGATTCAAGACCGCATCGGCGTCGACCGCCGGGGTGAGCGGGAGGCGTCCGATTTCCTCTCCGGTTGCCGGGTTGCGCACGATGAATTCACCGGCGGTCGTTTTTGCAGCCGTCGCTTGGGCCGTGAGGGTGGTGGTCATCGTGTCACCGCCGTGTGGATCGCGACGATATCGGAGAGCAGCGCGAACGCCGTCTCGATGCGACCGGCTCCCGGGCCAGAGATGGTGACTGGCCCGAGCAGTTCGGTATCGAACGACACCGCGTTCGTGGCTCCGGAGATCGCTGCCAGCGGGTGCGATGCGTCGAGCGCTACGGGTGCAACGCTCGCCGTGATGCTGCCGTCGTCGGATCGAGCAACGGATCCGATGAGCTTCCAGGTCTTTCCGGTGCGCTCGGCATCTGCAATGTCCGTTTCGCTCAGGCCAGTGATACCGGTGGTCGGAATATCGGCGGCATCGATGGTGGCGCCAAGCACACGCTGCGCGAGGATGGCGACCTTGAGGCGCACATCCGAACCCCCGATGTCAGCGGTGGGATCGGCCTCCGCGTAGCCCAGACTCTGTGCCTCGGCGACGGCGGCGTCGAGCGTCAGTCCAGCCGCCAGGCGACCGAGCACGTAGTTGCTCGTGCCGTTCAGGATGCCCTGGACGCCTCGGATGCGTGAGCCGGCGAGCGGCCCGTTGGCGAGTCGCAGCACCGGGGTTCCGCTCATCACTGCGCCTTCGTACTCGAACCGCAGGCCGACCCGTTCCGCGAGGGCCGTCAGCTCCGCGCCGCCGATTGCGACCGGTCCCTTGTTCGTGGTGGTGACGTGGCGCCCGTGCTCGAGCGCCCACCGCACATGCGAGACCGCGGGTTCTCCAGTGGTGGGGTTCGTGAACGTTGCTTCGACGACGATATCCGCGTTGGTCTCAGCGATCACGCGTTCGTTGTTCGCCTCCGCTGAACCGCCCGGCATGGCAGCGAAGCTCGCGTCTCGCGGCAGTTGCAGCACAGCGTCGAGGTCGATGCCTTCCGATTGCATCAGCGATCCGAAATTCAGGTCGGTGATCGCGACCACGCTGAGATCGAAACCCAGTTCGTCGCGCAGGCGCGGTGATGAGTCGCGGATGAGTTCGGCGAGTGCGCGGGCGACGCCGCCGAATCCGATGAGCGCGAGACGGTAGTGGTGCATGGGGACTCCTTCGATGAGTGCGCCGCGGGATCGACCCGAGCGCCAGTGATTCCAGCTTCGAGCGCGGAGGTGTCAGCCCTCGCTCCCGGAACGCTCGGGAGTACGAGCGAAACGGAGATTGCGCGTGCATTGTGCTCGTGCCGGCGTCAGCGCTCGCGCGTCGCGTCATCGCGAGGTAGCGTTACCGCGTCGCAAATGCGTGCTACATGTGCAATCATTCATGTAAATAACGCACGTGAGCGATGATCATCATTCGTCTCGAAGGAGAGCCACATGTCGAAACCAGGGATGGACGTCCCCAATTCGCTCCCGCACACGACCGTGACCCAAGTTCCGCTGCGAAAGATGCAGCGGTCCATGGGCGCGCGCCACCTCGTTATGATCGCGCTCGGCGGCGTGATTGGATCGGGGCTCTTCCTGAGCTCCGGGTATACGATCTCGCAGGCCGGGCCGCTCGGTGCCGTGATCGCCTACGGCATCGGCGCCGTGGTGGTCTGGCTCGTGATGGCCTGTCTCGGGGAGCTCGCCGTCGCGTACCCCGTGTCGGGAGCGTTCCATATCTATGCGGCTCGTTCGATCAACCCAGCTACAGGGTTCACGACGGCTTGGTTGTACTGGTTGTGCTGGGTCGTTGCACTCGGTTCGGAGTTCACCGCCGCCGGCATCCTGATGCAACGCTGGTTCCCTGGGGTCGACGTCTGGATCTGGTGTGTGGTCTTCGCTGCAGTGCTGTTCGGCATCAATGCTTTCTCGGCTCGGGTGTTCGGAGAGACCGAATTCTGGTTCTCCATGATTAAAGTCGCAGCGATCGTCGTGCTCATCGTGCTGGGTGGTGCCGCGATCTTCGGCTTCTCCCCGCTGGCCAGCGATCCACAGCCCCCGGTGTTCTTCTCGAACTTCGTGACGGAAGGTGGTCTCTTCCCGGCCGGTATCAGCGGTGTCGTCGTGACCTCGCTCGCAGTGTTCTACGCGTTCAGCGGTTCCGAACTCATTGGCGTCGCCGCCGGTGAGACCGAGAACCCTGCCCGCAACATTCCCCGTGCACTCCGTTCGACCGTGCTGCGCCTGGTGCTCTTCTTCATCGGATCGATCGCCGTCATCGCCGCCATCGTGCCGTACGAGCAGACCGGCGTCACCGATTCGCCGTTCGTGACCGTCTTCGAGTACATCGGTATTCCGTTTGCCGCCGACCTGATGAACTTTGTCGTCATCACCGCACTGCTGTCGGCGGGCAATTCCGGTCTCTTCTCGTGTGCGCGGATGCTCTTCTCTCTGGCAGAGGAGGGGCACGCACCGCGGGTGTTCACCCGCCTGACGCGACGGGGCATCCCGCTCATCGCACTGAGCGTCAGCATGATCGGTGGTCTCGCCTCACTGATTTCGAGCGTAGTCGCGCCCGAGTCCGTCTACCTGGTGCTCGTTTCGATCGCGGGCTTCGCCGTGGTCGCCGTGTGGATGTCCATCGTCGCGTCACAATTCATGCACCGTCGCGCGTTTGTGAAAGCGGGGGGTGACGTCTCCACGCTCGCCTATCGCACACCGTGGTACCCGGTGGTGCCGATCCTTGCGTTCGTTTTGCTCGCAATTTCACTCGTCGCCGTCGCCTTCGATCCGAATCAGGTTGCGGCCCTGTACTTCGGGGTGCCGTTCGTCGGCGTCTGCTATCTCTACTTCTGGTGGCGTCATGGTCGCGGCCGAGGTCGTGCCCCGCAGTCGGGGGCCGCGACCTCAGCGGTCACGGACTCGGACTCAGGCAGCATCGAGGCCCGGCGATGACTACGGGGGAGGCGCGTGTCGAGATCGATCCGGCGGCGATTCGACACAACCTCGGGTGCCTCGTCGATGCGCTTTCAGGTGATTCATCACCGGAGATCTGCGCGGTCGTCAAAGCCGATGCCTACGGGCACGGAATCGAGCACGTGCTTCCCCTCATCGTCGACGCCGGCATACGCAGTGTCGGCATTGCCAGCAACGCGGAGGCCCGACGCGTGCGCGAGCTCGGATTCTCAGGTCGTATCATCCGTGTGCGCGCCGCGGCCCCCGCTGAAGTCGCCGGTGCGCTCGGGGAGCGCGTCGAGGAGTGGGTGGGTGGCTTCGCGCACGCTCAGGTGATCGCAGAGATCGCGCTGCAGCACGGCGTTGAGATCCCGGTGCATCTTGCGATCAATGCCCTGGGGTTCTCGGTCTCCTGCGTCGACCTGAGCTTGAGCGCGGGCCGAAAGGAACTCGCGGCGATGGTTGCGCTGCGCGGTCTCGACGTGCGTGGCGTGTGCGCGCACTTTCCGTCGGAGGCGGTAGCCGATGCCCAGCGCGGCGCCGCCCGGTTCGCCGATGAAGCGGAAGAGGTGCTCGGTGTTCTCGGGCAGGAGCGGGCAGCTGACGTGCAGCGTCACTGCGCGACGTCGTTCGCGGCGCTCACGGTTGCGGAGTCGCGTTTCGATCTCGTGCGCATCGGCGCCGCACTGTACGGTGACTCATCGGCGCCGGCTGTGTGGCAGCGGTCGGCGTTGCGTCTCGTCGCTCCGATCACCTCGGTCAACCTGGTGCCGGCCGGGCGACGTATTGGATATGTCGGGGGGTCGGTGCTCGACGGCGACGCGATCATCGCCGCGGTCCCGGTGGGCTACGGTGATGGACTGCCGCGTGCGCTGGGCAACGGACGAGGATCGGTGCTGGTGCGAGGACATCGGGCACCCATCGTTGATCGGCTGTCGATGAACGCCCTGGCCGTGGATGTCACGGCCATCCCAGGGGTGCGGCCTGGTGATGATGCGGTCGTCTTCGGCAGGCAGGGGGCTGGCGAGATTTCCGGTGTTGAGTTTGAGCGAAATTCCGGTGAGATCGCGGCGGCGAGTTATTCCCAGTGGGGGCGTGGGATCGCGAGAACGGTTCGATCGGGAGCGGTCGGAGGCTAGTCTGAATCGTGTGATGCAGCCCGCCGATTCTCCCTCAGGAACGTCGTCGTTGATTCAGGGTCTGACGCTGCTCGACGAAGTGGTCTGGCGGGAGCGCTCAGGCCGCTCAGCTCTGATCGCGTCGCGGATCGCCGATCGCACGGGAATCGAACGGAGCCGCACGTCGCGGCTCACGCAGGAATTGATCGACCTCGAATATCTCGAGCGCGGTGAACAAGCGGCGTTCTCCGCGGGCCCTGCGTACTTCGCGCTCGGGCGTTCGTTGCACGCGCCCTGGTTGCGAGCGGCTCGCGGCGAATTGCGGCGAATCGCGTCGGCATTTCCGGCTGGCGTGCGAGTATCGGCGCCCGTGGGCGATGGCTTCACCGCGTTGTTGCGCTACGAGTCGGGGCCGGGCGCACCCGAGAGTGCGACGAGCCCCGGCATGGTGACTCCGATCTGGTGCACCGGTGCGGGGCGCGCGCTGCTGTGGCGGATGGGGCGCGATGAACTCGATGAGATGCTGTCGAGTACGGAGTTCATCGGTGTGGGCGGGCCGTCTGCCGCACGCAGCGTCGATGAGGTCTGGGCCCTGATGGAGCGCGATCGTGCCGCCGGGTACGTGCGCGCGGCCGAGGAATTCGAATACGAGATTATGGAAATCGGCGTGCCGCTGACCGCTGATGGCCGCGTGACCGCAGCCATCAGTGCGGTGTGCCGAACCGAATTCCTGGACGGTGAACTTGCCGCCGAACTGTCGGCTGCGGCGCAGCGTTTGGAACAGCTGCTGGAGTAAGCCGGAAAAGCCCGGTCAGGCGGTGGTGGGGGCCGACGCAGGCAGCTTATCTCGAACGTCACTCGGTGCACCGAGCGCGCGGCTGAGCTCGTCGGCTGCGGTGCGACAGGCGAGGCCCAGTGCTTCAACGCGCTCCTCCAGCCGAACGCGCGGGCCGACGATCTGCATGGCGGCGATGACTTCCCCGCGGAAGTCGTGCACCGGCGCAGCGACTGAGAGGAGGCCGGGCTCGGCTTCCTCGTCCACGATGGAATAGCCGCGAGACCGCGCTTCGCGGATTCGTGCAATGAACTCGGTGATGTCGCGTGCGGCGCGCGGGCCCCCCGAAGAGAAGTCGGTGCGCGCGAGCACCGCAGATACTTCGTCGTCTTCGGCGTCCCAGAGCACCGCCTGGCCGGCATCGCTGCAGAACGCCGGGTATGCGCGGCCCACCCATGAGGTGATGAGTCGCTGCCCGCGCGGAAGCGCTTCGGCGATGGTCACGGTGCTGTCGCCGTACAGTTCGCCGAGAAAGCAGGCTTCTCCAGTCGTTGCGCTCAACTGCTCGAGTGCGGTGAGGCCCTCGGTGAGCAGCCGGCGGGCGGTTAGTGCTTGCGTCGAGGCGTACACCAGCGGTGAGAGTTGATATCCGAGCGAGTCACGCTCGGCGAGCCCGTTCGCCGCGAGCGCGGTGAGTACTCGGGAGGTCTGGGAGCGTTCACGCCCGGCCGCGAGCGCCACTTCGGTGACCGTGGCTGGAGCGCGGTGATGTTGCGCATGTGTCGCGAGCGCATCGAGCACGGCGAACCCGCGCCCCATGCTCGACACCGCACCCATGGCTCCAGGGTACTGGCATCCGGGCCGACAACGCGTACGCGATAGTTTGCGGAATATGCATTTCTAATTGATAATAATGCACACGCAGTATTGATGTGAGGGAGTTCCATGAGCCGCAACCGCCCCGACCGCACGCAGTGGTCGACACTCGCCGATCAGAGCCTCGCCGTGCATGCCGGCAACATGATGGATAGCACGCGAGCGCTCCGCACCCCGCTGGTGATGGCGAACTCCTACGAACTCCCGGAAGACCCGAGCGCGATCAGCTGGTCGGCCACCGAGCCTGGTTTGTACACGCGAAACAGTGGACTCAATCAGGTCGCTCTCGAGCGCAAACTCGCCGCGCTCGACGGCGGCGAGGCGGCAGTGGCACTCGCGAGCGGGGTTGCGGCGCTGCACGCCGTGTTTTTCACGCATGTCCGCACTGGCGACCATGTGGTGGTCAGCGACGTCACATACGAGGCGACGTGGCGATTGTGGACCGAGCTGCTCCCCGACCGCTACGGCATTGAGGCGACGCTGGTCGATGTCTCCGATCCCGACGCGTTGCGCGGGGCGATGCGCCCGAACACGCGTCTGGTCTGCATCGAAGCGATCGCGAATCCGACCACGAAAGTCGCTGATGTGCGGGCGATCGCCGAAGTCGCTCACGAGTTCGGTGCGATCCTCATGGTCGACTCGACGTTCACGCCGCCGCCGTTCTACCGTCCGCTCGAAGACGGCGCCGACCTCGTCGTCCACTCTCTGACCAAGTACATCAACGGGCACGGAGATGCCATGGGCGGCGCAGTCGTGGGCAGCGACGCGCTCATCGAGCCGATCAAAGCGGACGCGATGGTCGATGTCGGCGGCATTATCTCGCCCTTCAATGCATCGCAGATTCAGCGTGGATCGGTGACACTGCCTCTCCGCCTGAAGCAGCACTTCTCCTCCGCCCAGGCGGTGGCGGAGTTGCTCGACGCCGACGACCGGGTTGCGTTCGTTGCGTATCCGGGCCTGCCGACACATCCGGATCACGAGCTCGCGAAACGCCAGTTCGACGAGCGTGGGTTTGGCGGAACGATTGCGTTTGCCCTGCACGGCGGCTCCGAAGCGCAGAATGCATTCGTCGCGGCGCTCCGGCTCGTGACCTCCGGGTTCTCGCTCGGGCACGACGACTCGCTCATCGTCCACGTCGGCACCGCGGGCGGGCGGGTGGCTTACTACCCCGAACCGTTCCGCACTCTCGGGCATCTACGACTGTCGATCGGCATCGAAGACACGCAGGATCTGCTCGCGGATGTTGCCGCCGCGCTCGCATCGCTGCCCACTCCCCGCGCATCGCTGAGTCAATCGGCGAGATGACCGTGCGCGATCCTATCGATGAGCGCATTCTCGCGGAACTGACGACGAACGCGCGTATTTCGCTGGTGACGCTCGGGGCTCGGGTGAACCTTTCGCGAAACGCGGTGAAGCTGCGGATCGAGCGCCTGGAGCGTTCGGGCACGATTCAGGGGTACACCTTGGTGCGGGGGAGTGCATCGACAGCGGATCGGGTGTCAGCGGTGCTCATGATCGATCGAGCGGACCGTATGCGCGGTGCCGACGTCATCGCGGCACTCGCCAAGATCCCAGAGGTCGTGCGTTGCGATATTTTGGCCGGCGAGTTCGACATTCTGGCGAGAATCGATGCGAGATCGGTGGAACGAGTGCAAGAGATCTGGGAGCAAGTGAGCGCGATGCCGAGTGTGGTGAATACTGTCACGTCGTTCTCGCTGTCGACGATGATCGACCGTGAGAGTCGGGCGTGCCCGGCATTGTAAGCGGCCCGGTTATGAGTGTCCTTCGCCGGGGTCGGCATCCGTCGTCAGCTCGGGCGGAAGCAGTGCTGTCAGCGTGTGCACGACGGTTTCTGCGGGTGCAGGATCGCGATCGCTCAACCACCGCAGCAGTGCGTGCACGGTTCCGGCGCTGACGAATGACGTGGTGATCGAGATCGTCGCGTCGTCCGCGCCCTGAAATTCGGCTTCAACCGTGCGGCGAGTGAGTGCCTCGAAGCGAGTGACGAGATGCTCGAAGATTTGGGCACGGGATCCAATGGTGAATGCGTAATCGAGCAGCGGACGAGCCCGTTCGAGCTCGGCGATGAGACGACGCAACCCGTCGCGGGTGATGAGGTCTCTGCGGGAATGGACTCCCGTTCGGCGGGCGATGTCGGTTTCGGAGATCTCGGAGAGTGCGTCGGTGATGGCTTCGGCGGCGAGCTCGTCGACGGTCGCGAAGTGCGTGTAGTAGGTGCTGCGGCCGACGCCGGAGCGTTCGCACAGCCAGGTGGCACTGAGTCGGGGCGTGCGCGCAGCGGCTGCCTCGCGGAACGCGGCGATGAGGCGCGAGCGGGTCTGCGAAGCCTGATCGTCGCCAGCGGTGCGGAGCTCGGCTCGGCGATTCGCCTGGGGCGTCGGTTCGAAGCCTGGAAGCATGGCCTTTCCCTTCCTGTAGACAGTGTCTATTCTGGGCGTAACATGAGGCATGCGACCCGTTCCTATTCTGTCGCTCGTCATGTTGCGGCGGGTCGCATGCGGCGGACGGGCATCCGAAATGAGGTACACACCGTGAAAGCTTGGTTCCTTGACGAGGTGCATGCGCCGTTGCGCGCCGCAGAGATCGACCGGCCGGTGCCCGGCCCTGGGGAGGTGCTCATGCAGGTGCGTGCTTCGGGTCTGTGTCACAGCGACGTGGGCTATATGGAGGGCGTCATTCCGGTCACGATCCCGTTTCCCGTGGTGCTGGGGCACGAAGCCTCCGGCGTGATCGCGGAGCTGGGTGACGGCGTTACCGGCTGGGCCGTTGGAGATGCCGTCGCGAGCGCGATTGCTCCCGACGATGCGCCCGGTGTGTCCCGCGACGGTGCATACGCGGAGTACACCATCGTGAACGCGTCGAAGCTGGTGCGCCTGCCGGCTGGAATGGATTGGGCGCAAGCTGCAGCGGCTACCGACGCGGGGCTGACGTCGTACACCGGAGTGGTGGTATTCGGCGAAGTGCGCGCGGGCGATCGCGTCGGAATCGTGGGCCTCGGAGGCCTGGGAATGACCGGGGCTCAGATCGCCGTCGTTCAGGGTGCCACGGTGTACGGGGTGGAGCCCCGCGAAGCGCTGTGGGAGACGGCGAAAGGGCACGGGGTCGCTGAGGTCTTCGCAGACGTATCTGAGCTGGAGGGTATGGACCTTGACGTCGTCATCGATTTCGCGGGATTCGGCACGACGACCGCAGGGGCGATCCGCGCGGTGAAGACGCGGGGTCGCGTGGTGCTTGTCGGTCTGGGCCGTTCGGAGTGGACGATCAACTCCATCGACCTCGTGTCGCGCGCCATCGAACTGCGCGGGGCAACGGTCGCCGGCGAGCCGGCGCACCTGCAAGCCGTCATCGACCTCATCGCCGCAGGCCGGCTTAGCGTGAAAGCCGAATCGATCACCTTCGATGAGATTCCCGACGGGCTGGGTCGTTTGCAGCGGGGTGAAGTGAACGGGCGATTGGTCGCACTGCTGCCCGAGTAGAGCGCCGAGCCCATCTGAATACCACCAACACTGAAGAAGGAGCAGCATCATGAAAGCAGCAGTCGTGCGCCAATTCGGCGGCGGATTCCACACGGAAGAGGTCTCCGTGTCTCATCCGGAAGGTCGAGAGGTTCTCGTCCAAGTGCGAGCGTCGGGCCTCTGCCACAGCGACGAACTCGCAGCGAGCACCAACCTCGGCTATGACGTGCCGGCTGTATTCGGGCACGAGGTGTCGGGAGTGGTTGAAGCTATCGGGCCGGATGTGACCGAATTTCAGGTCGGCGATCACGTCGTGGGGTGCCTCGTGCAGTTCTGCGGTGCCTGCGACCGCTGTCTCACCGGCCGGGTGCACCTGTGCCGTCGCCCCGAGTCGACCGTTCGAAGTGAGCGCGGTGAGGCGCGGCTGACGGACACTGAGGGGCAGGCGCTTAGCCAGGGCATGGCATTGGGAGGATTCGCCGAGTTCGCTCTGATCCACGAGAACCAGTTGGCACGGGTGCCAGACACTGTCCCTTTCCCGCAAGCAGCCCTGCTGGGTTGCGGTGTCGTCACCGGAGCCGGAGCAGTCATGAACACTGCGAATGTGCAGGCTGGTGAGACCGTCGCCATCGTCGGCGCCGGGGGTGTCGGCCTGAACGCGGTCAGTGGTGCGGTCGTCGCTGGAGCATCGCGCATCATCGTGATCGACATCGCCGATGACAAGCTCGACACGGCGAAAAGCTTCGGGGCAACGGTCGGTATCAACTCGCGCAGCGTCGATCCCGTTGCCGCCGTGCTCGAAGCGACAGACGGCAACGGTGCCGATCACGTCTTCGACTTCGTCGGTGCCGGCGATACCACCGCTCAGGCGCTGCAGATGGTGGGGAAAGGGGGTGGGCTCTATTTGATCGGTGTGCTCGACCCGACGACGTCGGTCAATGTCTCCAACATCGACATGCTGATGCGACAGAGCCGTATTCAAGGGGTGTACATGGGGTCAACGAACCCCAAGCGCGATATCCCGATGATCGCGGAACTGTACTTGCAGGGGCGCTACGAACTGGACGCGCTGGTGTCGAAGGAGATTTCGATCGATGAAGTCAACGAGGGCTACGCTGCACTGAAAGACCCGACGGTCAATCGCGTCGTGATCACGTCGTTCTGACGCCGTCCACGAGTGGAGCTCGCGGGGCCGCCCGCGAGCTCCCTACGGCACCCGCCGAATCCAGGCCTCGGTGGTGAATTTCTGCTCGACGAGGCGCTCGGCGGCATCCCATTCGCCCTCGGTGACTTCGCCCTCGGTGCCGCCGTGGCGGCGCTTGAAGACTTCGATCATCTTCTCGATGATCTCTTCGCGCGGCAGCCCGGTCTGGCTGCGCAGCGGGTCGACCCGCTTTTGTGCGCTGGCGGTGCCTTTGTCCGAGAGCTTCTCACGCCCGATGCGCAGCACCTGGGTCATGGCTTCGGGATCCATGTCGTAGGCCATCGTGACGTGGTGCAGCACGGCGCCCGAACCGAGGCGCTTCTGCGCGGCCCCGCCGATCTTGCCGTGGGGGCTCGTGATGTCGTTGAGCGGCTTGTACACGGCGTCGATGCCGAGCGACTTGAGCGCCTCGAGCACCCACTCGTCGAGGTAGGCGTACGAGTCGGCGAAGCTCATGCCGCGCACGAGCTCGCCCGGAACGTACAGCGCGTACGTGATGCACGCCTCCGGCTCCATATACATGGCCCCGCCGCCCGAGATGCGGCGCACGATGCGTGCGTGCCGCGCGGCAGCCTGTTCTTCGTCGACCTCGTTCTTCACCGACTGGAAGCTGCCGATGAACACTGCGGGCTCATTCCACTCCCAGATGCGCAGGGTCGGCCCGCGCAGCCCTTCGCCCACGGCTGCGGTCAGTACCTCGTCGAGCGCGGCGTTGAGCACGGGAGCGATGGGCGGTTCGTGGATGATCTGCCAGTCGTAGTCGCGCCAGTGCGCGGCCCCGGTGACGGCGCGGCGGATCGCCACCCCGACCGAGTCGGGCGTGAATCCGAGCAGGTGCACCTCGCTCGGCAGCTTCGCCGAAATCGCGGTCGAGAACTCCTCGATAGTGCCGTTCGGGTGCAGCCCCTCGATCGCCTCGTTGATGCAGCCGAGCGCGTCGTCGGGCTCTAGAAAGAAGTCGCCCGAGAGGCGGAAGTCGCGGATGCGGTCGTCGATGACGTCGAAGTCGACGACCACCAGCTTGCCGCCAGGGACCTTGTACTCGCCGTGCATGCTCATGGTTTCAGGGTACGCCTGTGGGTGCGCCTCCGCCTAGCTCATCTCCGTGCCGCCGACCCGCAACCGCGCCTCAGTCGCTGGCGACGCGCTCCTGAATCCAGGTGGTGACGTCGGCGAAGACCTCGTCGCGGTTGGTCTCGTTCAAGATCTCGTGCCGCGCCCCGGGGTAGATCTTCACGGTGACGTCGCGCACGCCCTTCGCCCGGTAGGCGTCGGCGAGCAGCCGGATGCCGTCACCGCGGCTCAAAGGGTCGTCGGCACCGGCGACGAGCAGAATCGGCACCTCGGGGGCGAGGCCGGCTCCGGGCTTGCCGAAGAGCCGGAGCCCGTCGGCGACACCGAAGAGCTTCAGAATGTCGGCCTCGAAGGTCAACGGATCTTCGGCGAAGGCGGTGCCCACGGAAGCGTCGCGGCTCAACCATTCGAAGCCGCTTCCGGCGTCTGCGGCCCACTTCGCGTTGAGGTTGCCGCTCTCCATGTGCCGGAACGTGCGGAAGGCCGACCCCGACAGCACGACCGCATCCCAGGTGCGCGGGTGCTCGTTCATGATGCGCTGCGCCATGAGCGACCCCCACGAGTGTGCGAACAGCACGAGCGGCAGGTCGGGGTGGCGTTCGCGCGCGATGTCGGCGAACTGCCGCAGCGCGGCTTCGGTGGCGAGCAGCCCACCGGGCCCGAGCTTGCCGAGCTTCGCGAGCTCACCGCTGTGCTGGCGGCGGCCGGTTTCGCCGTGCCCGCGGTGATCGTCGGCGACAACAGTGAAGCCTGCCGCGGCGAGGTGGCGCGCGAACGGCTCGTAGCGCAGGGCGTAGTCGCCGATCCCGTGCGCGATCTGCACGACCCCGACCGGGTCTGCCGCCGCCCACTCGTAGCAGTGGATCTCGACTCCGTGCGCGTCGACGTAGTCGAATTCGGTGCGCTCGCCCTCGGTGCTCATTGCCCTATTCTGTCGCTTCGCGGGCGGGGGCACCAGGGAGGTCACTCAGGGTGGGCAGCAACCTATCGGTGCGGGATCGCCCGATGTCGCCGACGCCCCACCCATAGGCGAGTTTGTGCGCCTTCAACACGAAGAACGACTCTGTGCGCACCACGCCGGGTACCTTCTGCAGGGTGTTGAACATGAGGTCGGTGTAGTGGTCGATATCGCGGCAGACAACCTCGACCATCACGTCGAAGCCGCCGCTCGTCAGTACCACATAGCTCGTCTCGGTGAGCTCGGCGAGCGCTTCGCACACGTCAGGCGCAGTGCCCGGCTCACACGTGACACCGACGAGCGCGAGCCGATCGAACCCGATATTCAGCGGGTTCGCGATGCCGACGATCTGGAACATGCCGCTGTCTTGCAGCCGCTGCACGCGATATCGCACCGACGACGCCGAGACGCCCAGCTCGTCGGCGAGCGTGCTGAACGGCGCCCGCCCGTCGATCTGCAGCGCGGCGATGAGCTTGCGATCCAACTCGTCGAGATCGAGGTGCGCCGTTGCGGCGTCGCGTTCGGTCATGGAGCCTCCTGGGTTCGGGCGTTCCGACAATCCTATGACGCCGGGTGCGACGCCTCCGAGGGGTGCTGGCTCACGCTGCTAAAGTCTTGCGACGTGTATCGGGTGCAGGTCGAAACAGGGCCGCCGTGCGCAACTGTGAGATCCCGAAGCCGCCGAGAGCCAGCGCGAACACGCCAATCCAGATTGATGCGGCCCAGAGCGGCAGACCGTTGCGTCGTCCGCTGACGTGGAAATCAGGATTCCAGTCGGCGTAAACCCATCCAGCGAGAAGTGCGGCGCCGAGCAGCACGCCGATGCAGAGGCAGATGGTTCCCCGTCTCAGATGACGTCGGCGGATGCCGATGGCGGCTCGCCGATGCATCATCGCGCCTGCACCCAGGCGATCCAGTTCTCAGCCGAATAGGCGTCGTCGATTTTCTCGCCCACCGCGGGCAGCGACCCGAGCACCGCGAGCCCGGCATCGTCGCGCTTCGCTGCGACCGCAAGTGCCCAGGGGTCGCCACCGCTTTCGGCGACGAACTGGTAGTACGAACCGGCTGCGTCGTATGCAGCGAGCGCGTCAGTCGAGTCGAAGTTGGCGTCGGCGAGCGCTTCCACACCCGACGCGGCAACGAGCTGCTGCACTTCGGGCGTGACGAGACTGCGGTCTTGGGTGCCTGATGCCGTCTCCATGTACCGCGCAAACCCTTCGAGTACGGCGTGAGACCTGAAGACTCCGCTGTCGGGCACCGCGGAGAAGTGCAGCACGTGCGCGAACTCGTGCACAAAGGTTTGTTTGAGCTGGTCTGCCGACCCCGGGCCCATTACGACGTAACTGCCCGAGTTCTCACGCCCCGTGGCGATGGACGGTTCGAGCAGATCGCTCGGCATGGACGGGCGATCGGTGGGACGTGCGACCGCGGCGGCTTTGACCACGGCAGGCTCCGTCGGGCCGAACGCCCACTCGGTGAACCGTTCGGGATCGCCAGTGATGGCGGTCACAAAGCCGTCTTGGGGCACCTCGGCGCCGAGCTGCTCTGCGGTGTCGAGCGCGAGTTTCGCCGTGTCTTCGGCGGCGTCGATGTTCGCGTCGATGAGCGCCTGCTCGGATTCCAGCCCGAAGAGCACGACGTGGTCGCGCTGCTGCACGTAGAGCGCACCCACATCCCAGGGGTTGGCGGCCCCGATCGGAGTGAACGAGGTGATTTTCAGATCGGCGCCCTCGCCGGTGGTCTCGATCGCGTATGCGGTGCCGTGCAGCAGCTTTTGGCCGGCATCGGATCGGCCGCTACTGCGCACTGGTGCCGCTGTGAAGGGCAGCTCGAGCCCGACGAGGGCCTGCTCGACGCCGTCGTCGTCGGTGTAGGGCTGAATGTACCCGTACTCCCAACCGAGCTGCTTCGAATGATCCCACCAGTCCGCGAGCTGCGTCGTGGCCTCGCCGTCGGCGTGTGCGAGGAAGGCGTCGCGGTCGCCGGATCGCATCGCGCTGTTCAGCTCCGACCATGCGGTGTCGTAGAGCGTGAACTCATCGAAGCCGCCGTCAATGCCCCATGGTTCGGTCTCGACGGTGGTCGCGAAGTCGGCAGAGGCGCCCACTTCAGGAGACTTCGGAAACGCGATGATGACCGCAACGCTCGCGAGCGCGGCGGCAGCGACCACGCTGATCGCGGCGATCAGGAGGCGGAGACCTTTCGTGCTCATCGTGCGATCTCCTTCTGAATGCCGAGAATTCTGAGGTGGTAATCGTCGAAGGTAACCATCGACCCGCCGACGCTCGCCGCCCCGAGGGTGATGATGTACTCGCCGTCTGAAGTGCTGATCGGGTATTGAGCGAGCAGTGGGTTGCCCTCCATCGGCGTGCGAACCTTGAGTGCGGCCTCGGGAACGTGCGAGCGGTCGAAGAGCGGGAGCTCTGCGGCGAGCAGCGCGAGATCGACGTTCTCGCCGATGACCGAGGAACCGTCTTCGCGCAACCAGCAGTCGGAGCGCAGCTCGCCGGTGGTGCGCGCGGAGTCGGAGAGCTGCGCGAAGACGCCGCCCACGCTCGAGCACGCACTGCCGCCGTTTCGTTCCGTGGTCTGGAGCGTCGTGCCGGCGAGCACACGACCGATGCCGGGGTTTGCTGCCGAGAACTGGGGCGACGATAGTGCCGTCACTCGCCACGGGCCGATCGCGGAAGGCGTGCGTTCGGGATCTGCCCGATCCGGGGTGTCGTCACCGTAGTAGAAGGGTCGAGTGAGCCAGAGCTGCTGCGGTACGCCGAAGGTGAAGTCGTAGCCGAACGTCGTGTACGAGTACTTGAGGTCGATCATCACCGACGCGGAGTCCGCGTCAGCTTCGTCGACCAGTTTGGCGAGGTCGCTGCTCTGCACGAAGGTCGGTGGCCCGGAGGTCGCCGAGATTTCGACGTCGAGGGCGGCCATGGTGGCCTCATCAAGTCGCAACGGCGAACGGTCGAGTGTCGAGTTGCGCAGACGGTTGCTCGAGAGCTCGCGCCACGCGTCATCGTTTGCGGTGGTTGCGGAGGCGATGAACTCATCGGAAAGAGCGGCGACCGTTGCGGCTTCGTCCGAGTGCGATTGCGTGGCGGCCACCACAATGCTCGCAGTCGCCGCGAGCACGAGCGCCACGCCTCCGGCGAGCACCGCCCAGGTTCCCCCGTTCCAGCGTCGCGACGATGTTCTACCTGTGGGCGCCGCCGTGGTCGACGAGACGTGATCCCCATGGTCTGGCGTCGTCATGCTCTGCTCCCTCGTGCTGAATCGCAGCGACCGGCAGAACGCCTGCGGGTGCCGCGCTTCATGTTTCCCCATCAGTACGGTACCGGAAGCAGGCGTTTCGGTCATGGCTCACCCGGTGGATACCGCAGACCCGGGGCAGCCTCGCGAGGCCACCCCGGCTCACCTGCTGCACCGGGAGCGTCACCCTTCCGCGACGGCCGCCTGCCCGTCGACGACGGTCAGCACCGCGGCAGCGCCGAGCAGCAGTTCGGGTGCTTCGACGAGCGGGTTCACGGCCCAGACGACGAAGTTCGCTCGGTAGCCGGCGGCGATGCGGCCGAGCTCGTGGTCGCGACCGGTGGCGTAGGCGGTGCCCACGGTGAAGGCCTCGAGCGCCTGCGGCGGCGTGAACACGCGCTCCGGCTGGTAGGGGGCGCGGTCGCGCTCGAGCACCGATTTCGCGGTGAGCGCGATGAACAGGTTGTCGGCCGCCTCGTGCGGGGCGGTCGGGGCGTCGGTACCGAGGGCGAGGTGCACGCCGCCCTCGCGGAACTTGTGCCACGGGAAACCGGTGACGGCGCGCTCGTCGCCGAGCACGGCCTGCCAGTTGTCGAGCACGGCGGGGTCGCAGTGCACCGGCTGCATCGATGCGGTCACGCCCAGCTCGGCCATGCGTGCGATCGTGTCGTCGGCGACGTATTCGAGGTGCTCGACGCGGGGGCGGCGGTTCGGGTTCTCGCCGTTGATGCGCACGGTCTCCGCGATCATGTCGAGTGCGATGGTGCTCGCCTCGTCGCCGATGGCGTGCAGCGCGAACTGCAGCCCGGCGGCGTCGGCGGCGACCGCGACGGGCAGCGCGAACTCGCGCTCCCAGATCGGCCCGGGCAGCTCGCCGTTGGCGTAGGGCGCGCGCATGGCGGCGGTGCAGGCATCGATGACGCCGTCGAGAATGAACTTGACGCCCGCAATGCGCAGCCACGTGTCGCCGTAGGTGGCGGCGATCTCGTCGCGAATGCGCGCGACCTCCGCGATCTCGGCGAGGTCGGTCTCGAGGTCGCCCGATGCGGTGAGCAGCCAGTGCGCGTTCACCGGGAACGGCAGGCGCCCGTCGCGGTCGAGGATGCGGCGGTAGGTGGCCAGGTCGGCGTGCCCGAACGACATCTCGGTCGCGCCGGTGACGCCGGTCTCGAGGTACGCGGCGAACGCGTTCGCGAGAAAGCGGTCGCGGTCGGCGTCGGTCGCGACCGACTCAAGGTACGCCCACGCGTACTTCACGGCGGCGGTCTCGAGCAAGAACCCGGTCGCCTCGCCCGAGGCGTCGCGCACGATTTCGCCGCCGATGGGATCGGGGGTCTCGCGCGTGATGCCCATGGCGGCAAGGGCCGCGGTGTTCACCCACACCGAGTGCAGGTCGTTCGCGTCGAGCACGACGGGCACGTCGGCGATCACCGCATCGAGGGCGGCCGCGGTGGGGCGCTCGCCCTCGGCGAAGATGTCGAAGCGCCAGCTGACGCCGGTGACGATGGAGGCGTCGGGCTGGGCCGCGCGTGCGGCGGCGAGGCGGCGCTGCACCTCGGCGACCGAATCGGCGTCGCGCAGCTGCACCTTGCCGAGCGCTTCGCCGAGCATGAGCATGTGGGCGTGCCCCTCGGTGATGCCGGGGGTGACGAAGGAACCGGCGAGGTCGATCTCAGCCGCACCCGCACCGGCGGCCTCGCGCACCTCAGCGAGGCTGCCGACCGCGAGCACCCGGTCGCCTTGCACGGCAAAGGCCTCTTGGGTGTCGGCGTCGGCGGGTCCGGTGAAGACGACGGCATTGGTGTAAACGGTGGTGGGGGCCGACATAGAGCTCGCTTTCAATCGGGGTGCTGCGGGGTGGTGCTGTCGTGGTGCGGTGGTGCGCGCGGTCAGGCGTTCGCTGCCTCGCGGGCGGCGGATCGCGCCAGCGCTCGTTCGGCACCCGTCGAGACGCGCGCGACGAGCACGACGGGAACGATCACCGCGAAGCTGACGATACCGGTGATGAGCGTGAATCCGCCGATGCCGAACCAGGCGATGAAGAGACCGCCGATGAGCGGTGCGAAGCTGGAGCCGACGAGGTAGGCGCCGAGCAGTGGTCCCGACCACCGTCCGCGCGCGTCGAGGCCCGCGGCGGTCGCGATGAAGAGCGCGAACGCGAACGCGTAGATCGAGCTGACGGCGATGATGAGCACGGCGTAGGTGGTGGGGTCGGTGGTGAGCCCGGTCCAGACTTTCAGGGCGCCGCCGATCACGAGGGCGATCGCGAGTGGCCAGGCGCGGCCGAAGCGGTCGCCGATGATCGCGGCGATCACCATGCCGACGATGCCGCCGCCCGCTGCGAGGCTGAGGGTGAATCCGAGTGACTGCTCGCCGATGCCGAGGGCGTCGCCCATGACGGGCGCCATGGTCCAGATCGCATCCTCGCTGGTGCCCCAGAGCGGGAAAAGGAAGAGGATCGCGATGCCGGCGATCGTGATGCGACGCGGCTCGGCGATCTGCAGCGATGAGGTGACGTCGACGGGGGCGGCGTGCTCGGGCGCGTTCGGCAGCCAGGAGGTCAGGGCGAGCCCGACGAGCGAGATACCCGCGAGGGTGCCGAATACGCTGCCCTGGGTGATCCCGATCAGCGGAATGATGGCGAGAATCACGGTGATGAGGGCACGGTTGACGAGCCCGCTCGTCGCCGAGACGCGGTTCGGGTTGCGAAGGGCCGCGATGGCTGCACCTGACGTCGAGATCGCTGCACCGACGCCCGCGCCGCCGACGATGAGCCCGGTGATGGCGACGGCGGGGGCGGTGACGAAGGTGGCGAGGCCGAACGCGAGCACCGCGACGACGAGCCCGGCGATGGCGAGCGGGCGGCGCAGGCGCCCGGAGGCGATGCGACCGGTGCCGAGCCCGACGACGGCCGAGGCGAGCAGCGCCCAGGTGAGGATGTTGCCGGCGGCGACGGCGTCGAAGCCGAGCGTCATGAGCGCCGTAATGATGAACGGGGCGAGATTCGCCATCATCAGGCTCGCGAGGGCGATGAGGAAGGTCGCGCTCCCGTTGCGGAGGCTCAGCGGGTGGCGGGGATCGGTGTCGGCCGGTCGGGGCGGCATCGTCTGTGATGACAAGGGAACTCGATTCTTCGGCTGCGTCGCCGGGCTCGTTAACCGAATCAGTTTCGGTTTTGCTGCGACCATGCTCCTCGCTGTGGGAGGATCTGTCAAGACGGCGGCGATCCTGCACCCGATTTGACGCCTAAAACACCCGTAACACCCGAACCGCGAACCCAGGAGACACCCCGTGGCCCGACCGAAAACCGCGCGCCTCAGCCGCGAGATCATCGGTCGCGCCGCCATCGAGCTGGCGGAGTCGGGTAAAGAGCTGCAGGTCGTGCCCCTCGCGAAGAAGCTCGGCGTCAGCGTCTCGTCGCTCTACCACCACGTCAACGGGCGCGACGGCGTCATCCGCGCGATGCGCGAGGTGCTGGTGCCCCGGTATCTGCTTGAGGTGCCCGAGGGGGCGACCTGGGAGCAGCGCATCCGCCTCGAGGTCGAGCGCACCTGGCGCATGTACGCCGACCACCCGCGCGTGCTGCAGTACATGGTGACGTCGGTGATCGATGAACCAGATGTGATGCGCTTCTACAACGCGCTCGCCGAAGCCCTCACCGAGGCGGGTCTGCCGTCGGGCGAGATTCTCTCGACGATCGAGGTCATCGACGCCTTCACCTTCGGTGCGGCGCTCGATACACTCTCGCCCGACACCATTCTCGACCCGGCGAGCGCGGGCGAGGTGCTGGGTGCATTGATGGCGGATCACCCCACCGGTGCCGCACGAAACCGCCGATTGTTCGACCTCGGTCTCGAATTGTTACTCTCGGGCATCACGGCCCGTGCCGCATCCCAGCGGAGCTCGCTTACACTGTCCGAGTGACGCGCCCCTCCGGTCGCCGCTCCGCACCGCGCGGCCGGCTCGTGTCCCCGCTCCTCGCGGGGATGGCGTTGGTCGCGCTCGCCGCAGCCGTGCCTGTCGCCGTGATCGCTCCCGGGCCCGCGGTTTCCGCTGAGGCCGACCCGCTCGCCACCCAGGAGGCCCAGCCCGTGAGCATCACTGATCTGACCGTTGCCGGCCCGGCGCGCGGCGCGATTCTTGACTCGCCGAACCGGTTGGGGCTGCCCGCCGTTCCCGTACGCGCCTACGAGCCGGAGGGCGCCGTATGGGCGACCCTCGTGTGGGCCCACGGTGGATCGTTCGTGCACGGCACCCTCGACGGCCCGGAATCCGATTGGGTATCGCGCCGCTTCGCCGAAGCTGGGGTGCGCGTCTACGCGGTGGGCTACGGGGTCGCCTCCGACTCGGTGAAAGCTCCGGCGCCGGCGAACGACGTGGCCGCGGTGCTGGCCTGGGTGGCGGATCGCACCGACGGGCCCATCGCGGTCGGTGGGGCGAGCGCCGGCGGGCAGCTCGCGGTGCAGGCTGCGCTGCAGCAGGCGGATCGCGCGGACGCCGACCCGCTCGGCGTGGTGCGCCGGGCCGACGCCGTGCTGCTCGAGTACCCGACCCTGCATCGCGTGCAGCGGCACGACGCGGCGATCGCAGCGGCCACGGCCGGCCTCGTCGAGCGGCGCCAGTTCTCGGCCGAGCGGATCGCCGAGATGTACGACTTCTATCTCGGCGGTGCGGCAGAACCCGCGGACGGCTCAGCGAACGCGAACGTGGTCGGCGAGCTGCCCGCCGCGCGCCTCGCAGCGCTGCCCGCCACCGTCATCGTGAACGCCGACCTCGACGACCTGCGCGCGTCGGGCGAGCAGTTCGCGGCGCAGCTGCGCGAGGCCGGGGTGCCGGTCGCCGAGTCGCTGCAGCCCGGCACCGATCACGGGTACCTCAGCCGGCCGCAGGAGTCGCCCCAGGCCGAAGCCGACGCACGCGAGACCATCGAGCGATTCGTCGCGGGGCTGCGAGAGATCGTCGCCGCGCGCTGACGTGCGGCGATCCGGCCCTGATTCGTCCTCGCGCACCGATTCGACGAAAGGCAGACAGTTTCTCGCCGAAACTGATATCAGTTCGTCGAATCGGTGCGCGAGGGCACGTGCTGTGACCCGCGCTTGAGCGCCTCAGATCTGGTATTCGAGCTCGTGGTACTTGCCGCGGTAGAACAGCAGCGGCGCGCGATCGGGGTCGGTCGAGATGCCCGAGACGGCGACCAGGAAGATGAGGTGGTCGCCCGCCTCGATCTCGCGCTCGATCTCGCCCGCGACCCAGCCGGTGCCGCCCGCGAGGGTCGGTGCGCCGTTGCTCTCGGAGGGGTACCAGTCGACGCCGGCCCACTTGTCGGTGCCGGATCGGGCGAACTGCCCGCTGAGGTGCTGCTGCTCCGCGCTCAAGAAGTTGACGACGACCTGCCCGTGCTCGCGCACGGCGGCGAGGCTCTTCGAGGTGCGGGCGACCGAGAACGAGATCAGCGGCGGGTCGATCGACACGCTGTAGAAGGATTGGCATGTGAAGCCGACGGGGCCGTCGGGGCCGTGGGTGGTGATGATGGTGATGCCCGAGGCGAAGCCGCCCATGGCGTCGCGGTACTCGCGCTGGTCGAACGCGGCGACGGGGGCCGCGGCCTCGACGGCCGGCTCGACCGCGGTGGCGGTGTCGGGGAGCTCGATGGTGGTGGTGTCGGTGCTCATGCGGAGGCCTCCGTTCGGTCGAGTGCGGGCAGCAGCAGGCGCCCTTCAGATGCGGTCCACTCGTCGAGAATCTCGTCGCGGCGGTCGAAGCGCGGGGTGGCGAAGGCCAGGCCTCGGGTGGGCACGCTCGCCCCGAGCTCGACGAGCAGGGGGCGCAGGGTGAATTCGACGGCGAGGGCGTGCTCGTCTGACGCGGTGGTGAAGACGGGAATCGCGGTGACGCCGTCGAGGCCGCGTGCCGGATAGCGGTCGAGGAATGCCTTCAGCAGACCGGTGTAGCTGGCCTTGTAGGTCGGGGTCGCGATGATCGCGTAGGTGGAGGATCGCAGCTGCTCGTTCAGCGAGTCGACCGAGGGCGCGGGCCAGGCGAAGAGCTCGGCGGCGTGGTCGATGAGGTCGACCGTCGGCAGTACCTCGGCGCCGGTCGTCGCTGCGACGCGCTGTGCGAGGTCTTCGGCGATCTGCCGCGTGCGCGATTGCGGCTTCGGGTTGCCGACGATGACGGAGATGGTGGACAAGACGCTCCCTTCGGGAAAGCAGCTGGGTGCGGCGCCGCGGTCGTGCTCATGAGCGCGCTCGGCGTCGCATGGCTTCATCGGCTGCATGCGGGCGGTTGGGTCATGATCCACGGTGTGATGTCGCGGAGTCGCCTCGGGATCTCATCCCGGGGAACTGTGCTCCAGTGTATGGCTGACATTCGCTGCGGTGAAGATTCGGCTGCAACCGGGCGTAACGGTCATGGTTCGTCATCTTTGTTTCACGATCGTGATCGGTTCGCATAAGCTCCACGCATGTCTTCCATAACGATACCCGCAGCGGG
Source organism: Leucobacter musarum subsp. musarum (assembly GCF_001273845.1). Classification (GTDB taxonomy): domain Bacteria; phylum Actinomycetota; class Actinomycetes; order Actinomycetales; family Microbacteriaceae; genus Leucobacter; species Leucobacter musarum. Next base: position 63,522 of record NZ_JHBW01000064.1, read on the forward strand.
TGCCGCCGTTCCGACGGTCGGAATTGCCCTCGACGGCGCCGGGTGGCACCCGGCGGCCTGGCGCGAGCCCAGTGCTCGGCCCGATGCGCTCTTCACCGCCGACTACTGGCAGCAGCTCGTCGACACCGCCGAAGCCGCGGGTGCCGATTACGTCACGTTCGAAGACGCGCTGCGTCTGCAGAGCGCTCCGATGCTCGGCGGAGCGGCCGATGCGACCGCTGATGCGGGCATCGATCCGACCATCGTCGAGGGGCGCCTGGACGCGCTACTCACCGCCAGCTGGATCGCCCCGCGCACGCGCACCATCGGCCTGATTCCGACGGTCACGACCACGCACACCGAACCGTTCCACGTCGCGACCGCGCTGCAAACACTCGATCACGTCTCTGCCGGACGCGCGGGCTGGCAGCTCCGGTTCTCGGCCGAGTCGGTATCGGCCGACGCGTTCGGGCGCCGCGCCGCACCGCAGATCGATGTCGAGCGCGTGCTGGCGGGCGAGGCCGACGCGGGCCTGACCGAGCTGCTCGACGATGCGCACGATGCGGCAGAGGTCGCACGCCGACTCTGGGACAGCTGGGAAGACGACGCCATCATTCGCGACCTCGAGTCGGGCCGCTTCTTGGATCGCGATCGCGTGCACCACATCAACTTTGAGAGCGAGCGCTTCTCCGTCGTCGGGCCGTCGATCGTGCCTCGTTCGCCGCAGGGTCAGATCGTTGTGACGCTGCTCGCGCACGCCGCGCCGATTTATGGCCTCGCCGCGCGCGTCGCCGACGTGGTCTTCATCACTCCCGAGAACGACGCCCCGAACGCTGGTGCGTCGCGCGGCAAAGGCACGGCCGAGATCGTCGCCGAAGTGCGCGCCGCCGAGGCCGAGGCTGACCGTGCTGCGGCGGGTCTGGCCCCACTGCGCATCATCGCCGACCTGGTCGTCGCACTTGATACGACGGAGGAGCTCGCCGTCGATCGCATTGCGCGCCTCGACGATGCTGCCGGTGCGGCCTTCGCGAGCGATGCACGTATCGAGGCCGGCAGCGCCGCGCAGATTGCCGACCGCATCGCCGAGTGGCACTCGGCCGGCATCGACGGGGTGCGTCTGCGCCCGGCCGCCCTCCCGCTCGACCTCGACCTCATCGCCGCCGAGCTGCTGCCGCTGCTGCGCGAGCGCGGTCTCGCGGGGGTCGCCGCCGCCGGTTCGCTGCGCGACCGCTTCGATCTCGGCAACGCCGTCAACCGTCATACCGCGGCCCGCACCGCATCCGAGCACGCCGAGGAGGCCGCAGCATGAGCAAGCGTCAGGTGCGACTCGTCGCGCACTTCCCGGGTGTCAACAGCACGACGGTCTGGAGCGACCCCGAGTCGGGTAGCCAGATCGACTTCGCGTCGTTCGAGCACTTCGCCCGCACGGCCGAGCGAGGCTTCTTCGACTACGTCTTCTTCGCCGAGGGCCTGCGCCTGCGCGAACACGGCGGGCAGATCCACGACCTCGACGTCGCGGGTCGCCCGGCCACGCTGGCGATACTCGCCGCTATCGCGTCGGTGACCGAGCACATCGGGGTCGTCGGCACGCTTTCGGCCACGTTCAACGAGCCCTATGAGCTCGCGCGCCAGCTCGCGACCATCGATCATCTGTCGGGTGGTCGCGTGGGCTGGAACGTCGTCACCTCGCCCGACGCGTTCCACGGAGGCAACTTCCGCCGCGGCGGGTTCCTGCCCTACGACGAGCGCTACACCCGTGCAGAAGAGTTCGTCACGCTGGCGAAGCACCTCTGGGATTCGTGGCAGACGGGCGCCGTGACCGCAGACCAGCAGCTGGGACGCTTCGTCGATCCGGCACGCGTGCAGCGCGTCACCCACGCCGGCCCGCAGTTCGATGTCACCGCCACCAGCACCGTGCCGCGCAGCCCGCAGGGGTACCCGGTCATCGTGCAGGCGGGTGACTCGCCCGCCGGCCGCGACTTCGCCTCCGCGAACGCCGAGGTCATCTTCTCGCGGCACACCGGGTTCGCCGACGGCCAGGCGTTCTACCGCGACGTCAAGGGTCGCCTGCCCGCAGCCGGGCGCACGGAAGAGTCGCTGCTGATCCTGCCCGCAGCCACGTTCGCGCTCGGCGACACCGATGCCGAGGCGCGCGAAGCGTCGCGCGAGATCGGCTTCGCGCAGACCACCCCGCAGACCGCCGTCGCCTGGATCGAGGCGATCTGGGGGCAGGAGCTGCCGGGCCTCGACCCCGATGGGCCGCTGCCGACCGTCGAACCGCAAGAGACCGAGCAGCGCCAAGGGCAGGCCGCGACGAAGATCGACCGTGCGGCACGCGCGGCCGAGTTGCGGGATCGCGCCCAGCGCGACGGCCTCACCGTGCGCCAGCTGGTCGCCGCCGAGACCGCCTCGCACACGTTCGTCGGCTCGGCCGAGACCATCGCGTCCGAGATCGACCGCTACGTGCAGGGCCGCGCCTCCGACGGGTTCGTGCTCGTGCCGCACCTGACCCCGGGCGGGCTCGACGGGTTCGTTGACCAGGTGGTGCCGCTGCTGCAGGAGCGCGGCGTATTTCGCGAGCAGTACGAGACCGATGCGGCGACCGGTGCCCCGGTGACGCTGCGCCGTACGCTCGGTCTGCCGACCCCTCCCGGGCCGGCCGACGCATCGTCGGTGCGCGCGACGACCGAGCGCGAGACCGCCGAGGCCGCCGCATGAGCGTGACCGTTGCGCTGCCCGAGACCGGCCCGGCCGTCACGGAGCCCGAGCTCACGGTGCCGGATCAGGATGCGTTCGAGATCCGCATCGTGCACCCGGATGACGCGCTCGCGCGGCCGCTGCTCGACGACCTCGAGCGCGAGTACGACGCGCGGTACGGCGTCGAGGTCTTCGGAGAGCCCGCCTCGGCCGAGATGAACCGCTACCCGGTCGCCGACTTCACGGCGCCGAACGGCACCTTCCTCCTGCTGCTGCAGGGCGGTGCGCCCGTCTCGGGCGGCGCCTTCATGCGGTACGACGAGCGCACCGCCGAATTCAAGCGCATCTGGACGCGCGCCGACCTGCGCGGCCGCGGGCTCGCGCGTCGCGTGCTCACCGCGCTCGAGCAGGAGGCGGCTCGCCTCGGCTACGACCGGGTGTACCTGACGACCGGCCCGCGTCAGCCGGAAGCCGTGACGCTGTACCTCCGCACGGGGTACACCCCGCTCTTCGACCCGGCGCTCACCGCCGAAGAGATCGGCGTGCACGCGTTCGAAAAAGCTCTGCCGCCCATCGCCTCACGCGATGGTGCGGAATCCGCAACATCCCCCGCCGACACCGCGAAGGAGGCACGATCGTGACCGCAACACTCGACGCACCCCAGGCCGAGGTGGTGAACCGCACCGCGAAGCCGAAGCAGAAGCTCGACGTCGTGCCGCTGCGCCACTGGTGGCGCTGGGCATTCAGCGCCATCGGCGTCTTCCTGCTCGCCCAGCTCGTCTGGACGTTCTTCTCGAACCCGCAGTGGCGCTGGCACATCTTCGCCGAGTACTTCTTCAACGATGCGGTGCTGCGCGGCCTGTGGCTGACGCTCTGGCTCACCGCAGTCTCGGCGGTCATCGGGTTCATTCTCGGCGGGCTGCTCGCGGTGGCGCGGTTGTCGGGATCCGCGATCCTCAGCTCATTCGCCTGGGGCTTCATCTGGTTCTTCCGCTCCGTGCCCCTCGTGGTGCAGCTGGTCATCTGGTACAACCTCGGCTACCTCTTTCCGACGCTCGGGATCGGCTGGCCGTTCACGTACGACTTCTTCGTGGTCGAGTTCGACACGGTGCGCCTGCTCTCCGGTTCCGTCGCGGCCATCCTGGGCCTGTCGCTGCACCAGGCCGCCTACTCCGCCGAGATCATCCGTGGCGGTCTGCTCTCGGTCGATCAGGGCCAGCTCGAAGCCGCCCGCGCACTCGGCATTCCCCGCGGCCGCCGTTTCTTCCGCATCGTGCTGCCCCAGGCGGCGCGCGCGATTCTGCCGAACGCCTTCAACGAGGTCATCGGCCTGCTCAAGGGCACCTCGGTCGTCTTCATCGTCGCGCTGCCCGAACTCTTCTACACGGTGCAGGTGATCTACAACCGCAACCAGCAGGTCGTGCCCCTGCTGCTCGTCGCGGCCGTCTGGTACACGATCTTCACGACCGTGCTCAGCATCGCCCAGTTCTACATCGAGCGACGATTCGCACGCGGCACCGCCCGCGAGCTGCCCCCGACGCCGATTCAGAAGCTGCGTCGCCGCATCTCGCAGTTCACCGGGCGCGGCACCGCCGTCGCACCGTCGGCGCCCGTCGCCGCAGCCCCCGGTACCGCCCTGTCCACCCACTCCGGCGCGGCCACCTCCGCGAGCGCCCAGTAAGGAGGCCGTCATGACCATCACCACCGCATCAGCCACGGCGGCCGTCGAGGCGCCGACCTCAGACGCCGCAGCGCCCGTCGTCGAAACAGGCAGCGCCGCGACTCCCGAAGCCGTCGCGACCCCCGCCGCTCGATCGGGCAAAGGGCTCGTCGAGATCACCGGCGTGCACAAGTCGTACGGCGCCCACGAGGTGCTCCACGACATCACCCTGCGCGTCGAGCCCGGTCAGGTCGTCTCGCTGCTCGGCCCGTCGGGCTCGGGCAAGTCGACCCTGCTGCGCGCGATCAACCACCTCGAGACCATCGATGCCGGGTCGATCACCATCGACGGCGAGTACATCGGCTACGAGCAGCGCGGCGGCAAGCTGCACGAGCTGCACGAGAAGCAGGTGCTCGAACGCCGCACCCGCGTCGGCATGGTGTTCCAGAACTTCAACCTGTTTCCGCACCTCACCGCGATCGAAAACATCATCGAGGCACCGATCGGACTGAAGCGCGCCAAGCGCGCCGAGGCCATCGCCCAGGCCAAGGTGCTGCTCGAGCGAGTCGGCCTCGCCGACCGGGCCGACCACTACCCCCGCCAGCTCTCGGGCGGCCAGCAGCAGCGCGTCGCGATCGCCCGCGCGCTCGCCCTGCAGCCCGACGTGCTGCTGTTCGATGAGCCGACGAGCGCGCTCGACCCCGAGCTCGTGGGTGAGGTATTGCGGGTGATCCGCGACCTCGCGCACGGCGGCACCACCCTGATCATCGTCACGCACGAAATCGGCTTCGCCTCAGAAGTGTCTGACCACGTCGTCTTTCTCGACGGCGGACGCGTGATCGAAGAGGGCACTCCCGAGCAGGTGCTGCACGCCCCCGAACAGGCCCGCACCCAGGAGTTCCTCGACTGGGTCATCTGACCCCTCCGTACCACCCCGCAACACCCCCATATTCCCTTTCATGACCCAAAGGACATCACGCATGCCCACCATTACACGCCGGGTTCGCACCGGCTCCGCGCTCGTCGCGCTCTCCGCACTCGCACTCGCCGGCCTCACCGCTTGCAGCGCCGTCGTCAGCGATGAAGACGCCGCGAAGGCCGACTCGGGCGAGGTCACGAAGGGCGAATCGCCCTTCGACCTGACGAGCAAGAACGCCGACGAGCGACTGCACATCGACCCCGTGCCCGAGGCTGTCGAGGCGCTCAAGGAAAGCGGATTCACGCCGATCCAAGACGGCAAGCTCACCGTCGCCCACTCGGCGTACGAGGCCCCGCTCGGCTTCCTCGCCGAAGACGACAACACGACCCTGCTCGGCATCGAGCCCGACATCGCGAACCTCGTCGCCGACGGTCTCGGCCTCGAATACGCCCCCGAGAACGTCGCCTGGGCCGACTGGCCGCTCGGCGTCGAGTCGGGCAAGTACGACGCCGTCGTCTCGAACGTCACGGTGACCGAAGAGCGCAAAGACATCTTCGACTTCGCGACGCACCGCCAGGATGTGCTCGCTTTCTCCGTCGCCGCCGACAGCGACATCGACTCGATCAAGGAAGCCAAAGACGTTTCCGGCCTCAAGGTCGTCGTCGGCAGCGGCACGAACCAGGAGAAGATTCTGCTCGACTGGTTCGCCGAGAACGAGAAGGCCGGTCTCGAGCCCGGCGAAGCCGTGTACTACGACGACAACGCGGCGGGCCAGCTCGCGCTCGTCTCGGGCCGCGTCGACGCGATCTTCGGGCCGAACCCGACCGCATCGTACGTCGCAGCCGTGAGCGGCGAGTCCAAGGTCGTCGGCACGCTCAACGGCGGCTTCCCCGAGAACGCCGAGATCGGTGTCACCACGGCGAAGGGCAACGGCCTCATCGAGCCCGTGCAGATCGTGCTCAACTCGATCATCGAAGACGGCACCTACGCCAAGGCGCTTGATCGCTGGAATCTCGCGGATGAGGCCATCGACGAGTCGCGCATCAACCCGCCCGGACTGCCCCGCCCGTAGCGGTCGCGTGCTGGGGCGCGTCGATCGGCGCGCCCCAGCACCCCTCTTCGCACCACTTGCACGACCGTGCACGCGCAGCGACGCACGGCCAGGTGATCCCGCATCACCGCACCACACACTCTGGAGAACATCGTGACCACCCTCACCACCGCCCGAATCGCCCGCCGGGGCGCGACGCTCGTCGGCCTGCTGGCCGCTGCGACCCTCGCGCTCACCGCCTGCTCCGCGGTGGTCACCGAAGACGACGCCGCCGCGAAGTCGACGGGCGAGACCGCGGTGAAAACCGAAGCACCGTTCGACCTCACGACCGCGAACCTCGACACCCGACCGCACATCGATGCGGTGCCAGAGGCCGTCGCCGCGCTCAAGGCGAGCGGCTTCGAGCCGGTGCAGCCCGGCAAGCTCACCGTCGCGATCAACGGCGCGGGAACCCCGCCGACCACATTCTTCGCCGAAGACGACGCGCAGACCATTCTCGGCAGCGACGCCGACTTCGCCTCGCTCCTCGCCGAGGGGCTCGGACTCGAATACACGCCCGAGAACGTCGCCTGGGCCGACTGGCCGCTCGGCGTCGAGTCGGGCAAGTACGACATCGCCCTCACCAACATCGGTGTGACCGAAGAGCGGAAGGAGCTCTTCGACTTCGCCACCTATCGCGACGCCGTCATGGCGTTCACCGTAGCCGACGGATCGGACATCACCGAGATCTCGAAGCCCGCCGATGTCTCCGGGCTCAAGGTGATCGTCGGCAGCGGCACCAATCAAGAGGCGTACCTGCTCGACTGGTTCGACCAGAACGAAAAGGCCGGAATCGACCCGGGCGAACCCGTTTACTACGACGACGCCGCCGCCGCGACGCTCGCGCTCTCGTCGGGTCGCGCCGATGCGAACATCACGCCGTACGCCCTCGCCGCATTCCAACAGGCCACGCTCGGCGACACGCGCATCGTCGGCAAGTTCAACAGCGCCTATCCGGTCGACGGCCAGGTCGGGGCGGTTACCGCGAAGGGCAGCGGGCTCATCGAACCCGTGCAGCTCGTCTTCACCGCGCTGCTCGCCGACGGCACCTACGACGCCGTGCTCGAGCGTTGGGGCCAAGAAGAAGAGGCCGTCGCTGAATCGCTCATCAATCCGCCGGGACTTCCGAAGCCGTGACGCAGTTCTCTCACGCAACCGCGGCGCCGGTCACCATCGCATGGGTGGGGGCCGGCCCCGGCGCGATCATGCTGCTCGAACGCGTAATCGCGAACCACGCCCGCGATACCCCGGGCACCCCGGTGGCGGTGCACCTCATCGACCCGCACCGACCCGGCGGCGGGCGCATTTGGCGTCGCGAGCAGTCGCCGCTGCTCAAACTCAACTCGATGCTCGAAGACGTCGCATTCTTCACCGACGCCTCGTGCACCATTGAGGGGCCCATCGCTCCCGGCCCGTCGCTCGCCGAGTGGGTGCGTGCGGTGCGTGCGGGCGACATCGCCCGACCGGAGTGGATCGACGCGGCACTCGAACGCGAGATCGCCGAGATCGGCGACCGCGATTTTCCGACGCGACGCCTCAACAACGCCTACCTGAGCTGGGCGTACGACGAGACCCTGCGGCGAGCCGATCCCGCGTTCTCCGTGACCTGGCATCAGGACACGGCGGTGGCGATCGGTGCTGGTGCCGGTGCTGATGTTGCTGATGATCCTGCACAGGATCGCTCGGCCGCGCATGGCTCTGCCGAGCATGGCCCCGCCGCGCATCGCCCCGCCGCGCATCGTGTGCAACTTGCTTCGGGGCGGACGATCGACGCCGACCTCGTCGTCTACACCCTCGGGCACAACGGCACCGACCCCTCGGCCGACGCACTGCGTCTCGAAGCCTTCGCCGCACGTCATGGCCTCGACTACGTCGCGCCGGCGTTCACCGCCGAACTCGACCTCGACTTCATCGAGCCCGGCACCGAGGTGATCGTGCGCGGTCTCGGACTCGCCGCCATCGACCTCGCCGTGATGCTCACGGGCGGACGAGGTGGCGAATTCTCGACGCGGGCCGACGGCACACTCGCGTACACTCCCAGTGGGCGCGAACCCGTGCTGCACTTCGGATCGCGCCGCGGTGTGCCCTACCGTTCGAAGATCACGAGTCGCATGGTCGGTGATCCCGTTGCGCTGCAGTACCTCGGAGCCGAGTTCCATGCGCAGCTCGCCGAGCGCACCGAACCTCTCGACTTCGAGCACGATGCGTGGCCGTTGATCGCCGCCGAACTCGTCACCGGGTACTACCGCGAACTCTTCACCGGGCACCCCGAGCTCGTCGTCGGCTCCTGGGATGCGTTCGCTCCCGCGCTTCGGGCAGCGCTCGCGGAAGAACGCGGCTGGGATTCGCCGCGGCTCACCGCCCTCATTGCCGAGCACGTGCCCGACGCCGATCATCGATTCGACCTCGAAGCGTTCGACCGGCCGCTCGCGTTTGCGCCTGAGGGTGGGGATGGTGCTGGTGTTGGTGTTGGTGTTGGTGTTGGTGTTGGTGTTGGTGCAGATGCTCGTGTTGACGCTGATACCGGTGCTGGCGTCTCGGCAGATGCCGACGCCGACGCCGGCGCCGCAGCGGTGCAGCGCCGCGTGATCGAGCACATCGCCACCGATCTGCGGCACCGCACGAGCCAAGATCACAGCGCGACCCAGGCGCTGTTCATGACCTGCCTCTTCGCGTACATTTCACTCGCCGAGGTGGCGCCCGAGCGCTGGAACGCGCGCAGCCGCACCAGCCTGCTGCCGCGCCGCTGGCACACCTACTTCAGCTACCTTGCGAGCGGCCCGCCCGGGCATCGGCTCGAGGAGCTCGTCGCACTCGCCGAAGCCGGTGTGGTGCGTTTTCTTGGAGGCGATGTCGAGCTCGACGCCGACGACGCACTGGGGGTCTTCACCGCGCGCGGCAGCGTCGTGCTCGCCGCTGGTGCTGAAGATGCGTCTCCGGTGACCGCGAGCGCCACCGTCACCACGCGCACGCTGATCGATGCGTGGCTGCCCGAGGCGCGGGCCTCGCGGAGCGACAACGCGCTGTTGCGCCAGCTCGTCGCGACTGGACGTGCGGCGGAGCTTTCGGTGACCGACGCCGAGGGGACCTCGTCAACGGGGCAGATCGGCGTCGCGCCGGGCGGGCGTATCCTTGGGAGCGACACCGAGTTCGCGCTCGGCCCGTTTGTCGCCGCACCGAGCGGCGGTGCGTTCACGCGACCGGGCCTCGATTCGCTGCCCTTCCGCATGCACGACCGTGTGGCGCGGGCGATCGTCGACACCCTTGCCGGTGCTCCTGCCGCTGCCACTGCGAATCGCGGCTTCGAAGCCGAGCTGCACGACATCGCGGTGGCTTGAGTCTGCTGGGGGGACCGGGTGCTCCCGGTGTGCTGACGCTCCTGCAGGAGAAATTCGTTCACGCGAGTGAACCCGCGCAGGGTGCACCGCATGAGCGAATTTCTCCGGTGTGACGGAACACGCAGGTGGAGGCTGTTGGCGAGTTGCCGGCGCCCGGGCGGTCGCGCTGGGCTACGCGCCGCTCAGGGCGACCCCGGGTCGCAGTTCGCCGGCTTCGATGCGCACGTCGAGACGGTTCTCGGTCGGCGGGAACGGGCAGGTCGCCGCGTCGGAGTAGGCGCACGGCGGGTTCGTCGCGCGATTGAAGTCGATGCGCACGGTGTCGGCGTCGATCACCTGCGCGCCGACGAATCGCACCGCGGGGTACGTCAGATCGCCCCCGGTTGCATCGGCGAACAACGCGCGCAGATTGCCGGCCTCGGGTGACCCGAAGAGCGTCAGAGCGACGGGCTGCCCGTCGATCTCGAACTCGGCTGACCCCGCGGACTCGTAGTGCTGGGTGCGGCCCTCGCCCGCGGCGCTGCCGACCTCGACGATGTGCGGCTCGGCGGGGGCGAAGCGGGCGGTGACGGCCCAGCGCTCATCTGCTGGGAAGGTGTTCGTGCCGGCGTAGTCGATGCGATCCTGCGCGGCCGGATCGCGCGGCCGCACCACGAGTGCCCCGCTGCGCGCGGCGACCTCGATCTGAATCTCGCCCCACACGATCGTGGTCGACTCGATGCCGGTGAGCGGCCCGATGCGCACTTCGCCAGAGAGTGGGGCGCCGTCAGGGCTCACACCGTCGGATTCGGCGAGCACCGCGGTGGCGACACCGTCGGCATCGGCGCTCCAGATTCCGGGGAGACCGGGCAGTGAAGTCGGCGTCGCAGTGAGCCAGTGGAGCGCAGTGACGCTCAGCGGGCCGTAGGGTGCGACGCGCGCCGCCTCGACCTGCGCGTGCCAGGCGGCGTGCGCGTCGGCGAAGGAGGTGCTGCTGATGGATTCGGTCATGAGGCTCCCTCGATGCGGTCGGCGCGTGATCACCAGCCCATCACAGGCCACCGACATTCGGTCGAGTGTGACCGCAGATTGCACTGACTGCCGAGGCTATGGGCCCCTCCGCCGGGCATGCTCGTGTTCAGTAGCCGATCTGCGCTCAGAGGAACCGTATTGGCTGAATTCGTGCCTCTGAGTGCAGATCTTCCGCTGAGTGCTGAGAAGAGCGGGTTGCTGCCCTCATGCCGACCCCGCCAAGCGCAGGGCGATTGCTCGGTTACGCGGCCGAGTGCACGGTCATTCGGTATCCATCAGGATCGACGAAGGTGAACTGCATCCCGAACTTGCCGTCGGTGGGGGCCTCGGCGATCTCGACGCCGGCGGTTGCCAGTCGATCGTGCAGGCGGAGGGTGTCGTCGGAATGGAACCACAGTGCGATGCCGACGCCGGGCTGCCCCGACTCGAGGTCGGTGCCGGGCAAGAGGTCGCGCACGGCGAACGTGAGGCCACCGGTCGTGAAGAGGGAGACGACGGGGTTCGGAGCGGGCAGTGCGGTGAGGCCGACGAGGCGCTCGTAGAAGTCGGCGGATGCGGCGCGGTCGCGCACCTGGAGCGAGAGGAAGTCGAGCGCGGGTGCCTGGGTCATGAGGGCTCCTTCGGAATGAAGTTGTATGTGTGTCAATATCCTGACACTGATTTGCAATCTGTGTCAAACTGTTGACATGGATGGAATGGCGCCCGCCGATCAACTCGGCCTGCTGGTGAAAGAAGCTCAGGCCATGCTCCACCTCCGCATGACCGAAGCGTTGAGACCTCTCGGCCTGAGCGTGCCGCAGTACGCCTGCCTGAACGCGCTGCACGAGCAACCCGGGCTCACGAGTTCGGAGCTGGCGCGTCGAGCGTTCGTCTCTCGGCAGTCGATGAACGTGCTGCTGCAGGGACTTGAGCAACACGGGCTCGTCGAGCGTTCGACCGAGCCCGGACCGCGGCGCGAGCGCGCAGCGATGCCGACGGAGGCGTCGGGGCAGCTCCTGATCCGAGCGCATCGGGTCGTCGGCGAGGTCACGCGGGTGATGACGGGCGGGCTCTCGAGTGATGACGTGGTGCAGGCATTGGCGATCCTGCGCCTCTGCCGTGATGCCCTGCTCGATTCCGGCTCCAAGATCGCATCTGACACGGTGTCGGGCACCGACTGATCGGCGCGCGAACCGCCCATTGTCGGCGGGTCGGTGCAGAATACCGACATGGCTCTCGATCACCCCGGCACACTGCGCGGTGCCCTCGTCACCCTTGAACCGCTTGCACTCGATCACCTGGAGGGGCTCGCCGCTGCCTCCGCTGACGGTGAGATGTGGAAGGTCTGGTACACGTCGATTCCGGCGCCTGACGAGATGGAAGCGGAGATTCGACGTCGCCTCGGCCTGCAAGAGGCCGGGTCGATGCTGCCGTTCACCGCTCGGCGCAACGACACCGGTGCCATCATCGGCATGACGACGTTCATGAACATCGACGCGGTCACCCCGCGCGTCGAGATCGGTTCCACTTGGAACGCGTTGAGTGCACAGGCGACGGGCACGAACCCCGAGTCCAAGCTGATGCTGTTGCAGCACGCGTTCGAGGTCTGGGGCTGCTCAGCGGTCGAGTTCCGCACCGATCACAACAATCATCAGTCGCGCGCGGCGATTGCACGGCTCGGTGCGAAGCAAGACGGCATTCTTCGCGCGCACCTGCGGCCCCCGGCTGGGTACGTGCGCGACACCGTGGTGTTCTCGATCACGCAGCCCGAGTGGGCCGGTGTGAAGCTCGGGCTCGAGTATCGCGTTGCGCGTCACCGCGTGCGCTGAGTCATCGAGGGTCGGTGACCAGGAGCGCGCGGCCGATGGGGTCTTCCGCGCGTGACTCAGGGGGCCTCTGGGCCCAGCGCGACAGTGATGAGGCCCCGGATCGCCGCGTCATCCAGGGGTGAGCGACTGAGGGCGCGCAGCAGCAGTGCCCCGACGAGCGCCTCGGCGATCTCGTCGATCGGTGCGCCAGGCGTGAGGTTCGGTTCCGTGCCGGTCGCGGCGTGCAGTCTCGTCGACAGCGCGCCCGACCCCGCGATCGCATCGCGCAGCCGGCGCCCCACATCGGCGTTGTCCGTTGCAGCTGCGATGAGCGAACGAGCGAGCCCCTCGCCCTGCGGGCTGAGCAGCACTTCGCCGATGGCCTTGAGCCACGCGCCGAGGTCGGCGCGCACATCGCCGGTGTTCGGCAGATCGAGTCGCTCGCGCAAGATCATGCCCTCGAGCAGCGCCTCCGCGATGATCGCGCTCTTCGACCGCCACCAGCGGTAGATAGTCTGCTTGCCGACGCCGGCGCGCGCCGCGATGCCCTCGATGGCGAGATGGTCGTACCCGCGTTCGGCGAGCAGCTCGACGGCCGCCGTCAGGATCGCCCGTCGTGCAGCTTCACTGCGTACCGGGCCGGAGCGCGTGGAAGCGGTCACGGTGACTCCTTTCAAGGCGGTGCGAGGCGGTTCAGTTCGGTTCAGTTCGGCGCGGTGCGCCGGTTAGTGAGGTCTTCGAGCGCGTCGTTTCGATTCGTCCAGTAAAGACGAGACGGTCCGTGTTATCTTACCCATGCTGGTCGAAGACGATGGCGACCGGTATCTCGGTCGTCCCGTGAGCTGAGGGAGATTGCATGGCCGAGTTGCTGCACCGCTTGGGAACGTTCGCCGCGCGGCGCGCCTGGACCGTGATCATCGCCTGGGCGGTGATCGTCGGGATTGCGGTCGGCGGCTTCCTTATCGGGTTCAAGGGGCTGAGCTCGAGCTTTGACGTGCCCGGCACGGCGTCGGGCAAGGTGCTCGAAGAGCTTGAAGATTCGTTGCCCGACTTCAGCGGTGCGTCAGGAACCGTCGTGTTCCACTCCACTGACCGCAAGGCCTTCACCGACGAACAGCGCGCAGAGATCACGAAGCTCGCGGCGGGCGCGAAAGATCTGCCCGACGTCGCCGATGTGATCGATCCCTTCGAAGCCCAGCAGCAGCTCGCAGACCAGCAGCAGCAACTCCTCGACGGGCAGCAGCAGCTCGACGACGGTCGCGCGCAGGCCGAGGCCGGCCAACAGCAGCTCGAAGCCGCACGCCAGCAGATCGCCGACGGCCAGGCGCAGCTCGACGCCGCGAACGCGCAGCTCGCCGCGATCGAGATGCCCGACGAAGCACGAGCCCCGCAGCTCGCCGCACTCGAAGCCCAGCAGCAGCAGCTCGATGCCGGCAACGCCGAACTCGATGCGCAGCAGCAGCAGGTCGATGCCGGCGTCGCCGAGCTCGACGCGAACCAGGTCAAGCTCGACCAGGGCGCGAAACTCGCCTCGTTCGCCGAGAATATTCGCCTCGTCTCGAACGACGACACGACCGCGCTCGTCAACATTTCGTTCACGGAGCCCCGCCTCGATCTCTCGCAGGAGTCGAAGGACGCGGTGATCGAGCACTTCGAGGGCACCGCAATTGACGGCGTCGACGTGGCGCTGTCGACGGACATTTCGCAGGGCGTTCCCGAGATTCTCGGGGTCGGCGAAGCGATCGGCGTGCTGCTCGCGGCGATCGTATTGATCGTCGTGCTCGGCTCGATCCTCGCCGCAGCATTCCCGATCGTCACCGCGCTCGTCGGCGTTGGCGTCGGGGCGATGGCCACGCTGTCGTTCTCGGGGCTCGTACAGATGGCCTCGGTCACGCCGATCTTGGGCGTCATGCTCGGGCTCGCGGTCGGCATCGACTACTCGCTGTTCATTCTCTATCGTCACCGCCGCCAGCTGCTGCAGGGTGCCGGCGTCGAAGAATCGATCGGGCTCGCGAATGGCACCGCCGGCAACGCGGTCGTCTTCGCCGGTACGACCGTGATCGTGGCGCTGCTCGCGCTGAACATCACCGGCATTCCTTTCCTCGGGCTCATGGGCACCGCGGGAGCCGTGAGCGTCGCGGTCGCCGTGCTCATCGCGGTATCGCTGACCCCGGCACTGCTCGGGATCGCCGGCACCCGCGTGCTCAGCCGTCGAGCGCGCGCTCGCGCCGCCGAGGCTGCCGCGCACGAGCCTGGAACGGCACCTGATCCGATGCGCTCGGTGAAGCCGATGAGTAACGTTCGGGCGATCCTGACCGCCGTCGTCTCGGTCATCGTGTTGCTCGTCATTGCGATCCCCTCGATGTCGATGCGCCTCGGGCTGCCCGACGGTGGCTCCGAAGCCGCCGGATCGACCGCGTACCGCGCCTACACCCTGACCAACGACGCGTTCGGTGAGGGGGCCAACGGGCCGCTGCTCATCACCGCCGACCTGCCCGACGGGCTCGACGACGACGGGGTGCTCGACGCGCAGGTCGACGTCGCCAGCCTGCTCGCGGAGCAGAGCGACGTGGTCGCCGTCGCGCCGGTCGCCGTCTCCGACGACCACCGGCTGGCAGCGTTCCAGGTCGTGCCCGCCGAGGGGCCGAACAGCGAATCGACCGAGGCTCTGGTGCGCGACCTGCGGGCGCTGCCCGCGATCAGCTCCGACGGCGGCGACATCACGCTCGGCGTCGCTGGCCAGGCTGCGATCAACATCGACATCTCCGAGGGCCTGCAGAACGTGCTGCCGCAGTACCTCGCCGTCGTGGTGGGGCTCTCATTCCTCATCATGGTGATGGTGTTCCGGTCGCTGCTCGTGCCGCTGCTCGCCACCGGCGGATTCGTGCTGTCGCTGTTCGCGACCTACGGGGCCGTCACCGCGGTGTTCCAGTGGGGCTGGCTCGGCGGTCTGCTCGGCGTGCACAACCCCGGGCCGATCCTGAGCTTCCTGCCGGTGATCCTCGTCGGCATTCTGTTCGGGCTTGCGATGGATTACCAGCTGTTCCTCGCCACCGGCATGCGTGAGGCATATGCGCACGGTGCGCCGGCGCGGCTTGCGGTCGCGCAGGGCTTCCGGGCGGGGCGCACCGTGGTGATCGCGGCCGCCGTCATCATGGTCGCCGTGTTCGGCGGCTTCATCGCCTCGGAGTCCGTGATGATCAAGTCGATGGGTCTCGGGCTCGCGCTCGGCGTGCTGTTCGACGCGTTCATCGTGCGCATGCTGCTCGTGCCGGCGCTCATGCACCTCGTCGGGCGAGGCGCCTGGTGGCTGCCGAAGTGGCTCGACCGCATCATTCCCAACGTCGACGTGGAGGGCGCGGCGCTCGAACGCCGCCACCCCGTGCACCACGGGTGAGCGGCGGGGCGGTGGGCGCTGCCGCTGCTGCTGCTCCGCCGTTCTGCCGCACGGCCTTCTGCCGCTCCGCCGCTCGGCCGTTCTGCTCTTTCCGGATCGGGGTAACTTCGGACCAGTGTTGACGCTCAAATGGCGCTCCACACTGGTCCGAAGTTACCCCGATCGGCGACCTAGCGCTGTGCTGCGGTCGCCACAGCGATCGCGCGGGCGAGCGCGGCGATGAAGTCCGTGGGGTCCGCCAGATCCTCATCGGTGGCCTGCAATACTGTCCAGCCAGCATCGATCATCGCTCGCCGACGGCGCAGATCGAACTTCACCTGCATTGCGTTGGCGAAATGGTATTTGCCTTCATACTCGATTGCGATGCGAAGCTCGGGGTATCCGAGATCGGCGAAGAGCACACGTTCGCGTGTCGCAACGGGGCAGCTCACGATGGGCTCGGGGAGTGGTGCGCGGAGGATCGCCAGACGCAGATACGATTCAGGCGGTGAGTCAACGGGAGCCCGCAGCAGCGAGACAGCCCGGCGCCGAAGAGGCGAGCCTGTGGTGCGTTGATGGCGTCGGCGAGCTCGCTCGATGTCGTCGAGTGTGCAGAGCGGTGGCGTGCGCCGCTGAGCCGCGTGCGAGCGTGCGGAGACGTCAACGATCGGTGCGCCAGAGATGAGGAAGTCACCTGCGGCGACCAGCTGTTCGAACGTGACGACTGCAGCGAGTTGGCACCAGATGTCGGCCGGTGTCGGTGTGATGATCCCGCCGATCTCTGCCCATTCCACCGATCCGTTTCGGACCCGATGCCCCGACACGATGCGGGTCTGTGGCGCTTTGAGCGGGCTGAAGGAGGACACATCGACGCGTCCGCCAGGGGCCATTGGCGCGGGCACTCCCCACAGGATGGCGGCAGATCGGTGCGAGATGAAGTGGCCTTGACGCAGTGTTTCTGCCACTGCAATGCAGCGCTGCCGATAATCGAACGGGTCGAATTGCAGTGCAGGATGAATAACATAGCCGCGTGCGATGCGGCGAATGTCGGTGGCACGCAGCCTTTGCGCCGAGACCCCGTGCTCTCGGAGCTCAGAAGTTCGGTACACGCGGGGATTGAGATGAAGTGGGCGGCGACGAGTCATGCGGTTAGCTTCAAGCTCAGGAGATACTGCAATTCGCCATTCTGAGCAATCTATGGAGAGCGCGCGAGAGCAAGCGGCAATCCGCGCACTGTGAGCGCATCATCAGCGTGGGCGCGTGGGCGCGTGGGCGTGTGGGCGTGTGGGCGGTCGCCGTCGTATCGCACGTTCGGGGTAACTTCGGACCAGTGCTCAGACGGTTGAGAGCCTAAATACTGGTCCGAAGTTACCCCGATCGCGTGAGTCGGAGACTGGGTGGCGCGGAGGAGGCGCTGCGGCAGCCGCTACGCCGCACCGCGCCGCACACGCCGCAGACAGCGCAAACGCGGCCGGCCGGCGGGCGTCGTGGGCGCGACATCCGCTGGCCGACCGCGTTCGCAGTCTGGGGGAGTGATCGAGGGGCCGCGTGCGGCCCGACGAGTTACAGGCCCGCGCGGGCGCGGGCGGCGAGGCCGGGCTCGACCGGCGCGAGGCGCTGCAACTGGGTGACGTGCGCCGGCTCGAGCTCCTCGATCGACGAGACACCGAGCAGCTTCATGGTGCGCTCAATCTCGCTCTTCAGGATCGCGATGGTGCGGTCGACGCCTGCGCGTCCACCGGCCATCAGACCGTAAAGGTAGGCGCGGCCGATGAGCGTGAACTTCGCACCCTGCGCGATAGACGCGACGATGTCGGCGCCGTTCATGATGCCGGTATCGACCATCACGGTCGCGTCTTCGCCGACCTCGCGCACGACCTGCGGCAGCAGGTGGAACGGGATCGGTGCGCGGTCGAGCTGGCGCCCGCCGTGGTTCGACAGGATGATGCCGTCGACGCCGTGGTCGGTCAGCTTCGCGGCGTCTTCCACGGTCTGCACACCCTTGACGACGAGCTTGCCCGGCCACATGTCGCGGATGACGCGGAGGTCGTCGAAGCTGATCGTCGGATCCATTGCCGCGTCGAGCAGTTCGCCGACGGTGCCGCCGGTGGTCGACAGCGACGCGAACTCGAGCTTCGGCGTGGTGAGGAAGTCGACCCACCACCAAGGGCGCGGGATCGCGTTGACGATCGTGCCGAGGGTGAGCTGCGGCGGAATGGAGAAGCCGTTGCGCTTGTCACGCAGGCGGGCGCCCGCAACGGGGGTGTCGACGGTGAACTGCAGGGTGTCGAACCCGGCTTCGGCGGCACGCTGCACGAGGCCGTATGAGATCTCGCGGTCGCGCATGACGTAGAGCTGGAACCAGTTGCGGCCCTCGGGGTTCGCGGCCTTCACATTCTCGATCGAGGTCGTGCCGAGCGTCGAAAGCGTGAACGGAATGCCTGCGGCCCCTGCAGCGCCGGCGCCGGCGATCTCGCCCTCGGTCTGCATGAGACGAGTGAACCCGGTCGGAGCGATACCGAAGGGGAGCGCCGACGTGCCGCCGAGAATCTCGACAGAAGTATCGACGTTGGCGGCGGGCTTCAAGATGCCGGGGTGGAATTCGACATCTTCGAACGCCTGACGGGCGCGCGCCAGCGACAGCTCGCCCTCGGCAGCACCATCGGTGTAGTCGAAGGCGGCTTTCGGGGTGCGGCGCTTCGCGATCGTGCGCAGATCGTTGATCGTCAGCGCCGAGTCGAGGCGGCGCTTCTTGCCGTCGAGTTCGGGGCGCTTGAACTGCATGAGCTCGAAGAGCTCTTTGGGGTTGGGAAGCTGACGGGAGACCATGGTTGAAACCTTACGAAGAACTCGGGATGTAACGGATGGGAGCGGTGGATCGAGCTACGACGGCGCGCAGCTCGGCGAGACCGGGTGCGATGAGCCCAAGCGCCTGCGCCTGAATGAGCAGGTTGCCCATTGCGGTCGCCTCGACGGGGCCGGCGAGCACCTCGAGACCGGATCGATCTGCGAGGCGCTGGCAGAGCAGTGTGTTCTGGGACCCGCCGCCGACGACGTGAATCACCGATACCTCGCGATCGGCGAGGCGGCTCGCGGTGGTGACCGCATCGGCGAATGCCACCGCAAGGCTCTCGGTGATGGAGCGCAGGATCTCGGCTCGGCCTTCGGGTGCGCGTTCGCCTCGCTCCGTGAACCAGCCCACAATGCGCTCGGGGAGGTCTCCGGGCGGGAAGAACCGAGCGTCGTTCGCATCGAACACCGGCGCGGGGCCGGTGAGCGTTGCGGCCTCGGCAAGAAGCTCTCCGAGTAGACTCGAACGCTGAGCGTCGGTCGCGCCAGGCTCCCAGGAGCGGAGCGACTCGGAGAAGAGCCAGGTGCCCATCACGTTGTGCAGGAATCGCGTGGTGCCTTCGAGCCCGCCTTCGTTGGTGAAGTTGGCCTCTCGAGCTTCGTCGGTGAGCACTGGAGCATCGAGCTCCAAGCCCACGAGACCCCAGGTGCCGCACGAGATGTACGCGAAGTCTGGGCGAGTGGCTGGCACGGCGGCGACTGCTGAAGCGGTGTCGTGCGATGCGACCGAAACGACGTCGAATGACCGGCCGATCACCCGGGCGGCTTCCTCTGTGATCTGACCGAGTCGCTCACCGGCTTCGATGAGCGGAGGCAGGATGCGTGCGGGAATGCCGGCGGCCTCCGCCAACTCGAGATCCCATTCGCGGGTGCGCGGGTCGAGCAGGCCAGTCGTCGACGCGTTGCTCCGCTCGGCAGCTTCGACGCCGGTCAGCCAATAGTTGAAGAGATCGGGTACGAGGAGCGCGCGTTCTGCGACCTCCAGGAGCCCGTCTTCTGCCGCCAACTGGAAGATCGTGTTGAAGGTGAGGTGCTGCAGCCCGTTGCGTGCATAGAGCTCGTCGGCGGGTACGCGGGCATGCACGGCGGCGACGCCGAGGTCGCAACGCGCGTCGCGGTAGTGGAATGGGATGCCCAGGAGCCGACCGTGGCGCAGCAGTCCGTAGTCGACTGCCCAGGAATCCACGCCCACGGACGCGATCTCACCGGGAGCGCTGCGCTCGGCGGCGGCCAGACCCTGGAGTGCCTGGCGGTAGAGCTCGAGAAAATTCCAGTGCAGACCGTCAGGCGTGCGCACGGGGTCGTTCGCAAATCGTGCAATGTGCTGCGTGTGCAGTTCGGCACCATCAGCGCCTTGCACGATTCGCCCGACGATGACGCGCCCACTGGTCGCCCCGAGGTCGACGGCCGCGACAGCGGTGCCGGCGGTCGAACCGCTGGCACCGCTTGCGTTGACCGTCGAGTCAGAAGCCGGAGTAGTCATCGCAGGAACGCCGCCGCGACGCCGGAGTCGACCGGAATGTGGAGGCCGGTGGTGCGAGTCAGCTCGGGCCCGGTGAGCACGTACACGGCGTCGGCCACGTTCTCGGGGACGACCTCTCGCTTGAGGATCGTGCGGTTCGCATAGAACTGGCCGAGATCTTCTTCCTTGACGCCGTAGGTCGCGGCGCGGTTGGCGCCCCAGCCGGCGGCGAAGATGCCCGACCCGCGCACCACGCCGTCAGGGTTGATGCCGTTGACGCGGATGCCGTGTTCGCCGAGCTCGACGGCCAGCAGTCGCACCTGGTGCGCCTGGTCGGCCTTCGTCGCCGAGTAGGCGATGTTGTTGGGGCCCGCGAAGACGCTGTTCTTCGACGAGATGTAGATGACATCTCCGCCGAGGCCCTGGGCGATCATGGCGCGTGCCGCAGCCTGCGAGACGAGGAAGGAACCCTTTGCCATGACGTCGTGCTGCAGGTTCCAGTCGGCCTCGGTGGTGTCGAGGAGCGACTTCGAGAGCGACAGGCCCGCATTGTTCACGATGAGGTCGATGCCGCCGAAGGCGAGCACTGCGGCGTCGATGGCGCCCTGCACGGCTGCCGCGTCCGCGACATTCGCGGCGACGCCGATCGCGACGTCGGTGCCGCCGAGCTCTGCGGCTGCGGCCTGCGCCTTCTCGAGGTCGAGGTCGGCGACGACGACGCAGGCGCCTTCGGCCGCGAGGCGCGTTGCGATGGCCTTGCCGATGCCCGATGCCGCGCCGGTTACGAACGCGATGCGTCCCTGGTGCGACTTCGGCTTCGGCAAGCGCTGCAGCTTCGCCTCTTCGAGCGCCCAGTACTCGATGCGGAACTTCTCGGCATCGCTGATCGGGGAGTAGGTCGAGAGCGCCTCGGCGCCGCGCATGACGTTGATCGCGTTGACGTAGAACTCACCGGCCACGCGTGCGGTCTGCTTGTTCGCGCCGTAGCTGAACATGCCGACTCCGGGGATGAGCACGATGAGCGGGTCGGCGCCACGCATGGCCGGGCTCGCGTCGTCGGCGTGCGCTTCGTAGTACGCACGGTAGTCGTCGCGGTACGCCGCGTGCAGCTCCTGGAGACGCGCGATCTGCTCGTCGATCGTTGCCGACGTCGGCAGATCGAGTACGAGCGGCTTCACCTTGGTGCGCAGGAAGTGGTCGGGGCAGCTGGTGCCGAGTGCGGCGAGGGGGGCGAGCTTCTCGCGCGACAGGAAGTCGAGCACCGCGTCGGCGTCGGTGAAATGACCCACCATGGGCTTGTCGGTGCTGGCGATGCCGCGCACGACGGGGGCGAGGCGCGCGGCACGCTCGCGACGCTCAGCCTCGGGCAGGGGCTCGAAGCCGGATACGACGGCGCCGAACGGCTCAGGAGCACCATGCTCGGCGATGTACGCCGCAGCGGTGTCGATGATCCAGAGTGAATTCTGCTCGGTCTCTTCGCTCGTGTCGCCCCACGCGGTGATGCCGTGGCCGCCGAGAATGCAGCCGATCGCCGAGGGGTTGTCGGCCTTGATCGCCGCGATGTCGAGGCCGAGCTGGAAGCCGGGGCGGCGCCACGGCACCCAGACGACCTTGTCGCCGAAGATGGTGCTGGTGAGGGCTTCGCCGTCGGCGGCGGTCGCGATGGCGATGCCGGAGTCGGGGTGCAGGTGATCGACGTGCGCGGCGTCGACGAGGCCGTGCATGGCCGTGTCGATCGAGGGTGCTGCCCCGCCCTTGCCGTGCAGGCAGTAGTCGAGTGCGGCCACCATCTCGTCCTCGCGCTCGAGGCCCGGGTACACGCCGACGAGTGCGCGCAGGCGGTCGATGCGCAGCGTCGAGAGGCCGGCCTCGGTCAGCGTGCCCAGGTCGCCGCCCGACCCCTTGACCCACATGAGCTCGACGTCGTCGCCGGTCACGGGATCTTTCGTGAATCCCTTGGCCGAGGTGTTGCCGCCGGCGAAGTTCGTATTCTTCTTATCGGCGCCCAGTCGGTTCGAGCGGGCGATGAGTGCCTGGGCGGTGGGATCGGTGTGCGTCATTGGCGGCCTTTCGAGATCCGATGGGTACGAGTCAACCATAGGCACTTGAGCTTTCGAAAACAAGTACAACTGATTCCGTTTGAAAGGAGATGCGTTTCGAAACTCGCACTCGGGGTGCTGGATCGCGGTATCATCAACAACTATGACCCCACCGGCAGATCAACGCGATGAGCGCATTCTCGACCTTCTCGAGGGCCGCGAACAGGTGCCGGTCGTCGAACTCGCCGAACAGGTCGGGGTTTCGGAAGTCACGATTCGGAAAGATCTCGAACGATTGGTGCGCAGCGCGCTGATCGAGCGCGTGCGCGGGGGCGCCCGGTTGCGCACCGGCGAAGAGGGGCCGCTGGCCGAGCGCCTGGGGCAGCGCGTGACCGCCAAACGCGCGGTGGCCCGTCGCGCGGCCGAGCTGGTCGAACGCGAAGCGGTGATCGCGATCGACTCGTCATCGACGGGTTACTACCTCGCGCTGGAGCTCGCCGAGCGGGCGGATGCGACGGTGGTGACGAATTCACTGCGTGTGGCGAGCCAGCTCGCCGAGCGCTCCGGCCCGGCGGTCGTGATGCTCGGCGGCACGGTGCGACGCACCTCATTCTCGACGGTCGGCTTTCCGCCCGAACTGCTGCGCGGCTACGGCACTATCGACATGGCGTTTCTCGGGGTCTCGGCGCTCTCGCCCGAGCAGGGGCTGCTCGAGCGCTCGTTCTCCGAGGCGGAAACAAAACGGGCGATCGCATTGGCGGCGAACCGCGTCGTCGGGCTGTTCGACTCTTCGAAGGCGTCAGGGTTCGGTCAGCACAGCGTGGTTCCCGCCTCGGCGGTCGATCGCCTCATTACCGATGACGAATTCAGTGAGGCAGACGCCGCGCCCTGGCGCGCACTCGGCGTCGACGTCGATCGCGTCTAGCGGCCACATCGCGCTGATCGCTTGCTGAGCGCCTGCGCCCCGCTGCCCCCACCCAGTGCGATCGGGGTAACTTCGGACCAGTGTGACACGGCGATTCCGCCCCAACACCGGTCCGAAGTTACCCCGATCGCAAGGAAGTCAGCGACTACGCGCCCCAGCTGGCCTGAGCGCCGCCGACGCGGTCGGCGTTGATGCGCTGCTGGTAGCCCGATGCGGCGTAGGCGGCCATCGGGTCGGCGGGCAGGCCGCGCGACTCGCGCCACTCGGCGAGTGCGGGGCGCACGTCGGTGTAGAACGCGTCCATGAACACGGCGTTGGCGCCGAGCACGTCGCCGGCGGCCTCAGCAGCGCCGAGGGCGTCGCGGTCGAGCAGCAGGGCGCGGGCCGTCATCTCTTGCACGTTGAGCACGGAGCGGATCTGGCCGGGGATCTTCTCTTCGACGTTGTGGCACTGGTCGAGCATGAAGGCCACGTCGGGGTTGTTGAGCCCGCCGCCGCGCACGACCTCGACGAGAATGCGGAAGAGCTGGAACGGGTCGGCCGCGCCCACGATGAGGTCATCGTCGGCGTAGAAGCGGCTGTTGAAGTCGAACGAGCCGAGCTTGCCGAGGCGCAGCAGCTGCATCACGATGAACTCGATGTTGGTGCCGGGTGCGTGGTGGCCGGTATCGAGGCAGACCATGGCCTTCTCGCCGAGCGACGACACCTGCGCGTACGAGGTGCCCCAGTCGGGAACATCGGTGTGGTAGAAAGCCGGCTCGAAGAACTTGTACTCGAGCACGAGCCGCTGGTCGGCGGAGAGGCGTGCGTAGATCTCCTGGAGCGACTCCTGGAGGCGATCCTGACGGCCGCGCATGTCGGCCTGACCCGGGTAGTTGGAGCCCTCGGCGAGCCAGATCTTGAGGTCGCGCGATCCGGTCTCGTCCATGACGTCGATGCACTTCAGGTGGTGGTCGATGGCCTTGCGGCGCACGGCGGCGTCGACGTGGGTGAGGGCGCCGAATTTGTACTCGTCGTCTTGGAACGTGTTCGAGTTGATCGTGCCGAGTTCGACCCCAAGGTCTTCCGCGTGCTTGCGTAGCACCGCGAAGTCGTCGACGAGATCCCACGGAATGTGCAGCGCGACGGCGGGCGCGAGGCCGGTGACGCGGTGCACCTCGGCGGCGTCGGCGATCTTCTCGAACGGGTCGCGCGGGGTGCCCGGCGTGCCGAAGACCTTGAATCGCGTGCCCGAGTTGCCGTAGGCCCACGACGGCACCTCGATCGCCTGCTGGGCGAGGGTCTGCTGGATTTCAGGGGTGAACAGTGAGCTCATGATCTGCGCTTTCTTTCCGGTACTGCGCTATGCGCGATTCGTGCTCGCGTGGTGGCGGGCGAGTTGGTCCTCGAGGTTGAACACCTCGGGAAGTCGGGGGGCCTCCTGGTCGGGGCGGCCGGTCGATGCGACGAAGTAGTCGGCCATCTTCGCCTCCCACGTGGCGGTGCGGGGGTCGGCTTCGAGCGCTCGCTGCGCGGCCTCGTCGTCATCGGTTTCGTAGTAGCCGATGAGCAGCCCGTCGGGGCGCAGGAAGAGCGAGTAGTTGCGGCGGCCGGCGTCGGCGATGGCCTCGAGCATGTCGGGCCAGACGGCCGCGTGGTGCTCGGCGTACTCGGCCAGGCGGTCGGGCTTGACCTGCATTTGGAAGCACACGCGCATGGGAGTCTCCGAGTCTGGTGGGGCGCGGCCTGGCCTGCGCGGGGTGGGGCGGTGGTGCGGTGGTGCGGTGCTGCGGAACTGCGTGACAGAGCGGGGTGGTGCGGGGGCGGGATCGCAACCGATCCGGCCCCCGCCCCGTGGCGGCTTAGAAGTCGAAGTCGCCGATGTTGTCTGCGTTGAAGCGGAACGGGTCGCCGAGCAGCACGACGCCGTCCTTGCCCACGGTGAAGTCGCCGAGGTCGCCGGCGGTGAAGGTGTCACCCTCCTTGCCCTCGATCTCGCCCGAGACGAGTGCGTTGGCGGCGTAGGCGGTCAGGTAGCCGAGATCCTCCGGGTTCCACAGTGCGAACTCGGTGACGGTGCCGTCTTCGACGTACTCGCGCATCTGGTTCGGGGTGCCGAGGCCGGTCACTGCGACCTTGCCCTTCGCGTCCGAGGTCGAGACGTAGCGCGCGGCTGCGGCGATGCCGACGGTGGTCGGCGAGACGATGCCCTTGAGCTCCGGGTAGGTCTGGAGCAGCGCGGCGGTCTTGTCGAACGAGGTCTGATCGTCGTCGTCGCCGTAGACGGTCTCGACGAGCTCGACGTCGGGGTGGTTGGCCTTGAGCTCTTCCTTCATGAGGTCGATCCAGGCGTTCTGGTTGGTCGCGTTCGCCGCGGCCGAGAGAATCGCGATCTGACCCTTGTCACCGATCTGCTCGGTGATCATGTCGACCTGCACCTTTGCAATGCCCTCGGCATCGGCCTGGTTGATGAACAGGTCGCGGCAGTCGGCGCTGGTGTCGGAGTCGAACGTGACCACCTTGACGTCGTTATCGCGTGCCTCGTTGATCGCGTCGCAGATGGCCTTCGGGTCGTTCGCCGAGATGGCGAGCGCGTCGACGCCCTGCTGCGTCGCGGTGTTGATGAAGCTCACCTGCGCGTCGGGGGTTGCCTCGGTGGGGCCGACCTCGTTGAAGGTGCCGCCGAAGGCCTCGACGGCTGCCTTGCCGCCCTTGCTCGACGTATCGAAGTAGGGGTTGCCGAGGTTCTTGGGCAGGAAGGTGACGCTGGCGCCGGATCCGCCCGAACCCGAGTCCGATCCGCCGTCGCCCGCGTCGCCGCCGCCGGTGGAGCAGCTCGAGAGCAGCAGCGCTGCGCTGGCTGCGAGCGCGAGAACCGCGCCCGCCTTCTTCTTATTCTTCGTGAACCACATCGTTCGGTGTTTCCTTTCCTGGCCCGCGAGTGCGGGGGTGTGGGTGTGGTGGGTCGTGAGAGTCAGGGTCAGGCCGTGGTGGCGGCCCGTGCGCCGGCGATCTGCAGCTTTCTGCCGGTCTTTCGCCGGTTCTTGAATGCTGCGATGACGCTGGTCGAGATCACGGCGGCGATGAGCAGCACGCCGGTGATGATGTTGATGACGTCGGAGGTGACGTTCGCGAGGCGCAGCGCGCTGCCGAGCACGCCGATGAGCAGCACGCCGGCGATGACGCCGTGCAATGCGCCGCGGCCGCCGAAGATCGAGACACCGCCGAGCAGCACTGCCGCGATGACCTGCATCTCCATGCCCGTCGCGTTGTCGCCGCGAGCGCTGCCGTATCGCAGCGTGTAGTAGATGCCGGCGAGTGCGGCAACGGCACCGCTGAGCACGAACAGCACCATCTTGGTGCGGGCGACGTCGACGCCTGAGAAGCGCGCAGCCTCGGGCGAGAGGCCGATCGCGAAGACCCCGCGACCGAACTTCGTGAAGTGCAGCAGAATTGTGAAGACAGCGGCGAGCAGCACGAAGAGCACGATGACGACGGGAATGCCGGTCGAGCCGATTTTCTCCTTGGCCAGGTCGGTCCAGAACGACGGGAAGTCGGTGACCGCGGTGGTGCCGAGCAGGCCGACCGCGATGCCGCGGTAGAGCGCCAACGTACCGATCGTCACCGCGAGCGAGGGGAGCCCGACGGCGGTGATGAGCCAGCCGTTGATGGCGCCGCCCACCGCACCGGCTGCGATGGCGAGCACGATGGTGATCCCGAACGGCACGCCCGCCTGGGTGAGCACACCGGTGAGCACGCTCGAGAGCCCGACCACACTGGCGACCGAGAGGTCGATCTCGCCGGTGACGATGATCGCGGTCATCGGCAGGGCGATGATCAGAATCGGGAACATGTCGAGCAGCAGGTAGGTCATCGTGATCTTGCTGCCGAAGTTCGGCACCAGGATCGCGGCGACGAGCACGACCACGACGAAGAGGGCGATAATCGCGCTCTCGCGGGTCAGCAGCAGGCGCTGCCAGAGGGGGCGGTCGTAGTCCGCGATGTGGCGGATGCCGGTCGTCGCGGTGGCGGTGGTGATCGCGGTCATCGCTGCGTCTCCCGTTCTTCGATGAGTTTGCGATGTTGTCTGAGCGACAGCACGCGGTCGAGCACGATGGCTCCGATGATGAGCACGCCGACGACGGCGCGCTGCCAGAAGTCGGGCACACCGAGCACGGGGAGGGCGCGGTTGATGGTCATGAGCAGGAAGGCGCCGATGGCCGCGCCCCACACCGAGCCGACACCGCCGAAGATCGCGACGCCGCCGATGACCGCTGCGCCGATGGCGTCGAGCTCCCAGCCCGAGCCCGCCTGCGAGTTGATCGTGCCGTAGCGCGCGGCATAGAGCACGCCGGCGAAGCCGGAGAGCGCGCCCGACAGCACGAATGCGACGAGAATGCGGCGGGTGACGGGCAGGCCGTAGAGGTGAGCCGCATCGGGGTCGGAGCCGATGGCGTAGCTTTCGCGACCGGCGCGCGTGTTCTTCATCCACCACGCGACCGCGATCAGCACGACGAGGGCGATGATCGTGAGTACCGGAATGGTGAAGACCTGCGCGGTGCCGAGCGCCAGGAAGCCACGGGGCATGTCGGAGGCGTTGATGCGATCAGAACCCGTCCAGAGCACGTTGATGCCGCGGAACGCGTACATCGTGCCGAGTGTGATGACGAGCGCGGGCACCTTCGCGAAGGCGACGAGTGCACCGTTGATCAAGCCGAGCAGGCCGCCGAAGACGATGGCGATCAGCACCACGACGATCGCCGGCAGGCCCGGCATGTCGATGAACAGACGACCGGTGAGGTATGCGCTGAGGCCCAAGATGGAGCCGACCGACAGGTCGACGTTGCGCGTGATGAGCACGACCGCCTGGCCGACCGCGACGAGCAGCAGCAGCGAGGGCGTGAGCCACAGGTCGCGGTAGCCGTCGGTCGAGAACAGGAAGTTCGGGTTCTTGATTGTGGCGGCCGCGACGACGAGCAGCACGGCAAGCAAGATGCTGGCCTCGCGAGCCCGGGTCAGGCGCCCGACGATCGCGCCGAAACCGACGCTCGGGGCATTCAGGGTGGTGGCGCTCATGCGTGCTGCTCCGTATCTGCGTTCGCGCTGTGCGTGGCGGCACGCATCACGTTCTCTTGCGTCGCGTCTTCGCGGTCGATCGTCGCGGTGATGCGCCCCTCGTGCATGACGACGACGCGGTCGGCCATGCCGAGCACCTCGGGCAGCTCGCTCGAGATCATCAGCACGCCCATGCCCTGGCTGGCGAGGGTCGAGAGCAGGCGGTGCACCTCAGACTTCGTGCCGACGTCGATGCCGCGGGTCGGCTCATCGATGATGAGTACGCGCGGGTCGGTGGCGAGCCACTTGCCGAGCACGACCTTCTGCTGATTGCCGCCCGACAGGGTGCCGGCGATCGTGGTGAGCGCGTTGGCCTTCACCTCGAGCTTCTCTGACCACGGGCGCGCGGCGCGGTTCTCCGCGCCGGTCGTGACGATGCCGAGCTTCGCCAGCGAATCCAAGATCACCGAGGTGGTGTTGCGGCCGACGCTCGACTCGAGCACCAGGCCCTGCTTGCGACGATCTTCGGGAACCAGTGCCAGGCCGGCGCGCATGGCGGCGGTCGGCTTGCCCTTGGCGACGTTCTTGCCCGCGACCTGCACGCTGCCGCTGCGGTACCCGTCGACCCCGAACACGGCGCGAGCGACCTCGCTGCGGCCGGCGCCGACGAGGCCGGCCAGGCCAACGATCTCACCGGAGTGCACGGTGAAGCTGATGTCGTTGAAGACGCCGGGGCTCGTGAGCCCCTCGACGACGAGCAGCGGCTCGCCGACCTCGGTCTCGAGCTTCGGGAAGAGCTCGGTGATCTCACGGCCGACCATCTCGGCGACCACGCTGTCGGGGTCGGTCTCGCTGATGGCGCGGGTCGACACGTAGCTGCCGTCGCGCATGACGGTGATGGTGTCGCAGAGCGCGAACACCTCGTCGAAGCGGTGCGAGATGAAGACGAGGGCGCGGTTCTCATCGCGCAGTGCACGGGCCACCTGGAACAGGCGATCGACCTCGACCCCCGAGAGAGCTGCTGTGGGCTCGTCCATAATGAGCACGCGGGCATCGAGCGAGATGGCCTTCGCGATCTCGATCATCTGCTGGTCGGCGATGGAGAGCCCGTCGGCCGTGCGATCCGGGTCCATGGCCACGCCGAGGCGAGCGAACAGCGATTGCACCTCGGTGCGCATGGCGGCGCGATCGATGCGGCCGAAGCGGCCGCGAGGCTGGCGGCCCATGAAGATGTTCTCGGTGACCGAGAGGTCGGGGAAGAGCGTGGGCTCCTGGTAGATCACGGCGATGCCGGCGGCCTTCGACTCGGCGGTCGACGCGAAGTCGACGGTCTCGCCGTCGAGCCGGAAGTCGCCCGAGTCGCGGCGGTACAGGCCGGCAATGATCTTCACGAGCGTCGACTTGCCGGCGCCGTTCTCGCCCACGAGGGCGTGGATTGATCCCGGGTGCAGAGCGAGCGTGCTGTCGCGCAGCGCGATCACCTGGCCGAAGGCCTTGGCAACGCCGCGCAGTTCGAGCAGCGGCTCGCCAGCGGGTGGTTTCTTCATTGAACTCACGACTTCCTGCCATTGGAAGGGCATCTCAGGGTGTTGCTGAAACGGATCGACGACCGATTGAACAATCGATCAATGAATCGTTTCAATATCAGTGAGCCTGAGTTTACGCACGGCGATCGAAATGCGTCAAGTCGAAGTCAACACGGTTTCCAAGTCGTTATTGAAGCGTTTCAATATCGTGAGCGGATCGAATAGACTCTGGCGAATACAGGACACTGACGACCGGATAGGGGACAACGCTATGGCAGCGAGTATCCGAGACGTCGCGCGTGCCGCGGGGGTGTCGGTCGGCACGGTCTCGAACGTGCTGAACCGGCCAGAGATCGTGGCCGCAGCGACCGTGGAACGCGTGACGCAGGCGATCGAAGAACTCGGCTTCGTGCGCAACGACGCCGCGCGCCAGCTGCGTGCCGGGCGCAGCACCAGTTTCGGGCTCGTGGTGCTCGATACCCGCAACCCGTTCTTCATGGACCTCGCTCACGGCGCCCAGCGCCGCGCGATCGACGACGGCTACACCGTGCTCATGGGCGGCAGTGACGACTCGAGCACGCGCGAGCACAGCATCCTCGACATGTTCGAGGAGCATCGCGTCGCCGGGGTGCTCATCTCACCCGTCGACACCGACCTCACGCAGCTCTGGAAGCTGCGGCAGGCCGGCACCCCGGTCGTGCTCGTCGACCGCGGTTCGAGTGACCGCTCCTTTTCATCGGTGTCGGTCGATGACGTTGAGGGCGGGCGCATCGCCGCGCGCCACCTGCTCTCGCTCGGGCGGCGGCGGCTCGCCTTCGTCGGCGGCCCGCTCGGCATCAAGCAGGTCTCCGATCGACTGAACGGCGCGAGATCGGTCGTCGCCGAAACCCCCGATGCCACGCTCACCGTGCACGAGACGCCGGCGTTGAGTGTCATCGAGGGGCGCCGGATCGCCGAAGAGATCGTGGCTCTGCCCCCCGAGCGCAGGCCCGACGCCGTTTTCGCGGCCAACGACCTGCTGGCGATGGGCGTGCTGCAGGCATTCGTGATGACCGGATCGCTGCGCGTACCCGAAGACATCGCACTCGTCGGCTACGACGACATCGACTTCGCCAACGCCGCCGTGGTGCCCATCACCTCGGTGCGTCAGCCGGCGATCGAGATCGGTGCGACCGCGGTCGGGCTGCTCATCAAGGAGGCCCAGGCCGGGCCCGACGCTCCGCGCGAGCAGATCGAGTTCACGCCCGAACTCGTCGTGCGCGCATCGACCGTCGGTGCGGACGCGGTGAGCTGAGGCGGGTCTGTCTGCGGTGCTGCCCCGGGCCTACGCCTGGGCCAGCGCTGCGTCTTTGAGAGCGGCGGCCTTCGCGGCGTCGTCACGACGCGTGAGGCGCCCGGTGCGGCGCAGCCAGATCTCCATCGGAATCGTCACGAGCGGCGGAACCGAAGCGGCGAGTGCGAGCAGGGCAACCCACCAGCCCCAGCGCAGCCGGATCGCGGCGACGATCGTGATGATGCCGTAGATGATGAACGCGCCGCCGTGCAGCGAACCGAAGATGGTAACGCCCATCGCGGTCGTCTCAGTCACGTACTTCAAAAACATGCCGACGAGCAGACCGGCCCAGGTGAAGGCCTCCACGAAAGCGATCCAAGCGTAGGCGCGGCCGATTCCTGTGGCTTTCGTCATGGTCGGCATCCTATCGATGCAGGATCAGCAGGTCCCGTGAAGCTGCAGCGTCGGCGGCTGCTCCCGGGTGTTACACCCGAGTGTGCGCCCAGACGACAGCCTGGATGCGGTCGCGCACCCCGAGCTTCTGTAGCAGGTTCGAGACGTGCGTCTTGATGGTGGCTTCGCCGAGGAAGAGCGCTTTGGCGATTTCAGCGTTCGAACGCCCCTCTGCGACGAGTCCGAGGACTTCGCGCTCGCGCTCCGTGAGCCCGGCCGCCTCCATCGCCGCGCTCGTGGCGTCGAGGTCAGATTCAGCATCAGGTGACGGGGCAGCCGCATCTGCGGCGGAAACGGTGCCGCCCCCCGTGCTTCGTTCTGCTGCAACGCGCTCGATGACGGCACGCGTGACGTCGGGGCCGAGCAATGCGTTGCCGGCTGCGAGCGAGTGCACCGCGTCGATCAGTTGCTCGGCGCGAGACGTCTTGAGAAGAAAGCCGCTGACTCCCGCCGCGAGGGCGTCGAAGAGGTACTGCTCGTGACCGAACGTGGTGAGCACGAGCACCGAAGGTGCGGCATCAGCGGGTGCTGCCGTGAGGATGCGTCGCGAGGCCTCGATGCCGTCGAGCACCGGCATCTCGACGTCCATGCAGATGACGTCGGGCGCGAGTTCGGCAGCGAGCTCGACGGCGATTGCGCCGTTCTCGGCTTCACCGACGACCTCGATGTCGGGCTCCGATTCGAGGATGATGCGGAAACCCGAGCGCACCAGCGCCTGGTCGTCGACGAGGAGCACGCGAATCATGCGGGCCTTTCAATCAGGGCGGATGCTGAGGAGGAAACGGGCACGCTGGCCCGCACGATGAATCCGCCGCGCTCGCGGCGGTCGGCGGTCACGGTGCCGCCGACGGCGCCAATGCGTTCGCGCATGCCGCGCAGCCCGAGCCCGGAGCCGGCAGCACGCTGGCCGAGCTCCTGGCGCACGCCGTCGTCCGAGATCTCGACCTCGGTGGCGTCGGGAGTGAACCGGAGGCGCACTTCTGCGCGGGCGCCGCGGCCGGCGTGCTTGCGCACGTTGGTCAGTGCCTCCTGCACCACCCGGTACAGGGCAACGTCGACGAGCATCGGTACCGGGCGCGGTTCTCCGGCGACGATGAGTGTTGCCGGGGTGCCCGAGCTCTGTGATTCGGAGACCAGCGTCGAGAGATGAGCGACACCGATGGTGGTCGGGGCCGAGGCGTCGCCGCCCGGGTCGCGCAGTGTGCCGAGCAGTGCGCGCAACTCGGCGACAGCGTTACTGGCGCTCTCTTCGACGACTTCGAGTGCGGCAACCGCGCGTTCGGGGTCGCGCGCGATGCTGCGTCTGGCCGCAGCGGCTTGAATGCCCATGACCGATACGTGATGCGCAACGACGTCGTGCAGTTCGCGCGCGATGGCGATGCGATCAAGAGCGACCGCCTGCGCCGCGCTCGTCTGCCGCTCGAGTTCGAGCTCGCGCCCCTGCGCCTCAAGCAGCGCCTGTGCACGCGCCGCGTTCCAGGATCGCTCGCCGAAGAAATAGGCGCCGCCGAAGTACAGGAGGTTGGTGATGATCTGAATGACGGCGTACGTCGCGTACGCCGAGAAGATGCCCGAGCGAGATATACCCGGAAACGCATCCTCTTGCGATGACGCGATGATGAGCGTGATCACGAGCCACACGATCATGATCACGCCGATGCCGACGCGTGACCACACGGCGAGCGCGCGACGCCGCTCCCAGGCGCCCACCGTGTACATCGCACAGAACAAGCTGATGTTGACGATGAGTACCTCGGGTACACCGAACTGCCCGCACACGAAGAAGCCGATGGCCACCACGATGGCGACGGGCACGGGGTACCTGCGGCGCACCGCGAGCGGCAGTGTGGCGAGGCCCAGGCCGATGACCCAGACCCAACCGGGCGCCGGATTCTCATACATGCCGGTGCGCGCATACAGGAGCGCCGTGGTGGCGGACGCGAAGGCGAGGAGCACCGCGAGCCCGATATCGGCGCGCAGCGCGCGACGATCGGGCGCGGGGCGACTCCAGGCGGCGTGTGGCTGCATGACTCCAGCGTAGGGGGAGCTGCCGACATCGGGCATCCGCCCTGAGGGGGAGCACTGGCGGGGCCGGGCGATCCCGCAGTCATTCGCTCGGGGGAAGCGCAATGTCGACGGCACCCGCCAAGCTGGAGGCAACGACAGAAGGGATCGAGATGATCGACATCGCAGGCGTCTCCCGCAGCTTCGGCGACCGACGCGTGCTCGACGACGTGAGCTTCACGGTCGAGGGCGGTCGCATGACCGGCTTCGTCGGGGGCAACGGCGCGGGCAAGACCACCACCATGCGCATCATTCTCGGGGTGCTGTCGGCCGACGCCGGCACGGTGAGCCTCGACGGGTCGCCGCTCACTCCAGCAGATCGGGCGCGCTTCGGCTACATGCCCGAAGAGCGCGGGCTCTACCCCAAGATGCAGGTGCTCGAACAACTCGTGTACCTCGGCAGGCTCCATGGCCTCAGCGCGTCAGATGCGAAGGCGTCGGCGACCGAGCTCATCGAACGGCTCGGCCTCGGCGAGCGCGCAACCGACACGCTTGAAAGCCTCTCGCTCGGCAACCAGCAGCGCGCGCAGATCGCCGCCGCCCTCGTGCACCGCCCGTCGGCGCTGGTGCTCGACGAACCGTTCTCGGGGCTCGACCCGATGGCGGTTGAGGTTGTGCTCGGCGTGCTGCGCGACTATGCCGCGCAGGGCGTGCCCGTACTCTTCTCCTCGCATCAGCTCGACATCGTCGAACGCCTCTGCGACGACGTGGTCGTGATCGGCGGGGGCAAGATCCTCGCCTCGGGGTCACGTGAAGGGCTGCGTGCGCAGCACTCCGGCAGCAGCTTCGAGCTCGAGGTCGTCGGCACCGGAGCCGACGCCGGGTGGGTGCGCGAGCAGACCGGCATCACGGTGACGCATCTCGACGGCGGGTTCGCGCGCTTCGACGCAATCGACGAGCACGCCGCTCAGGGCGTGCTGACCGCCGCCGTGCAGCAGGCGCAGCCCGGCGTGACGGTGCGCCGATTCGCCCCCATCACCCCGTCTCTGGCCCAGATCTTCAAGGAGGTCGTGCGATGAACGCCCCCACACCCGCTGCGACGCAGTCGTCGCGATCCACGTCACGCCCAGTGAGCGGCGCCCAGGGCGCCTGGCTCGTCGCCGAGCGTGAGATCACCACGAAACTGCGCAGCAAGGCCTTCCTCATCTCGACGGTGATACTGCTGCTGCTCGTGCTCGGCTCGGTGCTCTTCAGCGGCTTCATGGCGAAGAACGGCGGGTTCGCCAGTGATACCTCAGTGGCGGTGGTCGGCGAGGCCGCTGCGACGGTCGATCCGCTCGACGGCAACGGCTTCGAGGTCACCGAGGTGGCGGATCGCGCGGCCGCCGAACAGGCCGTGCGCGATGGCGAGGTCGACGCCGCGGTGGTGCCGGGCGGCGATACCCCGGTGGGCCTCACCATTCTCGCGAACGACAGCCCTCCGACCGGGCTGCTGCAGGCGCTCTCGGCATCGCCGACGGTCGAGCTGCTCGAGCCGACGAGTGAGAATCCCTTCCTGGCCTACATCATTGCGATCGCCTTCGGCGTCGTCTTCATGATGAGTGCGATCACCTTCGGCACGACGATCGCGCAGAGCGTGGTCGAAGAAAAGCAGACGCGCATCGTCGAGATTCTGCTCGCCACTGTCTCAGCCCGCACCATGCTCGCGGGCAAGATTCTCGGCAACAGCATTCTCGCGCTCGCCCAGGTCGTCGCGATCGCGGCGCTGGCCTCCGTGGGCATGCTCGCGACCGGGCAAGACCTGCTGCTGGGTGAACTCGGCACGGCACTGATCTGGTTCGGCATCCTGTTCGCGTTCGGGTTCGTGCTGCTCGCCGCGATGTACGCCGCACTCGCCGCCCTGGTCTCGCGTCAGGAAGACATCGGCTCGGTGACCAGCCCCGTCATGATGCTGGTGATGCTTCCGTACATCGGCGTCATCGTGTTCTACGACAACCCGACCGTGCTCGCGATCATGAGCTACCTGCCCTTCTCGGCCCCGGTCGGCATGCCCATGCGCCTCTACCTCGGCACCGCCGAATGGTGGGAGCCGATCGCATCGCTCGGCATCCTCGCCGTG
The DNA here is from genome assembly GCF_001273845.1 of Leucobacter musarum subsp. musarum. Classification (GTDB taxonomy): domain Bacteria; phylum Actinomycetota; class Actinomycetes; order Actinomycetales; family Microbacteriaceae; genus Leucobacter; species Leucobacter musarum. The sequence continues at coordinate 99,064 of NZ_JHBW01000064.1, forward strand.
TCGATCGCGATCGTCATCTCGATCGGGTCGCGCATCTACAGCAACTCGATTCTGCGCACCGGTGCCCGGGTGAAGCTGGGCGACGCGCTCAAGGGCTAACGGGCGAACCTGCGAGACTGCGGGCCCGGGGCGCTGTCGCGCTCCGGGCCCGCAGTGCGATGTGCGCCGATACGCTGGTCGCATGGCACCCGAGATCGACTGGACCGCGCTGCAGCAGGCGGCACTCGCCGCTGCGGAGCACGCGTACGCACCCTACTCCGGCTACTCCGTCGGGTGCGCCGCGCTGGTCGACGACGGCCGGGTGATCACCGGCTGCAACGTCGAGAACGCCAGCTACGGGGTGACGCTCTGCGCCGAGTGCGCGATGGTCGGCCAGTTGCATCTCGGTGGAGGCGGGCGCCTCGTCGCGTTCACCTGCGTCGGCAACGGTGAGGTCATTACCCCGTGCGGGCGCTGCCGCCAGGTGCTTTCGGAGGCCTCAGCTCCCGGCATGCTGCTGCAGACTCCCGCGGGGCTCGCCACCATCGAGCAGATGCTGCCCGAGGGGTTTGGCCCGGCAGCGCTCGCGACCCCCTAGCAATGTCGGCGCCCAGGAGTAGTCTGCTCGGGTGAGTTCCGAACACCCCTCCGCCAGTCAGCCCGCTCCCGGCACCACCCCGGCGCCCAAACCCGACATTCGACCCTGGCCGGCACTCTGGTCACTGGTGCTGGGCTTCTTCATGATCCTGGTCGACACGACGATCGTGTCGGTGGCGAACCCGTCAATCATGGAAGGGCTCGAGACCACCATGGTCGCGACGCTGTGGGCGACGAGCGCGTACCTGCTCGCGTACGCCGTGCCGCTGCTCATCACCGGGCGACTCGGCGACCGCTTCGGCCCGCGCCGCATCTACCTGTTCGGGCTCACCATCTTCACGCTGTCGTCGCTCGCGTGCGGGCTCTCGGGCACCATCGAGGCGCTCATCATCGCCCGCGTGTTCCAGGGCCTCGGCGCCGCCCTCATGACGCCGCAGACGATGGCCGTGATCACCCGTATCTTCGCGCCGCGCGAGCGCGGTTCGGCGATGGCCGTCTGGGGCATCACCGCCGGCGTGGCGACGCTCGTCGGCCCGATCTTGGGCGGCGTGCTGCTCGACGGCTTCGGCTGGGAGTGGATTTTCTTCATCAACGTGCCGGTCGGCATCATCGGGTTCGTGCTCGCGATGCGCTTCGTGCCGCAGCTTGAGACCCACGCGCACCGCTTCGACTGGGTCGGCGTGCTGCTGAGTGCCGCGGGCATGTTCATGCTGGTCTTCGGCATTCAAGAGGGCGAGAGCTACGACTGGGGTCAGATCTGGGGCCCGATCTCGGTGTGGAGCCTGATCGTGCTGGGCGTTGTGGTGCTGGCGCTCTTCGTGATCTGGCAGCGGGTGCAGCGCGGCGAACCACTGTTGCCGCTCGAAATCTTCCGCGACCGCAACTTCTCCGTCGGCTCCTCCGCCATCACGATGGTCGGTCTCGCCGTCACGAGTATGGGCCTGCCGCTCATGTTCTACTATCAGCTCGTGCGCGGCCTGACGCCGACGCAGTCGGCCCTGATGCTCGTTCCGATGGCACTGCTCTCCGCTGGTCTCGCACGGCCCATCGGCCTGCTCATCGACCGCACTGACCCCCGCCGCATAGCCACCCTCGGTCTCGTGCTCGTCGGTGCCGGCATGCTGCTCTACAGCTTCCTGCTGCAGCCCGACACCCCGCTCTGGCTCCTGCTCGTGCCGAGCGCGGTGCTCGGCATCGCGAACGCCTGCATGTGGGGCCCGCTCGCCTCGATCACGACCTTCAGCCTCGCACCCGAACTCGCCGGTGCGGGCTCGGGCGTCTACAACACGTCGCGCCAGGTCGGCGCGGTGCTCGGTTCGGCTGCGATCGCCGCGCTCATGCAGTCACGCATCTCCGCCGAACTCGGAGCTGGCGCGGCCGATGGTATGAGCGGCGGTGAGTCCTCGGGGGCCGCGGGCCAGCTGCCCGAGGCGCTGCACGCGGGCTTCGCTGCAGCGATGGGGCAGTCGCTGTACCTGCCGATCGCCGCCATTTTGCTCGGTGCCATCATCTCGCTCTGGTTCGGTCGACGCCCGCAGAAGGCGACCACCCGGCCGGTCGAGGTGCCCGCCGAAGCCTGACCTCCCGAGTCGCGAACGCCCCACCTGCATCACCCCGCCCCGAACGAACGGATCCTTCATGATTCTCGCCTTCTCCGTCGCCCCGTCGGGCACCGGCAACGCCTCCGTCTCAGATGCCGTCGCCGAGGCGGTGAAGATCGTGCGCGCCTCGGGGCTGCCGCACCGCACGTCGTCGATGTTCACCGAGATCGAGGGTGAGTGGGATGAGGTCTTCGACGTCGTGAAGCGCGCGACCGAGGCGGTGCTGCCCTTCGGGTCGCGGGTGTCGCTCGTGATGAAAGCCGACATCCGCCCCGGGTTCGAGGGTGAGCTTGACGGGAAGTTGGAGCGGTTGGAGGCGGCGATCGAGGGCAAGTAAGTGAGTGCAGCCAGCGGTCGCAATGCCCGTGATCGGTCTGGCATCCGCTTTAAGGTTTTGCCACGGCGACGCGGGACCCTTGGCTGAGTGTTTGATCGGGCCTGTTGCGACGTCGATGAGTAGCGAGGTTGGCACTGTGTGCCGGCCTAATGAAGCGTAGCGGCTTCGCTCCGCTGCTGTAAGTGAGTGCTGGCGTGGTCGCGACCTCACGTGCGCGACCACACCAGACAGGTCTACTCCGTCGATGTTCAGCGACGGCGGCGCATCAGCGCAAAGCCCCCACCCGCGAGCAGTAGCAGCGCGACCAATGCGGCACCCCACAACGGGGCTCCGCCAGTCTGGCTCAACTTCCCATTGGGTCGTTCTGAGGCCGTCGGTGCGCCCTCCGAACTGTCGGAACCGGCGGCACCGTCAGCGTCCGCAGTACCCGCGCCACCCGCATCGGCTTCTGCGGCCGCAGAGGAATCAGCGTCTGCCGCGACCCCTGCGTCCGCATCCGCATCCGCATCGACCTCGGCCTCATCGTCACCCGGGGCCAGCGGCTGCACATCGAGATACGCTGAGACCACGAGCGGCCCGGTCATTCCGTATATCTGGCGCTCGAGGCCCGAGCCTCCGACCTGGGCCGGAGACTGGCTGGCAACCGCGTTACGCAGGGTGGTCGCGATGGAAACCTCGATCTCATTGTCGCCGGCCTGCACGGCGGGGCCAAGATCGACCGTTGTGTCGATCTGGCTGACGGGCAACTCCATCCCGTTGACCGTGACCGCGTAGGTGTGAGCCTGCGGTCCGAGCTGCAAGATGAGACCGGCGGCGTTACTCCAGTCTTCGGGCAGTGAGAACGATGATCGGTAGTGGCCGATGCCCGAAGTGTCGGGATACCCCAGGGCGTCCCAAGTCGGGAAACTGCCGTCTTCGTTCGGCGTGATCGTGAGCGGTTTAAGTGCGATCTTGTCGGTCGTGAATCCGGTCGCCGGTCGTTGCCACGATTCGATCTCCAAGGTCCACGGTGCGAACTCGGGTGCGACCGGCACATTGGTCACCTCCGCTGCGAGTTCGACGCCACCCGCAGTCGTGGCGGTGACCGTGCCCGGCTCGGTGACGCGCACACGAACGGCATCCTCGGTCGTCACGAGCGGTGCCGAAGCCGCGACGATCGGATCGGCTGGTGCAGGTGCGAACCCCAGGCCTTCAGGGTCTGCGGTGACCGCGAAGATGCCCGTCTCGCCCGGCTGCAGGTTCACCGGAACAGTGACGGCGCCGTCTCCACGGATTGTGCCGGGCACGATGCCCGTATCGCCGCTCCAGGGGTCCATGCTGTATGCGAAACCCGTTCCGCTGAGCGAAACACTCGTCGACAGCGCGGCATCCGATGCGTTGAAGAAGAAGTAGTAATCCTCGGACGGCGAGGTGCGATGCATGATCTGCAGGCCACTCGGTTCGGCGACTTGAGCGGCAGGTGACACCCCAGTGGCCGACAGTGCGCCCGCGAGCTCAGCGGTCGATCCGACCGATACGACACTGTCGAGCGCGGTGATCTCTGACCAGACGGCTGCGAGCTTTGCGTCTTCATTGGTCGCGCCAGTTGTATTGACGGCGCGTGAAGGCTGCTCGCCGACGAGGATCACTGGCAGGCCAGCCTGCGCGTACCCGAGTACTCGTTCTGCCGAGGCTACCGAGAATGTCTGCTGGTTCTGGATCACGAGCGCGCGGTATCCCGGACCGTCGGCGGCCAGTACACCGCCTGTTACGCCCTGTGCGCTCAGATCGGAGCTGCTCAAGTAGCCCCAACTGTATCCAGCGCCGGCGAGAGCCGGTTCGGAGAGGGGTCCGTCTCCCATCGCGTTGACGTCGTCGGCGTACACTGCGAAGTCTGTGGAAAGTGCGCCCTGTCGCAGTACGTATTGGCTGCGGCCGAGATACTCGTTGATTGCCGTCTGATGCCCCCACGAGGGCTGGCGGGTATCCCACGGTTCGGCGATCCCTGTGACCGGAATGAACGGTGACCAGCCAGGCCATTCGTTCTGCCCAAAGATGAACATCAAGTCCGAGACGTTCTGCTCGGGAAAACCATGGAACTCCACCAGGGTCGAGCCGGTCGACAAGGTCTGATTCACGCGGTACAGCACGTCAGACCATTGCTGACGCCACGAGCTGTTGCCGAAGTTGATGAATGCACAGCATTCGGTCGGAACGAGAGATGTCCCCTGCAATGCCGCTGCGGAAGCGACTGCGCGGGAATCCTGCGATTCAGATTCGGGGACGTCCACTGCTTGCCACGCGTCGCTCGGCGACATCGCAACCGGGCCTGAGCTGCTGTAGGTCTGGTAACGCAGGGTCATGCCGAGATCGTGTGACCACTCGCGCAACGGTGCGAGGTGGTACTCGATGAAGTTCTCGCTCATCGTCTGCTTCCAGTCTGAGCGATATCGCTCGTCGGAACCGTCGGAGAACACGAATTCGGGCGATTCGAGTGAGATCGAGGGGAGGCCAGCAACGAGTGAGTAGCCACGACGTGCTTCAAAGTCCTGCAGCAGACTCGGCGTCCAATCTGAAGCCTCGGTGAGCTCGAGAGAATCAAGCCACATGGATCCCGCGTTTTCGGCAAGGAGGGCGCGTAGCTCCTCCGTAAGTACTTCTTCGTTCCAGGTGGACATGAGAGCATCGGTGCCCTCGCGGCTATAGTGATCGACGAGGACGGTGCCGCGAACGTTCGCATCCATGCCGGCCGTCGGCTTCAGGCCGCTGCCTTGGCTGAAGTACGAAAGCACCAGCCACGTGCCGTCTTCAGGCGCTTCGGGCGCCGTCCATTCGACAGTCAGGCCGTTCCCCGCGTTGTCGGCGCTATCGCGTACGACCTGCTCAGTGAGGTCAACGACAGAATCGGCGGCGAGTGTTGTCGGGGCATCGGTGCATCCGTTCTCGCAGCGGACGGCGAGCACGCCGACGAGCTCACGTTGTTGCACGCCTGACGCGAGACTCGACAGTGGGATCTGGCCGGAGAATGTTGCGCCGGCGGCAAGGGGCTCGGAGCGGGCGCTTCCCAGCGTCTTCGCGGATCCGGGGGAGTCGGGTGTGACGCGATTTGACCCCGCTGACCAGCCCGGGGCGATCAGCGCGTCAACTTGCACGTCGTTGTCGATGCCAGCGCGCACGGCTTCGGTGAGTTTCGCGGTCCATGCCGGCGATCCAAATGCCTTGTCGGCGCCGTAATATTGAGCGAGCACGAGGTCGTTGAAGGTGACCCGACCGATTCCGTTTCTCGCTTGTGCTTCGATGTCTGCGCGCACCTGCTGAGGATCGCCTGTGCCAGCGGCGACCCAGTAGCGGTTCGAGGGGAGGTAGTCGGCGGCGGGCTGTGCGAAGCCCGCCGCGAACGTGCCTGCTGCTGGCGCGTCGTCGACGGCCGCGCTTGGTGACGGGCTCGCGATAAGCAATGAGGAGAACAATGCTGCGGAGGCGAACAGCGCACCTCCGGCTCGCCGGGTCGCGTAATTGAATCGTTTCATTTTTTTCATGCGGTAATCCCTTGGTGACTCGATCGACCGCATCGCTCGTCAGTGGGTTGCACCCGGGCTCGGAAAGCTGCGTTGAGCCTCAACTCCGCTCAGAGTGCGGGGTCACCCCGAATACTGCGGGGAAGGGGATTGGCTCACGAATGGCGCAGTTCACGCGAGGATGTGATGCATCCAACTCCTCATTGAGTGGTGGGCCGATCGTGGCCGACGTTCGGCCATCGTCAGTGTATGTAGCGCTCGCAGGGGTGTCAATGATTTACGTCATCGGTGGTGACGTAAATCTGTCGATGCGGCCACCTTTACCCTGTGGAGGCGTGATGAGCATCTGGATCGCCGGACCGTAATATCGCACGATCTGTGTGAGGGGCAATGCCTGCTCCTCAGCGAGCACCCACCACGACAGTTCGAGCCCGAGCAGTTGCGCGCCGATGAGTTCGGCTCTCAAATGGGTGTCCGAGCCGGCCAACCGAAGGGCAAGAGGGCCCACAATGTGGGTATTCATCGAATCGAGAAGGTACTCGCGCACTGCTGTCTGGCCGAGTGCTCCCATCACCGCGACCAGCTCGGACCGCGGGGCTACACCGTTGACGCCGTACAAGCGGTCAAGCATCGCGGCACCGAGCGTTGCGAGAGGGCCCGAAGTGAGCGACTCATAGCGATCGGTGACCTGTAGCGTTTCGAGAAAGAGCGCGGTCTTTGAGCCGAAGTTGCGGGACACGAGAGCGGGATCCACGCCGGCTTCCGTCGCCACGTCGCGCATGCTCGTCGCGTCAAATCCTCGCTCGAGAAAGAGACGTGCTGCTGCTGAGCGAATGAGATCGCGACTTCGACTCGAACGTGGGCGACCGCGCGGGCGCCGGGCGGGAGGAGTCGTCACGATTCAAGTATTTCGCACCTGCGGCACTTGCGGCACTTGCGGCATTGCGGTGCTGGTGCGCTGGAGGGCAACTGTCTCGCAAAGCTACTGCATCTGCAGTACATCGGTCGCTGCGCATGGAGGACGCGCTTGTCGCCGTGCGGCCGCAGGCTGGTAGCGGTGCACAATTGCGTCCGCAACGAAAGGAAATTTATGGCTCGCTGGCTCTCTCGAATCGGCCGTTCCGCGGCACGACACCGTTGGGCGACGGTGCTGACGTGGCTAGTGCTGCTCGGCACTCTTGCGGTGGTAGCGCTCTCCGGAATGAAGTTCGGAGATGGTGGATTTGATGTGCCGGGCACTCCTTCCAGCAAAGCGATGACTGTGCTCGAAGATCAGTTCCCCTCTGACGGCGATGGTGAGGGCACGCTGCAGCTCGTTGCAGAGCGGCCAGACGGTGAGATCACCGATCCGGCGACGGCCTCCAGCATCTCCGATGCCCTCGCCGCAGCGCGATCAGTAGACGGCGTGGTGTCGGTCTCAGACCCGTTCGACCCCGCGATGCCGTACATCTCAGAAGACTTAAGCACGGTTGTCGCCACGGTGAAAGTGGAGGCCGGCGCTGACCCGGATCGCATGGTTGATGACATCACCGACGTCGCCCAGCAGCTGCGAGATGTAGGTCTCAACGCAGAAGTTGGGGGGTCGCTCGGGGACGGCGTCCCAGACATTCTCGGGCCCAGCGAGGTCGTTGGTGCCGCACTTGCGTTCCTGGTGCTGCTCATCACTTTTGGCTCACTTGTTGCGGCCGGAGCGAACATGCTGAGCGCGCTAGTGGGCGTCGGCGTCGGAATTCTCGGTGTATTGGCGTTCTCCGCGATCACCCCGATCGGATCGCTGACCCCGATCCTCGCCGTCATGCTCGGCCTTGCCGTCGGCATCGACTACACGCTTTTCATCCTCGCGCGCTTCCGCACCGAACTGCGTGACGGGCGCTCCGTGCCCGATGCCATCGGCACCGCGGTCGGAACGGCCGGCTCCGCCGTCGTCTTTGCCGGAGCGACCGTTGTCATCGCGCTGACCGCTCTCACCGTGGTCGGCATCACGTTCCTCGGCGAAATGGGCCTCGCGGCGGCGTTTGCTGTCGCAGTGGCCGTGCTGATGGCGCTGACCTTCGTGCCTGCCATGCTGGCGTTCATGGGACACCGCGCACTATCGCGACGGGACCGTGCGCAGGTCGGTCAGCCTGCTGCAGAACGCTCCGGGTTCATCGGCGGCTGGGCTCGGTTCGTGACGCGACATCGCGTGGTCAGCCTGCTCGCCGGCATCGCTGTGCTCGCCGTAACCGCAGTGCCAGTGCTCTCGATGCAAACGGCGCTCAATATGCCGGGCGGAGAGGATCCGGACTCATCGCAGCGCGTGGCCTACACGCTCGTCGCCGATAAATTCGGTGTCGGAGCGCAAGATCCGCTCGTCGTGATCGCTCAGGAAGATGCGATTGCGGATCAGGTACCGACGCTCCTGACCGAACTGGGAGAAGTAGACAACGTTGCCATGGTGGTGCCCGCTGCCGTGTCCAGCGACGGCACCGTCGCAATGCTGACGGTGATATCGAAGTACGGCCCACTCGACGAACGAACCTCTGACATCGTGCACGATATTCGAGCCCTCAGCGACCCGGATGACGGCGCCGAACTCCTCGTCACCGGCGGCACCGCGATCGGTCTCGACTCGAACGAGCAACTGCAGTCAGCGCTGCTTCTGTACATCGCGATCATTGTCGGGCTGTCACTCGTTCTCATGATCATTCTGTTCCGTTCGCTCCTGATTCCGCTGATCGCAACGATCGGGTTTCTCCTCTCACTGGGCGCCGGGCTGGGAGCGACGGTCGCCGTCTTCCAATGGGAATGGCTTGATGCGATCGTGCCATCGCCGCAGGGGAATCCTCTGCTGAGCCTGCTGCCCATCGTGGTGACGGGCATCCTCTTCGGCCTCGCAATGGACTATCAGGTCTTCCTGGTGTCTCGCATGCACGAAGCGCACACTCGCGGACTCGCTCCGATCGATGCGATCCGCACTGGATTCCACCACTCCGCGATCATCGTGGTTGCCGCCGCGGCAATCATGGCGGCCGTGTTCGGAGGGTTCGCGATGAGCCACTCATCGCTCGTCGGGTCGATAGCCTTCGCGCTGACCATCGGTGTGATTGCTGATGCCTTCGTCGTGCGAATGGTGCTCGTGCCGGCGGCGCTTTCGCTGCTCGGCCGTGCCGCATGGTGGATGCCACGTTGGCTCGACCGGCTCTTGCCGACGATTGATGTCGAAGGCGCAAACCTTGATACCGACTCTTCGGCCACTGCGCAGGCCGGAGGCATGCATATCGACCACCGTGAGACCGATGTTCCTCGTCCCGTCTCCGCGCGAGACGCGGTGGGGGCAGGCCGGAACTAAAGGTCCGGGTGGGAGAATGCTGACTATGGGAGCGTCACCGGCAGTAGCGCACAGCCTGACCCGCTGGGAATGGGTGCTCGATATTGCTGCGGTCATCGCACTGATCGCCGGTATCTCCCAGGTCGTCAGCGGTGGCGGTGGGATCGAGTTCGTCGAACTCGCACTCGCCGCTGCCGCGGTTTGCGCACGGCGATGCCTTCTTCGCACCTCGGCCGGCTTGGCGCTGGCGTGCAGCGCGGCCGTCTTCGCTCACCCCGGTCTGGCGGTGCCGGTGTGGGTGATGGCCGAGGTCGTGCTCTTCTCTCTCGCCATTCGAGCTCGGCGGAAAACCGCTGTCGCGATCGGAGCGGCACACGCGCTACTGCTGTACGCCGGAGCGATCGTCGTGTTCCGTGAACTGCCCTATGAGCCCGTGGCGCTCGTGCTGCCGGTGTGGACGTGCGCGGTCGTTGCCACTGGGCTCGCACTTCGGGCGAACGCCGACTCCGTTGAGGCCTTGAAAGAGCGGGCGGCCGTCGCAATCGCCCATCGCGAGAACGAAATCGCACGACGTGTCGGCGAGGAACGATTGCGTATTGCTCGCGATCTGCACGACTCGGTCGCGCACGCGGTCTCCGTGATCGCGGTGCACGCGGGCGCCGCATCCCGGCACATCGGCGAGAACGATGCGCGAGCACGGGAATCGGTCACACTGGTGCGCGAGACCAGCCGACGTGTGATCGAAGAGCTGCAAGACATCGTGACCGTGCTCCGCGCAGATCACCCCGAGGAGCGCGATACTGCAGAGGTTCCAGGAGTAGCCGGAATCCCGGCACTAATTGACACAGCACGGTCCGCAGGGATGCAGGTCGATTTTACGCAGGGAGATCTGCCGCCCATGGAGGTCGCAGTCGAGCTCGCACTCTTCCGCATCCTGCAGGAGGCGCTGACGAACGCACGCAAACATGGAGATGGTGGGGTGCGCGTGGCGATCGAGGCGACGCAGGATCGCGTCTTCCTCAAGGTCTCCAACACGATCGAGGCCTCATCGAGCGGCGGCGCAGGCTTTGGTCTCGTCGGCATGCGGGAACGGGCCGACAGCGTGCACGGCGAGTTCGCGGCCGAGGCCAGCAGCGGCGAATGGCAGTTGTGTGCGATTTTGCCGCTGCACGCTCGAGACGGGGGAGCCCGATGATCCGCATCGTGCTCGTCGACGATCAGGCGATGATTCGTGCCGGAATTCGGAGCATTCTCGAATCGGCAGCGATGGAGATCGTCGCCGAAGCCGCCGACGGTGAACGGGGCGCAATCGCTGTGCGGCAGACCCGCCCGGACGTGGTGCTCATGGACCTCCGTATGCCCGGTGCCGACGGGCTGCACGGCATCGGGGAACTCCGGGCGCCGGGTGCGCCGGACGGGTGCGGGATTCTGGTGCTCACCACGTTCGACGGCGACGAGGAAGTGCTCGAGGCCCTCGCCGCGGGCGCAGATGGATTCATCAGCAAGTCGGCTGATCCCGAGGCGCTGATCGCGGCCGTCGAACGTGTGGCTCGCGGCGAAGCAACACTGTCGCCGCGAGCCTCACGAGCGGTCACCCGTCATCTGGCGAGTAGCCAGAAGCCGCTCCACGATCCCGAGCTTGCGGCGCGCCTGGACCTGCTGACCGCTCGTGAGCGTGATGTCACGGTCGCTGCCGCGCGCGGCCTTGACAACCAGGAGATCGGGCGCGAGATGTCGATTTCTCCGTATACCGTGAAGACGCACCTCAACCGCGCAATGGCGAAGGTCGATGCTCGTGACCGGGGTCAGCTCGTCGCCTTTGCCTACCGCAGCGGGCTGATGTGACATCCGGCCCTCGCCACTCGGGCGATCGAATAAGCACATCACGAATTGGTGCTTTCCGCCGAAACGTGACCCCGGATCGCGCCTGTGATGGCGTCCGGGTTGGCGGGCGCCACAGGTCTGATGATTGCGTCGACCCGACGCGGGATGAGATGGGCCAATCCAATCGGTCTTTGTCGCGAAAAGGAGGGCTTTGCCGGCAGGTGCAAATCTCCCCTTCTCTGTACCAAGTCTCCACGCTAGCCGCTTCGAGGAAGCGCGTCCGAGATCTCACACGATTGACGCTCACCGGGTTCGAGGGTGACGTTTAGCTGATCAGGCTTCGGCGCTTACGGATTCGTGATCGCTCACGGCAAAGTGCAGCGCAATCGGATCAATGCTCGCTGCGCAGACGCAGTCCCCCCGCGGCTGGCTCGACACTGTAAACAGTTCTTGGAGATCGGCGAGTAACTGCGCGACCCGACCCTGTCGGCTCCGGTGCGCGAGGAGATCAAAGAACGCCGGCGAAGAGAACGCCGGAAAGTTTCGATGCGGTCCTTGAGGATTCGAAGCAGTGCAAGTCTCCTCCACACGACATGTCTGCGCCATCGAAACTGTCTCTGCGCGAAGTGCGTGCTCGTACATGGTGAACGCCTGGTCGAGGAGTTCCTCGATTCCTGAGAAGTAATAGGTCAGCGATCCCAAAGGCACTTCCGCCCGCGCAGCGATGCGTCGGAAACTGGCCGCACGCAAGCCGCCCTCCTCGATCACGCAGAGTGCCGCGCGTGTGATGACCTGCTTCCGCGGTTCGGATGGCGCCGTCGAGGTCATGCAATTCTCCGATCTGCCCAAGTACCGCAAATCGTGCACGGACGTCTTCGAAGCCTACGGTGACCGCGATGCCAGCGGTGCGCCTGCACCAAGTTGGGACGCCCATTCGGATGTTCTGCCAATCGGAGTGTCCCGTTTTCGACTTTTCCAGACATCAGAGCGTGATGTTTCTGTGTTACTTTCGTCGCATATTCCGACACTCAGTGTGGAGATTCAGGAGGTGCGCGATGACTGGTCATGCAATTGTTTCGACCCGGCGCGTAAACGAGTTCAGAGTCGCCGATCGAGCCCGAGACTCAATTCTCGAGGCCTTGGATGCGGAGATTACGGGCGTGCGCCCGATGATCGCCCGCTCGTGGTACCGCAGCCGAGCTGCGGGCGTGGACGGCTCGGCCGATCGAGGCATGGTCGATGCCGGTCGAGTCGATGAGTACACGCTCAGCGCCGCAGAACCGCACCTCCGCAAGCTTGATGAGGTCGCGTCCGACCTCGGCGGCTACGTGAGCTTGACGGCGCCGAACGGTGCGCTCATTCACCCCAGTTTCTTGCGGGCGGATGACAGTTTTCCCGAGGGATACTCGCTGCTTGAAGAGAGCTGCGGCAGCAACGGCGAGGGGCTCGCGCTCGAAGAAGGTCGCGGCGTCTGGCTCGCGCCCGAAGAACACTTCCGGGAAGACATGCGGGGCAACTGGTGCTTCGGTTCGCTCGTCCGCGACCCGTTCCACAACCGTGTGCGTGCAGTGGTCGGTTTAACGTTCCCCGAAGCGAGAGTGTCGCACATTGATCCCGCGTCGACCCTGCTCATGCTCGAGGGAGTATCGTCGCGCATCGAGCACGATATCGCCACGCGCACGTCGTCGAAAGAGCGGGCCCTGCTTGACGAGTACCTCACGGTGACTCGGCGCAGGGGAGACACCCCTATCATCGCCATGGACGGCAAGAACTCGCTCATGAACGCGGCGGCAACCTCCCGCCTCCAAGACAACGATCTCGCCATCATCGAGGGCTATGCAAAGTCGGTGATGTCATCGGGTCGCTCAAGTACCGCGACGGTGTCGCTCAGCGGGGTCGGCTCGGCTGAGCTGACACTGACGGCGGTGCAGCTCTCAGGGGCGAGCGTTGGCGCGATCGTCACGGTGAGGCCGCGCGCGGAACAACGTACGCTGCGCCGGGCGGCGAGCACAGCCCCCGCGACGACCTCCGAGCCGACCACGCAAACTTTCGCTCTCACTCAGCTGCGCCAGCGACTCGTCGGTGCGAGCGAGGAGTTTGAAACGACGCTTGCCCTGGCCGCCCGCGCCATCGAGCAATCTCGGTCAGCAGTCATCATTGGCGAAGCGGGCACGGGGAAGCGGCGGCTCGCCGGTGCGATTGCAGCGCTGCGCGGCAGCAGCGTCTTCGTCGATGCGCGCCATCGCAACAGTTCGCTGTCGCTCACCGAGGAAGTGGCCCAGTCACTTGGCGCACATCCCGACACGCTGGTGATCGGCCACGCCGACGAACTCAGTCAGCTCGACGGCATCGAGCTCGTGCGCACCATCGGGGCGCACCCGACGGCAAAGGTGATCTTGACCGCGCATCGCGCGACACCGACCACTCTCCGCATCTCTGAGTTCTGCGGTGCCCTTGAACTCGAAGTGGCGCCGCTGCGCAACCGGCGGGAAGACATCCCGTTGCTCGCGCAAGCCATTGCCGCCGATCTCGGAGATAAGTCGCTCTCTCGGAAGATGCTTTCGGCGCTCATGAACTCTGACTGGGAACGCAACGTTGAGCAGTTGCGATCGGTCGTGATCAATGCGGTCGAACGCGCACGGGGCGGCGAGGCGACAATGGATGACCTGCCGATCTCGTTCCAGCGCGTTGCGTCGACCGGGCGTTTGTCACGTCTTGAAGAGGCCGAGTACAGCGAGCTTCGCAGTGCATTGCGCGAGGCACAGGGAAATCGTCGTCTGGCGGCATCGATGCTGCAGATCGGCCGCTCGACGCTCTATCGGCGCATGGACTTTTTCCGCAGTCGGGGGCTCGATCTCTAACTCGATTCACACCCGCCGCTGACGCGGCACGATACCCAGGCGTACTGCTGAGACCGTGCAATCCACGGTCTCAGCAGTACGCCTTTTTTCGGCGTCTTCCCGTGTACCGATCTGGGACGTTTCGCGCTCGCTTGCGGGCGGTGGAATGGTCACACCCCGCGAACGGAACTCGATTTCGACTGCGGACCTCAACCGTCACAGACGAGAACAGGATTGCTGCACATGAACCGCGAAGGACAGGGGACCATCCTGGTCGCTCCCCACCACTTCCCCGATCTCGACCGCGAGCACGCGCTCGCGAAGGAGCTCAACTACGAGCTCGTCGCCGCAAGCGATGTCGATGAGTTCCGTGAGGGCCTCGCCGGGGCTGAGATCGTGATGATTACGCCCTACGCCAAGTTGACGGCGAGCGACTTCCCGACCATGCAGCAGTGCAAGGCAGTGATTCGCTACGGGATCGGGTATGACAACATCGACGTCGATGCGGCGTCCGCAGCGAACATCCCGGTCTCAATCGTGCCGGGCACCGCATCTGAAGAAGTCGCATCGCACGCGTTCTCAATGGGTCTCGCACTCGCGCGTCGCCTCCCCGCGGGCGATGCCGCGATTCGCGATTTCGCCTGGGGCGGCATCATCGGTTACGACACCCCGGTGCTCTCGCAGCTGGAGGTGGGCGTCGTCGGTCTTGGGCGCATCGGTGCCCACGTCGCGCGAATGTACACCGCAGTCGGTGCGCAGGTGCGCGCCTACGACCCCTTCGTGTCCGAGAGCGAGTTCGCGCTCGCCGAGCTCGACGACATTCTCGAGAACTCGGATGTGGTGTCGCTGCACCTGCCGTTGACCGATGACACCTGGAACCTCATCTCGGGCGAGGTTCTCGGACGAATGCGCCGCGGCGCAGTCGTCGTCAATGTATCTCGCGGGGGGCTCGTCGACGAGGCGGCTCTGGCTGAAGCACTGATCAGCGGCCATATCGCCGGCGCCGGCATCGACACCTTCGCGCAGGAGCCGCTCGACGCCGAGCACCCGTTGCGCAACGCGCCCAACACCATTCTGACGCCGCATATCGCCTGGCGTTCGAATCGCTCAACGGGTGCGCTGCAGGAGGGTGCCGTCGACCGCGTTCGCCGTGCGCTCACCGGGCAGCCGCTGATCGACCTTGTGAACTGAGAATCGGGAGACAACGACGTGAATACCAATACCGCCACTGAGCGCATCAAGCACGAAGTGCTCGCCGAAGATCCCCACCTGCGTCGCGGCCCGCGCGGTTTTCCGCTGCTGCCCGGCGGCTATGGGCGCTCGACCTACTTCACGGGGGAGCCCAGCCCGTACGCGATTCGCGGCGTCGGCTTCCGGGTGTGGGACGACCGAGGGCGCGAGCTCATCGACGCCAACAACAACTTCACCTCGCTGATCCACGGCAATGCGCACCCGGAGATCACCGAAGCCGCCACGAAGGCGCTTTCGGCCGGTTCAAGCTGGGGCATTCCGAACCTCTGGGAGTGGGAGCTCGCCGAGCTGCTGCTGAAGCGCTTGCCGTCGCTCGACCAGGTGCGTTTCACCAACTCGGGCACCGAGGCTGTGATGTCGGCGTTGCGAATCGCGCGTGCCGCGACCGGTCGCGACAAGGTCATTGTGACCAAGGGTGGCTACCACGGGACATCGGACGTCGCGTTGGTGCCCGGCGGGCCGTCGTACACGAAGGGTGTGCCTCAGGGCGTCATCGACGATGTGACCGCGGTGCCGTTGAATGACATCGAGTTTCTGACGCAGGCGGTCGAGTCGGCGCCGCAGGCGTACGCGGCGATCATTCTCGATCTACTGCCGAACCGCGCCGGCCTGCTCAGCATCACCGAGGAGTTCGTTCGAGCTGCACGCGATCTCGCAACAAAGCACGGCATCGTGCTCATCATCGATGAGACCATCAGCCTGCGTCTCGGCTACAGCGGCCTGAGCGGCGAGTACGGCGTCGAGCCCGATCTGCTCACGACCGGCAAGCTCATCGGCGGAGGATTCCCCGTGGGTGCTGTGGCCGGGCTCGGCGCACTCATGGCTGAGGTCGATCCGACGCGCGCCGGCAACCTGCCGCACGGCGGCACGTTCTCGGGCAACCCCGTCAGTATGGCCGCGGGCGCAGCAGCAGTGCGCCTCTACACCGCGGGGCAGGTGCAGCGACTCAACCGTCTCGGTGATGCAGTGCGCACCGCTGTGGGCGAGCGCATCGCAGACTCCGGCTGGGAGGTGCGCGGCCGCGGCTCGTTGCTCCGCGCAGTGCCGGCCGGCGCCGAGAAAGTCGCCGAAGACGTGCAGCACCGTCTCTGGTGGGCGACCTACGAGCGAGGACTGCTCGGGTCGCCGGCGAACCTCCTCTCATTGTCGACGGAAATGGACGAGAACGTCGGCGCGGATATCGTCGACCGACTCGCCGATGCCGTCAATTCCGTAGCCGCCGGCACCGACCGCGCCTGACTCGAAAGCAGCGACAGCGATGAAACTCGTTTCGTACAACCACCCCTACGGCACCCGCGGCGGCGTGCAGATCGGCGATGCCGTCTACGACCTGGAACGGCTGCTCGCGGATGCTGATGCCGCTGACCGCGGGGCCCCGAGCTCGGTCAAGGAGTTCCTGGCGCTCTACGGTGATCGCCTGGCCGAACTCGGCGAGGTTTTCGACAGCGCCAGTGACAACGCGATCGGGGCGCTGGTCGGCCCGGTCACTGACGCCGGGCTGGTCGGCCCCGTGCCTGATCCGGCGAAGGTGTTGTGCGTGGGCCTGAACTACAAGGATCACGTCGCAGAGACCGGCCGTGCCCTCCCTGAGTTCCCCGACGTGTTCACGAAGTTCGCGTCGACGCTCATCGGTCCGTTCGACGAGATCGGCGGTGCCGAGGTCAGCGAGAACCTCGACTTCGAGGGCGAGGTGGCCGTGGTCATCGGCCGACGCGCATCGAAGGTCAGCGAAGCCGAAGCGCTCGACTATGTTGCGGGCCTCGCGCCTCTGAACGACGTCACCGCGCGCGACTTGCAGTACCGCGGCACCCAGTGGACTGCGGGCAAAGCGGTCGACGGTTCGACGCCGTGGGGCCCCGCGCTCGTCACGCTCGACGAGGTCGGCGACCCGCAAACCCTCGATCTCGTCACCCGAGTCAACGATGTGGAGATGCAGCGCTCGAACACACGGCATCAGATCTTCCCGATCGCCACGATCATCGCCTACCTCTCCAACTTCCTGACCCTTGAACCCGGCGACGTGATCGCCACCGGTACCCCGCAGGGCATCGGGGCGAAGCGCACCCCACCGGTGTGGATCGCTCCAGGCGACACCGTCGAGATCGAGATCGAGCGCGTGGGCACGCTGCGCAACCAAGTCGCTTCGATCTGATCTGCACCACGATCACACTTCACCCCGCACTATTCACGAAAGACACACATCATGAGTCAAGATCTCACGGGCGCCGACGAGGCGCGGTACCGCATCGCAGTCGATACGGGCGGCACGTTCACCGACGTCGTCGTCGGCTCCAGCACCGGGGGCATGGCCGTCGGTAAGGCCCTCACCACCTACGACCGCGTCTTCACCGGATTCGAGGCGTCGGTGCGCCGCGCCGCCGAATCGGTCGGTTGGGACGGCGACGCGGTGCTGCGCAACGCGGATGTCATCGTCTACGGTACGACGCACGCCACGAACGCCGTGCTCACCGGCAAGGTCGCGAAGACCGCGCTGCTGACGACCACGGGGTTCGCCGACACCCTGCTGCTCCGCGAGGGCGGCCGTCGTGAAGCCTTCGACTCGAAGGCCGCGTACCCGCCAGCGTACATTCCGCGCAACCAGACCTTCGAGATCACGGAGCGTCTCTCGGCCGAGGGCGAGGTGCTCGTACCCCTGGATGAGGAGCGCACTCGTGAGGTGCTGCGCGGGCTCGCCACAGATGGCACCGAAGCGATTGCGGTCGGGTTCCTCTGGTCGATCATCAACGATGCGCACGAGCGCCGCGTCGGCGAACTGATCGAGGAAGAACTGCCCGGCATTCCTTACACGCTCTCGAACGAGGCGAACCCCACGATTCGTGAGTACCGGCGCACCTCGGCGGCGGCGATCGATGCTTCCCTGAAGCCATTGATGGCGGATCACCTCGGCAATCTGCGGGCAGACCTCGTCGAGTATGGATTTACTGGCGACCTGCTCGTCGTCACTTCGGAGGGTGCGGTGCTCGACGTCGCCGACGTACTGAACCGACCCGTGCTCCTGCTCAACTCGGGCCCCTCGATGGCCCCGCTCGTCGGCGCAGCAGCCGCGCCCGACCGCGACACGGTCGTGGTCTGCGATATGGGCGGCACCACCTTCGACGTGTCGCTCGTCGAGAACGGCATCGTGCGTCACACCCGCGAGGCATGGCTCGGCGAGCCATTCGTCGGGCACCTGACCGGTCTTTCTTCCGTCGCAGTGACGAGCATCGGCGCCGGCGGCGGCAGCATCGCTTGGATCGACGGCGGCGGCCTGCTGCGCGTCGGTCCCCAGAGCGCGCGCAGCACGCCCGGCCCGGCCGCATACGGCCGCGGGGGCGAGGAGCCGACGGTGACCGACGCGTGCGTCGCTCTCGGATACCTCGACGCGCAGGGCTTCGAAGGCGGCTTCACACTCGACCGCGATGCCGCGACGCGTGCCATCGACAGCCGCATCTCGGGACCGCTCGGACGCGACACGCTGCAGTCGGCTCAGGCGATCCTTGACGTATCTGCGAACCACATGGCGACTGCGATCCGTCAGTCCTCGCTTGAGCAGGGCGTCGACCCCCGCGGCGCTCTCATCGTCGCCGGCGGAGGTGCGGGCGCTATGGTCGCAGCTGCGATCGGTGCGCTGCTCGAAGCCGACACCGTGTTGATTCCTGCAACGGCGGGCGTGCTTGCTGCATACGGTGCGCATCGCGCACCCATCGCGACCGAGTTCCTCTCGCCGCTGCACAACGACACCCGCGCGTTCAACGTGAGTTCAGCGGCCACGGCGCTGCGCGACCTCTCGGGCAAGGCTGCGGTCTTCGCCGAGCGATTCAGCGGCACCGACGCGGTGATTTCCTACTTCGTCGATGCTCGGTACCCGGGCCAGGCGTGGGATCTCCGCGTGATCCTCGACGAATCGCCATCACCTGAGTCGGCAGCCGAGATCGTCGAGCAGGCATTCCACGTCGAGCACGATCGTCGCAACGGCACCCATGATCCGGACAGCCGCGTTGAGATCATCACCTGGGGCGTACGCGTTGAGATTCCGCGACCCGAGCTCGTCGCTCTTGCCGGGTCGAACGACTCGACGCCTGAAGTGCATCGCACTGACGACATTGTGTTCGGTGGCAAGCCTTTCGCGACGGCGCGTTACCGCGGCGTCACTCTGAGCCCCGGCGATCGCATCGCCGGCCCTGCGGTCATCGACCAGCCGACGACCACCATCGTGGTTCCGCCGGAGTGGGACGCTCAGCTCGACGACCGATCCAACATCTACCTCACCCGCAAGGAGGCGTGACATGACACGCGAATTCGACCCGGTGAAGCTCTCCGTCCTCGCCAACGCTTTCGACGGCATCGTCCGCGAAATGACGAGTGGACTGCTTCGCTCCGCACGCTCATCGGTGATCAACACGGCGCGCGACTTCTCGTGCGCGGTGCTCACCGCAGACAACCAACTGCTTGCCGCAGCGGAGGGCGTGCCGGTGCACGTGTTCGGTGCCGGCCCGTTGGGCGAAGACATGGTGGAGCTCCACGACGACATTCGTGAGGGCGATGCATTCCTGCACAACGACCCCTACCGCGGCAACTCCCACGCGGCCGACCACTGCATCCTGGTGCCGATTTTCATCGAGGGTCGCCATCTGTTCACCGCAGTGACGAAGGCGCACCAGGCCGACTGCGGCGACTCGCTGCCGACGACCTTCTTCGCGACCGCTCGCGATGTCTATGAAGAGGGCGCGCTCATTTTCCCGTGCGTCCGGGTGCAGCGTGACTACACGGATATTGACGACATCGTGCGTATGTGCCGTGCGCGTATCCGCGTGCCCGATCAGTGGTACGGCGACTACCTCGCCTCGGTCGGTGCATCGCGTATCGCCGAGCGTCGCATCCAGGAACTCGCTGAGAAGTTCGGTGCCGATGATCTCGTCGACTTCGTCGACGCGTGGTTCAACTACTCGGAGCGCCTTGCCCAGTCCACGATCGAGACGCTGCCTGCGGTAGAGCTTCACGGATCCACCGCTCACGATCCCTTCCCGGGTACCGGCCCCGACGGGGTGCCGCTGCAGGCGACCATCGCGGTGCGCCCGGAGGAAGGGCGCATTTCGATCGATCTGCGCGACAACCCCGACAACCTCCCGAACGGTCTCAACCTCACCCGCGCGACGGCGACGGGCGCGGCGCTCGCGGGTATTCTCTCGGGCCTGCCCGAGAACCTGCCGAGCAACGCCGGAACGTTCCGACGCATCGAGGTGCAGCTGCGCGACGGCTGCGTCGTCGGGGTGCCGAAGCATCCGTTCTCGTGCTCATCGGGAACGACCAACCTCGCCGACCGCGTTGTTAACCTCGTGCAGGCGGCGTTCGCGCAGATCGACGATGGCTACGGTGCCGCCGAGGGAGCTGCCGGACAGGCTCCTGCGAAGTCGGTGATCTCGGGCATCGATGAGCGCAACGGGAACGCGTACGTGAACCAGATTCTCGTCGGCGGCGTCGGCGGCCCGGCGACCCCGTTCGTCGACGGGTGGCCCACCTACCAGCGCCCGGTGTGCGGTGCCCTGCTGTACCACGACAGCGTCGAAGTCGATGAGCAGCGCTACCCGATCCTGGTGCACGAGCGCACGCTCGTCGCCGATACCGGCGGCGCTGGGCGCCAGCGCGGCGGCCTCGCAACGCGCGTCGTGATGGAGGCCCGTGATGAGGAGGTGACGCTCACCTATGGCATCGAGGGCAAGCTGAACCCGCCCCAGGGCGTGCGTGGCGGTCACGGCGGCACTGAGCCAGAGGCATGGGTCATTGATGCTGCCTCGGGGGAGCGCAAGGAGATCCCGATCGTCGGTCGCTACGACCTGCGTCGCGGGGAAAAGGTCGTCTCGATCACCCCGGGCGGTGGCGGATACGGTGACCCGCTGGAGCGCGAGCCCGAGGCCGTGCTGACCGACGTCGAGGATCTGCGTGTGACCCTCGAGACGGCGCGTGACATCTACGGTGTGGTTATCGCAGGAGGCGCCATTGACGCAGAGGCGACGACTGCTCAGCGACGCGATCTTCTTGCGGCTCGCTAAGCGAGTGTCTCACAATGGGACACGTTCCACCTCGCTCATTCTGAGAATGTAGAAACACTGAACGGGCGAACCGCTACGGTTCGCCCGTTCGTTTCTCAGGGCGGTGATCAGTGCGCCGTCCGCCCCCGAAGCCGCCGCGAACGCGCGGCTCATCGAGAAATGTGATTGACGGAGAAGAATCATGGAACCCATTCGAGTCGGCATCATCGGCGTCGGAAACGTTCTGAACCAGTACCTCGACAAGATCGGCGTGCATCCCGACGTAGACATCGTGGCGCTGGCCGACGTGAACGAGGCGGCAGTTACCGCGCGCGCTGAGGAGTACGGCGTGCGCAAGGCGCTGAGCCCCGACGAGTTGCTCGCGGATCCCGAGATTGAGCTCGTGCTCAACCTCACCCCGCCGAAGCTCCACGCGCCGGTCAGCCTACAGGCGATTGCAGCGGGCAAGCACGTACTGTCGGAGAAGCCCTTTGCCACCTCGCTCGAAGAGGCGCAGCAGATCCTCGACGCCGCGAAAGCGGCCGGTGTCTACGCCGGTTCCGCTCCCACCACTTTCCTGGGTTCGGGAGCGCAGACCAGCCGCAAGTTGATCGATGACGGGTGGATCGGTGAGCCGGTCGCCGCATTCGGCTCGTTCGTGAACCGCGGCTACGAGCACTGGCATCCCAACGTGGATCCCTTCTACAGCCCGGGTGCCGGCCCGATGCTCGACATCGGGCCCTACCTGATCACCAATCTCGTCAACATCTTCGGACCGGTGCGCCGTGTGTCGGCCTCGGCGGCGAAGTCTTCTGAGACCCGACCCCGCCCTGACGGATCCGGCGGGTACGAGGGGGAGATCCCGATTCAGACGCCGACGCACATCTCAGGGTCGATCGACTTCGAGTCGGGCGCCGTGGCGACGGTCGTCGTGAGCTGGGACGTATGGAACCACAATCTTCCGCACTTCGAGATCTACGGCACCGCCGGTTCGATCGCTGCTCCGAATCCTGATCACTTCGATGGAGCCCCCGTGCTGCGTCGGGGCGAGCCGCGCGACCTGGCGCTCGATATGACGCCTCCGGGTGGTGGCGATTGGCGTGAGACCGCCCTGACGCACCGTGATGACGCATATCGCGGGATCGGCCTCGCCGAGTTTGGCCACGCGATTCGGGCCGGCATCGAGCCGCGCACGGGTGGAGCCTTCGCGTATCACGTGCTCGAGGTGCTGCTCGCCTTTGAGCAGTCGTCGCAGGAGGGTCGCCACATTGACATCGCGAGCACTTGCGAGCGACCGAGGCCGCTGCCGTCGGTCGGCCCGCATGAGCCGTATCGATTCGATTAATACCCGACCAGAACGCCCCGGCACCGACCGGGGCGTTCTGGTCTCTCAAGGATGAGAGCACCGAGATGCCCCAGCAGATGACCCAGACCCGCGTGGCACGCGGGCAGCTCACCGTCGCCGAACTGGTCGCCATGCCGCATCTCGGCCTCGAACTCGCCGCGGGGGCAGCAGGCCTCGAACGGCGGGTGCAGTGGACCCATACCTCTGAGCTCGAAGACCCCGGTCCATGGCTCGAGGGTGGCGAACTGCTCATCGTCAACGGCTTCGGGATCCCGGAGGACGGCCCGGGCCAGACGGAATACGTGCGGCGTCTTGCCCAGCATAGGCTCGCCGGCGTCGCTGTCAGCGTGCGCGCACCGGAGCTCACTCCCGAGATGCTCGCGGTCGCCGACGAACTCGGCTTCCCCGTGATGAAGATTCCTCGCCAGGTGCCGTTCATCGAACTGTCGTACCTGGTGGCCAATGCGAGCGAGCGGTCGGCGCGGGATCGCCTGGCCAGGCACCTCCGCATCTTCGAGACGCTCCGATTGCGCAACGCGATCGACAGCGACGTACCGGGTATCTACCGCCAGTTGGAGCAGATCTCCGGGTACCGCCTGGCACTGATCTCGCCCTCGGGTCAGGCGCTGCTCGAAGACTGGGCATGGGTGCCGGATGTTGACTGGGGAGACGCACTCCAAGCGACCGACTTGCGGGTGGTGCCGGGCGGGTATCTCGTTCCGCTGTTCGTGGGCGACCGGGTGACCGCGTATCTAGTGGGCATCGAGCACGACGAGGTGTCACCCGAGGGCCTCGCGGCCCTGCAGCACGTGAGTACCCTGGCTGCGCTCGATGCCATTGAGGATCAGCGCAGGCGAGAAGCCGAGCACCGCAAGGGCGGTTCGGCGCTGTTGCGGGCCATGGAACCAGGTGCGCCCCATGCCGAAGTTGAACGACGACTGCAAGATGCCGGGCTGGTACGCGACACGCCTTTCCGCGTCGTTGCATTCGGCCGTATCGCTCACGCGCTGCCCGAGACTCGCGCGCGGGATTGGCTTGCGGATCGCCGGATCCCACATGCCATCCTGTGGCAGGAGCAGCTCATCGGAATGCTCCAGTGCAGCGACGAGCAGCTTTCCGAACTCGGATCCGCACTGGGTGTTTCCATCGGAGCCAGTCCGACAAGTGCAACCGTGTCAGAGATTCCGCGATTGCTGAGACAGGCTCGGTGGTCGTTGAGCCTCGCTGTCGAGATCGACGCTCCGGAAGTCATTTTTACCGAGCGCCAACTCGGTCTTGCACGCTGGCTGAATCCTGATGCGCGCACCATGGAGCGACTTGCCGAGGACACGCTGCGCCCCGTGCTCGAACACGATGTTGCACAGGGATCGGAACTCTTTCATACGCTCGCGGTGTACTTCCGGCAGCACGGGCGCATGCGCGCGACTGCGGGGGCACTCTTCGTACACGAGCACACGCTGCGGTACCGACTGAATCGCATCGAGCAATTGACCGGCAAGAGTCTGAAGAACATGCGCGAGTCATTCGAGCTGTGGCTCGCGGTCGAGGCCCACGCCCTCGTCGCTCGCGACGACGACGAATAGCATGCGGCGTCCCCTGCGCGTTCTGTGATGCGCAGGGGACGCCGCATGATCAGTTCTGCAGTGCGCCGTGCGCGGTCTCGCGCGACAGTATGACGCCCGTGATGCCGATGACCGAGGCGGCGACGCCGAGCCAGAGCACGCTGAGCCAGGTGCCGGTGGCACTGAGGAGTGCGAACGAGATCAGCGGGGTGAGCCCGGCGAAGGCGGAAGCGCCCTGGAACCCGATCGACATCCCTGTGTAGCGCACCTTCGCAGGAAAGAGCTCGGCGAGGTAGGCGGAGAGCGGACCATAGGTCGCGCCGACGAAGAACAACTGGCCGCCAACCGCGAGCACGATCGTGCCGAGCCCGGAACTCGGTGTGAGCAGGGTAAAGTACACGGGAAGCCAGAGCAGGCAGCCAATGAATCCAATCGCCAGCACGGGCTTCCGGCCGAAGCGGTCGGAGATTGCCGCCCAGGTCAACGACACCACGATGTAGAGCACCTGCGCGATCGTGATAGACCAGAGCACCATGCTGGCGTTGAGCCCGAGATGCGTGGTGGCGTAGGGAGTCACAAATACGAGCGAGAGCTGGTAGTAGACGAGCGAGAGGCAAATGGCGATGCCGCAGAAGACTGCACGTCCATGCTGCGCGAAGAGTTCGGTGATCGGCAGTCGTTCTCGCTTGGCGGGTTGAGCTCGGCGCGCTGCCTGCATCTCAAGAAAGGCGGGAGTGTCGGCGATCTTCGTGCGGATGTAGGCTCCCACGATCAGGAGGACTGCGCTGACTAGGAACGGAATGCGCCAGCCCCAGGCCTCAAATTGCGCTGGAGTGAGCGTGCCGAGCAGAATCGCGAGCAGCGCCGACGACATGAGGAACCCGAACGAGGCACCCACGTTCGCGATCGTCGACAGGAAGGCGCGGTGTCGCGTCTCTGCCGCGTGTTCGATGATGAGCGTCGCAGCACCGGCGAACTCGCCGCCGACGGCAATGCCCTGCACGAGGCGCAGCAACACGAGCATCGCAGTCGCCCACCCGCCGAGTACGGCGAACGTGGGGAGCAATCCGAGCAGCACGGTGCTGCCACCCATCAACCAGACCGTGACGACCAGCATGCGCTTGCGTCCGATGCGATCTCCGAAGTGGCCGAAGATGATGCCGCCCACGGGCCGCGCGAAGTAACCGACGGCGAGGGTGCTGAACCCAAGCAGCACCTCTGAGACGGGGTCGCCCGGCTCAAAGAAGAGTCTGCCGAGAATGAGACCTGATAAGGAGGCGAAGATGAAGAAATCGAACCACTCGAGCACCGCGCCGACGGTGCTCGAAGCGACGACTCTGGCCAACGAGGTGCGTGCGGTGGCCGGGGGAGCAGAAGTTGCAGTGTGCATGGGTACCTGTGATTCGTCGTTGAATGAGCGCTCGGATCGCGAGCTGTGCAGCTGAGTGCTCGGCCGACAGTAACAGCGCTCCGCGACGGGATTCATTGGACAAACGTATGAACCCCTTTCGGGGGTGTTGGGCAGAAGTGACAACCGCAACGGCGGCCTCACAAACCGCATCTGCGGATGAGTAGCATCGAGCTCTGCCGTGCTCCGTCACGGTGCCCGCGGTGCGCGATTGAGTGATCCTGCACCACTTCACACCTCGAGATCTGGAGCCCGAGATGCCCGAATCACAGCCACTGGTGGTGAGTTTGCCAGACGCAGAGTTGCGCCAGCGGATCAGGAGTTTTCCTGAGGTTCGCTACGTGGAGTGGAATTTCTCGACGCCACCACCCGAGACCCATATTGACGTCGTGGTGCTGCCGTATCTCTCGTCGATGCGACCGATCCACGCCCTCACGCAGGTGTCGAGCCGTCTGGTGCAGAGCCCGGCACTCGGCTTCGACGGTATCGCGGACTTGCTGCCGGCAGGCGTGACCTTCGCAAATGGTGTCGGGGTGCACGAGACGGCTACGGCCGAACTCGCGCTCACCCACGTGCTCATGGCGCAGCGAGAGATGCACCGGATGTTCCGGGATCAACTGCGTGGCCACTGGGAAACCGAAGACCGATTCGTGCCAGGTCTCGCCGACCGCGAGGTATTCGTCGTGGGATACGGCGGGGTCGGTCGCGAAATCGTGCGCAGACTCGAACCGTTCGGGCCTCGGCTTTCGGTGTTCACTTCACGTCGATACATCGCCGACGATGGCCGACGGGTGGGTTCGGGCTCCGACCTCCTCGAGGCATTACCGACCGCTGATGTGGTCGTGCTCGCGGTGCCCCTGAATCAGCGCACGCTCGGAATGGTGGATCGTGATTTTCTTGCGCGCATGTGCGACGATGCGCTGCTGGTGAATGTCTCACGCGGGCCCGTTGCCGTGACCGCCGACCTCGTCGGTGAGATCGGCCGACTCCGATTCGCACTCGACGTGACGGATCCCGAACCGCTGCCGGCAAACCACCCGCTCTGGAGCGCGCCGGGGGTGGCGATCACTCCGCACGCTGCGGCCGGCAGTCGTGCCATGGGGCCGCGGATGGTCGCCCTCGTCGAATCGCAGGTCTCGCGCCTGCGCGCCGGAGAGGAGCCGCTGCACGTCGTGATTCGCACGTAGTCATCGGGCCAGTGTCAAAGTGGGACACTTCCGACCGACGGCCCAGTGGGAGTCTGAACCGGTACACGGCGGCCGCGGTCGCCGACCCGCTTCGAACTTTGAGGAGAACCCATGAGCAGCACGGCCGCTGCCGTTGCAGGTATTGGTGACCCGAAGGCGCCCGTGCGGCGTCGCACCGTCGCCCAGGCGATCATCGAATACCTCCAGGTGCAGTACAGCGAACTCGACGGTGAGCGCCGGCGCTTGATTCCCGGGATGTACGGCATCTTCGGCCACGGCAACTCCGTGGGTCTTGCGCAGGGTATCGACGAGTACGGCGTCGACTTCCCCCACTATCCGGGCAAGAATGAGCAGAACATGGTGCACGCCGCCATCGGTTTCGCCAAGGCCTCGAATCGGGCGGCAACGCTTGCGTGCACCGCGTCGGCCGGTCCGGGTTCCACGAACATGGTGAGTGGTGCAGCCACAGCAACGACGAACCGTCTGCCGGTACTGCTCTTCCCCGCCGACATCATCAACAACCGCTTCGGCGACCCGGTGCTGCAGCAGATCGAGCACCCGATCGAGCGCGACGTTTCGGCGAACGATTGCTTCCGCCCGGTCAGCCGGTACTTCGACCGCATCACACACCCGGGTCAGCTGCTCTCCACGCTGCCCGAAGCCATGCGCGTGCTCACCGACCCGGTTGATACCGGCGCGGTTGTCGTCTGCCTGCCGCAGGACGTGCAGGGGGCTGAATTCGACTTCCCCGAGGCGTTCTTCACCCCGCGCGTGTGGCACATTCGCCGTCGTTCCGCCGTGGAGGAGGAGCTGGCGGGTGCTGCGGAGATCATCGCCGCATCGCAGCGTCCCATCATCGTCGCCGGTGGCGGCGTGCGCTACTCGAACGCGCAGGAAGCGCTGGCCGAGTTCAGTGATCGCTTCGGCATCCCCGTCGTCGAGACGTACGCCGGCAAGGGCGCGGGCCCGGTCGGCGCGCTCGGCCTGGGCGGTCTCGGTGTGACGGGCACCGTCGGCAGCAACCAGATTGCGGGCGAGGCCGATTGCGTCATCACCGTGGGTACCCGTCTGCAAGACTTCATCACGGCGTCGCACTCGATTTTCCGTCACCCCGATGTGCAGATCGTCAACCTGAACGTCGGTGCGTTCGACGCGCACAAGATGGGCTCGTTCCCGGTCATCGGCGATGCCAAGCGTTCGCTGCTGTCGCTGCAAGAGCGGCTGGCAGAGGCAGGTTTCGCGACGATCGACAGCTACGCGGACGAGATCGCTGCGGCGCAGGAGGAGACGCGCAAGGTGCGCGAGCACGACCTGCAGGACTTCCCGGACGAGAAGATGAGCCAGGCGCAGGTCATCGAGGTGCTCAACCAGCGCATCACGGCACAGGATGCACTCGTGCTCGGCTCGGGCGGCGTCGTCGAAGGAATTCACAAGGCCTGGGACCCGTCCAATGGTGCGGAGATCCATTTCGAGTACGCGAACTCCTGCATGGGTCATGAGATTCCTGCGGGCCTCGGCTACCGCCTCGCGCAGCAGAACACCGACGGTGAGGTATACGTGCTGATCGGCGACGGCACCTACTTCATGCAGCCGACGGAGCTCGTCACCGCGGTGCAGGAGAACCAGAAGATCATTGTGATCGTCATCGACAACCGTGGGCACCAGTGCATCTGGCCGCTGCAGGCGGCGAAGGGCGGCGGGCAGGAATTCGGCACGCAGCTGCGCGAGCGTAATCCGATTTCCGGTCGTCTCGACGGTCCGATCGTCGACGTCGACATCGCTGCGAATGCGGCGAGCATGGGGGCTGCGGCCTGGTCGACCGACACGGTCGAGGAGTTCACCGCGGCACTTGAAGAGGCGCAGTCGGTCTCGGGCCCGGCCGTGATCGTCGCGAACGTCGAGCAGTTCCGTTACCTGTCGGGCAACGGTGCGTTCTGGGACGTGGGCGTTCCGCTCACCTCGCAGCGCGAGGTCACCCGCGAAGGCGTGGCCAAGCACGTCGCGGGTCGCGAGCGCCAGAGGTACTACGGCGCTACGGTCGCTCCGAGCGAGCGCTAAGTCAGCAGTAGGCGTGGGCCAGACGGGCGGGATCTCTTCGGGATCCCGCCCGTCTCCTGCATCAGGCGCCGCACGGCGCTCACCAGATATTCAACGACGAAAGAGAGACATTATGGGCGCATTCGCGGTCATCAATCCTGCAACCGGTGAGACGCTGGCGGAGTATCCGGCGGCGACGGACGCCGAGGTCGAGGCGGGCATCTCCGCGGCCGACCACGCTTACCGCGACTGGGCGCGCACCACCACGCTCGAAGAACGCACGGCTGCTGCGGCGCGACTCGCAGAGCTATTCGAGGAGCGCGCGGAGGAGTTTGCCGCGATCATCAACCGTGAAATGGGAAAGCCGATCGCGCAGGGCATCGGAGAGACCAAGTTTTCGGGTTCGATCACGTCGGCCTACGCGCGCAAAGCCGCGGAGTGGCTCGCCGACGACGTGTTGTCGGTCGACGACGGGCTGCGCACGTTCGTGCGCTATCAAGGCATCGGCGTACTGCTCGGCGTGATGCCGTGGAACTTCCCCGTCTACCAGGTCGTGCGTTTCGCCGTGCCGAACCTCATTCTCGGCAACACGGTGCTGCTGCGGCACGCCTCACAATGCCCCGAATCCGCGCTGGCACTCGAGCGCATCTTCCGTGACGCCGGGTTCCCGGAGGGTGCCTATGTCAATCTCTTCGCCACGCACGACCAGATCGCCGACATCATCGCGGACGATCGAGTGCAGGGCGTCTCGCTCACCGGTTCAGAGCGAGCCGGCGCTGCCGTTGCCGCCCAGGCCGGTAAGCACCTCAAGAAGTGCGTGCTCGAGCTCGGCGGTGCCGACGTGTTCTTGGTGCTCGACACCGATGACCTCGACCACGCTGTGGAGCATGCCGTGCGCGGGCGCATGGACAACAGCGGTCAGAGCTGCACCGGGTCCAAGCGCATCGTGGTGCTCGATCAGTACTTCGACGAGTTCTCCGAGAAGTTCGCGCGCGCGCTCGGCGCTCAGTCGCATTCGGCGGGCGACTTCGGGCCGCTCTCCTCGACCGCAGCAACTCGTGAACTCGCCGACCTCGTGAACGGCGCTGTCGACCAGGGAGCCAAGATTCTCATCGGTGATGGTGATCCGGAGGGCAACGTCTTCACCCCGACCATCCTCACCGGCATCACCCCGGCGATGGATGTGTACAGCCAAGAACTCTTCGGTCCGGTCGCGCAGCTGTACCGCGTGAGCAGCGATGCCGAAGCCATCGATCTCGCCAATTCATCACCCTTTGGCCTCGGCTCGGTGATTATCTGCGACGACCTCGAGCGTGCGGAGCGGGTCGGATCCCAGCTCGACGTCGGCATGGTCTTCATCGGAGCCGCGGGCCTCAGCGGCGCCGATGTGCCATTCGGTGGCGTGAAGAAGTCGGGATACGGGCGAGAGATGGGCCAGGCAGGTTTGCTGGAGTTCGCCAACAAGAAGCTGTTCCGTTTCGCAGAGGGGGTCGGTCGATGATCGCACTCGACCATGTGGGGCCACGGCAATGCGTGAGGAGCGTGCAATGACTGCAGACCTGTTACGTTTCGGACTCATCGGCACTGGACGTATTGGCCGTGTTCACGCGGCGAACATCGCGGCGAGCCCCCAGACCGAACTCGTCGTCGTTGCTGACCCGGTACTCGCGAGCGCAGACGACGTCGCTGTTCGATTTGGCGGAACCACCGTCAGCGACCCGCTCGCGGCGATCGATCCCGGCAGAATCGACGCGGTGGTGATTGCGTCACCCACGCCGACCCACATTGAACTCATCACGGCGTGCATTGAGCGGGGCGTCCCTGTCCTTTCTGAGAAGCCGATCGATCTCGACATGGGCCGCATCGATGCGCTGCGGCCGCGGGTGCGCAGTGCGTCGAGCCCGGTGGCGATCGGCTTCAATCAACGATTCGATCCGGCCATTGCTGAAGTGCAACGCCGGGTCGCGTCTGGTGAAATCGGCGCACTCGAGCAACTTTCGCTCACGAGCCGTGATCCGGGGCCCCCACCTGCGGCCTACATCGGAGTATCAGGCGGCATCTTCCGCGATATGACGATCCACGACTTCGATCTCGCGCGCTTTTTCGCGGGTGAGATTGAAGAGGTGACGGCCGTCGGATCGACGCTCTTCGATTCCGGAGCGCGCGAGCACGATGATTTTGACACTGTGGTCGTGACGCTGAAAGCGCGTTCGGGAGCCATCGTGACTATCACGAACTCTCGGCACAGCGCCTACGGCTACGATCAGCGCGTGGAGGCCTTCGGGGGTGGCGGACTGTTGAACGTCGAGAATGTTCCGGCGAGCCACGTTACGGCGTCAAACTCGGCGCACGCGGCAGCCAGAGGACCCTACATCGAACAGTTTCTCGATCGGTACGCGAGCGCCTACGCGAACGAACTCGATGCGTTCGTGGAGTTGGTGCACCACGGTGCGTCATCAAGCCCGAACTTCGAGGACGGGCGCGCCGCGCAAGTTCTTGCCGAGGCAGCGCATCAGTCCGCGCGGCTAGGGCGAACGGTGCGAACGGACGAGATCGGCTGAGCAAAGCCAAACCAGCTTGGCGGGAGAGGAGAGCGACGACCGCCTCTCCCGCTTCATACTCGGGCCTGTATCAAACTGGAACAGCCGATCATTTCGAGACCTTGCTCTACTGGTGCATGAGTCCGTTACGGACAGCGAAGGAGCGATCAGACGATGCAGCGACGATCGGCCAAGATCCAGATCGACCGAGCACGCGTGCTCATCACCGGGGCCTCATCGGGCGTCGGAGAAGCGACCGCCAGCCTCTTCAGTGCGCGCGGCGCGAGTGTCGCGCTACTCGGGAGGCGCACGACCGAGTTGGAGCGGGTGCGATCGTTGCTGAGCGGCACTTCGATTGCTTTGCCCGTCGATGTCGCTGATGAGGAGAGCGTGATCGATGCCGTGCATGGCGCGGCCAGCGCGCTCGGCGGCATCGACATCGTGATCAACGCGGCGGGGGTGGCGGCCGCCACCGAGGCGGAGCACATTACCGGCGACGCATGGCGAGCGGTGATCGACACCAACCTCTCAGGCACGTTCTACGTCTCGCGGGAGGCGATTCCATACCTGCGGGAGTCGGGAGGAAGCATCGTGAACGTGGCTTCGGATCTCGCCGCAATGGGGGCCCCGGGGCTCGTGCACTACTCCGCATCGAAGGCCGGGGTTGTCGGTCTGACCCGAGGCCTCGCGATCGAGCTCGCACCGCGCATTCGCGTGAATGCTGTCTGCCCCGGCCCGATCGATACCCCCATGATGCAGCAGGGGCTGAGCGTAGCTCCCGATCCGGGGCATGCGCGGCGAGAGAAAGAGCTCAGCGTGCCACTCGAGCGGTTGTCGACCCCTGAAGAGATTGCGAGGTCGATCTACTTCCTCGCGATTGATGGGACGTTCGCGACCGGCGCGGCACTGTATGTGGACGGCGGCACGTCGGCCGCCTAAGCCGCCGTGCCCGAGTCGATCGAAGACCACCGAAGAACACAGGAGGAGCACCATGTCCCACCCCCGCGCGATGCTCATCGTGCCCGAAGGGCGACCCGTACCGCCAATGGATTCGTTCGCGAACGAGGCCGAGGTGACGGTCGTCAGGACAGCTGAGGAGTTCCGGGCAGCGCAGCCCGGCACCGAAATTCTGTTCTTGAACGACTTCCGAACGCCGCTGCTTCGCGAAGTCGGCCCGGGCGATCTGAAGTGGATTCATACCTCGAGCATCGGTGTCGATGTACTGCTCACGCCAGAGATTGTGAACAGCGACATTGTGGTCAGCAATTCGCGTGGTGTGTGCGAACGGCCGATCGCCGAATGGATTCTCGGAGTCATCGTCATGTTCGCGAAAGACCTGCGACGCACCGTTGAGCTGCAGCTCGAGCGCACGTGGCTGCATCGCGAGACAGAACCGATCCTTGGCCGCAAGGTACTCGTTGTCGGCCCCGGCCCGGTCGGGCAGGAGACCGTGCTGCTGCTCCGCGGGGCGGGAATGGAGGTGACGGTGGTTGGCCGCTCGGCCCGCATCGATGATCGCCTCGGCGAGATCCACGCGTTCTCCGAGCTCGATGAGCTCCTCGGCACGGTTGATGACGTCGTATTGACGATGCCGCTGACCGAGGAAACGCGAGGACTGTTCAACAGTGAGCGATTCGCCATGATGCGTCAGGGGGCGCGACTGGTGAACGTGGGCCGCGGTGCCGTCGTCGTCGAGCAAGACCTGCTTGACGCCATCGATTCCGGGCGTCTCGCTGGGGCAGCGCTCGACGTGTTCGAGCAGGAACCGCTGCCCGTCGAACACCCTTTCTGGTCACGGCCGACGATTCTCGTGTCCCCGCACGCCTCGGGCGACCTCGTCGGATGGCGTGGGCGCGTCGCAGAGTGCTTCGCGGCAAACTTGCGCAAGTGGAAGGTCGGAGAACCGTTGAACGACGTCGTCGACCTGAAGCGCATGGGGGTCACCGCCGGGTGATCCTGCAGAATTTCTGACGGGGGCCGGGTGCAGCAGCGCCCGGCCCCTGCGTGTTTCAGGGTGGGACATTCGCGTGCACGTCACCGTATCTAGGGTTACTCTGCAAGCAAGATCGTTCAATGACGAGGATTTCATGACAAGCGCAACACAAAAAGTCTCAACGGATGAAACGGCTGAAGTCGGTTCCGGTCCCGCGACGAATAAGACTTCGCTCAAGGGGAACATGGGAGTCGGCGAGCTCGTAATGAGCGTTCTCGCGTTCTCATCACCGTTGACGACAGTAGCTGGGACGCTCCCCGTGCTGCTCATCTTCAGCGGGCAGACCGCGCCGGCCATCTATCTGCTGCTTACGCTCATGTTGGTCATATTCTCCGTCGGATTTGTTCGCATGAGCCGCAGCGTGAGTAATCCGGGCGGCTTCTACGCATTCGTCACAGCTGGGCTCGGGAAGCCAGCAGGTCTCGGCGGCGCCCTCCTCGCGTTGGTCGGTTATGTATTCATCGGATTCTTTGCGCCGTCGCTCTTCGCGATCACCCTCCAGGGGTGGGTCGTCGACGCCCTGAATGGCCCTGACATCCCGTGGTACTGGTACGCGCTCGCTATCATCGCCGTGACCACTTTCCTCGCCTACAACCGCATCGACCTTTCAGCGAAAGTGCTGACGACCGTGATGATCTTGGAGGTCGTCGTCGTCGTCGTATTTGACGTCCTCGCATTCGTGAACTCCGACGGTCAAGCTACCGGGGGACTCGGGCTCGCGCTTCCCAGTTTGACCGACGCAAGTATTGGCCTCGCGCTCCTCTTCGCCGTGGGTAATTTCTTTGGGTTCGAAGCGACTGTGATCTACCGTGAAGAGGTCAAGGATCCGGAGCGCACCATTCCTCGGGCGACGTACCTCGCCGTGGTGGGTATCGGAGTGTTTTACGCCATTGCCGCGATCGCATACATCGCATATCTCGGTGGAGCGAATGTGCAAGGCGCTGCCGAGGCGAACACCGTGAATCTGTTTGACGATGCGTTGCGCGACCTCGCCGGTGGGATCTTTGCCGATGTCGCCGTGGTGTTGCTCATGACTTCGATTCTCGCCTCCATGCTCTCGATCCAGAACATTGCTGCGCGCTACAGCTTCTCGCTGGCCGTCGACCATGTGCTGCCGCGGGGCTTGGCTCGCGTGCATCCGAAGCATCGTTCGCCGCACCTCTCTGCGCTTTCGGTCGGGCTGCTCTGGGCGGCCGCGACCGTGCTCTTCTCTGTTATCGGAGTGCCGCCTGAGAACATCTATCCGGTGGCGAGCGGCAGTGGCACGTTCTCCGTGCTGCTGCTCCTCTTCATCACGAGTGTGGCAATCTTCGTGTTCTTCCTGAGACGAGGGTCACGAGGCAATACCGCCGCCTGGAAAGTGCTGTTGACCCCCGCGATCAGTGCGGTCTTCTTCGGTGGGGTGACGTACTTGGCAATTACCAATTTCTCCTCACTCATCGAGGGCTCGGTCGGGATGACGGTGATCTTCATGTCGTTCACATTCGCGCTCTTCCTCGGCGGCATCGCATACGCGGTGTATCTGCGTCGACGGAAGCCGGAGGTGTACGCGCGCCTGGGACGCCAGAGCGTGTAATCGGCAGCAGCGCCCAGCAGCGCCCCCAGGAAGCCGGTGAAGAGCTTCCTGGGGGCGCTGCTGCGTGCGGGCTCAGTTCGGTGGGTGGTGTCTCAAAGCGGTACAAAACCGGGCGCGTCGTGACGCTGATAGTTGAGTAACCGCAGAAGCCGCGTCGCACACGGCGTGAGTTCAGCGGGGCCAGAGATCCATCAACGACGAGGATGACATGACCGACGCACCCTCAGCGACCACTCCGCTGGTCGCCCTCAACAACATTCAGAAAACCTTCGGGGCCGTAACCGCGCTTCGGGGAGTGAGCATTGACGTGCTGCCGGGGGAGACGTTCGCCCTGCTGGGCGACAACGCCGCCGGCAAGTCGACGCTCATGAAAGTGCTCACGGGCGTGTACCAGCCCGATCACGGCACGATCCGCATGGACGGAGACGCCGTGTCGTTTCCGAGCCCCGCGGTGTCGCGTTCCGCCGGCATCGAGATGGTTTACCAGGACTTCGCGCTCGCCGACAATCTCGACGTGCGCACGAACATCTTCCTGGGACGCGAGCCGCAGAAGAACATCATCGGGCCCCTGGTTCGCGTGATCGACAAGAAAAAGATGGAGCGCGAGACGAACCGCGTGCTCGAGCGCCTCGACATCCCGATCAATCCGAGACTCAAGGTGAAGCGGCTGTCGGGCGGGCAGAGACAGGCCGTGGCCATCGGCCGCGCGCTCGCGTTCGACGCGAAACTCATCATCATGGACGAGCCGACCGCCAACCTCTCCGTTGCGAAAGTCGACAAGCTCATCGAGGTGACGCAGAAGCTCAAGGACCTCGGCATCGCCGTGATCATCATCACGCACCGTCTCGATGAGGCGTTCGCCGTCGCCGACCGTTGCGCCGTCATGCGGCAGGGCGAGGTCGTGGGCCGATTCCGCATGGACGAGGTCAGCGAGTCTGAAGTGGCGCACCTGATCTCACAGGGCACTCTCGACGGTTACGAAGCGCCCGAGGTCGACATCCCCGCCGAGCGCCGCCGCATCGGCAGCACCTCGGATTCCCACCCAGCAGAGCAGGCACCGACGATCGGGAGCGACGCATGAACACCAACACGGTCGCAGTCATGCTGCGCAAGTCGAATCAAGACGGGCCATCGCCGGCGATGCGCGTCAAGCATTTCGTGGGCGACTACGGAATCCTCATCATTTTTGCCGCGGTGCTCATCTTCCTCGCGGTTGCCGCCCCGAACTTCCTCACCCTTGAGAACCTCGTCAATGTGGTGCGGCAGTCGTCGATCATCGGCATCATCGCACTGGGCATGACATTCATCATGATCACCTCCGGAATCGACCTGTCGGTCGGCTCGGTGGTCGGTCTCGCAGGCATGGTGTTCGCGATCCTGGCACCCTCGAGCGGCAATGCACTCTGGATTCCGCTCGTCGTCGGACTCGGTGTCGGTCTGCTCGTCGGGTTCTTGAGCGCGGCGCTGGTGGTGTGGGGCAAGATTCTCCCGTTCCTCGCAACGCTCGCAACGATGGCGATCGCCCGTACGGCTGCGCTCGTCATCACCGATGGTCAGGTCGTGTCCGGTTTGAGCGGCCCGGCGGAGTGGCTCGGTTCGGGCTTCATCGGCCCGATTCCGGTGCCCGTCATCATCTTTATCTTGGCAGCCCTGCTCTGCGACTTCGTGCTCAGCCGCACGAAGTTCGGATCGCACGTCTACGCGATCGGCGGCAACGAGGAGTCGTCGAAGAAGGTCGGCATCTCGGTCAGTCGCGTGCTGTTCACGGTCTACCTCATCGGTGGCTGCCTCGCGGCACTCGGCGGCCTCGTCTTGACCGCTCGCCTTGACGGTGCCGCACCGACCGCCGGCCTGACCTACGAGCTGCAGGTCATCGCGGCAGTCGTCATCGGCGGCACCAGCCTCTTCGGCGGCGTCGGCACGATCCGCGGCACCGTTATCGGCGTGCTGCTGCTCGGCGTCGTGATGAACGGCATGAACCTGCTGGGCGTCTCGAGCTACTACCAGCAGGGCGTGCAGGGCCTGATTCTCGCGCTCGCCGTGCTGCTCAACCGTTGGAAGTCCGATTGACCCCCTCCCCGCTGTACCCACTTTCGAAAGGAACACCCATGAATATGCGACGACGCATGTCTACGGTAGCCGCTCTGATTGCAGTCTCCGCCCTTGCGCTCACCGGATGCGCGAATGGAGCTTCGGGCGATGCCGCGGCCTCCGGCGACGGTGAGCAATACGACATTGGCGTGGTGGTGCTCGACTTGCAGGATCCCGATCTCGCCCACATGGTCGAAGCGATGGAAAGCACCGCGAAAGACGAGGGCGTCAGCCTGCACGTCACCGATTCGAAGAAGGATGTCGCCAGCGAGCTGAATCAGGTCGAAGATCTGCTGACGCGCCAGGTCGACGCCGTCATTCTGCAACCGCTCGACGGAGAGGCGAGCCAGAACGCCGCCAATCGCGTGATCGATGCCGGCGTGCCGCTCTTCATCCTGTCGACCGAATTCGCCGAAGGTGCCGACATCAAGTACGAGAGCTACATCGGTGTCGACGATACGCTCGCGGGCCAGATGCAGGCCGAGTACCTCAACGACCTGCTGCCCGACGGGGGCAACGTCGTCTTCGCCGCAGGAATCTACGGCGCCTCGTGGACGGACCGCCGCAAGTCGGGGTACGACGAGACCATCAACGACAACATCAAGACCGTGGCCGAGTTCCAGGCGAAGGGCAGCCGCGACGAGGCGAAGCGCAACATGGAAGATACGCTGCAGCGCTTCGGTACCGGCGAGATCGACGCCGTAGTGGCGAATAACGATGAGATGGCCATTGGAGCGGCTTCGGCGATCAAGGACGCCGGTCGGACTGATGACATCGCGGCCGTTGTCGGAGTCGACGGCACACCTGCCGCCGTATCCGCGATCGAGGCCGGCAACATGTCGGCGACCGTGCGGCAGGACTCGGCCGGCCAGGGCGAAGAATCGGTGCGCGTCGTGCACTCGTTCCTCCAAGGCGACGACGTGAAGGATCGCTACACCCTGCCGTTCACCCTGATCACGAAGGAGAACGTCGCGGACTTCGCCGAGTAGCGCGACGAACCACAGGACGGGGTGCCCTGCGCGAGCAGCGGTGCCCCGTCCTGTTTTGGTACACGTAGGGCACCCCGACGGCTGCATACACTGCGGGAGTAAGCAGTGATTGGGGTACGTGTATGTCGAATCTGACGATTGCAGCGGCGGATGCGACGCAGCTGCTGGCCGAACTGCGGGAGCGCGGCATAGACGTCGACGATGCGCCCCGCCGACGGTCGGAGTACTCCTTCGACGCATCCAACTATCGCATCCGCCCGCAAGCCGTCGTCTTCCCACGAACCGTGGACGACGTGAGATCGGTGATGCGCGCAGCACGCGCCGCCGGCGTGCCGGTGACCACCAGGGGAGGCGGCACCTCGATGGCGGGCAACGCCGTCGGTCACGGGATCATTGTCGACCTGTCGCGCCGCTTCATCGACGTAGACACGATCGATCTCGACGACCGCTCCGTGTGGGTCGGAGGCGGGGTGGTGCTCGGCGAACTGCGCACACTCGTTGAACGCATCACGGCGGGCGCACTCACTTTCGCTCCTGACCCGTCGTCGCTCAGCCGTGCGACGGTCGGTGGTTCGATCGGCAATGATGCGTGCGGCAACCACTCCGTCGCCTACGGTCGAATGACGCAACATGTGCGCGAAGTCGAAGTGGTCACACTCGATGGCGCCCACCTGCGGCTGGCGCGCGGAAGCATCACCGCGGTGGATCCTCAGGATGCGCAGTCGACCGCTCGCGCAGAGCAGCTCACTGCAGAACTGCGCGACCTGGCGCAGGCGCATCTCGCGGCGCTCCGCGTCGAACTGCAGACCATTCCACGGCAGGTGTCGGGTTACCACCTCGGTCATTTGCTCCCCGAAGAGGGGTTCGACGTCGCAGCGGCCCTGGCCGGCAGCGAGGGAACGATTGCCGTCATCACTCGTGCCCGAGTCGGGCTGGTTCCTCGACCGGCGACCACCGCGCTGCTGTGCCTGGGGTACGCCAATACCGTTGATTCCGCGCGCGACGTGATGGATATCTTGGCCAGTAAGCCAACCGCGATCGAGGGACTCGACCGGTCGATCGTGGAGATCATGCGACATCGGCGAGGGCCGGAAAGCGTCGACGGGCTGCCGAGCGGAGAAGCCTTCCTCATGGTGGAGTTCTCCGCCGATGATGTCGCCGAGGCGCGTGAGCGCTGCGAGCAGCTGCTCGTCGCTCTGGGTGCGGCTGGCCGCGTCACCGACTCCGCGGTCGTCACGGATCCTGCGGCCCGCGCGAAGCTGTGGCGCGTGCGCGAAGACGGGGCGGGGCTCTCATCTCGCCGGGTCGATGGCAAGCAGACCTGGCCGGGCTGGGAAGACTCGGCGGTGGCCCCCGACCGGCTCGCCGACTACCTGTCGGAGTTGCTCCCGCTCGTCGAGAAGTACCAGTACTCGGCATTCATGTACGGCCACTTCGGCGCAGGGTGCGTGCACATGCGACTCGACTACGACCTGCGGAGCGAACACGGCAGGCGTGACTTCGAGGCCTTCACGCGGGAGGCCGCTGATCTCGTCGTCGCACACGGAGGGTCGCTCTCGGGCGAGCACGGCGACGGTCGCGCCCGCAGTGAGCTCCTCAGCGTGATGTACTCGCCCGAGATGCTCGACCTGTTCGCCGAATTCAAGCGGGTGTGGGATCCGGATAATCTGCTCAATCCCGGCATCATCGTCGACCCTGACGCCTTCACGGACGCGCTCGCACTGGAAGGAACCCCTGCGCCCGGCCCGACTCTGGGAGAACCATCGGTCATCACCGAGACGGTGACCATGGGCCTCTCGATCCAGTCGCGCACCCGTCTGCCGCTCGCGAGCCCCTACGTCGGCAATGCGCACGCCTGCATTGGCGTCGGCCGCTGTCGCGCGACCAGCGGTGGCTTCATGTGCCCGAGTTACCGCGCGACGAAGGATGAGAAAGACAGTACGCGCGGTCGGGCGCGCGTACTCCAAGAGCTCACCCGTGCGAACAAGAACAGCCTCGACGGCTGGTCGTCGCCCGAGGTGCGCGACGCCCTCGACCTGTGCCTCTCGTGCAAAGCGTGCTCGAGCGATTGCCCGACCGGAGTCGACATTGCCGAAGCAAAGTCGGAGCTCATCGACGAGCACTACCGAGGTCGCATTCGACCATTCACGCACTACTCGATCGGTTGGCTGCCCCGCTGGCTGCCGCTGATCGGCTGGTTCTCGAGCATCGCCAACATCGGGGCCCGGATCGGACTGCTGCGCCGGGTCGCCGATTGGCTCGGTGTGAGCGCGAATCGGCGCCTGCCGGCCTTCCGCTCGCGCAGCGATATCCGGAGACATCTCGACGAGGCGGCGTTTGACTCGAACGGTGAGATCCTCATCTTCGCCGACAGCTTTACAAAGGCATTCCGCCCAGAAGCGATTCCCGCTGCCGCGCGCGTGCTCGGCGACACCGGCCGAACGGTCGGATGCACTGCAGACGCCTGCTGCGGCCTCACCTGGATCTCGACCGGTCAGCGAGATGGCGCTCGCCGCAGGCTCGAGCGCCTGATCCGACGGTTCGACGACGGGACAGATCGAGATATCGTCGTGCTCGAGCCCAGTTGCGCCGCAGCTATCCGCGACGAGGGGCCGAAGATGGTGGGCGGCGAAGCCGCTGACCGCGTGGCTGCACGAGTGCGCTCGTTCTCGGTCGCGGTCGACGAAGCCGTGCAGCGCGGCTGGACCCCGACAGCACCAGCGCCCGAGGCAGCGGTGCTGCAAACGCACTGCCACGAGCACGCGGTCTTTGGATCCGGCGCGCAGAAACGCGTACTCGGTGCGTGGGGGGTGCCGCAGATTGTGGAGTCTTCATCGTGCTGCGGTGTTGCGGGCAACTTCGGCTTCGAGTCCGAGCACTTCGACATGTCGATGCAAGTGGCCGAGCATTCCATTGTGCCGGCACTGCGGCAGGCCCCCGAGGGGGCGCTCGTGCTCACCGATGGATTCAGCTGCACCATGCAGGTGTCGCAGATCGATCCTGACCTGTCGGGTCAGCACCTCGCACTCGCGCTCGACCCAGCGCGCACCTCTCCCGAAGAACATCAAGAAGGCAGCGAATGAGTACGCGCATCAATCTGGCCCAAGCTCTGCACGAGGCCCACTCGGCGGCTGATGTCATCGCCCGCCTATCGGGAGTCAAACAGCATGACATCGTGCTGACTCTGGGAAGCGGATGGCGCGAAAGCGCTGCGTCGCTGGGAGACGTGGTCGCGGTGCTTCCTGCCGCGGAGATTCCGGGTTTTTCCGGGGGGTGGGTGCCGGGCCATTCTGGGGTGATTCAGTCGATACGTCTCGAGAGCGGCGCGCACGCGTTGGTGATCGGTGCACGCGCGCACCTCTACGAAGGCAGAGGAGTGCAGGCCGTTGCGCACGGCATGCGCACCGCAGCAGCAGCCGGGGCTCGCACTGCAGTGCTCACGAATGGCGCCGGCGGAATCGACCCGACGTTCTCCGTCGGCGACGCCGTGCTCATCAGTGACCATCTCAACCTCACCGCCGTCTCCCCGCTCATTGGCGCTGATTTCGTCGACTTGACCGATCTGTACAGCGAACGGTTGCGTTCGATCGCGCGGCAGGTCGAACCCGGTCTGCAGCAAGGCATCTACGTGCAACTTCCGGGCCCACATTTCGAAACACCCGCAGAGATCCGTGCGCTCAGCATTCTCGGGGGTCAGCTGGTGGGGATGTCGACAGCGCTTGAGGCGATCACCGCCAGATCACTCGGGATGGAGGTGCTTGGGGTGTCGCTCGTGACGAACGCCGCGGCCGGGCTGAGCGGTCCGATCGATCATCTCGATGTTCTGGCCGAGGGCCGAGCAGCCGAGTCGAAACTTGCTCTCACGTTGAAGCGACTGGTCGACGCACTGCCGCTCCCAGGCTAGGCAGGCTTAGGCAAGAGCGAACCAGTCGTTCACAGTCTGCATGTCTTTGTCGCCGCGGCCCGAGAGGCAGACGACGAGGTCATGGCCCGGCCCGAGATCACGCGCCAGTGAGATCGCCCCGGCGACGGCGTGCGCGGATTCGATTGCTGGAATGATGCCCTCGGTGTGACTGAGCAGCCGGAGGGCTTCCATGGCTTCTGCATCGGTGACCGGGCCGTAGGAGACGCGGCCGTTGTCGTGCAGCCACGCGTGCGCCGGACCGACCCCGGGGTAGTCGAGGCCGGCAGAGATCGAGTGCGAGTCGAGCGTCTGCCCATCCTCGTCCTGCAGTAAGTAGGAGTGGGCTCCGTGCAGAATCCCGGGGCGCCCACGCGTGAGCGTGGCAGCGTGACGTGGCGTATCCACACCATCACCGGCCGCCTCGAACCCGTAGAG
The DNA here is from genome assembly GCF_001273845.1 of Leucobacter musarum subsp. musarum. Lineage (GTDB taxonomy): Bacteria > Actinomycetota > Actinomycetes > Actinomycetales > Microbacteriaceae > Leucobacter > Leucobacter musarum. Next base: position 141,393 of record NZ_JHBW01000064.1, read on the forward strand.
AGCGACGTCTGCGTCGTCGAGAAACGCCTCGAACATGCCGATCGAGTTGGAGCCGCCCCCGACGCACGCGACGACGGCGTCGGGGAGGCGACCCCGTCGGGCGAGCGCCTGCGCTCGGGTCTCGTCACCGATGACGCGTTGAAAATCCCTCACCATCGTCGGAAACGGGTGGGGGCCTGCGGCGGTGCCAAACACGTAGTTCGTGCCGTCTGCGGTTGCCACCCAGTCGCGGTACGCCTCGTTGATCGCATCGCGCAGAGTTGCCGTGCCGGTGCACACGGGTACGACCGTCGCGCCGAGTAGTCGCATGCGCGAGACGTTCAGCGCCTGTCGTTCGACGTCGACTGCGCCCATGTACACGACGCATTCGACACCGAGCAGTGCTGCGGCGGTCGCGGTCGCGACTCCGTGCTGCCCGGCACCGGTCTCCGCGATCACCCGGCTCTTGCCCTGACGCTGTGCGAGCAGCACCTGACCGAGAGCGTTATTGATCTTGTGGCTTCCGGTGTGGTTGAGATCTTCGCGCTTCAGCAAGAGCGTCGCGCCCCCGAGGTGCTCGGAGAGTCGCGCGGCCTCGGTGAGTGGCGTCGGCCGACCGGAGTAGTCGAGCAGAAGATCGGAGAGCCGCTGTTGAAAGTCGGCGTCTTTGCGCGCGGACGCATACGCTTCGGCGAGGGCATCGACGGCAGTCACGAGTGACTCGGCAATGTACCGCCCGCCGTAGGGGCCGAATTGCGGCCCAACGGTTCCCTGGAGCATCGCTCCGCCTAGTACTTCTGGCGCCCGAGGCGCGCGTAGATGTCTGGCCGTCGCGTGCGCAACACGCGTGCGTAGAGGAAGCCACCGATGAACAGTGCGAACGTCAGCCCCATGAAGATCACGGTGATGGCCCCGGAGCCACCGACCAGCTCGGGGAAGTTCGCGATCGCGACCACGGTCACGACGCCCAGGAACACGGCACTGATGGCTGGCGCGACCAGCGACTTCCACACCGATTCAGGGGCGCTGCGCCGCTTGCGCAGAAAGTAGACGAACACGGCGGCGCTCGCGATGAACATCAGCAGCAGCACCGAGAACGTGCCGCTCCCGCTGGCCACAACGTAGAGCTGCTCGGGAGGCATGCTGAGTGCCGCGAACAGTATCGTCGCGAGCGCCCAGACGACGCCCACCGTGAGCGCAGACAGGTACGGCGAATTGTGCTTCGGGTGCACCTGGCCGAGCGCGCGCGGCAGCGCATGATCCCGTGCGAGGGAGAAGCCGTATCGGGCCGCGATGTTCTGGATCGACAGCATGCAGGCGAGTGTCGAGGTAATAAGCAGGATCGTCATGACGTCGGCGAAGATCTTGCCGAGCAGCAGCACGATCGAGTTGTGGAACAGGTTCGCCGTGTCAGTCGTCGCGGCGGTCTGCACGCCGTCGGTGCCGAAGAACGCCACGTAGGCGGCGGCGGTGGCCGCGTAGAAGAGACCGATGCCGAGCACGGAGAGATACGTGGCGCGCGGGATGGTGCGGGCCGGGTCCTTCACTTCTTCACGGTAGATCACCGTGGCTTCGAAACCGAAGAAGTTGCCGATGGCGAAGAGCAGCGCGAGACCGAACGTCGCGTCGCTGGGGCGCGGCAGAGATACCGAGAAGTCGGCACCGCTCGTCACGTTGTGCGCGAACGCGGCGACGTCGTACACGACGATGATGAGCACCTCGAGCACCATCACAATGGTCAGCACTTTCGCCGACAGGTCGATGCGGTTGTAGGCGAAGAATGTCGTCAGCACAATGATCGCGAGGGCGTACCAGTACCAGGGAATGTCGGGGCCGCCGAGCGTGTGCACGACGAAGCCGCTCATGGTGACAGCGAAGAACACGGGGGCGAAATAGCCGATGAAGAGGTATCCGACCAGCGCGAGGAATGCACTGCCGAGTCCAGCCGCCTTGCCGAGCCCAGCAGTGACGAACGAGTAGAAACCGCCGGGGTTCTCGATGCGGCGACTCATCAGTACGAAACCGACCGAGAAGATCAGCAGCATCGCCGTCATGATGAGGTAGATCGCCGGAGCGGTGTTGCCGCCGAACATGAGGAGCACCGGCATGGTGCCGGCGACGGTCGCCAGGGGGGATGAGAACGCGAGCACGCTCATGGCGAGGGTTCCCACGCCCATATTGCCCTGAAGTCGATTGATGGTGGTGGTGTCGAGCGGGGGTTCGACCGCCTGCTGCTGTGTTGCCATGAGATTCACTCGCTGTCGTCGTCATTGAAGACCTGGCGCACCGCACGCGGATGCGGTGCGCCAGGAGGAGAAATACTGTGGAGAGGGCTGAGGCGCGCGGCCTCAGAAGCGGCCGGTCACCAGCCGCCCTGCCAACCGGTGAAGAGACCGTAGGGCAATCGCTGCGGTTCTTCATCGGGAATGGCGTGCAAGAAGTCGAAGTCGCAGCCCTCATCGGCCTGCGTCACATGGTCGACGAAGAGACGCCCGTAGCCACGGTTGTACTTGCGGGGCGGCAGCTCGACCTCGGCAAGGCGCCGTTCCAGTTCATCTGCCGGAATGTCGAGATCCAGGCGTTGGGTGGAGACGTCGAGCACGATCGGGTCGCCGTCGCGCACCACAGCCAGCGGGCCGCCTGCCGCCGCCTCGGGCGAAACGTGCAGGATCGTGGTGCCGAAGGCGGTGCCGCTCATGCGAGCGTCCGAGATGCGTACGACGTCGCGGATGCCACGCTTCAAGAGCTTTTCCGGGATGGGGAGCATGCCCCACTCGGGCATGCCCGGTGCGCCGGCCGGGCCGCAATTGCGCAGCACCAGCACCGAATCCTCGGTGATGTCGAGATCGGGATCGTCGATGCGTCGACCGAGGTCGGTCATGTCATCGAAGACGACCGCGGGCCCGCGATGCGTGAGCAGCTCGGGGCTCGCCGCACTGCGCTTGATAACCGCGCCTTTCGGTGCCAATGATCCGCGCACCACCGCGATGCCGCCGGAGGCGTCAAAGGGGGTCTCGAGCTTCGAAATGACCTCGCCATCGGGCTCGGGCGCGTTCGCGAACCCGGCTGCGAGTGATTCACCGGTCACCGTAATGGCGTCGCCTTTGAGCAGCGGTGAGAGTTCTTTCAGCACTGCGCCGATGCCGCCGGCATTGAAGAGCTGCTGCACGAGGTATTCGCCAGAGGGCCGCACGTTCACGATGCGCGGCGTGCGCTCCGAGATCTGGTGGAAGCGGTCGAGATCGAGCTCGTACCCGACTCGGCGTGCGAGCGCGAGCAAGTGCAGCACGGCGTTGGTGGAACCGCCCACCGCCATGAGCAGGGTAATCGCGTTGTCGAACGCATCGGGAGTGAGGATCTCGCGCGGCGTCGGCCCGCCGGTGAGCGCCATCTCGACGGCACGTCGTCCGGTCGCCTCGGCCGCTTGCGCCCGCCGGGCGTGCACGGCGGGGATCGCTGCCGTCGACGGCAAGCACATGCCGAGCGCCTCGGTGATCGAGGTCATCGTCGAAGCGGTGCCCATCTCGCTGCAGTGACCTGCAGTCGGCTTTGCTGACGCCTCCAATTCGTCGAAGTCGGCCTGCGTCATGCGACCAGCGCGCAACTCATCGGCGTACTTCCACGTATCGGTACCGACGCCGAGCTGCTTCCCTCGGAAGACCGCGGGCTCCTGGGGGCCGCCTGTCAGCATGATCGTGGGGATGTCGGCGCTTGCCGCACCCATGAGCTGGGCAGGCACCGTCTTGTCGCAGCCGCCGAGCAGCACGATCGCATCCAGCGGATACGCGCGGATCGATTCTTCGACGTCCATTGCCATGAGGTTGCGGAACTGCATGGCGGAGGGCTTCATGAGGCTCTCGCCGAGTGAGATGGTCGGGAATTCGAGCGGCAGTCCGCCCGCCATCAACACTCCGCGCTTCACCGAGTCGGCGAGCAGCTTGAAGTGAATGTTGCAATTGACGAGTTCCGACCAGGAGTTTGCGATGCCGATCACCGGTCGATCCTTGATGGCGAAGCCCGAGAAGCCCTCTGCCTGGATGGCGGTGCGGTGCACGAAGCCTGTGAGATCGTGCGGGGCGAACCAGCGCGCGCTGCGGAGGTCGGCCTGGGGTGAGTCTTCCATTCTGGTATTCATTCCTTCTCGTTGGGATGAGAAGACGAATGCCTCGGTGGAGCCGACATGACGTTCGAACTCCATTGTCAGCATTGCGTCGCCGATTGCACCCCAGTACAGCAACTGGCGAGCATCGGAACCTGTTCCAGATTGAGACAGCCATGCACGTCGAGGCCAGACGTAACCTGGCGCAGGCGTCAGCGAACGAACGCCGAAACATCGCAGGTGAAGACGAAGGAGTCGTAATGGTGAGCAACGAGCGCATTGGCGTCGGGCTGATTTCGGTGGGATGGATGGGGCGCCTACATGCGCGGGCGTACCTGGCGACGAGCCAGTTCTTTCCTGAGCTTGAACGCCACCCTGAGTTGGTGATTGCGGCGGATCCCGATGCGTCGGGTCGCCAACACGCTGCCGACGCGCTCGGGTTCCGAGAGACCACGGCTGACTATCACGAGCTGCTGGCGCACCCCGACGTCGACGTTGTCTCGATCTGCGCACCGAACTTCTTGCACCACGAGGTCGCTCTCGCGGCGATCGCGGCGGGCAAACCTTTCTGGATCGAGAAGCCGATGGGCATCAGCGCGACCCAATCGCGCGAGATCGCGCAGGGCGCGGCGGCAGCCGGTCTCATCACGGCGGTCGGATTCAACTACCGCCATGCGCCTGCGGTGGCTGAAGCGCGTCGACTCGTACGGAGCGGAGAACTCGGCACGATCACGAATGTGCAGATGCGACTGCTCACGAGCTACGCATCTGACCCACAGCAAGTCTTCACTTGGAGGTACGAGAAAGAGCGTGCCGGTACTGGCGTACTGGGCGACGTGCTCTCTCACGGCTTCGACCTCGCACAGTTCGTCGTCGGTCGCGTGGAGTCGCTGAATGCGATTACCGAAACCTTCATTCCGCAGCGCCCGCTCCCGGCCGGCAACTCGGCGAACAGCTTCGCGAAGGGTGAGGCGTCGACGACCCTGCGAGACGTGGAGAACGAGGATTATGCCGCAGCGCTGGCGCGATTCGAGAACGGGGCCGTGGGGTACTTCGAGTCGACGCGCGTCGGCATCGGCCCCCACGCCGAATACATCTTGGAGGTCTACGGCACGCAGGGTTCGATCCGCTGGAACTTCGAGCGCATGAATCAGCTCGAGGTTGCGACAGACCTGCGCGGGTACCAGACCGTACTGACGGATACGAGCTTCGGCGAGTTTGGTCGGTTCCAGCCGAACGCGGGCCCGGGCATCGGATTCAACGATCTCAAGACGATCGAAGCCGCGCTGTTCATCCGATCGGTGATCGAGAACGAGCAGCTGGCGCCTTCGGTCGCAGACGGCTGGTCGGCTTCGGAGCTCGTCGACGCATCGGTGCGCAGTGCGGAGTTGGGCGCGTGGGTGAGTGTCCCCGAGGTCGATGGGGTCACCACTTATAACCGCTAGCGGGACTCGGGAGCCCGCGCGAGTGTGCGCACCATTCAGCGGTAACGCGCAGTGCCGGGGGCCCGGCCAGAGCTGGCCCGGATACCCGGCACTGCGGCGGGAACGGCCTTACTTGGAGAACGTATCCTTGACGTCTTCGGCGGCCTTCTTCACCTGTGCTTTGGCCTGATCGGCCTTGCCCTCAGCGGCGAGCTTGTCGTTGTCGGTCGCATTACCGATCGCTTCCTTCGCCTTGCCGGTGAGGTCTTGCGCAGCGTTCTTGATCTTGTCGTCGAGTCCCATGATGGGTTCCTTTCGTGGTGAGACTCGCCAGCGGGTTCGCTAGCGAGGGATCAGTGCACCCGCCGCTCGTCTCGGGCGAGCCGAGCGCGGATGCCGGTATGGATGGAGATGAACGTGTCGAGCTGTTGGCCCGTGAGCGTCGCAAGATTCTCGACGAGTTCGTCGGTCATCGCTGCGATCTGACGCGGGCTGGTGTTCTGCCGCGGGGTGATCGCCACGTGCAGCACGGGGTCGCCCGCGACTTCGCTCGCGGTCACGCGACTCGATAAGACTTCGTCGTGCGCATCGATCGCCTGTTTCACGGCCGAAGCGGCGAAGCCTTCGGTGACGACGATGCGGCCTGCCTCGTTCTCGCCGGCGGTCGCCTGCAGCGCGGTGCGCCGCCGACCGCGGATCGTGCGTGCGACCAGAACCGTCAGCAGCACGACGAGTAGCAGGAGCGCGGCAACCAATGCCAGGGCGATCCAGGCGAGTTGCGTACCCGCAATCGCCGTGGCGTCCCAAGCTGAGGAGATCCAGTGCTCTGTATCGCCGCCGATGCCGGCCCATGTGTCAGAAACCTGAGGGATGCTCGCCGTGAGGATCAGCAGCCCGCCGATCGCGGCGAGCACCGCGCCGAGGATGAACAGCACGAGGCGATTCACCACGCGATTCGTCCGATTCATGGTGTGGCCTCCTGCTGCTGCTGGTTCACTCGGACCGACACCCGGGGCTTCGTCCGCAGACGGTACTCCTCGATTTCGCTGTCGACGACGACGCGCACGCGATCTTTCTCCATCTCTATGCCCGCCTCGGGCGTCACCGACACATCGATCACCCGATGTCCGACACCGACGCGCACGCGACCTCGAGCCACGAAGAGTTCGTCGCTCACCCGTTGCGCGATGGCTGCTGCGATCACGCCGTTGTCAGCAACCACTGCGCGTCGCTCACCCCACTGCATTTCGTGCTTCGACAGGCGTCCCGGCGCGAGCGCGAGCACGATACACACGAGTCCAAGCAGTGCGATGACGATGCCGGCGGTGATCGTTACGCCCGCGGGAACCTCGGTCGGCAAGCCGACGACCCAGCCGAACGCTGCCGCGGGACCGACCAAGAGTGCGGGCTGACCCGCGAGGCTCAGTATGATCTCGAGCGCCGCATACGTGAGCGCAAGGATCAAGATCACCACAGCGATGATCATCGCGACGGTACGGGGTGAGTGCGTCTCTCGACGCACCACACGACTCAGCGAACTGGTACTCATCGCACCCTCCTCTGCAGGGGAATACAGGCACGGTCAATAGTGAGATTCACGCGAGACACCGGGCGCCCGAGTGACGCCCCTGCGGAGGCGGCAACCTGCTGCTGCACGGCCTCGGCGAGTTCCATCACCGTTGGGCTGCGCTGCACCGCGCCAGAGTCACCGAGTGCAGGGACGGGGAGCGGCACGCGGGCGTTGATCACTACACCGTCCAGTGACGCGGCGGCGTGGACCCGCACGTCGCGAGAACTACTGTGCACGGCGGTGGCGACGACGTGCGTGACAAGCTTCTGCAGCACGCTGTCGCGCACCGTCACACGACCCGGCACAGCCGAGGAGCCCGCAGCGTCACCCCCGCGGGTGTCACCCCGTGCGGCGCTCTCGTTGGCAGACATTACGAGGTCTTCCGCCCCGAGAGGGCTCCCGCGAGGTCACGCACATCGAGCTTCCCCGAAGCGATGCGCCCAATGGCAGCCCCGATCGTCATGAAGAGTGCGACCAGGAGAAACCCCCAGAAGCCGAACACGAGCGCCGAGATGGCCAGCACCGCGCCGATGAGGGCGCCGACGACGGTCGCGCTCATTACGCCACTCGCGATTCAACGTCGTCGTCATCTTCCGTGCCCGGCACGTGCACGTCGTTCACCTCGACGTTCACCTCGACCACCTCGAGGCCGGCCAACTGGGTGATTGCGCCGGCCACGGCGGAGCGCACGCGCTCTGCAACCTCATGGATCGGAGCGGGGTACGCAACGACGATCGTGATGTCTGCGGCGGCCTGCGTTTCGCCGACCTCGACCTTCACGCCCTGTCCGAGATCGGTCGCGTTTACTGCATCGCGGATCGCGCCGAACGCGCGGGCTCCACCGCCGCCAAGCGCGTGCACGCCAGGAACCTCGCGCGCCGCGATGCCGGCGACCTTGGCAATGACGCCATCGGAGATGATGGTTTTGCCTTCGGTGTGCACGTCACTCGGAGCTGCAGGGGCAGTGGTCGACTTCGCGCGGTCGACGCGCGGCCGCGGCGTTCCTGCGGTCGCTTCGACGGCGCCTGAATGAGGGCTAACGGCCTCGGCGACATCGGCGGGCGTGGCGTCGACGGTGTGCTTCTGGTTCTCGGTCATGAGATGCTCCGATCTGTGTGTCGCGGAACCCCATGCGGGGTCGAGCTCATCGTGAGTTCTACCTATAAGAGACCACAAGTTCGGAAAATGTCACAAAAAACTTCATACTTTTTTTCTGCGAGTGTAAGCGAGCGTTATGGTGCCGCGTTGTCGTGGTGGAAAATCCCAGGTCAGAGTAAATTGCGGCTGTGTTGCAGGTGAGCGCATTGCGCCGCAACCCCTCAACGTCGCGGCTGCGCGATCCGGCACCAGGAAGGCTCGGTACCCTGAGGTCTGTGGAGCCACAACGAGCAAACGCGCCTCTCATTCCCCGACAACTTCGAGTGCCGGTGCCGGAAGACGCCGCGCATCATTTCGCTTCGGCCACCGTCGTGCTTCACGGACGCGTGTTGCTCACTTCGTGGGTTGAAGGCCGCGCGAGCTACCGGCTCGGAATTCTCGACCTGCGCACCGGGCAGTGGGATGTGCTGTCGGGACTCCGAGGAACGCTTCGCGACGCTCTTGGACTCTCGGCTGGCAGAGCGCTACTGCTCACCGACCACGCGCTGACCGAAATTGACCTGGCAGGGCCAGCGATCACGCGCCAGCTGACCGCGAAGATTGGCAAGTACAACACCTACCTACGCGGCGAAGACGGCGACATCGTCGCCGTGGGAAACGCCCGCGCCCCCATGGAGTCGCTAGTCTCGCTGACCACGTTGACGGTCGCGAAACGCAGGCGGCGCGGCCCAAACGCAGCGCCGCAGTTGCCCGCAGCCGTCATCCGCGCGGGTGGAGCGCGCATCCTTGCTGCGCGAGGAGAGATTGACATAGTGGCCACCGAGACTCGCGACTCTGCACCGCAACGCCTCCTCATGCTGACGTCAAGCCAAGGATCGGAGGCAGCCTCCGTCGACTTCTTGAATGGGCTGCAGAGCGCGCACCTGGTAGCCGATGGCGTCATTGCTGCAGGACCGGATATCGGGCAGGAACGCCAGCTGACCGTGATCCCAGGTGTGATGTCAAGTACCGCAGACTCGGCCCAAATGACGTTGGAAGAACTGGCGTCTGCGGCGAACGAATCCGCCGAACAACTCCTCAGCACGCGAGCTCGTCGAAACCCACCACGGACGGTGTTCCGTGATCGTCGACTCGAGCCTGGTGAAACAGTATCCGACGTCGCTGGCCAGCGGGTAACCCTGGTGAACTGCGTGGCTGGCCGCTCCGCAGACACCCACGAACGGCCCCGAATCGTGCGTGCGCACCTTGTCGATCTCGAGCTGCAAGCAAGCTCGCTCAACGGCGCGGTGTTCGAAGACATCACCATCGACGGGCTGCGCTGCACCGGGGACGACGGATTTCTCTTCGGCTGTGAGTTCCGCCGTGTCACCCTCTCCGGTCGAATACGGGGACTTGTGCTCAACTCCACTTTGGACGCCATCGACCCTGAGGTGACCGTTCGCCATGCACAGTGGTATCGCGAGCGGTTGGAGGATCCGGAATGGATGCTCGACCTCACCGGAGCGACCGGCGACATTGAAATCCGTGGCTATCCGTCCCGGTTCATTCGCCGAAACCCGAACCTGCAAGCGGTGGTCACCGCGGCGGCGGTGCGCGAGCTCGATTGGCGATCGATCGAAGCAGGTCGCTCCGCACTCCGGGTATCGCTGGACGAACTCGCCCGCTCTGATTGGGAAGACGTGACGCTGATCGCTGACCCGCACAGTAATCGTGCCGATGATGACCTTCGATATATCGCACGACTCCGAGATGCGGGAATCGCGCTGCTGGCCTGAGCAGGCGGCTGCTGAGTGTTACGACGCAAAGCTTGTGAAGTTGATTTCGCTCATCTCTCAAGGCGCGAATAAGGATGCCAGTGGGTCGTCAGGGCTGAGATCATCACCCCACCGGCAGGAGTATTCTGTGAGACCGATTCAAGCGTGATGCCGTCTGCGGCGAGGCCGCCGACCGCACGGCGACGATGCGCTCGGCATCTTCCGGTCCGAGTGCCGCAGCGGCTTGAGCCTGGATCTCGGCAACCCGAGCATCGAGCTCCCCTTGCATGCGATCGACGGCGACGTTGATCACGGTATCGATCTCGAGCCGCTCTTCGGGTCGAAGCGCCCGTACGGCCAGAACGAGTAGCATCCCACCAATTCCGATGACGCCCCCGGCGATCACGAGCGGTGTTGCCCCTATCTCCGATCGGCCGATCTGAAATGCTGCTGCGGCGCCGAGGGTCAGTGCAAGGCCGATCTGCATGCGCACGGCGGCCCAGTTCCAGGGGTGCCATCCGGTGGTCGCGAGCACCGCGAGGTCTGCGACTGCGGACACGCCCACCAAAACCGTCAAGAGAATCTGGGAGTCGTCAGGATCGCGGAGCACACCACTGGCGACTGCCGCGGCATAGGCTCCGGCGAGGAGCGCACCGAAGAGAGTGAACATCGCCCAGCTCCCGTGAGGGCTTCGTGGCCCATACTCATGTCTCATCCGGCGTCGACACTCGCGCCACGCGTCGACCCCCGCGGTATGAGCGTCCGCCCAGATCTGCAATGCAAGCTCTCGATGGCCGAACACACCGAACACGGCCCGTTCAACCTCTTTCGCGTCGAGATGAGCGCGACTCGTCGGCAGGCGTGATCGAGTGCGGGTGATTTTCTCGGCGTAGCGCTCAGACATCGCTGGTACTCCGATTCTTCATCGTTGGAGAGACGACCCGAGCGGTGAGTGCAGCACACGCACACATCGGCTGCCTCCGGATCATCAATCAGGCGTCGAACTCCGGTGTCGAGCCTAACCGCTGCAACGCGAACTCGTCGGCGGTCTGCGGTCGGGAAGCGAGGGTGGGTAGCCTGGGGACGTGGCCTTCACTCTGATCCAAGCTCGCTCCGTATCGCTCATCGAAGCGGCCAGAGCGGGGGAGGGTGGTCCAGCCGACGCTGATCGAGCGTCTGCCGAGTTACGAGCGGACTTCGAGCGTTGGGGGCGCTGGGGGCTGGGGCTCATCGCGTTCGCGGTTGCCGTCGGCAGTTCGTTCATCGCGGTCGGTCTGCTCGGAACGGTGTTGATGCTCGGTGGCTTTCCGATGGGCCTCGACCTGGCGATTTGTCTCGTCGCGACGGCTGCTGCCCTCGGCGGGATCGAGCTGCTGATTCGCCTGTGGTGGACCGGCCGACGACTGGTGACGGCAGCCGCGTGGTGGCTGCGCCTCCCCTACGAGAACGGTGGTCGCAGCCGTCGGCATGGAGGCTGGCTGCACGCTCGCACCATCAACTTTGAGCCGCCGATCTTTGCCCGACTGGTCACCGCGACGCTGTCATGTCTGATCGCGATCGGCACCGCCGCCCTGGTCGTACGCGACCTGAATGTGGGGATTACATCGTTGACGGCTGCGGCTGCGGTCGTTGCTGTCATCAGCGGCCTCTCGCGGCTGGGGCAGGCGGGTGGCGTGATGCGTCTCGTCGCGGGCGTTTCTGAAGGCGATCCGTTGAGGGAGCGCGTCCGGTCGCTCTTCTCGGGTCGCTCACCGCGCAGCAAGCGGAGTCGTCGATGAAGCTGCGATGGTTTTCTGCCCTGATACTCGCGGTTAGTACAGCCGCTCTCACCGGATGCGCACCGCCAGCCCCGACCGGTGACGCTCTTGTCGCCGAAGCTGAGCAGCACTATCTCGACTACCGCACGGTCACCAACGACGTGCAAGCGCTCATCGACGATGGTCCTTGGGACGCGGAGATTTCGGCATATGGGATGCAGCCATCCGGTGCTGGCTGCAGCGCAGGCAACTACAAGTTTGACCTCACCCGCACAACCGAGGTTGACGCCGCACAGCACGCAGCACTGAGCCAGCAGGTCGCGGAGTATCTCACCGGAGCAGGCTTCGAAGTCGAAAGTCAGCTGCTCGGTTCCGGCGCATCCGCGTCCACGGACGTGATTGTTCGTGACCAGGCCGACTTCGCGTTGCTCGTGGTGACCTTCATTGAGAACGATTCGGTTCTCGTTTCGGCAACGACGAAGTGTTGGCCGGGCGACCGTCACGACTTGAGTCGAGCGATCTTCGGTGGCGTGACGCTGGGCAACGGCTATCTGCCACGGGAAGAAGCGCCCAGTGATCCACTGTTCTTCGGCATCGCACCCGGTGCGGCAGACTTCGGGCCCGCGTCGAGTCCGAAGACTGAGTAGGTGTCTGGGTGCGGGCCTCGCGAACCCGGTGAACACGAACGTCGAACGACCAAGCCCGACTCCCGCTGACCGCTCAGGCGCCGCCGGCGCCCCGCAAGTACCGATTGAGCTCGAGCGCCAGGGCGTCGGGCGCGTCTTGCATCGGCTGGTGCCCGACGGCCGGAATGATTGCGCGCGCAGCCGCGGAGTTCGCCTGGACTACCTCGTCGAAGATGGCATCGAGCGCCTGCGGCATGTCGAGTTCACCCCGAATGTGCAGGGTCGGCAGGTCTGATGGCGGGGGAGCGTGCACGCTCTCGAAACCGCTGAGGCCGAGTTGCAGGTAGATGGCGCGGCCCGTCGCGATGAGGCACTCCCGCACGTACGCGCGGGTGTCGGGGTCGTGACTCGACCACGAGCCCCCGAAGCGCGCGAAGAGCGGCCACGGCACCACTCGATAGAGATGACCGGCGAACCGCATGGCGGAGAGTTCGCCTCGCCGCAGGGTACGGTGCTGGCCCGGGCTGCCGATCGTCACGAGCGCATGCACCCGGTCGGAGCGCCGGTGGCTCAACTCCTGGGCGACGTTGCCGCCGAACGAATGACCCACGAGCAGCCAGGTGCCTCCATCGGTCCGCAAGTTCCGATCTGCGTAGGTGAGGATCACCGCAAGGTCGTCGATCACCGTGTCGATGGTGGCGACCGCCCCGTCATGGAGCCGTGACGCACCGTGGCCGCGCATATCGAACACCACGATGTTCCAGGTCGCATCGATCCGGTCGATCATCGGGAGAAACTCGCGGTGGTCGACTCCCGCGCCGTGCACCATCGCCATCCACAGCTTCGGGTCGCTGCCCTCGCGGTGCCAGGCCGCGAGGTCGGCTCCGTCTGCGGTGATGCGATGCGGAGAGAGACGGGGATGCGTCATGAGGCGCCCCCGTCGGCGAGCGCATGTAGCGCGTCGAAGAGCCCGGTGCGCCACCACGCGTAATCGTGGCCACCCGCATAGACGCGCCAGTCGATCTGCGCGCCCGCCTCGCGAGCCGCTTCGGCGAAGTGCGCCGCAGATTCGGTCATGCCGGTCTCTTCCGTGCCCGACTGCACGAGGAATCGCCGACCCGACAGTGCGTTCGTGTCGGCGAGCTCGCGCACCCGGTCCACGAGGTCTCCCGTCTCTCCCGCCGGTGGTCGCGGTGCTTCGCTCGCGCGGAAATGGAACGATCCCGACTGCACGACCGCCGTGGTCGCGAGGTCAGGCCGCAGCGCGACGATCGCGGCTGCGGCCAACCCGCCGTAGCTCTGGCCGGCGACGACGATGCGATCGGGGGCGGGAACCGCGGGGATCCGCGGAGCGTCAGCAGCAGCGTGGGTGCGCAGCGCGGCCAGTACGGCTGAGAGCAGGTCGGCAACGCGATCCGGATGCGGCAGTACCGCGGAGCGCTGCTCGAGGGTGCCCGAGGGCACCAGCACGACGGCCCTGGGAGCGACCGCTCCAGCCGGGTGAGCGAGCGCCTCACGAATGCCGACGCGCTCCCAGTTCTCGCCGTCGAAGAGCACGAGCAGGTTCGCCCTGGATGCCTCCGAGCTTGGGCGAGTGAGCAGCGTCGCGACGCGATCCGCGAACTCCCCACCGAGTGGCAGCGACGTCTCTTCCAGAGAGCTGAAGGGCTCCGAGCCTGCGGTCCGCACCGCCCCAGACCCCCACGCCGGGTGCTCGACGGCGCCGGGGGCGACCAGCACCGACGACCAGCGCCCGAGCGGATTGGGCAGCCGGCGCGGGTTGCGAGGGTCGGGCACTCCAGCGTCGTGCACGCGCAGCCACCCGGCGCGCGTCGCGCCCGCGTCGTCGGGCAGCTCAGCGGCGGGGAGCGACACGAAGCGGTAGCTCGCGATGAGATCTTCGGGCAGCAGGTAATCGATCACGCGTACGGAGCTGCCGGGCACCGCGTCGAGCACCGCCGGCCGAATGTCGGTGCGGTGGGCGTCGGTCGTGCCGTTCAGGTGGATCATCACCCGGTCGCCTGCCCGCTCGGCTTCGGCCACGAACACGACCTCGCGGTGGGCCTCGCCGTTGAGCTCGACGCGTTCGCCGAAGGCCGGCCACACCGGGGAGACGAGATCCGGAGACTCGCCGGCGAGCACCCGTCGCCAGATCGCCGATTGAGCACGGGTGGGCGGCATGCCCTCGGTGCGCACGTTCATGCGACTAGCGCCGAGCGGCCGGCGAGGGGCACCACCATCGGCGTGCCCGTGATGGGATCGCTGACGACCGAGGCGCGCAGCCCGAACACCCGCTCGATGAGCTCCTCGGTCATGAGCTCGGCCGGCGGTCCCTCGGCGACGATCGCGCCATCGCGCATCGCCACGAGGTGCGTGGCGTAGCGGCAGGCCTGATTAATGTCGTGCAGTACGGTGACCACGGTGCGGCCTTCGCGGTGCAGTTCGCTGACGAGTTCGAGCACCTCGATCTGATGGGCGAGGTCGAGAAACGTGGTCGGCTCGTCGAGCAGCAGCAGATCCGTCTCTTGGGCCAGCACCATGGCGAGCAGCACGCGCTGTCGCTGGCCGCCCGAGAGCTCATCGAGGCTGCGGTCGGCGAGCTCGTCGACGCCGGTCACCTCAAGGGCGCGGTCGACGGCTCGCTCATCGTCGATCGACCACTGGCGCAGCAGTTTCTGATGCGGAAAGCGCCCGCGGGCAACGAGATCGGCCACGGCGATGCCGTCGGGCGCAACGACCTGCTGCGGCAGCAGAGCGAGCATTCGCCCGGCCTCCTTGGCGCGGTAGCTCTCGATCGGGCGGCCATCGAGACGCACCTCGCCGCGCTCGGGTTTCAGCAGCCGCGCGAGCGCACGCAGCAGTGTGGATTTGCCGCAGGCGTTCGGCCCGACGATCACGGTGAAACCGTCATCGGGAATCGTCAGTTCGAGCTCATCGACGACCGTTCGCCCCTCGTAGGCGAGCCGGAGAGAATCGGCGACAAGCCGGGAATCGGCGGGGGTGGGAGACACGAGACAGCCTTTCACGGGAGGGGAGAGAGGAGGGGAGGCGATCCGGATCACCTAGCGCCCTCGCGAGAGCATCCACAGCAGGTACCCGCCGCCCAGCACACCGGTGACGAGCCCGACCGGCGCCGAGAGCGAGAACGGCAGATACTGCGAGAACAGATCGGCGGTGACCAGCAGCATGGCACCCATGACCGCGGAACCAAGCAGCGGAAGGGAGGGCGAGCGGGAGATGCGCGCGATGAGTTGCGGTGCGGCCAGCGCCACGAACGAGATCGGGCCGGACGTGGCGGTGGCGAAGGCCGCCAGTGCGACGGCAATTGCCACGGTGGTCAACCGGATGGCGCCCACCGCCGCGCCGGTTTGGCGGGCCATGTCGTCGCCGAGTTCGAGCGCCGCGAGCCCGTGTCGTGAGACGAGCAGGATCGGCACCAGCACGACCACCGCGATCACCGTGGGCAGTACCTCGTCCCACCCCCGCGCGTTGAGCGTGCCGACGAGCCAGATCTGCGCCGCGATGGCGTCGTCGCGCTGGCTGCGGGTGAGGAGGAGGTCGTTGAGGGCCGCCAGCAACGCGCCGACGCCGATGCCGACGAGAATCAGGCGGTATCCGCCCGCCGATGCCTGGCCGCGACGGCCAGCGGTCAGGAGCGCGACGATCACCGCGGTGAAGACGCCGGAGACGACCGCGGCTGCCGAGACCATGAGGCTGGGGGCTTCGAAGACCAGGATGGCGACGATCGCACCGGTGGCCGCACCCGTGACGAAACCGATGATGTCGGGAGAGCCGAGTGGGTTGCGCGAGATGGTCTGGAAGACCGCGCCGCTCAGCCCGAGGGCCGCGCCGACGACGATGCCGCCGACGTACCTCGGCAGGCGAATTCCCTCGAGCACGCGGATCACCTTGGGGTCGCCCTCTCCGGTAACCGCCGCCCAGAACGCACCCCAGTCGACCGTGAAGGTGCCGGTCATCATCACGGCAACGCCCAATGGCACCAGGCACAGCGCGAGCAGGATGGTCACCCGCAGGGTGCGTCGGTGCCAGCGCAGCGACACGGAGTCGCCGCGGCTGCGCCAGCTGCTCATCGCGGGGGAGCGTCTCGCTCCACTGGTCGGCAGTGCGGTGGGCGTCGCGTTCACAGGCGCATCAGCCGTCGACGGCGGGCGAGCAAGATGAACACGGGTGCACCGATCAGTGCGGTCACGATCGAGGTCTCCAATTCGGTGGGTGGCAGCAGAATTCGGCCGATGATGTCGGCGCCGATCACGAGCACCGCCGCATAGACGGCTGACAGCGGAATAATCCAGCGATAGTCGGGGCCCACGAGCAATCGCACGGCGAGTGGTGCGGTGAGACCGACGAAGGCGATCGGCCCCGCGACCGCGGTCGCGGTTCCCGCGAGCAGCACCAGCAGCACGGCTCCGGCCCACAGGGTGCGACGCGGATCGGCACCGAGCGTTCGACCGAGATCGCTGCCGAGCGCGGTCGCGTTGAACTGACGGCCGAGCAGTGCGGCGACGATGATCGCGGGCACGATCAGCAGGGTTGCCGGAAGCACGAGGGTGCCGTCGCGGCCCTGCACCGAGCCGACCGCCCAGTGCCGGAACGTGTCGAACACCTCGGGGAAGTTGATGAGCAGCGCTTGGGTGTATGCGCCGAGCGTCACAGCGAGCGCTGCACCGGCAAGCACCAGCCGCACCGGGTCTGCGCCTCGGCGGAAGATGCCGCCGAGGCCCGCCACGGCGACAGAGGCGAGCGCCGCGCCCAGAAAGGAGAACCCGATCAGACCGAACGTGCCGAGGGATCCGCCGAACAGACCGATGCCCGTCGCGGTCGCCGCTGCCGCGCCCGCGTTCACACCCAGAATGCCGGGCTCTGCGAGCGGATTGCGGGTCAGCGCCTGCATGATCGTGCCCGCGACCCCCAGGGCGGCGCCCACGAGAATCGCCAGTGCCGTGCGCGGCAGACGCAACTCCGTGACGACCAGGTGCACTCCGTTGGTGGGGTCATGTGCGATGATCGCCTGCCAGACCTCGCTCGGGGCGAGTGCACGGGTGCCGACGAACACGCTCAGCACCGCGAGTACTGCGAGCGCGCCGACGCCGACGGCCAACGCGAGAATCAACTTGCGGCGTCGCGATCGTCCGGTCGAGGCGGAGACCGATGGGCCGCCCGCGCGACCGGAGAGTGCGGTGCCCGGCTCCCGGCGAACACCTGCTGTCTCGCGCGGGGCGCCCCGCCGGCGCGAGGCCGACGGGGCGGTGGTGCTACTGGTCACGCGAAGTCGGCGGCGACCAGGTCGACGATCTCGGACGCGCTGTAGTAGTCGATGCGGAACGAATCCGGGCCGAGCGGGTAGACCTGCTTGGCGGCGATCGCCGGAGCGGTAGCGAGCACCGGCGTGCTCAAGAGGTCAGCCTCGCTCGAGTCGCCTCCCGAGATCAGGAACACGACCTCGCCGGTCAGTGCGCTCGTGACGTTCTCGACCGCCAGGAATGCGAAGTCGTCGCGCGCCTGCTCGCTCGTGTCGAGGTCGTCAGACGCTCCCTCGATCGAGAAGCCAAGCGATTCGAGCAGGTCGGCATGCGAGCTGCCGGGCTTGGCGAATGCCGTGGGGTTCTCGGTGCCGTTCCACACGATGGCGTTCGCGGTGCCCTCGGGCACGGTGATTTCGTCGGCGACCTCGGCGACGCGATCGTCGAAGCCCTGCACGACGGCAGTCGCGTCGTCTTCGTGGCCCGTGGCCTCGCCGAGTTCGGCCGCGAGGTCTTGCCACGTCTTATCGCCGTAGTTCAGCACGATCGTCGGCGCGATCGCCGAGAGCGCGTCGTACTGATCGACCGTGGAGTCTGCCCCGCTCGCCGAGACGATGATCAAATCGGGATCGGCCGCCAATACGGCCTCCTCGTCGAACTCAAGGTTGGGGTAGAGCGATTCGACGCCGCGCTCAGATGCGACATCCGCCCACTGGCTGAAGAAGCCATCGGCATCCGTGATCTCGCTCGGGGTCGTGGTGGCGGTCGCCGTGACCGGCGCGTCAATCGCGAGCAGGCTGCCCGTCAGTGTGATCGAGGTCGACACGATGTTCTCGGGCATCTCAGGGATGACCGTGCTGCCGGCCTCATGCTCGATGGTGCGCGGCCATTCGCCCTCTGACGCAGCGGCGGGAGCGTCGGTGTCGGCGTTCGAAGACGCCGAGGTCGAGCAGCCGGTCAGCGTGAGTGCTGCGGCGGTCAGCAGGGCGGCGATGGACAGGGGTGTTCGCTTCATTCGTCGACTTTCTCTGGGGTGTACTGCGGGTGGTGCTCAGTCGTCGTCGTCGACGATGTGATGGTCGAGATTCGCGGTGCCCTGCCGCCAATAGCCGTCGACCTCGTACTGGTCGCGGTGCAAGCCGCGTGCTTTCAAGGCGCGACGGAGGGGCTTCAGGCTGTCGGCCTCGCCGGCCGCCCAGACGAACGTGTCGTCGGTGAGTTCGAGGTCGCGGACGAGTTGCTCGAGCACGGTTGCGCGGGTGCGACCCAGCGGGTGCACGTGGTGCGTGACGGTGGTGTGGGTGCGCGGCGGCAGCGGGTATTCGTCAGCGCTCTGCACCAGGGCATGCACGTCGACTCGCGCGGCCCAACCCGGCTCATCGAGCCATCGGCCGACGGCGGGGAGTGCGGTTTCGTCGGCGATCAGCACGTAGTGCGCGTAGCCGTCGGGGTAGATGTGCGAGCCGCGCGGGCCCAGGACGCCGAGCGGCGATCCCACCGCTGCTTCTGCAGCCCAGCTGCCCGCGGGGCCATGCTCGTGCAGCACGAAATCGATAACGAGCCCGTCTGGGCTCACGGCGCGCACGGTGTAATCCCGCACGGGCGTCGGGATCTCCTGCAGTCTCACGAGCCGGCCATCATCGGAGAGGCCGGGCACCGCCACCTCGCCGCTCTGCGGGTCGGGCAACACGATCTTGACGTGATCGGCGGCCGCGAACGCGGGTGCCGGAAAATCGGGCTCGAGCTGTTCGCCGTTCAGCGTGAAGCGCTGCATGCGCGGCCCGAGGCGCTCGGTCTTCGTAACGAACAGGGTGCGCACGCGCAGATCGTGCATCTCGACGCGAACGGCACGGGGTGTGGCGGGCATAACAACTCCATCAGAACACTCGGAGTATTCCTCCGATGAAGGTTAGCCTAGCCTGGCTTAGTCGGAGCGCGTCAAATCACCCGCCCAGCGCCGCGCCCCGCATGCAGCTACCCGAGCGCACCAGTTTCGTTCGAGTGCACGCCCGATGTGTGGGTGCACTCGACAGAAAATGGTGCTTTCGAGGTCGACGTCGAGGTCGAGGCCGAGGTGGGGTGGGGGGTCTAGGTGGAGGTGGAGGAGAAGGAGGGGGTGGGAGCTGCGAGCTGCTCGAGCGTCCAGAGTCTGCAGCGCTGAAGGCCCGAGGTGGCGACGGCGGCGCGCGTGGCCTCGCCCAGCATCAGTGTGCGCACGGAGATCGATCGAACAGCCGCAGCTGAGCCACCCCCCTCCGCGCCATGTGCGCGACGCCAGGGAGTGGCCGATGTCGCGCCCACAGGGCTCGCCTCACCGAAGTGCACCGTGGCCGGTGAAACGCGCAACCCGTCGCCGGTGGCCTTCAGCACCGCTTCCTTCTGCGTCCACAGACTGACACGCGCTGCCACCCCGACTGGCGAATCGATGTCGGGCAGCCCGTCGCGCTCGCTCGGGTGCAATGCATACTCATCGAACCCGGGCCAGAGCTGGTGCGGGATCACCTCGACATCGACGCCCAAATCGACCGGGTAGGCAGATGCTTCGTCATCCGCAGCGACTGCGACGAGCACGTGGTCGCCGCTCGTCGACGAGCTGAGCGGCAGCCCGCTCATCGTCGGTCGCCCGTGCGGCTCGTCGCAGTCGAGGCACGTGCGATCGATCGGCAACTCGCTTGCGTCGTCGGTTGAGACGCCCAGGCACCGAGCGACCAGCAGCCGCAGCGCCGCGCGCCCGGCGAGCGTGCGACGTTGCAACTCAAGTGTGCGGCGGCGTGCGGCGGCTTGGTGATCCTTCGCGCTCGCGCACGCCTGAGCGCCCGCGAGCACCTCACTGACTCGCGCGCTCAGCAGCTCGATCATCGGCGGCTGATGCGCCGATACTGGCCGACGGCGATCGGTGCAAAGATCGCGATGATCGCGATGCTGCACAGGAAGGCGTAGAGCACGGCGTGGTCGGCGGGCCATCCGCCGGCGACCGCGAACCCCTCGGGGGCGCCGTTGCCGAAGAGCTCGCGGATAGCGGTGGCGACAGCGGTTACCGGGTTCCATTCCGCAAAGGCGCGCAGCGGCCCGGGAAGCATATCGGCTGAGACGAACGCCCCAGAAATGAAGCACACGGGAAACAGCCAGAGCAGCCCGAGACTCTGCGCCACCTCGACGCTGCGGGCGGTGAGGGCAATGGTGGCGCCGATCCATGAAGTGGCGAATGCGAACAGCAGCAGCAGCACGACCCCGGTGAATACCTGCAGCGCACCGGTTTCGACACGCCACCCGATTGCGACACCGCACACCAGAATGACGGCGATTGAGATGATGCTCGTCACGAGATCAGAGGTGGTGCGGCCGAGGATCACCCCGACTCGCGACATCGGCAGCGTGCGGAGTCGGTCGATGAGCCCCGATTGGAGGTCTTTCGCGAGGTATACGGCGGTGAACGACGAGTTGAACGTGAGCGTCTGCGCGAGAATGCCGCCGATCAAGAACTGCCGGTAATCGGCGCCGCCGAGAGCGCCGCCGAAGACGAAGGCGAGAATCAGCACGAAGATAATCGGCTGGGCGATGCCGGTGACGAGGGCCCCGGGGGTGCGCCGCACATTGACGACGTTGCGGCGTGCGACGATGCCGCCATCGCGGAATGCTGCGGTGACGGCGTTCATCGGCTGACCTCCTCGGGGTGGCGGGCCGGTTCAGCTGAGGGGTTCTCCGTCGCGGGCGTGGTGCCGGTGAGCTGGAGGAAGACCTCGTCGAGCGTCGGCTGGCGCAGCGCGGCCTCGACAACTTCGATATCGGCGCTCGCCAGCGCCTCGAGCACGGCGGCCAGGTCGGAGCTGCCCCGGGGCGCAGACGCGGTCAAGCGTGTGCTGCGCTCATCGATTCCGACGCGCAGACCTGTGCGGCTCGCGAGCTCCGCCGCGCGTGCACCATCGGTGGCCGAGGCGAGCACGAGATCGATCGCGGCGCCGCCGGCGCGCAGCTTCAGTTCGTGAGCGGTGCCCTCGGCGACGATGCGCCCGGCATCGATCACGGAGATGCGATCGGCGAGCTGATCGGCCTCCTCGAGGTACTGCGTCGTCAGCAGCACGGTGGTGCCGGCCTGCGTCAGCGACTGCACCGCATCCCACGTGTCGCGTCGTCCGCGCGGGTCGAGTCCGGTGGTCGGCTCATCCAAGATCACTACGGGGGGCCGAGCAACGATGGCGCCCGCGAGGTCGAGCCGACGGCGCATGCCGCCCGAGTACTCGCCCGCTCGTTTCTGGCGCGGCAGATCGTCGAGCCTGAAATCTCGCAGCAGCTCGGCCGCCCGCTCCTGCGCATCGCGTCGGCGCATGCCGTAGAGCTCGCCCACCAGCGTGAGGTTCTCGGCGCCGGTGAGTTTTTCGTCGACGGCCGCGTACTGCCCGGAGACGCCGAGGCTTGCCCGCACTCCGTGTGCGTCGCGCCGCACGGAGTGCCCGGCCACCTCCACCTCTCCGGCGTCCGGCTCGAGCAGGGTTGTGACGACGCGCACGGTCGTCGTCTTTCCGGCACCGTTCGGCCCGAGCAGCGCGTGCACCGTGCCTGCGGGTACTTCCAGGTTGACGTCGTCGAGCGCCGTGAACGCCCCGAACCGCTTGCTCAACCCGCGAACAGAAATCACGAGACCGCCAAGTCGCGATCGCGAACCGGAGTGATGTCCTCCCAGTTCTCGGTCACGTAATCGAGGCAGGCGGGTTTCGGGGCGGGGCCGAAGACGGACACCCATCCAGCGGGCACATCGGCGAACTCAGGCCAGAGCGAGTGCTGCTGCAGCTCGTTCACGAGCACTCGGAAGTCGGCTGACGTGTCATCGAACGGGTTGGTCATGATGAACTCTTCTCTCTCCGTCGGGTGTGGTGCGATGCCGGGCGGGCCGGCACCAAGCGTGAATCAGAGGCTCTCTGGTGCTTCGGAACCCTCTACGGATCGGTTTGCGCGACGCGCCTGAGCATCCGCGATGAGTCGTTCGAGCTGCGGCGCGAATGCGCGTACGGCGTCGTCAGACAGCAGTGCGGAGTGTCGGGCAGGCACGTCGCTCGCCGTCACGGAGCCACGGGTGAATGGCTTCCATGCCTCCGGCGTCGGCCGGTCGCGCGGCACATCGACGGTCGCTGCGAACACGTGCAGATCACCGGCGAACGTGGGCACTGCCGTCTCATCAAGCAGAGCCCCGAGACGCAGGAACCCGTGCACCAGGCGCTCGATCGACTCGTCGGGGATGTCGGCGGCGGGGTTGCCCGCATCGGCGAGCACTCGCCGCGTCGATGCCGCGTCGAGCTCGAACTCGGGCGCGGCCACGTCGTTCGCATCGAGAAAAGCGCGCCACATGGCGTCACCTCCGTCGACGCCCGCGATCGCCGAATGCTCGGTGGGGTACGCATCGAGGACCGCCAGAAGTTCAACCTCAGCACCCTGCGATTGCAGGTGCGCGGCGAGGTGCTGCGCCAACCGGCCGCCGAATGAGAAACCGATCAGGCGGTAGGGGCCTTCGGGCTGCACGGAGCGCATCGCCGCGACGTACTCGTCGAGCAGTTCAGGCAACGCGTTAAACGACAGCGCCTCAACGTCGGGAGTGATCGCTGGCAACTGCAGCCCGTACAGCGGCTGTGAGGCGTCGAGATGCGCGAGCAGACCCGCGAATTTCCAGGAGACGCCCGATGCCGGGTGCACAGCGAACAGCGGGGTGCGCGATGCGCCGGGTTCGCTCACTGGGCGCAAGGGCAGGATCGGCTGCAGGCTGGCAGCGATATCGCCCTCGCCGCGTTCCGCGAGCGCAGCAAGACCGGCCACAGTCGGGGCCTGGAACACGGCCTGCACCGGAAGCATCGACCCGAGCGCCGCGTTGATCGTGCGAATCACGGGCTGTGCGATGAATGAGTGCCCGCCGAGCGCGAAGAACGCGTCGTCGGCCCGCACGTCATCGACGCCGAGCGCCTCGGCGAATGCGGCAGCCACGGCAACCTCTGCCGGCGTCTCGGGTGCGCGCCCGGCCCCGCCGGAGGCGTGCAGTTCAGGGAGGGCCTGGCGATCCAGCTTGCCATTCGGGGTCAGCGGCACGCGGTCGATGAACGCGATTGCCGAGGGCACCATGTACTCAGGGATGCGACCCTGCACGGCCTCGCGCAGGGCACTCTCGAGCGCGCTCAGATCGTCAGAGTGATCAGTCACGACCCATGCGCCGAGCACCGTCTGCTCGCCCTGCGGCACCGGAAGTACCACGGCGCGCTCGACACCAGGCTGCGCCTCGAGCACGAGCCGTAGTTCGTCGGGTTCGACACGGTGGCCACGAATCTTGACCTGCGCATCACTGCGGCCAAGCGAGACCACCCGGCCGGTCTCATCACTCTGCGGGTCGCGCACGGCCACGAGATCGCCCGTGCGGTACATGCGGGAGCCATCGCGCGCGAAGGGGTCGGCCACGAACCGATCGGCGGTTGCGGCCGCGCGGCCGAGATACCCGTGGGCGAGCTGCGGGCCTGCGAGCCACAGCTCGCCAATGCTTCCGACTGGCACCGGGCGCAACCCGCGGTCGAGCACGTAGCCCACCGTGTCCGTGGTGGTCGACCCCAGCGTCGGCTGCGAAGCCGCTGCAACATCGGCGAGCATCGAATCGACGCCCACCTCGGTCGGTCCGTAGAGGTTCCACGCCTGCAGCGCGCGGCGTTCGCGCGCCCACTGCCACATCCCGTCGGTGACAGCCTCGCCGCCGAGCAGCAGCGTGAACGGCTCGTCAGCCTCGCAGGCGTCGAGCCACTCGGCAAGCCTCGTCTGTCGGCTCACCGCCTCGACGTAACTCGGCGTCGTCTCCCACGCTGTGATGCGCTGCGCGGCGAAGTACTGCAACAGCGCCTCAGGGTCACGGCGCGTCTCATCGCCGATCAGGTGAACCTCGTGGCCCTCGGCCAACCAGAGCACCGGATCCATCGCCGCGTCGAAGCCGACACCCGTCGTGTGCGCGAACCGCGCTCGCCGCAGTGCCGAATCGGGGAGCAGGGTCGCCCGATGGCTGCGCAGCAGGCTCGCGAGCGCGCGGTGCGGCACCTGCACGCCCTTGGGCTTGCCAGTCGTACCCGAGGTGAAAATGAGGTATGCCGGGTCGTCGAGAGACACGTCCCGCGGGTGCGCCGGGTCGGTGTGCTCGAGCGCGGTCCGATCCCGCTCGGCAGTGCGCAGTGCCGCGTCGACATCTCCATCGATCACGAGTGCCGGATCTGCCGCGGCGAGCATGGCTTCGACGCGCTCGGGCGGATACTCGGGGTCGATCGGCATCGCGACAGCCCCCGCGCGCCAGATACCGAGGAGCACAGCAATGGTGTCGAACGACCGCGGCAGACGGGTGGCGACCACGGAGCCCGAGCCGACGCCTGCCGCACGAAGCCCTGCGGTGATTTCGGTGGTGCGGTGCGCGAGCTCTGCGAACGTCAGGCTGCCCTCGGCAGTGACCAGCGCGGTGTGCGATTCATCGCGCGCGACGGTGGCGTCGAATGCGTCGAGCACGCTGACCGGTGCGGTGTTCGCGTCAGCGTTAGCCAATTCGGCGCTCCCCAACTCCGCGCGGTTGCTTGACCACGCCGGCAGGCGCGCAGGCGTCCCCGCGATGTCGGTCGCCATGATCGGTGCGTCCGGTGCGTCGATTGCACTCCCAAGGAAGGCGACGAAGCGCTGAACGAGCCCGTGCGCCGCGGCCTCGCTGAAGAGTGCAGAGTTGAATTCGAGGGTACCGAGCACTTCGGCCCCGGGCGCGGAGGGGCGCAGCGTGAACGACAGGTCCGCTTTTGCGGCACCGGTGCTCGCCGAGACCTCGGGGGTCACGGTGACGCCGGGCAGCTCAAGGGCGAACTCGTGCGGCTGCTCCACCGTCAGCAGCGTCTGAAACAGCGGGTGCCGACCGAGCGCCCGCTCGGGCCCCACTGCTTCGACGATGCGCTCGAACGGCACGTGCTCGTGGTCGATGCCGAACAGTGCTGCGGATCGCGCGGTTGCGACGGCGTCGGCGAGCGACGCCTCGTCTCCGAGCTGCAGGCGCACGGGCAAGGTGTTGACGAAGAACCCGACGAGCGGCGCGAGGTCGGGGTCCGACCGCCCGGCTGACGGCGTGCCGATCACGAGATCTGACCCCGCACCGGTGCGCATCAGGAACGCGCTCAGCGCGCCCAACCACCCGTGAAAATCGGTCGCGCGAATGCCCGCGGCGAACGAGGAGAGCGCAGCGGCCGTGCGAGCCGGTACAGCGAACGCGACCTGCGCCGCCGGCTGCGTCGCGTGATGCTCGCGAGCGCCGTCGGCGGGAAGCACGAGCTCGTCGGGTGCGCCCGACAGGTGCTCGACCCAGGCGTGCAGATCGGCATCTTCGCGGTCGGCATTGCGGGTCGCTGCCAGCTGGCGGGCGTAGTCACTGAATTGGCCGGGGAGCGGAGTGAGGCCAGCCGACGCGGCACCCGTGTGCGCGGCGTAGGCTGCGGCCAAGTCGCGCAGCATCGGGGCGAGAGACGCACCGTCGGTCGCGATGTGGTGCACGACAAGTTGCAGGCGCCAGCGCTGCGCCCCGAGTAATTCGATACTGGCGCGCAGGGGAAGCTCGCGCGTCAGGTCGAAACCTGCCGAGGCGTCGATACGGCCGTGCTGTAGGACTCCGGAAGTCGCCGCATGCACGCGCTGCACGGGCGCACCATCGACCTCAGGGTACGTGGTGCGCAGGATCTCGTGGCGTGCGACGAGATCGTCCATCGCCTGGGAGAGTGCGTCGATATCGAGGTCACCTGCGAGTTCGGCGCTCAGCACGACGTTGTAATCACCCGAGGTCGAGTCGAGACGATTCACGAACCAGAGTCGTGCCTGGCCCGGCGAGACGGGAGCATCGCTGTCGTCGCCGCGCGGGTGGGCCGCGACCCACGCAGACAACGGTTCAACTTGCGGCTTGGGAGCGCTCGCCGCGTCAGCAGCCGCGCGATCATCGTTCGACTGCAGCGTGTGATCGAGCAGGCCCGCGGGAGTGGGGGCGTCGAACACGGCGCGCACCGCGGGGGCCGTGCCG
Organism: Leucobacter musarum subsp. musarum; assembly: GCF_001273845.1. Lineage (GTDB taxonomy): Bacteria > Actinomycetota > Actinomycetes > Actinomycetales > Microbacteriaceae > Leucobacter > Leucobacter musarum. The sequence continues at coordinate 168,010 of NZ_JHBW01000064.1, forward strand.
AATCGCTCACGGATCTCTCCGATGAGCGCGACGGCGAGCAGCGAGTGCCCTCCCAGTGCGAAGAAATCGTCGTCCACGCCCACGGAATCCGCGCCGGTGATCGTCGCGAACGCGGCGCACATCAGCTGCTCCGCGTCGCTCTCGGGGGCGCGGGATCGCCCATGAGATTCGGGGGCGGGGAGCGCTGCGACATCGACCTTGCCGTTCGGCGTCAGCGGAATGCGATCGACCGTGCGCACCGTCGTCGGCACCATGTAGGCGGGCAGCTGCTCGCGGGCGGTTGCGAGGACGCGGTCGCCCAAACGGGTGTCATCGGGTGTGCCGGGAGTCGCCACCCAGGCGACGATGCGTGCGCTGTCGGGGCCGGCCGGGGTATCCACGCGCGCCACGGCACCCGTGACCCCATCGGCGCGTTCGAGCGCGCGCTCGACATCCGCGAGCTCGATGCGATACCCGCGCAGTTTGATCTGATCGTCGACGCGCCGCAGGTACTCGAGGGAGCCGTCGCGGTGGCGCCGCACGAGGTCTCCGGTGCGATACATCCGCGATCCGGTGCCGCTCGGGTCGGCGATGAACGCGCTCGCCGTCTCGGCAGCGCGCCCACGATACCCGTGGGCTTCGGATGCGCCGGAGAGGTACAACTCACCGGTGACTCCATCGGGAACCTCGCGGAGGTATTCGTCGAGCACCCGTGCGCGCACGTTGGTGATCGGATAGCCGATGCGCACACCCGCGTCGCCCTGCACGCGTGCGACGACGGAGTCGACGGTGAACTCGCTCGGTCCGTAGAGGTTCCACGCCTCGATGGCGTCGTCCGCGGCGAGCGATTGCCACAGCTCTGGCGAGATGGCCTCGCCACCGACCGCGATGAGCAGCGGGGTGGCACGCCCCTGCGCCCGGTTGAGCAGGCCGCTGCTCACGAGCTGTCGCACGTACGACGGCGTCGTCTCGAGCACATCGATCGCATAGGTGTCGAGCGCATCGACGAGGGCCGCGGCGTCGCGTCGGGTGTCGTCGTTCGCCATGACCAGTGTTGACCCGGCAGCGAGCCACAGGATCGGATCCCACGCCGCGTCGAAACCGAGGCCGGCAACGTGCAGCACACGCGGAGCGCGGCCGTCGATCTGTGCGCGGAACGGCTCGATCATCGCGTCGAGGTGCTGTGCGAACACGTTCATCAGCGCCGAGTGCGGCACTTGCACGCCCTTGGGGGTGCCGGTCGTGCCCGAGGTAAAGACGAGGTAAGCGGCGTCTTCGGCCCGCACCTGCGGCAGCTCGGGCACGGGCTCAGCTCGACGGGTGCGCTCCAGCAGCGTCGCGGGGTCGACCACACCGGTGCCGGCGGCCTCGGCGAGCGGACCGAGACGGAGCGTGTCGATCGCGATGAGCAGCTCGGGTGCCGCGGCCTCCAAGATCTGCGTGACGCGCGCATCCGGGTAGTCGATATCGACCGGAACCGCGACCGCACCCGCGCGCTGCGCTGCAAGCACCGTGATGATGGCGTCGGCCGAGCGAGACAGCGCGACCGCGACACGATCACCGTGGCGCACCCCTGACAACAGCAGCGCTCGCGCGACGGCATCGATGCGGGCGCCGGCCTCGGCGAAGGTCAGCGATCCGGCATCGTCGATGAGGGCGGTCTCATCGGGGTGCGCGCCGACCTGCGCATCGAGCGCGTCGAGCACGGTGCCCGACACATCTCGGGTCGGGCCGCTCGACTGCCGGGTGATGCGTTCGCGATCGGAAGCGTCGATCGCCTCAATATCGGAGAGCCGTCGCTCGGACCGCTCGACCAGCGCTGCAAGCAGGCGATCGACGGAATCGCGCATGCCCGCGATGGTGGCTTCATCGAAGAGGGCACGGTCGTAGGCAAGCGCAGCATGCAGCGCGCCATCGTCGCCCGCGGGCGTCGCAAAGTCGAGCATCAGGTCGGTCTTCACGCCAGCGCTCGTCACCTGGCCGGGCACCGTGACCTCAACCCCGTCGAGATCGAGACGTGCGGGCGCGGTGTTCTGCAGGGTGAGCAACACCTGGAACACGGGGTGCCGATCCGCCACTCGCGACGGGCGCAGCGCATCGACGATCGCATCGAACGGCACGTCTTGGTGAGCGTACGCCTCGGTGTTGCTGGCGCGCACACGCTCGATGAGCTCGTCGAGCGTCGGATTGCCGCTCAGCGAGGTGCGCAGCGGCACCGTGTTCACGAAGAAGCCGACGAGATCGTTCAGCTGCGGGTCGCTGCGCCCGGCGACCGGGGTACCGATCACGATGTCTGTGCCGGCACCGTGCTGGCCGAGTGCCGCCGCGACCGCTGCGTGCAGCAGGATGAACAGGCTCGTGCGGTGCTTCTGAGCTGCGGCGCGCAGCTGGGCATGACGCTCGGTGTCGATTTCGAACGCGAGGTGCCCGATATCGCTCGGCGCATGACCGCGCGGGCGATCCCGCGGCAACTCGATCTCTTCAGGAGCGTCGGCGAGGGCGCGACGCCAGTAGTCGAGCTGCGCGCTGATCGCGCTCTCCGGGTCTTCGGGTGAGCCGAGTGACGCGCGCTGCCACAGCGTGTAATCGGCGTAGCTGACCGGCAGTTCGGTGAGCGCGTCACCACCGGCTGCGTGCTCCCGGTACGCCTGCGACAGGTCAGCAGCGAACGGGGCGAGCGACCAACCGTCGGCGGCGATGTGGTGCATGGTGACGACGAGTGTGCGGCGCGTCGGCGACGTGCGCAGCAGCACGGCGCGCAGCGGCACCTCGGTGGTGACGGCGAACGGGCGCAACGTCTCTTCGCGCAGGATCGCATCGAGTCGCTCGGCCGGAACGTCAACGGCGATCAGCGTCGACCCTCCGGCCTCCGTGTCGAGGATGTGCTGCTGCGGTTCGCCATCGACATAGGGGAATACCGTGCGCAGCGGTTCATGACGCGCGACAACGTCGCGGAGTGCAGCGCGGAGGGCACCCTCATCGAGATCGCCCTCAAGGTGCAGCACGATCGGAATGTTGTAGGCGCTCGAGGTCGGATCGAGGGAGTTCAGGAACCAGAGGCGTCGCTGCGTCGGCGACACGGCAAGAAGCGCGCCGTGCGCCATGGGCTGCAACGGGAGCGCGGTCGCCGTCGCTGCGGAAGTCGCGGCGAGATCGGCAAGCTCGGCGGGGGTCGGGCGCTCGAAAACGTCGCGTACCGTGACCTGGCGCTCGAGGCGCTCGGTCAGCAGCGACGCCAGCTGCGTGGCGAGCAGTGAGTGGCCTCCGGCGGCGAAGAAATCTTCACCGATACCGATTGACGGCACCCCGAGAACGTCGGCGAATGCTTCGACGACAATGCGTTCCTCGGGAGTGCGCGGCTGCTGCACGCGATCCGCGGCGACCGCAGACGGCTTGGGCAATGCGCGTCGATCGAGCTTGCCGTTGGGCGTCAGCGGGAGCTCGGCGAGCGCCAGGACGCTTCCCGGCACCATGTAGGCCGGGAGTTCGGCGGTGAGCGCCGTCTTGACGCGCGCCCCCAGACCGCTCAGATCGGCATCGCCGGTGACGTATCCTATGATTCGAGCCGATGCACCAGAGCCCTGCACCACCGCGGCGGCGCCCGTCACCCCATCGCACCGGCGCAGGGCCGACTCGACCTCCGAGAGTTCGACGCGGTACCCGCGGATCTTGACCTGCTCATCGATGCGTCCGAGGAAACGGAGGGAGCCATTGCGGCGGCGGCGCACCACATCACCCGTGCGATACATACGTGTGCCGTCTGCGGTGAACGGGTCGGCGAGAAATCGCTCTGCGCTCAGGCCCGGCTGCCCGATGTAGCCTGCTGCGACATTTGCCCCCGCGAGATAGAGCTCGCCAACGGCGCCGTCGGGAACGGGCGACAGCGCGGCGTCCAGCAGATAGTGGCGCGTGTTGCGCACCGACGTGCCGAGGTGCGGATCGCGACCCTCGGTGATCGGGGCGATCAGGCTGTCGACCGTCGTCTCGGTCGGGCCGTACAGATTGACGGCGTACACGTCGCTGCGCGCGGCGAGCGCCTTCCACAGTTCGGGGCCGACCGCCTCGCCGCCGAGTGCGATCTCGGTCGGATACCGGCGCTGCGTGAAGAGGCCCGCCGCGATGAGTGCTTCCGCGAACGACGGGGTGGTCTCGATCGAATCGATCTCGTGCTCCGCCAGGAAGATCGCGAGGCGCTGCGGGTCGCGACGCACGTCGTCGTCGACGAGGTGCAGTTCGTGGCCGGCGAAGAGCCACAGCAGCGGATCCCACGCCGCATCGAACGAGAGCCCGGCGGTGTGCGCCACGCGGGCGGGGCGACCGAGACGTGCCTGCGCAGGATCGAACATCTCTGCGCGGTGGTGCTCGAACAGGTTGCGCAGCGCGAGCCGTTCCACGCCGACGCCTTTTGGTCGACCGGTGCTGCCCGAGGTGAAGACCACATAGGCGAGGTCGGTGGCGGGGGGAATGGGGAGCTGCGCATAGCCCGCAGCCACCGCCGGCCACTCGGCGGCGGCGGTCTCATCGATGATGAGTGTCGGTACCGTCCAGTTCGCGCCCGAGGCGTGATCGCGCTCAGCCTGGCCGGGGCTGGTGAGCAACAGTTCCGGGGACGCGTCTTCGATCATGTTGCTGACGCGGTCGATCGGGTATTCAGGGTCAAGCGGCATGTATACGCCCCCCGCTTTCAGCGCGGCGAGCACCAGCACGGGCAGGTACTTGCTGCGTTCAATGCGCACGGCCACGGTGCTGCCCGCGCCGACCCCTCGGTCGACGAGCACGTGAGCGAGGCGCGAAGAGAGATCCTGCACCTCGGCGAATGACAGCGAACCGTCGGCGGCGAACACCGCAGGAGCTGCCCCGCGCACCTCCGCGATGTCGGCGAACGCGGTCAGCACAGACTCCTGGCCGATGGGAATCTCGGCGCCGGCACCGCGCGCGAGCAAGCGCGTCGCCTCTGCCTCGCCGACCACCGTCGCGTCGGTGACCGCCGTGGAAGCCGGCTCATCGAGCACCTGAGTGAGCAGTTCGAGGAGGCGTGCGGCGTGCTCGGCGAGCATGCGCGCGGAGTAGAGATCCGCGTCGCCCTCGAGCTGCAGTGTGGGTTCCGCGGCGTCGCTCGTCAGGCCCGAGATCACGACGGACAGATCACGCACGGGTCCGGTCGACAGGATCGTGACGGTGCCTCGGGCGCGGCCGAAGGTGAGATCGTCGATGACGGGAAGCAGGTTGACGGAGGGGCCGGTGGCGCCGTGCCCAGGCGCGAGCTCACCGATGGGGAACTGCTGGTGGGCGACCGCTCCGCGCACAGCGTCGCCGGCGCTCACGATGACCTCGGCAAGATTCTGGTTCGCCGAGACATCGACGCGGAGCGGAAGGATGCTCGAGAGCATCGACGGCGTCTGCTTCGCGATCGGCCCCCGCCGTGCCGTCACCGGGAGGCCGAGCGAGACTTCCGACTGCCCCGTCATCTTCGAGAGGTAGAGCGCGACCAACCCGACCGCGGTCTTCGGCATGTCGCGTCCGAGCGCGCGAAGGCGCACGGCGTCGGCATCGGGGATCGGAACCGAGGCCCGCTCCACACGACGAGCCACGCGGCTCGCGGTCCCCTCGAGGCCGGTCACCTCCGTGTCGGCAGCGAACTGACCGCGCCAGTACTCCGCATCCGTCGTGAACTGCGCGGAGTTGCGGTACTCCTCAAGGTGGGTCTGGAGCTCGGCGAGGCTCGGCAGCGGAGAAGCGGTGCGCGCCGCGAGATACGAAATCGGGGCTGACAGCACCGCCCCGAGGACGCCGCCCGGCGCACTTTTCACGAGCCGTGAGTACGCGCCCGCGAGATACCGCAGACCGATGACCGCCGAATAGCCGTCCAAGAGTACGTGGTGCACGCGCTGGAAGAGGAGCCAACGCTCGTCGGCGATCCGGAACAGGACCGTGGCGAAGAGGTCGCCCCCGACAATGTCGCGAGCCGTCGCGAGTTCCGAGTCCATGCGGTCGAGCGCCGCAGCCCGAGCATCGCCCTCGCCGCGGTCACGCAGATCGACGGTCTCGAGCAGATTCGCAGTGGGCGACGGCCGATCGATGACGCCGAACGGGCCCGCACCGTCGTCGCGGATGCGGAGACTCATCGCGTCGAGATCAGCGACCGTCTTCGTGAGTGCAATGCGCAGCAGACGCTCGTCGATCGGTCCCCGCAGATCGAGGTACTGCCCGATCTGGTAGCTGGGGTTCTCGGGATCGAGCTGCTGGGCGTACCAGATGCCGCGCTGAGCGGCGGTGAGCTCGATACTCGAGGATCCGTGCGCGCGAGCGCGAGCATCCGGGGCGAAGGGCGGGCGGTTTTCGGTCACTGGGCGCTCCTGTACTGGCGCCGATATCGAGTTCGGCGCCTCGTCTGCATCTCGGCTTACGGCGTGACGCCGTTCGTCAGTGCAGCGTTACTGGAACTGGCCGATCTGCAGGAAGTTGAGGATGCCGCCGATGTCGATGAGCGGGCCATCGATGAGGGGGCCGTCGATCAGTGCACCCTGGGCGCTCGCCGTGGTGGCGGGTGCCACCACGGGGGTTTGCGCGGACTGCGCTGGCTCAACCGCGCTCGCGGGAAGGGCCGTGACGGTGAGTGCGCCGATCGAGATCGCTGCTGCGGTGGCGGCGCTGGCAAAGGTGCGGGTCGACTGCTTCATTGTGCTGCTCCTCGTTTCACGGTGATGTGCCGGGTTGGTCACATGCGGGGTTCGGAGCATTGCCGTGATCGGTTTGGAGACATTCCGAGGTCTGCGGGAACGGTCAGGTTCGCTGAGGCTTCGCCGCGCAGACACTGAATTGAGCCTGATGGCTCATCAGCGTTGTGAGTCGCATTCACTCGTATGGCGCGCGCCGAGCGCACCGGTTTTGCTCGAGTGCATGCTTGAAGCGCTGGTGCACTCGAAGAAAAAGGGTGCGTTCGATGCGCTGTACGAGGTGCGAGTGGCGGGGGCGAGGTGCGGGGCGCGGGATGCGAGCTGCGCTCAGCCGGCGCCGCCCACCGCGCTGCGGAGTGACGCTGCGAGCGGCGTGAGGTCGAGCTTCTGCACGCTTCGGGGCCGGTGAGCGTCGTCGAACCCCGTAGAGATCCATTCAGCGAGTGCGGCCGCCTCGCCGCCATCCGCGACGCGCTCGACGGTGGAACGCCCGACCACGATGTTCACCGTCAGACGCGAGTCACGAGAGAAGTGCTTCATCGATGAGTGTGTCGAGTTCGATGAGGTGCCGGTATCAGCAGCCCCTGACGCGTAGTCGGTCAGGCTTCCGCTGATCCAGACCGCGATTTCGCAGGTCTCAACCCCCTGACACCTCGAGCGACGCGAGCGCCTCCTTGCCGCGTTGCCGCAACTGCACCAGCGACGCGTGGAACCGACCTGCTTCGGGGCCGCCCATTCGGCCACTGAGTGACATCTCCATGCAACTCAGGCTAGTCCGCGATGTCGTCGCAGCGTCGCAGCACGAACGCTCAGAGCGGCACGTTCAGGTTGACCGCCCAGTCGCGAATCGCCTGTCGCTCGGCGGCGTCGCAGACGTACCCGTAGCCGAGGCTCTCAGAGCCGTTACTCAATGACCACTGGTCGTAATAGGTGAGCGCGTAGCAGTCGGCCATGACTTCTTTGCTGCCCTGGAACAGGCCCTGCGCGAGCAGATCGTTGTAGGCGCCCGAGTAGTCTTCGGCACCCTGGTCGTCAGCCCGTTGATACACGTGCGCGAGTTCGTGGGTGACCAGCATCAGGTTCATCCACTCGCTGCCGACCTCGGCCTCGGGCAACAGGTGCACCGTGAGCGGTTGAGCCGCGAGCACGCAGCCGATGTTCTCCTTGCCTGGCCGCGGCTCGCTCAAGCAGGCCGTCACAGCGTCGTACTGCACGTCGATGAAGCCGTTGCCCGCCGCATCGACGATGCCCTCCGTCAGTGATCCCGACGCATTTGAGCGGCGTGCCTCGGCAGCGGCCACGCTCTGTTCGAGCTCTGCACGAAACGCAGCGGCCCGCTCAGCGATGGGCTTGGCTTCGTAGATGCCGATCGTCGGGTCGGCGGCGCGCTTCTCGTCGAGCCTGAAGTTGCGCAGGTCGGCGACGAGCGGTGCGACCGGGTTGCCCTCCAGTTGGGCGGCGAGCTCGATGATGCGCGGCCGGTCGGCTTCGAACTGGGAGATTTGCGCGTCGACCTCCGGGTCCGAGGTCGGCGGCGCGGCCTGCGGGGCGTCGGGAGCAGCGCTCTGTGACGGGAGGGGCTGCGAAACGTCGCGAGTATCGGGCGTCGAGACCGCGGCACCCCAGCCGAGCGCGGCAACGAGCACGATGATCGCGATCACCGCGACGACCAGGCACCCGCAACCAGCGAACCACCAACCGGCGCCGCCGCGTCGCCGGGGCGCGGGAGGCGACTGGGGCCACGATGGCGCACGCAGCGGGATCGGCGAGCCCGCCGTGCCCGCCGAACCCGCCGCACCTATCGAACCCACTGGTGAAGCCGGCGGCATCGGCGCGTACGCGAATGCTGCCGGATTCACGGCGCGCATCCACTGGATCAGTTCGGGGTATGCGCCCGGGTTCGCGGCGATCTCGGCGTGCAGATCCCAGCGGCGGGCGGCGATCTCGGCGAGCACGCGCGGGGGGACGCCGCGTGCGTTCGCCGCATACCGGTCAGCGTCTTGCGGCGAATTCACGATTCGTCGCTCCCGTGTGTTAGGTCCACCCCCCTGAGCGTATTCGGTCAACCGCCCGGGTTCGGCGCGACGAAGCGAATCTCTCTCATGTGTCTGCGCGTACACGGAGTAGCTACTCTTGCGTGAAACGCGGGGTAGAGGGGGCACGATGCGGCATCGAACGAGAAGCCGGTCACGCGAGGGGGCGATCCGGAGCTTCGCTTGCGTCGCCATCGCGGGCGCGATGCTGCTGACCTCGGGGTGCACGGTCATTGCGGGGCAGCAGGCGCGAACTGCCGCGGAGACAAGGCTTGCGCAGACCATTACCGAGACGCAGGGCGCGGTGTGGGATCACCGAGACGCGCTCGCCGCAGACGTCGATGGTGCGGTCGACGCGATGCTTGCAGGCGGCGTCTCGCCGATCACCGATGCGCGACGCGTCGCCGCCGGTACCGCGATCGAGGTCGGGTCGGGGGAGGCCGCGCTCCTGGGCACCGATGCGTCGCCCCGGAACGCGGTCCTCACCTTCACGGTCGTTGATGCCGGCAAGGCCGGCGATTACCTGACGTCGACAACTCGCACCGAGGGCCTGTGCTTCGCGCTGCGCCCTCCCGTCGATGAGGCGGTCATCATTACGGAAGACGCAGCGTGCCCGTCATCGCGAGGACTCCCCGTGGCCGACAACTCCAACGACGGGCAGACGGTGGATCTCGTCCCCCTCGCTCGGCTCGACGTTCGTACGACCGTCTCTGCGTCCGACTTCCGGCCGCCGCCGTGCCAGTGTTACAGCGGGAGTTCCTGCGAGTGCCCGGGAGGTTGAAGCTGGGTCACAGTTCCACAGTCATGAACACGCTATTCGGATCGGCGACGTACGATCCGAACGGCCCGCACGGCACGAACCCGGCCGAGGCATAGAGCCTCCGAGCCGGTGTGAAGAATCCTACGCTGCCCGTTTCGAGCGATAGTCGTTCGACCCCGCGACTGCGAGCATCAGCGATCAGGTGCGCGAGCATCGCCGACGCGATGCCTTCGCCGCGCACGGCAGGATCGGTGCGCATGCTCTTGAGTTCTTCATGATCCGCTGAAATCGAGCTCAGTGCTCCGGTTGCGACGAGCACCCCGGCACGGTGTCCGACCCACAGCTGCACGCCCGGGGCGCCGAGTGCCGCGAGGTCGAGCGCATGTCGGCTTTCCGGCGGCGCCGTCGGTGCCAGGTCTGCGAGGTGCGCGGTGAGGAACGCGTGCAGCTGCGCGTCGGTCAAGTCCGCGTGGGAGATCCGGAGCGTCATCGGGCTATCTTCCCCGGTGCGGATGTCGCGGGTGTTACGCGCCCGCCGAGACCTTCCTTGCGCAACAGCGCCCCGTCGCCGAATACTGACTGCATGACCTACGCCAGCCACGACGAGTACATCGACGACGCTCCCGAGCGGTTTCGCCCCATGCTGAGTGCGCTGCGCGAGGTCATTGCGCGTTCGCTGCCCGAGGCAGAGCAGATCATCAAATACGACATGCCCGGCTTCCGTATTGGAGACACGATCGTCGCGAGTTACGCCTCGTTCAGCAGGCAGTGCGGCCTCTATCTCTCACCGACTGCGATCAGTGCGCACGCCGACGAACTCGCCGAGATCGGGCTGAAGCCCACCAAGACCGGCATCACCTTCCCGGTAAACAAGCCGATCCCTGATGACCTTGTCTTGCGCCTCGTGCGCGCCTCCCGGGATGCTGCTGCCTGACGGCGAACAGACTCCTTACTTCTTCTTCGGCGTGCGGTTCTCCGCACTGACCATCCACGAGAGCTGCTCGAGGCGCTCGAGCACGGCGTGCAAGATGTCGGCGCTCGTCGGATCCTCATCGTCGACCTCGTCGTGCACCCCGCGGCAGGTGCCGATCGTGGCCTCGAGCCGCTCCGTCATCAGGTCGATGACCTCCTTCGTGGCGATCTCCCCCTGGGGGAACTCGGGGAGGCTCGTGGTCTCGGCGACGCTGTCGCTGCGGCCGTCGGGCAGGGCGTGCAGGGCGCGCATGCGCTCGGCGATGGTGTCCGAGAACTCGCGCGCGGCATCGATGATCTCGTCGAGCTGCAGGTGGGTATCGCGGAAATTCTGGCCGACAACGTTCCAGTGCGCCTGCTTGCCCTGGAGCGACAGCTCGATCAGGTCGACGAGCACCTTCTGTAGGTTGTCGCTGAGCTGCTGCGACGCCTGGAAGCCGCTCTCGGCGTTCTGTTCGTCGGTGAGGCCGGCGCCCGATCCTCCACGAGCTGCGCGGCGCTGATTGCGGGGTGCGGTGCTGGTTGCCATAGCAATGTCCTCTCGTCGGTGTACGCCCTCGACGCTACGGTCACGCCGCCGGTTTGGCAGCGGGGTTGACACGGGTTGAGCCGAGCGCGAGAGGACCATGCCGTGACGGTTGCTCGGATGTGGGCTTGCTCATGCAATCCCCTTGTCGGCGCTGTGTTTCGGCCTCAGGATGCGGAGTGTGGGGGCGCTGAGCTGCCCGCGCATCAAGAGAAGGGAGTGGCATGGAGGATCGCCCACCGCAGAGCGTTACCGAAGCACTCGAGCATGCGCAGCGCATCGCGCCCGAGTTCCCGTCGCCGGGTCTGGGGTCGACGCGACGTCTGTGGGATCACCTCGCGGCGCTCGCCGCAGCGGATCTGGCAGTTGCGCGGGCGATTGAGCCGCATCTCGATGCGTGTGCGATCTTCACTCAAGCGGGCCTGCCGCTTCCGGAGGGTGCGTGGGGCGTCTTTGCTTCAGAGGGTGGCCCGTGCCCGGTCGTCGCGGTACACAAGGGTGACCATTGGTCGATCACCGGAGAGAAACTCTGGTGCTCGCTCGTAGCTGAGCTCGACGGTGCACTGGTCACGGCCGCCACCGACGCGGGCCCGCGCCTCTTCGCGATCGACCTGCGCGATGCAGGCGTGCGGGTGCGCGAGGGGGCGTGGATGGCGCGCGGGCTCGTCGAAATTCCCAGCGGGCCCGTCTCATTCGACAACGTTCGGGCGACGCCTGTGGGTGAGCCCAGCTGGTATCTCGAACGCGACGGGTTCTGGTGGGGCGGTATCGGTGTGGCGGCCTGCTGGTTCGGCGGAGCGATCGGTCTGATACGCACGCTCCAGAGCGCCGCGGCCGTGAAGCCGGATCCGTATCGCACGGCGCATCTCGGTGCACTCGACTCTCAGCTGCATGCGTGTCGACTGGCACTGCATGATGCTGCCGACGCGATCGACGAGCGCCGCGACGTGAACGGCCCGCTGCTGGCGCATCGCGTGCGATCCCTGGTCGCTCGCACCTGCGAAGAGACGATCTGGCGTGTCGGGCATGCACTTGGACCGGCACCGCTCGCGATGGATCAGGCTCACGCCAAGCGCGTGACCGATCTGCAGCTCTACATCCGTCAGCACCATGCCGAGCGTGACGACGCTGCGCAGGGCACACTGCTGCTGCAAGCGGAGACCCCGCAGTGGTGACCTTCGACGCGGCAGAGCCGGGCACGTCGCGAGCCACCTGGGAGCACGATGCGCGACTCTCCGCACTCCCGGTGTTCGACCCGATGCAGTATCCGGCGGTGCTCGTGTTCGCCGCGCACCCCGATGACGAGACACTCGGGGCAGGCGGACTCATCGCTCGGTGCGCCGCCGCCGGAGTGCCGGTGCACGTGATCTGCGTCACCGACGGTGCGGCTTCGCATGACAACGTGCCCGACCTCGCCGCGACGCGACAGCGGGAGCTGCAGGAGGCGCTGCGGATCCTGTACCCCGATATCGTGCTGAGCTGGCTCGCCTTTTCCGACGGCCGCGCCGAAGCGCAGGCTGCCGAAGTCTCTGCGGCAATCGCCGACGTCATGCGCGCGGCGCCTGCTGGTGCGCTCGTGGTGGCGCCCTGGCGCGGAGACGCGCACCCCGATCATCGGGTGGTGGGAGAGCTCGCCGTGCGGCACGCGGGTGGGCGCACAGTGCTCGAATACCCGATCTGGATGTGGCACTGGGCCTCGCCCGATCACGATGCGACCCCCTGGCGAGACCTTGTCGCGGTTGAGATCGACGCCAGTATCAAGCAGCGGGCAATCGAGACCTTCACCTCGCAGGTCCGCGTTCCGGTAGCGGCGCAGGGAGCGCCACTGCTGCGTGCCGACTTCCTCGAGCACTTCCGCCGGCCGGTCGAGTATTTCGTTGCGTCGACCGAAGCATTCGGTTCCGAATACTTCGAGTCGTTGTACGCGAACTCCGCCGACCCGTGGAGTTTTCGCACCCGCTGGTATGAGTCACGCAAGCGCGCCATGACCCTGACGTCGCTGACTCGCCAGCGCTTCACAAGCGCCCTCGAGATCGGGTGCTCGGTCGGGCACCTCACCGAAATGCTCGCCGAGCGATGCGATGACGTGTTCGCCGTCGATATCTCGGAGCGCGCGATCGCCGAGGCGAGCAAGTCTTCGCCAGCGCATGCGCGTTTCGGGGTGCGCGATGTGCTCGCAGATTTTCCTGAGGGCCAGTTCGATCTGATCGTGCTGTCAGAGGTCGGCTACTACTGGGGCGAGCTCGAGCTGCGTGAGATCCGCACGCGGATTCGGGATCACCTCTCCGCCGACGGACTCCTGGTCGCGTGCCACTGGCGGCATCCGGTCGCGGGGCATCGTCTGAGCGGCGATCGTGTGCACGCGATCTTGCGCGAAGAGCACTGGCACCGGCTCGTCGCACACACGGAGGAGGACTTCGTGCTCGAGGTTTTCGGGCGTGACGGCCGATCGGTCGCGGCGCGCGAGGGGCTGACATGATCACGCAGGTCGCCGTGGTGATCCCGGCGAAGAATGAGGAAGATCGTATCGAGGCGTGCCTGTCGGCCGTGCGCGTTGCGGCATCGCGGTGCCCGGTCCCGGTATCGATCACGCTCGTTGCCGACAGCTGCACTGATAATACGGTCGAGCGAGCTCTGAGATTTCGGGGAGTGAGCGTCATCGAGCTCAATGCGTCGAACGTGGGAGTCGGCCGAGCCGCCGGAGTGCGGAGCGCGCTGGAGCGCTGCGGCGCGGACACTCGCGGGGTGTGGATCGCCAACACTGATGCCGACTCGGTCGTGCCCGCGGACTGGCTCGTGCAGCAGATCTCGCTCGCTGAGCGGGGGTGCGACCTCGTGCTGGGGGATGTCGTTCCGCATCCCGAGGAATACCCGCGCGCACTGCAGCAAGAGTGGGCGCACGCGCACCCGCCGGGCCGCGTGCGCACCGAAATCTACGGCGCGAATCTCGGCGTGCGCGCTTCGACCTATCTGCACGTCGGAGGGTTCGCCCCGCTCGCCGAGCACGAGGACGTCGAACTGATGCGGCGCATTGAACAGCTGCGGGGTGCTCGGGTGCGCTTCTCCGACGCGGCGCCGGTGCAGACGTCGGCGCGACTCGAGGGGCGCACGCGGGGAGGCTTTGCGGGGTACCTGCGTGCGGAGCGTGCCGCGATGTCGGTGGGGGTTGCGGCGATGTGAGGCGCGCGAGCCGCGACTGCTGGAGCGCGCCTCAGCGACCACCGACCTGGGAAGCCCGCCTCACGCTTCCATGAGCATGGGCTCTGCGACGGCGCCAGCTGGCACCGCGTTGCCGGAGTAGCGCTCGTACCCGCGCTGGATGCCGATCTGGTCGGCAACATACTGCGCGTCGTGCCAGACACCCCAGATGAAGCTGGATCCACGACGCGACTGCCAGGGAAGCCCGAGGAAGTACACCCCGGGTTCGGCTGAGACTCCGCGGGTCTGCAAAGGCCGCCCGAGCCCGTCGAACGCATCGACCTCGAGCCAGCCATAGTCGGTGCGGAAGCCGGTCGCCCACACGATCGAAGTGATGCCCTCTGCCCGCAGATCGATCTCGCGAACGGGGTTCATGATCGTATCGGGCAACGGCAAGAACTCGCGAGCCTCGGGCTCCTCGGGCAGGTCGAGGCCGTTGCGCGCGATGTACGCGTCGGCCTCGTCGAGCAGAGAGAGATAATTCTCATCGCCGTGGCGCACGTTCTCTGCGAGGTCGTCGTCGAAGCCCATCCGTCCATCGGCGTAGGCGGTGGCGCGGCCAGCGAGGCGGATGCCACTCGCAGCGAGCTCGCGGAAGTCGATCGTGCGACCGCCGTGAGCTCCGCTCACCGCGATGGTGACGTGCTCTGCACCCTGAGGCGGCGCTGCAGCCTCCCACTTGCCGAGCACGCCGAGCCACCACACGAAGTTGCGACCGCGGTAGCGCTGCGGCGGTCGGTCGTGCGGGCCGACCGCGAGTGTCACGGCGCGACCGGATCGCTGGAGCTCGTCCGCGATCTGCACGCCGGATGATCCGGCACCCACGACGAGCACGCCGCCGGCGGGCAATTGCTCAGGATTCTTGTACCCGCTCGAATGGATCTGGTGAATCGCCGGGTCCTCGGGAACGATCGGAGGAATGGCGGGGTGCTGGAATGCGCCCGTCGCGCTTACGACAAAGCGAGCGCGGATGCGGCCCGCAGACGTATCGGCAATAAAGCCCGACTCGCCGTCCGCCTTGCGGACCGAGCGCACCTCGACGCCGGTGCGGATGGGGAGCGAGAACTTCTCCGCGTATTCTTCGAAGTACGCGGCCACGCGCTCTTTCGGGGCAAACGCGTCGGGGTCCACATCGTCAAACTCAAGACCGGGGAACCGGTCGTGCCAAGCTGGACCATTCGCGACCAGCGAATCCCACCGCTCCGAGCGCCAGCGCTCGGCGATTCGATTCCGCTCAAGCACGACATGGGCGACGCCTCGCGCGCTCAGGTGCTCGCTGATTGCGACGCCGGCTTGTCCGGCGCCCACGACGAGGACTTCAGTGACCTCGATCTCTTGGGTCGACATGTGTGACCTCTCCACTTGCATCGTTTCGGTATTGGGTGCGCGTCGCCTTTCGCGCGCACTGCGCTCCGAGCGGCCGTGACGGTTTCGGAGTGATTCCAGAAAACCTCAACGGGGATGCGAAGGCCAATATGCGTTGGCGGTGCAGAGAATCTACTGAACTGATGAAAATGGAGATGGGCATCTCATGAACGAATGGACCGGCGCGGGCGCCGGGGAAGACCCTAGGTTGCCGAGGGGGCGCCCTCGAATGCGCGCGCGACCGCTTCTTGCACGGCCTGTGCGCGCCGGGAGCGCCGCACCTGCTGCAGCGATGAAACCTCAAGCGTGAGGCTCGCGACCGGGTCGGCGATCTCGACAATTGCGGTGCACTCGCCGGCGTACGTTTCCGCAGTGCGAGGCCGCTGATTCAAGATCGAGAACCCGAGCCCCATCGCGACCATCGAACGCACGGTTTCATAGCTCGAGCTGCGGTACCGCAGGTTCGGGGTGATTCCCGCGTCGGTGAGGATACGAATGAAGTAGTCGCTGCTGCTCGGCAGATCGAGCAGCACGAACGGTTCATCCTCGAGATCAGACAGCCGGGTCGCCGGGTTTCCGGCGAGCGGATGCGAAGTCGGCAGGATGACGTGGGGGCGGAACTCGGCGACCACCGTGCTGTCGATGCCGTCGCCGAACGGAAGATCGTATGTGAGTGCGATTTCCGCGCGCCCATCGCGCAGCGCTGCGAGGCACTCGGAGTGATCCCCCTCGATGACGGAGACTTCGAGCTCCGGGTGCTCGGCGCGCAACGCGCTGAGCAGGCGCGGCAACAGGAACGGCGCGAGCGTGTTGAAGCAGGCGACCGTGACGGGCCCGCTGACTCGATACTGGGTCTCACGAATAGAGTCGATCGTCTCTTGTAAGGAGCCGAACAGGTGATGCGAGTCGAAGAGTAGGCGTTGACCGGCCTCGGTCAGGATGAGGCCCTTTGCGTGCTGGCGAATGAAGAGCGATGCGCCGAGCGACCGCTCGAGTTGCGTGATCGCCGTTGAGACCGCTGATTGCGCGACGTGGAGATTGCCGCTCGCGACCGTCATATTGAGTGTCTTCGCGCACTCCGCAAAGTACACCAATTGAGTGAGCGTGATGGGGAACCGTTGCATCGTGCTGCACCACTTTCCGCGCGACCTCGCGCCGACTCTGCGTGAACATCTATTTCATAGATGCGCTCCGTAACTTTTGTCTATTTTACAGATGAAACTGGGCGTTCGAGGATGGACGGATAACGCGCACATCAGGCGCTCAGCTCGACGAGGAGGACCCCGTGACCGAAACCACCCACGTGCGACTGCGGAAATTCAATACGCAGGAGACGTACCCGGAGCAGAACCTGGACAATGATCTCTGCCAGGCGGTCGTAGCCGGAGGCGTCGTGTATCTCCGCGGACAGATCGGTCAGGATCTCGATACCCGCGAGTCCGTGGGCATCGGAGACGTCACCGCCCAGACCGAGAAAGCGATGGCGAACATCAAGATGCTGCTCGACGAAGCGGGCAGCCGCCTCGAAGACATCGTCAAGGTGACCATCTACATCATCGACCCTCGGTACCGCGAGGATGTGTATCGAACCGTCGGCAAGTGGCTGAAGGGCGTCTACCCGGTGTCGACCGGCATCGTGGTGCAGGCCCTCGCTCGGCCTGAGTGGCTCGTCGAGATCGACGCGACCGCCGTCATCAGCGAGCGCTGAGTAATGACGTTCTCACTGCTCGTCCGCGACCCGCAGACCGGGGCATTCGGGTCCGCGATATCGTCGTCATCGCCCGCGGTCGCAGCGCGCTGCGTCAATCTCGCGGACGGCGTGGGCGGTGCGCATTCGCAGAACGTTACTGACCCGAGGCTCGGGGTGCAGCTGCTCGACGGGCTGCGCGCCGGAGCAACGGCTGCCGACGCCCTCGCGGACGTCGTTGCAAGAGCGAATTCCCGCACGATCGATTATCGTCAGCTCCTCGTGGTCGACCGCGAGGGGGGAACCGCGGTGTTCTCGGGGGGCAATGCTCTCGGCATCTTCGGTGCGACGCAGCGCGAGAACGCAGTAGCCGGCGGCAACATGCTGGCGAGCCTCGATGTGCTCGATGCGCTCGTCGATACGGTGCTCACGGCATCTGGGTCGCTGGAAGTACGGTTGATCGCCGCACTGCAGGCCGCGATCTCCGCCGGTGGCGAAGCAGGACCGGTGCACTCGGCCGGGCTTTCTGTTGTTGCCGATGCCGGCTGGCGCATCACGGACCTGCGCGTCGACTGGTCGGAAGACCCCATCGGCGACCTCGGACGCGCTCTCGACGAATGGCTGCCGCAGCGCGATGCCTACGTGCAGCGCGGGCATGACCCGTCAGCGGCGCCGTCATACGGAGTGCCCGGCGATGAGTGAGATACTCAAGCAGCGGATTGCAGAGCGTCGCGCCGAGATTGATGCGGAACTCGTCGGCCTCTCGAACGCGCTGCACGATGATCCCGAAGTGGGGTGGCAGGAGCATCGGTCATCCGCCGCGGTTGCGGCCGTGCTCGCCGGGCACGGCTTTGCGATCGAGCAGCCGTATCTCGGCCTGGAAACGGCATTCCGTGCGACGCTCGGCGATCCCGCAGCCGCCGCATTCACGGTCGGTTTCCTTGCCGAATACGATGCGCTCCCGGGGCTCGGGCATGCCTGCGGCCACAACCTCATCTCGGCGATGTCGGTTGGGGCGGCGATCTCGCTCGGTGCCGTCGCCGCCGAATCGAACATCGCGGTCGAGGTGATCGGTACGCCGGCAGAAGAAGGCGGTGGAGGCAAGATCGAGCTGCTGGAGCGCGGCGCATTCACGGAGCTCGATTTCGCGCTCATGGCGCACCCCGCACCCGTCGACGTTGCAGAAGCGCGCCCGTTCGCAGTGACTCACTGGCACGTGCAGTTCGACGGCGTCGCAGCGCACGCGGCCGCATACCCGGAACGCGGCATCAACGCGAACGATGCCTTCATCATTGCTCAGACCGCCATCGCACTGCTGCGCCAACAGCTCCCCGCCGGGGTGCGCGTGCACGGGGTGCAGACCCGCGGTGGCGAAGCGCCCAACGCGATTCCCGAGCGCACCGAGGGGCGCTGGTATGTTCGCGCCGAATCGACCGAGCAACTCATCGCTCTTGAAGGCCGCATCATCAAGTGCTTCGAAGCCGGCGCCCTGGCGACCGGCGCGACCCTCACTATCACTCCCGAGAGCAAGCGGTACGCGGATATGCGCACTGACGATTCCGCCCTCGAGATCTATCGGACCAACGCCCTCGCGCTCGGCCGAAACTTCGACGTCGACCCCGTCGCCGCGACCATGAACCGGGCATCGACCGACATGGGCAACGTGTCGGCGATCGTCGACGCGATCCACCCCTACATCGGTGTCGGTGGTACCGCGTCGAATCATCAGCCAGCGTTCGCCGAGGCGTGCGTCGGGCCCGAAGCCGAGCGAGCGCTCCGCGACGGTGCGACCGCTCTCGCCTGGACGGCGCTCGATGTCGCCCGCGCACGAACACGCATGCACGGTGCCCCAGCCCCCGCTGTTTCATCTGCAGAAGGAGAACCCTCATGACACGCACCCTCGCCGACTGGCAAGCCGCCGCTGCCGCCCTGGAATTTGATGGGCGCCCGGTCATCAACGGAGCCCGCGTGAGCGCAAGCTCGGGCGAGACGATCACGAAGACCAACCCGGCCACAGGTGCGAAGCTGTCCGAGATCCACTCGTGTAACGAAACCGATGTCGACCGCGCAGTCGCCGCCGCACGCGCGTCGTACGAGTCAGGGGAGTGGTCACGGGCGGGCGCCGGGTTCCGCCGCGAACGCTTGCTCGAATTCGCGCGCCTCATCGAATCGCGCGCCGACGAATTCGCCCTGTATGACTCCCTCGATATGGGCAAGCCGGTGCGCGAGTCGTCGACGATCGACGCCCCGGGATCCGCCGCGCTGTATCGCTTTTACGGTGAGGCCATCGAGAAGCAAGAAGATCTCATTCCGGTGACTCCGCCCGGGTCGACCGCGCTCGTCACCCGCGAGGCACTCGGCGTCGTCGCGGTGATCGTCGCGTGGAACTACCCGCTCGAGATCGCGACCTGGAAGCTCGCGCCCGCGCTCGCCGCAGGCAACTCGGTCGTGGTGAAACCTCCGGTCGAAGCGTCGCATTCGACGCTGCTGCTGGCAGAGCTCGCGATCGAGGCGGGCATCCCTGCGGGCGTGCTCAACGTCGTGACCGGACGAGGTTCCACGGTCGGCAAAGCGCTCGGTCTGCACGAGGACGTCGATCTCCTGGCATTCACGGGCTCCACTGAGGTCGCGAAGCAGCTGCAGCAGTACGCCGGTCAGTCGAACATGAAACGATTGGCGCTCGAAGCCGGGGGCAAGAGCTCCAACCTGATCTTCGCCGACACCGAGGATCTGCGCGCTGCGGCTGAGAAGGCCGCGTTCGGCAGCTTCTACAACCAGGGAGAGGTGTGCTCGGCGAACTCTCGCATCTTTGTCGAGCGCGCCGTGTATGAAGATTTCCTCGCGCTGTATGCCGAAGCGGCGCGGGCGTACGCGCCCGGCGATCCCCTGGACCCGGCATCGGGAATAGGCTCGCTCGTCTCAGAGCGTCATGCGGACGAGGTCTGGGCGACGATCGAGAACGCGCGCCGCGACGGTCGTATCGTCGCGGGTGGCACGCGCCCAGAGATCGACGGATCTCGTGCGTTCATCGAGCCCACGATCGTCGCCGAGGTGCCGGCCGACCACGAAGTGCACACGCGTGAGATCTTCGGGCCGGTCGCCGTGGTGACCCCGTTCGACACCGAGGAAGAAGCGATTGCGCGCGCGAACGAGACGCCGTACGGTCTTGCCGCGTCGCTCTGGACCGGCAGTCTGTCGCGGGCGCATCGAGTATCGCAGCGTTTGGTTGCGGGAACGGTGTCGGTCAACACCGTGGATGCCCTCGGATTCACGACACCCTTCGGCGGGTTCAAGCAGTCGGGCTTCGGCCGAGACCTTTCGGTGCACGCACTGGAGAACTACACCGATTACAAGACCACTTGGTTGCAGTGGGGGTAACCCGCTCTATTGCATCGGTCTGCGCGATGTAGACCAGCACGAATCCCTATTTTACCGATCGGAATTTCGCTGTCACGCTATGAGCAACGACGGGAATGCCGTTCGGTCAGAGTCGACTGAGAGGAACAACAGAAGATGACTCTGCAGCAGGAAACCAACGCGGTAGATACCGCAGCAGCCGAGGTGCCGAGCGGCATCGCGGAGATCGCGAAGCGCCACTTGGTGATGAACTTCACCCCGGCGAGCAAGTATCGCGATGACGAACTGCCCGTGTTCGTGCGCGGCGAGCACGTGTCCGTGTTCGATGAGAGCGGGCGGCGCTTCTTCGACGGGCTTGCGGGCCTGTTCTGCGTGCAACTCGGCTACACGCACGGGGCCGAGGTCGGAGATGCGGTGCGCGAGCAGCTCGCGGCCCTTCCGTACCAGACGACCTGGAGCGTGACCCATCCGCCCGCCGCACTCCTCGCCCAGAAGATTGCGCAGCTCGCACCGGGCGACCTCAACCGTGTGTTCTTCGCTTCGGGCGGTGGCGAGTCGAATGAGGCCGCAATCAAGCTGGCCCGTCAGTACCAGCAGACCATCGGGCAGGGAACGCGCACGAAGTTCATCGCCCGACGCGTCGCCTACCACGGCACGAGCTTTGGTGCGATGTCGCTCAACGGTATGACGAACGTGCGCGCCATGTTCGAGCCGCTCATGTCGGGTGTTCGTCACACGCACAATACGAAGACGTACCGTCGCCCTGAGGGAGAGACGGCTGAGCAGACCACCGCGTTCCTGCTCGGAGAACTCGAGTCGCTCATCGTGCAGGAGGGCCCCGAGACGATCGCCGCGATCATCATGGAGCCGCTGCAGAACGCCGGCGGCAGCCTGAAGCCCCCGACGCCGGAGTACTTCGCCGGCGTGCGCGCACTGTGCGACACGTACGGCATCTTGATGATCGCGGACGAGGTAATCACCGGCTTCGGTCGTCTCGGTCGGTGGTTCGGATCGCAGCACTACGATTTCCAGCCCGACATGATCGTCTTTGCGAAAGGCATTGCCTCCGCGTACATGCCTCTCGGCGGTGTGATCGCCAGTGATCGGATCATCGAGACTGTGCTTGATGGGCCGGTCGGGATGTTTAATCACGCACTCACCTACGGTGGCCACCCGGTCGCCTGTGCTGCAGCGCTCAAGAACCTCGAAATCATGGAGCGCGAAGGCGTCGTCGAAAACGTCGCCGCACTCAGCCCCTACCTCGAGGAACAGCTCTCGACGGTCGCAGAGAAGCACGCCAAGATCGTCGGCGACTTCCGCGGCGACGGCTTCCACCGCAGTTTCGAGCTCGTGACGAACCAGCAGACGAAGGTTTGGGAGGATGACATCATCAGCGCCGGCGACTTCGTCGGCCTGCATCTCAACCCCGCTCTCGCAGAGGTCGGGCTCATCTGCCGCGTTGCCATCGATGCCGAGGGCAATCCGCTCGTGCAGGTATCGCCCCCGCTCGTGATGACGCGTGACGACATCGACGAGCTCGCCGACCTTCTCGATCGCGCGTTCACGATCGCCACTGCCGCAGCCTTCTAGCCGCGTGATTCATGCTCGGGGTGCGCTTGCACGAGCGCGCCCCGAGCAATCGCACCCGAACGGCAGGGCTCCGCGTGCTGGTTCATCTGTTTTTGAGAACTCACGCATCCCCACTCTGAATTTCACAGATCACGCAATCCTATTCAGGATTACCAAGGAGGCGCCGCCAACGGCGCACGAGGCGATGACGCCGAAGGAGAACACCATGGCCAAAGAAGTCCCTGTCGTCACGAAGACATTCGTGAGGTTCGAACAGCAGCACATTCTGCCGATCCCTGAGAACGAGCGCACGGGTACGAACTGGTCGCTGTTCGCGATCTGGTTCGGGCTGAATCTGATGCCGCTCACCGTTGTCACGGGTGCCGTCGCCAGCGGATCCTACGGTCTGCCGATCGGGTGGAGCATCGCTGCGATCCTCATCGGTAACGTCATCGGGTCGTTCGGCTCGGCGCTGCACGCATCGCAGGGACCCCATCTCGGCATCCCGCAAATGCTGCAGGCGCGCGCGCAGTTCGGGTACCTCGGCGCGAGCCTCTTCGCCCTGATCGCGTTCATCATGTTCATGGGGTTCTTCTCCAGCATCCTGATCGTCGCGAAAGACTCGCTGCTCGCCGTGTTCCCCGATTTCAATGGGTCGGTGGCCATCGTCGTTTTCGCCGTCGTCGGTATCGTGCTCTGCGTGTTCGGGTACGACATGCTCCGCAAGATGATGGTCTACATTTCGATCGCGATCGCCATCGCAGTGCTCGTCTCGATGGTGCTGCTCTGGACGCACCCCGAGGTGACCTCTCAGCGTTCGGGTGCCGAGTTCAGCATGGAAGGCTTCTTCGCGATGCTGGCGATCGGCATCGTGTGGCAGCTGGCCTACGCCCCCTACGTATCCGATTACTCGCGCTACCTGCCGAAGCAGACCGGCCCGAAGGCCGCGTTCTGGACGACGTATCTCGGGCTCGTCGTCAGCTCGGTCTTCGTCATGACGCTCGGCGTGCTGCTTGGCGCAGCGAACGCGGAAAATCCGCTCGCCGCGCTCGGAGAGCATCTCGGCGGCATCGGTCTGATCGTGCTCATCGTGTTCGCGGTGACGTCTGCGCTCATCAACGGCGTCGAGCTATATTCCGCGGTGATGAATGCTCTCACCACAATGCAGTCGGGGTTCCGCGGTCTCGTCATCACGACGCGCACCCGCGTCTGGACCACGATCGTTTCGGGCGCCATCGCGACACTGATCGCGCTGCTCGGCCAGGGAGATTTCATGACGATGTTCGAGAGCTTCCTCACCCTGTTGCTCTACGTGCTGATTCCCTGGTCGGCCATCAATCTCGCCGATTACTTTATTCTGCGCAAGGGCGACTACGACGTCGACGCCCTGTTCGCGCGCAATGGGAAGTACGGTCGATGGAACGCCATCGGTCTCGGCAGCTACGCGATCGGTCTCGCTGCCCAGGTGCCGTTCATGGTGACTCCGCTCTTCACCGGGCCACTCGCGGCTCCGCTGCAGAACATCGACATTGCGTGGCTCGTCGGGTTCGTGGTCACTGCGATCGCCTACCTGCTTCTCATGCGTCTCCGTACCGGGTCGCAGGTTCCGGAGCAGGCGGCCGTCGGGTCCCGATGACAGCAACGTGAGCCGCAGTATCTCGGTTCCGCCACGGTCGACGTCGCGCTCATTCGCATCTCGAGAATCGGGCGCGACGTCGAAACCATGGTGACCGAGCGGTGTCTCAGGCCTTGGCCACGACTGGTCTACCCCCGCCCCACACGGTGCTCCACCACGCACCAGACCCCGACGAGCGCCGTCAGCACTGCGAACGCGGCGACCGGTACGGACGCGCCGAACGTGATGAGCGCTCCCGCGGTCGCGGTGCCGGCCGATCCGGCAGCGATCTTCAGGGCACCGACCCAGATGAACACCTGGCCGCGCGCCTCCGCGGGAGCGAACTCGCTGCGCGCCGCGAGCGTCGCCGCGAAGAACAGCGCGTTGCCGGCGCCGGCGACCGCGAACGCGATGGCGCTCAGCGCGGCCGACTGCGGGGCGAGCACGATGCCGAGCGTGCCGGCGACGACGAGCGCGAGCACTCCCGTGAGCACGTCGGCATTGCCGCGCAGGGGGCGGATCATCAGCACTCCCGAACCCACGAGGTTGCCGATGCCGTACCCGGCGACGAGCAGCCCCGCGAGCTCGGCGCCACCGAACCTTGGAGCGACGGCGACCGCGTAGATCGGGAGCGCAGCGACCGAGAACGCCACGACGACGGTCAGCATCAGGGTGCGGCGGAGTGCGCCGGAACGGAGGATGATCCGGAGCGTGCGACCAGGCGACGGCACCTCGCCGGCGGCGCTTGGTGGCGCCTGCCGGGGGAGCAGCAGCACCGCACCCGACCCGACGATCGCGGCGACCGCGAGCACCAGGGTGGCGGCGAGCGGCGACCACGAGGTGGCGATCCACGCGACGACCGCGGGGCCGAGCGTGCCGCTGAGGCCGTAGCTCGCGACGTCCCAGCTCTGCGCGCGACGCTGCGAGGTCTGCGACGGGCCGGCGATCGACGGCAGGCGGCTGCTGATGCCGCCCGTGAGCATGGGCCCGAACAGCCCCGACACGATGAGCAGTGCCGCCGGCACGATCGGCCAGGTCGCCCCGAGGAGCAGGCCCGCGGCGCCGAGCAGCAGCCCGTGCGCGGCGGCCGAAAACGCGATGACGCGACGCCCGTCGGGAGAGGTGTCGAGGCGGCGCGAGATGAATGGGCCGAGCAGGTGCGGTGCGGTAATCGACGCCCCCATGAGGCCGGCGAGCAATGGGGAGAGCCCGCTCGCCTGCGCGAGCAGCACGACGGCGACGACCGCGCCACCGTCGGCGCTGCGCACCAGTGTGGCGGCGAAGACGTAGCGAACGAGCCCGCCAGGCCCTGGGGTGCGCGTCACTGCGACGATACCTCCGTCACTTACTTCGTGAGGTCGAGGGTGTCGATGAGCGCAGCCACCTCCGCGCGCTGCGCGCGAGTGAGCCCCTGAATGGGCAATGGCAGCGAGTTTTGCTGCGCGAGCCCCAGATGCTCGGCGATCGCGGCGGTGACGCGGTAGCTGCCGCCGAACTCCGCGAACGCGTTCCATAGCGGTTCGAGCGCGTCAGACGCGAGTTGCGCCGCCGCGAAGTCGCCGTCGGCGGCGGGTCGGGAGATGCTGAGGGCGGCCTCGGGCAGCGTGCCGCCGATCACCGAATACCAGGCGTCGCAGCCGGCCGCGAAGCCCTGCGCGGCGAAGCGGTCGCCCGAGACACCGATGCTGATGTGCTCCGGAACCTCGGCGCGGATCTGCGCGATGAGCGCCCGCGCTTCTTCGGGGGCGGTCGGAACGCCCGGAATCTTGATCGACGCGACACCGGGCAGTTTCGCGAGGCGCGCGTAGAGCTCGTGCGAGAACTGGAAGTGCGTGGTGCCCGGGTTGTCGTAGACGATGACGGGCAACTCGGTGTGCGTGCTTACGGTGCGGAAGAGCTCGTACACGTCGTCCTCGGTGAGCGGCTGGTACGACATCGGCGCGAGCAGCAGCCCGCTCGCGCCCGCCGCTTCTGCCCGCTCGATGTGGTCGAGCACGTGTGAGGTGCGCAGCGCGCCGACGCCCACGAACACCGGGATCGATCCCGCATTCTCGACCGCGATGCGCACCGCAATCGCGCGCTCTTCCGCGGTGAGATACGCATACGATCCGGTCGAGCCGAGCACCGTGATCGAGTCGACGCGGGCAGCCGCGAGGCGGCGAATCAGGTTCGTGAACGACGGCTTGTCGATGCGGTCGTCGTGGAGCGGGGTCAGGGGGAAGGCGCTCAGTCCGGTGATCATGCGTCGCTGCTTTCGGTGTTGGGGCGGGTCTCGGTGCCGTTTTCTGCGGGTGCGGGATCGCCGGCCGGCACGTGCTCAATCCCGAGCGCGGGGTTGCCGTACACCGACTGCACCTCGGAGATCACCACACGGTATTCGCCGAGCCACTCGCCGTACCGGCTCTTCGCGAGGCGGTGAATATCCATGGTCGCGAGTTCCTTGAGCGCCTCGCGAGTCGACCAGTAATACACCTCGGCGTGCAGGCCGGTCTCTTCGTTGTGCCAGGCCTCTTCGCCGAGAAAGCCCGGGATCACCCGTGCGCGTCGCGCGATTTCGCTGTCGATGCGGTGAAACTCGTCGGTGAGGGTGCCCACCTCAAAGATGAACGTGGAACTGTACTTTGGTCGCGTCATGCCAATGCCTTTCGTGTGGGGGTCGGCTCGATCACGGTGAGGAGGAATCGGGTGGCGCGCTCGCCGCGGTTGCCGTAGGCGTGCGGAGCGTCGCCGTGGAACATGAGGGAGTCGCCCGCGTCGAGCCGATACTCGGCGCCGTCGTGCTCGAGCCAGAGCGTGCCCGCCTGCACCTGCAGCAACTCGCGCGTACCGACGATGTGCGGGTCGCTCGCGTGGCGCTCGCCGGGTTCGAGGGTCCACTCCCACAGCACCATGACGTCGGGCGGGTCAGCGCGCGCGACGATGACGCCGCTGCCCCCGTGCGGGCCCTGCCACAACACGGTGCCGTCGCCGGCGCGGGTCACCTCGGCGCTGACGCTCGGCGGCTCGGGCTCCAGCAGCTCGGGCATCCCGGCACCGAGAGCGTTCGAGAGCTTGAGCAGTACGCCGATGCTGGGATTCGCACTACCCTGCTCGATCGCCTGCAGCATGGTGCGACTGACACCCGATTCGGTGGCGAGCCGAGTGAGTGGCCAGCCGAGGCGCGCGCGGAGTAGCCGCACGCGATTGCCGATCTCGCGCGAGAGTGCCTCTGGGTCGCGTTCCATGTGATCAATATAGTGCACTCAGTGACCGATATAGGTGCACGATTAGCTGGTGTGGTGCAGAGAGGCTCTGCTGGCGACGGGCCGGCGCTGCGCTTCTGGCGGCGCGCTTCCGGCCGCGGCGAAATTGCGCAGCATGACGGGGTGGATCGCACTCACGGCATGGTGGGCGTACGGTGTGTCCGTGGCAGAATCTCCCGCGCTCATCGCACCCGAACTCCCTGACGAGCTGGCCCACGTGCCCGTGCTCGATAACGCCGCTTGGCACGCCCTGACCGGCCCGCACGAGGGTTTCGCGATCGGCGGCGACCTGGTGCGTCGGTACCCCGAAGAGGTTGCACCGTTCGTCGCGGTGCGCACGTGGGATGACCCCGACGTGTGGCAGGAGCTGCTGCGGCTCATCGGGCCGGGGCAGGAGTTCGGCCTCAGCAATTTCGATGGCGAGCCGCCGGCTGGCTGGCAAACGCTTTTTCGGGGAGCAGGTGTGCAGCTCGTGCAGACCGACGCCCTGCGGCCTCAGCCCGAGCCCGAGGCGATCGAACTGGGCGCAGATGATGCGGCGGAGATGCTCGACATCGTCGCGCGCAATCAGCCGGGCCCGTTTCGACCGCGCACCTATGAGCTCGGCCGCTACATCGGCGTTCGGCGCGACGGGCGGCTGATTGCGATGGCGGGCGAGCGGTTGCACCCCGAGGGGTGGACGGAGATCAGCGCGGTCGCGGTCGACGCCGATCACCGCCGACAGGGCCTCGCCTCGCGCCTGGTCTCAGACGTTGCCTTCCACATTCAGCAGCGCGGCGACCGGGCGTTCATGCACGCATCCGCCGAGAACACCGGAGCGATCGCGGCGTATCTCAGGCTCGGCTTCGCGCTGCGCCGCGAAGTCGGATTCGCCTCGGTGCGCACCCCCGAGTAAGCACCTGGTGTCGCGGGCCCTCGGATGTTGCTTGACCTGAGCTCGGACGTCGCAGTCGTCGGTATCGGCGGGAACCCCTCCGGATCGGTGTCAATTTGTGTCGTCGCCGCGCAGTGACGACGCGAATCCACGACAAGAATTGACACCGATTCTGGCGGCGCGGCGGGGAGGCGGCGGGGAGGCCGCGCAGCGCGTGCGCGCCGCCTATCGCGCCCGCAAGAATTCGGCATACGCGTCCGTGACCCCCGGGGCGAGTAGTGCGCGCGGCCAGAACACGCCGACAACGATGCCCCACGCCTCCGAATCGTCGACCGCGGGGCGGGCGAGCGAGTGCACGGCGTCGAAGTGCCGCACCGTGACCGCGTCGCCGAGCAGGTCTCGATAGAGGCGCGCGGTCTCGTCGACATCGACGTTGCGGTCGTGCGTTCCCGCCATGAGCATCACCGGGATGCGCCTCGGCGCGGCACGGCTGAGGTCGGCGGTCGCGTCGGCGGCGAAGTTGCGACGTACGAACCCCCAGCGCTCGGCGCTCATCGGCTCGGCGTCGGAGGTTTCGGCAGCGTAGGTCACGAACTCGGCATCGGCAGCGAGCAGGTCGCGGTCGCGGTCGCTCGTGGCGATCGCAGCTTCGCGCTCCGTCTCAGTGGCGTTCGCGGCCTCGAGTTCGGCGAGTAGGTTGAAGCGCCCCTGGTCGAGCCAGTTGATCGCCGTGCCGACGGCGACGACCCCGTCGATGTCGGTGCGATCCGCCATCACTTTCGGCAACACCCACCCCGCCTGGCTGGCGCCCCAGAGCACGATGCGATCGGCCTCCGAACCGCGGCGCTGCACCGCCCAGTCGATCACGGTCGACACTTCGTCGGCGCGATCCGACATTGTTTGCGCCAGCCAGTTTCCGCTCGAACCTTCGATGCCCGGCTTGCCCCACGACACGGTCGCGAACCCGGCGTCGGCTGCGGCCTCGAACCAGGGGTTGTAGTGCCCGTCTTGAGTTGCGGTCACCGGGCCATCGCCGTGCACCATGACGACGAGGCCGCGCGGGGCTCCGTGCTTCGGCTCGGTGAGTACTCCCGCGAGCGAGCCGCCGTCGGGCAACGGAATCGTGACCGCGTTTTCGGTGTATCGGAAGTCGTTGCCGACCAGGGCGACGGCACCTCCCGTGCCGATCACGAGCGCCGCGACGCCGAGACAGACCGCCGGACGACGCCAAAAGTTCTGCTTCTTCACGTTCGTAGCATATGCGATAGAATCGAGAACATGCACGAGATTGCGATTGATCGCGGGTTCGACGAATCGGAGCGAGCAGCCGTGGCTGGGCTGTACGCCGAGGCGTTCGCCGGCAAGTTGCGCGCCGCGTTCGCGACACGAGACCGTCTCGATTCGACGGTGGCGCAGGCGCTGCAACCCGATCGGGTGCTGGTCGCTCGCGACCGCGTCACCAGAGAAGTGCTCGGGGTCTGCGGCTGGGTGCACGAGCATCGTGGGGCGCTGCGCATCGACCGGGCGGGGCTGCGCCGTCACTTGCCGCGGGCCGCTGCGCTGCGGGCGTGGGCCGTACTCGCCCCGCTCGCCCGATCGGGCAGTGACCAGCGACTCGTGCTCGACGGCATCTGCGTCGTGCCCCGACATCGCGGTCGCGGGGTGGGGTCGGCGCTGCTCGCCGCAGCGTCGCAGCTCGCCAGTGAACTCGGGCTCACCGCGGTGCAACTCTCAGTCGTCGACGCGAATCCCGGTGCCGAGCGGCTCTATCGTCGCCTCGGGTTCACCCCGACCGATCGCGGGTCGATGGGCGTGCTGGCGTGGCTCTACGGATTCGAACGCTTCACCACGCTGCGTCGGGCGGTGTCGGTGTGAGCGGGTCAACGGCTGCGATCGCGCCGCGCACCATCATCGAGGCGGTGCTGCGTCCGGGTATCGCGCAGAGCCTGGCCGGGCTCTATGACATCGCGGCGGCCGCGAGCGTCGAAGATCAGCCGGTGCGATTGGCGATTCGCCGAATGGTCGCCGCGGGCGAGATCGTGCAGCGGGGCCGGGGGCGAGCGGGTGAGATCGCGCTGACCGACACGGGCGCGGCGCGCTTGGCGGCCGAGGCCGCGATCGTGCGATTCGTTGGCGATCAGGATCGCGGGGCGGTTGCCTGGGACGGCCACTGGCGCCTGGTATCCGTGCACACGACCGAGGGGCAGCGGGGCATTCGCGACGCTCTGCGCCGTGGGCTCACCGAGGCGGGCGCGGTCGCACTCGCGACCGGGTTGTACTGCTCACCGCACGACCTGAGCGGGCTGCTGCCGGCCGATGCGGCGGATCACCTCGTGGTCGCCCTCGCCGCGCAGTTGCAGGTGCGCGGCGAGCACGACCCGAAGCGCATCGCCGAACGCTGCTGGCCGGCAAAGCCGGTGAACGCGGGGTACGCGCAGCTCGAGCGCGAAGTCGCCGAGATCGTCGCGCGGCCGCGAACGGAAGCCGAGCGCACGCGTGGCCTGCTGCAACTCGCCGATGCCTTCGAGCGCGCACTGCGACCCGACCCGCTGCTGCCCGCCGAACTGCGGGATGCGAACTGGCGCGCCCCGCTTGCGCGGGATGCCTGGCGTGCAGCGTGGCACGAGATCTCGACTGCAACGGCTGGGCCGAACCTGTACGGGGGCTGGCTCATCGAGTGAGCCAGCCCCCGCGTTCACGCGTCGACGCGCTACACCTCGGTGCGGCGTCGGCGTGCGAGCGAGACCGCCACGGCGCCGATGAGCAGCAGGCTTGCGCCCGCCCACAGTGCAGCGGCCGGGGCCGATGCGCCGGTGGTCGCGAGCTGGCCGGCGGCTGCGGTCGCCGTCGCGGATGCACCAGCCGAGCCGGTGCCGGTGGCGACCACGGGTGATCCCGCGCCGCTCTCGGACTCGCCTGCCGCGGTGCCGGTGCCGGCTGCAGTACCGGTGCCGGTGGCGGTACCGGTGCCATCTGCGGTCCCTGCGCCGTCGGCGCTGCCGGATCCGGCGCTGCCCGCTGAGCCCTCGCTGCCGTCGGCGCCGGTGGTGGCGGCCGCGGTGACGGTGAACGGTGCGCTGGCGACGACCTCGCCGTTGACGCTGAACTCGACGGTGTGCTCGCCGGTCGCGAAGCCGGCGGGCACGGCCCAGGCGAACGATACGGCCCCGTCTGCGTCGGCGATCTCGGTGCCAATGGTGACCGGCTCGGAGTGCGCCACGGCGGTCACGGCATCGCCCGGCGCGAATCCGGTGGCCGAGAATGTCAGCGTGCCGCCCTGCGCGACCGTGCTCGAAGCGGGGAACACGACGGAGGGCTCGGTCGGGGTCGTCGGCTGCGCGACGGTCACCTCGGCGAACGCGTCGAGCGAGCGGTCGGTGATCGACAGGGCGTGGGCCGCCGAGGTCGCGACGTGATAGCGCTTGGTCGGGTCGAGGGATCCCGCGGGCACCTCAAGCTGTGTGGTGAACGCGCCGTTGGTGATCGAACGGGCCGGCACCCAGGCCATCTGCACCCACCCTTCGGAGGGCAGGGCGCCGACGCCCGACCAGACGCTCTGCTCGCCGAAGAGCACGTAGGCGCCGTTCACCGCGCTGTCGCCGGTGTATCCGGTCGCCGAGACGGTGAGCGTGTGCGCGGCTGCGGGGTCGAGGTCGGTGCTCGGGGTGACGGTGATCTTCGGATCCTTGACCGGCTCGGGCTGCGGCTCGGATGCGACCTTCCAGGTGACCGGCACGAAGAGCTCGTTGTCGGGCTGCAGCCCCTGTGTCGCAAGATTACCGAACGTGAATACGCCGAGCTGGTAGGCGTCGCCCGGGCGCTTGGCGTCGGCGACGGCCTGGCTCACCTCGACGTTCCAGGTGAAGTCGACGGTGCCGTCGGCGTTCTCGGACCACTGCACATTCGCGTCGTTGTCGGGCTTGCTCGACACCGTCGTGAAGACGACCGAGGGGCGCGCGGAGTTCGTCGCGCCGTCCGTGGGCTTCCAGGTCTCGGCGATCCACCCGAATCGCAGCGCGAAGCCTGAGCCGGTCTCGCTCGGGTGATAGTTGTGGCCCTCGACGGTGAGCGTGGCGCCGGCAGGATCGACATCAGTATTCGGGGTTACCGTCAAGGTCGGTGCCGGGAGCGGGCTCTCGCCGCCCTCGCCGTCGCTCGGGAACAGACCCGACCAATCGATGTCAACCGCGGCGCGTGCCATGAGGTTCTCGGCAGTGGGGAAGGAGCGCGTCGGCCAAGCGATGACCTCGTACGACTTTGCGCGGTCGAGCGCTGTGGCTGCGACGGTGAGACTGCCGCTGATCGTGCCCTCGGGCGACACCGTGAGCGAGGCTGCGGGGGTCGTCGACTGGTCGGCGTCAAAGCTGCCGGCCTCGACGAACCCGACGTAGACGCTGCGGCTCGGCTGGCCCGGGTAGATCGGGGCGTCTGCGTAGCCGGCGCCGGTGACGGCGACCGCAACTTCGGTGTTCGGCACGACCGTGGCCGTCGGGGTCAGTGATGCGCCGACAGCCGTGGCCGGTGCGGCGAGGCCGAGCACGGCGCCTGCGGCGACGAGGGCGGCGGCAAGCGCCCCCGCGAGCGACCGAGGTGCGGCACGCTTCGTTCTGATCATGCGGGATCTCCTTCAGAGGTCTCGGGCGAGTGATGCGCGCACGTCAGGGCGCAACCTTTTCAGCTTAGCCTTGCCTAAGTATCATCTGAAATTCGCGGGTGTGCGGCGGTGTGCGCGACGACGCAGGTCATCACGCGCGCCCCACGCACGCCACCGTGCGAATCAGTGTCAGTTTCTGCAGGCGCCGCGAGGCGGGCTTAGCCTTGCTCGTCCCATGAGGAATTGGTGTCAAAAAGTGCTGCCTCACCACCGATTCCACGCCAGAGATGTGCACAAAGTGACACCAATTCGGGGGGGGGGGGGGGGG
>NZ_JHBW01000065.1 GCF_001273845.1 Leucobacter musarum subsp. musarum
CGTGCGACCCTTTCGCTTTTTTACGACATTTCAACAGCGCTGATTTTCGGAGGCACCCCATGAATGAACGACCCGATCGGAACGAAGCCTCGGATCGTGGACCCCGAAACCAGCGCAACGACTCCCGTGGGGGAGGCGCGCGCCGCGATGATCGTGGAGGCCGCCAGCCCTACGACCGCGATCGACGCGACGGAGGCTCAGACCGTCGCCCCCAGCGCGATGGCGATCGCCCGCGTCGCGACTTTGGCGACCGTGATGATCGTCCGCGTCGTTCGTTCGATGACCGCGGCGATCGTCGTCCGCAGCGTGATGGCGACCGTCCGCGTCGTGATTTCGGCGACCGCAACGATCGTCCGCGCCGTGACTTCTCCGACCGTGATGATCGTCGCCCGCAGCGCGATGGCGACCGCCCGCGTCGAGACTCCGGCGATCGGAACGATCGTCCGCGTCGTCAGTTCTCCGACCGTGATGATCGTCGCCCGCGGCGTGACGGTGATCGTCCGCGTCGCGACTTTGGTGACCGTGATGATCGTCGTCCGCAGCGTGATGGCGACCGCCCGCGTCGTTCGTTCGACGACCGAGGCGATCGTCGCCCGCAGCGCGACGGGGACCGTCCGCGTCGCGACTTCGGGAACCGTGACGACCGGCCGCGTCGCGATTTCGGCGATCGCAACGATCGTCCACGTCGTGACTTTGGCGATCGTGATGATCGTCGTCCGCAGAGTGATGGCGACCGTCCGCGCCGCGATTTTGGCGCCCGTGACGACCGTCCGCGTCGTTCATTCGATGACCGCGGTGATCGTCGCCCCCAGCGTGACGGCGATCGTCCGCGTCGTGATTTCGGGAACCGTGATGACCGTCCGCGTCGCGACTTTGGTGACCGTGATGATCGTCGTCCCCAGCGCGATGGCGATCGCCCGCGTCGTCAGTTCTCCGATCGCGATGATCGTCGCCCGCAGCGCGATGATCGCGCCGACTACGGTCGCGGCGGCACCCGTGGCGGCGGCCGAAGCGACCGTGGCGGCAAAGACCGCGTGTTTACCGAGGCGGAGCGCCTCCAGCACGAGCTCCGTCCGGTCCGCGCAGACCACCAGGATCCGGTACTCCCGGAGACCGTCGAGCCGCGCGACCTGCACCCTGCCGCACGCAATGAACTGAAGACGTTGCAGGCTGACGTGCAGGAGCGCGTCGCGCGCCACCTCGCAATGGTGGCGTTCCTGATCGACGATGATCCCGAGCTGGCGCACCAGCATGCGCTCTCGGCAAGTCGACGTGCGGGGCGCATTCCCGTCGCACGCGAGACGCTCGCGATCACGGCGTACCGCACCGGCGACTTCGCACTCGCGCTCCGGGAGCTCCGCACGTACCGACGACTGAGCGGTCTCGATGGGCACGTCGCCATCATGGTCGACAGCGAGCGCGGCCTCGGGCGCCCTGATAAGGCGCTCGAGACCGGTCTGGCCGTCGACGCGTCGGCGCTCGACACCGACCAGCGAGTGCACCTGGCGATTGCGATGTCAGGCGCGCGCCTCGATCTCGGGCAGACCCAGCAGGCGCTGTTCGAGCTCGAGATTCCAGAGCTGAACCCGACCAAGGCGTTCTCCTGGAGCCCCGACCTCTTCTCGGCCTACTCCGCAGTGCTCGAAGACTTGGGTCGCTCGGAAGAAGCCGCGAAGTGGCTCGAGCACGCGAACCACGCCGCGCGGGCGCTGCAGGCGCACCACGGCTCGCAAGACGAACTCGAGGTATTTGAGGTGTACGAGTCCGAGCCCGAAGAGTTCGCCGCTGACGCCACAGACGACATCGCAGACAGCACCCACGATGATGACGCGACCGCTGGAGCTGAGCCCAGTGCCGCGAGTGAAGCAGTCGAGGCCGAGGCTGAGGCCGAGGGTGAAGCTGAGCCCAGCGTCTCGCCGATTGACGCGGCTCGCGCTGAAGAAGCCCACCTGCCCGAGGACATGTCGATCGAAGATGAGGTCGACGAACTGCTCGCCGCGGCCGGCATCGGCGCGCTCGACGCGGATGAGTCGGATGACGACGCGGATCGCAAGAACTGATGGGGTTGTTCGGCAAACGCTCCACAGCCCTCGGCGACACCCCGATCGCGGGGCGCGAGCTGCTGCTCGCGGACCTCGATGGGGTGATCTATCGCGGGCCGAAGGCGATCCCGCACGCGGTTTCCGAGTTGAACCGCGCGGGTGAGCACCTGCGACTGGGCTATGTCACGAACAATGCCTCGCGCACCGACGCGACGGTGGCGCACCACCTGCAGGAACTCGGATTGCGCGTCACGCCCTCGGACGTCGTGACATCTCCGCAGGCGGCCGTGGCACTGCTCGCGCGCACGGTCCCCGCAGGCTCGCGCGTGCTGGTGATTGGTGGAGACGGGCTCGTCGATGAGCTCACGAAGGCCGGGTTCGAAGTCACTCGCAGCGCGGATGACGCGCCTGCCGCGGTGGTGCAAGGATTCGCGCCCGACGTGGGCTGGGTACATCTCGCCGAGGCCGCGTTCGCGCTTGCCGAGCAGCCGGGTCGCGAGCCGCTGCCCTGGATCGCCACGAATACGGACTGGACCATCCCCGTCGAGCGCGGTCTGGCCCCGGGCAACGGCACCCTGGTCTCTGCGGTGCACACCGCGGTGCAACGGCTTCCTGTGTTCGCGGGAAAGCCCGAGACGCCGATCTTCGAGGCCGCTTTCGAGCGATTCGGCACGCGCAATGCGCTGATGATCGGGGATCGTCTCGACACCGACATCAAGGGTGCGGTGGCGGCCGGTATTCCTTCGCTCCATGTGCTCACCGGGGTCGATCGCCCAAAGCAGCTCGTCGCCGCGTCGCAAGACATGCGCCCGGAGTTCATCGTCGCGACGCTGGCCGAGTTGCACGAGCCCTATCCGACGACCGAGCGCCTGAAAGACGGCACGATGCAGGTGGGCACGGCGAAGGTGCGGATGGACGGACACATCGCCTCGGTCGTCGCCGAAGGCGATTCGCCGATCAACCTGCTGCGGGCGGGGTGCGCGGCGATTTGGGCCTCCGGTCTCGCGATCTACGGGCTGCAAGTGCCAGAGATTCTGTATGAGGATCACTGGCGCGTTTAGCCTGTGGACAGCGCGGGTGGATGTCCCCGGTCATCGCTAGTCTGGAGTCATGAACGAATCAGCCGCTCCTGACACCGACTCGGGTTCTGCCGGGGCTCCGGCGACTCCGGCGGTGTCTGAGGACGGGCTGATGAGTCGTCTCGATGTGATCGAGTCGCAGCCGCTGGCGCAGCGGGCGGCAGGTTTCGAACAGGTGCACGATGAGTTGCTCTCCGAACTCCAGAGAGGCGACCGGGGTGAAGGCTGACGTCAACCGATCGTCGGGCGCTGCCGAGCACACTCGCGAGGCGGTGTGGAGTGCGGCACCCGAACGTCTTGATCGGGTGCTCTCGGAGCTCGGCCTCGCTCGCTCCCGCAGCCGGGCAGCCGAATTGATCGCAGCCGGTGGTGTCACGGTCGATGGCAGCGGCGCTGCGAAGGCTTCGCTGAGCGTGCCTCGTGGGGCCCGGGTCGAAGTGTCGGGTGACGATCACTACGTCGGGAGAGCGGCACACAAACTCATCGCCGCACTCGAGCAATTCGACGTCGAGCCGGCAGGCCGTATCGCCCTCGATTTGGGGGCGTCCACCGGCGGGTTCACGCAGGTGCTGCTCGAACGTGGGGTCACCGCGGTGCAGGCCATCGACGTCGGGCATGATCAACTCGCCGCGCAGTTGCGGGGCGATGCGCGCGTGCATCTGGTGGAGGGGCGCAACGCCCGCGATCTCACCCCTGAAAATCTCGCTGCCGACACCGGGCTCGACGAGCGCCCCAGTCTGGTGGTCGCCGACCTCTCATTCATTTCGCTGAGTCTGGTGCTCCCCGCAATCTCGGAGTGCGCGGCTCCCGAAGCCGAGCTCCTGCTGCTCATCAAACCGCAGTTCGAAGTGGGGCGCGTGCGCGACGGGGTGGTGACTTCGCCCGAGCAATGGGCCGAAGCAATTCGCATCGTGCTCGATGCCGCGGCGCGATACGGTTTCGCGGCCCGTGGCATTGCCGAATCTCCGATCGAAGGCGGGGCGGGCAACCGGGAGTATCTGGCGCACTTCGAGCGCGCCGCGGCACCGGTTCCGACAGAATGGGAGTCGCGCATCGCTGCACTCACCGGTGCGGCGGCGACGGTTGAGCCCGATGCGGGTGCGGTCGAAACGGCCGGCACGCAATCGACAGCGGATGGAGGGCGATGAACGTGCAGCAGCAGTCCGAGCAACGGCGTATTTTGATCGTCTCGCACACGCACCGCGATGAGGCGGTATCGGCGACGGTCGAAGCGGTGACCACGCTGATCGGAGCAGGAGTACTGCCCGTCTTTGATGCGCCGGATCGCGAGGCGTTCTCCCCGCATCTCGAAGTCGAGCAGATCGGCCGACTCAGCGACGACGTCACGATCGATGAGCTTGAAGCGGCGATCGTGCTCGGAGGCGACGGCACGATTCTTCGCGCTGCGGAACTGCTTCGAGGCTCGGAGTGCCCCATCATCGGGGTCAACCTCGGGCACGTGGGGTTTCTTGCAGAGATGGAGAGCGTCGATCTCACGACCACGATCGATCGCGTACTGCGTCGCGACTACACCGTCGAAGAACGCTTGACGGTCGACGTGCAAGCCAGCCACGACGGCGTCGTGATCGCTGAGACCTGGGCGCTCAACGAAGCCAGCGTCGAGAAGCAGCGGCGCATGCTCGAAGTCGAGATCGGCGTTGACGGCAAACCTATCTCGACCTTTGCCTGCGACGGCGTCGTGCTCGCGACCCCGACCGGGTCGACGGCGTACGCGTTCTCTGCGGGCGGCCCCATCGTGTGGCCGTCGGTGCAGGCGATGCTGCTCGTGCCCATTGCCGCGCACGCACTCTTCGACCGCCCGCTCGTCACCGGCACCGACTCCGAACTGCGCGTACGCATTCTCCCCGAGAACATCGGCCCGGGAGTGCTGTGGTGCGACGGACGCCGTCGCACCGAGCTGCCAGCAGGATCGATGGTCACGGTGCGACGCTCGGACCTCTCCGTGCGCCTGGGGCGCCTCACCGGGGGCGTGTTCTCGGACCGACTCGTGCGCAAATTCCACCTGCCGACCTCGGGGTGGCGGGGCAGCCGACGCGGAGGGGAGATCGCGTGATCGAGGAACTGCGCATCAGAGACCTGGGCGTGATCGTCGATTCGACCGTGCCACTGGGGCCGGGCTTCACCGCGATCACCGGTGAGACCGGCGCCGGCAAAACAATGGTGGTGAGCGCGCTGGGGCTGCTCATGGGTGAGCGCAGCGACGCCGGCGCCGTGCGATCCGGTGCCGCTCAGGCCCGCGTGCACGGCATCGTGCGTACGCAGGATTCCGTGGTCATCGACCTCGTCGACGAGCTCGGCGGAGAAGTCGAAGACGGTGAACTCGTGCTCAGCCGCACGGTGAGCGCCGAGGGGCGCAGCCGCGCCGGCATCGGCGGAGCGAGCGCACCGGTCGGCAGCCTCGGCAAACTGGCTGACCGGCTCTTCGCGGTGCACGGCCAGTCCGAGCAGCTGCGCCTCAAATCAGCGTCGGCACAACGAGAAACGCTCGACCGTTTCGGCGGCGAGTTGCTTGCGACGACGCTGGCGGAGTACCGCGAGTCGCATCGAGAGCGTCAGCTCCTCTCCGCACGCGTGCACGAACTCACCGAAGCACGTGAGGAGCGTGCCGCAGAGGCGGTGCGCCTGCGCACGGAGCTCGATGAGATCGCCGCGGTCGACCCGCAAGCGGGCGAAGAGATCGAGCTGTCGGGCCGTATCGAGCTGCTCAGCAATGTCGAGGCGTTGCGCTCCGCAACCGCGACCGCCCACGAGGCTCTGGCGAGCGAATCCGACGACCCGCTCGCGCGCGATGCCTCGGGGTTGATCGACGAAGCCGCCCGCGAACTCGAACGGGTCGCGGAGTATGACCCGCGCCTCGCCGCCGTGCTCGAATCGCTGCGCGCAGTGAGTTTTCAGGTCGCCGATGCGGCTCGAGAACTCGCCGCGTACGCCGGCGACCTCGATGAGGAAGGCCCCGGAGAACTCGCGCGAGCGAACGAGCGCCTGGCCGCGCTGAACGTGCTCTTCCGCCAATACGGCCACGATTCGGCCACCGTCATCGCTGCTGCCGAAACGGCCGCACAGCGACTCGCGGAGCTCGACGGAGACGGTGATCTCGTGGACGAGCTCGCTGCGCGTCTCGACTCCGAGGCGGCCCGTGAGCGCAGCCTCGCCGAGCGGCTGACCGAGCTGCGCACGGCCGCAGCCGAACAGCTCTCGGAACTCGTCAGCGCCGAATTGCGCCAGCTGGCGCTGCCGGATGCCCGATTCGTCGTGCAGGTCGCGCCCTTGCCAGCGCTCGGTGGCTCTGGAGCCGACGAGGTGCAGCTGCTGCTCAGTCCGCATGCCGGAGCGGCACCTCGCCCGGTCGCGAAGACAGCCTCCGGTGGTGAGCTCTCGCGCGTGATGCTCGCACTCGAGGTCGTCGTCGCGGCGGTCGATCCGGTGCCCACATTCGTCTTCGACGAGGTTGATGCCGGCGTCGGCGGGGCGGCCGCGATTGAGATCGGGCGTCGTCTCGCGCGCCTCTCGCGCACGTCGCAGGTCATCGTGGTGACGCACCTCGCGCAGGTCGCCGCGTTCGCTTCGAATCATCTGCAGGTCATTAAAGACTCTGCGGGCGGATTCACCGAGAGCAGCTGCCAACGGCTCGAAGGAGACGCGCGGCTTGCCGAGATGGCGCGACTGCTCTCGGGGCTTAGCGACTCCGGGAGCGCGCTCGAACACGCCGCCGAACTGCTCGCACTGCGCGACGCCGCGTGAGGCGGTACCGGGTGTCCATGGTCACTGCTACGCTCCCCACATGGTGAAGTTCCTCGGCCGTCTGCGGCCCTCGGCGCCGAGAAAGCCCGACCTCAACGACAATGCCGCGACGAAGGCGGCATATCTCGATTCGCATCCCGATGTGAAGCACGCCGACATCGAGCAGATGGACGCCGACACGCGAGAGATGTACCGCGACGCCCGAGAAGCCGCAGTCGATGCGCGCGAAGAGCGGGCGAAGGCGCAGACCCGTGAGTTCGTCGTGCGCGGGCCGTTCCAGCTCGGGTTCACCATCACCCTGGGCGTGCTCGTCGCGATGCTGTTCGGCGGCATGATCGAGCAGCTGACCACGATCATCATGTACGTCGCAGCGGCGCTCTTCGTCGCGCTGGGGCTCGACCCGGTCGTGCGATCGCTCGAACGCCGCGGGCTCAAGCGCCCGCTGGGCATCGCCGTCGTGTTCGGCGGCTTCGTGCTCGTCATCGCCGGTCTCCTCGCGATCATCATCCCGATGATCGCGAGTCAGATCACGCTGCTCGTGCGCAGCGCACCGGGGCTCTTCCGCGACATCACGCACCAGCAGTGGTTCCTCGACATCAACGACCGATTCGGGCAGTTCGTCGACTTCGACGGACTGCTGCAGATGGGGCAAGATCTCGTCAGCAAGCCCGAGAACTGGGCGCAGGTCGCCGGTGGGGTGTGGCAGGCCGGCATCGGCATTGCCAACGGGCTGACCGCGGGCCTCATCGTGCTCATTCTCACGCTGTACTTCCTCGCCTCGCTGCAGTCGATCAAGCGAGCGTTCTACTCCCTGGTGCCGCGCTCCGGCCGGGCCAAGGTGATCGACATCACCGAGCAGGTCACCAAGTCCGTCGGCGGCTACGTCAACGGCATGGTGATCCTGGCATTCGTGAACGCCGTGCTCGGCTTCGTCATGATGACGATCGTCGATGTGCCGTTCGCGGGCCTGGTGGCGGTCGGCGTCTTCTTCCTCGCGTTGATCCCGCTGATCGGTTCAGTCATGGCGACGGTGCTCGTGACGATCGTGGCGCTGTTCCAGTCACCCTCCGCCGCGATCATCGCGGCGGTCTACTACCTCATCTACATGCAGATCGAGTCGTATCTGCTGACCCCGCGCGTCATGAATCGGGTGGTCTCGGTTCCGGGCGCGCTCGTGGTGATCGGTGCGCTCGCCGGCGGCACCTTGCTCGGCCTGCTCGGTGCACTGATCTCCATTCCCGTCACTGCGATGGTGCTGATGATCATCAAGCAAGTCTGGGTGCCGCGGCAAGAGCTGCGATAGGCCCGAAGCGAACACGTCCGAGTTGAACTGATAGGATTGAAGCCCGTGGGAACAGAGCAGAGCGCGGACCAGGCCGGAATCACCAAACACATCTTCGTCACCGGAGGTGTCGTTTCATCGCTGGGCAAGGGCCTTACGGCTGCAAGCCTCGGAAATCTGCTCACCGCGCGCGGGTTGCGCGTCGTGATGCAGAAGCTGGATCCCTACTTGAATGTGGATCCCGGAACGATGAACCCGTTCCAGCACGGCGAGGTGTTCGTCACCGACGACGGGTCGGAGACCGACCTCGACATCGGGCACTACGAGCGATTCCTCGGCATCAACCTCTCGGAGGCGGCAAACGTCACCACCGGGCAGATCTACTCGACGGTGATCGCCAAGGAGCGTCGCGGCGAGTACCTCGGGGACACGGTGCAGGTGATCCCGCACATCACCAACGAGATCAAGCGCCGTATGCGCCTCCAGGCGTCGGAGACCCCGCGCCCCGACGTCATCATCACCGAGGTCGGCGGCACGGTGGGCGACATCGAGTCGCAGCCGTTCCTCGAGTCGGCGCGCCAGGTGCGTCACGAACTCGGACGCAAGAACGTGTTCTTCGTGCATGTCTCGCTGGTGCCCTTCATGGGGGCTTCGGGCGAGCAGAAGACCAAGCCCACCCAGCACTCCGTGGCGGCCCTCCGCTCGATCGGTATTCAGCCCGACGCACTGGTGCTGCGCAGCGATCGCCCGGTCACCGACGACAACCTGCGCAAGATCGCGCTGATGTGTGACGTCGATGAGAACGCGGTCGTCAACGCGATCGACGTACCGAGCATCTACGACCTGCCCCAGCTGCTGAACTCGCAGGGGCTCGACAGCATCATCGTCGAGAACCTCGGGCTTTCGGATCGCTCGAGCGACGTCGACTGGACCGGCTGGCAGCCCGTGCTCGACGCCGTGCATCAGCCCAAGGGCGAAGTCACACTGGCGCTCGTGGGCAAGTACATCGATCTGCCCGACGCCTACCTCTCGGTGACCGAAGCGCTGCGCGCTGGTGGGTTCGCGCACTCGACCAAGGTCAACATTCGTTGGGTGCCCTCCGACAACTGCGAAACGCCCGAGGGTGCGCGTGAGGCGCTCGGAGACGTCGACGGCATCTGCATCCCAGGCGGCTTCGGCATCCGCGGCATCGAAGGCAAG
Organism: Leucobacter musarum subsp. musarum; assembly: GCF_001273845.1. Lineage (GTDB taxonomy): Bacteria > Actinomycetota > Actinomycetes > Actinomycetales > Microbacteriaceae > Leucobacter > Leucobacter musarum. The sequence continues at coordinate 9,366 of NZ_JHBW01000065.1, forward strand.
CTCGGCGCACTGCGATTCGCCCGCGAGAATCACGTTCCGACCCTCGGCCTGTGCCTCGGCTTGCAGTGCATGGTGATCGAGTACGCCCGCAACGTCACGGGTCTCGAAGGTGCCTCGTCGACCGAGTTCGACCCCGAGACGACGGTTCCGGTCATCGCGACGATGGCCGAGCAGGTCGACATCATCGACGGCGGCGACCTGGGCGGCACGATGCGCCTCGGCTTGTACGAAGCTGCGCTCGCCGACGGGTCGCTGGCCGCGAAGCTCTACGGTGCGCCGAGCGCCAGCGAGCGTCACCGTCACCGCTACGAGGTCAACAACCGCTACCGCGATCAGATCGCGGCATCGGGCCTGTCGTTCTCGGGCACCAGCCCCGATGGCGCGCTGGTCGAGTACGTCGAACTGCCGACCGACGTGCACCCGTTCTACATTGCGACGCAGGCCCACCCTGAGCTGCGCTCGCGCCCGGGCACCCCGCACCCGCTCTTCGCCGGGCTGGTCGGTGCCGCAATCGATCGCCGCGAGGCCGCGAGCCTCTTCGAGGTCGAGCCCGAGGAAGCCGCCGAGCACGGTGAGTGAGTCGTTCGGCACGGACATCGTCGGCGAGGCGGGCCGCAGCGGCGGCCTCCTCGCCGACTCCCGTGCCGACGACGTCGTCGTCGCCGCGAGCGAGGTGCTCGCCGAGGGGCACGTCTGGGACATGCGACGAGATCGCTTCCTGTTCGGCGACACCGAGCTCACTCGCGACTACCTCGATCACACCGGCGCCGTGTCGGTGCTCGCACTCGACGCCGACGATCGCGTCCTGCTGATCAAGCAATACCGTCACTCCACCGGGCACCGGCTCTGGGAGATCCCCGCAGGGCTCATGGACGTCCCCGGTGAATCGGGCCTCACGGGAGCTCGCCGCGAGCTTGCCGAGGAAGCCGATCTGCAGGCGGACTCTTGGCATCTGCTGCTCGATCTGTTTCTGGCGCCCGGCAGCTCGACCGAGGCCATGCGCGTCTTTCTTGCCCGAGACTTGACGCCGATAGCGCACGACTACGTGCGCTCGGAAGAAGAAGCCGAGCTCACCCCGGAATGGGTGCCGCTCGACGAAGTCGTGGCAGCAGTGCTCGACGGCCGAGTGCAGAACACGGTGACCGCGAATGCCGTGCTCGCCGCAGAGGCCGCACGGGCGCGCGGGTGGTCGACACTGCGCGATCCCGCACTCCCGTGGAATGGCCGCGCGGCCGTGCGCGGAGAACGTTCGCGCTGATGCCGCTGAGCCCGGAGCAGGGTGCGGAGCGCTATCTGCGCCACGTCGCGCTCGAACTCGGGCTGTCGGCCAACAGCCAGGCCGCGTATCGCCGCGACCTCATCGCCTATGGCAGCTGGTTGCGGGAGCGCGGCATCGATGACCTCGCCGAGGTGCACCCCGACACCCTCGCGGCCTACGTCGCCGACCTCGCCGAACCGCCTCGGCCGAGCGAGGGGCACCCGGTGCCGGCACTCGCTCCGGCGTCGATCACGCGTCGACTCTCGACGGTGCGCGGAATGCACCGCTTCCTGTTCGAGGAGGGGCTGCTCGCCGAGCACGCCGGCAGCGGACTGCGCACCCCGAAACGCGCGCAGCGCCTGCCCAAGGCCCTGCCCTTCGAATCGGTGGAGGCGCTGCTCGGCGCGGTCGGCGGTGACGATCCCGTGGACCTGCGCGACCGTGCCCTGCTCGAACTGCTCTATGCGAGTGGCGCGCGCGTGAGCGAGGTGACGGCGCTCGACGTCGACGATCTGCTGGCGGTTCCGGGCCGTGCCGACGCGGTAAGCGAACCCGAAGCCGCGCTTGGCGACGGCGGGTTTCTGCGGGTGACCGGCAAAGGATCGAAGCAGCGCATCGTGCCCTACGGCAGCTACGCGGGGCGCGCGCTCGCCGCCTACCTCGTGCGCGCCCGTCCGACCATGGTCGCGCGTGGCCGGGGCACACCGGCGCTGTTCGTTGGCCCGCGCGGGGCGAGATTGTCGCGCCAGAGCGCCTGGCTCGTGATCCGAGCCGCCGCCGACCGCGCCGGCATCACGCAGGAAGTGTCTCCGCATACCCTGCGGCACTCCTTCGCCACGCACCTGCTCGCCGGAGGCGCCGACGTGCGCACCGTGCAAGAGCTGCTGGGGCACGCCTCGGTCACCACGACGCAGATCTACACGCAGGTGACCGCCGATACGCTGCGCGAGCACTACCTGCTGTCGCACCCGCGCGCGAAGTAGACGCCGTCTGGGACCGGTGGGTGTTGGGTGCCGGTGGCGACTGTGCGGGTGAGGCGCGCTGGCAGCGCCCGTCAGGTGAACGCAGGGTAGCCAACAGGGAAAGACTCGGTGCTGCGAGCGGAAATCTCGGCAATACGGGCCTGCGAGCTCTCGTGCGGGTGACATTCTCGAAGCAGCACCCGCGCGCGCCCGACCGGTCGCGTCGCGCCCGAACGACTGCGAGAAGACGCCGCCTCTTGAACGACTCACTGCGCGAAGATCCTCAGATCCCGCTGACCCGCGGTGCGCACGCCGCCCCCGAACGCACACTCATCGACGTGCTGCGCGCGACAGCAGCGGCGTACCCCGAGGCCTCGGCGATCGACGCCGGATCGGGTGCGCTGAGCTACCGTGAACTCGTCGCAGCGGTCGATGAGCGTGCCAACGAACTGCGGGCGGCCGGGGTGCAGGTCGGCGATCGCGTCGGTGTGCGTGTGGACTCGGGATCGCAAGATCTTTACATCGCGATCCTCGCGATCATGCGCGCGGGGGCGGCGTACGTGCCGGTCGACGCCGACGACACCGATGAGCGGGCCCGCCTGGTATTCGGCGAGGCCCGAGTGGTGGGCATCGTCGGCAACCACGGCTTCGTGCCGCGCGCGAGTGATGCATCGGCAACTGATGCGCCCGCGGTCATCGAAGCCGAGAGCGAGGTGCTCACAAGCGAGGCGATTGAGGCCGAGGCAGCCCCCCCTAGTCGACCCGACCCCGGATGATGATGCGTGGATCATCTTCACCTCGGGGTCGACGGGCGTACCGAAGGGCGTCGCCGTAACCCACCGATCCGCCGCCGCATTCGCGGATGCCGAGGCGCGCATGTTCTTGCAGCGCGAGCCTCTCGGCCCCGGCGACCGGGTGCTTGCGGGCCTGTCGGTCGCGTTCGATGCCTCGTGCGAGGAGATGTGGCTCGCGTGGCGGCACGGGGCCTGCCTGGTGCCGGCTCCGCGGGCGATCGTTCGGGCCGGTGAAGACCTGGCGCAGTGGTTGGTGCGGCAGAGCATCAGCGTCGTGTCGACGGTGCCGACGCTCGCCGCCATGTGGCCGCGAGAGGCGATCGAGCACGTGCGCCTGCTGATCTTCGGCGGCGAGGCGTGCCCGCCCGAGCTCGCCGCCCGCCTCGTGGAAGACGGTCGCGAGGTCTGGAACACCTACGGCCCGACCGAGGCGACGGTGGTGGCCTGCGGGTGCCCGCTCGACGGCGTCTCGCCGATCAGTATCGGTCTGCCGCTCGACGGCTGGGATCTGGCGGTCGTCGACGCCGAGGGCCGCCGTGTGGCGCCGGGGGAGTCGGGCGAGCTGATCATCGGCGGCGTCGGCCTCGCGCGGTACCTTGACCCTGCGAAAGACGCGGAGAAATACGCGCCGATGCCCGAGCTGGGCTGGGAGCGCGCCTATCGTTCGGGCGACCTGGTGCGGTACGAGCCGACGGGGCTCATGTTTTTGGGCCGTGCCGATGACCAGGTGAAGGTGGGCGGTCGACGCATCGAGCTCGGCGAGGTCGAGAACGCGTTGCAGGATTTGCCCGGCGTGACGGCCGCTGCCGCCGCGGTGCGCTCGAGCGACGCCGGTGTGCCGGTGCTCGTCGGGTACCTGGTCGTCGAGGGGGAGGCACCGCTCGATCGCGCACTCGCCCGTGAGCATCTCGCCGCGCGACTCGCGGCCGGAGTGATGCCGTTGCTCGCCGTGGTCGACGAACTCCCCATTCGTACCTCGGGCAAGGTCGACCGCGCGGCGCTGCCGTGGCCGTTGCCCGGAGTCGACGCTCCGGCGGCCGAGGGGCTGAACGCGAGCGAGGCCTGGCTGGCGGAGCAGTGGCAGGCCGTGCTCGGGGTGCCCGTGCCGGGCGCCGACGCCGACTTCTTCGATCTGGGCGGCGGCTCGCTGCCCGCCGCGCAGCTCGTCTCGCGCATTCGCACCCGGGTGCCCGAGTTCACCGTGGCCGACATCTACGATGTGCCACGTCTCGCAGCGATGGCGAAGGCGATCGCGGCGGTCGATGACGCGGGTGATGCGAGCAGCTTCCACCAGCCCGCCCCGACGCCGCGCGGCACGCAGTGGGCGCAGACGCTGGCCGGTGTGCCGCTGTTCATCGCGAGCGGGTTGCGCTGGCTCGTGTATCTGCTGACGGCGGGCACGATCCTGAATCTCACGACCGGGTTCGAGGTGCTGCCGAGCGTGCCGATCTGGATGCTGCTCCTCGGCATCCTGGTGCTGTCGACGCCGTTCGGCAAGATGGCGATCGCGGCGATTGTGGCGCGCGTGCTGCTCGTCGGGGTGCGCGCCGGCGATTACCCGCGCGGCGGCGTGACGCACATGCGCCTGTGGCTTGCGGAGCAGTTCGCGCAGCAGATCGACGCGGTTGGGCTCGCGGGTGCGCCCTGGATCACGATCTACGCCCGTGCCCTCGGCGCGCAGATCGCGCGCGATGTCAGCTTGCACACGCTGCCGCCCATCACGGGAATGCTCGAGGTCGGCGCGCGCTCGGCCATCGAACCCGAGGTCGACCTCACCGGCTATTGGATCGACGGCGACCTGCTGCGCATCGGCGGTGTGCGCATCGGCAGCGATGTCACGGTCGGCTCGCGCAGCACGCTTGCGCCGGGCACCCGAATCGATGACGGCGCGGAGATCGCGCCCGGTTCGGCGGTGTTCGGTCGCGTGAAATCGGAGCAGACCTGGGCAGGATCGCCGGCCGTGCGCATCGGTGGCAATCGAACGGAGGAGTGGCCCGATGGCCAGCCGCATCGCGAGCCCGTGTGGCGCTTCGCGTACGCGGGGTCGTCGATCGTGCTCGCCCTGCTGCCGTTCGTCTCGTTCGCCGTCGGCGGCCTGCTCATCGCTGCCGGAATGCGCGGCGCGGAGTCGCTCGGTGCTGCATTCGGTGCGGCACTGCTCTGGTTGGTCCCGGCTGTACTGGTCACCGGTGTCGTCTACGCCGGCGCGGTCGTGCTGTTCGTACGGCTGCTCGCGATCGGGCTCGACGAGGGCACCTTCCCCGTGCACAGCCGTATCGGCTGGCAGACCTGGACGACGGAGCGCCTGCTCGACGCGGCGCGCACCTTCCTCTTCCCGCTCTACTCGAGCCTCTTCACGCCGGTGTGGCTGCGCCTGCTCGGCGCCCGCGTCGGCCGCAATGTCGAGGCGTCGACGGTGCTGCTGCTCCCGAAGATGACGCGCATCGACGATGGCGCCTTCCTCGCCGACGACACGATGGTGGCGTCGTACCAGTTGCACCGCGGGTGGATGCGGATCGGCCGCGTGCGCATCGGCAAGCGCGCCTTCCTCGGCAACTCGGGGATGGCCGGCCCAGGGCACCGCGTGCCCAAGGACTCGCTCGTCGCCGTACTCTCGGTCGCACCCGGCAAGGCGAAGGCTGGCTCCTCGTGGCTCGGTTCGCCACCCGTGCGACTGCGCCGCCTGGCGCAGGACGGGGACGACAGTCGCACCTACCACCCGGGTGCTGCACTGCGCATCGCACGGGCACTCTGGGAGCTCGGACGCATTCTCGCCGTCTTCGCGACGACCGCGCTCGGCCTCACCGTGCTCTTCGCGTTTGCGTGGCTCTGGACGTCGGTCGGAGCGGTCTGGACGATCCTGCTCTCGGGACTCGTCATGCTCGCCGCGGGCGCCGTCGCCGCCGGCATCTCGACCGCGGCCAAGTGGATCATCGTCGGGCCGATCCGGGCCGGCGAAGCGCCCCTGTGGTCGAGCTTCGTCTGGCGCACCGAGGTGAGCGACACGTTCACCGAGATGCTCGCGTCGCCCTGGTTCGCCCGCGCGGCCGCCGGTACCCCCGCGCTCGCCGTCTGGCTGCGCTCGCTCGGAGCGCGGATCGGCGCGGGTGTGTGGTGCGAATCGTACTGGCTGCCGGAACCCGACCTCGTGACACTGGGCGACGGATCCACCGTCAACCGGGGGTGCGTCGTGCAGACCCACCTGTTCCATGATCGAATCATGAGCATGGATACCGTCGAACTCGCCGCGGGCGCGACCCTCGGGCCGCACAGCGTCATTCTGCCCGCCGCCGTCATCGGCGCCCACGCGACCGTCGGCCCCGCATCGCTCGTCATGCGCGGCGAAAGCGTGCCCGTCGGTTCGCGCTGGAGCGGCAACCCCATCGGACCCTGGCGCGCCATCAAACTGCGCGCCTACCAGTCGACGAAGTAGTCGACGATGCACCTGCGAAAGACCGGCATGAGCGACCCCTACACTCCCACCAGTGGCGACCCGAGATACTCGGTCGCGCACTACGACCTCGACCTGCGCTACACCCCGCGCACGAACCGGCTCGAAGGCCGCGCCTGCCTGCAGGTGCGCGTGCTTGAGGCCACCGACCAGCTGCGCATCGACCTCATCGGGCTCAGCGCGAGCAAGGTTCGCGTCGACGGCGCACTCCAGCGGCAGGCGAAGCAGGGGCCGCACGCGCTGACGATCCGGCTCGACGACCCGGCTGAGCCCGGTGCCGAACTGCAACTCGACATCGAGTACGCCGGCCGCCCCGCACCCCGGCGATCGCGCTGGGGCCAACTGGGCTGGGAAGAACTCGAACACGGCGCCCTCGTCGCCTCCCAGCCAACCGGCGCACCCACGTGGTTCCCCTGCAACGACCGCGTCGACGACCGCGCCACCTACGACGTCTCGTTCACCACCGATCGCGGCTTCTTCGTCGCCATCACAGGTGTGCCCGGCACCGTGACCGGGCGATCCGGCAAAACTCTGCGCACATTCTCGACGACCGTGCCGACCGCTACCTACCTGCTCGCCGCACACATCGGCGAATACGCCGAATACCGCCTCGGCGACCGCGCCCGACTCATCGCACCACCCGGACGATCACGCGCCGTGCAGCGCGCCTTCGCACCCGTGCCGCGCATCATCGACATCTTCGAAGAATGGTTCGGGCCGTACCCGCAAGAAGACCTCACCATCGTCGTCACCGAAGAAGAACTCGAGATTCCCCTCGAAGCGCAAGGCATGGCGACATTCGGCCGCAACCACGAAGCCCCCAGCGAGCAACGCCTCATCGCGCATGAACTCGCCCACCAGTGGTTCGGCAACTCCGTCGGCCTCGCCCGCTGGCAAGACATCTGGCTCAACGAAGGCTTCGCCTGCTACTCCGAATGGATCTGGTCAGAAGCCTCAGGCGGGCCGAGCATCGCCGACCTCGCCGAACAGCACCACGCACGACTCGCCGCACTGCCGCAGCACCTCGTGCTCGCCGATCCCGGCCCCGCCGACATGTTCGACGACCGCGTCTACAAACGCGGTGCCCTCGTGCTCGAAACGCTGCGACGCACCCTCGGCGACGACCTCTTCCGCGCCGTACTGCTGCGCTGGGCCACCGAACGACGCCACACCCTCGTGCGCACCCCTGACTTCATCGCCCTCGTGCAAGAGATGAGCCCCGTGCCGATCGACGGGGTGTTCGACTCCTGGGTGTTTGCTGCGGCGTTGCCTGCGCTGCCGGATCGGTAGGTCTGCTGGGCGTCCGCGGGCCCGTGCGCCCTCCGGCGTCGCTCATTGCGTAATCGTCGCGTGCCGCTTCGCACGCTCCTCTTCCGCAAATGCGACACCGGAAGGCGCACGGGCCCGCGTCCGCCCGGCCGCTCGTGTGGGGCGGTGCTCAGCGACTGCCTGGGTGGGCGCTTGTCGGTCAGCGTGTTGGGCGGCGTGGGGTTTGTGCGGCGACGGTGAGGATCGCCCGGGGCATGGGGGACGGGAGCGTCAGGGGCAGGTCTGCGCCGACGAGTCGGGGCTCCTCGGTGGTGTGCCAGGTGCCTTCGGTGCGAGTCTCGACTACTGGCTCGCGCAGCGACGTGCCCAGCCCCGCGCCCGAGGCCTTCGCGATGGCTTCGAGGCGGGTCCAGGAGCGGGTATCGGCGTCGGACGGGTGCAGGTCGAGCGCTTCCGCAATGCGGGCGCGCGTGCGGTCGTCGTCGAGCTCGACATCGATCGCGAAGGCCATGGCCTCGGGCGGGGCGACGCCGACCGCGACGAGGCCTGCGGCGTAGCTGATGCCGATGCGGGGGAGCGCCTGGGCGGGCGAGCTGTGCTCGCCGACGAGGCGGGCGCTCGGCATGCCGTGCGCGGTGCTGCCGCACGACGGGCACCGGCGCACGAACACGAATGCCTCGGGCGCGATGCCGTGGTGCAGCTCGTGGAGCAGGCCCGCGAGGAGTTCGTGGGCGATCGCTTGGCGATCCGGCGCGTGCGTGTCATTCGACTCGTCGACGGGATATGCGCGCCACGCGAGGTGCGCCCCGAGGGGGGTCTCGGTGTGCGCGACGGGTGTCATTCGCCCAGCAGCGCGAGGCGGCTGACGGTGCGGAAGAGGTCGGCCGGCGGGTCGGCGATATCGACGAGCCCGGCCCGGTCGGTACTCGCGAACACCGTCAGCGGCAGGTCGGCGTGCACGAGCACGTCGAGCAGCGCGACGAACCGCTGACGTGCCTCCCGGCTCGCGCGCGACAGCGGCGGCACGTCGACGAGCACCCAGCGATCGTGCTGCGCGGCGAGGTCGAGGAAGTCTTCGGCGATCGACGACGCCTCGAGCAGATCGTCGAAGGCGAACCAGATCTCCGAGGAGGAGGGAGAAGCCGCGGAGTCGATCGGGCGCACCGCGAGCGCGCGCAGGGCGCGGTGCCCATCGAGCACCTGCGTGGCCTCGGCGGCGGTCGGCGGGGTGAGCTGGGCGGCGCTGACGGCGCTCGCCGCCGGAGTGCCGGTGGGCACCGCGATCCAGCGCCCCGATGCGAACCCGGTCGCGGGCCGCGCATCGCCCGCAGCGGAGCCCGCCGTGCGATAGTCGGTGCCGCCGTCGAGGGTGCGCACCGCGAAGTGCTCGCGGATGAGGCGCACGCTCGGCTCGACGACGTGGTGGAACACCGGGTTCGCGAGCAGCCCCTCGGGGACGTAGTTCGAGGTGAAGAGCGTGGGGATGCGGCGCTCGACGAGCTCCGCGATGAGCCGGTTGAGCAGGCTCGCCCCGCCCGGATCGTGCACGTGCAGCTCGTCGAAGAAGAACAGTTCGGCGCCGTCAAGCAGTTCGGCGACCGTGTCATCGATCGCCTCGCGCGCGGTCATCTGCGCGCCGAAGCGGCGCTGCAGCTCCTGGAAGAAGGTGTGGAAGTGCACGCGGCGCTTGGCGGCCTCGGGCACGTCGACGGCGGTGAAGATCTCGCTCGTGAGCCAGGTCTTGCCGCGACCGGCGGGCCCGTGCACGAAGGCGCCGACGGGCGCTGCGGGATCGGCCCAGTGCTCGGCGAGCTCCGCGATCTCGGCGAGCAGCTCGCGCTGCGGCGCATCGAGGTCGATGCCGCGAGCGGCGGCGGCGTGCCCCACCCGGTCGGTGAGCTTCGAGAGCGTGGGTGCGTCGGTTTCGGTCACGTTCCCCGATCCTAGCGACGGCCGCTCCAGGCTAGGATGGAATGTCAGCGAGCGGGAGGAGGCCGGGTATGGCGAAGCAGGTCGAACTTGGGCCCACCGGGCGACCCGATCGCATCATTCCGGCGCCGAAAAAGCTCGACCGCCACGGCCCCGCGCGCATCATCGCGATGTGCAACCAGAAGGGTGGCGTCGGCAAGACGACGAGCACCATCAACCTGGCCGCCGCGCTCGCGCGCTACGGTCGCCGCGTGCTCGCCGTCGACTTCGATCCGCAGGGTGCGCTCTCGGCCGGCCTCGGTGTCCAGGCGCACGACGTGCCCACGATCTACGACCTCATGCTCGGCAAGGTGAAGGATCCGCGTGAGGCGATCCAGCACACCGAGACGGCGGGGCTCGACGTGATCCCGGCCAACATCGACCTGTCTGCCGCAGAGGTGCACCTCGTGACTGAGGTGGCGCGCGAGCAGATTCTCGCCGGCGTGCTGCGCAAGGTCGCCGGCGACTACGACGTCATTCTGATCGACTGCCAGCCCTCGCTCGGGCTGCTCACGGTCAATGCGCTGACGGCGAGCCACGGCGTGCTCATTCCGCTCGCCTGCGAGTACTTCGCGCTCCGCGGCGTCGCGCTGCTCGTCGAGACCGTCGACAAGGTGCGCGATCGCCTGAACCCCGCGCTCGAGCTCGACGGCATTCTCGCGACCATGTACGACGCCCGCACGCTGCACGCGCGAGAGGTGCTCGAGCGCGTCGTCGACACCTTCGATGACAAGGTCTTCGACACGGTCATCGGCCGCACGGTGAAGCTGCCCGACGCGCAGATCGCCGCGAAGCCGATTCTCGACTACGCCCCCTCCAACGCCGCATCCGAGGCGTATCTCAAGCTGGCCCGCGAGCTCGTGCAGCGCGGCGTCGTCGCCTAGCGCCATGGTGGTGAGCACCGATCCGGGCGCCGCTGCGGCAGGTACGGATCCGGTGCCCGCGGCGAATGCGGCCGCGCCTGCAGGGGGAGCGGCCGATCCGGCATCTGCGTCAGCAACTGCACCGGCGACCGCGGAAACGACCGAGACCGCGCCCGCCGGCTTCCGCGTCAGCCTCGAAATCTTCGACGGGCCCTTCGACCTCCTGCTGAACCTCATCGGCAAGCACGAGCTCGACATCACCGAGGTGTCGTTGAGCCTCGTGACCGACGAGTTCATCGCCTACCTGGCAACGATCGAGGGCGAGGGCGTTGAGCATCTCGACCGTGCCTCGGAATTCTTGGTCGTCGCCGCAACCCTGCTCGACCTGAAGATCGCGAGCCTGCTGCCGCAGGGCGAGGCGGTCGACGCCGAAGACATCGCGCTGCTCGAGGCGCGCGACCTACTCTTCGCGCGTCTGCTGCAGTACCGGGCGTTCAAACAGGCGAGTGCCTGGTTCCGCGATCGGCTCGAGGCCGAGGGGGCGCGGCACGCGCGTCTCGTGCCGCTCGACGCGAAGTACCGCGACCGCGGGCCCGAGCTCGTCTGGACGCTGAACGCCGCCGACTTCGCGGCGCTCGCGACGCTGGCGTTCGCGCCGCGCGAGATTCCGACGGTCGGGCTCGACCACCTGCACGCGCCACTCGTGTCGATTCGCGAGCAGGCGGCGGTCGTCGTCGCCCTGTTGCGCACCGGCGGCGTGCGCAGCTTCCGGGAACTCATCGCGGGAGAGCCCGAGCGGGGTGTGGTGGTGGCGCGCTTCCTCGCCATTCTGGAGCTGTATCGCCGGGCCGCAGTGACATTTGAGCAGGCCGAGCCGCTCGGAGAGCTGCACGTGCAGTGGGTCGGCGAGAGCTGGTCAGACGACGAACTTGCTACGTTAGGGAACGATTATGACTGAGGCGACACTTGAGCAGACGGCCGAGCCGGGCGCGAACCCCGAGCTCGAGCGCGCCCGCGCCGCGCACTCGCTATCGCAGCAGCTCGAGGCGCTGCTCATCGTCGCCGACGAACCGCTCAGCGCGGTCGCCCTGGCGACTGCCACTGACCGGCCCGTGCGCGAGGTGCGGGCGGCCTTGTCGGCGCTCGTTGCCGAGTTCAACGGTGACGCGGTGGGGTCTGGTGCTGCGGGCGGGGCGGTCGCAGCAGGCGATGGCGCGGGTGCCGGATCGCCCCGCGGGTTCGAGCTCCGCGAGGTCGCGGGCGGATACCGCTTCTACGTGCGCGAGAGCCTCGACCCCGTCGTCGCCGATTTCGTGCAGCAGCAGTCGCCGTCGCGCCTCTCGCAGGCGGCACTCGAAACGCTCTCGGTGATCGCCTACCGTCAGCCGATCTCGCGCGGCGCGATCGCGTCGATTCGTGCGGTGAACGTCGACTCGGTCGTGCGCACGCTGCTCGGCCGCGGCCTCGTGACCGAGGTCGGTCAAGACGGCGAGACCGGCGCAATTCTCTACGGCACCTCTGACGCGCTGCTGGGGTACCTCGGCATCGGCGACATCTCGGAGTTGCCGCCCATTTCACCGCTCCTCGATGAGCCCACGGAAGGATTCGACGAATGACGCGCTCGGAGGGCCTCGGCGGATCATTCTCCGTCGACGGCGAGAACATCGAAGTCGACCTCGCGGAGTTCGGGTGGGATCGGCCCATCACCGGTGCCGGTTCGGGTGCTGCTGGTGGCGAGGGCGGCGACTCGGCGCACGACGATGATGGCCGCGTTCGCCTGCAGAAGGCGCTCGCGCACGCGGGGGTCGCCTCGCGCCGTGCCTGCGAGACGCTGATCACGAGCGGTCGCGTCACCGTGAACGGCGTGGAGGAGCGCGAGCTGGGCTCGCGCGTCGATCCGGATACCGATGAAGTGCGCGTCGACGGCGTCGTCGTGCAGCTCGACGTCTCGAAGCGCTACTTCGTGCTCAACAAGCCCACCGGCGTCGTCTCGACCATGAGCGACGAGAACGGCCGCCCCGACCTGCGCGAGTTCGCCGATCAGGTCGAAGACCGCCTCTACAACGTGGGTCGCCTCGACGAAGACACGAGCGGCCTGCTCATTCTCACGAACGACGGCGATCTCGCGCACCGCCTCGCGCACCCCAGCTTCGGGGTGCAGAAGACCTACATCGCGAAGGTGCGTGGGCGGGTGACGGCTGCGGTGATCCAGCAACTCAAAGACGGGGTCGAACTCAAAGACGGGCGGATGCACGCCGATCGTGCGAAGCTGCTGCCGAACGGCACGGGCACCGCGCACTCGCTGGTCGAACTGACGCTGCACTCGGGGCGCAACCGCATCGTGCGCCGCATGCTCGCCGAGGTCGGGCATCCGGTCGTCGAGCTCGTGCGTCGCCAATTCGGGCCGCTGCACCTTGGAACGCTGCGCTCGGGCGAGCTGCGCGAGCTGGCGCCGGCCGAACGCGGGGCGCTGCTCTCGGCGGTTGCCGACGGCGGTGCTTCGGGCGACAGTGCTGAGGGCGGTGCCGGATCGCAGAGCGCCGACACCCGCGGCCGCGCGGGCGGTGCCTCGTCCGACGCCGGCAAGCCCGCGAAGAAGCGTCGCGAGGTGACCGCGGGTCGACCGGGCGACGGCGCCGGCGCGCGCGGCATGCGCGGCACGGCGGCGCGCGGCAACCCGCATGGGCGCGGCGGCCCGAAGGGTGACGGGGCGCGTGGCGCGAGTGGCGCGGATCGCGCAGGCGGTCGCGGGCGTTCGAGTGACGGCAACGGCGGCTCCGGTGGCTTCGACGGTTTCAGTGGGCGCGGCGGTTCGGGCGGGCCCAAGCAGCAGAACAACGGTCGAGCCCCGCAGCGCGGTGGCAGCCAGGGACAGCAGCGCGGTGGCTCGAACGGGCCGCGCGGTGGCCGGAAGCAGGGTGGACGATGAGCGCGGAACCACAGGCGACGGGGAGCGTGGCGGGGCCGGGTGATCCCGCGCCTCAGGCTGCCGCAGCCGGTGCGCATTTGCGTGCGCCGGGGGAGCGTGCGCCGCTCGCGGCCCGCACCCGGGGCACGGTGCACATCATCGGTGCCGGGCTGCTCGGGGCGAGCGTCGGGCTCGGCCTCCGTGAGCGCGGCGTCGACGTGACGCTCGAAGACCTGTCGCCGACCACGGTCGCGCTCGCCGCCGACTACGGCGCCGGCCGACTGCGCACCGCCGACGATGCGGCGCCCGCACTCGTGATCGTGGCGACCCCGCCCGACGTGACCGCCGACGTGGTGGAGCGCGCACTGCGCACCTACCCCGGTGCGGTCGTCACCGATGTCGCGAGTGTGAAGCTGGCGCCCTTCGAAGAACTGACCCGTCGCGGCATCGACCTCGCCAACTACGTCGGCTCGCACCCGATGGCGGGCCGCGAGCGCGGTGGGGCCATCATGGCCCGGGCCGACCTGTTCGTCGCACGCCCCTGGGTGATCTGCCGCGACGGCGAGACCTCGGCCGAGGTGCTGTCGGTCGTCGAGGCAGTCGCCCTCGATCTCGGCGGTGTGCTGCTCGAGATGACCCCTGCCGAGCACGACCGCGCCGTTGGGCTGGTCTCGCACCTGCCCCAGGTGGTGTCGAGCCTGTTGGCCGCGCGCCTCGTGCCGGCCCAGGAGCAGGCGATCGGGCTCGCTGGTGCCGGACTGCGCGACACCACGCGCGTCGCGTCGAGCGACCCTGAGCTGTGGGTGCAGATCCTGGGCGCCAACAGTGCACCCGTTGTCGAGCTGCTCGACGCGTTCGCCGCCGATGTGGCCGCGTTCGCTGATGCGCTGCGCGATCCCGCCCAGACCGGGGCGCGGCGCCGCATCGCCGACCTGCTCTCGGCCGGCAACAACGGGGTCTCGCGTATTCCGGGCAAGCACGGATCGTCCGAGCGATTCACCTCGATCACGGTGCTCATCGACGATTCTCCGGGCCAGCTCGCGAAGCTGCTCACCGAACTCGGAGAACTCGGTATTAATATGGAAGACTTGCGTCTTGAGCACTCGCCGGGCGCCCAGATCGGATTCGCCGAGATCGCTGTGCTGCCAGAGGTCGCCGAACGAGCCCTCGCTGATCTCGCGGAACGCGGATGGAGAACGCTGTGACTGTTGCTGCACTGCAGAACGCGGCATCGAGCGACCCCGCAACCGCGACCTCGATCTCGATCGCACCGTTGCTCGTCGCAATCGACGGGCCGGCCGGCAGCGGCAAATCGAGCGTCTCGCGCGCGGCAGCCGAGCGACTCGACTTCGGCATTCTCGACACGGGCGCCGCGTACCGCGCGCTCGCGTGGATGGCGACCGAGCTCGGTGCCGATCTCGATGATGCCGATGCCGTCGCGGCGATCCTGCGCGATTGGAACTACTCGATCACGCTGCGCGGGCCGCAGCAGGTCACCGTCGTCTGGAACGATGGCGAGACCTCTCGCACGTACGCGCTGACCGACGCGATTCGCGAGCACGCCGTGAGCGGGCTCGTCAGCCGGGTGTCGAAGCATCCGGAGGTGCGCGAGCGGCTCAACGCGATGTTCCGCGAGATCGTCGCCGCGTCGGGGCTGCCCGGCGTCGTCATCGAAGGGCGCGACATCACGACCGTGGTGGCGCCCGATGCGCCCGTGCGCATCCTGATGACCGCGTCTGCCGACGTGCGGGCGCAGCGCCGCGCCGGCGAGCTGCCGGGCCTCACACACGCCGAGGTGCTTGCCGCGATCGAGGCGCGCGACGCGAAGGACGCGCTCGTCGTGGACTTCTTCACCCCGGCCCCGGGGGTAACGCTCGTCGATACGAGCGATCTAGACTTCGAGCAGTCGGTGCAGGCTGTGGTCGATATCGTACGAGCGGCGCAGGGTGCCGCAGAAGAGAGCGAATGATGAGCGAGCAGACCCCTCAGCGTGCGGGCAAGCACGCCGCCGACAGCGGCGATACCCCCGTGAACGGCAGCGACGGAGCCGAATTCGACGGCCCCGAGGTGATGCAGGTGAACCCCGACGGCAGCCAGGTGGCGGCCGCCCCCGAGTTCGACCCTGAAGACTACGAAACCGAGAGCGTCTTCAACGCCGCCGACTTCGCCGACGACGTGATCGTGGGCGAAGGGTTCGACCCGTCGGTCACCGATGAAGAGCGCCTGCGCGCCATGCGCTCGAACCTCGACGGCTTCGACCTCGAAGACGACGACCTCGCGATGATCAGCGACGAGTGCGAGTTCCTCGGGTTCCGCGAGCCGGTCGCCGAGGCGCTGCCCGTCGTCGCCATCGTCGGCCGCCCCAACGTGGGCAAGTCGCAGCTCGTCAACCGCATCCTCGGCCGCCGCGAGGCCGTGGTGCAAGACAAGCCCGGCGTCACGCGCGACCGCGTCACCTACCCGGCCGAGTGGTCGGGCACGCGCTTCAGCCTCGTCGACACCGGCGGCTGGGAGCCCGACGCCAAGGGCATCGACGCCTCGGTCGCGCTGCAGGCCGAGGTCGCCATCGAGCTCTGCGACGTCGTGCTGTTCGTCGTCGACTCTCGCGTCGGCCCGACCGCGACCGACGAGCGCGTCGTGCAGCTGCTGCGCCGCACCGACAAGCCCGTCTTCTTGATCGCCAACAAGGTCGACGACGCCGTGCTCGAGGGCGAAGCCGCGCAACTCTGGTCGCTCGGCCTCGGCGAACCGCACGCCATCTCGGCGCTGCACGGCCGCGGCGTCGCCGACCTGCTCGACAAAGTCATCGCCGCGCTGCCCGACGAATCCGCCGTCGCGCAGCCCAAGCTGCTCGGCCCCCGCCGCGTCGCCCTGCTCGGCCGCCCCAACGTGGGCAAGTCGAGCCTGCTCAACAAGGCCGCCGGTGAAGAACGCGCCGTCGTGAGCGACATCGCCGGCACCACGCGCGACCCGGTCGACGAGCAGGTCGAGATCGCGGGCCGCGTCTGGACCTTCGTCGACACCGCCGGCATTCGCCGTCGCGTGCACCTGCAGAAGGGCGCCGACTTCTACGCCTCGCTGCGCACCGCCGCGGCACTCGAAAAGGCCGAGGTCGCCGTCGTGCTCATCGACGTGACGCAGGAGATCTCGGATCAGGATCTGCGCATCATCGATCTCGTTCTCGAGTCGGGGTGCGCGCTCGTGCTCGCCTTCAACAAGTGGGACATGCTCGACGACGACCGTCGCCGCTACCTCGAACGCGAGATCGAGACCGACCTGGCGCACGTCGACTGGGCGCCCCGCGTCAACATCTCGGCGCGCACTGGCCGCCACCTCGAGAAGCTCGTGCCCGCGCTCGAGCAGGCCCTCGAATCGTGGGATACGCGCGTGCCGACCGGCAAGTTCAACGCGTTCGTCGCCGAGCTCGTGCAGGAGCACCCGCACCCGCTGCGCAGCGGCAAGCAGCCGCGCATCCTGTTCGGCACCCAGGTGCAGAACCGCCCGCCGACATTCGTGCTCTTCACGTCGGGCTTCCTCGACCCGCAGTACCGCCGCTTCATTCAGCGACGCCTGCGCGAACGCTACGGCTTCGAGGGCAGCCCCATCGTGATCAACATGCGCATTCGCGAGCGGCGCCCGCGCCCGTAGGGCGAGTGAGGTGCGAGCGGGGCTCGGGATCTGAGGATCCCGGGCCCCGCTTCCGTGTGTGGGGCGGGTGGTTGCTTGGCGAGGTCGCTGGGTGGCCGGGTGGCTGGTTTCCACCGCGAGTGCACCACTTTTACGCGAGCGTACCCTTTCGTGCCTGGTGCACTCGGGAGAAAGTGGTGCGCTCGCGGGAGGGCGGGGGCATGGTCGCGAGGGGGGCGAGGTGCGAGGTGGCGGGGCCCCTTGCGAGGAGTACTTGGACAGTGCACGCGGTGGTGACCCTCGCCCCTGCAATGGGTTCCCGGCCGCGAATGCACCACTTGTGCGCAAGTGCACCCCTTTGTGGCTGGTGCACTCGGGAGAAAGTGGTGCGCTCGCGAAGGGGTTGGGAGTCGGGAGTTGGGAGGGGGCGCAGGGCGCAGGGCGCGGCACGCAGCCAAGCAGCCAGGCAGCCAGTGCAGGATCACCCAGCCGGTGCACGCTAGCCTCTCTGCATGGGAGATGCTGCGTCAACGCCGGGGGAGGCGGGGGAGCCTCGCGAGCGCGCGGAGCAGTCCGGGAGTGCCGGCGAGCGACCAGAGACGCCCGGGGACCGTGGGTCTCGGGGCCACCGGCTCAGCAAGAGCGGAGCTGGGGAGAGCGGAGCCGGGGAGAAGAGCCCCGGGGAGCGCGGCGCCAGGAAGAACATGTCCAGAGACAACAGCCCCACTGACCTCACCCTCGCTGAGACCTCGACCCGCCAGCTCACGCCGCTCGAGCGAGTCATCGACCGCACCGCCCATCGCCTGCTCGCGGGGAAGCCGGCCAGTGGGGTGCGCGCGGTGCTCATCGAGGTCGCCGTCTTCCTGTTGAAGCAGGCGTGGGCCTGCGTCTTCGGGGCGCTCATGCTCGTCGTGATCGTCGCGGTCCGGCTGTGGTACCCCGACGATGCGGTGCTCGCCCGCAATGACGCGATGACGATCGCGGCGGTGGCGATCCAGGTCGGAATGCTCGTCGGCAAGCTCGAGAGCGGGCGCGAGCTCTGGGTGATCGTGCTGTTCCACATCACGGGCACCGTGATGGAGCTGTTCAAGACCGACGTGGGCTCGTGGGCGTACGCGGCCGACGGAGTGCTGCGTCTGGGCGCGGTGCCGCTGTTCAGCGGGTTCATGTACGCCGCGGTCGGGTCGTACATGGTGCGTATCTACCGGCTGCATGACCTGCGGTTCACGCGGTATCCGCCAATCTGGGCGACCACCGTAGTGGCGGTGGCGATCTACGCGAACTTCTTCACGCACCATTATGTGTTCGACGTGCGGTGGATCCTGCTCGCCGCCGTCGTGCTGCTGTGGTTCCCGACGATGATGCACTTCCGAATCTGGCGCGCGACGCTCAAGGTGCCGCTGCTGCCCGTGTTTCTCGGGGTGGCCGTGTTCATCTGGATCGCCGAGAACATCGCCACCCTCTCGGGCGCCTGGCTCTACCCGAACCAGGCCGAGGGGTGGGAGTTCGTGTCGGGGCAGAAGATCATCTCGTGGCTGCTGCTCATGATCATCTCGGTCGTCATGGTCACCTGGGTGTATCGACCCAGGCGACCTGACGCGGTCGAGGTGACGCACGCGCGGTGATCCGGCAGCCGTGGGCGGGTTAGACCGCGGCGAGATGCGCGAGTGCGGCGAAGCCGAAGACTGCGGCTCCGGCGAGGGCGATGACGGCCCAGATGGCGAGCATCGCCGCGTTCAACCAGACACCCCAGAGTGCGAGGGCGCGGTCTTGCGTGCCGCGGCGCAGGGCGAGGATGCCGAAGATGAGTCCGGTGATGGGGGCAAAGAAGGTCCAGCCGCTCGCGACCGACGCGATGCCGAGCACGAAGCTGGTGATCGTGAAGGCGCGCGAGTGGTCGTTGGCGACCGGCCCGTTCGGGAACGGCACTGAGCCGGTCGATGCGGCGTTGCTCGCGGGCACCGGCGCCGTGTCGGGGGCGACGGTGGTGTGTGCGGTGGTCTCGGTGACGTCGGGGGTCAGGGTGGCGCTCATGGTGTGCTCCTCTCGATGCGGGGCGAACCGGCTGTTCGTCCGCGATGATTCCAAGGTACGTTCGCACCCCCGGTCACCGCGTCGGCCCGAGGTATCAACCGCATGAGACCCCGGTACCGCTTCGCGCAGTACCGAGGTCAGGGTCGTTCGGGGTGCGGCGAGGGGTCGGCTCAGGGTCACCCGGGTGCCGGATCGCCGCACCCCGTTCGCTCAGCCTTCGCGCGCAGTGCTCCGTGCGAGGCCGTTGAAGGGCTGCGGTCGCGTGCGAATTTGATGACCCGTGTGGTGCGCTAAACGGGGTTTTAGTGCATCACACGGGTCATCAGGTGCTGGTGCTCTGCACTCGGGGTGGCTTCGGAACCCGCGCTAGAAGGTTTGATGGCAGTTTGGTGCGCTATTAGTGGTTTTAGCGCACCAAACTGCCATTAAGTTCTCGCGCGTTGGGCGCGGGCTCGGGGGCAGCTCGGGGCCAGCGCGCCTAGTGCGAGGCCTCCGAGACGTCGGTGCCCTTGGGCGTCGTCACGAACACGGCCACGGCGACGGCGAACATGATGATGCCTCCGGCGATCCCGGTCGACTGCATCGCGTGTGTGAACGCGACGCCCGCCTGCTGGCCCAGCTCGGGGAGGTTGAGCTCGGCCGCGATCGAGACCGCGGCCCCGAGCGACTCCTCGGCCTGCGTGGCGAGAGTGCGGTCGATGCCCGTGAGCACGCTCGCGCCCATGAACTCGGTGCGGTAGAGCAGCGCTGAGATGCTGCCGAGGATCGCCACGCCGAGCACGGCGCCGAGCTCGTACGAGGTCTCCTCGATTGCGCCGGCGTTGCCCGCCTTCTCTTCGGGTGATCCGTGCATGATCATTGCGGAGGCGATGGCGAGGGATCCGGTGCCCGCGCCCACGAGGCACAGGCCGATGATCACCGTGAGCAGTGAGAGCGTGCCGGGTTGCACGCCGATGAGCAACATGCCGAGCCCAGCGAGCCCGAGCCCGCCCGAGAGCACGGCTCGCGCGCCGATGCGGCGTGCAACAGCCGGGGCCGCGAGCGATGCCAGCGCGCCCGTGATCGCGATCGGGAAGAGGCGCACGCCGGCCTCGACCGGCGAGGCGCCGTCGACGAGCTGCAGCCACTGCGCGATGAGCAGCAGCGCGGCCATCATAGCGAACGTCGAGCCGAGTGCGGCGATCGTGCCGGCCGAGAACACGCGGTTGCGGAACAAGCCCAGGTCGAGCAGTGGGGCGTCGCTGCGCAGGCAGCGCAGCACGAACCACACGAGCAGCCCGGCGCCGGCGACGAACGCGACGATCGCCTCGGGAACGAGCACGCTCGCCTCCTTGCCGAACGTCTTGATCGCCCACACGAGCAGCGTCATGCCGACGAGCGACAGCGCGGCCGCAATGAAGTCCCAGCGGCCCGGGTGCGCGACGCGCGACTCGGGGAGGATCAGGATGCCCGCGATCACACCGATCGCCATCAGCGGCACGTTCACCAGGAACGCCGCGTGCCACGAGAAGTGCTCGAGCAGCACGCCGCCGATGAGCGGCCCGAACGCGGCGCCGAGGCCCGACACCGCAGCCCAGATCGCGAGGGCGGTGGCGCGCTCACGGGCGCTCGTGAAAATGACGCGAATCAGCGACAGCGTAATCGGCATGATCATCGCGCCGCCGATGCCCAAGATGGCGCGAATGGCGATGACCGACTCCGCGTTCGTCGCGAACAGCACCAGCAGCGACGAGGCGCCGAAGATCGTATAACCAAGCAGCAGCATGCGCTTGCGGCCCCAACGGTCGGCGATCGCCGCGAACGAGACCAGCAGGCCGGCGAGCACGAGGGAGTACACGTCGATGATCCAGAGCTGCTGCGACGACGTCGGGTGCAGCTCGGCCGCCATTTCGGGCAGCGCGATGTTCAAGATGGTCATATCCATCGTGATCACGAGCAGGCTCGCGGTGAGCACGCTGAGCGCGGCCCAGCGGCGGCGCTTGCTGAGCGGGGCGCGGGGTGCTTCGGCGCTCGCTGCGTGCGTGCTGCTCGACTGCTCGTTGCGCGGGGTCGGGGTATGGTTGGTGTGCAGATCGGACATGGTCACGGCCTTTCCAGGGTCGCTGTGTTCCGGGGTGGGAGGTGTGGTGCAGGATCGGGCCGGCCGCGGTGCGGCCGAGCCCCACTACGTCGCGGGGTCGGGAACCGGCATCGTCGCGAGCGCCGTCAGTGTGCGCATGATCTGATCGCGGCTGAGCGGGGCCCGGGTGAGGCCAGCGTGCATCGTTGCCCCGTCGAGGAAGACCGCGATCGCAATGGCGCGCTCTTCGCCGACGCACGGCCCGAGAATCTCGATGAGGCGCTCCGGCCAGCGCAGCGCGAGTGCGCGCAATCGTTCGTCGGTGGTGCCGGCGGTCATCAGCGCGATGTCGGCGTGCACGGTGCGCTCGTCGCTGAGGTAGCGGAGCATCTCGTCGACGACGGGCCCCGGATCGTCGATGAAGTGCTCGGCGAGCGGCTCAAGGCGGGCGAGCGCCTCGTCAATTTCGTCGGCGAGGGCCTGCAGCGCTGACTCGCGCAGGTCGTCGATCGACGTGAAGTACTGGGTGGTCGACCCGAGCGGCACCGACGCGCGCGCGGCGACGGCGCGGTGGGTGAGGGCGGCAGGACCCTGCTCGACGATGATCGCGGTGGCTGCCTCCAGGATCGCCCGGCGTCGACCCTCGGGGTCGCGGCGACGCGGTGCGGCCTGCGTGGCGGTCTCTGCGTTCATGGTGCTCCGGGGTCGGGGTTTGCTTGCTGCATTTGCGGATCGGTGTCACTTTCTGCGCGAAACCGTGGTGATTTGGCGCAGAACGTGACACTGATCCGGGGTGGGGTGCGGGTCTGCCAGTAACTGTACATGTGTACATGTACTTTTGTACAGTTCGGGATCGCTTCACGTGTTGCCTACCGATGACGACCTCGCACCGGATTGCCTCCGATTGCCGCGCCTCACCCGAATGTCTGAGGATGCAGGTAACGTCAGACGCACACACCGCCACCACGTCGGTACGCGGTCACCGGAAGGGGTGGCCGCAAGAGGGGAGCAACATCATGGCGCAGGTCAGCACCGCAGACTTATACGACGAGCGCGGCAGCGAGCTGGAGTCGGTCTCGCTGCAGTTCCAGAACATCGGCGGTATGACCGGCTTCACGGGTGTCGTGCGCACGGTCAAGTGCCATCAAGACAACGCGCTGCTCAAAGAGGTGCTCTCGGGCCCGGGTGAGGGTGCCGTGCTGGTGATCGATGGTGGCGGATCGCTGGAGACCGCGCTGGTCGGCGACATGATCGCGGAGCTCGCCTGCGACAACGGCTGGGCGGGTCTCATCGTGAACGGCGCCATTCGTGACCGTGTCGCGATCGGTACCCTGCCGTTTGGAGTGAAGGCGCTCGGGTCGAACCCCGCGAAGTCCACGAAGACGGGCGCCGGTGAGTTCGACGTGCCGGTCGAGATCGGCGGCGTGACGTTCAGGCCAGGCGCGCAGGTCTGGTGCGATGACGACGGCATCTTGATCGAGCCGTAGCCGCGTGCGAGCGACACGAGACCTCTGACGATTTCGAGCGCTGCGATGATGCCCCGCGAGCCCTATGATGCGAGTATGACCGAGCGCACCCGTGCCCTGTGGCCATTCGTACCGTACGCGGTGATCTCCGTGGTGCACGTCATCGCGTGCTTCGGCCAGTACGCCTTCGAGGGGTGGACGAAGCTGCTGCTCATGCCGCTGCTCGTCGGCGCCGTCGTCGCGTCGCTCGTCTTCGTGCCCGGGCTGCGTGTGCGGCCGGTGCCGGTGGGCGCGCTCACGGTGCTCGTCATTGCCATCGTGTTTTCGTGGCTCGGCGACGGGGCGCGGTGGTTCTTCCCGATGTTCCGCGACGAGCTGCCAATGATGCTCGCGTGCTTCGGCATCGCCCACATCGCGTACGTGCTGCTGATGTGGCGCGGTCGCGGCATCGCCGCGCGCCGACTGCCGGCGTGGAGCCTGGTCTACGTAGTCGCGTACCTCGTACTCATCGCGCTGCTGCTGCCGCACACGAAGTCGCTCTCGGGGGCAGTGATGGCCTACGGGGTGCTGCTCGCCGCCACCGCCGCGATGGCGACCCGGTGCGGCCCGATCGTGGGGCTCGGTGGCGCGCTCTTTCTGCTCTCCGACGCAATCCTCGCGTTCCGGCTCTTCGTGCCCGGCACGTCGATCTGGACGAACGGGCTCGTCATGCTCACCTACACGCTCGGCCAGGGCCTCATCGCGTTCGGTATCGTGGCGGCGCTGCGACGACGCGATACCGCTGAGAACGCGAGTGGCGCTTCGGGCGCCGGCGACCCCGCATCGCCCGCGACGCCGCTGACGGCTTAGCCGCGAGTCGCGCAGCTGCCCCTCCGCTGCGGCCAGCACCCAATCTGCAGTCATCACCCTCTGTGGGAGTGGATGTGTTCTGCTGCGTGCAGATTGGGTGATGAGCGCCGGTGGCGGCGCTGGTGGGGCCGCGCGCGGCCCCACCAGCGCCTACGCGAGTTCGGCGCGCAGCAGCTCCGCGCCCGCCGCGAGCGCCACCATCTTGTCGCGGGCGACGCCGCGCGAAAGGGGGGCCATGCCGCAGTTGGTGCTCGGAATGAGCTTGTCGGCGTCGACGTAGGGGAGCGCGCGGCGCAGCGTCGCGGCAACCTCCTCGGGCGTCTCGATGGTGTCGCTGGCGACGTCGATCGCGCCCAGCATGACCTTCTTGCCGCGCAGCATCTCGATGACCTCGACGGGCACGCGCGAGTTGTGCGACTCGAGTGAGATGATGTCGAGCGACGACTGCTGCAGCAGCGGGAACGACTCCTCGTACTGGCGCCACTCCTCGCCGAGCGTGGCCTTCCAGTCGTTGTTCGCCTTGATGCCGTAGCCGTAGCAAATGTGCACAGCGGTCTGCGCCTTGAGACCTTCGGTGGCGCGCTCGAGGGCGGCGACGCCCCAATCCTTCAGCTCGTCGAAGAACACGTTGAACGCGGGCTCGTCGAACTGGATGATGTCGACGCCGGCAGCCTCAAGCTCCTTCGCCTCCTGGTTCAGGATCGTCGCGAACTCCCACGCCAGCTTCTCGCGGCTCTGGTAGTGCGCGTCGTACAGCGTGTCGATCATCGTCATGGGACCGGGGAGCGCCCACTTGATCGGCTGGTCGGTCTCGGCGCGCAGGCGCTTCGCGTCTTCGGCGAACACGGAGTGCTCGCGGCTCACCGCACCCGTGACGGTCGGCACGCTCGCGTCGTAGCGGTTGCGAATGCGCACGGTCTCGCGGCGCTCGAAGTCGACCCCGCTGAGGTGCTCGATGAACGTCGTGACGAAGTGCTGACGCGTCTGCTCACCGTCGCTGATGATGCTGAGACCCGCGCGACGCTGCTCCTCGGCCGCGAGCGACTGCGCATCGAGCTTGCCGACCGCGAGGTCGTCGCCCTCGAGCTTCCAGGGCGACCACAGCTTCTCGGGCTCAGAGAGCCACAACGGCTTCGGCAGGCTGCCAACGATCGCGGTGGGCAGGAGTGCGTTCATCGATGATTCCTCAGGGTTGTGACGTGCGGTCAGTGGCGCGGCGGGCCAGGGCCGCGACGCGGCCGCTGGCGGTCGGGGTTAAGCGAAGGCGGGTGCGGGATCCGCCACCGACTCTGCAGCACCCGCGTCGCCGGCGACCCACTCTTCGAGCACCGAGCCGTAGGGCTGCATCAGGTTCACCTCGGTGAACTTGCCCTGGATCGTGCCGAGCTGGCTGCGCTCCACGCGGTCGTAGTAGACCTGCGTGGGCGAGAAGTCGGCGTTCTCGAGGGTCGGCCGGTAGACGTCGGCGGCCGAGGTGGTGGCGTTGTAGATCTCGGGGCGGTAGATCTTCTGGAAGGTCTCCATCGTGCCGATGGTCGCCGCCAGCGCGAGCGGCGAGTGGTCGTTGAGCAGGTCGCCGCGGTGGTAGAACGCGAGCGGGGCTGCGGCGCCGCGCGGCATGAAGTAGCGCACGTTCAGGCCCATCTTCGCGAAGTACTGGTCGGTCAGCGAGTACTCGTCTTGCTGGTACTCGACGCCCAGCACGGGGTGCTCGTTCACGAGTCGATGATACGTGCGCGAGGTCGAGACGCTGATGCAGATGACGGGAGGTTGCGTGAAGCGATCCCGGTACGCGGAAGACGCGAGGAAGCGCTCGAAGACCTGGCCGTGCAGATCGCCGAAGTCGCCCGGCAGGCCCTTCGCGCCGCTCGCCTTGTGCGCGGGGAGCACGACGCTGAAGTCGTAGTCGCGGATGTACGACGAGAAGTTGTTGCCCGCGATGCCGGGCACGCGCTGGCCGGTGTGCGTGTCGAGAATCTGCACGTCGAGCACTTCGATGACCGGGAACGCGCTGTCTTCGCCGGCGGCCGGGATGTGCAGGTCGACCGAGACGATGTCGAGCTCGACCTTGTAGCGGTCGCGGGTCGGGTTGTCCCAGTGCACGAGCTCGTTGCAGCGGTTGTCGATCATGGTGAGGGCGTTGCGCAGGTTCTGCTGGCGCTTTTCGCCGCGGGCCAGGTTCGCGAAGTTGGTGGTGCTGCGCGAATTCGCCGACGGCGCGTAGTCTTCGTCGAAGCGGGTGGTGCTGATGCTGAACGTGCACTCGGATGTCATGTTTTCGAGTGTAGGCAGAACCCGGAGATATAGCCCCATCGGTATGGGCGATGCTCTGCCAGAGGCAAAACCTATGTCAAGAGCTCGACACCGAAATCGGCAACGACGTCGCGCATCTCGTCGACGAAACGCTGCGCCTGTGCGGTGAGCGCGATGTGCGTCTGGCCGATCCACCCAATCTCAATGCGCTCGTCGACGTCGAGCGGCACGGCCACGATCGAGGGGTCGAGATCGTCGGAGATGATGCCGGTCGAGATGGTGTATCCGCCGAGGCTGATCATGAGGTTGAAGATGGTGGCGCGGTCGCTGACGCGGATGTCTTGCGCGACCGAGCGGGTCGAGAGAATCTCTTCGGCGAAGTAGAACGAGTTGTTGGCGCCCTGGTCGAAGGTGAGGCGGGGCAGCTCGTCGAGGTCGTCGAGCGTGACCCGCGCGCGGCCGGCGAGCGGGTTGGTGCGCGCGATGAAGATGTGTGGGGTGGCGAGGAACAGGGGAGTGAAGGTGAGCCCCGAGTCGCGCAGCAGCTTGTCGATGACGTTGCGGTTAAAGTCGTTGCGGAAGAGTACGCCGAGCTCGCTGCGTAGAGTGCGCACGTCTTCGATGATGTCCCAGGTGCGCGACTCGCGCAGGCTGAACGCGTACTCCGCGGCGCCCGAGGCCTTCACCATGCGGGCGAACGCGTCGACGACGAACGAGTAGTGCTGCGTCGACACCGCGAGTAGGCGGCGCGAGGGTGCCCGACCGAGGTAGCGCTGCTCGAGCAGCTCGGCCTGTTCGGTGACCTGTCGGGCGTAGCCCAGAAACTCGGTGCCGTCTTCGGTGAGCGTGACCCCGCGGGTGGAGCGGACGAAGAGTGTCGATCCGACGCGGTTTTCGAGGTCTTTGAGCGCGGCCGACATGGTGGGCTGCGAGACGTAGAGCAGGTCGGCGGCCGCGCTGATGGAGCCCTCGGCGGCGACCTCGACGAAGTATCTCAGCTGCTGCAGGGTGATGCCGCGGGCCGCGCTCGTGCCGGTTCTAGCCATAGAGCGAGGCTATCGCGAGTTGCTGGGTGGCTCGCTTTCCTGATAGTCGGAGCGGGAGTGTGGCGAACTGTTACAGTTCCAGCGCACCCGTGACGGGTGGCTCGGTGAGCTCTTCGGGCAGGATCCGCAGCAGCTTCTTGACCCCGCGAATGGCCGTGGCCCCCGCGGCGGTGACCCGCACGCGCAGCTCGGCGTCGCTGGTGACGACGGTGGTGATTGATCCGCCGGCCTTCAGCATTTCGACGGCTCCGACGATGGTGTCGTCGCCCGTCTCTTCGGCGCTGAGCACGTGCACGGCGTCGGTGCTCTCAATGCCGCGCGCGGTGCCCTCGACGACGAGGATCCAATCGGGGTAGACGCGCTCGAGGCCGGGCACGCGGGGCTCGGCGAGGTCAAGGAACCCGGCTCGAATGCCATCGCGGGAGTGCACGAAATCGGTCAGGCGATCCCGCAACCGCACTGCGGCGCCCCTGCGGTCTTTCCACCAGCCGTTGGGTACGCTGCCGATGACGTTCGCGGCGTCGACCACGACCGTGGGCGGCGGGCCGAGCAGGGGGCGCAGCAGCTGCCAGCTGGTCGCGAACGCGGGGTGCAGGGGGAGGTCGTCGACCTGGTCGAGCGGCACCCAGGCGAGGGCGTGGCTTTCGGGGTCGGTGATCTCGGGTTCGAACGGGGTGGTGACGTCGGCGATGAGGGTCGTGTACGTCCATCCGCCGCGGTCGAGCACGTGGGTGTAGCGGGCGCGCACGGCGTCGTCGGGCACCCCGGCTTCTTCTTGCGATTCGCGGATCGCCCCGGCAATCGCACCCTCACCCTCGTGGCGGGCGCCGCCCGGAATGCCCCAGGTGTCACCGTGATCGCTCCAGGTGACACGGTGCTGCAGCAGGATCGCATCGCGTGCGTGATCGTAGGCGAGCAGGCCGGCGGCGCCGAAGCGGCCCCAGTAGCGGCCTCCGTCGTCGGCGGTGACCCAGGCATCGCCGGAGTTTCGGAGGTCGCTCATGGTCTCAGCGTAGTCGGGTTGGCGGGCTCGGTGCTGGGGTTGCGGGTGCTTTTGCTGCGGGCGGGTGTGGGCGGGGCTCAAGCGGGTACGGATGGGGTGCGGGAATGCGCGAGCGGTGGGGCGGTGTTGCACTCGACGTGGCCCGCGGGTTTGCTCGCGCCTTTTATTCATTTCCACGCTGCCGCCCTGCGCCCTGCCCAAGGAGTATCGATGACCGCCCCTGAATCGCCCGCCGCTGTGGCGCTCGCCGCCGCCGATGCCGAGGCCCGCGGGCTCGCGGTCGAGTTCGTGCCGCGCGAGCCGGGGCAGCGGCCCGCGCCGGTCGACGGGCTCGAGCTCGTGAAGACGATCGTGGTGCAGGCGAAGGATCGCTTCGTGCTCGTGCTCACCCCCGTCGATGCGCAGTTCTCGTGGGCGAAGCTGCGCAAGCTGCTCGGCGTGAACAAGCTGTCGCTGCCCGACGCCGACGGCGCGTTCGCCGCGACCGGCTACGTGCGCGGCACCATCTCACCTTTGGGCGCTGCCGGTTCGTGGCCCGTGGTGATCGACGCGCGGCTCGCGGGGCGCCGGATCGCGATCGGCTCGGGCAGCCCCGCGTTCGGAGCGCTGGTCTGGGCCGACGAGCTCGCAGTTGCGTATGGTGCGAGTGTGGTGGATCTCACGTCGGAATGAGTGGCGCGCCCGGGGTGCATTCGCGCTCTCGCAGTGGAATCTCCGGCGGTGCTTGGGTTTCTGGCCGGCTGGTTATTTGCGTCGCCGGAATGTGGGTAATATAGAGGGGTTGCCTCGGCACCAGATCAGTCTCTGATCGGCTCGCTGGAGAACAACGGGCTGTGGCGCAGCTTGGTAGCGCACTTGACTGGGGGTCAAGGGGTCGCAGGTTCAAATCCTGTCAGCCCGACCGTGTGATGTCTCAGGACATCATGGACACCCGGACCCACACTGTGTGGGTCCGGGTGTTTTTCGTTGGTAGTCCTTTTCTGGGTCGATGTCGTATTCCCCAAGGAAGTCACCGGTGTGCGTGATCACGGTCGCGTGATGTGCGTGGACGAGGCAGATGATCTCGGTGCGCGCGTGTTCCCGGCCGATCCCGAGATGTTTGAGGCGGCCTGCGTGCCGGAGCGAGATCGTCCCGGTTTTCCCCACGATGTCGTATCGGACCTGCCACGTGTCCGGGGTATCGGGTTTCACGGGTGTCGCTTTCGGGATCAACGTGTACGCGTCATGCGGGGTGCGCCGGCTGATCGCGCGATGCGGGCGGACCTCGTAGTAGTGCTCGCGGAAGCGATCGAGCACGAGGTGGAGCTCGCTCAGGGTCGCGACATTGTTCTGCGCGAGATACTTCTTCAGGGTCTGCCAGAACCGTTCGATCTTGCCCTGCGTGGTGGGTTTGTAGGGGCGCCCGTTTTTCTGGGTGATGCCCTCGAGCTTCAGGAGCGTTTCGAACGCGTTCAGGCCGGCCTGCTGCCCGCCGCGTGCAAGACGGGTGGTGTAGACCATGCCCTTATCGGTGAGTGTTGATGCGGGATGCCCGTGAGAGTTCGCGGATGACGTGAATGTATCGACCACGATGCGTCCGGTCACGCGCGGATGCGCGGTGAGGTGCAGGAGATAGCGGGAGTGGTCGTCGAGCCAACCGATGATCTCGATCTCTTGCCCCGTGGTGAGGCGATGGTGGGTGAAATCGGATTGCCACATCTCGTTGGGTTGCTGTGCTTGGAGGCGTTGCCAGGACGAGCGCGGCCGTTTCTGGGGTTGCGGGGTGATCTGCCCGGAACGTTTCCGGATGCGCCAGATCGTTGCCCGGGACACGACGATGTGTTCTCGGGCGAGGTAGGTGTGGATGGTGTCGGCCCCGGCATCGCTTCCGTGGGCGTGGAGCTTGGTTCGGAGTTCAAGGATGCGCTGGCGCACTTCTGGTGGGGTCTGGTTGGGGCGGGTGCGGGGTGCGCGAGAGCGTGGCGCCAGGCCCGCGTCGCCTTCAGTGAGGAAGCGTTGGTGCACTTTGTGGACGAGTGATTTGGAGACCCCGTACACGCGGGCTGCTTCACGGTAGGACAGGCCCTGGATGGTGATCGCGTGGATGAGGAGTTGGTTGCGGTGCACTGTCCATGATGTCCCGAGACATCAGCAGTAAGGGGAGTTGGGTGTCCACGATGTCGTGAGACAGGTGTCCACTATGTGCTGAAACCAGACAAAGCCGTGCTTCGCGCGACGACCTACGGCAGCCAGATCTCCAGCGAAGCATTGCTGCCGGTCAACCGTGTCCAGTACGCGTGACCGAGCGCCAACCCAACCGACGTCAGCGTCAACGATCGAAGACCCGTCTTGTCATCATCCCATGTATCACGAAGGGTGCTGAGTTCTGGCACTCTTTCGACTACCTCGTCCGACACCTCCCCTTCTGACATGCGCCCGAGACTAACCACATTTTTCAGGTCTGGGATCCGTCCTTCGAGCCCGAGCGCTGTGGCACGCTTCTCGAGATCTTCATCCGCAAGAAGGGCCAACTGAAAGCGGCTCTGATCTCGCAACGCCGGGATCACGAATTGGCATGCCTGCAGTTCGGTCAGCAGGGCCGCATCAATATCGTTCTCGGCGAAGCCTTTGGTGTAGAGGCCTTCAACGCCCGACATGATCCCATTGGCGAAGCTATGGCTCGAGATACTCAGCGATCCAGCGCCGACGTATTCGATGTGCTGGTAGTCTGCGTGGCCCGTAGGGAGTGAGATTCCGAGAGCGGAAACTTCATTCTTCAACCGTAAGTAGTGGTCCTCAGGCGTACCTACATTTGTGGGTCGCGTGTACATCAAGTAGAAGACCCAAGCGATCGCTCGTCGTTGCCTCTCGGTCAGCTTCGGTGCAGACACAATAGCCTCGTTGAGCGCCAGAGTTCGTAGGTTTCGATCCTCCTCACCAACGCGTGCTGCCAAGAGATCCACGAGCGCCACGCGAAGATCGTCTTCACCGGAGCGAGCGAACTCCTTCTGCGCCTGGAAGACGACGCTTTGGACGTCGGGATCCGCAAGTTGATCGACCCGCTCGGGTATCTCTGTTTCAAGCTTGGTCAGAAATTCATTGGTCAGCTGCTCAGCGCGCGCTACGGCCAGTGTCTGGGCAACGCCGGCAAGTTCGAGCGCGTTGCTCCTAAACACGTCAAGCGCGACAGTGCGGGCTTCGTCGATCGAAAGGCCGTGCACATGAATATCCTTGCCCGCTTGATAGTTGGTGGAATTGTCGCCGGCTTTTTGCGCCTGATCGCGCCTACCCATCTGCATCTTCGCTCCGACCGATCGTCATGTCTCTTCCTGCCTGGTAATTAGTCGACGCCTTGCCGCCGCGCTGTCGTTGAGCAGCGGAAGGCGTATCGCGTCGAAGAAGTCCCGCTACGAGAAGGATCAGGCCAAGTCCTGTCACGACAAGAGCGACGACGCCTTGCC
The DNA here is from genome assembly GCF_001273845.1 of Leucobacter musarum subsp. musarum. Classification (GTDB taxonomy): domain Bacteria; phylum Actinomycetota; class Actinomycetes; order Actinomycetales; family Microbacteriaceae; genus Leucobacter; species Leucobacter musarum. Next base: position 40,616 of record NZ_JHBW01000065.1, read on the forward strand.
AAGACCAAAAAGTAAGGTCGTTCTCAAGCGTGTAGATGTAGTAGGCCACCCCTAATGCGCCCCCAAGGCCGACAACGACACCGCCTGCAGTGACAAGTCTGTCTGGTGTGCTCATGTCAGAACCATATCGATCTTCGGTCGCTGCTCTGAGAGTCAGCCGGTCGTGGCCTCCGCTCGCACGCCCGACACGGCCCCGACGGAGACGTCAACGGCTGAGGCGATCACCCGGATCGACTTGCCCTTCTCGCGGCGAGCGAGGATCACCGCTCGCTTGTCGTCGTCGACCACCCGAGGTCGACCCTCGACCTTGCCGCAGGCACGTGCTGCGTCCAGCCCGTGCCTGGTCTTGTGCACGATGTCGCGCCGACGATCATCGGCCAGCGCGAGTGCCAGATCAAGAATCAGGCTCCGCTCGTTTTGCTCGCCCTGCGCGATGCCGTCGAGTACCTTCACGGCGACGCCACGCTCGAAGCGGTCGGTGGCGACAATCAGCCCCTCGAGGAGGCTACCTCCTAGCCGGTCCACCTCGTGCACAGTGAGCATGTCGCCTTCGTGCATGTACTCCAGTGCGGCTGCCAGGCTTGGGCGATCCTCGACCTTGAGCTTCCCGCTGACCTTCTCCTCGAAGACCGTCACGCCGATGGGGGCGAAGGCGTCATGCTGTCTCGCCGTCTCCTGGGCCCTGGTGCTCACTCGCATCAGTCCTACCAGTGCCATGGTCGTTGCTTCGTTTGATAAACGTGTTCAGTTGTCATCTCCAATGAGTACCTGTTTATGAACGTGTTTTTGCACACCTGCAGCTGCTTTGTGCGTGTCATTTTGACCATGCCCCCGATGCTCAGTAGGCGACTGATTTCTGAACGCCGGAGGTGCGGCGGTCCGCTGTCGTGGGTCGACCGCATACTTGTGGCATGGAACTGACCCCGGCCGCCGCGCGAGACTTCTGGAAGTCGCTGGTAGACAACGCGACGAACCTCATCACCGACGCGAACCTGCTGCTCGAGCATGGCTCGTTCGGCAGAGCGCGCTCCCTGACCGTGCTCGCCCAGGAGGAGCTGGGCAAGGCGCTGTGGCTGTACGAGACGTTTGAGTCCGCATGGAGCAGCGGCATCGAAGAGTCCAAGGTCGTCGAGCGCCTTGCCTCGGACGGGCGCAGGCACGCGGTCAAATACATGGTGGCGTTCGTCTTCGGCCAGGAGCTCGAGGCTTTCTGGGGCGACTACGGGTCGCTCTACGAGGACGCCCCCGTCGACGGCACGCAGGCCGACTGGGACGCCTGGTTCGCCGCGCGCGACGCCGAGGCGAAGGCCGCCGGGAAGGTCGCCAACGAGGAGAAGATGCTCGGCTTCTACGTCGACCTCGACGCCGACGGGACGATCCTCAGCCCGAGCGACATCGACGCGGGGACGATCGCGGACGACCTGCAGACCGCCGCGCAGGTGGTGGAGATGCTACTGATCAAGGACCACAGCCGGATGAAGCTTGAGGCCGACACCCCCTACGACAGCACGCACGCGCAGCAGCACAAGTTACTCAGTATCAGCCACCCCGAGGACTGGGCTGGCGCGTCGGAGGCGTTCAGGAACGGAGCGTACTTCCAGGCCGGCGAGGAACGCCCGATGGAATGAAGCCTTGAAAAGGTTGACATTAGTAAACGTCGACGGCTTCTAGCTCGACGAGCACCCGGCGTCGGTGCAGGCGATGCTCTGAACAACGACCCTGCGAGTATATCGCATTTCTGGACGGGCTGAGTCCAGCTGCGGCCATCCCACCATCGGTTGCGACCCTGGCTGTCGTGGTACCAGCCTGCGGGGACAGCGGGGGTGACCGCTGCAGCCTGCTTGGCCGTCGGCTGGAAGTGATCGGTCCAAGTGTCGCCGTCCCACCACCTCAATAGTTACGAGCGCCCGTCCTGGTACCAGCCAGCAGGAGACAGTGAGCGGGTCGCGGGAGGGGCCGGCGGTGCCGACAGCATGATCGTCGACTGTGGCAGCTCGGATGAAGCTTCGTCCGCACCTTCGTCTTCGGTTTCGGCGTCGGAGCCCTTCTCGCCGAAGATCTTCGACGCGCTGATGACTAGGGCTGCGCCACCGGCGATGACAACGGCGCCTTTGAGGGCGAATGGCGTGCTCTCGCTTCCGCCGAAATCCCTCGGCATCGGATGTTCTTGTGTAGATGTCGCAGTCATAGTCGTACTCGCGGCGCTGATACTCGTACTCGTGCCAGCGTCAGTGGTCGCACTCGCATTCACACCTGTACCTCAGAAGTCCTGATCCCGAGAGGCGTTCGCCGCCAGCCGGAGAATGTCGGTGGTTCGATCTAGCGTTGTAAGTGACACGAGAGTAAACGAAGCAGGAGCACCTCAGGATGAGCGCAAGTCAATACCGCGGACAGTTGGACCGCAAGCGCAAGCAACGGATCGAAGCGGACAAAAAGGCGGGCGAGTACCGGTCGAAGGAGTCCTCGAAGCGTGCTGATGCCGCTAGAGCAAGGCAAGCTGCCGCAAAGACCACGAGCAGCTCCACCCTCAGTAGCAAGTTGCGAGAAGCCGAGCGACGAGAGAAGGAAGCTGAGGCTGCAGGCAAGGAGGTAAGCCGCTGGCAAACCCGTGCGGCCGGCTACGCCAAAGAAGAAGCCGCGCTACAGACCAAGCTCTCCCGTGCTGAACAATCGGAGGCCGATGCCGCCGAGCGACGTCGCAAGAACGCGCAGCAGCGGGCCGACCGTCGCGCGGCGGCTGAGCGGGCTGAGCTTGAATCGAGGATCAGTGGTGCCGAAGTAGTCGTCAACACCGCGCTGCGTCACCTTCCAATGCCCAAACCCGAGAAGCTCCGAGTGCTCATGCTGGGTGCCTCCGCTGAAGGCGACCTCCGCGTGGGGCGCGAACAGAAGCGCATCCGCGCTGCCGTTGAGTCCGCGCTACATCGGGACCAAATCGAACTCGACGTCCGGCCTGCAGCAACCACGGCTGACTTGCTGGTCGGCATTACGAAGTTCCGTCCTCACGTGGTCCACTTCTCGGGCCACAGTAACGATGACCTGATTGTCTTCGAGGACGAAGTAGACGAACTTCATGAGGGAGTGGTCGTGACAGCGCGAGCGTTCGCTCGAGCGATCAGCGCAACCGACGATCCTCCGCTCCTCGTCCTTCTAAACTCCTGCCGCTCCGCAGCCCAGATCGACGAACTAGTGGCACAAGTCGTACCATTCGCTATCGGGATGGCGGACCGCATTGAGGATGCCGATGCGATCAACTACGCAGCACAGTTCTATGCGGCAGTCGCAAACGGGCAGTCCATCAACTCGTCCCATTTGTCAGGTCAAGCTGCTCTTGAACTTGCAGGCCTGGAGAGCGCCGACTTGCCGACGCTTGCCTGGGCACCCGACGTCGATCCATCAACCACGATCCTCGTCAAACCCGGGATCGAAGGTTGACTTCAGGTACCCCCACGTGGACGCAGCTCCCAAGGGATATTTCACAGACGCGCTCACGCTCCAAGCATCTCGTCTTGGGCCTGTTCGGTACTCTTCTTGCCACCGAAAGTGTGCACGCAAGTGTGCACGCAAGGTCCGGGATTTCGACAGATTCAGCGGGAATCGGCGGGAACGGCCGAGGCCCCTCGATTCTTACTCCCATAGAGGATTTCCGGGTACTGAGAGCTCCCGAGAGAGATCCTGCCCATGGCTCGAAAGGTCGCCGGTTCGAATCAGTAGCTCGGATTCACGCACAACGGGTCTCGTTGATCTGAATTGACAATGCGATGTTGGTAGAAGCCCCACCGCCGAGCATTCAACCCGGCGTCACCCGATCCCACCTTCGCGGCGCCTTCGTCACCTTCCCGAGCACCCACTCGAGCGGCCCCTGCTTAAAGAGCAGCGCCCAGAGTGTGCACCCCGCAATGACCCAGAGCGTCATTGGCCAGAACGGGTCGAGGGCTCGGAAATCGAGCCAGGGATCCCAGCTCGGGTCGCGGGCCGTTTCTGCGGCGAGCCAGATCGCCCAGATGCCGATGTGGGCGACGTAGGCGGTGAGCGGCATGGAGCCGACCGCTCGCAGGGGTAGGGCGATCCAGCGCACGGGAGTGAGGCACAGCAGCACCGCCGCACTCGTCACTGCGAGCGCGAAACCTCCCGAGCCGAGCGCCTCGCCGATGCCGGATGAGTGTGGGGCGTCTTGCCACACGGCGAACCACCACTCGGGGGTGCCAAGCGCGGCATACTCGATCTCGTCGGGGCCCGCGGCGGCGAGCACCGCTGAGCCGATGACGCCGTATCCGACGACGGCGAGCACGATGCCGGCGCCCAGCAGCGCCCACGCGTAGCGCACCGAGCGCACGAGCAGGGTGCCGGCGGCCATGCCGCAGAACATGAAGGCCATCCAGAACGGAATGGGGTAGTTCCACGCGATGAGGCGCAGCGACTCGTCAATATCAAACGCATTCGGGCTGGCTGCGACGGTGGAGTTGATCCACCACACGGCAAACGGGGCGATGAGCGCGAGCGCCGCCGAGAGCGTGAGGAGGTACCGGGGTGCGAGCGACGTGAACGGGATCGCCAGCACAAACAGCACCCCGTACGCGGGCAGAATCACGTACACCGGCACATCGAGATCATCGAGCCAGATACCCAGCAGCCACATGAGGATGCCGCGCAGTAGCAACTGCACGCGCAATCCCCAGAGCGGACGAGCGGCGCCGGGGCCGCGAGCCTCGCGGCGGCGCTTCGCTGACGTCGACACGATGCCGAGCGACACCCCGGCGAGCATCGCGAACAGCACCGACGAGCGCCCCTCAACCACGCCCGACCAGGTACCGGGGTCGCTCCACTCGAGTGTCTCGATGAGGGCGAGGTGAGCGGCGAAGACGCCGATCACGGCCAACCCGCGGGCGAGATCGACGCCGGCGATGCGGTGAGGGGGCTCGAGACGTGCGAGATTCGTGCGGATGCGCGAGCGACGCTCGGGTGCCGGTCGGGTGACCGGGAGCGGGGCGTCGACGTGCGTCATGGAGGCGACGCTACTGGGTGAAGCTGCGCGCGGGGCGGAAGAAGTTGGCGCGGCGCGACGTGAGACGCGCGCCGCACCAACTGCCACTACCGCGGAACCGCGTCGCGCCTCCATGAACTGCGGCGCAGCATCTCGCCGATCACATTGCCGATCACCGTCGACACACTGTTGTCGTAGTTGTTGTGCGAAAGCGAGCCGGTGAAGCAGATCGACCCCACGCTGAAGACCGCGCCCCCGCCGGGCTTGTCGAGCCACGTCATGTCTGACCGCACGTCGTCGCACTCCGAACCACCGAGACCTGCCCGCGAGGCGAGCACGTCTTCGCCCGCGAGCAGGTAGAAGTCGCTGTGTCCGGTCGAGCTCGCAAGCACCACCGTTTCAGGCGGACTGCCGCGCTCGGGGTCGAAGCGATCGATCTCGTCACCCGACGACCCATTCATAATGAGCCCGAACTCACCAATGACCTCGTCGGTGATACCCGCGAAGACGAACTCGAAGCCCTCGGGCAGGTTCTCGGCAGGGCGGAACCCGGGCGCCTTCGAATCCCAACCCTGCGCCGTCATGCCGATGCCGGTCAGCGCATTCGGCCAACGGCCCCGACCGCGCCACAACCCGCCGGGCTCGCCGGTGGTGCTGTGATGGCCCTGGCCGGGAGCGCCCTCCGAAGGGCGCGTGCCTGCCGCACCTCGCCGAATCTCGAGCAGGTGCGGGCGATCCCGATCTTGACTGGTCACCCAGTAGAACCCATTGCCACCGAGATACATGAGCGAACCGCCCGCCTCGCCGAGCGCGTCGAACGCGTCGAGCATGCGGCCGCTCACGTACTCGGGGTGACTGCCTGTGATCACGATGTCGTACTCGGTGAGCAGATCGGCGCCGTCGCGGTGCACATCGTGGTCGGTCAGCACGTCGAATACGAGCCCCTGCTCCATGAGCCAATCCACGAGATAGAGATCTGCGCTGAGGTGACGCGGGGCATCTTGCAGCCAGGCGCGGTAGTCGGGCCTGAGATTTGGGATCGGCCGCAGGTGGGTGGAGTACGAGCAGGTGCTGCCATCGGAGTGCACGTCGTACATGCTGAGCCCCCACTCCGGGTGTTCGGCGAGTTCGAGATCGCGGTGACCCGGGTGAATGGGGTGATCGCTCATCTGGTCGCCCTCGAAATCGAGACGCGTCACCATGCGCTCGTTGCCGTAGGCGATGTAGGTGAAGGTGGGCAGCAGCACGGCGATGCGTGCGCGCGGCCCGCTCGCCTTGGGGCGCACGACGAACGGCACGTGATCCACCTTGCCCGTGGCCCGCAGCTCGACTGCATAGACCCCCGATTCGATCCCTTCGGGCACTGCGAACTGCAGACTCGTCGGCCAGCCGGCATCGTCGAGGTCGTCGTCGTGGAAGTGGATCGCGCCGTACTGATCGGGCACCTTGGTGAAGTCGATCTCCTCGTGCGTCCAGGTCGACCCGGTTGCGGCACGCAACGGTGCGTTGATGATGGTGCCGTGCGACGCGTGCGGCCCCACGTCGATGCACTGCGCACCGCCTATCTCGTGCTCGAAGCGCCATTCGGCGACGATCGAGCGCTCGCCGCCGGCACTGATGTGCGCGACCACCGGGTGCTCGAGCTTGCCATTGAAGGTGCGGTCGGGCACCCACTGCGATCCGGCGCGCTCACACCCCACTGCGGCGATGACCGCCGACGCGACCTCGACCGCGGTGGCATCGGCTGAGAGCGGCACCGGCGCACTCTCGACACTCTCTCGTTCGCGACGGTCACGCAGTTCGGTGCATCGCGCGACCAGGCCGCCCTCGCCTGACACCTCGACGTCGAGACGGTACCAACTGCCTCGCCGCCAGGGCACCGCGAGCGTCGCGCCAACGCCGTCGCGTTCACTCACCGTCACGGCGCCGTTCGCATCGATCGCCGCGGCCAGTGCCACGCTGCCGTCGGCCGCGAGCAGGGAGAACAGGCCCTGCTCGCGGCCCAGCGTCGGCGTCGTCGGCTGCAGCGTGATCTGCAGCGCGAGACCCCCGACCGGAGTCGCCGGCAGCTGGGGCACCACGACGCAGGACCCGAGATAGGTATTGCGCAGACCGCCGGGTACCGTGCGCGGCTCGAACCCCGCAACCGCGTCGATGCGCCGACCGGGTCCGTTCGGGTTGTCGTCGCCGTGCCGTAAGCGCACCAGCGCAAGCTCCACGGTTTCGGCACTCGCGCTGATCTTGAGATCGACGAGCTCGCCCGGCTCAGCCGAGAGCGTGTTGAGGTATCCGGTCAGCGTCATGTGGGTCTCCTTCTACGGGTGCGCGGTGTGGCGGTGCGGCGGTCTCGAGTCGATCAGATCAGCTGCACTCGGTCTTGTACCAGAGCTTCTGGCCCTCGGGCGTATCGACGTCGTCGCTCGTGAGAATCTCGACCGGAGCGTCGACCGTCTTCTCAGTCTCTTCACCCTTCAGGTGCGCCGCGATCTGCTCGATCGCCAGCTCGCCCATCGCGAACGGCTGCTGGGCCACGGTTGCCTGCAGCACGCCCTCCTGTAGCAGCTCGACGTTCGGGGCGCCGGCATCCCAGCTGACCATCTTCACGTCGCCCACGAGGTCTGCGTTGCGCAGCGCGACCGCGGCACCGGTGGAGTTCAGGTAGTTGGTCGTGTAGAACGCTTTGAGTTCGGGGTACTTCACGAGCGTTGATGCGGCGTTGGCCTGAATCACATCGGCGGCGATTTCGGGGTATGAAATCGAGACGACCTCGATGTCGGGGTACTCCTTCAGGGCGTCCTCGAAACCTGCGATGCGCGCCTGCGTAATGGGGTTCGTCGCGAGTGAACCGATCGCCGCGATCTGCCCCTTGCCGCCGATCATCTCGGCGAGGTGCTTCGTGATCTCTTTCGCGCCCTCGTAGTGATTCGAAGCGACGAACGAGTCGTACAGCTCTTCGTCTTCGAGTTGCGCGTCGACATCGATCACGGTCACACCGTCTGCGCGCGCATTTTGAATCGGGATCGCGCCCGCCACCGGGTCGGCGGGGGTGTAGATGAGCGCGTCGGGCGCCTTCGTCAGCATGTTCTGCACAATGGTTGTCAGCTGCGCCTGGTTCTGGTTCTGCGGGGCCTGAAGCTCACCGACCTCCATACCGAGCTTCTTGCCCGCGGCTTGGGCGCCGCAGGCCACCTGCGAGTAGTACGGATCGCCCGACTGCGGGCCGGCGATGCTGACCGTGGCGCCGGTGACGGCGTCGTCTGAACCACCGCCCGCGGCCTCAGAACCGCCCGAGTCGCTCGAGCAGGCGGCGAGTGGGGCGATCAGCAGTGCTGAGGCTGCGAGAGCAAAGAGTGTGCGCCGGTGGCGCGGAACGGTGGGGTGCATCATGACTCCTCTGTCGTGGGTGCGGGGTGGTGCGGAAGTGGGGTGGTGCGAAAACGGGGTAGGAGAAAACGGAGTGGAGCGGGAAAGGAACGGGTCGGGATCAGCGCGGCGCGACGACGAGCCGCCCGGTCACGCGGGAGCAGCGCTTGATCGGCGCACACTGCGCAGGCGCCGCAGGCGATCGAGATACAGTGCCCCGACGAGCACGGCACCCGTGACGACCTGCTGCCAGAAGCTCTGGAGGCCGGCGATCACCAGGCCGCTGGCGAGCACGACCGGAATAGCGTTGCCGAGAGCGGTGCCCGCTATCGTGCCGACGCCACCGAAGAGGCTTGCGCCGCCGAGAATCGCCGCTGTCGCCGCGGTGAGCGCATCGAGCGAGTGGCCCGAAATGTTGGTGGTGCCGTAGACCGAGAGCGAGAGCCAGCCTGCGAGACCGGCGAGCAACCCCGATAGTCCGTAGATCACGGCGAGATGACGCTTGACGGGGATGCCCGCGCGAACGGCAGCCTCTTTGTTCGAACCGATCGCGTAGGTGTGCCGGCCAAAGGCGGTCGAGTGCAGAGCGATCGCAGCGACGATGGCCACTGCGGCCGCGATGATCACGACCCACGGCACTCCGACGAGACGCCCGACACCGAACTGCGACATCACCGTCGGCATGCCGCTGAGGTCTTGCCCGCCGGTGAACACCTGCGCCATGCCGAGGGCTGCGCCGAACATACCGAGCGTCACGATGATCGGGTTGAGGTCGGCGTAGGCGACGAGGAGGCCGTTGATCCACCCCAGCACCAGGCCACTCGCGATCGCGACCCCGAGCCCGACGAGCGCCGTGCCCCAGCCGTCACCGCCCATGCGTTGCATCACGATCATGCTGACGACGCCCGAGAAGACGAGCACCGAACCGACTGACAGATCGAAGCCGGCGGTGACGATCACATACGTGACGCCCACGGCGAGCACGAGCATGATTGAGCCGGCCAAGAACATGTTGCGCACGTTGGCGGCGCCGAGAAACGGTGCGCCGTTGACGATGGCGAATACGACGACGAGCAGGATGAGCGCGCACGTGACGACGAAAAGGGGATGCTGCCAGGCACGATCGATGCGGTCTCGCCAGGTGATCGGCTGCTGGGTGGGTACGGGGGCGCCCATCGTGTCGAGGGAGGTCATGATTCTGCTCGCTTCTCTGCGGAGTCGGGGGAGGTCGGGATTGGGCTGCCGCCCGTCATGGTCGAGACCAGGAGTTCGAGACTCGCCTCGCTGCGGGTGTAGCTCGCCACACGTTGGCCGAGGCGGAGCACCTCGATACGGTCGGCGACGCTGAGCACATCGCTCATGTTGTGGCTGATCAGCACGACCGCGAGCCCGCGATCGGCCACGCGTTTGACCATGTCGAGCACACCGCGGGTTTGCACAACGCCGAGCGCCGCCGTCGGCTCGTCGAGCAGCACCACGCTGCGCGCCCAGCTCACCGCCCGTGCGACGGCCACGCCCTGGCGTTGACCACCAGACATGTCGCTCACCGACCCGCGGCGCGGGTCAGCGGTCACGCCGAGCTGAGCGAATTCGCTTCGGGCCACCTCGGCCATCGCGCGATTGTCGAGGAAGCCGAGCTTGCCGAGCAGCCCCTTGCGACGCACTTCGCGCCCGAGAAACATGTTCGCGACCGGACCCATATCGGGTGCGAGCGCGAGGTCTTGCCAGACGGTCTCGATGCCTGCGGCCTGCGCATCCGTAGGTCCGTTCGCACGGAACGGCTGCCCGGCGACGAACACCTGGCCGTCGTTGGGTGCGAGAGCCCCCGACAGCACTTTGACAAGGGTCGACTTGCCGGCGCCGTTGTCGCCGATGAGCGCGGTGACCTCGCCCGGACGGCAGTCGAAGTCGGCGCCGCGCAGTGCGTGTACGTGCCCATACGAGACGCGGATCCCGCGCGCACTGAGCGCGGTGCCCTCGGGTGGCGACAGCGTCGATGCCGCTGCTGCGTGAGTGGATTCAGTACTCATCGAACGTGTGTCCTTTCTGCTCGCCGAAGCGAAGGTGATTGCTCAGACCGCGGTGTAGCCGCCGTCGATGGTGACCTGTTGAGCGGTCATGTAGCTCGACACGTCTGATGCGAGGAAGACGACGAGACCTGCCACGTCTTCGGGCGTCGCCATGCGGCCCTGGGGAATAAGCGACACCCACTCGGCCTCAAGCGAGGGCTCGCGCTCGATGATCTGACGCGTCAGGTCGGTGAGCACGTAGCCGGGGGCAACCGCGTTCACGCGGATGCCCGATGCCGCCCACTCGACGGCGAGCGATTTCGCCAAGTGAGCGACGGCCGCCTTCGACGAGTTGTACGAGGCCGCCCACTGGGGCACATTGACGATCGACCCCGACATCGACGAGATGAGGATCGCGCTGCCGGTCTGGCCCGCTCGCAGTAGGGTCTCGCCAAACGCTTGCGTCGAGAAGAAAGTGCCGGTGAGGTTCACATCGATCACCTTGCGCCACTGCTCGGCCGTCACGTCGACGGAGTCGCCGTTGATCTCGATGCCGGCGGCGGTGAGCAGCACACGGGGAACGCCGAGGCGTTCAGTGATGAGTGCGAAGGCCGCCCGCGTCGCCGCTTGATCAGTGACGTCGAGACGGTGCCCGATCGCGCGCACACCGAACTCCTGAGCAATCTGCGCGGCGGTCTCTTCGACGGTATCCAGCAGGTCGAGCAAGGCGATATCAGTGCCTTCTGCGGCGAGTGCGCGGGCGACGGCGAGGCCGATGCCGCGCCCGCCTCCGGTGACGACGGCGACGCGGCCGGCAAGGTCGATGTTCATGAATGGCTCCTTCGGAGGGTGGGATTCGGGGAGAGATGCGGGGGTTATGCGGCGATGAGGTCGCGCAGCCGTGACGCGGTGCGCGGCAGGGTGTGCGCCGGATCGCCTTCGGTCGAGCACTCAAGGTTGATGGCACCGGTGTAGTCGATGTCGCGGAGCGCCCCGAAGATCTCGGTCCAGTCGAGCGCGCCGCTACCGGGCAGCAGGCGATTGCTGTCGCCGAGATGCACATGACGCACCTGGTCGCCCGCTGCGCGCAGGGATGCTGGCACACTCGCCTCTTCGATCGACATGTGGAACGTGTCGGGCAGCAGCCCCGCGTTCGGGTGCGCGACCTGCTGGAGCACAGCCAGATTGTCGCTGACCGAATTGAGGTATCGGCTCTCATAGCGATTCAGTGGTTCAAGCAGGATCGCCGCATCGGATCCTGACACTCGATCGAGCAGTTCACGGTAGAAGGCGGTGAATTCTTCGGCTTCTGCGTCGGCAGGCTGCTGATAGGGGTCGAAGAGAGGCATCGGGTTCTGAGGTCCGTACTCGTACTCGATTTCGGTGACCAGGCTGAGCTCGGCGCACACGTCGGCAGCACGGCGGTACATGTCGCGGCACTGCTCGCGCAGCGCGGCGTCGGGCGACATCGCGTTGCCGTAGATATCGCCGACGAGCACGAACTCGACCGGGCGCACCCCCGTGCGCGACTCGAGATCCCGGAGTTCCTGATGCACATCGGAATTCCACAGTTCAATCGGCTGGAACACCGCGATCGCATCGTAGCCCCAGTCGCGCAGCGACTCGGCCTGAGTCGTCAGCGTCGCGCTGGGGAGCATCGGGGTGGAGCAAGAGAGCAACATGGGTTCAACTTTCGCGTGAGGCATGGTGGGGAAGGTTCTGCGGGTAGAGGCAGCCGAGTGCGGCCTCGAATTGCTCGTACCGCTGTGAACGATGCGCCGAATCGGATGGCACGAACGAGCGGACGTTCGGGGTCGAGAAACTCGTGAGGGCGTCGATTGCGGGTGTATAACCGGCCGCGACGAGCGCGAGCAGTGCGGCGCCGCGGCAGGCGTCTTCAGGTTCTTCGGCGACAGCGAGCGTGATGCCGCAGGCGTCCGCTTTCAGCTGGTTCCAGAAATCGGATGATGTGCCGCCGCCCGCGCTCACCATGCGATCAATGGTCTGGCCGTCGACAGCGAGATCCTCGATATTGCGTCGGAGCAGGTGTGCGACGCCCTCCATGACGGCAAACGCGAGATCTGCACGGTCGTGCTGCACCTGCAGATCGACGAAGGCGCCGCGCGCATCTGAGTTGAAATCAGGCGGATTGATTCCGGTCAGGTACGGAAGGAAGAGCGGAGCGTCAGTGCGGTCTCGAGACGAGAGCTGCGGCTCGAGATCGCCGTAGCTGATCCCGCCCGCGATGCGTTCGCGAAACCACTCGAGCGAGATGCCGCCGCTGTCGGCGCAGCTGAACTGCACAATGTCGTCAGAGCGAAGCCCGGCGTGGAACGAGACGCGATGCTGGGCATCGAACGTCCAGTCTGTTGCGAGCCGCGACAGTGCGAGCACGGTGCCGGCGGACACCCCCACGGTGCCCGCGTCGTAGGCGCCCAGCCCGAGCAGCGCGCTGAAGTGATCGAGGGCCCCTGCATTGACGGTGTACGAAGTGGCCGCCGGCAGATGAGCGACGACTTCGGGAAGCACCGGTCCGATGTCGGTGCCCGCCGGCACGATCGGGGGCAGCTGATCGGGGTCGACACCGCAGAAGGTCAACATCTCGCCCCAGTACGCGCCCTCGCGCACATCGGTCCAGTAGGTGAAGCCGCGAGTCGTCTCTTCGCCGACAGTCGAACCCGTGAGGCGCAGCAGCACGTAGTCCTTGATCATCAGCACGCGCCGCGTTGTGCGGAGCACCTCCGGCCGGTGCTTCGCGAACCAGCGAAGTTTGGCCGCCGGCCACGTCGCCGATGCTTCCGGTTGCCCGGTGATGGCGAAGGCCTCAGCAGCGGAAAACCGTGCGGCAATCTCCTCTGCCTCCTGGGTGGCGCGTTCATCCATCCACGAGAGGCCCGGCACCAGGCTGCGATCGTCGGCACCGGTGAGCACGGTTGCCTCGGCCTGGCCGGTGAGCGAGATCGCCGCCCGGCTATCTGCGGGTGGCCCAGCTTGGCGGGCGCATTCAGTGATGAGCGCGAGCACCGTATCGAAGACGGCTTCGGGATCGAACTCGACCGTGCTGCCGTCGCGCCGATAGTCCATCGGCCTCCGTGACACTGCGAGCTGACGGGCGCGCTCGTCGTACAGCACGACCTTCAGGTTCGTCGTGCCCAGATCGACCGCATAGACCAGCATCGTTATTCGCCCATCAACGTCAGCACCACGGTGCGCTCGCGCTCACGCACCGCGTCGAGATCACCGAAGTACACGCGCCCGAACTCGCCCAGAACCGGCGTGCCCTGAGCAACGGGAACTGCCTCGGAGCGCCCCAGCACCGAGGAGACGATGTGCCCGTCGGTATTGAGCCCCCACGATGGATGCTCGTTGCGCAGTTCCGCGGCGTTCTTGATGTGAATCGGCCCGGGATGCAGGTATTGCCCCTCATGGCGGGTGGGCGGCACGATCTTCGCAAACACGTTGAGTGTGTCTTGCAGCAGCAATTGCGTGCCGTAATAGGTGACGTCTTCTGATTCCTCTTGAATCAACACGCAGCAACTTGTGTGCGGCGTGAAGGCGTACAGCATGCCGTCGGCCACACCCGAAGATTCGACGAAGCTGATCACCTGATCGGTGACGTCGAAGAAGTCTTGGCGGGCCGGAGTCGAGAGGGTGAACGAGTGGCTGAGTACGACCATGAGGCGTCCTGTCTGCTGCAGTGCATTCGGGGAGGGGCTAGTCGCAAACTGTGAACGTGCTTCCATGCCCGGAACTGCTCAGCATGCGAGTCGAACTTCGTTGTGACCTTATTTCAGTGAAATGTAATTCATTCACATCAACACCGCAAGCCTCGGGGTGAAGTTTGTTAATTTGTAACATTTGTTGCGATTGCTGTGATAGATTCTCGGGAAATGCACGCCGATTCCGGCGGACGAACGCGACGTCAGGAGGGCGCGAGTGGGCGCAATCTCTCCTCAGCGCAGGCGCGCTGAGATCGAAACGCTGATGAACGATCGCGAAGAGGTCGACATTCACAGCCTGGCGATGCACTTCGGCGTCTCCGAGATGACGATTCGACGAGATCTCGGTGTGCTCGAAGACGGTGGGGTGGTACGGCGTCTCGTGGGCGGCCGCGCGCTGCTGCTCGATACCAAGAGCCGCGAGCCCGCGCTGTCGACGCGCAGCCAGGCCGCGTACGAGACGAAATCGCACATCGGGCGCGCAGTCGTCGAGTTGCTCTCGGACGACGAGGTCGTGTTCATCGACGGGGGCAGCACCGCCCTCGCCGTCGCACACGCCCTCCGCGGAAGCGGGCGTGCGCTCACGGTGCTGACGCGCAGTCTGCTCGTCGTCGCCGAGCTAGCCGAAGAGCCAAACATCGAGATATTCATGCTGGGCGGCCGGGTGAAACTCTCAGAGATGTTGACGACCAGCGCGACGACGAGCGACGACCTGCGCCACTACAACGTCGATACCTACGTGATGGGCATCAGCGGCGTGCATGCGACGCGAGGGCTCACGGACTACGACCCCGACGAGAGTCAGGGCAAGAGGCTCGCGATCGAGCGCGCGGATCGTGTGGTGCTCGTCGCCGATCACTCGAAGCTCGGGCGGGTGCTGATGTCGCGCGTCGCGGGTCTCGAAGATGTGAGTGTTCTCGTAACCGACGCCGACCCGAATGACGAAGTCGTTCGTGCGTTGCCTGCAACGGTGTCGGTGGTGCTCGTGGAGCCGCAGTCGTGAGTCGATCAGCCGTCCAGCAAGCATCCCTGCCGGCGACCGTGTCACAGGTTCGCCGGCTGTCGGCACCGATGTTCGAGATCGGGCCGAAGAACCTTATGCGGCTGGCCGAAATCGTGGAACTCGCGGTGGCGGCGGGCCGCGCGGGTGAGACGCACGGCGTCTCGGTCGTCGTGACCGTTCCGACAGCGCTCATCTCGCGGGTCAGCAGCGCCGCGCCGAACGTGTTCGTGTTCGCCCAAGAGATGAGCGTACAGTCGCTCGGTGCCAGTGTCGGGCGCACGACTGCTGAATCGCTCGTCGACGCCGGGGCACACGGGGTGATGCTCAACCACGACAGCAATCCGTTGGACGCGGAGGCGCTCGCCGCAGCGGTCGAGCGAGCTCACGACAACGGTTTGCTGACAATGGTCTGCGCAGGCAGCGACACCGAAGCGAGAACCGTCTTCGAACTGCAGCCCACCATTGTCTTGTACGAACCTCCGGAACTCATCGGCACGGCTGGTGGCGCGGATCGCCCGTGGATCGCAGCCATCAATCGTGAGGCTGCGACCGTGGTGCCTGAAACCCTGATGATGCACGCGGGCGGGGTCGCGGTACCCGACGATGCTTATCGCATCATGAGCGCGGGGGCACACGCGACCGGCGCAACGTCAGGTGTCATTCGCGCCGCATCTCCATCGGAGGCAGCCGCGGAATTCATCGCCGCCACGCGCAAGGGCTTCGATGCGGCGCGCGCGCAGCACTCGCGGTGACGCGTTTCACCCGAACGCCGCACGCACCTCGTCATGCGGCAGCGCGTAGCTCGCGTGCCCCTCACGCCCGACCGTATCTTCGGCGGCGACGAGCGCGTTGAGCACCGCCTCCTCCGTCGCCTCGACCACAGCCGTGTAGATCGCGTCGATGCCACCCCAGCTCAGATGCTCAAGCGTCGCCACCGTGCCCGTTGGCGTGCCCATGCGCGAACCGAGCGCATCAGGGTTCGCCGTCGAGAACGCCAAGAAGATATCGCCCGAGAAATGGCTGCCCGTCGTGCCCGTGCGGGCGAGCCCCAGCGACACCCGGCGAGCGAGCGCGCGGCACTGATCGGGCAGCAGGGGAGCGTCGGTCGCGACCACCACGATCACGCTGCCCGCGCCGGCGACCGCGTGTGCCGCCGATGCGGTCTCGAGTTCGAACCAGTCGCTCGTCTCCATCGGGTTCGGTGCCGCCGACTGCCGCCCGAGCGTGCGGCCGGCGACGCGCAGCTCCTTGCGCGAGCCGAAGTTGGCCTGCAGCAGCACGCCGACTGTCCACGACGGGTCGCTGTCGCGGTCACCTTCGCCAGCAGCACCAGCGCCACCTCGCACCACGCGTGACGCCGTGCCCGTGCCGCCCTTGAACCCATAGCAGTTCATGCCGGTGCCGCCACCGACGTTGCCCTCGGCGATCGGTCCGCTCACTGCGGCATCGAGCGCGGCGTGCGCGTGCTCGGGCGTGACGGTGTCGGCGTTGATCTCGTTCAGATACCCGTCCCACGTCTCGCCGACGACGGGCAGCATCCACTGCGCGGCGGCCTCGGAGTGGTGCTCGGCGAGCCACTGGTCGACCCCACGGTGCACGGCGCCGACGGCGTGCGAGTTCGTGATCGCAATGGGGGTCTGAAACTGGCCCGACTCCTCGATCCAGCTGCGCCCGGTGAGCTCGCCGTTGCCGTTGAGTACGGCGGTGCCGGCGGCGCACGGCCGTGCGGCCTCGGCGCGGCCGCGGGGCAGGATCACCGTAACCCCCGTGCGCGCCACGTGCGGGGTGTCGGTCACGATCGTGGCGTACCCGACCTCGAGACCGGGTACGTCGGTGATGGCGTTCCACGGGCCGGGCTCGCCGTCAAACGGGATGCCGAGATCGCGGGCGCGGGGCGCGCGCGGGGCACGATCGACGGCAGCGTCGAAAGCGGAACGTTCGGCGGCGGTGCCTGCGGCGCGGGGGGCGGTGTCGCTCATTGCGGCTCCTGAGGGTCGAGGGTGGGGGCTGAGGCGGCGGCTGATCCCGCATCTGCAGACTCGGATGCCTCATCGCTCAAGCTGCAATCGAGGGCGATTTCGGCGAACTGCAGCGTGTTCGCGAGGTACCGGTCGCGCTGCCAGTTGTCGGGGTCGAGCAGGTAGAGGTCGTAGGCGTCTTCGAGCGCGACGAGGTTCGCGGCGATCGCAGCGACGTCCATGCGCGGGCGAAACACCCCGAGCGCCGCCCCGACCTCGATGATGGTCGTGTAGAGCGCGACCTGGCGCTCGAGCAGCAGCACCATGTCGGCGCGGAAGCGCGCCTGATCGCGCACCACGGCCGACGCCTCGTACACGATGCGCAGGTCGTCGCTGATGGTGGCGGGAATGCCCGCCTCGATGGTGCGGCGCAGGCGCGTGAGCGGATCCGGATGCCCCTCGGCGAACTGGCGACGCCGGTCGATGAACTCCTCGATCGCCCCGCGCACCGCCGTCTCGACCAGGTGGTCGAAGCTTTCGAAGTGGTAGAGCACGCTGCCCGCGCTCACCTCGGCGCGCTCGGCGACGGCGCGCACGCTCACGCCCGCGAGCCCGCGCTCGCTGAGCACGCGCGTGGTGGCCTCGAGCAGATCTTTGCGACGCTGGGCACTCTTCGCTGCGGCCATGACTACTGCTCCGTTCGGTCGTCGGCAATCACGGTGACCGACTGCGTCAGCGCCGCGTAGCGCTCGGGGGAGCGCCGTCTCATCACGATAGCGACTGCCACGCCGCCCAAGAAGACGACCGGCACGCACGCGAGCATGACGCCGTTGATCGGCCCCTGCACCCCCGAGACGAGGTCGAAGTGGGTCGCGATCACGGCAAAGGCGCTCAGCAGACCGATGGCGCCGAGGATCGGGGCGACGATCACCTGCCACACGCCGTGCCCGCGGCGATCTTTCCAGAAGAACCCCACCACCGAGACCGCGGCGACGCCCTGCGAGAAGACGAGGCCGGCGACGCCGATCGCGTAGCACCAGAGGCCGACGCCGAGAAACGGGTCGGCGCCCGAGACCGCGGCGACGAGAATCGCGACGAGCGAGAGCGTGGTCAGCGTGAGGCTCGCGACGTGCGGCGAGTGCATGCGGGGGTGCGTGCGTGCGAGCCGTTCGGGCAGCAGGCGCTCGCGGCCGAGCGAGAAGAGGTAGCGCGAGCAGGCGTTGTGGAAGGCGAGGGTGCAGGCGAAGAAGCTGGTGACGACGAGGATCTCCATGACCACACCCGCCCACGCGCCGAGCGCATTGCCGCCGGCGATGAACATCATCTGCTCGAAGTCCTCTGACTGCGCGAGCGCCATGATGCCGTCGACACCGAACGCTACGGTCAGCGTGAAGAACGTGAACGCGTAGAACACCGCGAGGAAAGCGATCGCGATGTAGGTCGCCCGCGGCACCGTGCGGCGCGGCTGCTTCGCCTCCTCGGCGTAGATGACGGTGCCCTCGAAGCCGAGGAACGCGCCGAATCCGAAGACGAAGAGGGCACTCGCCCCCGACGCGAAAAACACGTTGCGCGGGTCGAACGACGCGGCGGCGGCCGGAACGATCGCGGTGCCGTGCTGCACGATGATCGCGATCGAAATGACGAGCAGAATCGTGACCTCGGCCGTCAGCAGCACCGCGAGCACCTTCGCGCCGACGTCGATGCGCCGGTACCCGAGCAGCCCGATCACGCACACCGACACGACCGACCACACCGCCCAGTGCACATCAATGCCGAAGAGGTGCGCGAAGGTGAGGTTCGCGAAGAAGCCGAGCAGCGCGTAGAAGCAGATGCAGAGAAACGCGTACGAGACGATCGTGATGAACGCGACGCCCACCCCGACGGGCTTGCCGAGCCCGGCCGCCGCGTACGCGTAGAAGGCCCCGGTGTTGCGCACGTAGCGCGACATCGCGGTGAATCCGACGGCAAAGAGGATCAGCACGAGCCCGCTGGCGAGCATCGCCCCCGGGGCTCCGATTCCGCCGACCAGAAACGCGAGCGGTGAGGAGCTCACGGCCACCGTCAGTGGAGCCGCCGCCGACACCACGAAGAAGACGATGTCGAAGGTGCCGAGCTTGCCCGGAGCGAGGGCGCCGGGTGGCGCGGTACGAACGTCAGATGACACGAGAAACTCCCTTGTTTCTGGGCGACGGGGCGATCCCGAAGCATCGTGCAGATTTCTGAACGACTGTATCACTTTTAATCTGAATCGCAATGTTCTCGGAGATTTTCAGGCCTGAATCACGCTCGCAAGCGTTCAAGTTTGGTCAGTGCATGCGACGCAGTGGCCTCGGAATGGGCTGCTCTCGGCGGCAGCCCTGAGCGCGGGGCCGTGCACCGCCGGGGCGATCCGGAATACCGTGTACGACCCTGCGAGGCCTTGACGCGGGCCGGTGACGCCTTGCTAACGTTGCAGTGGTGACCTCCGAAGCCACCACCACAGCACCCGAGCGCGAGACCTGGGGCAAGCGCAGCGCCTTCATCATCGCCGCCATCAGCTCCGCCATCGGGCTGGGCAATATCTGGCGATTTCCCGGCGTCGCCTACGAAAACGGCGGGGGCGCGTTTCTCATCCCGTATCTCGTCGCGTTTCTGACGGCGGGGCTGCCGATCCTCTTCCTGGACTACGCCATCGGGCACAAGTACCGCGCGGCGCCGCCGCTCGCGTTCAAGCGCCTCAACCGCAAGGCCGAACCGCTCGGCTGGTGGCAGGTGGGGGTCTCGTTCCTCATCCTGACCTACTACGCCGTGATCATCGCGTGGGCGCTCGGCTTCGTGTGGTTCAGCTTCGGGCGCCAGTGGGGCGACGACGCCGTCGGCTTCTTCACGGGGGAGTACCTGCAGCTCGCGAGCGAACCCGGGGTCACCTTCGAATTCGTGCCGGCGGTGCTCGTCACCCTGCTGATCGTGTGGATCGCCGCCATCATCGTCATGTCGCTTGGGCTGCGCCGCGGCCTCGACCGTGCGAACCGTATCACGCTGCCGCTGCTCGTCATCGTCTTCACGATCATCGTGATCTACGCCATGACGCTTCCCGGCGCGTGGGATGGCATCAACCAGTTCTTCGCCCCCAATTTCCCGGCTCTCGCCGACCCCGCCGTGTGGCTCGCGGCCTACGGGCACATCTTCTTCTCGTTCTCGATCGCGTTCGGCATCATGCTGACCTACTCGTCATACATGAAGCGGCGCAGCGACCTCGCCGGGTCGGGGCTCGTCGTCGCCTTCGCGAACTGCGGGTTCGAGATGCTCGCCGGCATCGGCGTGTTCGCGGCCCTCGGCTTTCTCGCCTTCACGCAGGGCGTGCATATCGACGACCTCGAGGGCATCAGCGGCGTCGCGCTCGCGTTCATGACGTTCCCGACCCTGCTCAGCGAGATGCCGGGTGGCACCGTGATGGCGCTGCTGTTCTTCGGGTCGCTCGTGCTCGCCGGGTTCACGTCACTGCTCTCGATCTACCAAGTGGTCACCGGGTCGCTGCAAGACAAGACCGGCTGGTCGAACCGCCGCGTCGCCATCGTGGTGGGCCTCGCCGCGGGCATCCCGTCGGTGCTGCTCTTCGGCACCACGTCAGGGCTCAACGTGCTCGATGTGCTCGACGCATTCGTCAACAACATCGGCGTCACAGGGTCTGCCGTCGCGATGCTCGTGCTCGTCGCGTGGGTGTTCCGCGCAGTGCCGGGCCTGCGCGCCCACCTCAACGCGCTCTCGTCGCTCAAGCTCGGGCCGGTCTGGACCATCGCGGTGTCGGTCGTCACCCCCGTGATTCTCGCCGTCATTCTGGTGCGCGGCGTCGAGACCTACATCGTCGACGGGTACGGCGGCTTCCCGACCTGGTTCATCTCGGTGATCGGGTGGGGCGCCATCGCGCTGCTCGCCGTGTTCTCGTTCGCTATGAGTTACCGGCGATACCGGCGGCGAGACATCGACAGTTTCGTTCCCGACGAACCCGAACACCTGGAGACGCAAATGAACGAACTGGTCGCCGAAGCCCGCGATGCACGCGAGGCCACCGCACCGCGCAGCACCTCAGGAGGCACCCGATGACCACGAGCGCGATCGTGATGATGGTGCTCTCGCTCGGGGTGCTCTGGGGCGGGCTGGGCTGGGCGATCCTGCGCCTGCGCAAACACCCCGACGTGAGCGGATTGAGCGACGACTGACCTCGGGGTTCTGGCAAGACTGCGCGACCCCGCACCGTATGCGCAGATTTGGTGACGGCCCTGGTGCGCTATTCGGGAAATACAGCACCAAGGCCGTCACCAAACTTGCGGGTCACGCCGAACAGCCTCGCTCAGGCATCGCTTTGAGACGGCGCCGCCGGGAAATCGAGCGGCACGTCGAGCAGTGCGAGCTGGCCGAGCTGCCGTCGCGTTTTGGTGTCAGTTTGATGCAGTAAACGGGGTTGTAGCGCACCAAACTGCCATTAAGTCGGTGTCTCGGCCGCGTCGAGCACGAGGTCGAGCGCGAACGCGAACTCGTGGGCGCTGTCGCACCCGGCGGCGGAGTGCTGCGCGGCGTCGAGCGCGATCTGCACGATGAACGGGTAGCGCTCGCGCATGTAGGCGAGCACTGCGGGCTCGCCTCGTGCCGCGGGTGATTCCGATCATTGGGCTCGTCGGTGCGCCGGTGTTGACGGTGTCTGCGTTGCTGACCGTTGCGGGCGTACTCGATCAAGTGTCGCCCGTCGCCGGCTTGCTCGCGCTGCCGATCGCGCTCTAGGAGCTCGCGATCGGGGTGTGGTTGCTCGTGCGCGGGGTGCTGAGTGGGGTGCTGCCGGATCGTCCCGACGAGGTGAGTCCTCGATCGTGAGTGCCTCGCTCGATCGGTCACTTACGTGCACTATTTCGCGTTATGCAGCACCAAATTGACCGCTCAAGCGGGGCGGTGCAGGCCAGAGTCATGCCGCCCGCCCGCTGCCCGTTGCTAGGCTCGCACCGTGAGTGAGCACGCATCCGCCCCCGCGCCTGGGCAAGCAGCGCCGTCCCCGCACCGCGTCTTCTCGTACGGCACTCTGCGGCAGGCCAACGTGCAGCAGACGCTCTATGGCCGTGCTGTGCCGACGGTCGATGACACGCTGACAGGGTGGCGTCTCGAGTGGGTGCAGATCATCGACCCCGCGGTGATTGCGGCGTCGGGCTCCGACCGGCACCCGATTCTGCGCCCCGGATCGCCGAGCGATATGGTCGCCGGCGCCGCCCTGGCGCTCAGCGATGCCGACCTCGCCGCAACCGACGACTACGAGGTCGACGACTACGTGCGCGTGCTCGTGCGACTCGCCTCGGGCGTCGACGCGTACGTGTACGTCGCAGCGAATGACGCGGCGAGCGGCGCGGTGATCTGACCGATGCCGGGGCTGCACCACGTCGAGGTCTGGGTGGCCGATCTGGCGACCGCCCGCACCGAACGGGGCTGGTTGCTCGCGCGGGTCGGGTTCTCACGGCAGAGCGAGTGGGACGAGGGCGAGACGTGGTCGGCGGGCGGCGCCTACGTCACACTGACGACGTCGCCGAACCTTGCGAGAGCCCCGCACGATCGACGGCGACCCGGTGTGAACCACCTCGCCTTTCTTGGAGGATCGGCGGCGGCCGTTGATGCCCTCATGCTCGATGCTCCGGCGCAGGGCTGGACCCCGCTCTATCACGAGCGGTATCCGCATGCCGGCGGCACGGCGCACTACGCCGGCTGGCTCGAGAACGCCGCCGGGTTCAAAGTCGAGGTCGTCGCCGAAGCGGAATAGGGCGGTCAGGCGGGCAACGCACTGCGCCCCCGAGATCGGCGAGGATCCCGGGGGCGCAGTGCGTGCGCTCGAGCGTTAAGCCGAGCGGCGGCGACGGCGAGCGACGAGCACGCCACCGGCGAGCAGCAGCAGCCCGCCGATGAGCGCGACCGGTGCCAGCTCGGTGCCGGTCGACGCCAGAGCGGCGCCTCCCTGCGACCCGTTCGCTGCGGCACCCGACGCAGCGTCGGCGTCGCCGGCGGCGGCCGCGAGTACTTCGCCCGAGAACGCGAACGTGAGCACCTCTTCGGTGCCGTTGTCGACCGTCACGATGAACGAGTAGACGCCCGGGTGCAGCGGGGTGCCGCTGAGAACGCCGGTTTCAGGATCGAGCGACAGACCCTCGGGCAACTGCCCGCTGGTCACGCGGAACGTTGGCTTTGGATCAGATGCGATGCCCGCGCTGAGGTCGACCGAGACCGGCTCGCCCTCGCGCAGCACGGGCAGCTTCGGCGTTCCAGCGTCGCCGGGGCGCGTCGGCGACTGCACGATCTTGCCCGAGAACTCGTGCGTGATCGCCTCGCCGATGCCGTTCGACGCGGTCACCGTGAAGGTGTACGCGCCGGCGGCTGTCGGTACGCCGGTGATGTCACCGGTGAGCACGTTCAACGTGAGACCCGAAGGCAGAGACCCTGCGGTGACCGCATACGTCGGTGCGGGGGTGCCGCTCGCCGCGACTGCGTCGGTGAACGCAGCACCGACGCGCAGCTTGCCAATCTGCGTATCCACCCACACGGGTGCATCCGTGACGATGCCGGTGAGTTCGAGCAGTGCATCGTCGCCGATGCCGTTCGACGCGGCGAGCGAGAACGAGTACGAGCCGGGCACGGTGGGCGTGCCCGTGATCTCGCCCGTCGTCTCGTCGAGCGCGAGACCGGCGGGCAGCGTGCCTGCCGCGACCGAGTAGGTCGGAGCCGGGGTGCCCGTCGCGGTGAACGCCGACGAGAACGCGACGCCGGTCTGCAGCGCGATCGCGTCGTGCGTGTTCCACACGGGTGCAGCGTCGACGATGCCGATGAAGCGCTGCGTGGTCGCATCGCCGATGCCGTTCGACGCGGTGACGACGAAGTCGTACGCGCCGGGGGTGGTGGGAGTGCCCGAGAAGAGGCCCGTGGCGGGATCGAGCTTCAGGCCCGCGGGCAATGCCCCCTCGGTCACGGAGTACGCGGGGGCGGGAGTGCCGGTCGCGTGCAGCGTGTCGGTGTCATCAGTAGCGGTCACTTCGGTGCCGACGATCCAGTGACCCGGCTCGCCGGTGATCGCGCCGGGAGCCTCCACGACGGTGCCCGAGACCAGCAGATCGGCCTCACCGCGGGTGTTCGTCGCACGCAGGGTGAACGAGTACGTGCCAGCCCTAGTCGGGGTGCCCGTCACACGACCCGTCGCCTCGTCGAGCGTGAGGCCGGCCGGGAGCGAACCGTTGACCACGGCGTACCCCGGAGCGGGGGTGCCCGCGGCGGTGAAGGTGACGTCGAGCTCAGCGCCCACGCGCGGTGCCCATCCGCTGGTCACGTTCCAGCCCGGAGCCTGGTCGACCGTGCCGGTGTACTCGCGCGTTGCCGCGGTGCCCACCCCATTGGTCGCCGAAATGGTGAAGGTGTAGGGCCCGGCGACGGTCGGAGTTCCCGACAGTGCGCCTGACACCGTATCGAGTGTGACGCCATCGGGCAGCGTGCCCGCCGACACCGAGTAGGTCGGTGCCGGGGTGCCGGTCGCGGCGACCGCCCCGGTGACCGCGGTGCCCACGACGAAGTCGTCGGGGCCGCCGGTGATCGCACCGGGCGCCGCGTTGACGGTTCCGCTGACGAGAAGGTCTGCCGAGCCGGTCGGGTTCGTCGCGGTCAAGGTGAAGGCATACGGGCCGGCAGCGGTCGGCGTGCCCGCTACGACTCCCGACGTCGCATTGAGCGTCAGGCCGGCGGGCAGCGTGCCGGCGGTGACCGCGTAGGTCGGCTTCGTGACACCGGTTGCGGTAAACGTCTGCGAGAGCGCGTCGCCCACGACCGGAGTGCCGAGCGCTTGCTGGGTCCACTGCGGTGCGGCAGGGGCGCCGCAGGTGTACCCGTTCAGCGGTGTCGACGACGACGTGGTCGAGCCGATGGCGTTCGTTTTCGTGACGGTGACGCGAAGCTGGCTGCCCGGGGATTCGACCAGGTAGCAGCTCGCGGCGGTGGCGCCCGAGAGCGAGGTGGTGGTGCCGCCTACGGTCTGCGTCCACTGGAAAGCGGTGCCGGTGATCGGCGAACCGCCATCGAGCCAGGTGCCCTCGTCAGCGGTGAGCGTCTGCCCCTCGGCAGCGGTGCCGTTGACGAAGGGAAGGCCGGCGTTGACCGGAGCCGTGCGCGCGGCGAGCACGCGGAATGACTGCGTCACGGATTCTGCGGGAACATAGTCGGCGTCGCCGGCCTGATTGGCGACGATGCGGCAGGTGCCGACCGTGCCGGTGAAGCTGACGGTCGAGCCGCTCACCGTGCAGATGTTGGTGGTCGTCGAGGTGTAGGTGACCGCGCCAGCCGGTGCCGTCGCGCTGAGCGTCAACTGGCCGTCGGCCGCGACACGGTCGGAGAGCTGGCCGAAGGTGATCGGGTTCTCGGTGCCGAGCTTCAGCACGTTGGCGATATACATGTTCGAGCCGATCGCCTGGCCACCGGTCTGATCGTAGGTGCCGTTGACGAAGCGGAAGCGGTAGGTGCCGTCGGCCGGAATCTTCTTGCTCGACGTCGTCCAGCCCTGAGTGTTGCCGCGGCCGTAGGCGATCAGGGTGTGGTCGGCCGCCGTGCCGAAGCCGGTGCCGTCAACCTTGACCAGGAAGGCGTAGACCTCGTAGTCGTCGACGACGTTCTGCGCGGCCCAGTCGAACGACACGGCCTGGCCGACGCTCGCGGTGAAGGGCTTCGAGTACACCTCGGGGCCGAAAGCCGAGCAGTACGTCGTCTTGCCATCGAAGAAGTTGCTCCCGGTGCACCCACCGTTGGAACCGAGCTGCAGTGCGCCGTTGCGGCCCTGGAATGAGGCATTCGTGTTGGAGGTCAGTGTCAGCTGGCTGCCGGGGCGCTCATCGCTTTCGTACTGCCAACCAGCGTTGGTCGCCTGGTAGTTCCAGTCGGTGACGAACTCGTACGGCTCGCCGCTCACCGCGTCGGTGCCGCGCACCGTGTAGGGGCCGATGCCGCTGATCGCGACCGGGCCGCGCTGCGAACGGCTCGCAAGCGAACCGAGCTGCACGATCGTGCTGCTTGGGGTCTCGAACTGCACGTTCTCGACGGCGGCTGCAGCGGGTGATGCCGCGCCGAGTACGAGGCCCGAGAACGCGACGGCCGATGCCGCCAGAATCGCGATCGAGCGTCTGCCGCGCGATCTTGTGTTGCGCGCGCCGACGTGCGGCGCGCCCCAGAGTGTGTTCACCGATTACTCCCAAAGTGGCTCGCTCGGAGTCACCAGAAGCGAAGCGCGACCCCGAAATCATCAACGAAATTCGTGATCGCTCACGTCCCCCGCGTGAAAATTAGCAGTGAGATGCATGGGTGACGGCACCGCAAGCACTGTTATTCACCCGCGGTTTCACCCGGCGTGTGCGCGATGCGAGACGCGATTGCGCGAATCGTCACGCGACGCAGGTGCTCCGGCTCGTACGACACGATTTCTCAGAACGCGATGCGCTTGACCCGGCCCCCCTCAAGTGGTCGACTGGCCGCAGGCGACACCGAGTGCGGTGCCGCGGTGAGGGGAACGAAATGCGCTGGTGGAGCGGGCGGGATACCGCGGACGAACAGGGGAATGGCACGGGGGATCGGGCCCCGTCGACCCCGGGGTACACCCCGTTCGGCAACAGCGCCCGCATCAATCCGTTCACCTTCGGCCTGCTCGGTGCGCTCGGTGTGCTCGTCGCGCTGCTGATCGGTTCGATCATTGGTCAGCTCGGCACGGTGCTCGTGTACGTCGGCGTCGCACTGTTTCTCTCACTGGGTCTTGACCCCATCGTGTCGTTCTTCGAGCGCAATCTGCCGCGACCGGCAGCGGTCGCTGCGGTTGTGGGAGCGGTGATCATTGCGTTCGCCGGCATACTGCTCGCGATCGTGCCCGTGCTGGTGAAACAAATCACGAATCTGGTCGACAGTGCGCCCGACATGGTTGACGACATCACCCACAGCGACTGGTACGCCTGGCTCACCGACCAGTTCGGCTCGAACTTCGATCAGGCCATATCGGGCGTGCTCGACTTCTTGCAGGATCCGACGAACCTCGGCCAGATTGGCGGCGGGCTCGTCGCGGTCGGTGCGGGCATCGCCGGCGGGGTGACGGGTGTCATCATCGTGCTCATTCTCACCCTCTACTTCATGGCGTCCATGCGTGCGATGAAGCGCCTCGCGGTGCGATTCGTGCCGGCGTACCAGCGCCCGCGCTTTCGCGACCTGCTCGAAGACGTGTCAAGCGCGGTCGGTCGCTACGTCATCGGCCAAATCAGTCTCGCCCTCTGCAACGGCATTCTGAGCCTCATTTTCTTGAGCATCATCGGGGCACCGCTGCCGGCGCTGCTCGCGCTCATCGCATTCATCGGCTCACTGATTCCGCTCGTCGGTACCCTGTCGGCCTCCGTGATCATCTCGGTCATCTGCTTGGTGAGCTCTCCGACCACGGCGCTCATCGCGGCCATCTACTACCTCGTCTACATGCAGATCGAGGCGTACGTGCTCAGCCCGCGCATCATGAGCAAGGCCGTCGCGGTGCCCGGCTCGCTCGTGGTCATCGCGGCGGTCGGCGGCGGTGCGCTCGGCGGGGTACTCGGTGCGCTGGTGGCGATCCCGGTCGCTGCATCGGTCATCATCATCGTGCAGAAGGTGGTGTTCCCGGCGCAGGATCAGAAGACGTTGCCGCCGAAAGAACGCGGTGCGGCGCCGATCGAAGAGGCGACCGCACCCGCTGAATAGTGGGGTTCACGGACGCCATACCCAAGGATAATTACGGAGCCTTGGGTATGGAGCCGGATCGCACCCCCGCTACAGCACGTCGTTCGACCGCCCGTAGCCCTCGAGCAGCCGCAGCCAGACCTCGCTGATCGTGGGGTACGCGGGCACCGCGTGCCAGAGGCGCTCGAGCGGTACCTCGCCGACCACGGCGATGGTGGCCGACTGCAGCAGCTCCTGCACGTCAGGGCCGACGAATGTGACGCCCACGATGACGCCGCGGCTTTCGTCGACGACCATGCGGGCGGTGCCGCGATAACCGTCGCGGTGCACACTCGCGCCCGCCACACCGCCGATCTCGATGTCGACGACGCGAGTCGTGAGGCCCGCGCGCTCGGCAGCGGCTGCGGTGAGACCGACCGAGGCGACGGGCGGATCCGTGAAGGTAACCTGCGGCACCGCCGCGTGATCAGCGGTCGCCACGTGGCGCCCCCACGGCTCGTCGCGCAGATCCGTGCCGTTCGCGCGCGCCGCGATCGCGTCTCCGGCGGCGCGCGCCTGGTACTTGCCCTGGTGCGTGAGCAGGGCCCGGTGGTTGACGTCGCCGACGGCGTACAGCCAGTCGCCGTCGAAGTGGGCGCTGCTCGTGCCCGCGACGCGCATGGTGTCGTCGACGTCGAGCCACGCGCCGGGCTCGAGCCCGAGCTGATCGAGGCCGATATCGCCGGTGCGGGGCACGCGGCCGGTGGCGACCAGGATCTCGTCGGCGTCGACCACGTCGCCGCCGTCCGTGGTGACGTGCACGATGCCGTCGGCGTCACGCGACACCGAGGTGGGCGAGACGCCGAGGCGCACTTCGACCCCAAGCTCGCGAAGCGCGTCGCCGACGAGTTCGCCCGCGAATGGCTCTTGCCCCGAGAGCAGGCCGCTGCGCACGAGCAGGGTGACCTGCGCGCCGAGGGTGGCGAAGGCGGTCGCGAGTTCGGCGGCCACTACACCGCCCCCGACGATAGCGAGGCGACGCGGCACCTGCTCGACGGCGGTGGCTTCGCGGTTCGTCCAGGGCTGCGCCTCGGCGAGGCCCGGAATGTCGGGGAGCAGCGCGGCCGACCCGGTCGCCACGACCACCGCGTGCCGCGCCTGCAGCACGGTCTCGATGCCATCGCTGGCGGTCACGGTGACTTCACGTTCGCCCGAGATGACGCCGTGCCCGCGCACGAGGTCGATGCCCGCACCGTCGAGCCAGCGCACCTGGCCAGAGTCGTCCCAGTTGCTGGTGAACGAGTCTCGTCGCCGCAGCACCGCCGCGGCGTCGACCGCTCCCGTCACGGCCTGGCGAGCGCCGTCGACGCCCTGAGCGGCGCGCACCGCTTCGCCGGCGCGTAGCAGCGCCTTTGACGGCATGCACGCCCAGTACGAGCACTCGCCGCCGACGAGCTCTGACTCGACGATCACCACGCTGAGCCCGCCCTGCACGGCGCGATCGGCGACGTTCTCGCCGACGGGGCCCGCTCCGATCACGATGACATCGAACTGCTGCGGCATAGTGCTCCCCTCGAACGGGCGATCGCGCGTGCGCTGGGTGCGCGGGCGCTGACCGCCGATAGGCCGGAGTCTATCGACGGTCGCGGCGATCCGGCACCCATTGTGCGGTGTTACCGTGGAGGGGTGCAGTACGCAGAATCAGCGGCCCTCGGGCGTCAGGAGGTCGGCGGCGGTTCTTCCGCCCTCGGCGCCTGACGCGAACCCAGGCCCAGATTCATCACGTACGAAAGGGCATCATCATGCTCGCACTCACCGCACCCGTCATCCGATCAAGCTTTATCAACGCGTCTCGCAAAGAGTCGACCGTCGCGGGGCTGCCCGACGATCTCGACACCCGTGATTGGTCGCAGTTCGACTACCTCGGCTGGCACGACCCCAAGTTCGCCAAACGCGCCTACGTCGTGCTGCCTGCCTTCGATGGCGCCCCGACCGGCATCATGCTGCGACAGGCCGACGCCTCGCCGCAGCGACGCCAGATCTGCGAATGGTGCCGCGATACGCGCCTCATCAACGAGGTCGTGTTCTTCGCCGCGCGCCGCGCGGGGGAGTCAGGCCGTCGCGGTAACACCGTCGGCACCCTGATCTGCCAGAACTTCCAGTGCTCCTGGAATGTGCGCACCGACCCGCCGCTGCCCTACGATGGCTTCGACATGGCCGTTGAGCGTCAGCGGCGCATCGAGCACCTGCAGCATCGCGTCGCGAGCTTCGCCGACATGCTCGTCACCGGGCGGTAGCGCACGCGCGTCGGCGCGGTCTAGCGTGGAGACATGCGCGCGATCACCATCACGGACGACCATCGGCTCGAACTCGTGGATATCCCCGAGCCCGTACCGGGCGAGGGCGAGATTCTCATCGATGTCGTGTCGGCCGGGGTGAACCGCGCCGACGTGGCGCAGGCAGCTGGCGTCTACCCGCCACCACCCGGTGCCTCGGAGCTCCCCGGGCTTGAGGTCTCCGGGCATCGGCGCGACACCGGCGCACCCGTCGTCGCGCTGCTCGCGGGCGGCGGGTACGCCGAGGTCGTCGCGGTGCCCGAGGTGCAGGTGGTTCCCGCGCCCGTCGGGCTCTCGCTCGCCGATGCAGGCGGCATCATCGAGGTCGCCGCGACGGTGGTGTCGAATCTGGTGCTCGAGGCCGGGTTGCGCACCGAGCCCGCAGGGGGTGACGGGGGAGCGGCGCCGGATCCGCAGACCGTACTCATCCACGGCGGCACGGGCGGCATCGGTGCGTTCGCCATCCAGTTCGCGCACGCCCTCGGCGCCCGGGTGCTCACCACCGTCGGATCCGACAACGCCGTCGCGCGCGTTCGCGAACTCGGCGCCGATCTCGCCTGGAACCGGCACACCACCGACGTCGTCTCCGCCGCGCGCGAAGCGGGAGGCGCCGACATCGTGCTGGATGTCGTCGGTGGCCCCGCGCTCAACGACAACGTGAGAATGCTGCGTGAGTTCGGGCGTCTCGTGATCATCGGCACGCTCGGCGGGGCGACCGGGGAGCTCGACGTTGGCGCGCTGATGGCGAAACGCGTACACCTCATCGGTACGACCGTGCGCTCGCGCGCCCCGCACGACAAGCAGCGGATTCTCGACCGCACGCGCGAACTCGTCTGGCCGATGCTCGAGCGCGGGCAGATTCGGATGCCGGTACAGACCCGGTTGCCGCTCGCTCGAGCGTCTGAGGCGCACGATCTGCTACGCGCCGGCGGGCACTTCGGCAAGGTGATCCTCGATGTCGCCGAGTGAGCCGGGCGCGACGAGCGGAGCATCTGAACCCGAACTGCTCGTGTTCGCCGATGCTGATGCCTGGCGCGCGTGGCTCGAAGCGGTGGAGCACGAGCACGACGGCGGCTGGGTGGTGCTCGCGAAAAAGGGGACGACGACGCCGACCTCGTTGAGCTATCAAGACGCCCTCGAGATTGCGCTCTGCAGTGGGTGGATCGACGGCCAGAAACGCGCGCACGACGCGGCCACGTTTCTGCAGCGGTTCACCCCCAGGCGGGCGCGATCGATCTGGTCGCAGCGCAACGTCGAGATCGTTGCTCGCCTGGAAGCTGCCGGGATGATGCGCGAGCGCGGACGCCGGGAGGTCGAGCGCGCTCAGGCCGATGGTCGCTGGGAGCGGGCCTACGCCGGATCGGCAGACATGCAGGAGCCCGACGAACTGACCGCCGCGCTCGCCGCAGACCCAGCTGCGCGCAGTGCCTTCGACGCGTTGAGCCGCAGTGCGCGATACAGCGCGCTGCACCCGATCGTCACCGCAGTGCGCGCGGAGACGCGCACGCGCCGCGTCGCCGCGCTGGTGGAGCAGCTGCGGCAGGCGTAGGCGCCCGCCGCAACCACGGGGTTACTGCACCGACCACCCGCCGTCGGAGGCGAGCACCGCGCCATTGATGTTGACGGCGTCGTCGGAGAGCAGGAACGTGATCGACGCCGCGAGATGCTCGGCCGTCGCGACCGTCGGGATCGCCTGTTGGAACGGAGCGAGTCGTGCTGAACCTGATTCCGACATGTGGGGCGGCATCGGGATGCCCGTCGCCACCCCGCCGGGAGCCACGGAGTTCACGCGGATGCCCTTCGGGCCGTACATGAATGCCGCGGAGCGGGTGACGCCGACGATGCCGTGCTTGCTCGCCGTGTAGGCGTTGCCCGATGCATTGCCGCGCAGCGCGGCTTCGCTCGACACGTTGAGGATGGCTCCGCACCCGGCGCGCTCCATCGCGGGGAGCACCGCGCGCATGAGCTTGAACGGTGCGGTCAGATTAATCGCGATGACGCGATCCCACACCGCGTCAGTCGTCTCGCCGGCGGGGGAGAAGTCGTCGTTGATCCCCGCGATGTTCGCGAGCGCATCGATGCGGTCGCCGGCAGCGGCGATCACGTGGTCGATCGCGTCTTGCTGCGTCAGATCGCCGGCAATAACGGTGATGTCGGCATCGGCATGCTCGGCGCGGAACGCCTCCAGCTTCTCTGCGGCAATGTCGCACGCGATCACCCGGCCGCCCTCGCGTGCGATGCGGGATGCGGTCGCGCGGCCGATGCCCGAGGCGGCCCCGGTCACGATCACGGTCTTGCCGCTGAAGCGCTCGGGGGTGATGCGCTCGGCCCAACCGCTCGGTGCGGCATCGTCGGGGATCTCGCCACCGTTCGCGGCGCGCACGAGGTCGTCGACCACCGACTGCGGCATCGCGCCCTGGCTCAGCACGACCAGCTGCTGCAGTGGGAGGCCGAGCACCGGCGTCAGGCTGTCGGGGTCTGTACCGGACTGTGCGAGCAAGCCGCGCACGAGGTCGCCGCCGGTCGGGTCTGCGAGCCAGTCGCCGATCGAGGATTGTGCGGTGAGGGCCATGAGATCTCCATTCGTCGAATTCCGGAGTGGGTTCCCGTGCTAAAGCAGTTATAACGCAACGGTGCGTCCACTTATGTAGCACGATACACCCCGATACCCTGAAGCCGTGCCGAGAACCCGAAGTGAAACCGCCCGACGCTCAGTGCTCGCATCGACGCGCGCCGCGCTCGCCGCAGACGGGTACGCGGCGCTCACCATCGAGGGGCTCGCCGCCGAAGCTGGGGTCTCGAAGCAGACGATCTATCGCTGGTGGCCCTCAAAAGCCGCCATTCTGGCCGAAGCGTTGCTCGACGATGCGGCGCCCGACTTCGTGCAGGGCGCGTTCGGCGCGGCGCTTCCCGTTGACGATTCAGCTGGCGATCTGGCCGAGCAGCTTGCCACGTGGTTGCGCACCTCCGCTGAGCATCTCGCCACCCCCGAAGGTCTCGGCGTCGCACGCGCGCTCATCGCGGTCACCGCGACCGACCCCGAGGTCGGGGCCGCGCTCAACGCTCGCCTGGCGGCTCCGATTCGAGACTGGATGGGGGAGCGACTCGCCAAGGCGACGGCCCACGGCTCAGTGCGCGGCAACGTCGATGCGACGTTGCTCGCAGATCACCTCATCGCGATGACGTCGTACGCCGCTCTCACCGGCCTGCCGCTCGACACGACGCGGGTGCGCGCAACGGTCGACCTGGTGATGCGCGGGATCGCCGCGCCCCGCGCGAACTAGCCGTTGTCGGCCGCACATGTTCTTGGGGGGAATGCGGACGTGTGACGAGCGGTCACGCTATTCCGCTAGCCCACCCCGCCGCTTACGATAGGTCGCATGGGGAAAAATCGAGGACGATGGGGAGCCCTGGCCGCGGTGCCGGTGCTGTTGCTGAGCGGGCTGATCGTGGGGGCGGCGCCCGCTGCGGCCGAAACCACGAGCCGCTGGGCCGAGTGGGCCGACCTGACCGGTACGGGCGGCAACTACCAGACCACGGTGCAGATCGCCGATTCGCCCGCCCTCACCGCGCAGGTGCGGTCGGATTCACGCGCGGGGCAGGTCGGTGTCATTTCGGGCGCGAGCACCTGGCTCTCTGCGGGAACCGAGGTGGGGCAGAAATACGGCGACAGTCGCGACCAGCAGTACCTCAACCTCCGCCCGAAAGTCGATACTCCATCGGGCGCTTCGACCACGACCTACACGTTCTCGAAGCCCACGCCCACCGCCAACTGGACGTTCGTGCTCGGTGACATCGATGCAGATCTGGTGAAGATCCGCGCCATCGGCCCGAATGGCGTTGCGCTGAACGCGACGCAGCTCGGATTCAATGGCGGATTCAACTATTGCGCGCCCGGTCTTCCAGGCAAGCCGTCGTGCACGGGCGACGCAACCGACGTGCCGAACTGGGACCCGTCGACGCTCACGCTCACCGGCAACGACGCCGCCGCTGACACTTCCGGGGCAGCGGCATGGTTCGAACCCTCCGCGCCGATCAGCTCGCTGACCTTCACGTTCCAGCGCCGCGCGGGTTTCCCGGTGTACCAGACCTGGTTCGCCTCGCTCGCTCGTGATGTGTCGGGCACGGTGACCGACGCCGGCGGCGATGGCAGTGGGGTCGTCGTGACGCTCACGGATGCGAACGGTACGGAGGTCGGTACCGCAACTACTGGCATCGGTGGCACCTACGAGTTCCCGGGCGTGCAGGCGAGCGACGGGTACGTCATCCGCGCGAAGGCGCCCGCGGGCAAGATTATCGAGGGGGCGACCAGTCGGTCGGTTGACCTCAGCGACACCGACGCGGTCGAAGACTTCTCGATGCGCGACATCGTTCCCGTTGCGGTGGCGGGCGTGGTGGAGGATGCGGACGGAAACCCGATTCCGGGAGCCACGGTGACGCTTGACGATGGTGCGGGTAGCGTGGTGACCGCCACCACCGGCGCAGACGGCACCTACCTCTTCGACTCCGTCGGCACCGGCACGTGGACTCCCGCAGTTACGCTGCCCGAAGGCTTTGTGAATCCGTCGACGCAGCCGCCGTTCACTATTGACGGAACCTCGGAAGATCCCATTGAAAACGTCGACTTCACCGGCGAGCGTGTGACGTATCAAACGATCTCGGGATCGGTCTCGACGCCGGGCGGGCCTGCCGCTGGAGTGACGGTGACCGCCGTCGGGCCTGACGGCACGCTGACCGCGGTCACAGATGCAGATGGCCGGTACGTGTTTCCCGGCTTGCTGCCGGGCGAGTACGTCATCACGGCCGAAGGCGACGGCACCTCGCAGACTGTCGACGTCGTCGACACGAACGTGACGGACATCGATTTCGAGATCGTGAAAGTCGGCGCTGTCAGGGGCACGGTGACCTCTGGCGGCGAACCGGTTCCCCAGGTGATGGTGAAGCTCAGTGGCGACCTTTCGTTCCTCACCGGCAGTGACGAAGACGGCTCGTTCACGTTCGGCGACATTCCACCGGGAACCTACGAGATGACCATCGAGGTGCCTGAGGGGTACACGCTCGACGGGCCCGCTACCCGCACCGTGGTGATCGATGGCTCGGGTGCGCTTGTCGCCGATCAAGACTTCTTATTGATCGCTGTGGCGGCAGCGGATGCTCAGGCGGATGCCGACAGCGGAAGCGCTGCACAGGGCACCGCAACTGCGTCGGCGCGGGCAAATGCTGCGGCCGATGCGACGGCAGGCGGTTCCGCCGATACCGGCGCGGGGAGCGCTGGGGCTCAGGCGACTGCGGGGACGCAGGGCGAGCGCCCTGGCGCCGGCAATCGTGACCTCGCGAACACGGGCACCGACTTCGCCCCGATGCTCGGCACCGGCGGAGTGCTGCTCGCGATCGGCGCCGTCGTGCTGCTCGTCGCGCGTCGACGCAAGGGCACACCGAGCGCGTAATTCGGGGAGACTGCTCAGTCGCGCACGCGGTGGGTCGGGAATGCGTTCCCGACCCACCGCGTTTGCGTTGCAGGAGTCGGCGACGATACGCTGACTCCAAACGAATGTTTGGAGAATGATGTCAGCCGCGCCCACCCCTGAACCCGCTGCACCGATGCCGGCGATGCCGCACGTGCCGCTCGCGATTCGCATGCTGCTGACGTGGACCGCGATCCTGCCGCTCGTGCTGCTGGTGCGCTTCGCGCTTGCTCCCCTCGTCGCCTCGTGGCCCGACGTGCTCGGCTTCGCGCTCACCGTCACCATCGTGGTGCCGATCGCGGTGGGCTTCGCCGTGCCGATGCTGACGCGCGGGTACCACGCGATGCGTCGTCGCTCGCGCTGATCAAATACTGACGGAGGGGAGCCCTGAGGGGTTGTCTCTCCGCAGATCGTCAGCGATGCGTGAGCTTCCTGGCGATCGCCGTATGGATTCCGCGAGGACCATCGCCCAGCACGTCGCACCGGTGTTCGATCGGAAGTGAGCCCGACAGTCGGGTTCACGGCCGAGGGGCCGGAACGACTCTCAGGGGGAACCCGTGCTGGATGTGGTCGCCGTTTGCGGCGTGATCGCGGTCTTCGCGCTCATCGGACTGGTGGGACGGGCGGTGGAGCGCCTGTGATCGTCTTCGACATCGCTGCCATCGTGCTGGCGCTGGGCGCGCTCGTCGTGCTCGTGGTCGCGCTCGTGTGCCCGGAGCGTTTCTGATGGTCGCTCTGCAGGCCGTCGCGGCCCTCGCCACCGTCGCGCTCATTCTTGTGGTGACGCATCGCCCGCTCGGCGACTACCTCGCCTGGGTGTATACCTCCCGGAAAGACTGGCGCGCCGAGCGCCTCGTCTATCGACTCATCGGGGTCGACGGCGGCGCCGAACAGCACTGGCGCGCCTACCTGCGTGGCGTGCTCGTGTTCTCGGCCGTGGGGGTGCTGCTCGTCTACGCGCTGCAGCGCCTGCAGCCGCTCTTGCCGGCGGCACTCGGGCTGCCCGCGCCGTCGCCCGATCTCGCGTTCAACACGGCCGCATCGTTCGTGGGCAACACGAACTGGCAGTCGTACTCGCCCGAACTGACCCTCGGGTACACGGTGCAATTCGCGGGGCTCGCGGTGCAGAACTTCGTCTCGGCCGCGGTCGGCATGGCCGTCGCCATCGCACTCGTGCGCGGATTCGCGGCCCGGCGATCCGGCACCATCGGCAATTTCTGGGTCGACCTCACCCGAGGCACGACCCGCGTGCTGCTGCCGATCGCTGCGGTCTCGGCCATCGTGCTCGTGATCGGCGGAGTGGTGCAGAACTTCAACGGGTTCGTCGACGTCACGACGCTCACCGGTGCGACTCAGCAGCTGCCCGGAGGCCCGGTCGCGTCGCAGGAGGCGATCAAACTGCTCGGCACGAACGGCGGCGGGTTCTTCAATGCGAACTCCGCTCACCCCTTCGAGAACCCGACCGCCTGGACGAACCTGTTCGAGACCGTGCTGATGCTGCTCATTCCGTTCGCCCTGTCGCGCACCTTCGGGCGCATGGTGGGAGACACCCGTCAGGGCACCGCGATCGCCGCCGTGATGGCGCTGCTGTTCGTCGGGTCGTTCGTGATGCTCACCGCCCTCGAGAGCGCAGGGCGCGGCACCGCGCCGCAGCTCGCCGGGGGCTCGCTCGAAGGCAAGGAGTGGCGATTCGGGCTCGTCGGTTCGACGCTGTTCGCGACGACGAGCACGGGCACCTCGACGGGGGCGGTGAACTCCATGCACGACTCTTACACCGCGCTCGGCGGCATGCTGCCGCTCGTCAATATGATGCTCGGCGAGATCTCGCCCGGCGGGGTCGGCTCGGGGCTCTACGCGATCCTCGTGCTCGCCATCATCGCCGTGTTCATCGCCGGCCTGCTCATCGGCCGCACCCCCGAATACCTCGGCAAGAAGCTCGGCGCGCGCGAGATCACGCTCGCCGCGCTGTACATCTTGGTCACGCCGACGCTCGTGCTCACCGGCACCGCGCTCAGCTTCGCGCTCCCCGGCATTCGCGAGAGCGTCATCGGCACCTCGATCTGGAACCCCGGCGTGCACGGCCTCACCGAAGTGCTCTACGCCTTTACCTCGGCGGCGAATAACAACGGCTCGGCCTTCGCCGGGCTCACCGCGAACACCCCGTGGTTGAACGTGGCCCTCGGCACGGTGATCTTGCTCGGCCGGTTTGTACCCATGGTGTTCGTGCTCGCCCTGGCGGGCGCGCTCGCAGCGCAGGATCGGGTGCCCGCCACCGCGGGCACCCTGCCGACGCACCGTCCCCTCTTCGTCGGAATGCTCACCGCCGTCACGGTGCTCGTCACCGCGCTCACCTTCTTTCCCGTTCTCGCGCTGGGTCCCCTGGCGGAAGGGCTGATGTAACCATGACCGCCACACTCGAACCCGCCACGACGGCGGCCGAACCATCTCGCGCCCGCCGCGGCACCGCCCTTTCGTGGGCGCAGTTGCGCGCCGCACTGCCCGGCGCCTTCCGCAAGCTCGACCCGCGTCGCCAGTGGCACACGCCGGTGATGGGTATCGTCTGGCTCGGCGCGGCATTCACCACCGTGCTCGCCATCGCAGAGCCCTGGCTCGGCGGGCCGGAAAGCTCGGGCGGCACCCCGGTGCCCGTCACGTTCACCGCCGGAATCGCGTTCTGGCTCTGGGCGACCGTGCTCTTCGCAAACCTCGCGGAGTCGGTCGCCGAGGGCCGCGGCAAGGCCCAGGCCGACACCCTGCGAGCGACGCGCACGCAGACCACCGCGCACCGACTCGTCGCATACGATTCGCGGAGTGACGCCGCAGCCGAGCGTGCCGCGGTCGATGACGCGCCCTCCGCGGAGCTCAGAGTCGGAGACCACGTCGTCGTCAGCGCCGGCGAGCTCGTTCCGGGCGACGGCGACATCGTGTGGGGAATCGCCTCGGTCGACGAGTCGGCGATCACCGGCGAATCGGCCCCCGTCGTGCGCGAGTCGGGCGGCGACCGCTCGGCCGTCACCGGCGGCACCCGCGTGCTCTCCGACCGCATCGTCGTGCGCATCACCGCCAAGCCCGGGGAGTCGTTCGTCGATCGCATGATCGCGCTCGTCGAGGGCGCCGCGCGCCAGAAGACCCCGAACGAGATCGCCCTGAGCATCCTGCTCGCGAGCCTGTCGATCATCTTCCTCGTCGTCGTGCTCACCATCAACCCGATCGCGTCGTACGCCGCCGCGCCTGTCAGCCTGACCGTGCTCGTCGCACTGCTCGTGTGCCTGATCCCGACCACGATCGGGGCGCTGCTCAGCGCGATCGGCATCGCCGGGATGGATCGGCTCGTGCAGCGCAACGTGCTCGCGATGTCGGGCCGGGCGGTCGAGGCGGCCGGCGACGTCACGACGCTGCTGCTCGACAAGACCGGCACCATCACCTACGGCAATCGCCGGGCCACGGCCTTCCACCGGCTCGACGGCGTCTCGGAGTCGCAACTCGCGACGGCCGCCGCCCTCGCCTCACTCGCCGACCCGACCCCCGAGGGCGTGTCGATCGTCGCGCTCGCCACCGAGCTTGCTACGGAGCAGGGCGCCGGCGAGCCGGGCGTCACGTTCGCATCGCACCCCGAAGGCGAGATCGTGCCGTTCACGGCACAAACGCGCATGTCCGGGATCGACCTGGCCTCGGGCGAGCGCATCCGCAAGGGTGCGGCGTCGGCCGTGCTGCAGTGGGTCGAATCGTGCGGGGCGGCGGTCGCGCCCGTGGTGCGCGCCGACCTCGACGCTCGGGTCGCAGAGGTCTCGGAGAGCGGCGGCACCCCGCTCGTCGTGGCCGTCGCCGAGAAATCAGGCGCCGCACGGGTGCTCGGCGTCGTGCAGCTGGCCGACGTCGTGAAGGCGGGTCTCCCCGAGAAGTTCACCGAGCTGCGGGCCATGGGGATCCGGACCGTCATGATCACCGGTGACAACCCCGTCACCGCCGCCGCGATCGCCCGTGAGGCCGGCGTCGACGACGTGCTCGCCGAGGCGACGCCCGAAGACAAACTCGCGTACATTCGGCGCGAGCAGGCGGGCGGCAGCCTCGTCGCGATGACGGGCGACGGCACGAACGACGCCCCGGCGCTCGCGCAGGCCGACGTCGGCGTCGCGATGAACTCGGGCACATCTGCGGCCAAGGAGGCGGGCAACATGGTCGACCTCGACTCCGACCCGTCGAAGCTCATCGACATCGTGCGCGTCGGCAAGCAGCTGCTCATCACGCGCGGCGCGCTCACCACGTTTTCGATCGCGAACGACGTCGCGAAGTACTTCGCCATCATTCCCGCGATGTTCATGGGCGTCTTTCCGCAGCTCGCGGCGCTCAACCTCATGGGCCTGCACTCGCCGGCGTCTGCGGTGCTCTCCGCGGTGGTGTTCAACGCGATCGTGATCGTGTGCCTCATTCCGCTCGCCCTGCGCGGCGTGCGGTTCCGGGCCGGGTCGGCCTCGCAGACGCTGGGCCGCAACCTCGCCATCTACGGGCTCGGCGGCCTCGTCGCCCCGTTCGTGGGCATCTGGATCATCGACCAGGCCGTGCGCCTGATCCCCGGGTTCTGACCCCGGCCCGCCTCGAACTGGAGAACACTATGTCACTGCACCGCACACCCCGCCCGGCCACC
The DNA here is from genome assembly GCF_001273845.1 of Leucobacter musarum subsp. musarum. Lineage (GTDB taxonomy): Bacteria > Actinomycetota > Actinomycetes > Actinomycetales > Microbacteriaceae > Leucobacter > Leucobacter musarum. The sequence continues at coordinate 80,799 of NZ_JHBW01000065.1, forward strand.
GGCACCACACTCCGCACCATCGGCGTCGGCGTCCGCGCGATGCTGCTCGCCACGCTCGTGCTGGGGGTCGGCTACACGTTCGTCATCACCGGCATCGCCCAGGTGATCGCGCCCGCACAGGCGAACGGTTCCCGGGTCTCCGATGCCACCGGCGCCGTGGTCGGGTCGGCGCTCATCGGCCAGTCGTTCACCGATGCCGACGGTGCACCGCTCGCCGCGTACTTCCAACCGCGCCCCTCAGCCGCGGGCGACGGCTACGACGCGGCGGCCTCCTCGGGCTCGAATCTCGGGCCCGAGCACCCCGACCTGATCGCGCAGATCGCCGAGCGCCGAGCGCAGATCGCGGCGTTCAACGGGGTCCCCGAGTCATCGGTTCCCACCGATGCCGTGACCGCCTCAGGGTCGGGGCTCGACCCCCACGTCAGCCCGGCGTACACCGACCTCCAAGTGCGCCGCGTGGCGGAGGCGCGCGGCGTCGACAGCGAGCGGGTGCGCGAACTCGTCCACGCGCACACGCACGGCCCCGACCTCGGATACCTCGGCGAGGCCCGAGTGAATATCCTGGAACTCAACCTGGCGCTCGATGCCGCATTCGGCAAGGCGCCCCGGGCGGCGGAGGAGTGAGGATGACGAGACGGGGGCGACTCCGCGTGCTGCTCGGCGCCGCCCCCGGCGTCGGCAAGACGTTCGCCATGCTCGAGGAGGCGCGGCGCCTGCGTGCCGACGGCCTCGACGTCGTGGTCGCCCTCGTCGAAACCCACGGACGCGAGGCGACCGCCGCGATGGCCGACGGACTGCCCGAGGTGCCGCGGCTGCAGCTCGCGCACCGCGGGGTCACGCTCGAAGAGATGGACCTCGACGCCGTGCTCGCGCGGCACTCCGAGGTCGCCCTCGTCGACGAACTGGCACACACGAACGCACCCGGCACACGGCACGCGAAGCGCTGGCAAGACGTCGACGCACTGCTCGAGGCCGGCATCGACGTCATCTCGACGCTGAACATTCAGCACATCGAATCGCTGAATGACGTCGTCGAACAGATCACCGGCGTGCCCCAGCGCGAGACGGTGCCCGACCGCTTCCTGCGCGGCGCCGACCAGATCGAGGTGATCGACCTCGCCCCGCAGGCGTTGCGCGACCGGCTCGCCGGGGGAACGGTCTACCCGGCCGAGCGCATCGACGCGGCGCTCGCGAACTACTTCCGCCTCGGCAACCTCACCGCGCTGCGCGAGCTCGCCCTGCTGTGGCTCGCCGACGAGGTCGACCAGGCCCTCACCGGATACCGCGCCGAGCACGGCATCCGCCGCACCTGGGAGGCGCGCGAACGCGTCGTCGTCGCGCTCACCGGCGGGGCCGAGGGAGAGACGCTCTTGCGTCGCGGGGCGAGGATCGCCGCGCGTTCGGCCGGCGGCGAGCTGCTGGCGGTGCACGTATCGAGCCAAGACGGGCTGCGCACCGCGCACCCCGCGCTGCTCGCCCAGCAGCGCGCCCTCGTCGAAGAGCTGGGCGGCAGCTTCCACCAGGTGATCGGCGCCGACGTGCCGAGCGCGCTCGTGGAGTTCGCGCGCTCGGTCAACGCGACGCAGCTCGTGCTCGGCGCGAGCCGACGCGGGCGGTGGCTCGCGGCGGTCACCGGCCCCGGCATCGGCGCGACCGTGGTGCGCGAGTCGGGCGACATCGACGTGCACATGGTGAATCACGCGGAGGGATCCCGTGGCTTCGCACTGCCCCGCCGCACCGGGGCACTCACTGCGAAGCGCCGCGCCCTCGGGTTCGCGCTCGCTCTCGTCGGCGGCCCCCTGCTCACCTGGCTGCTCGCCACGTTCCGCAGCGACGACTCCATGACGAGCGACGTGCTCAGCTATCAGCTGCTCGTCGTGCTCGTCGCCCTCACCGGCGGCATCTGGCCGGCGGTCTTCGCCGCCGTGCTCTCAGGGCTGACGCTCGACTTCTTCTTCCTCGAACCCATTCATACCGTGCACATCCACGAGCCGCTGCACCTCCTCGCCGTCGCGCTCTACGTGGTCATTGCGATGCTCGTCAGCCTGATCGTCGACCGAGCGGCCCGCACCACCCGTGCGGCGCGGCGCTCGGCTGCGGAATCCGAGCTGATCCAGACAATCGCCGGCAGCGTGCTGCGCGGCGACGACGCCCTGCAGGCCCTGGTTGAACGCACGCGCGAGGCGTTCGGACTGCGTCGCGCGCGGCTGGTGGATGCAAGCGGGGAGGTGCTCGTGGATGCGGTGGGTGGTGCTGCGCCCGCTGACGTTCCTGCAACTACCACGCGCGCCGAGACCGTGATTTCGGTCGGCTCCGGCGCAGAACTCGAACTCTTCGGCACCGAGCTCGCCGCCTCCGAGCGGCGCCTGCTCAGTGTGGTCGCCACGCAGCTCGAGGCCGCGCTCGAACACCGGCGTCTTGAAGAAACCGCCCGAGAGATCGAGCCGATCGCGGCCTCCGACCGCGTGCGTGGGGCACTGCTTTCCGCGCTCAGCCACGACCTGCGACGCCCGATCGCGGCAGCCACGGCCGCGATCGGCGGTTTGCGTGCCGCAGGAGTGCAATTGAGTGCGGCAGACCGGCGCGAGCTGCTCGACACCGCAACCGAGAGCCTCGATGCGCTCGCGGCGCTCGTCACCGACCTGCTCGACGTGAGCCGCATCCAGGCCGGGGCGCTGGCGATCCGGCTCGCCCCGACCGACCCCGAGTCGGTCATCGCAGCGGCGCTCGACGAACTCGACGCGGGCCCCGCCGATGTCGCGCTCGCCATACGGCACGGCGATGCCGCTGTGCAGGCCGATCCTGTGCTGCTGCAGCGCGTCGTCGTCAACCTGCTCGCCAACGCGCTGCGCTTCTCTCCGCAGGGAGCGAACGTGCTCGTGAGCACCAGCACGTTCGCCGACCGACTCGAGATTCGCGTCGTCGATCACGGGCCCGGGGTGCCCGCCGAGAAGCGCGACGACATCTTCGTGCCATTCCAGCGCCTCGGCGACACCGACAACACCACGGGACTCGGCCTCGGCCTCGCCCTCTCACGGGGCTTCGTCGAATCGATGCAGGGAACGCTTGCGCCCGAAGACACCCCCGGTGGCGGGCTCACCATGGTGGTGTCGCTGCCGGTGGTGTCAATGCCGGTCGTGCCGCCCCCGGCATTCGGTGATGCGGCGCCGGGCGATCCGGCGCCCGCACCCCCGCACCCGTCAGCCAGCGAAAGCGAGACCCCGCGATGAAGATTCTGATCGCCGACGACGACCCGCAGATCTTGCGAGCACTGCGCATCACCCTCACCGCGAAGGGCTACGACGTGTTCGTCGCCGCTGACGGGGCGCAGGCCATCGCCGCAGCGATCGACCACCGCCCCGACCTCTTCCTACTCGACCTCGGCATGCCGAACCTCAACGGCATCGAAGTGATCGAGGCCGTGCGCGGCTGGTCGCAGGCGCCGATTCTCGTCGTGTCGGGGCGCGCGGGGGCCGCCGACAAGGTCGACGCGCTCGACGCCGGGGCTGACGACTACGTGACGAAGCCGTTCGCGATCGAAGAACTGCTCGCGCGCATCCGTGCGCTGAGCCGGCGCATCGTGCACGACGACGCGGTGCCCGTGGTGCGCCTCGGCAACGTCACGGTCGACCTCGCCGCGCGCGCCGTGACGCGGACGACGCCCGAGGGGGAGCAGCAGATTCGGCTCACCCCGACCGAGTGGCAGGTGATGGAGCTGTTGATTCGGAACCCCGGGCGGCTCGTCACGCGGCAGACGCTACTCACCACGATCTGGGGCTCGGAGCACATCGAAGACACCGGGTACCTGCGGCTCTACCTGTCGCAGCTGCGGAAGAAGATCGAGGCGGATCCGGCCAACCCCGTTCACCTCATCACCGAGGCCGGCATGGGCTATCGCCTGGAGCGCGTCGAGAGCTGAGGCTGTGGCGCTGCGCCCTCTGTGGGCCGCGCGCCCTCTGCGGCGCCGCGCCTTTTGTGCGATTGGGGTAACTTCGGACCGGTGCGGAGGCCGAAATCGGCCCTGCAACTGGTCCGAACTTACCCCAATCCGTCGAGCGCTGAGGCTGAGGCTGCTCGGCGGCGGCGCAGCCGCTATTCAGTGTTGCCAAGTAGTGGTACCTAGTGTTACCGTCTACCTGTAGTCAGCATCACTGAATAGCAGGGAGGTGGCCGATGGCAACCCAGATGACCGAGATGCTCAAGGGCACGCTTGAAGGGATCGTCCTGGCGATCCTCGCCGACCGCGCCGCGTATGGATACGAGATCACCGCGACCCTGCGCGAGCGGGGCTTCGATGACATCGCCGAGGGCACGATCTACGCGCTCCTCGTGCGCATCGAGCAGAAGGGGCTCGTCTCGGTCGAGCGCGTGCCCTCCGAGAAGGGGCCACCGCGCAAGGTCTACACCCTGTCGGGCGCAGGCCGTGACCGTCTCGCCGAATTCTGGGAGTCCTGGGACTTCCTCGCCGCGCACATCGCCGCGCTGCGCACCGCACACACCGCACACGCCGCACCCGCCGCACCCAACGCATCGCCGCACGAAGGAGCCGCATCATGACCGCGAAATGGATCGAAACCCTCACCGGATCACTCGATGAGAAGAAGCAGTACAAGTCCGCAATCACCCGCATTGCCGCGCTGCCGCAGCCGTACGCAACCGTGGCGCAGGCGCTCTCGCGCTACTTCACCTATTTCGGCGCGATCGGTGACGGGCGCACCCTGGTCACGATGGTCGGCGACCACGCCGACCTCTGGGAGCGCGCCGCCATCGATGGCACGCCGGTGCGCGACATCGTCGGAGACGACCCGGTCGCATTCGCCGAAGATTTCGTCAACGCGTACTCCGGCAAGCAGTGGATCGACAAGGAGCGCGAGCGCCTCACCCGCGCAATCGCCGAGGCCGAATCGGTGGCACCGAGCGCTCCGCGAGAACCGGACGGCGGCGCATCATGACCGCCGTGCTTGAGTCGCCCCCGCGCATCGATGCACCGGCGATCTCCGTGCGCGGCCTCGAGAAGTCGTTCGGAGAGACCGCGGTGCTGCGGGGCGTCGACTTCGAGGTCGCCCCGGGCGAGGTGTTCGCGCTGCTCGGCTCGAACGGGGCGGGCAAGACGACGCTCATCCGCGTGCTCGCGACACTGCTCGCCGCCGATGCGGGCGAGGCGAGGGTGCTGGATCACCGAGTCGACGAGCATCCCGACGCCGTCCGCAGAGCGATCAGCCTGACCGGACAGTTCGCCGCCGTCGATGAGGTGCTCACCGGGCGAGAGAACCTGGTGCTCGTCGCCCGGCTGCGACACGTGCCGCAACCGGCGGCAGCCGCCGACGCGCTGCTCGCGCGCTTCGCGCTCGCCGATGCGGGTGGACGGCGTGCGGGGGAGTACTCGGGTGGCATGCGGCGCCGGCTCGACATCGCGATGAGCCTGGTCGGCGACCCGCGGATCCTCTTCCTCGACGAACCGACGACCGGGCTCGACCCGCAGTCGCGCGCCGAGGTGTGGCGGCTCGTGCGCGAGCTCGCCGATAGTGGCACCACCGTGCTGCTCACGACCCAGTACCTCGACGAGGCCGAGCACTTGGCCGACCGCATCGCGATCCTCCACGAGGGGTGCATCGTGCAGCAGGGCACGCTCGCGGCACTGCAGCGCTTGCTGCCGCCCCATGAGCCCGTGCTCGTGACACCGCAGCCGACGCTCGAAGACGTGTTCCTCGCCATCGTGGGGGCGGGTGCGGCGGCGCCCGGTGATCCCGCACCGACCGAAAGGAGCGCATCATGACCGCGCACGCCATCACCGACACCGGGGTGCTCACCGGGCGATCGCTGCGGCACATCCTCCGCAGCCCCGACACCATCGTCACCACCGTGATCACGCCCATCGCGCTCATGCTGCTGTTCGTCTTCGTGCTCGGCGGGGCGATCCGCACCGGCAGCGATGGCGCCTACATCGACTACCTGCTGCCGGGAATTCTGCTGATCACGGTCGCGTCGGGCGTCGCCTACACGGCCTACCGGCTCTTTCTCGACCGGCAGGGCGGCATCTTCGAACGGTTTCGCTCGATGCCGATCGCGCGGTCGAGTGCGCTCTGGGCCCACGTCATCACGTCGCTCGTCGCGAACCTCGTGTCGGTCACGGTGGTCATCGGTGTGGCGCTGCTGCTCGGCTTTCGCACCGGCGCCTCGATCGGGGCCTGGCTGGCGGTCGCCGGCACCCTGACGCTGTTCACCCTCACCCTCACCTGGATCGCCGTCGTCGCCGGCCTCGCGGCCAAGACCATCGACGGGGCGAGCGCGTTCAGCTACCCGCTCATATTTTTGCCGTTCATCAGCTCGACGTTCGTGCCGACCGACTCGATGCCCGGCCCCGTCGCCTGGTTCGCCGAGCATCAGCCGGTCACGGCGATCGTCGAAACGCTGCGCGCGCTCTTCGCCGGTCAGCCGGTCGGGGCCGCGATCTGGGTCGCCCTGGCCTGGCTCGTCGGGCTGCTGGTCGTTGCCGCGACCGGGGCGATGCTGCTCGCGCGGCGCCGCTGAGGTGCGTGGCTGCTGCGCTGCCGCACCGCTGCGCCGCTGCGGCCGCGCTGTGATGCGATTGGGGTAACTTCGGACCGGTGCGGAAGCTCAAATCGCCACTGCAACTGGTCCGAAGTTACCCCGATCGCAGGGGCGCGGAGCGCGGTGGCCGATGCGGAGGACATCGCACCCACGGAACGCCGCAGCGGGGTCAGCTTCGGAGGGTTGCGATGGTGCAACACCCTCCGAAACTGACCCCGCTGCCAAAGTGGGGCGACGCGCGGCCGACGCGCGACAGTCGCGCCGCCGCCGCTAGCCGCCGCTAGCCGCGCGGCTGGTGGGCCGGCTGCCAGATGTAGATGCCCTCGTGCTGCTCTTCTTCGTCGCCCGGGCGCAGCGAGATGCCCTTGCGGTCGCGCAGCAGCAGTGTCGCGATGAGGCCGAGCGCGGTCATGCCGAGCAGGTAGAACGTCACCGAGGTCGAGGTGCCCGTCGTTTGCTGCAGCCAGGCCGCGATCGTCGGGGCGAAGGCGCCGCCGAGAATCGCGCCGATCGCGTACGAGATCGAGACCCCCGAGAAGCGCACCGATGCCGGGAACATCTCGGAGTACCACGCCGACTGCGGGCCGTAGGTGAACCCGAGCCCGACGGTCAGCAGCATGAGGCCGCAGGCGAGCAGCAGGGGGTTGCCGGTGTTGACGAGCGGGAACAGTGCGAAGAGCGCGGCGCCCTGCAGTACCCAGCCGAGAATGTAGGTGGTGCGGCGGCCGATGCGGTCGCAGATCCAGCCGGCGATGAATGTCGAGATGAGCCACGTGACCGACGACGCGGTGACCGCCCACAGCACGTCGCCGCGGTCGAGACCGACGGGGCCGTCGGGGTTGGTGGCGTAGTTCTGCACGTAGCCGCCCGTGGTCATGTAGCCCACGGCATTGTTGCCCGCGAAGACGAGTGCGGCGAGGATCACCAGGGGAGTGAAGCGCGCGAACAGCTTGACGACGGGGGCGCCAGTCTGCTCCTTGCGCTCCGCGATCTCGGTGAAGACCGGGCTTTCTTCGACGCGGCGACGCACCCAGTAGCCGACGAGAATCAGCACGATCGAGAACAGGAACGGAATGCGCCAGCCCCACTCGATGAACGCGTCGCCCGGGAAGATGATGTTCATGATGGCGAGCATCGCGCTGGCGAGCAGCAGGCCGATCGGCACGCCGATCTGCGGCATCGCGCCGAAGAGTCCGCGGCGATCGCGCGGTGCGTGTTCGACGGCCATCAGCACGGCGCCGCCCCACTCGCCACCGGCTGAGACGCCCTGCAAGATGCGCAGCAGAATGAGCAGGATCGGCGCGGCGATCCCGATCTGACCGTAGGTGGGCAGCAAGCCGATGAGCACCGTTGCCGCACCCATGAGCATGAGGGTGACGACGAGCACGATGCGACGCCCGAAGCGGTCGCCGAAGTGGCCGGCGAGGAAGGCGCCGAGCGGTCGGAACAGGAAGCTGATGCCGACGGTGAGGAACGACAGGATCGTGCCGATGCCCTGGCCCGCCGGTTCGAAGAACAGCTGGCTGAAGACGAGGCCTGCGGCCGAGGCGTAGATGAAGTAGTCGTACCACTCGACGGTGGTGCCGACGACGGTGGCGAAGGCGACGCGACGACGATCGTGGGTCGTCGCGATGGTTCCGGTCGGGGTCAGCGATCCCTGGTGGGGAGCTGTGGACATTCGGGCACTCCTTTGTGACGAGGTACTGCGGCGCATACCGCACGCTCGATAATATACGATTTCGAATACGTTGCCGCAAGGTCTCGGGTGCGCATAGAAGGCGAGTGCATATTTCTTGGACTCGGTCCGTATTGCGTCATTCGATTTCACATTGCACGATCTTTGACTTATCATTCTCGGGTTATTCCCAGGCCCGCGAAGTGGGCCGGACGCGAGCGAGTAAGGCACCTCTCCCGGTAATGAATTCCGCATCACACGACCCGAAGTCCGCATACTCGAGGCCCGTGTCGCCCGAGACCTCGGCCGGCTCCGTGCAAGTAGCGCAGAAGAAGCTGCGCTCCCGTCACGTCACCATGATCACCCTCGGCGGCATCATCGGCGCGAGCCTCTTCGTCGGTTCGGGCAACGTCATCCGCACCGTCGGCCCAGCCGCCGTGCTCTCGTACCTCATCGGCGGCCTGCTCGTCTTCCTCGCCATGCGCATGCTCGGCGAGATGGCGGCGGCTCGGCCCGCGATCGGCTCGTTCATGGAGTACGCCCGCGTCGGTCTCGGCGACTGGGCCGGGTACCTGGTCGGTTGGCTCTACTGGTACTTCTGGGTCGGCGTGCTCGCCTACGAGGCGGTGCTCGGGGGTGAGACCCTGCACGGCTGGTTTGGTTGGCTGCCGTCGTGGGCCGGCTCGCTGCTGCTGCTCGCCATCTTCGTCGGTGCGAACCTCATCTCGGTGCGCACGTTCGGCGAGGTCGAGTTCTGGCTCGCCAGCATCAAGGTGCTCGCGATCGTCGTCTTCTTGGGCGCCGGCGTGCTCTTCGCGTTTGGCCTCTGGCCGAACGCATCGTTCTCGATTCCGAACCTCTGGGAGCACGGCGGCTTCGCGCCGAACGGGTACGGCGTGGCCTTCACCGGTGTCGCTCTGGTGATCTTCTCGTACTTCGGAACCGAGATCGCCGTCATGGCGTCGGCCGAATCGGAAGACCCGGCCAAGGGCATCCGTCAGGCGAGCAGCACGGTCATCTGGCGCATCCTGCTCTTCTTCGTGGGCGCTGTGCTCATCATCACCACGATCATCCCCTGGGACGAGCTGCCCGAGCCCGTCGATGTCGCCTCGGCGCCCTTCACGAAGGTGTTCGAACTCTTCGGCCTGCCGGGTGCCGCGATCGTCATGCAGCTGGTGATCTTCACCGCCGTGATCTCGGTGCTGAACTCGGGCCTCTACTCGGCGTCGCGCATGTTCTCGTCGCTCGCGGAGCAGGGCTTCGCGCCGAAGTTCATCGCGAAGAAGGCGAAGAACGGCATCCCGGTCGCCGCACTGCTGGCGTCCACGATCGGCGGCGTCGTCGCGACGATCGTGAACTTCGCTGCTCCCGATTCGGGCGTCTTCTCGTTCATCATGAACTCGGCCGGTCTCGTCGCCCTCTTCGTCTACGGGTTCATCGCGCTGACGCAGATGCGCATGCGCCAGAAGATGACGCCGGAGGAGGTCGCGGGCCTCAAACTCAAGATGTGGCTGCACCCGTGGCTCAATCTGCTGCTGATCGCCGCCATCATCACCGTGCTCGTGATCATGCTGACCTCGGAGTCGGGCCGCACGCAGGTCTGGACGAGCCTGATCGCGACCGTGGTGCTCGTCATCTGCTGGCCGTTCGTGCGACGCGGGCTGGCGAAGCGCAAGGCCACCCAGGCCGAAGCCGCGCAGGCAGAGGCAGCGCTCGAGGCGTAACGCGTCGTTCGCGCGCACCGTGCGGCGGCGGGATCGGGCTCGCCCGAACCCGCCGCCGTTTGCGTGCGCGCCGAAGCCTGACAGACTGGGGGCGTGGCGGATACCCAGAACGGCCGCGTCGCGGTCTACCTCGACTTCGATAACATCGTGCTCTCGTGGTATGACCGTGTGCACGGGCGCAATTCATTCGCGCGGGATCGCCAGCGCATCGCCGAGAATCCTTCGGAGCCCGAGATCGCCGAGCGCCTGCGCGCAGCGGTTGTCGACGTCGGCGCCATCATCGACTACGCCTCATCGTTCGGCACGCTCGTGCTGACGCGCGCTTACGCCGACTGGTCGGCGCCGATGAACGCCGAGTACCGCTCTCAGCTCGTCTCGCGCGCCGTCGACCTGGTGCAGCTCTTCCCGGCTGCGGCGTACGCCAAGAACGGCGCCGATATTCGCCTCGCGGTCGACGCGGTCGAAGATATGTTCCGCCTCGACGACCTCACCCACGTCGTGATCGTCGCCGGTGACTCCGACTACGTGCCGCTCGCGCAGCGCTGCAAACGACTCGGCCGTTACGTGGTGGGCGTCGGCGTCGCCGGTTCGACGGCGAAGGCGCTCACTGCGGCGTGCGACGAATTCGCCTCGTACGACGCGCTCCCCGGCATCGAGTCAATCGCGCGGGCGACGAACGCGTCGGGACGCTCGCGCAAGCCCGCGTCGCAGTCGGCGAATCAAGGGGCCTCCGAGGCACAGCAGGGCGGCACTGCGACCGGAGAGTCAGAGACGCCTCGCGAGGAGCCGCCGAAGCGCTCGCGCGGCCGAGGCGGGCGCGGGGGCCAGTCGACGGATGCGCCGGCCGCCTCGGAGACTGCAGACGAGACCTCGTTCGAGCAGGGCCTCGAAACGGCGCTCTCGGCGGCCCAAGAAGCAGCCCTCGACGTCGAGCCGGGTGACGCGATCGAGTCGGCTGAAGATGCTGAGCTCGCGGTCACCGGCCTGCTGATCCGTGCCCTCTGGCTGAGCCAAGACAAGGATGACTCGGGCTGGCTCTACAGCTCCGCGGTAAAGCAGCAGATGCGCCGCATGGACCCGTCGTTCAGCGAGAAGGCCCTCGGGTTCCGCTCGTTCTCCGACTTCCTGAAGTCGCGCTCCGACGTCGCCGAGCTCGAAGAGACCGGGCACGAGCGCCTGGTGCGCCTCCGCGACCAGAGCGAGTAAACACCCCCGAGCGGCGGGGCGAGGGCGTGGGGTGATCCCGCGCTGATATCGGCGAACCTGGGAACACGCTTGACGTGGCGCTCAGGGTCGCTCTACCGTGGAATCCACACGAGTTCGCGAGGAGGTGCGGAACATGGACGCCATCGATTTCATCCCAGTGCAGGGAGCCACGCGTGCTGCGGTCGTTTTCCGCTCAGCATTCGCCGGCCCCTTCTCGGCCGCCGCGTAGGCCACCGGTGATCGTCGCCGCAACGCGGTGACCGGGCCGACGCAGCCGGACCCTCCAGGCGCTGTTCGCCCCTCCGCATGTACAGCGGATGCGTGAGCGCGCCAAGCGATTCCGCACCGGATCGCCCAGCCCGAATCGTCGACCGATCGGGCACGCAGTTCACTTCATCGAAGGATCTCATCGTGAGTACCCACTCGACGACCGAGCGCGCCCCGCGCCTCGCCTCGTCAGCGCCGCAGCCGGCGCACCCCGTCCATCTGTCCGTCACCGTGCCGAGCGGCGCAGCGCTCGCACGACTCTCACTGCTCGACCGCGCGAAGCTGCGGGTCGGTCTCTGGTTGCTGTTGCGCTCGGGTGCGACCGCATCTGGCCGCGCGGAGCATCAGCCCACCCCGCACGAGCTCGCGGTCGTCGCGCGCGAGGCCCGTGCCGCCTACGACGCGGCCGCTGCGCAGCACCCGCGGCTGCATCGCACGCTGTAAGTCGTTGCCGCGCGTGCACACGTCTGAGCCGGTCGCCTCGACTGCGGGTCGAGCGGCCGGCTCAAGCCGTGAGCGGCGCTGCGGTCTGTGGCGCTGCGGTCTGTGGCGCTGCGTCGTGCGCTTTTCTGGTACGCGCGTCTGTGGTGACCACATCCGCTGCGCCCGCACCAGCGATGCCCTTCAGGTACCGGCGCACGCCGGTTGCCGCGGTGCGTCCGGCACGGTTTGCCCCGATGGTGCTCGCCGACGGGCCATACCCCACGAGTTGCACGCGCGGGTCGGCAACGGCGGTCGTGCCGCGCCCGCCGCGATCGAGTTGGATGCCGCCCGCGGCACTCCGGAGGTGCAGCGGCGCGAGGTGAGCGATGGCGGGCCGAAAGCCCGTCGCCCACAGAATGATGTCGACCGGTTCGAATGACCCGTCGGCCCAGCGCACGCCGCGCGGCTCAATACTCGCGAACATTGGGCGTCGTGCGCGATACGCGCCGAGGCGCTCGGCCTCGCGCTCCTGCTCGCGCAGCATCAGGCCGGTGACGCTCACCACACTCTGCGGGGGCAGCCCTGCGGCGACGCGCTGCTCGACCAGTGCGACCGATGCGGCGCCGGCTTCAGGCGTGAAATCGTCGGTGCGCCACACGGGCTCGCGCCGCGTCACCCAGACCGTGTCGGTGATGGGGGCGAGGGCGCCGAGAAACTGCACAGCCGACGCCCCGCCGCCCACGACGAGCGTGCGCTTACCGATGAAATGCTCGGGGCCCGGGTACGCCACCGTGTGCACCTGCTCGCCGGCAAATGATTCCATGCCGGGGTAACGCGGTACGAACGGCTGCGACCAGGTGCCGGTGGCGTTGACAATCGTGCGCGAGCGCCACACTCGGTCGTGCGCGTGAGTCTCGAGCAACTGCGGATCCTGCGCGTCGTTCTCGACGCGTTCGACGTGTACGGGGCGGATCACCGGAAGCTCGTGCGCGCGCTCGTACTCGGTGAAGTACTCGGGGATCGCGAGGTTCGCCCGCTCAGCCGTGCGCGGGGGAGGGGCGCTGCCCGGAAGCTCGGCGACGCCGTGGACGTCGCGCATCGTGAGGGCGTTCCAGCGATGCTGCCAGGCTCCGCCGGGGCCGTGATCGGCGTCGAGCACCACGTGATCGATGTCGAGTCGCTGCAGGTGGAACGAGGCGGAGAGACCCGCCTGCCCGGCGCCGATCACGAGGGCGGGCAGGATCTCGGGGGCGTTCACACGCGGTACAACGGCTGCACCGTGCACCCCATTCCCGTGCGCACTACCTGATCACGGGAATCGACCAGGCACGAAACTCCTTGCCACTCGATGCCCGCACGAGGCCGACGATCGAGAACACGACGTGCACGATGCTGAGCAGTAGCCAAATAGTGATCGGGATGCCGATCGGGAAGAAACCGCGTGCGTACTCGGTGTCTGTCAGCGAGAGGAGCAGTGCAAGGTGGGCGATGAGCAGCACGATGGTCGCGAACAGGTAGGTGAACGCCCAGTTCATCGCGGCACGCCCATTCGCCTCGGCCAGGCCGCCGCGCTTGCGCGCCTGCGCCCCGACGATGAGCATCACGATGCACGCGGCGATCGCTGAGACGCCCGGGATGAACGAGCACGCGATCAATCCGACCGCCCACGCCGCGGCGCCGGTCGCGGGGCGCGCGTACTGGGCGTAAGGATTCGGCTGGCCCGGTGCCGCGTAGGCCTGCTGGGGCTGTGGGTGTGCGTACTGCGGCGGTGCGTACTGGGGCTGCGCGTATTGCGGTGGCGCGTACTGGGGCTGGGGCTGAGACACCTGAACCTGTGGGGCCTGCGGCGGTGCATACTGCGGCTGGGGCTGCTCCTGCTGCGGCTCAGCGGGTTCGGTAGCGCTCATGCCTCAATGCTAGGCGAGGCCGCCGACACTCCGCGGAGCGTTCCGTTCCGTTTCGTTCATCTTGCGGGAGTACGCTCGTTGCGGCCGCCAGAATCCCGACGCGCCGTTCGCCCCGCGCACGCAGCCGTGCGCAGACGCCGGGTCACGAGCCCGGAGAAAGCAGGAGCCCCATGCGCGCACTGCAGTACCGTGAAATCGGAGGCCGGCCCGAGCTGGTCGAGGTGGAGAAGCCCGTTCCGGGGCCGGGCGAGATCCTGCTCAAGGTGACTGCCGCCGGCGCCTGCCACTCAGATGAGTTCATCATGGGGGCGAGCGCTGAGGACTACTACTTCAAGCCGTTGCCGCTCACCCTGGGCCACGAGGTCGCGGGCACCGTCGACGAACTCGGCGCGGGTGTGACCGGGCTCGAGATCGGTGAGAGCGTCATCGTCTACGGTCCGTGGGGCTGCGGCCGCTGCTATCCCTGCGCGAGCGGCGAGGAGCAGAACTGCGAGCACGGCATGCGCGCGCCCGGCATCTTCAGCGATGGCGGCATGGCCGAGTACATGCTCGTCGACGATGCCCGCCACCTCGTGCCGATCGGCGATCTCGATCCGGTGCAGAACGTGTCGCTCACCGATGCCGCACTCACCCCGTACCGCGCTATCAAGTCGGCCTTGCCGAAGCTGACGCCCGGCACCACTGCTGTCGTGATCGGCTCGGGCGGGCTGGGCCACGTGGCGATTCAGCTGCTGAAGGCGCTGTCGCAGACGCGGGTGGTGGTATTCGATGTCGCGCAGGATCGTCTCGACTTCGCCCTCGAGGTCGGTGCTGACGAGGCATTCCTCTCGAACCCTGATGCGATCTCCGCGGTCAAGGATCTGACCCGCGGTCTCGGCGCTGACGCCGTGTTCGACTTCGTCGGCATCCAGCCGACGGCCGACCTTGCGGCGGGCATGATTCGCGTGGGCGGGCAGATCGTGGTCGTCGGCGTCGCCTCAGGGTCGGTGCCGATCGGTCAGACGACGGTGCCACTCGATGTGAACGGGCGCGCCATCAACTGGGGCTCGCGCACCGAGCTCATGGAGGTCGTGGAGCTCGCGAAGCGCGGGGCCATCAGCATCCACGTTGAGGAGTACTCGCTCGACGATGCTCCCCGGGCGTACGAGCAGCTCCACGCGGGCAAGGTTCGCGGCCGCGCCGTGATCGTGCCGGGCAAGTAGGCGAGCCCGACCCTGACATGCGCGAACGGCCTGCCCCATCATCGAGATGGGGCAGGCCGTTCTGCTGCGATGGGCGCTTAGGCCGCTTGCGCGCGCAGCTCGGCGAGCTCGCGGCCCGAACGAGTGGCGTGCTCTTCTGCCTGCTCCTTGAGCGAGGCGCCGAGATCAGCGAAGGCGTCGAGCGCAGGGTTCACGCCGACAAGCGTGAAGGGGCGCTCCACCACGCGAAGGTCGAGCCCCCAGACATCCTCGAGCACGCGGCGCAGCCACGGCGTCGAGTGGTCCCAGCCCTCCTTGGGTGTGCCGGGGCTGTAGTTGCCGCCGAGCACCGTGACGAGCGTCGCCGGCTTGCCCTGGAGCGCGGTGCCCTCGGGGTTGATGCGTGGATCGGTGTACGCGACGTCGAACCAGGTCTTGAAGTGCTGCGAGACGCCGAAGTTGTAGAGCGGCACGGTGAAGAGCAGGGCGTCGGCCGAGATGAGCTCGTCGGCGAGCGTGGTCGCGAGCTCGGCTGCGGCGCGCTGCTGGTCGTTGCGGTCGGCCTCGGGTACGAACCCGGTGGTGACGGCGGTCTGCCAGACCTCAGCCGAGATGGGGTTCGCGGCCACGTCGCGGCGCACGATCGCGGAGTCGGGGTGGGCCGCGGTCCACTCCTGCTCGACAAGGTCGCCGAGTGCACGGCTGGCGGAGGTGGCGGGGAGGATGCTCGCATCCAGGCGGAAGAGGGTCACACTGACTCCAATCAAGTTGCTCATAGTCGCTATGTTTTTCTGAGCGACTCGGCTGAGTGTAGCACGGTACAATCGGAGCATGGCAGACCCCCAGCACGACCGGCACGAATGCGATGCCGCCGTCAGTCTCGCCTTCTCCATTCTCGGCAAGCGCTGGAACGGCATGATCATCGACGCGCTCGGCAGCGGGGCGCTGTCGTTCGCCGAGGTGCGACGAGCTGTGCCCGGTATCAGTGACGCCGTGCTCTCCGACCGCCTCACCGAGCTGGCCGAGGCGATGCTCGTCTCGCGCACGGTCGACGCGGGCCCACCCGTCTCCGTGAACTACGCGCTCACTGTCGGCGGCGAGCAACTCCTGCCCGTGCTCGACGATCTCGGCCGCTGGGCCGAAGCCAACCTGCCGGCACGCAGCTAGGATCATTGCGCCGCCGGGCACCGCCTGGCTCGTCGCTGCGTCTACGCTCGCCGCGAACGTCGTCACGCCCCCTGGAACCGCTCGCGGCACCGGCGTAGGGTCGAAGACGCGGGAGAGCGGGATGACTGCTGGTACCGGACCGAAGGCGATCCTGCCCTCCGTAGAGAGGGAACCACCATGCGAGCAGCTCGGTACTACGGCCGTGAAGACATCCGTATCGAGGACATCGACCCCCAGCCCCTGCAGCCAGGCACGGTGCGCATCGAAGTCGCCTGGACCGGCATCTGCGGCAGCGACCTGCACGAGTACTTGGACGGCCCGATCTTCGTGCCGCCGGCGGGCCACCCGCACCCGATCTCTGGCGAGGATGCGCCGGTGACCCTCGGGCACGAGTTCTCGGGTGTGATCAGCGAGCTCGGTGAGGGGATCACCGACCTGGAGGTCGGGCAGCACGTCGTGGTCGAGCCGTACATCATCGACTCCTCGGTCGATACCGGCCCCGAAAGCACCGACTATCACCTCTCCGAGCACATGAACTTCATCGGATTGGGTGGGCGCGGTGGCGGGCTTTCCGAGAACGTCGTCGTCGAACGCCGCTGGGTGCACCCCGTCGCCGAGACGGTGGCCCTCGACGAGGCAGCGCTCATCGAGCCCCTCTCAGTGGCCCACCACGCCGTCAAGCGCTCGGGTGTCGAGGCCGGCAAGTGGGCGCTGATCGGCGGTGCCGGGCCAATCGGGCTGCTGACCGCTGCGGTGCTGAAGGCCGAGGGGGTCAACGTCATCATCTCTGAGATCAGCTCGCTGCGTCGCCAGAAGGCGCTCGACGCGGGCGTCGCCGACGTCGCGCTGAACCCCGCCGAGGTCGATGTCGTTACCGAGGTGAAGGCACTCACCGGCGGGCGAGGGGCCGACGTCGCTTTCGAAGCCACGAGCGTGCAGGTGGTGTTCGACACGTTGGTCGACGCGGTGCGACCCCAGGGCGTTATCGTCGTCATCTCCATCTGGGGTCACCCGGCAAGCCTCGATATGCAGAAGCTCGTGCTGAAGGAGATCGACCTGCGCGGCACCATCGCGTACGTCAACGACCATCCGGCCACCATCGCGCTCGTCGAGAGCGGCAAGATCGACCTGAAGCCGTTCATCACCGGAAAGATCGCGCTCGACGATCTCGTCTCCCAGGGCTTCGATACGCTCATCAACCACAACGAGACCGCGGTGAAGATCCTCGTCTCGCCGAGCGGCGCCGGCCTCTGAACTGAGTGCCTCCCGGCGGTGCGGGCAACTCGCGCCGCCGGGTCGTCACCCCTCCCGGGAAAACCGCACTTACACAACACCGAAGTGCCGCAGTAGTACTCGCTCCACCCACACCCCACCGACGCTCCACCGAACAGAGAGGTCGCCCCATGACCACCGTCGCCGAACACATCGTCGCCACACTGAAGTCCAACGGAGTCGAACGGGTCTATGGCCTGCCGGGCGACTCTCTGAACGGGTTCACCGACGCGCTCCGCAAAGACGGGTCGATTCGCTGGGTGCGTGTGCGGCACGAAGAATCGGCGGCGTTCGCTGCCGCCGCCGACGCGGCGACGACGGGTGAGCTGGCGGTGGTGGCCGGATCCTGCGGCCCCGGAAACCTGCACCTCATCAACGGGCTCTACGACGCGAACCGTTCGCGCGTGCCCGTGCTCGCGATCGCCGCCCACATTCCGACGAGCGAGATCGGCACCAACTACTTCCAGGAGACGCACCCGCAAGACCTCTTCCGCGAGGCGAGCGTCTACAGCGAGTACGTCGCGAGCCCGAGCCAGATGCCGCGCGTGCTCGAGATTGCGATGCGCACCGCCATCGAGCGCCGGGGCGTCGCCGTCGTGGTGATCCCGGGCGACGTCGCGCTGGCCGACGCGCTGACGACCGCGACCCATGTCATCGAACGGGCCCGCCCCGTCGTGGTGCCGAACGATGCCGAGCTCGATCGCGCCGCCGAGATATTGAACGGTGCGAAGCGGGTCACCATCCTCGCCGGTGCCGGCGTCGAAGGCGCGCACGAGCAGGTGGTCGCGCTGGCGGATCGCCTCGGCGCCCCCATCGTGCACGCGCTACGGGGCAAGGAATTTATCGAATACGACAACCCGTTCGATGTCGGCATGACCGGTCTGCTTGGGTTCGCCTCGGGGTTCCGCGCGATGGATGGCGCCGACGCCCTGCTGATGCTCGGCACGGATTTTCCGTACGCGCAGTTCTATCCCGAGAAGGCCCGCACGATCCAGGTCGATATTCGCGGCGAGCAACTCGGCCGTCGGCACCCCGTCGATCTGGGGCTGGTCGGTGACGCGGGCGCGACGGCTCATGCACTGCTCGAGCGCATCACGGGTGGTCGCGACCGCATGCACCTCGACGACGCCCGGGCGCACTACGTGAAGACCCGCGCGAAGCTCGACGAGCTCGCGGTGCCGTCGAAGCGCGCGCAGCCGATCCACCCGCAGTACCTCGCCAAGCTGCTCGATGACGCGGCGGCCGACGACGCCGTCTTCACCGCGGATGTCGGATCACCCACCGTGTGGGCCGCCCGCTACTTCACCATGAATGGCAAGCGCCGACTCATCGGCTCGTTCAGCCACGGCTCCATGGCGAACGCGCTGCTGCACGGCATCGGTGCGCAGGCCGCGCACCCCGGCCGGCAGGTCATCGCGCTCGCGGGCGACGGTGGGCTCGCGATGATGCTCGGCGAGCTCATCACGCTCACGCAGAACCGCCTGCCGGTGAAGACGATCGTCGTGAACAACTCGTCACTGAACTTCGTGGAGCTCGAGATGAAGGCGGCCGGATTCGTGAACTACGGCACCGACCTCGAAAACCCGAACTTCGCCGATGTGGCGCAGGCGCTCGGCATCTTCGCGCGGCGCGTGGAACGGTCGGAGGATCTGCCCGCGGCGCTCGCCGAGGTGCTCGCTCACGACGGCCCAGCGCTGCTCGACGTGGTCACCGAGCGACAGGAGCTCTCGATGCCGCCCGCCGTCACCGCCGAACAGGTGAAGGGGTTCGCGCTCTACGCGATCCGCACCGTCATGTCGGGCCGCGGCGACGAACTGCTCGACCTCGCCCGCGCGAACTGGCGCCAGCTGTTCTGAGCGGGATACTGCACCCAACGCCCCTGATCTGAGCCGCTGAACCCCTGCAATCTCGCCGAGCCCCTCCTATCTGTGCGCACAGATGAGAGGGGCTCGGCGAGAATGGAGGGGCTCGGCGGAGGGGACGGGGTGTGCGCAGCTGCCGCGGCGGCGGCTCCGCGGGAGGGGCCGGATCGGGGTGCGCGGCAGGCCGGGCTAGTTCGGGAGCGCCGGGCGCTGCTCCTGGCCCGCACCGCGCGGAATGAACAGCGACAGCACCAGCGCGATGACGCCGGCGCCGATCGCGAGCCAGAAGCACACATCGAACGCGGCGCGGCTCGGCATCGCCTGACCGTTGAACTCCGTCGTCATCGCGGCGAGTACCCCGCCCATCACGGCTGACGCGCTCGACGTGCCGACGGAGCGGAACAGCGCGTTGAGTCCGTTCGAAGCGCCGGTTTCGTGCGCGGGCACCGAACGCATGATGATCATCGGCATCGCGGCGAAGGTGAACCCGATGCCCACGCCGATGAGCAGGTTCGCGGCGAAGACGTGCCATACCTCGCTCGACCAGATCAGCATGAACGCGTAGGCGAGCACGATCGTGGCCGTGCCGGCGGTGAAGAGTGGCCGCGGGCCGACAGTGCGCTCGAGCCACCCCGAGAGCGGCGAGATGATCATCATCACGATGCCGGCGGGCATCACGACGAGAGCGGCCTGCATCATGTCGAGGCCGAAGCCCGACCCCGAGGCGACGGGCAACTCGAGCAGTTGCGGAAACGCGACGTTCGAGGAGAACAGTGCGAAGCCCATGCCGATCGCGGCGATGTTGGTGAAGAGCACCGCGGGGCGGGCGGCGACCCTGAGATCGAGCAGCGGATCCTTCGCCCGCATCTGGTACCAGCCCCACAGCAGCAGCACCGCGATGCCGCCGATGATGGTGGTCAGCGTGAGCGGCGACGTCCAGCCCCAGTCTGCGCCGCGCGACACGAACAGCAGGATGCCGGTGAGGCCGATCGCGAGCCCGATCGCGCCCAGCACGTCGAGCCGACCGGAGCTGCGCAGCACGTCACCGGGCACGAGCCAGGCGATCAGCGGCACACCGAGCACGCCGAGCCCGGCGGCGAGCCAGAACAGGGCGTGCCAGTCGGCGTTGATCGCGAGATATGCGGCGAGGGGCATCCCCACCGCACCGCCCACGCCCATCGTGGCGCTCATGAGCGCGACGGCCGTGCCGAGTCGCTCGGGCGGCAGCACGTCGCGCATGATCGCGATGCCCAGAGGAATCACGCCGGTCACCACGCCCTGCAGCGCGCGCCCGATGATGACACCCACGATCGTGCCCGACACGGCGGCGATCACCGAGCCGACGATGAGCACCGCGAGCAGCACGACGACCACGCGCTTCTTGCCGAAGAGGTCGCCAAGGCGACCCGAGATCGGCGTCGCGACCGCTGCGACGAGCAGGGTGATCGTGACGACCCACGAGGTATCTTCGCGCGAGGCATGCAGCAGCTCGGGCAACTCGGCCTGCAGCGGCACGACGAGCGTGAACATGAACGACGAGCAGAGCCCCGCGTATGCGAGTGCGGCGACGGTGGCCCACCGGGGAGGGGTTCGTGAAAGCCGATTCCGTTGATTCTCCGCCGCATTCCCCACGCGAGGAGTGTATCGGGTGCGTGAAGAGGCGAGCGGGCGGCGGGGCGGGCCCGCCGGTCAGGCCTGCGGCGTCAGCTCCTCGGCCAGCGCGACGATGATGCCCTCGGGGCCGCGCAGGTAGCAGAGACGATACTGGTCTTCGTAGCGGGCGATCGACCCGATGAGCTCGCCGCCGACCGCGCTCATGCGGTCGACCGTGGCGTCGACGTCGGTCACCGCGAACATGATGCTGCGCAGCCCGAGCGCCTGGGGCGTGTCGGGCGAGGGCGTCGTCTCGACGGCGGCGGGCTCGTCGAACCGGGTGAGTTCGATGATCCCGCTGCCGTCAGGGGTGCGCATCATCGCGATTTCAGCGCGCAGCCCAGGGATGCCGACCACCGTGTCGACCCAGTCACCCGAGATCGGGGAGCGGCCGTCGACGTTCAGGCCGAGCTCGACGAAAAAGTCGATCGCGGCCTCGAGGTCGCGCACGACGATGCTGATGTGATCCAAACGCTGCAGTGCCATACGGCAGAGAATACGCGTTCGAAACCCCCGGTGCCAGAGTGGTGTGCAGTGCGGAACTTACGCCGCGAGACGCGACGGCGCGATACCCGCGAGCACGCCGAGCAACGAGTCGGGCACGAGGCCGGTGTCGGCGCGGCCGTCGCGCACGATCGCCGCGATCTGCGATCCGAGCTCCGCGGTCGTCGCACCCATGTCTGCGCCCGCGAGTGCGGGCAGCGATCCGAGCACCTCGACGGTCGCGGCCTCGACGGCGCGCGCCGCCTCGCCCTCGCCGAGGTGACCGAGCATGAGGGCGAGCGAGAGGATCGCCCCGGCGGGATTCGCCCAGCCCTTCCCAGCGATGTCGGGCGCCGATCCGTGGATCGCCTCGAACATACTGGGGGCGGTGCCGTCGAGATTGAGGTTGGCGCTGGTCGCGACGCCGAGCCCGCCCTGGATCACCGCGCCGAGATCGGTGATGATGTCGCCGAAGAGGTTGTCGGTCACCACGACGTCGAAGCGCTCGGGGGTGAGCGGCAGGTGGAAGCACATCGCGTCGACGTGCACGTAGTCGAGCTCGACCTCCGGGTAGCGCTCGCCGACCTCGCTGACGACCTGCTGCCAGAGCTGCCCGGCGGCGACCAGGATGTTGGTCTTGTGCACGAGCGTCAGCTTCTTGCGGCGGCCGAGCGCGAGGCGGAACGAGAAGTCGACCACGCGCTCGATACCGGCGCGCGTGTTCAGCGACTCCTGCATCGCGACCGCATTCGGGGTGCCTGCGTGCACCGTGGAGCCGCGGCCGACGTAGGCGCCCTCGGTGTTCTCACGCACGATGACCATCTCGCACCGCTCGGGAGCCAGATCGGCGATCGGTGTGGGCACGCCGGGGTAGAGGCGCACCGGGCGCACGTTCGCCGCCTGCTGGAAGCGCTGACGCATCTCGAGGATGAATCCGCGCTCAAGAATGCCGGGGGTGACGCGGGGGTCTCCCATGGAGCCGAACAGGATCGCGTCCTTGTCGCGCAGCTGCGCCTCGACGGCGTCGAACAGTTCGCCGGTCTCGAGGTAGTGGTTTGCGCCCGCGGCGAAGGTGCTGCGGTCGGTCGTGAACCCGAAGCGCTGCTCGGCGGCGTCGAGCACCTCGAGCGCGCAGCCGACCACCTCGGGGCCGATGCCGTCGCCGGGAAGTACCGCGATCGTGTAGCTGTTCGTCATGGTCGATCCTTTCGACGGCGGTCGGCCGCACACGCCTTTGAATTGGGCCTCTTGGTGATCTATATTAAATGGTAAGACCACTCAGCGCGACGTCTCGGGTGCACCGCAGCACCGCGAACCGCGCGCTCACGCCGCAGGGAGCCGCCATGTCACACGCACTCGATCTTCTCGCGCCCGCCGGCGCACTGCCGATCGGCGACGGGTGGCGGGAGCTCGCGGCGAGCTCCGACGTCGTCTTCCCGTTCGACGGCACGGTCATCGGCACGGCCCCGGTGAGTGGCGAGCAGGATTCGCGCGACGCCCTCGATGCCGCCGATGCGGCTCGGGCCGCGGTCGCCGCGCTCACCACCGCGCAGCGCAAGGCGATCCTGACCGAACTCACCGCCCGGGTGCGCGCCGAGGCGCAACACCTCGAAGACCTCTTGGTGCTCGAGACCGGCAAGCCGCGCGTCGACTGCCGCACCGAGGTGAACCGCACCATCGTCACGCTCGAGGCGACCGCCGAAGAGGTCTCGCACATCCATGGCGAGACGGTGCCGCTCGACCTGCAAGAGCTCGGTCGCGGCATGATCGGCTACTACACCCGCAAGCCAGCCGGCATCGTCATCGGAATCGCCGGGTTCAACTACCCGCTGCTGCTCGCGACCCACAAGCTCGCGCCCGCCATCGCCGCGGGCTGCCCGGTCATCATCAAGCCGGCGCCGAACACGCCGCTCGCCACCATCGAACTGCTCGCGATCACCCGTGAAATCCTCGCAGCACACGGCGTCACGCCCGCCGCGGTGCAGCTCGTCAACGGCGACCCGATCGTCGGCGAGACCCTCGTGCGCGACCCGCGCGCGGCCATCGTGTCGTTCACGGGCTCGGCCAAGATCGGCCACCTCATCGCCCAGCAGGCCGCACCGCGCAAGGCCGTACTCGAACTCGGTTCGAACACCGGCTTCATCGTCGCGAACGACGCCGACCTCGAAGCCGCCGTCGACGCCGTTCTGCGCGGTGGCTTCTACGCCAACGGGCAAGCGTGCATTTCGGTGCAGCGCGTCGTGCTCGAGCGCGGGATCGCCGAGCACTTCTCGGCCCGCCTCGTCGAGCGCATGGGCGAGCTCGTCTTTGGTGATCCCCGCGACCTCGCGACCAACGTCGCCCCCGTCATCAACGTCGCCTCGGGCGAGCGCATCCGCGCGATGATCGACCGCGCGCTCGCCGCGGGCGCCACGCTGCTGACCGACGGACCCGGTGCCGTCTCGGAGCAGCGCGGTGCCGCGCACCTCGCCCCCATCGTGCTCGGCGACGTGCCCGCCGACGTCGACGTCTGGTGCGAAGAGATCTTCGGGCCCGTCGTGTGCCTCACGACCGTCGACTCCATCGACGACGCGATCGACCTCGTCAACGACTCGCGCTACGGGCTGCAAGCTGCCATCTACACCGCGTCGCTCGAGAGCGCGTTCGCCGCGATCGACCGCCTCGAGGTCGGCGGCGTCGTCGTCAACGAGATTCCCGGGTTCCGATCCGACATCATGCCCTACGGCGGCGTGAAAGATTCGGGCATCGGGCGCGAAGGCCCCCGCTTCGCCATCGAGGAGTTCACAGTGACGCGCATGGCGATGATCCGCCCGCGGGCGCGCGGCTGACGCCGGCCCGGCGATCCCGCACCGCCGCGCAGCACATCGAACTGCAGCGCAGCGCACTCGATACCCAGATACGAACCGAAATCCAGGAGAACCCCGCATGAGCCACTCGCCGATCGACTACTCGCAGCTCTTCCGCCTCGACGGGCGCACGATCGTGGTGATCGGCGCCGGCAGCGGCATCGGTCGCGAGTCGGCGCAGGCGCTCGCCGCGCAGGGTGCGCACGTCGTGGTCGCCGACTACTCGCTCGAGGGCGCCGAGGCGACGGTTGCGCTGATCGCTGAACAGGGCGGCGTGGCCGAGGCCTACGAGCTGAACGTGCTCGACGACGACGCGGTCGCTGCCGCCGCCGAGCGCTTCGGCACGGCATCCGCGCTGGTCTTCACCGCTGCGACCAACGTGCGCAAGCGCATGGAAGATTACACTCTCGACGAGTTCGACCGCGTCGTGAACCTCAACCTGCGGGCGTCGTTCCAGCTCATTCGCCAGTTCGGCACGAAGTTCGCCGCCAACGGTGGCGGGTCGATCATCGGCTTCGCGTCGATTCGCGCGCAGGTCGTCGAGCCCGGGCAGGGCGTCTACGCGGCGACCAAGGCCGGGCTCGTGCAGCTCGCGAAGACCGCGGCCGCCGAATACGGCGCGCAGGGCGTGCGCGTCAACGTGGTGGCACCCGGCGTCGTCGAGACCCCGCTGACCGCCCAGATCAAGGCGAACGACGAGTGGTACGGCGCCTACGCGCAGAAGAGCGCACTCGGCCGCTGGTCGCGCCCCGACGAGCTGGCCGGCGCCGTGGTGTACCTCGCCTCAGACGCGTCATCGTTCGTGACCGGCTCCACACTGACCGTCGACGGCGGCTGGACCGCGATCGACGGACGCTTTACGCCGCCCGCGTCGTAGGGTTTCGGGTTGGTCCGGGGCGCACCGAGGCGTCCCGGCTCGACGCTGCCGTGCCTGGGGACCGCAAGCTGTTGCCTTCGCGCACCTATTCGACGAATGACTACCAGTTCTCGGCAATAGTGGTATTCATTCGTCGAATAGGTGTCTCAAGACGAAATCTGGTGGTGCCGAGGCGCCCCGCGCCCGGCACTCAGGCTACGCGGGCCCAGTCCACCTCGGCATCGGCCCCGCGCGCGCCCTCGAACCACAGCGCCACCCGCATGAGGTGATCGTCGGTGCCGATGCGCCCCGCGATCTGCAGGCCGATGGTGCGACCGTCGGCCTGCACGCCGGCGCCGACCGACACGGCGGGCTGCCCCGACATGTTGTAGGGCACGGTGAACGAGATGTGCCCCATGGTCTGCAGCGGGTCGGTGATCGGCATCGGATCCTCGGCAGCGAACGCGGCGACCGGCGTCACCGGCGACAGCACGAGGTCGAACGGCTCGGTCGCGGCGCGGGTGAGGCGCGCCATCTCATCGGCCATGCCCCGGTTGCGCACGGTCTGCGCGGCCGAGAAGCCTGCTCCGGCTTCGCACCAGGCCGCGATGAACGGCAGTACGGCAGCGCGGTCGGCCTTCGAGAGCACTTCGAAATCGGCGAAGGATCGGCTGCGCCAAAAGTTCACGAGACCGTCGAGCACCGTTGCGGGTACGAAGGGGTCGAGCGGCACGACCGTTGCACCCGCAGCCTCGAAGAGTGCTGCGGCGCGCTCGACGGCGGCGCGGGTCTCCGGCTCGACGGCAAGGCCTGACCCGGCGTCCAGCTGCAGCGCGACGCGCAGGCCGGCGGGCGAGAGCGGCTCCGTCGACCACTCCATCGGCTGGTACGCGCGGGTGAGGTAGTCGCGGGGGTCGGGCTGCGCCACGATCGACATGAGGCGGATCGTGTCGGCGGCCGAGCGCGTCAATGGGCCGGCCGCGCGACCCGTGTAGGGCACGTCAAGCGGAATGAGCCCCTCGCTGGGCTTCAACGCGGTGAGCCCCTGCCACGAGCCGGGGAGGCGAATGGATCCGCCGATATCCGTGCCGATGTGGAACGGCCCGTAGCCCGCTGCGGCGGCCGTGCCCGCGCCGGCGCTGGATCCGCCCGACGTGTGCGCGGGGTTCAGCGCACCGCGCGTGATGCCGTGCAGGCTCGAGACGCCCGACGACAGCATGCCCCAGTCGGGCATGGTGGTGGTGCCGACGATGACCGCGCCGGCCTCGAGCAAGCGGACGGTCGTGGGCGCGTTCTGGGCTGCGATCGGCGGGTTCGGGATCGCCGTGCCCGCCGGCTTCGGCTGACCGGCCCGGGCGATGTTCTCCTTGACCGTGGCGGGCACGCCATCGAACGAGCCGAGCTGGGTGCCCGAACGCCAGCGCTCCGTCGACGCGGCGGCGTCGGCGCGCACCTGCGCGGCGTCGAACAGGTACAGCGCGTTGAGTTCAGGCTCGCGCGCCTCGACGCGGGCGATGACGTCTTCGGCGACCTCGGAGGGGCTGAGCGATCCGTCGGCGTAGTGCGCGCTGAGCGCGGCGGCGTCGAGGGAGGCGGGGCGGTTCGAGGTCATCCTGGGCCTTTCGTTCGGGTGAATGGTCGGGCTGGGGGAGCGCGCACCGGCGACGCGGGTCGGGGTGGGGAGCCGCGTGGTCGCGCCGCGCCCCACCGCGTCAGGCGCTCTGTGCGAGCTCCTGTCGCAGCGTCAGCGACGAATCGATGAGGCGCTGCGTGTAGGGGTGCTGCGGGGCGCGGTACACGGTCTCTGTGTCGCCGGCCTCGACGATCTCGCCCGACTGCATCACAATCACCGAGTCGCAGAGGTGCCGCACCACGTTGAGGTCGTGCGACACGAAGACGAGCGTGAGCCCGTACTCGTCGACGAGGTCGGCGAGCAGGTTCAGCACCTGCGCGCGCACCGAGACGTCGAGCGCGCTGACGGGCTCGTCGGCGACGACCACCTTCGGGCGGCAGATCAGTGCGCGGGCGATCGAGATGCGCTGACGCTGGCCACCCGAGAACTGGTGCGGAAAGCGCTCGGCCGACGAGGCGGGCAGCCCAACCGCCTCCAACATTTCGGCGACCATGCGCTTGCGGTCGGCTGCCGACTCGCCGCGGCCGGGCACGAGCAGCGGCTCCGAGATGATCTGTTCGACGGTCATGCGCGGGTCGAGCGACCCCATCGGATCCTGGAACACGATCTGCAGGTTCTGCCGCAGCTCGCGCAGCTGCGCTTCCTTCGCGCCCTTCACCTCGTTGCCGGCGACGATCGCGCTGCCCGAAGTGGGCTGGTCGAGGCCCGCGAGGATGCGCAGCAGCGTCGACTTGCCCGAGCCCGATTCGCCGACGACGCCGAGGCGGCCGCCCTCGGGCACCTCGAACGAGATGCTCTTCAGTGCGTGCACCTCGGGCGCCGGCTTGAACAGGCTCGTGCGGCCGCGGGTGTAGGTGCGCACGAGGTCGGTGACGCGCATCGCGGGCTCGGCGGCCGAGGTGCTTGCGGTCGCAGTGCCGGCGGGCGCGCGTGTCGCGGACGCTGCGGTCTCGGGCGTACCAGCGACGGGTGCCGGATCAGCGGGCGCCGGGTGATCCGCCGCCGCACCTGCGGGCAGGCCGTCGGCACCGAGAGTCGCATCCGCGGTCGGCGGCACGTACTCCTGCGCTGTCGCGACGGTGAAGAGCCGCCCGTTCGCGTCGACCGCGTCGAGGTCGGAGGCCGCGAGCAGTCCCCGCGTGTAGGGGTGCTGCGGGCGGGTGAAGACGTCTTCGGTGGTGCCCTCCTCGACGACGACGCCCTGATTCATCACGAGCACGCGCGTGCACATGTTCGCGACGACGGCCAGGTCGTGCGTGATGAAGAGGAGGCCGGTGCCGCGCTCACGCACAAGCTCGAGAATGAGATCGAGCACCTGACGTTGCACCGTGACGTCGAGCGCCGTCGTGGGCTCGTCGCAGAGCAGCAGCGACGGGTCATTCGCGAGCGCCATCGCGAGCATGACGCGCTGACGCTGACCGCCCGAGAGCTGGTGCGGGTAGGCGCGCGCGGCCTGCGCCGGGTCGGGCAGGTGCACGGCATCGAGCATCTCGACGGCGCGGCGATTCGCCTCGGCTTTCGTCGGCGCAAGCTTGTGCTGCAGAATGATCTCCGCGATCTGCGCCCCCGCCCGCATCAGCGGGTTGAGTGCCGTGAGCGGCTCCTGGAACACCATCGCCACGTCGTTGCCGCGCAGCTTCATGAGATCGCGCTCGGGCGCCTCGAGCAGGTTGCCCGCGTAGCCGTCGATCTCGACCGAACCGTCGGCCGTGACGCCGTTCGGCAGGAGGCCGAGGAGCGCGGTCGTGGTCATCGACTTGCCCGACCCCGACTCGCCGATCAGGCCGATGCGCTCGCCGTGCGCCATATGCAGCGAGAAGTCGGAGACGAGGGTGCGGTGCGGGGTGCGCACGTTGAGGTCGTCGACGCGGAGCAGCAGGTCGCCGCGCGCGGCGGGTCCGGCAGCGCCGGCGGTGGATTCGGTGCGCATCAGCCGCGGCTCCCGTTCAGTTTCGGATCGAAGCGGTCGCGCAGGCCGTCACCCAGCAGGTTGAAGCCCATGACCGCGATGGCGATGGCGATGCCCGGCCACACGGCCAGCATCGGCTCGGTGCCGAGGAACTGCTGCGACTCCTGCAGCATGCGCCCCCACGACGGGGTGGGCGGCGGCGTGCCGAGGCCCAGGAAGCTCAGGCCGGCCTCTGCGAGCACGGCGAGGGCGAACGAGACCGACGACTGCACGACGACCATGCCCACGATGTTCGGGAGCACGTGACGCAGGGCGATCCGGAACCGCGACTGGCTCGCCGCGCGCGCCGCGAGCACGTACTCGGTCGTCATCACCTGCAGGGTGCCCGAGCGGGCGACGCGGGCGAAGCCCGGAATGGTCGCGATGCCGATCGCCACCATGGCGGTCAGCGTCGAAGCGCCGAAGACCGCGCTGAACATGATCGCCAGCAGCAGTGCGGGGAAGGCGAGCGCGATGTCGGAGGCGCGCATGATGACCTCCTCGATCCACCCGCCACGGATGCCCGCGAGGATGCCGAGGGGCGTGCCGATGACGATCGCGATGCCGACCGAGATGACGCCGACGAAGAGCGTGATGCGCGCGCCGTACAGCATCGCCGAGAACACATCGCGGCCGTACTTGTCGGTGCCCATGAGGTGCGCGGCGCTGGAGCCCTGGAGGCGATCCGCCGGCATCGCCTGCGTGGGGTCGTAGGGCGTCCACACGAACGACACGATGGCCGCGAGCGCGACGAGCCCGATCAGTACGAGACCGATGATCAGCGTGGACGACAGCTTGCGGCGGCCGGGCTTCGCGGCCCCGCCGCTCAGGCTGGAGTTGCCCGGTGCGCTGATCGCGCTGGTGCGCGGCGCCTGGGAGGGCGGGGTGGGAACCTGTTGCGTGCTCATGGCTAGGCGCTCCTTCGCAGACGCGGATCGATGAGCGTGTAGAGCACATCGACGACGAGGTTGAGAATCAGGGTGATTGCGACGAGCACCATGACCACCGACTGCACGGTGAGCATGTCGCGGTTGCCCACGGCGTCGAGCAGCATCGAGCCGAGGCCCGGAATCACGAACACGCGCTCGATGACCACGGCTCCGATGATGAGCGCCGCGATCTGCACGCCCGTCACGGTGATGACCGGAATGGCGGCGTTGCGGAGGCCGTGCTTCAGCAGCGCGCCGTTCTTGCTCAGGCCCTTCGCGCGGGCGGTGCGCAGGTAGTCCTCGCTCATCACCTCGAGCACGGCCGAGCGTACATAACGGGTGAGGATCGCGCCCTGCACGGAGGCGAGGGCCACGACGGGCAGGATCAACCGGCGAATGAAGTCGCCGAAGTCTTCAGATGGTGCGGTCCAGCCGTTCGCCGGGAGCCAGCCGAGGCCGACCGCGAACACCATGACGAGCAGGATGCCGGCGAGGAAGCCGGGGATCGCGACACCGATCTGCGATCCGAGGCCGATGGCGACGCCCGAGAAGTTGCGGTGCTTCACCGCGGCCCAGGTGCCGAGCGGAATCGCGACGAGCAGGGCGACCACCATCGCGGTGAGCACAAGGATCAGGCTGACCTGCACGCGATCGAGCACCATCGGGCTGATGTCGGTGCGCGTGACGTAGGAGGTGCCGAAGTCGCCCGTGAGCAGGCCGCCGAACCACTCGAAGTACTGCACGATGAGCGGGCGGTTCGTGCCGAACTGCTCGCGCGTCTGCTCGAGGAGCTCGGGTGTGGCGTTGACGCCGAGCGCGATCTGGGCGGGGTCGCCCGGAATCAAGCGCATGAAGAGGAACACGACGACCGTGGCGACGACGTACGTCACCGCGAATCTCGCGAGATTGATCAGGATCCGTATGGCCATGCGGGTTCCTCGAGTTCAGGGGGAGGGGTGCGGGGTGTTGCGTCGTGCACACTGTGGGTGGTGCAGGGTGCTGGGTGAGCAATTACTGCCCGAACCCGTGGGGGTTCGGGGTAGCAATCACTCACCCAGAGTCTGGGCGAGAAGTGTTACTTCCAGCTCAGGTTGGTGAGGTCGAGCGCCTCGATGATCGCATTTTCGGGCATGCCCTGCAGCCCGGCCTTCGCGACCGTGATGTTCGGGAAGAGGAACAGCACGCCCGATGCGGCGTCGTCGACGATCTGCTCGGAGACCTGCTTCATGCCCTCGATGTAGCCCGCCTCGTCGGCGGCGTCGGCCTCCGCAGCGATGGGGGCGATCTTCGAGTTGTCGTACCCGATGTAGTAGTTCGGGTCGTTGAACACGGTGAGGATGTCGCGCGCCTCGACGGCGAGCACCGTGGTCAGCTGGTAGTCGTGCTGGGTGAAGACCTTGTCCAGCCAGACGGCGGGGAACTCGGCGGACTCGATCTTCGCGTTGATGCCCACGTCTTTCAGCTGCGACACGACGATCTCGGAGACGGCCTGCGCGTAGGGGCGGGTCGGCACCGTGAAGGTGATGTCCAGGTTTTCCTGGCCGGCCTCCTTGAGGAGCTCCTTGGCCTTCTCGGGGTCGTAGGGGTACTTGTCGTTCAGATCCTCGTAGTACGGATCGGTCGGCGTCGCGTAGGTGGCGACGAGCGAGCCGTAGCCGTTCCACGCGGTGTCGAGGATCGCCTGCTTGTCGAGGGCGTAGAGCACTGCCTGGCGCACGCGCACGTCGTCGAAGGGTGCGGCCTTGTTGTTCATGGAGAGCGATACCTCGCCGCTCGACGTGCCGGTGGTGACCACGAACTTGTCGTCGGCTTCGAAGCTTGACAGCAGCTCGGGGGCCTGCAGGTTCGCGATCGCGTCGACGTCGCCGGTCTGCAGCGCGTTGGTGGTGGCCGTCGCGTCGGCGAAGTACTTCAGCGTGACCTGCTCGACGCCGGGCGCTTCGCCCCAGTAGTCGTCGCGGGTGTCGAAGACGAGGCTCTCGTTCGGGGTCCACTTCTCAACGGCGTAGGGTCCGGTGCCGACAGGGGTGTTGGCGAGGTCGGCTACGCCGTCCTCCGAGAAGATCGCTCCAACGGGAGTCGCGAGGCTGAAGAGCCAGGCGTTCGACGGGGTGCTCAGCGTCACTGCCACCTCGGTCGGCGAGACGACGTCGACGCTGTCGACGACATCCATCTTCGCCTTGAGGCTCGAGACCCAGTCGGTCTTGACTCGGTCGAAGCTGAACTTCACGTCATCGGCGGTGAACTCGTCGCCGTTCGAGAACGTCACGCCCTCTTGCAGGGTGAACGTGTAGGTCTTGCGATCGTCGCTGACCGTCCACTCTTTGGCGAGCAGCGGCTGGATCTCGCCCGACTGGTCGAGCTCGACGAGGCCCTCGTAGACGTTCGACATGAGTGCCTGCGGAATCGCAGAGCCCGCGGTCGTGGTGAAGTCGAGGTTGGTCGGTGTGCCGGTGAGCGCGATGGTCGCGGTCGTCGGGGTGTCGCCGTCGCCGCCCGAGCTGCTGCCGGCGCCGGCGGAGCAGCCGGCCAGGCCGAGAACGGCCGCGGTGGCGAGCGCCGCCGTGGTGAGAATCGCATTCTTACGTCGCATCATTGCTTTCCTGTGGCTGCTTTCCTGTGACTCAGGCCTCGGGATCCGTGGCCGTTGATGGGTGAGTATTCGGGCGACGATGCCCGATCACCGTTCCGCACAGCACAGCGTATGCGCGGAACGGGTACTGCGGGGTACTGCAAATCCCAAGAGATTTCGAACCAGGATACATGGTAAGACCACTTAAGTGGGCGCTATCATCGGATCACGCGACCGGTGACCCCGAGTCGTGACACAGCCGTAACCGAGCGCAGTCGCTCAGCCGCCCGCGGACCGCCGACCAGCCGTCGCCGCTCCGCCCACCAGGAAGAGACCAGGTGTCCACGACCCACAGCTTCGAGCCGGCGGTGCCCGTGCACACCTATCAGCGCATCGTCGATCAGATCGAACAGGCGATCGTCTCGGGCGACATTCCTGTCGGATCTCAGCTGTCGAGCGAACGCGACCTCATGGTGCAGTTCGGCGTCAGCCGGCCGACCGTGCGCGAAGCGCTGCGTATTCTCCAGAGCATGGGGCTGCTCGAGTCGCGGCCCGGTACGCGCGGCGGCCCCGTCGTGCTCGCGCCCTCGTCGAAGACCCTGTCGCGTTCGCTGCGGGCGCTCGTCGGTACCGATGCCCTCGACGTTTCAGCGCTCGTCGAGTACCGCGTCGTGCTTGAAGGCACGACGAGCCGCCTCGCCGCCGTGCGCCACACGCCGGATCAGCTCGACCGCATGCGCGCCGCGATCGAGCAGATGGAGCGCGACGCCGAGGCGAACGCCGATACCTTCGCCGCCGCCGACGTCGAGTTCCACGAGGCGATCTGGGAAGCGAGCGGCAACGAGGTGCTGCGGCTCACCGGTGAGGCGGTATCGGGAGTGCTCCGCGCGATCATTCAGCGTGACGTCGAGAACGAGCACCACGACAACAGCCTCAAGCTCGAATCCGCCACGATCGACCGTTCTCTGTTTACTGCGATCGAGCAGCGCAACGCCGAGCTCGCGAGCCGTATCGCCCGACGAGCCGTGGCCGATCGCTTCGGGCTGCTGGTCGAGAACGACATCGACCGCCGTGCCCTGGCCGCGCTCGCCGAGTAGCGCCCGCCTGCGCTTGGCGCTGCCTGCTCAGCTCTGCCGTGCGCCGACTAGCGCCAGCACGACGCTGAGCGTCGCGGCCCCCAGGGCGAACACGGTGACGGCCGGCGCCAGACCGAGCGACCCGACTAACACGCCGAGTCCGATCACCGGTACAGCGCTGCCGAGGTAGGTGACTGTGTAGATCGCGCTCACCGTCGATGCGTGGCGCTGCGGATCGACGGCCACGGTCGCGGCCGTGAACGCCGACTGGAACGCGATGCCCTGCCCGGCGCCGGCGAGCGCGCAGGTGACGATGAGGAACCAGACGGCACCGATCGTGCCGGCCGCGGCGAGGCCGATGAGCGCGATCGCGAGCACTGCGAGCCCGACCGGCAGACGCCAGCGCCCACGCAAGGGCAGCACCTGCACCAGCGCCGAGGCGGCGAGGGTGATGGCGGCGAGTGCGCCGATGACCGGACGCGACTCGGTGCCGGCGATCACGGCGAAGTGCGACGGTGCGAGCGACAGGCAGAATCCGAAGACGGTGAAGCTCAAGAACCCGGTGGCCGCGGCAAGACGGAATGCGCGTGCGGCGTGCGGGTGGTTGCGGCCCGGCGATCCGACACCATCTGACTGAGGTTCGGGGGCATCCGCGAGGGCGATGCCGAGATACTGCGGCGCGCATTCAGGGTGCGGCGCGATGATCAGCACCAGCGGCACGAGGGTGGCCAAGAGTGCCGCGACAATCAAATAGGGGGTGTGTAACGGAACACCGACGAGTGAGAGCAGCCCGCCGGCGACTGGCCCGGCCGCCACACCGCCCGACGTTGCGAGCAGCGTCAGACGACCGACGAGCGCCGGGCGGCCGGGCAGCAATGCGCGCAGCGCGCCCGACCCGATGCCCGTCGCGCACGCCACCGCGATGCCCTGCACGGCGCGGGCGACGCAGAACCAGCCGAGCGTCGGAGCGAAGGCGAGGGCCGCGGTGGCGAGCGCGGCGGCCGCGAGGGCGGCGACCAGCACGGTGCGGCGATTGACCCGGTCGGCGACGTGGCGAAACAGGAGCAGCCCGACGATCAGCGCGAGCACATAGCTCGAGAACGCGATCGTGACGCCGAGCGAGTCGATGCCCAACTGCGTCTCGAGCAGCGGGAACAGCGGCGTGCTGAGGTTGGCGCTCACCAGCAGTGTAAACAGTGCGAGTGCGGTGAGCAAGACCCGGGCGCGCGGTCGGTGCAGTGCCGGGTGGGGGAGGCCAGGGCGGGCCTGCCGGGAGGGGGCGTTCGGGGTGGTGAGCGCTGGGGTGCGGTGCGCGAGCGGCGCCGCGGGTGCCTGGGACATGGCGGTCTCCTTCTGCGAACGCAAGGGTGGCGCGTTCGGGTGTATCGCCCGCGGGGTGGTGCGGGAGGGATCCACGTGCGGCGGGGGTGTCCACCGGCACGTGTATGAGTTCATCGTATGCGAGTCGATCTGCGCAAGCGACGCGATCTGAATTGATCGATATGATCAATATTAAGAACATGAGTCGGGCAGAAAGTGGGCAATATGAGCGTCATTGACGCGACGGACCGGCGCATCCTGCATCTGCTTGATCAGGATGCTCGAATGCCGACCGCCATGATCGCGACGAAATTGGGCCTCGCGCGCGGCACCGTGCAGGCCCGGCTCGAGAAGCTGCGCGATTCGGGCGCCCTGCGTCTGCACAGTTCCCGCGTCGCACCCGCCGCTCTGGGGCGCCCCGTCGCCGCCAGTGTGCAGGTGGAACTCGACCAGCATCTGATCGGTGACGCGATCGCGGCGCTCGCCGGCATCCCGGAGGTGCTTGAGTGCTTCGCACCCGCCGGCAGCACCGACCTCTTGCTGCGCGTCGTCGCCCGAGACCCCGACGACCTGTACCGGGTGAGTGAAGAGATTCGCCTCTGCCCGGGCATTACCCGCACCTCGACGAGCCTCTTCTTGCGCGAGGTGATCCCGTATCGCGTGACCGGTTTGCTCGATGCCGGCAATTGAGCCTGGCTCATAGACTGGGTCCATGAATGATCGGGAGACCCGTCACGCCGAACTCGCCGAGCACTACCTGCCCGCCGACTTGCTCGCCCGCTTCCGTGCGCGCGCCGCTGAGTACGACCGCGAGAACCGGTTCTTCGACGAAGACCTCGCGGAGCTGATTGACCGCGGTTACTTGCAGGTCTTCGTGCCCGCCGAGTTCGGAGGCCCCTGCCTGACCCTCCACGAGGTGTCACGGTTGCAGCAGCGACTGGCCGGCGCGGCACCCGCGACGGCACTGGCCGTCAACATGCACCTGCTGTGCACGGGCGTTGCGGCGGCGCTGCTCGCCCGCGGTGACCGGTCCCTCGTGCGGGTACTCGACGGAGCGGGAGCCGGCGAGATCTTCGCATTCGGCATCAGCGAGCCCGGCAATGACTGGGTGCTGCAGGGCTCGAATACGGTGGCGGATCCCCAGCCCGACGGCAGCTACCGCCTGTCGGGGGTGAAGATCTTCACCTCGTTGTCGCCCGCCTGGACGCGCCTCATCGCGCACGGCCTCGACGCGAGCGACCCCGAGAGCCCGCAACTCGTCTTCGGGTTCATCGAGCGAGGCGACGCCGGCGTCACGGTCTCCGAGCACTGGGACGTGCTCGGCATGCGCGCGTCGCAGAGCCGCGCCACGACCCTCGACGCCGCAGTCATGCCGGCCGACCGGGTGGTGCGACGGGTGGAACCCGGCCGCGTGCCCGACCTGCTTACCTTCGCGATCGCCGCGCAGTTCCAGCTGCTCGTGGGCTCGGTCTACGCCGGCGTCGCCCGGCGCTGCCTGGAGCTGGGGGCCGAAGCGCTGCGCCGTCGCCGGTCGGCAGCCCGCGATCTGGCCCTGGCTGAGGCCCCCGAGTGGCGGGCGAGGATCGCCGAGGCCCACCGCGCATTCCTTTCGGTACCCGCACTCCTCGACAGCGCGACCCGCGACTTCGACGAGCAGATCGATCACGGTGCGGCGTGGCCGCTGAAGTTCGTGACCGCGCGCATTGCAGCCGGTGACGCCGCGCGGAGCGCCGCCGAGACGGCGCTCGCCTGCTCAGGCGGGGCAGGGTTCGACGGGGCGAGCGAGGCGAGCCGCCTCTACCGTGACGCCGCGGCCAGTCTCTTCCATCCGCCGAGCGCCGAGGCGGCACAAGCGATGTACGCCGCGGCACTGCTCGACGATCACTGACGTACGCCGCGCGGCCAGAGGCACCGTGCGGTTCACGGACTCCGATCAGGCGTCGAGCGGTGCGAGCCGATGTTCCATGCAGACGAGTCGCGGGCGCTCGTCCCAGGAGTCGACGCGGGTGAAACCACGGCGCTCGTAGAGCGCGATTGCGGGGGAGCGCCACTCCCACACCGACAGGCGCAGCGCCCGCGTGCCGATCGATCGGGCGTGGGTCGCGGCGGTGTCCACCAGCGCCGACGCGACGCCTCGACCTCGCGCGGCCGGATCAGCCCACAACCGTGTGAGCTCCGAGACGCCGGATCGCGGTGCCCTCAGCACGATGCACCCGACCGCGGTGCCGCGATCGATCGCCACGAGCACGCGATCATCCGCGAATGCGCGGGCGGGGTCGTGTACCTCGCGCCGATAGCGATCCGGCAACGCATCGACGTCTGCGACAGGCATTCCTTTTTCGCGCTCGGTCTCCAGGTGATAGTCGGCGAGCAGCGCTCGCAGCGCACGGTCGGCGTCGTCGGAACCGGGTGTCCACGTGAATACGATGATGTCAGCGGCCATACATCTAGCCTGCCGCACGTGCGTGACGTGCGCATTTCAGGAGAGGACGAGGCCCCTGCAGCGCGGCTGGGGCGAAAGTTTAGGCGACCGGCGACGCCGTTGTCGGCGGTCACCGGCCACGATAGCCCCACTTGTGACGGATGTGAACCCGATGCAATTGCACTGGTGACCGAATCGTTATCGGACGGCTCGCCTCGCCGAGATCGCGAGCGACGATGCTAGCGTATTCGTGGATAGCAGTCGAAGCAGGACGTGGGGGCAGGATGCGGAAACGACGGACGAGCGCGGTCAGGCGCCTGCTCGGGGCATTCGCCGTGTGCACGATTGCCGCGGGTGCGCTGGTCGGTGGGCAGCTCGGCGCTGCTCCGGCGCAGGCACTCGATCTCCCGACCTGGGACGACGTGCAGGCCGCCAAGCAGAACCAGTCGGCGGCTTCGGCCAAGGTGAAAGAGATCGAGAATCTCATCGCCGAGGGCGAGAAGGAGCTCGACCGTCTGCGGAATCTGCACGCCACCACGATCGACGATCTGCGCGCTGCCGAGGACGCGCTCGCCGCAGCTTCGGCGAAGGCCGACACGCTCGCGCAGCAGGCGGAGCAGAGTCGCAAGGACGCCGAAGACGCCGCCGATCGCGCGGGCGCGCTGGTCGCGCAGATGTACCGCTCAGGCGGGGTGGATCGCAGCGTCGAGATGTTCCTCGACGCCGACGGCAGCACCGCCGACGCGCTGCTCGATCGCATGGCGTCGATGTCGAAGGCGACCGAGCGCAACACCTCGCTCTCCCAGGAAGCCGAGCAGGCTTCGAACACCGCGGCCACGCTCGGCCAGCAGGCCGAATCCGCTGCGCAGGAGCGCGAGGAACTGCGCCAGGTGCAGGAGGAGAAGGAACAGGCCGCCGCAACGGCGGTCGCGGGTCAGGGTGAAAAGGTGCAGGCGCAAGAGGCGCAGCAGAAGACCCTCGAGACGCAGCTCGCGGCACTGAAAGACACGACGACCAAGACGGTCAAGGGCTACGAGGAGCGGCTCCGCATCGAAGAGGAGCAGCGCAAGGCCGAAGAAGAGCGCCTGCGCAAAGCAGCCGAAGCTGCGGCGAAGGCGGCTGCCGAAGAAGCGGCCCGCCAGGCCGAAGAGAACGCCAACAACGGCGGCGGTGGCGGTGGAGGCACCGGCGGTGGCTCTGGCGGCTCCGGCGGCGGCGACACCGGTGGCGGCTCTGGCGGTGGCGGTGGTGGCACCGGCGGGTCGAACGGCTGGGTCTACCCGACCTCGGGCTTCTACGTCTCCGAAGGCTTCCGCCCACCCGGGCGCCCCGACCACACGGGTATCGACCTCGCAACGAACTGCTGGACCCCGATCGTCGCCGCGGCTGCGGGCACGGTGCAGATGGTCTACTGGGACGGTGGCGGCGGTGGCAACATGGTCAACGTCAACCACACCAACGGCTGGCAGACCCGCTACGCGCACATGGTGCAGTGGGGCAGCGTGTATCAGGGGCAGTGGGTCGAAGCCGGCCAACTGCTCGGCTACGTCGGCTCGACCGGCGCGAGCACCGGGTGCCACCTCCACTTCGAGATGCGCCCGAACCAAGACAGCGGGTGGTACGACTTCGTCGACCCGGCCGGTGTGATGAGCTTCTACTAAGGAGCAATCGACGGGCAACGCAGAGGGGCTCGGGATCATGGTGATCCCGAGCCCCTCTGCGTGCGCGGCGAGGTACTCGCCGATGCCGCTCCTGGGTCAGTGGCCCTCGGTCTTCAGACGCTCCTGCGCCTCGACAATCAGTTGCTCGGCATCGGCTGCCGAACCCCACGCATCGACCTTGACCCACTTGTTCGGCTCAAGATCCTTGTAGTGCTCGAAGAAGTGCTCGATCTCCTTGCGGGTGTACTCGGGGATAGCGGCGACATCCTGGATGTGCGCCCAGCGCGGATCCTTGTGCTGCACCGCGATGACCTTGTCGTCGCCGCCGGCCTCATCGCTCATCTTGAGCACTCCGACGGGGCGCACCTTGACGCCGACGCCCGGGAACACCGGGTAATCGAGCAGCACGAGCACGTCGAGCGGATCGCCGTCTTCGCCCAGCGTCTCCTCGAAGAAGCCGTAGTCAGTCGGATAGACGAAGCCCGTGTAGAGCACGCGGTCGAGATAGACCCGTCCGGTCTCGTGATCGACCTCGTACTTGTTGCGGCTCCCCTTGGGGATCTCGATGACGGCATCGAATGCAGCGGCCATGCGCTCCTCCGTGCTTTCTGTGACGGGCCGCGTGACGGCCGTTGAGCATTTGCGCCCCCAGGCTACCCGAACGCGGGGGAGGCGGGCGCGGTGCCGGGTACGGTGGAGTCATGCTGCAGACCGACGTTCTTGCCACTCGTCACGCCGTGCGCCGTGCGCTGCAGGCCGAATTCGGGGCGCTCGATGCGGCCGCGAACGCCGCGAACGCGCCGCTCGTGCTCGTCGCACTGTCGGGCGGCGCCGACTCGCTGGCACTCGCGGCGGCGACGGCCTTCGTTGCCCCGCGTG
Organism: Leucobacter musarum subsp. musarum; assembly: GCF_001273845.1. Taxonomy (GTDB): domain Bacteria; phylum Actinomycetota; class Actinomycetes; order Actinomycetales; family Microbacteriaceae; genus Leucobacter; species Leucobacter musarum. The sequence goes on from NZ_JHBW01000065.1 coordinate 120,313, forward strand.
CCGGGCTGCGGGCCGGGGCGGTCATCGTCGATCACGGTCTGCAACCGGGGTCTGCAGATGTGGCGTCGCGCGCCGCGCAGCAGGCCGCCGAGCTCGGCCTTGCGCCGGTGGTCGTGCGTCAGGCGAATGTCGAGGTGGTGCACGCGCGCGGTGACGGCCCCGAGGCCGCGGCTCGAGACGCCCGCTACGCGGAGTTCGCCGACGCTCTCGCCGAGACCGGAGCGTCTGTGCTGCTGACCGCGCACACCCGTGACGATCAGGCCGAGCAAGTGCTGCTGGGCCTTGCGCGAGGCTCGGGGGCGCGCAGTCTTGCCGGCATCCCGCCACGGCGCACGGTCGGTCACCGCATTCTGCTGCGGCCGTTTCTCGACGAATCGGCAGAAATCACCCGGGCGGTCACGGTCGGCGCCTGCCGCGAGGAAGGCCTCAAGGCGTGGCAGGATCCGCAGAACCTCGATCCGAGATTTACCCGCGTGCGGGTGCGCACCTCGGTGCTCCCGCACCTCGAGCGCGAACTCGGGCCGGGCGTCGCTGCGGCGCTCGCGCGGAGCGCAGATCTGGCCCGTGAAGATGCAGAGGCCTTCGACGTCATCATCGCCGAGCAGATCGAAGAGATCGTCGAACACGCCGAAGCGGGCATCGCCGTATCGGTGCGCGCCCTCGCCGCGAACCCGGCGGCGCTGCGTCACCGCATCATTCGTACAGTAGCGATGGCGGAGTTCGGCAGCGAACTCAGTCGTGAGCACACGCTCGCCATTGCCGCGCTGGTGACCGATTGGCGCGGACAGGGGCCGATCGAAGTGCCGGGCATCACCGTGACCCGATCCGGAGGGCGCATCGTGTACACCCGCAGGGTCGGATCGCCCCGCGACCGTGTCGCGGGCACCGGCGGCGCAGTGGAAGAATAGATGCATGGATGCGAAAGATCTGGGTAGTGACCTCTCCGTCGTACTGCACACCGAAGCCGAGCTGCACCAGCGACTCGCAGAGTTGGCCCGTGAAATCGAGGCCGATTACACCGAGGAGCCCCCGCTGCTCGTCGGCGTGCTGAAGGGCGCGGTCATGGTCATGGCCGACCTCGCGCGCGAGCTCCGATTCCACGCGCAGATGGACTGGATGGCGGTGTCGTCGTACGGCGCCAGCACCAAGTCGAGCGGCGTCGTGAAGATTCTCAAGGATCTCGACGCCGACATCACCGGCCGGGACGTGCTGATCGTCGAAGACATCATCGATTCGGGTCTGACACTGTCGTGGCTGAAGGAGAACCTGGAGAGCCGCGGGGCGAAGTCGGTGCGCATCTGCACGATGCTGCGCAAGCCCGAGGCGCTCAAGGTCGACGTCGACGTCGCCTATATCGGGTATGACATTCCCGTCGAGTTCGTCGTCGGTTACGGTCTCGACTACGCGGAGAACTACCGCAATCTTCGCGACGTCGCGGTGCTCGCACCGCACGTGTACGGCGGAGAGTAAGCCCGCGAGCGGCATCGAGGGCGTTGTTCGCGCGCCGATGCTGCTCCAACAGTGCGCCGAGAGCGGACAAGCCTCGTCGGCTCAGTCCGATGTCAGAGGCATTGGCTACGCTTACTCGTGCTGGATCTTCCCGGCACGTTCCTTCTGAAAGGTCCAGTCTTGGCAGAGAATTCGACGAAGAGCACCTCGAAGAGCCGTCGCTTGTTCCGCGGCCCGTTGCTCTACCTGATCCTCGCACCGGTCATCGTGCTGCTCGGGTGGTCGCTGCTCTCTGGCGGGAGCACGCGCGAAATTTCGACGGATCGCGGCCTCGATCTGCTTTCGAGCGGAAAGGCGCAGCACGCCGAGATCATCGACGGTGATCAGCGCGTCAACCTGAAGCTCGCGAAGGCCGACGAAAAGACCGGGTCGCAAGAGGTTTACTTCTACTACGTCGCGCCGCGCGGTGCCGACGTGGTTTCGGCGGTCGACGATGCGAAGCTCAAGGACGGCTTCACCGATCAGGTGCCTCAGGCGAACCCGATCTGGTCGATCCTGAGCTTCCTGCTGCCGCTCCTCATCATCGGTGTGCTGATCTGGTGGATGCTCTCGTCCATGCAGGGCGGCGGCCGAGGGGTCATGCAGTTCGGCAAGTCGAAGGCGAAGCTCGTCTCGAAAGAGACGCCGCAGGTCACGTTCGCGGATGTCGCCGGCGCCGATGAGGCCGTCGAAGAATTGCACGAGATCAAAGACTTCCTGCAAGACGCGACGCGCTTCCAGGCCGTCGGTGCGCGCATTCCGAAGGGCGTGCTGCTCTACGGCCCTCCCGGTACGGGCAAGACCCTGCTCGCCCGCGCAGTCGCGGGTGAGGCCGGAGTGCCCTTCTACTCGATTTCGGGCTCAGACTTCGTCGAAATGTTCGTGGGTGTCGGTGCCAGCCGTGTGCGCGATCTCTTCAAGGAGGCGAAGGCCAACGCGCCCGCCATTATCTTCGTCGACGAGATCGACGCGGTCGGCCAGCGCCGCGGCCAGGGTATGGGCGGCGGTCACGACGAGCGCGAGCAGACGCTGAACCAGCTGCTCGTCGAGATGGACGGCTTCGATCCCAAGACGAACGTGATCATGATCGCGGCGACGAACCGCCCCGACATGCTCGACCCGGCGCTGCTGCGCCCGGGCCGCTTCGACCGTCAGGTCGGCGTCGACGCCCCCGATATGCCGGGCCGACTCAAGATCCTGCAGGTGCACTCGAAGGGCAAGCCGCTTTCGAAGAACGTCGACCTTGAGGTCGTGGCGCGTAAAACCCCGGGCTTCTCGGGTGCTGATCTCGCGAATGTGCTCAACGAGGCGGCGCTGCTGACCGCTCGTTCAAACGCGCAGCTCATCGACAATCGCGCGCTCGACGAGGCGATCGACCGGTCGATCGCAGGCCCGCAGCGCCGCACTCGCCTGATGCGTGACCACGAGAAGTTGATCACGGCCTATCACGAGGGCGGGCACGCGCTCGTCGCCGCCGGGCTCAATCACACCGACCCGGTGACGAAGATCACGATTCTGCCTCGCGGTCGTGCACTCGGGTACACGATGGTGATTCCCCTCGAAGACAAGTACTCGGTCACTCGCAACGAGCTGCAAGACCAGCTCGCCTACGCGCTGGGCGGTCGTGTCGCCGAAGAACTGGTCTTCCACGACCCTACGACGGGTGCCGGCAACGACATCGAGAAGGCGACGGGCACTGCCCGCAAGATGGTCACCGAGTACGGCATGTCGGCGACCATCGGTCCGGTGAAGCTCGGGCAGGGGCAGCCGGGCGCCTTCATGGGCGAGTTCGGGCAGAACCGCGACTACTCCGAGGGCCTCGCGACGACCATCGACGCTGAAGTGCGCGAGCTCATGGAGCAGGCCCACAACGAGGCGTACGAAGTGCTCGTGAAGAACCGCGACATTCTCGACCGGCTCGCGCGCGAGCTGCTCGAGAAAGAAACGCTCGATCATATTCAGATCGCCGAGATCTTCCAAGACGTCGAGAAACTCGCCCCGCGCCCCACCTGGCTGTCGCACAACGGGCGCCCGGTCTCTGATCGCCCGCCGATCGAGGTGCCGGCCGCACTGCGCACCGACAACCGCCATGTCGGCGAGCCCGCACCTGCGGAGCCGTCGGATGCGGCTCCCGCGGAAGACGCCTCAACGCCCGACGCGCCGACGTATGACACTTCGGCGCCTCAGGCCTCGACTGCACCTCAGGGCGACTCCACAGCGTCGTCTCCTGAGAACCAGGCACCCGCGCCCTCGGCTCCGTCCGAACCGCAGGCACCCCTGGCTCCGGGCGAATCGAGTCAGCCGCCGCGCAACCTCGGCGTGCGCAGTGACGACGATCGCGACGACTCGAGGTAACGCGCATGGGGGAGACCGTGGATCGCGAGCGGATCGCTTCGGCGGTGCGCGAGCTCATCAGTGCGATCGGGGCGAACCCCGATAGCCCGGAGCTCGCGAGCACTCCGTTCCGTGTCGCCGACTCGTACGCCGAGTTCTTTGCCGGAATCGGCCGTGATCCGGCAGTGCTGCTCTCTGACTCGGTGCCGGTCGGCGATGACACTGGCGAACTGGTGCTCGTGCGCGACATCACGCTGCGTTCGATGTGCGAGCACCACCTGCTCCCGTTCCGCGGACGAGCTCACGTCGCGTATCGTCCGCGTGCGCGCGTCGTCGGCCTGAGCGCGATTCCGCGGGTTGTGGACACGCTCGCCGCGCGCCCCCAGATGCAGGAGCGGCTCGGCGAGCAGATCGCGCAAACGCTGCACGACGGCCTCGACCCCGAGGGGGTACTGGTCGTGCTCGAAGCCAGCCATGGCTGCGTCGCCGATCGTGGCGTGCGTCAGACCGAATCTCTCACGATCACGGTGGCATCGCGCGGGTCGCTCGCGGCCCCGGTCGAGCAGGCAGCCGTCTTCGCTCTGCTCGGCCGTTCCGAGAGCTCTGAGGCGTGAGCCCCGTCGACGCGGTCGCCGCCACGGTGGCACCGATCGTAATGGGCGTGCTCAACGTCACCCCCGATTCCTTCAGCGACGGAGGCCAGTTCCTCGCCGCCGATGCCGCGATTGCGCGCGGCCTCGAACTCGCGCGGAGCGGCGCCGACGTGGTCGATATCGGCGGCGAATCGACGCGGCCCGGAGCCGTCGCCGTCGCACCCGCCGAAGAACTGGAGCGCGTGCGTCCGGTCATCGCCGCCCTCGCATCGGCCGGCGTCGCAGTGTCGGTCGACACGCTGCACGCATCGACCGCGCGTGCCGCAGTCGAAGCCGGGGCGCGGTACATCAACGATGTCTCGGGCGGTCTCTTCGACGCCGACATGCTCGCGGTCGCCTCAGAGGCGAGCCGGCACCGCGCCGTGCATTTCATCATCGGCCACTGGCGCGGCATCCCCGACCCGGCGCACCTGCGATCGGACTACTCCGATGTGGTGCGCGACGTCTGCGAGGCACTCGCTGAGCGCGCCCGAGCAGCAATCGCGGCGGGAGTCGACGCCGCCCACATCGTGCTCGACCCGGGCCTCGGATTCGACAAGACCGCCGAGCAAGGTTGGCAGTTGCTCGCCCGGCTTGACCAACTGCGCGCTCTCGGGTTCCCGGTGCTCGTGGGAGCCTCGCGTAAGCGGATGCTGGGCGAGACCATCGAGTCGCTCGCCGCTCACGCGCCGGGCACCGAATCGACGCACCCGCGAGACCTGGCGACCGCCGTGGTGACTGCGCTCGCGGCGCAGGCCGGTGCCTGGGGAGTGCGTGTGCACGACGTGGTCGGTTCGCGTCAGGCGCTGGCCGTGCACGCGGCCTGGGAGTCCGGGCTGGGCACAGCCGGCCCACTGGCTCCACCGGCGCCGAGTCTCACGTCGAGCTCCGTGGCCGACGCAGTGGCGCACGCTGATCGCATCACGCTCATCGGCCTCGAAGTCTTCGCCCACCATGGAGTGTTCGATTTCGAGCGCGAGCAGGGTCAGCGATTCGTCATCGACGCAGAGGTCGCCGTCGATCTGGCGCCTGCGGCGGCGGGAGACGCCCTCGAACGCACCGTGCATTACGGCGAGCTCGCGGAAGCGATCGCAGCCGCGGTCGCCTCCGATCCGGTGGACCTGATCGAGACCGTCGCCGAACGTGTTGCCGCAGTGGCACTGGGCTTCTCGGCGGTGCGGTCGGCACGCATCACCGTACACAAGCCCGACGCGCCGATCACGGTGCCGTTTGTCGACGTCTCGGTGACCGTCGTGCGCGAGCGCTCTCGCAACGGAGAGCACGCATGATCGCCCAGGTGGTGCCCGTGCTGTTCGCCTTCGGAGCCAATCTCGGTGATCGTGGGGAGACGATTCGTGCGGCGCAGCGCGACCTCGCGGCGACGCCGGGCATCGATCACCTCGTGCCATCCGCGCTGCGCGAGACCATCGCGTTGACCGTGCACGGGCCTGACCCTGAGGCCCCGCGGTACCTCAACGGCGTGGCGACGGCATCGACGTCGCTCGATCCGCACACGCTGCTTGACCGTATGCAGGCGATCGAGGCCGCGCACGGGCGGGTGCGCGACGCGCGCTGGGGCGACCGCACGCTCGACATCGATCTGGTGCTCTTCGGGGGTCGCGTGATTCGCGACGATCGGCTCGAAGTGCCTCACCCCCGCGCGCACGAGCGCGACTTCGTGCTCGCCCCGTGGCTCGACCTCGACCCCAACGCCGTGCTCATGGGGCACGGTCGCGTCGCCGACCTCCTGGCGCGCATCGGCGACACCACGACGCCCGCGACGCACGCAGCGTCGTACGAGTCGAGCTCTTCCGTCATCGCGACCGAAACGGGGGAGCACCGTGCGCAAGATTGATCGCACCAATCCGCTCGCTATTGTCGCCGCTGCCGCCATGGGGGCGGCAGTCGGGCTCGTGGCGCAGTTCGCGCTCTCGAGCCGCGGCGCACCGCCGCTCGTGCCCCCGCTGTCGCTCGCGGCCTCACTCGCGATTCTGGCGGCGGTGCTGCTTATCTTCGGGCTTCGGCTGCACCGACAGGTGCGCAAGCGCCCGGGCGCGGTGAACCCGTTCCACGCCGTGCGCCTGCTGGTCACGGCACGCGCCGGGCAACTCGTCGGCGGGTGCTTCGGCGGCTTCGGTGCGGGGCTGCTGCTCTCGCTCGCCGGCCGCTCGATCGCTGCGCCGACCGCCACCTGGCTGCCGATGGTGTTCGTCGTCGTCGCGGCCGCCGCGCTCATCGCGTGCGCCGCGATTGCCGAGCATCTGTGCCGCGTGCCCCCGGGAGACGACGGCGCCGACGACGATTCAGGCATCGAACCTGGCCGTGGCCCGGCTGATCAGACGGCCTACCGCGAGCACTGACCCGCAGTGGAGAGCACTGACCCGAAGCGGTGAGCACTGACGCGCAGCGGCGAACGACCGCTTCGCGCCGCTGACTCCTCGACGGGTCGGGGCCTAAGCTGGGGGCATGACTCCGGATGGTGTGGATACGACTGAGACGTCGAGCGGTTGGCAGACCGAGCAGGTCGCCTGGAAGCGGGTTTCCCCGTCGTACGCCTGGGCCGACCTCGCGATGAATCTGCTCTTCGTCATCGCACTCGCGGCGGTGCTCGTGGTCATTCTGGTGCTGTCGCGCGGCGACGCCCCACTGTTCTTCCGCATCGCCTTGCCGGTGCTCATCGTCATTTTTCTGATCAACGCGATCTTCGCGTTCCGCCGGGTGCGCGCCATCGGGTATGTGCTGCGCGAAGACGACCTGCTCTTCCGCCGCGGCATCATGTTCGAGCGGGTCATCGCCGTACCCTACGGTCGGCTGCAGCTCGTCGATGTGACGCGTGGGCCGCTGCTGCGCGCGCTGGGGCTCGCAACCCTCAAGTTCGTCACCGCGTCTGCGGCGACCGGAGTGCACCTCCCGGGCCTGCCGCACGCCGAAGCCGAAGAGCTGCGCGACCGTCTGGTCTCGCTCGCGGAAGCGCGGAGGTCGGGCCTGTGACCCAGGAGTCCGACGGCGCCGTCGTCGATCCCTCGGTCGACGCGCGGTTGCCGGGCACCTCCGACGCCGACGGCTGGCGTCGCATGCATCCGCTCTCACCGCTGCTCCGCGGCGGCCTCGCCCTCATCGTCATCGCGGGCATTGTGATTGCGAACTTCCGCGATCACTTCGTGCAGTTCTTCTTCGCCGATCGCTTCGCGGTGCCCGGCGGGTCGGTCGATGTCTCGGGCGAGGGCGACCTCGTCGATGTGTACGAGTACCTCGCTGCGGAGGGGCTGCTGCTGCTCGTGCTCGGCGGCATCCTGCTCGTCATTCTGCTGATCGTGCTCTTCTCGTGGCTCGCGTGGCGGTTCGCGACCTACCGCATCACCGACGCCGCCGTCGAGGTGCGCAGCGGCGTGCTCTTCCGGTCGCACCGCCGCGCTCCGCTCGAGCGCATTCAGAGCGTGAACCTGCAGCGGTCGCTCCTCGCCCGCGCGTTGGGACTCACCAAGATCGAGGTCGTCACCGCGGGGCAGGGCGGCAAGGTCGAACTTTCTTACCTCGGGCATCGGGATGCCAAGACGGTACGCGAGCAGATATTGCAGGTGTCGGGGGCTCGACGTCGTGGCGGTCACACCGCTCAACGCGGCGTCGCAGACGTGAGTGGCCCGGCACCCGTCGGCTACGACGGCTTCGTCTACGACACCGCGGGCGATCCGGTGACGTCGCGCGCTCAAGACTTCATCGATGCCGATATCGACCCCGAAGCGCTGCGGGCCCACACACTGGTGACGGTGCCGATCGGCCGCCTCGCAGCGAGCATCGCGCTCGGCTGGGAGTCCGTGATCCTAGTCCTCCTGATCGTGGGCATCGTGATCGGCGGCGCGGTGCTCGAGGCGTTCCTGATCTTCGGTGTGATCCCGCTGATCATCGTGATGGTCAGCATCATGTTCGGCCAGCTCAACAAGGGCTTCAAGTTCACGCTCTCGCGCACCGACGATGCCGTGCGCACGGGCTCGGGTCTCACCGCGACGATGACCGAATCGATTCCGTTCGGCCGCATCCACGCGGTCGAGGCACGTCAGCCGCTCCTCTGGAGGCCGCTCGGCTGGTGGAAGGTGCGCATCACGACGGCGGGGCACTCGGTGGCCCAGGGCGGGCAGAATGCGACGCAGAACGTGGTGCTGCCGGTGGGCCGAGAAGCCGATGTGCTCCGTGTCATCGACACGCTGCTCCCGGGCGACGGTGATGCCGAAGCCGCGTTCGCCGCGCTGCGCGACGGGCTGACCGGGTCTGCCGCGAGCTACGTTCATGCGGGGCGCCGCTCGGCGACCGTGCTGCTCTGGGGGCGACGGCGAGCAGGTCTCAGCATTGCTGACGCCGAATTCGAGCATGCGTCGCTCCGGGTGCGTCGCGGCGTGCTGACCCGCTCGCTCTCGATCATGCCGATCTTGCGCGCGCAGTCGGTGCAGTTGCGGCGCCCGATGGTGCACCGCATGCTGGGGCTGGCAGCGATTCAGGCCCATACGGTGCTCGGGCCGGTGCGCATGGAGATGCGCGGCCTCGATCTCGATGCGGCTCGTTCGGTGTTCGACGAGCTCACAGCCACCGTGCTCCGCATTCAAGGCGGGGAGGCGTCGCGCATCATCGCGATGCGTGACGATGCCGAGTCGCAGGCAACGCAGGCACCGCAGGTCAACGAGATGCTGGAGTCGCCGGTGGTGCTCGAGACAGAGGCACAGCCGGAGGCGCCAGAGACCCCGGAGGCACCGCGGTGAACGCGGGTGCGCAGGCCTCCCGGCTCGGCATTGGCATCGTCGGTGCCGGCAGGGTCGGCCCGGTGCTGGCGCGAGCTCTGGCAGGCGCGGGTCACGCCATCGTCGCGATTCACGCCTCCGGTGAGGACGGGCGCGAGCGGGCCGAGTCGATGCTGCCGGGTGTGCCGCAGCTCGAAGTCGCTGAGGTCGTGCGGCGATCCGAACTCGTGCTGTTCGCCGTGCCGGGATCCGAGTTGCCCGATCTCATCGCGGGGCTCGCGGCGACGGGTGCCTGGCAGCCGGGCCAGCTCGCCATTCACACCGCGCCCGAGCACGGCATCGGCGTCTTCGCGCCGGCGCTCGCGGCCGGCGTGATTCCGCTCGCGTTGCACCCCGCAATGGTCTTCACCGGCACGAGCCTCGATCTGACTCGGCTCGCTGAGGCGACGGTCGCGGTCACCGCGCCGGCTCCCGTGCTGCCGATCGGGCAGGCGCTCGCGGTCGAAATGGGGGCCGAGCCCGTGATCGTCGCCGAGCAGGATCGCGCCGCGTACGCCGAATCGGTCGGTGCCGCGAGCGAATTCTCGCGAGCGATCGTGCGCAACGCGCTCGATGCCCTCCGCGGCCTGGGCATCGAGCACCCCGAACGCGTGGTCGGCGGGATCGTGCGAGCCGCCATCGAGGAAGAGCTGATCGCCGGGACGGCCGATCCGGAGGTCTGATCGCGGAAGCTAGGATGGACCGGTACGTCGACCCGATCCGGAGGATCCCGCCACAATGAGCGATCAGACCGCAGCACCCGCAGATTCCGCCCCCGAGGCGAGCGCCGAAGAGATCTTCGAGCAGAAGCGGGTGCGACTCGAGAAGCGCGATCGGCTGAACGCCGACGCCGACCTCGCGGGCGGAGCCTACCCGGTGTCGCTGCCGGTCACCACGACGATTCCGGCCGTCCGTGCCCAGTACAGGCATCTCGAAGAAACGCCCGACACGGCCTCGGGCGAGACCGTGGGCGTCGCGGGCCGCATCGTGTTCCAGCGCAACACGGGCAAGCTCTGCTTCGCATCGCTGCAGGCCGGAGACGGCACGCGCATCCAGGCAATGGTGAGCTTGGCGGAGGTGGGCGAGGAGTCGCTCGCACGCTACAAGGAGCTCACCGACCTCGGCGATCACCTGTTCATCAGCGGCGAGGTCGTCTCGAGCCGCCGCGGCGAGCTCTCGATCATGGTGCGCGAGTGGGCCATTGCGGCGAAGGCGATCGCACCGCTCCCGAACATGTACGCGGAGCTGAATGAAGAGACGCGCATTCGTCAGCGCTACCTCGACCTGATTCAACGTGAGCAGGCGCGCATCAACGTGGTCACCCGCGCCCGCACTATGGCGAGCCTGCGCCAGACCTTCGCCGAGCGCGACTTCATCGAGGTCGAAACCCCGATGCTGCAGACGATGCACGGAGGCGCCTCGGCGCGCCCGTTCGTGACGCAGTCGAACGCGTTCGACACCGAGCTCTACCTCCGCATCGCGCCCGAGCTCTACCTCAAGCGCGCGGCAGTGGGCGGCCTGGAGCGCGTCTTCGAGATTAACCGCAACTTCCGCAACGAGGGTGCCGATTCGACGCACAGCCCCGAGTTCGCGATGCTTGAGGCGTACGAGGCGTACTCCGATTACAACGGCATTGCCGACCTGACGCAGCTGCTCATCCAGAACGCCGCGCTGGCGGCCAACGCCCGCACTGAGCGTGCGGGGACGCACGTGGTGCAGTGGGCCGACGGCACGCTGTTCGACCTCGGCGGCGACTGGGATCGCATCTCGATGTACGGCACCCTTTCGGCGGCGGCCGGTCGAGAGATCACGCCCGACACCACCGTCGACGAGCTGCAGGCCATCGCTGACGCCGAGGGTGTCGAGGTGCATCTGCCGAACCACGGCAAGCTCGTCGAAGAGCTGTGGGAGCACTTCGTGAAGGGCGGCCTCGAGCGCCCGACGTTCGTCATGGACTTCCCTGTCGAGACGAGCCCGTTGACGCGCCACCACCGCTCCATTCCGGGCGTCGTCGAGAAGTGGGATCTTTACATCCGCGGGTTCGAGCTGGCGACGGGCTACTCCGAGCTGGTCGACCCGGTGGTGCAGCGCGAGCGCTTCGTGCAGCAGGCCGCCGAGGGCGCGCGCGGCGATGACGAAGCGATGCCGATCGACGAAGACTTCTTGCGTGCGCTCGAGCACGGCATGCCGCCGTCGGGTGGCATGGGCATGGGCATGGATCGCCTCCTGATGGCCCTGACCGGGCTCGGGATCCGCGAGACCATCCTCTTCCCGATCGTCAAGTAGCGAAGACGGGCCTGCCCGGGTTATTCCCGGGCAGGCCCGATACACTGGGGGCACTATGGACAACTGGTGGTTGAACGCGGTGTGGTCGCTCACGCCGACCGTGCTGATCGGGCTCTTCTTCTGGATGGTGCTGCGGCTCATCCTGCGCGCCGACCGCACGGAGCGCCGCGTGTACCAGCAGCTCGAAGACGAGGAGCGCGCGAAAGCCGGCCTGCCGTCGCGTCGTGAATCCTGAGAAGTCGCTGATCCCCGGTACAGTGATGCATAGCGCACCCGCGCGCTGATTCACGAGGGGGCCCGCATGGACATCGACTGGTTGGGCGTCAACTGGCCGTATGTCTGGACCTGGATCGTACTGGTCGTCGACAACGTCATCCGCGTCGTCGCGGTCTTCGTCGTGCCGCGCAACCGTCGCCCGACGGCCGGCATGGCTTGGTTGATGGCGATCTTCGCGCTCCCGGTGCCGGGCCTGCTGCTGTTCCTCATCATCGGCAGCAAGCGACTGCCGCGCTCGCGCGAACGCAAGCAGGAGGCGATCAACCAGTTCGTGGCGCAGATCGCCGACGAAGAGGAAGCGGATCTCGTCACCCCGCACGAGCGCCTGTTCCCCGGCCTCGACAGTGCCGTGAAGCTCGGCCGGTCGCTCGGTGCGCAGCCGATGCTGCAGGGCAACTCGGCCAGCATCTGCATCGACTACGAAGAGTCGTTCGCGCGCATGGCCGAGGCGATCCGCACCGCCAAAGAATACGTGCACGTCGAGTTCTACATTCTCGTGCACGACTCGACCACCGAGCCGGTGTTCGCCGCACTGCGCGAGGTCGCGGCCCGCGGCGTGAAGGTGCGCGTGCTGCTCGACCACATCTCGGCGGTGCGCAATCCGGGCGCCAAGCGCACCCGCAAGAGCCTCACCGACCTCGGTGCCGAGTGGGCGTACATGCTGCCCGTGCGCCCGTGGCGCGGCGAGTATCAGCGGCCCGATCTGCGCAACCACCGCAAGCTCATCGTCGTCGACGGCGAGATCGGGTTCATGGGGTCGCAGAACCTGGTTGACTCGAGCTACAACAAGCCGTCGAACCGCCGCCGCGGCCTGCACTGGAAAGATCTGATGGTGCGAGTCGAGGGGCCGATCGTGCTCGGGCTCGAAGCCGTGTTCCAGGGCGACTGGTACCTCGAGACCGGTAACTACCTCACCGAGCTCACGGGCGAGGCGGTCACGGTCGATCAGCCGGGCGAGCTCGATTGCCAGATCGTGCCGAGCGGGCCGGGGTACGCGGGCGAGAACAACCTGCAGGTGTTCGTTGCCCTGCTGTACACGGCTCAGCGCCGCATCAGCATCACGAGCCCATACTTCGTGCCCGACGGCTCCATCATGAACGCGGTGCGAGCGGCGACGGCCCGCGGGGTCGAGGTCGAACTCTTCGTCTCCGAGATCGGCGATCAGGCCGTGGTCTACCACGCCCAGCGCTCGTACTACGAAGAGTTGCTGCGGGCCGGCGTGCGCATCTGGATGTTCCGGCCGCCGTACATCTTGCACTCGAAGCACTTCACCATCGATGAAGAGGTCGCGGTCGTCGGTTCCTCGAACATGGATCAGCGATCCTTCGGCCTGAACATGGAGATTTCGATGGTGGTGCACGGTCGCGGCTTCGTCGACGATCTCGACGGCGTGAACGATTACTACCGCGAGAACTCCCGCGAACTGACGCTTGAGGAATGGGAGAAGCAGTCACTGCCCTCCCAGCTGCTCGACGGGATCGCCCGCCTCACGTCGGCGCTGCAGTAGGGCGATCGCTGCCGCGAGGTCTACGCTGAACTCGGCGGTCACGGCCGCCGAGTTCACACCGAATGAGGGGAATCATCGTGTTCGCAGTTACCACTAACGACGTCCCGGGGTACCGGATCACCCAGGTGCTCGGGGAGGTGATGGGTCTGACGGTGCGCTCAGCGAACTTCGGTCAGAACTTCACCGCCGGGTTCCGCGCGCTCGGCGGCGGCGAGATGCCCGAATACACCAAGGTGATCTACGAATCGCGCTGGGAGGTCATGAACCGCATGTGGGCCGAGGCTCAGTCGCGCGGCGCGAATGCCGTGGTGGCGATGCGCTTCGACTCGGGGTCCATCGGCAGCTTCACGGAGTTCTGCGCGTATGGCACCGCTGTCGTGATCGAGCCCATCGCGCCGCAGGCTCCCGCGAACCCCGCGCAGGTGCAGGGGCAGTAGTCGGGATCGGGCAGCGCCTTAGACGGCGTGCTGCATCGCGGGCGTACCGAGCCGGTCGACCGAGATGCGCGCACCCGACGCGCTGCCCTGATCGTCCTGCTCTGCGACCAGCCAGGCCTCGCCGTTCAAGATGCGGGGCGCTGGAGCGCCGCTGAGCTCGGTGAGCGCAGCGCGAATGAGCGCACCGTGGGCGACGACGATCGCTCCGGGCGTGTTTCGCAGCGTCCGGGCGAATGCGCTGGCCCCGCGCTGCGCGAGCGCGTCGAGCCCCTCGGCGTCATCGACGTCGAGCCCGGGCCATCGCGCCGACGCGTCGCTCACGAGGAGGCCCTCGGCTGAACCGAAATCGCGTTCGGTGACGTCGTCGACGATCTCGGGCTGCGGCAGACCGAGTCGCGCAGCGATGATGTCTGCAGTGGTGCGCGCGCGATCGAGCGGGGAAGCGATCACGCGGGTCCAGGGCCCGGTGTCGGCCAGGAGTTCAGCGATCTCCCCGGCCTGCGCGCGACCGCGCTCGTTCAGGGGGATGTCGGTCTGCCCTTGAATGCGGCGTCCGATGTTCCAGTCGGTCTCGCCGTGGCGCACCACGACGATCGAGGCTGTGGGGCGTGCGGGTTCGCTCATGCTCCCACGCTAGCCGGTTGCGTTCGCTCGTGGGCTGCTACGGGGCGTGCAAGTACCGCATCGCCGGTCTGAGATGCGGCGTCGTGCGGCGATGAGAACAGGGCGACGCGATCGATCTCGATGCGCACCCGGGTTCCGGCGGCACAGCGCACGCCACTTGCTCGGGAGCGGAGCTGCAGATCGCCCCAGGTGACCACCAGCTCGTCGCCCGAGCAGCCGAACAGCGACGACGTCACGGTCGCTTGCCCCGATGGGTCGGCAACCACGCGCACGTGCTCGGGTTGCACCGCAACCTCGCCCCGGCCCGCGGGGAGCCCCGGTGACGCGGGGATCCCGTTCGCCACAACCCGGTCGACGGGCACGCGGATGGGGAGTCCATCGGCGTGGAACTCGGAGCCGTCGAAGCGACCGGGCAGCACGGTCGCGTCCGAGATGAATCGAGCGACGAACGGCGAGGCCGGGCGCTCAAGCAGGTCGGCGGGCGCGCCAACCTGCTGCACCCTGCCGCCGTCGAGCACGACGACCCGATCGGCCAGCGCCAGGGCCTCGCTTCGGTCGTGCGTGACGTGCAGCACGGTCAGGCCGAGTTCGCGGGTGAGAGCGCGGAGGTCGAGGCGCAGGCGATCCCGCAGCGGTTCGTCGAGTGCCGAGAGCGCTTCGTCGAGCAGCAGCACCCGCGGCCGTGCGACGATCGCTCGGGCGATGGCGACGCGCTGGCGCTGGCCGCCCGACAGGGTTGCGGGGTTGCGGCGCTCGGCGCCCGGGAGCCCCACGAGTTCGAGCGCTTCGGCCACGCGGCGCGTGCGCTCGGCGCGGGCCACTCCGGCGCGGCGCAGCGGGTAGGCGATGTTGCGGCCGACGTTCCAGTGCGGCCACACGGCGTGCTGCTGGAACACCATGCCAAGCCCGCGGCGCTCCGGTTCGACGCTGCGGCCGGGCTGCGACACGACGGCATCGCCGATGCGCACGGTTCCGGCAGTGGGCGCGACGAACCCGGCGACGGTGCGCAGCAGCGTGGTCTTGCCCGAGCCCGACGGGCCCACGAGGGCGACGAACTCGCCGTCGCCGATTGCGAGGTCGACGTCGGCGAGGCCGAGGTGACCGCCGGGGTAGGCGAGGCTGACGGAGTCGAGGGTGACGGATGACACGGGGAGTCCTAACGCTGGGTGCGGGCGGTGAGTCCGAGACCGGCCAGGCCGACCACCGCGACGATGAGTGAGAGCGCTGACGAGGCGTTGTACGCGCCCGCCTGCTGCAGGTTGAAGATGACGACGCCGAGTGTCTGCGAGCCGGGCGAGAGCAGCAGCACGGAGAGCGTGAGTTCGCGCACCGCGGTGAGGGCGACGAGCGTCGCACCCGAGATCGCCGCGGGCACTGCCATGCGGCATGAAATGTCCCACAGTGCGCGCAGGCGGGAGGCGCCCGAGATGCGCGCGGCCTCCTCCGCAGTCGTCGGTGTCGCCGAGAGCGGTGCGTGCACGGACTGCACGACGAGCGCGAGGAACGACGTCAGGTACGCGCACAGGATGAGCCAGGGCGTGTTGGTGAGCCCGATGCGCGGTGCGATGACGAGCCAGGCGACGGCGATCACGAGGCCCGGGATCGCCTGGGGCAGTAGCGACAGGCCGAGCAGCGCCGCGTTGCCCCGAGCGCGGGTGCGGGTCACGAATGTGCCGATCCCGAGCCCGATGATGCCGCAGCCCAGCGCGGCGAGCGTCGCCAGCATGAGGGAGTTGCCGATGCCCTGCAGCGTGCCCGAGGCCGTCAGGGCGCGCTCGAAACTCGCGAGCGTAACGGTTTCGGGGGTGAGCGGAACGCCGGGGGCCGGCAGCACCGACTGGATTGCGAGCGTAATGAGGGGGAGCACCGTGACCGACAGCACGGCGATCGCGGTGAGGATCGCCGCAGGTATGCGGGCTCGGCCAAGCGGCAGCAGCGCGGGCGCGCCGGCCTGCGCGTCGAGCTCGACGCGGGTGCGCGCGCGGAGCAGGTCGACGACGACCCCGATGAGTGCGATCACGAGCAGCACGAAGCCGATTGCCGCCACGACCGCGAGCGGGTCTTCGACGGTGCCAGACTGCAGGTATCGGTAGACGAGGGTCGACAGGGTGACGTAGCGCTCGGGAAGCCCGATGATCGACGGAATGCCGAAGTCGGCCAGGTTCGACACCGCGATCAGGGTGAATGACGAGAGCATGGCGGGTCGCAGCAGCGGGGTCGTGACCTCCCACAGAGCACGGGGCGCGGAGGATCCGGCAATGCGCGCCGCCTGCTCGAGGTCGGCGGGCACACGCCGCAGTGCCGCGGTGACGATCATCATCGCGATCGGGTAGCTGTGCAGCGTGAGGAGGAAGATCACGCCGTCGCCGCCGTAGAGATTCCAGAGCGGGCCGCCGAAGTGCGTCGACCAGAACGTGTTGACCGTGGCGGAGGGCCCGAGCAGACTCAGCCACGCGATCGCGCCGACGAACGGCGGCATCAGCATGGGGCTCAACGCGATGAGCCGCATCGCACGGCGGCCCGGCAGGTCGGTGCGCTCCAGCAGCAGTGCCAGTGCGGTGCCGACGATCACGGCGAGCGCCCCCGAGACTCCCGCGGAGACGAGTGAGTTGCCGGCGGCGGTGAGCACATCGGGATCGCCGAGCGCCGACCAACCGCCGCCGCCGAGCGCGAGCACGACGATCGCGGTGATGGGGACGAGGATGAGGGCGGTGACGGCGCCCCACAGGGCGAGCCGGGCGATCGTGAATCCGTCGAACGGGCGTGCGCCGAAGCGCGGCCCGCGGGCCCGGCCGAAAGCGACCGAGCCCGCGGAGCCACGCTCCAGGGTGCTACTGGAAGAGGCCATTGAAGGTCTCGACGGCGTCGGCCTGCGAGGCGCGAATGGTCTCGAGGTCAGGGTTTAAGAAGTCGATGTCGGCGATGGCCGGCGCACCCTCGGGGCTGTCGACGTCCTCACGGATTGGCAGGTACGACTGCGATGCGGCGATCTCCTGGCCCTCCTGGCTGATGAGGAAGTCGACGAAGAGCTTCGACGCCTCGGCTTCATCCGTGTTCGCGAAGATGCCGACCGGCTGCGAGACGAACGGAACGCCCTCGCTCGGGTAGACGGCCTCGATCGGCGATCCCGCAGCGGCGAGGTCGCGCACCAGCGAATCGACGACGATGCCGACCGGACTGCTGCTGTCGGCCACGGCCTGCGACACCGGGCCGTTACTCTCGGCGATCAGCGGCTTGTTGGCGGCGAGGCCTTCGAGCCAGGTCTTGCCGAGCGACGCGTCGTCGAGCCAGACGGCGGCGTTGTAGGCCGCTGCGCCCGACACGTCGGGGTTCGGCATCGCGATCTTGCCGGCGTACTGCGCGTCGGTGAGGTCCTGCCACGACGTCGGTGCGTCGGTGATGACGTTCGTGTTCACCGCGATGACCGTGGGAATCAGGCGGGTGCCGACGTAGAAGTGCTCAGGGTCGACGAGGTCCTGCTGAATGGCGTCGGCCTCGGGCGAAGCGTACTCGAGCAGCAGGTCGCGCTCGGCGTAGTCCTCGAACGTGCCGGCGTCGGCAGCGAGCAGCAGGTCGGCGCCGATCTCGCCGGCCTTCTCCTCGGTCGCGATGCGCGCGGTGAGATCACCGGTGCCCGCGCGGAACACGTCGACGGTGATTTCGGGGTGGTGCTCGTTGAACGCGGCGATGACCGCGTCGATCTTCTCCTGCGGCTCCGAGGTGTAGAGCGTGATCGTGGATGCCTCGGCGGCATCCGATGCGTCGGACCCTGCGGCGTCTGCCGAAGCGGCGCACCCGGTGAGTGCGAGGGCCGAGAGGGCGAAGGCGGCGATGACGCCGGTGGTGCGGTTACGAGACATGAGTCGCTTTCTGTGCGGTGCTGCTGATGGGTTGGGTGAAGAGAGGTTCGGGGGAGGTCAGGGCGATGGTCGACGCGCTGACCCCGTCGCTCGTGAGCTGCACGAGCGAGAACATGGGTGAGTCGTGGCCGGCGACCGCGTCGGGGCCCGCATTCATCACCTGGTGGTAGGCGAGCGAGGGGCCGACGAAGACGGGGATGCCCCGGATCGATGCGGAGAGGCTGTGGTGGTAATGGCCCGCGAGGATCGCCCGCACGTCCGAGCCGACGAGCACGTCGAGCAGTGCATCGGCGTTCGCGAGGCCCTGGCGGCGCAGCGTCGGCAGCGGCGATGCGATCGGGGCGTGATGCAGGGCGACGATGGTGCCGCCCTCAGCGGGGGTCGCGAGCTCCTCAGAGAGCCATTCGAACTGGGCCTCGTCGAGGGTGCGGCGGTGCGAGTCGAGCCTGATGATGCGGGTGCCGTCGACGTGGTGAGCGCCGAAGTGCCCGGCCTCGTGCCAGGGGAGGGCGCGCGCCGCGATGGGGTCGTCGTGGTTGCCCAGCACCGTCAGCACGGGCACGCCCAGGCGATCCTCCAAGCGGCGGCACGCGGCCCCCACGGCGGCGTATGCCCCGGCATGCCCGCGCTCGATCAGATCGCCCGTGATCACGACCGCCTCCGGCGTGATGCCCGTTGAGCGAGCGTAATCGCCCACGCGCTCGATGCGCCCGACCCCGTCGACCGCGTCGTAGAGCAGCCCGCTGTCGGTCGCGTGCACATCGCTCAGGTGCAGCACCGTGAAGCGGCCGGTGTCGCGGCTCATGCGGCGGCCTCTGCATCGGGGCCGGTCGGGGCGGCGGTGCGGGATCGCGCCGCGCGCTGCTGCAGCGACGCCAGATGGCGCGGCTCCGCGCCGCGCGCGAGGAGGTATGCCCGCACCCCGCCGAGGGAATCGATCAGGTCGAGCGCCGATTCGAGAGCTTCAGCGGGGCTATCGAGGTGCAGGCGTTCAGCCGCGGCGCGATCCTCCGCGTTCAGTGCGAGCGCGTCGAGCTGTGCGGCGGCGATGGCCGCGCGCGCCGGGCGCACGGTTTCGCCGGAGCGCGCGTAGTCGGCGACCACTGCGCTTCGGGAGTCGCCCGCCGCAAGTCGCGCGAGTGCGATGACGAGGCCCGTGCGATCCTTACCCGCCGTGCAGTGCACGAGGGCGACCCCGGGGTGCTCGGCGATCGCCACGACGGCAGCGACGATGCGCGATGCGCGCTCGGTGACCAGCCCGGCATAGATCGACTCGAGCGACCCCGCGCTCGGCGGAGCCTGACCGTACAGCGGTGCTGAGTGCACCGGGAACCCGTGCGACCGCGGCCCGTGCTCGTCCGTCTCGCGCAGATCGATCACCAGATCGACCCCCAGCTCGCGCAGCACGCGCTCGCCGCCGGGCGCGAGGCCGTCGAGCGCCGCAGACCGTACGACCCAGGGCCGATCCGCGGAGCCGATGCCCCGGGTGTTGTAGCTGTCGTCGAGCGAAATGACGTGCACTGCGAAAATCCCCTGCCGGTTGCCGCCCGTTACATCGAGCGTGAAATGCGATTACATGAGCAGCATCTCGGGGCCGGGTGTCGCGTTCATGAACAGCGGGGAGCCTGCGCGTGACGGTCGCGAGAACCTCGCGAGATGCCCTGATCAGTGAGGATTTACGCGGTGGTTTCGGCGAGGGCGTCGGCCACGACTTCGCGCATCTCGAGCGTGTCGGAGGGGTCGGTGCGCAGGGCGACCTCGGCAACGAGTGCTTGCAGCAGCACGGAGTGACCGAGCCGGCTGAAGAACGGATCCACCGCGTGCTCGGTGCCGACAGCGCCGGTGCAGAGCGCGACATCCGCCAGGTCGGCGAGGGGAGAACGCGCGTAGCTGCCCACGGTGATGATGCACGCACCGCGGCGCCGCGCCGCGCGCACCGTGGCGAGCGTGTGCGCGTTCGCACCCGAATGGCTGAGCGCAAGGCAGACGTCGTCGTCGGTCACGCTGTGCGCGGCGAACTGCTGCGCGAGGATGTCGAGCGGTGCTTCGACCGGTCGCCCGACCGTTGAGAACCGCATCGCCGCATCTTGAAGCGGCGGCGCCGAGAACCCGTTCGCCGTGCACACAACCCGGCGGGCGCCGGCGAGCGCATCCGCTGCGCGGGTCAGTGCCGCTCGGTCGACCGTCTGCTGGCCGACGAGCAGCGCGACCCGGGCGCTCTCGAACACCCGATCGACGACGTCGCCTGCGGGAGCCTCGTGCGACGCGGCCGGTGCGGACTCCCGGGCGAGCTCGAGGCGAACATGCTGAAACCCACGGAACCCGAGTCTCTGGCAGGCCCGGATCACCGTCGCCGTCGACGTGCCCGCGGCGACCGCGAGCTCCTGCGTCGACCACTGAGGCACCTCCGCCGCCCGCTCCAGCATCACTCGCGCAACAGCCCCCTCGCTCGGGCCGAGGCCGCCGGCGAGCGCGCGGATCACCGCGAGCGCGGACCCCGACGGGAGTGCGGTCGCGGTGATGGAGTCGTCGGAACGTGCGTCGAGATCCGGTGCGGGCATGCGAACACGGTAGGCGGAGCCGGTGAACGCGAGGTGACCGGAGCGTGGCGAATCGACGGCGGCCGTCGGCACGCCCGCACCTGCCGAGCATCGGCGAGACGCTGCGTGTCACGCCTGCGGCGAACACGGCCCCGCGATCCCGCATCACCACGTAGCCTGTTCACATCGGCGGCGCCACTCCCGTGCTATGGCGTCGCAAGGAGGTAGGAGATGTTCGAGAGATTCACTGATCGTGCTCGCCGGGTCGTGGTGCTCGCCCAGGAAGAGGCGAAGATGCTCAACCACAACTACATCGGCACCGAGCACATTCTGCTCGGCCTCATCCACGAGGGTGAGGGCGTGGCGGCCAAGGCGCTCGAGCAGCTCGAGATCTCGCTCGATGCCGTGCGCGCGCAGGTGACCGACATCATCGGCACCGGGCAGCAGCCGCCGGCCGGCCACATCCCCTTCACGCCGCGCGCGAAGAAGGTGCTCGAGTTGAGCCTGCGCGAGGCGCTGCAGCTCGGCCACAACTACATCGGCACCGAGCACATCCTGCTCGGCCTGATCCGCGAGGGTGAGGGCGTCGCCGCCCAGGTGCTCGTGAAGCTCGGCGCCGACCTGAACCGCGTGCGCCAGACCGTAATCCAGCTGCTCTCCGGCTACCAGGCCGGCAAAGAGAGCGCGACCGTCGGTGCGCCCGAGACGGGTGGCGAGTCCAAGGGCTCGCAAGTGCTCGACCAGTTCGGTCGCAACCTGACCCAGGCCGCGCGCGAGGGCAAGCTCGACCCGGTCATCGGCCGCGAGAAAGAGGTCGAGCGGGTCATGCAGATCCTCTCGCGTCGCTCGAAGAACAACCCGGTGCTGATCGGCGAGCCCGGCGTCGGCAAGACCGCCGTCGTCGAGGGCCTCGCACAGGCGATCATCAAGGGCGAAGTGCCTGAGACGCTGAAGGACAAGCAGGTCTACGTGCTCGACCTCGGCTCGATGATCGCGGGCAGCCGGTACCGCGGCGACTTCGAGGAGCGCCTGAAGAAGGTCACCAAGGAGATCCGCAACCGCGGCGACATCATCATCTTTATCGACGAGATCCACACGCTCGTTGGCGCGGGTGCGGCCGAGGGTGCGATCGACGCGGCGAACATCCTGAAGCCGATGCTCGCACGCGGTGAGCTGCAGACCATCGGTGCGACCACGCTCGACGAGTACCGCAAGCACTTCGAGAAAGACGCGGCCCTCGAGCGCCGCTTCCAGTCGATCCAGGTCGCCGAGCCGTCGCTGCCGCACTCGATCAACATCCTCAAGGGGCTGCGCGATCGCTACGAGGCGCACCACAAGGTCTCCATCACCGACGGCGCCATCGTCGCCGCGGTGAACCTGGCCGACCGCTACGTGCAAGATCGCTTCCTGCCAGACAAGGCCATCGACCTGATCGACGAGGCCGGTGCACGCCTGCGCCTTTCGATCCTGTCGAGCCCGCCCGAGCTGCGCGAGTTCGACGAGAAGATCGCCGTCGTCCGCGCCGAGAAGGAGCAGGCGATCGAGGGGCAAGACTTCGAAGCCGCCGCGAACAAGCGCGACGAAGAGAAGAAGCTGATCGCGGAGCGTCTGCGCCTCGAGAAGCAGTGGCGCTCGGGCGACGTCGCGACGAAGGCCGAGGTTGACGAGGGGCTGATCGCCGAGGTGCTCGCGCAGGCCACCGGCATCCCCGTCTTCAAGCTGACGGAAGAGGAGACCTCGCGTCTTCGCTTCATGGAAGAGGCGCTGCACCAGCGCGTCATCGGTCAGAACGAGGCCATCTCGGCACTCGCCAAGACCATCCGTCGTCAGCGCGCGGGCCTCAAGGATCCGAAGCGCCCCTCGGGCTCGTTCATCTTCGCCGGCCCCACCGGCGTCGGCAAGACCGAGCTCGCCAAGGCGCTCGCGGAGTTCCTGTTCGACGATGAAGACGCGCTGATCTCGCTCGACATGTCGGAGTACGGCGAGAAGCACACCGTGTCGCGCCTCTTCGGTGCGCCTCCCGGGTTCGTCGGCTTCGAAGAGGGCGGCCAGCTCACGGAGAAGGTGCGTCGCAAGCCATTCTCGGTCGTGCTCTTCGACGAGATCGAGAAGGCCCACCCCGACATCTTCAACTCGCTGCTGCAGATCCTTGAAGAGGGGCGTCTCACCGACGGCCAGGGCCGCGTGATCGACTTCAAGAACACGGTCATCATCATGACGACGAACCTCGGTTCGACGGCCATCGCCGGTGGCCCCGTGGGCTTCCAGATCGAGGGCGACTCGTCGGTCGGCTACGACATGATGAAGGGCAAGGTGAACGAAGAGCTGAAGAAGCACTTCAAGCCCGAGTTCCTGAATCGCGTCGACGACACGATCGTGTTCCCGCAGCTCACCAAGCCGGAGCTGCTGCAGATCGTCGACCTCTTCGTGAAGCAGCTGAAAGACCGCCTGCTCGATCGCGACATGCACATCGAGATCTCGCAGCCGGCACGCGAGCGCCTCGCCGACGTCGGGTACGACCCCACGCTGGGTGCGCGTCCGCTGCGCCGTGCGATGCAGCGCGAGATCGAGGATCGCCTGTCCGAGCGCATCCTGAGCGCCGAGCTGCTGGCCGGCGACCTGGTGAAGGTCGACTTCGTGGACGGTCAGTTCACGTTCGAGACCGAGGCTCGCGCCGACCGCGACCCGAGCGCTGCCTCGGCATCGTCGGCCGCAGCCGTCGCGTCGACGGCTGCGACTCCCGGCACCACCGAGTAAGGTGCTGATCGCCTGAGGGCCCCGCTGCACTGCAGCGGGGCCCTCAGGCGCGTCTGGGTGCCCGCGGTTCTGCGAGCTCGTGCCCGCGCGGGCCTACGGGCACTCGTGCCTGAGGCACCGATTTAACGAAACGCATACAGTAATCTCCCGCTCCTGTATGTGTTTCGTTGAATCGGTGTTTGTGGTCGACCCGCCTAGACTGATGGGATGAATTCAGCTCCGCAGATCAGCATCCGGAGTGCGCGCACCGGAGACGTGCCGCACATGGTCGCACTGATGGAGCCCCTCGTTGCCCGACGTATTCTGCTCGGCAAAGACCTCGTCGATCTGTACGCGGCCGTGCCCGAGTTTCTCGTGGCGGTCGATGAGACCAATGCCGTGGTCGGCTACGGTGCCGTGCATGTGATGTGGGATCAGCTCGGCGAGGTGCGCACGCTCGGAGTCTCGGAGCAGCTACTCGGCTCGGGCGTCGGCCACCGCTTGCTCACCGCTCTGGAAGCGCGCGCCCGCGATCTCGGTCTCGCCCAGCTGTTCTGCCTCACCTTCGAGGTCGACTTCTTCACGAAGCACGGCTTCTCGAAGGTGGGCGAAAACACGGAGCTCGTGGCGGGCGAGGTGTACGCCGAGCTGCTGCGTTCGAGCGATGAGGGCGTCGCCGAGTTCCTGGACCTTGCCCGTGTGAAGCCGAACACGCTCGGCAACACGCGCATGCTCAAGCACCTCTGACCCTTCGCTGCGGATACGCTGGCGCCATGTCGACCACCCGAGAGCCTGGCGGAAACGCGCCGCAGACCCCTGACCGCCGGGTGTTCATTCGCCGACGCCTCATTGTGCTGGCCGTGTTTCTCGCGATCGTCGCGGTGATCGTGCTGATCATCGTGCGGCCCGGGTCGACGGGGGGCGCGCAAGATGCGAGCCAGGTCTCGGTGCCCAAAGATTTGGCGGGCGCTGACGCCCCCGATGACGACGAGACCGACGACGGCGAAGTACCCGTATGTGCGACCGGGCAGCTCGCGGTCACTCCGACGACCGATAAGAGCGAATACGCCGCAGGGGAGGAGCCGCAGCTCTCGCTAACGGTGGAGAACACCGGTGAAGCCGCCTGTTCGGCCGACCTGGGCAGCGCAGAGCTGCAGTTAGTTGTGGCGAGCGGGGCTGACGAGGTGTGGCGATCCGCCGACTGCCAGAAGAACCCTGAGCACCTCGCGGTGATCCTCGACCCCGGCAAAGCAATCGAGAGCGAGGCGATCGCCTGGGACCGCACGCGTTCGAGCACCGAAACCTGCGATATCACCCGCGATGCGGTGTCGGCAGAGGGTGCGTCGTACCACCTGCGTGCGGCTGCCGGGGGCGTGCAGGGCACCGGAACCGCACAGTTCCTCCTGTACTGATCGGCGGGACACGCCCGGGAAACCCGAGGCGCATCGCCGTACCGCAAATAGGTGCCACTTTCAGCTTCGCGGGAGTACTGTGAGGCATGACCAGAAATCATGTACCCAGCAACGGGCTCAAGGTGGAGATCACCGAGGGCACGAATGAAGCCGTCGCGGTCGACGAACTTATCGACGACCTACTCCATGGAGACATGCGTGGCGTATTGCATGCTCTGCACGAGCCCCACCCCGAGGCACCCGCCGTGCCCGAGGCCCCTGCTGTCTAAGTAGTCTGCATTGGATCGTTCGTGGGGCGAGCGCCGCTACCCCGCGAACGCATCTTCGACGCGGAGCGCGAACCAGAGCTCCGCGCGGTCATCGGGGTCGCCGAGCGACCGGCCGGTGATCCGTTCGATGCGCGCAATGCGGTCACGCAGCGTGTTGCGGTGAATACCCAGCGCGACTGACGCTGGCCCGCGCTGGCCGTCTGAGGCGAACACGGCGTAGAGCGTTTCGCGAAGTGCCGCCCGATCGATTTCGCTGACCTCGTCGGTCGACTGATCACCCGCCGCATTCGAACGCCGCAGCGAGAGTGTGCGGAGCACTGCGGCAGTCAGGCTGCGTTGCGCAGCATCGACGCCGCCCACGGCAGTCGGGTCGTGCAGTTCGAGCATGAGGTCGAGCAGAGGAGTATCGCGGTCCGCCCAGAGCACCACGGGTACGCGGGGGGATTCGTACAGCGGCGCCGTCGGAGAGAGCGCCCCGAGGCGGGCTGCGGCCGAGCGCCGACTCAGTGAGGCCGCGCTCGCGTCTGCGCCTCTGCCCACCACCGCGTCCAGGTTGAGCGCAGCGGCACGCTCCAATGCGACCTGTATGCCGGCCTCGTCATCGGCGACGATCTGCCATGCACGCGCGACTCCGGCGGCCGGGGCGTCGGCCGAATCACGTGCGATCAGCCGATCAATGCCTGAACGTGCGGATCGGTGCCACTGCGCAACGTCTTCAGCGGCACCCTGCACCGCCACCACGCGAACGCGCTCGGGCGCTGGGAGTTCGGGAGCGAGCACCGTGAGCATCGGGTCGAGCGGGCGCCCCCGCAGTGCTGCGTCCGCCGCGCGCTCCCAGCGCTCGCGCTCGCGCTCGGCATCTGCGCGATCACTGCTCAGCGCCAGCCCGAGCACCATGGCGCCGGCGGCGACGATCGATCGCCCCTCGGGCGATAACGCCGCACCGCCGGCGAGCGCGAGCCGGTGTCCGCCGGATGCGTCGAGATCGATCAATTCGACGTCGCCTGCGAAAACCTTGGCCGCCTGAGCATCGCCGCCGCGCCGCGCCGCGCGTGCAGGATCCAGTGCGGCAGCGAAACCGGCGGTGCTCGCCAATGTCGCCCCGTCGGAGGTCAGCACTGCGAAGTGCTTGCCCGTCGACTGGGCGAGACGCGCCAGCACCTGCGCGGGTTCCTGCTCGCTGCGGGCGCCCTCGAGTAACTGCCGCTGGGTCTGCAGCGCGTCGCGTGCCGCTTCGAGCTCATCTGCGCGCAGCAGGCCGGCCAGGGCCTTGCTCACCGCGATGAACGGCACGGGCAACGGCACTTCGAAGAGCGCAACGCGATACGCGCTCGCGGCCCGCACGAGCGCTGCCGGAACGGCATCGTGCGCGATGCCCACACCGAACCCGATTCCGGCGATCCGGGCTCGGCTGAGTCCGGCGACGAAATCGCGCCACCTCGGGTCATCGGCACCGAGCGCGAGGCCCGTCGTGAGAATGATCTCTCCGCCCTCGAGATAGGCGCCCAGATCGAGCAGTTCCGTGTTCGATACCCAGGAGATCTCCGGATCTCCGGCACCCGCCTGCACGAGTCGAAGCCCGAGGTCGGGGAGGGCGAGCAACTGGGAGAGTGCAACCATGGTGCGATTCTTGCACAGTCCATCAATCGGCCAGTGGGCACTCTGGCGCGCCGAGTGTTCAGTGACGGCACATACACTGGCGAGAGATGCACCGCGCCGGCCGTCGAGTTCGGCCGCGATCGATGACGAGGAGTTTCCGATGACCGGCCTGCCGCAGCACCCCGCCGAGCCGCAGCCCGCTGCGCCCGCCAAGCAGCCGGTGGGCGGCGCATTGCGGGGCATCCGCGTCGCCGACTTCTCACGTGTGCTCGCAGGCCCGCACGCCACGATGATTCTCGCCGACCTCGGCGCCGACGTCATCAAGATCGAGAGCCCCGAGGGAGACGGCACCCGGCAGTGGCGCCCCCCGGTGAACGCGGTCGGTCAGAGCACCTACTTCGCGGGCGTCAACCGCGGCAAGCGCTCCGTCGTCTGCGACCTGCGTGACGCGGAGGGTCTCGCCCGAGCCCGCGAACTCGCACTGAGCGCCGACGTCGTCATCGAGAACTTCAAGCCCGGCACCATGGAGAAGTTCGGGCTGGGCTACGCCGAGCTCGCCGCGGCCAACCCCGGCCTCGTCTACTGTTCAATCTCGGGCTTCGGCGACACCGCGGGCCGCGACCTCCCCGGATACGACTTGCTCGTCCAAGCGGTCGGCGGGCTCATGAGCATCACCGGTCAAGCCGATGCCAACGGCGGCGAACCCACGAAGGTCGGCGTCGCGCTCGTCGACATCCTCACCGGGCTCAACTCCGTGATCGGCATTCAGGCCGCGCTGCGTGCACGCGACGATGCGGGATCACCCGTCGCCGGTCAGGGTCAGCACGTCAAGGTGACGCTGCTCGGGTCGCTGCTCTCGGCGCTCGCCAATCAGGCGTCGTCGACGCTCGAAACCGGGGTTGCCCCTGAACGCATGGGCAACGCGCACCCGTCGATCGCTCCGTATGAAACCTTCCGCGCTGCCGACCAGTCGATCGCGCTCGCGGTGGGTACTGATGGGCAGTTCGCCCGGCTCTGCGCGGTGCTCGGCATCGACGAACTCGCGAACGACGAGCGATTCGCGACGAACCCGCAGCGAGTCGCCCATCGGGTCGAGCTGCGGGCGGCGATCGAGCGTGCACTGGCCGCGCGATCCGCCGCCGAATGGATCGACGCCTGCACCGCGGCGAACATCCCCGCAGGTCGCGTGAACTCGATCGCGCAGGCACTCGAACTCGCCGGAGAACTCGGGCTCGAGCCGGTCGCCGAAACCGCAGCGCGCGCCGAAGACGGCACCATGCAGACGCTGCGCTCGGTGGCGACCCCGATCTCGTTCTCCGCGACTCCCGCGCAGTACCAGGTTCCGCCGCCCGGGATCGGCGAGCACCAGGACGCCGCCTGGCTGCCGCGCTGAACGCAGCCAACGGATTCCGCGCCAGCCCACCCCTGCACATCTTCCGCACCACCTGCACCACTCGAGGAGCATCATGACCACCACCATCGACCAGCTGTTCGACGTCGCCGACTTCGTCACCGAGGAAGAACGCGAGTGGCAGCTGAAAGCGCGCGAATTCGCTCAGACGCGCATTCAGCCGATCATCGACCAGGCATTCGAAGACCGGCGCCTGCCGGTCGAGCTGCTGCCCGAGGTCGGCGAGTTCGGGGCGTTCGGCATGTACCTCGACGGATACGGGCTGAAGGGTGCCTCGTCGGTGGCCTACGGCCTGGTCGCCATGGAGTTCGAAGCCGTCGACTCGGGGTTCCGCACCGCGCTGTCGGTGCAGGGTTCGCTCGCGATGGGTGCGATCTACAAGTTCGGCTCCGAGGAGCAGAAGCAGCGCTGGTTGCCGCCGATGGGGCGCGGCGAAGCCATCGGGTTCTTCGGGCTCACCGAGCCGCAGGGGGGTTCGGATCCCAACACCATGCTCACCACCGCGCGCCGCGAGGGCGACACGTGGGTGCTCAACGGCAAGAAGCGCTGGATCGGCCTCGCAACGGTCGCAACGCTCGGCGTGATCTGGGCGAAAGACGAGGAGGGGATCGTGCGCGGCTTCATCGTGCCGACCGACACCCCCGGCTTCCAGGCCACCGCCATTGAGAACAAGCTGTCGATGCGCGCATCGCTGCAGACCGAGATCGTGCTCGACGACGTTCGCCTGCCTGCGGATGCGATCCTGCCCGGCTCGAAGGGGCTGTCGTCGCCGTTCAAGTGCCTGAACGAGGCGCGGTACGGCATCGCCTGGGGGGTCATGGGCGCGGCCCGCTCGTGCCTCGAGGTCGCGGTCGAGCGCTCGCAGACCCGCGAGGTGTTTGGCGCGCCGATCGGCGGCAAGCAGATCATCCAGGCGAAGCTCGCCGACATGTTCCTCGAGTACCAGAAGGGGCTGCTGCTCGCGCTGCACCTCGGGCGGTTGAAAGACGCCGGCACGCTCACCTACGGGCAGATCTCGGTCGGCAAGCTGAACAACGTGCGCGAGGCGATCAAGATCGCGGGCACCGCGCGCTCCATTCTGGGGGGCGACGGCATCACGTCAGAGTTCCCGGTCATGCGCCACATGGCGAACCTCGAGTCGGTGCGCACCTACGAGGGGACGGACGAGGTGCATCAGCTCGTGATCGGGCGCGAACTCACCGGTATCGCCGCGTTCTAGTCGAACGGCCATTCAACGGAAGATCTGCACTCAGAGGAGCCGATTCGCTTAACGCGATTCCTCTGGCTGCAGATCTTCCGCTGTGTGCCCGGGGTGGGACTGAGCCGCGTCGCGCCGGGCCGACACCACGGAAAACTCGTACGCACTCGTGCATGAATAGTTCTATTTGATATAGAGTTATTGATGGACGAGGGGAGTCGCGCATGTTGATCAGGGTCGACGAGGCGAGCGAGCGAGCGATCTACGCGCAGATCGCCGACGGAGTGCGCGGCGAGATCGCCGCGGGCAGGGTGTACCCGGGCGAGACGCTGCCACCAGCACGCACCCTCGCGATCGGGCTCGGTATCAATGTGCACACCGTGCTCCGCGCCTACCAGCAGCTGCGCGACGAAGGCATCATCGACCTGCGCCGCCGTCGCGGAGCCGTCGTCACTGCCGCGGCGGGAGCCATTTCCGACCTCGCCGGCGAGATCGCCGCACTGGTAAGCCGCGCGGCGACGGTCGGCATCTCGGCCGACACACTGGCGGCGTTAATCGCACGGTCGGAGTCGGGGCCGAAGTCTGACGCGGAGTCGCAGACGCCTGGGCCGGCGTCCCTGTTGGCTGACCCGGGCGACGGCAATGCGGAGGTCGCGGCATGACTCCTCGAGCGGAAGACCGCTACTTGCGCCCGGTGATCCCGAACGATGCACACCATGCCCTCGCCGTGCCCGCCTTCAGCCCCGATGATGCGCGCGACCTGCGGCGCGCCCTCACGGCCGCGCTCTGGGTAGGCCTGGTCGTACCCCTTGCGCTCACGGTGGTGACGACGCTCGTCATGCTGGCGTGGCTGCCGCGGTTGCCCGACCCGGCGGCAACGCACTGGTCGGGTGGAACCGGACCCGACGGGTTCGGTGCGGCCTGGTCGTTCCCCGCGACGAACGCGGGGCTTGGATTCGGGATCCCCGTGCTGTTCTGGGCAATCGTTCGTTTCGGTGGGCGCCGCGGTGCGCTTCCCCGATGGTCCGGCAATCAACGATTCCTGACCGCGTTCGGTCTTGGCACCGTGGTGTTCTTGGAAAGTCTCCTGCTGTTCTCCGTCGCCGTGCAGCTCGACCTGCACGACGCGCACGACGCGCCGGGGGTCGATGCCGCGGTCGGCGTCGGGTTCGGGGTGTGGGCGGTCGTCACACTGGCCGCGTGGTTCGTGCAGCCGAGCGTGCGTATCGCCGCCCCCGACCTCTTCGGCGTCGAACCACTCTCGCTCTCGGAGACAGAGCGCGCAGTGTGGGTGCGCGATGTGCGTCCGTCTCCGCTGTTTCTCGGGGTCGTCGGTGCGGCCAGTGCGATCTGCGTCGCAGCAGCGGTGTGGGTGTGGACACTCGGGGATGCCCTCTGGTGGATGAACGCGGGCATCGCGGTACTCGTCATTCTGCTGACTTTGTGCACCGCGTGGTTCCGGGTGCGGATTGACGCGAACGGACTGGAGGCGCGCTCGGCGCTCAGCTGGCCGGTTTTCCGGGTATCTGCGGCCGACGTCGAGTCGGTCGCCGCGGCGCCGATCGCGCCACTCGCAGACTTCGGCGGATGGGGGCTGCGTTGGGCTCCCGGACGTCTCGGCATCGTGATGCGCGCCGGGACGGGGTTGGTGGTGCACCGCCGATCGGGCTCGATGATCGGCATCAGCGTCGACGATGCCGAGACGGGGGCCGCGCTCCTTGCGGCCGCTGCGCACGCCGCGACATCCGAATCCGAACCCGCGGAACCGCCGCACCTGCACGCCGTCACCGACTCGACCGGGAGCCCCGAACATGACTGATCCGCTCGCACACCGCCCCGACCGCTTCGCCCGTGTGCCCTGGGGTGCGCTCGCGCTCTTCGTCGTCGTGTCGTTCGGGCTCGCCTGGCTCGTCGCGCTGCCGCTCTGGGTCAAGGACGCGAGCGAACCGGGCTATGCACTCCTCTTCACAGCCCTTGCAGCCGCGATGATGTTCACGCCGACGATCGGCGCCCTCGCGGCGGTGTTCATCGCCCGCGCACCACGTGGTGAACGCCTGCGCCTGCTCGGCATCTGGCCGCTGCGCCCGGCGAAACGGGTGGTCTGGTTCGTCGTTGCGGCGCTCTTCGCACCGCCCGTCATCACGCTCGCCACCATTGGCGTCGCCGCCCTCTTTGGGTGGGTGCGGCTCGATCTCGTGCACTACTCCGGTTACGCAGAGCTGCTCGATCAACAGCTCGCATCGGTGAGCCCCGACACCGCTGAGATCGCTCGCCAGAGCCTGCCGCCGATCGGACTGCTCGTCTGGCTGCAGATCATCACGATTCCGTTGCTCGCCCCGATCAACGCCGTGTTCGCTCTGGGGGAGGAGCTCGGCTGGCGCGGCTGGCTACTCCCTGCATTGCGGCCGCTCGGCACCTGGCCGGCGCTGGCGGTCAGCGGTGCGCTCTGGGGCCTGTGGCACTCGCCGGTGATTCTGCTGGGTTACAATTTCGGGCTGCTCGACTGGCGCGGCGTCGCACTTATGGTGATTGGGTGCGTGTTCTGGGGTGCGCTACTCGGGTGGACGCGCCTACGCACCGGATCGGTGTGGCCCGCCGTGTTCGGTCACGCCGCTCTGAACGCGTCGGCGGGCATGGCCGCGATGCTTGCGGCAGCCGGCGCCCCCGTCGACCCGGTGCTCGTGATGCCGCTCGGGGTCGCGGGGTGGCTGGTGCTCGCGGTGATCTTGCTGGTGCTCGTGCTCACCGGGCAGTTCGGTCAGGATCGCCAGCCCGAGCTGGCACCGAAGCGTCCGAAGGCGGTGTGGCAGCCTACCCAGCCAGAGGCGATGCCCGAGACGACTACGCCGACGCGGGGCGCGTGAGCTCTGCGATGCGCTGCGCCGCCTCGGGGTAGCGGCGCTGCAGCTCCTGGCGCTCTCCGAGTTCGAAGCCGTTCCACTCGAACGGGGGCGACATCGTGGTGCCGACGAGGCTCCAGGAGCCGAGTGACGAGGAACCCTGCATGACGCCGGGTGCGACGACGGCTTGCGGCAGCTGCCCCGCTTCGCGATCTGGCCCGAGGATGCGCTCTTCACTGCGCCCGTCGGGGTGCAGCAGGAGCAGTCGCAGCGGGTCACCGGCGTACCAGTGGTACACCTCGACCGACGCGAGCGCGTGCAGCGCTGAGAAGTCGGGGTCTGCCAGCAGGTAGTAGATCGCGCTGGAGTGCTCGTCCAGGTGCATGCGACGGAACAATCCACCCTCGTGCTCGAGGGGTTCGAGCTGGAGGTGATACACCCACCGCGCAGCTTCAGCGGGAAGCTGCATCACGCGAGTGCGGCTTCGCGGGTCTTGCGGAAGCGCTTGCTCAGCAGGATCAGCACGATGAGGGTGACCACATACGGGCCGGCATCGGTGAGCTGCTGCGGCAGACCGAACGATTGCAGACGGAAGCCGATGGCATCGGCGAAGCCGAAGAGCAGCGCGGCACCGAGCACGCCGACCGGGTGCGCGCGGGCGAGCATGACGGCGACCACCGCGATCCAGCCGCGCCCCGCCGACATGTTCTCGGTGAACTGCACGACGTTGCCGAGTGCGAGCTGCGCGCCACCGAGGCCTGCGAGGGCGCCCGAGGCGAGTACCGCGCCGAGTTGGTAGCGCTGCGGGTCGACGCCCATCGTCGCGGCGGCGAGCGGACGCTCCCCGACGCCGCGCAGACGCAGGCCGAGCGGGGTGCGGAAGAGCACGATCCACAGGGTCGGCACGAGGAGGAGCGCGAGGTAGCCCAGCGGGGTGAGCGAGAAGAGCA
This sequence comes from Leucobacter musarum subsp. musarum, assembly GCF_001273845.1. Lineage (GTDB taxonomy): Bacteria > Actinomycetota > Actinomycetes > Actinomycetales > Microbacteriaceae > Leucobacter > Leucobacter musarum. The sequence continues at coordinate 153,481 of NZ_JHBW01000065.1, forward strand.
CACCGATCCAGGGGATGTCGGCCAGCACGGGGATGCGCCAGACCGGAATGCCGACGATACCCGGGTTCTGGAACACGCCCTGCACGTCGAAGATCGCGACGAGCAGGAAGCTGGTCACGCCGACGGCGAGGATGTTCATCGCGACGGCGAGCACGATCGGATCGCCCTTGCGATACACCGCTCCGTAGCCGAGGATCAGCGAGAAGAGCGCCCCCGCGAGCATGGCGACGATGGTGCCCACGATCCAACTGTGCGCGAAGTACGACGCCGCGACGGCGGAGAATGCACCGACGAGCAGCATGCCCTCGAGGCCGATGTTGAAGATGCCGGCGCGCTCCGCGAGCATGCCACCCAGGGCGGCGAGCAGAATCGGGATGAGGGAGCGCAGCACTGAGCCGATCAGGTCTTGGTCGAAGAGTTCCAGCAGATTCATCGTGCCGACTCCTGGGTCTCAGCGGGCTCCGTCGTCGCGGGAGCGGTTGCGGAAGTAGTGGCGGCGGCCGTGTCGGCGGCGCCGGGAACGGGAGCATGCGGGGCTGCGAGCGCCGATTCGGCGAGCGGCGGGCCGTCGAGCGGTGGACCGTCTTTCGCGGGGGCCGTCCCGCCGCGCTTCCGGAAGCGGGGGAGTGCGACGCGGAACGCGAGCAGGATGATGACGAGCGCCTGGATGACCGCCGCGATCTGCGGTGACAGCCCGAGCTCGCGACCCATCGCGTCGCTGCCCACCATGATGGCGGCGAAGAACAGGCCCGCGATAACGATGCCGATGGGGCGGTACAGGGCGAGCAGGGTGACCAGCAGCGCGGTCCACGCGAAGTTCGTCTGTACGAAGTACCCCTCGATGAGGCGAGTGCTCGGGGCGCCGATGATCAGCATGAGCCCGAACATGCCGGCGATACCGCCCGAGAGTGCCATGGTGCGGGTGACCAGCGGGCCGGGCTTGACGCCGCCGTAGCGCACGAACTCGGCATTCTGACCGCTGAGACCGGCTTCGAAGCCGTACCGCGTGCGGCGGTTGACGAAGATTGCCGCGATGACGACGATGATCATGATGACGAGTGACCAGTTCACGCCGGTGAGCACGGCCGTGATCGGGCTCGTTGGGCCCAGTGAATTGCGGAGTGACTCGGCGAGGCCGGAGTCGCGCGGAACGATCATGTTGAGCTGCACCTCGGGGCGCAGCTGCTGCGAAGCTACCTGATCGGTGCTCGGGTCCTTGAGCTGGAATCGGATCAACCATGACGAGAAGTAGCGCGCCGGGTAGTTCAGCAGCAGCGTCGAGAGCAGAATCGGGACCCCGAGCAGATTCTGCAGCAGGGCCGAGATAAGCCCCCAGAGTGCGCCGACGGCGATCGCGACGATGAAGGCCAGCGGCACGACCAGGAACGCCGGGCCGGGCAGGTAGATGGCGACGATGCCGCCGGCGAGGGCGCCGAGACCGGCTTGACCCTCGGTGCCGAGATTGAGCACGCCGGCACGGAACGCCACGGCGATCGCGATGCCGATACCGATGATCGGCACGGCGCGGGCGAGCGTGTTGGCGAGCCCCACACCTGACCCGAATGAGCCGTTGACCATCGCGGCGTAGCCGCTCAGCGGGTCGACGCCCGCGATGAGCATGAAGCAGGCGCCGATGAGCAGTGCCAGCACGACCGACACCGGGATCGGCCCGGCAAGCCAGCTCCCGGCCTTGCGAGCGACGTTCATCGGGCGACCCCATTCTGATCGGAAGCGGTTGCGGATGCCGTGCCGGAGTCGGCGCGCAAGGCGGCAAATGCGCCGGGGCGGTGCCGTTCTTCGGGCTCGTGGCCGGCCATGTACAGACCCAGCAGGGCCTCGGTGGCCTCTGCTTTCGGCACCTCGGCGACGACGCGGCCCTCGAACATCACGAGGATGCGCGAAGACAGCGACAGAATCTCGCTGAGTTCGGCAGAGATGAGCAGCAGTGCGCCGCCGCCATCGCGATACTCGCAGAGCTCGCGATGAATGGACTCGATCGCGCCGATATCGACGCCTCGCGTCGGCTGTTCGGCGATGAGCACGGGCGAGCCGTAGTCGAGCTCGCGAGCGACGACGACCTTCTGCAGGTTGCCGCCGGAGAGCGTGCCGACGGGCGTCGAGGGCCCGGCGATCTTCACCCCGAAGCGACTGATGAGTCGCTTCGCGTGCTCGAGCATGGCAGCGCGAGAGAGGAGCCCGCCGTTGAGAATCGGGGCGCTGCGGTGGTGGCCGAGCGCGAGGTTGTCGATCGCGTCTGCGGAGCCCGCACTGCCGACGGCGTGCCGATCTTCTGGAATATACGCGATGCCGCCGTCGCGTCGCTGCGCGATCGAGGCTCCACTGAGATCGCGATCCGCGACCGATACCGAACCCGAGGTCGCCTTGCGCATGCCGATGACGGCCTCGGCGAGCTCGACTTGACCGTTGCCGGCCACGCCGGCGATGCCGACGACCTCGCCGCGGCGCACGAAGAGGCTCGCCGCGCTGACCGCGTCGCGTTCGCCAGAACCCGGAACGGTGAGTTCGGTGACATCGAGGACGACGTCACCAGGATCGTGGGCGGGTGGCGGCGTCGAAAGATCGACGTCGCGCCCGGTCATGTGCCGCGTGATCTCTGCGGGCGAGCTCTCGGCGGTGACGAGCTGCGCAACGTTGCGCCCGTCGCGGAGCACAGTGACGCGGTCAGAGATCGCCATGACCTCGCCGAGCTTGTGCGTGATGAGAATGATGGTGCGACCGTCGGCCTTGAGCGCGCGCAGCACCTCGAAGAGGCGCTCGGTTTCTTGCGGGGTGAGCACCGCGGTGGGCTCGTCGAGAATCAGCACGCGGGCTTCACGGTAGAGCGCTTTCACGATCTCGACGCGCTGGAGCACGCCGACGGGCACTGAGTCGACGCGGGCGGTGGGGTCGAGCGACAGGCCGTACTTTTCTGCGATCTCCGCGACTTTGCGGTTCGCCGCCTGTCGGTCGATGAGCCCGCGCTTCGTGGGCTCGCTGCGAAACACCACGTTCTCGGCGATCGTGAGCGACGGGAAGAGCTTGAACGACTGGAACACCATGCCGATGCCGGCATCGATGGCGTCGAGGGGGGAGGAGAGGGTGCGACGCGCACCACGAACGTAGATTTCGCCCTCGTCGGGCTGGTAGACGCCCGCGAGCTGCGACATCAGAATCGACTTGCCGGCGCCGTTCTCGCCCATGAGCGCATGGATCTCGCCGGATTCGACCTCGAAGTCGACATTGTCGTCGGCGAGCACACCGGGGAAACGCTTGGTGATGCCGCGCATCGAGACTTCGGCGACCATGCTCGCTCCTTCTGACGGGTTGTGAACGGAACTCGCCAATCGAGCGAGCGCAGGGAGTCGACACCCAGGCTACTGCGTCGGGTGCCGACTCCGCTGCGCTCGATCGACCGGCGGAGGGGGTGCTTAGGCGAGGGGGTCGGTGACCTTGATCTTGCCCGAGACGATGTCGTCGCGCGTCTGCTTGACCTTGTCGAGCACCTCGGTGTTCTCGACGACGGTGCACTGCGAATCCGCGGCGTCATCGGTGAGGCTGACGATCGTCATGCCCTCTTCCTTGAGGCCGAACGAGGTCGTCGCATCCTTCGAGCTGGTGCCGTCCTCGATTTCGCCGACGACGGTCTCGATGACCTTGTTGACCGACTTCACGGTGCCGTCGACGACGGAGCCGGGAGCGATCGGGCACTGGTTCGCGTCGACGCCGTAGGTCGAGAAGCCCTTCTCGGCCGCGGCCTCGATGATGCCGCCGTTCGATGCAGCGCCGACGGCGAACACCTGATCGACACCGGTTGCTGCGAAGGCGAGTGCCTGCTCCTTGCCGCGTGCCGGATCGGCGAATGGGTTGTCGCCACCGATGACCTGCGGAGCCACGGCGTCCACGTCGGGGTTGACGCTCTTGGCGCCCTCGGCGAAGCCGTCCGAGTACTTCTTGAGCAGATCGTTGTCGACCGAGATGACTGAGCCGACCTTGTTGGCCTGCGTCAGGAGACCGGCCTCGACGCCGAGGAGGTACGAGGGCTCCTGCTCACGGAAGGTCGCCTGGTAGAGGTTCTCGGGTGCGCCGTCGACGAAGGTGTCGATGAGGAGGAACTTCTGCTGCGGGTTCTGCTCGGCGAGCTCCTTGGCAACGTCGCCGAACTGGAAGCCGAGCATCACGACGACCTCGGGTGCCTTGGCGATCGCGGTCTCGAGGTTCGAGCGACGGGTCGCGTCATCCTTCGACTCGTACGTCGTCGAGGTGCCCTCGAAGGTCTTCGCGACCGACTCGATGCCGACCTTGCCCGACTTCAGAAACTCGTTCTGGCCGATCGGGTCGCTCGTGATGTAGATGAAGTTGGGGCCGTCGCTGGCCGCTTCATCAGCGGACGAACCGCCGCCACCGGAGCATGCGGTGAGCAGCAGGGCGGCCGAAGCCGCGCCCGCGACGAGAGCCGCACGAACGCGGCGCTGGGTGAAGAACATGGGTGTTCCTTTCGAACGGAAGGGGGATGGGATAGAGCTTACGAGCGCAGCGCTTCGAGCGACACACTGCCGGGGGACTCGCCACGGCCGGGCAGGATCACCCGTCGTTCCGTCACGATGGCCGTGATGAGCTCGTGGGGCGTCACATCGAATGCGGGGTTCACCGCTCCGATACCGTCGGGGGCCGTGCGCACGCCGCCGAAACCGGCAACCTCGTCGACCCCGCGATCCTCGATCTCGATGTCGGCGCCGCTCGCGGTGCGCATGTCGATGGTCGATTCGGGGGCGACGACGATGAACGGCACGCCGGCGTGCTGCGCCGCGAGTGCGAGGGAGAATGAACCGATTTTATTGGCGGAGTCACCGTTCGCCGCGATGCGGTCGGCGCCGATGAACACGGCGTCGGCGATCCCGCGCGAGAGTAGGAACGGGCCGGCCGAGTCGATCAGGAGCCGGAAGGGTGCCTCCATGCGCTGCAGTTCCCAGGCGGTGAGGCGTGCACCCTGCAGCAGGGGGCGGGTTTCGAGCGGGAAGGCCTCCTCGAGGGAGCCCTGCTCGAGCAGTGTCTGGATCACGCCGAGCGCCGTGCCGCGCTCGACGGTGGCGAGGCTGCCCGTGTTGCAGATGGTCATGACGCGCACGCGATCCTTCCCGGTGAGCTCGCGCGTCAGATCAGCGCCGCGCAGGCCCATCGAGATGCACGCCGCAATGTCTTCATCGCGGATCAGCAGCGCTTCGGCGAGGATCGCCTCGGCGCCGGCATCGAGCTTCGTCAACGCGCGATCGACGCCCCACGAGAGGTTGACCGCTGTGGGGCGCGCTTCGCGCAGGATCAGCGCCTGGCGACGCACCTCGTCGCGATCGAGCTCGTCGTCGCCGTGCTCGGCGGCCACGCTCGCGGCGATGAGGGCGACGCCGAGTGCGCCGGCGACGCCGAGTGCCGGGGCGCCACGCACCGCGAGCCGCTGGATGTCGTCGATCAGCTCCGGAAGCTCGGTGATGCGACGCATCTCGACCCGCTGGGGGAGGAGCGTCTGATCAATGAGTTCGATGGCTCCGTCGACCCAGTCGATCGTGCGCAAGCGGTGCTCCTTATTCGTGACGGGATTCGCCGAGAGGGAGGTGCAGAGGTCCCCACCCCAGACTGCGGTATCGCAGCCATCAGAATACCCGACGGCGGGGCCATGCAGCACCCGCTGTGGAACTCCCACAATCACGCTCGATTCAGTGCCCTGACGCGATTCGTTGACATACGCGACACGAAGCGTTCACAGATCGCAATGCGTGTCTTGTCGCGGGAATCGCGTCGCGCGGCGTAGCGTGTGACGCATCGGGCAGGGTGCCCGATCGAGGAGGCCGGTCGGTCACCACCTCGGAGCTACTGGCCAACTCGCTGAGTCGGGGCCCTGCCCCGGAGCAGAGGAGCCATCGTGGCTGAGATCCATCACTCCGCATCACCCTCGCCGGTCGTCCCAGGACCGGATGCTCACTCGTCGGCGACCCAGTCGCCGAGTTCGCCCGAGTTGTTCGGCGACACCCTGCAGGCCCAGCGCACCTACGTGCTCGACACGTCGGTCTTGCTCAGCGATCCCGCGGCACTGTTCCGCTTCGCTGAGCACAGCGTGGTCCTCCCGATCGTCGTCGTGATGGAACTCGAGAAGAAGCGCCACGATCCCGAACTCGGCTACTTCGCGCGGCGGGCGCTGCGCATTCTCGACGAGATGCGCGACAAGCACCTGCGACTCGACTTCCCGGTGCCGGTCGGCGACGCGGGCGGATCGGTGCGCGTCGAGCTCAACCACAGCAGCATGGATGGGCTGCCGAGCGGCATGCGCCTCGGCGACAACGACACCCGGATTCTGGCGGTGGCTCAGAACCTGGCCTCCGAGGGACTCGACGTCACGGTCATCTCGAAAGACATGCCGATGCGCCTCAAGGCCGCGGCGCTCGGGCTCGGCTCCGAGGAGTACCGGGCCGAACTCGCTCGTGACGATGCATACACCGGCATCGCCTCGGTCGAGCTCGACGAAGATCAGATGAAGCACCTCTGGGAAGATGACCGCATCGACGACGTCGAGGGTGCCGCAGGCCTGCCGTTCGGCACCGGCCTCGTGCTCACCTCGCCTCGCGGGTCTGCGCTCGGTCGCGTCGACGGCGATCGCTCGCTGCATGTCGTGCGGGGGGATCGCGAGGTCTTCGGCGTCTCGGGCCGCAGCGCGGAGCAGCGTCTCGCGATCGACCTGCTGCTTGATCCGCAGATCGGCATCGTCTCGCTCGGCGGCAGCGCCGGTACGGGCAAATCGGCCCTGGCACTCGCAGCGGGCCTGGAAGCGGTGCTCGAGCGCCGACAGCACCGCAAGGTCATGGTGTTCCGGCCGCTGTACGCGGTGGGCGGTCAGGACCTCGGCTACCTGCCGGGCGACCACCAGGAAAAGATGAACCCCTGGGCCCAGGCGGTCTTCGACACGCTTGGGTCGATCGTCTCGGAGAACGTGCTGGACGAGGTCGTCGCGCGCGATCTCGTCGAGGTGCTGCCGCTCACACACATCCGCGGGCGCTCACTGCACGACGCCTTCGTGATCGTCGACGAGGCGCAGTCGCTCGAGCGGGGTGTGCTGCTCACCATGCTCTCGCGCATCGGACAGAACTCGCGCGTGGTGCTGACGCATGATGTCGCGCAGCGCGACAACCTGCGGGTCGGCCGCTACGACGGCATCGCCGCGGTGATCGAGAAGCTCAAGGGCCACCGCCTCTTCGGGCACGTGACACTGACGCGCTCCGAGCGCAGTGAGATCGCCGCGCTCGTGACCGATCTGCTCGACACCCCGTAAGGCGCCGGTCGAGGGTCGGGTGCGGCTTCGGCCTCGCCCGGCCCTCGGCTGTTGGGGCTATGCCTCGTGCGTGTCTGACGCGCGCACCTCGGCGGCGTAGCCGCGAAGTGATCGGTGGTAGCGCGGAAGCGTCGGCACCAGAGCCTCCAACGCAACGGCCAGGGCAGCGCCGGGGCGACCCGCTGAGTGCAGTGCAAGGGCGAGGAATGCGGCCCGTGCCGACCCGAGATCGGGGTGATCGGCGCCGTTTTCGAGCATTGCGACGGCCTCGTCGAAGCGACCGAGATTGCGCAGCGTCGAGGCGAATTGAATGTCGAGTTCCGCGCGTGCTCGGCCCGATAGGCCCAGCTCGACCGCGCGGGCGTAGAGCACTGCGGCCTCGGCCTCCAGGCCCGCAGAATCGTGCGCACCGCCGAGTTCGAATGGGCCACGAGGGTCGTCGTCGGAAAGCTCTGCGACGAGCGCAGCGATTCGATCGATTACCGCGTTCGGAGACGCATCATCATCCGCCCACACCGCATCGATGCGAGTCTGCCAGTCTGAAGTTTCCACGGGTTCCGCTCCGTTCACGAAAGTTGAATCTCACTCCTGTTAGCTTGGAAGTGTGTCGCCGCACCAACCGCCGGAACCGAGCTCGCCGTATGCGCGCGCGTTGGGGGCGCTTCGGGTGACGAGCGGACGCTTGGAAAGCGCCTCGGGCGGCGTCGGTGCACTCCACCCGACGCTACAGCAGTACTTCGCGACAATACCCGAAGGGTACGTCGGGCGCGGTCGCGGTGTGTTCGATCGCGTCGGCACACCGCGCCGCTGGTTGCATCCTGTGCTCCGTCTGCTCGAGCGTCGCGGCGTGGTGCGCGCCACCTGGGCGCGCGACGTCCCGTTCACGGTAGAGAACCGCACGATCTCGGGTCGTGCAGTTGGGCGCCGAAATCTCGAACTGCCGGATGGGCCTTGGCAGATGCGCGACTCCGTCGGTCTGAATGCGCAGGGTCGGCTCGTCGACGAGATCGGTGAACCGGCGACAGTTGTGGCGAGTTTCGACCTGAGCGCGGGCGCTGACGGCGTTCGACTGGTCAGTCGCGACGTCGGCCTGGTGCTCTTCAGTCACCGGGGCGACCGACGTCGCGTACTGCGGCTGCCGAGGGCGATCGCACCCGTGGTGCGTTTGCACGAACGCTTCGACGCCCTGGCGCAGCGGCAACGCGTCGACGTCACCATCGACGTTCCGTTCTTCGGGCGGGTGTACGAATACGGCGGTGCGTTCACGTACTGCATCGAGGAGGAGCAATGAGCGAGGGTCGGGTCGTCATTGGCGGCGCATCGGGGTTCATGGGGCAGTATCTGCAGCGGCACTTCCGCGCGGCTGGGCGCGAGGTCGTCACGATCTCGCGGAGCGGGGCAGACCGCGCCTGGGGCGACGCCGACGGTATTGCGGCGGCGGTCGACGGGGCCGCACTCGTGGTCGGGCTCGCCGGGAAGAGCGTCAACTGTCGATACACGCCTGCGAACCGCGCCGAGATCTTCAGGTCGCGTCTCGACACCACGGCGCAGCTCAGTCGCGCCATCGCCGAGGCAGCGTCGCCCCCGCCCGTGTGGGTGAACTCCTCGACCGCGACGATCTACCGGCATGCAGAAGACCGCCCGATGACTGAGCGCACCGGCGAAATCGGCACCGGGTTCTCGGTTGACGTCGCGACGGCATGGGAGGAGGCGCTGTTCGCTGATGAGCTTCCGCACACGCGCCGCATCGCACTGCGCAGTGCCATCGTGATCGGAGATGGTGGGGTGCTCGGACCGCTCCAGCGTCTCGCGCGACTCGGACTCGGCGGGCCGCAGTTCGACGGGCCCTGGCCCGTGTCGCGCCGCCGCCGCGAGGCCGGAACTGCACACTTCCCAGGTGCCCGTTGCGGCACCCAGCGCTTCAGCTGGGTGCACCTCGACGACGTGGCACGCATCATCGACTTCGTCGAAGAACACGCTGATATCTCGGGACCCGTGAACGCCGCAGCGCCGAACCCGGTCGACAATCAGGAGTTCATGCGCACCGTCCGCCACATCGTCGGCGTACCGTTCGGGCCGCCGCTGCCACGATGGATGCTGGAACTGGGGGCGATCGGCATTCGCACCGAGACAGAGCTCGTGCTCAAAAGTCGCTGGGTGCTGCCGGGCGTGCTCGATGATGCGGGGTTCGTCTTCGCGCACCCCGAGCTCGAGCCCGCGCTGCGCGAGACCCTCGCCCGCACCTGAGCCTCGCGCTTGCCGCGACGGCGCCGCTTCGCCGCACACGTCAACGGGCCCGGGATCGCCTGATCCCGGGCCCGTGTCACCCGTGGTGCGGGTGGTGACGAATTACTTGGCGACGCCTGGGTGGGTCATCGACAGCAGATCGAGTGCCTGATCGAGATCGGCTTCGGTGACCTCGCCGCGCTCGACGTAGCCGAGATCGACCACGGCTTCGCGCACGGTGATGCCCTTCTTCACCGAGTGCTTCGCGATCTTCGCTGCCGCTTCGTAGCCGATGAGGCGGTTGAGCGGCGTCACGGTCGACGGGCTCATGCCGGCGAGTGCTGCGGCGCGCTCGAGGTTCGCTTCGAGACCGTCGACGGTCTTGTCGGCGAGTACGATCGAAGCGTTCGAGAGCAGTCGGATCGACTCGAGCAGCGCGGTGCCCATCACGGGGATCTGCACGTTGAGTTCGAACGCACCCGAAGCGCCGGCCCAGGCGATGGTCGCGTCGTTGCCGATGACCCGAGCGCAGACCATGAGCACGGCTTCCGGAATCACGGGGTTGACCTTGCCCGGCATGATCGACGAGCCCGGCTGCAGATCGGGGATGTGCAGCTCGGCGAGACCGGTGTTCGGGCCCGAACCCATCCAACGGATGTCGTTGTTGATCTTGGTCAGCGACACGGCGATGGTGCGCAGGGCGCCCGACGCCTCGACGAGACCATCACGGTTCGCCTGTGCCTCGAAGTGGTTGCGGGCCTCGGTGATCGGGAGGCCGCTTGACTGCGCGATCTCAGCGATGACCTTCTCCGGGAAACCGAGCGGGGTGTTGATGCCGGTGCCGACTGCGGTGCCGCCCTGGGGCACCTCGGCGACGCGGGGGAGGGCGGCGTCGATGCGCTCGATGCCGTAGCGGATCTGTGCGGCGAAACCACCGAACTCCTGGCCGAGGGTGACCGGCGTCGCATCCATGAGGTGCGTGCGGCCCGACTTCACGGCGGTCTTCCAGAGTTCAGCCTTTGCCTCGAATGCCTCGGCGAGGTGCGCGAGGGCCGGCTTCAGCTGCTCGATGAGGGCCCCGGTCACGGCGATGTGCACCGATGTCGGGAAGACGTCGTTCGACGACTGCGATGCGTTCACGTGATCGTTCGGGTGCACGGGTGCACCGAGGTGGCGCGACGCGAGCGTGGCGAGCACCTCATTGGTATTCATGTTCGACGACGTGCCCGAACCGGTCTGGTAGGTGTCGACCGGGAACTGGTCGTGGTGCTCGCCGGCGATGATCTCATCGGCTGCGGCGACGATCGCCTGCGCGATCGGTGCCTCGAGAATGCCGAGTTCGCCGTTGGCGATGGCGGCGGCGCGTTTGATGCGCGCAAGGGCCACGATCTGTGCCGGCTCGAGTCCCTTGCCCGAGATGGGGAAGTTCTCGACGGCGCGCTGGGTCTGGGCTGCGTAGAGCGCATTCTTGGGAACGCGCACCTCGCCCATGGTGTCGTGCTCGATGCGGTACTCGGTCTCGGCGCCGGCGGCGCTGCGATCTTCGGTCACAATCATCCTTCGTTTCGTGGATACTGCTCGGGGTCGGAGAAAGTCGTGGGCTGCGGCTCAGCCGGCGATGGGGGCACCGGCGGCGATATCGAGGTGCCCGACCGCGCTCACCGCGACGGCTTGGCCCTCGGCCAGACGGTACTGGCAGCCGACGATGCCGAGCGTGCCGGCGGCGACGGCGTCGCTGATGATGCGGGAGCTGCGCAGCAGCTGATTCACGGTCGCAGCGAGGTGCACGCGGCCGACGGCGTCGGCGTCGATCGTCGATGCGTCGACGTACGGCGTATCGCGATGCTCGCGGAGCCAGAGCTCCTGCACCGACGGCAGAATCGGTGCGAGTGTGTTCTCGACGGCCGTCGGAACGGCGGCCGGGTTCTGCTCCATCTGCCCGATCGCGGCCGCGACCGCGCCGCAGGAATCGTGCGCGAGAACGACGATGACCGCGACGCCGAGGTTGGCGACGGCGTATTCCATCGACGCCGTGATCGACTCGGCGACCACGTGGCCCATGTTGCGGGCGATGAAGAGGTCGCCGAGGCCGGCGTCGAAGATGATCTCTGCCGAGAGCCGCGAGTCCGAGCAGCCGAAGAGGGCAGCGTCAGGATCTTGCCCCTTGGCCAACTCGTGACGTCGCTCGACATCTTGGCGGGGGTGCTGCGGCCCGCCTGCGATGAAGCGCTGATTGCCGTCGACGAGGGCATTCCACGCCTGCTGCGGCGTGACTCTGGGGGCGGTCATGCGGTTCCCTTCGGGGTGTCGAGCGACTCGGCGACCTGGATCGCGAGTTCGCGGAGAGTAGCTGAGGAGTCGGTGCCGTAGACGAGGATCGTGTCGCCGTTCCACGTGGTCTGCAGGCCGAAGAGCATGTTCGATTCGTCGGGGTTGCGATCGGAGTGATCGTACGTCACCCAGTCGAGGCCGCCGAGCGTCTCAGCTCCAGTGGGAGACTGCTGCTCGAGCTGCTGCGACACCCAGACGTCGTCGACCGGGCTCCCGTCTGCGGTGAAACCCTGCACGACGGCGGCGTACGATTCGATGCGCGTCGCCTCGTCGACCGTGGTGTAGTTGATCTGCCAAGAGGTCACGTCGCCGCTGCGGCGCAGCCCGGCCTGTTTCGCCTTCCACGCTGCCGGAACTTCTGGAGCGGCGAGGTCGCGACCCGCGCTGGGGGATGCTTCGACCGCCGCGGTCTGCACGTTGATGCTCTGCTCCGCGAAGGTATTCGCGCCGCCGCGAGGCACGGCCAGGAAGATCACGAGCACGAGGCCGAGGCTCACGAGCAGCGAGAGCACCAGGTTGTTCACCGTTTTGCGCTCGCGGTAGAGCCGGCTGTCGCGCGACTTGCGCGCCGAGGTCTCCGCTGCGGTCTCGGGGCGCCCGAGCTCGGCGACGATGACCGGGGGTTTCTGCTTCTTGGCCATCGGTTACGCGTCGTGCTCCGGTGAAGCGCCCGCTTCGCCCGCGGAGGTGCGCGCAGCTTCGAGGCGCTTTCGGGCTCCGAGCAACCACTCTTCGCACCGTGCAGCGAGCGCTTCGCCGCGCTCCCAGAGCTGCAGCGACTCCTCGAGGGTCGCACCGCCCTGCTCGAGGCGGCCGACCACCTGAATGAGTTCGTCGCGCGCTTCCTCGTAACCGAGGGCGGCGGGATCCGGAAGCACCGTATCTGCCATGAGCTTCAGTCTACCCGCCGCCACCGACACGAACGCCCAGGGGGGATACGCTGCGCGACCGCGTGGGAGTTCGTGTGCGACGGTGCCGACGCCCGTAGGCTGGATGCATGTTCAGACTGCTGTTCTTCGTCGGTGTCGGATTGGTCGTCGGAGGCATCATCGTCATGGTGGTCGGACCGCCCGGGGCGGGGGTTTGGGCCCTGCCCGTGGGCCTGACGCTCGCGATTCTCTGCGGCACGTTCGTGCTCATCGGGAAGTCGTTGCGTGGCGTGCACCTGCCGAGCAATGAGGTCATCGCAGCCGCTCGGAATGCCGGGAGGCTGGGGGTGGCACGCGTCGATGCGCTCCGTCAGACCGGCACGCAGATCAACGATCAACCGCTCTGCGAGATCGATCTCACGGTGCAGCCGCGATCCGGAGCCGCGTTTCGCACCTCGCTGCGCGAAATCGTACCGATCACGCAGATTCCGGCCGTGCAACCAGGCGCGCGTCGGGTCGTCGCGAATCTGACGGTGGAGGGTCCGGAGCTCGCGCTTCTCCCGGATGATGCTTCTGGTGACCCGTGGCGCGATATCGAAATTCCTGACGCAGCGCATGCCGGCCCGGTGCGCGTCGGTGGTGGCGGCGTCATTCGCGCTGACGGTACTCGCCGCGGCCCGATCATCGGCATGGGCAAGCGCGGGCGCCCGCTGCGCATCGCACTCTTCGCCGTCGCTGCTGCGGTCGCCGCTGTCGCGGTGGTACTGCCATACAATGTGGCCGTGCTGCAGACCGTTTCGGCTCTGCAGCAGGGGCGGTTGCACCCGGACTACCGCGACCCCGAGCCGCTGGGCCAGGCGATCACCGCGCTGCAGGAGGCGATCGGTCACGATCAGCTCATCAGCGCGATCGTGACCGATGAGTTCGTCATCGTTGAAGCGCCACTCGCGCCGGGCGAGAATGCGACCGACCGCTGGATTTATCGCGGGGGCGGTGTCACCCATGATGGGGCCGCCTCTATTCAGCCCGAGACACCGCTCGAAGCGTTCTCGATCACCGATGTCGATTGGGACCGGCTCGCCCCCGCAGCGAAGCGGGCCAGCATCGAAGCCGGGATCGAAGCGATCGACGATCTCAGCTTCTCGGTCGGGCGTTCGACCGACTCGGACACCTCATCGGAGACGTTCGGCCGAGCCGTCGGGCCCGTGGTCGTGAACTTCAGCGTCTCTGACGACTACCGTTCGGTGTCGTTCCGTATGAACGGCGACGGCTCCGGGTTTGAAACGCTCGGCGGCTGACCGACCTCACCGGCGTGAGGCCCGTCGCGCACGTGTCGCGACGCTCAGACTCCGCTCGACACCGCGCCGAGCCGACCGCCCGCCAGTGACAGGCGGATGGTCGTGCCGGTCGGCGCCGCCTCAGGGGCACGAAGCACGTCGCCGGCTTCGCCTGCATCGTTGACCACCTGGGCGATCGCATATCCGCGTTCCAGTGTGGCCTGCGGCGAGAGCGCGGTCAGTCGAGCGCGGGTCTCAGCCAGGGTGCGGGATCGGTCTTCCACTGCACGATCGGCCAGCTCTGCGCCCCGCGCGATCCACCGCACGAGTTCTTCAGCTCGCTCATCGACCAGCCGGTCTGGGGCGGCGAGCACGGGTCGGCCTCTGAGCTGGGCAATGCGATCGGTTTCGTGCGCGAGCAGTTGACCGACCCGTGTGCTGAGTCGGGCACGCGCCTGATCGAGCCCCGCGAGCTCCTCGCCGACGTCGGGCACGATGCGTTTCGCGGCGTCGGTGGGCGTCGATGCGCGCAGATCGGCGACCTCATCGAGCAACGGCCGGTCTGCTTCATGACCGATCGCACTGACGATCGGGGTCGTCGCGGCGCTCGCCGCCCGCACGACGCGCTCGTCGCTGAACGGCAGAAGGTTCTGGAAATCGCCGCCGCCGCGCGCCACCACGATGATGTCGACGTCGGGATCGCGATCCAGCGCCTCAATACCCGCGGTCACCTCGCTGGCCGCACGGTCGCCTTGCACGGCAGCGTAGTGCAGCTTGAACTGCACTCCGGGCCACCGCAGCGTCGCATTGCGGATGACGTCTTTCTCGGCGTCAGAATCTTTGCCCGTGATCAGGCCGATGAGGTTCGGCAGAAATGGAAGACGTTGCTTGCGCTCGACGGCGAACAGCCCTTCTGACTGCAAATGACGACGCAGCCGTTCAAGTCGCTCGAGCAACTCGCCGATGCCGACGTGCGAGAGGTCAAAGACCTGTACGGTGAGCGAGCCGCCCTTGACCCAGAAGTTCGGCTTCACCAGCGCGACCACGCGGTCGCCCTGCGCGAAGTCGCTCGTCAGGCGCTGCGCGACCGAACGCCAGACCGTGAAACTCACCGTCGCGTCCTGCTGCAGGTCGCGAAGCTTGCCGTAGACGTGGCCGCCCCGCAGCTGCCACTGCGTGATCTCACCCTCGATCCACACCTGCCCGAGTCGATCGATCCAGGCCGCGATCTTCTCGCTCATCTGGGCGACCGGCCACGGCGCATCACGCGTGGCCGGAGCTTGAGCAGGTGCCTCTGTCATGCGAATCAGCCTATCCGTCGGTACCGACATTCGGGGGAGCTGGCGGCCCGCAGGGCCAGCATGAGTCGCGGCGGAAGCGCGCAGGGAGCGGCGGTAGAATCTCAGCCATGAACGACACGCGGGCGCAGCACCAGCGCACCATCGGCGCGCCCGTCGTGACTCTTGCGATGCCGCGCCTGCGCCGTGAGGCCGGGCGGTTGCGCGATCGCCCCGTCGACGGCATGAAGAAGGTGCTGCTCGCCGCTCCCCGCGGATACTGCGCGGGAGTCGATCGTGCGGTCGTCGCCGTCGAGAAAGCCCTCGTGCGTTACGGCGCTCCCGTTTACGTACGCAAACAGATCGTGCACAACGTGCATGTCGTGCGCACGCTCGAGAAGATGGGCGCGATTTTTGTCGATGAGGTCGATGAAGTGCCTGAGGGCGCGCACGTCGTCTTCTCGGCGCACGGAGTGTCGCCGGCCGTGGTGCACGAGGCCGCTGATCGCGGGCTTCACGCGATCGACGCGACCTGCCCGCTCGTGACCAAGGTGCATCGCGAGGCGGTGCGGTTTGCGAAGCAGGATCTCGAAATTCTGCTCATCGGGCACGAAGGCCACGAAGAGGTCGAGGGCACGGCGGGCGAGGCTCCCGAGCGCATCACGATCGTGAATTCGCCCGATGATGTCGACAGCCTTGAGGTGGCCGACCCGGATCGGCTCGTCTGGCTCTCACAGACCACCTTGTCGGTCGACGAGACGATGGAGACCGTGCGCCGGTTGCGCGCGCGCTTTCCCAATCTGCAAGATCCACCGAGCGACGATATTTGCTACGCCACGCAGAACCGCCAAGTCGCGATCAAGCAGATCGCCCCGCAGGCCGACCTCGTGATCGTCGTCGGATCCGCCAACTCCTCGAACTCGGTGCGCTTGAAAGAAGTCGCGCTCGAGTGCGGCGCCCGGGCGGCCTATCGCGTGGACTTCGCGAGCGAGGTGCGTCAGGAATGGCTCGACGGTGTGCGCACCGTCGGCGTGACGAGCGGCGCATCGGTGCCCGAAGTACTCGTGCAAGAGCTGCTCGACGATCTCGCCGACGCGGGCTACGCCGATGTCGAGGCCGCGGTGTCGGCCGAGGAAGACCTCGTCTTCTCGCTGCCGAAGGAGTTGCGGCAAGACGCCTCGGGCAACCGCGATGCCCGGGCGCTCGGCGGCCGTGTGCGCTGACTCGTCTGAAATCGGCGCACTCACGGCGAACGGCGAGACACGCTCTGCTCGTGAAACGCGCTGTGCCCCCGACGCGACGGCATCGAGGGCACAGCGAAGAGCAGCGCTGGTTACGGCTGCGACATGTTCTCGAAGTAGTCGAGAATCTTGCCGGTCGAACTCGGGTCTGACGCCGCGTTCACCAGTTCGGGCACATTGAACATCATCACCGTCGTGAGCACGATCGTGCCGATCACAGCGATGGCGCCCGCGGTCAACGGCACCCAGAATGTGAGCTTTCCGGCGCGCATGCGCTGGATCGAGAAGATGAGCGAGACGGCATACAGCGCGATCACGACGATCGCCGAGATCGTGCCGAGCGAGCCGATCCATGCCGGTACAGAGAAATCTTCGAGCTCGAGCGCCGAGCCGACGAGCGAGAAGCTCGCCGAGATACTCATGAGCGAGCCCGCGATCTGCAGTGCGCCGAACGCCCCGAGAACGAGCAAGATGATCGTGAACACGCGATCCACCGTGCGTGACTTCGGTGCGCCAGGCGTCGCCGGTGCAACCTGCTGCAGGGGCTGTGCTGTCTGCGGTTGCTGCGGCGCAGCGGCGCGATACGGCTCAGGATCGCCTGGACGACCAGTGGTCGGGGGCTTCGGGGCAGCTGCCGCCTGCGGCTCGGAACCCGCCTGATCGCCGCGCACGCCGAGGTTGTGCGGCACTCCCGGCCCGGGGTGTGCACCACCGCGGGGCTCTGCCGACTGCTGGAGTGCTGCGCCCTCGGTGGTCTCCGGCTTCCACTCCCAGCCCTCGGGCGCGAGCTCTCCGTATGCGGGAAGCGGGCGCTCCGCGGGGCGACCGGATTCGTCGTGCGGGGTCGTCACTACGCGCTCACCGACTTCCCGGCCGAGCCGAGCTGCTGCGCGGCCAGCGCGACGCGTTCGGCCATCGCCGACTCGGTGACCTTGCCCCAGGCGCGGGGGTCGTACACCTTCTTGTTGCCGACCTCGCCATCGATCTTCAGTACGCCGTCGTAGTTCTTGAGAATGTAGTCGGCGAGCGAGCGCGTGAACGCGTACTGCGTGTCGGTGTCGATGTTCATCTTGATCACGCCGTTGCGCACCGCCTCGGCGATCTCTTCGGGCGTGGAGCCCGAGCCGCCGTGGAAGACGAGGTCGAGCGGCTTTTCGCCGACGCCGTACTTCGACTGCAGGCCCTGTTGAATCTCTGCGAGGAGCTCGGGTCGCAGCGAGACGCCGCCGGGCTTGTAGACGCCGTGCACGTTGCCGAAGGTGAGCGCGGTCAGGTAGCGGCCCTGCTCGCCGAGGCCCAGCGCCTCCACCGTGGCGACGGCATCGTCGAGCGTCGTGTAGAGCTGATCGTTGATCTCGTGGCTCACGCCGTCTTCTTCGCCGCCGACGACGCCGATCTCGACCTCGAGGATGACGTTAATCGCCGCGAGGCGGGGGAGCAGCTCCTGCGCGATCTGCAGGTTCTCCTCCAGCGGCACGGCCGAGCCGTCCCACATGTGCGACTGGAAGTAGGGGAGTCCGCCGTTCTTGACGCGCTCCTCGCTGGCCGCGACGAGCGGCAGGAGGAAGTCGTCGAGGGCGTTCTTCGGGCAGTGGTCGGTGTGCAGTGCGACCGTGACGTCATACGACTGCGCGACCTCTTCGGCGAACTTGGCAAACGCGATGGCTCCACCGGCGCGGTTCTTGACCGTGTGCCCGGCGAAATAGTCGGCGCCGCCCGTGGTGACCTGAATGATGCCGTCTGAGCCTGCCTCGGCGAAGCCCTGGAGGGCGGCGTTCAGGGTCTGCGAGCTCGACACGTTGACGGCGGGGAAGGCGAACGCCCCCGACTTCGCTGCATCGATCATGGCTGCGTACTGTTCCGGGCTTGCGACGGGCATGCGCGCTCCTTGACTTCGTTGGGTCAGCTTCGACAGCCCAGTCTACGCGGTAGGGTTGGGGCCATGACTGAACCTGTTTCGCTGGGCGAGTGGCAGCCCGATCGCAACCTCGCCATGGAACTCGTCCGCGCAACGGAGGCCGCCGCGATGCGCGCGACTCCGTGGATCGGCCGTGGTGACAAGAACGCCGCCGATGGCGCGGCCGTCGATGCGATGCGTCGCTTCCTCTCTACCGTCAACATGCGCGGCACCGTGGTCATCGGAGAGGGCGAGAAAGACGACGCCCCGTGGCTCTACAACGGCGAGGTCGTGGGTAACGGCGAGGGCGCTGAGTGCGACGTCGCGGTTGATCCCATCGACGGTACCCGCCTGACGGCGGAGGGTCGGCCGGGAGCGCTCTCGGTCATTGCGGTCGCCGATCGCGGCAGCATGTACGACCCGTCGGCAGTGTTCTACATGGACAAGCTCGTCTGCGGCCCTGCAGGCGTCGGCGTCGTCGATATTCGTCGCCCGATCGGCGAGAACATTCGGGCACTCGCGCGTGCGAAGAATGTCGATGTCACCGATATTCGTGTTGCCGTGCTGGATCGGCCGCGCCACGAGCAGCTCATCGCCGAGATTCGCGAGGCGGGTGCCGGCACCCGACTGCTCATGGATGGCGATGTCGCCGGTGGTGTGAATGCGGCTCGATGGGACTCGAACATCGACCTCTGCGTGGGCATCGGCGGTACGCCGGAGGGCATCATCACCGCGTGCGCGGTGAAGGCGCTCGGCGGCGTCATCCAGGGCAAGCTGTGGCCGCGCGACGATGACGAGCGTCAGCGCGCGATCGATGCCGGTCACGATCTCGACCGTGTCCTCGAAGCGAACGATCTCGTTGCGAGCGATAACTGCTACTTCGTGGCGACCGGCATCACCGACGCCGAGTTCGTCGACGGTGTGAAGCGGAATGGTCCGTTCGTTCGCGCGGAGAGCATCGTGATGCGCGCGCACTCGGGCACCATCCGCCACGTCATCAGCGATATGGATCCGAACCGCTGGGTGTGATTCTGGTGTGACAACGGAGGCCCGGGCACTGAGTGCCCGGGCCTCCGTTGCGTTTGGCGCGCGTGCGAATGGTGCGTGGTGATCGGTACGTGGTCGTATGCGCGCGGTCGTGCTCAGATTTCGAAGGGTGCGTCGGTCGGAAAGTACGCCCGGAGGCTGAGGCCAACGCCGTCTTCATCGTTCGAGAGTGTGCGCACGACGTGTTCGGCGACGGACAACGTGGGGTCGGCGTTGCCCATCAGTACGCCGACGCCGACCTGCTCGAGCATGGGAATGTCGGCTTCGGTGTCGCCGAACGCGATGCATGCGTCGAGTGGGATCTTGAGGTGCTCGGCGAGGGCTGCGAGCGCGACGTGTTTGCGCGTCGTGGTGATTTCGAGCACGCGGCCGGCGAAGTGGGCGAAGACCTCGGGCAGCGATGCGTCGATGCCGGCCTTGATTGGTGCGAGGTGCTCGGGCTCCCCGCGGAACATGACTTTGTAGACGGGGCGCTCAGGGGCTCGTGCGGCGACGTCTGGGCCGATGCGGTTCGGCCAGATCGAGGTGTTCCGTGCTTCACGCAAACCCCAGATGCCGATGTCGCTCACGTGCCACTCTGATTCGGTGTAGATGCCCACGTGCACCGGACGCCCCGCTGCGATGTCGAGCATGGTGTCCACCGCTGCCGAGGTGAAGGGGCGATCAAGGACGGTCTCGAAATCGTCGGTGTTGCGGGCACGCACGAGAGCGCCGCCGAAGGCGATGTGCGACGTCGCGGTGCCGAGTTTGTGCTCGATGATGCGTGAGGCCGCGATGCTGCGCGCGGTCACAATGGAGACGATCGCACCAGCCTCAGCGACCCGTGCGACTTCATCTCGGGTGAACGCCATGATCTGCTTTGCGCTGTTGATCAGGGTGCCATCGATATCGATGGCGACGAGTCGCAGATCGGTGCGTGTACGTTCTGCGCTCATCGACGAGCGCCCAGCACCTCGATGATGAGTGCATGGTCGTCTTGCTGGGGAAGGCCACTGACCGTGACCGACCCCAGCACCGAGCCGTCGATGAGGATGGGCACTGAGCCGCCGTGCGGGGCGAAGTCGGCCTCGGGCAGTGCGTCGGTGACCGGCCCCAGCCCCTGTGCGGCGAGCCGCTGCCCGACGAGAAAGCTCGGCAGGCCCGTGGCCTCGGCGACATTGCGCTTGCGTGGAATCCATTCGTCGTTGACCGTGCTGGTGCCGGGGAGCGCCAGTCGGTAGACCTCGTGGTCGCCGAGTTTCACTGAGACGGCGAACACGAGCCCGCGCGCCCGCCCGAGTCGCACGATCTCCTCGCCGATCTCGATCGCGTCGGCATGCGTGTACGAGTGCAGTGCCGCTTCGGTGAAGCCGGCTGCGATGATCTCGGGGTCAGCGATAAGGGGAAACGCATCTGTGGCCATGGTCATACGCTAGCGCAGCCTGCGGTCATGACAGGACAAATGAAGTGCTGGTTCATCGGTCTTCCCAGAGCCCGGTGTGTGCGTCAGCCTCGGCTACGGTGTCTTCGTCAGCACCGGCTCGTGCGCGAGCAGCTGCGAGCGCATCATGCTCGGGCGCGGGTTCGGTGACGTACTCTTCGAGTGCATGCGCGCCGCCTTCGCCGGCGGTGTCGAACGTCTCGACGGCTCGGAGTCGCTTTTCGACCGCGCGCGTGCGTCGGCCGGCCTCGCTCACGGTGTTCTGTGCCGTGGCCAGCTGCTTGCCGAGTTTCTCCCAGACCTGCCCATACTTCTGAAACTCGACTTTTGCCGCGCTCAGCACTTGCCACACCTCGGAGCTGCGCTGCTCGATGGCGAGCGTGCGGAACCCGAGCTGAAGGCTGTTGAGGAGCGACATGAGCACGGTCGGGCCGGCGACGGTGACGTGATATTCGGTCTGCAATTTGCTGGTCAACCCCGGGCGACGGATGACTTCGGCGAAGAGGCCCTCGGTCGGCAGGTACATGATGCCGAAATCGGTCGTGTACGGCGGCTCGAGGTATTTGTCGCGGATGAGTTTCGCCTGCGTCAGAATGACTCGTTCTACGGTTTTGCTTGCGGACTCGATTTCAGCGCGATCCCCGCGCTCCTGGGCTTCGAGAAGTCGCTCGTAGTCCTCCTGGGGAAACTTCGAGTCGATCGGCAGCCACACCGGGTCACCGAGATCACCGCGGCCCGGAAGCTTGACCGCGAACTCGACCCGCTCCGCGGAGCTCGGTCGCACGGCGACGTTCTCTGCATACTGCTCAGGGGTCAGCATGTCTTCGAGCTGGCGCGCGAGCTGCACCTCGCCCCAACTGCCGCGATTCTTCACGTTCGTGAGCACGCGCTTCAAGCCCCCGACATCGGTGGCGAGCGTCTGCATCTCGCCCAGGCCCTTCTGCACCTGCTCCAGGCGATCGCTCACCAAACGGAACGACTCGCCGAGTCGCCGTTCGAGCGTGCCCTGCAACTTCTCGTCGACGGTCTCGCGCATCTTCTCGAGCTTGGCTTCATTGCCCTCACGAAGCTTCTCGAGCTCATCGCGCAACACGCGCTGCAGCTCGGCCTGCTTGGCGACGTGAGTGTCGGCGAGCGCCTGCACTCTGCCGGCATTCTCGTCGAGTGAGGCCTTCAAACGATGCTGCAACTGCTCGCCGACGGCCTGACGCACCTGTTCGAGTTTCGCATCGTTGGCCTCGCGCAGGTCTTCGAACCGTGCTTCGACGCTGGCGCGCAACGAGTTCTGCGCGGTCAGCGTCGCTTGCGCTCCGGCGTGTACCCGATCGCTGATGCCGGTGAGCGACTGCCCGATTTCGCCGCGCTGCGCGGAGAGGTCGCCGCGAATCTCAGCGGCGAGACCGCGCCCGTCGAATGCCGACGCCGGCGTTGCGCCTCGCGAACCGGTGCGCAGGAACACGACGACGAGCAGCGCAACGAGCAGGAGCAGATTCGCTCCGAGCAGGATGAGGGTGGCAATCGCCATGATGCACCGTGCTTTCGATCAGTGGAAGGTTCGCATCCACGTTCTCACGGGCCACCGACATTTATGTCGTGGCTGCCCCGGTGTCGCATCAGAGCTTCAGCGGAATGGCCTTCAACTGCTGAATGCGCAGCCCAGTTTGCTTCGCGAGTGCCGTCACCGAGTCGACCCCGTGGCGCTGCGCGGCATCCGAAATGATGGCGGCGCAGGCTTCGGCGTCGGCGAGGGCATCGTGGTGCGCGAATTCGCCGTAGCCCGCCGCAGCCGCCGAAAGCGGCAAGCGATGCGATGGAATCTCGTAGGTCTTGCGCGAGACCTGCACACTGCAGAGGTACTTCAGGCGGGGCGTCGGTGCCACCGACTCGGCGCACGCTGCGCGAATCACACCCATATCGAAGCTGGCATTGTGCGCAACGGCGACATCGGCGCCGATGAACTCGCGGAGCTCGCCGAGTTGCTCACTCCACGACCGTGACTCGGCCACCATTGCCGCGGTGATGCCATGGATCTTGATGTTGAAGGGCAGAAACGCGGCGTGTGCGGCGGGCGGGCGGATCAACCAGTGCACGCGATCCACCACCACCCCGGCACGCACGCGGACCATGCCGACCGAGCATGCCGAAGACGGATGGCTGTTCGCAGTCTCGAAATCGATCGCGGTGAAGTCGACGGGCACGTGTCCACTCTGACACACACCCCTGACATTGATGCGTCCGCGTGGCGCCGGGGGTGTGCATGCGTGCGCGAGGGGCGACAATGGAGTTCACGATCCACCCGTCGAAAGGGATGACCATGGCCGAGCATCGCATCTACGGCATGAGCTTTGCGAGCATCTACCCGCACTACATCGCCAAGGCGGAGCGCAAGGGGCACACGCAGGAAGAGATTCACCAGGTCATCACCTGGCTCACGGGCTACGACGACGCCGACCTGCAGCGCGTGCTCGACGACGAGACCGACCTGCGCACGTTCTTCGCCGAGGCACCTCGCATGCACCCCAACGCGACCCAGATTACGGGCCTCATCTGCGGAATACGGGTGGAAGAGATCGAGGATCCGCTGATGCAGCAGATCCGCTACATGGACAAACTCGTCGACGAGGTCGCACGGGGCAAGAAGATGACGTCGATTCTGCGCGGAGGTGCCGCATGATTCCCGAGATCAACTACTGGGCCGTGATCGTCGCCACGCTCTCCACGATGGTCGTGGGGTCGGTGTGGTACACCCCGAAAGTGTTCGGCACACGGTGGATGCGACTCGCGAACGTGAACCCGAGCGGCGATGCGAAGGCTGCGGTCGGCCCGATCTTGGTCACGCTGGTCGTGAGTTTCATTACGGCGTGGGTGTTTGCCGGGGCGAGTTGGATCGCCTTCGCGTTCTACGGCGGCTCGTTTCTGGCGGCGACGCTCGTGACGGGGCTGCTGCTGTGGGCTGGCTTCACCGCATCGCGTTTCATCACGCACGACGCGTTTGAAGGTCGCCCAGCAGGCCTGACCGTGCTGAACATCGCGCACGAACTCGTCACCGTCGTCGTTATGGCGATCATCATTGGGGTGTGGCCGCCGGCGATCGGGTAGTGCGGGATCGCCTCGCGGCGGCGAACGGTCATGCTCGGCCGCATCCCCGCGTAGACTGATGCCTCGTGGCTCTGACTATCGGCATCGTAGGACTCCCCAACGTGGGCAAGTCGACCCTGTTCAACGCGCTCACCCAGAACGACGCGCTCGCGGCGAACTATCCGTTCGCGACGATCGAGCCGAACGTCGGCGTGGTGAACCTGCCCGACCCGCGACTCGACGCGCTCGCGGAGATCTTCGGCTCGGAGCGCATTCTGCCCGCACCGGTCAGCTTCGTCGATATCGCCGGCATCGTGCGCGGTGCCAGCGAGGGTGAAGGGTTGGGTAACCAGTTCCTCGCGAACATCCGCGAGGCTGACGCGATCGCACAGGTCGTGCGCGGATTCTCAGACCCCGACGTCATCCACGTCGACGGTGCCGTCAACCCGGCCAGCGACATGGAGACGATCAACACCGAGCTGATCATCGCCGACTTGCAGACGATCGACAAGGCGCTCGTGCGCTACGAGAAAGAGCTGAAGAACAAGAAGATCGACGCGTCCGTCGTCGATGCAGCGAAGGCCGCGCAGGCCGCGCTGAACGACGGCCAGGTGCTCTCGCAGTCGAAGATCGATCTCGAGCCGATCAAGGAGCTCGGGCTGCTGACGGCGAAGCCATTTCTGTACGTGTTCAACGTCGACGAGACTGTGCTGCAGGATCGCGCGAAGCTCGACGAGCTCGCCGCCCTGGTGGCACCGGCCCAGGCGATCTTCCTGGACGCGAAGATCGAAAGCGAACTCATCGAACTCGACGCCGAAGATGCCGCGGAACTGCTCGCGTCCATCGGCCAGGAGGAAAGCGGGCTCGACCAGCTCGCGCGCATCGGCTTCGAAACCCTGGGCCTGCAGACCTACTTGACCGCGGGCCCCAAGGAGGCGCGCGCCTGGACCATCAAGCAGGGCGCCACGGCGCCGCAGGCGGCCGGCGCGATCCACACCGACTTCGAAAAGGGCTTCATCAAGGGCGAGATCATCTCGTTCGAAGATCTCGTCGAGGCCGGTTCGGTCGCCGAGGCTCGCGCCAAGGGCAAGGCCCGCATGGAGGGCAAGGAGTACGTCATGCAAGACGGCGATGTCTGCGAGTGGCGGTTCAACGTCTGAGCTGATGCACCGCTAGCGCGGTGCGTAGCCGCACTCGGCGGTGCCGTCCGGCCGCTCGGCGCAGAGCCGTGCTCCCGGTTGCGCGAGCCCTTCGAGCGTGACCAGTCGCGCCTCCAACGCATCGATGCTTGAGTTCTGCGGAGCGGTGACGGTCACCTTTCTTGGAGACACGGTGACTGCCGTGATGTCAGGGGAATCGAGCACTGTGCTCGCTTGGGCAGTGACCGCCCCCAGCTGCGACGGTTCAGCGGTGACGCTGAGTTCGGGGTCGTCGGGCGCTCCGACGACGATCGTCAGCGACGCGAAGTCTGCGGACTCGGGCTGCGCAGAGATCGCGGACGCGAGGGCTTCCGCGTCGGCTGGCGACGCCGCGCTGAACGTCGCGCCTGCATCATCGGTCCATATCGACTCGATCAGCGCGCGGTCGGCGTCTTCAAGCCCACCGAGCAATGCACGGGCGGGCGCACCGGTCGCCTCAGCACCGAGCGACACCAGCGGGCTGGCGAATGCCACGGGGTAGTCGCTCGTCAATGCCTGCTTGGCGAGGCGCGCCGTGGCGGCGGCCACCTCGAACTCATCGTCGAGCGTGATGACGATGCCGTCAGGCGAAGCTCGCACGCCAGTCACTGCGGCCACTGGGGCGGAGTCCGTGAGGCCGAGCAGTGTCGCCTCCGCGTTCGACCACCACGATCCCGGAGGGCCCTGCACGGTGAAGTAGGCTGCGGGATCGCGCAGCGTGATGTGCGGCCCCGACGCGATGGCGATTTCGGCCAGGCGATCCGGAACCTCACGCGCCAGCGCGAACGCGGCGGTGAAATCGGTCGGGGAAGGAAGACTGAGGTCGAGCGTCACCGCGGAGATGCGCTCCGCATCATTGGCGGCGACGAGCTCGACTGACTCGACGCCCGGAACGGTCAGCAGATCATGCGCCGCGTCGGTGATGGCCGCAGTCGTCGTTGCTGATGCGACGACGGGCAGGCTGATGGATGGGGTGTGCACCGTGATGTGCACCTCGGTGCCCGACCGCTCTGCTGCGAAAGCGCTGAGTTGAGTCACCAGCGACCGGAACGCATCATCGGAAGCATCTGGACGCACGTCGACGTCGGCACTGAGCCCGCCGGTGAACGCTTGGTTATCGGCGGTCGAGAGCTCGAACCCGGCGACGGCCGGATCATCACCGAATGTTCGCGCAAAATCCCCGCGCACCGAGTCGCCGCTGCAGGCGGCGAGCAGCAGCATTGAGGCGCCGAGCAGGGCGCCGACCAGGCTGCGTCGTGCCCGCTGCCGTATCGATCGTGACCCGCTCACCATGCACATCAGCGTAGCGAGGGTGCTCGTCGCGAGGGTGCCCGCAGGGGCCTGGGCGACCGCAAGCGTGCCGGCCGGTGTCAATGTCGGTCGTGCCGATTACGCTGACGACATGGACTCAGCACCGAATGCCTCGCGCCCTGCAAGCGATGACGAGATCGAACTCCTCCTGCGCTACCTGCAGCTCGCCCGAGACGCCCTGCTCTGGAAGCTGGAGGGCGTTGGCGAGTACGACGTTCGGCGGCCGCTCACCGCGACCGGATCGAATCTGCTCGGCATCGTGAAGCACGTCGCGAGTACGGAATACGGGTACCTCACCGAATGCCTCGGTCGCGACGGGGGCATATCGACGCCCTGGATGGCCGAGGATGCTCCCGCGAACGCGGACATGTGGGCGACCGCCTCCGAGAGCCGGGCCGACATCATTGCGCTGTATCGACAGGTCTGGGCGAGCGACGATGCGGTGGTGCGCGAACTCGGCCTCGATGCGGTCGGCATCGTGCCGTGGTGGAGCGAATCCAGTGTGACCGTGCGACGCCTGCTCGTTCACATGATCGCCGAGACGCACCGTCATGCGGGCCACGCCGACATTCTGCGCGAACAGATCGACGGTGCCGCAGGCATGCGCGCTGCGGCCACGAACCTACCGGCGGGAGATGCCGAGTGGTGGCGCGACTACTCGGAGCGCGTCGAGTCCGCGGCGCGCACTGCGGCAGAGGCCGCGGGGGAGGCCGTCGGGTCGCCCGTCGCCGAGTGAATCGGTGTGTCGGTGTGCGGCAACGCGGTTTCGCGGTCTACCGCGAATGCGAGGTGCGGCATATCAACCCCGCGGTAGTGCTTCACGAAACGCGAGCGCACCGTCATTCCCAGTCGGATCGCCACGTTCATCGACGCGAGATTGGTGTCACGCACTTGTGCGTAGACACGCTCGGCGTCGAGATCAGAGAATGCGAAGTCGCGGCAGGCGACCGCCGCCTCCGTCGCATATCCGTGATGCCAGTGCGATCGTTCGAAGAGATACCCGACCTCGTGCACGCGGGCGCCGTCGATCTGCTGCCACGTGATTCCGCACTGACCGATCATCTCACCGGTCTCCCGCAGATCAACCGCCCACAATCCGAACCCGTCGGTGCGGTAGCGATCCCGCATGCTCGTCAGCCATGCATCAACTCCGGCATCATCGAACGCGCCCTCGTACGCGTGCATCGCTTCATCATCTTGCAAGATGCGCGAAAGCGCCGCGCGGTCGGCCGGTTGGATCTCGCGCAGGCTCAATCGTTCGGTGTGCAGCATCACCCTTCCATTCTGGGGTCTCGCGCTCGTTAGGGTGGAACGATGACGCACGCAGCACTCCACGATCTCTTCGCGCTCGATGGCCGCCGGGCGCTCGTCACCGGCGGCAGCTCAGGCATCGGCCGTGCGATCGCGGTCGCACTCGCAGACGCCGGCGCGCAGATCGTCATCGCGGCGCGCACCGAATCTGCGATCAACGAAACGGTGGTGCAGATCACCGAACGTGGCGGATCCGCGGTCGGCGCAGTAGCCGACCTGTCCGAGCGATCCGGAGCGCACGCGCTCGCGCAGGAGGTCGGCGACGTCGACATCCTGGTGAATTGCGCCGGCATCAACCTGCGACCCCCATTCCCGGAACTCCGTGAAACGGAGTGGGATGCGACGATGCGCGTCAACCTCGATGCCCCGTTCATCCTGGGCCAAGCGCTGGCACCGGGCATGGCGCAGCGCGGCTACGGTCGTCTCATCCACATCAGCTCGCAGCAGGCACAGCGACCGTTCGCGGCGAGCGGCGCCTACGGCGTCTCAAAGGCTGCGCTCGAGGCGCTCGCACGGAGCCAAGCCGAAGCCTGGTCGGCCCACGGCGTCACCGCCAACGTGCTCGTACCGGGATTCGTGCAGACCGCCCTGAACACCCGGCTCTCGGCCGACCCCGAGACAGTGCGTGCGCTTGCGTCGCGCACGCTCATCGGGCGAAACGGCGTTCCCGAAGACTTCGCGGCGCCTGCGGTGTTTCTCGCCGGCGCGGGCTCACGGTACGTCACCGGGCAGACGATACCCGTCGACGGTGGGTTCTCCGTGCACTGAGGTATCGGGCGTCAGCACCGACACCAGAGGCTCGAATCGTCAGCGCACCCCGCGCATCAGATGCAGGACCGGCTTGCGCACCACGACCAGCACGATGCCGACCGCAATCGATGCCAGACCAATCGTCAAGAAGTAGGGCACCTCAGTGTCTGCCGAGTAGAAACCGGAGAGCGCGCCGGCTGCCGCCGAGCCGAGAGCGATCGACAGGAAGTACAGCGCCACCATCTGCGAGTGGAATGCGTGCGGCGACAGCTTCGTTGCAAGCGACTGACCAACCGGCGAGATGCAGAGCTCCGCGAGGGTGAAGAGGAAGAGGATCAACACGATCGCGAGGAACGGCACCGAGCCGTTCGCGCCGCCCGAGAACGGGAGGAACGCGAGGAAGGCGAGGCCCATGATCATCGTGCCGAGCGCGAACTTGATCGGCGTACTGGGCTGGCGCTCGCCAAGCTTGGTCCACATCGCGGCGAAGACACCCGCGAAGATGATGATGAACACGGGGTTGATCGAGGTCACCACGCTCGGCGGCAATTCGAAGCCGAATACATGGCGATCGAGGCGCTGATCGGCGTAGATCGCCAACACCGTGAACTGCTGCTGGAACAGCGTCCAGAAGACCGCGGAGGCGATGAAGAGCGGGATGAAGGCGAAGACGCGACTGCGCTCCTCAGTGGTGACGCGGCGACTCGACCCGATGACGCTGAAGAGAGCGATCGCAGTGACGATCGTGAGCCCGACGACGATGACCGAGAGGTTCTCGGGGCGCAGTGCGCCCAGCAGGGCTGCGCCGACGATGACGATGATCGCCGCGAGCAGAATGATCGACCAGCGCGTGCGTTCGGGGCGCGTCAGCGGGTTCGTCGGTCGGGCACTCGACGCGGTGACCGTGTGCCGGCGCAGCAGCAAATACTGCACGAGGCCGAGCGCCATGCCGATGGCAGCGAGACCGAAGCCCCAATGGAAGCCCTGCCAGCCCCAGACCAGACTGGTCAGCAGCGGGCCCACGAAGCCGCCGATGTTCACGCCCATGTAGTAGATCGAGAACGCCGCGTCGCGTCGCAGATCTTTCGGGTCGTAGAGATCGCCCAGCACGGTCGAGGTCGTGGTCTTCAGTGATCCTGAACCGAGCGCGACGCTCACGAGCCCGATGGCGAGGCCGAGGCCCCCGGGGAACACGGCGAGCGCGATGTGCCCGAACATGATGATGATCGCTGCAGCGAGCAGTGTCTTCTCCGCGCCCAGCACACGGTCGGCGACCCACCCGCCGATTACCGATGAGAGATAGACGAGCCCGCCATAGGCGCCGACAATCGAAGTCGCGGCGGCCTGCGACATGCCGAGGCCGCCCTCGGAGACCGAGTAGTAGATGTAGAAGGCCAGGAGGCCCTGCATGCCGTAGAAGCTGAAGCGCTCCCACATCTCGACGCCGGCGAGGTTCGCCAGACCCCAGGGATGCCCGAAGAAGCCGCGCTCGTCGCGCGAGTTCGGTCGCGGTGCGCTTGCGTCGTGCGCCGTGCTGGTCTGTTCGGTCACGGGTGTCCTCTGAATCCTCCCGCCATGGGCTGACGGGACTCGGTGGTTGCGGCCGTGCTCGATCCTACTCGGGGCCACGGATACCGCGCAGGCTGCGGTGTCGAGCGCCCGCCGAATGTCGGCCCGTCGTGTTAGCTTGAGCGCACCACGGTGCAATCGTGACGGTGAATCAGGAGGCAGACATGACCGAGCCAGTCAAGGGCCCCAAATCCTACTTCCCATCGATCGAGGCCAAGTATGGCCACTCGATCGATGAATGGATGGAACGCTTGCGACCATTCGCCGGTCAGAAGCACATGGAACAGGTGGCATTTCTGAAAGAGCAGGGCATGGGGCATGGTCATGCCAATGCGCTCGTGCATGTCTTCCGGGCCGAGCACGACGGAGCCTGACCGGCCATGACTCGCCTGCCGGTGCGCGCGCAGGTGCGTTTGCGCTGGGCGATTGCGGTCGTCGTGGGCGGAGCCGTCGCTGTGGCCTCGGTGCCGGTTCTGGGAGTGCCGGCCGGTGTACTCGCGGGGTGGAGTGCCATTGCCGGCGTGAGCTCGGTCACCGTGCTCCTGCAGGTCTGGCGTCTCTCGCCAGCTGAGACCCGCAGCCATGCGACTGCGGAAGACCCTGGACGCAGGGTCGCGCGCGTCGTCGCCACCATCGGCAGCATCGTGAGCCTGGGGGCGGTCGCGGTGGTGATCGTGCAGGCGAGGCACGCCGAAGGGGCGCTCGGGCCGGTACTCGCGGCGCTCGCGCTCCTCAGCATCGTGGCGTCGTGGACCCTGATTCACGTCGATTACTTGTTGCGTTACGCGCGTGAGTATTACGACACCGAAGCAGACGGTACCGTGAAGCGGGGCATTGATTTCAATCAAGAAGCCGACCCCTGCTACGTCGATTTCGCCTATTTCTCGGTGGGCCTCGGCATGACCTACCAAGTGTCAGACACCGACGTGCAGCGCACGGAGATTCGGCGCCTCGTGATCGCGCAAACCCTGCTCGCCTATCTCTTCGGAGCGGGCATTCTGGCGACGGTGATCAATCTGGTCGCGGGGCTCGGATGAGTGGTGCGGTGACAGGACTGCGTACCTCGGTCGCAGTGCTGCGAGGCCGACGATGCGGGGCCGACGATGCGGGGCGCAATCACAGACGATGCACGCGAGCGAGAGGTAGCCTGAGGCCATGAGCATTCCGGCAATGCCGGGGTTCGATGCGAACCCCGGCGAGGAACCCGAAGACGATGAGATCACGATCTCGGCGAGCGCGTTGCGATCGCTCGGAGACCAGATGCAGCGCTTCCTCCTCGAGTACCGATTCGCGATGCAAGAGGTTGAGACGAAACTCGCAATTCTGCGCGAAGAGTTTCTGCACATGCACGAGTACAACCCCATCGAGCACGTATCGAGCCGCGTGAAGTCGGTCGACAGCCTCGTCGCAAAACTGGAGCGACGCGGTATCGGCACCGACTTCGACATCATCCGCACCGAGATCTACGACATCGCAGGAGTGCGTGTCACGTGCGCATTTATTCGCGATGTCTACCAGCTCTTCGATCTGCTGACTCAGCAAGATGACATCACCGTGCTCGAGGTCGAAGACTATATCGAGACGCCGAAACCCAACGGGTACAAGAGCCTGCACACGATCATCTCGGTGCCGGTCTACCTCTCAACGGGGCGAGTGGATGTGCCCGTCGAAGTGCAATTCCGCACGATCGCCATGGATTTCTGGGCCAGCCTCGAGCATAAGATCTACTACAAGTACGCACGCCAGGTGCCCGACACCCTCATTCGCGAACTCAAGCACGCCGCTGAGACCGCTGCAGAACTCGATACGCGCATGGAGCGACTGCACGTGCAGATGCACGGCGAACCGCCGTCTCAGGCGACGCCGCTCGAACTGCACCGCGTCGCCGAGCAGATCCACCGCGCCTAGCGGCGGCTCCCATTCAGCGCTTCACGCAGGGCGAACCCGGGAGTGGCGCGGCCGTGCGATCAGGAACGCGATCACTGCGATCGCTGCGGCGCACGTCATGACGATGCCGAGCGGCACTGCGGTGCGTTCGCCCGCAATACTCACGAGTGGTGAGGCGAGCGCGGCAAGACCGAACTGCAGTGCGCCGAGCAGAGCTGACGCGGAGCCTGCGGCACGCGGCACCGCCCCCAGGGCGAGCGCGGTCGAATTGCCGAGCACGAACCCGAGCGAAGCGACCACCACGAATACTGCCGCGGCAATGCTCCACGGCGTGATCGGGGCGATCGCACAGCAAACGACGGCCACGGAGCCGATCACGACGCTGCTGAGACCGAAGCTGATCAGGCGGTGGGGCGCAATGCGCCCCACCCATCGAGCCGAGATGGCGCTCGCCCCCATCAGGCCGAGCGCGTTGAGCCCGAACAGGAGCCCGTATTGCAGCTCCGAGACACCGATCAAGGATTGATACAGGAATGGAGACGCAGAGATATACGCCATCATCGCGGTGAATGCGCTGGCGAACGCGACGGTGTATCCGAGGTACTGGCGCGACAGTAGATCTCGCAACGGTGACCCGAGTGCTAGTTTTGCCTGGGCGAGTTCGGCGCGACGGGCGGGCGTCAGAGATTCACGCACGCCGAAGATGGCGGCGACCAGCATGATCGCGGCGATCCCGAGCACGATTGCGAGTACCCCGCGCCACCCCAGAGCGTCGGCGAACAGGCCGCCGACGAGCGGTGCGATGACCGGGGCGACACCGGTGACGATCATCATCAGGCTCATTGCGCGTGCGACCGCGGCGCCTCGCGCGAGATCTGAAATGATCGCTCGACTGAGTACCATGCCTGCCGCACCCGACATGCCCTGAAGCAGGCGTGCACCGATGAGCATGCCCAGCGAGGGCGCACACACCGCGCCGAGGCTTGAGGCCACCAGTACTGCTGCGCCGATGAGGAGCAACGGTCGACGACCGAAGCGATCGGAGAGCGGGCCGAACACGAGCTGACCGGCGGCGATTCCGAGGAGGAACGCGGTCAGCGTCAGCTGCACACCGGTCGGGGTCGCCTCGAACTCGCGCCCAATTGCAAGAAACGACGGAAGGTACAGGTCAGTCGCGAACGGTGCCACGGCAGACAGCAGCGCCAAGATGAGCAGGAGGCCGCCAGAGAGGGCCGGGGGGCGCTGCGGCGAGCCGACGGGCAATGCGGGCGGTACTGGTGCAGGGGGAGTGGACACGAATAGTTATTTTAACATAACCACTTTGGGTCACCGTACGATATGTGCATGGCCGCATCGCAGACCGACGCCGAGGCGCTCGCCGATATCGCCAGCGCAGTGCTCTCGTTGGCGCGAGAGATCGAGTTTCGCCACGCCCACGACGACTACATTCCACTGACGCAGACCGAACGGCTCGTGCTGGGCACGCTCGATCGGCAAGGCGAGAGCGCGCCGAGCGCACTTGCCGCGCAACTGGGCCTGCAGCGTTCAAATCTGAGCACGGCCCTGCGCGGATTGGAATCGAAAGGGTTGGTCGGGCGACGCCGCTCGGACCCGGATGGTCGAGGAGTGCTCGTGAGCTCGACGCCGCTCGCCGCCGAGAATCTGGCGCGATTGCGAGCGCGGTGGTCGCAGGTCATTGCATCGGTGGCTCCTGAAGACGTCGAGCCCTCGGATCTCGCGCGGCTCTTGAGCGGCATGGCACAGGCATTCGTGGACCGCCGACGCACGGGCGACTGAATCCGCATCCCACTCGTCGGCCGCGTATTGCCCGTGTCAGACCCACGGACGCCAACAAAACGCGGTAGCGTCGCAGGTATGGTGAGCGAACATCTGCCGGGCGGATCCGGCGGCGTGTGGCGAGTATCAGAGCCGGGGCAGGAAACCCGAGTGCACCGGCCGACTGGCCCGTGGACCCCGGCTGTGCACGCGCTCCTGGAATATCTGCGTGCCGCGGGGCTTGACGGCGTGCCTCGCGTACACGGCCTGGATGCGGACGGGCGCGAAGTGCTCGAGTATCTGCCCGGCGATACCCTCGACCCCGAGCGTGAGACGGTGTCGGACGCGGCGCTCGCCGCAGCCGTGAAGTGGTTGCGTCGGTATCACGATGTCGTGCAGGGCTTCCGGCCCGGTGCTCTCGAGTGGCGACAGGGGCTGCAACCGTTGCGCGACGACCAGGTCATCTGCCACAACGATCCGGGGCTCTACAACTGGGTCGTGAGCGATGGCGCATTCGCAGGCATGATCGATTGGGACCGGGCCGGTCCGGGCCGACCGATCGATGATCTCGCCTTTCTCTGCTGGTCAGGAGTTCCGCTGTTGCGCGAGACCCCGACGCACGATGCCGCACGACGGTTGAGAGTCGCGGCCGATGCCTACGGAGGCATCGACGTGGCGGAACTGCTGGATGCCGTCGATACGCGTATGGCGCTCATCTCGGAGCGTTGGAAAGCTGGTCTTGACCGGCGCGATCCCGGAACCATTGCGCTGCGCGATGCCGGCATCATGGGTCGCCATGAAGCGCGCGTCGCCGCATTCCGCGAGCGCAGCGAGCTGATTCGTCGTGAAACCTGCACAGTATCGCCGAGCACCGAGGAGACACCATGACCTTGTCCATCGCCGATGGCGGCATCGAGACCGCGCTCACCGATCGTCTCGGTCAGCACCTCCGAGAGTTCGCGGCATTCGAATTGCTCGATACAGCGGCGGGCAGGATCGCCCTCACCGAGTACTACGCACCCTTCATCGCAGTGGCGAGGCAGCACGCGTTGCCGCTCGTGCTCGACACCCCCACCTGGCGCGCGAACACCGACTGGGGCGAACGGCTCGGCTACCGTGCAGATGCGCTCGCACGGATCAACGCGGATGCCGTTGCCTTCGTGCGTGAGCTCGACGAGGAATCGCCCGTCGGTGCACCCGAGATCGTCGTCAACGGCTGTGTCGGGCCGCGGACCGATGAGTACGTGGCCGCGCAGCGCATGACGGCCGGGGAAGCGGAGGAATACCACGCCCCGCAGGTGCGCGCACTCGCGGAGGCGGGTGCCGACCGCGTGACCTCGGTGACCACCCTCGATGCTGTGGAAGGCATCGGGGTTGTGCGCGCCGCTCTTGCCGCGCGTGTGCCCGGTGCGGTGTCGTTCATCGTCGGTGCCGATGGCTTGCTCGCCGATGGCAGCACGCTCGATGCGGCAATCGCCGAGGTCGACGCGGCGACGGAGGGTGGAGCAGTCGGCTTTTTGGTGAACTGCGCGCACCCCGCGGAGGCCGCTCGAGCACTCGAACACGCGCACGGTGCGGCCGAACTCGAGCGATTGATCGGCTTTCGGCTGAATGCAGCTCGCGCGGGAACAGACTCTGCTGATTCAGCAGCAGACTTCGCCGCAGCTGAGATCGCACTCCGTAACGCTGCCCCGTCGGCGAACGTGTTCGGGGGGTGCTGCGGCACCGATGTCGACCACATCGCAGCGCTCGCAGCAGCGATGGGGGAGCGGCCAACCGCGGGTTGACACCGATCTTTCCGGCGGACGTGGTTAGGCTGTCGGCGTGAGTAAAGACCCATTCGAGGAACTCTTCGGCCCGGCGGACTCTGCAGAGCCTCCGACTGAGCCGCAGCCGGTTCCCGCGCGCCAGCGCCTCTCGTACGAGCAGGCGGAACGCGTGCGCACGGCGCAATTGTCCACTGAACCACGCGCCGCACGCTCGCAGAGCGGCGAAGCTCCGCGAGCGCTGCCTTGGATTGTCGTCGGCGTCGTCGCCGTCGTCGCGATCATCGTCTGCATCGTGTTGGTCAACATCGCGCGCGGAGGGCAGGCCTCCGAATCCCCGAAGCCGAGCAGCTCACCGTCGTCGACGCCGAGCGCCACCCCGACTCCGTCGGCGCCAGACGAAGACGATGCGGCCGATGCACAGGCCGACGCCGACGGCGACGACGCGGATGACCCGAACGCGGTTCCCGATGTCGAGGTTGGGCCGACGTCTCAACTCCAGATCACCCAGTGGAACGCGACGTCAGATCTGAGCCAGAAGTTCGGCCGCACCCAGTACTACATCGAGGGCGAGAACCTGCAGCTGCTGGAAAGCCCCCTCATCGCGTCACTGCCGGAGTCGTGCGCCGCGATGCGCACACAATGGGGCGCAACGCGCGGAGCCGATGGCACCTTCACGCTGATGAAGCCCGCGGAGAAGTGCGCGGCGGCACCCGAGGTCTATGACGAAATCTGGGGTCTGACCGACGCGTTCGTGAAGACCATCAAAGTCACCGCGTAGCGCCAGCAGTCGCCGCGTCAGCCTCCTGCTGGCGCGGCGAACAAGCCTGGCGCGAGCAGCACGGCGAGCGGATACCCCGCGAAACTGACGATATCGAGAATCCAGTGGGCGACGATCAGCGGGAGTGATCGACCCCAGCGCTGGTAGGCCCAGCCGAAGACCACCCCCATTACGACGTTGCCGATGAAGCCGCCGAAGCCCTGGTACAGGTGATAGCTGCCGCGGAGCAGCGCACTGGCGACGATCGTCGCCCAAGGACCCCACCCCAATCGCCGCAGTCGATCGAAGAGGTAGGCGACGACGATGAGTTCTTCGCCGAGTGCGGCGCGAAGTGCCTGCAGCACGAGCACCGGAACGGTCCACCAGGCGGCGTCGAGTGCGGTGGGAACAACGGTCGCATTGATGCCGATCTGCTTCGCGAACAGGTAGAACGCGATCCCCGGAATCCCGATGAGTGCCGCGAGGACGAACCCGCCGCCGACCTCCCGCGCCCACCACCCGCGGGCAGCGCCGGGAACGCGTCCGAACCCGAGTCGTGACAGGTGCGGGGTGCGATACGACCACAGC
Source organism: Leucobacter musarum subsp. musarum (assembly GCF_001273845.1). Taxonomy (GTDB): domain Bacteria; phylum Actinomycetota; class Actinomycetes; order Actinomycetales; family Microbacteriaceae; genus Leucobacter; species Leucobacter musarum. Next base: position 190,355 of record NZ_JHBW01000065.1, read on the forward strand.
AGGAACACGACGAGCGCGATTGGGGCGAGCCCGAACGCGAACTGCAGCAACTGGTAGACGAGATCGAAGACCGGGCGATCCGACAGTGATCGATTGATCGTCGCCGTCTGCGTTGACAGTGCCGTGTCTCGGGTGAGCCGCTCGGTAATGGAGACAATCGCGTAGACCGCGGATGCTCCGAACGAGAGCGCGAGCACAATCGCGATCTCCCAGCGCAACCGGGTGCGAGATGCAGAAGCTGGCATGGCCACAGCGTACTGCGACCTCGCGAGACGAATGTTGGGAGCGCACAGTTCGAAGACTTTCGAATGGAAATCGGTGAGCGAACTCCTACAGAAATCGGTTACGAAGGCGTTACGCTCTGTCGATTTGTGCGCATCCGGTCTGACAGGTCGCTAGGCTGTGAACGACCATCGATTCTGTTGGACGTCCGTGAATAGAGACATTCGTGGTCATCCGGCAGACACTTTCAAGGAGGAAACCAGTGAAGCGATCACGGATCGGTTACGGGCTCATCGCCCTGGCCGCCGCAGGCGCCCTGGCGCTGTCCGGCTGCTCGTCGAGCGGCGGAAACAGCGGCGGCGGCGAAGCAGACAGCGCGGCCATCATCACGACGAACGGCTCGGAGCCGCAGAACCCGTTGATCGCCACCAACACCAATGAGGTCGGCGGTGGCAAGATCCTCGACCTGATCTTCGCAGGTCTGGTCTACTACGACGCAGAGGGCGCGGCGCACAACGATATCGCCGAGTCCATCGAGAGCGATGACGCGACGAACTACACCATCAAGATTCGCGACGACGCGACCTTCACCGATGGCACGCCCGTCAAGGCGGAGAATTTCGTCAAGGCGTGGAACTACGGCGCCAACGCCGAGAACACTCAGCTCAACAGCTACTTCTTCGAGGACATCGAGGGCTTCAGCTATGAAGAGAACGTCGCTGAGCTCTCGGGCCTCAAGGTCGTCGATGACACTACCTTCACGGTGAAGCTCAACAAGGCCGCATCGGACTTCCCGCTGCGCTTGGGCTACTCGGCGTTCTACCCGCTGCCCGACTCGGCATTCGACGACATGGACGCACAGGGCGAGAACCCCGTCGTCAACGGCCCGTACAAGCTGGCCGGCGATGACGCGTGGCAGCACGACGAGCAGATCGAGCTCGTCGTGAACGAGGACTACAACGGACCCCGCGTGCCGCAGAACGGTGGCGTGACCATCAAGTTCTACGCCACGCAGGATGCGTCGTACTCCGACCTCCTCGGCGGCAACGTCGACGTCATCGACCAGATCCCCGAGACCCAGCTCGCCAACTTCGAGTCTGATCTCGACGGCCGCTCGGTCAACCAGCCGGCAGCGATCTTCCAGTCCTTCACCATCCCGGAGCGCCTCGAGCACTTCTCGGGCGACGAGGGCAAGCTGCGCCGCCAGGCCATCTCGATGTCGATCAACCGCGAGCAGATCACGGACAAGATCTTCGAGGGCACCCGCACCCCGGCAAGCGACTTCACCTCGCCCGTCATCGACGGCTGGAGCGACTCGCTCGAGGGCGCAGACGTGCTGGCCTACAACCCCGACGAGGCGAAGAAGCTGTGGGCTGAAGCCGACGCGATCTCGCCGTGGTCGGGCACCTTCGAGATCGCTTACAACTCGGACGGTGGCCACCAGGCTTGGGTCGACGCGACGACAAACAGCATCGCATCGACGCTCGGCATCGACGCGGCAGGCAAGGCCTACCCGAAGTTCGACGTGCTGCGCGAAGAAGTGACGAACCGCACGATCCAGACCGCCTTCCGCACCGGTTGGCAGGCTGACTACCCGGGTCTGTTCAACTTCCTCGGGCCGTTGTACGCAACGAACGCCTCCTCGAACGACGGTGACTACTCGAACCCCGAGTTCGACAAGCTGCTGCAGGAGGGCTCGGTCGACACCGACATCGCTTCGGCGAACGAGAAGTTCCAGCAGGCTCAGGAGATCCTCCTCGAAGACCTGCCGGCCTTCCCGCTCTGGTACTCGAACGTGAACGGCGGCTACGGCGAGAACGTTCAGAACGTCGAGTTCGGTTGGAACTCGGTGCCGCTCTACTACGAGATCACCAAGAACTAACCACCCCGAAGTCGGAGGCCCCGGGCGCACTGCCCGGGGCCTCCGCGCTGGGCGGAGCGCTACCCGCGCACCGCCTGGACCCAGACCTGTAAACCGGAAACATCGACGTTCCCTGAGTTTGCATCGCAACACAACTGCGAGAGAATACGCGACATGTTCAACAATCAGATTCGGAGGAACGGCACATGCTGAGATACGTCCTCTTCCGACTGCTCCAGGTCATCCCAGTGCTGCTGGGCACGACCTTCCTCATCTACTTCATGGTCTTCGCCATGCCCGGCGACCCCATCCTCGCCATGTTCGGCGACAAGACGCCCGACCCCGCGGTTGTCGAGCGCCTCCGCGAGCAATACAACCTCGATCAGCCTTTCATCGTGCAGTACCTGCTCTACCTCAAGGGCGTGCTGATCGGAGACTTCGGTACCAGCCTGTCGGGTCAGTCGGTCTCGAGCATTCTGGAGCGCACCTTCCCGGTGACGATCAAGCTTGCGGCGATGGCCATCGTCATCGAGCTCGCGATCGCGATCACCGTCGGCCTCATCTCGGGTCTGCGCAAGGGCAAGCTGTTCGACAACGTCAACCTGATCATCGGTCTGCTCTTCATGAGCGTGCCGATCTTCGTGATCGCCTTCATCGCGCAGTGGGGCCTCGGCATCAAGCTTGGCTGGTTCCGCACGACCGTCGGTACCGGGGCGCCGGTGCAAGACCTGCTGCTTCCCGCGATCGTGCTGGGCTTCTCGCTCTACGCGACGAGCATGCGGCTCACGCGAGCGTCGGTGATTGACACGATGAACCAGGACTTCGTACGCACCGCGTACGCCAAGGGCCTGAGCCGCGGCCGCGTCATTCCGGTGCACGTGCTGCGCAACTCGCTGATCCCGACCATCACCAACACGGCCACCGACTTCGGTGTGCTCATGGTGGGCGCCACCGTCACCGAGGGCATCTTCAACGTGCCCGGTGTCGGCAACGCACTCTTCGGTGCGATCCTGAAGGGCGACAACCCGCTGGTCGTCTCCTTCGTCACGTTCATGGTGCTCATCTACCTCGGCGTCAACCTGGTCGTCGACCTGATGTACGCCGTACTCGACCCGAGGATTCGTTATGCCTGATCCGAAGAAACCGAACGTGGAGCATTTCGTCGCTCCGTTCGAAGAGACGCCGGTCGCCGCCGTCGATGCGGTGAAGATCGACGAGAAGAAGTCAAACCTGTGGCTCGACGCCTGGCGCGATATGCGCGGCCGTCCGATGTTCTGGATCTCCGCCGTCATCATCGTCGTCGTGCTCGCCGTCGCGCTGTTCCCGCAGTGGTTCACGCAGGTGGACCCCCGCGCCGCCGATCTCGCGATGTCGAAGGAGGGCCCGACCGCCGGGCACCTGCTCGGATTCACCGCGCAGGGTCAGGATGTGTTCGCGCGCATCATCTACGGCACCTCCACCTCGGTGTCCGTCGGCATCCTCGTCGTGCTGATCACGTTCGTGGTCGGTATCGTCGCGGGCTCGCTGGCCGGTTTCTTCGGGGGCTGGGTCGATACCGTGCTGTCGCGTCTCGGCGACATCTTCTTCTCGATTCCTTACATCCTCGCGGCGGTCATCGTCATGACGGTGTTCCAGGAGTACCGCAATCCTCTGGTGATCGCATTCGCGATCGGCGGCTTCTCGTGGCCGGTGTCCGCGCGTATTCTTCGCTCGGAGATTCTGCGAGTGCGCAACGCCGACTTTGTGATGGCATCAACGGCGCTCGGGCTCTCGAAGTTCAAGACGCTGATTCGCCACGTGCTGCCAAACTCGATCGCACCGCTGCTCGTCGTCACGACGCTGTCGCTCTCCGCGGCGATCGTCGCCGAGGCCGTGCTGTCGTTCCTGGGCGTCGGCCTGCCGCCGGCCGAGTACATCAGCTGGGGCAACGATATCTCCGCGGCACAGCGAGATCTGCGGAATGATCCGCAGCTGCTTCTCTGGCCGTCACTCGCGCTCGCGACCACCGTGCTCGGCTTCGTGCTGCTGGGCGAGGTCGTTCGCGATGCGCTCGATCCGAAGGCGAGGGCACAGCGATGAGCGAGCAGCAGCCACTCCTGAGCGTCCGCGACCTGAAGGTCGAGTTCGGCTCGAAGAAGGAGCGCCGCGAGGTGCTCCACGGCATCGGTTTCGATGTCTACCCCGGCGAGACCGTTGCGATCGTCGGCGAGTCCGGTTCGGGCAAGTCGACGACGATGCACGCCGTCATCAATCTGCTCCCGGGTACCGGTCAGGTCTCCGGCGGTTCTGTCACCTGGCAGGGGCGCGAGTTGGTGGGTATCGGCCGTCGCGACATGGAATCGATTCGCGGTCGCGAGATCGGTCTCGTGCCGCAAGATCCGATGTCGAACCTGAACCCGGTGTGGTCGATCGGCTTCCAGGTCGAAGAGGCGATTCGTGCGAATGGACTTGCCTCGGGCAAGAAGGAAGTTCGCGCGCGCGCCGTCGAGGTGCTCGAGCAGGCCGGTCTGCAGAACGCCGAGCAGCGCATGAAGCAGTACCCCCACCAGTTCTCGGGCGGTATGAAGCAGCGCGCGCTGATCGGCATCGGCCTCGCGGCGAACCCGCAGTTGCTGATCGCCGACGAGCCGACTTCGGCGCTCGACGTCACGGTGCAGCGGGTCGTACTCGATCACCTGCAGAAGCTGACGAACGAGCTCGGCACGGCCGTGGTCTTCATCACGCACGACCTCGGCCTCGCGGCCGAGCGCGCGGAGAAGCTCATCGTCATGTATCAGGGCAACATCGTCGAGTCGGGCCCGAGCCGCGAAATTCTCGAACGTCCGCAGCACCCGTACACGAAGCGTCTCGTGTCGGCGGCTCCGAGCCTTGCATCCCGCCGTATTGGCGATGATGCGACGCTTCCGACGGCGCCGACCGCGACTTTCGACCTCGCCGCACTCGCGGAGGAGTCGAAGCCGACGGTTAAGCACGGCGAAGCCATGATCGAGGTCAGTGATCTCGGCAAGGTGTACAAGCTGCGCAAGGGCAACTTCGGGTCGGAAGACTTCCACGCCGTATCGGGGGCGACGTTCACGGTCAATCGCGGCGAGACCATGGCCCTGGTGGGCGAGTCCGGTTCGGGCAAGTCCACGATCGCGAAGATGGTGCTGCAGCTCGAGCAGCCGTCGTCGGGCTCGGTGAAGATTGCGGGCAAGGAGACCCGCGGCATGTCGTCGCGCGAGCTCTTCGGCTTGCGACGCACGCTGCAGCCCGTGTTCCAGGATCCGTACGGGTCGCTCGATCCGCTGCATAACATCGGCAACACGATCATGGAGCCGCTCAAGATTCACAACGTGGGCGATGCGGCGAGCCGCAAGGCGCGCGTGCTGGAGCTGCTCGATCAGGTCGCGCTGCCGCGCGAACTGGCGACGCGGTACCCGAACGAGCTCTCAGGCGGTCAGCGTCAGCGCGTCGCCGTGGCTCGTGGTCTGGCACTCAAGCCCGACATTCTCGTGCTCGATGAAGCCGTTTCGGCGCTCGACGTGCTGGTGCAGGCGCAGATTCTCGATCTGCTCGCCGAACTGCAGCGCGACCTCGGGTTGACGTATCTGTTCATCACGCACGATCTTGCGGTCGTGCGCCTCATCGCGGATCGCGTCTGCGTGATGCAGCAGGGGCGCATCGTGGAGCAGGCCACCACCGATGAGGTGTTCGAGAACCCTCGCGAGGAGTACACGAAGAACTTGCTCGCGGCTATCCCGGGCGCGCATATCGAGCTCGGTCTCGAGGCGTAACCTCTCGCACGCAGACGCCCCCGATTGTCCGGAATGCCGGACAGTCGGGGGCGTCGCTGCGTTGTCGGGGGCTCCCGGTCACGATGGGATAGAGGCACGCGGATTTCCCGCAGACTGCACACGAAAGGTCCAATGATGGCACTTCCCGGCGCACGCCCCGTCCGATCACCCCGCGGCACCGAACTCTCGGCGAAGAGCTGGCAGACGGAGGCTCCGCTGCGCATGCTCATGAACAATCTCGATCCCGAGGTCGCCGAGCGCCCCGATGATCTGGTCGTCTACGGCGGCACGGGGCGTGCGGCGCGCAGCTGGGAGGCCTTCGATGCGATCGTCGATACGCTGCGCGATCTCGAAGAAGACGAGACCCTGCTGGTGCAGTCGGGCAAGCCGGTCGGCGTCTTCCGCACCAACGTGTGGGCACCCCGCGTGCTGATCGCGAACTCGAACCTCGTGGGCGATTGGGCGACCTGGCCCGAGTTCCGCAAGCTCGAAGCCGAGGGGCTGATGATGTACGGCCAGATGACGGCGGGGTCGTGGATCTACATCGGCACGCAGGGCATTCTGCAGGGCACGTACGAGACGTTCGCGGCGGCAGGGCGCAAGCTGCAGGGGCAGGGGCGGATCGCCGCTGCCGCAGACAAGGGGCCGCTCGCGGGCACGATCACCCTGACGGGCGGCTGCGGTGGCATGGGCGGCGCGCAGCCGCTCGCCGTGACCCTGAATGACGGCGCCTGCCTCATCGTCGACGTCGATCGCACCCGCCTGGAGCGTCGCGTCGGCAAGCGGTATCTCGACGAAGTGGTCGATGATCTTGATGAGGCGCTGGCGAAGGTGCAGCAGGCGAAAGACGAGCAGCGCGGCTGGTCGGTGGGTCTGGTCGGCAACGCCGCCAAGGTGTTCCCGGAGATCCTGCGCCGGCACCAGTCAGGCGAGGTCGTGATCGATCTCGTGACCGACCAGACGTCGGCGCATGATCCGCTGTCGTACCTGCCGATCGGCTACCACGTCGACGAGCGGCTCGCGCGGGCCGATGCCGACCCGGAGCAGTTCACGGCGGACGCGCAGGCGGCGATGGCCCAGCACGTGCGGGCCATGGTCGAGTTCCAGGATGCGGGTGCCGAGGTCTTCGATTACGGCAATTCCATCCGCGATGAGGCACGCAAGGGCGGCTACGACCGTGCGTTCGAATTCCCGGGTTTCGTGCCGGCATACATTCGTCCGCTGTTCTGCGAGGGGCTCGGGCCGTTCCGCTGGGCCGCGCTGTCGGGCGATCCCGAAGACATCCGCGTCACCGACGCGGCGCTCAAGGAGCTGTTCCCCGAGAACACGCACCTGCACAACTGGCTCGACGCTGCGGCCGAGCGGGTCGAGTTCGAGGGTCTGCCGGCGCGCATCTGCTGGCTCGGGTACGGCGAGCGCGCTCGCGCGGCGGTGCGCTTCAACGAGCTGGTCGCGGAGGGCAAGTTGTCGGCACCGATCGTCATCGGTCGCGACCACCTCGATTCGGGGTCGGTGGCGTCGCCGTATCGTGAGACCGAGGCGATGGCTGACGGTTCTGACGCGATCTCCGACTGGCCGCTGCTCAACGCGCTGACCGCGGCGTCGTCGGGGGCGACGTGGGTGTCGCTGCATCACGGCGGCGGGGTCGGAATCGGCCGTTCGCAGCACTCGGGGCAGGTATCGGTTGCTGATGGCACCCCGCTGGCTGCGGAGAAGCTGCAGCGTCTGCTCACGAACGACCCGGGCATGGGCGTGATACGTCACGTCGATGCCGGTTACCAGCGTGCGGTCGACGTGGCGCAGGAGCGCGGGGTCCGTGTTCCGGTGGCACCCGTGATTCGCAACACCGATACGGCCTGGTGATCCGATGACTCACGTGACGCGCAGCCTGCTCATCGACAACATCGGCGAGCTGACGACGAACGACGATGCCCATGGCGGTCGCATGCGCGATGCGGCGGTGGTGGTCGAGCAGGATCGCGTCGCGTGGGTCGGGCCGTCGTCGCAGGCGCCGTCAGCCGACGAGCGCCTCGACGCCGCCGGTCGCGCAGTTTTGCCGGGGTGGGTGGATTCGCACACGCACCTCGTGTTCGCCGGTGACCGGACCGCCGAGTTCGAGGCCCGAATGGCGGGGGAGTCGTACGCGGCCGGCGGCATCAACGTGACGGTCTCGGCGACGCGTGCGGCGTCGGACGCCGAGCTCGAGGCGAACCTCGAACGGCTCGTCGCGGAGGCGCGGCAGGGCGGCACCACGACGATGGAGACGAAGACCGGGTATGGGTTGACCGTCGCCGACGAGGTGCGCTCGGCGCAGATTGCGGGGCGCCACGTCGACGCGGTCACTTTTCTGGGGGCGCACGTGGTTCCCGCCGGATCGGATCCGGAATCGTACCTCGATCTCGTGACGGGACCGATGCTCGAAGCCGTGGCCCCGCACGTCAGTGCGGTCGACGTGTTCTGCGAGACCGGCGCCTTCGATGAGGCGGCAAGTCGTCGCGTACTCGACGCCGCCGGCCGAGCCGGCCTCGCGACGCGCGTGCACGGCAATCAGTTGGGCCACGGCCCGGGGGTGCGCGTTGCGGTCGATGCGGGATCGCTGAGCGTCGATCACCTCGGCTTTCTGAGCGAGGGCGACGTCGCGGCGCTCGCCGGTTCGTGGGGTGATTGGCGCGGTGGCGTCGGTCGCCGCGGCACGGTCGCGACGGTGCTGCCCGCCTGTGATCTCTCGACGCGCATGCCGCTGGCTCCCGCGCGTGAACTGCTCGATGCCGGTGCAGTGGTCGCGATCGCCTCGAACGCGAACCCGGGCACGTCGTACACGAGCTCGATGGCGTTCTGTGTCGCCACGGCGGTGCTGCAGATGCGGCTGACGATCCAGGAGGCCGTGCGGGCGGCGACACTCGGCGGTGCGTTGGCGCTGGGCATGGAACGCGATGGGTGGCACGACGCTGCCGGGGTGGCCCAGGGGGCCGTCGGCATGGTGCGACCCGGCGCGCGCGCCGACCTGCAGATGCTCGCCGCGCCGTCGGTGACGCACCTCGCGTACCGGCCGGGGATGCCGCTCGTCGATGCCGTGTGGCGGGCGGGCGCGCGCATCGTCTGAGAGCGCTACTTTGCGGACCCCTCAATACAGAGTGTTGAGGGGTCCAGTGCGACCTGCCAGACAGATTTACCGTTCCGTTACTGCTTCGTGATGACGCGTCGCTAGGCTGCGGAGTACGAAACCGGGAGCATCCACACCGACGTGATGCGCACTGCCCGGTGAGTGAGAGGGAAAGCATTGAAGAAGACGATGATGTCTGCGGCCGCTCTGATGGGCGCAGCACTGCTGTTCACCGGTTGCGCCACCAGCAGCACGACCGGCGGTTCCGGTGGCGACAGCGGTGGGGGCGGTGGCGAGATCACCGTCGGTACGACTGATAAGGTCACCTCGCTCGACCCGGCGGGCTCGTACGACAACGGCTCGTTCGCGGTCATGAACCAGGTCTACCCGTTCCTGCTCAACAGTGTGTACGGCACCGCGGAGGTCACCCCCGATATTGCTGAGTCGGCCGAGTTCACCTCGCCCACCGAATACACGGTGAAGCTCAAGTCGGGGCTGAAGTTCGCGAACGGCAACGACCTCACGTCGAGCGACGTCAAGTTCTCGTTCGATCGCCAGGTCGCGATCAACGACCCGAACGGCCCCGCATCGCTGCTCGGCAACCTCGACAAGGTCGAGGCGCCTGATGACACGACCGTGGTGTTCACGCTGAAGAACGGCGACGACCAAGTCTGGCCGCTGATTCTCTCGAGCCCCGCCGCCCCGATCGTCGACGAGGACGTGTTCTCGGCCGACTCGGTCACGAGCGACGACGACATCGTGAAGGGCAAGGCGTTCGCCGGCCAGTACGAGATCACCTCGTACAAGCTCAACGAGCTCATCGCCTACGCGCCCTACGACGGCTATCAGGGCAATCTCGGTGCAGCCGAGAACGACGGCGTGAACGTGAAGTACTACGCCGACGCGTCGAACTTGAAGCTCGACATCGCGGGCGGCGCGATCGATGTGGCCTTCCGCTCGTTGTCGGCCACCGACAACGACGAACTCGCGAAGAACGACAAGGTGAAGCTCGTCGAGGGCCCCGGCGGCGAAACCCGCTACATCGTCTTCAACTTCAACACGATGCCGTACGGCGCGACGACGGCCGACGCCGACCCGGCGAAAGCCCAGGCTGTGCGCCAGGCCGCGGCCGACCTTGTCGATCGCGCGGCGATCGCGAAGGACGTCTACAAGGACACGTACAGCCCGCTGTACTCGTTCGTGCCCGAGGGGCTGCCCGGTGCGACCGAGCCGCTGAAGGAGCTCTACGGTGACGGCGACGGCGGCCCCGACGTCGAGAAGGCGAAGAAGGCACTCGCCGATGCGGGTGTCGAGACGCCGGTGCAGCTCAGCCTGCAGTACAACGGCGACCACTACGGCCCGTCGTCGGGTGACGAGTACGCACAGGTGAAGACGCAGCTGGAGCAGGACGGCCTTTTCGCGGTCAACCTGCAGCAGACCGAGTGGGTGCAGTACAGCAAGGATCGCACCGCAGACGTGTACCCGGCGTACCAGCTCGGCTGGTTCCCCGACTACTCGGATGCCGACAACTACCTGTCGCCGTTCTTCCTCAAGGAGAACTTCCTCGGCAACCACTACGACAATGCCGAGGTCAACGACCTGATCGTCGAGCAGCAGACCGAGACCGACCAGGCCAAGCGTCTTGAGGATCTGGGCAAGATCCAGGAGCTCGTCGCGAACGATCTGTCGACGCTGCCGCTGCTCCAGGGCAAGCAGGTGGCCTACACGGGCACTTCGGTCGAGGGCACGACCCTCGACGCGTCGTTCAAGTTCCGGTACGCCCCCATCACCAAGTAGCGATCGTCAGGGCAGCGGGCTCCACCCTCGGGTTGGGGCCCGTTGCCGTGATCGACGCGAACAGGCTTCACTCATGACTGCTCCCGCATCTGTCGTCGCGGCGCGACGCGCTCCGACCGGGGGAGGGCTCGGGCGCTACGTGCTCATCCGGCTCCTCCTCATCATCCCCACGGTGTTCATTCTCGTCACCGTCGTCTTCTTCCTCATGCGCCTCACCGGCGACCCGATCACGGCGGCGCTCGGCGGCCGGCTGCCCGCCGACCAGCTCGCGGCGCGTGTACACGAGGCCGGGTACGACCGGCCACTGATCGTGCAGTACCTCGACTACCTGGGCGGTATCTTCCGCGGTGATTTCGGCACCACGATCACCGATCACCGCCCCGTGATCGAGATCCTGCTGCAGTACGGCTCGGCCACGCTCGAACTCGCCTTCTACGCGCTCATCGTCGCGTTCGTCATCAGCATTCCGCTCGGCCTCATCGCTGCCTACCGCCGCGACCGCTGGCAAGACGCGGTGCTGCGCATTATGGCGATTCTGGCGTATGCGACCCCGATCTTCTTCGTCGGGCTGCTGCTGAAACTCGTGTTCTCCGTGTGGCTCGGGGTGCTCCCCGTGGCCGGGCGCGCGGGCACGCGCACCGAACTCGTGATGGGCGGGGTCGATTCGCCGACGGGCATCTATCTGCTCGATGCGATTCGTTTGGGCGATCCGGCACTCATCGGTGATGTGCTGCAGCACGCGATTCTGCCCGCCATCGCGCTCGGTCTGCTCACCGCCGGCGTCTTCCTGCGCCTCATCCGCACGAACGTGATTGGCACCTTCGGGCAGCAGTACGTCACCAGCGGCCGGTCGCGCGGTGTGAGCGAGTACCGTCTGCTCACCAAGCACGCGTTCCGACCCGCGCTCATTCCGATCATCACCGTCATGGGCATGCAGGTCGCGATGCTGCTCGCCGGTGCGGTGCTGACCGAGACGACATTCGAGTGGAAGGGGCTCGGCTTCATGCTCGCCGAGTATCTGAAGGCTCGTGACTTCGTGGCGGTGCAGGGCATCGTTGTCATGATCGCCGTCATTGTCGCGGTCACGAACTTCATCGTGGACCTCGTCGCTGCGGCCGTCGACCCGAGGGTGAGGTACTGATCATGTCCATGCGAGATCTTCCGACCCCCACGACCGAGGCACTGTCGGTGCCGGTGCCGAAGCGGCGCCTGCGCGAACGTCTCCCCGTCGTATCCCATCTGCGTCAGAGTGTGGGACTGCAGCGCGGCATGCTGATCACGGGGCTCGCGCTCACGGTGGTTTTCGTGCTGCTCGCGCTGCTGGCGCCGCTGATCGCGCCCTACGGTTGGGCACAGCAATCGATCGACGGCGTCGCCTTCGGTACCCAGCAAGCCCCGAACGCGACCAACCTGCTCGGCACCACGGTGTCGGGGTTCGACGTGCTGTCTCGAGTGATCTGGGGCGCTCAGACGGCGCTCTTCGTCATCGCCGCCGCGATCCTGTGCTCGATCTTCATCGGTATCGCGCTCGGGCTCGTCTCCGGCTACTTCGGCGGCTGGCTCGATCGCGTGCTCGTCGTGCTCTCCGACGCGATCTACGCGTTCCCGTCGCTGCTGCTCGCGATCGTGATGTCGATCGTGATCAGCCGAGGCCAGTCGACGCTGTTCGGCGGCATCGCGGCGACCGCGATCTCGATCACGGTGGTGTTCGTGCCGCAATACTTCCGCGTGATTCGCGCCGAGGTGGTGCGGGTGCGCTCCGAGCCGTTCGTCGAGGCCGCACGGGTCATCGGCGTGCCGACCGGGCGCATTCTCGTGCGCCACGTGCTCCGCAACTCGGTGCGCTCGCTGCCCGTCGTCGTCACGCTCAACGCGTCGGAGGCGCTGCTGACCCTCGCGGGTCTCGGCTTCCTCGGCTTCGGCATCGAGGCCACCTCGGCGGCCGAGTGGGGGTACGACCTCAACCGTTCGGTCGCCGACGTGACGAGCGGCATCTGGTGGACGAGCGTCTTCCCCGGCCTCGCCATCGTGCTCGTGGTGCTCGGCATCACGCTCGTCGGTGAAAGCCTCAACGATCTGTCCGATCCGCGCCTGCGACAGCGGCGTCGACTGAAGGGGGTGGCCCGATGAACCGCATCGCAGAAATCACCGACCTGCGGGTCACGTTCGCCACGGATGGCGCCCCGGTCGAGGCCGTGAAGGGCATTTCGATCGCCGCGAACGCGGGCGAGGTGCTCGCGATCGTGGGCGAGTCGGGATCGGGCAAGACCGTCACCGCGAACGCGCTGCTCGGCCTGCTCCCCGAGACTGCGACGCTTGAGGGTGCACTGATCGTGCGCTCACGCAGCGGCGCCGAGATCGACGTCGTACGCGCGAGCCACGCGGAGCTGCGCGCAATGCGCGGCGACGACGCGGCGATGGTGTTCCAGGAGCCGTCGACGGCGCTGAACCCGGTGTACCCCGTCGGGTGGCAGATCACCGAGGGCCTCCGTGCGCACCGACAGATCGGCAAGAAAGAGGCGCGAGCCGAGGCGATCGACATTCTGCGTCGCGTCGGCATTCCCGACCCTGAGCGCCGCGTCGACGAGTACCCGCACCAGTTCTCGGGTGGTCAGAAGCAGCGCATCGTCATCGCGATGGCACTGGTGCTGAACGCGGGGCTGATCGTCGCCGACGAGCCGACGACCGCGCTCGATGTGACGGTGCAGGCCGAGATCCTCGACTTGCTGCGCGTCTGCCGCGACGAGTTCGGGGCGACGATCGTGCTCATCACCCACAACATGGGTGTCGTCGCCGACCTCGCCGATCGCGTTGTGGTCATGTACCAGGGCGACATCGTCGAGGAGGCGCCGGTCGCCGAACTGTTTGCGTCACCGCGCGAGCAGTACACCCGCGATCTGTTGGCCGCGGTGCCGCACGTCGGTCACGGCAAGTCGCGCACACAGCCACGGCCAGAGCCGGGCGACGCTGAGACGCCGCGCGAAACGACGGGCCACGTCATCGTCGCCGAGGGCGCGCAGATCGGGTACCCGTCGCGCTTCGGCCGCGGGGCGACCGTCGCCGTGCACGGGGTCGACTTCTCAGTCGCTCCGGGCGAGGTCGTGGGGCTCGTGGGCGAGTCCGGATCGGGCAAGACGACGATCGGACGCGCCGTCGTGGGCCTGACCAAGGTCGTCGACGGGTCGCTGCGCGTGCTCGGGCACGAGATGCGCGACGCGAAGCCGCGCTCGCTCGCCCCGTTGCGGCCCGATATCGGCTTCGTGTTCCAAGACCCGGCGACCAGCTTCAATCCGCTGCTCTCGATCTCCGAGTGCATCGCGGAGCCCCTCATCGTGCACGGTCGCGCGAGCAGCCCCGCTGCGGCTCGGGCGCGAGTGAACGAGCTGCTCGATGCGGTGCGTCTACCCGCGACGTTCGGAGACCGCTTCCCGCACGAGCTGTCGGGCGGTCAGCGCCAGCGCGCCTCGCTGGCGCGTGCGCTCGCGCTCGACCCGAAGCTGCTCATTGCCGACGAGCCGACGAGCGCACTCGACGTGTCGGTGCAGGCGACGGTGCTCGAGCTCTTCGTGCAGCTGCAGGCGGAGCTCGGGTTCGCGTCGCTGTTCATCAGCCACGACCTCGCGGTCATCGATGCGGTGTCCGACCGCATCATCGTGCTGCAGCAGGGACGCATCATGGAGCAGGGCAGCACCGCGCAGGTGCTGGGCCGCCCCACCAACGCCTACACCCGCGAACTGCTGGCCGCGATTCCGGTACCGGATCCGGCCGAGCAAGCGAAGCGACGAGAGGCCTCGCGGGCGCTGCGCGCCAGCTGAGAAAGGGGCGCACATAGCCGTCGCGCGCGGGGTTCGGGAGCAGTCCTCCCACCCCGCGCGCGATTCGGCGTGAACACGCCGGTTGATCCGCTAAAATAGTGCGTCGGCGTTTTTCGGTGCCACCGCGGGGTGAACCCGCTCCGTGGCCGGCATCCCGCCGTGCCGACACAACCTCGTCTCGTTAGGACTCCACCTTTATGGCTCTCGCCACTCGCGAAGACCTCCGCAACGTTGCCATCGTCGCACACGTCGACCACGGCAAGACCACGCTCGTCGATGCCATGCTGCGTCAGACCAACTCCTTCGACGCGCACGCCGACGTCGACGATCGAGTCATGGACTCGAACGATCTCGAGCGCGAAAAGGGCATCACCATTCTGGCCAAGAACACGGCCATCACCTATGAGGGTGCGCACGCCAACGGCACCCCCATCGTCATCAACGTGGTCGATACGCCGGGTCACGCCGACTTCGGCGGCGAGGTCGAGCGCGCACTGTCGATGGTCGACGGCGTCGTGCTGCTCGTCGATGCTTCTGAGGGTCCGCTGCCCCAGACCCGCTTCGTGCTGCGCAAGGCGCTCGAGTCGAAGCTCCCCGTGATTCTCGCGGTCAACAAGACCGACCGCCCCGACTCGCGCATCGAAGAGGTCGAGGGCGAGGCGCAGGATCTGCTGCTCGGCCTCGCATCGGACCTGTCGGAAGATCACCCTGACATCGACGTCGACGCCGTGCTCAACGTGCCGACCGTCTACCTCTCGGGTCGCGCCGGCGCCGCGTCGCACGATCGCCCCGTCGATGGCGAGCTGCCGAACAACCCGGATCTGGAGCCTCTCTTCCAGACCATCCTCGAGCGCGTGCCGGCTCCGCAGTACGACACCGACTTCCCGCTGCAGGCGCACGTGACGAACCTCGATTCGTCGCCGTTCCTCGGTCGTATCGCGCTGCTGCGCGTGCACCACGGCTGGATCAAGAAGGGCGAAACCGTCGCCTGGGTGCAGCACGACGGCACCGTGCAGAACGTGCGCGTCACCGAGCTCATGCTCACCAAGGCGCTCACCCGCTACCCGGCCGAGAAGGCGGGCCCCGGCGATATCGTCGCCATCGCGGGTATCGAGAACATCACCATCGGTGAGACCATCGCCGACGCCGAAGATGTGCGGCCGCTGCCGACCATCACGGTTGATGATCCCGCCATCTCGATGACCATCGGTGCGAACACCTCGCCGCTCGTCGGCAAGGTGAAGGGCCACAAGCTCACCGCCCGCATGATCAAAGACCGCCTCGATCGCGAGCTCATCGGTAACGTGTCGCTGCGCGTGCTCGACGTGGGCCGCCCCGACGCGTGGGAGGTGCAGGGCCGCGGCGAGCTGGCTCTCGCCATCCTCGTCGAGAACATGCGCCGCGAGGGCTTCGAACTCACCGTCGGCAAGCCCCAGGTGGTCACCAAGGAGGTCAACGGCAAGAAGCACGAGCCGTTCGAGCACCTCACCATCGACACCCCCGAAGAGCACCTCGGTGCGATCACGCAGCTGCTCGCAGCGCGCAAGGGGCGCATGGAGAACATGGTGAACAACGGCACCGGCTGGGTGCGCATGGAGTTCATCGTGCCGTCGCGCGGCCTCATCGGCTTCCGCTCGGAGTTCATGACCATCACCCGCGGCACCGGCATCGCAAACGCGATCTCGCACGGCTACGACGAGTGGGCGGGCGTCATCACGACCCGCAACAACGGCTCGATCGTCTCCGACCGCTCGGGTGTCGTCACGCCCTTCGCGATGATCAACCTGCAGGAGCGCATGAGCTTCTTCGTCGCTCCGACCGAAGAGGTCTACGAGGGCATGGTCATCGGTGAGAACTCGCGCTCCGAAGACATGGACGTGAACATCACCAAGGAGAAGAAGCTGACGAACATGCGTTCGGCATCGGCTGATTCCTTCGAGTCGATGACGCCCCCGCGCAAGCTCACCCTTGAGGAGTGCCTCGAGTTCGCCCGCGAAGACGAGTGCGTCGAGGTCACCCCCGAGATCGTGCGCATCCGCAAGGTCGAGCTCGCCGCGAGCCTGCGCGCACGCTCGGCATCGCGTCAGAAGAACCAGAAGTAACGTTTTTCGTTCACCCGCAGGCCCCGGATCGCGCAGCGCGCGGCTCGGGGCCTGCGGCGTTTCTGCGGGGGCCTGGGGCGGGTGACGCGGCTTCGGAGCGTCGGCCTGGTGAGCGGGCGTAGGATCGGGCCATGTCGATCATTCACCGCACCACTCTGAGCCCGTCGAAGTACGAATTGCTTGCGGCCTGGCTGCCGTCGCAGCCTTGGTTCGGGGGCGATGCTGCGCAGCTGGAGCCGGTTGGCGCCTACCGATTCGACGACCCCGAGGGCGAGGTCGGTCTCGAGGGGCACGTGTTCACCGCGGGCGACGAGACGGCGTACCACCTGGCGCTGAGCTACCGCGGCGCACCGCTCGACGACGCTGAAGAGTTTCTCGTCGGCACCACGGAGCACGGGGTGCTCGGCACCAGGTGGGTGTACGCGGCGATCGGCGACCCGGTGTTCCGCGCGGTGCTCGGTGCAGCGATCGTGCGGGGCGAAACAGGGAGCCGGGAGTACACGCAGGACGCAGACGGCGCGACCGCGGAGCGCGAGCCCACCGTACGTGTGCGCGGTACAGGAAACGACGACGGAGCGGGCCCCGAGCTCGCCGCCGTGCGGTTGACGACTGAGGGTGCCGTGAGCATCGCCGAGACCGAGTTCGCGACCCTCGCGGTGTACCACGTTGTCGCCCTCGACGCCGGGGGAGACCCAGCGGGTACGCTCACGCTGCGCGGCGAGTGGGTGGGGGCGGTCGACGCGTTGCTCGCGTCGCTGCGCGTGTAGGCGCCGCACACGGCTCGGTTGCCAGCCACGGCTCGGCGGCCACTCGCGGCTCGCCCGCGCGACACGACCGAACCGCCTCGTTTTCGTGTTTGCCGAGGGAAGCGCTAGAGTATTCCTTGCGTGAAAAACGCAATCGGGATGTGGCGCAGCTTGGTAGCGCACGTCGTTCGGGACGACGGGGTCGCAGGTTCAAATCCTGTCATCCCGACGATATGGCCCGGAATTCCGCTGAAAAATCAGCGAGGTTCCGGGCCTTCGTCGTTTCTACATCCCTGCGATTTCTGGGCCTCAGGCTGTTTTCCCCATCCTTCTCCGCGCCTCCCCGAAATGGGGTCACTATGTGTACGTTTTTCACGTGGAGTCGAGGGTGGCACAGCACTTTTTGACACCAATCCCAGATGAGAATGGTTGGTTCAGGCCGGGCATGCGCCCCGGTGCCCGTACACTGCTTCCTTGCGTGAGTGAGAGCGCGTACAGTCGGAGCACCATGATTGCGCCCGAAGACATTCGAAAGCTGCTCGTCGCGGAGCGAGCGCGCATCGCTGAGCGTGTGACGAAGCTCGACACCGACCTCGACGCCTTGACGCGGGCCCGCCGTGGGTCTGTCGATGACGACGAACACGACCCTGATGGGGAGCCGCTCTCGGCGCGGTGGTCATTGCTCGCCGGCCTGCTCGAATCGGCGCACGACGACGCTCGCCGGGTTGAGACAGCGCTGCGCCGACACGACGACGGTACCTACGGGGTCTGCGCAGAGTGCGGCGCGCGGATTCCGCCGGGGCAGCTCGAAGTGCGCCCGTTCCGCGAACGCTGCGTCGCCTGCACACCGTAAGCCGCGCTGGGCTGCGACGAGGTCACGATGCTGATCGACAAGTCAGTCGGACCGGCCGAGTGAACGTGGCAACACCGCGGCGCGGAGGCGAGCCGCGCGGTCGGCCGATGCGCGCAGTGACTGCCTTGCGACCCGCAACTCCGTGACGATCGCATCGGGCGGGGTCCGGTGATCCTGCGCCGGATGGCCCGCGCTCCCTGTCGCTGGCTCGCTCGGGCCGTAGCGCTCGCGCTCCATCGTGTGCGCGATGCTCCGAGCGCTCGCCGTAGCGCTTCCGCTCAGGGCCCCACGACGCTCCCAGGCATCGATCCAGGCGGTCGAGGTGCGGGCGCGCGGCGGATCGCCGACGGCCTCGCTCAGCCACCCCAGATCGCGGGCGGTGTCGCGCAGTTCATCCCAGGCGTTGCTGCCCGGTCGGTCGCCGTGTGCGATGCGTCGCAGTCGGCGCGATCGTCGCATTCCACGCCACACGGAAGGCACCGCGATGATCACGAGCAGTGCGCAGGCGGCGAGCAGGAGTGCGACGGGCGCCAGTGGGGTCGTGACGGCCGGCGAGTCCGTCGCCGTGGGTACTGGATCCGTCGGGTCGAGCGTGGGCTGATCGCTGGGCTGCGGCGCCGACGTCGGCGTGGGGTCAGTGTCGTCAGTCGGAACGGCCGCGTCAGAGTTAGCGGTCGTGGTGTCAGAGGTGCCGTCTGCGGTGGCTCCGGCGCCCCCTGGCGTGGGTTCGAACGACACCCAGCCCAGATCATCGACATAGATCTCGGGCCACGCGTGCAGTTGCCGCCCGAGCACGCGCGTTGCGTCGTCGCGTTCGGCGCGGCTCGCGTATCCGACAGCCACACGCGTTGGCACCCCGAGTTCGCGCGCCATCACGGCGAACGTGGCGGCGTAGTGCACGCAGAATCCGCTTCGGGTCGTGAGGAAATCGGTCATGACGGCATAGGGGTCGTCGGGGTCGGCGCCAGGCTCGTAGGGTGCCGATTCCGAGTAGGCGAAGCTGCCGCTGCGGAACCAGTCTTGGAGCGCGTGGCCCACGGCGAGGCGATCGGGTGCCGCCCCTGCGACCTCCGCTGCGGCACCCGAGAGCTCCGACGGCATGCCGGCGGGGAGCGCCAGGTATGGCGCGAGAGCCGAGTCGTCATCGAGGCTCGCCGGATCGAGCCTCGACAGGGCGGCGGACGTGAGCGACGCGACGGCCTCACCAGGCAACCGATCGGCGTCGAGCGGCGTCGCGGTTGCGGTGTACCTGGAGTCGCGACGGGTGATGTCGCGCTCGGAGCGCACGGTGTTCGACTGCTCGGCCCAGTTCCAGCGATCGGGGCGGAAACCCCCCGCGTCGCCGGGGGCAGCGACACGCTCGGTCGATTGCGGCAGCGGGAGCCAGGAGCTGAGAAGGCCCTCGACGGTCACCTGCACGGTGCGGGTGCGCAGGTGCGACTGCGCTGCCGTGGGGGCGCCCGGCTCGGCAGCGACGGCAGCCGGCACCGCATCTGCCGCGCGTGCCGGTCGAGTAGTGAGGTTCTGGTCGGTCAGTGCGGTTTCGGGTTGCCAGACGCCGCCCTCGAAATCGGCCAGGGTTGCGAGGGTGAAGCGGAGCGGGCCCGGCACCGAGCTGCGGTAGATGAACACGGGGGAACTGCTCCGCGCGCGGAGATCCTCGGCAAGCGCGAGCGTTACGTCTGGCACCGACTGCGAGACGGGTGAGGCCAGCAGCGAGTCGTTCCAGAGTCGATCGCGCGAAGCGGGAAGCACTGCGACGATACCCGCGGCGAGGCCGGTCACGACGAGCGCCGCGACACCGCCCTGCCAGGTCACTCGTGGGGCGGAGACGGCCGCGAGCAGTGCCAGGAGCAACGTCGTTGCGATGAGCGTCGGCGATCCGGCACTGACTCCCGTCACTGCCGAGGGCACGAGCAACACCAGCGCGACGACGCCACCGGCGATCAGCGGCGTATCTGCGGCGTCGGCGAGGAAGACGGTCGCTGCGGCCATGAGTAGCACGACCGCGAGTACGAGGTCAGAGAGGGGGCCGTCGACCGTCAGCGGCGCGGAGCCGGTGACGATCTGCAGCTGCGCTTGCTCGAGCAGTGCGGTGGCATCGCTCCACCAGAGCGCCGCGCGCCCACCGCCCCACACCCACACCGCGACACCCAGTGCACCCGCGAAGGTGCCGGCCAGTGCCGCATACACCGGGCGCCGGTGACGCGCGCGTACGACGGCAGAGACGATGACGGTGCCCGTGATCACGCCCATTGCGGCGAACCACCAACCGCCCCATTCGAGCACCGTCGTCAGCGCTGCGAGCACGACGCCCCACAAGACGAGCAGGAGGCCGCTCGACCAGAGTCGGGAGCGGCGGCGTTCGGGGTCGACGAATCGGTGCACGGGCTTCGGCCGCGATGCTGAGCGCAGTGGCGAGGTCGCGGTGGTCACGCGGGCTCCGAGACGAGCAGGATGCGCCACTCCGGCGGCAGCGGCACGGGCCCCGTCGATGACGACCCGTCGCGCATCACGATCATCGTGCCGCCGCGCGAGTGCGGCAGCGCTTCGAGCAGCCGTCGGTGCGGCGCTCCGGTGACGACGACCACCGGGAGCTCGGCCGACGCGGTCGACCGCGACGATCGTGCCTCAGCGGCGGGCGCATCGACCTCGGCGCGCGCCACGACGGCGAGCTCGCGGAGCGGGGAGTCGATGCTCCCCGTATGGTCGATCTGCCCACCACCGGCGGAGTCGAGCAGATGATCGCCCAGCTCGAGATGCATCGCGACGCCCTGCTCAGCCCAGAGAGCCAGCACCGTTGCCGTCGCCGAAACTGCGCGCTCGAATTCGGCGTCGCTCGCGTACGCTGCCGGGTCGAGGTCCAGGCGCACGGAGCGAACCCGACGAGACGCCGGCTCGGGGAGATTCACCAGCAACTCGCCCTGGCGCGCGCTCTTCTTCCAGTTGATCTGCCGAGTCGCATCGCCCGTGCGGTACTCGCGCAGCGCGCCCCCGCCTTCGGCGCCCTCACCGGTGCGCCCGACCGCTGCAGCGTCGAGGTCGCCGGGGGCAGACACTTGGGAGGGCTCTGCCTTGAGTCGCTTGCGGAGTGCAGCAAGCGGCGCGGGGAGTACGCGCACCACCGTGTGCGCCGCACAGGGCACGCGCACTGCGGCGAGCCCGAACGGGTCGGAGTACCGGAGCGCTGAGACCTCGAGTCGCGCATCGCCTCGGCGGTCGGCGATCCATGACGTTGCGGCTCGCGCGTCACTGCCCGGGTGCAGTTCGAGCGGACTCAACCGACGGGCACCATCGAGCGACCACTCCGCGGTCGCGATGACGGGTACCCGGAGGCGGTGGGAGATCACCGCGGAGAGTTCGAGCGCCGACCCGACCGTGGGGGTTCGATCGGTCATGCGGAGTGTGGCCCGGGCTCGCGCCAGCGCACCGATCACGCAGCTCGCACCGATCGCCACGACGACGAGCGCGGCGAAGGCCGCCGCGAATTGCCACACGTCGCGCAGGCCGATCGCGAACCAGGCCGCCGCAAGCACGGCGGCGGCGGCGAGGCATCCCCACCCGCGCGCGGTCAAGGTCACGGGCGATGCTCGCCACCAGGCGCGGGTTCGCGCCCGTCGGGGTCGTGCGGCTCGGGGTCGTGCGGCTCGCAGTCGCGCAGTTCGGGCCATCAGCGCACGGGGAGACCGGCGAGGATCTCGGCGACGACGTCGGTCGACGCCCGGGCCGCCTCGTCTGCTCGTGCGAAGCGACCGCGGGGCACCAGGCGGTGCGCGAGCACGGCCGCGGCGAGGTGTGCGACATCGTCGGGTGAGACGTAGCTGCGGCCGAGCACGGCGGCGCGGGCACGGCTCATGCGGCTCAGGTGCACGGTCGCGCGCGGGCTGGCACCGAGGGCGATGCTCGGGTGTGCACGCGTCGCCGCGATGATGTCGACCAGATATGCGCCGACGGCATCTGACAGGTGCACCTCGCCGACGGCGAGTTGTGCGGCGCGCACCTCAGCGATGGACGCGACCAGTGGGGTGGACTGGCTGATCCGGCGCCCCGACTGCTCGAGTGCGATGCGCAGTTCGGATGCGGCATCGGGGTACCCCAGTGAGATGCGGGTCATGAATCGATCGCGCTGCGCCTCGGGAAGCGCGAAGGTGCCCGCCATGTCTTGCGGGTTCTGCGTCGCCGCGACGATGAACACCTCGGACAGGCGATGCGTATGGCCGTCGACCGTGACCGACTGCTCCTCCATGGCCTCGAGCAATGCCGACTGCGTCTTCGGCGTCGCCCGGTTCACCTCGTCGCCGATGATGATGTTCGCGAAGATCGGCCCCGGATGGAACACGAACTGGCCCGTCTCCTGGTCGTACACCGAGAGACCGGTGACATCGGTGGGCAGCATGTCAGAGGTGAACTGGATGCGTCGCACGTTCGCGCTGATCGCCCGACCCAGTGCCTGCGCGAGTGTGGTCTTGCCGACGCCGGGCACGTCTTCGAGCAGCAGATGCCCTCGCGCGAGCACCGTGGTGATGACGGTCTCGATGACATCGGGCTGGCCCTGGATCGCGCGGCCGAGCGCAGCGGCGAGTCTCGCGGCGAGCTCGGCGGGGGAGGGTGCTGCGGGCACGGCTCGGTCAGTCTGCTCGTCCACCTCGGTCGTCGACATCGTCACGGCCCTTCCCGTCGCGGTTCACAGGAAGCATTGCACATCAGTCCGAGTGAGCGATATATGCGGATGGATCGAATCAGCCGGTGATGGCGTACCCGGTCATGAAACGGTGCAGGTAGGCCGCGAACTTCGGTTCGGGATCGGCCCCGTCGAATCCCGCGATGAGTGCCAGGCGGGATGACGCGACGACCCCGGCGGTGACCACGACGAGCGCATCGTCGTCGAGCCCGGGGAGGCGCCGGGCGAGCGTCGCGGAGTGCGTGCGTTCACTCGCATCTGCGACCTCGAGGAACACCGCCCAGTACTCTTCGCGCGTGCGCAGCAGCCGCATGAAGTCGACGATGCGGCCTGGGAGCGAGCCGAGAACCGCAACGTGGAATGCCTCGCGCGCGGCCGCTTCGAAGGGGAGCGGCGAGTTGATGATGCGCTCGCCGAAGGTGCGGGTCATCTCGTCGAAGAACGGGCGGATGAGCTGCGGTTTCGTGGGGAAGTACCGGTGGAAGCTGCGTGCCGAGATCCCGGTCGTGCGGCACAGCTCGGCCACTCCGATGTCGAGTGTGCCGGCATTGAGAAACGCCTCGATGCACTCGCGCGAGACGGCGAGCACTTTCTCTTCGGATGCCACGGGGCTAGTCTAGGTCCGCAATCGGTTGGCAGATTCTGCCAGCCTTCATCAGTGATACACGTGCAAAGGAGTACCGCACATGACTCAGGTTGATCCGTACGCAAAGGTCCGCCTCGATGGGAAGCGTCTCATCGTCACCGGCGGCGGCAGCGGAATGGGCAAGGAAGCGGCGCTGCTGTTCGCTGGACGCGGGGCGAAGGTGACGATCGCTGACGTGAACGTCGCCGGCGCTGAAGCCGTCGTCGAGCAGATCACGGCCGCGGGCGGCGCGGCGCACTTCGTCGAGACGAACCTCACCGTCGATGCCGACGTGCAGCGCCTCGTCGAGCGCGCAGTGGCGCAGTACGACGGGCTCGATGGTGCCTTCAACAACGCCGGCATCATCGGGCCGACCGGTTCGGTCGCCGACCTCAGCTTCGACGAGTGGCAGAAAGTCATCGCGGTGAACCTCAACGCGGTGTTCCTCTCGCTGAAGCACGAGATTAACTACCTCGTCGAGAACGGTGGCGGCTCCATCGTCAACACCGTGTCGACCGCGGGTCGCTTCGCCTACCCGAACCTGCCCGCGTACGTCGCGAGCAAGCACGGTGCGCTCGGTCTCACCCGCCAGGCCGCCTACGACTACGCCGGCCGAGGCCTGCGCATCAACGCGGTGCTGCCCGGATCGACCGAGACCCCACTCGCGGCGGCGGCACTTGAGGATCCGGTGATCGCCGAGGGCGTGAAGAAGGCGCAGCCGATCGGTCGCTTGGGCCAGCCCGCCGAGATCGCCGAGGTGGCGGCGTTCCTGCTGTCCGACGCTGCGTCGTTCGTGGTCGGCGCCGACTTCTACGTCGACGGCGGTGTGAGCGTCAACCCGTAAGCGCGTCGCGCTCGATGCGCTCGCTGCGGATTGGTGTCACTTTGTGCTGTCTCAACCGCGAAATCGGCTTCGAACGCCGCACAAAGTGACACCAATCCGCAGGGCGCCGGCGCTGGCACGGGCCGGTGGGAGAGCGTCGAGCGCAGAGCGACGCGCTAGACGCTGCCGCCGAGCTCGCCCGTGAGGCGGGCGTGCATCGTGCGGCTGACGGTGTTCATGCCGACGAACTCCACGGTTGCCCCGTACTGGCGGTACTTCGTTTCGATGGCGTCGAGCGCCGCCACGGTCGAGGCATCCCAGACGTGCGCGCCGGTTAGGTCGATGACGACGTGCGCAGGATCGCGGTGGTATTCGAACAGAGTCGTGAGGTCGTTGCTCGAAGCGAAGAAGAGCTCGCCCGTGACGGTGTAGCGCACGGACGGCTCGGCGATCCCGCTCGCCGCATCGCTCGCACTGACCTCGCGCTGCACGTCGACGACGCGCGCGACCCGGCGCACGAACAGCACGGACGCGACGATGACGCCGCCGATGACGCCGACGGCGAGGTTGTGGGTCGCGACGACGAGGGCGACGGTCGCGAGCATCACGAAGGTCTCGCTCTTGGGGAGGCGTCGCAGCGTCGCGGGCGCGATCGAGTGCCAGTCGAAGGCGCCGATCGACACCATGATCATGACGGCCACGAGTGCCGCCATCGGAATCAGCGAGACCACGTCTCCGAGGGCGACCACGAGCACGAGCAGAAAGACGCCGGCCAAGAACGTCGAGATGCGGGTGCGCGCTCCCGACGCCTTCACATTGATCATCGTTTGACCGATCACGGCGCAGCCGCCCATGCCGCCGAACAGCCCCGACATCATGTTCGCAACGCCCTGCCCCCAGCTCTCTCGGGTCTTGTTCGAGTGGGTGTCGGTGATCTCGTCGACGAGCTTCGCCGTCATGAGCGACTCCATGAGCCCGACGAGTGCCATCGCGAACGCGAACGGTGCGATCGTGGCGAAGGTCTCCCAGGTGAGCGGCACGTGCGGAATGAAGAGCTCGGGCAGGCTCTGCGGCAGTTCGCCCTGATCGCCGACGGTCGGCACCGCGATGCGCGCGACGACCACGACGACGGTGACCACGATCACGGCAATGAGCGGTGCGGGGATTGCGGTGGTGAGCTTGGGGAAACCGAGCAGGATCGCGATGCCGAACACGACCAGCGGGTACACGAGCCAGGGCACCCCGATGAGGTGTGGCAGCTGCGACAGCATGACGAGGATCGCGAGCGAGTTCACGAAGCCGACCATGACGCTGCGCGGAATGAAGCGCATGAGCTTCGCGACACCGCTCACGGCGAAGAGGATCTGGAAGACGCCGGCGAGGATCACCGTGGCGATGAACATGTCCATGCCGTAGGTGGGGGCGACGGGCGCGATCACGAGTGCCACGGCGCCGGTGGCGGCCGAGATCATGGCTGGCCGACCGCCGACAAAGGCGATCGTCACGGCCATGATGAAGGAGGAGAAGAGCCCGACTTTGGGGTCGACCCCGGCGATGACCGAGAAGGCGATGGCTTCGGGGATCAGGGCGAGCGCGACGACGAGCCCGGCGAGCACCTCACGGGTGAGGAGACGCGGTGATCTGAGCGCGCCGAGCACGGAGGGCTCGGCAGCGGCGCGGTTCTGCGCCGCGAGGGGAGTGCGGTTCACCGGACTACTGTACCTCCGGCGAGCACCGGTCTGATCACGCCGAAGCCGAGCAGCCGGTCGCGCGTTTCATGACCGGACATCAGAGGTCAAGGGGCAGCGCGATCCCGGGCTCGATCAGTAGAATTTGGGTGAAGCCACTGGGAGGTGCGATGACCGGATTGCAGGGACTCACCGGAGGGCGCGAGCTGGTGATGGTGTCGAACCGTTTGCCGGTCGACCGGGTCGTCGAAGCCGATGGGTCGACGGCGTGGCGCACCTCGCCGGGAGGCCTGGTGACCGCGGTCGAGCCGATCGTTGAACAGCTCGGATGTGTGTGGGTGGGCTGGGCAGGCAGCGCCGACGAACACGTCGATCCGTTCGAGATCGGGCGGATGCGCCTCGAACCCGTCGAGCTCTCCACCGACGATGTCGAGCTGTACTACGAGGGCTTCTCGAACGGCACGCTGTGGCCGCTCTATCACGATGTCATCGCCCCGCCCGAGTTTCACCGGCAGTGGTGGGATCGCTATCGCAAGGTGAACCAGCGCTTCGCGGAGCGCGTCGCCGCAGTGGCGGCCGAGGGCGCGATCGCCTGGATCCACGACTATCAGCTGCAACTGGTGCCCGCGATGCTGCGCGAGCTGCGACCCGATCTTACGATCGGCTTCTTCCTGCACATCCCCTTCCCGCCCCGCGGCCTCTTTGAACAGTTGCCTTGGCGCCGCTCGATCATCTCGGGGCTGCTGGGCGCCGATGTCATCGGGTTCCAGCGCGTGCCCGACGCCATCAGCTTCCGCACGATCGCCGATCGGTACACGCACACGCAGGCGCTGGGCAACACGATGGTGCTGCCGGCGACGACCGATGCCCCGGGCCGCACGGTGCTGGCGCAAGAGTTTCCGATTTCGATCGACGCGGCGGCGTTCGCCGAGGTCGCACGTCGCCCGGAAACCCAGGATCGCGCTCGCCAGATCCGCGCGGAGCTCGGCAACCCGAAGACCGTGATGCTCGGGGTGGATCGCCTGGACTACACCAAGGGAATCCGTCACCGGCTGAAGGCGTTCGACGAGCTATTGATCGACGACGAGATCGACGCCTCGCAGATCGTGCTGGTGCAGGTCGCGAGCCCGAGTCGTGAACGCGTCGACGCCTATCGACAGCTGCGCGACGAAGTCGAGGTGACCGTGGGGCGCATCAATGGCGAGCACGGCACCATCGGCCACGCACCGCTCGTCTACCTGCATCGCGGGTACTCGCGGGAGGAGATGGTGGCGATGTATTTGGCCGCCGATGTGCTGGTCGTCACGCCGCTGCGAGACGGCATGAATCTCGTCGCCAAAGAGTACGTCGCGTGCCGAGAAGACGAGCAGGGCGTGCTCATTCTCAGTGAGTTCGCCGGCGCGGCTGATGAACTCCGCGACGCGTTGCTGGTGAACCCGCACGACATCGAGGGCTTGAAAGCGGCGATGCTACGGGCGGTGCACATGCCGCAGGAGGAGCAGCACCGGCGCATGCACGGCATGCGGCGCGCGGTGCACGACAACGATGTGGCGCACTGGGCGTCGGGGTTCTTGGGATCGATGACCGCGATCTCGGAATCGCGCGCGACGGCACACACCGGCGGGCCCGAAGACGGCATGACCGGGCCGATCTCGATCGTGCCCCCGGCCTTCGTGCCGCGCAGCGTCGGAGACCGGTTGCGGCGCATCGCGACCGCGTCATCGCTGCTTGTCGCCACCGACTTCGACGGCACCATCGCGCCCATCGTGCGCCGACCGCAGGATGCGCGCATGCTGCCGCGCGCTCGCCAAGCGCTTGAGCTGCTGAATGCGGCGCCTGGGGTGCGCGTCGCACTGCTGTCGGGCCGCTCGCTCGACGGTCTGGCCGAAACCGGCACCGGCACGGGAGGCGAGGGGTGGATCATCTCGGGATCGCACGGCTCGGAACTCACCGGCCTCGAGCTGCCCGGCGTCTCGGGGGCCGACGGTGGAGCACCCACGGCCGAAGAGGTCGAGTGGCTGCAGCGGGTGAATCGTCGCTTCGAACGCGTGCTCGGCGGTGAACCCGGCGTGCGACTGGAACGGAAGCCGTTCGGCATCGCGGTGCACACCCGTGAAGTGCGCGACCCCGACCAGAGTCGCGAGTTGCAGGCAGCAGCGGTCGAACTCGGCATCGCCGAGGGGTTGCACGTGCGCGAGGGCAAAGAGGTGCGCGAATTCTCGGTGCGCGCGTCGAACAAGGGTGCGGTGCTGCAGAGCATTCGCGATGCCCTGCCCAGCGGCCCCGTGCTCTTCCTGGGCGATGACGTCACCGACGAAGACGCCTTTGCCGTGCTGGGGCCCGACGATCTCGGCATCAAGGTTGGGCCTGGCGACACGGCGGCGACCGGGCGCGTGCCCGATCCGGAAACCGTCGCCGCAGTGCTCGCCCGACTGGTCGAACTGC
Organism: Leucobacter musarum subsp. musarum; assembly: GCF_001273845.1. Taxonomy (GTDB): domain Bacteria; phylum Actinomycetota; class Actinomycetes; order Actinomycetales; family Microbacteriaceae; genus Leucobacter; species Leucobacter musarum. The sequence goes on from NZ_JHBW01000065.1 coordinate 218,892, forward strand.
GCACCGGCATCGTCATCGGCTCCGACTGAGCAGCCCAGGCACACGCGGCCGGGCGAAATCAACCCCGCTGACACTCGATCCGCGAAATTCTACGATCGAGTGACAGGAATGCGTCGCCGGTGATCTGCCGACGATGCTCACGCAGAGGGGAACGATCATGGCTGAATTGTGGGAGCCCACGGACGAGATCGACGGAGACGAAGAGCTGGTCGTCACGGATCATCGCGATGAGGATCGCCCGCTCGTCGACGCTGCTGAGGAGCAGGCGGTCGAGGTTACCGCCGACGACCCGCGCGATGCGCTGGAAGAGCTGGGCGAAGATGTGTCGTCGTCGCCCGCGCGCCGGGCTGAGGACACTGACGGAAAGGCGCTCTGAGCGTGGGCCGCGCGGACGGAGCGCGGCGGAGCTTCGGCGTCGAGGAAGAGTACCTGCTGCTCGACGCCGAATCGGGCATCCCCGCCGATCGCGCCGCTCAGGTCGTCGCCTTGCGCCCGGAGCTGCGCGGCGACGTTGATCGCGAGTTCTTTGCCAGTCAGCTTGAAACGGCATCACCCGTCTGCATATCGGGAGAGGAAGCCGACGAAGCCCTGCTGCGCTTTCGCGCGCTTGCGGGAGCGGCGGCGACCGAGGCCGGCGCGGTGCTCGCGAGCACGGGTCTGCCGCCGATCGGAGGAGAACACGAGGGCTCGGTCACGCCGAAAGCTCGCTACCGAGAGATCCGAGCGGAACTGCGCGCGGCCGCCGCGCACCAGTACGTGACGGGCACGCACGTGCACGTCGCCGTGCCCTCGCCTGATGCCGGGGTGATCGCCCTGCGCGGACTCGCCCGCTGGGCTCCGGCACTGCTCGCCATCACGGCGAACTCGCCTGTGTGGTGCGGTGAAGAGACCGGACTCGCGAGCTGGCGGCACATCAAGAGCATGTCTTGGCCGCTCGCGGGATATCCGCCGGAGTTCGCGGATGGTGCGGAGTACGAGCGCACGATCAGCACGCTCGTCGACACCGGGGTACTCATCGATTCTGGTGTGGTGACCTGGGTCGCGCGGCTCTCAGACCGCTTTCCGACCGTCGAACTGCGCATCGCCGATGCGCAGTTGCGCGCACAGGATTCGGTGTCGTTTGCCTTGTTGGTGCGCGGACTCATCGACCGTATTCTCGCCGACTCCGAGTCGGGGAGCGCTCCGGTTCCGCTGGTTCCCGGACTCGTCGACGGCGCGATCTGGATGGCGGCCCGAGACGGCCTCACCGGATCGTTGATCGATCCGGCTGACGGCACCGCACGACCCGCGTCGGCCATGCTCGACGAGATGCTCGCATTCGCGCTGCCGTCACTCGAGGCGTTCGGCGATGCCGAGCGGGTCGGCACCTATCTCGAGCAGCTGCGCACCACGGGCGGGCCGGCGCAACACCAGCTCACGGCGTTCCGGGACGGTGGTGTGGACGGGCTGCTTGCGCTCTACCAAGAGGCTCAGGGTCAGGCACCCGCGCACGAGCAGTCGCCGTCAGATTCGCACCCCCATGGGTGATGCGGCAGGCGGGGCCTCCGAGAGGCCCCGCCGATCTCGCGCGTCGAATCGACGCGGACGCCGTGGCGAACAGATCACGCGCGAGCGATCAGGCGATGCCTTCATCTACCGTCGGGGCGGGCGGCGCGTGACTGCGGCCAAGGAGATTGCGCGGATCGAAGCTCTGGCGATCCCGCCCGCCTGGAATGACGTGCGCATCGCGCGCTCGCCCGCGGCGAAAGTGCTCGCGCGCGGCATCGATGCTGCCGGCCGCACGCAGATGATCTATCACCCGAAGTTTCGGCAGCGCCGGGAACGCGAGAAGTTCGCGCGCCTAGGCCGTTTCGGCACCGCGCTTCCGAAACTGCGATCGCGGGTTGACCGTGATCTGCGCCGTCGTCGGCTCAGCCGCGAGCGCGTGGTCGCCTGCGTGATCCACCTGATCGACCTCGAATTCTTCCGCGTGGGCAACGCCGAGTACGCCGAGCAGCACGGGAGCTACGGCGTCACGACGCTGCGCGAGGAGCACATCTCGACCACGGGCAGCTCCGTGCGCTTCGACTTTGTCGGCAAGAGCGGCAAGCGGCACGAGCGACGAGTCGCCGACGCTCGAGTTGCGCGCCTGATCGCGCGTCTCGAGGAGCTTCCGGGCGCCGAGGTGTTCAGGTTTCTCGAAGACACAGGCGTTTCGCGGCGAGTGCGGAGTACCCATGTCAACGCGTATGTGAAGCGGGTGATGGGTGAGGAGTTCACGGCGAAAGACTTTCGCACCTGGGGCGGCAGTCGCATCGCGCTCTCTGCGCTGCTCGAGCAAGACGAGGCGGAGTTCACGACGGAACGGGCTGCCGCAGCCGCGGCGCGCGTGGCCGTGCAGGCGGCGTCGGCGCGACTGGGCAATACCCCGACGGTGACCCGGACGTCGTATATCGACCCGAGAGTGCTCGCCCTGGCGGAGGACGCCGAGGCTCGGGCTCGGCTTCGGAAGGCGCGAGTGAAGATGCGGACGCGCGCGCACCTCAGCGTCGACGAGCAGTGCTTGCTCGTGCTGCTCGCGCGGCGTGCGCAAGGATAAACCTCGCGGTCTACTCCGCCGTGCCGACGGTGTTCACGGTGTGCGCGAACCGTTGGCGATAGCGATCGCCGGCCTCCGCGATAGCGGGTTCGCCCAAGACACCGACGGTCGCCGCGTCGGCGAGGAGGGGCGCTCCATCGGGGCCACGACCCACGACTCGCCCGCTCACCAACCACAGCGCATCGGCATCGAACGGGGCAGCTGCGAGGCGCGTGATCTGTCTGGCGAGCCAATCGCCGATCGGGCGATACCACCATTCCTCCGGTTGCAGCGGGTGAGCGGGCACCCCCGGCAGCGCGAGGCCGCTTTCGGCATCAATGCTGACCAGGCCGCTGAGGCTCGGCTCATGCGCTGCGATCACGTGCAACTGGGGGTGGCGTCGCAGCAGCGCCTCCACCTCGTAGAGCGAGTCGATACTGTGCGAGCGTCGATCATCATCAGGCGTATGCGGCGCGGCGAGTCCGTCGACCCAGACGTGATCGTGGCCGAGCGGCTCGAGGTATTCGAGCCCGAAATCGAAGGGTACGTCTGCTGCGCCTCCCGGCATCACGAGTCCCACGCTGAATCCTCCCATTCGTGTCGTGCGAGCCGACCGGCACGTCACGCGCGGCGCACAGCGCACCGGCGAGAATGGCGATCGTTGCGGTGCTGACGATGGTACGAGCGCTGCACCCGGTGAGACGAGCCCCTTGCGTATCACCGTGCGAGGCGGTTACCGTCTGGAGGCGCCGCGCAGTCGTTCGAAACGTACGGCATTCGATGTCGCAAGCGACCAGAGGCTAGCAACGCCGCGTGGAGCTGTCGAGGCCCTGCTGAGGTGGCGAGACGCGGCGTAGCGTCGAGTACACACGACGAAAGGATGACACATGCCGAAGTCGAAAACTCCCCAGCTGAAGGATCCCGAGCTGTACGATCGCCTGCGCGATGAGGGCAACTCCGCCGAGAAAGCAGCGCGAATCTCAAACGCTGCCGCAAAAGAGGGCCGTTCGAAGATCGGCCGTCGCGGCGGTAACGCTGAAGATTACGAGGATCGTACCGTGCCTGAACTGCGCCGTCGCGCGAAAGAGCTCGGCCTCAGCGGGTACTCCGGGCTGCGCAAGACAGAGCTCATTGAGCTGCTGCGCGACCACTGACATCTCTCGCTGACGCGCGGCAAACCGACGATACGAAGAGGAGTATGTATGACCCCGAATCTCGATCCCCGCACGAAGTACCCGAAAGCGCCGCTGCCCCAGCAGGAGCAGCCGAGCCAGCCAGGACTCACGCAGCCGATGCGGCCGCAGCCCGACCATGGCGAAGACACCTATCGGGGGAGCGGTCGTCTGGCCGGGTATCGCGCCCTCATCACCGGCGGAGACTCGGGCATCGGGCGCGCCGTCGCTATCGCATACGCACGCGAGGGCGCCGACGTTGCGATCGCCTATCTCCCCGAGGAGCAGGAGGACGCCGAGCAGACACTGGCTCAGATCGAGCAGGCGGATCGGAAGGGTGTGCTGCTGCCTGGCGACCTGAGTCGTGAATCTGACTGCATCCAGACCGTTGAGCGCGCCGTTCAGGAACTCGGCGGACTCGACATTTTGGTGCTGAACGCTGCGACGCAGCGCGAGCGCGAAGACAACGCCGCAATCACGCGGGATGCGGTCGAGCAGGTGTTCGCAACGAACCTCGTCGCCCCGATCCTTCTCTTCCGCGAGGCCGCACCGCACTTGCAGCCGGGAGCCAGCGTCATCGTCTCGGCGTCGGTGCAGGCATACCAGCCATCACCCGACCTGCTCGACTATGCCATGACGAAAGCAGCGCTGGTTGCCTTTACGCATGCCCTCGCCGAGCAGCAAGGCGAACGCGGGGTGCGGGTGAACGCGGTCGCACCTGGACCCATCTGGACGCCACTGATTCCGGCGACGGGCTGGGACCAGAAGCAAGTGCATTTTGGCGAAGACACTCCGCTTGGACGACCAGGGCAGCCTGCCGAGCTTGCGGGTGCCTATGTCTACCTCGCCTCTGAGGAAGCGTCGTACGTGTCAGGAGCCGTGGTCCCGGTGACTGGCGGCAAGTACCTGTAATCGTGCTTCGCCGCGCCTCACGCGAGCGCGAGCATCTCGCGCGTGAACGGGTGCTGCGGGTTCGCGAAGACCGCCTCCGTCGCCCCGCGCTCCACGACTTCGCCGTGCTGCATGATGATCAGCCGGTCGCAGACGGTGCGCACTGCGGCGAGGTCGTGCGAGACGAATACGATCGCGACCGCGTGGTCTCGCTGTAGCGAGCTCAGCAACTGGAGGATGCCGGCCTGCGTCGCCACGTCGAGCGCCGAGACCGGTTCGTCGCAGACGAGCATGTCGGGCCGGGCTGCCAGTGCGCGGGCGATCGCGACACGTTGGCGTTGGCCGCCCGAGAGCGTCACCGGGAAGCGATCGAGCAGCTCGGCGCCGAGCCCGACTTCGGCCAGCAACTCCTCAGCGGTGCGCCTGGCGCCGGACGCATCGGCGCGTACGGACGTTTCGATGATGCGGCGCACGCGCCAGCGCGGGTCGAACGTCGCGAGGGGATCCTGCGGAATCAAACGGACCTGCGCAGCCGCGTCGGTGCGTTCGAGGAGACCCGTATCCAGGCGCTCGGCACCGGCGAGGATGCGTGCGAGCGTGGTCTTGCCAGCGCCTGATTCGCCGACCACGCCGATGGCCTCGCCGCGCCGCACGTCGAGGTCCACGCCGAAGATTCCCGCGCGGTCACCCGTCGGGGTGGCGAACTGCCGGCTCGCTCCGCTGAGCGCGAGCAGGGGAGCGCCGGGACGCGCGGTGGGGCCGGGCTTCGGTCCGTTCGGGGTGGCAGCGACCAGCGCACGTGTCGCGCGGTGCTGCGGGCGCTGCAAGAGGTCGTCGGTTGCCCCCGCCTCGACGATCCGACCGTTGTCAATGACGAGAATGCGATCGGCGAGCTGCTCCACGCTGCGCAGATCGTGGCTGATGAACAGCACCCCGGTGCCGCGATCCCGTATCTCAGCGAACAGGCCGAGCACGCGGGCGGCGGTGGTCGGGTCGAGCGCGGTCGTGGGTTCGTCGGCGATGAGGATCGCCGGGTCTCCCGAGAGCGCTGCCGCGATCAGGGCGCGTTGACGCATGCCGCCGGAGAGCTCGGGGGAGCGCTGCCGCAGGCGGTCGGCGGCGCCGGGGAGCCCCGCTTCGGTGAGCGCCGTGACGACGCGTGACCGACGCTCGCCGCGCAGCACCCCGCGGATTGCGAGGGTTTCGCCGACCTCGTCACCGATAGTGCGCAGCGGATCGAGTGACTGCAGCGCATCTTGCAGCACGAGTCCGATCGCGTCGCCGCGCACGGCCCGCCAAGCACGCTGCGATGCTTTCTGCAGCTCCAGGCCGTTGACGATGAGGCGATCCGATGCCACCGACCAGCCCGGCTCGGCCTGCACGAGCCCCAGGAGCGCGCGGGCGAGCACCGACTTTCCGGCGCCCGAGGCCCCCACGACGGCGACGCACTCGCCCGCGGCGACCGAGAACGAGATCTCCTCGAGCACCGAAACCCGATGGCGCCCGCGCCCGAGCCCGACCTCGAGACCGGCGACCTCGAGCACGGGAGCGGTTCCGGTGACCGCGCTCATGCGCGTCCCCCCTTCGCCAGTGCGCGGCCGATGACGGTCAGCGCCGTCGCGGTCACGACGATCGCGAGACCGGGGAAAACGGTCATCCACCACGCGGTGGTGAGATACACGCGGCCGGCGTTCAGCATGGCTCCCCACTCAGGCGACGGCGGTTCCGTGCCGAGCCCCAGGAAGCCGAGCGCGGAAACCCACACGATCGCCTGCCCGACCCCGAGAGTGGCCGCCGAGACGAGTGGCCACGCCGCGTTCGGAGCGATGTGGCGCACGAACCTGCGAGGAGCCGAGATCTCGTCGAGACGCGCCCATTCCACGTACCCACTGCCTGCCACGCGTCGCGCGGTGCCGCGGAGCAGGCGCGCGTACCCGGGGATCGTCGCGAGCCCGATCGCCAGAATCGAGGCGCGCGGACCGCCGCCCATGACCGAGATGAAGAGCAGCGCGAGCACGAGCGTCGGCAGTGCGAAGAGCACCTCGAACGCGCGCGCGAGTGCCGCGTCGACCCATCGCGGGCCCACGCCCGATGCGAAGCCGAGCACCGCGCCGATGCCGACACCGATGGCGGTCGCTGCGAGCCCGATGCCGAGCGACGCACTGGTGCCGTGCACGATGCGCGCGGCAATGTCGCGCCCCGATTCGTCGGTGCCGAACGGGTGCGCCCACGATGGCGGTCGGAACGCGTCGGCCGGGTGAATCGCGAGCGGGTCCGTGGGCGCGAGCACCTGCGGCGCGACGACCGCGAGCACCGCGACGGCGAGCACGAGCAGGCTGAGTGCTCCCGGCCACCCGAGTGCAGTCCACACCCGGCCTCCGCGGGGTCTCCGTCGGGTGACGCGGCGCGGCGAGAGGCTCCCTGGAGACCCGTTCAGCTGCCCGCCGTTCACAGCGTCACCTCGCGGTCAGCTCGCACTCGCACCCGCACCCGCACCGCCGGATCGATGAGCCGTTCAGCGATGTCGGCGAGCAGCATCACGGCGACATACAGCAGTGCGATGATCGAGACGACGCCCATGACCACGGGCACGTCGCGCACCGACGCAGCTTCGAGCAGCAGGCGGCCGAGCCCCGGGCGAGCGAACAGCGCTTCGACCACGACCGCGCCGCTGAGCAGCGACCCGTAGGCCCAACCCGAGAGTGCGATCGCCGGGAGCGCGGCGTGGCGCAGCGTGTGCGCGAGCAGCACGCGCGTCTCACTGGCGCCGCGAGCGCGAGCGGTGGTGGCGAAGGGTTGTGATCCGGCCTCCTCGAGTGAGCCGTGCATCACGTGCGCGAGATAGCCGGCGATCGGAATCGCGAGGGTCAGCACGGGCAGCACGAGCGACGCCGGCGCATTCCCCGAGCTCGTCGCGGGGAACCAGTGCAGCGCGCCGGCGAAGATCAGGATGCCGACGGCACCGAGGAAGAACTGCGGGATTACCGACGAAACAGTGGCGATCCCGGAGAGCGCGGCCCGAGTCGCACGCCCCCAGCGGCCGCGACCGAGCACCCCGAGCAGCGCGCCGGCCAACGCGAATGCCCAGGCCACGACGAGTGCGAGCGTCGAGATGAGCACGGTCGGCCAGAAGTTCGCCGCGAGCAACCCGCTCACCGGTTGCTTGCGCGCGTACGAGTCCCCGAACTGCAGTGTCGCGGTGTTCCAGAGCTGCGTCAGGTACTGCACCGCGATCGGCCGGTCCAGGCCGTAGGCGATGCGCGCCCGTTCGAAGGCCTCGGGAGTGGCCTGCGAGCCGGGCCCGCCCATGATCGCCTCCAGCGGATCACCCGACACGCGAAGCGCGATGAACACGATGGTTGCGGTGATCCAGACCACGAGCACCGCCGAGCCGATGCGGCGCAGCACCGCGCCACCGATGCGTCGCGCCCGGAGGCGTGAGGCATCGGCGCGCGGTGCGTCGCCCCGCGATGCGCGGGGTGGTTCAGAAGTGCTCACTGCAGCAGTGTGCCGTATTCGGGGCTCCGAAGGGATTCCGGTTACTTCGTGAGCTTCGCGTTGATGAACGTGGGCGTCGCGATCGTGCCGAGTGTCGTCACCCCGGTTGCACCGTTGACGAGGAAGTGATTCTGCTGATCGTAGAGCGGCAGGATCGCGTAGCTCTCGAGCACGCGCTGCTGCGCGTCGGCGTAGATCGCGTCGCGCTTCGCCGTGTCCTGCTCGGCGGCGGCCGCGTCGAGGAGCTGGTCGAGCTCAGGATCGTCGAGCTGCGCGTGATTCGCGAAGTAGCCCGACGGTGCCGGCGTGATGCCGTCCGAGTGGTAGAGGAAGCGCAGTACGTCGGGTCCGACCTTCGTGTACGGCGCGTCGACGGCCTCGTACTCGTTCGCGCCGAGCTTGCCGTACCAGGTGCTCAGGTCGACGGGCTCGAGCTGCACGTCGAAACCGACTGCGGCCGTGTTGGCCTGGATCTGTTCAAAGAGCGACTGCTCCGCGGCGACCGACTGGTTCGTGCTCACGGGGAATCGCACGGTCAGTCGCTTCCCGTCCTTCACGCGCACGCCGTCGCTGCCGGCGGTCCAGCCGGCGTCGTCGAGTAGCTTCGCCGCAGCCTGCGCGTCCGTGGTGAAGAGGCCGTCGTCGGAGGTCGCCGCCGGTTCCGTGCTGGCGAGGGGGGAGAAGCTCTGCGCCGCAGTGCCCTGGAAGAGCGACTCGATGCCCGGGCCCGGATCGGCCACGCGCACAAATGCCTCACGCACTCGGATGTCGTCGAACGGAGCCTGGCCTGTGTTGAGCTCGATGCGGTTCACCGATCCCGGGCGTGGGGCATCGATGTGGGTGAAGCCGGCGCCGTCGGCGGCGACGATATCGCTGGGCAGCGGGTTGTCGATCACGTCAACCTCGCCCGAAGCGAGCGCCGACTGACGCGTCGCGGCATCGGGGATGAAGCGCCATTCGATGGCGTCCAGGTATGCGGCACCGTCGTGGTCTGCCTCGGGGCCCGGCGTGCGGTAGTCGTCGTTGCGCACGAGCGTCACGCTCTGCTGCGGCTTCCAGCTGTCCACGATGAAGGGGCCGGTGCCGATGGGTGCCTGGCAGTTCTCGTCCATGCCGCGCGCGATCCCGGCAGGAGACTCGATGGCGTTCCACTGCTGGCTCAGCGATTCGAGCAGCGCGGAGTCGGGCGACGACAGGTGGAACCGCACGTGCGTGGCATCGACGGGCTCGACGCTCTGCACCTTCGACACGGCGAGCACCCCGGTCGACGACCCGGTGTCCGGATCTTGCAGGTGCTCGATGTTCGCCTTGACGGCCTCCGCGTCGAACGGGGTGCCGTCGGTGAAAGTGACGTCGCTCTGCAGCGTGAAGTCCCAGGTGAGGCCATCGGCGCTCGTGGTCCACTCGGTGGCGAGCCACGGCGTGATGGTGCCGTCGGCATCGCGGCCCACGAGTGGCTCGAGGTACTGCGTCGAGATCAGGGCCTGCGGGTAGTTGCCGCCGACGTGCGGGTCGAGGCAGGTGGGCTCGGCGTCGCCGGTCGCGTAGACGAGCGTGCCGCCATCCTCCGTTTCCGGTTCCGCGGCGGTGCCGCCCCCGGCGCACGCGGCGAGGGTGAGGGCGCTCGCCGCGGCGATGGCGGTCAGGGCAAGCGTGCGCGGAAGTGTGCGGGGGCGGTGCTGCGAGGCCATGCGGCGGCTCCTCGGGTTCGGGCGATCCACTGTTGTTGGATTGAGTTCAACAAGCCGAGTGTAGTCGATCCGCGCGCCTACGCGCATCTGCACGGCACATCACGGGTGATCGGCCGATACAGTGAGAGCATGTCTTCGACTCGCGGGCGCCCGCACGCCTCCTCTCGCGAGATGCTCGCGGATGCCGCGTGCGAGCTCTTTCTCGAGCGCGGGTACGAGGCGACCTCCGTGACCGAGGTGACCCGCCGAGCAGGCGTGAGTCGATCCAGCTTCTTCAACTACTTCGCGTCGAAGTCCGAGATTCTCTGGTACGTCTTCGACCGCCGGATCGCGGCGCTCGATGCCGCCCTTGCCGAGGCCTCGGTACCGGTCACCACAGCTCTGCGCGTGTTCGCGTCGGGGGAGCACCCCGACGCGCTCGCGCTGGCGGTCGCCGAAGCGCGCACCATGGGGGTGGAAGACGAGCTGGCGGCCGGGCGCGCGGAGCGCCAGCTCCGCATCGCAGACCTGGTCGGAGCCCGGCTGCGGCGAGACGGCGTCGATGCGCTGGTCGCGGAGATTCAGGCCGCGGGGTACGCCGCTGCGCTCGTGAGTACCGTGTGGCGCTGGGCGCACCTCGGAGCCGGGCGTCACCAGCTCAACGCGCTGTTGCTTGAATCGCTCGGCGCGGCCGACACGGTCTTCGCATAGACGAATCGCGGTGCGGGATCACCCCGCCTGCGACGGCGACACCGGTTGCGGTGCGCTCTCCCGATCGCGGAACGCCTGCTGCGGCACGACGAACCTCAGCGCGATGGCAGCGACCAAAGCTGATCCACCGCAGACGCACCAGACGATGACATAGCCGGTGAACGATCCCGCGGTGCCCCCGCCGGCCTCAGCGCCCGTGGCTCCTGCAGCTCCCGCGACGCCGTGCATCAGGGCGATCCCGAAGATCGCGGAGGCGATGGCACCGCCGACGGTCTTCGTCGAATTGGTGAGGCCGGTCGCGACGCCCGTGAGATGATCCGGTGCGCCGGCCGCGGCTGCTGCGGGCAGTGCGGCGACCAACGCGCCCGAGCCCAGCCCCGCGATCATCATGTTGGTGACCATGTGGGTATAGGTGTCGTGGAACGGGAGGAACAGTAGATAACCGATCGCGACGAGCAGCGCGGCCCCCGCGAGCGTGTTGCGGGGCGTGCTGAGCCGGGCGACGAACGGGTAGAGCAGCGCGCCGATCACCATCGCGATGAGATACAGCCCGATGACGAGCGACGTGGCGAAGCCGCCGATGCCGAGGCCGTACCCCGCGGACTCGGGGTCGGTGCGAATGAACGTCGACAGGGGCGCTTGAGCGCCGAGCACGCTCATGCCGAAGAGGGCGGCGGTGACGAAGACCGGAGCCAGAGCCGGCGAACGGAACATGCGCACGTCGATCAGTGGATCGGGGTGGCGCAGCTCCCAGCGCGCGAACGGCACGACGAGCACGAGGCCGAGCAGTACGACCGCCCAGGCGAGCACACTGCCCACGCCCTGCAGACGCAGCAGGCTCAGGCCGCCGGTGAAGGCGAGGAGCGCCACGGTGATGAGCATGAGGCCGACGTAATCGAGGCGGCCGCCGAGCTGCTCGGGTGACTCTGCGACACCGAAGGCGATCACGAAGAAGCACAGGGTGACGAGCACTCCCGGCACCAGCAGCACGCCGAAGATCGGGAACGAGTCGATCAGCTGCCCTCCAATGAGTGCGCCCGAGATCGCGCCGGCCTCGAGCGCGGCGACGAGAATGCCGGCGGCGCGAGCGGTGAGCAGTGAACGGCCGTCGCGACCAGAGGTGCGCGACCAGACGAGCGCGATTTCGAGCGGCAGCCACACGACGTAGACGCCCTGCAGTGTCCACGCGGCGAGGAAGAGTGGGAAGGTCTGGGCGAACGGCAGCGCGAGGCTTGCGACGGCGGTGATCGCGGTCGACCAGAGCAGGATCCGCTTGTGCCCGACCATGTCGCCGAGTTTGGCGAGCGCCGGCACGACCAGTGCCGACAGCATCAACTGCGAGCCCTCGAGCCAGTTCACATCGGCATCGGGCACATCGAGGTGACGCGCGATGTTCGAGAGCATGGGCGTGTAATAGCCCTGCAGAAACCCGCTCGTGAACTCGACGAATGCGAGGAAGCCGACGATGCCGGCGAGTACGCCGAGCCGCACGCGGGTCATGCGGCCGAATCCCCGCCGGGCAGGCTCTCGATGAGACTGCGGTGGAATCGGGCACCCCGCTCGAGTTCGTCGATGGCGACACGCTCATCGACGCCGTGGATGGTCGCGCGGAGCTCGGCCGACATCGCGAGAGGCGCGAAGCGGTAGACCGCGGGGGCGAAGCGATGGAAATGCCGGGAGTCGGTGGCGGCCATCATGATGTACGGCACCGTTTCGGCCGCCGGATGCGACTGGCCGACCGCGCGCGCGATGAGCCCGAACTGCGTGTTCTCGCTCGACGATTCGGGTGAGGGCTCCTCGCCGTCGACGACCTCGATGGTGACTCGCCGGTCGGCGATCCGTCGACGAATACGGTCGGTGGTGCGCGCGACCGTTTCGCCCAGGGCGATGCGCAGATTCACCGTGGCGCTCGCCTGCGAAGGGAGCACGTTTGCCGCTGTGCCGCCTTCGAACATCGTCGGGGCGACCGTGGTGCGCACCATCGCGGCGGGTTCGCCTCCGAGCCGCTCGAACACCCGTGCGGTGAGCCAGGGCTTCGCCGCCAGCAGACGGTACAGCGGTCGTGCGGCACCGCCCGAGCGCGGTGCGAAGCGCGCGAGCATGCGAGTGACCCCTTCGGGAGCATGCGCGGGGAACGTGCCGGGCGTGAGGCGCCCGACAGCTCGTGCGATGCGTGCGACCGCGGTGAGCGTCGGAGGGGCGGAAGCGTGACCGCCGTCGCCTCGGGCGCTCAGTCGCACCGTCATCGGCCCCTTTTCACCGACACCGACCATCGCGGCTTGCCCACGCACGAACGGGAGCGGGGCATCGACCACCGCCCCGCCCTCGTCGAGCACGAGCCAGGGGATGATGCCGCGTTCCTGGAACGTCTGCGCAATGGTGTGCGCCGCCTCGCCGAACGTCTCCTCGTTGCCGCCGAATGACAGGTAGACGTCGCGCGCGGGCACGAAATCGTCGGTGAGGAGCGCCTCGACGGCCTCAAGCACAACGAGCAAGGGGCCCTTGTCGTCGAGTGCGCCGCGGCCGTAGACGAAACCATCGGCAATGCGTCCGTCGAACGGGGGATAGGTCCACGCATCGGACGCATCGACGGGTACGACGTCGAAGTGCGCCATCAGCACCACCGGATCGAGCGCGGAATCGGCGCCGCGCCAGTGAAAGAGCAGCCCGAGATCGGTGATGCGCTCGCGCTGCAATTCGGCATGCACCCGCGGGTAGAGCTCCTCGAGCAGCGCGACGAAGGCCTCGAACGGTTCGGCCCCGCGCTCGTCGATCTCCGCCGACACCGTCGGAATCTGGATCATGCGGGAGAGGCGCTCCGCTGCACCGGATGAGCTCGTCATGGCATCACCGTATCCGATCGTCGTTCCGCAGCGTTCACAGTGCGGCCGCGAGTCGAGTGCCCTGATCGATCGCCCGTTTCGCGTCGAGTTCGGCCGCGACATCGGCGCCGCCGATCACGTGCGACGCGCGCCCCGCCGCGAGCAACTCGTCGTGCAGCTCCCGCGACGGGTCTTGGCCGGTGCACAGCACGATGGTGTCGACCTCCAGGGTGCGCAGGGCGCCATCGATATTGATGTGCAACCCGGCGTCATCAATCGCGAGGTATTCCGCGCCGGCGATCATCTGCACCCCGCGGCGCGCGAGTTCGGTGCGGTGGATCCACCCGGTGGTCTTGCCGAGGCCGGCACCGAGCTTGCCCGATTTGCGCTGCAGCATCACGACCGAGCGCCTCGGCCGAGTTTCCACTGCGACGGTGAGCCCGCCCGCGCGCGCGTATTCCGCGTCGACGCCCCAGTGCGCGAGGAACCCCGAGACATCCCGCGGGTCTTCAGCGTGATCGGTCGTGAGAAACTCGGCGACGTCGAAGCCGATGCCTCCGGCGCCCAAGATTGCAACGCGGTCGCCGACCGGCACGCGATCGCGCAGCACGTCGAGATAGCCGACGACGCTCGAGTGGTCGAGCCCGGAGATGTCAGGCCGCCTCGGCTGCACGCCCGTGGCGAGGACGACCTCGTCGAACGCCCCGGCGTCGAGCTCTGCGGCGCTCACCCGCTCGCCGAGGCGCAGCTCGACTCCCGTTTCGGCGATCCGGCCCGCAAAGTAGCGCAGGGTCTCGCGGAACTCGCTCTTGCCCGGCACCTGCAGCGCCACATTGAGCTGGCCGCCGATGCGCGAGTCGGCCTCGTAGAGCACGACCTCGTGGCCCCGGGATGCTGCCGTGGTGGCGCACGCCAACCCGGCCGGGCCCGAGCCGACGACCGCGATACGTTTGCGCCGGGTGGTGGGGGCGATGATCAAGTCGGTCTCGTGAGCGGCGCGCGGGTTCACGAGGCACGAGGCGACCTTGCCCGCGAAGGTGTGATCGAGGCAGGCCTGATTGCAGCCGATGCAGGTATTGATGCGCTCCGGAGTGCCGGCGGCCGCCTTTGCCATGAACTCGGGGTCCGCGAGAAAGGGGCGGGCGAGCGACACCATGTCGGCGCAGCCATCGGCGAGCAGCTGCTCAGCCGTCTCGGGAGTATTAATGCGGTTCGTGGTGATCAGTGGGATCGACACTGCGCCCATGAGTCGGTGCGTGACCCACGAGAACGCGCCGCGCGGCACTGAGCTCGCAATGGTCGGAATGCGCGCCTCGTGCCACCCGATACCGGTATTGAGTAGCGTGGCGCCGGCGGCTTCGACATCGAGCGCGAGCGCAATCACTTCGTCGAGCGTGGACCCGTCGGGCACGAGATCGAGCATGGAGAGACGGTAGATGAGGATGCCGTCGTCGCCGACCGCCTCGCGCACCCGCCGCACGATCTCACGCGGAAAGCGGCGGCGGCGTTCGGCATCGCCGCCCCAGCGATCATCACGATGATTCGTGTGCGCCGCCGCGAACTCGTTGATGAGGTAGCCCTCCGAGCCCATGACCTCGACACCGTCGTACCCGGCCTCACGGGCGAGCCGAGCCGTGCGGGCGAAATCGTCGATGGTGCGCTCGATCTCGGTGTCGGTGAGTTCGCGCGGGGCGATGGGGGATATGGGGGCCTGCACCGGGCTCGGCGCCACAATATCGGCGTGCGCACCGTACCTGCCGGCGTGCAAAATCTGGAGGAGGATGCGCCCGCCCACCTCGTGCACGGCGTCGGTCACCAGGCGGTGGCCGGCGACATCGTGTGCGTCGGTGAGCATCGCGGCATGAGCGGTCAACCTGCCCTCGGCATTCGGCGCGACCCCGCCGGTGACGATGAGCCCCGCACCAGCGGCGGCCCGTTCGCGGTAGAACGCGGCGAGGCGTTCGAAGCCCCCGGGAAGCTCTTCGAGGCCCACATGCATGGAACCCATCAGTACGCGGTTCGGGAGGGTGATGCCGCCCAACTGCAGCGGGGCGAGGAGGTGCGGGTACGTCTGCGTCGACATGGAGCTCCGGGTGTTCTCGGATCGGATCGCCCGGCCGTGCGGCACGAGCGCGATGTTCCGAATGTAGCGATGCTCTGAAAACCTGTCGACAGAAATGTGCCGAACATACAAAAACGAGGTGCGGGGGAAACCCCCGCACCTCGAATGTTCGCGCGACTTAGAGTGCGCGGATGTTGCTTGCCTGCAGGCCCTTGGGGCCCTGCTCGACGTCGAATTCGACCTTCTGCTCTTCGAAGAGGTCGCGACGGCCGCTGCCCTGGATCGCGCTGAAGTGCGCGAAGACGTCGGATCCGCCGTCATCGGGCGTGATGAAGCCGAAGCCCTTTTCGGAGTTGAACCATTTCACGGTGCCGGTGGCCATACTGTTTTCCTTCATGTTGCTGGTCGCGAATGCGACCTGGGTGCCACGGCGACGGCGCCGACGTGGAGACTGGTAGCGTGCCGCATCGCTGCGGCAAATAAAACGTGCTGGAGAATCCCTACGTTCGGCATTACTGGTCTTACTCTGTGAGCCTATACCCACGGTGTGACATGGCGCGAGCGTCGGCTACGCAATCGTTACCTTGGGTGACGATTGTTCATTCGGCTTGACAGTTGCACGATCGCGCGTGATGCTACTTACAGTCATAGTGACTCTAAGTGACCGCCTCGCGTCGATCGCCTGATGCCATCAGAGATCCGCGCGCAAGGTCACCGCGAACCCGGGAGCAGCGATGGAATACGCAGAGGCGAGTGCGAGCGCGCGGCGCACGCTGCCGCCTGCCGTGGCGGTGTCGAGTGTGGCTTTCGCGCTCCAGCCGCCCTCCGGCGCGTTGCGATGCGGTGGAAGCGGCTTTCCAAGTGTCGACGCTGAGCTCGACGACGCCGCACCGTCGCTCTGGATTCCGCTGGTGCGGCGCATTCGCGAGCCCTTCCGAGGGCAATGGGCCCTGCCGGGAGGGCCGACGCACTGGGATGAGACCCTCGCCGACACCGCCCTGCGCTCGATTCGCGACGCCGCGGGGCACGACCCCGGCTACCTCGAGCAGCTGTACGCATTCGGGGGCGTCGAGCGGTCGGCCGATGCGCAGCGTCTCGTGACCATCGCCTACTGGGCGCTCTTCGGTGAGGCCGATCTGGTGAGCGCGCCGTCGATGCCGTCGGCTGATGCCCCCTCTGCGGCGACGACTGCGGACGCGTCGGCCACTCGTGCGGGTGCGGACGATGGACATGGCCGAGAGGCCCAGCGCTGGGATGATCCGGCACCGAAGCCTGCGTCGGTGCGCGTCGCACCCCTGCCGCGAGACCGAGACGTGTCCGATGAACCAGGAAACGTCGCGTGGTGCGCCGCCGACCGGCTCCCGGAGCTCGCCTTCGACCACGCTGAGATCGTCGCCTACGCGCTGGCGCGATTGCGCAGCAAGACCGCGTACGCCGCAGTCGCGCACCGTTTTCTCGGGCCCGTGTTCACGATCGCGCAGTTGCGGGCCGTGCACGAGGCAGTGCTGGGTCACGCCGTCGAGCCAGCGAACTTTCGACGGCAGATGCTCGCTCAAGGCACCCTCACCGACACCGGAGCGCGCGAGGTGGGCACTCCCTACCGGCCCGCGCGGCTCTATCGCTTCCGCGAGGAGGCGGCGCCGAGTTTTCCCACCGATCGTCCCGAACCGAGGAGCCGACCATGACGAGCGTGCACGAATTGATCCGCGGTGCCGCGGCGCGCGAGCGATCCGCAACTGGGCGCCCCGCCGCTCCGACATCGCCGCACCGCAAGCCGATCGCGTTGCGGGCGACCGGGGCGTCGAGCTGCGATTCCGGGCTGGTGCAGGATCCCTGGACCATCGACCGCGCACCCGGGTACGGGCCGGGGGCGTCGAACGTCGACGTCATTCCCGGTGACGCGCCGCGCCAGGGGGCACTGCCGGCGCGATACACGTCGGCGAGCGATGCCGAACTGCACGATTGGATTGTCGCCGCTCGGGCTGCACTCGGCAACCGCGTGCAGATTCTCGGCCACTTCTACCAGCGCGACGAGATCGTGCAGTACGCCGATTTTGTGGGCGACTCGTTCATGCTCGCGCAGGCGGCGAAAGGCAGCCCCGGAGCAGAGGCGTTCGTGTTCTGCGGCGTGCACTTCATGGCCGAAACCGCCGACATTCTCTCGGGCCCCGAGCAGGCCGTGATTCTGCCGAACCTGGCAGCCGGATGCTCGATGGCTGACATGGCGACGATCGAGCAGGTCGAAGACTGCTGGCGCGAACTGACGGCCGCGCTGCCCCAGACCGAGAATGGTGGCCTGCAGCCAGTGATCCCGGTGACCTACATGAACTCGTCGGCCGCCATCAAGGCATTCTGCGGACGCAACGGCGGAATCGTGTGCACGTCGTCGAATGCGCGCACAGTTCTTGAATGGGCCTTTGCCCGCGGCCAGCGCGTCGTCTTTTTCCCCGACCAGCATCTCGGACGCAACACCGCGAAGGCGATGGGCATCGGAGAAGACCAGATGCCGCTCTGGCGCCCGCACCTTCCGCTTGGCGGCAACACGGCGGAGCAACTCACCGATGCGCGCGTGATCCTCTGGAACGGATTCTGCTCCGTGCACAAGCGCTTCACCGTGGCGCAGATCGACCGCGCGCGCAAAGAGTTTCCCGGCGTTCGCGTGATCGTGCACCCCGAGTGCCCCGCGGACGTCGTCGAAGCCGCGGATGGTGCCGGATCGACCGAGTACATTCGTCGCGAGATCGAGAACGCGCAGCCCGGCAGCGTCATCGCGATCGGCACCGAGATCAATCTCGTCAACCGACTGCAGCAGCAGCACCCCGAGCTGACGATTTTCTGCCTCGACCCGGTCGTGTGCCCCTGCTCGACCATGTATCGCATCCACCCCGCCTACCTGGCTTGGACGCTCGAGTCGTTGCTCGCCGGCGAAACCCCCAACCGCATCAGCGTGAGCGACGCGGTTGCGGGTGACTCACGAGTGGCGCTCGAGCGCATGCTCGCCGCGAAACCATGATCGTCGTCGGCACCGGTGTCGCCGGGCTCTCGGCGGCGCTCGCCGCGCTCGAGCGCGATGCAGACGTCACGGTCGTCACCGAGGGCGACCTCGATCACGACCCGGCGGGAAACACCCCACGAGCGCAGGGCGGTATCGCGGCGGCGATCGGCGCGGGGGATCGCCCCGCTGATCACCTCGCCGACACCCTGGCGGCGGGGGCGGGGCTCGTCGACCCCGGCGCGGCCGAAGTGCTGACACGCGAGGGAGCCCGCATCATGCGAGGGGTGCTGGCGGACGGGTTCGCGGCCGATCGTGTGCCGGTGCACGGCAGCGCGGGCGGTGAGCCGGTACTCGGTCTCGAGGCGGCCCACGGTCGCGCGCGCATTGTGCACGCGGGCGGCGACCGGACGGGAGCCGTGCTGCACGCTCACCTGGCCGCACGGGTGCGCACTGCGGCGCGTGCCGGGCGGCTTAGGCTGATCGAGCGTCGTCGTGTGCGGTCTCTCGTGGTCGATGCCGGTACCGTGCGCGGCGTGGTGCTGGCGGCGACTGGCTCGGTGCGCGAGGAACGGGTGTGCGACGACGCTGTGGTGCTCGCGACCGGCGGATACGCATCGCTGTTTCCGGCGAGTACGAACCATCCGTCGTCGGTGGGGCACGGAGTCGTGCTTGCCGCGCGGGCGGGTGCGATGCTCGCCGACCTGGAGTTCGTGCAGTTTCATCCGACCGCGCTCGTCGCTGCGGGCGGCGGCTCCTTTCTGATTTCTGAAGCGGTGCGCGGTGCCGGTGCAGTGCTGCGCGATGACGCGGGCGCGCGATTTCTCGATGGTGAGCATCCGCTGGCGGAATTGGCGCCGCGCGATGTCGTGGCGCTCGCCACGCACCGTGCGTTGCGACGCAGCGGCCAATCTGCGGTGTGGCTCGACGCAACCGGGATCGAACGAGCCGGAGGACCAGGCACCCTTGCTCGTCAGTTCCCCGCAATCTCGCGCGTGCTAGCCGACCTCGGGTTCGATTGGCGCACCGACCCGGTACCAGTCGCCCCCGCGGCGCACTACACGATGGGGGGCGTTGCGAGCGATCTCGACGGGCGTACGAGTGTGCCCGGACTGTTCGTCGCGGGCGAAGTCGCGTCGACCGGCGTGCACGGAGCAAATCGACTGGCGTCGAATTCGCTGCTCGAAGGCCTTGTCTTCGGCACACGGGCGGGTGCCGCCGCTGCGGCGTATCGCGCACGTCTCGATCCGTGGCCGGTGCGCGGCGCGGGAATGGCCGCACTGATCGCGAAAGCGGCAGTGGTGGAGATTCCGAACATGCCGGCCGCGGGTGACAGCGGCCGCTTGATCGATCGGCCCAGCGAAACGTCGATTGAGTCACCCGTCGTCGCACGGGCGGAAACGTCGGAAGTGCTCTCCTCGCTTTCTGAGACCATCGGTGCGCAACTCGGAATCGAACGCGAGGCTTCGGGGCTGGCGGAAATGCGTCGTAGCGCTGAGCACGCCATGCAGACGACTGATGCAGACGTGGTAAACCGGGCAGCGCTCGCCGCAGCGATTGCCCAGGCGGCCGATGTTCGCGAGGAATCGCGCGGGGCCCATCGACGCGCAGACTTTCCGCAGGTCGACGAGCGGTACGCGACGCGTCGCGCGCTGTGCTGGGTCGACCGTGCGGGTGCTGGGGCACCTGCCGTGTCCGCCCGATCACACCCATTCGCGAGTGGCGAACCTGCCGCTCAAGCACCGAGGAGCGTTTCCGCATGCTGACTGCAGCCCTGATCGAATCGGTCGTGCGATCCGCACTCGCCGAAGACGCGCCGTGGGGTGACCTCACCGTCGAACTCGCCATCGCCGAGGACGCTGTGCTCGACACCCGTCTGGTGGCTCGTGAAGCTGGAGTCTTCGCCGGTGGCGCGCTCGTGCGCGAGGCGTTTCGGCAGCTCGACCCCCGTGTCGCCGTGACTGACCTCGTTGCAGACGGGACGTCATTCGCAGCGGGGGACACCCTCGCGCGAATCGCGGGGCCGGCACGGGGGGTGCTGACGGCTGAGCGCGTGGCGCTAAATTTCGTGCAGCGTCTGAGCGGCATTGCGACGCTCACCGCACAGTTCGTGAGCGCTGTCGCGCACACGTCGGCGCGGATTGCGGACACGCGGAAGACGACTCCGGGGCTGCGGGCGCTGGAGAAGCATGCCGTGCGTGCCGGTGGCGGCTCCAACCATCGATTCGGGCTCTCGGACGCGATGATGATCAAGGACAACCACCTCGCAGCGCTCGGTGCGCATGATGCAGAGTCGATTACGTCAGCGCTGAGAGCGCTGCGCCAGCGCGCGGGGCATACGACGTCGATCATTGTGGAGGTTGACGACCTCTCCCAGCTCGACGCAGTGCTCGACGCCAATGTGACGGGAATTCTACTCGACAATTTCTCGACCGATGATCTCGCGGTGGCGGTCGAGCGGATCGCGGGGCGCGTGGTCGCCGAGGCCAGTGGGGGCGTGTCGCTCGATACCGTCGCCGGGATCGCTGAGAGTGGCGTCGATGTGATCTCGGTGGGCCAGCTGACGCACGGTGCGCGTGCGCTCGACATCGGTCTCGACGCCGCATGAATGCGGATGCGGATGCGGGTACGAGTGCGGGTGCCACGAGTCACTGGTACCTCGATGCCGCCGCGACCGCACCCTTGCGCCCGGAAGCTCGCGCGGCGATGGTGGCGGAATTCGACGCCGGCGCAGCGAACCCGTCGAGCGTGCACCAGGCCGGATATCGAGCGCGGGCGTCCGTCGACGCTGCCCGCGCCGGGATCGCGCGTGCGTTCGATACTCGGCCGAGTGAGGTCGTCTTCACCTCTGGTGGAACCGAGGCGAACAACCTCGCGATCATTGGTCTCGCACTTGCGAATCCGCGTGGCCGACACGTGGTCACCTCTGCGATCGAGCATCCGTCGGTGCTCGAGAGCTGCCGGTACCTGGAGCGCGTATTCGGCTTCTCGTGCGAGGTGTTGCCGGTCGACTCCGACGGTCGTGTCGACCCCCGTGATGTCGCACGTTGCGTGACCGACCGCACCGCGCTGGTGTCGATCGGGCTCGCCAATGCTGAAATCGGCACCGTACAAGACATGCCGAGCATCGCCGCGATTACCGCTGCGCAGGGCGCGCTGCTGCACTGCGATGCAGTGCAGGCGGCAGCATCGCTGCCGGTCTCGTTTGGCATGGGGCAGCCTCACGATGGGTGGCCGGGGCCGGGCATCGACGCGTTGACGATCGCTGCGCACAAATTCGGTGGGCCGCAGGGAATCGGCGCGTTGCTGGTGCGGCCCGGGCTCGCGATGGAGCCGTTGCTGCACGGAGGCGGACAGGAAGGCGGCCGGCGCTCGGGAACCGAAAACGTTGCGGCCATTGCGGGGTTCGCTGCTGCGGTGCGTGCTTCGCACGCCGACGTCGGGTCACGGGGCGTCGCACTGCTGGGATCACGGGAAACGCTGATTGCGCGTGTGCTGGCCGAGGTGCCGGGCGCGCAGCTCACCGGCCATCGCGAAGAGCGCCTCCCCGGCCACGCCTCATTCGTCATTGCCGGCGTGAGCGGGGAGTCCTTACTCGTCGCACTCGATGCCGCCGGAGTCGCCGTATCGTCGGGGTCGGCCTGCGCTGCCGGCTCAGACGACCCATCACCGGTGCTGCTGGCGATGGGGATCACGCCGGAGCTGGCGCAGACTGCGATTCGGTTCACGCTACCGACGGTGCTGCCGAGCGCGGTGATCGACCGTGTGCTCGCCGTGCTGCGGTCTGAAGTCAGTGCTCGAACGGTCATGCGGCCTCCGGCTCCACCAGCGGCGTAGTCGCCCCACCGGCCGCTCCGGCGACGAAGCGCGCATACAGTGGCTGGTCGGTCAGCCGACGCAGCATGCGGAGCAGCGGATCATCGGGGTCGATGGACTGCGCTGCATCGAGTTGCCGCTGCGCCACCGATTGCGTGCCGCTCAGCCACCACACCCAGGCGCTGAGCCCCAGGAGCCCGGGTCGCAATGCCTCGGGAGTGAGCGAGAGTGCCTCCCGTAAGCGAGCGCGCAATTCGGGGAGGCGCTCATGCGCGGTGAACTCGGGGCAGATGCTCGCCAGCAGACGGTAGATCGACCAGCCCGGCGGAGGCGCATGCAGTGCACTGCGGCACACTCCGTCAGAGTCAGGCTCTCCGTGTGCGCAACGCCCGACCCACCCGGCTGCAATCGCCGCAGATGACTGCGGGCGCGAGGCAGGTGCGATGCCCAGGTCGATATCGAGCTCAATCGGGATTGCGATGAAGTTGCCGAGCGGATGCTCTCGCCCGAGTTCGACGGGGAACTCCGGTCGGGTGATGACGCCCAGAGCGAGTACGAACCAGCGGCTCGGATGCGCGGCGGCGCGGATGAGGCGCGCCACGGCGTCGGCATCGAACTCGGCATTGCCGAGCAGCCACCGTGTGACCACCGCCGTCTCCGTCATCCACCCGAGCGCGTACTCGGTGAGGTTCCCGGTCTCGGGCGGGTGCGGGGGGACACCCGCCGAGACCGGGAAATCGTGGGGCAGAACGCGGTCGAGTGCTGCACCGACCGCCTCCGCCAAATCTGGATCTGGCTCGGGGATGACACTGAGGTGGGCCAAATCGCTGGGCTCGGCTCCGTGGGAGCGCGCTTCGTGCGCGACAGGGCTCTCGGCGATCTCGCTGAGCGGTCTGCCTTCGCGAGGTGCACGCGAGTCGAAGAAGCTCACCCAGGCATCGGCAGCGAGCACGCAGAGTTCTTGCACCGGCACGCGCTCACGACGCAGTCGGCGTTCGATGCGTCGTGCCAACCGCTGCTGCGGCGGAGAGTCGGGAGAGTCGGCGAATCGTTCACTGGTCGCAATGACGATGGCGAGTGCGCATCGCGTACCGCGCGCCGTCGAGATGTCTCGTGACAGGCCGCTGATGAAGTCGAGGAGAGCCAGTGTGTCGCTCGGTGAGTCGCGTGCCGGCAGATCTGCGCGCACTGCCTGCCCGGAGCGACTTCCGTCGAAGCACACGATAAAGATGCTGTCGGTTGCGGTGAAGCCGGTGAGATGCGGCAGCGCCGCGAGGAAGTCGGCGGTGCCTTGGCACCGCACCACGGGGCGTGAATCGAGTACGTCTGGGGTCATGCGTCGATTCTGCGCGGCCGCGGAACGCGTCGGAGCGTTGTCCACAGGATGCGGACAATGGGGGCGGTGAAGTCGGGAAACTCCAAGGCTGTGAGCGCATGACCTTTCGCCTGCGGTTCCGACGCGCACCGGAGCACATCGATGGAGGCGGCGAGGCCCATCACACGACTGCGGCCGCCGACGTGACCGAGCAGATGTGCTCGGCCTCATCGACGGCCGCAGACGGGAACGTGCGAGCGCTACTCGACGAGCTTGCCCTGCACCGAGTCGTCGGCCTCGGCATAGGCGAGATCGCGGAACGACTCGGGCGCCTCGGGGAGCGGCTCGAAGACCGCGCCGCCGTCGGGCGTCCAGACGAAGTTGCCCTGCAGTGCCGCATCCTGCTCCGGGAAATCTGAGCGGTTGTGGCAGCCGCGCGTCTCGCGACGCTCGCGAGCGCACTCGAGCGTCGCGCGAGCGGCAAGCATCGAACCGTACAGGTCGAAGGCGTGCGCGAGATCATCAAAACCGGCGATATCGGGGTGCGCGGTGACGCGATCCACTCGCTCCTGCAGGGCGTCGAGCTTCTCGAGGCCCGCGGTGAGGCCGGCCTCGCTGCGCACCACGCCGACGTGTTCGGTCATGAGGTCGCGCAGCGCACGCTGCAGACGGCGCGGGCTCTCGGTGCTCTTGCCCGCTGCGCCGTCGCCCACGAGCAGATTCTGCATCTCGGCGCGAGCCTCGGCGACGGCGGCCGGGTCGCGACGCACCTCGGTGAGCCCGGTCACGTAGTCGGCGGCGTCCCCACCGGTGAGGCGTCCGTAGACGAGCAGTTCGATGAGCGAGTTGCCGCCGAGGCGGTTCGCGCCGTGCAGGCCACTTGAGGCCTCGCCGATCGCGTACAGCCCGTCGACGCCGGTGCTGTGCTCGTCGGGTGTGACCCACACGCCGCCCATGGAGTAGTGCGCAGTCGGGGCGATCTCGATGGGCTGCTCGGTGATGTCGAGCATCTGCAGGTCGATGAGCGTGCGGTAGACGCGAGGGAGCTTCGAGAGGATCTGCTCGCGCGGCAGGTGCGATACGTCGAGGTAGACGCCGCCGTTCGGGGTGCCACGCCCCTCCGAGATCTCGGTGTAGCTCGCGAGCGCCACGCGGTCGCGGGTCGAGAGCTCCATGCGCTCCGGGTCGTAGCGCTCCATGTAGCGCTCGCCGAGCGAGTTGCGCAAAATGCCGCCTTCGCCGCGCGCGGCCTCCGAAACAAGGGTGCCGGCTGCGTCAGCCGGCTCCAGGATGCCTGACGGGTGGAACTGCACGAGTTCGGCGTCGCGGATCTTGCCGCCGGCGAGCGCGGCGAGGCGGAACGAATCGCCCGTGTTCTCGTCGCGTCGCGACGAGGTGTTGCGCCAGATGCGCGTGTGGCCGCCGGCCGCGAGAATGACGGCGTCCGCGTGAATCACGACGGGCGCGCCGTCGACGATGTCGAAGCCGTAGGCACCGAAGATCTTGCCCTCGCTGACGAGCAGGCGGGTGATGTAGACGGTGTCGATGATCTGTACGCGCAGCTCGGAGGCGCGGCGCATGAGCGTGCGCTGGATCTCGAGCCCGGTGTAGTCCCCGGCGTAGGCCGTGCGGCGGTACTTGTGCGCGCCGAAGAATCGCTGGCTAATGCGGCCGTCGGACTCGCGTGCGAAGGGCATGCCCCAGCGCTCCAGGTCTTCGATGCCGCGTGCGGCGTTGCGCGTCACGGTTTCCACGATTGCGGGATCGGCCAGGAAGTACGATTCGCGCAGCGTATCGGCGGCGTGCTGCTCCCAAGAGTCCTCGGGGTCCATTGTGCCGAGCGCAGCATTGATGCCGCCGGCGGCGAGTGTGGTGTGCGCGTCGTGGGCGCGGCGCTTGCCGACGGCGAGCACCTGCACGCCGCGTTCGGCGAGCTCGATGGAGGCGCGCAGCCCGGCACCGCCCGTGCCGATGACGAGCACGGAGGTGGAGAGGAGACGTTCGCCACGGGCGGTGCCCTGGGCGTCGACGGTGGGGGATGAGGTGGTCATGCGATCCACGTTAGGTCTGCCTTATCCATTACTCCAATGAATAGAGCTGATGATCGTCATGCGCGTAGGCTATCGACATGAACCTCGAGCAATTGCGCGGCTTCGTCGAGATCGCCCAGACCGGCCACTTCACCCGCGCGGCCGAACGCCTGCACCTTGCGCAGCCCTCGCTCAGCCGACAGATCGCCACGCTCGAGACCGACCTCGGCGTCGAGCTGCTGCATCGTGTGCGGGGCAACGTGGCGCTGACGGCGGCAGGGGAGCGGTTGCTGCCGATCGCGCGACGCATGCTCGCCGACGCCGACGCGGCGCGCGATGAGATGGCGGATCTCGCCGGTCTCCGTCGCGGACGCATCCGTCTCGGTGCGACCCCGACACTGTGCACGAGCCTCGTCGCCGACGTGCTGGCCGAGTTCAGGGAGCGCTACCCGGGTATCGACATCGAGATCCTCGAGCGCGGATCCCGATCCCTCATCACCGCACTGATGGAGGGCGGACTCGACCTCGCACTCATCGTGACCAGCGTCTCCTCCGGTGCGGCGCGCGCGGTGCTCGAGCGCGAGCAGATCCTCAGCGAGCGTCTCGTCGTCGTGTCGGATCCGAGCCGCCCCGATCCGTTCGGACGCGACTCTGCCTCTGATACGCCGGTGCGCCCGATCGAAATGGCCGAGCTGGCGCGCGTGCCGCAGGTCGTGTTTCCCGAGAACTACGATCTGCGCGTGACGGTCGACGCGGCGTTCCGTGCGCACGGGCTCACGCCGCTGGTTGCCGTCGAGGGGGCCGAGATGGATGCGGCGCTGAGCTTCGCGGAGCGGGGCATCGGGGTGGCCGTGGTGCCCGCGATGGTCGCGGCGGATCATCCCACGCTGCGCACGGCTCCCCTCGCCGATGCTGCGCTCGCTCGTACCGTCAGCCTGGCTCGCCGCGCCGACATGGCCCCGACACGAGCCGGCGCTGCGCTGCAGGCCGTGGTGCGCGAGATCGCCGATCGGGTTACTGCTCCCGGGGCTGAACTGTCGAGTCTCGTCACGCGCGTGCTGTGACAGGAGCGCCGCGATCCGCCTCGCGGTGACGACGCGCGAGGTCAGGCCCGCTGCGCCTCGACCTGCTTGAGGTCGGCCTCGAGTGCCACCCAGCCGAGCATCGCGCACTTCACGCGCATCACATACTTCGACACACCCTGGAGCGCGACGGCGTCGCCGAGCAACTCCTCGTCGGGTTCACCCTCGCCGCGCGCGTGGATCATCTCGCGGAACGCGTCAACGCGAACGCGCGCCTCGTCGATAGTGAGCTGATCGTCGCGCACGAGTTGCGACAGAATCGACGCCGACGCCATCGAGATCGAGCAGCCCTGCCCCTCCCAAGCGACCTGGTCGATACGACCGGTCTCGGGGTCGACCGAAATGGAGAGATCGATCTCGTCACCGCAGCTGGGGTTGAACTCGTGGTGCGACGCGGTGAGCGCCGACTCGGCAGCGGCGAGTTCGCCCTTGCCGATCGGTCGTTTCGAGTGATCGAGAATGACCTCTTGGTACAGCCCGTCGAGCGCGCTCACGCCGACACCTCCGCTCCGAAGTACCGCTGGGCGCCGCGGAGCGCGTCGAGGAATCGATCGACCTCGTCTACTGTCGTGGTGAAATGCACGCTGGCGCGCGTGCTCGACGTGATGCCGAGTGCGCGGTGCAGCGGCTGGGCGCAGTGGTGCCCCACGCGCACGAGCACACCCTGCTCGTCCAAAAACTGCCCGACGTCGTGGGCGTGCACGCCTTCGACCGACACTGCGGTGAGCGCGACGCGCTGCGTCGTGTCGGCGGGGCCGAGCAGCCGCAGGCCCGGCGTCGCTTCGATACCGGCGACGAGGCGCTCGACGAGCTCGTGCTCACGCGCTGCGGATCGTGCCATGCCGATCTCTTCGAGGAACGCGACGGCGGCGCCGAGCCCGACGGCTTGCGACACCGGTTGCGTGCCCGGCTCGAAGCGCTGGGGAGCGGGCATAAACAGCGCCGATTCCATGGTCACCTTGGTGATCGCGGAGCCACCAGTGCGCGACGGCGGCAGTGCATCGAGCAGCTCGGGCTTGCCGTACAGCACGCCGATGCCGTTCGGGCCGAGCATCTTGTGGCTCGAGAACGCGGCGAAGTCGACGCCGAGGGCTGCGAAATCGACGGGAATGTGCGGTACGGACTGGCATGCGTCGAGCACCGTAATCGCCCCGACCGCTCGTGCGAGTTCTGCGAGTTCAGCGACGGGCGCGACGAACCCGGTCACGTTCGAGACGTGGGCGAACGCAAAGATGCGCGTGCGCTCAGTCAGAGCTTCGCGAGCGTCATCGAGGGTCCAGGTGCCGTCTTCGCGCACCGGGATGTATCGGAACATTGCACCGGTCTTGGCCGCGAGCCGCTGCCAGGGAATGAGGTTCGCGTGATGCTCGGCCTCGGTCACCAGGATTTCGTCACCGGGCTCAAGCGTGAATCGATCGCTGCCGGCGACCCCCAACCCCGCGTTCGCCTCGCCGATGCCGAGCGCGACGATGTTCAGCGCGTCGGTCGCGTTCTCAGCCCACACGATCTGCTCGGCGCTCGCCGCGCCGACGAACGCGGCGACGGCGGCTCGGGCGCCCTCGAATGCTGCGGTCGCTTCGCCCACGGCGCCGCTCGTACCGCGGTGCACCGCGGCGTTCGCCGTTTCCAGGAAGTGCCGCTCCGCGTCGAGCACTCGTGCGGGTCGCTGCGAAGTCGCGGCCGCGTCGAGATACGCCGGCGCAGAGTGGAGCGCGTCATTCGCCGCGAAGTAGGGGAATGCGGCTCGCAGCTCGGTGACGTCGGCCGCGGTGAGCTCTGTGGTGAGTGCGGATGCAGGCATGATCTCCATTCTTCCACTCGGTGAGTGGCGATGCTGGCCTCCCGTGCAACGCCGCGTTGCTCTGGCCTATTCCGCGTGCACGGTCGCGCAAACGGGGTGCCCCGGGTTATTCGGCGGCGGGGGCCGCGATGTGCACGGGAGCGGTGTTCGGCCCACTGCCGGCTCGGTCGCCCGGGCCGCTCAGCCACCAGTTCACGGCTCCTGTCGCGAGGGCGAGCAGTGCAGATGCCAGGGGGAGAACCAGAGCGGCTTGTGTGCCGAGGTCGGTCGCGATGACGCCGGTGAGGGCGGCAGCTGCGGATTGGCCGACCATCAGACCCGAACCCAGCATCGTCATGACGGTCGCCGAGCGGCCGATCGGGCTGCGTTGTGCGCCGAAACTGTAGAGCGTGACGAGCAACGGGCCGACACCGATGCCCATGACCGCCAGGCTCAGGAGCATCGTCGGAAGGTCGACCGCGAATTGGAGCAGCGCGGTGCCCGCGATGATGCAGAGTGCAAAGACCGGCCAGCGTGCGCGCAGCGAGAACCTCGGGGGGAGTGCGGCGACACCGATCGCGAAGATCGCGGACCCGACGCCCATCGCGCCGTAGATCAATCCGGCCTGCTCGGGGTCACCGCGATCTTGCATGAAGGAGGTGAGCGACGTCAGCATCGAGCCGAAGAAGAGCCCGACCGTGATGATGCCGGCGACGGTGACGAGCAAGGCGGGGCGCGCGAGATGCGAGGCCGGCGCAAGCACCGCCGCGCGCTCCGCGGCGGTGCTTGCGGGCGTCGCGGTGTGGTGCAGTGCAAATGCGGTGACGAAGATCAGGGTCAACGCACCGGCTCCGGCAACCGGCGCCCACGCACCGAA
This sequence comes from Leucobacter musarum subsp. musarum, assembly GCF_001273845.1. Taxonomy (GTDB): domain Bacteria; phylum Actinomycetota; class Actinomycetes; order Actinomycetales; family Microbacteriaceae; genus Leucobacter; species Leucobacter musarum. Next base: position 248,167 of record NZ_JHBW01000065.1, read on the forward strand.
TGCCGTCGCGAGCACGCCGACGATGACTGGGCCGAAGACGAAGATGACTTCGTCGGCAGCCGACTCGTAAGCGAGCACGTTCGAGAGCATCCGCGGACGGCGTGGGGCGGGCAGCTCGTGCGTCACAATCGTGACGAGTCGCGATCGTGACATGGGCGAGGTCTGCGGCACGGTGGCGCCGGCCAGGAACGACCCCACGAACAGCACCCAGATCGGGAGCGACGAGAACGCGATCCACGCAAGCACCCCGAGCAGCACGCTGTTGATCGCAGCGGCGATGAGGAGCGTCGGTCGCTGGCCGAAGCGGTCGGCTGCCGCGCCGATGATCGGTCCGAAGCAGGCGACCCCGAGGCCGACCATTGCGGAATTGATGCCGCCGAGTTCGACCGATCCGCGGGCCGAGACGACCAGCGTGAGTACCCCGATCACCATCATCGCGAACGGAAGCCGCGAGATCAGGGCCAGTGGAAAGTACGCCTTACCGGTTCGCGAGAAGAGCGTCGGCGTGGCCGCTGACGCGTCGGGAACTGGGTGCTCGCTCGTCTGATGCATAGCCGACCGACTCTACCAGGAGTTTGCGGGCGGTAGGGCTAGGAGGCGGCGCCCACCGCGATGCCCTGACCGGCGAGAAACTTCGTAAAGGCGCCCGAATCATCGAGCGCGCCGGAGTAGGGCACTCCGTCGACGACGACGAACGGCGTGCCCGTGATCGCGAGATCAGGGTCTTCGGCGTGCGGCACCGGGTTGGCGAACGCCCAGCTGTTCAGCGCCTGCGCAAACGGAACGAATTTCTCGGTTTCGATGCAGGATCGCGCATCGTCGTTCAAACCGCCGGCACCGGCGTCGACCGCGTCGATGAGCGCGGCATTGTCGAGTCCGGGTGTGGACTCTGCGGGCTGCACGTTTCGGTCGAAGAGGTGTCGGTTCACGTCCCACGCAGCCTCGGGCTGAGCATCGGCGACGCAGGCAAGCGCGCCGGCCGCGCGAGACTAGTAGTAGTCGGTGCCGATGCGATCGAGGAACGAGAGCGGGGTGAGTTCGAGTGTGACCTGGCCGCTCGACACAATCTGATCGAGGGTCGTGCCGTTCGTGGATTCGAACTGGCCGCAGTAGGGGCAGCGGTAGTCGACGTATAGCTGCACCCGGTGTTTCGTCGCTATGGAATCGGTCGGTTCGGGGGCCTTCGACTCGGGGGCATCTGAGGGCGCCACTCCGTCGGTGGTAAAAGTGACGGCTCCCGTCGCCATATTGCGCGGCCAGACAATCTCCGCGTTCGTGCCCGACTGGCCGAGGGCGCCCGTCGAGCCCCCACCGGCGGTCGGTGTCGCCGACACGATCAGCAGCATGACGCCCACGATGATCGCGGCGATCAGGGAGATCGCCCCAGAGATCACCCCGACGAGCGCAGGAACCTTCAGTAAACGAGAGATGAGGCCGAAGATGCCGAGCACCACCGCGGCAAGACCGAGGAGCGCGGCGAGGATCGCGCCGGGCGCGAAGTAGAGCAGCGAGATCACCGCGGTGACGACGCCTGCAAGGCCGGCACCCATCGACGCGATCGACAGCGCGCCCGAACCGCGCAGGGCGGGGCGCTCGGGAACGGCGTAGGGGTGCGGAGGCGGGGCGGTCGGCAACTGTGGATCGCTCATGCGTTCCATTCTGGCAGCGACCACCGACATCGAAGCTCAGGCCGAAACCCTCCGAAGGCAGTCAGCGGTTGCGCCGCGCACAGCGACTGGTGGCTGCGCCTACGATTGACGCATGATCATTCTCGCCGCGACTCCCATCGGCAATCTCGGTGATGCATCGACCCGTTTGCGCGCGACGCTCGAGATCGCCACGGTCGTTGCGGCAGAAGACACCCGCCACACCGCGCAGCTGCTGCGGCTTCTCGAGATCGAGAATCGCCCAGAACTCATCGCTTTGCACGACCACAATGAGCACGAGCGTGCAGCATCGCTGGTGGAGCGCGCGCGTGACGAAGACATCGTGCTCGTCAGCGACGCGGGCATGCCCACCGTTTCGGACCCCGGCTTCCGCGTCGTACAGCTCGCGGCAGAAAGCGGAGTCGAGGTGAGTGCCATTCCGGGCCCGAGTGCCGTGATCACCGCACTCGCCGTTGCGGGGCTGCCCACGGATCGATTCGCGTTCGAGGGCTTTCTGCCGCGCAAAGCGGGCGAGCGATCCCGTACGCTCCGCGAACTCGCCGCTGAGCGACGCACCCTGGTGTTCTTCGAGGCGCCGACGAGGCTCGCCGCGTCACTCACCGACTTGGCGTCGGCCTTTGGCGATGACCGCCCCGCCGCGGTGTGCAGAGAACTCACCAAACTGCATGAGGAAGTGCGTCGCGGGGGCCTGAGCGATCTCGCTGCCTGGGCCGCCGATGGCGTTCGGGGTGAGATCGTCGTGGTGGTCGGGGGCGCTCCCGAAGTCGAGACCTCACCGGAAATCGCACTCGTCGAGGTGCAGGAACGGGTGCGCGGGGGCGAACGCCTGAAAGACGCGACGCGAGCGGTGGCGGAAGCGACCGGCCTGTCCTCTCGCGAGTTGTACGCTGCGGCGCTCGCCGATCGCGGCTGAAACTCCGCACCAGACTCTGCACAGGGGAACTTCGGGCGCCTCTCAGCCGAAACGGCGCGGAATGCGACATACTCGGAGTGCATTCATGGCCGCACTCCGACCGTCTCGTATCGCAGCACGCTGATCGGGTCGCGTGGCCTCTCGCGAACCAAAGGACTTCAACCACTGTGAAATTGACGCGCGTACTCGCCCCCGCCGCTCTTGTCGGTGCCCTACTGCTGGTCGGGTGCACCGCCGGCGGGTCGGCGAAAGCCGATGCTTCGGGAGCCGACTGCCTCGCCGGGGGTTCCGCGAGCTCGGGTGTGAAGATATCGGGCTCGGTAGGTGAAGACCTCAAGCTCACTTCTAAGACACCGGTGTCGGCGAAGAAGGTCGAGCGTTCCGTACTCAAAGAGGGCTCGGGCGACGTTGTCGAGGAGGGGCAAAACGTACTGACCTCGATGACACTTTTCAACGGCGCAGATGGTTCAGTGCTGCAGCAGCTGCCGGCGAGTGAAATCACGGTCGCCAAAGATGGCTTAACCGAGTGGGCCTACGACGGTCTGCGTTGCGCAACGAAGGGCGAGCAGATCGCACTTGCCGCACCGTATGCTGAGGTGTTCGGCGATGCGGATCCCGCGGATAGCGGGCTCGAGGGCGTGACGAAAGACGACTCGCTCGTCATCGTCATGGAGTTCGGTGAGATCGCTGATGCATCTGCCGACGACTCGGCCGACGATTCCGCGGCTGCCGGTCAGCCCGGCACGCTGTCTGATGACCAGCTGCTCAAGAAAGCCGAGGGCAAGACGGTCGCCGCGCCCGATGGATACCCGACCGTGACGCTCGCCGACGACGGCGAGCCCACAATCACGATTCCGAAGGACGTCGACCCGCCGTCAAAGCTCGAGATCGCGACCCTGATCGAGGGCGACGGCGAGACAGTGGAAGCGGGCGATCGCGTGTATGTCAACTACCGTGGGGTCATTTGGCGCACCGGCGAGGAGTTTGACTCGAGCTGGAGCCGAGGCGCGCCGACCGACTTCACGACGGACGGTGTGATCGGTGGATTCCAGAAAGCGCTTGAGGGTCAAAAAGTCGGCTCGCAGGTCATTTCGATCGTGCCCGCAGAAGACGGTGGGTACGGCGCGACCGGGCTTGAGCAAATGGGGCACGAAAGCGACGACGTCATGGTGTTCGTGCTCGACATCTTGGGAACGGTGCACGCGGACGCGTCAACTCAGTAGCGCATCAACTCAGCGGTTCGTAGATGTGCAGTGCCCCGGTGCTTCCAAGCATCGGGGCACTGCTGTGTGCGGGCTCCGTGCAGTCCGCGCGGTCGCCGAGTAGCCTGGACGCATGAAGCGCGTCATCATTCTGGGTTCCACCGGTTCGATCGGCGAACAGGCGCTCGACGTCATTCGCAAGCACCCGGCGAGGTACCAAGTCTCGGGCCTCGTCGCGGGTTCGCAGGCGGATCGGCTACAGCAGCAGGCCGATGAGTTCAACGTGGAGCATACGGCGCTCGGTGCGGCCGACGCCGTGCGGCTGATCCATGACGTGCAGGCCGACCTCGTACTCAACGGCATCACGGGCTCGGTCGGCTTGGGGCCGACGATTGCCGCACTCGAAGCCGGTCGCACCCTCGCGCTCGCGAACAAGGAGTCGCTGATCGTCGGGGGAGACCTCGTCACCGGGCTCGCGAAGCCGGGCCAAATCGTGCCGGTCGATTCCGAACACTCGGCCATCGCGCAGGCATTGCGCTCGGGCAGCCGCGATGAAGTGCGCCGGCTGATCCTCACGGCCTCAGGCGGCCCGTTCCGAGGCCGCACTCGTGACGAACTCCGCGGGGTGACTCCGGCCGAGGCCATGGCCCACCCGACCTGGAACATGGGGCGCGTGGTCACGACGAACTCTGCGACGCTCGTGAACAAGGGGCTCGAAGTCATTGAGGCGCACCTGCTCTTCGGCGTCTCCTACGGAGACATCGACGTCGTGGTGCACCCACAGTCGATCGTGCACTCGATGGTCGAGTTCGTCGACGGCTCGACGATCGCGCAGGCTTCGCCCCCCGATATGCGGTTGCCGATCGCGCTGGGGTTGTCGTGGCCGGATCGCATGGCGAACGTCGGGGTGCCGCTCGATTGGCGATCCGCGTCGAGCTGGGACTTCGCGCCGCTCGACGACGAGACCTTTCCCGCGGTCGAGCTGGCCAAGGAGGTCGGGCGAGCACGCTCCACTTACCCCGCGGCCTACAACGCCGCGAACGAGGAAGCGGTCGAAGCGTTCCACGCGGGGCGCATCGGATTCCTCGACATCGTCGACACGGTGCGCGAGGTGGTCGAGGCGCACGCGACGCCGGCAACGCTGACGCTCGAAACGCTCACGGAGGCCGAGCGCCAGGCGCGCGAGCGCGCGCAGCAGGCGATTTCTGCTCGCACTCGGTGACGCACGGCTCCTCCCCGGGGTGCTCCCCGAAACCCCACAGCACCGCGCAGTAATCTGAGCTGGTGACTGAGGTTCTGCTCTACGTGCTCGGCATCTTGATCTTCGTGGTCGGGCTCGCCGTTTCCATTGGCTTGCACGAAATCGGGCACCTGGTGCCGGCGAAGCTCTTCAAGGTGAAGGTGACCCAGTACATGCTGGGGTTCGGTCGCACGATCTGGTCGAAGCGGAAGGGCGAAACCGAGTACGGGGTCAAGCTGATCCCGCTCGGCGGCTATGTCGCGATGACCGGCATGTTCCCTCCGGGCAAGCCGGGGGAGGCTCCTCGCGCGTCGACCACCGGGTTCTTGAACACGGTGGTGCAAGAAGGCTCGGCGCTCGGCACGTCGGGGGCCAGTACGAACGTAGAGGCGCGACCCGATGAGGCGCCGAAGCGCGGCGTCGTCGGCATGGTTGAAGATGCGCGGCTCGCGAGCGCGGAGTCCATTGACGAGGGCGAGGATCACCGCACCTTCTATCGGCTGGCGCCGTGGAAGAAGATCGTCATCATGCTCGGCGGGCCGCTGATGAACCTCGTGCTCGCGTTCGTGTTCTTCGCGATCGTGCTCGTCGGATTCGGTGTGCCGCAGAACAGCACCACGCTCGGCCAGGTGAGCGAGTGCCTCGTGTCGGCATCGAGCACGGCGACCTCGTGCAGCAGCGATGATCGGGCAGCCCCCGCAGCAGCCGCCGGCTTGCGCCCGGGAGACACGATCATTTCCGTCGATGGCACGGACATCACGAGCTGGGACCAGTTCCGATCGATCGTCTCCGAGGCCCCGGGCACATCGCTGGCGGTGCGCATCGAGCGCGACGGTGCCGAGCAGACGCTGCAGCTCACCCCCGTCGAAAACGAGCGCGCGGTGACCGACGCGTCGGGCAAGGTCGTCGAGAACGCCGACGGCACGGTGAAAACCGAAGTCGTCGGCATGATCGGTGCGACCCCGGCCAGCGAGAACGTGCAGCAGCCGATCACGGCGGTGCCCGCATTCCTGGGTGAGAACGTGCAGAGCGTCGTCGGCATCGTGGTGCGGATGCCCGAACGCATGGTGGACGTCTGGAACGCCGCGTTCGGGTCGGAAGCGCGTGACCCGAACGGGCCCATCAGCGTTGTCGGTGTCGGCCGCATGGCAGGCGAGATCGTCAGTCTCGAAGACGCGCCGGTCGCGGCGCGCGCCCAGACCATCATCGGGCTGCTCGGTTCGCTCAACGTCGCGCTCTTCGTGTTCAACCTCGTGCCGCTGATGCCGCTCGACGGCGGTCACATCATCGGTGCGGTGTACGAGTGGTTGAAGCGCGGTATCGCTCGAATGCTGGGCCGGCCCGATCCGGGGCCGATCGACACCGCCAAGATGGCGCCGGTCACCATGGCGGTCGCCGTCGTGCTCGGTGCGATGTTGGTGCTGCTGGTCTACGCGGACATCGTGAAGCCGGTGTCGTTGTTCGGCTGACCGGCAGCTGTGACCGTCGCGTCGGCACGTTGAGCCCGGGGGTCGCACGCATTTCGCGAGAGTAGACTCGGCCGCGTGCCAGCAGTCAATTTGGGAATGCCCCAGGTCCCCGAAGTACTCGCCCCGCGCCGCAAATCCCGGGCGATTCAGGTCGGGTCGGTCACGGTGGGCGGAAACGCTCCGGTCTCCGTCCAGTCAATGACCACGACCCCCACGACCGACATCAACGCGACGCTGCAGCAGATCGCCGAGCTCACCGCCGCCGGCTGCGACATCGTGCGCGTGGCCTGCCCCAGCCGCGATGATGCCCAGGCGCTGCCGATCATCGCGAAGAAGAGTCAGATCCCGGTCATCGCCGATATCCACTTCCAGCCGAACTACGTGTACGCGGCGATCGACGCCGGTTGCGCCGCGGTGCGCGTGAACCCCGGCAACATTCGCAAGTTCGACGACCAGGTCGGCGAGATCGCGCGTCGAGCCCAGGCCGCCGGTGTCTCCCTGCGCATCGGTGTCAACGCCGGGTCACTCGACCCTCGACTGCTGCAGAAGTACGGCAAAGCCACCCCCGAGGCGCTCGTTGAGAGCGCGGTCTGGGAGGCGTCGCTGTTCGAGGAGCACGACTTCCACGACTTCAAGATCTCGGTGAAGCACAACGACCCGATCGTCATGGTCAAGGCGTACCGGCAACTCGCCGAGCGGGGCGACTGGCCGCTCCATCTCGGCGTCACCGAGGCGGGCCCGGCATTCCAGGGCACCATCAAGAGCGCGACGGCGTTCGGCATCCTGCTCTCCGAAGGCATCGGCGACACGATTCGCGTCTCGCTCTCGGCGCCCCCGGTCGAGGAGGTCAAGGTCGGGCTGCAGATCTTGCAGTCGCTGAACCTGCGCGAGCGCAAGCTCGAGATCGTGTCGTGCCCGTCGTGCGGCCGAGCTCAAGTCGACGTGTACACACTTGCCGAAGAGGTGACGCAAGGGCTCGAGGGCATGAGCGTGCCGCTGCGAGTCGCGGTCATGGGCTGCGTCGTGAACGGGCCGGGCGAAGCGCGCGAAGCAGATTTGGGTGTGGCCTCGGGCAACGGCAAGGGCCAGATCTTCGTCAAGGGCGAGGTCATCAAGACGGTCCCTGAGAGCGAGATCGTGGCGACGCTGATCGAAGAGGCGAACCGACTCGCTGCCGAGATGCCCGCATCGGTGGGCTCCGGATCACCGGAGGTCGTCACGGCCTGAGCCGAGTGGTCAGGCGCTCGCGCGGTGCGTTGTCGCGCTCGATGGCGTCGTGTCTGTAACGGAGGGCTCCGGCGCTTCTGCAGGCTCCAACTGCACGGTTCCCGACGCGACATCCGCAGCCGCGACGCGCACATCCACGCGCGTGCCGGCGGTGAAGCCGCTCGCCGAGACCTGTGCGGTGACCGCCGGGTCATCGAGCTGCACGCGTGCGCGCTCGCCGCGCACCTCCACGACGACGGCAGAGAGCACCTCGCCGACGCGGTCGCGCAGCAGCGCCGCCTCGACGCGGTCGATCGCTGCGGCACCGATCTGCCCAGCGCGCTGATTCGATGAGCGCATGAGCGAGGGCAACTCGTCGAGCGACTCGCGTGCCCAGCTCGGAATCGGCTCGCCCGCGCAAATCGCGGCGCAGATGACGAGGCCCCACCGATCGACGAGGCGGCGCAGGGGTGCGGTGACGTGGGCGTAGGGGGCCGCAATGGCGGCCTGCAGCGGCTGCTCGGGCGGGGTGCCATCGAACGGGGTGTAGTCGGCGCCGCGGAACAGCGTCGCGGCGGCCTGCAGCACACCCGGCGTCGTGGGCGAGTGCTCGTCGAGGCGCTCCAAGTACTCGCCGTACGCGAGGTCGCGGGGCCAGGGGTGTCCGAGCGCCGCAACCTTCGTGCGGAAGCTGGCGAGCGCGTCGTCATCGGGAGCCGGCATAGTGCGCAGGATGCCCACTCTCGCCTCCAACATCATGCGGCCGGCCGTGATACCGGCGAGCAGCGAGAGCTGCGCGTTCCATTCTTCGATGGGCAGCGCGTAGCGGCGCACGATCCGATACCCGTCGGGGTCGCGCACGACCTCCTCATCGGGCATATTCAGGCTCGCGCCGCCGCGGGCGCGCTCCTGCGCGATGCGGAGCTTGCCGACTTCAGGGAGCAGCTGCAGCATCTCGTCAGCCGCGCCCGCATCGAGGTCGGCTTGGGCCGCCGGGTAGTCGAGCTGTGCGCGCGAGCGCACCTGCGCGCGTTCCACACGACCGGAATGGTCGGCACCGGCCGCGTCGACCTCGACGGTCCACACGTAGGCGACGCGATCCTCGCCCGGGAGCAGCGACGCACGGCCCTCGCTGAGTTCCGGCGGATGCAGCGGAACACGAGCATCGGGGAGGTACAGGGTTTGACCGCGCTCGCGCGCCTCGCGATCGAGCGCGCCGCCCGGAGCGACGAAGCCGGGGAGGTCGGCGATGGCGTAGCGCACGACGAACCCGGTCTCCGAACGCTCGATGTGGAACGCCTGATCCAGATCTTGTGATCCGGGCGGGTCGAGCGTGACGAACGGGATGTCGCGCAGGTCGAGATCGGGCACCGTCGTCTGCGCGGCGGCTGCCTCGGCGACCGCGTCCTCGGGGAACCCGTCAGGGATCGCGTTCGCCTCCCGGAGCGCGGCGAGCGCCGCCGCGAGTTGTCCGTGTGCGGTCTGGGGGGAGAGGTGGGCGCGCCGTGTCGGCATGCGGCCAGCCTACTGGTCGGCGCTCCTAGACTGTGAGCGTGAGTACCGAAGCCCAGCAACACTCAGATGATCCGCAGGCCGCGAGCACCGTTGTGGAGGCTGCTGCCGCCCACCCTGAGGCCGTGCGCGAGCAGCTCGACGCGCTCATCGAGACCGCTGGTGCCGGGGCGCAACGGGGGTTGATTCGTCGCATTCTCACCGCGGGATTGGGCCTGGGATCTGATGGAACCAGCCGGCTCGACCTGAAGATCACGGCTTCCGCGGTCGAGGAGATGCGCGCCGCATTCCGACTGTTCGCGCCGTTCGTCGGCATCCCCAAGGTCACGATTTTCGGTTCGGCGCGCACCCAGTCGCAGGATCCGCTGTGGCTCGGTGCCGAGGCCGCCGCGCGCGGGCTCGCGGAGCGCGGGTGGATGGTCGTCACGGGCGCCGGCCCCGGCATCATGGAAGCGGCCGCGACGGGTGCGGGGCCCGAGCGGTCGCTCGGCGTCTCCATTCGACTGCCGTTTGAGGAGACACCGCTCGACGAGCCGGCCGACGATGGGCACCGCGTCGCGATGAAGTACTTCTTCACCCGCAAACTCATGCTCGTGAAGGAATCGCGCGGCTTTGTCTGCCTGCCCGGTGGATTCGGCACGATGGACGAGACGTTCGAACTGCTCACCCTGCAGCAGACCGGCAAGATGGAGCCGATGCCGATCGTGCTGCTCGATCGCGCGGGCGGCACGTATTGGCGCGGGTTCGCGCGCTTCGTGATCGAGGAGCTGGCAGGCGCGGGCCTGATCTCCGTTGATGACCTCGACCGGGTGCTCATCACCGATTCTCCGGAGGCCGCGATCGCCGAGGTCATCGGGTTCTGGCGCAACTACGACTCGCTGCGCTGGCAGGGCGAGCAACTGGTGCTGCGGGTGCGCGCTGCGCCCACCGACGCCGAGATCGCCGACCTGAACCGGCGCTTTGCCGGGTTGTGCGAAACCGGCGAGATCGCACGCACCGAGCCCCTCGACTCGGAGCGCGCTGACCACGATGCGCTCGACCTGCATCGCATCGTGTTCACGCCGCGTCGGCGTGCGGTGGGCGACCTCTACCGTCTGATCCGAGCGCTCAACGAGTTGGAGAGCGCCCCGGCCGCGGAGTAATGGGCAAGCGGCGTCAGCCCGCGACGTACTCCGCGAGGTGTTCGCCGGTGAGGGTCGACTTGGCGGCGATGAGGTCGGCGGGTGTGCCTTCGAACACGATGGTGCCGCCCTGCTGGCCCGCGCCGGGGCCGAGGTCGATGATCCAGTCGGCGTGCGCCATGACTGCCTGATGGTGCTCGATCACGATCACGCTCTTGCCCGCATCGACGAGGCGATCGAGGAGGCCGAGCAGCTGCTCGACGTCGGCGAGATGCAATCCGGTGGTCGGCTCGTCGAGCACGTAGATGTCGGCGTCTTCGAGCATGTGGATCGCGAGCTTGAGACGCTGACGTTCACCGCCTGACAGCGTGGACAGCGGCTGGCCGAGCTTGATGTACCCGATGCCGACGTCGACGAGCCGGTCGAGAATTTTCGCGGCCTTGGCGATCTTGGTGTCGGGTGCGGAGAAGAACTCACGGGCCTCGGCCATGGAGAGGTCGAGCACCTCGGCGATATTCTTGCCGCCGTAGGTGTAGTCGAGCACCGCGGAATCGAAGCGCTTACCTTCGCACACTTCGCAGACGCTCTCCATCGTGGCCATCATGCCGAGATCGGTGTAGATGATGCCCGCGCCCTTGCACTCCGGGCAGGCGCCCTCCGAGTTCGCGCTGAAGAGCGCGGGCTTCACGCCGTTCGCCTTCGCGAATGCCGTGCGCACCGGATCGAGCAGCCCGGTGTATGTCGCGGGGTTCGAGCGTCGGGATCCCTTGATCGCTCCCTGATCGACGGCGACGACGTCGTCGCGGTTGGCGACGTAGTTGCCGATCAGGGTGCTCTTGCCCGACCCAGCGACCCCGGTCACGGCGCAGAGTACGCCGAGGGGCACGTCGACGTCGACGTTCTGCAGGTTGTGGCGATCCGCCCCGCGCACTTCGAGGGCCCCTGACGAGGTGCGCACCGAATCTTTCACCCGTGCCCGGTCATCGAGGTGCTGACCCGTGAGCGTGCCCGAGGCGCGGAGTTCGGCGACAGTGCCCTCGAAACAGATCTCACCACCGTTCGTGCCTGCCCGCGGTCCGAGGTCGACGACGTGGTCGGCGATGGCGATCATCTCGGGCTTGTGCTCCACGACGAGCACGGTGTTGCCCTTGTCTCGCAGCTTCAGCAGGAGCTGATTCATGCGCTGGATATCGTGCGGGTGCAAGCCGATTGAGGGCTCGTCGAAGACGTACGTCGCATCGGTGATGGGGGAGCCGAGGTGCCGGATCATCTTCGTGCGCTGAGACTCGCCACCGGAGAGGGTGCCGGTCGGGCGATCCAGGCTGAGATAGCCCAGCCCGATCTGTACGAACGAGTCGAGGGTGTCGATGAGCTTTTCGACCAGCGGCGCGATGCCCGGATCGTCGATGCCGCGCACCCACTCGGCGAGGTCGGTGATCTGCATTGCGCAGACATCGGCGATCGACTTGCCTGAGATCTTTGAGGAACGCGCGGTCTCGTTGAGGCGGGTGCCACCGCAGTCGGGGCAGGCGTGGAAGACGATCGCGCGATCCACGAATGCCCGAATGTGGGGCTGCATGGCCTCGCGGTCTTTCGAGAGCATCGACTTCTGGATGCGCGGGATGAGGCCTTCGTACGTGACGTTGACGCCGTCGGCCTTGATCTTGCGGGGCTCGTCGTGGAGCAGCACGTGCATCTGCTCGTCGGTGAAGTCACCGATGGGCGTGTCCATGGGCAGCAGCGCGGCAAAGATGCGACCGTACCAGCCGTCCATGCTGAACCCGGGCACTTTCAACGCGCCATCGGCCAGCGACTTCTGGGCGTCGTAGAGCTCATCGAGCGCGAAGTCGCTGACGGTGCCCCGGCCCTCGCAGGTCGGGCACATGCCGCCGAGAATCTCGAAGCTGCGGCGCTCCTTGACCGTCTTGCCACCCTTCTCGAGCGTGACCGCACCTGCGCCGCTGATCGAGGCGACATTGAACGAGAACGCATTCGGAGACCCGATGCGCGGAGCACCGAGGCGCGAGAAGACGATGCGCAGCATCGCGTTGACGTCGGTGGCCGTGCCGACGGTGGAGCGCGGGTTGGCGCCCATGCGCTCCTGATCGACGATGATGGCCGTCGTAAGGCCCTCGAGCACGTCGACATCGGGGCGACTCTGCGAAGGCATGAAGCCCTGCACGAAGGCGCTGTAGGTCTCGTTGATGAGGCGCTGCGACTCGGCCGCGATCGTGCCGAACACGAGCGAGCTCTTACCCGAACCCGAGACCCCGGTGAACGCCGTGAGCCGCCGCTTTGGCAGGTCGACGCTGACATCTTTCAAGTTGTGCTCGCGGGCACCCCGGACTCGAATGCGGTCGTGCGAATCTGCGACGTGAGAGGAGGTCATGGAGCCAGAATAATGGGGGCCGCCGACATTGACTTCTCGAATCCTGATCGACACTCGCAGCACGCGCGAACCCGCATATGAACTCGCACTCGAACCCGACCGGAGCAGCTTGCTAGGCTCGCTGCATGAGCCTTCCCGAGAGTTGGATTCCGCATCGCCGCGAAGACGGAGAGCTCGTCGGCTGGATCGAACCCGAGGGCGATGGGTTCGTGCCGTTCGACCTTCTGGGGCGCCCTCGTGCCACCGCGCCGATCGACTGGCTCGACGCTGAAGCCGCACTCGAAGAGATCGGCATCGGGTATCTCGCTGAGATCTACGCACTGCGCACCGATGCCGGCGAGTGGATCCGCGCGCGCATCGTCGAGGTGTCGCCCGAAGGCATCGGAGCGAAAGAAGACGACTTCGGAGACATCGCTGCCGTCGTCGCGAGCTTCGCACTGCCGTTCCCGATCGACGATCGACTGGTGCTGCTCGCCGACGCGCCGGGCCCCGTGAGCGGGCACTTCAGCTGATGCCCGGGCGCGGGGGCGGAGCCGACACGCTGACGCTTGCGCGGCGCACGCGCCCCGCGGCCGTCTGCGCGGCGCTGCTGGTCTGCCTGATGGCGCCCGCCTGGTTCGTGCTTCACCAGATCTGGCTCGGGATCGGCCTCGGCGTCGTTGGCCTCGCGCTCGCGGCCTGGGCCTCTCGCGCCGGGCGCGACGACGCGACGCCGGTAGGGGCAACCGCCCGTGCCAGTGAACGCTCGCCGTCGTTGCTGCGCGATCTGTCGCTCATTGCGATTGGCCTGTCGATCGTGCGGGTGATCCCGCTCGCCGCACACCTCGACACCGCGTCGATGGTGAAGTTCACGCTTGCGCTCGGGGGCGCCGTCGTCGTGCCGTATCTCATTTCGAGGTACGTCTACCGCGACCGCGCCACCTCATTCCCCTGGCGCGGCGCGGGGAGCGCCCGGGGTGAACGCTGGGGCAGATACCACTGGGCCTGGTTGGTCGCGGTGCTCGTGCTCGCGTGGCTGATCCTGCCCTGGTATTTCATTTCATCGGGCGTCTACGCGAACTGGCCCGTCGTCGACACCCCCGAACTCATCGCCCGGCTCTTCGTCGGTGTCGGCGCCGTCGGGATCTGGGACGAACTCTTCTTCATCTGCACGGTGTTCGCGCTGCTGCTGCGGCACTTTCCGGCGTGGGCGGCGAATTTGCTGCAGGCGATCGTGTTCGTGTCGTTCCTGTGGGAACTGGGGTATCGCGCCTGGGGACCGTGGCTCACGATTCCCTTCGCGCTCGTGCAGGGAATCATTTTCTTGCGCACCCGGTCGCTGTCGTACGTCGTGACCGTGCATCTGCTGTTCGACGCGGTCGTCTTTGCCGTGCTCGTGCACGCGCACCAGCCCGAACTCTTCGACTGGTTTCCGACCGCGCGGTGAACGGGGGCGCCGCAGCGTCGCTCAGCCGGCGAGCAGCGCTGCGATGCGACGCACCGCGAAATCGTACCCCTGCACGCCGCACCCGACGATGACTGCGGCGGCCACACCCGAGAGATAGGAGTGATGGCGGAACTCTTCGCGGGCGTGCACGTTCGAGATATGTACCTCGGCCGTCGGCAGCGCAACGCCGGTGATGGCATCGCGAATCGCGACCGAGGTATGCGTGAAGGCTCCCGGGTTGATGATGATCGCCGCGCAGTCTTCGCGAGCCGCATGGATGGCGTCGATGATCGCGCCCTCGTGGTTGCTCTGCACGGCGCGCACGTCGAGCGAGAAGTCTGCGGCGACCCGCGTGACGAGCGCCTCCACATCGGCGAGCGTGTCGGTGCCGTACACCTCGGGCTCCCGGGTGCCCAGCAAATTGAGATTCGGTCCGTTCACCAGCAGGATGCGTCTGGTCATGATGGGCCCCTTCGCTCGAATGCGGTTGACTCCCATGGTAGCGGCGACACCGAGGCGGGGAAGGGAGCTCGGGATCGCCGCGCGACCGAGATGCACCTCCGCTTTGCCCGTGCGCCGTCGCCCGACTACCGTTATGGGGTGACCGAGCAGCAGCCACTCCCGTACAAGAGCTTCGACCCGACGACCTTTCGCAAGAAGCCCGTCTCGTTCGTGCGCCGCAGCGGCCGCATGACGCCCTCTCAGGAGCGTGCGTGGGCCGATCACCACGAGACCTACGTGCTCGACATCGCTCACGGGCCGGCCGCGACGAGCGTCGCCGATGGCGCGCACGGCGACCCCGCAGGGATCTTCGGTCGAACCGCGCCCCTCGTCGTCGAGGTCGGATCCGGGCAGGGCCATGCGATCCTGCACGCCGCAGAGCAGCGGCCCGACACGAACTTCCTCGCCGTCGAGGTGTTTCGCGCCGGGCTCGCGCGCACCATGATTCGTGCCGAGGTCGCCGCGCTCGACAACCTGAAGCTCGCCGAGGTGAACGCTCCTGAACTGCTCGAGAAGTATCTGCCAGCCGGGTCGGTCGACGAGATCTGGGTGTTCTTCCCCGACCCGTGGAAGAAGGTGCGTCATCACAAGCGCCGTCTGGTGAGTGACGACTTCGCCCGTATCGCGTACCGTGCGCTGCGCCCCGGTGGTGTGCTGCGACTCGCCACCGACTGGGAGGACTACGCGGAGCAGATGCGCGAGGTGCTCGACGCCGCCGAGGGGTTCACCCGTGAATTCTCTGGTGAGTGGGCGGATCGCTTCGACGGTCGTATCTTGACGGCGTTCGAGCAGAAGGGCATCGATGTGGGTCGCCACATCCGCGACCTCACGTATCGCCGCGCGTAAGCGCAAGGCGGCCCGCGCGCGACGACGCGCTGCGGAGTAGCGTAGGCGCTATGAGCGAGCGACGACTGACCGAATGGGCCCGTGAACTCGGGCTCACCGCACCGCTGATCTGCGCTCCCATGGGCGGCGTCGCCGGCGGAGCGCTGGCCACCGCGGTCTCGCGCGCGGGTGCGCTGGGCATGATCGGCATGGGGAGCGCCGGGTCGGTGGCTGCGCTGGAGCGCGAATTGGCCGCGCTCGGCGACGATCTGCGGGGAGCCGACGGCCTGCCGTTCGGGATCGGACTCGTGGAGTGGGGTATCGCGCGCGATCCCGATATGCTCGGGCGTGCGATCGCGGCCGCACCCGCGCTCCTCTCGGTGAGCTTCGGAGACTGGAGCGCATCGGTGCCCGCCCCGCACTGGGTCACGGCGGCCCGTGACGCTGGAATACTCACCGTGACGCAGGTCGCGACGGTGCAAGAGGCCGAAGTCGCGGCCGCAAGCGGAGTCGATGCGATCGTCGCGCGCGGCAGCGAAGGCGGCGGGCACGGGGATCACCGAGAGCCGCGAGACTCCCTGCTCGCTGCAGTGCTCGGCGCCGTAGAGGTGCCGGTGATCGCAGCGGGCGCGGTCTCATCGGCCGCCGATGTGGCGCGCGTGCTCGATGCCGGCGCGGTGGCCGCGTGGGTCGGCACGGCATTCGCTGCGGCGGAGGAAGCGCTGACGTCACCGGGCGCCCGCGCGGCGCTCATCGCGGCGACGGGGACCGATACGGTCGTTACACGCGCCTACGATGTCGCCCTGGAACGCCCGTGGCCGGCACGGTTTCCCGAACGCCTCGTGCGCACCGAATTCATTGATCGCTGGCACGGGCGCGAAGCGGAACTGGCGCACGACACCGAAGCGCGTGCGGCGTTCCGTGCCGCCGCAGCCGCGGGCGATTACTCCGTCGTTCCGATGGATGCCGGAGCAGGCGTCGGGCTCGTCACGCGTGTGCGCCCCGCCGCCGAAGTCGTCGCCGACTTGGCCTGAGGCGACGCCGTCGCGGTGGGTGCTCAGGTTCAGCCCGTCATGCGCGGATCGAACGTCGGATCGGCGTAGGGCTCGGCGCACCCATTGACCGGAGCGTCGGGCTGCAACTCGAAGTGCCATGATTCATTGGCGTACGTCTGGCAGAGCCCATACCCGGCGCCGTTCAGACCAAGCCAGTACGCCGCATCGAAGTCTCCGATGTCGATCGCGCGGCCGGCGACGTGCTCGGAGGTCTCGGGCGTCGCCACCCACCTGGCGGCTTCTTCAGCCGACCCGTACTGCGTGACGGCGTCATCCAACAGCTGCTGCTGGTAAGCGGAGGATCTCCACCCGCTCGTCACCGTGAACTCGATGTCGCTCGCGGCGGCATCGACGGCTGCGGCCTGCACCGCAGCGAGCAGTGCCGGGTCGAGGTTGCCGATCCCCGGCAGGTCGGTATCGGTCACACGCGCGTCCTCGGGCAGGTTGCCATCCGCTGCTGAGAGCGAGCCAGTCGGCAGCACAGAACGCACCGCGGTCTGCAGATCGGAGCGCGCCGTGCCCGTGTCTGCTCCCGCGGCGCGGACGGCGATGACGCAGACGGTGACCGCGACGGCCGCGATGAGAAGGGCGGCCGCTGCGGTGACGATCACGGCGACGACGCGGCGGCGAGCCACGTACGTGGTGTAGGGAATGCTCATGCTCTCAGTGCATCGCACCGGATGTTGCCGCAGCGTATGGGAATTCCGATACGCCGACGATATGCGCCCCCTTTTACGATTGAGGCATGCGCGTACTGATCGTGGAAGACGAACCCTTCATGGCCGAGGC
Organism: Leucobacter musarum subsp. musarum; assembly: GCF_001273845.1. Lineage (GTDB taxonomy): Bacteria > Actinomycetota > Actinomycetes > Actinomycetales > Microbacteriaceae > Leucobacter > Leucobacter musarum. The sequence continues at coordinate 265,482 of NZ_JHBW01000065.1, forward strand.
CATTCGTGATGGGTTGCGTCTCGCGGCAATCGCAGCGGACATCGCCGGCGACGGCGAGACCGCACTCGAACTGCTGAGTGTGAATGCGTATGACGTCGCCCTGCTCGATCGCGATGTTCCCGGCCCGAACGGCGATGAGATCGCGCGACGCATCGTCGCTTCAGAATCGGGGCTGCCGATTCTCATGCTCACCGCGGCGGATCGGCTCGATGACAAGGCGACGGGGTTCGAACTCGGCGCCGACGACTACCTGACGAAACCGTTCGACATGCGTGAGCTCGTGCTGCGCCTGCGCGCGCTGGCGCGCCGACGCATCCATGCACGGCCCCCCGTGCGCGAGTTCGCCGGGGTGCGGCTCGACGCATTCCGCCGCGAGGTCGTGCGCGATGGTCGGTACGTCGCGCTGACGCGCAAGCAGTTCGCGGTGCTCGAGGTACTGCTCGATGCCGAAGGCGGCGTGGTCAGTGCCGAGACGCTGCTCGAGCGGGCGTGGGATGAGAATGCCGACCCGTTTACTAACGCCGTACGCATCACGATGTCGGCACTGCGCAAGCGACTGGGCGAGCCCGGCATCATCGAGACGGTCGCCGGGGTCGGGTATCGCATCGCATCGGAGCCCGAGACTGCTCCGGAGACGGGCGCCGCAACCGAGGAGCGCGCCGAATGACGCGGCCCCCGGGCCTCAGCGTGCGCTGGCAGCTGACGCTGAGCTATGTCGCGGTCGTCATGGTGACCGGCGGCCTGCTTCTCGCCATCGTTTACGTCTTTCTCCTGCGCTACGTGCCAGTGCAGGCGTACGTCGGGCCGGAGGGGTTAATTCCGGGGCGCACCGATCTGCTCCGCGCATTTCTTCCGCCGGCGGCGTGGATGCTCGCGGCGCTGCTGGCCGCGAGCACGCTCGGTGGCTGGCTGCTCGCCGGGCGCGTGCTGGCCCCGCTCACGCAGATCGCCCGAGCGACGCGTCAGGCCGCTGCCGGCTCGCTCGGGCACCGCATCGCGATGCCCGGCAGACAAGACGAGTTTCGGGAGCTCGCGGACAGTTTCGATGGCATGCTGGCCCAACTCGAATCCCAACTCGCCGAGCAGCAGCGCTTCGCGGCCAATGCGTCGCACGAGCTGCGCACCCCGCTCGCGATCACTCAGGCGCTGATCGACGTCGCCGCAGACGACCCTGCTGCCGACCGCTCCGCCATGCTGCGGCGGCTGCGCGAGGTGAACGCGCGTGCGATCCATCTCACCGAAGCGTTGCTTGTGCTCAGCCGCGCCGACCAGCGCGCATTCACCACTGAACCGGTCGATCTCTCATTACTTGCGGAGGAGGCCGCCGAGACGCTGCTGCCGATCGCCGAGCAGCGCGGGATCTCGCTTGAGGTGCGCGGAGACACAGCGATCACTCCGGGATCATCGGCACTGCTGCTGCAGCTCGTGACGAATCTCATGCAGAACGCGGTCGTGCACAACGCCTCGCATGATGGCTGGGTGACTGTGAGCACGGCGCGCGGTGTGGATGCAGTCGAGCTCACCGTCGAGAATCCGGGCGAGCGCATCACGGCAGAGGTGCTCGGCACCCTGGTGGAACCGTTCCAACGCGGGGCCTCGCGGGTGCGAGACGGTCGTGACGGCCACGGACTGGGGCTCGCCATCGCGCGCAGCATTGTGAGGGCCCATCACGGAGAACTGCAGCTCTCCGCGCGAGACGCAGGTGGTTTGCTGGTGTGCGTATCGTTGCCGGTGACATCGTGACTGCGACACTGACCCGGCCGCTGGCACACACCCCGCGTCACCCGCGGCGCCCATCACCGCGCACGCTCGTCGTCGTGCTGACCGGATATCTCGTGCTGCTGACCTGGGTGATCGTCTGGAAGCTTGAGCTCCCGCAGATCGGAGACGGGTCGCTGCGCACGATCAAGCTCGTGCCATTCGTCGCAGGCGCCGGTCTGGGGAGGAACGCGCCCCTCGAACTCGTGGCGAACATCGCGCTCTTCGTGCCGTTCGGGGTGCTGCTCGCGCTGCTGGAGCGCCCGCGCAGGAGCGGGATCGCGCTGCTCGCGTGCATGTTCGGCAGCGTGATGCTGGAAACTGCGCAATACGTATTCGCTGTGGGGCGGTCGGATCTCACCGACGTGCTCATGAACACGCTCGGCGGCGCGATCGGGCTCGGGGTCGTCGCCGTTTCGCGAAAGCTCTGGCGTCGTCGCGGCGACCTGCTCGTGCTGCGCGCGACGATGGCCGGCTTTCTCGGCCTGCTCCTCGCCGTGGGTGTCGCGTTCACCGCGCCCGCGATGCCGGGCTCGGGAGACGGAGGAACGGTGTTCACCGAGCTCCCTGACGTGCACGTCGCGCTGGGCGACGCCTACTGATTCGAGAGGAAGCCGCGCAAGAGGGCCGACGAGCCCTCGATGTGTTCGAGCATGGCCTCGGCCGCCGACTCCGGTCTGCCCGCGAGTATTGCCGCGACCACGGCTTCATGCTGGGCATTTGAGTGCGCGAGGTTCGGTGCGAGCATCGGAATCTCTTCGAGCAGCGCGTTGACGCGAGTACGCAGGTTTGCGACCAGCGGCACGAGGCTCGTGGATCCTGACAGCTCCGCGATCAGCAAATGCAGGCGGGAGTCAAGGCGGCGGTGATCGGACTGCGCCGAGGCCGAGCAGTCTTCGAGCGCGCGTGTCAGCGATGCGCGTTCGTCAGCGGTCAGATCTCGTGCGGCGGCCTCGCGGGCCGCACCGACTTCGAGCACCCGCCGCAGCGTGGTGACGTCTTCCACCTCAGCGGGGCCGAACCCGCCCTGCAGGGCTCCGAGTGCCGATTCGCGCGGCAGTGAGTCGACGACGAAGGTGCCACCGTACCGGCCGCGCCGCGATACGACGTAGTCGGCCTCGGCGAGCGTGGCGAGCGCCTCGCGCACCGTGTCTCGACTGACCTTGAGCATCGCCGCGAGGTCGCGCTCGGCGGGGAGCCGCTCACCTGGCCCGATCAGCCCGAGCCGAATGGACTGGAGCAGGCGCTGCATGGTCTCTTCGTACGCGTTCGTCGGTCGCACCGCGCGCACGAGCAGCTCGATACCGTCGCCGGTCGCGGTCATGGGTGCCTCCGATGCTCGTCACGCGGTGTGACTCTGCGAGTGTACGCGCGCTCGGCGCCGGGAGCTGGAGACCGCCCGGCGCCGAGCGCAAGAGCCCGTTAGAGCGGCGTGGTGTACGCGCTCGTCAGGCCGCCGTCGACGAGGAAGGTCGAGGCGGTGATGAACGAGGCGTCGTCGCTCGCGAGGAACGCGACGGATGCGGCGAGCTCCTCCGGGCGAGCGAAGCGGCCGACGGGCACGTGCACCAGTCGGCGAGCGGCGCGCTCCGGGTCTTTCGCGAACAGCTCCTGCAGCAGCGGGGTGTTCACCGGACCCGGGCACAGCGCATTCACTCGGATGCCCTGGCGAGCGAACTGCACGCCGAGTTCGCGGGTCATGGCGAGTACGCCGCCCTTCGACGCCGTGTATGAGATCTGCGAAGTGGCGGATCCCATCACCGCGACGAACGAGGCCGTGTTGATGATGGAGCCGGATCCCTGCGCGGTCATGTGGCGCAGCGCCGCCCGCGAGCAGAGGTAGACGCTCTTCAGGTTCACGTCTTGCACTTTCTCCCAGGCCGGGAGCTCGGTGATCTCGATCGAGTCGTCGTCGTCAGGGGAGATGCCCGCATTGTTGAACGCGATGTCGACGCTGCCGTACTCGCGAGCGGCGGTATCGAAGAGGTTGTTGACCTGAGCCTCGTCGGTGACGTTGACCTGCACGAAGAGGCCGTCGACCGCAGCCGCGGCGGCTTCGCCCGACTCCGGGTTCATGTCGCCGATCACGACGCGGGCGCCCTCGGCGCGGAAGCGCTTCGCGGTGGCGAGCCCGATGCCGCTCGCGCCACCGGTGATGACGGCGACCTTGCCGGCGAGTCGCTGGGTGAGATCGATGGGGGTGATGTCGCTCATGAGTAGTCCTTTGCAGTCAAGAAAGAAATGGGAAAACGGGGGTCACTCGCTGGCGAAGAACACGTTCTTCGTCTCGGTGAAGTGCTCGGCGGCGTCGGGCCCGAGCTCGCGTCCGAGCCCTGACTGCTTGAAGCCGCCGAACGGGGTCGTGTACCGCACCGACGAGTGCGAGTTGACGGAGAGATTGCCGCCCTCGACGCCGCGGGCGACGCGGATGCCGCGACCGAGGTCGTTGGTCCAGATCGAGCCGCTGAGGCCGAAATCCGTGTCGTTGGCAAGCTGCAGCGCATCGGCCTCATCCTCGAACGGGAGTACGGCGACGACCGGTCCGAAGACTTCCTCCGTGGCGATGCGCGAGCCGCGCTCCGGAGTGACGACGGTGGGAGCGAACCACGAACCGGGGCCGTCGGGGCAGGATCCCCGGAACGCGACCGGCACATCGTCCGTGAGGAACGCCGTGACGCTCTCCTTATGCGCTTGCGTCACCAGCGGGCCCACCTCGGTCGACTCGAGCGTCGGGTCGCCGACGACGACGCCCTGCACAGCCTGCTCGAACTGCTCCATGAATCGGTCGTAGACGCTGCGCTGCACCAGGAGCCGGCTGCGCGCGCAGCAATCCTGGCCCGCGTTGTCGAACACCGAGTACGGTGCGGTCGCTGCGGCGCGTTCGATGTCGGCGTCGGCGAACACGATGTTGGCGCTCTTGCCGCCGAGCTCGAGCGTGACGCGCTTCACCTGATCGGCGCACCCCGACATGATGCGCTTGCCGACCTCGGTGGAGCCGGTGAACACGACCTTGCGGACCGTCGGATTCGTGACGAAGCGATCGCCGACCACGGAACCGCGGCCCGCCAGTACCTGGAAGAGCCCCTCGGGGAGCCCGGCTTCGAGGGCGAGCTCGCCCAGGCGAATGCTGGTGAGTGGGGTCCACTCCGCGGGCTTCAGCACGACGGCGTTGCCGGCGGCGAGCGCGGGCGCAAACCCCCAGGAGGCAATGGTCATGGGAAAGTTCCACGGTGTGATGACGCCGACGACGCCGAGCGGCTCGTGGAACGTGACATCGATGCCGCCGGCAACCGGAATCTGCTGGCCGATGAGTCGCTCCGGGGTGCCCGAATAGTACTCGAGCACGTCGCGCACATGACCGGCCTCCCAGCGGGACTGTGTGATCGGATGCCCCGAATTGGTGGTCTCGAGCTGCGCCAGGTGTTCGATGTCGCCGTCGACCGCGTCGGCGAAGCGGCGCAGCACGCGCGCGCGGTCGGCCGGTGCGACCGCCGCCCAGTCGCGCTGGGCGCGGGCCGCCGACTCAATGGCGCGGTCGGTCTCAGCGGCGTCGAGGTGCGCGACCTCGGTGACGGCTTCGCCGGTGGCGGGGTTGATGACGGTGTAGCTCACGGCTGCTCCTTCGATGCGGGCTCGATCGGGGACGACGGTGGGGTGGCGCGACGCGAGGCGCGGTAGGCGCTCGCCGCATCGACCAGACCCTGGAAGAGGCGGCGATCGGCGCGGTTCTCTTCGGGATGCCACTGCACGGCGACGCCGAAGGGCAGTGCGTCGAGCTCCACCGCTTCGATGATGCCGTCGGCGGTGCGGCTGGTCACGGTGAGGCCGTCGGCGACATCACCGAGCGCCTGGTGGTGATAGAGGTGGGCGCGTGCGCTGCGGTCGTCGCCGAGCACTTCGGCGATCCGCGATCCCGCGTCGACTTGGACATCGATCTCGGTGAAGACGCCCTGCCCCGCCTGGTAGCGGTCGTCACCGACCACGTCCGGGAGATGCTGAATCAGGGTGCCTCCGAGCTCGACGTTGATGACCTGTGCGCCGCGGCAGATGCCGAGCAGCGGCAGCTCGGCCTCGATCGCGGCGTCGAGCACCGCGGCTTCGAACGCGTCGCGGTCGGTGCGTGGGGCGCCGGTGCGCTCGTGCGCGGCGGCACCGTAGCGTGCAGGATCGACGTCGGCGCCCCCGGAGAGGATGAGTCCGTCGAGCGACGCGACGATGCCGCGCGCGATCTCGGGGGAGACCGGCTGCGGAGGCAGTACCAGCGCAATGCCGCCGACGTCAGTGACCGCGTCAAGGTACACCTGCGGCAGAAAGGACGCGCGCACATCCCACACCCCGGTCTGCGCCTGCTCCAGGTAGCTGGTGATGCCGATGACCGGCGCGGCGCCCGCAGCGCCGGTGCCGAGTTCAGAGTCGTTCGAAGCCACGGACTCGCTCCCAATCGGTGACGGCGGCATCGTAGGCCTGGACCTCGACCCGCGCTGCATGCGTGTAATGATCGACCACGTCGTCGCCGAACACCTCGCGTGCGAGTGCCGACTGCTCGAAGAGATCGGCGGCCTCGCGCAGCGTGGTGGGCACGCGCTCCACGTCGCTCGAATATGCGTTGCCGCGCAGCGGTTCGCCGAGTTCGAGCTCTTGCTCGATGCCCGCGAGGCCCGAAGCGAGCATGCCGGCGACCGCGAGATATTGATTCACGTCGCCGCCGGGCACTCGGTTCTCGACGCGCATCGCCTGGCCGCGACCCACGACGCGCAAAGCGCACGTGCGATTGTCGTGGCCCCAGGCCACAGCGGTCGGGGCGAAGCTGCCGTCGACGTAGCGCTTGTACGAATTGATGTTCGGCGCGTACAGCAGCGTGAACTCCCGCAGGGCCGCTTGCTGGCCGGCGATGAAGTGGCGGAAGATCTTCGACATGCCGTCAGGGTCGGAGTCGTCGGCGAAGATCGGGTCGCCGGCGCTGTTGCGGAGGCTCGTGTGCACGTGGCAGCTGTTGCCCTCGCGCTCATTGAACTTTGCCATGAAGGTGATGCTCTTGCCGTGCGCTTCGGCGATCTCCTTCGACCCGCTCTTGTAGATCGAATGGTTGTCGCAGGTGGGCAGTGCGTGGGTGTAGCGGAACGCGATCTCCTGCTGGCCCAGGTTGCACTCGCCCTTCACGCCCTCGCAGTACATGCCGGCGGCGTCCATCGAGTTGCGGATGTCGCGCAGCAGCGGTTCGATGCGCGTCGACGCATGCAGGGCGTAGTCCGTGTTGTAATCGCTCGCGGGAGTGAGGTCGCGATACCCGTTGCGCCAGGCGCTGCGGTAGTCGTCTTCGAAGACGAGGAACTCGAGTTCGGTACCGACGTAGGGAATGAAGTCGTGGGCTGCGAGGCGGTCGATCTGGCGCTTCAAGATCTGTCGCGGCGACACCGAAATGCCGGAGTGATCGCTCGCGAGCGTGAGATCGGCGATGACGAGGGCGGTGCCAGGGATCCAGGGCGTGCGCCGCAGGGTCGCGAGATCCGGCAGCATCGCCATGTCTCCGTACCCGCTCTCCCAGCTGGTGAGCGCGTAGCCGTCGACCGTGTTGAGCTCCACGTCGACCGCGAGCAGATAGTTGCAGCACTCGGCGCCGTGCGACATCACATCCTCGAGGAACAACCGCGCCGAGACGCGCTTGCCGACCAGTCGGCCCTGCATATCGGTGAAAGCGACGATCACCGTGTCGATCTCGCCCGAAGCCACCGCCTCGCGCAGTTCATCGGGGGTGAGATTGCCACTCGCGGGAATCATGTGCTCTCCTTCGGCTCGTCATCGAGTTGAGATTGCGACACCGACCCGCAATCAGACGTCGCGGCGACGTCGCTCAAAAGGTCGGATTGAAGACCATTACACCACACTGTGTTGGTGGTTCCGCAAGTACCAGAGTGATAAAGGTGGTGCGAAACGACCAATAGGTGGCTATCATCGCAGTGTTCGGTTCCATCACAGCGAAGTGAAAGAGGTCGACATGGCCAAGGACACCCTGAAAGTCTCAGGTGCCACCTACACCACTGCAGAATCCGGGTATTTCGAGAAGCGGCAGCTCAAGCGCGCCGCCGGCGTCTGGGGCCTCTGGGGCCTTGCCGTCGGCGCGGTGATCTCGGGCAACTTCTCGGGCTGGAACTTCGGCATCGAAGCCGCCGGGTTCGGCGGCATGCTCATCGCGTTCGCGATCCTCGTCGTCATGTATTACGGACTCGTCTTCTCGATCGGCGAGATGGCGGCCGCGATGCCGCACACGGGCGGCGCCTACTCGTTCGGCCGTGCGGCGATGGGGCCGTGGGGCGGTTTCGTCACCGGTCTCGCCGAAACCATCGAGTACGTCGCAACGACGGCGGTGATCGTCTACTTCTCGGCGGGGTACGCGAACGGCGTTACCGAGGGATTGATGGGCTTCAGCCTGCCGACCTGGTTGTGGTGGATCATTCTCTACGCCGCGTTCGTCGGCCTCAATACCGCGGGCGCCGCGATCTCCCTGAAGTTCGCCATTATCGTCTCCTTCATCTCGATCGGTGTGCTCGTGCTGTTCGCCGTCATGGCGTTCGCGAGCGGCGCGATCGACTGGGGCAGCCTGTTCGAGATCGAGCCCGACCCGGGTCAGAACGTCTTCCTGCCGCACGGCGTGCTGCCGATCCTCTTCGCCATGCCGTTCGCAATGTGGCTCTTCCTCGGCATTGAGGAACTGCCGCTCGCAGCTGAGGAGTCGCACAACCCCGTGCGCGACATTCCGCGAGCTGGCCTCTGGGCTCGCGGCACGCTGATCGTCACCGGCCTGCTCGTGCTGGTGCTGAATACCGGCGTGCTGGGCGCGTCCGCGACCGGAGTCGCCGGTGAGCCCCTGCTGGACGGATTCCGTGCGATTCTCGGCGACGACCTCGCCTGGGTTGCTGGCCTGCTCGCGCTCTTCGCGCTCTTCGGTCTGCTCGCGTCGCTGCAGGGCATCATGTTCGCCTACGGGCGCAACATGTACTCCCTGTCGCGCGCCGGGTACTACCCGAAGTGGCTGTCGCTCACCGGGAAGCGCCAGACCCCGTGGGTGGCACTGATCGCCGGCGCCGTCATCGGGCTCGTCGCGCTCATCGTCGTCGAACTCACGGGCGGCGACAGCGGCGTGGGTGGCGCGATCGTGCTGAACATCGCCGTGTGGGGTGCCGTGCTCGCGTACTTCATGCAGATGCTGTCGTTCATCATTCTGCGACGCAAGTTCCCGAACGCGAAGCGCCCGTACGTCAGCCCGTGGGGCGTGTTCGGCGCAGCGGCCGCGGCCGTGATCTCAGCGCTCATCTTCGTGGGCTTCCTGCTCAACGAGACGTTCCGGCCCGCCATTGTCGCGATCGTGATCGTGTACATCGTCGGTCTCATCATCTTCGGCTTGTACACGCGCCACCGTCTGATCCTCTCCCCGGAGGAGGAATATGCGGTCTCGGGAGGCCTGCACGGCGACCCGCAGACCGAAGGGTATGGCGGGGCGGTCGAGGAAGAGCTGCTCGCGCTCGACGGGCGCGACGAAGAACGCTGAGTTTGCGGGTCGGGGCGCATGGCGGCCCCGACCCGCACCTCCTCAGCTCGCTCTCCGATGGTAGAGTGAGCACGACTTCTGAATATCGGCCATCAAGCTGTGGCGGGAGAGTCCATGGTCCGGCAACGGAGCCCTGGCGCCGTAGGAGCAATCCCTCCCCGGGAATCTCTCAGGCACCCGTACCGCTGCAGCGCGGCAACTCTGGAAAGCAGTGAGCGGCAACGCTCGCTCACCGACGGTGCAAGGACGCAGGTGAACCCGCGTCTGAATCTCTCAGGTCCGTTACAGAGCGGGGAGGATCCCAGTTCGATCGCGCGACCGCGCGACTACCTCCGGAGATCTTCGTGACCGAATTCCCCGCAATCCGCACTTTCCCCGACCGGCATATCGGGGTGACCGATCCGGCTCACGTGGCGGCCATGCTGTCGTCGATCGGGTTCGACTCGCTCGACGCCCTCGTCGACGCGGCCGTGCCGGCGTCGATCCGTAAGACCGAGCCGCTCGACCTCCCCGCGGGCCGCAGCGAGGAACAGATCCTCGCTGACCTGCGCGCACTCGCCGCGAAGAACGTGCTGAAGACGCAGATGATCGGGCAGGGGTTCTCCGATACGCACACGCCGCCCGTGATCCGCCGCAACGTGCTCGAGAGCCCGGCCTGGTACACGGCCTACACGCCGTACCAGCCCGAGATCTCGCAGGGTCGCCTCGAGGCGCTGCTCAACTTCCAAACGATGGTGTCGGATCTGACCGCACTCGATGTGGCGAATGCGTCGATGCTCGACGAATCGTCGGCGGCGGCCGAGGCCGTGCTGCTCATGCGTCGCGCTGGTCGGGCTCCGGCGACGGCCCGGGCCGTGCTCGATGCCAACCTGTTTCCGCAGACCATCGCCGTCATTCAGGGGCGAGCGGAGGCGCTCGACTTCGCGGTCGAGGTTGCCGACCTGTCGCAGGGGCTGCCCGAGGGCGACATCTTCGGTGTCGTGCTGCAGCAGCCCGGCGATGACGGCGCGGTGGTCGACCACTCGTCGGTGATCGCAGCGGCGAAGGAGCGCGGCGCAATGGTCACGGTCATCGCCGACCTGCTGTCGCTGACACTGATCACCCCTCCGGGTGAGCAGGGCGCCGATGTCGCGGTGGGCAACACGCAGCGCTTCGGGGTGCCGCTGTTCTTCGGCGGGCCGCACGCCGCGTACCTCGCGATCCGCTCGGGTCTCGAGCGCTCGCTGCCGGGCCGTCTCGTCGGGGTATCTCGCGACAGCGCCGGTCGGCAGGCGTACCGGCTTGCGCTGCAGACGCGCGAGCAGCACATCCGCCGTGAGAAGGCGACGAGCAACATCTGCACCGCCCAGGCGCTGCTCGCGATCACGGCGTCGATGTACGCCGTCTACCACGGTGCCGACGGGCTGACCGCGATCGCGGCCCGCGCCCATGCGCACGCCCGCTCCATCGCGCAGGCGTTGGCCGCGGCCGGTGTCGAGCTGGCCTCCGAGTCCTTCTTCGACACCGTGCGTGCCGTGGTGCCGGGTCGTGCCGACGACATTGTTGCGGAAGCCGCTGAGGCGGGCATCAACCTGCGCCGCATCGACGCCGACACGGTGAGCGTGTCCACCGACGAGACCACCACCGACGCGCACGTTGCCGCGGTTGTGCGGGCCTTCGGAGCGTCGTTCGACGGCGCCGTCGTGCCGGGCGATTTCGGGTTCCCGGCGGCGCTGACTCGCACGAGCGACTTCCTGACGCATCCGATCTTCACGTCGATCCATTCGGAGACGCAGATGCTGCGCTACCTGCGCCGCCTCGCCGATCGCGACCTTGCATTGGATCGCACCATGATTCCGCTGGGGTCGTGCACGATGAAGCTGAACTCCACCGCCGAGATGGAGGCCATTTCGTGGCCGGAGTTCGCGGGCATCCACCCCTACGCGCCCGAGTCGCAGACGCGCGGGTGGCGTGAACTTATCGAAGATCTCGAGCGTCGTCTGGTCGAGATCACCGGCTACGCCGGTGTCTCGCTGCAGCCCAACTCGGGGGCGCAGGGCGAGTACGCGGGTCTGCTCGCGATTCGCGGGTACCACCGGTCGCGCGGCGATGAGCAGCGCACCGTGTGCCTGATCCCTGCCTCCGCGCACGGCACGAACGCGGCATCCGCGGTGCTCGCGGGGATGCGCGTCGTCGTCGTGAAGAACACCGACTCCGGGCACATCGACCTCGACGATCTCACCGCGAAGATCGAGACCCACCGCGACGAGCTCGCGGCGATCATGATCACCTACCCGTCCACGTACGGGGTGTACGACGATGACGTGCGCGAGGTCTGCGACCACGTGCACGCCGCGGGCGGGCAGGTCTACATCGACGGAGCGAACATGAACGCGCTCGTGGGGCTTGCGCAGCCGGGCCGGTTCGGGGGCGACGTGTCGCACCTGAACCTGCACAAGACGTTCGCGATTCCGCACGGCGGCGGCGGACCCGGCGTGGGCCCGATCGGCGTCGCCGAGCACCTGCTGCCCTTCGTGCCGAACGATCCGACGGGCACGTACTCGGTGAGCGGCGGCGTGCCGGTCGTCGCGACCCTGTTCGGGTCAGCCGGCGTGCTGCCGATCTCGTACGCATACATCGCGATGATGGGCGGAGAGGGTCTGACGCTCGCGACAAAGACCGCGCTGCTCGGGGCGAACTACATCGCGGCGCGCCTGACCGAGCACTTCCCGGTGCTGTTCACCGGTGCGACGGGGCTCGTCGCCCACGAGTGCATCCTCGACCTGCGCGAGCTCACCGCGCAATCGGGCATCACGGCGGAAGACGTGGCGAAGCGCCTCATCGATTTCGGCTTCCATGCCCCGACGCTCGCGTTCCCGGTCGCGGGCACGCTGATGGTCGAGCCGACCGAGTCCGAGGATCTGGCCGAGATCGACCGCTTTATCGAAGCGATGGTCACCATCCGTGCCGAGATCGACGCGGTGATCGCGGGCGAGATCGCCGTCGAGGCCTCGCCGATCCGACTCGCACCGCACACCGCCGAGAGCCTGATCGCCGGGGAGTGGGACCGCGCCTACTCTCGCGAAACGGGTGCGTACCCCGTCGACGCGCTGCGCACCGACAAGTACTTCCCGCCTGTGGGTCGCATCGACGGCGCCTACGGCGACCGCAACCTGATCTGCGCCTGCCCGGCGCCCGAAGCGTTTGAGAACTGAGGCCGAAGATGACTGCAGCACCCGAGAACTCCACGCCGAAGCACACCGCGCTGCACGACGAGCATGCGGCACTCGGTGCCTCGTTCACCGATTTCGGCGGTTGGGACATGCCACTGAAGTACGGCTCCGAGCTCGCCGAGCATCGCGCGGTGCGCGAGACCGCCGGTCTCTTCGACCTCTCGCACATGGGGGAGGTGCGCGTCGCAGGCCCCGACGCCGCAACGTATTTGAACTCCGCCCTCGTCGGTAACCTCGCCGCGATCGCGGTGGGGCGTGCGAAGTACTCGCTGATCTGCGCGGCAGACGGCGGCATCATCGACGATCTCATCACGTACCGTCTCGCCGAAGATGTCTTCCTCGTCGTGCCGAATGCCGGCAATGCGCAGACCGTCGCCGAGGCCCTCATCGAGCGTGCAGCAGGGTTCGACGTCGAGGTGACGGATCAGTCGGCAGACACCAGCCTCGTCGCGGTGCAGGGGCCGAACGCCGTGGCGATCCTGCACGCCCTGGTGCCTGAAGAGCAGCGTGCGCTCGTCAGCGATCTGAAGTATTACGCCGCCGAACAGGCAGTGATCGCCGAGATCCCCGTGCTGCTCGCGCGCACCGGGTACACCGGCGAAGACGGGTTCGAACTCTACGTGCCGAACGCCGAAGCCCCGGCACTCTGGCGTGCACTGCTCGCCGCGGGAGTCGACCACGGGCTCGTGCCCGCCGGGCTCGCCTCGCGCGACTCGCTGCGACTCGAAGCCGGCATGCCGCTCTACGGCAACGAGCTCAGCCGCGAAGTCACTCCGTTCGATGCCGGGCTCGGCCCGGTGGTGTCGTTCAAGAAGACCGAAGACTTCGTCGGCCGCGAGGCCCTCGAGGCGCGCCGCGACGCTCCAGGCGAGCGCGTGCTCGTCGGTCTGCGGGGCGATGGACGACGCGCAGGCCGCGGCGGGTACGCCGTGCTCTCGGGCACGGAGACGGTGGGGCGCATCACGAGCGGCCAGCCGAGCCCGACGCTCGGGTACCCGATCGCGCTCGCGTACGTGACGCCCGAGCATGCCACGGCCGGCACTCGTCTCGATGTCGATCTGCGCGGCAAGGCCGAACCGTTCACCGTCGTCGATCTGCCGTTCTACCACCGTGGCGCCTGAGCCATCTTCCACGCCTCCCTCGATCACCCCTGACCCGTAAAGGAACCCACATCATGAGCACCGTCAAATCAGGACTCCGCTACTCCGCCGAGCACGAATGGATCACCGGCGACAGCCCCGCCATCGTCGGCATCAGCGAGGTCGCGGCCGATGCCCTCGGCGAGATCGTCTATGTCGACCTGCCCGAGGTGGGCGCCACCATCGAGGTCGGAGCCGTCGTCGGTGAAGTGGAGTCGACGAAGTCGGTCTCCGAACTGTTCTCGCCGGTCGCCGGAGAGGTCGTCGAGGTCAACTCCGCAGTCGTCGACGACCCGGCACTGCTGAACTCCGACCCGTATGGCGCCGCGTGGCTGTTCAAGGTCGCCGTCACCGCTGAGGGGCCCCTGCTCGACGCCGCGCAGTACGCCGCAGACAACGGCGCGGAGATCTCCGCCGCGTAACCTCGCGGATGTCATCATGGCCGTCAGCGTCTTCGACCTCTTCACGGTCGGCATCGGGCCCTCGAGCTCGCACACAGTGGGCCCGATGCGCGCTGGGCGCGCGTTCGTCTCCGGGCTCGCCCGCCGCTCCGGCGGGGTCGGGAGGGTGCGCGAACTTCGCGTCGACCTCTTCGGGTCGCTGGCGGCGACGGGGCACGGCCATGGCACCTTCACCGCGGTGCTGCTCGGTCTCGAAGGATTCGACCCCGAGACCGTGCTCCCCGAAGAAGTCGATGCGGCGCTCGCGCGGCAGGAGCGGAGCGGTGAACTGCGCCTCGGGGGCGAACTCGACGGCGACCCGAATGTGCTGCGTTTCGGCGTCGCAGATATTGTGCTGCGACCGCTCACGGTGCTGCCGCAGCACACGAACGGTATGCGGTTCACCGTGCTCGATGCCGACGACGCCGTGATCGAGTCGGAGACGTACTTCTCGGTCGGCGGCGGGTTCATCGTGCGCGACGGCGACGGCGAAGGCAGCGAGCACGATCTGCACGATCAGCGCGACCACCTGGCTGCCGAGCAGCCGTTTCCGTTCACCACTGCGGCCGAACTGCTCACGCACGCCCGCGGTGCGGGGATCTCGATCGCTGACGTGATGCTGGCGAACGAGCGCGTCTCGCGCACCGAACGCGAGGTGCGCGAGGGGCTCGCGCATATCTGGGACGTCATGGAGGCGTGCAAGAACTCAGCACTCGAGCGCACCGGCGTGCTGCCGGGTGGGCTCAATGTGCGACGCCGTGCGCCCGACTGGCACCGCCGGCTGACGGAGCGCGATCCGCACCGCGACCCCGTGTTCTGGCAGGAGTGGATCAACCTCGTCGCGCTCGCCGTCAACGAAGAGAACGCGTCTGGGGGCCGTGTGGTCACTGCGCCGACGAACGGCGCAGCAGGCATCATTCCGGCCGTTCTCTTCTACGCCACGCACTACGCGCCCGGCGCGGCCTCGTGGAGCAGCGAACAGCGGCAGCGCGCGGTCGCCGACTTCATGCTCGCAGCCGGTGCGGTCGGTGTGCTCTACAAAGAGCAGGCGTCGATTTCGGGTGCCGAAGTCGGCTGCCAGGGCGAGGTCGGTTCCGCTTCATCGATGGCCGCGGCGGGTCTCGCGCAAGTGCTCGGCGGCACCCCCGAACAGGTCGAGAACGCAGCCGAGATCGCGATGGAGCACAACCTCGGTCTGACGTGCGATCCGATCGGCGGGCTCGTGCAGATTCCGTGCATCGAGCGCAACGCGATCGCCGCCTCGAAAGCGGTGAACGCCGCGAAGATGGCGCTGATGGGCGACGGTGACCATCGCGTCAGCCTCGACCAGGTGATCGTCACGATGCGCGAGACCGGCAAAGACATGAGCGACAAGTACAAGGAAACCGCGATGGGCGGCCTTGCAGTCAACGTAGTGGCCTGCTGAGTGCGACAGCCGTCGCCGACTGACTGCTGCGCGATGTGGGTGGTGAGCCCTACGATGAACCCATGACCGCAACCTCGACGGGCGAGCGCCGCTCGCTCGCGCAGCGCCTCGACGCGCTCCCGTTCACTCGCAAGCACGGCAAGATCCTGGGAGGGTCTGGCATCGGCTGGGCGCTCGATGCCATGGATGTGGGGCTGATCTCGTTCATCATTGCTGCGCTGACGCAGCAGTGGGGCATTGATAAAGCCGAGGGCGGGCTGATCGCCTCGGTTGGCTTTGCGGGCATGGCGATCGGCGCGAGTCTCGGCGGGTTGCTGGCAGATCGCTTCGGTCGGCGCCACGTCTTTGCGATTACCCTGCTCGTATACGGACTCGCGACGGGGGCGAGCGCGCTCGTGGGCGGCATCGCCGTGCTGCTCGTACTGCGCTTCTTCGTCGGTCTGGGGCTCGGTGCCGAGCTGCCCGTGGCGTCGACCTATGTGAGCGAGTTCGCGCCGGCGCGCATCCGCGGTCGACTGATTGTGATTCTCGAAGCGTTCTGGGCGGTCGGGTGGACGGCGGCCGCGCTGATCGGCTACTTCGTCGTTCCGGCATCTGAGAATGGCTGGCGGTGGGCGTTCGCGCTCGGGGCGATTCCTGCCGTGTACGCCTTCGTCGTGCGCTGGGCGCTGCCCGAGTCGCCCCGCTGGCTCGCCGGTCGGGGGCGCACCGCCGAGGCCGAGCAGATCGTCGCCTCGTTCGAAGCGGCTGCCGGATCACCGAGCGACGTCGCACCGTCGCCTGCGAAGGTGGCTTCGGCTTCGGCTTCGGCTTCGGCTTCGGCTTCGGCTTCGGCCCAGGAGGCCACTGGAGTCGGGGCGGCCCCCGCAACTCCCGCCTCATCAGGATCCCGTCTTGCGACACTCTGGTCGGCGGAGTATCGCGGCCGCACCCTGTCGATCTGGGTCGTATGGTTCTGCGTGAACTTTGCCTATTACGGCGCGTTCATCTGGATCCCCAGTATCCTGGTCGACGCCGGTTTCAGTCTCGTCCGCTCGTTCGGCTTCACCCTGATCATTACGCTCGCGCAATTGCCGGGGTACGCGGTCGCCGCGTGGCTGATCGAAGTCTGGGGGCGCCGCTTGACGCTGTCCGTCTTCTTAGTCGGGTCGGCTGCCTCCGCGATCGTGTTCGGCACGGTGCATACTGAAGCCGCGATCATCGCTTCAGGGATGGCGCTGTCGTTCTTCAACCTGGGCGCCTGGGGTGCGCTGTACGCGGTCACCCCCGAGATCTATCCGACGTCAGCGCGTGCCACCGGTGCGGGCTGGGCAGCCGGGGTCGGGCGCATCGCTTCGATCGTGGCGCCACTCCTCGTGCCCGTCCTGCTCATCGCGGGAGGATCTGCCCTGACATTCGCGGTGTTTGCGGTGTTCTTCGTGGTCGCCGCAGGGGCGACCTGGGGGCTCGTCGACCGCAAGGGTCGCGCCCTCGACGACCGCTGACGCACGCCGCACTCTGCGAACCCCGAACGAACGGAGCCACTGATGCCTCTTGCACGCGCACACAACATCGCCATCTCGCTCGACGGCTACGGGGCGGGCGCCGACCAGTCGATCGATGCGCCATTTGGCCACGCCGGAATGCGGCTCATGCAGTGGTTCTTCCCGACCGCGACCTTCCAGGGACTTTCTGGCGATCGCGAGCGGCAGGCGGTCGACCCGGCGACGGAACCCGACGATCGTCACGCGCGCCGCGCCTGGGAGAACATCGGTGCAGAAATCATGGGCGCGGGCAAGTACGGCCCTCCGGGGTGGCACGACGACGCGGAGTGGGGCGGCTGGTGGGGTGACGAGCCGCCGTTTCACTCGCCGGTGTACGTGCTGACGCACCATCCGCGCGCATCGCTCACCCGTGGCGAGACGACGTTCCACTTTCGTGAAGCGACACCGCACGACGTGCTCGCCGAAGCGTTCGCAGCGGCGGCAGGGCAAGACGTCCGCATCGGAGGCGGCCCGAGTACGGTGCGCGAGTTCTTGGCCGCCGACCTGATCGACGTGCTGCACGTCGTGCAAGTTCCGATTCTGCTCGGCCGCGGGTCGCAGCTGTGGGAAGGACTCGAAGGGTGGGAATCGGGGTTCTCAGTCGAGTCCGAGACGACGCCGAGTGGTGTCACGCACCTCACGTTCAAACGCTGCCGAGGAGGCCTCGGGCATTAGAGATCGGCAAAGCGTGCCCGGAACTGGCAGAAGAGGCCGTAGGCGAGGAAGCTCACTCCGATCAGCACGATCGCGACGTTGCCGCCGGGAAGCTTCGAGAGTGAGGTGATCGCGGCGTCGAGCGCGCCCGCCGACGTCGAATCGCGTTCGAGCCCGGCGAGCGCCAGCACACCGCCGACGGTGAGCAGAGCCGCACCCTTGCCGACAAAGCCGACGGCCCCGAGCCCGGCGATGGCGTGACCCGCGGCACTGTGCGGCAGGGTCATCTGCTTGCGAAAGCTCCTCGCGATGCCCATCCATACCCAGGCGCCGCCGACGATGGCAACGGCGATGCCGACGATGACCAGCAGCACGGAACCGCCGGGGAACGTCAACAGGCCGCGACTCGCTTGCTGCGCCGTTTCGTCGGGGTCCGGGCGGGCTCCCAACGCCACAGCGACCGAGATACCGCCCATGACGCAGAAAGCGATGCCCTGGCCCCACTCGGCAAGCCGGCGACCCCAACGCTTGCGGCGCGACGAGAGGTCGAGGGCGAAACCGTGGACGACGTGGAACACCCCGAGCGCGAAGAGGAGCGCAGCGACGACCCAGAGTGCGGCGAAGCCGAGCGGGATGCCGGCGATGGCCGAAAGCGCGCCGACTTGATCGGCTTCCGCGGCTCCGCTCCGCACCACGACGGAGATCGCAAGCGCACCGATGAGTGCGTGCACGAGACCACTGGCAACATACCCGCCGCGTGCGAGTACACGAAACGCACGGCTGTGCTCCGTTGCGCGAGCGGCGTGCTGCAGACGATCGTCCATGCGTCGAGCGTAATGGAGTCGCTGCGGGCGGGGCAGCCCCTGGACACGGGGGTACAGGGGCTGCCTGAGTCGCGCCCTAGTTCAGGTCGCTCGCGCTGGGCACGACGACCGCGTAGATGTCGCCGATCGTTGCGAGCGCGCTGCGGTGCAGCTCTGCGGCTGGTACGACTCCGCCACCCACAGTCGGCAGCGAGCGGGTCGCGGTCGCGTCGGCGACCACCGTGGGGCGGTTGCCGCGCAAGAACGCGCCCTCCGAGGTGAACGTCACGCACATGTGGGTCATGAACCCACCGATGATGACCTCCTCGTTGCCGGCAGCATCGACGAGATCGCCGAGGTTGGTGCCGACGAACGCATTTGGAGCGCCCTTGACGACGATGGCTTCGCCGTCGATCGGGGCGACGCGCTCGTGGATCGCTCCGATCTCGGAGCTGATGTCGTAGGGGGAGCCGGGGCCATCGTCGTGCACGACGTGGATGATGGTGGATCCTGCTGCGCGAGCTCGCGCAAGCAAGTCTGCGGCCGCGTCGAGTGCGGGGTCCCATCCGTCGAGTTCCATCACCCCGGTGGTGTAGGTGTTCTGGTAGTCGACGAGGATGACCGTGGCGTTGGCCAGGGTCGCGGCCTCGGTGGGGAGCCCGCTGAGCTCGCGGAGGGTGGACGATGCGGTCATGATGATCCTTTCGGTTGCGTCACGTACAGTGTGACTCGGCCGATTGCGGTGGAACAGATGCAATCGGGTCGCACTGCATGGAAAACGGACGAAAGCGCAGGATCACACGCATGTCAGCACCACGTGTCGCGGTAATCGCGTTTCCCGGGATCAGCCCGTTCCATCTTTCGGTGCCGTCGCTGGTGCTCGGGCCAGAGACCCCCGCGGGGGAGTCGGAGCCCTGGACGATCGGCGTCTGTGCGGAGCAGGCCGGCCCACTCCCGACGAGTGCCGGGTTCGACATCATGGTGCCGCACGACCTGGGGTTGCTTGACGACGTCGACGTCGTGGTTGTGCCCTGGTGGGGTGCACCGCACGAGGCGGCCCCGGGTCCCGTCGTCAGCGCGATCCGGCACGCACACGAACGTGGCGCAACGATTGTCGGCCTCTGCTTAGGGGCGTTCGTGGTGGCCGATGCCGGCGTGCTCGATGCTCGAGCCGCCACCACGCACTGGAAATGGGCCGAGGTGTTTCGGGCGCGCTTTCCTGAGGTTCGTCTCGACCCCGCCGCGCTCTATGTCGACGAGGGGTCGGTGCTGACGGGAGCGGGGGCGAGTGCGGGCATCGATACGTGCTTGCATCTCCTGGCCTCGCGCAGCGGGCAGCACATCGCGAACCGCACCGCGCGACGCATCGTTGCCGCACCGCACCGGCCGGGCGGCCAAGCGCAGTTCATCGAGACGCCAATTGTGCCCGAGATCGACGATCCGGTGGGGCGCGCCTGCAGCTGGGCGCTCGACCACCTCGATGAACGGCTCACGATCGATGTCTTGGCGGCGCACGTGCACGCCAGCCGCAGTGCGTTCACGCGCGCGTTTCGGCAGCGCACGGGGTCGACCGTTTCTCGGTGGGTCGCTCAGCAGCGGGTCGTGCGGGCCCGTGAATGGCTGGAGACGAGTGATGCCTCGATCGAGGAAATCGCGGGTCGCTGCGGGTTCGGCAATGCTGCTGTGCTGCGGGATCGGTTCCACGCCGAAACTGGCACGACGCCGGCGAACTACCGCGCAGCTTTTCGCGATGCAGCGTGATCACCTGGCGTCGGGGTCAGGCCCCCGGGGTCTCGTGCCACGTTGCCGGCGCCCAGGCGGGGCCGGGCAGCGGCAGACGATGCATGTCTTCGAACGCGAGCTCGGTGGCGATCGGGTCGGCTGATTCGATCCCTTCGCGCATGCGGCTCCACCCGCTCGACAGCAGCTCCCAGTTCGGCGTGCGCGCGTCGATGGTGATGCGGTACTGGAAGCTGAGCGAGGTCACCGTGCCGGCGGCCAGCTTCCGCAGTGTCGGGTTGGGGCACTGCTGCACCAAGAAGTCGTAGAGTTCGACCGCAATGGCCATGTGTCCGCGCACATCGCCCGCAGCAATTGCTTCTTGCGCACGGTCCGTGAACGCGAGCATCTCCGTGCGCGTCGCGTCGGTGAGCGCCGGAACCACCGTGCGCATCACACCGCCGAGCACGACGCCGACGGTTTGAATCGCGTCTTCGACGCTCTCCTTGCTCGGCTGCACCACTCGGGTGTGGGTCTGCGCGGCAATTTCGACGAGACCCTCGACTTGGAGTGCGATGATCGCCTCGCGAATCGGAGTGCGCGAGATGCCGAGCCACTCCTGCAGGCTGGCATCGTCGAGCTGCTCACCCGCGGCGAGTGTGCCGTCGAGAATGGCGTCGCGGATGGCGTCGTGCGCCTCGTCGCGGAGCAGACGACGGGCGATCTTGGGCTTCGAAGAAGCGGGAATGGGCATAAGTTCCTCCTGGAGGGATTCTAATGGATCAGATGTTCAAATATGATGCGTCGGCATACAAGATCTTGCCTTGCTCGGGGCCTTCGGTAGCGTTGAAGAGCCATGGAGTCTGCGCAGCGAACGACCACATAGATCACCCCCTCAGAATTGGAGAGTCTCTGTCGTCAGGCGCTCCAGAGTGCCGGGGCTGACCCTGCGTCTTGTGCATCCATCACGACGGCAACGATCGCTGCAGAACGGCGTGGTCGCGGGGAGGTCGGGGCGGCGCACCTGCTCGACTACGTGCGGGCGTTGCGAGCTGGGGACCTCAACGGATGCCCACAGCCGGTGATATCGACGTCGAGACTGGCGGTCACCCAGGTCGATGCGGATCGCGGAGCGATGCAGCGAGCATTCGACGAAGCTGTGCCCGGTTTCGTCGACCGAGCGCAGCAGATCGGGGTTGCAGTGCTCTCCGTGCATAACGCATTCAGTGCAGGAGCACTCAGCTATTACACACAGGCCGTCGCCGAACGGGGTTTGCTCGCATTCGCTGCGAGCAATGTGCGGCCGCTCATGGCAGCACTGGGCTCCGTCGCTCCGATCCTGGGAACGAACCCGATGTCGTTCGCAATACCGCACGCTGATGGGCCGCGGCTGTTCGATCAAGCATCGAGCGTTACTGCGTGGGTAAACGTGCGCGATGCGGCGCAGCGCGACGAAACCATTCCGAGTGGGTGGGCAATCGACTCGAGAGGTGAGCCCACGCAAGATGCGCACGCCGCGCTCAAGGGCGCTCTGCTTACGTTCGGCGGTGTGAAAGGTGCGAATCTCGCGTTCATGGTCGAATTGCTGGCAACGCTAAGCAGTGGCGCGGCAAAGACTCCGACGAGTGCTTCGCCCGACCGCGAAATGGATTCTCCCCGTCTGGGGCTCTTTGTCTTCGCGATCGACCCCGCTGCATTCGATCTCGAGTACGTCGAACGTTCAGAAGAACGTGTGGTCGATCTCGCGCAACGCTATCGTGCCGACTTCGGGAGGCGGAAGCCGCCGAGAGAGACCTTTGAGATTTCAGCATCGGTGTATTCGGCTCTCTTGGCGGCAGCGGGCGGATTCGCGGGTGACGACACAGAGGTCGCTGCATGAGAAGCTGCCGCACGATTCAGGCCGTCGACGCGCACATCGCGGGCCTCGGAGTACGCGTGGTCACCGGAGGCGTGCCAGCGTTTCCTGGATCCACGATGCAAGAACGGCGCGAGTGGTTCATCGAGCACTCCGATCACCTGCGCACATTCCTGCTCACTGAACCGCGCGGTCACAGCGCGCTCTCGGGGGCGATCCTGCAGCCCGCGACGCATCCCGACGCCGACTGGGGCGTGCTGTTCATCGAGGTCACCGGGGTGTTGCCGATGTGCGGGGCAGGCACCATGGCCGTCGCAACGGTACTCGTCGACACCGGCATGGTCGAGGTGAGCGAGCCCATCACTCGCGTGCCGCTCGATACCCCTATCGGGCTCATCGCAGCCGATGTCGCAGTGCAAGACGGAAAAGCGCAATCGGTGACGATCACCAACGTGCCCTCATTCGTGCAGCAGGAGGGGGTCGTCATTGACACGGCGACTCATGGTTCGGTGAGTGTCGATGTCGCTTTCGGCGGCAACTATTACGCGTTCATCGAGCTCGCGTCGCTCGGCATTCCTTGGGAACGCGATTCTGCAGATCGGCTCATCTCGGCTGCACGCGAGATTATGGACGCCGTCAATGCGCAGGCGCGTCCCGTGCATCCGGAGACCGGATACTCGGGTTGCGAACACGTCGTCTTTCTCGCACCCGATTCGAATGCGCGCCACACGCGCCACGTGCTCGTGAATTATCCGGGCTGGATCGACCGGTCGCCGGGGGGAACCGGCACGAGCGCCCGCATGGCGCTCCTCAACGCGCGCGGCGAGCTTCCGCTCGACACTGACTTCGTGAACGAGTCGTTCATCGGCACCAGGTTTACGGGGCGTCTCGTCGACCGAGTGGTCGTCGCCGACCGCGAAGCGGTGATCCCCACCATTACGGGAAGCGCGTGGATCACCTCGTTCGCGCAGTTCGTGCTCGACCCTGAGGATCCTTTTCCCGCGGGATTCGCACTGTGATCTGACGGGAGACCGCGACGGCTCGCAAGGCCCTCGCTCCTCCGTGTGGCAAGCGGCTACGGTACCGCTATGTCTCACCGCATTCTCGACCGCGTCGCCACACCCGTTGAACATGCAGCACTCGCCGCAGCCGTCGGCTGGCAGCACCATTTCGACGACGAGGTGCGCGCGTCGTCACTTCGGGCTTCGCTGGCGGGCGTCGTCTGTGTCGATGATGACGGCAGTGCGATCGGGATGGCGCGCGCCGTGGGAGACGGACTGCAGTACGCGTATGTTCAAGACGTAATTGTCTCGCCGGAAGCTACGGGAACGGGGATCGCAACGGACCTGGTTGCACGACTGCTCGAATTGCTGCGGCCGGCCGGCGACGTCGAACTGTTCGTGGGGTTGTTCGCCAGCAATGATGCGGTTGGCGTGTACGAATCTCTCGGCTTCGCTCATGAGGGAGCTTCGGGCATGCATCAGGTATTGGTCGCCAATACCGATTGACCGTCACACGCCAGTGGTGCATGGGTGTCCGCCTGCGGCAGAATATGGGAGTTCGCCTTCAGATGTGAGGACCCCGATGACGCCGACCGACGCTCCCACGCGCTCCACCACCCGACGTCGCGTGTTCGCGGCGCTCGCCGCAGCGGCGGCACTCCTCATCTTCACGGCCATCGTGGGGCAACTCGTGTACAGCCTAAGCTTCGATCCCGCAGACCGCGCGTTCTTCTACACGAACTTCTTCAGCTTCTTCACGATTCTGTCGAACGTGCTGGCCGTCATCGCACTCATCACAGCCGCATGGTTCTCGTCAACCCGGGCGGTTGATCCCGCATGGTTCACCGCATTCTTCGGCGCCGTCGCGACCTACATGGCGACCACGGGCATCGTCTACAACACCCTGCTGCGCCAGATTTCGCTCGACCAGGAGGGGACGCTCGGGTGGTCGAACGAGGTGCTGCACCTCGTCGGGCCGATCCTCGTCGTCGCAGCTTGGATCTTCGCTCCCGGTCGGGGAGCGCTCACCTTCCGGCATCTGTGGGTCGCGGCAATCTTCCCGATCATCTGGGTCATCTACACGCTCATTCGCGGCGCCGCGACCGGGTGGTACCCCTACCCGTTCCTCAACCCCGAACGCATCGGCGGGTACGGCATCGTCGCGATCTACGTCGTGGTGATCGCCGTCGTGATTCTCGGTTTCGACGCCATCGTCGTGTGGGTCAGCCGCAAGCTGCGTCCGCGCGCCTGACGACTGATTTCACGCTGATGGCTCAGTAGCATGATCGCATGACGAACCTCGAGCTTCGCCCCGACCGCCGCGCCGTCGGCTGGGGCCTCGCGGCGACCATCGTATCGGCGGCCGGGATTCTGCCCATCGCGATCGTGATCCTACTGATGGTCACCATCGATCAGAACTACGGGTGGCTGCTCCTCATCGTCATGCCACTGTCGGCATTGATCGGTGCGGTCGGTGCGGTGCTCGGGATCGTTGCACTCTGCTTCGCCATCTCGGCCAGGCGCACCTACGCCTGGCCGATCACCGGCATCGTGCTCGGCGCGGTGCAAGTCATCGCGATCGTCGGGCTGCTCACCGGGGCCTGGAGCTGAGACTTCACCCGATCGTGCGAGAGTGCATGGTGCTCCCGCCTAACGCTTGTCAACACTCAAATCGCTCGGTGTATGGCGCAAACTCGCGCATATGAAAAAAGCTCCCACCGCTGACGCGATGGGAGCTGATGTTGCAGTGCCCCCGGAGGGATTCGAACCCCCGACCTACGGTACCGGAAACCGGCGCTCTATCCCCTGAGCTACGGAGGCGAGCAGATGCAACCCAACCAGCCTAGCGCACAACCTCCGACCTCTCCTACCGGGCGAGCCCGACCTGAACGGCCGGGTGCGCCGCGGCGACTAGAATCGATGCTCGTGACGCCTCAAGAACTCGCTACCGCACTCGCCGCCATCCTCTCCGACCTCGTCGCCGCTCGCGGCTCCGACATCGTCGTGACGGAACAGGACACGCCGGTCGAGCGACCGAAGAACCGCGAGCACGGCGATTGGGCGTCGAATGCCGCCATGAAGTTCGCGAAGCGCGTCGGGGCGAACCCGCGCGAGCTCGCCGAAGAAATCGTGGCGCGCGCGCTCGAGATCGACGGCGTCGCGAAGGCCGAGGTCGCGGGCCCCGGATTCATCAACCTGACGCTCGATGCCGCGAGCGCGGGCGAGACGGCGCGTCGCGTCGTCGAACAGGGCGAGAACTACGGTCGCAGCGACATGCTCGCCGGCCAGAACATCAACCTCGAATTCGTCTCCGCGAACCCGACCGGTCCGTTGCACATGGGCCACACCCGATGGGCCGCGCTCGGCGACTCGACGGCGCGCGTGCTGCGTGCCGCGGGTGCGCAGGTCACGAGCGAGTACTACATCAACGACGCCGGCGCGCAGATGAACAAGTTCGGCCGCTCGGTGCTCGCTGCCGCGCTCGGCGAAGAGGCACCGGAAGACGCGTACCCGGGTGCGTACATCCAGGAACTCGGCCGCAAGATTCTCGAGCGCGAGCCCGAGCTGCCCGAGCTCGCTCAGAGCGACCGCGATGCGGCGCTCGAGCAGGCGCAGGAGCTGGGCTACCAGATCCAGCTCGCCGAGATCAAAGACTCGCTTGAGCGCTTCAACGTGCACTTCGACGTCTACTTCTCGGAGCGCACGCTGCACACCGAGGGGGCCGACGGCTCGCCGAGCCCGATCGCTGCGGCGGTGGATCGTCTGCGCGAGCAGGGCCACGTCTTCGAAGAGGATGACGCCATCTGGGTGCGCACCACCGCGTTCGGAGATGACAAGGACCGCGTGTTCACCCGCGGCAACGGCATCTACACCTACTTCGCTGCGGATGCCGCCTATTACCTGTCGAAGATGGATCGCGGGTTCGGTGAGAAGATCTATCTGCTCGGAGCCGACCACCACGGGTACATCGGTCGTCTGACGGCGATTGCGGGCGCCGCGGGCGACAACATCGAGACCGACGTCACCGTGCTCATCGGGCAGCTCGTGAACCTCAACGGCGCGCGCCTCTCGAAGCGTGCGGGCAACATCATCGAGCTCGACGACCTGCTCGAGTGGTTGGGGTCTGACGCTCTGCGCTACTGGCTTGCCCGTTACCCGGCCGATTCGCCTTTGGCTCTCGACGGTGAGCAGGTGCGCAGCCGCACGAACGACAACCCGGTCTTCTACGTGCAATACGCGCACGCGCGCACCTGCGCCGTCGACCGCAACGCGGCAGCTGCGGGCATCGACCGCAGCGCGTTCGCACCCGAGCTGCTGACGCACGAGACCGAAACCGAGTTGCTCGGCAAACTGCAGCAGTACCCCGGCATTGTCGCGGGCGCTGCGGAGCTGCGCGAACCGCATCGCATCGCGCGCTTCCTGGAAGAACTCGCAGCGGCGTACCACCGCTGGTACGACAACTGCCGCGTGATCCCGCTGGGCGAAGAGCCGGTCGAAGACCTGCATCGCACGCGGTTGTGGCTGAACGACGCGGCCGGTCAGGTGCTGCGCAACGGGCTCGATCTGCTCGGCGTGACCGCCCCCGAGCGGTTGTAGAGCGGAGTTTCGGCATGGGGGCCGAGCGGCGGGGGTCGCGATGGTGGACGAAGCTCATCGCGGTCGTGGTGGTCGTCGGGCTGCTGGGGGCTGCAGCGGAGTTCGCGCTGCGCCTCATCATTCCGGGTGTCATCGCGGGTGCCGTGCGCACAGAACTGAAGCTGACCGATGACCATCCGGTCGACGTGTCACTCGGCGGGTCAACGCTGCTGAACGCGGTGCGCGGCGGGGTCGGCGACGTCACAGTCGAGGTGCCCGACGCTCCGGTGATGAACGGCATCCAGGCCGGCGGTTCGCTGCACGCTGATCTCGTGCCGTTCAATCCGACGTCGGGCGACATCACCAACGGTACGGTCGATCTCACGCTCGACAAAGATCAGCTCGGACCCGTGATCTCTCTGCTCACCCAGGGAGTTGCGCAGACGGGCGAAGTGCAGGGCGGCGAACTGGTCGTCGGCCGATCGGTGGAGACGTTCGGGCAACAGCTCACGATCTCGGCGCGACTCGGCGTCAAGGCGGTGGACGGAGCGGTCGAAATCGATCCGCTCGGTCTGAGCGCTGCGGGCTTCGACCTCTCGACCGAGCAGCTCGCGCAGGCGACGGGCTCACTGCTCGACCCGATCTTAAAGCCGCAGACCGTCTGCATCGCCGACCAATTGCCCCGCGGGATCACCCTGACCGACATCGTGCTTTCGAGCACGGGTTCGGTGACGCTGCGGGCCTCGCTCGCACCCGGCATCATCTCCGACTCGGCCGAGCAGCAACAGGGCACCTGCGACTGACTTCGATCGCCGCGGCCTCGCGGAGCGTCACAGGCCGGCTGCCCGCAGCGCGAGCCATGCCGCGGCCCGGTCGTCGGCGCGGTCGAGTGCGAGCCCGGTGAGATCCTCGATGCGACGAACGCGCGAGACGAGGGTCTGCCGGTGGATTCCGAGGCGCGTCGCACTCGAGCGGTGCGCTCCATGCTCCGAGAGGAATACGTGCAGCGTGCGGGTGAGCTCGCCATGCGCTCCATCGGTTTCGCGCAAGGGGTCGAGCAGTACGGTGAGGCCGCCGCGGTTCGCGGATTGCAGGGTGGAGAGCACGAGGTCGACGGTGGGCAACTCGGCGTAGCGCACGGCGGGGCGGCCGTCGTCGAGGGCGGCACCGAGCGCCTGGTGAGCCTGGGTTGCCGAGTGCGCGAGAGCGGTGACCGGAGCAGGGTCGCCGACGCCGAGGTGCACGCGCAGGCCGCCGACCGGGGCGAACTCCAGTACACGCGCGTGCAGGTGCGCAGCGAGATCGTCGCGCACAAATCCGCGAATGTGGCCGTGATCGGCGGCGAAAACGTGCTCGGCGCCGAGCTCATCGCACCAGCGTC
Source organism: Leucobacter musarum subsp. musarum (assembly GCF_001273845.1). Lineage (GTDB taxonomy): Bacteria > Actinomycetota > Actinomycetes > Actinomycetales > Microbacteriaceae > Leucobacter > Leucobacter musarum. The sequence continues at coordinate 293,515 of NZ_JHBW01000065.1, forward strand.
GCAGCAGTCGTTCGAGATCGATCGTGCGTGTGCGCGCCCCGAGTTCGAACGCGGTGAGGGTGCGCTCGTGCACACCCCAGCGGTGCAGCAACTGCTCGGCGCGATCGCCGCCGGCGACGAGGGTATCGAGCAGGGCTCCGCGCCCCAGATGCTCGGTGAGTGAAGGGTCGTGGCTGCGCAGCAGCAGGTCGAAGAGCGCGGCGGCGAGCGAGGAGAGATCGCGGGCATGGCTCGTGCGGCTCGAGCGCGTTGCGATCACGAGTGACCCGGCGAGGTCCTGGTCCGATCCGACCCGGTGCAACTGCAGGCCGTCGTGCCGCACGCGCACGGGGCGCCCCAGCGCGAAGGCTGCGGCGTCCGAGACGTGCAGGCGCCCGGCACCTGCGCTCGCGATGACCTGGCCGTGCGCGTCGAGCAACACGGCCCAGCCGTCGATGCGGTGGGCGAGCTCGGCGATCACCGCCGTCACGCCTCCGCGTCGCGCGACTTGGGTGAGCACGTTCATGCCGGCGGTGACGAGACGATCGGCGGCGGCGCGATCGTCGGCGATCTGCGCGCGCAGCGCGGCGTGCAGCGTCGCGCCCGAAAGGTCGGTGCCGAGGATCGCGGTCATGCCGTGCGTTTGCAGCGCCGAGCGCAGCACCCCGTCGTTTTCTGGCGAGATGAACACCGCGCCGAGCAGCGCTTCGCGCCGGTCTCCGGGGGAGTCGAGGCGAGCGAGCAGCAGCTCGGATGGGCCGGTCACGAGCGTGGTATATGCCGGATTGCCGATGACGACGTACCCGTCGATCTCGGCGACGCCGTCGACGGGCGTGCGATCCGTCAACCTCCCCGCGGCAACCGATCCGCCGACCGCACGCACCACCGCGGAGAGATCAAGAGCCATGTCGAGAGTGTACCAAGTGGTGAAGTGTGATGGCGAAGATCGTCACTTGGTGCAATGACAAAGGCCGTGACCGCTCCGTAGCCTCATCTGAGTCGCCATCGCGGTCGCACGCTGCGATCCGAGGCGTTCCGAATCCGTTGAACGAAGGAGTGCAGCATGCAGGCTGTCGTGTTCCGAGATCCCTCGACCCGCGCAGAGGTCACCGACGTCACACTGGCGGCGCCGAAAGCCGGTGAGGTGCGCGTGAAGATCGCTGCCGCCGGTGTCTGCCACTCCGACCTGCACGTGAAGCGCGGCGAGTGGGATGCCCCTGCTCCCATGGTCATGGGCCACGAGGGCTCCGGCGTCGTCGTCGAGCTCGGCGAGGACGTCACGTCGCTCGCCGTCGGCGACCACGTCGTGCTGAGCTGGGTGCCGCCGTGCGGCGAGTGCCGCTACTGCCTGCAGGGGCACGAAGCCCGCTGCCAGAAGGTCGTCGAGGTGAACAACACCCACGGCTCGCTCTTCGATGGCACCTCGCGTCTCAGCCGCACCGACACGGGCGAGCCGATTCACCACTACCTCAGCGTCTCTTCCTTCGCCGAAGAGGTCGTCGTGCCGGTCTCAGGCGCCATCAAGGTGCGCGATGACGCACCTCTCGATGTCATCGCGGTCGTCGGCTGCGCCGTCGCGACCGGCGTCGGCGCCGTGCTGAACACTGCGGGTGTCGAGCCCGGCTCGACCGTCGCCGTCATCGGCTGCGGTGGCGTGGGCCTCAACGTCGTGCAGGGCGCGAAGCTCGCCGGCGCTGAGCGCATCATCGCCGTCGACGTCGTGCCCGAGAAGACCGCGATGGCCCTGCAGTTCGGCGCGACGGATCGCATTGACGCCTCCGACCGCGACGCCGTGGAGCAGCTGTTTGAGCTCATTCCCGACGGTGTCGACTACGCGTTCGATGCCATCGGCCGCACCTCGACCACGGAGCAGGCGATCCGCATGCTCGGACTCGGCGGCGCCGCCGTCATCGTGGGCCTGCCGCCGACCGGCGCGAAGGCGTCGTTCGAGCCGCTCGTGCTCGCCGAAGCCGACCAGCGCATTCTCGGCTCCAACTACGGCTCGGTGCGTCCGTCGATCGATATTCCCGCGCTGGTCGACCGCTACATGGACGGACAGCTCAAGCTCGATCCGCTGATCTCGGGCCGCCGCCCCCTCGCCGAGGCCGCAGAAGCGCTCGACGATCTCGAAACCGGCGGCGTGCTGCGCACCCTGCTCATCCCGTAATCCGTTCGCGGATCACCCACCCACTCGAAGGAGAGTCACTCACATGACCACCACCACCCAGCAGGCTCCGGTCGACGCCGGCCTGCGTCGCGGCGTGATGTCGGGGCCCGAGCTCGCCGCTCAGGCCATCGCGAACATCGCACCGAGCGCGGTCATCGCGTTCACCGCGGCGTCGATCTTTATCGGCGCCAGCAACGGCACGATGCTGTCGTTCATCCTCGCGACGATCGTTATCGTCTGCGTCGGCTACTGCGTCGCAGTCTTCGCGAAGAAGAACGCGTCGGCCGGATCCCTGTACACGTACGTCGCGAAGGGCCTCGGCCCGACCGGCGCCTACATCGCGGGCGTCGCGCTCATTATCGGTTGCTGGGGGATCGCCGCCGGTTCGCTGGGCGGTGCGGTCTCGTACATGTCCGACTTGCTCGTGTCGTTCGGCCTGCCCGCATCGAGCAAGTTCTGGCTCATCGCGCTCGCCATCGTGATCGGCGGTCTCGCGACGTTCTTCACGATTCGCGGCATCCGCATCTCCGCGCGCGTCTCGCTCGTGCTCGAGCTCGCCTCGGTCGCCATCATCTTGATCCTGCTTGTCACGGCACTGATCGCGATTGGGCCCGACGCGTGGGATCCGAAGCAGTTCTCGTTCGAGGGCGTGCCGTTCCAGGGCGTCGCGGCGGGCATGGTGCTCGGCATCCTCGGCTTCGTGGGATTCTCCTCGGCCGATGCGCTCGGGCGCGAAGCGAAGAACCCCTACACCGCGATTCCCCGCGCCATCATGTGGAGCGCCGTGGTCGTCGGTGTGCTGTACGTCTTCGCCGCCTACACGCAGATCGCCGTGCTCGGCGATGATCTCGGTGAGGTCGCGAGCCCGTTGCAGGCCATCTCGGAGCGCATCGGCATGCCCGGATGGTTCACCCCCATCCTCACCTTCGGTGTCGCCGCGTCGTTCTTCGCCGTGGTCGTGGCACCGCTCAACGTGGTCGGCCGCATCGTCTACGTCATGGGCAAGGAAGGCGTCGTCGCCGAGCGCTTCGGCCGCACGCACGACACCCACCTGACCCCGCACCGCGTGCTGCTCATTGCCGGGCCGCTCGCGATCCTGCTCGATGCGATCCTGCTCATCAGCGGCACGCACCCGATGGACATCGTGGTGTGGGTCGATACCTACGGCACGTTCGGGTACATGGTCGCCTACGCGCTGGTCGCCATCGCCTGTGTGGCGTGGGTGCGCCGCGAGGGGATGCGCAGCGCGCTCGTAAGCATCTGCGCGTTCATCGCCGTCGTCGCAATGGTCTACGTCTTCTTCGCGAACGTGTACCCGGTGCCGGCCTTCCCGCTCAACGTGATTCCGTATCTGTTCCTCGCGACCATGGTCGTCGCGCTCGGGTGGTTCGTGTTCCTCCGCAAGAGCCGTCCCGAGGTCATCGCGAACATCGGCAACACCGAGACCGACATGCTCGAGGGTGTGGGCTAGCCTCACGACCCGACTGCACGGTACTCGCTCGAGGGCGGGCCGCGATCCTGCACCGTCAGGGCCGTTGCCGGCCCTCGTCGTATGTCCAGTCCTCGTGCCTCACCCGGTAAGCTGAACGGGTTCGTTCAGAGGATTCCTCCGCGCGCACGGCTTCAGGGGCCAATCCGGGTCCGCTCGCCATCGGTCGCTCTCTCGCGGCCCGCGAGTTCGACGGACACGAGATCGAGACCCCAGGAGCACACATGGCAGAGGCGAACGCTGCGAACCCGAACGCGATCGATGCGCGCGTGTTCCCGCCGTCCGCCCGCCGCGGCAGCGAATGCCGCCAGCTCAAGCTGGGAGGCGTGCGCGCCACCGACCTTACCGAGCAGTTCGGGTCGCCGCTGTACGTGATCGACGAGTCAGCGGCCCGCAGCCGTGCGCGCGAGGTGCGCGAGGCGCTGCAGCGCGAAGCCGAACGCGTCGGCACGAGCGCGACGGTGTACTACGCCGGCAAGGCCTTCCTGTGCGTCGAGGTAGCGCAGTGGATGGTCGACGAGGGGCTCGCGGTCGACGTTGCGAGTGGCGGCGAACTGGCCGTGGCACTCGCGGCGGGCGTCGACCCGGCGCGCATCGGCTTCCACGGCAACAATAAGTCTGAGCGCGAGATCCGGCGCGCGGTCGAGGCCGGAGTCGGCACGATCATCATCGACAGCGAGATCGAGACCGAGCGCATCGCCGCGGCCGCGCGCGCCGCGGGACGGCAGCAGCGCGTGCGCCTTCGGGTGAATAGTGGGGTGCATGCGTCCACGCACGACTTCCTCGCGACGTCGCACGAAGACCAGAAGTTCGGGCAGCCCCTCGACGATGCCCCGCGGCTCGTGACGGCGATCCTGGCGCATGACAGCCTCGACTTCGTCGGTCTGCACTGCCATATCGGGTCGCAGATCTTCGCCACCGATGGCTTCCGCGAATCGGCGCGCCGTCTGCTCGGCGCCTACCCCGAGCTCGAGCGGATCGCCGGGCGCCCCATTCCCGAACTCAACCTGGGCGGCGGCTTCGGCATCGCCTACACCTCGGCCCAGGCCGACGAAGCCCCCGACGTCGCGCGCATCGCCGCCGAATTGGCAGACATCGTCGCGGAGACCGCCGCTGAAGTGGGCGTCGCGATCCCGAAGCTCGCCTTCGAACCCGGTCGCACCATCATCGGCCAGGCCGGTGTCACGCTCTACACCGTCGGCACGACGAAGTCGGTCGCGCTCGCCGGCTCCGATGCCGCAACCGACCCGGCCGATCTCGGCTTCCCCGAACGGCTCTACGTGAGCGTCGACGGCGGCATGAGCGACAACGCGCGGCCGGCGCTCTACGGCGCCGATTATCAGGTCAGGATCGCCAACCGTGAGAGCGACGCCGCCCCGGCGCTCGTTCGCGTCGTCGGCAAGCACTGCGAATCGGGTGACATCGTCGTACAGCGCGACGTGCTGCCGGGTGACGTGCAGCCGGGCGACACGCTCGCCGTCGCCGCGACGGGCGCGTACTGCTGGTCGCTCTCGAGCAACTACAACTACGTGCCCCGTCCGCCGGTCATCGCGGTCGCCGACGGCACGGCCCGCATCATCGTGCGCGGCGAAACCGAAGACGAGCTGCTGGCGAAGTCGGTCATTCCGGCGCCGGTGGCCCCGGCCCGTGCAGACTGACGAACTGCCTCAGACCTCACCATTGCGCCGCGAGCGGCGATCCCGAACCACACCCTCAAGGAGATACAGATGAACGGATATCGCGACCTTCGCGTGGCACTGCTGGGCTGCGGCTCAGTGGGCGCGCAAGTGGCACGACTCATCCTCGAGCACGGCGACGAGCTCGCAGCGCGCATCGGCGCGCGCCTCACGCTCGCCGGCATCGCCGTGCGCGACGTGAACGGCAAGCGGGATGTCGAGCTGCCTCAGGAGCTCTTCACGACCGACGCTGAGCGCCTGGTGCAGGGGTCCGACATCGTCATCGAGCTGATGGGCGGCATCGAGCCCGCGCGCACGCTCATCACGCAAGCGCTGCAGGGCGGCGCCGACGTTGTCACCGCGAATAAGGCGCTCATCGCCGCTCACGGCCCCGAGCTCTCCGAGGTCGCTGAGCAGGTCGGCGCGCAGCTCTCATACGAGGCTGCGGTCGCCGCGGCGATCCCGATTCTCCGCCCCCTCCGCGAGAGCCTCGCCGGCGACCACATCACCCGGGTGCTCGGCATCGTCAACGGCTCGACGAACTACATCCTCGACCGCATGGACCGATTCGGCGACAGCGCCGAAGACGCCTCGCGCGTCGCCAGCGAGCTGGGCTTCCTCGAAGCCGACCCGACCCTCGATGTCGAGGGCTACGACGCCGCGCAGAAGGCCACCATCCTCGCGAGCATCGCCTTCCACACCGAGGTTCCGGTCGACGCCGTGCACCGCGAGGGCATCACCAGCATCACCGGGGCGCAGATCGACGCGGCGAAGAACGCCGGCTACGTCATCAAGCTTCTCGCGATCGCCGAGCGCCTGGAGGCCGCCGACGGCACTTCGGGCGTTTCTGCGCGCGTATACCCGGCACTCATCCGCCGCGACCACCCGCTCGCGGCGGTCTACGGCGGCAAGAACGCCGTGTTCGTGGAAGCCGAAGCCGCTGGTGAGCTCATGTTCTACGGTGCGGGTGCCGGCGGCGCAGAGACGGCCTCGGCCGTGCTCGGCGACGTTGTCTCCGCGGCGCGTCGACACGTGGTCGGTGGGCCCGGTATCCCGGGGTCGCTCCACGCCGAACTGCCGATCCTCCCTGTTGGCGAAGTGACGACGGCGTATCAGATCATGCTCGCCGTTCGCGACCAGCCCGGCGTGCTCGCGAGCATCGCCGGCATCCTCGCCGAGCACGGCGTCTCCGCGGCCAGCGTCGAGCAGACCGTCGCGCAGGGCGCGGAAGGCGCCGAACCGAGCGCCGCGCTCGTCATCGGCACGCACCGCGCGCGCGAAGCCGATCTCGCGGCGACCGTCGAGGCGCTGCGCGCCGCCGACGTGGTCACCGACGTCACCAGCGTGCTGCGACTCGAGGGTCAGGCGTGAGCGCGGCGAGCGGCGTCGGCCGCGCCGTCAAGGTGCGCGTTCCCGCGACCAGCGCCAACCTCGGCCCCGGATTCGACACGCTCGGCATCGCGCTTGCGTACGGTGACGAGCTCGTTGCCGTCGTACGCGACGCGCCCGGGGCCAGCGTCACCGTGTCAGGCGTCGGCGAGGGAGAGGTGCCCACCGACGAGACCAACCTGGTGGTGCGCTCGACCGCGCACGTCTACGCCCAATTGGGCCGCGACATGCCCGGACTCGACGTTTCCGCGACGAACCGGATTCCGCACGGCCGCGGCATGGGGTCTTCGGGATCCGCGATCGTCGCGGGCGTGATGATCGCAGCCGGCCTGCTGCAGAGCGACCCCGTCGCGCCGCTCGAGCTGAGCGAAGAGCAACTGCTCGCCTTCGCCACCGAACTCGAAGGGCACCCCGACAACGTCGCGCCGGCGCTCTTCGGCGGGCTGACGATCGCCTGGACCACCGAGCAGGGCCCCCGGTTCAAACGACTCATGGTGCACCGCGGGGTCGCTCCGCTCGTGCTCGTGCCCAGCTTCACGATGTCGACGGAGCTCGCGCGCAGCCTGCAACCGAAGCAGGTGCCGCACGAGGACGCGGTGTTCAACGTCTCACGCTCGGCGCTGCTCATTGCGGCGCTGACGCAGAGCCCCGAACTGCTGCTCGAAGCCACCGAGGATCGCCTGCACCAGAACTACCGCGGCGCCGCGATGCCAGCCACGCGCGACCTCATCGGTGATCTGCGATCCGCCGGTCACGCCGCCGTGGTGTCGGGTGCCGGGCCCTCCGTGCTCGTGCTCTCGAACGGGCCGCTCGACCGCATGCAAGCGGCCGACCAGGTCGCCGAAACGCACCCGGATTGGCGCGTGCTCACCCTGGCGGTCGATACCAAGGGTGCTACAGTGGAGGCGATCCCCGCGGGTTCTGCGCACTAGCCGAAGCCGTCGATGTCCGCTCAAGCGGAACTGTGGATCGTTATCTCACCGTGAAGACATCGCGCGGTGATCCCGAAGCACATCAGTGCACCACCGCGGGAAGGCGAGGCCGTATGCGCGCGCTGTTCTGGCGGCGTTCCGAAAGGAAGAACGTGGAATCCAACGTTGACGACACCACCACCCCTGCTGCGGCCGACGCCGCAGCACCGACCGAGACGGCGCCGCCGCGTCGACGTGCCTCGCGCCGCGTGAGCGCCGCCGCAGGCGCTGCGGTCGCGAGCGAGCCGGCTGTTGCCGAAGCACCCGCCGCGGCGGCTGAGTCCGCTGCGGCTCCGGCGGCTGAGGCTGCTGCGGCTCCGGCCGAGGCTGCTGAGGCGCCGAAGAAGCGCGCGACGCGCAGCCGGAAGAAGGTTGAGGCTCCTGCAGCTGACGCCGAGGTAGCCACCGACGCACCTGCGGCAGAGGCGCCGGCGGCCGAGGCTGCCGAGGCACCGAAGAAGCGCGCGACGCGCAGCCGCAAGAAGGTAGAGGCTCCTGCAGCCGACGCCGCGACAGAGGCTCCCGCGGTAGACGCCGCTGCTGCCGACACGGCTGAAGCGGAAGCGCCTGAGGCGCCGGCGAAGCGCACGCGCAGCCGCCGCGCGTCGGCCGCAACCGCGGCTCCGCAAGCGGCCGAGTCTGCCGAAGCCGAGGGTGCTGTGACGCCCGCCGCTGAGCAGCCCGCCGCCGATGCTCCGGCAGAATCGGCTGGAGAAGCCGCCGAGCAGACAGAAGCCGGAGAGAGCGAGCGCCCCAGCCGCAACCGTCGCGGCCGTGGACGTGGTCAGAAGAATGACGCCGAGGGTGCGGAATCGACCGAAGCCGCCGCTGACGACGACAACGAGACCCGTCAGAACGGCAAGGGCCAGGGCGGCAACAGCCAGAATGCGCAGCGCCAGAACGGCCAGAACCAGAATGGCCAGGGTCAGAACGGACCCAAGGACGACAAGGGCGGCGACAACTCGAACCGTTCCAGCCGTACCCGTCAGCGCGACCGCAAGCGCCGCGGTCAGGGCGACGATCTCGAGCCCGAGATCACCGAAGACGACGTACTGCTGCCGATCGCAGGCATTCTCGACGTGCTCGACAACTACGCGTTCGTGCGCACGAGCGGGTACCTTCCCGGCACCAGCGACGTGTACGTATCGCTTGGCCAGGTGAAGAAGTACGGCTTGCGCCGCGGCGATGCCGTGGTCGGCGCGATTCGTCAGCCCGGCGCCAACGACGGTGCGAGCCGTCAGAAGTACAACGCGATCGTCAAGATCGATACGATCAACGGTCGTCCGGTCGACGAGCAGCAGCAGCGCGCAGACATCGCGGAGCTGACGCCCATCTACCCGCAGGAGCGCCTGCGCTTCGAGACTGCGCAGTCGGGCGTGCTCGGCCGCGCGATCGATCTCGTGGCTCCCGCAGGACTCGGCCAGCGCACCGCGCTCGTACTCCCGGCGGGTGCCGATGGCACCGCACTCCTCGGCGAACTCGCCGAGGCGGTCAGCACCAACCGACCCGATGCGCACCTCTTGCTCGTGCTCGCCAATGCGCAGCCCGAAGAAGTGACACGTCTGCAGCGCTCCGTGCGCGGTGAAGTAGTCGCGGCCACCTTTGACCGCAGCGCTGAAGACCAGGCCACGATCGCGGAGCTCGCGATCGACCGTGCGAAGCGTCTCGTGGAGCTCGGGCACGATGTCGTCGTGCTCGTCGACTCGCTCAACCGCTTTGCTCGCGCGTACGCTCAGGCGCAGCATGCGCAGAGCCGTCCGGGGCTCGAAGAGATCGACGAGTTCGCGCTCGCTCAGATCAAGCGCTTGCTCTCGGCCGCCCGCAACGTCGAGAATGGCGGGTCGCTGACGGTCGTGGCCACCGTGCAGACGAAGACGGGTCTGTCCGCAGACAAGTTCCTGCTGCGCGAGGTGCTCGCCGTCGTCAACAGCGAAGTGCGCATCGTAAAGGCGATCCCGGGCCTTGCGGCCGAGGTTGATTTCGCTGCCTCGCGCACGCGCCAGGCAGAATCGGTGCTCGGCGCCGACGAAGCCGGTGTGCTTGCGCGCCTCCGTGCCGAGCTGACGCAGGAGGGCGCGCAGGATCGCCTGCGCGAACGCCTGGCTGCGAGCGCCTCGAATGCGGCGCTGCTCGTCGAGCTGCAGCGTTCCGGCACACTGTCCTAGTGCACCTGAGCCCGCCCTGGAATCCTCCGGGGCGGGCTCAGCCATTGCCGGATCCCGGCGGTAGATTGGGGCGCGACGACGTCGCGGCTGCGAGAGGTGAGGAAAGAACATGTTCGAACAGGTCGAAGGGCTGATCGCCGAGCACGCGAAGCTGCAAGACGAGCTGGCCGATCCCGCGTTGCACGCCGACGCGTCGCGTGCGAAAAAGGTCAACCGCCGCTATGCCGAGCTCAGCAAGATCAAGGCTGCGTCCGAGCACTGGCAGCAGGTGGGCGACGACCTCGAAGCTGCTCGCGAGCTCGCCAAAGAAGACGAGGCATTCGCCGAAGAGATCCCTGCGCTTGAGACCGCACTTGCCGAAGCGCAGGAGCGCGTGCGGCGTCTGCTGATCCCGCGCGACCCCGATGATGCGCGTGACGTGATTCTCGAGATCAAGGGTGGTGAAGGCGGTGCGGAGTCCGCGCTGTTTGGTGCCGACCTGCTGCGCATGTACATGCACTACGCCGAGTCGAAGGGGTGGAAGACCGAGCTCCTCGAGAAAGACGAGAGCGATCTGGGCGGCTACAAGAACGTGCAGGTGGCGATCAAGGCGAACCCGTCGGATCCGTCGCAGGGCGCGTGGGCGCACCTCAAGTACGAGGGCGGCGTGCACCGGGTGCAGCGCGTGCCCGTGACCGAGTCGCAGGGGCGCATTCACACGTCGACGACCGGCGTGCTGGTGTACCCCGAGGTTGACGAGCCCGAAGAAGTCGAGATCAACCAGAACGATCTCAAGATCGATGTGTACCGGTCGTCGGGCCCCGGTGGTCAGTCGGTGAACACGACCGACTCCGCCGTGCGCATCACCCACTTGCCGACCGGAATCGTGGTCGCGATGCAGAACGAGAAGAGCCAGCTGCAGAACCGTGAAGCGGCAATGCGCGTGCTGCGCGCCCGTATTCTCGCGAAGCAGCAGGAAGAGGTCGCTGCCGAGGCGAGCGCCCACCGTTCGAGCCAGATCCGCACCATGGACCGTTCGGAGCGCATCCGCACCTACAACTTCCCTGAGAACCGCATCGCCGATCACCGCACCGGCTACAAGGCCTACAACCTCGACCAGGTCATGAACGGTGCGCTCGACGCCGTGATCGAATCGTGCATTCGCATGGACGAAGAGGCGCGACTGGCCGACCTCGGCCAGTAGGATCGTCGTGCCCACCCCGCACCCGCTACGCTGAAGCCATGTCCGATGCAGTGCAGCCCCTGGTGGGCCCCCTCGTTACCCTCCGCGGCCCGCAGGCGGCCGACCTCGAACCCCTGGTGGCAATCCTTGACGAACCCGAGGTGTCGCTGTGGTGGGTGGGCTACACCCCGCAGCGCGTGCAGGCCGAGTTCATCGATGCGGCAGATGTCACCCGAATCATCGAGGTCGACGGCCAGACGGCCGGCGCGATGTTCGTGCTGCGCGGCGATGACCCGGAGTACCCGACGACCGTGATGCACCTGTTCATCGGCACGCGCTTCCGCGGGCGTCGCATCGGCGAGGAGGCGCTCGCGCTCGCGATTGGCGCCGAGTTCGCCGATGGGGTGACACGCGTCACTCTTGATCCGAATGTGAACAATGCGGGCGCGATTCGCAGCTATGAGCGGCTCGGCTTCCGCCGCATCGGGGTGCTGCGCGACTATCAGGTGCGTCCGGGCGGGCACCTGGAAGACGCCATGTTCCTGGACCTCACGCGCTCTGATTTCCCCGACGGCCCGCCGTTGCCGCAGCGTTCCTGAGTCGCTCGCTGCGTCGCGTCGATGCACGATCAGGTGGGGTCGCGGCGGTAGCATGGCACCATGCGTGCAACTCGACCAGTCCTCCCGTGGGTGGTCTGGGGAGTCGCAGCGATCTCGTATGCGGTCGCCGTCATCAATCGATCGTCGTTGTCGGCGCTCGGCCCGGCGGCGCAAGATCATTTCGGCATTGACGCCACCACGCTCTCGATCTTTCCGGTGATTCAGCTGCTCGTGTACGCGGGCCTGCAGATCCCGGTGGGGGTGCTCCTCGACCGCATTGGTGCGACCTCGATGATCTTGATCGGCGGAGCCTTGATGATCGCCGGTCAGGTCGCTATGGCGACGGTGCCCGAAGTGTCGCTCGCGATTCTCGCGCGCGTACTCGTCGGCGCCGGTGACGCGTGCACCTTCATCAGCGTGATGCGGATGCTGCCCGAGTGGTTCTCGTTGCGGCAGTTGCCGACGATCAGCCAGGTGACCGGCCTCATCGGGCAGGCGGGGCAACTCGTGTCGGTCGTGCCGCTGGCGATCCTCGTCGGCGCGACCGGGTGGATGAGCGGTTTCCTCGGGCTTGCCGCGCTCGCACTGCTCGTCGTGATCCTGGGGTGCGTAGTGCTGCGCAACGCCCCCGGAGACGCCACCCCGTTCGAGCGCGTGCTTCGGCGGCGCGGCCGAACGACGGAGAACGCGCAATCGTTCGCCGAAACTAACACGGCGGCGCTCAAAGCGATGCAACCGCCATCGACTGAGCTCATCCCGATCATCGCGGAGACGAAGCTGCCCGGTCTCGGATTCTGGAACCGCGCTCGCAAGCTACTCCGGCTGCCGGGAGTGCGTCTTGCCTACTGGTTGCACTTCGCGTCGCCGTTCGCGTCGAACGTCTTCCTGCTGCTGTGGGGCACCCCGTTTCTCGTTGGCGGGCTCGGTCTCGACCCTGCAGCGGCCCGCGGCCTGCTGAGTCTCACTGTGGTGTCGTCGATGGTGGCGAGCGTGGTGCTCGGGCCGTTGAGTTCACGGTTCATCGAGCGCCGTGTCTGGTTCAACCTGAGTATTACGGTGTTGATCGCGCTGGTCTGGACCGCAGTGATCCTGTGGCCCGGCGTGCCTCCGATGGCACTCATCATCGTGCTGCTCGTGGTCATCCCGCTCGGAGGGCCGGCCTCGATGATCTCGTTCGAGGTGTCGCGCTCGCACACGCCGCGCAGCTATTCGGGCTTCGGCACCGGACTCGTCAATACGGGCGGGTTCACGGCCTCACTGCTCGTGATTCTGCTGATCGGCCTCGTGCTCGACCTGCAGGGTGCCGGATCACCCGAGAATTACTCGCTGCACGCGTTCCAGGTGGCATTCGCCGTGCAGATCCCGTTCTGGCTCCTGGGCATCGTGATGGTGCTCATCGAGCAGCGACGCACCAAGGGGTGGATGGACGAGAACGGGCGCACGCTGCGCTGAGTCGATTCGAGACGGCTCGGCAAGGCGCCGCCGCGTTCAGATGACGTAGAAGTCAGCCATGTCGGGCTGCTCCATGATCGGCGCCCCGCGGCGCGGTCGACCCTGCGCGGGGATGCCGGTGAGCGTCGTCCACGGGGGAGCGGAGCGCACGACGACGGCGTTCGACCCGACAGCGCTGTCGTGGCCGAGCTCGATGTTGCCAAGAAGTTTTGCTCCGGCGCCGATGACGACGCGATCGCCGATGGTCGGGTGGCGTTTGCCGCGGTCGTGGCCGGTACCGCCGAGTGTGACCCCGTGGTAGATCAGCACGTCGTCGCCGACGACGGCGGTTTCGCCGATGACCACGCCCATGCCGTGGTCGATGAAGAGGCGCCGCCCGATGGTGGCGCCCGGGTGAATCTCGATACCCGAGAAGAAGCGTGAGATCTGCGAGATCGCGCGCGGCAGAAACCTCAGACCGCGCTGCCAGAGGGTGTGTGAGACCCGGTGCCACCAGACGGCGTGGAGCCCCGAATACACGAAGAACACCTCCGCCGAACCGCGCGCAGCGGGATCGTGCGCGCGGGCGGCGGAGATGTCTTCTCTGATGCGGGAGAACACGCTCACTGCAGAACTTTCGGGATCGTGACTAGGCGCCCAGATCCTCGAACAGCACGGTCGAGAAGTAGCGCTCGCCGAAGTCGGGGACGACGACCACGATCTTCTTACCCGCGTTCTCGGGGCGCTTTGCGACCTGCGTGGCGGCCCAGACGGCTGCGCCACCCGAGATACCTGCGAGGATGCCCTCTTCGGTGCCCAGGGCACGAGCCTTCGCGATGGAATCGGCGAGCGTGACGTCGATGACCTCGTCGTAGATCTCGCGATCGAGGATGTCGGGCACGAAGTTCGCGCCGAGACCCTGAATCTTGTGCGGGCCGGCCGTGCCCTCGGTGAGCAGCGGGGAGTCGATCGGCTCGACGGCGATGACCTGCACGCCGGGATTCTGCTCCTTGAGGTAGCCGCCGGCGCCGGTGATGGTGCCGCCGGTGCCGATGCCGGCGACGAAGATGTCGACGCTGCCGTCGGTGTCGTTCCAGATCTCGGGGCCCGTGGTGGCGCGGTGGATCGCGGGGTTCGCGGGGTTCGCGAACTGCTGTGCGAGAATCGCGCCTGGCGTGCTCTCCGCGATCTCCTGAGCCTTGGCGACGGCGCCCTTCATGCCGAGCGGGCCCTCGGTGAGTACGATCTCGGCACCGTAGGCGAGCAGCAGCTTGCGGCGCTCGATGCTCATCGTCTCGGGCATGGTGAGGATAACTCGGTAGCCGCGCGCCGCACCGACGAACGCGAGTGCGATGCCGGTGTTGCCGCTCGTGCCTTCGACGATGGTGCCGCCGGGCTGCAGAGCGCCCGACTGCTCAGCGGCGTCGATGATGGCGATGCCGATGCGATCCTTCACCGAGCCCGCGGGGTTGTAGAACTCGAGCTTCGCGAACACCTCTGCACCGGCCTCTTCCGTGACGCGGTTGAGGCGCACGAGGGGAGTGTTACCAAATGCCTGCGTGATGTTGTCGTAGGTCCGTGCCATGGTGCTGCATCCTCCTGAGGTCTGAGATGGGGTTCCTGCCGCATCGATGTTCCGGCAGCGAGACGCCCCGCGGCCACCTCAAATTATATCGATTCCTTATTCGAGTCGTTCGAGTGGGTTATGCAGTAAGTCGTGAGATGACAGGGGCGGCGCGTCGCAGGATGCCGATTCGAGAGTGCCGGTGACGTGTGCGAGTCTGGGGGAGTGCAGCACACCCCAGCGACCGGCGGAGCCGGTACCCCGGTCTCCCTTCTCCTTGACGAGATTGGTGAACAGCTCGTGGCGAGCGGCATCGTCGATGCGCGGGCAGACGCTGAACTGATCATCGGGCATGTGCTGGGTGTGACACGGGGGCGCGTCCAAGCGCTGGCGATTCTGGCAGGTTCGGTCTCCGACGACGACGCGTCCCGCATGCGCGAGATCGCCGACGAACGCGCCCGGCGCGTGCCGCTGCAGCACCTCACCGGGCGGGCGCCCTTCCGCTCCATCGAGCTCTCGGTCGGCCCCGGTGTGTTCGTGCCCCGGCCCGAGACCGAGACGGTGGCCCAGTTCGCGATCGACGCCGCGAGGCGGGTGCCGGATCCCCAGCCCATCGTCGTGGATCTGTGCACGGGGAGCGGGGCGCTTGCCTTGTCGATCGCCCACGAAGTGCCGCGGGCGCGTGTCTGGGCGGTGGAGAAGAGCCGAGATGCGCACGCGTGGGCGCAGCGCAACGTCGACGAGTGGGGTGACGGCCGTGTCGCGCTGCTGCTGGGTGACGTGGAGCATCTCGACGCGCTGCCCGAGCTCGCAGCGTTGCGCGGAAGGGTGCACGTGCTCGTCTCAAATCCGCCGTATGTGCCGAGCGGCATGGTTCCTCGCGACCCCGAAGTGCGCGACCACGACCCCGAGCTCGCGCTCTACAGCGGAGTCGACGGGCTCGACCTCATCAGGATCATCAGCCGCGCCGCACTTCGATGGGTGCTTCCGGGCGGATCCCTCGTGCTCGAGCATGCCGAGTTGCAGGGGCGGGCGATCCGGGAAGTACTCGCAGCCGATGGGTGGCAACAGACCGAAACCCACGTTGACCTCACCGGGCGCGATCGCACGACGACAGCGATTCGCTGAACCTGTCGAAGGCGGTGACCGGAGAGCGCTCGGAATTCAACTCGTGCGCGGGAGTAGACTGGCGCGTTATGGCCGACGTCTTCGATTGCACCGACAACTCGCAACTGCTCGCGGGCACCCGTACCGCTCGGCAAGCGATCGGGCGCGGCGAGCTCATCGTGATGCCGACCGATACCGTGTACGGTGTCGCGGCTGACGCGTTCAGCCCGGAGGCAGTGCAGCGTTTGCTCGATGCGAAGGGCCGAGGGCGGCAATCGCCGCCGCCCGTGCTGATTCCGAACACCGACACCCTCGCAGCACTCGCCGCAGAGGTCGTCGCCCCCGTTCACGCGCTCGCGGAGGCATTCTGGCCCGGTGCGCTCACCATCATCACGCGCGCCAATCCGCTGCTCAGCTGGGACCTGGGGGAGACGGGCGGCACGGTCGCCCTGCGCATTCCCGACCAGCCGCTCGCCATTGAATTGCTGCGCGAAACGGGGCCGCTCGCGGTCTCGTCGGCGAACCTGACGGGCGAGCCCGCAGCCCGCACCGCCGCCGCCGCGCAAGACATGCTCGGCGATGCGATCGCCGTGTACCTCGAAGCCGGCGAATCGGGAGCCGATGGGGTCGCCTCCACGATCGTCGACGCGACCGGCTTGACGGAAGCCGGCGGAGAGATTCGAATTCTGCGTCAGGGAGGCGTGTCGCGCGAGGCCATCGCGGAACTGCTGCCGCAGGTCGTTTTCGGGGAGTGACATGCTCGCCTACGTGACGGTCGTCGCGGTTGCCGCGCTCGTCACTGCGGCAGCCTCCTGGGGGGTGCTGCGCCTCAGCCGGCGATTCAACCTCGCCCCCGAAGTGCGTGCGCGAGACGTGCATCAGGCCCCAACTCCTCGGCTGGGTGGGATCGCGATGTTCGTCGGCATCATCGCCGCGTTCATCGTCGCTGCGACGCAGCGAGAGTTCGCATCGCTGTTTTCGGGCAGCAACCAGATGTGGGCACTCTTTGGGGCCTGCGCGCTCATCGCGGTCGTCGGTGTGCTCGACGATCTGCTCGACTTGGACTGGATGATCAAGCTCGCCGCGCAACTCGCTGCGGCGGGACTACTCGCCTGGAACGGTGTGCAGATCGTGTCGTTGCCCTTCGGCGACACCCTCATCATCGGGTCTCCACTCGTGAACTTCGTCATCACGGTCTTTCTCATGACGCTCGTGATGAACGCGGTGAACTTCGTGGACGGCCTTGATGGACTCGTCGCCGGTGTCGCCATCATCGCCAATGCGCTCTTCTTCGTCTACACGCTGCTGCTCAACGACCAGATCGGCCGCGTCGATTCCGTGATCTTCGCGAGTCTCATCGCCATCGTGGTCGTCGGCATCTGCATCGGCTTCCTGCCATTCAACTGGCACCGTGCGCGCATGTTCATGGGAGATACCGGGGCGCTGCTGGTGGGGCTGCTCATGGCGACGTCGACGGTCTCGGTGACCGGTCAGTTGAACCCGGCGGCACTCGACCAGAAGCTGGTGCTTGCGAGCTACATCCCGATCATTCTGCCGATCGCGGTGCTCGCGCTTCCGCTCGCCGACTTCTCACTCGCGGTCTTCCGCCGGCTCCGTGCCGGAACAAGCCCCTTTACCGCGGATCGCCTGCACCTGCACCATCGTCTCCTCGACATGGGCCACTCGCCGATCCAGGCCGTGTGCATCTTCTACTCGGGAACCGCGACGATTTCGATCGCGGTGCTCTTAGTCTTCACGACGCAGGACTTCCTGCTCCCGGGCATCGTGCTCGCCGCCGGTACCGCTGCGACCTTCGCACTGTTGCGATTTCCGGCGAATCGGGTACGCGCAGCGCTCGCACGCCGTCACTTGGTACCGTTGAGCGGACGGAACTCCCGAGCCGACGCAGCGCGCGCCGAATCGCTCGCCAGGAAGACTCCGCTGAAAGGACCCCAGAGTGAGTGACGCCGTGCAGCCCGACGAGATCGAGCCGAGGCCAATGCCGGCTTCGCAGCCCGTATTGCTGCGGGCGCTGCGATGGGGGCTCGTCGTCATCGGTGCACTCGTCGTCGTGTTCGCCGTGATCGGCTACCTCGTCAGCGGCACGGCCGGGCTGTGGGGAGGCATCATCGGGACGGCGCTCGGCGGCCTGTTCCTCATGATGACGGTCGGCAGCATCGCGTTTGCGAACCGATTCATCGAGCGAGACTTTTACATCACCGCGTTCTTCGGCATCGTGCTCGGCAGTTGGGTGTTCAAGTTCATCGTCTTCATCGTTGTGGTCGTGCTGCTGCGCGACGCGGAGTGGCTCGACACGCGAGTGATGTTCTTCGGAGTGATCGCGAGCGTCATCGCATCTCTGGCCCTCGACGTCGTGGTCATCACCCGCTCGCGCATCCCGATTCTCTCCGCTCCGACGCAGTCGTAGTCAACTTCATCACACCAAGCCGCTTCGGGTTTCTCCTGGAGCGGAATTATTGATAGACTCAGATACGTTCCCTGCAGGGCTGGCTTGAGCTGTGCCTACGACGCCCCGGGGTATGACCACCGTTCGACACTGTGCAGGCTGATGCCGCACCGAAGTCAGGAGAATGGCGCTGTTCGCTAACGCTTTGCACCTCGTGGCCCCCGTCTTTTTCGCGGCCGAAGAGGGTGAATTCCACGCGCCGACGATGGCCGAGTTCTTCCCCGACATCGTGCTCTTCGAAGGCACCCCGTTTGCCATGAACCGGATCATGATGATCCGCGTCCTCATGATGGTCGTGCTGCTCGTCCTGTTCTGGCTGGGCACCCGCCGCATGCGAGTCATCCCAACCCGTGGCCAGTCGCTCACGGAGATGGCGCTCGACTTCGTGCGCGTCAACATCGCCGAAGACCTGCTGGGCAAGAAAGACGGCCGTCGCTTCCTGCCGATCCTCACTGCGATGTTCTTCTCGATCCTCGCGCTGAACATCACCGGCATCGTGCCCGGCCTGAACATCGCCGGCACGTCGGTCATCGGCTATCCGCTGGTGCTCGCCGTCGTCTCGTACGTCACGTTCATCTACGCAGGCGTCAAGAAGAGCCCCGGCAACTTCTTCAAGAACGCGCTGTTCCCCTCGGGTGTGCCCAAGGCGATCTACATCATCGTCACCCCGATCGAGTTCATCTCGACCTTCGTCATCCGTCCGGTCACGCTGACCCTCCGACTCCTGATGAACCTGCTCGTCGGCCACCTGCTGCTCGTGCTGCTGTTCGCAGCGACGCAGTTCTTCCTCTTCTCGGGCGAGGGCTTCTTCAAGCTCTTCGGCGTCGGCACCTTCGCCTTCGGTGCAGCGTTCACGCTCTTCGAGATTCTCGTCGCCGTTCTGCAGGCCTACGTCTTCGCACTTCTCACCGCCGTCTACATCCAGCTCGCGCTGGCTGAAGAGCACTAAACCCACGGGTTCGGCAACCGCCGCACTCACATACGGAAGGAAACACATACCGTGTCTGTTCTCGCTGAAATCTCGGGCAACATCGCAACCGTCGGTTACGGCCTCGCCGCTATCGGCCCCGCCATCGGCGTGGGTATCGTCGTCGGCAAGACCATCGAGGGTGTCGCTCGCCAGCCCGAGCTCGCCGGCCGCCTCCAGGTCCTCATGTGGATCGGTATCGCGTTCACCGAGGCCCTGGCCTTCATCGCGATCGCAACGCCGTTCATCTTCGCCGCGTAACCCGATTCCACCTTTCCCTAGTCTCGAAAGGGAGGCTCGATGAATAACGCAGTCTTCGTTGCTGCGGAAGAGGGCGCGAACCAAAACCCGCTCCTCCCCGCGACGTACGACATCGTGTGGTCTGCGGTCGTCTTCGTCATCATCCTCGTCGCGTTCTGGAAGGTCTTCCTCCCCAAAATGCAGACGATGCTCGATGCACGTGCAGAGGCGATCGAGGGCAACATCGCCAAGGCCGACGAGGCTCAGGCGAAGGCCGAAGCCGCACTCCAGGAGTACACCGCGCAGCTCGCCAGCGCACGCCAGGAAGCCGGCGAGATTCGCGAGTCGGCTCGCCTCGATGCGAACAAGATCGTCGCCAAGGCAAAGGACGACGCGACGACCGAGCAGGCCCGCATCGTTCACGCGGCGCAAGCGCAGATCGAAGGCGAGCGCCAGAGCGCGGTCGTCTCGCTCCGCAAGGACGTCGGCTCGCTCGCGATCGACCTCGCCTCGAGCGTGGTCGGCGAATCGCTCTCCGATGATCAGAAGGCTTCGGCGCTCGTCGATCGCTTCCTCGCTGATCTCGAAGCATCAGAGAAGGCGGCACAGTAATGGGCAGCGCGTCACGCGAAGCACTGGCTCAGGCGCGCACCGCGCTGGGAGCCGGACTCGACTCGAACGCCGGGAGTGAGCTGCTCGCAGCGGCTCGTCAGATCGCGGGGAGCCCTGCGCTCGCTGCGGCGCTCGGCGACGCCTCGGCCGATGTGCAGGCCAAGACGCAGGTGGTCGAGCGGCTGTTCAGCGGTCTCTCCGCTGGCGCGCGCTCTGTTCTCGCCGCAGCCGTTCAGGGACGCTGGTCGAATGTCGACGAGTTCGTCTCGGGCGTCGAAGAGCTGGGGATCCGCGCCGTGGGCGCGGCGAACCCGACTCTCTCGGACGATCTGCTCGCGGTGGTCGACGTGATCGACCGCAACCACGATCTGCAGCTCAGCCTCGGCAGCAAGCTCGCTGAACCCGCTGGGAAGGCCGCACTCGTGCAGCGTCTCTTCGGAGGCAAGACCTCGGAGGCCGCGCTCGCCGTGGTCTCGCACCTGGTCACCAGCCCGCGCGGTCGTCGTCTCGATGCGACGCTGCGACAGGCTGCGCACACCGCGGCCGACCAAGCCGGAAGCGAACTCGCGACGGTGACCGTCGCCGCGCCGCTCTCTGCTGCGCAGCAGGATCGCCTCGCTCGAGCTCTCGAGCAGTCCGCCGGACGCCCGGTGCGCATCACCACAGTGATCGACACCGAGCTCGTCGGCGGCATCCGCGTGCAGGTCGGTGACAACGTCATCGACGGTAGCGTCCGTGCCCGACTCGACGATCTGCGCCAGCAGCTCGCCGCGTAGCGACAACTTTTCACACCCGGGGGCGGCGCTTCCGGAACAGACAGAGGAAACGAAATGGCAGAACTCTCAATCAGCCCGGACGAGATCCGTAACGCGCTGAAGGATTTCGCAGCGTCCTACGAGCCGACCGACGCTGGCAAGACTGAGGTCGGCACTGTGGTCGACGCCTCCGACGGCATCGCGCACGTCGAGGGCCTCCCCGGCGTCATGGCGAACGAGCTCGTTCGCTTCGCCGACGGCACCCTGGGCCTTGCCCAGAACCTGGAAGAGAACGAGATCGGCGTCGTCGTGCTCGGCGAGTTCACCGGCATCGAAGAGGGCCAGCAGGTCACTCGCACCGGTGAGGTGCTCTCGGTTCCCGTGGGCGAGGGCTACCTCGGCCGCGTGGTCGACCCGCTGGGCAAGCCCATCGACGGTCTCGGCGAGATCGCGGGCATCGAAGGCCGTCGCGCACTCGAGCTCCAGGCCCCGGGCGTGATGCAGCGTAAGTCGGTGCACGAGCCCCTGCAGACCGGCATCAAGGCGATCGACGCCATGATCCCTGTCGGCCGCGGTCAGCGCCAGCTCATCATCGGCGACCGCCAGACCGGTAAGACGGCCATCGCGATCGACACGATCATCAACCAGAAGGCCAACTGGGAGTCGGGCGACACCACCAAGCAGGTGCGTTGCATCTACGTCGCCATCGGCCAGAAGGGCTCGACCATCGCTTCGGTGAAGGGCGCGCTCGAGGACGCCGGCGCGATGGAGTACACCACCATCGTCGCTTCGCCCGCATCTGACCCCGCAGGCTTCAAGTACCTCGCTCCCTACACCGGTTCGGCTATCGGCCAGCACTGGATGTACGCGGGCAAGCACGTTCTGGTGATCTTCGATGACCTGTCGAAGCAGGCCGAGGCATACCGCGCCGTGTCGCTGCTCCTTCGCCGTCCGCCGGGACGCGAGGCATACCCGGGCGACGTCTTCTACCTGCACTCGCGTCTGCTGGAGCGTTGTGCAAAGCTCTCTGACGAGCTCGGCGCAGGTTCGATGACCGGTCTCCCGATCATCGAGACGAAGGCCAACGACGTCTCGGCGTACATCCCGACCAACGTGATCTCGATCACTGACGGCCAGATCTTCCTCCAGTCCGACCTCTTCAACGCGAACCAGCGCCCCGCTGTCGACGTGGGCATCTCGGTGTCCCGCGTGGGTGGCGACGCTCAGGTGAAGTCGATCAAGAAGGTCTCGGGCACGTTGAAGCTCGAGCTCGCGCAGTACCGTGCGCTCGAGGCGTTCGCAATGTTCGCTTCGGACCTCGACGCGACCAGCCGCAAGCAGCTCGCTCGAGGTGCTCGCCTCACCGAGCTCCTCAAGCAGCCGCAGTACACGCCGTACCCGGTTGAAGAGCAGACCGTGTCGATCTGGGCCGGCACGAAGGGCTTCCTCGACGAGGTTCCGGTTGAAGACGTGCTGCGCTTCGAGCGCGAGTTCCTCGACTACCTCGGGCGCAACTCGGAGGCACTGTCGAAGCTTCGCAGCACCAACGTGCTCGATGACGACATCGTCGCCGAGCTCGAGAGCCAGATCGCGAAGTTCTCGAGCGAGTTCCGCACCTCGAGCGGTAAGACGCTTGCGGAGCAGTTCGACGCTATCGACGAAGCCGAGATCCAGCAGGAGCAGCTGGTCGTCACCAAGAAGTAGGGGCTCCGGGGCGGCGGTATGAGCCGCCGCCCCGATCCCGAACCTTGATCACCAGCCAGCCCCAACCACTACAGGAGAGACATGGGAGCGCAACTTCGGGTCTACCGGCAGAAAATTCGTTCTGCCCAGACGACCAAGAAGATCACCCGTGCGATGGAGCTGATCGCGGCATCTCGCATCCAGAAGGCGAAGGCACGCGTTGAGGCTTCGACGCCCTACGCCACGGCGATTACTCGCGCCGTGTCGGCCGTCGCCACGCACTCGAACACCGATCATCCGCTGCTCACCGAGGCCGACAAGGTCGAGCGCGCAGCGGTCGTCATCTTCACGTCGGACCGCGGCCTCGCCGGTGCCTTCAACTCACAGGTGCTGCGTGAAGCCGAAGAGCTGAGCGAATTGCTTCGTTCCGAGGGCAAGGAAGTCGTGTACTTCCTCTTCGGGCGCAAGGCGCAGGGCTACTTCGCGTTCCGTCGCCGCCCTTCGGAGCGCGTCTGGACCGGAGACACCGAGAACCCGACGTTCGAGACGGGTGCCGAGGTCGCGGAAGCACTGCTCGAGATCTTCGGTCGCTCAGCGGCCGAGGGTGGCGCGCAGGAGATCCACCTTGTCTACAACCGCCTCGTGAGCATGGTCAGCCAGGTGCCCCAGGTGCACCGTCTGCTGCCCCTGCAGATCGTTGAGGGTGTCGCCGAGGCCACTGATGGGCCGGCACCGCTGTACGAGTTCGAGCCGGACGCAGATACCGTGCTCGATCGCCTGCTTCCCGCATACATTGAGTCCCGTGTGTACAACGCGATGCTCGAGTCGGCGGCCGCGAAGCACGCAGCGACGCAGAAGGCGATGAAGTCCGCGAGCGATAACGCAGATTCGCTGATCCGGGATTACACCCGCCTCGCGAACAACGCGCGTCAGGCGGAGATCACCCAGCAGATTTCCGAGATCGTGGGCGGCGCTGACGCGCTGTCCGGTTAATACAGCACGAAGAGAGAGAATCATGACCGAAACCGCCGCAGTGGCGACTGAGGCCACCAAGGTTGTCGGGCGGATCGCTCGAGTTACCGGGCCCGTCGTCGACATCGAGTTCCCCCACGATGCCATCCCCGCCGTATACAACGCACTCGAGACCACCGTCGATTTCGGTGATGGCACCGAATCGTCGAAGCTCGTGCTCGAGGTTGCCCAGCACCTCGGCGACAACCTCATCCGCGCCATCGCGCTGAAGCCCACCGACGGCCTCGTCCGTGGCCAGGAAGTGGTCGACACCGCTGGTCCGATCAGCGTTCCCGTCGGCGACATCACCAAGGGCAAGGTCTTCGACGTTGCCGGTAACGTGCTGAACCTGCCCGAGGGCGAGACCATCGAGGTCACCGAGCGCTGGGGCATCCACCGCACCCCGCCGGCATTCGATCAGCTCGAGTCGAAGACCGAGCTCTTCGAGACCGGCATCAAGTCGATCGACCTTCTGACCCCCTACGTGCAGGGTGGAAAGATCGGTCTGTTCGGTGGCGCCGGTGTGGGCAAGACCGTTCTGATCCAGGAGATGATCCAGCGCGTGGCGCAGGATCACGGTGGTGTGTCGGTGTTCGCCGGTGTCGGCGAGCGCACCCGTGAGGGCAACGACCTCATCCACGAGATGGAAGAGGCCGGCGTCTTCGACAAGACGGCCCTCGTGTTCGGCCAGATGGATGAGCCGCCGGGAACGCGTCTGCGCGTCGCACTGTCGGCACTGACCATGGCGGAGTACTTCCGCGATGTGCAGAAGCAGGACGTGCTGCTCTTCATCGACAACATCTTCCGCTTCACGCAGGCCGGTTCCGAGGTCTCGACGCTGCTCGGCCGCATGCCCTCCGCTGTGGGCTACCAGCCGAACCTCGCCGACGAGATGGGCATTCTCCAGGAGCGCATCACCTCGACCCGCGGTCACTCGATCACCTCGCTGCAGGCGATCTACGTCCCCGCGGACGACTACACCGACCCGGCTCCGGCCACGACGTTCGCGCACCTCGATGCGACGACCGAGCTCTCGCGTGAGATCGCATCGAAGGGTCTGTACCCCGCGATCGATCCGCTGACCTCGACCTCGCGTATTCTCGACCCCCGTTACTTGGGCGAGGATCACTACCGCGTGGCGACCACGGTCAAGGCGATTCTGCAGAAGAACAAGGAGCTCCAGGAGATCATCGCGATCCTCGGTGTCGACGAGCTCTCCGAGGAAGACAAGATCACCGTCGCGCGTGCGCGTCGCATCCAGCAGTTCCTCTCGCAGAACACCTACATGGCGAAGAAGTTCACCGGTGTCGAGGGTTCGACGGTTCCCCTCAAGGAGACCATCGAGTCGTTCGACGCCATCGCCAAGGGTGAGTTCGACCACGTGGCCGAGCAGGCCTTCTTCAACGTCGGCGGTATCTCCGACGTCGAAGAGAACTGGGCGAAGATGCAGAAGGACCTGGCATAAGCATGGCGTTGAACGTCAGCGTCGTCTCGGCTGAGCGACAGGTCTGGGCGGGCGAAGCCTCCCAGGTCATCGCGAAGACGGTCGAAGGCGAGATCGGCATCCTCACGGGTCACGAGCCGCTCCTTGCTCTGCTCGCGCAGGGCGAGGTGCGCGTGACCACCGCAGGTGGCGAGAAGGTCTCGGTCGAGGCAGAGGGCGGTTTCCTCTCGGTCGACCACGACACGATCACCATCGTCGCGGGTCGCGCCACCGTCGCGTAACCCGATATCACCACACTGAGGCCGACCGCCCTCCTTCGGGAGTGGCGGCCGGCCTCACGTGTGTGCACTCCAGAAAGGTTCTCCATGCTCCTCCTGCTCCCACCGTCGGAGACGAAGCGCACCGGTGGATCCGGCGCGTTCGATCCGACCGCGCTGCGTCACGCCGAATCCTTGCGCTCAGCGCGGGAACGTGTGCGCGGTGCGCTGGAAACGGTGAGCAGCGACCCGGAGAGCGCCGTCAAGGCGCTGAAGCTCGGCGTGAAGAACCGCGATGAGGCGCAACGCAATCTCGAGCTCGAGTCGAGCGGGGTGCTCCCCGCGATCGAGCGATACACCGGAGTGCTCTACGACGCGCTTGATGTTGCGTCGCTCGACGCGGACGCGCGCGCGTGGCTGCATGCGCACGTCGCGGTGCAGTCCGCGCTGTTCGGATTGATCGGTGCGGGCGATCCGATCCCGGCGTACCGACTTTCCGCGAGCTCGCGGCTCCCAGCGCTCAGCGCGCCCATGAAGCGGATCTGGACTGAGGCGCATGAGCATGCGGGGTGGCACGCGGAGAGTGACTTCATTCTCGATCTCCGTTCCCAGGACTACGCCGCGCTCGCACCGTTGCCGGAAGGCGCAGGCTGGTTCTTGCACGTTGCCCAACGTGCGGAAGACGGTGAAGTGCGCGCGCTCAACCACTTCAACAAGTCGGCGAAGGGGGATCTCGTGCGTCGGCTCGCCACGTCGGCCGCGCGCATCGACGACATTGACGGGCTGCTCGTCTGGGCGGTTGCCCAGCAACTGGAGATGCAAATCGACGCCGCACATGCCGTCGTGACCCTGGTCACCGACCATGGTGCTCCTGGCCGGGACGCCGTGCGCGCGTCAGAGGCAGGGTAGTATGGCTCGGGTGTCTATGAGAGGGAAGCTGTGACGGCTCGCGGAGAGAACGGCGTTCGACGTCGTCTGAACTACCGCGCCGGCGGCGACCTCGAACTCGAGCTCTCGTGGTTCGCGCTGACCGATGTCGGTCGCAGGCGCGAAACGAACCAGGACAGCTACGTGACCACGCCGCCGGTGTTCGCGATCGCCGATGGCATGGGCGGGCACTCCGCGGGTGAAATCGCGTCGGCTGCCGTGGTGCGGCGGCTTGCCGAACTCGGCGGAAGAGAAACGGTTTCCGAGACCGACATCGATGACACCCTCGGAGATGCGGTCGACGATATCGAGCTCGACGCCGGCGACACCGAACTGGGTGCTGGAACGACGGTCACCGGTGTCGTGCTCGGCACTGACGCCGACCCGACCTGGAAAGTCTTCAACATCGGGGATTCCCGGGTCTACCAGTACTTCAAGGGCGCGTTGAGTCAGATCACCGTGGATCACTCGGTCGTGCAGCACCTGATCGATACGGGTGCGATCACCGAAGAAGAAGCCGAAGTGCACCCGCACGCGAACGTGATCACCCGCGCGGTGGGGTTCAATGAGGCACCGATTCCCGATTACACGTCGCTCGCGCTGATTCCCGGCCAGCGGTTGCTGATCTGCTCCGATGGGCTCACCAAAGAGCTCACCGATATCGGCATCCAGCACTTCCTTGCGACTGAGCCGACCGCCGAGGCTGCCGCTCGGGCGCTCGTGCATCACGCGCTCGATAACGCTGGTCGCGACAACGTCACGGTCGTCGTGATCGACGTGCACGCAGTGGGCGATGTCGTCGACACGGGCAGCCTCGCCGGCTCCGGCATTGAACTCGAAGATGCGCCGGTGCCAGAGACCCCTGTGGCGGACGACGACACCGTGTCCGCTCCCGAACGCGATGGCGCGGAATCGGCCGAAGCCGGCCCAGACGCACCTGATGCAGAGGTCGACGTCGCAGATGAGGAGCCGGCCGATACCGAGCCCGTGATCCTCCCGGATACTCCGACGGCTGAGCGGGCCTAGCCAGCACTCACCCCGCAGCCCGGGCTGCACTACTTCGAAAACGATAGAGCGCCCCGAGCCATGATCGGCTCGGGGCGCTCAATCGTCAACCGGGGTTACTGGCTCGCGATCGCGAATGACTCGTCGAGCACGGAGAGCACATCGGCGATGAGTTCGTCAGTGATCTTGAGCGAGGGCAAGAAGCGGATCGCCTGGTTGTGCACGCCGCTGCTGAGCAGCAGCACGCCGCGCTGCGCCGCCGCATCGATGACGCGGGCGACGAGTTCGGCGTCAGGCTCGAGCGTGCCGGGTCGCGTCACCTCGATGGCGAGCATCGCGCCCTTGCCGCGCACCTCGGCGATTGAGGGGAAACGCTGCTGCAGTTCGCGCAGGCCGCCCCCGAAGTTGGCCTCGATGCGGCGTGCCTCTGCGAGCAGGTCGAGCTCTTCGATCTGTTCGAACACGGCGACGGCCGCGGCGCACGACACCGGGTTGCCGCCGAAGGTTCCGCCGAGCCCGCCGGGCTGCGAGGCATCCATGATCTCGGCGCGACCGGTGATGCCGGCGAGCGGGAGGCCCCCGGCGATGCCCTTGGCCGAGAGCACGATGTCGGGGACGACGCCGAACTGCTCGATCGAGAAGACGGAGCCGGTGCGGGCCATGCCGGCCTGCACCTCGTCGGCGATGAACACGATGCCGTTCGCGCGGCACCACTCGGCGAGCGCCGGGAGGAACCCATCGGCGGGCACGATGAAGCCGCCCTCGCCCTGGATGGGCTCGACCACGAGGCAGGCGAGATCGGATGCGCCGGCCTGCTTCTCGAGGTAGGCGATCGTGCGCTTCGCGGCGTCGACGCCGCTCAGACCGTCGTGGAGGGGGTACGAGTTCGGTGCTTTGTAGATATCACCGACGCGGGGGCCGTAACCGAGGGCGTAGGGCGCGGCCTTGTGGTTCATGCTGCTCGTGAGGAGCGTGCGGCCGTGATACGCGTGCTCGAGCACGGCGACGCCAGGGCGGCCGGTGAACTTGCGTGCGATCTTCACGCCGTTCTCCACGGCTTCAGCACCCGAGTTCATGAGCAGGGTCTTGTACGGTGCGGCAGCGGTCGAACCCGGTACGTGCTTCGCGAGGTGCTCGGCAACGGCGACGTACGGCTCGTACGGCGTCATGGTGAAGAGCGTGTGGGTGACATTCTGGAGCTGCTCGGTCGCGGCAGCCACCACGCGGTCGTCGGTGTGCCCGATCGTGGTGACGCCGATGCCGCCGCACACATCGATGATCTGGTTGCCGTCGACATCGACCAGGATCGAGTCGTGGGCGCGCTCGATGTAGACGGGCAGCACGCTGTGCACTCCGGGCGGCACCACGGCGCGACGTCGCTCATGGATCTGCTGCGAGCGGGGGCCGGGGATCGCGGTGCGCACGAGGCGCTCCTGCGGCACGGAGGATTCGGTGCGGACTGCTGCGGTGCTGGTCGCTGAACTCATGGAGTCGATCCTACTCTCGCGTGTCGGGGGTTCCGTTTAGTCTGGACGCATGAAGGATCTGCACGAGTACCGGGTTGGCATCGAGTGGACGGGCAACCGGGGGAGCGGCACCAGCGGCTATCGGGAGTACGGGCGCGAGCTCCTCGTCCATGCCGACGGTAAAGCGGCGCTGGAGGCGTCCGCAGATCCGACATTCCATGGCGATCGGGATCGCTGGAATCCCGAAGAGCTGCTCGTCACCGCGCTCGCGCAGTGCCATATGCTCTCCTATCTGCACATGGCGGTGCGCGCCGGGGTC
This sequence comes from Leucobacter musarum subsp. musarum, assembly GCF_001273845.1. GTDB lineage: Bacteria > Actinomycetota > Actinomycetes > Actinomycetales > Microbacteriaceae > Leucobacter > Leucobacter musarum. The sequence goes on from NZ_JHBW01000065.1 coordinate 322,367, forward strand.
GTGGTGACCGCGTACACCGACGCTGCGACGGGAACGATGCGGCAGAGCGGCGTCGGGGGTGCGTTCGAAGAGGTGGTGCTGCATCCGCGTGTCACCGTCACCGACGCTTCGATGGTCGAGGCGGCTCGCGCGGCGCACGCCGATGCCTACGCAGCGTGCTTCATCGCCAGCTCCGTGAACTTCCCCGTGCGCCATGAACCCGAGATCATCGTGGCATCTGCGTAGTGCACCACCGAGCCGCGCGGACCGCCGGCTCCGCTGCTTCCCAATAGAATGGAACTCATGGCCAACCCCTCCCCGTTCTACCTGACGACCCCGATCTTCTACGTCAATGACGCTCCGCACATCGGGCACGCCTACACCGAGGTAGCCGCCGACGTGCTGGCTCGCTGGCACCGGCAGTCGGGTGACGACACGTGGTTCCTCACGGGTACCGATGAGCATGGTCAGAAGATCCTGCGCACGGCGACCGCGAACGGGGTCGCACCGAAGGAGTGGGCCGATCGACTCGTCGAATCGTCGTGGAAGCCGCTGCTCGATCTCATCGATATCTCGAACGACGACTTCATTCGCACGACGGATGAGCGCCACGAAGCGGGCGTCGCGAAGTTTCTGCAGAAGCTTTACGACGACGGCCACGTCTACGCGGGCGAGTTCGAAGCGCTGTACTGCGTCGGCTGCGAAGAGTTCAAGCCGAAGAGTGAGATCGTCGACGGCACGGGCGAATTCGAGGGCCAGAAGGTGTGCGCCATCCATTCGAAGCCGCTCGAACTGCTCCAGGAGAAGAATTACTTCTTCAAGATGAGCGCATTTCAAGATCGTCTGCTCGCGCTCTATGAGGAGCGCCCCGATTTCGTGCAGCCGGCCAGTGCGCGCAACGAGGTCATCGCCTTCGTGCAGCAGGGGCTCGAGGATCTCTCGATCTCGCGCACCTCGTTTGACTGGGGCATTCCGATTCCGTGGGACGCATCGCACGTCACGTACGTGTGGTTCGACGCGCTGCTTAACTATGTGACCGCGATCGGGTACGGCCAAGACGACGCCGAGTTCGATCGCCGTTGGCCCGCGAACCACCTCGTCGGCAAAGACATCCTGCGCTTCCACGCCGTGATCTGGCCCGCGATGCTGATGGCGGCCGGTCTCGAGGTGCCGAAGCACGTCTTCGCGCACGGCTGGCTGCTCGTCGGCGGCGAGAAGATGTCGAAGTCGAAGCTCACGGGCATCGCTCCGAACGAGATCACCGACACCTTCGGTTCCGACGCGTTCCGCTACTACTTCATGCGTGCCATCTCCTTCGGGCAAGACGGCTCGTTCAGCTGGGAAGACCTGGCGGCGCGCTACCAGGCCGAACTCGCCAATGGCTTCGGCAACCTCGCGAGCCGCGTGCTCGCGATGAACGCCAAGTACTTCGGCGGACGCGTGCCCGAGGCAGGGACCGAGCAGCCCGCTGACGCAGCAATTCGTGAGTTGGCCGCTACGGTTGCCGAGCGCGCAGACGCGCGCATCGAGGCATTCGTGATCCACGAGGCGATTGCTGCCGTCTGGGAGCTCGTCGACGCACTCAACGGATACATCACCGACCAGGAGCCGTGGGCGCTGGCGAAAGATCCGGCGCAGCGCGAGCGTCTCGGTACGGTGCTCTACACGGCGACCGAGGGGCTGCGCGTGCTCGCCGAGCTGCTGGCTCCAGTGGTACCGCTCGCAACTGCAAAGCTCTGGTCGGCGCTCGGCGCCGAAGCAGCACTCGGTGAACTCGATGCGCGCCCGATTCGTGAAGCGGGCATCTGGGGCGCCTTGCCCGCAGGCACTGAGCAGCACGCGCTCGCCGTGCTCTTCCCGCGCATCGAAACGGACGAGTCAAGCAAGTGAACGACGCATCCGCCGCTGTGCCGACCGGGGGAATCCGGAAGCGCACGAGCGCGAGCGGCCGCGACCTGACGCGCCCCGAACCTCCGGAGCCGCTGCCCGTCGCGATCTACGACAACCACACGCACCTCGAATTCGAAGACGGCGTCGACCAGCTCGATCCGCTCGACTCGCTCGCGCGCGCCGAGCAGGTCGGCGTTCGCGGGGTCGTGCAGGTCGGCACCGATCTTGAGACGAGCCGGTGGAGCGCACAACTTGCCGCAAGCGATCCGCGCGTGCTCGCTGCGGTCGCGCTCCATCCGAACGAGGCCCCACGCGTCGCCGCGCAGGGGCTGCTCTGCGAGCAGCTCTCCGAGCTCTCGCGTCTCGCCGCCCAGCCGCGGGTGCGCGCGATTGGCGAGACCGGCCTCGACTTCTTCCGCACCGGAGAAGACGGTCGCGAGGCTCAGATCGAGTCGTTCGAGGCGCACATCGACATCGCGAAGGCGAACGGCATCGCGCTGCAGATTCACGACCGCGATGCGCACGACGAGGTGGTGGCGACGCTGCTGCGCGTGGGGGCACCTGAGCGCACCGTGTTCCACTGCTTCTCGGGCGACACCCGCCTTGCCAAGCTCTGCAACGAGCATGGTTGGTATCTTTCCGTCGCGGGAACCTCGACGTTCAAGAACGCCCCGGCACTGCGCGAAGCCTTCGCGATCGCGAAGCCGGAGCTGCTGCTGGCGGAGACCGACGCGCCATTCCTGACGCCCGAGCCGTATCGTGGCCGCCCGAACGCGCCCTACCTGTTGCCCTACACGGTGCGCCGCCTCGCCGAGACGCTCGGAACGCCGCTCGACGAGCTGTGCGCCCTGCTCGCGGCCAACACGGAGCGCGTCTACGGCAGCTGGGACGCCGAAGTCGAAGCGCAGGCGACCGCATGAGCGCGCTCGAACACGCTCACGACGCGTCTTCGGCCGGGCTGCTCGGCCCGACGCAGGTCCGTGAACTCGCCGAGCGCCTGGGGGTCTCGCCGACGAAGAAGCTCGGGCAGAACTTCGTCATCGACCCGAACACCGTGCGCAAGATCGTGCGGCTCGCGGGCATCGAATCGGGAGCGCGCGTGGTTGAGGTGGGCCCGGGTCTCGGGTCGCTGACGCTCGGCATCACCGAGATCGGCGCTGATGTGACCGCGGTCGAAATCGATCATCGCCTCGCGGCCGAGCTTCCTGCGACGGCGCGGGCGATGCAGCCAGACGTTTTCGCTGATCCCGCGCACCCGCGCCTCCGTGTGGTGCGCAGCGACGCTCTCGAGGTCACGGCCGGCGATTTTCCGCATCCGCCTGAGCACCTGGTAGCGAATCTGCCGTACAACGTGTCGGTGCCGATCCTGATGCACCTGCTCGAACTGATTCCCGAGCTGCGCAGTGGCCTGGTGATGGTGCAGGCAGAAGTTGGCTACCGCATCGCGGCGCAGCCGGGCTCGAAAGAGTACGGGTCGCCGAGCGCGAAGGCGGCCTGGTATGGGCCGTGGCGCATCGCTGGGACGGTGAGTCGCAAGATCTTCTGGCCCGTTCCCGGCGTCGACTCGGTGCTCGTCGGGTACGAACGTCGTGAAACGCCGCGAGGCAGCGAAGCGGAACGCCGTGCCACCTTCGACCTGGTGAACGCCGCGTTCGCGCAGCGTCGCAAGATGCTGCGTCAGGCCGTGCAGCCCGTACTCGGCAACTTTGATCGCACGGTGGCGATCCTCACCGCCGCCGGAATCGACCCCCAGGTGCGTGCCGAGCAGCTCGGCATCGACGACTACGTGTCGATCGCCCGGGCAGCGGCGAACTTCACGGAGTAAGCCCCGTCGACAGCGCGTGCAGCAGTTCGGTGAAGCGCGTGATGTCGGCGACCGACCACGCGCGCATCGCGTCGCGAAGCTCATGCTCTTTCTCGCCGCGCGTGGCGGCGAGGCGCTCGGCACCGAAGTCGCTGATCGAGAGTCGGATCGACCGCCCGTCCGACGGGTCCGGTGCGCGGTCGATCAACCCGCGCTCATCGAGGTCGCGCACGGTGCGACTGAGCTGACCCTTGTCGGTCATGAGCAGCTCGGTGAGTTCCGAGAGCGACACGGTGCCGCACCGCGAGATCGAGGTCAGCACCTTGTAGGAGCCGGGGAGCATGCCCTCGCTCACCGCAGCGGCGTTCGCCACGGCCGAGCGGCGGAACTGGTTGAACAGGTCTTCGAACTCGCGCTCGAGCGCCTCGAACGCCTGCGTGCGGGCGCCGCCCCCATCGCCTGACGTGGTGATGGGGGACGGCGCCGGAGTGCGTGTCATGACGTTACCGCTCGTTCGACCGTGTCGACCGGGCTGCGTCTGCGGTTTCGCCGACCACGGGAACACTGCCCGTGGCGGTGAGCACGGCCATGCCCTCGGCAGTCGAAACAGTGGCGAGGTCGGCTTCGGCGGCCTGTGCGCGCTCGGAGTTCGTCATGCGAGTGAGCGGCGCGTTCGGCAGGAAGATGATCGCGAGGAGGCTGAGTACCGCGAACGGCACGGCGATCAAGAACGAGTGCGAGATGCCCTGTGCGTAGACGTCTTCGACGATCACTCGCACGGCCTCAGGCATCTTCGACACCTCGGGCAGTGTTCCCGATTGGAGCTGGGCGGCGACGGACGCGCCCTCCTCGCCGAGCGACTTGATCGCTGCAGCCATCTTCGCCAGGATCGAGTCCGATCCCATGAGGTCGGCGACCTTCGTCGCGAGGGCCGCACCCATCACCGAGACCCCGATGGTGCCGCCGAGGCTGCGGAAGAAGGTGACTCCCGAGCTCGCGACGCCGATCTGCTCGGGGTTCGTGGTGTTTTGCACGACGAGTACCAGGTTCTGCATGGTCATGCCGACCCCGGCACCGAGCAAGAACATGTAGAGCGAGACCAGTGCGAAGTTGGTGTCGTAGTGGATCGTCGAGAGCAGCGTCGAGCCGGCGATGAGCAGCACGGCACCGACGATCAGGTACGGCTTCCATTTGCCGAACCGCGTGATGAGGGCGCCCACACCGATCGAGGCGAGCAGCAGGCCCGCGATCATCGGGATGGTCATGATGCCCGCCTGGGTGGGGGTGGCGCCGCGCGACAGCTGCATGTACTGGCTGAGGAACACCGAGGAGCCGAACATCGCGATCCCGGTGGCGATCGAGGCGATCACGGCGAGGGTGAACGTGCGGCTGCGGAAGAGCGTCAGCGGGATGAGCGGCTCCTTCGAGCGGAGTTCGACGATGATGAAGAGCACGGTCGACACGATGGCGCCACCCACCATGAGCACCGTGGTCAGGCTCCACCAGTCGTAGTCCTTGCCGGCGTTGGTGACCCAGATGAGCAGCAGCGACACGGCCGCCGAGAGCAGCACGATGCCGAAGTAGTCGATGCTGGTGCGCTTTGCGGGGCGTGTCGGCAGATGCAGCGTCTTCTGCACGATGATCAGTGCGGCGACGGCGAAGGGGAGAGCGACGAAGAAGTTCCAGCGCCAGTTGATCGAGTCGGTGATAACGCCACCGAGCAGCGGGCCGCCGACGGTCGACAGTGCCATCACGGCGCCGAAGAGTCCCATGTATCGTCCGCGTTCGCGCGGGCTGATGATGTCGGCCATGATCACCTGGCTGAGGGCGGCAAGGCCACCGGCGCCGACGCCCTGCACGGCGCGGAACGCGATCATGGTGCCGGGATCCTGCGAGAAGCCCGCCGCTGCGGTCGCGAGCACGAAGATCGCGATTGCGAGCTGGAACAGCACCTTGCGGTTGAAGAGGTCGGAGAGCTTGCCCCAGATTGGCGTCGAGATCGCCGTCGTGAGCAGGGTCGCGGTGACGACCCAGGTGTAGGCGGTCTGGTCGCCCTTGAGGTCGTGGATGATGACAGGGAGCGAGCTCGAGACGACGGTCGAGGCGAGCATCGAGACGAACATGCCGAGGAGGAGGCCCGACAGGGCTTCGAGAACCTGCCGGTGCGTCATCTTCGGGCGCTCCGTGTGCGCGGAAGCGGGGAGTGACATGAATTCCTGGTTTCTGTGTGCTGCGGGGTCGCGCCGGGCGGACGCGCGTCGGTTGACGTGGATCAACTGTTGACGGAGATCAACGATAGCACTTGGTTGATGGATGTCAACTAAGTGATTCGTTGGCGTGGCGAGGTGACGGAAACCGTCAAAAGAATGTTGGAGCGTGCGCTAGCGTAGGGGCATGGGTAGGAGCGGAGGGGGTCCGGTCACAGTCAGGGCTCCGGGGAAGATCAATGTCTTCTTCCGCGTTGGCGCGCTGCAAGACGATGGCTACCACGACGTCGCCTCCCTCTATCAAGCGGTCTCGCTCTTCGAAGAGGTCACGGCCGAGCACGCCGATGGTTTCTCGGTGCGTTTCGTCGGGCCCGTCGACGCATCGCAGCTGCCGTGCGACGACACCAATCTCGCGCTCATCGCCGCGAAGCTGCTTGCCGAGCGCACCGGGTACGCGGGCGGGGTGGCACTGACCGTGCTGAAGCGCGTGCCGATCGCCGGTGGCATGGGCGGCGGGTCGGCCGACGCTGCCGCCACGCTGGTCGCCTGCGATGAGCTCTGGGGCACCGGCCTGGGTCGCCACGGGCTCCTGCCGCTCGCAGCCGAGCTCGGGGCCGACGTTCCCTTCGCGCTCGAGGGCGGCACGGCCGTGGGCACGGGACGCGGTGACGAATTGAGCCCGGCGCTCGCCAAGGGCGACTTCCACTGGGTGCTCGCCATGTCCGACTCCGGCTTGAGCACTCCCGTCGTCTATCGCACCCTCGATGAGCATCGCGATCGCCACGCGCGCGATCTCGGCCCGCAGCCCGACCTCGTCAAGGTCGAGACCGCGGTGCTACAAGCCGTGCGCATCGGTGATGCGGGGTCGCTCGCCGAAGCCATGCACAACGACCTGCAGGTCGCCGCGCTCAAACTCGCGCCCGAGCTGACCGAGATTCTGGAGCTGGGGGAGTCGCGCGGCGCGCTCGCCGGCATCGTTTCGGGCTCGGGGCCGACGATCGCGTTTCTCGTCGGTACGCCCCAGGAGGCCGCGGAACTGCGCGCTGTGCTGGGGCGGCAGGGCACTCGCGCACTGACGGTCTCGGGGCCGGTGCCGGGCGCCCGCGTCATCTGAGACCGCTGAGCGGCGCCGGATCGCCGGGACTCCTCGGGCTCCGCGATCCTGAGCGGGAATACGGCGTGGCCCGCGAACGCTGCACTCGGTGTGAGTGAAACGATCCGCGTCGACATCTGGTCCGATATCGCCTGCCCGTGGTGCTACCTCGGCAAGCACCGCTTCGAAACGGCGGTGCAGGCGTTCCGCGAGCAGCACCCCGAGGTTGCCATCGAGGTGGAGAGCCACAGCTTCGAGCTCGCCCCCGATACGCCCCTCGATTTTCAGGGCAGCGAGGTCGACTTCCTGGTGAAGCACAAGCGCATGCCGGCTGAGCAGGTCGAGCAGATGCTCGGTCAAATGACCGATCTGGGTGCATCCGAAGGGGTCGAGTTCGGGTTCCACGAGGTGAAGCACGCCAACACGCAGCGCGCGCATCGCGTGCTGCACCTCGCGAAAGATCGCGGCGTGCAGGCGGCCGTGCAGGAGCGACTGTTCCGTGCGTACTTCGCCGAGGGTGAGGACATGTCCGACGCCGACGCGCTCGCGCGGCTCGGCGCCGAAGCCGGGCTCGACCCCGATGAGGTGCGCTCCGCGCTGGATGATGAGGCGTACGGAGAGGCAGTGCAGCGCGACATCACCCGCGCGCAGCAGCTCGGCATCAGCGGCGTACCGTTCTTCCTGCTCGATCAGCAGTACGGTGTCTCGGGCGCGCAATCGGCCGACGCCTTCGCGAACGTGTTCGAGCAGGTGCTCGGATTCCAGCGCGGTGCGGCACCCGCGACCGCCCAGTAACATCAGCCGTATCAGCGGCGTTCCCGTTCGAACCGCACAAGGAGTTCCCATGACTGACCAGCAGCCCACCACAGGTGCCCGCACCGACGTTGCCACGGCCCCTGAGCCAGCCGCACCCCAGTTCTCGGCCGAAGCCGGCCTCGAGGGCGCCGCGTCGTTCGCCGACGCCGAGGCCCGCGAGATTCTCAACCTGCTCGGCGACGCCGAGTCAGGCGGATCGTGCTGCGGCGGGTCCTGCTGCTCGGTGTGACCCGGCGCTGAGGCTGTAACTCCGCGCTGAGGCTCGCAGCTCCCTCGAGCGCACCCCTTTCGTGCGAGTGCACATCGTTGTGAACGGTGCACTCGCAAGAAAATGGTGCGTTCGCGAGAAAGCGGGGCGCGCCGGAGCGCTGCCCAGCTAGTCGGCGACCGAGTTCGGCAGGTCGTCGCAGTTCGGGGTCGCCGGCTTGTCGTCCCAGCGATCCAGCGTCCACTGCACGAGCTGCGGGGTGAGCGGGGAGTCCTCGGCCACGAGCGTGCCGTGATTCAGGCCCGGGTAGGTGCGGTAATCGAGCGCGACGCCCGCAGCGCAGCGGCCCTCGACGTAGTCGAGTTGCAACTGCGGCTTCACCAGCGGATCCGCGAGCCCCTGCGCCACGAGCACCGGTGCAGGGAAGGGACCATCCGGCGTCTGCTGCTTGAGCAGGTCACCGAAGGGACCCGCGAGTGCGCTGTCGGGGAAGATCTGATTGGGGACCTGGGTGCCGAGCAGGATCGCCGCGAGTCCGTCGTGCCCGCTGAAGCAGAGCTCACGAATCTTTTCGACCCCGCCGGCCGACCCCGGGGTGAGGTGCCGCTCGAGGTCGAGTTCCGGAAACACGTCGTTCCAGGTCGTCGCGATGTAGGCCGAGACCGTCTTGCCCGCAGGGTCGTTCTTGTCAGCATCTGCGAGCCCGTAGAGATTTGCCGCCGGTGCGAATGCGGCGATGCCCTTCACCGTGAGCTCGGGCGCGTACGACGCCGCTTCCTGCCCCGTCCAGAGCGCTCCTTGGCCGCCCTGCGAGTGGCCCCACACGACGGTGTCGGTGGAGAGTGCCAGGCCCGAGAGCTGCTGGGCGGCGCGCGAGGCATCGAGCACGTTCCGGGCCTCCGCCTCGCCGACGAGGTAGGGGTGCGTGCCGGCGGTGCCGAGGCCGATGTAGTCGGAGGTCACCGCCGCCCAGCCGTGCTGCGTCACCATCTCGGTGAGCGCGGCGCCGGCCCCATCTGAGAACGGGGTGGCACTGAGTGAGGGCGCACACGCCGCGACGACGCCGCTCGTACCGTGCGCGATGCTCAGCAGCGGCAGTGCCTCGCCGGTGCGGTCGGCGGGGGCGATGACGGTGCCGCTTGAGATGGCGGGGCTGCCGTCGGGGTGCGTCGTTGTGTACAAGATCTTCCACGCCTCGGCGCCCGCAGCGACGCCGGTGGTGAGCGGTTCCGAACGAATGAGCTGGCCCGGCGCGTCGGGCACCTGCGCTGCAGCCGGTGCGGCGTAGAAGGCGTCGGGCGCCGGCATCGGCACGCCGCCGAGTACGAACCCGCTGCCGAGTGCGAGCGCGACCGAAGCGACGAGCGCGATACCCGACGCGATCGTGCGCGCCCATCGCCACGGTGTGGCGAGCGCGGCGGGGCGGCGGGTCGCAGGGCTCGTTGCAGTGGCAGCAGCAGTAGCAGCAGTGCGAACCTCCCGTCGCGCGCGCACGGCGGTGATCACCGGATCGAGCAAGAGCTGCAGCCCGAGCAGTACGAGCCACGCGCCGACGCCGTAGCGGAAGAGCAGGAGGGTGAGCACGGGCCAGGAGAACGTGATGCCTCCGACGAAGACCGTTGCGAGCGCGAGGCAGATGCCGCTGACGCGATGATCGAGCGTCGCCGTGCGGTCCACGACCGCCGCGACGAGCGCCAGTGCGCCGTGCACGACGAGCGCGGATCCGGCGAGGAAGGCCAGCCACGGGGCGCCCGCGACCGGCCACGCCGCCATGACCAGGCCGACGACAATGAGCACGATCGCGCCCAGGCGCCGGGTCAGCGTCGACGTGCGCGCATCTCTCGCCGAGGCATCGCCTGCAGAGGCATCACCCGGCAGCACCGCGGCGATGCCGATCGCGACGAGACCGCAACCCGCGATGACCGCGATGCCGTGCACGGTGATCGGGGCCAGTACAAGCACCGCACCGAGCGCGACTGCAATGAGGCCGAGGGCGATCCGGAGCGGAGTGCGCACCGTGCCGAGCGTGTGAACGATGCGTGCGAGCGGTGCGGACTGAGTCGTGCGGGCCACCGGTGAGCCTTCCGAGCGGGATCCAGTGCGGATCGAGGCGGATCGCCGCGTGCTCGCGACTGCGCTCAGTGTACTGAGCACCCGGCGCGCACGGCTACGCTGGAGGGGTTATGGCGCATCTCTTGGGGGCCGAGGCCCTGCATCTCGAAGTTCCGACGAAGACCGTCTTCGACTCGGTGACGCTCGGCGTCGCCGAGGGCGATCGCATCGGCATCGTCGGCCGCAACGGCGACGGCAAATCGAGTCTGCTGATGATGCTCGCCGGGCGGCGCGAACCCGACGGCGGGCAGGTGACGATGCGCGGCGGCACGACGATCGGGGTGCTCGATCAGGCCGACAATTTCGACGACGGCGAAACCGTCGGGCACGCGATCGTGGGGGATCGCCCGGAGTACGAATGGGCCGGAGACGCGCAGGCGCGGGAGGTCATCTCGGGCCTGGTCTCTGACCTCGACTGGGAGGCGTCGCTCGATGCCCTCTCGGGCGGGCAGCGCCGTCGCGTGGCCCTCGCCCGGTTGCTGGTGCAGGAGTTCGACATCCTCTTCCTCGACGAGCCGACCAACCACCTCGACGTCGAGGGCATCGCCTGGCTCGCGAACCATCTGAAGCGCCGTTGGCAGCCCGGGCAGGGGGCGCTGCTGGTCGTGACCCACGATCGCTGGTTCCTTGACGAGGTGTGCACCACCACCTGGGAGGTGCACGACCGCATCGTCGAGCCCTTCGAGGGCGGGTACGCCGCCTACATTCTGCAGCGCGTCGAGCGCGACCGTCAGGCCGCGAGCATTGAGCAGAAGCGCCAGAACCTGGCGCGCAAGGAGCTAGCCTGGCTGCGTCGCGGTGCCCCCGCGCGCACCTCGAAGCCGAAATTCCGCATCGATGCCGCGAATGAGCTCATCGCCGATGTTCCTGAGATCCGCGACCGCGTGTCGCTCCAGTCGATGGCCGTCGCCCGCCTCGGCAAGGAGGTCGTGAACCTCGTCGAGGCCGGGGTCGCCTACGGCGATCGCACCATCATCGAAGACGTCGACTGGATGCTTGCGCCCGGCGAACGCACCGGCATTCTGGGCGTGAACGGTGCCGGAAAGTCGACGCTGCTCGGCCTCATCTCGGGCACGATCGAGCCGACTTCGGGTCGTGTGAAGCGCGGCAAGACCGTGCAGGTCGCGACCCTGACGCAGCGCCTCGACGAGCTCGAGGAACACCTGCAGGAGCCGGTGCGCACGGTTATCGGCCGCCTGCGCACGAGCTTCACCGTCGGCAGCGGCTCGAAGGCGCAGGAGCTGACACCGGGGCAGCTGCTCGAACGCATGGGGTTCACCAGCGCGCAGCTCTCGACGCCCGTGAAAGATCTCTCGGGCGGCCAGAAGCGGCGACTGCAGCTGCTGCTGATCTTGCTCAACCAGCCCAACGTGCTGATTCTCGATGAGCCGACCAATGACCTCGACACCGACATGCTCGCGGCGATGGAAGACCTGCTCGACTCGTGGCCGGGAACGCTCATCGTGGTGTCGCACGACCGCTACTTCCTGGAGCGCGTGACCGATCAGCAGTTCGCGATTCTCGACCGGCATCTGCGCCATCTGCCAGGCGGCGTCGATCAGTACCTCGAGTTGCGCACCGCGCAGGAGCAGGGCCGCGACGTAAGTACCGCATCGGTGGCGGGTGCTGCCGGGTCACCGAACGCCTCTGCACCCGCACCCGCGGCGGGTCTCAGCGGTGCCGACCGCCGGGCCGCCGAGAAAGAGCTCGCCGCGGTGGAGCGCAAGATGGAGCGCCTGCAGGCCGACATCGTACGCTCGCGCGACGGGCTCGCGAATTTCGATCAGACCGATTACACGCTGCTCAACGCGGAGATGACGAAGATCACCGCCATCGAAGACGAGGTCGCCGCGCTCGAGGAGCGCTGGCTGGAGCTGTCGGGCGAGCTGGAGTAGGGGAGCCGCCGCGTGCACGTACTCGATCCGCTCACCGCAGACGATGAGCGCGCGCTCGCCGCAGTGCTCGTCGAGCACTTCGGGGTCCGTGTGAGCGCTGTGCGGCGGCTGGGCGGCGAGCTCGACATCAACTATCACGCGGTCGGCGACCTCCCTGGCGCGGATCGCTTTGTGCGCCTCTCGCCTGAGCCGGTCGAGCCCACCGCGTTCGCCTGGCAGAACGCGGTGCTCGCGCAACTCGTTCGCACCCCGCTGCCGGTCGCGGCGCCGGTGCCGCAGCCCTCCCTCGCCGGCAACATTTCCGTGCCCTTCGCCGCCGCCGATGGGCGCGCGTTCCGGGTGCGGGTCACGACCTGGTTGCGCGGGCGCAGCGTGGCTGAACTCGGAGCGGTCGACGCCTCGTACCGGAGGCAACTGGGGGAGCTGGCCGCTCGGGTGCCGCTGAGTTTGGCGGCACTGCACGGTCAGCACGCCGGCCAGAACGAGCATCACTGGATGGCGGTGCGCGCGGGCCAATCTATTCGCGAGACCATCAGCGCCGTAACTGATCTCGATCGCCGGGGCATGGTGAGCGAGGCGCTGCGTCGTTTCGAGGTGATCGATTCGCAGCTCGACGATCTGCCGACCGCCGTGGTGCACCAGGACTTGCACGACTTCAATCTGCTCGCCGAACGTGATGCCGCGGGGCGCACGCGCATCACCGGAATCGTCGACTTCAACGACGCGGTCGTGACCGCGCGCATCGCCGAGGTCGCGATCGCTGCGGTGTATGCGGCGCTGCGTCAGGTCGACGCGTTCGGCGCGTTCTCGGAGGTTGTGGCGGGATATGTGGAGGCCGCGGTCGCTGCGGGAACGCCACCGAGCGATGCGGAACTTGCGGTGCTCTACCCGCTTGCGGTGGCGCGGCTTGCCGTCAATGGCAGCACCTGGACGATGCGGGGGTGCGAGGGCAACCGCGAGTACGCGGAATCGCGGATGACGGCGACGTGGCCGGCACTTGAGCAGCTCCTTCAGGTGACGCCCGAGCGGGCGGAATGGGTCTTCCGGAACTTCACGGCCGCGAGCTGAGGGGACGCGCGGTCTATGCCCGCGTCACCACGCGCAGCGCCTGCGTCAACGACTCGAGCAGGCGCGGGGCGTGCGTTTCGTCGAAGACGAGCGGCGGGCGAATTTTCAGCACGTTTGCGGCGGGCCCGGAGGCGCTGATCAGTACGCGATCGTCGCGCATCCGGTTGACGACCGCAGACGCCCTGGTCGCGTCGGGGAGCCCGGCGTCATTGACGATGTCGAGTGCGAAAAAGAGCCCTGATCCGCGGACGTCGCCGACCACTTCTGCGGCCTCGGCGATCCCGCGCAACTCCCCGAGCATGGCGGCGCCCAGCGTGCCGGCTCGCGCCACGAGGTCGCGATCGATCAGTTCGTCGAGCACCGCCTGACCCGCGGCGACGCTGACCTGGTTGCCGCCGAAGGTGTTGAAGAAGCGCATGTCTGCGCCGAAGCGATCGAGGTGCTCGGGCCGCGAGAAGAGTGCGGCGATCGGCATACCGTTGCCCATCGGCTTGCCCACGACGACGAGGTCGGGTTCGACTTCCTGGCCGGGAAAGCCCCACCATGCGCCGGTGCGACCGAACCCGGGCTGCACCTCGTCGGCGATGTAGAGGCCGCCATGGGCGCGAATCGCCTCGGCAGCGGGGCCGAGCACACCGGGAGAGGTGCCCTGCAAGCCATCGCTCGACAGAATCGAGTCGATGATGAGCGCCGCGGGCTCGACACCTCGTGCGCGGAGGGCGGCCACGGCCGCGTGCACGCGATCGGCGAGCGCAGCCGCGGCGGCCTCGGGGCTTTCGGTCGCGAGGTCGGGCGCCGAGATGAGCTCGACGTCGGTCGGTATCGGGTTGTTCGGACCGAGACTCGGCGAGATCGCTGCGGCCGCCGCCGTCGTGCCGTGATACGCGTGCGCGGTCGCGATGACGCCGCTTCGTCCGGTGACATGCCGCGCGACGCGCAGGGCGAGATCGACGGCCTCGCTGCCGGTGCAGACGAAGACCGCTTGGGCGAGCCCGTGCCCGACGAGCCCGGTGAGACGCTCGGCGTAGTCGACCACGTCGTCGCCGAGGTAGCGGGTGTGTGTGCCGAGCACGCCGAGCTGCGCCGCGACCCGCTGCTGCACGACCGGGTTGGCGTGCCCGACGACCGGAACATTGTTGTAGGCGTCGAGGTAGGCGTTGCCATCGGCGTCATACAGCCACACGCCCTCTCCGCGCACCGGGTGCACCGGGCGGTCGTAGAAGAGCCGGTAGGCGGCACCCATCGACCGTTGGCGGCGGGCGACGAGGTCGGCGTCGGCCGCGCTGAGCGAGCGTGCGCGAGCGGGATCGAAGCTGTTGGCCATGTGCAGGTTGGCGGCGGTGCTCATCGTGCCCTTTCCCGGGCCGGAGGTCGGTGGCCCCGCCACCACTGTATCCGCCGCGCGCGTCGGCTCGGGTGTGCCGCACGCCGTTCGTCGCTAGCCTGGACGCATGCGCAGTTCGGCCGTCGTGGCCGCGCTGCGGTGACCGCTCTGCCCCCGTGTGAAAGGAACCCCATGGCGTACCGAGTGCAAGGCGTTGTCGTTCGCGAGAAGAACGCGCCGGCGACCATCGAAACGGTGATCGTGCCCGACCCGGGCCCCGGTGAGGCCGTGGTTGACATCATGACGAGCGGCGTCTGCCACACCGATCTGCACTACAAGCTGGGCGGCATCAGCGACGACTTCCCGTTCCTGCTCGGTCACGAGGCGACCGGTCGTGTGGCGGCGGTCGGCGAGGGCGTCACCGAGGTGGCCGTGGGGGATCGCGTGATCCTGAACTGGCGCGCCGTCTGCGGGCAGTGCCGCGCGTGCGCCAAGGGGCTGCCGCAGTACTGCTTCGCGACGCACAACGCGACGCAGAAGATGACGCTCGAAGACGGCACCGAGTTGTCGCCGGCGCTCGGCATCGGTGCGTTCATCGAGAAGACGCTCGTCGCAGCGGGTCAGTGCACCAAGATCGACGAGGAGTCGGATGCGGCTGCGGTCGGCCTGCTGGGCTGCGGCGTGATGGCGGGCATCGGTGCCGCCATCAACACTGGCGAGGTCAAGCGTGGCGAGTCGGTCGCCGTGATCGGCTGCGGCGGCGTCGGCACCGCAGCGATCGCGGGCGCACAGCTCGCGGGCGCCACGACGATCATCGCCGTCGATATCGACGACGCGAAACTCGAGCAGGCGAAGCGCTTCGGCGCCACGCACACCGTGAACTCGAAGAATGAGGACGCGGTCGAGGCGATTCGCGCGCTCACCGACAGCTTTGGCGCCGACGTCGTGATCGACGCGGTCGGGCGCCCCGAGACGTACCGACAGGCGTTCTACGCACGCGATCTGGCCGGGCGCGTGGTGCTCGTCGGCGTGCCGACGCCTGAGATGCAGCTCGAGCTACCGCTGCTCGACGTCTTCGGGCGCGGCGGCTCGCTGAAGTCGTCGTGGTACGGCGACTGCCTGCCCAGCCGCGACTTCGAGATGCTCATCGACCAGTACAAGCTCGGACGTCTGGATCTCGACGGCTTCGTGACGGAGCGGGTCGGCCTCGGCGACGTCGAGGCGTCGTTCAACCGCATGCACGACGGCACGGTGCTGCGTTCGGTGGTGGTGCTCTGATGGGCGCACGCATCGAACGCCTCGTCACGAGCGGCACGTTCTCGCTCGATGGGGGCACCTGGGACGTCGACAACAATGTCTGGCTCGTCGGAGACGACGCCGAGGTGATCGTGATCGACCCGGCCCACGATGCCGCAGCGGTGGCCGAGGCGGTCGCGGGTCGCACCGTGCGGGCGATCCTGCTCACCCACGGGCACGACGACCACATCCGGGCCGCTCGCGACACCGCCGCGCTGCTCGGCGCACCGCTGCACCTCAACCCGGCAGACGCGATGCTGTGGGAGACGGTGCACGAGACCGCGCCCGACGCCGAGATCGCAGACGGCGACGTGTTCACCGTGGTGGGCGTCGAACTCACCGCGCTGCACACACCCGGCCATTCGCCCGGATCGACCTCGTTCAGCGCACCCGCGCTCGGGGCGGTCTTCACCGGCGACACGCTGTTCCAGGGTGGCCCGGGGGCCACGGGACGCTCGTTCAGCGATTTCCCGTTGATCATCGAATCGATTCGCGAGCGCCTGCTCACGCTGCCCGCAGACACCACCGTCTACACGGGGCACGGCGACACCACGACGATCGGTGCCGAGGCGCCGCATCTCGAGGAATGGATCGCGCGCGGTCACTGACCACGGCGCAGGCACGAGCGCCGGCGACGCCCGCGCCCAGCCCCGACACCACTCGCGTGACCGCGTGTGACGTCAGGGCTGGGCGCGGGCGTCTGCAGTGTGGTGAAATCGCGGTATGAGCATTCCGAGCCTTCTGGATCACATCGTCATCGCAGGCCCCGACCTCCCCGCACTCGTCGACTGGTTCGCGGAACGCACCGGTGTCGTCGCGGCTCCGGGCGGCGCCCACCCCACGGGCACGGCGAACGCGCTCGTCGCGCTCACGATCGGTGGGCAGCGCGGCCCGCAGTACATCGAACTCATCGGGCCGAACCCCAATCGCGAAGACCCCGCAGTGCCGACGACCTTCGGCATCGACGGGCTCACCGAGCCTGCGGTGCAGGCGTACGCGGTGCATCCCTCCGACATCGACGCCGTGGTGGCCGGGGCGCGTTCGCGCGGCTTCGACCCCGGTGACGTATGGGAGCTCTCCCGTTGCACCCCCGCGGGCGACCTGCTCGAGTGGCGCCTCACCGGTGCTGCGCTGGATCGCCTCGACGTGCCGTTCCTCATCGACTGGGGCACGACGACGCAGCCCGGGCTCAGCGACCTGCCGACCCTCGAACTCGTGCGGTTCGTTCGCGCCGAGGTCGATGCCACGGCGGTGCAGCATGCGCTGGACGCGCTCGATCTGGGGGACGGGGTGACTGAGATCATCGCCGACGGCTCCGCGGGCTACCGCCTCGAATTGCGCCGTGCCGACGGTGAGACCGTCACCTTCTGATCACACGGCACGAGACGGAATCACGCGAGATGACTGATCCCTACGACATCTACGTCGACTACCAGCGCCGGGCGCAGACACCCCCGCAGCCTCCCGAGCACCGCGCGTCGGCGTTCGCCGGGGCGGGATCGGTGGCGCACGAGCGCCTCGCGGCCGCGGTCGACGACCTGCGCCCCAAGCTCGAAACGCTCGCGCGCACACTGTACGCCTCGCCCGAGGTCGGCTTCGCGGAGCACGCATCCGTGGGGCTGATCAGTGACGTGCTGGCCGCGCACGGCATCGAGACCGAGGTCGGCGTCTTCGGACTCGACACCGCGTTTCGCGCGAGCGTCGGCGACGGTACCGGGCCGCACTTCGCGGTAATCGCCGAGTACGATGCACTGCCCGGTGTCGGGCACGCGTGCGGGCACAACATCATCGCCGGAGTCGCGGTCGGCGCCTTTCTGAGCGCGGTGCCGATCGCGCAGGAGCTCGGTGCGACGCTCTCGCTCATCGGAACGCCCGCTGAGGAGAACGGCGGAGGCAAAGAATACATCTTGCGCGCCGGCGGCTTCGACGATGTCGACTCCGCCGGAATGGTGCACCCCGCCGCCGGGTCTCGAGTGTCGGCGATCTGGGGCGAGCGCACGACGGGCGTGCGTCGCGTCGCGGTGACGTATCGCGGGCGCGCGGCCCACGCCGCCGGCACCCCGTGGCTCGGGCTCAACGCCCTCGACGCGGCGGTCACGGCGTACCAGTCGGTGGCGCAGCTGCGGCAGCACATCCTGCCCATCGATCGCGTGCACGGCATCATCACCGACGGGGGAGCTGCGCCCAACGTGGTTCCCGAGCAGGCGTCGGCGCTGTTCTACGTGCGCTCCGGTGAGATCGATACCCTGCGAGTGTTGACCGATCGCGTCGTCGCGGCGCTCGAGGGGGCCGCGCTGGCGACCGGGACGACGGCCGAGATCGAGGTCGATCCCGTGCCGCCCTACCTGCCGCTCGAGCCGAACGTCGAGCTCGGTCGGCGCTGGGCCGACGCACTCGCCGCGCGCGGCCGCCAGACTCCGGCTCCACCGCCCGTGCCCACCCAGGGCGGGCCGTCGACCGATATGGGCAACGTCACGCAGTTCATCCCGTCGATCCACCCGTCGATCGGTCTGGGCGGGCCCGACGACGTCTTCCCGCACAACGCCGCGTTTGCTGACCTCACGGTGCAGCCCCCGGCATTCGACGCGCTCGCCGATGCGGCCGTCGCACTCGGATCGGCCGCGATCGACTACCTCGCGGACGCCGAGTTGCGTGCAGCGGTGCAGCACGAATTCGAGGCCCGGGGTGGGCGCTACCGCTGGGAGGCGTGACGCCTAGCGGCGCAGTTGGGCCGCGATCGCATCGAGCACCGATTCGGGGGTGCCGAGCGCATCGTAGACCGCGACCATGACGCGCTGCTCGGCGACCTCGTCACTGGGCGCCAACCACCGGGCGTAGAGCGCGGTGAGCTGGTCGAGGTCGTCGTGCAGCGCGCGCACGGCATCGGTCACGCGCCCGCGCAGCCACGATCGCAGGGCGGCGTTGTGCGCCGCGACCAGCGATGCGCCGAGCGCCGAAGCCACCCAGGCCGGGGTTCCCGGCTGCTGCACTTCGCGGATGTAGCGGGTGTAGACGCGCTCGTAGCGGTGCGTGATGACGAGTTCGCGGTCGCGCAGCGCCGGGGTGAGGCGCATCAGCTCGAACCGCAGTCGGGCGGCATCGGGATCGCGGATGAGGAGCCGCAGCACCTCGGTCGTTCCCTCGACCAGCGCGGCTGCCGGGGCGAGCGTCGTCGTCTCGAGACCGCTCTCGAGCTGCGCAAGCGCGTGGTCGTGATCGGCGAAGACCACGTCGTCCTTGCTGCCGAAGCGCCGAAAGAACGTGCTCCGACTCATGCCGACGGCCGCAGCCAGGTCTTCCGCCGTTGTGGCGTCGTAGCCGCGCTCGGCGAGGTGGCGGATCGCGGCGGTCGAGCTCTCGGGAGCCGGTGCTGCGGTGTTCGATGACATGCCCCGAACGTAGCACAGTTCGGCAGGTTTGGGACTCCGTTCCAGTGCAATTTGGCGGCGATCTGCCTGTGAAATCTGGGTGATCCCGCGTACCGAGTCACTTGACGTGGCACCGCGTCTCAGGCATGCTCGGAGACGAAGCGCCGGTGCCGGCCGACGCGCGAAAGGAACGCATGTCGCACGCGAAGCCCGTCACCAGCCAGGGAACCGCCGAACCCGAGTACGCGCTCTGGGAGCCGCTCGACCCCGATGTCGCGGGAGTCTTCCGCGATGTTTCGGCCGATGACCGCGCCTATTGGAATCGCGCGCGGGCCTTCGTGCAAGACGAGGTGCGACCCGTGATCGCCGGGATTTGGGATCGTGCGGAGTACCCGCTTGATCTCGCCCGTCGACTCGGAGACCTCGACCTGCTGCGCGACGGCATCGATGTGCCCGGCTTCCCCGAGCAGAGCCTGCTCGCCGCCAGTCTCACGATGATGGAGCTCTCTCGCGGCGACGGGTCGATCGCGACCATCGTCGGCGTGCAGGGTGGTCTGGCGCTCCGTTCGATCGCGTACTGCGGGTCCGAGGAGCAGCGCGAGCGCTGGGGCGAACCGCTCGCCCGCGGCACGAAACTCGGGGCGTTCGCGCTGACGGAGCCGACGCACGGCTCCGACTCGGTGAGTCTGGAGACGCGAGCCGAGGCCGATGGTGAGGGCTACCGCATCACCGGGCACAAGAAGTGGATCGGTTCGGGCAGCGTCGGGCAGGTGTCCGTCGTCTGGGCGCGCGGTGACGACGGGCAGGTGCAGGGATTCCTCGTGCCGCAAGACAGTGCGGGCTATCGCGCGCGCACCATCGAGCAGAAGGTGTCGCTGCGCGCGATCTGGCAGGCGCACATCGAGCTCGACGGCGTGCAGGTGCCGGCGAGCGCGAAGCTGCCGGGCGCGAACAGCTTCAAAGACACCGCGCGGGTGCTGCAGGCGACCCGACTCGGGGTCGCGTGGGGCGCACTCGGCCAGGCCACCGCGGTGTACGAGACGGCGGTGCACTACGCGCAGCAGCGCGTGCAGTTCGGGCGCTCGCTCGCGGCCTCGCAGATCGTGCAGGCACGCCTCTCCGAGATGCTGAGCGCGTTGACCTCGCTGCAGACGCTGCTCATGCAGCTCACGCGCGCCGAGGAACGCGGAGAACTCACCGGCCCGGGCGCCTCACTCGGCAAGTACACGGCGACGCGCACGGCGCGCGACCTGGCCCGCAACGCGCGTGATCTGCTCGGCGGCAACGGCATCCTGCTCGAGAACCGCGTGGCGCGGCACTTCGCCGATATCGAAGCACTGCACACTTACGAGGGCACGGAGACGGTGCAAGCTCTGATCATCGGTCGCGACATCACGGGTATCTCGGCGTTCGCCTGAGCCCGCTACAGGGCGCGCTCAATGCCGGGCAGCAGCTTGCCGAGCAACACGGCGAGCTGCTGCTGCTCGGCGGCGTCGAGCGGGCCGAGCACGAGTTCGCGGATCTGCGCGACGTGCGCGGGCGCTGCGTCGCGCAGCGCCTCGAGCCCCGCGCTCGTGAGGTGCGCCGAGCGTGCGCGGCGGTCTGCGCCGCAGCTCGAGCGCTCGACCCACCCGCGCTCGACCAGCGCATCGATCGCGTGGCTCAGGCGCGAACGGCTGAGCCCGGCGATGCGGGCGAGCTCAGACATCGAGGGCTGCTCGTCGGTCGGGCGGGCGAGCATCACCAGAATCGCGTAACGGGCGTGATTGATGCCCGCCTCATCGCGGAGGGTGCGATCGAGTGCCTGAGGCAGCAGCTGCGCTACGCGGATCAGGGGCAGCCACGCGGCCATCTCGGCGTCGGCGAGGCGCCGTTCGGTGCCGGATCGCCCGACGTCGTCGACGCTCGGCATTGTCCGGGCAGGTGGCTGCGTGCCGCCCGCGTCGGCAGAGCTCCCGCTGCTCACGCCGCGGTGAGGTCGATCGTGTGCGCGGTGTGATCGCGCTTCGATTCGAGGTACTTGCGGTTGAACCCGGAGAGGTGCACCGAGGTGGGAACGCGGCCCGCGACCTCGATGCCGAGCGCGCTGAGCTGCTCGGCCTTGTCGGGGTTGTTGCTGAGTAGGCGGATGCGCTCGGCGCCGACGGCCCGCAGCATCTGCGCGGCCGAGGTGTAATCGCGCTCGTCTTCGCCGCGGCCGAGCGCGACGTTCGCCTCGTAGGTGTCGAGGCCCGAATCTTGCAGCGCGTAGGCGTCGAGCTTGGCGTAGAGGCCGATGCCGCGGCCCTCTTGCCGCAGGTAGAGCAGGAAGCCTCCCTGCTCGGCGATGCGTTCGACGGCTTCGCGCAGCTGCGGGCCGCAGTCGCAGCGCTCTGAACCGAAGACGTCGCCGGTGAGGCACTCGCTGTGCAGGCGCACGAGCGGGGCATCTGCCTCAGCGGATTCCGCACCGGCTGCGGCGACTCCGGTGGCAAGCGCTGCCTCCCAGTCGCCGAGCCCGAGCAGCAGGTGCTCTTTTCCGTCGACGAGGTCGGTGAAGGTGAAGACGTCTGCGGTGGTCGCGTAGTCGTCGGGGAAGCGCAGGGGGATGCGTACGCGGGTGCGCACAGAGGCAGCCGGGGACGCGTCGATCGTGGTGTGTGAAGTTTCAACCATGTGCGATACAACGCGCACGGGTGGCGGGTATTCCCGGGGCTCGCCGAGATGACGCCGTGTTGCCGGCGAGCCCCGGGAGGGTTACTCGTCGTCGAGCGGGTGCGCGACGGTCGGGATCGCCCCGGTGAGCGGGCGCCCCTCCTTGATCAGGCGGCGCTTGCGCAATTGCCACAGCACGGTGAGCAGAATAAACCAGACGGGGGCGGCGAGAATCGAGGCCCGTGTGTCGGCGCCGTAGAGCAGCGTGCCCGCGATGAACACGAAGAATCCGAGCACCAGCCACGGGGCGACGCGCGACAGCGGCATCTTGAACACCGAGGTCGCGTGGCGATCCGGGTGGCGCTTGCGATACACGATGTAGCTCACGACGATCGACCCCCAGGTGAACAGGATGAGCGTCGCACACATCGAGGAGACGAACGTGAAGGCCGCGATCACGCCGTCGCCGGCGAAGAGCAGGGGAATCGCCGCGAAGAGGAAGACGCAGGTGAAGAACACCGAGCGCCGCGGCACACCGTGTCGATCGGTCAGCGCGAACTTTCGGGGAGCATGGCCGTCTTTGGCGAGACCGAAGAGCATGCGCGTACCCGAATACAAGCCGGAGTTCGCGCTCGACGCCGCCGAGGTGAGCACCACGAGTTGGATCACGACCGCCGCGAGTCCGAATCCGGCCGTGGCGAGGGTGGCGACGAAGGGGCTTTTGTCGGGCGAGATCTCGTCCCAGGGCGTGACCGACATGATGACGACGAGGGCGCCGATGTAGAAGATGAGAATGCGCACGACGATCGAATTGATCGCCTTCGGCAGCGTCTTTCGCGGGCTCTGGGTCTCGGCGGCGGCGGTGCCGACGAGCTCGACGCCGATGAACGAGAAGATGCCCATCTGGAAGCCCAGCACGAAGCCGCTCGCACCCATCGGGAAGAGGCCGCCGTGCGTCCAGAGATTCGTCACCGACGTCGTCGTGCCGTCGGGCGAGGTGAACTGCGTCGCCATAAGGATGATGCCGACCACGATGAGACCGAGGATCGCCACGATCTTCACGATCGCGAACCAGAACTCCGTCTCGCCGAAGAATTTGACCGGCTGCAGATTGAGCACGGTGAGCACGAGTGCCGTGATGAGGGCGGGCACCCACGCCGGAATGTGGGGGTTGAACCACTGCACGTAGGCGGTGATCGCGACGATGTCGGCGACGCAGGCGATCACCCAGGAGAACCAGTAGTTCCACGAGACGAAGAACCCGGCCCACGGCCCCAGCATGTCTTTCGCGATGTCGCCGAAGGTCTTGTAGTGCAGGTTCGAGAGCAGCAGCTCGCCCAGGGCCCGCATGATGAAGAAGACGAAGAAGCCGATCACCAAGTAGACCAGGATGATCGAGGGGCCCGACACACTGATCAGCTTGCCGGAACCGAGGAAGAGGCCGGTGCCGATCGAACCGCCGATGGCGATGAGCTGGAGGTGGCGGTTCTTCAGGCCGCGCTGCATGCCGCCATCAGGCTCTTCGGCGGCTGCCGACCCTCCGGGGGACTGCGGCGTTCCCGTGTGCGTACTGGTCATGACACTCCTTCGTGCGTCGGCCGGATGCCGACTGGTGTGGTGGTGGGGAGATGAACGCGCGGGCGTCAGACGACCACGCGGAACGTTTCGAGGGCAGCGTCGACCGATCCTCGAACATACCCTGCCGGGCTCGCGGCGGTGGCGCGGAGGAACGCGACGACCTCGGCCGACAGCACCTCGCCGGGCAGCACATTGGGGACTCCGGGCGGGTACGCCGCAAGCGCGTCGGCGGAGACGCGGCCGACGGCATCGATCGCGCTGACGACCTCGACATCGCTGAAGAATGCCTCGCCCAACCCGATCGCCCGCTCACAGGCGGCTGGCAACGCGATCGGACGCTCCGGCTCGACCTCGGCCTCGGGCAGCTGCTGCAGCGCATCGAGGAATCGGTCGGCATCGATGTTCGACGTCGCGCCGATCAGCGCGAGCAGGGCCGACGGGGTCGAGAGCTCGCAGTAGATGCGGTGGTCGCGCAGCAGCAGATGGTGCGCCTCGCCTCCGGTGATGCCCGCACCGCGCGTATCGATCGCGATCTTGAACGGGTCGTTCGCGATGGCATCCGCGCGATCGAGCACGTCGGGCGTCGCGTCGCGATAGCGACGATCCTCGCGGATCGCGGTGCGGATGCGCTCGGCGGAGCGCAGCGAACGGCCGATGAGGTCCGGGCGCGTGGCGATGTGCTTGCGGGCCTCGTCAAGCGAGGCGAGCAGCAGGGCGCTGGTCGAGGTCGACTGGAACGAACGGACCACGCGGTCGACGAGCGATTCGAGCTGGGCGGCGAACGGTCCGTGCCCGAGCTGGATCATCGCCGACTGCGTCAGCGATCCTGCCGCTTTGTGCGTGCTCGAGATCACGAGGTCGGCGCCGAGGCGGGCCGCATTCACCGGGAGGTCCGGGTGCATGCCGAAGTGAGATCCCCACGCTTCGTCGACGATGAGCGGCACACCGTGGTCGTGCGCCACGCGGGCGATTGCCGCGATATCGGCGACCGCGCCGAAGTAGCTGGGCGAGACGACGTAGACCGAAGCGCTCTCGGGGTGCGCGTCGAGGGCCTCAGAGATCTGCGCAGCGGTCACGCCGTGCGAGGCGCCGAGCCCGGCGTCGACCGACCCATAGACGAAGTGCGGATCGAGCCCGACGTGCGTGGCCCCGTCGATCACGCTCGAGTGGACGCTGCGCTGCATCACCGTCTCACGGCCGAGTCCTCGCGCCACGGTGGTCGCGACGTGATTGCCGCCGGAGGCGCCGTTGGTGATGAACCACGTGCGACTCGCACCCCAGGCCTCGGCGGCCAGCTGCTGCGCACGCATGAGCGGGGTGACCCGGCCCGGAGTCGTGAGGCGCCACGTGCGCTGGTCGACTCCGCTGAACAGCATGGGAAAGTCGAGGGCGACCGCGTCGGCACCGACGAGCGCATCGATGCCGGGCGCGTTGCCGGCGACACCGTGGTGCGCGGGCACGTGCAGTCGCTGCCAGGGCTCTGCGGCGAGTGACCGCAGCGCATCGACATACGGCGTCTCGAACTGTTGAGCAGAGACTGGGGCGAGGGCCGCGTCCGCGCGGCGGGGTGAATCGAGCACGTCCCCACGATAGGCAGCCGTGAGCCCCTGCGGAATATCAAGTATTCGCCGTTTGTGACATACCCTCTATGACATGATCACCCTGCAGCAACTGCGCGTCCTGCTCGCGATCCGCGAAGCGGGAAGCCTGACCCGCGCGGCCGACGCGCTCCAATACGGGGTGCCGACGGTGACGCACCACCTGCGCGGGCTCGAGGCGCACCTCGGCACGCAACTCGTCGTGCGCGACCGGCTGGGAGCACGGCTCACCGAACTCGGCGCCCACTTCGCCGACGAGGTGGCCCCCGTGCTGACGCGCATCGCGCGCGCCGAACGCAGCGTCGCCGAGTTGCGCGACGCGGGCACGGTGACCCTGCGCGTCGGGAGCTTCTCGTCGATGGGATCTCGGCTGATTCCGGCAGCGGTTTCCGAGTTGCAGCGCCGGTCGAACGTGCGGGTCGAAGTCGTGGAGGCTGAGCCGACGGAGGTGGTGCGCATGGTGCGCACCGGGGAGGTGCACGCCGGGCTGATCTACCACGTCTCGACCGAACCCGGCTTTGAAGGGACCGATCTCGTGCAGCGCTCCCTCTTCTCCGAACCGTACCGCGTGCTCGTCGGGCGCGAGAGCGCGTGGGCTGCGGCCGACGTGATCGACTTCGCCGAACTCGGCGACACGGCCTGGGTATGCAGTCGCAGCGACGACGAGGCCTCGGACCGCGTGCTGCGACGGGTGCACCAGGCGCTCGGGCTGCCGATGCGCGTGCTCATGCGCACCGACGACCTCTACATGATTCACGGCCTGGTCGCCGAGGGGCTCGGCGCGGCGCTCACCACCGACGCGGCCGTCGACGCGGACTTCGACGTGGTGCTCCGCCCGGCCGTGCAAGATCTGGGGGAGCGTCGCGTATCGTTCGTGACGCGACGCGGGCCCGTGCCGCCGGCGGTCGGGTGGCTCGGCGAGGTGTTCGAGCGAGCGACGGCCGATCTGCGATGAATCGCGGCTAGAAGCCGGAGTGCTGCAGGGCGTCGCGCACAGCGCTCTGCGCGGCCCGGGCATCGATCTGACCCGTCAACCAGCGCCCCGAGAGCCCCTCGACGAGTGCGGTGAGGAGCAGTGCGACGGCGTCGGGATCGCCTGGGATGCCGCGATCCCGCGCCGCCTCGCGCACGAGCTCGGCGACCGTACGCTGCCAGGCCGCGGTCGACTGCGCAACGGCTAACGCCTGTACGGGCTCGAACACGGCGAGTGCGCGGAGCTCGTTCCACGCGATCGAGCCGGCGCGAATTGCCGGGTCTTCGCCGAACTCCGAGCACAGCAGAGCGGCGAGTCGCTCGGCGGCCGGCGCATCGGCCGAGCTCTCGGCGGCACGCCCAACTGCACCGGCGGTGACGTGGTCGAGCGCGGCTCGCAGCAGTCCGTCGCGATCGCCGAAGTGATATGCGAGGAGGCCGATCGATACCCCGGCTTCACCCGCGACGTCCTGCATGCGGAAGCCGCGAATGCCGGCGCGTGCGATAACGCGCTCACAGGCGTCGAGAATGCGGTCGCGTGCGTCGTTGGCCATGCGATCCCTTCGGTTTCGCGTGCCCGCTTGACAGAGAACGCGTCAGAACTGAAACTGTTTTCAGGATACGCGCACGGGTATCCGTCGAGCAAGCGCGCGAGGCTGCGCACCGCTGCACAGAATTGAGGTTCCCATGGGCGACTCCGCCGCACCGTTCCAGATCATCGAGGCCACGATCGAAGAGGTGCTCGCCGCATTCCAGCGCGGCGACATTACGAGCACCTGGCTGACTGAGCGCTATCTGGCGCGCATCGAAGCCTACGATCGCGGCACCGACGGCCTGCACGCCATCGTCGTCGACAACCCTGACGCTCTGGCCCAGGCGGCCGAGTCCGATCGCCGCTGGCGCGACGGCACCGCGCGTCCGCTCGAGGGCGTGCCGTTCACGGTCAAGGACTCGTACATGGTGCAGGGGCTCACGGTGGCGTCGGGATCACCGGCCTTCGAGCACCTCGTCGCGCAATGGGATGCGTTCTCCGTCGCCCAGTTGCGCGAAGCCGGCGCGGTGCTGATCGGCAAGACGAATATGCCGCCGATGGCCGACGGAGGCATGCAGCGCGGGGTCTACGGCCGCGCCGAGAGCCCCTACAACCGCGATTTCCTCGCCGCTGCCTACGCATCCGGATCGTCGAACGGGTCCGGAGTATCGACCGCGGCGAACCTCGCGGTCTTCGGCATGGGGGAGGAGACGGTGTCGTCGGGGCGCAGCCCCGCATCCAACAATGGCCTGTGCGCTTACACGCCGTCCTGGGGTGTGCTCAGCATTCGCGGCAACTGGCCGCTGTTTCCCGCCCGCGACGTCGTGGTGCCGCACACCCGCTCGATGCCCGACATGCTCCGGGTGCTCGACGTGCTCGTGCACGACGACGCGAACACCCGTGGTGATTTCTGGCGCAATCAGCAGGTGATCGCGCTGCCGGCGCCGAGTGCGCATCGGCCTGCGAGCTACCTCGATGTGCAAGATCCCGATGCCCTGCGCGGCAAGCGTTTTGCGGTGCCCCGCATGTACCTCGGCGAGGACCCGAACTTCCCGATCGAGGTGCGCCCCTCAGTGCTCGTGCTCTTCGCGGCCGCTCGTGCGCGACTCGAGGCGCTCGGCGCCGAGGTCGTCGTCACCGACTTCCCGTTGATCGAGCAGTACGAGGGCGACCGCCCGGGGCAAGAGAACGTCAGAGCGCTCGGCGTGCTGCCTGAAGGATGGATGGACACGGAATTCAACCACTTCCTCGCCTTCGGCTGGGACGATTTCCTGCGAGCCAATGGTGACCCGTCCATCCCGAACCTGGGCGTCGTCGACCCCGACACCATCTTCCCGCAGCCCCCGGGGGCGCTGCCCGACCGCTACGAAGAAGTCGACGACTACGAGAACCGGTACCGTGCGACCGTCGCCATGGCGCGGGAGGGCATCTCCGACCCCCGCGATCGCGCCGACTTCGCGGACGGGCTGCGCGCGCTGGTGCGGCTGCGCGAGGAGCTGTTCGAGTCGTGGCTGACCGCTGAAGGCTATGACGGCGTGGTGTTCCCGGCGAACGCCGACGTGGGGGCGCAGAATGCTGATGTCGATCAGGCGGCGGCCGATCGAGCCTGGGCAAACGGCGTGTTCTTCTCGAACGGCAACTACGCACTGCGGCACCTGGGCATCCCCACGGTCACGGTCGCAATGGGACTGATGAGCGATATCGGTATGCCCGTGGGTCTGACGTTCGCCGGCCGCGCCTACGCTGACCCGGAGCTCTTGGCCTTCGCGGGAGCGTTCGAGGCGGGTGGCGGCGGCACGCTTCGTCGGGCGCCGGAGTCCGCCCCGGCGCTGCAGGGGGACGTCGCCGGGGAGTAACTCCGGGGCGCTGCCCGGCGCTGCGACGCATGCATCCTTACATCAGATGTTGTTCAGGTGATCCTCATATAGATATGATGAGGCGCTCGCGTCCGCTGAATGGCCGAGTTCATTTCTGAGAACGAGGACGCATGCGCCAGCGACGCCACACCCACGAGCGAGCCCGAAACCGGCGACACACCCTGGCGGTCGCGGCGCTCTGCGGCAGCTTGATCGCTTCGATCGGCCTTGGCGCGGCACCGGCACCCGCGTCAGCTGCTGCCGCCCAGCAGGCGAAAGTCACCGCTGCCGTGGGCACGGACCGCGTGGTCACCGTGTCGGTCGCGTGCGCATCGTCGAAGACCTGCTCGGGGTCGGTGAAGCTCGTGCTGAGCACCGGTGGCTCGAAGACGATGTCGTACAGCGTCGCGAAGCGGTCGAGCAAGCTGCTGAACTGGACGCTGACCGCCGCCCAGTACCGCACCTTTAGCGTGAAGAAGCAGGCCACGCTGACGGTCAGCGGCACCGCGGAGAAGCCGAGCGCGGCGAAGTTCTCCGCGAAAGCCACGGTGAAGCCGGCGACTCCGCAGCTCACCGTCACGCAGAAGTCCATCGCGGTGGGCGCCGATCGCACGGTTCCGGTCGCGCTGCGCTGCGCGGCATCCGCCGGGTGCGCCGCCAGTGTGCAGCTTCAGATCGGCGGCAAGACGGCGGCCACTCAGAAGGTCAGTGCGAAGTCAGGCGCGAAGGCGATCACGTTCACCCTGTCGCAGACGGTGGTCGACGCGCTCGCCGCCGGTGAGACCGCCCAGCGGGTCGTGATCGCCGAGACGAGCCCGGAGCCGGTGTCGGCGACGACCTCCGTGACCCTGACGAAGCCGACACCCGAGCCCGAACCTGAGCCCGATCCGGAGCGTGGCTTCTCGAAGGCCTACGTCGAACGCAACTGGACTCCCACGGAGTTCGACACGTGCCCGGCCGAACTCCATGCGTCGTATCGCGTGCTCGGCCCCGATGGGAAGTACTACCCGACCTGGCACCCGGCGCAGGTCACCGATCCCGCCACCGGGCAGCTGTGCACGTTCGGGCACGAACACGGCGCCGACCCCGCCACCTCCGACATCATCGACTGGGTCGCCGCATGGTACGCCCCGGATGATCTGGTCGACGGCGAGCCCACCGGACTGCCGTTCGGGTACACCAGCGAAGAGCTCGACAACTACGTGCACGAGCACGGCGACATGTCGATGCGGCACGAAGACAATGGCGGGCACAAGGTGTTCGTCGCCAACAACGTGAAGATGCTCGATGCGAACCGCAACTGGCTGAAGCTCGCCGACGGCTCGCAGCTCACCTGCGACTTCCTCATCAAGCAGCACCAGGGCAGCTGGTCGCCCGACGCCACGTCGAACAACGCCCACGAGATCCTCTACGCCGCGAAGTGCACCGACGGCACCGAGATCATCACCTCGATGCTCTCCCGGTTCGGCAACGCGAACGAGATGTTCTCGACGTGCGCGACCGAGATCCCGATCGCCACGGTCGGCAGCACCCTGCCGGCGGGCGACGGCGGCAAGCGCATCATCCCGACGCAGCAGTGCGTCGCAGCGAACCCCACCGACTGGTCGCTGTACGAGCTTTGGCAGGGGGAGAACACGATTACGAGCGCCGACGGTGCGGTGCTGGCGCACTTCGATCCGTGGTTCGGGATCCGCAACCCGAGTCGCATCTACGACTCCCGCACGAGCTCCGCGACGGTCAACGGCATTAGCCGCCCGCTCGATCTGGCCTGGCTCACCGAGGGTGCGCCCACCGACTACCTCTGGGCCGGGCTCGCGGCGCAGGAGCGCTTCGACTACCGCGATCCGCGATCCCCATTCGATGGCGCGCAGCGCGACTTCTACCTCGCCGATCTGCAGCTCTCGGATCCGGGGACCGCGTCGGGCATCGTGTACACCGATCCCTATGGCGGCAACGCGCAGGCGAAACCCACCGTCGGGTCGGTGCCGCAGCTGATTCACCCGGGCAGCGTGCTCGGCACCGTGCAGCTCGCCCGTCAGAAGTTCGACGCCAAGGCCGACTTCGGTCTCGGCAACGGGGTGCACGCACCCAACTGATTCGGCGCGGGCGCCGCCCGCAGCCGTCGGATCAGACCGAGCACGCTCGGTCTGCACACCCCTGCCCTCGGCAGATCGAAAGGACCGCAGTGAAGAGCACATTCGGGAGGATCGCGGCCGGCTCGGCCGCCGCGATCGCACTGATCGGGGCGACGCTCGTCGTTCCGACGGTGGCGGCAGCGCCGGCGTTCGCCGACGCACCCGTCGCCACCCCGCACGTGTCGGAGGTGCGCTGGACCGGCGAAGCCGGCGGCGACCTTGGATACGCGGCGAGCCGCACGTCGTGCGACGTGAACGGCGATGGCGTCGACGACGCGATCGTAGGCGACTGGTGGTGGGCGCGTGGCACCACAAAGAATGCCGGGGCGGCGTACGTACTGCTCGGGAGGGAGAACCCCGTCGGCGGCCCGATCGGCACCGGCGGCGCCGTGGGCGCGGTGCGCATCGACGGCCCAAACACCGCCAACGCGTTTGCAGGTCAAAGCGTGTCGTGCCTGAACGATGTGAACGGCGACGGCATCGACGATCTGCTCATCGGATCGAACCGTACGCAGCGCGCCTGGGTGATCCTCGGCGCACACGATTTCGAGCCGGTCGATGTCGACTCGCTCGGTACGCGTGGCTTCGAGATCACGAACACGGCGGCGGTTGCTGAGAACAGCGCCCCGGGTGGCAGCGCGAACTTCGGCTACGCGGTGACCGGGCTCGGTGATGTCAACGGTGACGGCTTGGCCGATTTCGCGATCGTCGACAACCTCTACGATCGCCCGGCGGATGCGACGGCGGGAACGCCCGCGGTCGCGAACATCGGCCGCGTCTGGGTGATCGCCGGATCCGAGAACGTGTCGACGCTCGACGTCGCCGCGCCGGAATCGGCGGGGCGCGTGCTCCAGACCATCGACGGTCGTGCGGGCCAGATCATCTCAGCGGAGAGCGTCGGCGACATCAACGGTGACGGCCTCGCCGATCTGGTGATCGGCAGCTACGCGGCCACCCCGTGGGGGAGCGCCTCGCCGGTCGCGGGTGCCGCGTACGCGATCTTCGGCTCGGCGACGCCCCAGCACCTCGATGCCGGGGCGCTCGGTGAGCACGGGTTCGCCGTGTACGGCCCGCAGCGCGGGCGCGATCGCCTCGGTACCTCGGTCGCCGCTCTCGGCGATATCAACGGCGACGGCCTGGCTGACTTCGTCGTCGGCGGCGACGGCGTATCGAACGCTGCGACCGGTCCGCGCGCCGGAGCCGCCGCGGTCGTGTACGGCTCGGCGTCGACGCAGACCGTCTTCACGACGCCCGGAGCCGCGCAGAACGCGGTCTACCAGTGCGCCGATGAATCGGTGAACACCACCGGTGTCTGCGTGACGACCGCCGCCCCGCGCGGCTATTGGATCGAAGGCGCCGTCGACAACGACAAGTTCGGGTGGTCGGCGGCCGGCATCGCCGACCTCTCGGGCGACGGCGTCGGCGAGGTCGTGCTCGGGGCCTGGGGTCAGGATTCCGCGGGCTCGAACGCCGGTGCGCTCTACGTGATCTACGGGCAGCCCGCGTTCTCGGGCACGCTCTCGGCCGCCGCGCTCGACGCGACTACCGGGATCCGCATCGACGGCGCGACTGCCGGAGCGCAGCTCGGCCGCTCGGTCGGCACCGTCTCCGACTTCGACGGCAACGGCGTCCCCGACCTCGTCGGCGGCGCGAACGGCACCGACTACGCCGCCGTGTACCTGCTCGGCGCCGCGAAGACCTCGCTGACGCTCGAAAGCACCGAGCTCTCCGTTGCGAACGGTGGCGCGCTCACCGCGAAGACCGCGGCGCGCGCGGGTGCGGGCGCCGTGGTCGGCACGGTCTCATTCACCCTCGACGGCGTCGCCGTGCCCGGCTGCGAGGCGGTTCCCGTTGCCGACGCGACCGCCACCTGTGCGAGCGCTGCCTTCACGGCCGGTGGATCCTTCACCGCTGCGGCGACGTTCCACGACGCGAGCGGAGCGTTCGCCGATGCCACGGCCGAGCTGCCCGTCGAGATCGCGAAGATCGCGCCCGCAGTGTCGGTGTCGGGTGATCTCACCGGAACGGCGCTCGATGCGTTCGACTTCACCGCGACGGTTCCGGCAGACGCTACCGGAGAAGTTGAATTCCGTGCCGGATCGCAGAGCCTTGGCACGGCACCGGTCTCCGGCGGAGTCGCGACCCTCACCACCACGCCGCCCGTCGCCACCAGCTACCAGCTGACCGCGGTCTACGCGGGTGACACCCGATACGACGCGGCGACCTCCAAGGCGAAGCGCGTCACCGTGTCGCATGCCCCCGTGTACCTGTCGACCGTGCGCTTGAGCGCGACCAAGGTCGTCTACGGCGTGCAGCCCACGGCGTCCGTGACGGTCTCGGGTGCTGCGGCCGGAACGGTGCTCTTCACCTCGGGTGCGCGCGATCTCGGCACCGCCGCAGTCGGCGCGAACGGTGTTGCCACGCTGAAGCTGCCGAAGTTCTCCGTCGGCGGCTACCGCATCACGGCGCAGTACCTCGGCGACGATACCTACGCGGATTCGGCGAAGCGCACCACGCCTGGCACCGTGCAGGTGGTGAAGGCGTCGGTGAAGTCGGCGAAGATCACCACGAAGACGGCGAAGAAGGGCACGCGTCCGTCGGTCACCATCGCGTTCGGCAAGCTCGACAACGGCGCGTACCCGACCGGCAAGGTAACGGTGTTGTTCGGCTCCGCGAAGCAGACCGTTTCGCTCGCCGCGGCCAAGCGCGGTGTGCTCACCGTGAAGGCCCCGAAGGCGCTGAAGGCGAACACCAAGGTGACTGCCCAGTTCGTCGGCGACGGCAACACCAATGCCAAGACGGCGACCGCCACCCAGAAGGTGAAGTAGTTCGACAACTGAGGCCCGGCACCGAGCACGCTCGGGGTCGGGCCTCAGTGTGTGCGCTCCTCCGTGGGCGCTGATCCTGACGCGCTGATCCGTGCGCGCGCTACTCCGTGTCGGCCCTTTCGACGGTGCGGTCCGCCCCTTCGAGGGGCTCGGACA
The DNA here is from genome assembly GCF_001273845.1 of Leucobacter musarum subsp. musarum. GTDB lineage: Bacteria > Actinomycetota > Actinomycetes > Actinomycetales > Microbacteriaceae > Leucobacter > Leucobacter musarum. The sequence goes on from NZ_JHBW01000065.1 coordinate 355,716, forward strand.
CCGGAACGTAGCGATCGACGCTCAAGGCGAGACGTCGTAGCAACACGCCGAGGCGATCCCGCTCAGACCGGGGAATGCCATCGAGGAGACGCTCCTCGGAATCGGTGAGGCGGGTGATCGCGGCGTCGACGAGCGTCAGCCCCTGGGGCATCATCTCCACGAGCACGCCGCGCCCGTCGTTGGGGTCGGTCAGGCGACGCACTAGCTCGCGCTCGGCCATGCGGTCGATGCGATTGGTCATGGTGCCGCTGGAGACCATCGTCTGCTGCCCGAGCAGCTTCGGGCTGAGTCGGAACGGTTCGCCGCTGCGACGCAGCGCCGCAAGCACATCGAATTCCCACGACATCAGGCCCGAACGTTCGAACGCGTGCGCACGCGCGCGGTCGATGTGCTTCGTGACACGCCACATGCGCGAGAAGATGGCCAGTGGGGCGAAGTCGAGATCAGGGCGGGCGGCTTCCCAATCAGAGATGATCCGGTCGACCTCGTCCTCGTGCTTCATCCCTCCATTATCTGATGAATCTGGGGCGAAGCGCGACTCGCGGTGGCACTTCTCAGCCGCGAGCCGTGGCAGACTAGTACGCGTGCCGAATCCGGCACGGTCCGCCTTAGTGTAATGGCAGCACGACAGCCTTTGGAGCTGTTCGGTCTAGGTTCGAATCCTGGAGGCGGAACGGAAGCGGTCGACGAGCTCGGTCGGTTCTCGCTCCGCACGGCGCATCGCGTCAGGGGAGTTCCGTCGGTCGACGAAAGGACAACATGGCAGAGCACGTCGCGGTCGTCATTCTCGCAGCGGGTCAGGGTACCCGCATGAAGTCCTCGCTTCCGAAAGTGCTGCACCGTATCGGTGGGCGTTCGCTCATCGCCCACGTGCTCGATGCCGCAGCCGGTCTGCAGCCGTCGCAGGTCGTCGCCGTGGTGCGACACGACCGCGACCGGGTGTCCGCTGCCATCCTGGATCACGCTCCCGACACCGTCATCGTCGACCAAGACGAGATCCCGGGCACCGGTCGTGCCGTCGAGCAGGCGCTGGCCGCGCTCCCGGCTGACTTCGAAGGCTCCGTCGTCGTGCTCTCGGGCGACGCGCCGCTCATCGACACCGCCACGCTCGACGGGCTCGTCAGCGGGCACCTCGGCGAGGGCCGCGCCATGACGCTGCTGTCGGCGATCTTCGACAACCCGACCGGCCTCGGGCGCATCCTTCGCGACCCGGCGGGTTCGGTGCTCGGCATCGTCGAAGAAAAGGATGCTGACGACGCGCAACGCCGAGTCACCGAGATTAACGGAGGCATCTACGTCTTCGCACGGCGCGCGCTCGAAACCGCGCTTGCAGGGATCGACACGAACAACGCGCAGGGGGAGAAGTACCTCACCGACGCCGCGGCCAGCATTCTCGCGACCGGCGGTTCGGTCGAGGCGGTCGCCACGGACGACCCCTGGACCATCGCGGGCGTCAACGACCGCGCGCAGCTCGCCGAGGCCGGGCGCGAGCTGAACGCCCGCATCGTGCGCGCGCACCAGCGAGCCGGCGTCACGATTCAAGATCCAACCAGCACGTGGATCGACGCGGATGTGTCGATCGAGCCCGACGTCGAGGTGCTGCCGGGCACGTTCCTGCAGGGCGCCACGTCGATCGCGACCGGGGCGATCATCGGCCCCGACACCACGCTCGTCGACTGCGAGGTCGGGGTCGACGCGCGTATTCGTCGCAGCGAGGCGACACTGGCGGTCTTCTCCTCCGGCGTCGAGGTCGGCCCGTTCGCATACATCCGACCCGGCACCGAGCTCGGCGCCGGTGGCAAGATCGGCGCGTTCGTCGAGACCAAGAACGCGCAGATCGGTGACGGCAGCAAGGTGCCGCACCTCAGCTACGTCGGCGACGCGACGATCGGCACCGGCAGCAACATCGGTGCGGGCACGATCTTCGCGAACTACGACGGCGTGCAGAAGCACCGCGCAGAGGTCGGCGACGGCGTGCGGGTGGGGTCGAAGAACGTGCTCATTGCGCCGGTTACCATTGAAGACGGCACATACACGGCAGCGGGAACAGTGGTGCGCAAGAACGTACCCGCGGGCTCGCTGGCGATGAATGTGGCACCTCAGCGCAACATCTCCGGATGGGTCGCCGAGAACCGAGCGGGCACGAGCACCGCCGAGGCGGCGCAGCGCGCCGCTGAGCGCGAGAACTAACGAAGAGCATTGGAATTTTCAGCACCGATGAGGAGCATGCAGCGATGAGCAATATTGAGATGGCCGGGCAGAAGAAGCTCGTCCTGATCACGGGCCGGGCCTATCCCGAGCTGGCGGAGCAGGTCGCTGCCGAACTCGGTGCGGAACTCGTGCCGACCGATGCCCGCACCTTCGCGAACGGCGAGCTCTACGCCCGCTTCGACGAGAGCGTGCGCGGCTCGGACGCCTTCGTGATCCAGTCGCACACGAACCCCATCAACGAGTGGCTCATGGAGCAGCTCATCATGGTCGACGCGCTGAAGCGCGCGTCCGCGAAGCGCATCACCGTGGTGGCGCCCTTCTACCCGTATTCGCGTCAAGATAAGAAGGGTCGCGGTCGCGAGCCCATCTCGGCCCGACTCGTCGCCGACCTCTTCAAGGCCGCGGGCGCTGACCGCATCATGTCGGTCGACCTGCACGCGCCGCAAATCCAGGGCTTCTTCGACGGCCCGGTCGATCACCTGTTCGCGATGCCGGTGCTGCTCGATCACTTCCGCAAGACCATCGCGCGCGACGACCTCACCGTCGTCTCGCCCGATATGGGCCGGGTGCGCGTCGCCGACGTGTGGAGCGACAAGCTCGACGCGCCGCTCGCGATCATTCACAAGCGCCGTGATCCGCTGGTGCCGAACCAGGTGTCGGTGCACGAGATCGTCGGTACCGTGCAGGATCGCTGGTGCGTCGTGGTCGATGACATGATCGACACCGGTGGCACGATCGCAAAGGCTGCCGAGGCACTGAAGGCCGCCGGTGCGCGCGGCGTGACCATTGCCTGCACCCACGCCATCTTTTCGGGCCGTGCGACCGAGCACCTGTCGCAGGACTTCATCGATCAGGTCGTTGTCACCGACACCCTGCCGGTACCGGAGGACAAGCGCTTCGACAAGCTCACGGTGCTCTCGATCGCTCCGCTGCTCGCGAAGGCGATCCACGAGGTCTTCGAAGACGGCTCCGTCACCTCCATGTTTGAGGGCGCAGCCTAGCAAAAACGCGTCGCGTTTTTGCTCGGCTGCGGCGGCGCTACAGCGCCGGCCTCATGCCGCCTCCGCTTCAGACACCGATTCAACGAAACGCATACAGCTCCGGGAAGGAACTGTATGCGTTTCGTCGATTCGGTGTGCGGGGTGGCACGCGGAGTGCCCCAGGCCCTCGCTTGAGGGTCTAGTCGCCGTCGACGACGTCCACGATCTGCGTGCCGTATGCGCCGGGTTCGGTGCCGTGCCCGATCTGTGCGTACTGCTGGGGCGCTCGAGCGCGCATGATGAGTGCCCACACGATGCCCACGATGGCTGCGGCGAACACGATGCCCGGCAGCAGGAAGGTGGTCGCGTCGGGTTCGGTCTGGCCGAGCATGAGCGGGAAGTTCTGCAGGATCATGATGAACACCCAGAGCAGTGCAACCCCGGAGACTGCGGGGGCGACGACGGTCACCCAGACGCTCAAACCACGGCGGTTTCGCGCGAAGTAGCCGATGACGGCTGCGGCCGTTACCGCCATGAGCAGCACGAGGCCCATGGCGCCGGTGTTGGTGAGCCAGGTGAACATGGTGAGCACGGGGAAGAGGAAGGCCGAGTCGCCGAGCGCGTCGGCCCCGCCGAAGACTTCGCCGCCCAAGATGAACGCCACGACCACGACGATCGCGATGACGGTCTGCGCGACTGATCCGGCCCAGGGGGCTCCGACCTTCGAGGTGCGCGCGAACCAGGCGGGCAGCACGCCCTCACGGCCGAGCGAGAAGAAGTAGCGCGCGACGGCGTTGTGGAATGACTGGAGCGAAGCGAACAGGCTGGTGAGGAAGAGCAGCGTCATAATGTCGGAGAAGATCACGCCGGTCTGGTCGGTCATGAAGACGAACATGAGGTCGGGGCCCGCTTCCTGCGATGCGGCGACGATCGCCGAGGGGCCGATGCCGACGGAGAACGCCCATGCGCTGAACGCGTAGAAGATGCCGATGATCGCGATCGCCGCGTAGGTTGCGCGGGGCACGGTGCGCTTCGGATCCTTCGCCTCTTCGCCGTAGATGGCGGCGCCCTCGAACCCCATGAAGGCGGCGACGCCGAACACGAGGATGATGCCGAGTGCCGGGCCGAACAGTGCGCTCGGGTTGAGGGCGGCTGTCGAGACGCCCTCGGGGGCGGCGGCGAACGACACGATGTCGAAGATGATGACGACGAGGAACTCGAGGCCGACGAGCACGCCGAGCACCTTGGCCGAGAGGTCGACACGGTTCACGCCGAGCACGCCGACGACCACGATGCAGAGCAGGATCCATACCCACCACGGCGACGCGAACCCGAACTTGGCCTCCAAGAACATTGAGAGCTGGAAGCCGAAGAGTCCGTAGATGCCGACCTGCATGGCGTTGTACGAGACGAGCGCGATGAGTGAGGCGCCGACGCCGAGGGGCCGTGCGAGGCCCTGCGCGATGTAGGCGTAGAACGCGCCGGCGTTGGTGATGTGTCGGCCCATCGCGGTGTAGCCGACCGCGAACACCGTCAAGATCACGGCGATGAGCAGGAACCCGAGGGGCACGCCGAGCGATTCGGTGACCGCGAACGAGGTGGTGACGCCGCCGGCGACCACGGTGAGCGGTGCGGAGGCGGCGATGATCATGAGGGTGATCGCGGGGACGCCGAGGGTGCGGCGGCTGAGGCCCGGGTCGTGTTCGGCGGTGGGTGACGGGGGTGATGCCTGTGTCTGGCTCGATGCGCTCATCGGGGAGGTCCTCTCGCGGGTGGCGGCTGTGCCGATGCGGGGTATGGGGCGCCGCATCGATGCAGCGCCCGCTGATGGGTCGAGTCTAGAAAGCGGGCCTTCGGGGGTCTATGCCGTCAGCGCATGGGGCATGGACATGCGCGCAAAGCTGTCCAAATGGATAGTGCGGGATCGCCGGGCCGGCACCGATGACGCGTCGTGGGCGGTGAGTCGCTCAACGACAGCGGGCCGGGGCGCATGCGCGCCCCGGCCCGGATCCTGCACGAACGAACCGCAGAATTTACAGCGTGTTGCCGAGCTTGAAGCCCTTCTGCTCGTCACCGTCGCGGGTGTACGAGAATCCGTCGGCGCCGATGGTCACGGCCATCTCGGAGTCGTCGGTGCGCGCAATGACCGGCTGCGGGTTGCCGTCGAGGTCGAGCACGAGCGAGCCGTCTGTGTACCAGGACGGCACGACCGGGTTGCCCCACCAGTCGCGTCGCTGGTTGTCGTGCACGTCCCAGGTGACCACGGGGTTGTCGGGGTCACCGGTGTAGTAATCCTGCGTGTACACCTCGACGCGGTGACCGTCGGGATCGCGCAGGTAGAGGTAGAACGCGTTCGAGACGCCGTGGCGACCCGGGCCGCGCTCGATGCTGTCGGAACGGCGCAGCGAACCGAGCTTGTCGCAGATCGCGAGGATGTTGTGCTTCTCGTGCGTCGCGAAGCACACGTGGTGCATGCGCGGGCCGTCGCCACCGGTCATTGCGGTGTCGTGCACGGTCGGCTTGCGGCGCATCCACGCGGCGTAGACGGTGCCCTCGTGGTCCTGGATGTCCTCGGTGACACGGAAGCCCAGGTTCTGCATGAATCCGACCGCGCGCGGCACATCGGGCGTGATCTGGTTGAAGTGATCGAGACGCACGAGCTCACCCGGAATGTGCAGGTCGTAGCGCCAGGACATGCGCTCCGTGTGCTCGGTCTGGTAGAAGAACTCGTAGGGGAATCCGAGCGGGTCGACCACCCGCACCGAATCGCCGATGCCCGTCACGAAGCCGTTGGGGTTGCGACGCACTTCGCAACCGAGCTCCTCGTAGAACGCGACCGCGAGGTCGAGGTCTTCGGGTGTGCGCACGCGGTACGAGAACGCGGCGACGGCCGCGACCGGGCCCTTGCGCAGGATGAGGTTGTGGTGAATGAACTCCTCGGTCGAGCGGAGGTAGATCGCCTCATCGTCCTCGGTCGTCACGTACAGCCCGAGCACGTCGACGTAGAACTCGCGCGACGCGGCGAGGTCGGTGACGATGAGCTCCATGTACGCGCAGCGCAGGATGTCGGGCGCGGGCGACGTGGGCGTCGGGATCGGGTTCTCGGACTGGATCGGGGCCTCTGTGGTGACCCAGAAACCTGCCGACTGCTTGTCGGCGTCATTGAGCTTTGCCATGGGGTGCTTCCTTGTGCTTCCGTGCAGAATGAGCGGTTACTTGCCCGCGCCGAAGCGGGGGGAGTGTGCCTCGTTGAGCGTGATCTGGATCGACTGCGCCGTCGTGTAGAAATCGACGGAGCGGTACCCGCCCTCACGGCCGAGGCCCGAAGCCTTCACGCCGCCGAACGGCGTGCGCAGGTCGCGCACGTTGTTCGAGTTCAGCCAGACCATGCCCGACTCGATGCCGTGCGCGAAGTTGTGCGCGCGCTTCAGGTTCGACGTCCAGACGTAGGCGGCCAGGCCGTACTTGGTGTCGTTCGCGAGGGCCAGCGCCTCTTCGTCGGTATCGAACGGCGTGATGGCGACGACCGGGCCGAAGATCTCCTCCTGGAAGATGCGCGCTTCGGGCTTCACGTCCACGAACACGGTCGGGGCGACGTAATTGCCTTCGGGGAACCCTTCGGGGCGACCGCCGCCGGCGAGGAGGCGACCCTCGGACTTGCCGATCTCGACGTAGCTCATGACCTTCTCGAAGTGGCTCGGGTGCACGAGTGCGCCGACCTCGGTGGCGGGGTCGGAGGGCAGCCCGATGACGATGTTCTTCGCACGCTCGGCATACCGGGCCACGAAATCGTCGTAGATCGAGCGTTCGACGAGCACGCGCGAGCCCGCGGTGCAGCGTTCGCCGTTCAGGCTGAAGACGCTGAACACGGTGGCGTCGAGTGCCTCTTCGAGGTCGGCGTCGGCGAAGACGACCGAGGGGCTCTTGCCGCCGAGCTCGAGCGAGAGGCCCTTCAAGAACGGCGCGGCATTGGTCGAGATCATCGCGCCCGTTGAGCTGTCGCCCGTGAACGAGATCAGTGGCACATCGGGGTGCTTCACCAGCGCATCGCCGGCGACACTGCCCGAACCGAGGATGAGGTTGAAGACGCCATCGGGCACGCCCGCCTCGCGGAAGATTTCGGGCCACAGGGCGGCGGAGAGCGGCGTGTAACTCGCGGGCTTCAGCACCACGGTATTGCCCGTCGCGAGGGCGGGTGCCAGCTTCCAAGACTCCTGCATGAACGGCACGTTCCACGGCGTGATGAGGCCGGCGACACCCTTGGGCTTGCGATTCACGTAGTTGATCTGACGGCCGGGCACCTTGGTGACGTTGTCGTGCTCGGCGACGATGAGATCAGCGAAGAAGCGGAAGTTCTCGGCCGCGCGTCGTGCCTGGCCCTTCGCCTGGGTGATGGGCAGGCCAGAGTCCCAGCTCTCGAGCAGCGCAAGCTGATCGTCGCGGGATTCGACGATGTCGGCGACACGGTGCAGGATCCGCGAGCGCTCACGGGGGAGCAGCGTGGGCCAGGGGCCCTCGTCGAACGCGCGCTTCGCTGCGGCGACCGCGAGATCGACGTCGGCCGCGCTCGCCGAGGCGGCCGTGATGTAGACCTCGTTCGAGACGGGTTCGATGACCTCGAACTCGGAGCCGTCGAGGGCGTCGACGAATGCGCCGTCGATGAAGAGCTGGATCTTCTCGGGCAGGCCTTCGGGCTTCTGGTGCGTCATGCGTTCGCTCGCTTTCTGGTGGAGGGAATCGGAATGAGGGGGTGTCTTTGGGGAAGGGGTGCGGCTCAGGCCGCAGAATCCGCTGCCGAGGCGTGCGGCTGCTGCTGGCGCTCGAGTACGGCGTGCAGCGTGGCGAGTCGATGCTCGCGAGCCGCCAACTCGACCTCGATTGCGGGGGCACGATCTGCAAGCAACTGCAGGATGCGATCGTGCTCGGCGACGGACTCGTGCGCGCGCTCGGGAACGAATCCGAATGAGGAATCGCGGAGCATGCGCATGCGGTTCCAGCCGCGGTGCACGAGATCGAGGATGTGCGGATTGGGGCACGTCTCGAAGAGCACGCGGTGGAACTCGAGGTTGAGTTCCGTGAAGTAGTGCGGGTCGAAGTGCTCGAGGCTGCTGCGCATGCGCTCATTGACCTCGGTGGCTCGGCGCAGCTGATCGGCGGTCAACGTCGGGGCGCTCAGCGCGGTCGCGGAACCCTCGACGAGCGCCAGGGTCTCCATCGTGTGCTGATACTCGGTTTCCTTCAGCAGCGCCACCTGGGCGCCGATGTTGCGCTCGAACGTCACGAGCTGCTCGGCTTCGAGGCGGCGGATCGCCTCGCGCACGGGCACCACCGACATGTCGAGCTCGTTCGCGATCGGGGCCAGCACGAGGCGATATCCGGGGCCGTACTGGCCGCTATCGATGCGCTCGCGGATCAGTCGGTAGGCGATTTCGGACTTGGATTCGGCAGCCACGGTCAGACCTGCGCTTTCGGAGCATCGCTGGCGACGTGGGCGTCGTACTTCGCCCGCCACTCGGCGTTCATCGGGAAGAGCCCGTCGACGGGGGCGCCGCCCGCGACCTGCTCGGCGACCCACGCGTCTGCGGCCTCTTGCGCGGCGGCCTCGGCGGCCACCTCTGCGAGCAGGAACGGCGGGATCACGATGACGCCGTCGCGGTCGCCCATGATGATGTCGCCGGGCTGCACGGCAGCACCGCCGCAGGCGACGGCGACGTCGACCTCCCACGGCACGTGGCGGCGCCCCAGCACGCTGGGGTGCGCCCCCTGTGAGAACACGGGGATGTCGAATGCTTGCACCGCTGCGAAGTCGCGCACGCCGCCGTCGGTGACAATGCCTGCGGCACCGCGCACCTGCGCGCGCAGCGCGAGCACGTCGCCGACGGTGCCGGTCTCGGGTACGCCGCGCGCCTCGACCACGAGCACCTCACCGGGATTCACCGTGTCAAACGCGCGCTTCTGGGCGTTGAAGCCACCGCCATATTGCTTGAAGAGATCGGGGCGGAACGGGATGAAGCGGAGGGTCTTCGCGGTGCCGAGGATCGTGTCGCCCTCGTGGTTCGGGTGCACGCCGTCGATGAAGATGTCGACGTATCCGCGCTTGCGGAGCGCCCCCGAGACGGTGGCGACCGCGACGCCGTCGAGCTGCGCGCGAATCTCGTCGGTCAACGTGGGTGCTGCAGGTGGGGCCTCGGCTGGGGCGTTGGCATCGAGCGGGGTGGCGCGGCCGGCGGCGACCGCGGCGGCGTGCGCCGCCTCATCGCCCCACGCTTCGATGCGCTGCAGGTCGTCGATCTGCGGCTTCGAGCCGAAGTCGCCGAACTCGGTGGTGCCCTGCGTGACGGTGGTCGAGAGGCGACCCGTGGTCGGGGCGCCCGGCGCGGCCGGCGCGTCGACCTCGACCTCGACGACGTCGCCCGGAACGACCACGGAGGAGCCCGCGGGAGTGCCGGTGAGGATTACATCGCCGGTCTCAAGCGTGAGGTGCTGCGACAGGTCGGCGACCAGTCGGCCGAAGGGGAACGCGAGTGTATCGCTCGTGTCTTCCTGCACGAGTGCACCGTTGACCCAGGTGCGCACGCGCCAGGCGTCCTGCCCGATATCCGCCGTCGAGATCGCGCGCGGTCCGATCGGGGTGAACCCGTCGCCACCCTTGTTGCGCAGGTTCGAGCCCTTGTCGGCAGCGCGTAGGTCGTACAGGCCGAGATCGTTCGCGGCAGTGACCGCGGCGACGTGCTGCCAGCCCTGCTCGGGGGAGACGTTGCGGGCCTGCTCGCCGATGACGAGTGCGATCTCGCCTTCGAATGCCAGCAGCTCGGTGCCCGCGGGGCGCTCGACGGTGCCGCCGGTCGGTGCAAGCGACGAAGCGGGCTTGAGGAAGTACGACGGCTGTGCCGGGGTGCGACCTCGCTGTGCGATGCGCGACGGGTAGTTCAGGTGCACGGCAATGACTTTGCCGGGCGTCTCGATGCCGAGTTGCTCGATTCCGTACGTCATCGGGGCCTCACTTCTTCGTTGTATCTGAAATCGTATACGATCTGGTGCGGGTTGTCGAGGGCGCCCTCTGGGCCGACTCGAAAACTCCGCACATGCGGCACATGCCGCTGTCGGATTAGTACGACGCCCTCTGCGGCGTCGCGTCATCGCCGACGAATCGAGCAACCAGTGCTTCGGTCTGCCGGGCGAGGATCGCGACGTCTGCTCCTACGGCGACGAATGAAGCGCCGGCGGCGATGTAGCGCTCCGCGTCCTCCGGAACGAATGCGTTGACGCCGGCGGGCTTGCCCGCAGCGACGGCGCGCTCGATGGTGGCGAGGACCGCGGCGACCACGTCGGGGTGGTTCTGCTGACCGAGCAGCCCCATTGACGCCGCGAGATCCGACGGGCCGATGAAGATCGCGTCGACGCCGTCCACCGCGAGGATCCGTTCGGCATCGGCGACGGCCGCCGCCGACTCGATCTGCACGGTCAAGCTGATGGTCTCGTCAGCTCGACCGAGGTAGCCCTCGACCCGGTTCCAGCGAGCCGAACGGGCGAGAGCCGAGCCGACGCCGCGTACTCCGCGCGGCGGGTACCGCACCGCACGCACGATCTCCTCGGCTTGCTCGGCCGAATCGACCATCGGCACGAGCAGGTTCTGCGCGCCGAGATCGAGGAACTGCTTGAGTAGCACGGTGTCGCCGAAGGGCACGCGCACGAGGGGTGCGACCGGGTACGCCGACATCGCATGGAGCTGGGCGAGTACCGACTCGAGGCCGTTGGGGGAGTGCTCGGCGTCGAGCAGCACCCAGTCGCACCCGCTGCCGGCGACGATCTCAGCGGTGACGGGGCTGCTGGCAGAGGCCCACAGGCCGATGAGGGCGCGGCCTGCGGACGCCAGGCGATCCCGCAGCGTCTCTGGGAGGCTCAGATGAATCGGCATGTCACCGATCCCAGCTCGTGGTAGTCGGCGTGCACGGTGTCGCCGCGCTCGACCCACATCGGCTTCGTGAACGAACCGGCGAGGATGATCTCGCCGGCCTCGAGCGACTGGCCGTGCTGCGCGAGCTTGTTGGCGAGCCAGACGACGCCGAGTGCCGGGTGTCCGAGCACGGCACCGGCCACACCCGAATCCTCGATGGTCTCGTTGCGGTACAGCAGGGCCTTCGCCCACGTGAGGTCGAGTTCGTCGACGCGCACCGGGCGGCCGCCGACGACCATCGCGCCCATCGCAGCGTTGTCGCTGATGGTGTCGACGATGGTGCGACCCTCCAGCTCCAGGTGCGAGTTCAGGATCTCGAGCGCCGGCACGACATACGCCGTCGCGTCGAGCACGTCGAAGAGTGTGACGTTCGGCCCCGAGAGCGGCTTCGCGAGCACGAACGCCAGCTCCACCTCGATGCGCACGTTCGAGAACTTGTCGAACTCGATCGTCGCCCCGGACTCGAGCACCATGTCGTCGTGAATGACGCCGTAGTCGGGCTCGCTGATGCCGGTGGCGACCTGCATCACCTTCGAGGTGAGACCGATCTTGTGCCCGACGAGACGGGCCCCGGCGGTGATGCGGCGATCCGACCACTCCTTCTGAATGGCGTACGAATCTTCGATCACCATGTCGGGGTAGCGGGCGGTGAGTCGGGGGAGGATCGCGCGATCCTTATCCGCCTGCACCAGTTCGTCGGCGATGGCTGCAATCTGCGTCTGCTCGAGCACGTGACCTCCGTTGTCGTTCGCGGTTGGGTAGATCGTATACGATCTGACCGCACGGACGCCAGGGTGCTGTGGGTGCGGCGTGCGTGAACCCTGAATGGACCGCGAGCGCCAGGTCGATGACGTCACGGCGTGCGCACTCGCAGCATGCGGGAACGGGGTAGACTAGTATGATGACCTCTTCCGAGAACGCTGCCCCGACCGAAACCGAGGGCGAGCGCATTACCTTCGCCGACCTGGGCCTCGCGCCCGAGGTGCTCCGCGCGGTAACGGAGGTCGGATACGAGACCCCCTCCGCGATTCAAGCCGCGACCATCCCCGTGCTGCTCGAGGGAACCGACGTCGTCGGCCTCGCGCAGACGGGCACCGGCAAGACCGCTGCATTCGCACTTCCGATCCTCTCCCGCATCACTCCAGGCCAGGGAGTGCCCCAGGCACTCGTGCTCGCCCCCACACGCGAACTCGCACTCCAGGTGTGCGAGGCATTCGAAAGCTACGCCACTCACCTCGACGTGCACCTGCTTCCCGTCTACGGCGGCCAGGCCTACGGCCAGCAGCTCTCCGCGCTGCGCCGCGGCGTCGATATCGTCGTGGGTACGCCGGGCCGCATCATGGACCACCTGAAGCGCGGCTCGCTCGACCTCACCGAAATCAAGTTCCTCGTGCTCGACGAGGCCGACGAAATGCTCAAGATGGGCTTCGCCGAGGATGTCGAGACGATCCTCGCCGACACCCCGAGCACCAAGCAGGTCGCGCTCTTCTCGGCGACCATGCCCGCGCAGATCCGCCGCATCTCGCAGCAGCACCTGAACGACCCGCGCGAGGTCAAGATCGCCGGCAAGACGCAGACGAGCTCGAACATCACGCAGCGCTACAACGTGGTGTCGTACACGCAGAAGCTCGACGCGCTCACGCGCATTCTCGAGGTCGAAGAGTTCGACGGCATGATCGTCTTCACCCGAACCCGCGGTGACTCCGAGCAGGTCGCCGAGAAGCTGCGCGCCCGCGGCTATTCGGCCGCCGCCATCAACGGCGACATCCAGCAGGCGCAGCGCGAGCGCACCGTGCAGGCGCTGAAAGACGGCAAGCTCGACATTCTCGTCGCCACCGACGTCGCCGCTCGCGGTCTCGACGTCGAGCGCATCAGCCACGTCATCAACTACGACCTGCCGATCGACACCGAGTCGTACGTGCACCGCATCGGCCGCACCGGCCGCGCCGGCCGCACCGGCGACGCGATTAGCTTCGTCACGCCTCGCGAGCAGCGTCTGCTGAAGGCGATCGAGAAAGCCACCAAGCAGCCGCTCACCCAGATGCCGCTGCCGATGGTCGACGAGGTCAATGCGACCCGCCTCTCGCGCTTCGATGACGCGATCACCTCTGCGCTCTCAGAGACCCGTCGCATCGACGCGTTCCGTGACATCATCGCGCACTACGTGCGACACCACGATGTGCCCGAGACCGACGTCGCCGCCGCACTCGCCGTGGTGTCGCAGGGCGATCGACCGCTGCTGCTCACCGAAGAAGACGACCGCAAGTTCGAGCGCGACCGCAAGCAGGCCGCGAAGTTCCTCGACGACTCCGCCGGCGGCCGCGACCGCCCGGCGCGCGAAGACCGCGGGCCGCGCGAGCGCCGCGACGACCTCCGCATGTACCGCATCGAGGTCGGCCGCCGTCAGAACGTGCAGCCGGGTCAGATCATTGGTGCGATCGCGAACGAGGGCGGGCTGACTCGCGACGACTTCGGCCGCATCCAGATTCGTGACGACTTCTCGCTGGTCGAGCTGCCCGCAAAGCTCTCCGCAGAGTCGATCGCGCGCCTCGAAGATACGCAGATCGGCGGCAAACCGATCAACCTCCGCGAAGACAACGGCCCCGCGCCCCGCGGCAAGGGCTTCGACGACCGCGGTGGTCGTGGCGGTCGCGGCGGCTACGACCGTGGCGATCGCGGCGGCAATGATCGCGGTGGGCGCTCCGGCGGCTACGGTCGCGATCGCGACGATCGTGGTGGGCGTTCCGGCGGCGGCGATCGCTGGTCGCGCGACGATCGCGGTGGGCGCGATGGCGGCTACGGCGGCAACCGTGACGATCGTGGTGGCCGTTCGGGTGGTGGCTACGGCGGCAACCGTGACGACCGCGGTGGGCGCTCGGGTGGCGGCTACGGCGGTAACCGTGATGATCGCGGCGGGCGCTCGGGTGGCTACGGCAACCGCGACGACCGCGGCGGCCGCGACTTCGGCTCGGATCGCTCCGACGGCAAGCGCAAGCCGCGCTGGTAACTTCTCGCTCAACGACTGAGGGGCTGGATCCATTTGGATCCAGCCCCTCAGTCGTTTTGGTGGGTGCGCGGGCTCTGGCCCCCGCGCACCCGAGCCCCGGCCCGCGGCGCGCGACTCGCGCCGAACGCACCCCTTTCTCGCGAATGCACGCCCGGGTAACCGGTGCGTTCGCGAGAAAGGGGTGCGCTCGACGGGAACGTAGCCCGTGATGTGCGGGCGGGAAGACCTCGCGGGGCCTCGGCTTCTCTCAGCCGCTGATGACGTGGGGCTCGGCGACAGCTTTGAGGCCCGCCACACCGAACTCTCGGCCATACCCCGACTGCTTCGCGCCGCCGAACGGAATCATCGGGTGCAGCCCGCCGTGCGAGTTGATCCACGTGGTGCCCGCCTGCAGACGCGCGGCGACCGCGAGGGCGCTGGCGCGATCCGACGACCACACCGAGGAGCCGAGACCGAACTCGAGCTCGTTGGCGAGCCCGATGACCTCATCGAGATCCGAGTAGCGGATGATGGGGAGGGCCGGGCCGAACTGTTCCTCGACCACGAGGTCGTTGTGCGGGTCGATATCCGCGATCAGCGTGGTCGGGTAGAAGTTGCCCACGGCCTCGCGATCCGGCTCGCCGCCCAACACCACGCGAGCGCCCGAAGCCTTCGCCGACTCGACGAGGCGATCCACCTCCTCGAACTGCGCGCGGTTCTGCAGCGGCCCGAGCACGTTCTGCTCCTCGAGGCCGACGCCCATCGGCACGGCGGCGGCGACCTTCGCGAGCTCATCGACGACGGCGTCGTACACCGAGTCGTGCACGTACAAGCGCTTCAGCGCCGCGCAGGTCTGGCCGGTGTTGATGAACGCGCCCCAGAACAGATCCTCCGCGATCGTGGCGGGATCGACATCGGGCAGCACGATTCCGGCGTCATTGCCGCCGAGCTCGAGCGTCAGCCGCGCGACATTCGCAGCGGACGCCTCGATGATGCGCTTGCCCACCGGGGTTGAACCCGTGAACATGATCTTGCCGATCTTCGGGCTGCGGGTGAGCGCGTCGCCCACAGTGCTGCCGGGGCCGGCCACGATATTGAGCACGCCCTCGGGGAGTACCTCGTTCATCACGGCGACGAGTGCGAGCACCGACAGCGAGGTGGTCTCGGCGGGCTTGATGACGACGGTATTGCCCATGCGCAGCGACGGTGCGATCTGCCAGATGGAGATCATCATCGGCCAGTTCCACGGCGAGATGGCACCGACGATGCCGAGTGGCCGGTAATGCATCTCGGCGTAGCCCGACTCATCATCGATGATGACCTCGACGGGCAGTGGGGTGTCGGCAGCGGCCCGCGTCCACGCGACGCAACCGCCGACCTCGAAGCGAGCGTTGGGGCCGTTCAGCGGCTTGCCCTGCTCGCGCGACAGCAGTTCGGCGAGCGCCTCAGAGGATTCCTCGATCGCGTCTGCGGCGCGATGCAGGTACGCGATGCGCTCGGCGTCGGGCAGCGCGGCCCACGAGCTTTGCGCTGCCTCCGCGCGGTCGATTGCGGCGTGCAATTGCGCGACATCGGCGACGGGGGCCGTGCCGATGCGCGCGCCGGTTGCGGGGTCGAACACGTCGCGGGTCTCACCGCCCGTCGGGGTGATGGCTGCCAGCAAGCTGTCGTAGGTGTGCATGGGTCCTCCGCTTCGAGATCCGGATCCTGATGGGATCAGGCTACGAGCGGAGCCCTCGTGGGTGCTTGTCTGAGTGAGCAGTCGCCTTGACGATTCGGGCACGCTTGGGCGCGACCTCTCGACGGTCACCCGATGGAAATGGAATCGTCATGAGAAGGAGGTATGCGGCGACGGTGCCGCGCCGGAGAGGAACGCACATGTCGCAGGAGTCACGCACGGAGGTGCGCAACGTGATCGTGGTGGGAGCCGGTTCCGCCGGGTCAGTGGTCGCGAGGCGGCTCGCCGATGCGGGGGTCTCGGTCACCGTGCTCGAGGCCGGCGGTGAGGACACGAATGCGGCGATTCATGATCCCATGCGCATGGGCGAACTCTGGCACAGTGCCGACGACTGGGACTACTACACCGAACCGCAGGCGGGTGCGAACGGGCATCGGCTGCATCTGCCCCGAGGCAAGGTGCTCGGCGGTTCGCACGCACTCAACGCGATGATCTGGGTACGGTGCTCACCGCTCGACTTCGACCACTGGGCATCGCTCGGCAACGATGGTTGGGCGTGGGCCGATGTCGCTCCGGTATATCGCGACATCGAACGCTTCCACGGCGCCGGCGATGGCACCGGGGTGCGCGGCGCCGACGGGCTGCTCGACATCACCGACGAGTACGAGCTCGCGCCGATCCAGCAATCGATCATCGACGCGGCCGTCGCGGAGGGGCTCCCACTGAACCCCGATTACAACGGCGCCGAGCTCGATGGAGTGTCGCAGCAGCAGATCACTGTGCGTGATGGTGCACGTCTCAACAGCTACATGGCCTACTTGAAACCCGTGCGCGATGCCGTGCGCGTCGAAGTCGGGTGCCACGTCCATGAGCTGCTCTTCGACAATGCGGCGGGGCAGGATCGCCCCCGCGTGGTCGGGGTGCGTTACGCGCAGGGCGGCGAGCTGAAAGAACTCTTCGCCGATGAGGTCGTGCTTGCTGCGGGTGCGCTCGACTCGCCGCGAGTGCTGCTGCGGTCAGGGATTGGCCCGGCCGAAGAACTGCGCGAGGTCGGGATCGAGAGCCGAGTCGACCTGCCGGGCGTCGGCAAGAATCTGCACGATCACCTCCTCGCGCCGGTCATCTTCGAGACCGAGCGACCGGTCGGCGCCCCCGAGCCCGGCCGTTCGGTGACGCAGACCCATCTCTTCTGGAAGAGTCGAGACGAACTCGATCGACCCGATACGCAGCCGATCAACTTCTCGGTGCCGATGTACGGCGATTTCCTCGAGCCCAGGTCGTCGGACGGTTTCACGTTCATGGCGGGGTTGGTGACGCCGCAGGCGCGCGGATCGCTCACGCTGTCGGGGCCGCACGCGAGCGACCCGGTGCGCATCGATCTGGACGCACTCGGACACGATGACGACGTCGCGTCGCTCGTTGCCTCCGTGCAGCAGTGCCGTCGCATCGGACAGCAGGACGCACTCGCGGAGGCATGGGGAGCTCGCGAGGTCTATCCCGGAGCCGAAATCAGTGACGGCGACGACCTGGTGAACTACGTGCGCGAGACCGTCGCGACCTATCACCATCAGGTCGGCACCTGCAAGATGGGCATCGACTCGCTGTCGGTCGTCTCACCGCGCTTGGCGGTGCACGGCGTTGACGGGCTGCGAGTGATTGACGCGTCGATCATGCCGCGCATCACCACGGGCAACACGAACGCACCGGCCGTGCTCATCGGTGAGCTGGGTGCGCGATTCCTGCTTGACGACGCTGCGGCTTCGGCCTGATCGACACCGTCGCGAAGCGCACATCAGGGCCGGCGGAGCAGCTCCGCCGGCCCTGATTTCACCGTGTGTTGCGCGCTCAGCTCCTCCCGGAAACCCGCGGCGAGTGCGCTCAGCCCGCGGGGTGCTCGACGGGGAAATCCAGAACGATCGCACCACCGGTCGCGTATCGGGGCACATCGGCCTCGACCTCGCGGCCGGCCGGCGAGGCCATGGCGGCACGCAGCTGCTCGGCGTCTTCGAAGGTTGCCTCGAAGACTGCGAAGTACGGCGCATCAGTGATGCCGATGGCGAATGAGATGTCGCGCACCCCGGGGAGCCGGGCGCAGAGCGGCAGATGGATATGCCGGTAATGCTGCTCGAAGGCGGCGTGATCGAGCGGTTCCGGATACAGGACGAGCAGACGGTGCGACATCGGTATTCCTTTCGTCGATTATGCGTCGGCCGGTCGACGCACGAACACGCATCGACCGGCGAACCAGGTCTCGGTGACGGTCGTCCGCGCGAGTTCGTGCGGCGGATGCGTGAACGGATCGCGGTCGAGCAGCACGAAGTCCGCGGACTTGCCGGGTGTGATGGTGCCGGTTTCGTCGCCGAGGCCCATGGCCTCCGCCCCGTTCGCGGTGAACGCGGCGATCGCCTCCTCGAGCGTGATCGCCTGCTCCGGCCAGAGTGTGCCGGGGTAGTCGCCGGTCGGGTCCTCACGGGTGACGAGCCCGTGAATGCCCTCCCATGCATTGGGTGAGGGGGACACCGGCCAATCTGAGCCGCCGGCGACCACGGCGCCGGCATCGATGAGCGCGCGGTTCGGTTGGATGCGGTCGGCGCGCTCGCGGGGGAGCACCTCACGAATAGCCTCGACGATCGGCCCCGGCACCCAGATGAACGGGGAGATATCCGCCGAGACCCCGAGCGCGGCGAAGCGCGGGATGTCATCGGGATGCACGAACTGCCCATGCGCCACTTGGTAGCGCGGCGCGGTGATCCCGTCCGTGCGCAACTGCTCTACCGCGTTGAGCACGGCGTGCACCGAGGCGTCTCCGGTGCAGTGGATCTTTGCGGAGAGCCCCACGGCCGCCACACGGCGCAGCCATTCGGTGAGCGCCGCGGGGTCGAGCAGCGTTTCTCCGCGGAAGTGATCGCCGTGGGCATCGTCGGGGAGATACGGCTCGAGGAACGCGCCGGTGCGCGTCGGGGGCACACCGTCCAAGAAGATCTTCACGAAATCGGGGCGGTGATGTTCGGAGCGGAAGCGTTCACCGTCGAACACCAGATCTTCGCCGATGTCGGAGAACCCGAAGATCTCGTCGTTGATGAGCATCGAACTCACCACCCAAGCAGTGAGATCTCCTGCGATATCGAGCGCGTGCAGAGCGCCGAGGATGTGTGTGGAGACCCCGGCATCTTGGAAGGCAGTGATGCCGTAGGAGTTCAGAATCTCGACACCACGTTGTGATGCCCGCCGTTCCTGATCGACGGTGAGCCCTCCTGCGGCGGCGTGCGCCTGAGCGACGGGAATGCCTGCGGCTTCGAGCAGCACTCCGGTGAGGCGATCCGGATGCTCGGAATCAACGAGCGCCCCCTCGTGTCCGACCGTGATCTCGGCGATAGCGAGGGCCCGGCTACTGACCCACCGATTGTGGTGAGAGTCGTCTGAGAGCATCACGGGCCGCCCGCCGGCGGCGGCATCGAGACGCGCCAGTGCGGCCGCCGTGCTGACGTCGCCCAGACGATCGCTCGCCCATGGGCCGCCCACGACCCACGCGTCTTCAGGGAGGCCCGAAGCGTGCTCGGCGACGGCTGCGATGATGCCATCGATCGTCGCGCCGATCGGCACGCGCAACTCGAAGAGGTCTTCTTTGCCGGCAAGAAAATGATGGTTGTGCACGTCGACGAGCCCGGGCATCACAAATGCGCCGCCGAGGTCACGGACGACGGTCGATGGGTGCGCGAGCGCAGTGATCTCGTCGGTGGTGCCGACCGCGATGATGCGACCGTTCGCGATCGCGATCGCCTCGGCCCAGGGCCGATCAGCGTCGACGGTGTAGATGCGGGCATCGATGAGGATCACTTCGGGTGTGGGCGAGGTCATCAGTGACTCCGTTCGTCGTCGTACGGGGCCGCGCACGCCACCGCGCGCGGGTCGCTCTCAGTCTTTCAGCGAGGCACCCGCCGACATTGACCCTGCGTGCGTCGATGTTGCGTCAGGGAGACCGAATCTCATTGCGGATCAGCGGGCACGGCAAGCTGGAGGAGTGCGGCACCGATCAACGTGCCGAGCCCATTCATCGACGAAGGGACGACGACCATGCCTGAACAGCAATCGATGCGCGAGCGCGTCATCGTGATCACCGGCGGAGGCACCGGTATCGGCGCGGCGATCGCGCAACGATACGCGAGCGAGGGGCGTCGGTCGCCATCATCGGTCGTCGCCGCGAACCCCTCGAAGCCGTTGCCGCGGCGACGGGAGCACTGCCGGTCGTCGCCGATGCCGCAGACGCTGAATCTGCCCGCGCTGCCATCGCCCGCATCGTTGCGCACTTCGGCTCGGTCGACGTGCTCGTCGCCAACGCGGGCGGCCACGGCTTCGCCGCAGTCGGCGAGACGAGCGACGCGGACTGGAACGCGGCGATCACGGCGAACTTGACGACGGCGTTCGTGATGGCGCGCGAAACCCTGCCCGCCTTGACCGCGAGTGCGGCGTCGAATGGGAGCAGCGAGATCGTTGTCGTGTCGTCGCTCGCGGGACTCTTCGCCGGCCCCTCGGTTGCCGGCTACACGGTCGGCAAGCACGCGCTCATCGGGTTGACGCGCAGCCTGGCGCGGGACTACGGCAGGGCCGGAGTGCGTGTCAATGCGGTCTGCCCCGGCTGGGTGCGCACGCCGATGGCCGATGCCGAAATGGACGAGTTCGCCGACCACGCGGCGCAGATCGCCGATCGCGAGGCAGGCTACGCGGCGGTGACCGCAGATGTGCCACTGGGGCGACCGGCTGACCCGGATGAAATCGCCTCGATCGTGCGGTTCTTGGGATCTCGAGAGTCGTCGTACATGACCGGCTCGGTGCTCGTCGCAGACGGCGGCGCGCACATCGTGGATTTGCCCACCGTCGCCTTCGCGCACGCAGGGATGTAGCGTCGCGAACAGCCCACCCCACTGACGCGGGCGTGCACCGGGTACACCGGTGCACGCCCGTCCGTTTATCCGCCGAGGTACGCGGCTTTCAGGAGATCAGGGTTCGCCGACAGTGCGTCGGCGGGGCCCTGCGCGTGGCTGACGCGGCCGCTCGCGATCACCATGGCCTCATCGGCGATGCCGAGCGCGAGGTGCGTGAACTGTTCGACGAGCAGCACCCCGACGCCCGACGCCGCGATCTGCTGGATCAGGGGGAGCAAGCGCATGAAGACGACGGGAGCGAGCCCGAGCGACATCTCGTCGATGAGCAGAAAACGCGGTTTCGCCGCGAACGCTCGCGCGAGCACGACCATCTGCTGCTCGCCGCCCGACAGCAGCACCGACTGAGCGTCGATGCGCTTCTCGAGCTCGGGGAATGCCGTCAGCACCTCGGCGAACACGGCGTCCGTTTGCGCGGTGAGCATGATGTTCTCCCGCACCGTGAGCGACGGGAAGATCGCCCGACCCTGCTCGATATGCGCGATCCCCGCCCGTGAGCGCTGCACGCGACTGCGTTTGGTGATCGATGCGCCGTCGAGCTCGATATCGCCTGCTGACTGGGGAATGACGCCCGAGACGGATTCCAGCAGGCTTGACTTGCCTGCGCCGTTCGGACCGACGAGTGCGAGGATCTTGCCCGGACGCAAGGTGAGGTCGACGTCGGAGACCACGGGGCCGGCACCGCGGCTCACCGTCACGCCGGTCAGTCGTAATTCGCTCATGAGCTGATCTCCGCATCTCCCATGTACGCCGCGATCACGGCGGGGGTGTCGAGTACCTCGGACGTCGGGCCCTGCGCGAGCACACGACCGAAATCGAGAACGGTGAGTTCCGTGCAGACCGAACGCACCAGATCGAGATCGTGCTCGATGAGCACGATCGCCGTGTCGAAGCGCGACGGGATGCGGGTGAGTCGGTGCCCGAACTGCAGGTGCTCCTCGTGCGATAGGCCGGCCGCCGGCTCGTCGAGGATGAGGAGCCGGGGCGAGGCGAGCACCGCGGCGGCGACCTCGATGAGGCGTCGGGTGCCCACATCGACGGTTGAGAGCGGTGTTTCGGGTGCGGGGCAGCCGAGGAAGGCGAGTGCGTCTGCGAGCTCATCGTGGTCGATGCGGCGGCGGGCGACGAACCGGACGTACGCCTCGACGGTGAGCTGAGGGGGCACGCGATCTTGTTGGAACGTGCGTCGGACGCCGCGCCGAGCCCGCTGCGTCGGAGAGAGCCGCCCGATCTCGACCCCGTCGAGCAACGTGCGTCCGGTGTGCTGCGGCAAGAAGCCCGAAACGGCATCGACGAACGTGGACTTGCCAGCGCCGTTGGGTCCGATGAGCCCCATGATCGACCGAGGCCGCACGGTGAGCGTGACGTCATCGAGCGCTTTCAGAGCACCGAACTGCACGCTGAGTCCCTGGACCTCGAGGACGGGTGGGGCGCTCTCGGGAACGGGCTCGGCGGCCTCCGGAACGGCGAAGACATCGAGCACGCTTGTGCCCACTTCGGGATGGGCTGCCGTGCGTTCAGCCGCGCGTGCGACCGATCGCTTCCGCAGCAGACCGCGGATACCCTCGCCGAGGTTCGAGCCGCTCGTGAGCGCCTGGATGCCGAGTAGCCCGAACACCACGAAGCCCCAGTCCTGCGGCACGCCCCACTTCTTCAGCAGTTCGGGTACGACGACCCAGAGAATGCCGCCGAAGATCGCCATATCGATAAGGTAGGCCCCGCTCATCACCGCGAGGATGTACAGCGCGAGCGACTGCAGCGGTGCGAAGCTCGTTGCGAACGGGAGTTGCACCTGGCCGGCGAGGAGGCCGCCCGAAATGCCGCCGAGCGCAGCGCTGACCGCGAATGCCGAGAGTTTTGCGGCCGAGACGCTCTGCCCGACGGCTGCGGTGCCGCGCTCCGAAAAGGCGACCGCTTTCCAACTGCTGCCCATGCGGCTGCGCTGCAGACCGAAGACCGCGAGCGCGCAGAGCACCATCACGATGGCGGCGAAGAAGAAGTACTCGCGGTCGCTCGAGAAGGCCTCGGGGCGCTGCACCTGCACACCGTCGTTGGAACCCGGGAACTGGATCTGCACGAGCATGACATCGAACGCTGCGGCGAACCCGAGCGTGACCACCGCAAGATTGACGCCGCGCAACCGCAGTGCGGGGAGCCCGATGAGGATGCCGGCGAGTCCGCCCGCGACTCCACCGGCGAGGAGCCAGACGATGAAACCGCCGGGGGCGTCAAGCGTGTTGAGCCAGGCAACCACCCAGGCGCCGATCGCGGCGAACGTGAGCTGCGAGAGCGCGATGATGCCGGCGGAGCCGGTGACCACACCGAGGCCGAGCACGGCAATGATCGCGGTGAGGGCGCTGATGCCGAGGAAGACGTAGTATCCCGACAGTCCGGCACTGAGCCACCAGGCCGCACCGATTCCGATTGCGGCGATGACGAACGGCAGTGCGAGCCGAAGTCTGCGATTAGCGGGCAGCATCCCACACCTCCTTCCGCTGCGACCAGAGCAGCAGCACGACGATGAACAAGAACGGGATGAAGTTGCGCACGAAGGAGAAGGCCGGGATCTGCGCGACGACTCCCGACACGATGCCGAGCAGCAGCCCGCCGGCCACGGCGAGGTCGAGACGTCGGAACCCGCCGAGCAGCGCGGCGGCGGAAGCCGGGATGATGAGCATGGACAGGCTGATCGCATCGTTCGACTGCGACGGCGCGATGACGAGAATCGTGATCGCCGAGATCGCACCGGTCGCCGCCCACACGCCGATGGAAAGCGGAGTCGCGGAGATGCCGATCAGCTCGGCGGTCGTCGGACGTTCGGAGAGCGCCCGGAGCCGCGTTCCGATCGTGGTGCGTGCGAGCAGGAGCGCGCACCCGGCCGCCACAACGACGGCGAGCGCGACCATGACGATCGTCACCCAGCTCACGACGACCCCTGCCACGGTGAATGCGGGGCCCGAGAGGATCGGTTCGAAGGGCTGCGGCTTGTTGCCGAAGAGGATGAACGAAAGGGAGATGAGCATGAGGAGCGGGGCCACGGTCATCGCGGAGCGCAGCGTCACCGACGCCTCTGCGAGCCAGGTCGCCGCGATCCATCCGATCGCGCCGTTGAGCGCGGCACCGACGATGATGCCGATGATGGTCGCCGTCCACACCGGCATGCCGAGTTCTGACGCGAACCACACCGCTGCGAACGCCGCGAACATGCCGGTCGCCGCCTGCGCGAAGTTTACGACGCGCACCAGACGGCTCATCAGTGTGAGGGTCACGGCGAGCACGGCGTAGAGGCCACCCGAGGCGAGACCTGCGAGCGCGCCCTGCAGCAACGCGCTGCCGTTCACGCGATGCCTCCGCGATGCGCGAAGACGGGGGATTGATACTGCATGAGGCTCCTTCGCCGGATCACCAGTGGGTTGCGTGCGGTGCGGGTGCTCGGCAGCGACGCCAAGTCGTGCCGAGCACCCGGGATCGACCGAGAGGTCGGGGGGGGGGCTAACTGGCCGGGATCAGCCAGTCATCCGAGGACTTCTTCCAGGCGCGAGTGCCCGATTCGAGCACGACCGGCCAGCCGCCCGGGGTGAACTCCTGCGCGGCGATCTCATCGAACTGGTAAGGGAAGGCGACCATGGGGCTCTCGATGGGCTCCATGCTGTGGAGCGCCTCCGAGACCGTCTCGCGCGTGATGTCACCATCCATCCCTGAGAGCACGGTCACCAGATTCGTCGCGGCCAGGTAGCCGCCCTGACTGAACGAGGTCAGGGCGATGTCGTTCTCCTCCATCAGAGACTTCCAATCGGCGTTGATCTCGTTGTCCTCGGTGAACGGGTAGAACTCCGCGGGCACGTGCACGCCCTTGCCGGTCCAGTCGAGGGCCGAAGCGAAATTCTCGCTGTAGACGCTCGTGAGGAACAGGAAGGTCACGTCATCCCAGCCCTGCGCTTGCGCGGCCTTGACCTGCCCGATCGCGTCGGGTTCGATGCCGTTGACCGCGATCGCCTTGCAGCCGGCGTTCTTCGCTTTCACGATGTACGGGGTGTAGTCGGACCCGCCGTACGGCAGGCTGTCATCGACCAGCAGTGGTTCGTCGCCGGTGATCTCCGTCCACTTCTCGACCCCGGCGAGATAGGAGGGCTTCGTGGAGCCGGCGATTTCCAGGAGCACGCAGATGTTGTCGAGACCGAGGTTTTCTGAGCCGTTGAGCAGCGTCAGGGTCATGTCGTTGAACGGGCCGACGTTGGTGGGCGCGATGTTCGGCGAGTTGAAGCAGCCGGTGTCGACGCCGATCCCCGGCATCGACAGCACGCTCTCCTGCTCGTAGTACTTCTGATTGATCTCGCACTCGATGAGCGATGCGCCACCGACCAGGGCCACGACCTCGTCGCTGCCCACGAGTTGGCGGGCGGCTGCCGTGGCAGAAGCCGGATCGCCCTTGTCGTCGACCGTCGTGTACTCGATCATGTGCCCGTTGATGCCGCCGTCGGCGTTGACACGGTCGAAGACTGCCTGCGCTGCGGCGCTGGCCTCGGGGAAGGTTGCGGCACCGCTCAGGGTGTTGACCGACCCGAGCTTGATCGGGGCTCCGTCGCCCCCTCCTGCGTCTCCGCCGCCGGCGCAGCCGGAGAGCGCGAGTACTGCGGTTGCGGCGAGCGCCGTGACTGCGGTGATGCGTCTCTGCATGGTGAGTCCTCTCAAATGAATGGTGATGCGGGTGGAAGTGAAGGGGAGCCGTGCCGGCCGGTGCTGCGCGTTGGCGTCAGACCGGCTGCGCGTCGGGATAGTCGACGGTGCCGAGCGGAATCACGTGGCCTCCGGCGCGGGAGTGCTCGGCCTCGCCCGAGCCGGTGATGCCGAGGAAGACGCCGGTCGTGCGCTTCGCCGGGCCGAGGTCGTGCAACCACGCACTCGCCACGGCGATCCGGAACTCGCGAAAACAGAACAGGTACAGGTCATCGGCAAAGCGCCACACCGTCGACAGATCCATGTCGCCGTGGCCGCGCTGTACGCCGGTGATGCACTGCCAGGCATAGCGTTCGCTCGAGATGTAGACGTGCTCGTAGAGGTGCTCGGGGCTGTACCGGTACAGGTTGCGCACCCCGATGAGGTCGCGCGACGGGCCGGGTGCCTCACCGGTCGGTTCGCCGCCGTCGGTGACGGCTGACCAGAACGTCTGGCCGACCCGGGGTTCTCCGGCCCGGTCGTGCCTCGCGATTCGGGAGCGTACGACGAGCGCCCGGTGCGTCGACTCCGAGTAGACGACGGTCAACGACTCGCGTTCGCGGGAGACGAGCGGCAGGTTGACGAACACGACGTCATCGCGAACGCGCACGACATCGATCGGATCGCGGTGATCGCGGTCTGTTGAATCGGGATCGGCGAGCGCGCCGTCCGCACTCCACACAACCTCCCGGGCGTCGAAGGCGAGTCGGAGCACCGAGCCGTCGTCGAGCTTGAGCGTGAGACGCGTTCCGGTGAGATCCGCATTCGGCAGCCGGTAGGTGTCGATGCCCGCGGCGAATTCGTCGTAGCTGCGCCACTCGGTGTCGGCACCTGTGCCGGTGAGGTCGTGCTGCGTGGTCATCGTGTCGCTCCTTTGCTCGCGCGCGGCGATCGGAGCGACAGTGGGCCGTGCGAGGTGACCACCGTCGGGCTTCGTCACCCGTCAGATGGCTCTCACTGTATGCAGCGGCGCGAGTTCCGTGGAGGTTCCTCGGGCTGCCTGGCGGTCTCAGTCAATAGGCGTTCGCTGCACGACAACGGGGGTCACGAAACGGTTGCGAAACCGATGCGCATTCGCGCCGAGGGCACGCGAAAGAGGCGCCCCAGGGGCACACGAACGTGTTGCGCAGCGCCCGAGTCAGGCGCGGCGCAGTTCACTCGGCGACAGGCCGAATGCCGCCTTGAAGACGCGGCTGAAATGGGCGGCATCGGTGAAGCCCCAGCGCGCGGCAACGGTCGAGACGGTGCGATCCTGCAGCACCGGATCGAGCAGGTCGGCGCGGCACCGATCGAGTCGGCGCTCGCGAATCCAGGTCGAGACGGTGGTCTCGGCCTGCCGGAACAGCGAGTGCAGGTGCCGGGTCGAGATGTAATGCGCCGCCGCGATGCTGTTCGGCGAGAGATCGGAATCGCCGAGGTGAGTTTCAATGTACGAGGTGATTTTGTGCAGCAGAATCTGATGCGGATCGCGCTGCCCGGGGTCGGCGTCGAGAATGCTGGAGAAGAGCGTGCTCATCAGGTCGAGGCTCGTGTGCGCAAGCTTGGCGCGCACCCGCGAATCGAGCGAGGCGAGCTGTGCCGGGAACTGTGAGAGGAACGCGGTCACCACGGGTGCCAGCCCGTTGTGCTCCCTGCCGAGCGATACTGCCGTGAGTTGCTCCGTGAACGGGATCGGGAGATCGACGCGATCCTTTGGGAACATCATGATGAGATTGCGGAAGTCTTCGCCGAAGAGCAGGGAGTACGGCCGCGAGGTGTCGTACACCGAGAGATCGCCGGGTCGCATGACCACCTCGCGGCCGTCTTGCACGAGGATGCTCGACCCGGTGAGCAGCAGACTCACCTTGTAGTACCCGCTGCCCCCATCGGCGATCGTTTCAGGGGTGCGCTCCACGAGATGCGGGCGCGCAGCGACCTCCGTGAACACGACGTCGTCGGCGTCGGCCGAGATCATGCGAGCGGAGAACGGGCCGTCGTGCTCGGTCGACACGCGCAACGGCACGAATGACGACGCGACCATGCTGCGGAATGTGCCGAGGTCGGGTGCGAGTGTTCGAGGAGCGTTCGAACGCGCATCGTTCTGCGTCATTGCAGTCGTCATGTGTCGTCCCTCCGGCATCTATGGCGGTAGTGGTCTGTGCCGAACCAGTGGTGCCGTGGTTGCGGTCTTGCTCGGGGCGGCCCGCACGGCGGTGTACTTCGAGAGGATACACCTCACCGCCGTGCGTGCTCGCAGCTCGATTCAGACGGGAGCGACCTCGGCGAGCGATTCCTCGAGTGCGTCGAGCAGCACCGGCAGTTCGGCGGCGCCGAAGGCGAGCGGCGGGCGTACCTTGAGGACGCTCTCGTCTCGGCCGATCCGCGAGATAAGCACGCGCTTCGCCTTCATCGCTTCGACGACGCGTGCCGCGAGCTCGGGTGCGGGTGCGCCGTCGACCGCGAACTCCAGGCCGAGAAACATACCGGCACCCTTCGCGCTGCGCACGCAGGAGTACTGCTCCGCGAACACGTCGAATCGCGCTCGAGCGATTCGACCGAGGTCGTGCGCCTGCTCGCGCAGCCGGCGATCGTCCATTTCGAGCAGCACTGCCTCGCCGACGGCGGCCGACACCGGATTGCCAGCGAACGTGTTGAAGAACTCGTTGCGCGATCCGAACGCATCGAGCACCGCCTCGCTCGTGACGACCCCCGACATGGGGTGTCCGTTGCCCATCGGTTTGCCCATCGTCACGAGGTCGGGCACCAGTCCGGCGTATTCGTGACCCCACATGTGCGTGCCGGTGCGCCCGAATCCGCTCTGCACTTCGTCGGCGATCACGAATCCGCCGGCCGCGCGCACGCGATCGGCGATGCCGCTCAAGAGCCCGCGCGGCACGCGGGGCATGCCCTCGGTGGAGAAGAGCGGGTCGAACAGGCACGCGGAGACCCCGAAGCCCGCCTCGTCGAGTGACGCGATCGCTGCATCGACCGAGGCGAGGGCGTCGGCAAGCACCTCTGATTCCGGGCGCGCATCATGGTCGAGATCGGGAATGCGGATCGCCCGCACGTGAGCGCCGAGCGGCTCGCGCGTGCGCAGTCCGGTCGTCAGTTCGGCGAGCGTAATCGTGGTGCCGTGGTAGCTGTAGTCGGAGACGATCACGCCCTGCGACCCGCTGAGCTGCCGAGCGATTCGCAGCGCGAGCTCGTTGGCCTCCGACCCCGAGTTGCCGAAGAAGACACGGTCGAGCTGCGGGGCGAATGTGCTGAGGAGTCGCTCCGCATAGTCGATCACGCGCCCGTTCAAGTAGCGCGTGTGCACGTTGAGAGTTGCCGCCTGTTCAGTGAGTGCGCGCACGACGCGGGCGTTCGCGTGACCGACGTGGGGCACGTTGTTGTATCCGTCAAGGTAGCGTTCGCCCGATGCCTCCGTCATCCAGACGCCGGAGGCGGAGACAAAGTGCAGCGGTTCGGCGTAGAACAGTGGCGAGTAGGGGCCGAGGGTGCGCGAACGGCGCTCGAGGAGTGCAGTGGTGGAGAGCATGAGGGTCCTGTCGGTGGAGGCGGTGAGCAACGGTGAATGGGTGGGCGACCTGGGAGGCGCTGAGAGCGGCGAGAGTCAGGTCAGGGTGAGGATCGCCGAGCCTCAGCGGTCGATCAGCTCTCGGGCGAGTGTGACGACGTGGGGCAGCACGGTGCGCGCGTGCCACTCGGCCGTGGGCTCACCGCGCCGGTCGGCCGACCAGCCGAGATAGGTGAGCCCGCGTGCGAGCAGGATCGCGGGGAACACGTCGTGGTCGGCGTCATCGAGGGGGCGCACCGCGGTGTACCCCGAGAAGAGTGCCGTGCGGTACTCGGTGGCGCGGGGGTGGGGCGTGAAGAAATAGAGGGCGGTGGCGAGGTCGAAGAGATGCCATCCAGCGGCGAAGTCGTCGAAGTCGATGAGCACGAGACCGTTGGGCGTGCGCAGCACGTTCTCGGGAGTGAGGTCTGCGTGGATCGGGCCGAAGCGGTGCGCGGGCGTGCCGTAGGCTGCGAGCTGTTCGCGCACGCGATCGATCGCGGCGATGACGACGGCGCGATCGGCTCCGGCGAGCTCCGCGAGCCGGAGCGGATCGCCCCAGGCGGGGGCCGGCCCGATGAGGCCATCGAGATCCCAGTTGTCACGGGGTACCGCCATGGAGTAGCCCGACTTCGCGGTGGCGTCGTGGACTTCGGCGATGAGTCGGCCGAGTTCGGTGAAGTCGGCGGGATCGAGGTTCGCCGTGCCCGCCACCGCGGAGCGTTCGTCGCCGAACGTTCCGGAGTTCGGAACGAGCCGCTGCAGATCGACCTGATGCGGTCCGCTCGCGAACTCGGCCTCGGTTTCGGCGCCGACGACGACGAAGCCGCGACCGTCGGGTGCGGCAATGAACTCGGGTACGGCGACACCAGCGCGATGCAGTGCGCGCACGAAGTCGAGCTCGCAGGCGAGTTCGTCATCGGAGTGGTACCCCTGGCGGTGCACGCGGGCGACGTAGTCGTCTTCGGCATCTCTGAACGCGAAGACGAAATTCTCGCGGTTCTTCAGCAGCGTGAGTTCGACCTCGGAACTGCGACCGAATGCGGGGAGGGCGGCGCGTACGAGTGCGGTTGCGGCGGTGAGATCGGCGGTGACCATGAGGCCTCTCGGTGTGTGGGTTGGGTGGTGATCCCGCATGAATTTGGGCCGTGCGGGACTATTCTGTACTCGGAGTATAGAAACTGAACTCAGGATACACAAGAGTCGCGCGACTCGCCTAGACTGGTGCTGTGGTCCCCGAGATACTCACCCCAGCCCCCGTCGCGGCGACGCTGCGCGAACGGCGCCAGCAGCGCACGCGCGCAGATCTCGTCGACGCCGCCCTCGAGGTGATCGCCGACGTGGGAGTGCACGAGGCCACGATCGAGCGGGTGTCGGCGGCATCGGGCATCTCCCGGGGCACGGTGTACGCACATTTTGCCGGCGGGCGCGATGCGCTGCTCGCCGCGGCCTACGCGGAACTCGGGCGCCGGCAGGTGGAGCGAACGCTGCAGGCGGTGTCCGAAGCCGAGAGCTGGAGCGGGCGACTGCTTGCGCACGCCCGAGTGCTCTTTGATCTGGCTCGCGACGAGCACACCGGCGACTTCTATCATGTGTCGGGGCCGACCCTCGTGAAGCATGGGCCTGAGCGCGGGATTGGCTCGGGTGCGAGCGTCCTGCTCATCGCCGACACGCTCGCGATTGCGCGGGGTCTCGGAGAGGTCGACGCTGCGCTCGACGCGCAGATGACTGCGGTGCTGCTCGTCGGTGCGCTCCGAGAGGCGGCGATCACAGTCGCGGCGGGTGAAACCACAGCCGACCAGGCCTTCGCGGCGTTCGCCGGCCTGGTGAACGGGCTTGCGAACTCCCGATAGGCGCTGCGCTGCTCGGTCAGTGGCGCTCGAGCGCCCCCAGTAGCGCGTCGACGGCCGCTCGCGATCGTTCGGTGCGCTGTGGCTCGCGGTCGAAATCTCCGATGAAGACATTGCCGAGCGCGGTCGTCAATACGCCCTGAGCCGCGACTTCGTGGAGCAGGCTTCCCGCGCCGGGGTGGGCGGCCGCGATGAATTCGATGAGACGCTCGCGAGCCGACCCGTAGGCCTCGGCGAGCACGGAGGCGATGTCGGGGGAGGATCGCGCAAGCTCGACGAACGCGAGCACGATGGCGTTGTCGGCGCTCGAGCTCGCGAACTCGTCGCCGAAGAGGTAGTCGAGCGCGGCCGGCAGATCGTCGATCTCGGCGGGCAGCACCGCCGGGGCGGCGTAGAACGCTCGCGCCGTGTCGAGCAGCAGTCGGTCGCGGTTGCCGACGAAGTGGCGCACGTGGCCGCGAGACATGCCGGCGGTGTCGGCGATGCGATCGAGCGTCGTGCCGCTGATGCCGTGCTGCGCCATCGTCTGGAGGGTAGCGGCAATGATCTGCTCGCGGCGCTCGTCGGCGACTGAAGGGCGTGCCATAGCGAATCCTCTCTGAATCGGGCTGCGGGGGCAGGGCGCTGAGGCGGGGCCGGGGCTTCGCAGCGCGGCCCGCACGTGCAGGCTCTCCTCGAAGACTAGCGATGATTTCGACGAAGTAAAAATTGTCTAGTCAGACTTGACTATTTAATGACATCGTCCCTACAGTGATCCCACCGGCACCGCCCGGACCCGGCATCCGCACCGCGCGATTGCCCGCATCGACCCGTCTCGAAGGAGTGACATGGCCGACTACCTGCGCCTCGAAGCCGCACCGCTGAGTTCGCTCGCCACCGAGGAGCGCGTGCGCACCCGTGACGGTGTGCACCTCGCCACCGACGTGTATCTGCCCGCGAGCTCAGGCACCGGTGGCACCGCCGACCCGGCCGCGCGCGATGCGACCCCGGGGGATACGATTCTCATCCGCCTGCCCTACGACAAGAGCGGCGAGTACACGTTCATTCCGCTGGTCGCCGAGTACTTCCTCGCTCATGGATACCGCGTCGTTGCGCAAGACGTGCGCGGCAAGTTCCGCTCCGAGGGCGATGCGTTGCTCTTCGTGAACGAGGTCCGCGACGGTGAAGACACCTTGGACTGGATCGTCGCGCAGCCCTGGTCGAACGGTCGGGTGGCGATGTGGGGCGACAGCTACTACGGTTACACGCAGTGGGCTGCGGCGGCGAGCGGGCATTCGGCGCTCCGGGCGATCGCCCCGCGCGTCACCGGCACCGCGCTCGGCGAACCGGTGCACAGAGATGCCGACGCCCGCGAGCGCGCGGTCGAGATGGGCATCACCAATCTGTACCCGCTCACGCACTTCCACGGCAACGACACCTATCTGTGGGAGCCCGACTGGTCTCGACGCGACTTCGAGGCGCAAGCCGAAGCGTTCCAAACCTGGGCCGGCTCGCGCTCGATCTCGTACGACCAGTGGGTGCCGCATCCCGTGACGCTGCCGCGCTTCCCGGCCGGCAGTCCATTCGCGGGTCGCTCCGTGCCGGTGCTGCACACGATCGGGTGGTGGGACAATTGCGCACCGCTCTCGTGGGCCGATGTCGCTGAGATTCGCACGCGGCCGGGCTGGGACGCGCATCACCACCTGCGCATCGAGTCGATCGATCACGAGAGTTATCAGCTCATCGAGGCTCCCGGCGATCGGGTGCCGGATCGCACCGAGGCACAGATCCGCGCCATTCTGCCGCGCACGCTCGACCCCGCGCTCGCGTTCTTCGAGGTGTTCGTGCGCGGCAACGGCGCCGCCGAAGACATTCCGCGCGTGGTGTGGAACCTGGCGGGCACCGACGAGGAGCGCGTGGAGACCGTCTGGCCGCCGGCGAATGCGCGGCACGAGACCCGGTTCGCGACCGCCGACGGCGAGTTGGTGGTGGATCGCCCCGCCTCGACGAGCGAACTGCAGTGGGCGCACGACCCCGACCACCTGGTTCCATCAACCGTTCCCGATGCCTTCTCGTATCTGCTCCACCTGCCGAACGAGGCTCCGATCGGCAGCCGCGACGATGTGCTCGTCTTCACCGGCCCTGAGCAACAGACTGATATCGAGCTGGCGGGCCCCGTCACCGCGACCCTGAACGTGCGCTCCTCGGGCCCCGTGCTCGACTGCTTCGTGCGCCTGCTCGACGTCGCGCCCGACGGCACCGCGCTGCGCATCGCCCGCGGGCAGCGGCAGCTGCGCGAAGCCGAACGCGGGGGTGAGCTGCGGGTCGATCTCGGCCACGTCGGCTACCTGTTGCGGGCGGGCCATCGGCTGCGCGTGCACGTGTCGAGCAGCGACTACCCCGAGTTCCTGCCCCAACCCGGCACGGGGCGCGACCCCTGGACGGACGGACTCGAAACCGAGCGCAACACCCAAACCCTGATCGTGGGAGGCGTCGACGCCTGCGCGATCGAACTCCCCGTGCTGAACGGAGCCCTCGCATGACCCTCGATCCTCACACCCTGCATACCGACCCGGCCGTGCTGGCCGAGCTGCCCGCGCCTCGTCTCGAGTTCGTCTTCGAGATCCGCGCCTCGATTGCCCCCGACCACCACATCGGGCGCGGCGTCGACGAGGCGCTGAGCTTCACCCCGGTGACCGGCGGCAGCGTGCGCGGCCCGGCATTGAACGGGGAGGTGCTCTCGGGTGGCGGCGACTGGGCGGTCACGCGATCCGGCACCG
The DNA here is from genome assembly GCF_001273845.1 of Leucobacter musarum subsp. musarum. Classification (GTDB taxonomy): domain Bacteria; phylum Actinomycetota; class Actinomycetes; order Actinomycetales; family Microbacteriaceae; genus Leucobacter; species Leucobacter musarum. The sequence goes on from NZ_JHBW01000065.1 coordinate 389,331, forward strand.
CCGAACTCGAAGCCCGCTACCTGATTCGCGCCGATGACGGAGCGGTGATCGACATCGTGAACCGCGGGTACTTCCGCGCGACTCCCGAGCTGTTGAGCCGCATGGAAGCGGGGGAGGACCTGCCCGAGACGACCGACGGCCTGTACTTCCGCACGGCCCCCGTCTTCCAGACCGATGCCCCCGCGCACCGCTGGCTCGCCGAGCACCAGTTCGTCGGGCTCGCGCGCGACGACCGCGGGCAAGTGTGCGTGCGCGTCTTCGTGCTGCGCTGACACCGCCGGCACCGCGCAGTGGTCGCAGCCATCGGCCACGGCCACCCCAGATCATCTCCGATCCACCCCGAACCGCGCGGCCGAGTCGACGACGACCGGTCGCACCCGCGAAAGGAAGCATCATGAAACGAACGGCACTCACCGCCGGGCTCGCGCTCGGCGCCGTCGCCCTGCTCGGCCTCACTGCCTGCGCACCGCGCGACTCCGCCTCGAGCGGTGACCGTAAGCCGATCAGTGCGGCCGACCTTGTCGCCTCGACGCCCGCCGGCACGCAGCCCGTCGACGAGGTCACCTGGTCGGTGCTGGAGGGGGAGCCGGCAACGCTCGACCCGGTGTCATCGGCGAACCTCATCATTCCGAACCTCTGCGACAATCTGCTCTCGCTGCAGCCCGACTTCTCGGTCGAGCCCGGGGTCGCGACGAGTGCGGAGTGGACGACCCCCACGACCTTTGTGATCGAGCTTCGCGATGACGTGACGTTCTGGGACGGCACCCCGTTGACCGCGGCCGACGTGGTCTACAGCCTGGAGCGCAATCGCTCGCCCGAGTCGCAGTGGTTCAGCGCCTTCGCGCTCGTCGACAGCATTGCGGCGACCGGAGACCGCGAGGTGACGCTCACCTTCACCGCGCCCGACTCGGCATTCCGCGATGCGATCGCCGGGCAGGGCGGCGCGGTGATGAGCGCCGCCTACGGCGCGAGCGCGGGAGACGCGCTGGGCACGTCTGACGGTGGACTCATGTGCACCGGCCCGTACGAACTCGCCGATGGCGGATGGAAGCCGGGCAGCGAGATCGTCACCACGGCGAACCCCGACTACTGGAACGGCGCGCCCCTCGTGCAGTCGTTGACGTACGTCTTCGTGACCGATTCCTCGACGCTCGCGACCGCGCTCACGCAGGGCGAGATCGACGGCGCCCTCAACGTGTCGCCGAGCTCGCGCGCCGCATTCGAGGGTGACGGAGCGGGCAGCCTGATCGTCGGGCCGTCGACGGCCTCGTGCAGCTTCGGGCCCACGACGTCGGAGGGGCCGGCGGCGAACCCCGACATTCGGCGCGCGCTGAGTCTCGCGATCGATCGCGACCAGTACATCTCGACGGTGCTGGGTGGGCTGGGCGAGGTGCAGCGCACCATCGTGCCGCCGTTCACTTTCCAGGAGCTCGCTGCGGCAGATACCTACCAGGCCGGCTATGACGCGCTGCCGGCCCCCGAAGTGGACCTCGATACCGCGAAGCAGCTCGTCGCCGACAGCGGCGAAGACGTCAGTCGGCCGCTCGTGCTCGCCGTGCCGGCCGGTGCCACGGAGTTCAAGAACACCGCGCAGATCGTGCAGAGCGCCGCGAAGCAGATCGGGCTCACCATCGAGATCAACGAGATGCAGGCCTCCGATTTCGGGGCGATGTTCTACGACGCCGGGGCCCGAGAGGGCATCGACTTCGTCGCGACGCAGGGCTATCTCGAGACTCCGGGCGTGCTGGGCTACCCGACGCTCTTCATGCTGCCGGAAGATCTCGGCGGCGTCTTCAACTGGAGCGGGTACCAGAACGACGAGGTGACTAAGCACATGCAGGCCGCGCGCACCGCGACCGACGAGCAGACCGCGGCTGATGAGTTCGTCGCCGCGCAGCAGATCTTCGCTCCCGACATGCTGCAGGTCACCCTCGCCGGCGCCTATCAGTTGAGCTACCTGAACGACGATCTCAGCGGCATCACGAGCTCGGTCGCCATGTACAGCAGCCCCTGGGCGCTGCACCTCGGCGGCAAGTGATGCGTCGGGGCAGCGCGAACGGAGAATCGCCATGAACACCGCACTCGTGCGCGCACTCGCGAGCCGACTGGGCGGGCTCCTGCTCACCCTGTTTCTCGCGAGCGTCGTGATCTACGCCGCGCTGCTCCTCACCCCGGGCGACCCCATCGCGGCACTCGCGGGCGGGGCGAAGCCGACCCCCGACCTGGTCGCGCAGATCCGTGCGGAGTACCACCTCGACGACCCGATCTGGTCGCGCTACCTCCAGTGGCTGGGCGGCGTGTTCTCGGGCGACTTCGGGCGATCCTTCGTTTACAAGACCGATGTGCTCACGCTTATCGCACCGCGATTCGGGGTCACCCTGCAACTGGTGCTGCTCACCGTCGTGATCATCCTGTTCGCGGGCGTCGGCTCGGGAGTGCTCGCGGCGACCCGCGGGCCCCGGGTCGATCGAGCGATCGGATTGCTGACGGCGCTCGGCATGGCGCTGCCGACCTTCGTCGTGGCGATCCTGCTGATCTGGGTCTTCGCGAAGTCGCTCGGCTGGTTCCCGGTATACGGCGAGGGCGCGGGCGGGTGGGATCGCGTGTGGCACCTGATCCTGCCCGCGATCTCCCTCGCCGTCATGTTCATCGCCTACATCAGTCGCGTGACCCGCAGTTCGCTGGTGGCCCAGCTGCACTCCGAACACGTCGAAACCGCACGCGTGCGCGGCATTCCGCGCGGTCGCATCTTCCGGGTGCACGTGTTTCGCAACGCGGCTCCGCAGATTCTCGCGATCTCGGGTACGACGGTCGCCGGGCTCTTCGCCGCGTCGGCCATCGCCGAGCAGGCGTTCGGCCTCGGCGGCATCGGATCCCTGCTCACCGAGGCCGCCGCCCGCAAAGACCTGCCCGTCGTGCAGTTGGTGTCTCTGCTGCTCGTCACCATCTTCGTCGTGCTCAACGCGGTCGCCGACCTCGTGAGCGCCCTGATCGACCCCGATAGCGTCGGGTCCGGGAGGATCGCATGAGCGTCGCACAACTCGCCGCGGGGCGCACCCCGCGCGCGGTGCAGCGGGCGGCACGCGCCGACTGGCTGTTCCGTATCGCTCTGGTCGTGTTCGGCCTCGTCGCGCTGGCCGCCGCACTCGGCCCGTCAGTTGCCTCATACGACCCCAACGAACTCTCGGTGGGCGACATCAACGGGGTGGGTTCGCTGGCGCACCCGTTTGGCACCGATGACGTCGGGCGAGACATCCTCTCCCGGGTGCTCGCCGGCGCGCGCACGAGCGTGATCGCGCCGATCGCAGTCGTGCTGCTCTCGACGGTGCTCGGCTCGGCGCTCGCCATTGTCGCCGCCTGGTTCGGCGGGGTCGTCCGCGGCACGATCGCCCGCGTCATCGACGTCATCTTCGCCATTCCGGGCCTCGTGCTCGCGGTGCTCGCCGTCGCGATGTTCGGCAAGGGCGTGGTCGCACCCGTGATCGCGCTGTCGATCGCCTACATTCCCGTCGTCGCCCGGCTCACGCAGACCGCGGCGTCTCGGGAACTCGGCAAACCGTACATCGCCGCACTCCGCGTGCAGGGCGTCTCGAGTCTCGCGATCTGCTTCCGGCACCTCGTGCCCGCGCTCATCCCGGTGGTCGCGGCGCAGGTCGCGGTCGGATTCGGGTACGCCATGCTCGACCTCGCCGCGATCTCATTCCTGGGGCTCGGCGAGCAGCCGCCCGCCGCCGACTGGGGATCGATGATCGCGAGCGGGCAGGCCGGCATTCTCGCCGGAGCGCCCGAGCAGTCGATGTACCCTGCGATCCTCGTCGTCATCACCGTGCTCTCGGTGAGCATCATCGGGGCGCGCATCACCACCTGGGCAGAGGAGAAGGAACGATGACCGCAGCCCCCGTACTGGAGCTCGACCACCTCTCCATCGCGACGCCCGAGCATCCGCTCGTACACGACTGCACGCTGACCGTGGGAGCTGGCGAGGCCGTCGGCCTGGTCGGTGAATCGGGATCGGGCAAGACCCTCTCGGTCCGCGCCGTCGCCGGCCTGCTCCCGGCGCACTTCCGCACCGGCGGCACCGTGCGACTGCTCGGCCACGACCTCGAGCGCACCCCGCCCGCCGAACTGCGCGAACTGCGTGCGCGCCGCCTCGGCATGATCTTTCAGACGCCCCGGGCGCACCTCAACCCGCTCCGCACCATCGGCGACTTTCTCACGGAGGCGCAGGTGACCGTCGGGCGCGTGCGTCCCGACGCGGCAGCGCGGCGGGCGACCGAACTGCTCGACGAGGTCGGCATCACCGACCCCGTTCGGCGACTGCGCCAGTATCCCGCCGAGCTCTCGGGCGGGCTGCTGCAGCGCGTCATGATCGCGGCGACGCTCGCCATGGACCCCGAGATATTGCTCGCCGACGAGATCACGACGGCGCTCGACGTCACCACCCAAGAAGAGGTGATGGCGCTCATCGGTGACCTCCGTCGCGATCGCGGGCTCTCACTGCTGTTCATCACCCACGACCTCGCGCTCGCCGGCGCCGTCTGCGACCGCGTCGCCGTGATGCGCCAGGGGCGCACCATCGAGACCCTCGACGCCCGCACCATGCGCGCCGACGCCCGCGAAGAGTACACCCGCGTGCTCATGTCGGCGTCACTGGGCGATGGGACGGCGCGGGCGGTATCGGCTGAGGCTGCGCAGGAGGTTGGGATCGCTGCGTCCGCTTCCGCGCCTGAGCCCGAGCACGCGCCCGAGCCGATTCTGCAGGTTGCGGGTCTGCGCAAGACCTTCCGCGTACGGGGAGCCGGGGGCGCCCGCGAAACGTTCGTCGCCGTCGACGACGTCGCATTCGTACTTCACGCCGGCGGGTCGCTCGGCATCGTCGGTGAATCGGGATCGGGCAAATCGACCACCGCGCGCATCATCTGCGGCCTCGAACGCGCCGATGCCGGCACGGTCATCGTCGCCGGTGACGACTGGAGTACGCCGGCGCGCCGCGGAACGGAGCGCCGTGCACGGGCGAAAACCGTGCAGATGGTCTTCCAAGATCCGTACCAGTCGCTCGACCGCCGCCAAATTGTGCGCCAGTGCCTCGACGAGGCGATCCGCGTGCACCGTAAGCGGGCACCGCAGTCCGAGATCACCGCCCGCATCGCCGAGCTCGTCGCGCAGGCACGGCTCGACCCCGAACTGCTCGACGCGCGCCCGCGCGCCCTGTCGGGCGGACAGCGGCAGCGCGTTGCCATCGCCCGCGCGCTCGCCGCAGAACCCGAGGTGCTGGTGCTCGACGAGGCCGTCTCGGCGCTCGACGTCACCACGCAGGTCGAGATTCTGAGCCTGCTCGACACCATTCGCCGCGAGACCGGTGTCGCGCTGCTCATGATCACCCATGACCTCACGGTGATTCGGCGACTGTGCGACGGCGTCATCGTGATGAGGTCGGGGCGCGTGGAGGAAGCGGGAACGGCCGAGCAGATCCTCGACGATCCTCAGGCCGAGTACACGCGACTGCTGCTCGACTCGATTCCCCGTGAGGGGTGGGTGCCGCGCCGGCGCCGCCTCGGTCGCACGTCGGCGATCCCGACCCTCACCGGGCCGGTCGCCGCCGCACCTCGCTACGATCTCGACCGTGGCCGCACTCGTCGCCGCATCTCTGAACCGAAGGACCCCGCATGACCGACACCCTGCTCACGCCCGCGTTCGAGTACTGCTTCGAACTGCGCGTCGCCGTAGCCGATGCGCTGCCCATCGGCGGATCGACTCCCGAGGAAGGGCTGCACTTCGCTCCCATCACCGGCGGCACGTTCGATGGCCCGCGCCTGCGCGGCCGCATTCTGCCCGGCGGCGGAGACTGGTGGAACGGTCGGGGGCTCACCGTGCGCCTCGACGCCCGGTACATCATCGAGGCCGAACTCGGCGGGGGTGCGACGGCCGCGATCGACGTGGTGAACCGCGGATACTGGCGCACCGACGAGGCGGGCCTCGCGCGCCTCGAAGCGGGGGAGCACGTCGGCGAAGACGCGCTCTACTACCGCACCGCATTCGTTTTCCAGACCGAGCATCCCGAGCTGGAGTGGCTCACCGCATCCCAGTTCATCGGGTACGCGAGGCCGGAGACCGGGCACGTGGTCATCCGCGTGTTCCGGCTCATCTGAATCACGCCGCAATCGGCACCCTCATCTCGAAGGAGCGATGATATGACCCCCACCGACAGCCACACCGACCACCGTGACGACCCTGCTGCGGAGCCCGCACCCGCCGACCTCTGCCTGGTGAACGGTCGCGTGTTCGATGGCCGCGTGCGCACCGACGCCACCGGTGTGGCGGTGCGGGGAGGCCGCATCGTGGCCGTCGGCTCCGATGAGCGCGTGCTCGCGCTGCGTGGCCCCGGCACCCGGGTGATCGACGCGCGAGGCGGGCTCATCACGCCCGGCTTCGTCGATGCGCACGTGCACGCCGCGTTCGCCGGGGTCGAGCGGCTGAGCTGCGACCTCAGCGGGGCGCGGAGCGTCGATGAGACGCTGGAGCTGATTCGAGAGGCCGCGCGCGAGACGGGCGGTGGTGTCGGAGCGGGTGCCGGTGCCGACCGAGATGCCTGGATCACCGGCGGCGGCTGGAGTCACGAACTCTTTCCGCACCCCACCCGCCAGCAGCTCGACGCCATCGTGCCCGATCGCCCGGTCGCGCTCTCCGACGCGGGGCACCACACGCTCTGGGTGAACTCGCGTGCGCTCGAGCTCGCCGGCGTGACCGCCGCGACGCCGCAGCCGCACAACGGGCACATCCACGTCGACGCGCAGGGGGAGCCGACCGGGTATCTCAACGAAACCGCTGCGGAACTCGTCGGCCGGGTGATCCCGCCGTCGACCGACGCCGAGATCGCCGCCGGCCTGCTCAACGCGCAGGAGTACCTGTGGTCGCTCGGCATCACCGGCTGGCACGAAGCGATTCTCGGCGAGTACAACGGCAAAGCCGACTGCTCGGCAGCGTACCGCGAGCTCATCGCATCAGAAGAGCTGCTGAGCCAGGTGTCGGGCGCGCTGTGGATCGCCCCCGGTCTGCCCGAGCACGACGTGCCCGAGCTGGTCGAGCGCTTCGTGCGGCTGCGCGCCGAAAACGCGGCGGCCGGCTTCGCGACGTCGACCGCCAAGGCCATGATCGACGGGGTGCCCCACGGCGGCACCGCCGCACTGCTCGAACCCTACTGCTCGCACGGCGATCCCGAATCCGCGCCCGACTCGGGCGAACTGCACTTCGCGGAGGGGGCCATTCGGGCATTGGTACAGCAGCTCGACGCCGCCGGATTCGCGCTGCACCTGCACATTATGGGGGATCGCGGAATCCGCGTGGCACTCGACGCCGTCGAAGCGGCCCGCGCCGCCAACGGACCGGGGCCGCGGCACCACGTCGCGCACCTCTCGATGATCCACCCCGATGACGCCCGCCGCTTCGGGCCGCTCGGCGTGACCGCGAACATGCAGGCGCTCTGGGCCGCACCCGACCCGCACGTCGTCCCCATGATCGGCGAGGAGCGGATGCGGCGCGGCTACCCGTTCCGCACCCTCGCCGACGGCGGCGCCGACCTCGCGATGGGCTCGGACTGGCCGGTCTCGCCGCCCGACCCGTGGCTCGCGATCCACGTCGCCGTGAACCGGTCGCTGCCGGCGGGGCCTGACGCGGTGGCGGGGGCTGAGGGGTCTGCGGTTGGTGGTGCTGGTGTTGGTGCTGGTGCTGCCGGTGCTGCTGAGGTGCTCGACCCGGCGCAGGCGCTCACACTGGCCGAGAGTGTGGCGGCCTACACCAGCGGTTCGTCGAGCCTGGTGCTCGGAGTTGCCGGGCGAATTCGTGTCGGCGAGCGCGCCGACCTCGCGATCGCGACGCGTGACCCGTTCGACGGGCCCGCTGACGCGGTGCTTGCCACAGCGACGGCCGCCACGATTGTCGCCGGCCGCGTGGTGTTCGAGGCGGAGGCGCGCTAGGGCGGCGCTGCGCGCCCGCGCCGCTACCCTTCCTCGAGCGCACCACTTTCTCCCGAGCCCGACCGCCGCCCTTCCACCGAACGCACCGCTTTCTCCCGAGCGCACCCTCATAGGGGCGGTCCTCTCGGCCGAAAGTGGTGCGTTCGTGGCGCAGGTGATCCGCTCACATGCCTGTCTCCGGCCGCCAGCTGGGTCAAAAGCTGTGGATACCCGACGCCCGCCCGGTCACGTGCCGCATGCTCGTCAGGTGGATGATCTCGGCAGACGACTGACGCGGGCAACCGACGCGCTCACCTCCAGCAACCAACTCGCGCGTTCGGGCGTCACCGCCCGTGGCCTGGCGCTTGCGGTCGCGCATGGCGACTTCGTTCGCCTGAGGGCGGGGTGGTACGTCGCGGGGGAGTATTGGCGAAACTCGGTTCCCGAGTCGCAGCACCTTTCCGCAATCGTCGCGGCGCAGCGCGCGGCGAATTCTCGGCTGACGTTTTCGCATCGGTCGGCGGCGGTGTTGCACGGACTCCCGGCATGGAGCGACTGGGTGTGCGGAGCGGCGCGCGCAGCGATTCCTGACACTCGACGCGTACATGTACTGGGTCAGCCGGGAGGGCGAGGCGGAGCCACACCCGCGATCGTGCGGCACCGCAGCCACGTGCATGCTGCAGACGTCGAGGAACTCGAAGGGGTGCGAGTTACGCGGGCCGAACGCGCGGTCGCCGACCTTGCACGAACCGAACGATTCTCACTCGCCCTCGCGTGCGCCGATGCGACGCTCCGTGCACGCGCCCGGCGCGGGCAGGTGGTCGACGATGCCGCATGGCACGCATGGCAATCGAGCATGCGCAGGATCGCGGAAACGTCGAGTGAACGCCGCGGAGTCCGAGCAGTTCGCGCGTTGCGACTCCTCGCTGACCCGCGAGCCGATTCTCCGTTCGAGAGTGCCGCACGTTTTCGGCTCGTGCAGCTCGGATTCGAGGTGCGATTGCAGGTCGAAGTTGTCGTGCCGCAGCTCGGACGGTACTTCGTCGACCTTGAACTCGTCGATGCGCAGGTTTTCATCGAGTGCGACGGCCGAGCGAAATATCTCGATTCCTCATTGAACGGCGGAACTCCCGAACAGGCGTTCTTCGCCGAAAAGCGGCGACATCATGGAATCACGGCTCATACCGGCAAGCCGCTCGTGCGCCTGGAATCCCATGACAGCAGAACCCTCGAAGGGTTGGCCGGGGTGCTCGCCGCGCACGGCATCCGTGTGCCCGGGCGACCCGCGCAGTCTCACGATGCGCATCTCGTGAGACTGCTGCAGCGTGCAGGGTGAGCGATGGCTTCTCGAACGCACCGGTTTCGTGCGATCGCACCGGCGCAGATCGGGTGCGCTCGGGAGAAACTGGTGCGCTCGAGATGGGGACGGGGCGCGTGGGGTGGGGTCGCGAAGAGGTCGGGGTGGGGTCGGGGGTAGGGGCGGGGGGGGGGGGGGGGGGGG
>NZ_JHBW01000007.1 GCF_001273845.1 Leucobacter musarum subsp. musarum
GCCCGTCACCATGAAGGAGCCCAGCCCGGGCACGTTGAAAATCGTCTCGACGATCACGGCGCCACCGAGCAAATAGGCAGTGATGGTGGCGAGCAGGGGCAGGGTCGGGATGCCCGCGTTGCGGAACACGTGGGTCCCCACGAATGGTCCTGTCTCTTTTACACATTTGACGCTTGCGGCGAGCGATCAAGATGGGGACTCGGGTG
>NZ_JHBW01000066.1 GCF_001273845.1 Leucobacter musarum subsp. musarum
GCTGGTGGTCTCCCACGGGGTCGAAGCGAGCGTCTCTGAGGGTGTCAGTGCTGCGGTCTCCGCTGCGGCGCCGAACGCGCTCGTTGATGCTGCAGGGGCAGCCGGGGCGGAAGCAGCAAACGCGGCGCCTGCCGGCAGCACGCAGAGCGTCGCTGCGGCCACGGCAGTAGCAACCAGCAGCGGTCGGCGAGCGCGCCGAGGCGTGGTGGCTGCGGAGGGGGTGTTGCGATCAGACATCGGGGTTCCTGTTCTTCGGCGATCGTGTGTTTCCACGCTACGAACGATGCAGAACGGGGGAATCAACCGATTGGTTGAACCTGCGATATATCGCGGAGTTGCACCTCAGATGCGAATCACTCCCCGCTTCACCGCTGCTGCGATTGCGGCCTGACGATTGTCTGCGCCGAGCTTGATGAAGGCGTGGTGCAGGTGGGTCTTCACGGTTGCCTCGCTGACGACGAGCTGACGTGCAAGATCGCGGTTCGACAGACCCGTTGCCGCCAAGGTGAGTACTTCGAGTTCACGTGCCGTCAACGCGTCGTCGGGGTGCTCTGATCTGCGACCCAAGCGCTCGGCTATATTGCCCGCGCGACCGCCGGACGCGGCTGCTCTGATGGCGCGGAAGACCTCTTCTGGTCGGCTGTCTTTGACGAGGTACCCTGCGGCTCCGGCGTCTGCCGCTCGCACGACGTCCGCATCCGAATCGAATGCGGTAAAAACGATGACGCGGGCGGCGTCTGGGTTCGATCGGATCGCGCGGGTCACGTCGAAGCCGTTGGGAAGCCCTTCACCCAGATCGAGGTCGACGAGCGCGACGTCAAACGTATGCGATTCCAGACGCGCACTCGCTTCGTCGAGACTGCCGGCCTCAGCGCTCACCTCGAGGTCGCTCTGCGTCTCGAGCAGAGCGCGCATTCCGTGTCGCACGACCGGGTGGTCGTCGACCAGCAGAATTCGAATCATGGAGTGATCGTCCCTTCGTCCGTGCACTGCAGTGGCACGCTGGCCGCGATCACCGTACCCTGCCCGAGCTGGGATTCGATGGCGAGCTCGCCCCCGAGATCGCGCAGGCGCCAACGCATTGCCCGGAGCCCGTACCCACCACCATCGACTCGAGGCTCCGTGACTGGTTCAGAAGCATTCTCGGCGTCGAACCCGCACCCGTTGTCGACGATATCGACGCCGATGGAGGTGGGAAAGAAGGTCACGGTGACTCTGACGGTGTCGGCTTGTGCATGCGCAGCAGCATTGAGCAGTGCTTCTCTGGTGACCCGTTGCAACGCATGTACGACGGGGTCTGGCACGTCGGTTTCGGTGCCTGAGATCACAAAGTGCGCTCCGGCCGCGTCGGCCTCGGCTCGTAGCGCGCTGGTGAGCGTGACTCCCGTCGTGCGGGGGTCTGCAAGGCCGTGCACGAGCCGTCGAGTTTCGACGAGTGTTTCTCGGAGGGCCTCACGGGCATCGGCGACGGTGCCGTCGGCCTCGGCTCGGTCGCCTCGCTGGTCCACTGACTCGAGGAGGAGGAGCGCACTTGCCGTGCGTTGCACCACGGTGTCGTGCAGCTCACTCGCGAATCGATTACGTTCGGCGAGTGCGCCGGCCTCACGTTCGAATCTCGCGAGTTGCGCCCGGGTATCGGTGAGTTCGGTGATGACCGCGCGTTTTGCCGCGATCGTCTGCGTCAATGCGGCGTAGGCGTAAGAAAGGACGAGGCCGCCGAAGAACGGGCCGAGCACGAGACCCAGATCTTGCCCCCGCGACATGATGAGCAACCCCAGACTGACGGCGACGACGATGATCGTCGAGATGATCAGAGCCGTGCGCGTCGAGAGCACCCGGTGCACCGCGAAGACGAGCGCGAAGGCGCACCAGCCAAACGACGGGGCGAGCACGGTGAGTGGGAGCCAGAGTGCCGTCGCGAGCAGAATGCCTACGCGCTGCTGCGCGAGCGCCGTATCGCGAACGAGCGGGCGCGCAACCGCGATGCCGTAGGCGATTCCCGTGCCGATCGCGAGCACCAGAGCGAGTATTCCGGTGCCCTCGAGCGGGTGGTACACGAAATAGCGCCACGTGCAGACAGCGAGCAGGATCGCAAAGCCGGCGTCAACGGTCAGGTCGAGGGCCGGGCTGCGGTCGGCATCCGTGCGGGCGTCGGTCATGCCTCCGAGACTACGCGGAGCCGCCGACACTGCGGTTGGAAACCTAGCCGCGCGCTTTGACGGGCAGGAGGAGTAACAGTCCGATGAGGAGCACGATGCCGATGCCGATGATGCCGAAGATCGTCGAACCGCCAATGGCGATGGCCACGGTGAAACCGAGCGGGGCGAGGAACGAAACGGCTCGGCCCGTGGTCGCATAGAGGCCGAAGATCTCGCCTTCCCGCCCGGCTGGAATGAGTCGTGCGAGGAACGATCGGCTTGCCGACTGCACCGGGCCGACGAAGATGCACAGGAGGAGCCCGAAGACCCAGAACACCCAGGTGCCGAAGGAGTGCAGCGCGAAAACGAGCAATGCGCAGACCACCATGAGGAGAATCGACCAGATCATGACGCGCTTCGCGCCGAGTCGATCCTCGAAAATGCCGACGCCGATCGTGGCGAGGCCGGCGACCACGTTCGCGGCAATAGCGAACAGGATCACCGTCGTGTTGTCGAACCCGAAGCTGCGAGCGGCGATTACGCCGCCGAACGTGAAGACACCGGCCAGCCCGTCGCGGAACACGGCGCTTGCGAACAGGAAGTAGAGCGTCTGGCGCGCATTGCGCCACAGGTCAGCAATGCTCCGGAACACATCTGCGTACGCGCTGAAGAACCAGCGCCCGACGCTCTTCGGGTGGTGTGCGGCTTCGATCTCAGGAACGGCGAAGAAGACCGGGATCGCGAACACCGCGAACCAGGCGGCCGACAGGAGCATCGCGATGCGCACGTTCCAAGAGCCTTCGGCCGTGACCCCGAACCACCCGACATCCGGGAAGATGAAGCCGACCAGGATGATTGCGAGGAGCACGATGCCGCCGAGGTAGCCCATGCCCCAGCCGATGCCCGAGATCTTGCCGACATTGCGGTTGTTGGCGATTTGGCCGAGCATCGCATTATAGCTCACGCTCGCGAATTCGAATGCGACATTGCCCACGGCGAGCAGGAAGAGTCCGAAGATGAGGAACTGCTGGTTCGGGGCGACGAACACCATGAGCACGGTGCTTGCAACCACGATGGCAGTGTTGACGCCGAGCCAGAATTTGCGGCGCCCGGCCTGGTCGGTGAGTCGACCGATCACCGGCGCGAAGAGTGCGACGACCACGCCGGCGATGAGCAGCGCGACGCCCAGTTGCGCGGAAACTTGCTCCTCCGGGCCGAACGGGGCGCTCGTGATGTAAACGCTGAAGACGAACGTCGTGACAACGGCATTGAACGACGCCGAGCCCCAATCCCACAGCGACCAGGCGAACACGGTGCGCTTCTTCACGGATTCGATGTCTGCGGGGCCCGGCGAGGAGGGGGCCGGCAGGACGTGCTTGGTCATAGGGACAGCGTAGCTGTGTGCAAGCACCGGAGCACGGGCGATTTGTGTGGAGTTCAGGGTCGAGACACCACTCGTTCTCCGAGGTGGAGCATCCGACCTCATCGATGTCAGAGGTGCTGCGTATGCTCGGAATCCACGTTCGATTACCGTCAGGAGATCCCATGTCGCTGCAACACACCGTCGTCTTTCGTCTCGTGCATCCTGCCGGGTCGATGCAGGAGCAGGAATTTCTTGAAACCGCTCATCGCTTACTTCCGAGCATTCCCGGGGTGACTGAGTTCGCGGTGAATCGGCAGGTGAGCTCGAAGAGCGATCTTGCGTGGCAGTTCAGCATGGTGTTCGTCGATCAGGCAGCGTACGAGGCGTACAACGACCACCCCGTGCACCAGGAGTTCGTTGCGACCCGTTGGGTCACAGAGGTGGAGTCGCATCAGGAGTACGACTTCGAATCGCATCCTCTCGCGGGTGATTCTGAGAGTTGAGTGAGATCGACTCAAGTTTGCGATTGTGAACTTGACCTTCATGCGGGTCCGAGTAAACTTGAGTCCATCGGGCTCAACCTCGAATTCGTGATTTCGCGGGGTCGAGGACGAGTACAGGCTCCGGGTGGCGATCAGTCTCCCGAACTCAACGAACGAAGGAGAACACATGTCACGTGCAGTCGGCATCGACCTCGGCACCACCAACTCGGTGGTCTCAGTGCTCGAAGGTGGCGAGCCCACGGTCATTGCGAACGCAGAGGGCCTGCGCACCACCCCCTCGATCGTCGCCTTCACGAAGGACGGCGAGGTGCTCGTCGGCGAGACCGCAAAGCGCCAGGCGGTCACCAACGTCGATCGCACCCTTGCTTCGGTCAAGCGCCACATGGGCACGGACTGGAAGACCGATGAGATCGACGGCAAGCGCTACACCCCTCAGGAGATCTCTGCTCGCACGCTCCAGAAGCTGAAGCGCGATGCCGAGACCTACTTGGGCGATAAGGTCACCGACGCCGTGATCACCGTTCCGGCGTACTTCAACGACGCCGAGCGTCAGGCGACTAAGGAGGCCGGTGAGATCGCGGGCCTCAACGTGCTGCGCATCATCAACGAGCCGACGGCTGCTGCCCTGGCTTACGGCCTCGACAAAGGCAAGGAAGACGAGCTCATCCTGGTCTTCGACCTCGGCGGCGGCACCTTCGACGTCTCGCTGCTCGAGGTGGGCAAGGATGACGACTTCTCGACCATTCAGGTGCGTTCGACCGCGGGCGACAACCGCCTCGGCGGCGATGACTGGGATCAGCGCGTCGTGCAGTGGCTCATCGAGCAGTTCAAGACCTCGACCGGTGTCGACGTCGCGAATGACAAGATCGCGCTGCAGCGTCTGAAGGAAGCAGCTGAGCAGGCAAAGAAGGAGCTCTCGAACTCGATGAGCACCCAGATCCAACTGCCCTACCTGTCGCTCACGGAGAACGGCCCTGCGAACCTTGACGCGACGCTGACCCGCGCAAAGTTCGAGGAGCTCACCAAGGACCTGCTCGAGCGCACGCGCAAGCCGTTCCAGGACGTTATCGCAGAGGCCGGCGTGAAGGTGGGTGACATCGCTCACGTCGTGCTCGTCGGTGGTTCGACCCGCATGCCCGCCGTCACTGAACTCGTGAAGTCGCTCACCGGCGGCCGCGAGCCCAACAAGGGCGTCAACCCCGATGAGGTCGTCGCTGTGGGCGCTGCCTTGCAGGCAGGCGTGCTGAAGGGTGAGCGCAAGGACGTGCTGCTCATCGACGTGACTCCGCTCTCTCTCGGCATCGAGACCAAGGGTGGCATCATGACGAAGCTCATCGAGCGCAACACGGCGATTCCGACGAAGCGCAGCGAGACCTTCACGACCGCGGAAGACAACCAGCCTTCGGTTGCTATTCAGGTGTTCCAGGGCGAGCGCGAGTTCACCCGCGACAACAAGAATCTCGGCACGTTCGAGCTGACCGGCATCGCGCCGGCTCCGCGCGGCATTCCGCAGATCGAGGTCACCTTCGACATCGATGCCAACGGCATCGTGCAGGTGTCGGCGAAGGACAAGGGCACCGGTAAGGAGCAGACCATCACCATCTCGGGTGGCTCAACGCTCTCGAAGGAAGACATCGAGCGCATGGTGCGCGAGGCGGAAGAGCACGCTGCGGAAGACAAGCAGCGCCGCGAAGCCGCAGAGGTGCGCAATAACGCCGAGCAGCTCGCGTACTCGGTTGAGAAGCTCATCACCGAGAACGAAGACAAGCTGCCCGAAGACGTCAAGACCGAGGTGCAGGGCGATCTCGATGCGCTGAAGCAGGCGCTGGCCGGTGAAGAGGACGAGGCGGTCAAGAACGCCTCCGAGAAGCTGGGCCAGAGCCAGACCAAGCTCGGCGAGGCAATCTACGCCGCAGCTCAGGCCGAAGCACCCGCCGAGGGGGCTACTGAGGGCGAGTCGAACGATGACGACGTGGTTGACGCCGAGGTCGTTGAAGACGACGAGGAGAAGAAGTAACCATGGCGAACGAGGAACAGCGCACGCCCGGGCAAGACCCGAACGCTGACGAGGTTCCCGCTCAGGAGCCGGAGTCGCAGGACTCCGGCTCCGCCGGCCAGGCATCCGACGAAGACGCGCAGGCCGATCTCACGGTCGACGATATTCTCGGTGCCGAGCAGAGCGAGGACGCGGCGGCGGCGGATGACGCCAACAACCCGTATCTCGACGATCTGCGTCGCCTGACCGCCGAGTACGCGAACTATCGCAAGCGTACCGAGGCGAACGCGCTGCTCGAAAAGCAGCGCGCGATCGCCGCGGCCGTGACGCCGATGCTCACCGTGCTCGACGATCTTGATCGGGCCGAGAAGCACGGCGACCTCACCGAAGGCACCGCGTTCGCGACGATCGCTCAGAAGATTCGCGGCACATTCGAGCGGCTCGGGGTGCAAAGCTTCGGTGAAGCGGGCGAAGTGTTCGACCCGCAGCTTCACGAAGCGATCGCCCAGGTGCCGGTGCCCGGCACCGAGCAGCAGACCGTGCTTGACGTGGTCGAACGGGGCTATCGCATCGGCGATGTCGAGCTGCGCCCCGCCAAGGTAGCGGTGGCGGTGGGAGCGGATGGCTAGTCAGGATTGGCTCGACAAAGACTTCTACCAGCTGCTCGGCGTTTCGAAGAGCGTCAGCGACGCTGACCTGAAGAAGTCGTACCGCAAGCTCGCTCGCAAGTATCACCCGGATTCCAACCCGGGCGATGCCGCAGCCGAAGCGAAGTTCAAAGAGATCAGCGAGGCGTACTCGGTGCTCTCGGACTCCGAGCAGCGGGCCGAGTACGATCAGATCCGCGCAATGGGCGCCGGCGGTGCCCGTTTCACCTCTGGCGGCGGCGCGCAGGGCTTTGAAGACATGTTCGGCGGTCGTTTCGGCGGCGCGGGTGGGCGCAATACCCACTTCCAATCGGGCGGTCCGCAGGGCTTTGAAGACCTCTTCGGCGGTATGTTCGGCGGCGGGGCCCCTCGGGGTCCGCAGCCCGGTCGCGATATTCAGGCCACGACGACGCTCGATTTCGAAACGGCCGTGCAGGGCAAGACCGTGACGCTGCAGGCGTCCACGGGCTCCGTCAAGGTCAAGATTCCCGCGGGCGTTGCCGACGGTCAGAAGATCAAGGTGCGCGGCAAGGGTGAGCCGAGCCCGACCGGTGGGCCGGCGGGCGACATCATCCTGACAGTGAGCGTGCGCAAGCACCCCGTGTTCGAGCGCGACGGTCAGAACCTGCGGCTCAAGCTGCCGGTGACGTTCTCGGAGGCCGCGCTCGGCGCGACCGTCGAGGTGCCGACGCTCGGTGGGGCCCCGGTGAAGCTCAAGGTGCAGCCCGGAACCCCGAGCGGTCGGGTGCTGCGCGTGAAGGGTCGCGGAGTCTCGAGTTCCAAGGGAACCGGCGACCTGCTTGCCGAAGTGCAGATCGTGGTGCCGTCGCACCTGTCGGCCGAGGCTACCGAGGCGCTTGAAGCGTTTCGTGCCGTCGAACCGCAGGAGAACCCGCGCGAGGATCTGCTCGCGCGGGCGAAGGGGTAACCCGAACATGCGATCGGGCGAGGCGCGGTACCGAGTCATGCACTCGTGCCGCGCTTCGCGCCGCGCGCAACATCGTCGTACAGAAAGCAGGTGAGCGTCATGGCCCTTCCGCAGATGGACCGCTTCACGCCGGTCTTCGCGATCGCCGCAGCCGCAGAGCTCGCGGAAATGCATCCGCAGACCCTGCGGCAGTACGACCGCATCGGCCTGGTGTCGCCGCAGCGCACCCGTGGCAACACGCGTCGCTACTCCCTGCACGATGTCGCTCGACTGCGCGAAGTGGCTCGACTCTCAGCCGAGGGGCTGAGCCTCGAAGGCATCCGTCGCGTGCTGCAGTTGGAAGACCGTGTACGCGAGCTCGAAGGGCGCGTGCGCGACCTCGAGCGGGCCCTGACGGAAGAACGTCTGCAGCGCCCCGACCGACGCGTCTTCGCGGCCGGCTCGGCCGGAGGCGAAGTGGTGACGCTGAAGCGCGGTACGCGTATGCGACGCAACGCGGAAGTCGTCGTGTGGCACCCGTGATCGGTGCCGATTCCCTGCCCGATCCGGCGGCTGCCTCAGGCGCTGAGGCTCCGAGCGAGCACCACCCGCTGATCGACGACCGGCTCACCGAGGTGTTCGCGCAACTTAGCCGTGATCCCGACTTCGACGCCGAAGAGCTCCAGGCATTCGACGCCGCAGACCACCTCATCGTGCGCACCGCCGCGACTGCGGTCCCTGACCTCATCGCCGCGCCCGGCAACACCGTCATCATCGGTGATCGGCACGGCGCGCTCACACTGGGACTCGCCACGCTCGGGGCGACGGCGATCCGCACCCACCAAGACCCGCTGCTCGGCGAGCGCGCGCTCGCGCAGAACGCCGATCGACTCGGGCTCTCCGCCCGATTCAGTTCTCACGAGCTCAACGCAGAACTGCTCTCAGGGGCGCGCCTCGTGTTGCTGCAACTGCCCCGAGGGCTCGACGCGCTCGATGAGATCGCGACCGCGATCGCGCGGTGGGCTGCTCCTGACGTACGCGTCTTCGCTGGCGGCCGGGTGAAACACATGACGCGCACCATGAACGACGTGCTGGCCCGCTCGTTCGTCGACGTCTCTGCCGGCCTCGGCTGGCGCAAATCACGAGTGCTTACGGCGAGCTCTCCACGTCCGGTCGTCGCACGCGACTCCGATGCGATCTCGCCGCGCTGGGGCGACGATGCGGCGCTCGACTTCCGGCTCGCCGCCTTCGGGGCGACCTTCGGCGGCCCGGTGCTCGACCACGGCAGCCGTCTGCTGCTCGACACACTCGTGACTGCGCCGCCCGAGGCGACGCAGATTGTCGATCTTGGGTGCGGCAACGGGGTGCTCGCGGTGACGGCGGCGCGAACGTTTCCGACAGCACGCGTGATTGCAACGGACCAATCGATGGCGGCCGTCGCAGCGACTTATGCGACCGCTGAAGCCGCCGGGGTCGAAGATCGCATTGACGTTCGGCGGGCCGACGCGCTCGAGGCGGTGCCCGACGCATGGGCAGACCTGATCCTGCTGAACCCTCCGTTCCACACGGGAGCCACGGTGCACGCCGGAGTCGGTCAGCGACTCATCAGAGCCTGTCGTCGCGCATTGGCGCCGGGCGGCGAGCTGCGGCTCGTCTTCAACTCGCACCTGCCCTATCGATCGATCGTTGAGCGCGAGATTGGTCCCGCGCAGCAGCTCGCGCGTACAGCAACCTTCACGGTGCTGGCGGCACGGCGTCGGTGACGGGGCGTCTCAGGCTCCGCGGCGGCGATCGTCGCCCGCCCGTGCCCGAATCAAATCGCGCACCGTGACCTGGTGGGCCCGGGTGCCGTAGTCGTCAGCGGTGATGCCGGTGAGAAAAGCGCCGGGATCAACCTCGAGTGCGGTAGCGATACGCACCAGCGACTCCGCGGTCGGGCTCGATACGCCCCGCTCGATTTTGCCGATACTGGTCCAACTGATCTGCGCCAGTTCACCCAAGTCTTCGAGCGAAATACCCAGCTGATGGCGCACCTCGCGCACGCGCCGGCCGATCTTCACGGCAGCATCTGAGTGGGTCTGGGGCACCGCACCATCGTCCAAGACCCAGGCGATCAGCACCAGAAAGCAAACACCCTGGGTGCAAACGCATCAAGATGAAAGACGAGGCCGCATTCGGCGACCACTGCCGACGTTACGCTGGAACCCATATGACGAACTCAGCACCGGCATTTCTCCGGAAATTGGCCCCGAGCATCTACGGGCCATCAGTGCTGTTCTCGCTCGGCGAGTACGCGATCCTGCCGCTCGTGCCCGTCATCGCCGTGCAGATGGGTGCCGGCATTGGGCTCGCGGGCGTGATCGCATCAGCCGCGGTCGTGGGCCAGGTGCTCGGCAACCTGCCCGCGAGCTGGGTGGTCGCGCGAGCGGGGGAGCGCACCGCGATGCTGATCGCCGCGGGCGTCGCGCTGCTCGGAGCGCTCGGGATCGCCTTCGCGCCCAGCCCCGCCGTGCTGGGGCTGGCTGTGTTCATCATCGGCTTCGCCGGTGCTGCGTTCGGGCTCGCCCGCCACTCGTTCATGACGAACCGGGTGCCGATCGCGTTTCGGGCCCGCGCGCTCTCGCTGCTCGGTGGCACCAACCGCCTCGGTCGATTCGCCGGGCCGTTCGCCGCCGCGGGGCTGATCGCGCTCACGACTGATCATGAATCGCCGGTGTGGGCATTCGTCGGCTGCCTGATCCTCGCTGCCGCGCTCGTCGCTTTCGCGCCCGACCCCGAACGCATCGTCGTCGCGACGCCGCCCCAGTTCACGGATACGGGATCTCTGCCGGCGCCTCCGCGTGATGGCGTGTGGGGAGCAATGCGCGACGGCGGGGCAGGGCTGCTGCGTGTGGGAGGCGCCTCCGCGATTCTTGCGGGCATGCGTTCGATCCGCGACGTGCTGCTGCCGCTGTGGGGTGTTTCGATCGGGCTCGACGCCACGCAGGTGGCGCTCGTCGTGGGCATCTCGGGCACGGTCGACTTCGCACTGTTTTACACGAGCGGCCAGGTCATGGATCGCTACGGGCGTCTGTGGGCGAGCTTGCCCGCCATGATCGTGATGGCCGTCGGGTTCGGTGTGCTGTCGATTAGCCACGACTTGCCGGGTGCTGGATACTGGCTGCTCGCGGTTGCCATCGTTGTCGGGCTCGGTAACGGGCTTTCCAGCGGTATCAATATGACGCTCGGCGCCGACCTCGCTCCGCAGGGGAATCCCGCCCCGTTTCTCGCTGCCTGGCGCACCCTCACCGATTTCGGCGGTGCGGTCGCGCCGCTCGCGATCTCGGGTATCGCGGTCGCGTCGCTGCCGCTCGCGAGTGGCGCTGCCGGAGTGCTTGCGGTACTCGGAGCGATGGGATTCGCGAGGTGGATCCCGCGCTATATTCCGCACACGCGCGGCGGGCGCGGCCAGAGCGAGCCCACCGGCAAGTGACGCTCAGGCGCGGTGGGGGTCGATGACCACGCCGCGCCTGAGGACTGCTCGGATGCGCGCTTTGTAGACTGGGCGCAGCTCGTCGCGCATCATCGCGCGGCTCCCGCGCGGCGTGCCGTGCGGGCTCGTCCCAGCATCGACCGAAGGAACCACGCGCACCGTGAGTACCCCAGAAGGCCCGGCACCGCTTCGCATCCTCATCGGCTGCGATACCTTCCTGCCCGATGTGAACGGCGCGGCCCGCTTCGCCGAGCGCCTCGCGGCCGGCCTCGTGCAGCGGGGGCACGATGTGCACGTCGTCGCTCCCTCGAAACGCCACAATCGCACGGGATCGTTCGCCGAGACCATCGAGGGCGAGCAGATGACGGTGCATCGCTGGGCGAGCTGGCGGTGGTACCCGCACGACTGGCTGCGCTTCGTGCTGCCGTGGCGGGCACGCGGCTACGCTCGCAAACTGCTTGACCGGGTGCGTCCCGACGTGATCCACATTCAGTCGCACATTGTGATCGGGCGCGCGCTCGCCATCGAGGGGTCGAAGCGCGGCATCCGCATCGTAGCGACGAACCATGTCATGCCCGAAAACGTGCTCGACTTCACCCTGCTGCCCGAGAAGGCGAAGCGCCTGTTCGTGCGCTGGGGCTGGAACGCCGCCGACCGTGTGCTGCGCCTCGCCTCGGCAGTGACGACGCCGACCCGCCGCGCTGCCGACTTCCTCGAGCGCAGCACGCACCGCCGCGGGGTGCTGCCGGTGAGCTGCGGGCTGCGCGCTTCGAACTACACAGCGGATCTCACCCCGCGCACCGCCAACCGACTCGTGTTCGTGGGGCGCGTCACGCTCGAGAAGGAGATCGATGTGATTCTCCGCGCGATCCCGCGCCTCGATGCCGAGCTCGACGTGCACTTCACTGTCGTCGGAGACGGCGATCAGCGGAAGAATCTCGAAAAGCTCGCGGCCGATTTGGGGATCGCCGATCGGGTGGAGTTCACCGGTCGTGTCACCGATGAGCAGTTGCGAGCGCACCTCACCCACGCCAGCATCTTCACCATCGCATCGATCGCCGAATTGCAGTCGATCGCGACGATGGAAGCGATGGCTTCTGGTCTACCCATTGTCGCGGCCAACGCGATGGCGCTGCCGCACCTCGTGCACGATGGAGAGAACGGCTATCTCTTCCAGCCGGGCAATGATCGTGAGCTCGCGAGTCGCATCCGCCGCATTCTGGCGCTCTCACCCGACGACTACCGCACGATGCAGCAGGCCTCGCTCGACGCCGTGCAGGTGCACGACATCGATCGCACCCTCGACACGTTCGAGGGCCTGTACCGCGGCGACGCTCGGGCCTAACCGTGCACGTACTTATCGTCACCGACCAGCACGCCGAGTCGCTCGGTGGGGTGCAGGTGGCGATTCGGTTGCAGCGGCGCGCGCTCGAGCGGCAGGGGCACCGGGTCACGATCGCGGCTCCGGCGCTGCATCGCGCGGGCTATGTGACATCGGCGCAGGATCGCCGGGCCTACATCGACTTGCCGTCGCGGGCGATCACCGCAGATCGCGAATACGGCATCTCGTGGCCCGGGCGTCGCACGGATCGGTTTCTGGCGCGGGCACTCGCAGCGTTGCCTCCGGTCGATCTCGTGCACGTTCAGGGTGACTTCTGGGGCGCTCTGATCGGTATCCGTGCGGCGCGCGGGCTCGGAGTACCGATCGTGCACACCATGCACAACCACGTCGACGCAGGCACGCGCGCGGTGACGCCGCTCGCACCCGTGGCGTTCGCCGGACTGCGCGGGTGGCGTGCGCTCGCACTCGGGCGGCCCCGAGGGGCCGTTTCGCCGGCGTCTCGAGGCGCCTGGCGCTACCTTGCCGAGATCGCCGCCGAGGCCGCGATCGTCACGGCGCCGTCGCAGCACTTCGCCGACGAACTCGTTGCACACGGCGTTGCCGAGACCGTGCGGGTGACGGCGGGCGGTGTCGACGATGACGTGATCGCGGAGACCCGGGAACGGTCGCGTTCGCTGCGCAGCAGACCGAAGCTCGTGTGGCTCGGACGCATGAGCCACGAGAAGCGTGTGCTCGAGTTCATCGAAGCGATCGCGGCCTCAGCGATTGACGCTGATATCGCCTTGCACGGTGCCGGATTGCTGCTGCCGCGCGTGCAGCAGCGCATCGCCGATCTGGGGCTTGCCGATCGCGTCACGATTCCCGGGCCCGTGCCGTATGCAGAGGCGCTCGCTGCGATCCGTGATGCGGACGCGTTGGTGCAAACCTCGGTCGGCTTTGAAACTCAGGGGCTCACCCCCTATGAAGCCGCGGCGCTCGGTACGCCCACGATCTTCTGCGACCCCAACATCGCGCAGGATGTCGCGGTGATTCCGCAGTGGTTGGTGGCCGACCGCAGCGTGAACGCGCTGGCCGCGACACTGCGCGAGGCGGTTGCGGCACTCGCCGACGCGATCGACGGAGAGACGCTCCGGGTCTCGGTCGAGACGTCGGCGCGCTTCGTGCAGTCGGCGCGGAGCGAGGAGATGCTCGCGGTGTATGCAGACGCGCTCGATCAGCGGGGCTGAGGCGCAGCTCTGCGCGCTTCGCCACTGGCCGACGTCACGCACACACGCGAGAGGCCCGCTCCCTCATGGGCGCGGGCCTCTCGCGAAATCGTCGGTGGTGTTCTGCCGACTTAGAAGCGCCACACGGCGGCGGTGAAGCCTGCCGGGGGAGCCGGGGTCCAGTTGGTCTCTTCGGTCACGAGACCGGAGCCGCCGGGGCTGTTCGACTGCACGATATCGAACGTGCCGTCGTCGTTTACCGCGGTGATCAGCACGGTGTGCACGCCGGTGACCCACGAGGTGGGGGATGAGGTGTACTCGTACTGGATGATGTCGCCCGCGTCAGCGTCGGCGAGCGTCATGCGGGTGGCGCCCTTGTAGTTGTTGACGGGGTCGCCGCTGCCGGTCCATGCGGCACCGCCGGCGAGCAGCCAGCGCTGTGCCGACATGATGCACTCTCCCGGAGCGCTCCAGCCGGTGGGGCGGCTCGTGCCGACCTCGCTCTTGGCGAGCGCGATGGCGGCCTTGACGTCGTAGTTGTGGGGAACCTTCGAGACCTCTTCGATCTCGAGGACCGAATCGATCGAGGTGCCGGCCAGTGCCTCAGCGGTGGTGTCGAGTTGCTGCGACACTGCGGTGGCGGGCTGGACGGAAGCGGCGGGGGAGGAGAAGTCCTCAAGAGGCGCGTCGGCTACCGCGGGTGCTGCGCCGAGGGCGAAGGTAACCGTAGATACCAGGCCGACAACGAACGCCTTGGCAGATAAATTCACTCGTAAAACTCCGGACTTTCCAACAAAAAGCGCCGGGCGGTGGCCCGTGCGCCTCAACCAGTATGCGTTACCTTTCTGTTACTTTCAAGTTCGGCCACGTTTTCTCAGATCTGCTCAGGGTTCTCACGGGATCACATCCGCCCTGGATGAGGCGCCCCTCTGTGGCGCGGGCGCGTCGATCGCGACCGCGTAATCGCCTCGGTTCTGACCACTGGCGAGAACACGCTAGACTGGATCGCGCTGGCTTCGGCCAGTAAGGAGGATTCGCCTAGCGGCCTATGGCGCACGCCTGGAACGCGTGTTGGGTTCACGCCCTCAGGGGTTCAAATCCCCTATCCTCCGCCACAACTGAAGGGCTCGTCGCAATGCGACGGGCCCTTCAGGGTTTCTGCGGCTGGAAGCCGGCGGGCTTTCAGACCCCCGCCCTCGCGGAATCGGTGTCACTTTCTGTGGCAACAAGCGACGATTTGCCGCAGAAAGTGACACCGATTCGTCGCGCATGCCGGCGTTGCTGCCGCGACGCCGCTCTGCCGCCGCGATGGCGCTGAGCCACGGCGAATCGGTGTCAAAAAATGCTGCCTGCGGGCCCGAATCGGGCATTTTGACTGCACTTTTTGACACCGATTCCGTGCTGTGCAGTAGTGACTCGTCATGCATCCGCGACGAGGTGAAAATTCAGATGAAAATTTTCGCATTCACGCGTCACGATTCTCCCGATTCTTAGTGTTAGCTACGGAAGTTCCAGGTTAGAGAAACATCTCAATGGTGATTTGGTAAGGAGCATGCGATGTCGAGATTGAAGAAACCACCCGTTCGTAGCAAAGCTTGGGGCCTATTGCCCACTGCCTTGATAAGTGCGGGAGTGCTCGTTGTGGGGCTGCTCTCTCCCGCTCCGGCTCTTGCCGATGACCTCAGCAAGCCAGATGCTCAGGTCTCGGAGCTCGACTCGAGCAACCCCACGACGACCGACTCCGATGCCGCTCTTTCCGAAACATCGAATGCGTCGGGCGGCGAGGCAGACGCGTCTGGTTCCTCCGACGCAGCGACGAACGCCTCGGAGGTTGCAGAGTACGCTCCGGCGGCACGTGCAGAGGCGACCCCTCTTGCGATCGGGGATGGCGTGCTCAATGTCGTGCTCTCACAAGCGACGGGAACCGAACCGTTCCAAGACAACGACAACCCCGGCAACGACTCGGGTCCGAATAATGACATCGTTCGCACGAATGACTCGGTGACGTACAACGTCAGCGTGCGCTTTGAAGGATCTGACCACACCAACCCGACGATTTCCTTCGATCTTCCGCGGGGTGAAGAGCTCGTCTCTCTGCCACCGTTCTGCTTGGCCGGGTCAGGAGTCACACCTGCGTCGCTCCCCGCACCCTCCGTGCCGGTGACATCGACCAGTTGGACAACTCTGCCGGTGCAATCGGTCACCTGCGTGGTCGACGATCAGACCCAGGGCACATCGCTTGACTATCGATTCGTCTCGAAGGTCCGACCGGAGGTGCCGAATGGCACGGTACTGGACTCGGTAACCGCGACGGCAACGTCAGCGGAAGTCGCAGCTCCGGCGGTTTCCAACGCGGTCTCCCACTCCGTTTCCGCGGCGGCGAACTTCGACGTCTCGAAGCGTACGGGAAGCTCCGTCGATAACAGCGGGCCGCTCGTACAGTACTTTCTTCCGTGCTCCTGGGATGCAGACCGATTGTGCGCATATTTGGAATTCCCATTGACGATGGAGGCTCCTGCAGGTGGAAAAGGTATTAGTCCGCTGGCTTCGCCCATCGTCGTGACCGAAGATCTGCGTCCTGATTCATTCTTTGGTGCCGGTACGACGACGTCAGCTGCATGGCTTTCTGCAGGAACCGAAGCTCTGGACAAGTACGCGCCGAGAATTCGCACCTGCTCTGGAATTCAGAACATCTACGGTTCGATTCCCGGCATGAAGCTGGGCACCACGGTGAACTCAGTTCGAGATAGCGGTGTCGCAACGTGCTCGCAGGCCGAACTGGGAACTCCCGTCGACATCACTTTCACCAACACGGATACAACGGGTTACACCGTGCCTTCCACCACGCTCGACGGCACTCCTTTGCCGGCGAATACCGGGTACGTATTGTCAACGGCGGTAGCGATTGAAGTGCCGATGGACGCTGTTCAGGACCTCGGTGAGCATATTGGTGACTCCTACACGCTCGCCTGGAAGAACACATACTCAGACGTGCAAGCCACCGCGATTGACGGCAGCCCGAACTTAGGCGAAAAGCCCGAAAACAACGTGAGAACTGGCACAACACGGTTCGAAGTCGGCGCTTCGGGCTTCAACATGTCAAAAGCATTCAGTGGTGTCACGGGGCAATCAGGGAACACGTTGAGCAACGTCTACACCAACTGGGAGTACGAAGGCTCACCGGGCGCGTCGCGATGGCACGACGGAAACACCGTGGTCCTTCCTGGCCAAACGCTGCTCAGTAACGTGCTGGTCAACCAGGACATCGTTCCGCTGACCGGAACTCAGCAGTCCCGGAGCTTCGTGGCCTGTGACGTGTGGGACAACACGAAGCTAGCAATGCCTGAATCGTTTGAGTTTGCCGGAGCCGCCTACACTCGGGTGCAGATTCCTTCCGCTGGGGCGCCAGCCTGGATCTCCAGCATTGACCACGACACCTGGCGGCTCGACACCGATGACTTGAACAATCTAAGTATCGAGTACAGTTACACCGCTCAGCCAGGAAATGGGTCGAATGCGGATTGCGGTGCCGGTGAATGGGCGTCAAGTCCTGGCGAGGTCGCAGGTGCGTCCGTTGTTGACGGTGTATGGCAGGGCGTCAACCGTGTGCGCTTTTCGTTCAGTACGGAGGCGGGTCGTACATCACCTCGTTACGGAGTGAACCTCTCGATCGCGATGCGGGTTCTCGAATCTGCTGGCGCAACCGGGACGGTGATTCCGAACTGGGCGAGCATGCAGTCGCGCGCAGGAGTGCATGATCTCGACGGCGTTCTCGCTGAACCGGACAACATCCGCGTGTCGACCTACGCCGCAGACACGAACTTCGGCGAGTACGGCGACCGCCTGATCGTGGGCCAAGCGTCTGCGCGCATCAAGAAATTCGTGAAGAATCCTACGACCGAAGAGTTCACGGAGTCCGCGACGCCGCAGTACACGGCCGGGTCCACGGTCTCTTACCGGCTCAATCCGTCACTGACGGCTGATGCCTCGGTCACTGGTCTGACGCAGAACGTGACCATCGAAGATTGTCTGCCGAGGTATCAGTCGTTTGTCTCCTCGCAACGCGAGAGCGGAGCGGCAATCGCTCCGATCATCCTGCAGGCCGGTGCGCCTGCAGGCGCAGAAATCTCGTGTGCTGACAATCAGACCTATGTGAAGTGGGATCTGGGAGCGCAAGAGATCAACGTCGCGATCGATCCCATCGTCTATGAGGTCGAGGTCGCAGCAACCGCGCGCAATGGTGTGTACACGAATACTGCGGTCGTGGCGGCTCCCGGTGACCCGTCGGCGGTCGCCGCGCGTACGTCGACCGCCCAGATTCAGCTCGTGGTGCCCACCGGTATCAAGATTGCGAAGACCGTCGATAAGCCCAGCGTCGAGTCGAATCGAGAGGGGCTGCAGAACCCCCGATCGTTCGTGTGGACGATCGATTTCGTGAATATCGATTCGCCGACGCAGGTTTCGAACGTCGATCTCATCGATGTGCTGCCAGAAAGTGGTCTTCTCGGGAGCGAATTCACCGGAGGGTTTAATCTCTCGGGTGTCTCGATTGCGGCCGGTTCAGGGATCAACGTGCGATACACGAGCGCCGATCCCGCATCTCTGGTTGTCGATCCCAGCGATTCGACGAATCAGCCGACTGGTTCGACGGTCTGGTGCGACGCTTCAGTCGGCGGATCCGTCGTGAGTGGCGTCGGAACGGCCTCCGCGTGCCCGGCTTCGATGGGCGATGTCACAGGACTGCGGTTCTCGCGCGACGGAGAGTTCACACCGACCGATGAGCTGACGGTGCAGGTTGCCATGACACCCTTTGGAAACATTGATGGCGATGTGTATGTGAACCGTGCATCGGGTCGCGTCGATGGGGTGACGCAACCGGTCGGTCCGGCGGTTCGGCGGGTTGAAGTGGTGTCATCGAGTGTCGGGGATCGGGTCTGGGAAGACGTGAATGCGAACGGCATCCAAGACGAGGGCGAGCCAGGGGTAGCCGGTTTCCCGGTTCGACTGGAAGGTACCGATGTCGATGGAAATGTGATGAATCTCACGACAACCAGCGATGAGAGCGGAAACTATCGATTTGACAACCTCGCTTCGGGTACGTATCGCGTGGTCTTCGACCCCAATGGGTTGAACTCGAACACCCGGTTCACATCGCAGCATCAGGGGGAGGATCCTGCGGTTGACTCTGACGCAGATACGCAGACGGGTGCGACTCAGGAGTTCACGCTTGCACGAGACAGTGAAGATCTGACACTCGACGCCGGTCTGATCATTGACCGCGACGTCGACATCCTGCTCGACAAGGAGTTCCTCGGAGCTTCGGAGCTCGATGAGCAGAACCAGACAACGGTTTCGTACGCGCTCCACGCCTCGAACCTGGGCACGGCCGAAGGAACCTACGACCTTTCGGACACCCTTAGGTTCGGCGGTGACGTCGAGATCAACGACGTGAGCGTGCGCAGCGAATCGGGCACTGGCGTGATGACGAATCCTGACTTCGACGGCCAGACCAACACAACCGTTGTCTCTGGCATCGAACTCGCCGGTCGCGCGACGCACACGTACGTCGTCACCGTGTTGGCGACGGTGAACACCGAAGTCACGAATGTAGAGACGGAGTGCGACATCACGTCGACGGAGTCGGGCAGCGGTTTCTTGAACGAGGCCGAACTGTCGATGGACGACGTCACGGTCACCGACAAAGTGTGCGGTGAGCCGCCTACGCCGACGGATCCGCCGACGCCCACGACGCCGCCAGAGAAACCGGCAACCGTCAAGCCGATTCCGGGGCTCGCCGTAACCGGTGGGCAACTGGTTGCCACGTTCGGGATTGCGATGCTGCTCATCGCGGGAGCGGGCACGGTACTGATCATCCGTCGCAAGCGATCCGCATGATTGCCGGGGTGCGTCGAATCAGTGATTCCTGAGATTCACGTATTGGGCGCACCCTGGTGAACCCGATCGCTCTGCGGCGGGTGGCGGGTAAACTCCACCACCCGCCGCAGAGCGCCGCGCTGTGGCCGGCTTGCGAACTCTCACCCCACCCCCACCCTGAGCTCGTAATCCGGTTCACTCAGTGGTGCCCTGCACCACACATGTGAGGCCCTCCGCCGAATCTGGCGAAGGGCCTCACATGCATTCCGCTCGAAGTGAGCGCAGCAGCAATCAGCTGAACTGGTTCATCGTGTTCTCGGCACCGCCGGCCTTGAGCGCTGCGTCGCCGGCGAAGTACTCCTTGTGGTTGTCGCCGATGTCGCTGCCGGCCATGTTCTGGTGCTTGACGGTGGCGATCCCCTGACGAATCTCTTCGCGCTGCACGTCGCGCACGTAGGTGAGCATGCCCTCGTCGCCGAAGTAGCCCTTCGCGAGGTTATCGGTCGACAGCGCCGCGGTGTGGTAGGTCGGCAGCGTGATGAGGTGGTGGAAGATGCCGGCCCGCTGCGAGCCGTCGCGCTGGAAGGTGCGAATCTTCTCGTCGGCGAGGCGGCCGAGTTCGGTGCCGTCGTATTCGGCGTTCATCAGGTTGTCGAAGTTGTAGGCCGAGACGTCTTCGCCCGCCGCGACGAGCGCCTCGTAGGCCTGCTTGCGGAAGCTGAGCGTCCAGTTGAACGACGGGCTGTTGTTGTACACGAGCTTCGCATTGGGCACGGCTTCGCGAATGCGATCGACCATGCTGGCGATCTGCTCGACGTGCGGCTTCTCGGTCTCGATCCACAGCAGGTCGGCGCCGTGCTGCAGCGAGGTGATGCAGTCGAGCACCACGCGATCCTCACCGGTGCCGGCACGGAACTGGTAGAGGTTGCTCGCCAGGCGCTTCGGGCGCACGAGCTTGCCGTCGCGTTCGATGACGACGTCGCCGGCGCTGAGCTGAATATCGGCGACGTCTTCGGTGTCGAGGAACGAGTTGTACTGGTCGCCGAGGTCGCCGGGCTCGTGCGAGACGGCGAGCTTCTGGGTGAGCCCGGCACCGAGCGAGTCGGTGCGGGCGACGATGATGCCGTTGTCGATGCCGAGCTCGAGGAAGGCGTAGCGCACGGCGTTGATCTTCGCGATGAAGTCCTCGTGCGGCACGGTGACCTTGCCGTCTTGGTGACCGCACTGCTTCTCGTCAGAGACCTGATTTTCGATTTGGATCGCGCAGGCGCCTGCCTCGATCATCTTCTTCGCGAGCAGGTAGGTCGCCTCGGGGTTGCCGAATCCGGCGTCGATGTCGGCGATGATCGGCACGACGTGCGTTTCGAAGTTGTCGATCTGCGACTGGATGAAGTCGGTGGCGGTGTCGTCGCCGGCCCGGCGCGCGTCGTCGAGCTGCGTGAAGAGCAGGTCGAGCTCGCGGGCATCGGCCTGGCGCAGGAAGGTGTAGAGCTCTTCGATGAGTGCCGGCACGGCCGTCTTCTCGTGCATCGACTGGTCGGGCAGGGGGCCGAACTCGGAGCGCAGTGCGGCGACCATCCACCCCGACAGGTAGAGGTAGCGCTTGTTGGTGCTCTGCAGGTGCTTCTTGATCGAGATCAGCTTCTGCTGGCCGATGAAGCCGTGCCACACGCCGAGCGACTGGGTGTAGACGTTCGCATCGGCGTCGTACTCGGCCATGTCGCGACGCATGATGTCGGCCGTGTACTGCGCGATCTGCAGCCCGGTGGTGAAGATGTTCTGCGCGCGCATGCGGGCGACGTGCTCTGGATTGATGGCGTCCCAGGTGCCGCCGGTCTGGCTCTTGAGCGCTTCGATCGCAGCGACGGTGTCTTGGAAATGAGTCACGGTACAACCTTCTTTGCCTGTGAAATGCGTGATGTAGTTCCACCATCGCTGCCGCGGAGCAGCCAGTGAGCGCGAATCGTGCTGAAAATCACGCACTATTTCTGCGATTCAGAAGGATCGCACCCTCAGGGGGCTCGAGTGCGGCGAAAACCGCGAGCGGGGCGAAAGCAGCGTGAACAACCCCGGCTCTTCTCTTCGCGAGAAGTACACGGCAACTTCCGGGAGACTTTCTCGGCGCGGTCGTTCGAGCGAGGCGCACGATGAGTGATGTAGCCACACATTCGCCGGTGGATCCCCACCGCACCGAAGCAGGAGATGAAGCATCGTGAGCCAAACCGCACTCGCCATTGACGCCCGCATCGAGGTGCTGGGCCGCCCCTTCGCCCGCAGCGAAGAGATCCTCACCCCCGAAGCGCTGGATTTCGTCACGCAGCTCCACGCGCGCTTCGCCAGCATCCGCCATGAGCGTCTCGCAGATCGGCAGCGCCGCCGGTACGAGATCGGCAACGGTCGTGACCCGAAGTTCCGCGCCGATACCCGCGCGATTCGTGAAGACGCGTCGTGGCGCGTGGCCGGAGCCGGCCCGGGCCTGGAAGACCGCCGAGTCGAGATTACTGGCCCGACTGATCCGAAGATGACCATCAACGCCATGAACTCGGGGGCGCGCGTCTGGCTCGCCGATCAGGAGGACGCGACGAGCCCGACCTGGCACAACGTCATCGGCGGCCAGCTGTCGCTCTTCGACGCGATTCGCGAGCAGCTCGCGTACACGAGCCCGGAGGGCAAGGAGTACCGGGTCACGGCGGAGCGCACGCCGACCATCGTGATGCGCCCGCGCGGCTGGCATTTGGTCGAGAAGCACCTGCGCTTCACCGACGCGTACGGTCGCGCCGGTGCGGCATCGGGCAGCCTCGTCGACTTCGGTCTGTACGCGTTCCACAACGCGCAGGAGCTCGTCGCGCGCGGCCGCGGGCCCTACTTCTACATCGCCAAGCTCGAGTCGAGCGAGGAGGCGAAGCTCTGGGACGACGTGTTCACCTACACGGAGGAGGCCCTCGGCCTGCCCCACGGCACGATCCGCGCGACGGTGCTGATCGAGACGCTCCCGGCGGCGTTCGAGATGGACGAGATTCTCTACGTGATGCGGGATCATATCGCCGGTCTGAATGCGGGCCGCTGGGATTACATCTTCTCGATCATCAAGAACTACCGCGGCCGCGGCGCTCGTTTCGTGCTCCCGGATCGCAGCGAGGTCACCATGACGGTGCCGTTCATGCGGGCGTACACGGAGCTGCTGGTGCAGACCTGCCACAAGCGCGGCGCGCACGCGATCGGTGGTATGAGCGCGTTCATTCCGAACCGTCGCGACCCCGAGGTCACCGCGCGCGCCGAAGAGAAGGTGCAGGCCGACAAGCGACGCGAGGCGGGTGACGGCTTCGATGGCACCTGGGTCGCGCACCCCGATCTCATTCCGGTGGCCCGGGCGGAGTTCGACGCGGTGCTCGGTGATCGCCCCAATCAGGTGGATCGCCAGCGCGACGATGTCTCGGTGACCGCGGCGCAGCTGCTCGACGTGCACATCGGCCGTGAGATCACCGACGCCGGCGTGCGCGAGAACGTGTCGATCGGTCTGCGCTACATCGAGGCCTGGTTGCGCGGACTCGGAGCCGTCGCGATCGACAACCTGATGGAAGACGCGGCGACGGCCGAGATCAGCCGGTCGCAGATCTGGCAGTGGATCCACCAGGATCAGCAGAC
Source organism: Leucobacter musarum subsp. musarum (assembly GCF_001273845.1). Classification (GTDB taxonomy): domain Bacteria; phylum Actinomycetota; class Actinomycetes; order Actinomycetales; family Microbacteriaceae; genus Leucobacter; species Leucobacter musarum. Next base: position 23,093 of record NZ_JHBW01000066.1, read on the forward strand.
CGCCGAGGGCACCCGCATCACGCGCGAGTGGGTCGCCGAACTCGTGGACGAGGCGGTTGCGGGGTTCGCGCGCAGCGACGGCGATCGGTTCGCCGATGCGGCGACGCTGTTCGCCGATGTCGCACTCGGTGACGACTTCCCGACCTTCCTCACCGTTCCGGCGTACAGCCGCTACCTCGTCGACGCGTAACTCGGGCTCGGTGACGCCTCGAGCCGACTCTGCCTTCGGGCAGGGTGCGGCTCGAGGCGATCTTACCTTTCGGGAAAAGCCCTAGAATACTAGGGTCCTATTCTCGATTGCACGTAGTCCGGAGGCCTGCATGGAGGCGTCGACCCCATCGTCTGCAGTACTGCACCCCTATGACAGCCCCAGCCCCAGGCCGACGCGAACGACTCCACACCCGAGCACTTGGTGGGAGAAACGTCTGACTGCTTGGGCGATCAGCCACTCGCCCGAGAACAGTCCGCACACGTGCTCGGGCTGTTGCGACTCTGCGGCCGCCGCGTCAGGCGAAGCGCGCGCTCACAGCCTCGCCGTGGGCCGGGAGCCCTTCGGCCTCCGCGAAGTGCACGGCGCGCGTCGACACCACGGCTAGAGCATCGCGCGTGTACTCGATGAACTGCACCGGGCGCAGGAAGGTCAGCGCGCTGAGCCCCGAGGTGAAGCGGGAGGTGCCCGAGGTCGGCAGCACGTGGTTCGACCCGGCGCAATAGTCGCCGAGCGAGACCGGCGACCACTCGCCGACGAAGACCGCGCCGGCATTCGTCACCGTAGCGGCCACATCTGCGGCGCGCTCGGTGTGAATCTCGAGGTGCTCGGCGCCGTAGCGGTTCGCGATCACCACTGCGTCGTCGATGGTGTCGACGAGCACGATGCCCGACTGCGGGGCCTCCAGCGCGATCCCGGCGCGCTCCGCGTGCGCGGTGCGGGGGAGCAACTGAGCGAGCTCCGCCTGCACGGACTCCGCGAGCTCTGCGGAATCGGTGACGAGCACGCTGGCCGCGTTGGGGTCGTGTTCGGCTTGGCTCAGCAGGTCTGCGGCGACGAATCGCGGGTTGGCGTGCGCATCGGCGACGATCATGATCTCGGTCGGCCCCGCGACGGCGTCGATGCCCACGTCGGCGCGCACGAGATTCTTCGCCGCGGCGACGAAGACGTTGCCCGGGCCGGTGATCACGTCGACAGCTTCGAGCGGGGTGCCGTCACCGGCATCGGGAAGGCCGTAAGCGAGCGCGGCGATCGCCTGTGCCCCGCCCATGCCGTAGACCTCGGTGACGCCCAGTGCCGCGCAGGCCGCGAGCACGGCGTCGGCGGGCAGACCCGTCTCAGCATTCGGCGGTGATACGACGGCGATCGACGTCACTCCCGCGACCTGTGCGGGAATCACGTTCATGATGACGCTCGACGCGTAGGCGGCGAGCCCACCGGGGGCGTAGAGGCCGACACGGCGCACGGGCAGGTAGCGCTGGTGCACCAGGGCACCCGTCGCGAGTTCGGTCGTGACCGACGTGGGCAGCTGGGCGCGGTGCCCGGCGGTGACGCGCTCGATCGCCAGCGAGATCGCGCCGCGCACGTCGTCGGAGGCCTCGGCCCAGGCGCGATCGATCGCTGCCTGGGGTACGCGGAAACGATCGATCTCGACGCGATCGAAGCGCGCGGTGATCTCGCGTACTGCGTCGATGCCGCGGGCGCGCACATCGGCGATGATCCGGGCCGCGGCATCGGTGGCGCTCGCGAAGCTCGCCGCGGCACGAGGAATGGCATAGCGGTGCGCGCTGTCGGTGCCGCGCAGATCGGTGATGCGGAGGTGTGCCATCAGGGGTCCTTTCATCGGGGGAGCGCGTCGCCGCGAAGCGTGCGACGCGAGTCGTGCCGAACGCGCGGCGCGGCGGTGTGATTGAGTAGGTGCGAATGGTGCGAAAAGGAGTGCGCGTGGCGACACCCGAAGGAGGGCCCGGACGCCCGGGTCTGGGCAAGGCGAGGCTGCTGGCTGCGGCCCGGCTCGTGATCGCCGAGCACGGCGTGGAGGGCATTCGGGTGCGCCGTCTGGCGGCGACTGCGGGCGTCTCGGCGCCGTTGGTCTCGTATCACTACCCCGATCAGGCGGATCTGGTGCTCCACGTGCATCGCGATCTGGTCGACGACTACTTCGGGCATCGTGCTGCCCTGGTGCGCGAAGCGGAAGACGCGATCGAGCAGCTCCGCGCCTGCGCGCGAGCGGGCCTGCCGCCCGGGGTCGATCCTGAACTGATCGCACCCCTTTTCGAACTCCACGGCCTGGCCCGACGCGATGCGGCGCACGCGGAGATCATGAGCAACCTCTGGATCTCGGAGCACGCCCTATACGCGCGCATCATTTCGGCGGGCCAGCGCGCGGGGGTCTTCGCCGCCGACGCCGACGCCGAGCGGGTGGCGGCATCGCTGCTCGCGCTCGAAGACGGTCTCGCGCTGCACATCATCGGCCGCAACTCGGCGATCGATGAGTCGTGGCCGCTGCGCAACCTGCTGCGCGTCGCGGCCCTCGAGCTCGACTGCGCGCAGCTCGAGCTCGCCGACTGAGCCTGGCTCGAAGGCATCGCTCAGACCTACACCGTGGTGTCGCGAGCGGTGTCGCGCGCCGCATCGTGCGCCCCGTCGCGAAGCACCTCGACGGGGGTCGTGAGGGTGCCGGCGCGATGCGGCAGGAAGAGTCCGATGATGAAGGCAACGAGCAGGATCGCACCCCAGACGAACGCCGAGACGTTGCTGCCGACGAGCACGGGGAAGTTGCTGATCGAGATCGCCAGCACCCCGACGAGCCCGAGGCCGCCGAGTGCTGCCGCGATGGCGACCCAGGGCGACGCCGGTGCGCGCCCGCGTTCGCGCCGCAGGAAGGCGAGCACCGCGACACTCGTCAGCGTCATCATCCAGATGACGCCGAGCGCACCGGCACCCGAGTACCAGGTGTAGATTTCGAGCACCGGATCGAGCTGCGCGAGCGCCGACACCAGCACGACGACTGAGGTGACGATGCTCACCCAGAGCGACGCGGCCGACGGGGCGCGGTGCCGCATGTGCACGACCGCGAGCGATGCCGGGAGCACGCCGCGCTGGCCCAGCGTGAACAGGTAGCGGGTCACGATGTTGTGGAACGACAGCATGCAGGCGAACATGCTGGTCACGACGAGCACCTGCACGATGTCGCCGACGATCGGCGCGATAACGTTCGCGGCGAGGCCGATGACGACGCGGTCTGGCGCGTCGGTCGAGGCGGCCACGGCGTCATCGGGTCCGATGCCGACGATGACGAGCCAGGACGAGATGAAGTAGAGCGCACCGATCGAGATCACCGCGACGTAGGTGGCGCGGGGCACGGTGCGATTCGGATCCTTCGCCTCGTTGCGGAACACGGCCGTGGCCTCGAACCCGAAGAAGCCGAGGAACGCGAACAGCAGGCCGAGACCCGGGGCGCCCTGCAACGCTTCCACGGGGTTCAGCGGGGACGTCGAGAGCTCAGCTCCCGAGAACAGCACGCCGAGGTCGATCGCGAGCACGGCGATGACCTCGAGCACGAGCACGACGCCGAGCACCTTCGCCGACAGCTCGATGTCGCGGTAGCCGAGCAGCCCGACGATGAGCAGCATCACGGCCGAGATCGCCCACCAGGGGGGAGTGACGCCGAGCCAGAGCTCGATCAGGTTGCCGGCCTGCACGCCGAGGTAGCAGGTCATCGAGACGGTAAGCAGCACGTACGACAGCACGGCGATCGCTGCGGTGCCGAGGCCCGCGCGGCGCCCGAGGCCGCGGTGCACGTACGAGTAGAACGCGCCGGCGTCGGGCACGCGCGGCGTCATCCAGGCGTACCCCACGGAGAAGAGCAGCAGAATAGCGGTCGCCGCGAGAATCATCGTCGGTGCACCGATCGACCCCGAGATCGAGATGATGATCGGGAAGTTCGCGGCGACAACGGTGATCGGCGCCGCGGCGGCGATCACCATGAAGACGATTCCGGTGACTCCGAGTCGTCGTTCGAGCGTGGTTTGCACAGCTCCTCCTTCATTGGCGGGTGTTCTGTGCTGTGCGCATCACGACGCGGGCCGTCAGCGATGCCGGTTTCGTCGTGCGACACAGCAGAGAATTTCTGTTCCGTCTCAATGTACGATTCACCGCGCCACGAATTCCTGAACATCCGTTAAATGGTTTCCGGTATCCCAGACGATACCACGACACGAGTGTGCGCCTCGGTCGGCCGTCGTAGACCGCGCCTCGTTCGGGCCCTGACGAAACCGGCGCTCAGGCGCTGTATATGCTCAGGCGCCGTGTGCGCGCGAGGCCTCCGCGATGCGCTCGGCGGTCAGCCCGGCGAGACGCGACACCGCGGTCTGCAGCGTCTCCGTATCTTTCACGAAGGTGAAGCGCACCCAGGGCGCCAGTTCGCGCGCGGTAGGGGAGCCATCGCGACAGAACGCGGCGATCGGCACGCACGCCACCCCGGCCGCGTGCGGAAGGGCTCGGGCGAAGGCGGCGCCGTCGGGCACCTCTTCGCTGAGAAACGGCGTCGCATCGGCGCAGACGAAGTAGGTGCCGCCGGGCACCACGACATCGAACCCTGCCTCGCGCAGGCCGGCGACCAAGAAGTCCTTGCGATCCGCCAGCGCACCGCGCAATTCGGCGATGTCGGCGTCGCCCTCGGCCAGCGCTCGCGCGATCGCGGGTTGAAACGGTGCGCCTCCGGTGTACGTGAGAAACTGCTTCACCGCGGTGATCGCCTCGATCAGTGCCGCGGGCCCCACGGCCCACCCGATCTTCCACCCGGTCAGCGAAAACGTCTTGCCCGACGACGAGATGGTGACGGTGCGCTCGGCCATGCCGGGCAGCGCAGCCAGCGAGCGGTGCTGCTGCCCGCCGAACGTGAGGTGCTCGTAGACCTCGTCGGTCACCACGACGGCGTCAGTGCGCTGCGCGGTGGCGGCGATGCGGGCGAGCTCGTCGGCCGTGAGCACGGTGCCGGTCGGGTTGTGCGGGGTGTTGATCAGGATCACGCGCGTGCGCGCGCCGACCGCCGCATCGAAGGCGTCGAGATCGACGCGGAACCCGCCGTCGACCGGACGCAGCGGCACGGTCACGTGCGTTGCGCCGGCCAACGCGACGGCAGCCGCGTAGGCGTCGTAGTAGGGCTCGAGCGTGACGACCTCGTCACCGGGGCCGGCGAATGCGAGCAGCGCGGCGGAGAGCGCCTCGGTCGCTCCCGCCGTCACGAGCACCTCGGTGGCGGGGTCAACCGCCACGCCATAGTGCCGTTCCTGATGCGCGGCGATGGCTTCGCGCAGCGCGGGAATGCCGCGGCCGGGCGGGTACTGATTCGCACCGTTCAGGATCGCCTCAGCCGCCACTCGGCGAATCCATTCGGGGCCGTCGGCGTCGGGAAACCCCTGGCCGAGGTTCGCCGAACCGGTCGCCGTCGCGAGCGCAGTCATCTCGGCGAAGATCGTCGGGCGGGTGGACCCATCGGCGGCGGCCAGGCCTGCTGCGGTCGCCACGGATCGCCATCGCTCAGTCATGCGGCCAGTCTAGGCGGGTGCACACCGGCCTCGCGGCGTGCTGCCAGCGAAGCGACATACACTCGCCGCATGTCTGCACCGACCACTCCTCGCCGCGAGCTCGGCAGGCGTCGCCGGCGACGGCTTGCGGCCGGAGCCGCGCGGCTGCGCGCCGCAATCCGCACCCGTCCCTGGCTCGACGCCGCATACCGTGTCACCGTGACCGTGGTCGGTGCGCTGGTGGTGCTCATCGGGCTGATTCTGGTGCCGCTGCCCGGCCCCGGCTGGCTGATCGTGTTCTTCGGCCTCGCGATCCTCGGCAGCGAATTCCATTGGGCGCGCCGCCTGCTCGGGTGGGCCCGGGCGACAGTCGCGCGAGGCGCCGAACGCTGGCGGTCGTGGCGCGCCGCCCGGCGGGCGTACGGCACCTGAACGGCGGAGGCGGAGCGGGCAGTGACGCGGGGCGTCGCACGGCACGGAGATGTCACTGGTGCGCGATAGGATCAGGCGAATTGTTCCCGCACTCGGAGGCCGCATGACGACGCCGTTCACTCTGACCGCCGATGTGGTGGTGGTCGACCTCGAAGGCACCACGAGTGCCGCAGGTTTCATACTCGGTGACCTTTACGATTACGCCCGCCCGCGCCTCGACGAGGTGCTCGGGCGCGACGACGCGACCGTGCGCGAGGCTCGGGCGCAGGCGATCGTCGAGATCGGCCTCGACGCGGATGCCGATGATGCGACTGTCGCCGAGGCGCTGCGCGGCCTCATGGCCTCCGACGTGAAATCGACGCCGCTCAAGACCATCCAGGGCATCATCTGGGCCGAGGGCTTCGCCGCCGGTGAGATCACGTCGCACTTCTTCGACGACGTACCGCCGCAGTTGCGCGCGTGGGTGGACGGTGGAGTACGTCTGGCCGTCTACTCGTCAGGGTCGGTCGCCTCGCAGCAGCCCTGGTTCCGTCACGCGCCGGGCGGCGACCTCTCGGGCCTGGTCTCCGGGTGGTTCGACACGGTGAACGCAGGCCTGAAGAAAGACGTCGCGTCGTATCACCGCATCGCCGAGGCGCTCGACGTCGCCCCTGAGCGCGCACTGTTTCTTACCGATCACCCCGACGAGGTGAGCGCGGCGCTCGCCGCCGGGTGGCAGGTCATCGCGCTCGACCGGGCGGGCGAGCCCTGGGCCGGCAGCGATTTCGCCGCTCCATCCGTCTCCGCCTTCACCGAGATCGAGGTCACCCGATGAGCACCGTCACCGCTCCCACCACCGTCACGGCCGTGCACCTGCGCGAGGCCGGTGCGACCCTGGCGCACGAGGCCGCGAGGTTCGCCGACCTCGGGTGGATGCGGGGCACCGCGGGCAACCTCTCGCTCGTGCTCGCCCGTGAGCCGCTGCGTCTCGCGGTGACGGCATCGGGCCTCGACAAGTCGGAGCTCACCGAGGCCGACGTCGTACTCGTCGACGGTGACGGGCGGTCTGCCGACACCGATGACCCCCGGCGCCCCTCGGCCGAATCCGGCCTGCACGCCCACATCGCCGCCCGCACCGGCGCGAACGCGATCTTCCACGTGCACGCCCTCGATGCCGTGCTCGCCGGCGAGTACTGGCCCGACGGCATCGAGATTCGAGATCTGGAAATGCTGAAGGGGATCGGCCACCCCGCCCACGATGTCACCGTCACCATCCCGGTGATCCAGAACCACCAAGACATGGCGGTCGAAGCCGAGCGCTTCGACGCGGTGTACGCGGGCGCCGCCGACGGCGTGCCCGAGGTGCCGGTGCTCGTCGTCGCCGGGCACGGCATGTACGCCTGGGGCGCGACCGCGCAGCAGGCGCGGCACCGCCTCGAGATCGCCGAATGGCTCCTGCGCTACCGCGTCGCGGTGCGCTGAGCCGGCCGCACGCCACCAGACCCCCAGAACCACCCCGTTTGCGCACCGAACCCGAGAGTAGGACCTGATGACACTCCTCACCGTCTGGAACGAGACCGACCCGACCACCCCCATCATCGAGACCATCGACGACGCAGAAATTGGCGCCGTGCTGACCGGCCTCGGCGCTCGCTTCTCGCACTGGGAGGTGAAAGACTTCGCCGACGACGCCACGCTCGAAGAGATTCTCGCGCTCTACACCGATGAGGTCGAAGCCGTGAAGCAGAGCGAGGGCTACACGCTCGTCGACATCGTCGGCTTGAGCCCGGCGCAGGCCAACTACGACGAGGTCAAGGGGCCGTCGCGCGAGAAGTTCCTCTCGGAGCACCGTCACGACGACGACGAAGACCGCTTCTTCGCCAAGGGCGCCGGCGTCTTCTACCTGCACGTCGAAGGCAAGGTGCACGCGCTCTACTGCGAGCCCGGTGACCTCGTGTCGGTGCCGGCGAACACCACGCACTGGTTCGACATGGGTACCGCGCCCGAGTTCACCTCGATCCGTTTCTTCCACGACGATGACGGCTGGGTCGGCCACTTCACCGGCAGCCCCATCGCGAGCACGTTCGCGACCTTCGATCAGCTGCACGCGCGCCGCGCCGAGCTGGCCGCATAGGGCGTCACCCACGCCGCTTCCCGGAAACGAGCAACGCCCCCGATCCGCGTCAGCGGGCCGGGGGCGTTGCTCGTGCCGGTCGAAACTACTTGACCAGCGGAATGTTGAAGATGAAGCCGGGCTGCTCGCCACGGCGGAACCCGTCGCTCGCCTTGACCGCAGCGATGATGTGGAACACGAAGCCCACGATCTGCGCGATCCAGAGCAGCGGCACGAGCACGAGGTTCACGTAGGGAATGAACGACGCGATGACAATCGCGAGGTACACGCCCGTGCGCAGCAGCGAGAAGTTCAGGTTCTCGCGCTGGTACAGGTAAAGGCGCTGGTCACCCTTGTCTTTGTCGACGAAGAAGAAGATGAGCGCCGGAATCCACGTGAAGAAGACCGACAGCCAGTAGTTCAGCGTGACGTTGCTGGTCGGGTCGGCGACCGGCTGTGCGTAGCCGGGCTGCGCGTAGCCGCCGGGGGGCGGCGTCTGGCCGGCCTGCGGGGCGCCGTACTGGGGCGCCGCGTACTGGGGCTGACCCGGCTGCTGCGGCTGCTGCGGCGGAACGGGAGGGGCCTGCGGAGCCTGGAACTGCGGCTGTGCGGGCTGCTGCGGCGGCACGGGGGGTGCTGCGGGCGCCTGGTGCTGCTGCACCGGGGGAGCCTGCGGCGGCTGCGGTGCAGCAGGCGGCGCCGTCGGTGCGGCGGGCGCCGCGGTTGAGGGATCGCTCGTCGGCTCGCCGCCAGTCCCCTGTCCGTGCTGACCTTCTGGTGGCAACGTCGTCATGGTGTTCTCCTTCGACCGGTCATTTTCGCTTATGAGGCTACTGCAGCGCGCGGGCGAGCGGTAGATGCTTGCGCGTGCGTGACGGGAAATGAAGCGGCCCGCCTCCCGGAGGGGGCGGGCCGCTTCATGTGATGTCGGGCGGGTCGGAGCGCGGAGCGCGACCGAGCGGAAGGCTCAGAACGCGTCGGGGCTCGGGGCCGCGGTGTGCAGGATCGACACGTCAGCGTGGCGGTCGAAGCGGTAGCCCGTGCCGCGCACGGTGCGCACGATGTCCTGGTACTGCGCGAGCTTCACGCGCAGGCGGCGAATGTGCACGTCAATGGTGCGCTCGCTCGGCGCCTCTTCGTCGCTGCCCTCGCTCCAGAGCGCGGTGATCAGTTCTTCACGGCTGATGGTGCGGCCCTCGCGCAGCACGAGGTACTGCAGCAGTTCGAATTCGCGGAACGTGAGTGCGGCGGTCACGTTGTCGAGCAGTACCCGCTTGCGCGAAAGGTCGAGGATCACGCCGCTCGCCGCGCGATCCTGCTCGTCGGCTTCGTGCTGCTTCTGACGTGCATGGGCGGCGGGATCGCCGAGCGCCAGACGCACCACGTCGACGTCGCGACCACCGGTGTGCTCGGGGGCGAGCGCCACGGCGGCGTACGTCTCGGCAGCCGGGGCCAACTCTGCGACGAGCTGCTTGATGCGGGTCACGATGGCGCCGAGCTTCGGGTCGCCGTCGGCGATCTTGTCATCGGCGAGGCCGACGTAGAGCGCGAAGCCGCGCACCTCGGTGCCGTCGGGCACGCGGCGCTCGGCGGTCGGAGCCGGCGCGAGATCTGCAGCGAGGTCGGGGCGGGCGGCGCGAAGGGTCTGGGTGGTGGCGTTCATGATGATGTTCCTAACGAGGCTGTCGTTCGGGTGCGACGCAGCAGTGCGCGGACCCGGATGGCCGATGTCGGCCGGGAGTGCGTGGGGAGCGGAACCGGTCTCGATCAGATACGAGATACCGGAAGTTCCGCAGAGTGGTGATCTCGTTCAGATCACCGGCGTGGACGCAGAATCAGATTCGGGAAACGTTCACATGCACATTCGACAGCGCATGACACCCTGACCGGCCATCATCATGCCGGTCTGCCCAATGTTCACCTCGAAGGCGGACTGGGGACGATTGGTCTCATGCATAACCGCAAGTTAAGCAAACTATTGCTTCGCGTGTCAAGCGGAGCGAGGAGAAAATCTGTGGGGGTGCGGCGCGCCGTTGCGCGGCACCCCTGAGCCGATGGATCGCCCCCTCACGAGGGCGCCCCAGCAGGGCTCGTCGTCGAAGCTCGATGGCCGACGGTTAGTGGCCGACGGTGCCGTAGAGACGGTCACCGGCGTCACCGAGACCCGGCACGATGTAGGCGTTCTCGTCGAGCCCCTGATCGAGTGCCCCGAGCACCAGGGTGACTTGGCGGTCGCCGGCGGCCTCGCGAATCGCTTCGACGCCCTCGGGAGTGCCGAGCACGCAGATCGCGGTCACGTCGTCGGCCCCGCGGTCGAACAAGAACTTGATCGCTGCCGCGAGCGACCCGCCCGTCGCGAGCATCGGATCGAGCACGAAGCACTGGCGACCGGCGAGCGAATCGGGCAGGCGTTCGGCGTACGTGGTCGGCTGCAGCGTCTCTTCGTCGCGCGCCATGCCGAGGAAGCCGACCTCGGCGGTGGGAACGAGCTTCACCATGCCCTCGAGCATGCCGAGACCGGCGCGCAGGATCGGCACGATTAGCGGCAGCGGTTCGCTCAGGCGCACACCCGTGGTCGGAGCGACCGGGGTCTCGATCTCGTGCGGCTCGACGCGCACCTCGCGCGTGGCCTCGTAGGCGAGCAGCGTCATCAGCTCTTCGATCAGCAGACGGAACGTCGGCTGCGGGGTTTTCGCGTCGCGGAGCACCGTGAGCTTGTGGGTGATGAGGGGATGATCCGCAACGAAGACTCGCATGGTCCTATTCTATTGGCGTGACGCTGATCCCTCCATCGCCGGCCGAGCACGCCGCCATGGGCGTCGCGCTCGAGGCCGCCGTTGACGCGGCGCGAGCCGGTGATATTCCGGTCGGCGCCGTCGTGCTGAACGCTGCCGGCGAGGTAGTGGGCGTCGGTCGCAACACGCGAGTGCACGTGCCCGACCCGACGGGGCACGCCGAAGTGCTGGCGATCCGGCAGGCCGCCGAAGCGCTCGATGATCGCGTGCTCGCCGACTGCACGCTGGTCGTGACGCTGGAGCCGTGCGTGATGTGCGCGGGCGCGATTCTCGCCGCCCGACTGCCGCGCGTCATCTTCGGGGCCTGGGACGAGAAGGCGGGCGCCGTCGGCAGCGTCTACGACCTGCTGCGCGACGGGCGCCTGCCGCACGCGGTGCCCGAGGTCGTCGCCGGGGTGCGCGCCAACGAGGCGACGGCCCTGCTGCGCGCGTTCTTCGCCGAGCGCCGCTAGCCCCGCCGCCGCGCCGCCGCTATGGGCGGGGCGCCACCGTGACCGGCTCCGGGGCGAACGCCACCTCGACGCGGTCGCCGGCGCGGAACTGTGCGTCGGCGGGGTGCTGCGAGGCGAGCTCTGTACCATCCGCGAACTGCACGACGGTGCGGCGGATCGGCCCGAGGAACCCGCTCGAGACCACGGTGGCCGCGAGCTCGCCGGCTGATCCCGAACCTGCAGCGGCACCCGCAAGACGCACGTGCTCGGGGCGTACATACGCCGTGACCCGGGCGCCCGTCACGCCGGTCGTGCCGTGATCTGCGGAGCTGATCACCGGCAGCCACGTGCCGCGCAGGTTCACGCGATCGCCCTCGAGTGTCGCCTCGAGCTGGTTCGACAGTCCGACGAAGTCAGCGACGAAGGGCGACGCGGGCCGCTGGTACAGGTCTTCGGGGGTGCCGAGTTGAGCGATCCGGCCGCCCTCCATGACCGCGACCCGGTCAGAGATCGCAAGCGCCTCCTCCTGGTCGTGCGTCACGAAGACGGTCGTGATGCCGAGCTCCGTCTGGATCGCGCGGATCTGCTCGCGCAGGCGCACGCGCACCTTCGCGTCGAGAGCCGAGAGCGGCTCGTCGAGCAGCAGCGCCCGCGGGCGGGTGACGAGCGCGCGCGCCAAGGCGACGCGCTGCTGCTGCCCGCCCGAGAGCTCATGCGGAAAGCGCTCGGCGAGGTGCGCGAGGCCCACGATCTCAAGCATCTCGCCGATGCGGGTGACGCGCTCGGCCTTCGGCACCTTGCGCATGCCCAGCCCGAACTCCACGTTGCGGGCGACGGTGAGGTGGGGAAAGAGCGAGTACTGCTGGAACACCATGCCGATGTCGCGGCGGTTCACCGGCACGTGCGTCACATCGTCGTCGCCGATGCGCACGTGCCCCGAAGTGACCTCTTCGAGGCCGGCGATGCAGCGCAGCGCGGTGGTCTTGCCGCAGCCCGACGGGCCGAGCAAGCAGATGAGTTCTCCGGGCTCAAGCGCGAGATCGATGCCGTGCAGCACGGTGGTCGAGCCGTAGGCCTTGGTGACCTGCTCGAGGCGCACCGCGGCGCCCGCACGGGTCTGGGTCAGCGTTTCGGTCATGTTCAAGACTCCTGGGAGGGGTTCGAGCGGGAGCTGCGTCGCGGGCGCCGACGTCGCGGGGCGCCACCGGTGCTGCTCACGAGCAGAAGTACGAGGAATGCGCCGACCAGTGAGAGCAACGATACCGCCACCGCGACGAACGGGTCGGACTTCGAGATCTGCAGCAGCGCGGTCTGGAGGGTCACACGGTTGAGCAGCGACGACACGGTGAACTCGCCGAGCACGATTGCGATCGTCAGCAGTGAGGCGGCGAGCAGGCCGCGACGCACCCCGGGGGTGATGATGCGCACCAGCACGGTGATCCACCCCGCGCCGAGCGAACGCGCGGCCTCGGTGCGTGTGCGCGCATCCATGCCCTGCAGATCGGAGTTGATCGACCGGTACGCGAACGGCAGTACCAGCACGCCGTAGGCGAGGCAGAGCGACCACACGCCCGAACCGAACACGGTGCCGATGCCGCGGTAGATCGGTGCGAAGCCCACCACAAGCACGATCGCCGGGATCGCGATCGGCAGCACGGTCAGCAGGTCGAGGGCGCGCTCGAGCTTCGGGAATCGCAGGTGCACGAGCACGATCGTCGGGAAGAACACGACGAGCACGATCGCGAGCGTCAGCGCGGACAGCAAGAAGGAATTGCCGAGACCCTGGAACAGTGGGCGGTAGGCGCGCGCGTTCTCGGGATCGAACAGTGCGAGCCAGTGCTCCGCACCGTAGCCGCCCGCGGTCTGGCGCAGCGTGAACTCGAGCATCGCGATGAGCGGGACCATGAAGATGAGCCCGATCACCGTGATCACGGTGTAGGCGACGGGGCGCGACGGGCGCCCGGGAACGCGCGCGCTCATCGCTGCCACCGCCCCGCACGCGCCATGAGCCGGCCGTACGCCAGCATCACGACGGTCATGACAATGATCATGCCGAGCGCGAGCACACCGGCCGACGCGGAGTTGGATCCACCGGTCTCACCGATAAGTGCGGCGCGAATCTGCAGCGGCACGATCTGCGACCCCTGACTGATGAGCGCTGCCGCGGTCGCGTACGACGAGAACGCGTTTGCGAAGAGCAGCAGCAGCGAGCCGAGAAACGCGGGGGCGAGCACCGGCAGGCCGACGCGCGTCCAGTAGCTGAAGCTCGTGCCGCCGAGCGTCGCGACCGCCTCGGCCCAGCCGGGCTTCAACGCGATGACCGCGGGGAGGAAGGTGATGACCATGAGGGGAACCTGGAAGTAGACGTAGGGCAGGATCAGGCCCGGCAGCTCGTAGAGCCACACGCCGTCGGCATACATATCGACGCCGAGCCGCTCGCGCAGCATCACGGTGATGAGGCCCTGGATGCCGATCGTCGCGACGAACGCGAACGCCAACATGACGCCACCGAACTGGGCGAGCACCGAGCTGGCTGCGTCGAAGACGCGACGCAGCGGGCCGCTTTCGGGCAGTGCCGCGAGCGCCCAGCAGAGAATCGCGCCGATCATGGCGCCGACGAGCGCGGTGATGACGCTCACCCAGATGCTCGCGCCGAATGCGCCGAGCGTCGCGGGGGTCGTCAGCACGCCGAGGTTCGCGAGTGTGAAGCCGTTCTCGTTCGAGAATCCGCTGCCGATGGCCAACACGGTCGGAACGGCGAGGAAGAAGAAGATGTAGACGGTGAACGGGGCGAGCCCGAGGGTGGAGAGGAAGCGTTTCACTGAAGCTCCGAGCAGGGGTGGAGGAGTGTGGCGTGCGGGGCGCAGAACGGTGCGGTGGACACAACTGTGCGGTGGGGGCTGACTACGCCCCCACCGCACGAGTGGACTTACTTGATCGCTGCAGCCCAGCGCTCGGAGAGGAGCGTGTTCGCGGCGTCGGTCTGATCCATGTCAGGCGTGATCCAGTCTTCGCTCGAGGTGCCGAAGGTGGCGGCCTCGATGAGCTTCTCGTCGGCCGAACCGGCCTCCTTCAGCGCGTCGACGCGCACGGGCACGGCGTTCGCCTCGAGGAAGAGCGACTGCACCTCGTCCGAGAAGATCCACTCCTGCCACAGGCGAGCGGCGGCCGGGTTCGGCGCGTCGGCGTTGATCGCCTCGTTGTAGAAGGAGACGTAGGCCGGTCCGTCAAGCACGGTGGTCTTCCAGCTCGGCTTGTCGGCCGCAGCCGCGATGTTGTTGAACGACCAGTCGAAGACCAGCGGGGTCTCGCCCGAGGCGATCGTCGCGGGGGTCGGGTCGACGGTCAGCAGGTTGCCCGCCTGACGCAGCTCGGTGATGAAATCGACACCGGGGCCGAAGTCGTCGACACCGCCGCCGTTGAGCGCGGAGATCGAGCCGACGGCAGCGAACGCCGCGCCCGCCTGCGTCGGGTCGCCGTTGAGCACGACCGCGCCCTTGTAGTCGGCGCCGAGCAGATCCTTCAGCTCCTTGGGCTCCGGCAGCTTGTCGGAGTCGTAGCCGACCGACATGACGCCCGAGTAGTTGTTCACCCAGAGGCCGGTGGCCTCCTTGTTGCCCTCGGGGATGTCGTCCCAGTTCTCGACCTGGTACGGCGCGAACTTGTCGGTGTTGGTGAGTGCGACGGCCGCACCGAGGTCGAAGACGTCGGGAGCGGTGTCCTGGCCCTTGAGGTTGTCAGCGGCCTGGATCTCTTCGGCGCTCGACGCGTCGGGCGAAGCCGAGTTGACGGTGATGCCGTACTTGTCTTCGAAGCCGCTGATGATCTTGCCGTAGTTGGCCCACGTCTCGGGGAGTGCGACGACGTTGAGTTCGCCCTCTTCCTGAGCGGCGGCGATCAGCGCATCGAGGCCGCCGAAGTCTGCGGCACTGGTCGCGGTGGCGGCGTCGGTCGACGAGCCTGCGTCGCCTTCAGCGTTGCTCGCGGTCGAGCATGCGGCGAGCGAGCCGGCCATGAGCAGTGCGGTGAGCACGGCGGCGGAGCGCACGAAAGCGCGTGAGGTCACGGGAGTTCCTTCCGATACAGGGAGACGGATCGCCCAGAGGGGCGCGTGCGGCCTGCCTGCAGCGGCAGCCGATCCGTGACCCAACGCTAGGAGGGCGCGGTGTCGGGGAAGGAACTGATCGATAGCCTCGGAGTGAACGGTGCGTGGCGCGCGGACGGTGCGTCGTTCACCGTGCGGTGCGGCGCCGGATCATCGGGCGTCAGTCGCTCGAGAGCATCACGATGGAGCTCGTCGACGGCGTATCTGCGTTCGGGTCGAGGTACACGTCGGGTTCGATGTAGATGACGCGCGCCGCTGGCACGGCCTCGCGCACGCGGCGCTCGGCGAGGTTGATGATCACCGAGACCTCGTTCATTGTCTTCGTAGGGGCGATGTCGACCTTCGCGCCGATCATGAACTCGTCGGGGCCGAGGTACAGGGTCTTCATGTGGATGATGCGACCGATGTCTTGCGACTTCAGCAGTGCGGCCTCGATCTTCTCGACGTCTTCATCAGAGGCGCCCTCGCCGACGAGCAGGCTCTTCACCTCGATGCCCAGGATGATCGCCACGGCGACCAGCAGCACGCCGATCGCGATGGTCGCGATACCGTCGAAGAGGCCGTTGCCGGTCAGTACCGTGAGCCCGACGCCGATGAACGCGATCACGAGGCCCGTGATCGCCGCGAAGTCTTCGAGCAGCACGACGGGCAACTCGGGAGCCTTGGAGCGGCGAATGAACTGCAGCCAGCTCGACTTGCCCTTGTGCGGTCGGCTTTCTCGGATCGCGGTGCGCAACGAGAACCCCTCGAGCACGATGGCGACGGCCAGCACGAGCAGCGGCAGCCACCACACCTCGAGGGCGTGCGGGTGCTGCACCTTCGAAACGCCCTCGTACACCGAGAAGACGCCACCGATGGAGAAGAGCACGATCGCGACGACGAACGCGTAGACGTAGCGCACGCGACCGTACCCGAACGGGTGCTCTTTGTCGGCTCGCTTCTGCGCGCGCTTGCCGCCGACGAGCAGCAGCACCTGATTGCCCGAGTCGGCGAGCGAGTGCACGCCCTCGGCCAGCATCGACGACGAACCGGAGAACGCCCAGGCGATGAACTTCGTCACGGCGATGCCGAGATTCGCGAGTAGTGCCGCGATGATCGCCTTGCTGCCGCCTGACGCGCTCATTCCAGATGCCTCCCCATCGCGAACGTCGAGTGTCCGCGCGATGCGCCAAGTCTATGACCCCACCCGAAGTCGCAGCGGTATGAAAACGGACAAGACCGCGCCCCCGATTCTGTCGGCGGTGCTCCATACACTGGGATCATGAGCGAATCGACGAATCCCCGCACCGACGCCCGTTTGCCGCGCACCGCCATGATCGGCGTCGGTTCGATGGGGGGCGCGATCCTCGCCGGGCTGCGCGCGCCCGAGGTCGATATCGAGCGGCCCATCGTCGTGACGACGCACTCGCAGCGGAGCGCCGACGCCTATGCGGCGGCGAGCGACGTCACCGCAGTGGCATCTGAGACCGACCCCGAGGCGAATCGCGCAGCGGTGCGCGGAGCGCAGATCGTCGTGCTCGGGGTGAAGCCCTGGGCGCTCGTCGACGTCGCGCGCGAGATCGCCGCAGACCTCGAACTCGACGCGATCGTCGTGAGCGTGGCAGCCGGCGTGCCGTGCGCCGCGATCGAAGCCGTGCTGCCCGCGGGCACCGCGGTGGTGCGGGCCATGCCCAACACGCCATCGACTATCGGTCTCGGTGCAACCGGCATCGCCGGCGGCGCGACGGCGACCGACGCGCAGATCGCACTCGTGCAGCGGTTGTTCGCCACGGTGGGCGAAGCGCTCATCGTGCGCGAAGACCAGATCAACGCCGTCGCCGCGGTTTCGGGGTCGGGGCCTGCCTACCTCTACCTCTACGCCGAAGAGATGACGGCGGCAGCGCAGCGCGCGGGTTTCGACGAGGCGCAGGCGCGCCTGCTCGTGCAGCAGACCATTGTCGGCTCCGCGCAGCTCTGGGCGACCAGCGGCGAGCTGCCCGAAACCTTGCGACGCAATGTAACGAGCCCCAAAGGAACCACCGAGCAGGCCATCCTGGTGCTGCAGCAGGGCGGCCTCGCCGACCTCTTCGATCGCGCGCTCGCCGCGAACGTGCGTCGCTCGGAAGAGCTCGAGCGCGGGGAGTAGCGCGGGGCTTCGGCCAGCGTGAACGTCGGCCGAAGCGTGCCCGGAGCGCCTATCCGATCGCAGCGAAGCGCTCCACGTCGGCGGCGGTGCCGCTGACGATGATGAGGTCGTGCGTCGACACGACGGTGTCTTGCGTCGCGTGCGTGAACGGCTGACCCGGGGTTTTCACGCCGACCACCGTCACGCGGTAGCGCGTGCGCACCCCGCTCTCGGTGAGCGTGCGATTGCGAATCGATCGCGGCGGGTACATCTTCGCGATGACGTAGTTGTCGTCGAACTGAATGAAGTCGAGCATGCTGCCGCTCAGCAGGTGGGCGACGCGTTCGCCCGCTTCACGCTCGGGGTAGATCACGTGGTGCACGCCGATGCGCTCCAAGATCTTGCCGTGCGACAGCGAGATGGCCTTCGCCCAGATCTGGGGCACCCCGAGATCCACGAGGTTTGCGGCGATGAGCACGCTCGACTCGATCGAGGCGCCCGTCGCGACGACCGCGATCTGAAATTCGTCGGCACCGATCTGCTTCAACGCCTCCATCGAGCGGGCGTCGGCCTGCACCGCGTGCGTCACGCGATCCGCCCACTTCTGCACGAGCCCCGAATCGGTGTCGACCACGAGCACTTCGCGATCCTGACGATCAAGCTGGCCCGCTGTCGCGGCGCCGAACCGACCGAGACCGATCACGATCACCGGTGCATCACTGCGAATATCAACCAACGATCGGCCTTTCTTCGGGGAGGCGGAACATACGGGAGCGACTGGTCGCCGCGACCGCTGCGGCAAGCGTAACCGTGCCGACGCGACCCGCCCACATCGTGGCGGCGAGAATGTACTTGCCGGGGTCGTCAATCGACGCCGATAGGCCGGTTGTGAGACCGCACGTGCCAAACGCGGAGATCACCTCGAACAGCACGATGTCGAGCGGCTCGCCGGTCATCTGCATGATGGCGACGGACGCGGCAAGCACGATGGTCGCGCCCCAGATCAGGATCGACACCGCGACGCGCAGTACCTCATTCGGAATACGACGACCAAACGCCTGCATGTCGTGGTACCCGCGAGCCTCGGCGTACGCGGCGAGGAAGAGCACGGCAATCGTCGTCACCTTGATGCCGCCCGCGGTCGAAGCGGAGCCGCCGCCGACGAACATCAGCATGTCCATGACGAGCAGCGTCGAGCCATGCATCTCGGTCGGGTCCATGATGCCGAGACCGCCCGAACGGGTCATCACCGACATGTACGCCGAGCTGAAGAGGGTGTCGCCGAGCCCCTGCGACCCGAGCGTGCGGGTGTTGTTGAATTCGAGGCCGGCGATGGCGATCCAGCCGAAAATGACGAACAGTAGCGTCGTCGTGAGCGTGAGCTTCGCATGAAGCCCGAGTCGCTTGTGCGCGCGCCAGCCGCCACCGACCACGTAGCGGTAGAGCGCGAAGATCACCGGGAACCCGATGCTGCCGAGAAAGACGCCGACGGCGAGCACGGAAAGCAGATACGTGTCGGTCTCGAACGGCGCCAGGCCTCCCGGCAGCGGTACGAAGCCGGTGTTCGTGAAGGCGGAGGCCGCGAGGTAGAAGCCGTTCCAGAGGGCGTGCCAGAAGTTATAGCCCTCCATCATGAGGCGCGGCGTGATGAACGCCGTCAGCGCGACCTCGATGACGACGAGGCTCGTCGCGACGGCGCCGAGCAGCCCGCCGATTTCGCCGAGACCGACCGCCTGGCTCTCGGACGCGCCCTTGGCCATGCGCATCGGGTTCGTGTCGCCTGCCGCGAGCAGGCGCGTGCGAAGGCCGAGTCGTCGCGTCACCGTCAGACCCAGGATGCTGGCGAGCGTGAGCACGCCGATGCCGCCGATCTGCAGACCGCCCAGAATGAGTAGATCGCCGAAGAGTGACCAGTGCGTCGCCATGTCGACGGTCGAGAGCCCCGTGACGCAGATCGCCGATACCGCGGTGAACAGGGCGTCGGCGAGCGGGGTCACCTCGTTCGAGCGGCTCGCGATCGGGAGCGAGAGGAGCGCGGTCCAGAGCAGGATCAGGCCGGTGAACACCAGCAGCGCGAAGCGTGCGGGTGACGAGTGGATCATGCCGCCGATCCACGACTTCGGCGAGAGCAGATCGGCGAACCGACCGCTCACAGCGCGTGTCCTCACGACTCCTGCTTTCTGGCGTTGATGGGGCGTCGAGGCCTGCCAGGGTCGCGACTCACTGCGCCCATGCTACACACGCGGGCGAGGCTTCGCGCGCACCGTGCGAGGCGGGACGACGCGTGATACCGGGACAGAGCCGCTCGCTCCGGCTACTCTGGTGCCTATGCCAGATATTTTCGGAGTCATCGCCGATGCGACGCGGCGCGACATTCTGCAGGCACTGCTCGAGAAGCACGCGCAGGACGCCGAGATGAGCGTGTCCGAGATCGTCGGGCAACTGGAGATCAGTCAGCCGACCGTGTCGAAGCATCTCAAGGTGCTGCGCGAGGCAGAGCTGGTTACGGTGCGCGAAGAGGGCCAGCACCGGTTCTACTCGTTGGACCCCGAACCGCTCGAGATGGTTGAAGACTTCGTGATCCCGTTTCTCTCGGCCGGATTCGATACCGAGGTCACCGTCGAGTACCTCTCTGAAGACGGTGAGCGCGTGGCCGGTCCCGACGAGGCGGATGAATTCGGCGAAGTGCTGCCCGAAGAGGCGACGGCCGCGGCCGAGCGCATCGGTCGCGCTGCGGCTCGTGCCGAGCACCGGGTGAAAGAGCTCGTCGCGCGCTTCAAATTGCGCGGCTGAGACGTCGTTTCGTCGCTCGGTTCGCATCGAACGGCATGAACGGCTAAGATCTATGTTTTATGGGCCCCGACTCCCAGCGGCCCGAGAGACGTTGTGAGGTTAATCGTGGGTTCAGTTATCAAGAAGCGTCGCAAGCGCATGTCGAAGAAGAAGCACCGTAAATTGCTTCGGAAGACGCGTCACCAGCGCCGCAACAAGAAGTAAGCGACGCCGCCGCGAGACGGTGATTGCTGACACACGCCGGGCCCGATGGGCTCGGCGTTTGTCGTATGTGCGGGGCTGTTATTGCCGCTGCTGCGCCGCGCCGCTGCTGTGCTGCCGCTGCCGCGCGCGGATGGCGCCTGCCGATACGGATAGGTGTCGATATCTGCGCGAACGGCACCGGCTTTCGCGCAGATTGTGACACCGATCGTGACACCGATCGGGTGAGTACGGGCTCGGCGGTCGTAAACTGAACGCACCATGTCTGCAGTGCGTCTCACCCTCATCGGCAAGCCCGGCTGTCACCTCTGCGACGACGCGCGTCAGGTGATCGACGACGTGCGACGAAACCTCGCCAATGCGGGCGTCGAGACGAGGCTCGAGGAGCTCGACATCTTGCAAGACGCGGCGCTCGCGCGCAAGCACTCCGAGCACATCCCGGTCGTGCAGATCGAGGGGCGTCGGCATGCGACGTTGCGGGTTGATCCGGGTCGCCTGACCGCGGCCATCGAGAAATCCGCGCGCAACCCGCTGCGCGTTCTGCGCCGTTCATAACCCGGCTTCGCAACCCGGTTCCGTACCCCAGCTTCGCCCCGCCCACCACAGTCACAAGGAGTACTCATGACCCTGCGCCATATCGTCAGCTGGAAGTTGTCGGGAGAGACCCGCGAAGAGCGCGATGCTCAGGCCGCTCAGGCGATCCCGGCCATCGAAGCACTCCGTGATCTCATTCCGACCGTGCGGTCGCTCACGGTGCATCGCAATGAGCTGCACGACGGTACGAACTTCGATCTGACGCTTGTTTCCGAGTTCGATGACGCCGAGGGGCTCGCGGTCTACGCGACGCACCCCGAGCACCTGCCGGTGATCGACCTCGTGAAGGGCATGACCGTCGCTCGCGCGGCGACCGACTTCACGGTCTAGCGCACGGCGGTGTCGGCGCACCGGCAATCGGCACCGGCACGTTCACGAGCCGATCGGCGGCCGACCGCGTCAGCGGTGGGCGCTCAGCCGGAAGAACTCCGGGGGCGCCTGCCGGCTCGACGCCGCATCGGCGAGCACCCTGCCGATGGCGGGCACGAACTTGAAGCCGTGGCCCGAGAACCCGGCGCCCACGGTGATCGGCCCGACGGTATCGAGCACGAAGCGGCTCGACGCGGTCGACGTGTAGGTGCAGCTGATCTCGGCGGGCGTCTCGGGGTCGAGCCCCGGGAACCACTCGGCGACGTAGGCGCGCAGGGTGTCGCGCTGCGAATCGCTCGCGCGGAACCGTCGCGCGTCGGGGTCGACGATGTCGCCGACCGCGTGGAACCCGACTTTGACGCCCTCTCCCGGGCTTGGCATGCCGTAGACGGGGGCCGGGTACTCCGCGAGCAGCGAGTCGGGCAGCATGTGGTTGAACGACGGCCACACGAGCGCTGCCGAATGGGCGGCGAAGTGCGCCGGGTGCTCTTCGGTGACGGTGAGCGGCGGCAGTTCGATGACGCCGTCGAGCAGTGCGTGCGCCCAGGCTCCGGCGGTCACGGTGACCCGGTCGGCGGTCAGTTCGCGCACGCCGCCGGCCCCCTCGGTGCGCACGCGCGCACCCGAGCCGTCGGCGAACGGTGCGATGTCGAGCACGCGTTCGCCGCGCTCGACGATCGCACCGTGCCGGATCGCCCCGTCTTCGAGCGCCGCGAGCGCGCGGGCGGCGTGCACAATCCCCGCCTCGCGACTGTGCAGCACGTCGCCGGCGAAGCGCATGCCCGACCAGCGTTCGGCGGCGTCGCTCGCGCTCAGCAGCGACACCGCGGCACCCCGGGCGACGAGGGCGTCGTGCGCGGATGCCACGACGTGGTCGTCGCCGTGGGTGACGAGACCATGCAGCCCGAGTAACTGCTGCCCCGACTCGGCTTCGAGCCGGCGCCACAAGGTGACGGCTTCGTCGAAGAGGTCGAGGTACGCGGCTTCGTCGTAGGCGTTGTTCAGGTTGCGGGTCGAACCGTGCGACGCACCGCGAGTGTGGTGCGGCTCGAAGCGTTCGAGGAGGCGCACCTGGTGGCCGCGCGCGGCGAGATGCCAGGTCGTGGCGAGGCCCATGGCGCCACCGCCGATGACGAGGTGCTCGGTGTGCAGCGGAGCGCTCACAGGCGCGCGATTTCTTGGCGCGGGCGCACGGCGATATCGGTGAGCTGCACGTCGGCGGGGGCGTCGACGACGAAGCGCACGGTCTGGGCGACCGATTCGGGGCGAATGTACCGCTCGGGGGTGTACTTCTCGGCGGCGACCTGCCCGCGCAGCATCTCGGTGTCGGTCTGGCCGGGGGCCACGGTGACGACGCGCACGCGGTGCGGCTCTTCGTCGATGCGCAGCACGTCGGCCACGCCGCGCAGGGCGTGCTTCGTCGCGGTGTACACCGCGCTGCCGGGCACCGCGCGAGTGCTCGCACCCGAACCGATGAACACGACGGTGCCGGCTGCGGCGCGCAGCAGCGGCAGCGCGGCGCGCGTGATCACGGCGGGGCCGGTCACGTTGATGTCGAAGTGGCGTCCCCAAGCATCGGCGTCGGCGTCGGCGACGGAGAGATGCTCGCCGATAGCCGCGGCGTGCACCAGCACGTCGAGGCGATCGAGCTCGGCGATGCGCGCGGCGAACGCGTCGCCGTCGGTGACGTCGAGTTGCCACGCGGTCGCTCCGGTCTCGGCCGCAACGGCGTCGAGCCGCTCGGCGTTGCGGCCCACGGCGATGACCCGATGGGTGCGGGCGAGATCGCGAGCGATTTCGCGGCCCATGCCGCTCGATGCTCCGGTGACGATGGCGATGGGCAGCGATTCAGTCATGGTGGGCTCCTTCGAGAGGGCGGTCGGCGATGCCGGAGGCGTGGTGCTTCGAGCGTACCGATGCCGCGACGGCGATCAGGCTCGCGGCGACACGATCCGTCTCACGCAGCATCTGCGGGTCGGTGCCCGGCATCGGGCTGATGATGGTGTCGTGTAGCGCCTCGTCGACCGGAATACCGGCGATGTGCACCCGTGGATCGATCGCGCCGTCGGCGCCGCGCAGCCGCCCGGTTGCCGGGTCGAGATCGAATGCACCGGTGCGCCGGGGGCTGCCGTCACGAGCGCTGACCTCAAAGGCCCGCGCGCGGCCGGCGTCGAGCAGGCTCCGCGCGAGTGGGTCTGCGGTCTCCGAGAGGTCGTGGAAGTGCATCCAGGCGTCGATGAGGTGCGGGGCGGTCACGCGTGACGGGGTCACCATCGGCGACTCCGATGCGAACCCGGCATCGGTGACGGAGAGGTTCGCGCGGGGGCCAGTCAGCTGCACAAGCCCGACGCGCATGAGTGCGAGCAGCTGCCGATTGCGGAACGCGGGCGGGCCCGAACCGGCCATGCCGCCGACGGCCTGCAGCATCGCGAATCCCGACGCCCGCGACTCCGCGTCAAAGCCGCCGAGCGCTCCGAGTCGATTCGCGACGCCGCGCGCGGAGCTCACCGACCACAACCCCGCCTTCATCGCGCTGTCGTGCCCGAGTTCGGCTTCGGCGAGATCTCGTGCGACGCGCTCGGCGATCCAGTCGTTGTACGTCTCGCGATCGGCGAAGGGCCGGCGCACCGGATGCATTTCGCCCGCGAGATCGAAGCGGTCGCTCGGGTCGGGGATGACGCGGCCCATCGCGTCGGCGACGCTTGCCTCCACGGTATCGAGCGGGTGCGGGTCGTCGGCATTGCCGAGGTGCGGGGCGATGGCGTGCGCGATGAGCGTCTCGAGTTCGCGCTCGTCGACGATGACCGCTGCAGGGCGCACACGACGCAGCGTGCGGGCGTGGTCGAAGTACGCGTCGGCGACGATGCGCGGCCAGAGTTGCCGGTCGAAGTCGATCGGCCGGGGGAGTGCCGACCAGTCGACGCCGGTGAGGAAGCGCTGCTCGGCGCGCGGCGGTAGCGACCCGTACAGCGTCTTCGCGCGGAACGGCACGCCGCGGCCCGAGGTGACGTGCATGACGGGCTCTTGCCCCGAGAAGCGGTAGCGCAGACCGCCGGGCTGATCCGGCGCCGCTTCGAATCTGCCTCCGCGACCGATCGTGAGCAGCGCCATGGTGTCGAAGAACCCCATGCCGAGCCCACGCACGATCACGTGCTCGCGCGCTCCGATCGCGCTGAGGTCTTGCTCGACCGGGCTGCCGGGGCGCACCCACGTGAGTTCGGGGCGAGACGCGAGAACGCTGCTGAGTTCGCGCTCGCCCGACGTCTCTGCGCGCGGCATCCACCCGGTGGCGAGCACGATGGCGTCGGCGGGCAGTTGCTCTCCGGTGTCGAGTCGCACCGCATCGCCGGAGACAGTGCCCGTGCCGAGATCCAGCCCGGCATCCTCGTCGACGCTCGCGATGCCGATCGCGCGGGCCCGGTGCTGCACCACCGTGACGCCGTCAGGGAGCTCGGCAACGGCGCGGTCGAAGCACCAGGTCAGGTACTCGCCGTAGAGGGCGCGGCTCGGGTGCGATTCGGGGCGCATGGCGAGCAGTTCGTCGCGGTACTCCTCGGCGAGACCCG
This sequence comes from Leucobacter musarum subsp. musarum, assembly GCF_001273845.1. Classification (GTDB taxonomy): domain Bacteria; phylum Actinomycetota; class Actinomycetes; order Actinomycetales; family Microbacteriaceae; genus Leucobacter; species Leucobacter musarum. The sequence goes on from NZ_JHBW01000066.1 coordinate 48,095, forward strand.
GGCGGTGCGGGTACGTGCGAACGACGGCGCGGTGCGCATCGGGTATCGCCGCGATCCGGGTGGCCGGATCGCCGGGCGCATCGGCAGCGTCGGCGCCGGTGAGCGCGAGCACGCACCATTCGTAGAGCGTTGGCCCGGGTCGCACCGCACCGCGCACCGTGCTGCCGGGTTCGGTGAACAGGGTGACGGCGTCGGCGAGCGTGTTCATGCAGAGTTCGCGGGTCTGATCGGTGCGCCAGATGCGCCCGGCGCCGCGCGGGGTGTCGTCGACGACGTGAATCTCGAGGCGGTGCGCGTGCAGGGGCGATTGCGGGTCGCTCAGGTGCGCGCCGAGGCGTTCGAGCAGTGAGGCACCGCGCGGGCCGGCGCCGATGATGACAATGGAGCTCGGTGCGCTCGTGGGCGCTGTGGAGGGGGACTGCTGGGGAAGGTGATTCATGAAGTTCTGTGACACTCGGCTTCGTCTCTGGTTATAAGAATCATAAGATAAGTGGCATTGTCATTCGTGATGGCCGCCGACCCTCGGCCGGCCAGGATCTCAAAGGAGCCTCATGAACAAGCGTCGGATCGCCTGGATCGCCGGCCTCGCTGTTGCCGCGATTGCGCTGACCGGATGCTCCGCGAGCGGTGGCTCCGGGAGCGGATCGGGCGAGGCGCAGGAGGGTGGCACGCTGAGCTACCTCGAGCCGCAGACCTGGAACACCCTGTACCCGCCGGCCGCGGGCTTTTACCCGAACGGCGGCATCATCAATCAGGTGACGGATCGCCTGCTCTGGCAGAACCCCGAGACCCTCGAGCTCGAGCCGTGGATCGCGACCGCGCTGCCCGAGGTCAACGCCGATGCGACGGAGTACACCTTCACGCTCCGCGACGACGTGACCTACTCGGACGGCACCCCGCTCGACGCCGAGAACGTGGTCAAGAACTTCGATCTCTACGGCAAGGGCGACACCGACCGGGCGCTCTCGATCTCTGAGGCGATCAACAACTACGACCACGGCGAGGTTGTTGACGACCACACCGTGAAGTTCGTCTTCTCGGCGCCCTCACCCGGTTTCGCGCAGGCGACTTCCACGATCAACTCGGGTCTGCTCGCCAACGCCACGCTCGATCGCACGAACGAGGAGTTCGGCCCCGGCAACGCGACCGACATCATCGGCAGTGGCCCGTTCGTCATCGCCGATGAGCAGATCGGCAAGGAGACCGACCTCACGGTGCGTGAAGACTACGACTGGGCACCCGAGTCGCGCGAGCACCAGGGTCGTGCGCACCTCGACGGCGTGAACTTCATCGTCGCCGCCGAGTCGAGCGTGCGCGTCGGCACCGTGACCTCGGGCCAGGCCCAGGTCGCACGCCAGATTCCGGCGCCCGACGAGGCGCAGTTCGCCGGTGACAACCTGCAGCTCGTGCACGCCGCGACGAACGGTGTGAACAACAGCCTGAGCTTCCGCTTCTCGCACGCACCGTTGAACGACATCAAGGTGCGCCAGGCGATCATCGCGGGCATCGATCGCCAGGCGATCGTCGACACGCTCTTCACCGAGAACTACCCGCTGGCCACCGGCATCCTCGCGAAGTCGGCGCTGGGCTACACCGATACGTCGAAGTTCTACGAGTACGATCCGGAGCAGGCCGAGAAGCTGCTCGACGAGGCCGGCTGGAAGGCGGGATCGGACGGGATCCGCGAGAAGGACGGCGAGCGACTCTCGATCACCTTCAACGAGGCGCTGCCGCAGCCGCGCTCGAAGGACGTCGTCACGCTCATTCAGGAGCAGCTCGCGAAGCTCGGCGTCGAGGTCAAGCTCTTCCCGGGCGACCAGGCTGCGCAAGATGAGGCCCGACTCAGCGCCGACGAGATCCAGGTCTACCACTCCATGGTCGGCCGCGCCGACTACGACGTGCTGAAGTCGCAGCTGTTCTCCACGAACCGCAACGCGCTGCTCAACCTCGACACTGCGACCGACACCATCGCCGATCCCGAGCTCGACGCCGATCTCGCCGAGATCGCCTCGGTGCCGACCTCCGATGAGCGCGCCGCCGCCTCCGCGAAGGCGCAGCAGCGTCTGGCCGAGCAGGCCTACGTGCTGCCCCTCTTCGAGGAGCCCCAGGTCTTCGGCCTGCTCTCGTCCGTGCAGGGCTTCAGCACCGAGTCCATCGGCCGGCCCTCGTTCTACGACGTGCAGCTCACCAAGTGACGGGAGCGGCGCTGCTGCGGCGCGTGGGCCAGGCGATCCTGGTCCTCGCGCTCGCGTACACCGCCGCGTACATTCTGCTCGCGGCGCTTCCGGGCGACGCGGTCATGGCGCGGTTCGGCAACCCCGACCTGGGGCTCTCACCCGAGCAGCTCGCTGAGATCCGCGCCAGCTACGGTGTCGATCGACCGTTCTTCGTGCGGTTCTTCGACTCCGTCGGCGCGTTCCTCCGCGGTGACCTCGGGTACTCGGTGCAGAGCGGCGCAGCCGTCTCGACGCTGCTCGCCGAGGCACTGCCCTCGACGCTGACGCTCGCGGTTGTCGCGCTGGTGCTCGCCGTCTTCCTGGCCGTCGTCATCGCGTTCACCGCGAGCTACGGCGCGGGCACCTGGCTGCGCCGCATCTTCCGCAATCTGCCGCCGCTCTTCGTCTCGCTGCCGGTGTTCTGGATCGGCATCGTGCTCATCCAGATCTTCTCGTTTCAGCTCGGCCTCGTGCCCACGATCGGTGCGACCGAACTGCAGTCACTGATCCTCCCCGCCATCACCCTGGCGTTTCCGATCGCGGCGCCCCTCGCTCAGGTGCTGCTGCGCAGCATCGACGAGGTGAGCGAGCAGCCCTTCGTGCAGGTGGTGCGCGCTCGGGGTGCGAGCACCTCGTGGCTGCTGTGGCGCAACGTCGCCCCGAACGCGCTGCTGCCCGCATTGACGATGGCCGGACTGCTGTTCGGCGAGCTCGTCGGTGGCGCCATCGTGACCGAGGCGGTGTTCGGCCGCGTCGGCATCGGCGCGCTCACCGCGCAGGCCGTCGCGAATCGCGATACCCCGGTGCTGCTCGCCGTCGTGGTGATCGCGACCGTCGTCTACGTCACCATCAACCTCGTGGTCGATCTGCTGTACCCCGTGCTCGATGCGCGGCTGCGGCAGCGTACGGCCCGCAAGTCGGCAGGAGTGACGGCATGACCGCCATCGACGTCTCGGCCGCTCGCGCAGTGCCGGGCGGCAAGCGCCCGTTCGCCTGGAAATCGCTGCTGCGCCCCGGCGTGCTCGTGCCGGCAATCGTGCTGCTCATCGCGCTCGCCTGGGCGGTCGCGCCCGGCCTGTTCACATCGGTGAGCCCAAACGAGAGCGTCGGTCTGTCGCTGCAGGCGCCGAGCGCCGAGCACTGGTTCGGCACCGACGCGACGGGCCGCGACCTCTACGCGCGCGTCGTCTACGGTGCATCACAGTCGATCACGGCAGCCCTCATCGCCGTGCTCGTCGGCCTCGTCTTCGGGTCGCTGATCGGCGTCTCTGCTGGCGCGGTGGGCGGCTGGGTCGATGAGGCCCTGATGCGATTCGTCGATGTGCTGCTGGCGATCCCGACCCTGCTGCTCTCGCTCAGCGTCGTGATCTTGCTCGGCTTCGGCACGGCGAACGCGGCAATCGCCGTCGGTGTCACCTCGGTCGCGGTGTTCGCACGATTGTCGCGCTCGCAGGTCGTGAGCGTGCGCGCGAGCGAGTTCGTCGAGTCGGCGTACGGCTCGGGCGGCACGTTCTTCGGGGTGCTGTGGCGCCACATCCTGCCGAACTCGGTTACGGCCGTGATCGCACTCGCGGCGCTGCAGCTTGGCTCCGCGATTCTGCAGATCTCGACCCTCGGCTTCCTCGGCTACGGTGCACCGCCGCCCACCCCGGAGTGGGGCCTGCTCATCTCTGAAGGGCGCAACTACATCGCCACCTCGTGGTGGCTGACGACCCTGCCCGGTCTCGTCGTCGTGCTCGTCGTCATCGCGAGCAACCGACTCAGCCGCGCCATCAGCGAGGGAGGCAACGCATGAGCGCCGACACCGTGCCGCTCCTGAGCATCCGCGACCTCGCGGTGCAGTACCGCACGAAGCAGGGGTCCGTCGACGCCGTGCGCGGCGTCAGCTTTGACGTGCGCGCAGGCGAGGTCACGGCCGTCGTGGGCGAGTCGGGATCGGGCAAGACCACCGTCGCCCAGTCGGTCATCGGCCTGCTCGCGTCGAACGGCAGCATCACGGCGGGGAGCGTCACGCTGAACGAGCGCCGCCTCGGCACGACCGAGCTGGTCGGTCTGCCCGAACGTCGGTGGCGCGACCTGCGCGGGCGGTGCATCGGGCTCATTCCGCAAGACCCCGGCAACTCGTTGAACCCGGTGCAGCCCATCGGCAAGAGCATCAGCGAGTCGCTGCGCATCCACGGCCGACCGAGCCGGGCCGAGGTGCAGGACCGCGTGCACGCCTTGCTCGAACAGGTCGGCATCGACGACCCGATTCGCCGCGCGAAGCAGTACCCGCACGAGTTCTCGGGCGGCATGCGGCAGCGCGTGCTCATCGCCGCGGCCCTCGCGAACGACCCCGAACTGATCATCGCCGACGAGCCGACCTCCGCGCTCGACGTGACCGTGCAGCGCACCGTGCTCGACCTGATCGATCGGTTGCGCGAAGAGACCGGCACGGGCGTGCTGTTTATCACGCACGACCTGGCGGTGGCGGCGGATCGCGCCGACAGTGTCGTGGTGATGCGCGGGGGCGAGGTGCAGGAGTCGGGCCCCGCCGCACAGGTGCTCGCCCAGCCGTCGTCGGAGTACACGAAGCAACTCATGGCCGACGCGCCGTCATTCGGCACGTTCGTGGAGCGCGAGCGGGTCGTCGTGTCGCTCGATACCGGAGCTGCCGGTGACGGTGCCGGCGCCGAGGCGATCGCGGGCGAGGGCGCCGGATCGACAGGAGCCGCCGGCCCGCTCGTCACCGTCACATCGCTGCGTCAGGAGTTCGGTCGAGGCGACGACGCCTTTGTCGCCGTCGACGACCTCTCGTTCACGGTGGCGCGCGGCACTACGCACGCGCTCGTCGGCGAGTCGGGGTCGGGCAAGACGACGACGGGCCGCGCGATCGCAGGCTTCTCGGTGCCCACCTCGGGCAGCGTGCGCGTCGGCGATGCCGAGGTGACGCAGCTGCGGGGGTCGGCGCTGCGCGAGTTCCGGCGCACCACGCAGATGGTCTACCAGAACCCGTACGGCTCCCTCGATCCTCGACTGAGCATTGGGCAGACCCTCGCCGAGCCCCTGAAGAACTTCCGCATCGGCACCCGAGCCGACCGTGCCGAACGCGTCGCGAACGCGCTCGAGGTCGTCTCGTTGCCGGCCGAATTCGCGGCTCGGCGACCTCGAGAGCTCTCGGGCGGGCAGCGACAGCGCGTCGCCATCGCCCGCGCGTTGATCGTCGAGCCAGAGTTGGTCGTGCTCGACGAGGCGGTCTCGGCGCTCGACGTGACCGTGCAGGCCCAGATTCTGCGCCTGCTCGCACGCCTGCAGCACGATCTCGGGCTCACCTACGTCTTCATCTCGCACGACCTCGCCGTGGTGCGCCAGATCTCAGACACGGTGACCGTGCTGCAGCGCGGCCAGCAGGTCGAACACGGCCGCACCGAAGACGTCTTCACGAACGCCCAGCACCCCTACACCCAGCGCCTGCTCGAGGCGATTCCCGGCGCATCGCTGTCGTCCGGGCACTGGGAGATCTGACCGAAGGAGCACCACCCATGACCCGCCACGCGACCGGAACCTCCGACCTCATCGCGGCCCTCACCGGCATCGCCCCCGGCGATCTGCTCGATCAGGCGCGCAGTCGTCGCCCCGAATCGCGCGATCACGCCCAGGGCAGTTTCGAAGCGATCTTCGTGCCGACCGACGCGTCGCAGGTGTCGCTGCCCGAGCGCGCCGCGGTGGCACTCTTCGTCGCACGACTGCACGAGGAAGCCGAGGCGGTCGAGTTCTACGGTGCGCTGCTGCGCGAGACGGGTGGCGGTGCGGGCCTCGAGCCGTTGATCGTCGCCGAGGCCGAGCGGGCCGCCGGCCAGGGGCCGTACGGTGCGTTCCGTGCCGAGAACGCACCCGAGAGCGTTGCCGGGCCCGAGTACACGGTCGCGTCGGTGGAGGCCGCCTACGCGCTCGGCGACCGCCTGTCGGCCGCGCTTGAGCACGCGCACATGCTCGTGCTGCACCCGCGCGACGCCGACCGCGAGCGCTTGGGCCGCCTGCTCGAAGCCGGGTGGAGCTCCACCGGCATCGTGACCCTGTCGCAGCTCGTCTCGTTCCTCGCGTTCCAGCTGCGCGTCGCGCACGGCCTGCGCGAACTGCGCGAGAGCATCGGGGGTGCGGCGGCAGCCGGTGCCTCGCTCACCGAGCTCGCCGCCGACGTCGCGACCGCGGCTCGAGCACGCGCCGGCGCATCGGCTTCCGCGGCTCCAGTCCCCGCGTCCGAGTCCCTGCCCGCCGCCCCGAAGGTCGACGAGCCGCCGCGCTTCACTCAGGATTCGCTCGGCTGGAAGCCCTGGATCGAGCCCCTGCCCGTCGCCGAATTCACCGAACACCACTACGAGGCGCTCGTGCAGCGCGACCGCGTGCACATGCCGTACTTCCGCCTGCTGGCGCGTGACCCCGACGCACTGCGCGAACGCACGCTCACCGACCTCGACATCTTTTACAACACCGACGCCGGCCTGCCGCGCGCGGAGCGCGAGCTCGCCGCCGCAGCCGCGTCGCGCTACAACGGCTGCGTATTCTGCGCGTCGGTGCACTCGCGCTTCGCGACCGAGCAGGGGGCGGATCGCGACGAGGTGCAGCGCCTCCTCGACGAGGGCGTGAGCGCGCGCGTCAACCCGCGCATCGACGCTATCGTGGACGCGACGGTGGCTCTCACGGCGACCCCGCCGCGCTTCGGTGCGGCCGAGCTCGCCGCGCTGCGCACCGCGGGGCTCGACGAACTCGAACTGCTCGACGCGATTCAGGCCGGTGCGTTCTTCAACTGGGCGAACCGCCTCATGCTGTCGATCGGCGAGCCCACGGTCTAGGTCGCCGCTGCCGCGTGTCTGCCGCGGCTGCTGCCCCACCACCCTTCCGGATCGGGGTAACTTTCGACCAGTGCGCGCCGTGAAAACCGCCCACACACCGGTCCAAAATTACCCCGATCCGGAAGGGTTGGTGAGGTCGGCGGGGTCGGCTGCGTCAGTCGGGAGATGCCGCCGACGCGCGGAACGCCGTCGGGGTGACCCCCAGCACCGACTTGAAGTCGGTCGAGAAGTGGGCCTGATCGGTGTAGCCGAGCTGCGCTGAGAGCGCGGCGATGCTGAGGTCGGGGCGATCCCGCAGCATCGCCGCCGCCTCTTGCAGCCGCCGGCGTCGAATCATCGCGTGGAGCGAGATGCCGAATGCGCGGTCAGCGAGGCGCTGCAGCGTGCGCGTCGACGCGTGCAGACGCTCCGCGAGCTGGTCGACGCGGGTGATCTCGGGGAGTTCGAGCAGTGCGCCGAGGGCGTTCGCGAGCGCCGCATCGCTGCCGGGGTGAGGCATCGGCACGCGCGCTGCGATCCACCCCGACAACAGCCGAGCCGCGTGCTCGCGCCGCGCATCGCCCGACGTGTGCGTGTCGGTCATCGCCGCGTCGATCGCGCGGTGCAATTCGACGTCGGCGAGCGGTTGCGCCGTATCGCGGAGCGCAGCGGGTGCGCCGGTCGTCAACGCGAGTGCGGCTGCGGGCAGCAGCAGCGCGCCAACCGCCCAGCCGCTGCCCGTGAGTACGCGCTCCGATCGGCGCGTCGACGGCCCGACGAGCTCGATGCCGTGGCCCTCGACCACGACATTGCACGCCGGAAACGGCAGCACCTCTTGGCGCGACTCCGTGCCCTCGGGGAGCTGCCACTCGGGGATCCAGATCCACCGCACCGCGTGCGCGACCTCGGGGGCGGGCGCCAGTCGGTGAAACTCGGGCAAACGCGCGGGGAAAAGTACGCCGCGACGATCCTGATCCATGCACTCCCCGCTCACCCAAACCTGGCGCAAATCTGCAAGACGGCGCCGCGAGTTTGATCTTACGATGAAGCCATGAATGCTGAATCTCCCTCGAATTCGACCCCCTCGCGCGCGGCGACCGGCACCCACACCACGAACGGCCGCCCGCACGGCTCGACCAGCCTGACGCCGTTCCTGGCCATTCCGAACGCCGCCGGCGCCATCGAGTTCTACCGCGACATCTTCGGCGCGCGCGTGGTCGATGTCACCGAGTTCGGCGGTGTGGTCGCGCACGCCGAACTCGACTTCGGCAACGGACATCTGCAGCTCGGCGAGCCGATGCCCGACTACCACCTGGTCGCCGGCCCCGAGGGCGAAGACGATTGCTACTCGATGGGCATCTACGTGCCCGACGTCGACGACACGGTCGCGCGGGCCGTCGCGGCGGGCGCGACCGTGCGCGAGCCCGCGACCGACTTCGTGTCGGGCGACCGCTTCGCGAGCATCCGCGATCCGTTCGGGGTGCGCTGGTCGGTGCTCACGCGCATCGAAGATCTCTCGGAAGAGGAGAGCGCGGCCCGCGTGCGCAGGTGGGCTGAATCCTTCGCAGGCTGAGGCCACGCCCGCGCCCGCGCGCCTCCGAATCGGTGTCAATAATTGCTGCCGAAGCGCCGCTTTCGCGCCTCAGCACGACAATTTTTGACCCCGATTCGCCGACGCTGCCTACGCGCATTCGCTGCCTTCGCTGCCTTCGCTGCCCAGCCGCCTACGCCGCCGGGCGGAACGTCGACCGATAAGCGCCGGGGGTGACGCCCACAGCGCGAGCGAATTGCACGCGGAAGCTGCTGGGCGACGGGAACCCCACCTGGGCGCTGATGCCGTCGACTGTGCGGTCCGTGGTTTCGAGCAGCTCTTGCGCCTGCCTGACTCGCGCCCCGCCCACCCACTGCATCGGGCTCTGCCCCGTCTCAGCGTGGAAGCGGCGTGTCAGGGTGCGCGGGCTCAACCCCGCGAACTCGGCAATCGCTTCGAGCGTCAGGGCCTGGTGCGTGTGCGCATCGATCCACTCGAGCACGCGTTCGAGGGTTGCGGTGCGGTCGGTGGGTCGGTTGCGCAGCATGAACTGCGCTTGGCCCCCGGATCGCTGCAGCGGAGCGACCGCCAGGCGAGCGGCATCGGCGGCGACGGCCACTCCGTAATTGCGCTGCACGAGATGCAGGCACAGGTCGAGCCCGGCCGATGCTCCGGCAGAGGTGAGGATCGGCCCCTCGTCGATGTAGAGCGCGTCGGGGTCGACCACGACTGCGGGGTAACGTCGCGCGAGCTCGTCGGCCGCCAACCAGTGCGTTGTGGCACGTCGTCCGTCGAGCAGGCCGGCTTGCGCGAGTGAGAATGCGCCCACGCAGATGGAGGCCACGGTGGCGCCGCGATCCGCCGCCGCTTGGAGTGCCCATTGCTGGGACTCGGGCAACGGAGTCGAGAAGTCATTGCGGCCGGGCACGATGACGATGTCGGCGCGCTCAAGGGCCTCCAAGCCCGCCCCGGGAGCGATGCGCATGGGGCCCGCCTCAACCCAGGGGTCATCTCCGGCAACGATCACGCGATAGCCGGGCCGACCATCGGGCAGGCGCACGAACCGGAATGTCTCGATCGGAGTGGCGAGATCGAAGCCGATCACATCGGGGACGGCGAGAACGGCGACGGTGTGCATGCGACCACGGTACTCGCAGCGACGGCATTTCAGGGGCGAAGTGCGCGGATTTTGTCATGTGGCGAGAATTCGGAGAAGTATGTCACAAAAGTCACTCCCGCGCTCACGCGCGAACCGCGACGATGGGCACATCATGACTGCGTTTCTGCTCTCCGTCCATGTGCTCGCCGCAATTCTCGCCATCGGCCCGGTCGCGATTGCGGCCAGCATGTTTCCCGCCACAGTACGAGCGGGGGGAGCGCCGCCAGGGTCGACGGCAGTGCTGGGCATCTTGCACCGGATCTCGCGGGTGTACGCCGTGATCGGCGTCATCGTGCCGGTGTTCGGGATCGCCACCGCGGTGAGCCTCGGCGTACTGGGAGATGCGTGGCTGATCATCTCGATGGTGTTGACGGCCGCCGCCGCGGCAGTGCTGATCGGACTCGTGCTGCCCGGCCAACGCCGGGCGCTCGCGGCACGTGCGACGCCTGTCGGGCAGGCGCTCCAGACGCCCGCTCCGGCGGCCTCGCGGCTGGCGATGCACGCAGGCATCTTCAACCTGCTCTGGGCCATCGTCGTCGTACTGATGATCGTGCGGCCCGGCTCGACGACGGGCGCGGGTCTGTGAACGCGCGTTCGGCCGAGCGGCTGCTCGGCATCGTCGGCGGCATCGAGTTCGCGACCCTGGTGCTCATGCTCATCAACCTGGTGACGGTGCACCACCCGGTGGTGACCAGCACGCTTGGGCCGGTGCACGGATTGGCCTACACGGCGACCGTGGTCTGCGCCGTGCTCGCAATGCGGGGGCGCCACCGCGTGTGGGTGCTCGCGCTGATTCCGGGGATCGGGGGACTGCTGGCGGCTCGGGCGGCTCGATCCTCGATGGCAGGGGAACTAGGGCACGCGGAGCACTCTGAGCTCTCTGAGCATTCGGGGGCTCGCTCGTGAGTCTCGCGCGGTACGTGCGGCGTCCAGACGCGGTGTCGGTCGGTGAAGCTCGCGCGCTCATCGAGGCCGGCGCGCTGGTTGTCGACGTGCGAGGTGTCCCGGAGTGGCGGCGCGCGCATATTCCCGGGGCGTTGCACCTGCCGCTCGCGCAGATCGAAGCGCGCTGGGAAGAGCTGCCGGAGCACCGCACCCTCATCACCTTCTGCACTGGCGGTTTTGTTTCGGCGTGGGCGGCGAATCTGCTGGTCGAACTCGGGTTCCCGGCGGTGAACCTCTCACGCGGCCTCGTCGGCTGGCGCGCGGCGGGCGGCCCCCTCGAATCGGAGCCCGCCGGCTGACGCCCGCTGCGCTCGCCGCTCCGTGATGCGTGCCCGCCCGTCGCGGCCCGCGCCTACGCGCCGTGCAGGTGCAAGCGCTCGCCGGCCGCGTTAAAGATGCTGATGACCTCGCAGGGCTTGCCGCCGTCGGCGCGCAGGCGATGCGGCACCGACGTGTCGAATTCGGCGGCCTCGCCGCGACCGAGCACGTGCTCGCGGTCGTCGAGGGTGAGGCGCAGCTTGCCCGAGAGTACGAAGAGCCAATCGTGCCCCTCGTGCACCTGCAACTCCCGTTCGGGGGCATCAGGGTGGTACGTGATCTTGAACGCGCGCACGTCAGAGGCCTCGCGAGTGAGCGGAGCGATCGTGAGGCCCTCGCGGCGCAGCGCGGCACGGTGCACGCGCGGGTCTCGGGTGGGCGCGTCGAGCAGGTCGTCGACGCGGATGCCGAGTTGCCGGGTCAGCGGCAGCAGCAGCTCGAGGCTGGCCTGCCGTTTGCCCGATTCGAGGCGCGACAGGGTGCTCGCCGACATGCCCGCGCGATCGGCGAGCTCGTCGAGCGTCCAGCCGCGATCTTGCCGCGCGGATCGCAGTCGCGGGCCGAGACGTTCCAATTCATCCATGCTCACACCTTGCCATTTCCGCAAACGAGATTGCAAGTATCGCACATTGCCCCGCACACTGTCAGCATGACCCACGAACTCTACGACGCCATCGTCATCGGCGGCAGCGCCGCCGGCCTCAGCTCCGCCCAGGCCCTTGGCCGCTCCCTGCGACGCACCCTGGTGATCGACGCCGCTCAACCCCGCAACCGCTTTGCCCACCAGATGCACAACGTGCTCGGGCTCGACGGCACGCCGCCGCGCGAGCTCGTCGCCCGCGGCCGTGCCGAGGCCGAGGCCTACGGCGTGGAGTTTCGCGAGGCCACGGTGCATGCGGTGCGCAACATCGACGCCCCGGGAGTCGGAAGCGCAGCAGCAGCGGCCGCAGACCCCGCCATCCCCGGAGCCCTGCTCGAACTCGAGCTCGACGGCGGCGAGACGGTGCGCGCCCGCGGCATCGTGCTCGCGACCGGCGTCACCGACGAGCTGCCCGCGATCCCGGGTCTCGCCGAGCGCTGGGGCACGTCGGTGCTGCACTGCCCGTACTGCCACGGTTGGGAGGTGCGCGGGCAGCGCCTCGGGGTCATTACGACGTCGCCGCTGGGGCTGCACCAGGCCAAGCTGATCCGCCAGTGGAGTGACGACGTCACCGTCTTCACGGCCGGGCTCGTCGACGAGACGGGTACGAGTGTGCTCGACGCCGATACGGAGCGCGCGCTGCGCGGCCGCGGCGTGCAGCTCGTCGCCGAGCCGGTGGTCGAGGTGATCGGCGACGGTGCGCAGCTCACGGCCGTGCGCACCGCCGACGGCCGCGAGTACCCGCTCGACGCAGCGTTTACTGCGGGCACCTTGCGTCCCCACGACGGCCTCGTCGCGCACCTCGACCTCGCACGCACCGACACGATCGTCGGGTCGTTCTTGGAGATCGACATGATGCAGCGCACGAGCCACCCGCGCATCTGGGCGGCCGGCAACGTGACGAATCCGATGGCCACGGTACCGGCGTCGATGGCAGCCGGAGTGATGGCCGGTGCCGCCGTCAACGCGATCCTGGTCGACGAAGACTTCGCGCTCGCCGCAGCGGAGATCGCGCAGTGACGCAGCAGCAGTCGGCGCCGGATCACCAACACGGCCACCGTCATCACGTGCAAGGTGCGGGGGCGCACGGGGTACCTGGCGCCGACACCGATGCCCCGACTGACCCCGTCGCATTCTGGCAGCAGCGCTACGGCGGTGACGACCGTATCTGGTCGGGGCACGTGAATCACGCCCTGGGTGAGTTGGCCGCCGATTGGCGCCCGGGTCGCTCGCTCGACCTCGGGTGCGGCGAGGGCGGCGACGTGCTGTGGCTCGCCGAGCACGGGTGGAACGCGACCGGCATCGACCTCTCGGAGTACGCGGTGGCGCGAGCACGGGCCGCTGCACGCGAGCGTGGCCTCGATGCTGCGCGATTCATCGCCGCGGACCTCGGGGAGTGGGCTGATGATCCCGCACGCATCGATGGTCTCGACGACGCGCGCGATCGCGAGGGGTATGACCTGGTGACGGCGAGCTTCTTCCAGTCGCCGGTGGAGCTGCCGCGCGAGCGCATCTTGCGGGCGGCGGCGCGCAGCGTGGCCCCCGGTGGGCGGGTGGTGACTATCGCGCACGCCTCGGCCCCCGACTGGGCTCCGGGGCACGGCGGCGACTTCCCGACCCCCGAACAGGATCTCGCGGCACTGGCGCTCGATTCGAGCGACTGGGAGATCGAGGTCGCGGAGGTGCGCGAACGCGAAGGTCGCGCACCCGATGGCACTCCGTCGAACTTTTTGGATTCGGTCGTCTCGGTACGCCGTCGGTGAACGGACCGCGCCCCCGTTGCCTCGCGGCCGGGTCTGCGCGATCGTTGGGGCATGGCCTCTGAATCGACGCAGTCCCGGCACGCAGCCACAACTGAGCACCCCACCATGATCGCGATCACACAGGCGGCGCTCGGTGATCCCGATGTGCTCACCCCGGAGCGGGTCGCAGTGCCGGTGGCCCGCCCCAACGAGGTGCTGGTGCGCGTGCACGCGGCCGGAGTGAACCCGACCGACTGGAAGCATCGCCGCACCGGCGGCTTTCTGGGCGACCCGCCCTTCGTGCTTGGCTGGGACGTGTCGGGCGTGGTGATTGCGACCGGGATCGGCGTCGCGCGCTTCGCCGTCGGCGACGAAGTGTTCGGCATGGTGTCGTACCCGTTCGGGCATGGCACGCATGCGGAGGTGGTCGCGGTGCCCGCGCGGGTGCTCGCGCACAAGCCTGCCGAGATTGACCACGTGCAGGCTGGGGCGTTGCCGCTTGTCTCACTGACCGCGTGGCAGGCGCTGCACGACTACGCGCACCTCGAAGAGGGGCAGCGTGTGCTCGTGCACGCCGCCGCAGGTGGGGTCGGCCATGTCGCGGTGCAGATCGCGAAGGCTGCCGGCGCGCACGTTATCGGCACGGCGAGTGCGGCCAAGCACGAGTTTCTCCGGAGTCTCGGTGCGGATGAGGTGATCGACTATCGCACCCAGGAGTTCGATGAGGTGGCCTCAGGCGTCGATGTGGTGCTCGACACCATCGGGGGCAACACGTCGTTGCGTTCGCTGCGGGTGCTGCGCCCCGGGGGCATCGTCGTGTCGACGCTGCCGGCGGGCTCCGACGAGTTCTTCACCGAGGCCGAGCGACTCGGGGTTCGCGCGACGCGCATGCTCGTCGACTCGTCGCACCACGATCTCGAACGCATTGCGGAGCTCGTGCGATCGGGGGCGCTGCGCGCGACGATCGCTGAGACCTACCCGCTGGTGGAAGCGGCGCGGGCGCACGCGGCCGGCGAGACGGACCGCACCACGGGCAAGCTCGTGCTCGTCACCGACGCTCTCGGGCAGTAGCCGGACGGCGCACCCTGCGCCGTCACACCGATCGGGCTTGCCGAAGTGCGGAGCGTTATTTCAGACGATTCTCCGAATTTTGGCAAGCCCTTTTGTATTTCATGGCTTCGCAGTACGCTCGGAACATAGTGCTGACATAGGAAGGATGTCGGCGCGCGTACAAGGGGGTAGTGCAGATGTCTGTTGAACACGTGGAAGCGACGACGAAGCCGCGCCGGGGATGGACAAAAGTTCGTGCCGTTCTCGCCGGCGGCCTGGTGCTCGGAGTCGGGGCGGCGATCACGCTGGCGGCTTGGACCGACAATGAATGGGCGCGCGGCATCTTTGCCAGCGGACAGTTCGGTATTGAGGGATCGACGAACGGCACGACGTGGGCGGATCATCCGACGTCGGGCACCCCGGCGACCCTGAGTTTCCAGGTCGGCGCCGACAAGCTCGCTCCGGGCAGTGTCGTCTACGCGCCGTTCGCGGTGCAGTTGAAGACCGGTTCGACGAACGCGGCAACGGTCGCGGTGGTACAAGACAATTCGAGCGCAATCGTGGGCACTACGGCCTCGTACGTCTACACGACCAGCGCAACGTGCAACGCGACGACCTACGCCGCCGGTACGAACTCGAATGGTGCATCGTTTTCGCTCGCCGCGGTGACGACGCCGACCTACCTGTGCTTCCAGGTGACGGCGGGCCCGACGCTGGCGCCCGCCTCGACCGGATCGTTCACCTGGACGTTCAACGCCACCTCCGGCGCTGTCTTGTAGGTCATCGTGTTCCGCCGAAACCAGCGAACGCGAGTTCGGGGTCGGCGGAGGGCATCCGCGAACTGGTTCACTCGGGTACGGGCGCTCCTCGCCGGAGCGCTCGTGCTCGGGGTGGGCAGCACGCTGACCCTCGCCGCCTGGACAGACAGCGAGTACGCGCAAGCTACGTTCACCGCGAGTACTTTCGGCATTATCGGATCCACTGATGGCACGAACTTCTCCGAGCATGCAACGGGAGCAACCGCAGCCGCGTTGACGTTCGTGGCAACGCCCACCGGCATGTCGCCGGGGGTCACGACCTACGCCAAGTACACGGTGAAGACGACGACCGCGACAAACGTGGGCGGCACGGCACTCATGGCCGCGCCGACGGTGACGGGCAGCGGGCTCGGCACATACCTGCGCTACGGGGTGAGCACCATCGACCCGGCCGCGGGCACCGCCTGCAACGCGACGACGTTCGGAACGGGGAACATCGTCGCGGCGAACAGTGCGCTGACCACTGCGCCGACCGCAACTCAGGCGCTGTCTGCGGGTGGAGCGAATGCCGCTGCATATTGCATCGCGGTCACGCTGCCCGCGGGCACCGCCAATGCCGCACAGGGGCTGAACGCAACGCTCGCGTGGACGATCACCGCCACGTCGACCTCGTAGTCGAAACAGAGTGACCGGGGCGGTACCGGGGACGACCAGGTGAAGGAGGGGGAGATGACCGGCACGAAGCGCACCGCAGGGGGAGTGATCGGCAGCATGCTGCTGAACATCGCGGCGTTCGCGGGGCTCGTCTGCATCGTGCTGGTGCTCCTCGCGACTTTCTTCCACGTGACGCTGATCATGTTCAAGACAGGGTCGATGTCGCCGACGATTCCGGCGGGTTCGCTGGCCGTCGTGCGCGAAATTCCCGCGAGCGAGATCGAGGTCGGCGACGTACTCACGGTCGATCGTCCCGGCATGTTGCCGGTGACGCACCGCGTCACTTCGGTCGAAGGGGACGGTGACGGGCGCACGATCACCATGAAGGGCGACGCGAATGATGCGGAGGATCCGTCGCCGTACACCGTGACCGAGGTGCGCCGAGTGATCGCCTCGGTGCCGTATCTGGCGCACGTCGTCGTTTGGTTCGCGAACCCGTGGGTACTCGGCGGGCTGACGGTGGGCGCGTCGGTGCTGGTGACCTGGGCGTTCTGGCCACGCGAGTCGAAGCGTGCGAAGCGTGGCCGCGGTGAGGGTGGCGGAGCGCCGCGTCACGGCGAGCCCGAGCAGCCCGTCGCCGACGCCAAAGCATCCCCGTCGCGGGTGCCGGATCGCGTGAGCGCAGCAGCGGCCCCCGTCATCGGTGCGGTGCTGGTCGTTGGTGCCCTCGCATTCGCGCCGACGGTGCCGGCGCATGCCGAGTCGGCGGCTGACCCCTCACCCGTGCCGGTCGTGAAGCGCGGCGCGCACATCACACTCACCTCCATCGGGGACGCCGATGAGATGGCCTCGATGCGACCCGGGGTTCCGGTGCTGTGGCAGATCGGTGTGCGGGTGGATTCGCTCGACCCCGGCGCGGTGCAGGTGTCGCTCGAATCGGCGGGGTCTCAGGAGCTCGGGCTGGAGCTGAACGTACGCGGCTGCAGCGTGCAGTGGAGCGGCGACGCCTGCTCCGGGGTCGAAACCCCGGTCGGCGGCGATGGTCGGGTCGAGATCGCGGCGCCCGCGGTACCCGTCGCCGAACTCGAGAGCGCCGAAGAGCAGTGGTACCTCGTGACGGCGTCGATTCCGAAGGCCGCTCGCGGTGCCGTCGCACTGACGATGCGGGCGTCAGGCGGAAGCGACGTCGTCTCCACGTCGCCCGGCCCCATCGGCACCATTCCGGTCACCGGTGCGGATGCGTCGCCGATGTGGTTGCTCGGCGTCGGCGGGGTGGCCGCCGGGCTCGGGGTCGCGGGCGTTGCGGCGTTCATGCGCCGACGCCGATCGGCGGGTGGCTCGTGAGCGGCGAGGGGATCCGGCACCGGGCGATGCGCACCCGCATCGCCGCAGGGGTCGTTGCGCTCGCCCTCGGGGCGCTCGTACTCGCCCCGAAACCGCAAGCGACCGAGGCGACCTGGAGTGACCCGGAAGTCGCATCGGGCACGTTCACCGCGTTGACCGTTCCGATGCCGCCCTATGGTGGCGAGTGTGGGGTGACTGGATCTCTGCTCAACCTTGGAGCGTCGACACTCACAATCCGATGGCGATTGCCCGCGGGATACGCTCTGACCGACGTGCTGGTGAATTACACCGGCGCGGCGAACCCGGTTGCGGCATCGTCCACATTCACTCCCGTGGGAAGTGAACTACGCACGGTCGCTGCCGCGGGGGGAGTGTATGAAACGACGATCTCAGGCGGACTACTGAGTGTGACGCTCGGAGCGAGTCGCACCATACAGGTGCAGACCCGTCACGCGAGCGGGTGGACGTCTGGAACTCGCGCTGTCACCGGGCAATGGGTCGTACTCGGCTTGTTCCAGGCAACCTGCACGATGACTCCGGCAACATAATCCCCGTAAACGCGAACGGCGCCCGCCCGCCGAAGCGGAGTGGCGCCGTGCACCGGTGCTGCGCGATTACGGCAGCAGGCGGTTCGGGCCGCGGAACAGGTACGTGACCTCGCGGATCGACTGCTGCTTGAGCAGCAGCATCAGCACGCGGTTGAGGCCCATACCGAAGCCGCCGTGGGGCGGCACACCGTAGCGGAAGAAGTCGAGGTAGAAGCCGAGCTCTGCCGGGTCCATGCCCTTTTCGACGGCCTGCGCCTCGAGCACCTCGATGCGGTGCTCGCGCTGAGCGCCCGTCGAGATCTCGGTGCCGCGGTAGATGAGGTCGTAGCTCTGTGTGAGCTGCGGGTTCTCGGCGTTGCGCATGTGGTAGAACGGGCGAATCGACGCGTCGTAGTCGGTGAGGAAGACGAAGTCGTGGCCATACTTCTTCTGCACGTGCGCGGCGATGCGGCGCTCGCCCTCCGGGTCCATGTCGGCGTCGGCGCGCGGCACCTCGTAGCCCTCCGCCTTGACGATCTCTTTGGCCTTGGCCAGCGGGATGCGCGGGAACGGGCGCGACGGCACCTCGACCTCGATGCCGAAGAGCTTCTGGATCTCCTCGCCGTGCTTCTCCTTGACTGCGGTCAGGCCGGCAACGATGAGCTCCTCGTGGAGCTCCATGACGTCTTCGTGCGAGTCGATCCAGCTCAGCTCGGTGTCGACCGAGGTGAACTCGGTCGCGTGACGCGAGGTGAACGAGGGGTCGGCACGGAACGCCGGGCCGACCTCGAAGATGCCGCCGAAACCGGCCGCCTGAGCCATCTGCTTGAAGAACTGCGGGCTCTGGGCGAGGAACGCCTTGCCCTCGAAGTACTCGACCTCGAAGAGTTCGGCGCGCGACTCGGAAGCGCTGGCCATGAGCTTCGGGGTCTGGATCTCGATGAAGCCGCGGTCGACCCAGACCTGGCGCAGTGCGTGCAAGAACGCGGTCTGCACGCGGAACACGAGGTTCTGCTCGGGGCGGCGCAGATCGAGGAAGCGCCAGTCGAGGCGCACGTCGATGCCCGAGTCGCCGGCGACGGGGTTGTCGGGGAGCGATGCGGCGACGACCTCGATCTCATCGATCTGGATCTCGACGCCG
The DNA here is from genome assembly GCF_001273845.1 of Leucobacter musarum subsp. musarum. Lineage (GTDB taxonomy): Bacteria > Actinomycetota > Actinomycetes > Actinomycetales > Microbacteriaceae > Leucobacter > Leucobacter musarum. Next base: position 66,931 of record NZ_JHBW01000066.1, read on the forward strand.
CCGAGCTTCACGCGCTCGTTGTGCTCGAGCTGACCCACGACCGTGACGAAGGTGCCCTGCGTCAGCTCGGAGATGGTGGTGGTGCGCGGCACCAGAATGTCGGAGCGCGGATTCTCGGGGTCGGGCTCGCGCAGCACGCCGCCATTCACCAGCTGCACGGCGCCGGTTTCGTCGCGAAGCACGACGAACTGCACGTACCGCTGGTCGCGCACCTTCTCGACCCACCCCGAAACGCGGACGGTGCCGTCTTCGCGGGCGGCCAGATCCTTGATCAATACACGCTCAGTCACCCCGACAGTCTAGCCGTCGCGCCCACACGCACCTGTACCCCCGGTTTCGCATTCGCCCGGGGGCGCTCGGTGATCCTCGCACGCGTCAAGGTGCGCAACATTCGTGAATGCCACCCATAGAGATCAGTAATGTGATGGGGCATGCGACGCGCACCCGCGCGTACTGAGCATCGAGCGCAGGAGGATCGCAGTGGGGCAACCGTTCATCGTCGGCATCCATATCGACGGCCGGGGGTCTCACCCGGCAGCCGCAGACCCGAGTTCCGCCGTCGCAGCGCACGACGACGCCACGCGGGTGCCCGACGCGATCGGCCGCGCCGAAACGGCGGGGCTCGCCTTCGCCACGCTCGCCGGCGCGCACCTGCCGCCGACGGGAGCCGGCGCCCGACTCGACCCCGTGCAGCTCGCCGCCTTCACCGGGCCGCGCACGTCGCGGATCGCTCTGATCCCGGAAATCCCGGTCACCTTCGTCGAGCCGTTTCACACCGCGACCCAGCTCGCGAGCCTCGACTACGCGGCGGGCGGCCGCGGCGGCTGGCTGGTCTCGGGCGAGAACTCGCAGCGTGCTGCGCGGCAATTCGGCCGTGACGCGCTTGCCGAAGACGAACTCGCGGACGAGCTCGTCGACGTGGTCGCCGCGGTGCGTGTCATTTGGGACACCTGGGAGGCCGACGCGGTCATCACGGACTTCCCGACAGGCCGGTACATCGACCGTGACAAGCTGCACTACGCCGACTTCACCGGCCGCTCGTTCTCGGTGAAAGGCCCCGCGATCACGCCGCGACCGCCGCAGGGGCAGCTTCCGGTGCTCGCACCGCTCGCATCCTCCACCGGGGTCGATGCTGATGCGATCCTCATTCCCGGCGGCGATACGGTGGCCGCCGACGCCGCGACCGCCCGGGCTCACGGCGCCGCACGGGTGATCGTTGACCTCGAGATCGTGCTCGACACCCGAGGTGAATCGGCGCGGGATCGCCTCGCCCGTCTCGACACCGCACGCCCGTGGGCGGCAGGCCCCGCTGAGCGTTTCGTCGGCACGGCCGACGAGCTCGTGCAGCGTCTCGTTGCGCTCGCCGCGCACGTCGACGGCGTGCGGCTCATTCCGGCGGTCACTGCAGACGAGCTCGACGAGGTGCAGCACCAGGTCGTGCCTGCGCTGATCGCGGCCGGGGTCGGCATACCTCAGCTCCCGCTCCACACCACCGCCCGAGAGGTCTTCGGCCTCCCCGCGGCGCAGAACGCCTTCGCGAACGAGGGGAACTACTGAGCATGACCACCACACACGACACCGCCGCGGCACCCCACGAAGCCGCGACACCCGGGCAGATTCAATTCGGCGTCTTCTTCCAGGGGGTGAATTTCTCGACGATCTGGCACTGGCCCGAGTCGGGTGATCACGTCGCGTTCGAATCGTTCCGCCGCGTCGTGCAGACCGCCGAGCGCGGGGTGTTCGCTGCGTTCTTCCTGGGGGAGGGGCTGCGCCTGCGCGAGCACCTCGGTCACCTGCACGATCTCGACGTCGTCGGCCGCCCGGACGCGCAAACGCAGCTCGCCGCGCTCGCCGCGGTGACCTCGCGCATCGGCCTCGCGGCCACGCAGAGCACCACCTTCAATGACCCCGCCGACCTCGCCTATCGACTCGCGAGCCTGAGTCATCTCAGCGGGGGTCGCGCTGCGTGGAACATCGTGACGACCCACAACGCCTGGACGGGCGAGAACTTCAGGCGCGGAGGGTTCGTCGCCGATGCCGACCGCTATCGCAACGCTGACGCGTTCGTGACGGCGGTGAAAGCGATCTGGCGCGCGGCAGAGACCGAGGGGGGCCTGCCGCTGCAGGTGCGCAACGAGTTCTTCGACCTCGACTTGGAACGCGCCCTGCCGCTCGTGCCCGGCGGGCGACCGGTGCTCATTCAGGCGGGCGACTCCGCGGAGGGTCGGGATTTCGCCGCAAAGCACGCCGACCTCGTCTTCACCGGCGCGACGCAGTACGAGCGAGCAGTCGAGTTTGGCGCAGACATCGATCGTCGCGCGGTCGCGCGCGGGCGCCGCTCGGGCTCGGTGCTGCCCTTCCCCGGCGTCACGATCGTGATCGGCGACAGCGATGCGGAGGCGCACGAGAAGCTGCACGAGATTCGGCGAGCCCAGGTCACCGAACAGACGGCGCTCGCGTACCTCGAGCAGTTCTGGGGCACCGACCTCAGCGCGTACGACCCCGACGGCCCCCTGCCCGATATCGATCCCGTGCAGCAGACCTCCAGCGTGACCCGCGGCAGCGCCTTCCAAAACGCGAAGGCCAAGCAATTGGCCGACGAGTGGCGCGCCGAGTCTGCCGACCGAGGCCTCAGCATCCGCGACTTCGTGATCGAGCACGCCGCGCGCGGCAACGACCTCACGGGATTCGTCGGCAGCGCGCAGACCGTCGCCGACCACCTGCAGCGCTACGCCGAGCGACGCGTCGTGGCGGGCTTCAACATCACGCCCTACCTCAGCCCGACCGGTCTCGACGACATCGTGAACCGACTCGTGCCCGAACTGCAGAGCCGCGGCGTCTACCCGAGCGAATACGCGGGCGCCTCGTTGCGCGAGCACCTCGGGCTCGATCCCGAACTGCCCTGACCCGTCGGAGTTCGGGGCGCCCGGGCGCCCGGTGATCCGCCGCCCCGAACTCCCAGATACGGCGAACGTAGAATGGACCCGTGAGCGACAAACTGCTGCATTTGGTGCGCCATGGCGAGGTCCATAACCCCGACCGGGTGCTCTACGGACGCATTCCGGGCTTCCGCCTGTCTGAACGCGGGCACCAGATGGCCGAAGCGGCCGCGCTCGAACTCGCCGGCAGCGACCGCAAGGTGTCGAAGCTGTACGCCTCGCCGCTCGAACGAGCACAGCAGTCGGCGCGCCCCATCGCGAGCGCGCTCAGCCTCGAGATCGCGACCGAAGACCGCATCATCGAGCCGACCAACGCGTTCGAGGGGCTCGTCAACTCCGGCCCCGATGCGGCATTCAAGCAGCCGCGCTACTGGCACCGGTTCTGGAACCCGTTCCGCCCGAGCTGGGGCGAGCCCTACCGCCAGGTCGCCGCGCGCGTGCGCGAAGCGATGGATGCGGCATGGGATTCGACCCGCGACGGCGACATCGTGATGGTGTCGCACCAGTCGCCGATCTGGATGGCCCACCTCGATATCGCTGGCAAGCCGCTCTTCCACAATCCCGCGTCGCGACGGTGCGACCTGTCGAGCATCACCACCTTCGAACGGCGCGGCGAGCGCTGGTTCGAGGTGGAGTACCGCACCCCCGCCGCCGGCCTGCTCGACGACGCCGTAGATGTAGGAGCCGTATGAGCCTGCGACGCACCGCAACCGCACTCGCACTGACCGCCGCCGTCGCGTTCACCCTCGTCGGGTGCAGCACCGAGGGCAGCGACCTCGCCTCTCAGTACCGCGAGGGCAGCGGCAAGGGCTACATCGAGGGCGACGGTTCGACGCTCAGTATTCCCGTGTCTGAGCGCGCTGAGGCCGTGGAGTATTCGGGAGTCGACGAGAGCGGTGCGACCTACGGCTCCGCGGACACGCTCGGCGAGGTCACCGTCGTGAACTTCTGGTACGCCGGGTGCGCGCCCTGCCGCGTCGAGGCTCCCGACCTCGTCACCAACTACGACGAGTTCTCGTCGCAGGGCGTGAAGTTCGTTGGAGTGAACACGCGCGATCAGGTGGCCCAGGCTCAGCAGTTCTCGCTCGAATTCGGCATCGAGTACCCCTCGATCATGGACAATGCGGGCGGCCGTTCCGTGCAGCGCGCCTTCGCGGGCCAGGTCCCGCTGAACGCCGTGCCGACCACGCTGGTGCTGGATCGCGAGGGGCGCGTCGCGCACCGCGTACTCGGGCAGATCGCCGGCGAATCCCAACTGCGCACCCTGATCGACGAGACCCTCGCCGAATCGGGCGACGACGCGGCTGCCGCCGATTCCGGTAGTACCGAGCAGTAGCCGGTGGATCTGCAGGGAATCGTCGCCGACGGGCAGCTGCTCGTCGCTTCGCTCATCGCAATCGCGGCCGGGCTGCTCTCGTTCCTCTCGCCGTGCGTGCTGCCGCTCGTACCCGGGTACCTCGCATACGTCGGCTCGACGGCCGGCTCGGCACCGGGCGAGAAGTCACCGCGCGGCCGCGTGCTGCTCGGCTCCGTGCTGTTTGTGCTCGGCTTCACGGCGGTCTTTGTCGCGATCCTGGCGGCAGCCGGCACCGTCGGAGTGTTCATCACTCAGTGGGAACCGGTCATCACGCGCGTGATGGGCGTGGTCATCATCGTCATGGGGCTCGTGTTCATCGGTCTGTTCACGAAGATGCAGACCACGCGCAAGATGCGCGTGAAACCGAAGTTCGGTCTCGCCGGAGCGCCCCTGCTCGGCGCGGTATTCGCGATCGGTTGGACCCCCTGTATGGGGCCCACGCTCGCGGTGATCATGGGCCTGAGCCTGCAGCAGGCGTCGGTGAGTCGATCCGTCGTGCTCGCGATTGCGTACTGCATCGGCCTGGGCCTGCCCTTCATCCTTGCGGCATTCGGCTTCACCTGGTTGACGCAGACGATGACATTCTTCAAACGGCATATCCGTGCCGTGAACCTGATCGGCGGCGGGCTGCTGATCCTCATCGGTCTCCTCATGGTGACCGGCCTCTGGAGCCAAATGATGTACGCACTGCAGGCGGTGATTGGCGGCTATGTCACGCCCATCTGATTACGACGACGGCACCGGGGCCGGGGGGGCCGGCCGCATCGAGTCGCCTGAACTGGGCGTGAAGGGCTGGGCGCGCTGGTTCTGGCGTCAGCTCACGAGCATGCGCGTGGCACTTGTGCTGCTGCTCATGCTGGCGGTCGCCGCCATTCCGGGTTCGCTGCTGCCTCAGCGCAGCGCCGACCCCAACGGCGTGATCCAGTATCAGTCCGATCACCCGAAGCTCTTCCCCGTGCTCGATGCCTTCCCGATTCAGGCGTTCGACGTCTACGGGTCGGTCTGGTTCTCGGCCATCTATCTGCTGCTCTTCATCTCGCTCATCGGCTGCGTGCTGCCCCGCATCTTCCACCACTGGAAGGCGTGGCGGGGCACCCCGCCCAAGACGCCGGCCCGGTTGCAGCGCATGGCCGGGTTCTCCGAAGTGCGGGTTTCGAACCCCGAAGCGAGCGCCGAAGATCGCGCCGCCTTCGCCGAGCGTGCGATCGAGGAGGCCTCGCGCGTGCTGCGAAAGGCGCGGTATCGCACCGAGATTCAGCGAACCTCGCGCCGCGGTGTCGAGACCGTTTCGGTGTCGGCCGAGCGCGGCTACCTGCGCGAGACGGGCAACCTGATCTTCCACATCTCGCTGCTTGGCGTGCTGATCGCTGTCGGCGTCGGCGGGGTCTTCACCTTCAACGGACAGAAAGTGCTCGTCGAGGGTGAGACGATGGTGAACCAGCTCATCGACTACGACACCGTGAACACCGGCCGCGGGTTCGACTCCTCCAGCCTCGATCCGTTCGGTCTCACGCTGGATTCGCTCGACGTGACCTACGTCACTCCCGACGACGGCAATACGCACGCCATCGGACAGGTACGCGATTACACCGCGAACCTGCAGCTCATCGATCCCGAGACCGGTGACGAGTCGCCCGAGACGATCCGCGTGAACCACCCGCTGCGCGTGCACGGATCGCCGATCTACCTGATCGCCAACGGGTACGCCCCGCGCATCACGATCAAGAACGCCGAGGGCACGGTCGTCTACAGCGAGGCGATGCCGTTCATTCCCCAGAACAACATGACGATGCTCTCGCTCGGCGTAGTGAAGGTGCCGTTCGGGCTGCAAGACGACGGCAAGAACGTGCAGATCGGTTTGCGCGGGTTCTTCTACCCGACGAAGGCCGACCTCGACACGGGCGCGTACACGTCGAACTATCCCGATCTTGAGAACCCCGTGCTCACGCTCGACGTCTTCGAGGGCGACCTGGGCATTGACGGTGGCATTCCGCGATCGGTATATTCGCTCGACACGACCGATATGCAGCAGTTGACCGGCCGTGCCGTCGACAAGGATTCGATCGAGCTCACTCCGGGCAAGACGACCGATCTGCCCAACGGCATGGGCACGATCACGCTCGACGACGTGCCGCGCTACGCCTCGTTCGACGTCATGCGCAATCCGGCTCAGACGTACGTGCTCGTCTTCGCGCTCCTCGCGCTCGGCGGTCTCGTGTGGTCGCTCTTCGTGCCGCGCCGACGCATGTGGGTGAAAGCCGTGCAGAGCGACGATGGCGTGGTGCTGCAGTACGCAGCGCTCGCTCGCGGCGACGATCCTGCACTCGAGCGCGCGGTCGAAGACCTGCGCGACCGGCACCGCGACCGCTTGTAACGGGCCGGGTGATCCGGCGCCGTTTATCCCGCGGTCGGATCACCCGCCCCGAGCGCGCGCGAGAGTTCTGCGGCGACGTGCGCCGAGTAGGCGCCGGCCCGCTGCAGGTTGGTACCGAGGCGGCTCTTCGGTGCGCTGATGTTGATTGCGGCCACGACCTTGCCGCGAAAGTCAGTCACGGGCGCTGAGACACCGACCACTCCCGCTTCGAACTCCTCATCAACGGTGGCGAAGCCCTGCTGCTGCACGCGATGAATCTCGGTCAAAAAGCTGCGCAGGTCGGTCACCCGCAACTTCTCGGGTGGAGGTGCGGGTGCCTGCATGAGCGGCACCTGTGCCGCCGGGTCGGCCGGCTCGGCCCCGAAGTCGTCTGCGTTCGCGAGGTTTCGGGTTCGCTCGACCTCGTCGGCGATGTGGGCGTGGTACCAACGTCCCAGCTCCTCGTCGCTCCAATCGCTCATCAGGGCGCGCCCCGATGAGGTGCGCCAGGCTGATGTTCGCACGCCCTCCCATCCGAGCCCCCGGAAAGCGTGCTCACTGATCTCGCTGGCGAGAGTGAGTACGCTGCCTCCGCGCAGGGCGCAGAGGTGGGTGGTCTCGTGGGTGGCGGCGACGACCCGGCGCAGGTACGGGGCGCTCGTCTTGACGAGTCGAGCCTCGGCCGTCTGCGCGGCGAGCGAGAAGATGCGTGACCCCAGCGTGTAGACGAGGGTCTCGGCATCTCGGTCGACGAACCCAGCCTCATCGAGCGTGGCGAGGGTGCGTGAGACCTGACCCTTGTCTCGGCCGGTGAGTTCGGCAAGGCGAGTGACCCCGAGGCCGTTGCGGGCCTCGCTGCTCGTGAGCGCTTCCAGGAGGTCGAGATCGCGGCGCAGGCCTGAGGCGTTGCGGCGCGGTACGGATGACTCGGTCATGGCGACAGACTAGAACGATTTCGCGAATGTTGCCATATGCACAACCCAACTTGTCGAAACGACATCATCGCGATTACAGTCCAGGTACCGCCGTAACGTGCTCGAAACCAACTCAACGATGAGAGAGAGGAGTGGCGTACGTGGACGCATTCACTTTCGACGGGCTGCTCACATTCTGGAGTCGCCGGTGGGACGACGTGCTCGAACTCGTGGGAGAGCATCTCGCCGTGGTCGGGATGTCCCTGCTGATCGCGACCGTGCTCGGGGTGCTCCTCGGCGTCGCCGTGTGGAACCGCCCGATGCCGCGTGCGCTGGTCATCGCCGCCGCGGGCGTCGCGATCACGATTCCGTCGCTAGCGCTCCTCGCACTGCTCACCCCGGTCTTCGGGCTCGGGTGGACGCCGACCGTGTTCTCGCTGGTCTTCTACTCGCTCCTGCCGATCGTGCGCAACACGGCGGTCGGGCTGCGCGAGGTGCCACCAGCGATCATGGAGTCGGCGAAGGGCATGGGCATGTCGCCCATGAAGATCTTGATCAGCGTGCAGCTGCCCCTCGCCTGGCCCATCATCTTGACCGGGGTGCGCGTCGCCGCCCAACTCACCATCGGCATCGCCGCGATCGCCGCCTACGTGGCCGGGCCCGGCCTCGGTCAGCTCATCTTCCAGGGGCTTTCGAGCCTCGGCTCGAAGAACGCACTCAACTTCGCGCTCACCGGCACCGTCGGTGTCGCCGCGCTCGCGCTCATCGTCGACGGCATCTTCGTCATCGTCACCAAGTACACGACTTCAAGGGGGCTCCGTGCCTGAATCGACCGCCACCGGCATCACGCAGATCGCCTCGAACGCCTCGGGCGTCGAGATCGTACTCGACAACGTCGTCAAGAAGTACCCCGGCCAGGAGGTCGCGGCCGTCGACCAGTTCTCGATGCGCATCGATCCGGGCGAACTCATCGTCTTCGTCGGCCCCTCGGGCTGCGGCAAGACCACCACGATGAAGATGATCAACCGCATCATCGAACCCACGTCGGGGTCGATCAGCATCGACGGGCGCGACGTGCTGTCGCTCGACCCGAATGAGCTGCGGCGTCACATCGGCTACGTGATCCAGCAGATCGGCCTGTTTCCGCACATGACGATCGCCGAAAACATCGCGGTGGTGCCGAAGCTCTTAGGCTGGGACAAGAAGCGCATCGCGAATCGGGTCGACGAATTGCTCGACACCGTGCAGCTCGACCCGTCGATCTTCGCGGGCCGCTACCCGAAGCAGCTCTCGGGCGGGCAGCAGCAGCGCGTGGGCGTCGCGCGCGCTCTGGCCGCAGATCCGCCCGTGATGCTCATGGACGAGCCGTTCGGTGCCACCGACCCCATCACACGCGAGCGCTTGCAGGCCGAGTTCCTGCGCTTGCAGGAGTCGATCGGCAAGACGATCATCTTCGTCACGCACGACTTCGACGAGGCGATCAAGCTGGGCGACCGCATCGCGGTGCTCTCCGAACGATCCCAGATTCAGCAGTTCGACACCCCGGCCCGCATCCTCGCGCAGCCCGCAAACGAATACGTCGGTTCGTTCATCGGCCAGGGGGCGGCGCTCAAGCGACTCGCCCTGATTCCGATTCACGAGACCGGGTTCGCCCCCGCGGTGGCGGGAGCCCTGGAGGTGCCGATCGCCGGCAACCTGCGCGACGCGATCGATGCGCTGGTGCTTTCGGGCCGCGACGCGGTCAACGTGGTCGACGAGCGCGGCGGCATCGCGGGGTCGTTGACCGTCGAGCGCATCTCGCTTGCGCTCGGCGGAGAACTGCCCGGCGGTGTCGGGCGCACTGCGGGAGCGTCGTCATGAGCGTGGCATCCGCGACGCAGGTGATCGGCCTCGCACCCAAGCCGGTGCGCCGCCGAATCTCGCTGCGACGGTTCACGACGCCGCTCGTCGTCGCCGTGATCCTCGGTCTCCTGCTGCTCTGGGTGTCGTCGCTCGAGCTCGACTCGATCGAGCAGCGCACGCTCAACTGGAACTACATCATGCTGCGGGTCGGTGAGCATCTCAGCCTGACGGTGGTCGCCTCGGCACTCGTCGCTCTCCTCGCGATTCCGCTCGGCGTGCTGCTCGCGAAGTCGCCGTCGAAGGTGTTTCGTTCGATCGTGCTCGGCCTCGCGAACATCGGGCAGGCCGTGCCCGCGGTCGGCGTGGTGATCCTGCTCGCCATCGTCTGGCAGACCGGTTACACCACCGCGCTCGTCGCCCTCGTGATCTACGCCTTCTTGCCGGCGCTGCGCAATACGATGATCGGCATTCAGCAGGTCGACGCCAGCGTGCGCGAGTCGGCGCGCGGTATGGGCATGACCAGCTTCCAGGTGCTCTGGCGCGTCGAGCTGCCGCTCGCGGTGCCCGTGATTCTCTCGGGCCTGCGCACCGCGCTCGTCTTCTGCGTCGGCGTCGCGACGATCGCGACGTTCATCAACGCGGGCGGGCTCGGCGACATGGTCGTCAACGGCCTGAAGCTGCAGCGCTACCCCGTGCTCGCGGTGGGTGCGGTGCTCGTCGCCTGCATCGCGCTGCTCATCGACTGGGTCGCCGGCATCGCCGAAGACCTCTTCACTCCCAAGGGCGTGTGATTCCGCCCGGGATCGCCCCCACTCGCTTCCACCCACCTGCGACGGCACCCACCGTCGCACCCCGCACGCAATCGCTTTCGAAGGAGAAAACAGATGAAGACCTCACGCGCACTGCTCTCAGCACTCGCCCTCACCGCGGCCGGAGCGCTCGCGCTCACGGGCTGCTCGAGCGGGGGAGGCGGCGGTGCCGGCTCCCAGGGCACTGAATTGGAGGGCCTGACCGGCGAGATCGGCGCGAAAGACTTCGCTGAGCAGTTCATTCTCGCCCACCTCACCACCGAGCTGCTCAACGCGCACGGCGCCGACGTCGAGGCCAACACGAAGCTCGTCGGGTCGGCCAACGTGCGCCAAGCGCTCGAGAACGACGAGTTCCTCGGGTACTGGGAGTACTCGGGCACGTCGTGGATCACCTACAACGGCAACACCGAACCGGTGAAGGGCGCCGAGGCGCAGTTCGAGGCCACGAAGGAGGCCGACGCGGCGAAGGGCATCGCCTGGCTCGACCCGGCAGCGCTCAATAACACGTACGCCTTCGCGATTCGCGCGGACAAGGCGAAGGAGCTCGGTGTCAAGACGCTGAGCGACGTCGCCAAGCTGCCCGTCTCCGAGCAGACATTCTGCGTGGAGAGCGAGTTCTCGACGCGCGATGACGGCTGGCCGGGGCTCAAAGCCGCCTACGGCTTCGACGTGCCTGACTCGAATGTCGCACTGCTCGACACCGGCGTGATCTACTCGGCCACGGCGAAGGGCGATGACTGCAACTTCGGCGAGGTGTTCCAGACCGACGGGCGCATCCCGGGGCTCGATCTCGTGGTGATGGAAGACGATCTGCAGTTCTTCCCCGCCTACCAGGGCGCGTTCACGCTGAAGCAGTCGACACTCGACGAGTACCCCGAGATCGCCGACATCGTGGGCGAGCTGACGCCGCTGCTCACCACCGAAGAGATGCAGAAGCTCAACGCGCAGGTCGATGTCGACGGCGAAGATCCGCAGGATGTCGCGATCGACTTCCTCACCGACCAGGGACTCATCTAAGGCGCATCGATGAAAATCACCTCCATCACCCTCACCCGGATGGTCCAGCCCCTGGACCCGCCCTTCAACGCGGCGTGGGATCCGGACCCCCGCACCGAGTTCACCGCCACGCTCGTAACCGTGCGCACCGACGATGGGCTCGTCGGGTACGGGTCGGGCGACACCATGGACGGCTTCGAAGCCTTCGAGCACCTGTTCATCGGCACCGATCCGCTGCAGATCCTCAACCAGGTGCGCCGCATCGAGACGATCAACTTCCATGGCGGGCGGTACTGGCCGCTGGAGGCGGCGCTCTGGGACATCATCGGCCAGGTCGCCGGGCTTCCGGTCAGCGTGCTGTTCGGCGGTGCGCGGGATCGCCTCCCGGCGTATGCCTCGAGCGGTGAGCTGAAGGCCCCCGAGGCGCGCGCCGAATCGGCGCTGGCCGCACGCGAGTTGGGCTTCCGCGCGATGAAGATTCGCATTGCTCGGGATCGCCTCGCCGAGGGCGTCGCCTCGGTGCGGGCAGCCCGCGAGGCTGTCGGCGACGACTTCGATCTCATGGTCGACCTCAACCAGATGTGGCGCATGTCGGGCGACATCGACGCTGCGCTGCCGCTCGCGAAGGTGCAGCGCCTCGCTGCGGAACTGCACGAGCTCGGGGTGCTGTGGCTCGAAGAGCCGTTGCCGCAGGTCGATGTGACCGGGGCGCGCCGCGTGCGCGCCGAAACCGGCATTCAGGTCAGTGGTGGCGAGATGGTGCGCAGCATGCCCGAGATGGTCGCGCTGATCGAGGCCGATGCGTACGACATCTACCAGCCCGATGTCGCGCTCGCCGTGGGCATGTACCGGGCGCGGCAGGTCGCCGAATCGGCGAACCTGCGGCACCGGTTCTTCACCCCGCACACCTGGTCGAACGGGCTCGGTCTGCTCGCGAACCTGCACGTCGCCGCCGGCGTCGATGCCGGCCCGTATCTCGAGTTCCCGTTCGATCCGCCCGGATGGACCCCTGAGCGGCGAGACTTCTTCATGGAGCCGCTCATGATCGACCGCTCGGGTGATCTGCTCGTGCCGCAGACCCCGGGTCTCGGCGCGAAAATCGATCACGACGCCGTCGCCCGCTTCACCATTGCCTGACCCACCTGACGAAGGAGCCCACTGCAATGACCGATTGGATCGCGGCCGTCGCCGCCCTGCGACCCGAGACTCGCCTGTTCATCAACGGCGAGTTCCGCGCCGCTGAGGGCGACGCCGTCTTCGCCACCGTCGCCCCGCGCGACGGATCGACGATCGCCGAGGTGAGCAGCGCGAGCGCGGCCGATGTCGACGACGCCGTGCAGGCGGCCGCGCGCGCGTTCGCCTCCGGGGTGTGGTCGCGAGCCGATCGTCGTGAGCGTCAGCGCGTGCTCGTCAGGCTCTCCGACCTGATGCTCGAGCACCTGGACGAGCTCGCGCTGCTCGAGTCGCTCGACTCTGGGCACCCGATCGGTGACTCGCTGCGGGTCGACGTGCCGAACGCGGCTCGGGTGTTCCGCTGGTACGCCGAGGCGCTCGACAAGGTCTCAGACGAGATCGCCCCGGCCCCCGAGCAGGCGCTCGCGCTCGTCACCCGCGAGGCGCTCGGCGTGGTCGGTGCCGTCGTGCCATGGAACTACCCGCTCATCATCTCGTCGTGGAAGCTTGCGCCCGCGCTCGCCGCAGGCAACTCGGTGGTGCTGAAACCGGCGGAGCTCACGAGCCTTTCGGCGCTGAAGCTCGCGGAGTTGGCGCACGACGCGGGGGTGCCGGCCGGCGTGCTGAACGTCGTTCCGGGCCTGGGCGCGGTGGCCGGCCAAGCGCTCGGCCGCCACCCCCGCGTCGACAAAATCGCGTTCACCGGGTCACCCCGGGTGGGCCTGGAATTCATGCGCTACTCGGGGGAGTCGAACGGCAAGCAGGTGTCGCTCGAGCTCGGGGGCAAGTCGCCCCAGATCGTGCTCGACGACGTGGCCGACCTCGAGGCCTGTGCGAGCGCGGTGGCCTGGGGCATCTTCTACAACGCCGGGCAGACCTGTCACGGTGGCAGTCGGCTCATCGTGCAAGATGGGGTGGCCGACGCACTCGTCGCGGCGGTGCAGCGCATCGGGTCGGAGCTCGTGCAGGGAGACCCACTGCTCGAATCGACGCAGATCGGCACGATCGCCAGCGAGACGCAGTTGCAGCGCGTGCTCGAGTACGTCGATGTGGCGCGCGGCGAGGGAGCCGAGGTGTGGGGCGGCGATCGCGTGCGTCTCGATGGGCTCGACGGCGGCTACTACGTCAGCCCAACCGTCTTCACCGGAGTCGACAACGCCAGTCGAGTCGCCCGCGAAGAGATTTTCGGGCCGGCCCTCACCGTCATCCGCGTCGCCGACGCCGCCGAAGCGCTGCGGGTCGCCAACGACTCGGAGTACGGGCTCGCGGCCAGCGTCTGGACCCGCGATCTCACCACGGCGCATCGCATCGCGCGCGGCTTGCGCGCCGGCACCGTCTGGGTGAACACCTTCGACGTCGCCGACGTAATCACGCCGTTCGGGGGCTTCGGCGGTTCCGGATCAGGCCGCGACCGCTCACTCCACGCGCTCGACAGCTACACCGCACTCAAGACCACCTGGATCGACCTCGGAGGAGACCTGTGACCACCTCGAATTCGGCGCCTTCGACGCCCGTGATCACCGATGCCAGCCGGTTGGCGCCACTGCCTCGGCCTCTCGTCGAGACCGAACTCACCCTCGACCCGAAGCCCATCGCCTACTTCGGGCGCGGGCGAGTCGTTGAGATCGGCGCAATCGTTGCCGGGCTCGGCGCCCGGTCGGCGCTGATCGTGACCGATCCATATCTCGCCGCATCCGACATCGTCGCGCGGGTGCGTGCGTCGCTCGACGCCGCGGGCGTCGCCATCGAGGTCTACGGCGAAGTCACGCCCAACCCGACCACGCTCAATCTCGACGCGGGCAGCGATCTCGCTACCGCAATCGGGGCGCAGGCGATCGTGTCCGTGGGTGGGGGCTCGTCGCTCGACGCGGCGAAGGGCATCGCGCTCGGCGCGGTGAATCCGGAGCGCGGCATCGCACTCGACTACGCGACGCCGTTCGCGGCATCCGCCCTGCCGATTGTCGCAGTGCCGACCACCGCTGGCACTGGTGCCGAGGTGAACGCGTTCGGCGTGATTACCGATGTCGACGCTCACCGCAAGTTCTACGTCGGGCACGAGAGCGCGCTGGCCCGGGCCGCCGTACTCGACCCCGAACTCACGATCGGGCTCCCCGCGGGCGCGACAGCAGCGACCGGGTTCGATGCCCTGACGCACGCGCTCGAGTCGTATCTCTCGGTGCGCGCGAACCCCTACTCCGACGGCATCGCGCTGCAGATCATCTCGACGGTGTCGACGTACCTGCCCCGCGCGGTGAGCGACGGCTCCGATCTCGAAGCGCGCTCCGAGCTGCTGCTCGCGAGCCACGTCGCCGGCGTCGGGTTCTCGCACACCGGACTCGGCCTGGTGCACGGCATCGCGCACCCCCTGGGCGGGCGCTTCAACATTCCGCACGGCCTCGCACTCGCGCTCGTGATCGAGGGCGTGCTCGCCTTCACGCTGCCCGCACGCACCGAGCGGCTCGCCCGCGTCGCATTTGCGCTCGGCGTCGGGCGTACCGACGTCGACACCGCGGCGAACGCGGCCGCCGCCGTTGATCGCATTGTCGGCTTTGCCCGCGAGATCGGGCTGCAGGCCCCGCTCGCGCAGTTCGGGGTGACCGAGGCCGACCTGCCCTCGCTCGCGGTCGACACGCTCGCGGACGCGGTCACGGTGAATGCGCCCGTGCAGCCGACCGCGGATGACGTGGTGGCGATCCTGCGCGCCGCATTGCACAGCTGAGGGGTTCGGCCCGGGCCCGAGTCGTCACCGCGACCGAGCCCGGGCTCGTCGCTACTTCGCGTCGCCGACGGCCGACATCTTCTGCGAGAAGTAGACGGGAATCAGCGACAGCAGAATCATCACCGTAGCGACCACGTTCACCTGGTTGACCTCGTTGGGGCGCGCCATCTGGTTCATGATCCATAGCGGCAGCGTCTCGACGCCGGGCGGTGCCGTGAAGATGGTGACGACGATCTCGTCGAACGACAGGGCGAAGGCGAGCAGACCGCCCGCAATGAAGGCACTCCGGAACTGCGGAAACGTGACGAGCCGGAAGGTCTGGCCGATGCCGGCCCCGAGATCCATCGACGCCTCCTCGAGGTTCGGGTGCATGCGACGCAGACGCGCGATCACGTTGTTGAACACCATGACCACGCAGAACGTGGCGTGCGCGATGATCATGCCCCAGTAGCCGACGTTGATGCCCATGGGCTTGAGCACCTGGAAGTACGTGTTCGAGAGGGCGACACCGGTGACGATGCCGGGGAGCGTGATCGGCAGCACGATGAGCAGGTTCACCGTCTGCTGCCCGAAGAAGCGGAATCGCTGCAACGCGAAGGCGGCGAGGGTGCCGAGCAGCAGGGCAAATGCGGTGGCGACCGCGGCGACGATCACCGAGTTGAGCAGGGCGGCGTGCACCGCCGGGTTGGTGAGCGCCTTGCCCCACCACTCGAGCGAGAACCCGGGAATTGGCCAGCCCGAGACGCGGCCGGAGTTGAACGAGTTCATGACGATCACGAACAGCGGGATGTACATGAACCCCAGCGCGATGACCGTGATGACGGTGAGCGCGACGCGGGTCGAACGATTGAGTCGAAGCATGGCTGGGCTCCCGGGTCAGAGATTGTTGATCGCGCCGGTGCGGCGCACGAGGCCGAGGTAGATCACGACGAGCACGATTGGCACGAACGAGAACGCGGCGGCAAGCGGCGGGTTCAAGTTGATGTTCTGCGCGATGATGCTGCCGATCATCTGCGTCGAACCGCCGACGTACATGGCGGCGATGTAGTCGCCGAGGCTCAGCGAGAACGTGAAGATGGAGCCCGCGACGAGTGCGGGCAGCAGCAACGGGGCGACGACCGTGCGAATTGTGCGGGCGCCGCTCGCGCCGAGGTCGGACGAGGCGTCGAACAGGTTCGCGGGAATCTGCGACACCGCGGCGTACACCGGAATCGCCATGTACGGGAACCAGAGATAGACCAGGGTCAGCACGACCGTGAGCACCCCGAACCCGGGCCCCTCGATGCCGAACGGCGACAGCGCCCAATTGAAGAAGCCCTCGTCGGTCCAGACGAGGCGCATCGCGATGATCTTGACCAGGTACCCGGCCCACAGCGGCAGCGTGACGAGCACCGCGAGCACGGCGCGGAGGCGGGGGCCGGCGACCTTCGCCATGAAGACGGCGAGTGGGATCGCCACCGCCGCGCAGATCACCGTCACCGCGAGGGCGATGCCGAGGGTGCGAAGCGCCGTGGCGAGATACGCCGGCACGGTGATCAGCTGCTGAAAGTTGTCGAGGGTGAAGCCCGGCTTCACGCGCGAGGTGAAGGGGTCGGTGGTCCAGAACGCGGTGAGCAGCAGCAGCGCCAGCGACAGGATGTAGACGCCGACGAGCCAGGCCATCGGCAGCGTGAGGAGCGCGGCGAGCCGGCCGCGCGGGTGGCGGTGCAGAGCAGTGGAGACGGGCTTGGAGCGGCGCTCAAGAGTGGGCGTGTGCGACACGATGGGTCCTCGCTGACGGTCGTGGATCGGAAAGAGCGGGTGGTCGGGCCGGCGTGCGCCCCGACCACCCGCGGCGGGGCGGGTTAGCCCTTCACCGTGGCCCAGGCGTTGGTCCAGTCCTGGTAGTTCGTGCACTGCACGTCGGTGCGGCCGTCGAGGCACTGATCGATGGGGGTGGTCCAGAACCACACCTTCTTGAAGTACTCCTCGTCGGTCGCGTTGTAGTACTCGCAGTGCTCGCGCGCCTCATCGCTGGTCTCGCAGAATGCGGCGTTGGCCGGGGCCATGCCGAAGTTCATCGCGATCTGCCCGTTGACCTCGGGGCTGCTCGTGTAGTCCATCCACGCGTACGCGCAGTTCGGGCTCTCGGAATCGGTCGCGAGCATCCACGCATCCGACCACCCGGTCGAGCCCTCTTCAGGCAGCACACTCTTGAACTTGTCCTCCTGCGTCGCCTTGCGCAGCACCTCCCACGAGGTGCCGACCACCGAATTGCCGCCGGTGAACGAGGTCACGTTGGTCGCGGGCGACCAGTACTCGGACACCATGCCGTTCTGCTGCTTCAGCAGTTCGGTTGCGGCGGCCAACTGCTCGTCGTCGAGCGCGTAGGGGTTCTCGATGCCGAGGTCAGGCTGGGTCGCCATGAGATAAATCGCGGCGTCGGCGATGTAGATCGGGCTGTCGTACGCGGCGATCTCGCCAGCGTAGGGGCTGTCGGCCTCCCACACCACGTCCCAGCTCGTGGGCTCCTGCGTGACGACCTCGGAGTTGTACTCGAGAATGTTCGCGCCTCGGCCGATCGGAATGCCGTAGACATTGCCGTTCAGCGTGTCGTACAGCTGTCCCTTCATGCCCTCGACGATGTCGTCGCCGAAGTTCGGGATCAGCTCGGTGTTGAGTGGCTGCACGTTGCCGTCGACGATGAGTCGCAGGCTGGCGTCGCCCGACGCCGAGACGAGGTCGTATTCGCCGGTGCGCATCAGCTGCACCATCTCATCACTGGTCGCGGCAACCTTGCGGTTGACCGTGCAGCCGGTGTCGGCGGTGAACTGGTCGGTCCACGCGGGCTCGACGAACCCCGACCAGGCGACGATGTTGAGCTCGGATTCGGTATCGCCGAGGGTGTCGATCATCGGCACCTCCGGAACATCGATCGAGAGCCCTCCGGCTTCGGCGTCTCCGCCTCCGGTGCTGGCGCAGCCCGACAGGGCGAGGCCGACCGCGGCGATGAGGGCCGCGGGGGCGAGCAGTTTGGTGTGCATCGTTACTCCTTCGTAGACGGTGGATCGGGTGGTTCAGGCTGGAATGGGTTCGGCGACCGGGGTCGGGGCCGTGGCGCCCGGCACCTCGACGGCGTGGTCACGGGCGAAGCGCACGCTCACCGCGTCGCCGCGTCGCACGCTGGGGTCGGTGCGCGGAGTGTGCGTGTTCTGCTGCTCCGAGATGAAACGCGTGCCGCTCTCGGTCTCGACGAGGTACCGCGTGTGCGCGCCGGCGTAGACGGTTTCGAGCACCGAGCCGGCGATCGCGATCTGATCGGGTTCGAGCGGGGTGGTCGGGTCGACGAGACGCACCCGCTCCGGGCGCACGCTGTGCGGTGTGCTGACGCCGAGAATGCGCTCGGCGGACGATCCCGTCAACAGATTCGTGATGCCGAGGAACGTCGCCACGAACTCCGTCTGCGGAAACTCGTAGACCTCGCGTGGGCTGCCGACCTGCTCGATCTTGCCGTTGTTGAAGACGGCCACGCGATCCGACAGCGTCAGCGCCTCCTCTTGATCGTGGGTGACGAAGACGAAGGTGATGCCGGCGTCGCGCTGAATCTGCTTGAGCTCGAACTGCATCTGCTCGCGCAGCTGCTTGTCGAGCGCGCCGAGCGGCTCGTCGAGCAGCAGCACTTGCGGGCGCAAGATGAGCGCCCGAGCCAGCGCGATGCGCTGCCGCTGACCCCCCGAGAGCTGGGCCGGCGAGCGGTCGGCGACGTGCGCGAGTTGCACCTGTTCGAGGGCTTCGCCGACCAAGCGCCGGCGCTCCTGGCCCGAAACTCCCCGCACCCGGAGTCCGTACGCGACGTTCTCGGCGATCGTGAGGTGCGGAAAGAGCGCGTAATCCTGGAAGACGGTGTTCACCTCACGGTCGAACGGTGCGGCATCGGTCACATCGGTGCCGCCCAGCAGAATGCGCCCGGCGGTCGGGGCTTCGAACCCCGCGATCATGCGCAGCACTGTCGTCTTGCCCGAACCCGACGGGCCGAGCATGGAGAAGAACTCGCCGGCGCGGATCTCGATGTCGAGATCGTTCACGGCGACGAGATCGCCGAACTGCTTGCGCACGCCGCGCACGGACACCGCGATGTCGCTTGAGGCGGTGCCGGGGGTCGTGCCGGGGGCCGTGCCCGGGGTGTCTCGGGTCATGCGAGTGCTCCTCAACGTCGTTGTCGAACCGATGCCAGAAACCATAACATATGTTTTTATAGGATTTGTTTCGGAGTGGGTTCGGCGCGATCACGGTTCGGTCACGGCGCGGAGGCCCCGGCACGGAGTGGCGCAGGGAAAACTCACCGCGGGGCATGGGAAACTCGATGAGCCCGCGAGAATCGGAGGAGATACGGTGGTCAGTCTGATTCCGTCCGCGCCTCCGAGCCGATTGCGCACTGCGGCGCTCGCCCCCATCGGAGACGAGGGGCGCATCGAGCTAGTCGAATCGCGCATCGTGCAGGCCATTTCGGTCGGCGCATTCACCGAGGGTGAGCGACTCCCGAGCGAGACTGAGCTTTCGGCATTGCTCGGAGTGGCCGTCGTCACCGTGCGCGAGGCGTTGAGCGGCCTTCGTCACCGCGAACTCATCGAGACCCGCCGCGGGCGCAACGGCGGCAGCTTCGTGCGCCCCAGCCACGGCGCCGTCGAAGAGGTGAACGCGCGCTCGCTGATGGCGATGCCCCGTGTCGCCCTCGCCGACCTCGCCGTGCTCTACGAGGCGATCGCGTGCGCGTGCGCCGAATACGCCTGCCAGCGAGCGACTCCCGACGAACTCGACATCGTCGCCCTCGTGCTCGAACGCGCAAGAGGCCTCGACGCCGTGACCTGGCGCCGGCGCGTCACCGAGGTGCAGCTCGAACTCGCGGCGCTCAGCCAATCCGTCCGCCTGACGAATGAGCACGTGCGCGTGCAGACGGAATTCACCCCGCTGCTCGCACTGCAAGACATTGACCGTGCGGCTCGCCTGCAGACGCATGAGGCGCTGGCGGCGCAGATCCGCTCGACGCGGCTGGGCGATGCCGACGCCGCGCGATCCGCCGTTCGCGAGACCGTGCGCACGTCGGCCCGCTGGCTGGTACAGTTTCGCAACGAACTCATCGCCGCTCCACACGATGGCGGGGTTCGTGGCACACTGGAATCGCGTCGTGGGGGCGTCTGACTTTCTCGCGACCTCAAAGAAGAGGAAGAGAGAGCCGTGACTGCCGCGCCTGACACTGCCGAAGCGCCACTCCAATCAGCGCTGCAGTGCGTCGACGACTTCTTCGATGGCGTGTTCGCTCCCCTCGATACCTGGCTGCCCCGGCTCGTCTCGGCGCTCCGGCGTCGACGGGAAGACGACGCGCACCTGACTGGGGCGCAGCTCGCGGTGCTCGTCGAAGACGGTGCGCACAAGGTGCTGGATACGGTGGACCGGCCGCTGTACGGCGCAGGATTCTGCGCCAGTAGCGATCTGGTCACCGAGGGGAATCCGCTGGCCTGGTGGCAGGGTCGTGACCGCAGTCTGCTCGCCTCATCGACGTTCGGCCCCGGGCAGGCCGCGATCGATCTGATGCGTCTCGAGTGGTACCGGGTTCCGGAGGCAACGGGCGATCGACACGTCGCCGGGCCTTTCGTCGACTACCTCTGCTCGAACGAGATCACCATCACCTCAGCCGTGCCGGTACTCGTCGACGGCGACTTCTGGGGCGTCGTGTGCGCCGACGTACTCGTTTCCTCGCTCGAAGACGCGCTGATGCCCGTGCTCGCGGGCCGATCGGGAACGACCCTGGTGAACGCGAACGGCCGCGTCGTGCTCTCGAACAACCCCGATTTCGAAACGGGCGATCGCTACGCCGGCGCCGACCCCGAAAGCGGCCTCGCCGGTCTGGTGCACACGGGTGTGGGGCCGCAGATCGTCTCGTCGCGGCGGTACCCGTTCTCGCTCGTCGCCGCGTGACCTGACGACGGTGCACGACCCGATGATGTGGGGCCGTTCCCGGGTAATGTTGTTGGCAGGGAACGAGCGCACGTATCGGGGGAATCGTGGCACAAGTCATCAAGCTGAGCACTGACGAGTTAACGAAAGGCCGCACGGCCTGTGCGACGGCAGCGGAGACGGCTCGCGAAGGGGCCGAGAAGTTTCCGATCAGCCTGGGCGCCGGCCTCGGGACCATCGGGCTCGGGTTGACGGCCACCTTTGGCACGCTGGGCGCAGCGCTGCAGACCCAGGCGAAATCGATCGCGGAGCTGATCGACGGGTACGGCGATCACATCGGGGCGACACACGACCGATTCGAGGCCTACGAGACCTCGATCGCTCCCTTCCTCGAATCGATCGGACTCGAAGATGCCGATTAATACCGCGCCGGCCGACGCGATCGCCGCCCAGATCGCCAGTCAGTCGTGGGCGCAGGGAGTCAGCGTGGGGAGCGCGTCTGCCACCGCTGCCGTACCCACGGTCCCGGCGTTCTTGGCCCCGTTCATCGCCCCGCTGACCGGGCTGCTCGATCTCGTGCTCGCGCAGCCGGGCGAGATCTATCGCGTGTCGATTGAGTGGGAGACGGGCACCGGACACTTGCAAGAGGCGTCCGACGGGCTCACGCGCACGGCCGCGGCCCTCGAGAACGGGCAGCAGGGACTCTTCATCGACGCGATTGCGGCTGCGCTGCGAGATGCCGCTGCCGCTGCTCATTCCGTGGCCGACTGGGGCAAAGTCGGTGCCCAGGCGCTGCAGGTGGCGCTGCGCATCTGCGAGGGGCTGCGTGCCCTCGTGATGGACGCGCTCGACCTCGCCGGGCAATTCGGCCAGAGTCTCGGCGACTTCGTGTTCTCCTGGCCCTGGGAGATCGAAAAGAAAGCCGAAGCGATCTTCGAGTTCACCCGCGCGGTCGATGATCTCGTCGCCCGATGCCGCGAACAGATCGATCGTGTGCTGCAGTGCTTCCGCGACCTGCTGCGCCTGCTGCTCGATCTGATGCGCGCCATGGTGCCGGCGCACGCGCAGATCGAGGCCCTGCTCGCCGTCCTGTTCCAGTACGTGCCGCCCGGAGATGCTCCAGTCGATGTGGCGCCCGGTCAGCAAGGCGGAGGTCTCGGCGACATCTACAACGTGAGCGGGCACCCCTACCCCGGCTCCGACCTCGAGTTCGAGGGCGAATACGATCGCGGGTACACGCACGAGTACGACCTGGGCCCGACCGACCTCACGACCGAAGAATTGATGGCGCGCTTCAGCGAGAACTTCGGGCACCTGTTCGTGCCGTCTCGGGTCGGAGACAATTCGCAGCTGAACCTGAGCGGGCTCGAGGAAGACCAGGTCATCGATGCCTCGCTGCTCGGAGTCGACATCCCGGGTGTGACGCAGGGCAACATCCTCGTGACCCAGGTCACTGAAGACGGCTTCGTCATTCGGGCCATGGAAGGCCACCCGGAGGAGCCCGGCGAGGTCGCGTTCCGCATCACGCGCGACGAGAACGGGCACGCCAGGCTGCAGGTCACCAGCGGCTACGACCAGACGGTGCTCGACCGCTATGACGCCCTGGGCATACTCGACGAGACCAACCCGGCCTACGCCGGATTCGTCGACGCGTCGCTCTGGAGCGATATGGCCTCGCGCATCCGAGACAATCTGCGATACGGGGAGTAGGAACGCATGGTGCGGAGACAACGTTGGGGAACGCTGGTCGTCAGTGGCCTCGCGCTCAGTGCGGCCCTGGCAGCCACTGCGTGCGCGCCGGTTGCTCGCGAGACCATTCCGAGCTTTCCGGATTCAGGCGGGCAGACGACGGCCGAAGCGATCGAGCAGCTCGAGCGCATTTCCGGGGTCTCGGTCGACCGGCTCTCGATCTCGCAGGCGCCGAACGCGAAGAACAGCACCTCGGCGGAACTCGCCGTGACCGTCGCAGACGACTTCGTCGTCGCCGATCCCGATGCGTTCGTCGACCTGCTGGCGCGCACGGCGTGGTCGGTGCGCGACGGGTACCAGCCGACATCGCGCCTTTACCTGTCGGTCACCACTGACACGGCGAACTCGTTCGATCTCGGCGCAGCCGCGGTGGCTTCGGGGTGGCTCGATACGTCTCGTGCCTTCGACGGCGGCACGAGCCGCGCATCGATCACGCTCTCGTCGAACTCCCAGTCCGATGCGGGTGCGCGGAATCTGGAGCGACTCGGTGCGTGGCCCGGTGACGTCCCCGAGGCATCCTCGGGAATCACGCGCGAGATCGACGGCGCTGCGGCTGCGCCCGGCAGCGCGACGTCTGACCAAGCAACCACTGAGGGGGAATAGACGATGGACACTCGTGAATCGAATGACCCATTCGACGCAGTTGCCGCACGCGTCGCCGCCTTGCACGAGGAGGCGGCGACGAACCTGCGTCACGCCGAGCAGCTCCGCGACAGCGCGCGCGACACGACGGCTGAGGCGGTCTCCGGGGGCGGCGAAGTGCGAGTGCAGGCCGATGCCGGGGGTCGCGTCAGTGCGCTGAGCTTCGGCGCCCGGGCCGAGCAGTTGCCGCTCACCGAACTCGCCGCGGTAACACTGCGCACGATCGAGCAGGCGCAGCAGCGGGCGATGCAGGCCCTCGCGCAACAGAGCGCAGACCTCTTCGGCAGCGACGCAGAGATTTCGACCCAGATCAGCGCCACGGCCGATCGCTGGGGCGCGGCCTCGGGCGACGGCATCACGTACCGGTAGGGGGAGCGGACGATGGAACTGGAAGTGCACCCCGACGAGCTCACCGCGCTCGGTGATGACTGGGTGGCGGCCTCTGAGGTGATCGTGCAGCAGCAGGAAGCCCTGCGCGACCGCGTGCAGCTGCTCGCCGGGCAGTGGAGCGGGGCCGCGCAAGCTGCATTTCTCGCCCAGTACGCCGAGACGCAGCGCCGAATGCTTGAGCGAGCGGATGAGCTGCGACGATCGGGTGCGGCAGTGCGCGACATCGCCGAGCATTACGCGCAACTCGACGCCGACGCGGCTGACGCGATCTCGGCCTGACGCGTCGCATCTCGCTCGTGGCGACTCGCGAGCGTGGGGCAACCCGCGAGTGCGGAGGCGACCCCGCGAGAGTTGAGCCGACCCGGTTACAGCAGGTGCCCGCCTCCGGTCACCTTCATGCGGCTGACCAGGTTCTTCACATCTTGTGCGCGGTTCTTCGTGGTGACGAGCAGCACGTCTGCGGTGTCGACCACGACGATGTCTTCGACGCCGACGAGCGCGACGAGGCGATCGCTCTCGGAGACGACGATGCCGCTCGACGCATCAGAGAGCACTTGCGCACCATCGCCGAGCACGGCGAGGTCGCTGCCGCGTCCGCGGGTGAGCAGGTTCGCGACCGAGGCGAAATCGCCGACGTCGTCCCAGTCGAAGTGGGCGGCGACGCAGACCATTTTGCCGGCCGCGGCGGCGGGCTCGGCGACGGTGTAGTCGACCGCGATCTTCGGAAGCGTCGGCCAGAGGCGCTCGCGCACCTCCGCACCGCGCTCGGTATCCCAGGCCGCGGCGATCTCGCGCAGCGCCTCGACGAGTGCGGGCTGGTGCAGTGCCATCTGCTCCAGCAGCACGGTGGCGCGCGCGATGAACATGCCCGCGTTCCAGAGATACCCGCCGTCGGCGATGTACGCTTCGGCCTGCTCGGCGTCGGGCTTCTCGACGAACGAGGTCACGTCGTAGACGTCGAACGGCGCAATATCGCGCCGTGCTGCGCCCGCGGCGATGTAGCCGAAGCCGGTGGCGGGGTGCGACGGGTGAATGCCGATGGTGGCGATGTACCCGAGGTCGGCGGCCTGCACGGCCGTTGTGACGGCGCGCTGGAAGAGGACGTCGCCGCGAATGACATGGTCGGCCGCGAACGAGCCGAGGATCGCGTCGGGGTCGCGCAGCTCAAGGATGGCGGCGGCGAGCCCGATGGCAGCCGACGAATCTTTGGGCTCGCTCTCGGTGACGAGGTTTTCGGAGAGCAGCTCGGGGAGCTGTTCGGCGACGGAGTCGCGGTGCGAGATGCCGGTCACGACCATGGTGCGCTCGGCCGGAACGAGCGGTGAGAGTCGATCCCAGGTCGCGCGCAGCAGAGAGTCTCCTGACCCCGTGAGATCGAGGAGGAATTTCGGCGCGTTCGCGCGCGACAGCGGCCACAAGCGCGACCCGACCCCGCCCGCCGGAATGACGCAGGTGAACCGCTCGATGGCGGGCGTGGTCGAGGTCTGCTCGGTCATGGCAATCAGCCTACTGTGCGCCCCCAGGAAAGGGACTGACCGGCGGCGCTCCGCGACTGCGGCACGCTCAGCGGGTTCGCATCGCGCAGTGCCTCCGGGAGGAATGCTGTGGGGGCGTTCTGGTAGGCGACCGGGCGGAGAAAACGGCCGAGCGCTGCGGTGCCCACCGAGGTGCTGGCATCATTCGTGGTCGCAGGCCACGGGCCGCCGTGCTGCTGCGCGGGCGTGACTGCGACGCCTGTGGGCCAGCCGTTGAAGAGTACGCGACCGGCGTGCGCGGCCAGTTCGGCGACGAGCTGCTGCAGGGCGGCTGGGGGAGCGGCTGCGGATCCCTCGGCCTCGCCGAGGTGCACGGTGCCGGTGAGGCTGCCCTCGACGAACTCGCTGACGAGTGGCGCGAGTGCTGCGTCGGCAGGCACATCGATCACCACCGAGAACGGACCGAACAGCTCCTCGGCGAGCAGCTCGCGGTGCGCGCGGAGCGTGTCGAGGGAGACGCGCACGATGGTCGGGGTGACCCACCCCTGGCCGTCGGTGTCGATGCGGATCGCGCCCGACGCGAGCTCCTCCACGCCCGCGAGGGCGCGCACCGCATCGAGCCCGGTCGCGTATGCCGCGGCGATGCGGGGGCCGAGCAGTCGGTGCTCGGACGCCGGCGCCGCACCGGCCGCGGCGCGGACTGCCTCGGCGAAGCCGGAGCCCTCGGGCACGAACACCAGCCCGGGCTTCGTGCAGAGCTGGCCGGCTGATCCGCCGACACTTGCGAGATAGTCGCCTGCGAGCGCACTGCCGCGCTCCGTGATCGCCGCATCGGTGATGAACACCGGGTTGATGCTGCCGAGTTCGCCGTAGAACGGGATCGGTGCTGGGCGCGCGGCCGCGATGTCGGCCAGGAGGCGCCCGCCGTGCGTCGAGCCGGTGAACGATGCGGCGCGCACGCGCGGATCGCGCAGTGCTGCCACGCCGGTCTCCTGACCGTGGATCACCTGGAGAGTGCCGCCGGGGAGCCCGGCGGCGGCGATGACGCGCTGGGCGAGTGCGGCGGTCGCGTCGGAGAGGTCGGGGTGACCCGAGTGCGCCTTGATGATCAGGGGGCAGCCCGCCGCGAGGATCGAGGCGGAGTCGCCGCCGAGCACCGAGAAGGCGAAGGGGAAGTTCGACGCCGAGAAGTTCAGTACGGGGCCGACCGGGATGTGGGTGCGGCGCAGGTCGGGTCGCGCGCCGAGGGCGAAGTCGGCGTCGGCTTCATCGATGCGGGCGTCGAGGTGCGCACCCGACACGACGGCCTCGGCGAACAGCCGCAGTTGCACGGCGGTGCGGGTGACCTCGCCGGTGAGCCGCGCGCTCGTGAGGCCGGTCTCGCGCTCGGCGATCGCGACGAGTGATTCGCGCTCCGAGTCGAGCGCGTCGGCGAGGGCGACCAGCAGTTCGGCGCGACGGCGCGGGGGCAGCGCGGCGAGCTCGGGGGCGGCCGCGTCGGCTGCGGCCAGTACCGCCTCGAGATCTGCGTCGGGCGAGCTAGGCCCGTCGGCAGACGTTGCCGCAGGCGCGGTGCCGGGCCCGCGAGAGGCGCCCGTCTCGTCGTGCAGCCCGACGACGAGATCGAGTTCGACGGTAGCGTTCTTCGGGAGTCGGGGGACGCCGAATGCGGTGCGCGCATGCGCGCCCGATTCGCCGAGGACGTCGCGCAGCAATCGGGAAGCGCCCTCGGCGACGGCGGGCTGATCGTCGAACTCTGGCCCGCTGGCGACGTAGACGGTGAGTTTGAGCAGCTGCGCGACACGGTCGAGACCGACAGCGTGCTCGATCTGTGCCAGCGCTCCCAGGGCTGCCAGCTGCGCTGCATCTTGGGCGCGCGGCACGCCGTCGTTGTCGTGCACGGCGCCGGTGTAGGCGACGGCGCCGTCGCGCTTCGGAATCTGGCCGGAGACGTGCCCGACGCCACGAGCGGCGACGAACGGCGTATACGAGTACTGGCCCTGCGAAGGGGCGGGCAGCTCGAGGCCGAGTGCGGCAAGTCGGTCGAGTGCGGAGGATGCTGCCATCGTGGGAGTCCTTTCTTCGGCGGAAGCACGGGCGCCCGCGCGGGGAGCCCGATGCAGCCAGTGAAGCGAGTCGTTGCTCCTGCGTCCAGTATTGATTCGGTCTCGAACAATGCCCCCTGGGTATCGCGAGCGTGGTGACGCAACGAGCGACAGGGTCATACCGTGAGGGACTCAATGAATGCCGAAAGGGTGTTAGACAGGTATCTTCACCGGCTTCAATACTGAGGACCATGCTTCGTCCGCCTCATCGTCGAGGACTCGTCGAGAGTGGATGCGCGACCCACCAGACCTGCACTCGTGCACGTCGCCACACTTCGAACTTGGGAAGGTCATGAACATCGATACCTCGCACCCCACTGCGGTCAGGGATCCTCAGAGCATCGCCGCTCCGACGAGCCTCACCGAGACCATCGCCATCGCACCGGCTCGCAAACGCCGCGTGCTGCCGAGCGGCGTCGACAAAGCCATCAAGGCCGTCGTCGGCATGCTCGGCATCCTCGCGGTCTGGGAAATCATCGTCCGCGTCTTTCAGATCCCGGCCTTTCTGCTCGTCGGGCCGATTGCAGCGTTCGAGAAGCTGTTCACTCAGCCCGACTACTTCGCCCACCACGCCTGGGTGACCATCACGGAGGCCCTCGCCGGCTTCGCTCTTGGCACGGGTCTCGGGGTGCTCTGCGGCGCGACGCTCTTCTACATTCCTGCGGTGCGGCACTTCCTCTACCCCGCGCTGATCGCCGTCGACACGATTCCGAAGGTCGCGCTCGCGCCGCTCTTCATCGTGTGGTTCGGGTTCGGGTTCGAATCGAAGGCGTTCGTCGCAATGGCGATCGCGTTCTTCCCGCTCGTCATCAACACGTTCGATGGACTCTCGGCCGTGCCGAACGAGCTCAAAGAACTGGCGCGCATCAACAACGCGAGCACCTGGATGCGGATGCGCAAGATCGAGTTCTGGTACGCGCTGCCCTCGATCTTCTCGGGCGCGAAGATCTCGATCTCGCTCGCCGTCGGCGGCGCGGTGGTCGGCGAGTTCATCGCGGGCACCGACGGCCTCGGCCAGGTGATTCTGCGTGCGAACGCCCAGAGCGACCTCGCCACGATGTTCGCGGCGTTCATGGTGCTCGCGGCGATCTCGCTCCTGCTCTTCTACCTCATCACGGTGATCGCGCAGCGCCTGCTGCCCTGGCGCAACCACGTCAAGTAGTCCAGGCGATCCTCCACGAACTGCAGTACCTCCCTGCCAGAAAGGAAGCACGCACATGCGCGCACAGAAAACAGTGGTTGCGGCAATGATCGCCGCGACCGCGCTCCTCGCCACCGGTTGCTCGGGATCCGGATCGGGTGCCTCCGCTGACGGCGGCACCGACCAGGTCAACTTCATGCTCGACGTCGCGGTCTTGCCGAAGCACGCCCCCTTCTACGCCGCGGTCGAAGCCGGGTTCTTCAAGGATCAGGGCATCGACGTCGAAATCATGCCGGGTTCGGGATCGGCCAACACCGTGGCATCGGTCGACACGGGGCGCGTCGACTTCGGCTGGGCCGACTACAACGTGTCGATTCTCAACCGCGCCCAGGGCGCCTCGATTCGCCAGATCAACCTGGTGCAGGGCAAGTCAGCGTACGCCGCCCTCGCGCTGCCCGACTCCGGCATCAAGGATTGGGACGACCTCAAGGGCAAGACCGTCGCGACCGAGGGCAACGGTGCCATGGTCGCGATGTGGCCCGCGGTGCTCGACAAGCTCGGGTGGCAGGAGGGCGACGTGAGCATCGTCTCGGCGGCCGGCGAGGCGAAGATTCCCGGGCTCATCGCCAAGCAGTGGGACGCGAACCTGGCGCTCTCGGTCTCGGACGGCCCGACGCTCATCGCCGAGGGGTACGATCCCGTGATTCTGAACTGGGCCGACCTCGGTCTGCTTTACTACGGCAACGGCGTCATTGCCTCCGACCAGACCATCGAGCAGAACCCCGACCTCGTGAAGCGCTTCAGCACCGCCATGCAGCGCGGATTCGCGTGGGCGTGCCAGAGCCAGGACGAGACGGCGAAGATCTTCGACGAGCAGGTGCCCGGCTTCGACGCCGACGCCATCGACGACGCCGTGCAGGGCCAGTGCGACCTGATGTGGGACGACGAGAACACCGAGGCCGGCTTCGGCACCATGAGCGACGCCGGCGTGCAGAAGCAGATCGACCTCGCCGCCGAGTACCTCGGCCTCGAGCACCCCGAAGAGGTGTCGCCGGCCGACATCTACACCAACGAATTCCTCGAGCCCCTCGGGCCCGACGACACGATCGAGCAGCCGTCCGCGTAAGCGGCGCGGCAGAAAGGACCGTCATCATGACGACCAGTGAACCGGTCATCAGCGTTCGCGACGTGGGCATGACCTACACCGCCCGCGACGGCGCGACGAACACGGTGCTGCGCGGTTGCGAGTTCGATATCGCCCCGGGCGAGTTCGTCTCCATCGTGGGGCAGTCGGGCGGCGGCAAGACCACGCTGCTCAAGATCATCTCGGGCCTGCTCGAGAACACCGAGGGCGAGGTGCTCGTGCGCGGTCGCGGCGTGAAGGAGGCCCTGCGCGACATCGCGATGGTGTTCCAGAGCCCCACGCTGCTGCCGTGGCGCAACAACCTTGCCAACGTGCTGCTCCCCATGGAGTTCCGCAAGCGCTCGACGAAGGAAGCGAAGGCCCTCGCGCAAGAGCTGCTCGAGATGGTCGGCCTCGGCGACAAGGCGAAGAACTACTCGTACGAGTTGAGCGGCGGCATGCAGCAGCGCGTCTCCATCTGCCGCGCTCTCGTCTCGCACCCCGAGATCCTGCTCATGGACGAACCCTTCGGCGCCCTTGACGCGATGACTCGCGACTCGATGAACTTCGAGCTGCAGCGCATCTGGCAAGAGACGAAGCGCAGTGTGCTGTTCGTGACGCACAGCATCCCGGAGGCTGTGTGGTTGGCGGATCGCGTGCTCGTCGTCGGCGATCGCCCCGGGCGCATCATCGCGGACATCAACGTCAACCTGGCTCGCCCCCGGTCGAAGGACACCCGGTACGCCGACGAGTTCGCCGAGCTTGTCGCGCAGGTCGAGGGGCTGCTCGGCGTCGAGGCAGGCATCAGTTGAGCACCGCATCGGCACCTGCACCCGCATTCGCACCGGCACCGCGCACCGAAGAGAAGAGGAAGAAGACCACCACTATGGCGAAGATCATCTGCGACCCCCAGGCCGTCACCGAGCGCTATGGTTTCGTGCCCAACGAACGCCTGCTGTTCTCGGCGATCCGTCTCGATTCGTTCCCGTTCGTGACCCCGCTCATCTTCGAGGACGGCGGCGCTGAAGTGATGCTGGCTCGCCAGCAAGAGCAAGGCAACATCGTGACGGGCGGCGGCGTGGACCCCGCGAAGATCCGCTTCTACGAGCCGTGGGTCACGATCGATCCGCGACCCGTCGCCGACTACCCGGCAGCCGCGAATCTGCCGGCGCTCGTTAAAGAGCTGGTGGGAGACCGCCCGGTCGACCTCGACCCCCGGGCGCCCTACACGCACTACCTCAAGCTCACGGGCGAGGTCGATGTGCGCGTCGAACTGCCCGAGCAGCGCCCGGTCGTCGTCGTCGAAGTCGACCAGGCCGCCGTGCTCCAGAAGTTCGCCGGCTGGCGCGCTGCCGGCGTGCCCGTCGCCGAGCGACTGATCGGTGAGGTCGACCATCTCGCCGGCCTCGAGCGCGAGCTGCGCGCCGACGCCGACACCCGGTTCTCGGCTCTGCCCGAGGCCGCCGAGGCGCTCGGGGTCGATGCGATCCTGCTCTCGTCGGCACCGAACTTCAGCGAGGTGACGGGCACCGTCTGGCAGCCGGGTGCCGCCGCGCTCTGGGCGGGCGGATCGCTGTACGTCGTCTCCGAGCACGCCGTGCCCGGGGTCGTCGGTGCCGAGACCGGCCAGTACGGTTCGGCGGCCGAAGCGATTACGGCGCTCGCCGCCGGCCCGCGCATCGCCTTCGAGGAGCAGTGGGAGCAGAGTCAGCTCGGCCTCCGCCTCACCGACGCGGGTGCGGTGCTCGTATCGGCATCGCGGGCACTCGGCTCGTGGCGCGACGAGCGCGACTTCGAGGATCTCCCGTTCCAGCTCATCGCGGCGCGTGCCTCGACGACCGCGATCGAACAGACCGTTGACTGGGCGCACGCGCAGCTCGACGCAGGGGAGACGTTCACCGAGAACATCATGTACGCGCGATACCTCGAGTTCTTGGAGCGGTTCGTCAGCGAATCGGAGATCCCGTTCACGGTGGAGCCCTACTTCACGAACCTGCACTCATCGCAGCGCATGCTGTTCCCGGGCCCGCCGACCGACTTCCCGCTTGATGCCAGCACCACGTGCATCCAGCTCGATGCCGGGGTGCGCGTGGTCATCGATGGCGTGGTTGTCGCGACCTCCGATATGGCGCGATCCGTGCTGCGCACCCCCGAGGGGCGCGAGGCCTACGGCATCCTCACGACCGCGGTGCGCGAGGTGATCATTCCGCAGCTGCGCGCCGGTGTCGTCTGCGAGGACGTGCACGCGAAGACGCTTGAACATCTCGTGACGGTACTCCCGCGTATGCGAGAGATCGGGTTGCTCGGCAACGAGGTCGACTTCGAAGTCGAATACAGCAAGCGCAACGTGGGGCACCTCATGGGCAAGCAGGAGTCGTTCGCGAACGAGCTGCGCCCCGGCTACCGCTTCGTGCTCCGTGCAGGCTCGTACGGCGCCGCCGAGATTCCGTGGCGCTACGACCGGCACGCGATCGGTACCGAGGATCTCTGGTACATCGGCGCCGACCGCACGTACAACCTGACGCTCCGGGAGCACTGAGTCCCGTTTGACCCGCGCGGCGGTCGCCGGCCACTAGGCGTCGGCGGCCGCCGCGCGCAGTTCGTGCACGATGCGGCGCGTCAGCGGACGCGTATCGTCTTCGCGCCAGACCGCGTGGAGTTCGACCGGACGCGGTTCGACGGTGACGAGCGGGGCGTAGGTCACGCCGCGGATGCCGAGGGTCTCGGCCGATTCGGGAACGAGCGCGACACCCGTGCCGGCCGAGACGAGCGCGACCATCGTCGACACCTGGCTCACGGTGAAGCGGTGCTTCCACCGCGAGATCGGCATCATGCGCGTCGCGATGTCGTAGAAGTATCTCGCCTCGATCGGCGAGTGCATGATGATGTCTTCGTTGACGAGATCTTCAACCCCGATCGGACTGGTGCGGCGGGCCAGCAGGTGCCCCTCGGGCAGGGCGACGAGCAGGCGCTCGCGGTGGATGCGCTTTGAATCGAACCGGGCCGGGTCGAACGGAGGGCGTCCGATCGCGACGTCGATCTCGCTCTTCGTGAGCGCCTCGAGTTGATGCTTCGTCACCATTTCCTGCAGCTCGATCGTCACATCGGGCAGTACCTGCGAGATGCGGGCGAGCATCGGGCCGAGCAGGGTGAAGGCGCTCGACGCCGTGAAGCCGATGCGCACGATGCCCGAGAGCCCGGCGGCGACCGTGCGGGCGACTTGCGGGGCGCCATCGGCGATGGCGAGGATGCGCCTGGCCTCGTCGAGAAATGCGCGCCCAGCGTCGGTGAGCTCCACGCGGCGGTTGCTGCGGCGCAGCAGTTGCACACCGACCGTCGCCTCGAGTCGCTGAATCTGCCTGCTGAGCGGTGGCTGCGTCATCTGTAGCCGTTCGGCGGCTCGCCCGAAGTGCAGCTCCTCCGCCACGGCGACGAGTGCTCGAACCTGATCCAGGGTGTACGACATGCGGCCCTCCGTTGCGCTGCGGCCGGGTGATCCGGCTCTCTCACAACGATACCTTCTATGCATGAAATGATCTAGAAGGGATGTTGGACAGGTATGCATGGGGGAACTTAGCGTGAAGGCATCGGATACCTGAAGCCCGATCGCCACCGCTCGCGGTGCGTGACCCACACCCACAGGAGGTTGACCGCCGTGCCCCACTTGGAACCCGCCGAACTCGCGAGCCAGATCGGCTCCGGGCTGCTCTCATTCCCCGTCACCCACTTCGATGCACAACTGCGATTCGACGAATCGCAGTACCGCGAGCACGTCGAGTGGCTGAGCGCCTACCCCGTCGCCGGCCTGTTCGCCGCCGGCGGCACGGGTGAGTTCTTCTCGCTCACCGTCGAAGAGGTCGCGCAGGTCGTGGCCGCCGCGGTGCACCAGGTCGGCGGACGCACCGCCGTACTCGGGCCGGCCGGTGGCTCGCTCGCCACGGCCATCGCGCACGTTCAAGCCGTGGAGGCGGCCGGCGGCGACGGCATCCTGCTCTTCCCCCCGTACCTCACCGAGGCGGGCCAAGATGGGCTGGCCGCCTACGTCGAGGGTGTCTGCCGCGCCACGAAGCTCGGGGTCATCGTCTACCACCGCGCGAACGCCCAGTACTCGGCCGAGACCCTCGTGCGCCTCGCCGACCGACTGCCCAACTTCATCGGGTTCAAGGACGGCGTCGGTTCGATCGAGCAGATGACTCAGATCTACTCGACGCTGGGGGATCGCCTGACCTACGTCGGCGGGTTGCCGACCGCAGAAACCTTTGCCCTGCCCTACCTGGAGCTCGGCGTCACCACGTACTCGTCGGCGATGTTCAACTTCGTGCCGGAGTTCGCAATCGACTTCTACAATGCGGTGCGCCGCCGTGATCACGCGACGGTGTTCACCGCGCTGCGCGACTTCGTGCAGCCGTACCTCGAGGTGCGCAACCGTGTGCCCGGGTACGCGGTGTCGATCGTGAAGGCCGGGCTCGACGCCGTCGGCCGCAGTGGCGGGCCCGTGCGGCCGCCGCTGCAGGAGCTGACGGCGCAGGATCGAGCGGACCTCGTGCGGGTCGTTGAGCGAGCGGTCGTGCCCGCGCTGGTTTAGTCACCGGCAGCGGTGCGGGGTTGAACACCGGGAGGTGTTCAACCCCGAGCTGTTTCCGCACCGGCCACGTGCGCGTCACTCGGGCCGAATCATCAGATGAAAGTAAGGCCACAGCAGGCATCCGGAGGGTGCCGGAGGCGCTCCCGATTGGTGACATAATGGGTGCGCAGTGGATTCTCAGCCATGCTCTGTGACGGGGAAACCCGCGCGTGGCGAGATGGCGATGTCAGCCGCCGGGACGCCTCTCGGCGCAGCCGGACGAAGGAGGAAGCCCGTGTCAGCCCAAACGGCAGCAGCCGCACCCGCGGTCAAAAAGAAGGTCCGCCCCGGCGGCACCCTCTACCGCGGGAACGAGGGAATGTGGTCCTGGGTGCTGCACCGCATCACGGGTGTCTCAATCTTCTTCTTCCTGCTCGTGCACGTGCTCGATACCGCCCTCGTGCGGGTCAGCCCCGAGGCGTACAACGCCGTCATGAGCACCTACAAGACCCCGGTGATGGGCTTGGGCGAAGCGGTGCTCGTCGCCGCCATCGTCTTCCACGCGTTCAACGGCATCCGCATCATCCTGGTCGACTACTGGAGCAAGGGCGCGAAGTATCAGCGCACCATGTTCTGGGTCGTCATGGCGCTCTGGGCGGTCACGATGGCCGGCTTCCTGCCGCGCCACCTGATGAACGTATTCGGGCACTGAGGGCGAGGAGAAACGCTATGTCATTGACGATTGACGCCCCGCGCTCGCAGGCGCCGGCCAAGAAGCGCACGAACTGGGAAAAGTGGGGCTGGATCTACATGCGCGTCTCGGGCGTGCTGCTGGTCGTGCTGGTCTTCGGACACCTGTTCTCGAACCTCATGATCGGCGACGGCGTGCACGCCATCGACTTCGGCTTCGTGGGCGGCAAGCTCTCGCAGCCGTTCTGGAAGGTCTGGGACACGCTGCTGCTCTGGCTCGCGCTGATCCACGGCGCCAACGGCATGCGCACCATCGTGAACGATTACGTCGTTCGCCCCGGTCTCGCTAAGGCCTTCAAAGTCTCGCTCTTCCTTTCCGCAGCGCTGCTGATCCTGCTCGGCACCATCGTGATCTACACGCTCGATCCGTGCCCCCCGGGCGCCGACCCGGCACTCGTCGCATCGTTCTGCCCGGTGCCGTAGGCCCCGCGCAGCACCGGATTTCGCATCGAAGAATAGGACACACGTGACCACCAACACCCACCAGGGCGAGGACATCACCGTCAAGGACGGCGTCACCTATCACCAGTTCGACGTCGTCATCGTCGGCGCCGGCGGCGCCGGTATGCGCGCCGCGATCGAGGCGGGCCCCAAGGCCAAGACCGCGGTCATCACGAAGCTCTACCCCACGCGCTCTCACACGGGTGCGGCGCAGGGCGGCATGGCCGCAGCGCTCGCGAACGTCGAGGAAGACAACTGGGAGTGGCACACCTTCGACACCGTCAAGGGCGGCGACTACCTCGTCGACCAAGACGCGGCCGAGATCCTCGCGAAGGAAGCCATCGACGCGGTCATCGACCTCGAGAACATGGGCCTGCCGTTCAACCGCACGCCCGAGGGCAAGATCGACCAGCGCCGCTTCGGCGGGCACACCCGCGATCACGGCAAGGCGGCTGTGCGCCGCGCCTGCTACGCGGCTGACCGCACCGGTCACATGATTCTGCAGACGCTGTTCCAGAACTGCGTGAAGCTCGGCGTCAACTTCTTCAACGAGTACTACGTGCTTGACCTCGTCATGACCGAGGTCGACGGGGTGCGCAAGCCCTCCGGCGTCGTCGCCTACGAGCTCTCGACCGGCGACCTGCACGTCTTCCATGCGAAGTCGATCGTCTTCGCGACCGGCGGCTTCGGCAAGATCTTCAAGACCACCTCGAACGCGCACACCCTCACCGGTGACGGCGTCGGCATCGTGTGGCGTCAGGGCCTGCCCCTCGAAGACATGGAGTTCTACCAGTTCCACCCGACGGGCCTCGCAGGCCTGGGCATTCTGCTGACGGAGGGTGCGCGAGGCGAAGGCGCGATCCTGCGCAACGCCTCGGGCGAGCGCTTCATGGAGCGCTACGCCCCGACCATCAAGGACCTCGCACCCCGCGACATCGTCGCGCGCTCCATGGTGCAGGAGGTGCTCGACGGCCGCGGCGCGGGCCCGCACAAGGACTACGTCTACCTCGACTGCACCCACCTCGGTGCCGAGGTGCTCGAGACCAAGCTCCCCGACATCACCGAGTTCGCGCGCACGTACCTGGGTGTCGACCCGGTGACCGAGCCCGTACCGGTGTTCCCCACGGCGCACTACGCGATGGGCGGCATCCCGACGAACAATAACGCCGAGGTGCTCTCCGACAACACCACCGTGGTGCCCGGTCTCTACGCCGCCGGCGAGTGCGCCTGCGTCTCCGTGCACGGCTCGAACCGTCTGGGCACGAACTCGCTGCTCGACATCAACGTCTTCGGCAAGCGCTCGGGCAACAATGCGGCCGACTACGCCCTCACGGCCGAGTTCGTTCCTCTGCCCGAAGATCCCGCCAAGATGGTGCGCGACATGGTCGAGGGCTTCCGCCACGGCACCGGCACGGAGCGCGTCGCCGACCTGCGTCGCGAACTGCAGGAGGCCATGGACCGTGGCGCTCAGGTGTTCCGCACCGAGGAATCGCTCACCGAGGTGCTCGGCGTGATTCACAACCTGCGCGTGCGCTACCTCAACGTCGGGGTGCAGGATCGCGGCAGGCGGTACAACACCGACCTGCTCGAGGCCATCGAACTCGGCTTCCTGCTCGACCTCGCGGAGGTGCTCACCTACACGGCGCGCAACCGCAAGGAGAGCCGCGGCGGCCACATGCGCGATGATTACCCCAAGCGCGACGACGAGAAGTACATGCAGCACACGATGGCGTACCTGTCGGGTGATCCTCACTCGGCCGATGCGGAAGACCACATCCGCCTGGATTGGAAGCCCGTCGTGGTGACGAAGAATGAGCAGGGCGAGTTGAGGTACCCGCCGCTGGAGAGGAAGTACTAGGTCATGAGCACTGCTACCGCACCCGCCGAGGCCGCGACGACCGACGCTCCCGAAGCGCCGAAGCCGTTCACCGTCACCCTGCTGGTACGCCGCTACAACCCCGAGTCGGGTCGTGAGGCGTACTGGGAGGACTTCGACGTCGAGATGTACCCGACCGACCGTATCCTTGATGCGCTGCACCGCATCAAGTGGGATCAAGACGGCTCGCTCGCCTTCCGCCGCTCCTGCGCGCACGGCATCTGCGGCTCGGATGCGATGCGCATCAACGGCCGCAACCGCCTCGCCTGCAAGACGCTGATCAAGGATCTCGATATCTCGAAGCCGATCTACGTCGAGGCGATCAAGGGCCTGCCCCTCGAGAAGGACCTCATCGTCGACATGGAGCCCTTCTTCGCGGCGTACCGCGAGGTGCAGCCGTTCCTCGTCTCGGGCACTGCACCCGCGGGTGGCAAGGAGCGCATCCAGACGATTGAGGATCGCGAGCGCTTCGACGACACCACGAAGTGCATCCTGTGCGCCGCGTGCACGACGAGCTGCCCCGTGTTCTGGACCGATGGCCAGTACTTCGGCCCTGCCGCCATCGTCAACGCGCACCGCTTCATCTTCGATTCGCGTGACGAGAACGCCGAGGTGCGTCTCGACATTCTCAACGACACCGAGGGCGTGTGGCGCTGCCGCACCACCTTCAACTGCACCGACGCGTGCCCCCGCGGCATCCAGGTCACCAAGGCGATCGCCGAGGTCAAGGCCGCGATCCGCACCGGCAAGGTCGCGTAACCCGCGCCGAGGCCTGCGCCTTGGATACAGTGGCTGCATGACGACGCCCCGCAACTCCTCCGACGTCACGGAGGAGAGCGGGGCGTCTCGCGTTTCCGCAGCCGTTGGGCGCGGGCGTCGACAGTGGAGTGCGCGCTGGGGCTGGGTGCAGCGATTGCGGCCCGTGCGCACCTATCTGCATTTCTCCGATGTCGGCGGCGTCGTGCTTTCCGGCGGCATGAGCTACCAGGCGCTGTTCGCCGTGTTCGCCGCGCTGTGGCTCGGCTTCGGCGTCTTCGGCATCACGCTGCGCAGCCGACCAGAGCTGCTCGACTCGGTCATCGAGCAGATCAACCTGTTCATTCCCGGTCTCGTCGGCGAAGACGGTGTCGGCGTCGTACCGATCACCGAGCTCATGAGCGCGCGCACGCTCGATTGGGCGAGCGCGATCGCCGGGGCGGTGCTGCTCTGGGTCGCGCTGAACTGGTTCACGGGTACGCGCCGCTCCATACGCATCATCTTCGGGCTCGAGGTGCGGCAGTACCGCAACCCGGTGCTGCTCAAGCTGCGCGATTTCGTGCTGGCGATCATCTTCTTCCTGGCGATCCTCGTCTCGGCCGCGCTCGCTGTGCTGAGCTCGAATCTTGCCGACCAGTTCTTTACCTGGATCGGAGCCGGCGCTGACAACTGGTTGCTCGGCACCCTCGGCACGCTCGCACGTTTCGGGGCGGTCTACGTGTTCGATGTGATTCTGCTGCTCGCGATGCACCGCTACCTGGCCGAGGTGCGGGTGCCCCGGTGGCGCCTGATCGCTGGCTGCGCCCTCGGAGCGCTGGTGCTGCTGGCGCTCAAGATCGTGGGCGGCGTTGCGATCGGGGGCACGACCAGCAATCCGCTGCTCGCCACCTTTGCGGTCTTCGTCGGTCTGCTCATCTGGTTCAATCTGATCTGCCGCACCCTGCTGCTTACGTCGTCGTGGATCGCGACCGGGCTCGACCATGAGCTCGGCCTGCCGCCGGAGGGGTTCCCCGCGCACTCCGTCGACGTGTGACGTCGCGTTGCGAGCGCGACGAAGTGTCGCGGCAGGTCGGCCTACGCTGGGCTTCACGCGAGCGTGAGGAGTGATTGTGACCCTGTCAACCGTGCAGCCGAGTACTGCGGAGTTCGATGAGCCGCGCATCGAACTGATCGATGTCGAGTGGGCAGACCCCCGAGTCGTGGCGCTGCACGAGGCTATGAGTGCCGAGGTCGGCCCACGCTACGCGGAGTCCATCGGCCAGCGCGCCCCAGTTCCGGTCGATGCCGCTGACATCGTCGCCACGGTACTCGCCCTGCGCAACGGCGAGCCAGTGGGTACGGCGGCGCTCAAGTGCACGGGCGAGTTCGCCGAGGTGAAGCGGGTGTTCGTGCACGCGCACGGGCGACGGCTCGGGTTCGCGAGTCGCCTACTGCGTGCTGTGGAGGATCACGCCGCCGCCCTCGGCTACCGAGTCGTGCATCTGCAGACCGGGTTTCGGCAGCCCGACGCGATTGCGCTCTACGAGCGCGAAGGATGGCGCGCCGTCGAACGGTTCGGTCCGTACGACGATGACGCCGTGGTCAGCCGCTGCTTCGCGAAGGATCTCGCCCTGAAGTGACCCGTTCCGGGTGAGGAAGTTACGGCACGGGGCAGTACGGTGCGGTTTCGACTTCGTTCTGCGAGAGGTCGATCGGCACCCAAGCTGAGGGAGCTGCGTTGTCTCTGAAGAGCTGCACATACAACGTGAGAGAGTCTCGAACCGAAGGTGTGAATTCGTATGCGAGCGGCGGCGAGCTCCACTGAGACGCTGCTGCGGTCGGAACCGGAGGATCGAGGTAGAACCCAAATTCGGCCTCGGGAATCAGCGGATAGATGACGCGGAGTGTTCCCGCTTGTGCGGAGTACCCGGAGACAGAGATGTGATTGGTGGTGCCGCAGAAGGACCAACTCTGCACTTCTGGAGCGATCGTGGCGCCTCCGGGAATTTCAGTACCCGAAGCATTGGTCTCAGCATCGGAGTCGACCTCAGCTTGAGCGTCGGCATTGGCTTCGACTTCCGCCTGAGCGTTCGCATCGGCGTCGACGGCGGCACCGTCGCTCGCGGCGTCGCCTGAACTGTCGGCTTCGGTGTCGGCGCTTGCCCCGTCGCTTCCGGAAGTACCCGTGCCGTTCGCGTCCGCGCTGGCGTCAGCCGCAGCGTTCGCCTGCGCGGTCGAGCTCGCTGCGGACGTGGCGTTTGCCCGTGTGTCTGCCGTTGAGTGAGATGAAGCGGATGCGTTTGCCGTGGAATTCGCGGATGCACCGCTTGCGTTCGCGTTGCCCGAGCTGCGGGCGTCGCTCCCGCTTCCGCTCGCTGCACCCGCACCTGAGTCAGACCCATCAGCGTTGCCGTGTGCAGCGCCCGATGCCGATGCTGCAGCTGACGCTGCGGCTGAGGTATTCGCAGTGACCGATGCGTCGTTGCCGTTCGCACTCGCGCTTCCGGAGCTGCCCGTGTTTTCTGAACCGTCTGAAGTGCGCGTCGGGATGGACTGCTGGCGCTCCTCTGCCGACTGTACCGGAACGGGCGTCGCAGGTTGCTCCTGGGCTGGCTTGACCGGTTTCGTGGTGACGGAGTCGCGCGTGGGCTTCGACGAGTCGCTGTTGTTCGGCGCCGTATCTGAGGGAGGCGCAGGCTCGGCTGCAGACGCGGCGACCTCGGTCGACACCGATCCACTCTGCACGGCATTCGTGATCCAGATCGCGCCGCCACCGATCACGAGCGCACCCGCGACGGCTGCGGCGAGCACCATCCCTGAAACTCCGCCGAGCACCCCGCCCGCGGCTCCGGCGGCCGCAGCTGCGGCACCGCCTCCGGCAGCCGCCGAGCCTGAGCCTGCGGCCGCACCCGAACTTGATCCTGCAGCGCTCCCCGACCCCGAACCCGCAGCGCTGCCCGAGCCCGGGTCGATCGGAGCGACTCCGTTGGCACCATCGATCAGCGCGGTGGCGCCCGCGGGGGCCGTTGATCCGACACCGCCCAAGAATGTGACGACGGAGCCGCCGCCGAGCACGGCCCCGGCCAGCACGAGTGCGAGCTGACGATTGAGGCCGCTGAGTTCTGCCGCCGCTCCCGCGCAGGCAGCGCAGGTGTCGAGGTGCGCTTCGACCTCGCGGCTCAGCGCGGCAGTGAGCTTGCCGCGCTGGTAGCGCTGCAGGTGCGACAGCGTCGATTGGCAGGCCGCCTCGGCGAGTTCGCGATTGATGTGCTCGTCGACCCAGGCCGACTGGAGCGCCTCGCGCGCCCGCTTGGCGAGCGCGGAGACGCCGTTGGGCGAGATGCCGATCAGTTTCGCCGCTTCGCGCGGCGGCAACCCTTCGACCTCGGTGTACCAGAGCACCGACTGCCAGCGTTCCGAGAGCGAGGCGAATGCGCGTGCGGCGGCGTTGCGGTCAAACGCGCCGTCTTCCCACGGGCCGGCTTCCGTGAGATCGGGAATGACATCAAGGTTCTCGGCGGCGTCTTCGGGGCGCCGCCAGTGGTCGACGGCGATCGACTGGATGGTGCGGTAGAGATACGGGCGGAAGGAGCCGCGG
The DNA here is from genome assembly GCF_001273845.1 of Leucobacter musarum subsp. musarum. Lineage (GTDB taxonomy): Bacteria > Actinomycetota > Actinomycetes > Actinomycetales > Microbacteriaceae > Leucobacter > Leucobacter musarum. The sequence continues at coordinate 108,556 of NZ_JHBW01000066.1, forward strand.
GGGCCGCGCCCGTCGAGCGTGAGCTCCATGATGCGGAGGTACGCCTCGGAAACGACGTCGTCCGCATTCGAGGGGGTGCCCAAGTGTCGCGCTGCGACGAGCCCGGCGCGGCTGTGCCGTTCCCAGAGCACGGAGAAGGCCGAGGTATCGCCGGCGCGTGTCGCGTCGAGCAGCTCCGCATCGGAGCGACCAGTGTGCGCTGATCGGGGCATCGGGGTCCTTCGCTGTTCATCCCCTATCGAAGCGCGCGTTCGACGCACTGCTCCATATCGCCGCGCCCCATGCGCGGCGAACCCCCACTCACTAGTATGCGCTCTTTCTGTGCGTTCCACATGCCGCTGCAGATTCCTCCAAAAAAGTTTCGTATGCGCGCGTCACGTTTCGTGCCCTTCCGCGTGTTACTTCCGAGCCCGGTTCCCGCCTGTCCCCCCCCATACCCCAGTGCGGGAACCGGGCTCGATTGCTCGGGGGAGTGCGGGTCGTTGCGGGGCATCGCGTCGCAACGACCTCGGGCGCGTCGCCGGGCCCCGCGATTACCCTGGAAACATGACTGAACTCGCCTCTGCTCAGCGTGCGGTCGAGCCGCATGACGTCGTTGACCTGATCACCGCGAAGCGGTTCGGTCGGGCACTCGCGACCGACGAGATCGACTGGGTGGTCGATGCGTTCACGCGCGGAGCTGTTGCGCCCGAGCAGATGAGCGCGCTGCTGATGGCCATCGTGATTCAGGGCATGGAGCGCGACGAGATCCGCTCGCTGACGGCCGCCATGATCGCGAGCGGTGAGCGCATGGATTTCACGGGTCTTGGCCGACCGGCGATCGACAAGCATTCGACGGGCGGTGTCGGCGACAAGATCACGCTGCCGCTGGTGCCCCTGCTCGCATCGCTCGGGGTGGCGGTGCCGCAGCTCTCGGGTCGTGGGCTGGGGCATACGGGCGGCACCCTCGACAAGCTCGAATCGATTGCCGGCTGGCAGGCGGCACTCTCGAACGAAGAGATGCTGCGGATGCTCACGGACGTCGGAGGCGTGATCTGCGCTGCGGGCTCGGGGCTGGCACCGGCGGATCGCAAGATGTACGCCCTGCGCGACGTCACGGGCACCGTCGCGGCGGTGCCGCTCATCGCCTCGTCGATCATGAGCAAGAAGATCGCCGAGGGGGCCGGCGGGCTGGTGCTCGACGTGAAGTTCGGTTCGGGTGCGTTTCTTCCGGACGTGCCTGACGCACGCGAATTGGCGACGACCATGGTGCGGCTCGGCGAAGACTCCGGGTTGCGCACCGTGGCGCTGCTCACCGACATGGATACCCCGCTCGGCCGGGCCGTCGGCAATGCGAACGAAGTGCGTGAGTCGGTCGAGGTGCTCGCGGGCGGTGGCCCGGCCGATGTGGTCGAACTCACGCTGGCGCTGGCTCGCGAGATGCTCGACCTCGCGGGGATGCCCGATGTCGACCCGGCGCCGGCCCTCGCCGACGGTCGTGCGATGGACGCGTGGCGAGCACTCATCGCCGGCCAGGGCGGCGACCCCGATGCGCCCTTGCCCGCAGCGCAGGAGCAGCACGTGGTTCGTGCTGAGGCCGACGGGGTGGTGCAGCGCGTCGACGCGCGCGCGGTCGGGGTCGGTGCGTGGCGCCTCGGCGCCGGGCGAGCCCGTCCCGGCGACCCGGTCGACCATGCGGCCGGCGTCGAGGTACTCGTGCGCCCCGGCGACCGAGTGCGTGCCGGCGACCCGCTGTTCATCGCCGCCTGCGACAACGCTGGGCGCCTGGCGCGCGGGCTCGAATCGCTCGGTTCCGCGGTCGAACTCGGTGCCTCGGCGTCGCCGGTGCGCCCGCTCATCGCCGGCCGCATCGCCATCGACGACTGACGCCCCCTCCGGAGGGCGTGCGGTGCGGGCCGTTAGCGGCTCTGGGGGTGTGCGAGTTCCGTCCACGCGTCGGGGAGAGCCGCCGCGACGTCGGAGGCGGTAATGGGGCGACCCGCGCCGACGCCCGATTCGCCTCGATCAGACGCGGCGATACGCGCGGCGCGATCGTGGAGCAGCGCGGCGGTGGCCCCCACCGGCCCCAAGAGCTCGGGGTTCGCCCGCACCGCCGATGCGTGACCCGCGACCAGGGCCCCGAGCGCGCCCGCGAGCACATCTCCGGTACCCGCCGTGGCGAGCCACGGGGTGGCGGGGCCGATGCGGCGCACCCAGCCGCCCGGAGTCGCGCAGATCGTCACCGATCCCTTGAGCAGCACGGTCGCCCGGAGCGCGGAAGCGAGCCGCGCGGCAAGCTCGCTGCGCAGCGCGAGATCGAGCCCGCGAGCGTCCCACGCATCGGGGAGTGCTCCCACGTCGCTCGCGCGCCAGAGGCGCTCGAATTCGCCTCCGTGCGGGGTCAGGATCGCCGCAGCGCGAGTGCCGCGCGTCTTTGGCACGAGATCTGGCACGAGATCTGGCGCGAGGTCTGGCTCGAAACCTGACTCGACGCCGGGCACGAGGTCGAGCGCGCCGGCGTCGATGACGAGCGGCGCATCGCCACCGAGCAGGGAACGCAGTTCGTCGTCTTCCGCCGCCGACCGAGTGTGTGCGTCGGTGCCCGACCCGATCACCCATGCGTCGCATGGTCGGCCGGTCGCCGCACCGAACACGGTTTCGGGTTGTGCAGCGAGCACGGCGGCCGCGGGCGATGGCAGACCCCAGGGAGCGGATGCCTCATCGACCGGAGGCGCGTAGCGCACCATGCCCGCCCCGGCTCGCCAGGCGGCAGATACTCCGAGCACCGCTGCACCCGGGTACTGCGCGCCACCCGTGCGCATCCCGAGCACACCGCGGCGGTACTTGTCGTCGCTCGGGGCGGGCGAACGCAGCAGTGCTGCCGCGTCGGTATCGGCCCAGCGGTCGATCATGATCCGGCCGGCTCCGACTGCAACTGCTCGAGCAGCTCGCGTACCGCCACCTCGAGCGATGCGAGTGAGCGTTCGGCGGCGCCGCGGCGCTCGCGTGCGCTCCCCGTTTCGTTGAACGTGTCGAGATACACCTTGAGCTTCGGCTCCGTGCCGCTCGGCCTGATCATGACGCGCGAGCCGTCGGCGAGATCGTAGCGGAGCACGTCGGCGGGAACCTCGGCCGCGCCGGGAGTCAGGAGGTCGTGCGCCGCCGTGACGGCGACGCCGCCGAAGGCCGTCGGCGGGTGCTGCCGGATGCGCGCGGTGAGCGCGGAGGCCGCCGGCATCGACGGCAGTCGGAGCGTGACCTGCCCGCTGGCGAAGTGACCGAACCGCTCGCTGGCGTCGTCGAGCAGATCCCAGATCGTGCGACTCGCGGCGGCGAGCTCGCGCGCCATGGCGATTGCGTCGGCACTCGCCGAGATCCCATCTTTGTCGCGCACCGTGCGCGGGTGGGTGAGGTAGCCGAGGGCCTCTTCGAACCCGAAGATCAGGCCCGGTACGCGTGAGACCCATTTGAACCCGGACAGCGTCTCTGCGTAGTCGAGCCCGTACGCCTGGGCGACCGCGCGCAGTGCGGGCGACGACACGATCGTGCACGCGAGCGCGCCCTGCGCCGTCGTTCCGAGCTGCGCGGCAGCGGTCGTGGCGCGTTCGGCCGCCCGCCAGCCGAGCAGCAGCCCGAGCTCGTTGCCCGTCAGCATGCGGTAGCCCGACGGATCATCGGAACGCGGTGCTGCGATCGCCAGACGGTCGGCGTCGGGGTCGTGCGCGACGATCAGGTCGGCCTGCGCTGCACGTGCCGTGCGCGTCGCCAGATCGAGCGCGCCCGGCTCTTCGGGGTTCGGGAAGTCGACGGTCGGAAATGCGCCGTCGGGGTGCAACTGCTCGATCACCGGGATGACACGGGGAAGGCCGGTCGCGGTGAATACCCGCTGTGCGACGGCGGCGCCGACACCGTGCATCGCTGTGTACACGATGCGCAGATCGGTGTCGGAGCCCAGCGCGATGCCGGGGGCATCTGGGCGCTGAGGCAGCCCGGCGAGCACTGCCGCCGCGGTCTCTGAAACGTAAGCGTCAGAGACGCCCGGCCCCAGCGTCGAATACCCGAGCGAACGCGGCAGCTCACCGACGGGGCGCCGCGCGATGCGATCGATGTGCGCTGCGATCGCGGCGTCGGTCGGGGGCACGATCTGCGATCCGGCGTCATCATCTCCGAGATACACCTTGTAGCCGTTGTCGCGCGGCGGATTGTGGCTCGCGGTGATCATGATGCCCGCCGAGACATCGAGGTGCCGCACCGCGAACGCGGTGAGCGGCGTCGGGCCGGCCTCGGGCAGCAGATACACTTGCAGACCCGCACCGCTCATGACCTCTGCGGCGTCGCGCGCAAAGATCGCGGAGCCCACGCGACCGTCATACCCGATGACCACGGAGGGTGCGTCGGCCGAGCCGCGTCGAGCCGCCGCATCGCGGAGGTACGCGGCAAACCCAGCGCTCGTCTGTGAGACGACGACTCGATTCATGCGCTTGGGGCCGGCGCCGAGAGGCCCGCGGAGCCCCGCGGTGCCGAACGCAAGCCGACCACCGAACGCGGCTTCGAGCTCGGCGGCGGCCTCGGCCGAACCGGCGGATGCGCGCTCCACGAGGCCGCGCGCCTCGGCCCGTGTGCCCGCGTCGATGTCGTGCTCCGCCCAGGTCGTCGCCTCGGCGATCAGCGCCTCGAGTGCGGCGTTCGTCTCGTTCGACGAGCGCGTCGCGCCCTCGGCATCACGTGCCTCGCGGCGCCGCGATCCTGCCCCCGACTGCCTCATGCGGCGTCTCCCTTCACCCGGTGCATACCGAGTTCAAGCTACCACTCTGCTCCGCGTGCGAAAATGGAATCACGGCGCCGCGCGGCGCAGTGACCGACGAAAGGAATCGCCCATGTGCTCACCGATCCGTTGCTCGACGTGCAGCAAGGTGACGTGGCAGGGCTGCGGCCTGCACATCGAAGAGGCGCTCGCCGGGTTCTCTGCAGACCAGCGCTGCGCCTGCGAGCGCTAGCGCCTCACCGCTTCAGAGCGTTCCGGCGGCTCCGCCGCTCGGCAGCGCGGTCATGCGCGTGACCACGACGGGGCGCTCGAGCAGCCCCTCGATATCGGCGTTGAGCACGCTGATTGCTGCGCCGGTCGCGTGCGCATCGAGTTCCGCGGCACTCGACCACTTCTCGAGCATGGTCACGGTGCCGTCTTCGGCATCGTGAATCGCATAGAGCTCGCACCCCGGCTCATCGTGCACCGCGGCGATGCCGCGCTGCATCGCAGCGACGAGATCAGACTTGCGGCCGGGGGTGGGGTGGAAGACGGCAGTGACGATGACGGTCATTTCAGTGGGCTCCTGATGGGGTGCTGAGGTGTGGTGTGCGCAGCGCCGTCAGCGACTCCGCGACGAATGCGGAGACGGCTTCGGCCGCCGCGGCGGTGAGGGTGGCGACGTCGTCACCGGCGAGGCGCGCGGGGGCGAGTGCGGCTGACACGGCGTCGAGCAGGCGCCCGCGCAGCTCGGTGTTGATATTGACCTTTCCCACGCCTCGAGCCGCCGCGGCGCGCAGGTCGGCCGTCGAGATACCCGATGCGCCGTGCAGCACCAGCGGCACCTCGGTGGCCTGCTGAATGCGTGCAAGGCGATCGTGCTCGATGCGCGGTGCACCGCGATACGCGCCGTGCACGTTTCCGATCGACACCGCGAGCAACTGGGCTCCCGACTGCGCCACGAACCGCCCTGCCTCAGCAGGGTCGGTGAACGCCGACGCGTCGGCATCGAGCGCGACCGCACGATCTTCATCACCGGCGAGCGCGCCGAGCTCGGCCTCGATCACCGTATGGTGCGGCAGTCGTGACCGCATCTCAGCGACGAAGGCGGCATTTTCGGCGGTACTCAGGGCGGAGCCGTCGACGAGCACCGCGTCGGCTCCCGCAGCGACGGATCGCACAATCAGATCGGCGTCAGTCGCGTGATCCAACTGCACGCAGGCCGCGACCGACGCGGCATCCGCCATGCCGCGCAGAGCGGAGATCAGCGCCGCGCCCCGCGCTCGCCCGGCGGCGACGGGAGGCACGAGCAGCACGACGGGAAGGCCCGCGCGCTCGGCACCGCCGATGATCGCATCTGCGGTGGCGAGGTCGTAACAGGTGTAGGCGCCGAGCGCTCCGTGGTCAGCGATCGCCGCCCGCGCGAGGTCGTCTAGGCGAGCCCTCACGCGTGGAGGCCGACCGCGTCGAGCACGTCGAGCAGCGCGTCGGGGCCGCCGACATTGCCCGGCACGACCACATATCGCAGGCTGCGCCCGTCGCGGCCGGTCATCTGCCACACGGAGATGCCGGGGAGCACCTGGCCGAGCACGCGTGCGCGCCGGGCCCCCAGCCCGCTCGTCGCCACCTCAGCTGAGGTGATGCCGCCCTTCGAGATCACCGTGGTGACGTGCGGCTGCAGGTCGCCGACGGCGGTCGTCAGCGCTGCCATGACGCGCTCGCCGTGATCGAGCGTACCGTGCGCCGCGGAGCGCTTGCGCTCGGTCATGACGAACGCGAGCGGTCGAGTGGCGAGCGCTGACTCGGCTGCGGCAGCGGCTGCGTGACCGGCCGCGGCGGCGTCATCGAGCGCCAGTTCGGTCGACACGATTGCGGGATCGCCGAAGCGTTCGATCACGCCGGCGATCTGCGCACTCGCACCATCGGTGTGCGATCCGCAGACGAGCAGCACGTTGCCCGGTTCGCGCTCGATCGGCGTCTGGAGCAGCCCGGCGCTCACCACGCCGGCCAGTTCGGCGGCGAGGGGTGACGCCGAGCGCACCACGATGCGGGTTCCCGCGCGGGCGGCGGCGTCGGCGGCCAGGGCGATGCGGTGGATGTCGTCATTGGTGACCGCATCGGGAACGATGACCGAGCCGGGGGCGGCCGAAGCGAGGATGTCGGCGAAGCGGCCCTCTCGGACGTCGGACAGTGTGGCTCCCACCGCGGGGCGCGATGATTTTTCGGCGACGTAGTCGGCGAGCACACCGGTCGAGAATGGGAACACGGGGTCTGCCGCGTACTCGCTCTCATGAGCGGGCACATCGATGCCGTCGATGCGCACGTAGTGCACGCCGTCGAGCGTCGTGCGCCCGCCATCGGGGAACGACGGGACGAAGAGCACGACCGAGCGATCGTCGAGCAGCACCTCGGTCTCCGCGAACACGTGACCCCGCAGCGTCGAGTCGCCGCGCAGCACGAATCGCACATCGACGCCGAGTCGCTCAGCCGCGGCGAGTCCATCTGCGCGCACGCGCTCGACGAATGCGACCGCCTCGTGCTCGGGCAGCGCGCGACTGTTGGTCTGCACGTACACCGCGTCTTCGCTCGACAGCACGTCGAAGATCGCGTCGGCGTCGCTCTGCAGCAGAACGGTCGCGTCGGTCACCGACTGCGTGCCGGTCGGGTCGTCGTCGAGCACGATGGTCTTCATGGGGTCCTTCTTCGCTGCTGGGGTGCGGAATACCGCCTCGGGGATGCCCGAGGCGGAAGCGGCCGGGTGCATTCCCGCGCCTGAGGGCCCTGGTGCGGAGCCTGCCCGCTCCGCACCAGGGGGATCGGGCTACTTGCCCGCGATGATGGCGTCGACTTCAGCGCGTTCGCGCTTGCCCCAGGTCTCCTTGGTGACGAGCGCACCGATGAGGCCGAGCACACCGCAGCCGGCGTAGACGAGCGCGACGCCGCCCCACCCGAGGGGAATGGCGATGGCCGCGGCGATCATCGGGATGAAGCCTGAGATGGCTGCCGAGAACTGGTAGCCGATCGATGCGCCCGAGGTGCGGGTGTTCGCGTTGAAGAGCTCCGAGAACCAGGCGCCCTGGGTGCCGGCGAGCGAATCGTGCACGATCGCCATGCCGAAGACGTAGACGAAGACGATCAGGTAGGGAATGCCGGTGTTCACGAGCAAGAACATCGGGAACGCGAAGGCGATCAGCGCGAGCGTGCCGAAGATGTAGACCGGACGGCGACCGACGCGGTCGGAGAGCGCACCGAAGAGAATCGTCGTGCCGAGGCCGAGTGCGGCGGCGATGATGAGGCCGGTGAGGGCGGTCGCGCGCTCGGTGATGGGCTGATCGCCGCTCGTCAGGTACGAGAGCATGTAGGTCACGATGACGTAGAAGCCGCCCGATTCGGCGAGGCGCAGTGCAATGACGCGCAGCACGGTGCGCCAGTCCTTGCGGAACACCTCGATGATCGGGTTCTTCACCGTCTCACCGGCGGCCTTGACCTCTTCGAACTCGGGGGATTCGGAGACCTTGGCGCGGATGATGAGGCCGGCGATGATGAGTACGGCCGAGAGCAGGAAGGGCAGACGCCAGGCGAGCTCGCTGTCGAGCGTCGACGACCACAGGAAGACGAGGTTTGCGAGCAGCAGACCGAGCGGCACACCGGCCTGAGGAATGGCGGTGTACTTGCCGCGCTTCTTCCACGGTGCGTGCTCGAACGTCATCAGGATCGCGCCGCCCCATTCGGCACCGAATGCGATGCCCTGGATGACGCGGATGAGGGTGAGGAGGATCGGAGCGAGGAGGCCGACCTGCGCGTAGGTCGGCAGCACACCGATGAGCACCGTCGAGATGCCCATGAGCAGGAGCGCGCCGACGAGCACCGGCTTGCGGCCGATGCGGTCGCCGAGGTAGCCGCCGATGAGGCCGCCGAGGGGGCGCATGGCGAAGCCGATCCCGAACGTACCGAAGGCCAGCAGCACACCCATGACCGGATCTTCCGAGTGGAAGAAGGCGTCGTTAAAGTAGAGCGCGGCGGCGGTGCCGTAGGCCAGGAAGTCGTAGTTCTCGATCGTGGTGCCGACGGCACTGCCGATCGCGGTGCGCATCTTGTCGGGCGAACCGTCGCGTGCGCGATCGCGCGCTGGCGCGGTGGTCGTGGTGGCGGTCATTCGGTATCTCCTTTGATAGTGAGCCGGTCGGCTCCTGTGCAGTACAGGCGCCGACCGCTTGACTCACGTCAGGGAGGCGCCCTCGTCACGAAGGTTGAAATTGTAGAAATCTGCGATGTGGCGGCGAACGAGCTGTTTAGCCCCGTTCGCGTCACGATCGGTGATGGCCTGGAGGATGGCCCGGTGCTCCGACCGGACCGTCTTGGCGGTGTGCCGCCAATCTTCGAGCTGTGCGTAGACCTCGACCATCTGGAGGTGGATGGCCGATCTCAGCGAGCCCATGAAGTGAGCGGTGAGACGATTGCCCGCGGACTGGGCGATTCTCAGATGGAACAGGGCATCGAGCCGGTTGAATTCGGCCGAGTCGATGTCGCTGCTGTCCATCTGGTCGAGGATCGCGGCGAGCTCGTCGAGGTCAGCGTCTTCGGCGCGATAGGCGGCCTCCTCCACGCTCCACGACTCGAGAGTCATGCGGGTCTCGAGAATCTCTTGCCAGCTGAAGTGCGCGAGCGCGATCTCCAGTTTGAGGAGGTTCACCAGGCCACCGCCCGGGGAACCCTCGAGCACCGCACCCCCGTCGGCTCCACCGCGGCGGATGTCGACGACCCCGAGCGCCTCGAGTACCCGGAGCGACTCCCGCAGCGACGGCCGAGAGACCCCGAGGGAGGAGGCCAGCTCCCGCTCGCTGGGGAGCCGGTCTCCTGCCTTCAGTCGCCCGTCGAGAATTCGCTCCTCGATCTGGCCCATGACCTGTTCGTAGGTGCGGATGCGCTGAACTGGTTCCCATCCATCGTTCGCGTCGGCCACGCAGGGACTCCTTCGATTTCTGGTTGCCGAAAGTGGCAACCGTTCGCGAATCCATCGTAGTCAACGCTCGGATCGCGACTAGTTCGCAGCGGTGTTCAGTGCGGCGTGCTCGGCGCGGAACTCGGTTTCGAGCTGGCGACGGATCTTCACCGCGAACTGCGATTCGTCGAGTTCGACGTCGTTCCACGACACGATCGCGTCCTTCGGGACGTCGCGAATGAGCTTCGCACCGTGCGCGAGGCCGAGGGGCAGCGCGTGGTGCTTTAGCGACTTCGACGCGGGAGCGAGCTTGCCGAAGACGGTGTAACCGCCCTCGCCGTCGAGCGTTTCGCCCGCGCGCAGATCCCTCTTCGCCGTCGTGACCACGTCGCCGCGGAAGCCGGTCGGTGCGCCGGTGGCCTCGCCGCGAGTCACCGCAGCGGCGATCGAGACGCCGAGCTCCAGTCCGATCATGTGGTACGGGCGGTAGAGCGAGCCGTAGCGGCCGGTGGCATCCGTGTGCACGCCGTACTCGGCGAAGCACTGCACGGCGTAATCGGTGACCGCTTCGAAGGTGACGTAGACGCCCCAACGCAGGTTGTCGGGCACCTCGGTGCCGTCGCGGTACATGCTCGATGCGATTTCGACCGTGCCGCGGCGGCTCAGCGAGCCTCCAAGTGCCTGCTCGCGGAAGACCGTGGGCAGATCATCCTTGCTGGCAGCAGGGAAGAGGAGGCCCTCTTCCTGCGGCAGCAGACCGGTGCCGTTGGCGACAGCGGCCATCTCGATCGCCGACTTCGTGCCGTCGAGGAACGAATTGAACATCTTCGGGTTGTAGTCGCCCGACGCGAGCTGCTCGTCGGTGAAGCCGTAGTAGTCCCACACCGTGTCGGGGGTCGAGTAGTTGTACTCGGGGAGGTACTTGGTGCCCTTGCCGGCGGCAACGACGTCGAAGCCCACCATGCGGCACCAGTCGACGAGCTCGCAGATCAGGGCGGGCTGGTCGCCGTACGCCATCGAGTAGATGACGCCCTTCTCCTGCGCGCGGCGCTGCAGGATCGGCCCCACCATGCAGTCGGCCTCCACGTTGACCATGACGACGTGCTTGCCGTGGTCGATCGCGGTGACGGCGTGGTAGGTGCCGACGAGCGGGTTGCCGGTGATCTCGAGGATGACCTCGACGGCGGGGTGGGTGATGAGTGCCGTCGAATCGTCGATGACGGCGGTGCCGCCGGTGCGCACGGCCTCGTCGAGTGACGCTGCGGCGTAGCGTTCAGCGGGCCAGCCGGTGCGATCGAGCGCTGCCTTCGCCTTGGGGACGTTGATGTCGGCGACGCCGACCACGTGGATCGTGGGGGAGCCCACGGCCTGCGTGAGGAACATGGATGCGAACTTGCCGGCACCGATCACGCCGACCCGAACGGGTCCGGATGCAGCGGTGCGCTGCTGCATGAGGCTGAAGAGATTCATCGTCGGACTCCTTACCGTCGCCGAAGCGAAATGCTGTTCGATGAGGCGGGAAAGTCGTCTCGATCGCTCGTTGGTCAATGGTCAAACCATCGATCACTGATGCTAGGTGATGGTCTGACCATCAGCAAGGTGTCGGGAGTGTTGCGAACACGTTTCCGGCAGAAAGACGCGGATCTCTCGCAAATATTGTCTGGGGGCGTGCGAGGCGAACGGATCCTGCCAATGTGCGAACATATGTCGTCGCCGGGGTGGGGTGGGGCTTCCGAAGTTCCGCATAGGGGGGTCTGTGCGCACACGAGAATGGGCCCGGGGCACCTGACTGGGTGCTCCGGGCCCGGAGGGTCTGTGTCGAACTATTCGGCCAGAACGACGCTCAATGCTGTGGCGGCGCGATACCCCGACGCGACCGCGCCCGAGAGCGATTGCGCGAGGCCGGTGTGCTCGCCGGCGATGGCGACGCGGCCGGCGGCTCGTTCGAAGACACGTGCATCGGATTCGCTCCAGTCCAGGCCGGGCGCGGTGTACGAGCCCTGCGTCCACGGGTCGTCGGCCCAGGTGGTCAAGAGCACTTCTCCGTCGATCTCGAGCTCGGGGCGCATGGTGCGAAGTGCCGCGGTCCACCCCTGCGGCCCGCGATCGACAGCGAGCGCGTCGAGCGCGAATGGGCCGCCCGCGAACGACGAGAGCGCGTTGATACGATGCTCGCCGTCTTGTGAGAGGGATCGCCAGGACCACCAGGTGTGATCGGGGTTCTGGAGCGCGATGTCGTCATCGACGCGTGACAACGGCACCCCGAGTTTCGCGGCCACGCCCATGAATCGATGGTCGAGCGCTGTCTGCTGGTCTGTGGGGAGCGCGAAGCCGAGATCGAGCGAGCGGAGCACAGGGAGTGGAACGGCGATGACCGCGGCGTCGCCGTCCAGGCGGGACCCGTCGGCGAGGTGCACCTGCACTCCCGACGCCGACTGCTCCACACCCGTAATGGGATGCTCGCGGCGCACGCGGTCTCCGAGTCGACGCGCAAGTTCGATCGCCAGCGATTGATTGCCGCCGACCAAGCGACCCCCATCCTCGATGTAGCCATCGACCGTCGACGACTCGTGCAGCAGCACGGCTTCGGCGCTCACGCGCGATGGATCGGCTGCGGCAGAGGTCGTCATTCGGCGATAGACCGGATCGAGCCGATACTCGTTCCCGAGGGCTTCAGCGAATGCGCGCTCCAGCGATACCCGCTCCTCTCCATCGGCGAGCATGCGCTGCAGGGTGGCGGTGACGCGCGCGGTGGTGTCGCCGAGCTCGGCGAAGTTGATGATGCGGCCGTTGACGGTGCGTCGGCCGTAGCGCACGTTGTGCGAGAGGATCGGAACCCCGACTTCTGCGGCCAAACGTCTGATGGGAAACTCGGTCGGAAAGATGTACTCGCCGCCGCGTTCGGTGATCTCCCCGTTGCCGAGTCGCTCGGACCAGGTGCGGCCTCCGACCCGGTCGCGTGCCTCGAGCACCGTGCATCGGTGCCCCGACTTCTCGAGTTCCCAGGCCGTGGTGAGGCCGGCCAGGCCGGCTCCGATGACAACGACGTGCATGTCGATTCCTCCTTGAATCGTGGCGCATTTCGCTGAACGCTCTGTTCAGTGATGTGCGGCTCACTGTACAGTCGGCGTTCCGCATCCGCAATGACGAACGCCCGCGGGGCCACCGGATCGGCGGCTCCGCGGGCGTTCTCGCGCGCAGGGGTGCGGTGAGGTCAGGCCTCGATATCGACGCCCTTGGTCTCGCGAGTGAGCAGCAGCGACACGAACGTCACCAGCGCTGCCGCCGAGAGGTAGATGCCGACGAGCAGCGGGCTTCCGTCTGCGAGCCCCCACAGCCACACGGCCACGATGGGCGCGAGGGCGGCGCCGAGAATCGACGACACGTTGTAGGCGACGGCCGAGCCGGTGTAGCGCACGTTGGTCGGGAACATCTCGGGCAGGAACGCGCCCATCGGCCCGAACGTGAGCCCCATGAGGGTGAAGCCGAGTGCCAGGAAGAACATGACGAGCGGGGTGCTGCCGCCGCCGAGCAGCGGCACGAACGTGAACCCGAACACCACGATCGCGGCGGTGACCACGAGCAGCGTCTTGCGTCGACCGAAGCGATCGGCGAAGGGGCCGGAGACCAGCGTGAAGATGCCGAAGAAGATCACGCCGAAGACGAGCATCAGGATGAACTCGTTGTAGGTGTAGCCGAGACCCGGCACGTAGTTCGCAGCGTCGAAGGGCGTCCCGGCTGCCTCGGCCGCTTTCTGGGCGGCTTCGGCACCTGGACGGGTGCCGTAGGTCAGGGTGAACGACGTCATGAGGTAGAACAGCACGTAGGTCGCGAGCATCGCAAAGGTGCCGAGGATCAGGCCCTTCCAATGGAAGCGGAAGGCGGTGGCGATCGGCATGCGCTTGACCTCGCCGGTCTGCTTCGCCTGCTCGAACGCCTTCGACTCGACGAGCTTCAGGCGCACCCAGAGGCCCACGATCACCATGACCGCAGAGAACAGGAACGGGATCCGCCAGCCCCACTCGAGGAACGCGGCCGAGGGCTGGCCGGGGTTCGCCGGGTCAGCGAGCAGGTGATTGATCACGAAGAACAGCATGTTCGCGATGATGAAGCCGATGGGGGCACCGAGCTGCGGGAAGGTGCCGTACCAGGCACGCTTGCCTTCAGGAGCGTTCTCGGTCGCCACGAGGGCGGCACCCGACCACTCGCCGCCCAGGGCGAACCCCTGTGCGAGACGCATGATCAGCAGCAGGGCTGCGGCCCAGGCCCCGACCTGCGCGTGGGTGGGGAGGATGCCGATGGCGAAGGTCGCGATGCCCATGGTGATGAGCGAGGCGACCAAGGTTGTCTTGCGGCCGAGTCGGTCGCCGAGGTGCCCGAAGAAGATGGCTCCGACGGGGCGCGCGAGCATGGCGGCGCCGAAGGTCGCGAACGAGGCGAGCAGTGCCGTCGTCTCGTTGCCGGTCGGGAAGAAGAGGTGCGGAAACACAAGTACGGCGGCGGTCGCGTAGACGTAGAAGTCGTAGAACTCGATCGTCGTGCCGACGAGGCTCGCGAGGATGACGCGCGCCGGAGTATTGCGCGGCTGCGTCGGGGCGGAAGAAGTGGTGGCTGACACGGTATGGCTTTCAGAGCGATTGCGTAAGTGCGTGCAGCTCAGTCCCGGATCAGGCTCAGTGCGCGACGTCGGGCGTGTGTGCTTGTGGCAGACCACGCCATGATACGCGCGATTCACGTCGAATTCACATCTGAGAGTGCGATCGCATCACGTTTGCATCACGTGCTTGCAGGAGTGGAGTCGCGACTGTACAGTGATGCGAAAGTCACTGAACATTATGTTCAGTATCCGCGACGATGCGGTGCAGCGGTTCGAGGAGGAACCCATGACGTCAGATCACGCGCTCGAACTCGGCAAGCGAGTTGCCGCGCTTCGAGAGGTTCGAGGCATGAGCCTCCGCTCGCTCGCCGCAGCCGCCGGAGTGAGCTCCAGCTTCCTCAGCCAGCTCGAGAATGCGCGCACCAATGCCAGCGTCGCATCGCTGCGCAAGATCGCGGTGGCGCTCGGCGTCTCGCCCGCCCAGCTGCTCGACGACAAGCTCGTGCACACCCGCGGGGTGCTGCGCGCGGCGGATCGCCCGACCTATCCGCTCGAGGGCGCCGACAAGTTCGTGGTTTCGCTGCCGCCGCTGCGCAACCTCGAAATCTACGCCGGCCGCTTCGAACCCGGGAGCTCCACGGGCGCCGACCCCTACACCCACGGCCAATCGCAGGAGTTCCTGCTCGTGACGTCGGGCGAAGTGGAGCTCGAACTCGGAGACGAACGGTACACCCTGCGCGAAGACGACTCGATCGAGTTTCTGAGTTCGGTGCCGCACCGCGTCGCCAACGTCTCGGAGACCCCGGCGAAGGTGATCTGGATCAACAGCCCGCCGACCCCCGTCGAGGACGCACACGGCGACTGACGCACGACCGCACCACCCCTGCTGCACCGACATGACCATCAATGGAGAGGCCACATCATGAAGACAGGAATCATTCGGAAGTTCACGACCGGCGTCGCGCTGCTCGGAGCGGGAGCGCTGCTCGTCGGCTGTTCCGCCGGCGGCCCGGCCGACGATATCGACCTCGGTGACGGCCCGGCGGAGGCCGGCGTGGTCAAGGAGGGCGCGCTCGATGGCCTCAACCTCACGTTTGTGTCGTGGGGCGGCGTGTTCCAGGAAGGCCAGATGGAAGCCGCGGGCACGCCGTTCGCGAAGGCTTCGGGCGCGAACGTCCTTGAGGACGGCCCGACGGAGTACGCGAAGGTCAAAGCGCAGGTCGACAACAACGCCGTGACCTGGGACGTCGTCGACACCGACATCATCTGGGCGCAGAAGCAGTGCGGCGAAGACGGCCTGCTGCAAGACATCGACACGAGCATCGTCGACGTGTCGAAGGTGCCGGAGGGTCTGGTGGGCGACTGCTACGTGCCGGCGATGCAGTACGGCTACGTCATCTTGTACAACGCAGACAAATACCCAACGGCTCCGACCGGCTGGGCAGACTTCTACGACACCGAGAAGTTCCCGGGCAAGCGGGCGATCGCGGGGTTCGAAGACATCGGGCCCGGTGTCTACGAGGGCGCGCTGCTGGCCGACGGGGTCGCTCCCGATGACCTGTACCCGCTCGACATGGATCGCGCCTACCAGGGGCTCGATAAGATCCGTGACAGCCTGATCTACTGGAAGACGGGCGCCGAGTCGCAGCAGATGATCGAGTCGGGTGAGGCCGACATGGCGCTCGTCTGGTCGGGTCGCGGCTACGCCGCTGTGGCGAACGGCGCGAACTACAAGCCGATCTGGAACCAGGCGCTGCAGATCACCGAGGCGCTGGGTGTGCCGAAGGGTGCCGCGAACCCGCAGGCATCGATGGCGTTCCTGAACTACTACCTCGGCAAGGAGCAGCAGGAGAAGCTCACTGAGCTGACCTCGTACTCGCCCGTCAATACCGATGCGCAGCCGAACCTCGACGCGCTCGGCAAAGAGTTCCTGACGACCGAGCCCGCGATCGCCGAGCAGATGGTCGCAACCGACGCGAAGTGGTGGGCTGAGAACTACGACTCCGAGCTCGAGCGCTGGATGACCTGGCTGCAGGGATGAGCTGGTAACCCGTGACCACCACGAACCTCCCCGTGGTGCGCGCCGCGAACACTTCGCGGCGCGCACCCTACCGGGCGCTGCTTCTGCTGCTGCCCGCGTACGCGCTCCTCGTCGGAGTCTTCGCGTATCCCGTGTTCGAGAGCATGTGGCGCAGCGTGAGCGAACCCGAACTCGGTTTCGGTAACTACACCTGGGCGCTCCAGAATCCGCAGAACCTCGAGATCCTCGGCCGCACGTTCGGCAACGCGTTCCTCGCGACCCTGATCTGCCTGCTGCTCGCCTACCCCTACGCGTTCCTGATGACGGTCGTCGGCCCGAAGGCGCGCATGGTGCTGGTGGTCATCTCTCTGATCCCGTTCTGGACGTCGCTGATGATTCGCACGTTCGCCTGGATCGTGCTGCTGCAGGATTCGGGCGTCGTGAACTCGTTCTTCGAGATGCTCGGCCTCGGGCCCTTCCAATTGATCCGCAGCAATACGGGCGTGCTCATCGGGCTCAGCCAGGTGCTCATGCCGTTCATGGTGCTGCCGCTCTACGCGGTGATGAACGGCATCGACGGGCGCCTCGTGACCGCGGCTCGCTCGCTCGGTGCCAAGCCCTCGGTCGCGTTCTTCCGCATCTTCGTGCCGCTGTCGATCCCGGGCATCGCCGCGGGCTCGCTCATGGTCTTCATCCAGTCGCTCGGGTTCTACGTGACCCCGGCGCTGCTCGGCTCACCGTCTGACAGCATGCTCGCGCAGGCGATCTACGCGCAGGTGAGCAGCCTGCTGCAGTGGGGTCGAGGCGGGGCGCTCGGCGTGATCCTGCTCATGGCGACGTTCCTGCTGCTCGGGCTCGTGGGATTGATATTGAGATCGGCGCGGCGCCGCGGTCTCGCGGTGGAGGCGTTCTGATGATCAAACTGCACCCCGCGACGCGGGTCATCCTGTGGATCTTCAGCGCGCTCATCGCGCTCTGGCTCATTGCCCCGACGCTCGTGGTGATCCCGCTGAGCTTCACCGGTAAGGCGTCGTTCGTCTTCCCGCCCGACTCCTGGTCGCTGCAGTGGTACGAGTCGTTCTTCTCGAATCGTGCTTGGACCTCCGCGCTGTCGAACTCGCTGCTCGTCGGGTTGCTCGTCGCACTCCTCGCAACGGTGCTCGGTCTGCTCGCGGCGCTCGGCCTGCGGGCGCTCGTGAACAAGCGCTTGTCGACGACGCTGCGCATCGGGCTCCTCGCCCCGATGGTGGTGCCGGGCATCGTGGTGGCGATCGGCATCTACGCGGTGTTCTTGAAGCTCGGGCTCGTCGGCACGGTCGTCGGGTTCGTGCTGGCGCACACGGTGCTCGCACTCCCGTTCACCGTGATCGCGATCACGGCCGGGTTCGCCGGGTTTGACGACCGTCTCGAACTGGCCTCGCTCAGCCTGGGTGCCGGGCAGCTCAAGACGTTTCTCACCGTTACGCTGCCGAACATCGTGCCCGGCATCGTCTCGGGGGCGCTGTTCGCCTTCGTGACGTCGTTCGACGAGGTCGTGCTCTCCCTCTTCATCAAGAGCCCGTACCTCAATACACTCCCTGTTCTCATGTACGCGAGTGTCACTCGCGATACCGACCCGACGCTCGCGGCAGCAGCGACCGTCATTCTCGTGTTCACCACCGTGCTCGTCATCGGCGCGCTGGTGCTGACCGGAAGGAAATCCCGTGGCCGTCGAGCATAACCAGCGCGGTGCCGAGATCTCGCTCATGGGCGTCTCGAAGCACTACCCGAAGTCCATAGCCCTCGACGACGTGTCGCTCGAGGTGCAGGCGGGCGAGTTCATGACGTTCCTCGGCCCGTCGGGGTCGGGCAAGACGACAACGCTGAACCTCATCGCGGGGTTCACCGATCTCACCAGCGGCTACGTCGAGATCGATGGCGCACGCATGGATGACGTGCCGGTGCACAAGCGCGGTCTCGGCATCGTCTTCCAGCACTACGCTCTCTTTCCGCACCTCTCGGTGCTCGACAACGTGCTGTTCCCGCTGAAGCAGCGCAAGGTGCCGAAGGCGGAGGCGGTCAAGCGGGCGCGCGAGTCGCTCGCCACGGCCGGGCTCGAAGGCTACGAGGATCGCAGCCCCAAGGAGCTCTCGGGCGGGCAGCAGCAGCGCGTCGCGCTGGCCCGCGCGCTCGTCTTTGAACCGAAGGTGCTGCTGCTCGACGAGCCGCTCGGCGCGCTCGACAAGCAGCTGCGCGAGCGGTTGCAGCTCGAGCTGCGGCGCGTGCACCGGGAGGTGGGCCGCACGTTCATCTTCGTGACGCACGATCAAGAAGAGGCGTTGACGCTGTCGGATCGCATCGCCGTGTTCAACGAGGGCCGCATCGAGCAGGTCGGCACGTCGAAAGACCTCTACGAGCGGCCTGCATCGCTGTTCGTCGCCGGGTTCATCGGCGAGTCGACGAAGATCACGAGCGACGACGGGCAGACGATCACGGTCGTGCGCCCCGAGCACGGCGAGCTTCACGCGTCGGCGGAGGCGATCGGTGCCGGGCGGCCCGCGGTGCGGGTGACGGTGCGGCAGGCCATCTACCTCGGGTCGGGGTGGAAGTACGAGATCGTGCTGCCCGATGAGTCGACCGGCGTGGTGCGCGGCGCGCGCGGCCTCGATTGGTTGCACGGTGAGAACGAGACGGCCTGGCTGAGCTGGGATCCCGCAGCGGCCTCGGTCTTCCCTGCCGCGCAGTAGCGCGCCCCCACTCACTCCGCGCGGTTCTCGAACGGGCCCCGCGATTTCGCAGCACTGATACAGAAGGACCGAATATCCATGATCAACGGCAATG
Source organism: Leucobacter musarum subsp. musarum (assembly GCF_001273845.1). GTDB lineage: Bacteria > Actinomycetota > Actinomycetes > Actinomycetales > Microbacteriaceae > Leucobacter > Leucobacter musarum. Next base: position 127,658 of record NZ_JHBW01000066.1, read on the forward strand.
TTTCGCACTGGTGGCAGCAGATCGGTCAGCCTACGCCCCGCCCGGAGCTCCCGGGAGATCTCACTGCCGACGTCGCGATTGTCGGCGCGGGCTACACCGGACTGTGGACGGCGTACTACTTGAAGCAGGCGCGCCCCGACCTGCGGGTCGTGGTGGTCGAGCAGCGGCACGCCGGCTACGGTGCCTCGGGGCGCAACGGGGGCTGGCTCACGAACGCGATCACCGGCGGGCGCGGGCAGTACGAGAAATCGCACGGGCGTGACGCCGCCGAGCGCTTCCAGCGCGCCATGAACGCGACCGTCGACGAGGTGATCCGCGTGACGGAGGTGGAGGGGATTGACGCCGACATCAAGCGCGGCGGCGAGTTCAATGTGGCGTACACGCCGGCTCAGGAAGCCCGCATCCGCGCGTTCGCCGCGTCGGAGCAGTCGTGGAAGTACACCGACCTCGAACTGTTGGAGGCGACCGAGGCACGGGCGAAGATCAACGTCGCTGACACCCGCGCGGCCGTGTGGCACCCGCACTGCGCGCGCATTCAGCCGGCGAAGCTGGCATCGGGTCTCGCCGCGGCGGCGGAGCGGGCCGGGGTCGAGATCTACGAACGCACGCGCGTCGTCGAGATCGAGCCGCACCGCCTGCGCACGACCCACGGCACGGTGTCGGCCGAGTACATCGTGCGCGCTACGGAGGGCTTTACCGCGAACCTGAAGGGCCTGCACCGACTCTGGCTGCCGATGAACTCTTCGCTCATCGCGACCGAGCCGCTGTCTCGCGAGGTGTGGGACGAGCTGCACTGGAGCGAGGGCGAGGTGCTGGGCGATTTCGCGCACGTGTACATGTACGCGCAACGCACTGCCGACGACCGCATCGCGATCGGCGGGCGCGGGGTGCCCTACCAGTTCGGGTCGAAGACGGACACGGACGGGCAGACGCCGGCGGTCACCGTCGAGACGCTGAGCGAGATCTTGCACCGCTTTTTCCCGGCCACTCGGGGTGCCGCGATCGATCACGTGTGGTCGGGCGTGCTCGGGGTGCCGCGCGATTGGGCGGCGACCGTCGGTCTCGACCGGGAGACCGGGATCGCGTGGGGTGGCGGCTACGTCGGCACCGGCGTCACGTCGACGAACCTTGCCGGCCGCACGATCACGGACCTCATTCTCGGCAACGACACCGAGATCGCGGGCCTGCCCTGGGTGAATCACCGCGTTCGCAAGTGGGAGCCGGAACCGCTGCGCTGGTTGGCGACGAAGGGGCTGTACGCGGCGTATGGCATGGCCGATCGTGCCGAGCTCGGGGGTCGCGAGCAGACCTCGCCCATCGCCCATATCGCCGACGTCGTCACCGGCCGGCACTGATCCCACCCCGCACTTCGAACCGCAGGAGACCCCGCACATGAGCACTGCCAGCACCGTTCGCACTCTCGCCGCACACGACACCGGCGCCATCGCCCTCGGCGAGCACGCGCCGAAACCTACGGCGATCACCGCGGGCCAGACCGAGGCGTTTCTCGACGTCTGGACCGAGGGACGCATCAGCACCGGGCTGTGGGAGTGCACGCCCGGTGATTTCACCGCCGAGCGTCTCGGCTACTCCGAGGTGTGCACGATCCTCTCGGGGCGCGTGACGGTCGAGGTTGCCGGCTCCGAGCCCGAGGAGTTCGGCCCCGGCGACGTCATGGTCATGCCCTCTGGTTGGGCCGGAGTGTGGCGCGTCCATGAGCCGCTGCGCAAGCACTTCACGACGATCGACGACTGACATCGTGACTGCGGTCGGTTCGGGATCGGCGATCGTCGTCGGCGGGGGCGCCTGGGGCCTCCCAGCCGCGCTCGGGCTGCAGGATCGCGGCTGGCGCGTCACGCTGATCGAACGCTTCGCGCCGGGCAACCCGTCGGCCTCCACCGGAGGCAGCACTCGTTTGTGGCGGCTCGCGGACACGCAACCGTGGCGCGCCCGGTCGTTGGTCGCGGCGCGCGACGCAATGGAACGGCTCGGCGATCGGCTGGGGGCACCGGTGTTTCGCCGCACCGGGGTGCTCTGGCGCGATGGGGCCTCCCTCGCCGACGTGGGGGCGTCGCTCGCCGCGATCGGGGAGCCGGTCGAGCGCATCGCGGCCGACCGGGTCGCGGAGGTGTTCCCCGGGCTGCGGCCCGACGGTCGCGACGCGCTCTGGGTCGCCGAAGCTGGGGTCGTGCACCTCGACGGGCTCCTCGCGGGCGCGCTCGACGCCTTCATCGCCGCGGGCGGCGAGTACCTGGCCCACACCCGCGTGACCGCTGTCGTGCCGGGGGAGTCGTCGGCGCGCGTGCGCTTCGCGGATGGTACCGAGCGGTCAGCCGACCAGGTGCTGCTCGCCGCGGGGCCGGGAACCGCCGAACTGCTGCCCGGGCTCGAGCTCACGCTGCCGCTCACGCCCTACATCGAGCAGGTGGTGTACGTCGGCGATCCCGAACTCGCGACCGGCACTGCCGAGGCACCGCACCCCGCCCCAGACCTGCCGAGCCTCGTCGATTGCATGCCCGCAGCCCCCGACGCAGCGGGTGCGTATTCTGCCGGTGTCTACGCGATGCCGAACGGCGCGCGCGGCTACAAGATCGGACTCGACCGCCCGCTCCGAGCACTGCGCGGCGGGTCGCTCGGCGACGACCTCGATCGCACCGCCGACCCTGAGCGCACGGAGGCGATCCGCGCACGGGTCGCGCGAGACCTCACTGCCATCGTGCCCCGCGTGCTCGGAACACAGGTGTGCACCTGGACCGACTCGGGCGACGGCGACTTCGTGGTCGGCCGCACGCACCCCAGCGTCGTGCTCGCCTGCGGCGATTCGGGGGAGGGCGCGAAGTACGCCGCCTTCATGGGGGAGCACCTCGCCGCGCTCGTCGCCGGAGCCGCCACCGACGCCGAGTTCGACCGGCACTGGAATCCACGGCGCTTCGACGGGGCATCCCCAGCGCGTTCCGGATACAGTGCGATCGGACGGCACTGAACCACGTCCCCGCAGAAACGGAGCACCATGGACCACCACGGAGGCGACCTCGCCCTCATCGGCGCACACCTGCGCACCCAGACCGCACTCGACGGAGCCGTCGACGGCGCTGCCACCGCCCTGCTGATCCGCGCCGGCCGCATCGAAGCGCTCGGCAGTGACGCCGATATCGCCGAGATCGCCGAGTCGCTGGGCGTCGAGGTGCGCGATGTCGCCGGAGCGACCATCACCCCCGGCCTCTTCGACTCCCACACGCACCCGCACTGGGCCGCCTCGGTCACGGCCGGCATCGACCTCGGCGGGCTCGAGAACGTCGACGCGCTGCGCGATGCCATCGCCGCCGAGCACGCGCGCCTGCCCGAGGGGGCCTGGCTGCGCGGCTGGAATCTCGAGTACGAGGCGTTCGAGCACACCGGTCTGCGCGGCGACCTCCTCGCCGACGCCGCCCCTGGCCGCCCCGTCGTGCTCATCTGCTACGACCTGCACACTGCGCTCGCGACTGCTCCCGCGCTCGCCGCGGCCGGCGTGACGGGTGCCCGTGCATTCGACGACGCGAGCGAGGTCGTGGTCGACGCCGACGGCACCCCCACCGGCGAGCTGCGCGAACCCACCGCGTACAACCTCGTGTTCGACGCCGTGCCGCAGCCCGACCACGACGACGAGCGCGACGCACTGCGCGACATGTTCCGGCGGCTCGCGGCAGTCGGGCTGACGGGCGGCGCCATCATGGACGGCAAGGATCGCACGGTCGATCTGCTCGCCGAGCTGGAAGAGCGGGGCGAGCTCGATCACCGCCTCACCGTGCACCACTGGCACGCGGTGGGCGACACCGACGCCGACGTGCAGCGCGTGATCGGGGCGAAGGATCGCGCCGGCCGCCTGTGGGCGACCGGCGCCATCAAGCTCTTCAGCGATGGCGTGATTGACACGGGCACCGCGTGGCTGCACGCGCCCGACGCGTGCGGTGACGGGCGCGTGCCGTTCTGGCCGTCGTGGGAGCGCTACGGCGAGGTGGTGCGGGCCTACCACGATGCGGGCATGCTCATCGCGACGCACGCCGTCGGTGACTACGCGGTGAGCCGCGTGCTCGACGTCTACGCGACGCTGCCCGAGCGGCCCGGGCTGCCGTTCCACACGATCGAGCACCTCGAGGTGCTCTCAGACGCCGACGTGGAGCAGCTGCGGGGGAGCGGCGTGACCGCCTCGATGCAGCCGCTCCACATGCAGTGGCGCGCGCCCGACAATAGCGACGGCTGGGCCACGCGTCTCGGCGCGGACCGCCACGACACCGGGTACCGCGTGCGCGACGTGCTCGACGCCGGCGTCACCCTCGCGCTCGGATCTGACTGGCCGGTGGCGCAGTACGACCCGCGACTCGGTATGGCCTGGGCGCGCGGGCGGCACACGCCGGGTGATCCGTCGGCGAACGTCTTCGAGCCGTCGCAGCGGTTGACCGGTGAGGAAGCGCTGCTCGCATACACGCTGTGGCCGGCGCGCGCTCGCGGTCACGCCGATCGCGGCACACTCGAGCCGGGCGCCGTGGGAGATCTCACGGTCTGGGCCGCCGACCCGGTCGCGGCCGATGTCGACGCGCTGCCCGAGCTGCCGATCGTGCTCACCGTCGTCGACGGTCGCGTGGTGCACGCGGCCGGCTAGCGCGGGAGCGGTGCCCGCGGGCGGGGGAGCGCCCGCGGTCAGCCGCCGGCGAGCTGCCGCCGCACCCGCCGCGCCTCGCGCAGCCCGCTTTCGATTGCGCCATCGATGAACCCGCCCCAGAGGTTCGCGTTGTCGGTGGTCGCGAAGTGCAGCGCCCCCTGTGGCTCCTGCAGCTGGGGCAGGTCACGGGTGAGTTGCCCCGGGCGATGCGTCATCCAGGTGTTCTGGGAGAGCGGGTCGGTCATCCAGTCGTGGGCCGTGACGCCGGTGACGGTGATGCCGGGGCGGAAGATGTCGACCGCGGCCTGCACGGCCTCGAGATCTTCGAGGTCGATGCGCTCGTGGTCGGGGCCGAATGCGACGAGCAGCGTGAAGTCTCCGTCATCGTCGACGCCGTAATACTCGACTTTGAGCACCGAGAGCGGATCGTGCTGGCTCGCGTAGGCGAAGAAGCGCGGCAGGTGGCCCCGCGCGCGAATCCACGCCTTCGTGCCGCGCGACGCGACGCGCTCTTCACCGAGGCGCTGCCAGACGTCAGGCAGCGGAGGCGTGAACGCGATGGTCGAGATGGCGTTCGCGGGGAGCGTGCTGATGACGCGGCGGCTCCGGATCAGCGAGCCGTCGGCGAGCTCTACCGTCGCGGCTCCGTCGGCCTGGGTCACCGAAACGACCGTTGCGTCAAGCCGGATCTCGCCGGGGACATCATGCGCGATCTCCGCGGTGAACGCGCTCATGCCGCCGACGACCCGATACGTGGCCGAGGCCTCGTGCATGAGCTGCCAGTGGCCCCCGGTCGCCGCGACCCAGCGCAGCGCGCTCGAGAGGCCGACCGTGTCGAGCGGAGCGTTGACGTGACCGACCCAGACCGACTCGTTCGCCGCCCGCGCCTCGGGGTCGAGCCCCAGTGTGTCGATGCGATCCTGCACACTCAACCCGTCGAGGTCGCCGATCGGCCCGACCGTGGGCGCGACCCCACGAGGGATCGCGTCGCGCACGTCGTCGATGATGCGCTGCTGGCCATCGTCGATGAGTGCCATGAACTCCTCGAGCGTGCCCTGGCGCGGTGTGCCATCGGCGCCCTGCCAGTAGGCTTCGTCGGCCCGCGGGCTGCGCTCGATGTCGCGCTCGTACCGCGTGAGCTCGGCCCAGGTGTGCGGCTGCACCCAGTGCACCCACGTGCCGCCGAGTTCGAGGTCGTGCCCGAAACGGTGGTCGGTCCAGGTGCGCCCGCCGACGCGATCGCGCGCTTCGAGCACGATCACCGAATGCCCGGCCCGCCCGAGCTCGCGCGCGGCCACGAGACCGGCAAAGCCCGCTCCGATGATGACGACGTCGACCGATTCCATGCGCTCCTCCTTGAGTGACCGCGCGAGACGCGCTGCACCGAGCCTAGCCGGGCGGCCTACAGCTGCGCGACGACGCGCGAGAGTAGATCGGCGAGGCGCGGCTCGGCCGCCTTGCCCTCGGCGAGCACCTCTGCGTGGCTCAGGGGATCCCCCATGCCCGCGGCCGGGTTCGTGATGAGCGACAGGCCCAGCACCTCCATGCCCGCCTCGCGTGCGGCGATCGCCTCGAGCGCGGTCGACATGCCCACGATCTGGCCGCCGATGGTGCGCAGGTAGTGAATCTCGGCGGGGGTCTCGTAGTGCGGCCCGGGCAGCTGCACGTAGACGCCCTGTTGCAGCGACGGCTCGACCGAGCGAGCGATGTCGCGCAGCCGCGAGGCATACAGGTCGGTGAGGTCGATGAAGTTGGCGCCCTCGATGGGTGACACGGCGGTGAGATTCAGGTGGTCGCTGATGAGCACGGGCTCACCGGCCTTGAACGCCGGGTCGACGCCGCCAGCACCGTTCGTGAGGATCATGATCTGCGCTCCGGCAGCCGCCGCTGTGCGCACGCCGTGCACGACCGACCGCACACCGCGACCCTCGTAGTAGTGGGTGCGCGCCCCGATGACGAGGGCGTGCTTGCCGCTGGCAAGGCGAATGGAGCGCAGCGTGCCCGAGTGGCCGGGCACGCCCGAGACATGGAACCCGGGCACCTCGGCCGCGGGCACCACCGCGACCGTCTCACCGATCACGTCGGCGGCTTTGCCCCAGCCGCTGCCGAGCGTCAGCGCGATGTCGTGGCGCTCGACGCCGGTGAGGCGAGCGATGGCGGCGGCCGCCTCGGTGGTGAGGGCGACGGGTTCGGAGGCTGCGGCGGTCTCAGCTGGTGCGGTGCTCATGCGCACCAGCTTAGGCGGCGCGGGGCGCTGGTCACGCCTCCGGGCGGAGGATGCGGTAGCCGCGGCGTGCGTCGTATCCGTGGATCTCGCGCGTATCGAGTACCGCCATGAAGTCGAGCACCTCGCCGGTGATGACCTGCCCCGGCACGAGCACCGGGAACCCGGGCGGGTACGGCGTCACGAACCCGGCCGAGATCGGCGCGTCGCCGCCGTCGGTCTCGGCACGCTCGACTCGGGCGCGCAACTCGGCAGGCAGCACGTGCTCGACCGCGCCGCGCTTCTGCCCGAGGAAGAACGCGGTGCGCACGTCGCCGTCGGGCAGTGCATCCGCATTCGTGTACTCGGCGGCGAACTCGCTGAAGTCGGGCAGCGGGGGCATCGGGGTCTCGACGACCGGGCGGTCTTTGGGATCGTGCTGGGCCTGATCCTCCTCGAACCGCTCCGCAAGCTTCACGAGCACCTCGATGAGGTACGCGATCGCGCTGCGCGAGGTGCCGATGTTCGTCATGAACAGCACCGTGTTGCGGCTCGTCTTATTGACCTGGATGCCGTAGCGATCCATCAGGTACTCGTGCTTGAAGGTATCGCCGTCGACTCCGGTGCGGCTGATCTCGATGGTGATGCGTGACGGGTCGACGACGAACTCGTCGGTCGCCCACGCCTGCCACATCGAGGCGAGCCCGTCGCGCAGTGGCATCGGCCTGCCCGACTCGCGATTCGCTGCGGGCACGAGGTCGTGCGCGGTGAGCACGCGGAAGGTGCGGCGCAAAAGCGGGTGCCGGGCGATCGCCTGCGACAGGCTGGTCGCGAGATCGAGCTGACGCTGCACGAGCTCAAAGCCCTCGAGCTCGACCTGGCGGCGGCCGATATCGAGCGACGACAGAATCTGGTAGTTCGGCGACGTCGACGTGTGCGTCATGTACGCCTCGTGGAACGGCTCCTCTGCGTCGCGCACCCAATCCTGGTCGTACACGTGGATCATGGAGCCCTGGCGCAGCGCCGTCAGTGTCTTGTGCGTGGACTGGGTCGCGTATACGCGAATGCGCGACGTCGGGGCCGGGATCAGCCGCTCTTCGAGCCACACCGCGTCGGGCGCCGGCGTGCCGTCGATCAGGAACAGGCGCTCCTGCTGCGCACGGTACGCGGCGGCGTGGGCTGTGGTCTGCAGTTGCTGCTCCAGACGCTTCGCGGCAGCCATCGCCGTGCGGCGGCGAGTGACGGGGTGGAACGCGCCGAATGCGAACCAGGCCTCGTCCCAGAGGAACACGAGGTCGGGCTTGATTGCGAGGCACTCGGCCATCACGCGCTCCGGGTCGTACACGATGCCGTCGAAGGTGCAGTTGGTGAGGGTGATCATGCGCACCTCGTCGAGGCGGCCCGCAGCGCGGTAATCGAGTAGGAGCTGCTTGATGCGGTCGATCGGCACGGCCCCGTAGAACGCGAAATCGTTCAGTGGGTACGCCTCGAGGTATGCCGGGCGGGCACCCGTGAGCATCACCGCGTGGTGATGCGACTTGTGGCAGTTGCGATCCACGAGCACGACGTCGTCAGGAGCCGTGAGCGCCTGGTGCACGATCTTGTTCGCGGTCGACGTGCCGTTCGTGACGAAGAACGTATGCTTCGCGCCGTATGCACGAGCGGCGAGCTCTTGCGCCTTCTTGAGCGTGCGCACCGGCGCGAGCAGTGAATCGAGGCCGCCCGAGGTCGCACTCGTCTCGGCGAGCAGCAGGTTCAGGCCGTAGAAGTCGGCGAGGTCGCGAATCCACTTCGACGCCACCACCGAGCCGCCGCGAGCGACGGGAAGCGCGTGGAACACCCCGACCGGGCGGCGGGCGTGATCCTGAATCGCGGAGAAGAACGGGGTGTCGTAGAGGTGCGAGATGCGGCGCAGCAGTGTGAGATGCAGCTCGAGCTGATCTTCACGGCGGAACACGCGGCGGAACCGGCGGGTGAGCGCGCCCGCGAGGTCTTCGATGTGTGCGCCCGCGACCAGATAGAGGTCGAGTTCGGGGCGGATCGCCGCGAGTGTGTCGGCGATGCCGAGCACGCGCTGCACCGACGCGAGCGAGCTGCGTGCGGGCGCCGAGCCCGGAACGACCTCGGCGCGAGCGAGACGAATCGAGTCGTGCAGGTCGCGGCTGAGCTTCTGACGGGTCCGCTCGCTGAAACCGGGGCGCACGACCACCGCGAGGATGTTCGGGTTCGTGAGCACCGCGGCGACGGCGTCGTCGGCGGAGGGCACCACGACGTAGTCGTAAATGAAGTCGTCGGCGGGCCCGCGCAATTTGAGGCCTTCTGCCCGAAGCGCGTCGCGATCCTGCGCCGTGGTCTCATCGATCACGAGCACCTCGAAACGAGGGCGCGGGTCGGCGTCGACCGACAACTCTTGGCGCTCTTGCTCGTCTAAGAACTCATCGCGTCCCTCGTCGGGCACCGTGTCGTGGCGCAGACGGTTCACGACGCGGCCGATGCGGTCGAGCGCGGTGCGGTAGTCGCCGGCCTCGAGCAGTTCACCGATCGCCTGCACGTAGCGCTGCCCGAACCCGGCCCAGTACAGCTCGATCGTTTCGAGGGCGCGGAGGTTGCGCTGCACTTCGCCGTCGGCCGCGAGGGTCTCGGCGGTGTCGGAGTCGGTCGCGAGGCGCTTCACCGCGAACTTCAGGTACTCCCACGCATCGCTGCGCATGCGCCACGACGATGCGGGCATGCCCGGGTCGCGCTCGAGTTTGCCCTGCGTGTGGGGCACGTGCATCTGCGGGTTCGTGCCGCTGCGCATTCCGATCGATGCCACGGTCGCCCCTCCGTCGAACGTCGGCGTGGCGGTGGAGTCGATCCTCGTCATGTGCAGCAGCCCTTCCCACTTCATCGTTCGGTCGCTCGGGCGCAGCGCTGCTGTCAGCGTCTGGACCCCGTGAAAGAAAATCTTATGCGACGAGTGATGCGTGACACGGCACATGACGGCGTGCGCAATTCGGTATGCGAGACGTTCCTGGCGTCGTTCGCCCGCTCGCGACGAATTTGCTGTGAGATCTTCCGACCAAAGTTAGGTTGCCCTAAGATGAACACGTGAACTTCTCCGAACCATCCGATTTCTCCGAGTCCGTCTCGGTCATCGATCCCGACGGGATCGACTGCGTGCTCGCCGCCGGCGACGCCTCTGACCTGACGCAACTCGGGGAATGGCTGCGCGAGCTCCCCGACACCGCCTACGGGCGCGTGTTCATCGAGGTGTTCTCGGAGATCCAGATCGAGACGCTGCCGACCCCGCCGCACGTGGGCGTGACGTGGTTGTGCCGCGAGCAGCGCGAGCAGAGCCCGAGGCCCGGTCTCGGTCGCCGACGCGGCGAAGCGCTCGCCGGAGCAGTTGACGCCTGGTTCGACGAGTGGCTCTGGGCCGACGGCGAAGCCGTGCGCAACATTCAGCTCTGGATGGGCGCCCGCACGAGTTCGGTGATGCAGACTTACTGGATGAGCCTCGACCGCCGCCTCGAAAAGCGCTGGCCCGGGTACTGCGACCGCGACTGCGGTCGTCGCTGCGAGCGCGGCGAGTAGCTCGCGCAGAAGTGTTGCTGCCCCCGGCAACGCCCGGCCCCATAGAATTGCCGTATGGCGAAGGCGAGTGAACGCAAGCATCGGATCGCGGTAGTCGGCGGTGGCCCCGGGGGGTATGAGGCGGCTCTCGCCGGTGCTCAGCTCGGCGCTGAAGTCACGCTCATCGAGCGGGCGGGAGTCGGTGGTGCCGCGGTACTCACCGACGTCGTGCCGTCGAAGAGTCTCATCGCCACCGCGAGCGCCGCGCAGAGCGTGCGCGACTCCGGCAAGCTCGGCGTGCAGGCGTTCGTGCCCGGCGGCGACGGCAAGCCCGTGCGCCCCGAGATCGCCGTGAACCTGGCCGCGGTCAACAAGCGCCTCATCGCCATGGCCGGCGCGCAGTCGGTCGACATGCTCCGTTCGCTCGAAGACGCCGGCGTGCGCGTCGTGCAGGGCGAGGGGCGGCTCGACGGGCACAACGCCGTGCTGATCTCGACCGCCGCTGGTGGCACGGACTTCGACCGTATCGAGGCCGACACCATCGTCGTCTCGGTGGGTTCGAGCCCGCGTGAACTCGATTCCGCGAAACCCGACGGTGAGCGCATTCTCACCTGGAAGCAGCTCTACGATCTGCCGTCTGTTCCGGAGCACCTCGTCGTTGTCGGCTCCGGGGTGACCGGCGCCGAGTTTGCCAACGCCTACCGCACACTGGGATCCGAGGTCACCCTGGTCTCGAGCCGCGAACAGGTGCTGCCGGGTGAGGATCGCGACGCGGCGGGCGTCATCGAGCGCGAGTTCACCCGTCTCGGCATGCACGTTATGTCGAAGTCGCGTGCCACGTCGGTGACCCGCACCGAGAACGGCGTGCTCGTGGAACTCGAAGACGGTCGCACCATCGAAGCCACGCACTGCCTCATGGCGGTCGGGTCGATCCCGAACACCGCGGGATTGGGGCTCGAGAAAGCCGGTGTGGCCCTGACCGAAAGCGGCCACATCCGTGTGAACAAAGTCGCGCGCACCAACGTGCCGTCGATCTATGCCGCCGGCGATTGCACCGACTTCTTTCCGCTCGCCTCGGTCGCATCGATGCAGGGTCGCACCGCCATCATGCACGCGCTCGGCGACTTCGTGCGCCCGATCGACCTGCGCAACGTCGCCGCGAACGTGTTCACCTACCCCGAGATCGCAACCGTGGGCTGGAACGAGCAGACACTTGCCGAGAACGAGGGCGTCGCAAAGGCGATTTCGCACACGATCCCGTTGAGCGTGAACCCGCGCGCCAAGATGATCGGCTTCACCGACGGTTTCGTGAAGCTCTTCGCCTGGAAGGCGTCGGGCACCGTGGTCGGCGGCGTCATCGTGGCGCACCGGGCAAGCGAGCTCATCTTCCCACTCGCACTCGCCGTCGAGCATCGCCTCACCGTCGACCAGGTCGCCTCGGCATTCGCCGTCTACCCGTCGATGACCGGTGCGATCACGGATGCAGCGCGCGCGCTGCACACACACTGATCTGGGGCTCGGCATGATGCAGGAGCTGTCGCGTCGCCGCGTGCTGCGGGCCGCCGCGGGGGTGTTCGGGATCGCCGCCGTCGCTGCGCTCAGCGCGTGCGCCCCGAGCAAGCCCGAGCCCGTGCCCTCGGACGAGAACGTCAAAGCCGTCGTGACTGTCACCGTGAGCGACAACCGCTACGAACCGGCCGAGGTCGAGATCGCGCCTGGTCAAGCCGTGCGCTGGCAGTTCGTCGGCCCGGGGGAGCACGACGTGGTCGCCGATGACCGCAGCTTCGTCACGGAGCTGCAGCAGGAGGGCACGTACACGCACGTCTTCGACGACGCGGGGGAGTTCCCGTATCTCTGCTCAATTCACCCCGAGATGCGCGGCGTCGTGCGAGTGGTCGCTCCGTAGGGAAACTCGAGCGCAGGTAGGAGCTCCTCGATCGCGGAGCCGACGGTGAAGACGGACGCCTCTGCGAACGGGTGGCCGACGATCTGCACGCCGGTGGGCACGCCGCTCGGCGAGACGCCGCTCGGTACCGCGAGTACCGGCACTCGGTTGGCGATGTTGAACGGGCTGGTGAGGTGGGCCTCCCAGTAGTGCTCGAGATGCCGCGCTGCGCCAGTGGCATCGACGACGTCGATGCCGTCGAGGTAGTCGCCATCCGCATCGAGCATTTCGACCGCCTGCGTCGGCGTCACGAGCACGTCCACGCGAGACATCGCCTCTGCGAGCTCGGCCTGCACCTCGGCATCGAGCGCGAGCGACTCGGGAAGCGAGACGCCGTTGACAGCTCGCGCCGCGTCGGCGATGAACCGTCGCGTGTAGGCGGCAAGCTCCGATTCCGTGCCACGGGTGATCGCCGCCATCGCCGGCCCGAGAAGATGCCCGAAGTGGGTGAACGCGACGTGACGCAGGCGTTCCGTGGTCCACGGAAGCCGCACCTCGACGATCTCGGCTCCGGCTGAGGCGAGTGCCTCGGCCACGCGCACGGTGCGGTCGCGGATCGACTCCGCGACCGGGTAGTCGCCGAGCGTGAGTGACAAACCGATGCGCATGCCGCGCACGCCATCGGCCCCGCGAAGCGCTGCGATGAGATCGTCCCCGCCGTGCGGTCCCCAGGACGCATGATCGATCGGGTGCCGACCGCTCATCACCTGACTGAGCAGCGCGGTATCGGCGACCGTGCGGCCCATGGGGCCATCGCCGCGATAGGTGTCGGCGGCGAGCGGAGGCAGGCCGGGTATCCGTCCGTAAGGTGCTTTGTACCCCACAGTGCCGGTGAACCCGGCCGGAATACGCGTGCTTCCCGCGATATCCGAAGCCGTCGCGAGCGTCGTCATTCCCGCCGCCAGAGCAGCTCCTGCACCTCCCGACGATCCGCCGGGTGTCGCGGCGAGGTTCCACGGATTGCGGGTGACCCCCCACATGGGCGAGTGGGTGGTCGTCGCGCACGAGAACTCCGGCGAGGTCGTTCGCCCGTGAATCACCCCACCGGCCACGAAGATGCGGGCGACCACCGGGTGATGTGCACTCGCGCGCTGCCCGCGGCAGGCGACGAGCCCTTGTTCGAGCGAGCGTCCCGCGATGCCGTGCTTCTCTTTCGTCGCGACGGGGATGCCGAGCAGCGGCGGCAACGGTGCGTCGCCCGGGCGCCAGCGCGCGTAGGCCTCGTCGGCAGCGTGCGCCTGCGCACGGGCTTCGGGCTCCAGAAGCTCGGTGAATGCGTTCACCTCGGGGTTGCGCGCCGCGATCTGGTCGAGAGTCGCCTGCAGCAATTCGCTCGGCGCGAGGTCGCCGCTCACGAAACGGGCGCGCGCAGTGTGCGCGTCGAGGTGCGCGAGCGCGACGCTCGCATCATCGCGGGAGTCCGCAGCGCTCAACGGCGCCGCGGGGAATGAAGCGGAGGTCGTGGTGGTCATGGCGCTCCGTTCAGACTCGGGCCGACGCGGTGGCCTCGGCGAGTGATGTCGCATCGTGCGGCGCATCGTTCAGCGCGCCGTGTACGAGGCGTCGCGCGACCTCGCTGAGCATACGTACACCCGCGACCATGTCGGCATCGGTGGTGAATTCTCGCTCGCAGTGGCTGACGCCGTCGACGGAGGGGATGAAGAGCATCACCGTGGGCACGATGCGGTTCATCGCCACGGAATCGTGCCCGGCCATCGTACGGATGCGACGGGTGCCGAGACCGAGCTCGGCCGCGCACTCCTCGGCGAGCGCGATGCCCGCCTCGGGGTAGTGCTGGTTGTCTCGGACATCGAAGTCGCGTGCGTGCACGGTCAGGCCGAACGCGGTTTCGACGGCGGCGATGTCGCGGAACAGCTGATCGCGGGCGGCGAGGACGACGTCGCGGTCGTCCGCACGCAGGTCGGCGACGAGTCGCACGCGTCGTGCGACTACGATCGGCGAGTTCGGTTCGAGCGTCAGCTGACCGACCGACGACACGAGTGTTTCGGGCTCGAACAGGCTGGTGACCTCGTGCACCTTGGTGATGATCTGCGCGGCACCGAGCAGGGCGTCGTGCCGATCCGCCATCGCCGTGGCTCCGGTGTGCGACTGCTCTCCGATTACCTCGATATCGAGCTTTTGGGTGTACCAGCTGCGATCCACCGCACCGATGGGTAGCGCGTCGCGCTCGAGCAGCCGACCCTGCTCGATGTGGATCTCGGCGTACGACGCGATCTCTGGGCGTTCGTCAACGCCGAGATAGCCGATACCTGAGAGCGCCTCGCGCACACTGATGCCCGCCAGATCGCGCACGTCGAGCATCTCCGCCTCGTCCTTGATGCCGGCGAAAACCGAACTCCCCATGATGGAGGGGGCAAATCGGCCGCCCTCCTCGTTGAACCAGTTGACAACGGCGAGATTGAAGCGTGGAGTCGCCGCGTCCGATGCGACCTGTTCGGCGACGCGAGCCGCGGCGTGCAGGCCGGCGATCACCCCGTAGGCGCCGTCGAACCGGCCGCCGAGCGGCTGCGAGTCGAGGTGCGAGCCGAGCAGTACGAAAGGTGCGCCCGGGGTGAACTCGATCAGTGCGAACTGGTTGCCGATACCGTCGACGCGCACCTCCCATCCGCGCGCCACGGCGAAGGTGCGGAACCACTCGCGTGTCTCGCGATCCTCAGCCGTCGCGGCCTGTCGATCGACACCGCCGGCGTCGGTCGCGCCGATCGCGGCGACGGCGTGGAAATCTGCGAGGAATGCGTGATCGGTCATCGTGTGACTCCCATCGAGGTGGTGCGCTTGAGCGGGTGGGTTTCGGGAATGCGCGTGCAGACGAGCACCAAGAAGACTGCTGCCGCGGCGACGGCCATGTAGACGCCCGGGCTGGCCGAGAATCCGGTGGACTGGACGAGCCAGGTGCCGATGAATGGCGCGGTGCCGCCGAAGATCGCGTAGCCGACGTTGTAGCTGACGGCCGCCGAAGTGAAGCGGGTGCGCGTCGTGAAGATCTCGACGAAGAAGGTGTAGCAGCCGCCGCCGTAGATGCACACCGCGCCGACGAAGATGAACTGCCCCAGAATGGCGAGCGGCAGCGACCCCGACGTGACGAGCATGAATGCCGGAACCGCGATGATCGCGATGGCAGCCGCGCCGGCGATGAGCATCGGTTTGCGCCCGACCCGATCGCCGATCATGCCGCCGACGGGCAGGAGGAGCGCGTACAGCAGCATCGCTGCGCCATTGGCGAGCAGCGAACTCTCGCGGGACAGGTCGCCGGCGGTCTGCACGTAGGCCACGAAGTACCCCGACAAGAAGTAGAAGCCCATGGCGGTGAGCCCCATGACCATGATCACCTGCAGCATCTTCAGCCAGTTCTCGCGGAATGCGTCGCGAATCGGCGTCTGCTGCTCACCGGTGACTTCCTGCTCGGCCTGCACCTCTTTGAAGGCCTCGGACTCTTCGGTGTGCGAGCGGATCCAGAGCCCGAAGACCGCGAGCGGCAGAGCGAGCAGGAAGGGCACCCGCCAGCCCCATCCTTCGAACGCATCGGCGGGCATGCTCTGCGACAGCGTGAGGATGAGCGCACCGCCCACGACGGAGGGCAGTGCCGTGGCGGCGAGGGTGATGTTCAACCAGAGTCCGCGGCGATGCTTCGGCGCGTGCTCGAACACGAAGGCCGGGGCGCCGACCGACTCGCCACCGGCGGAGAATCCCTGCAGCAGACGGCAGATCACGAGCAGGATCGGCGCGGCGATGCCGATCTGGGCGTAGGTGGGCAGCAGGCCGATGCCCGCGGTCGCGACGCCGATCGTCAGCAGTGTGACGTACAGCACCGGTCGCCGGCCGTAGCGATCGCCCAGCGCGCCGAAGAAGAGCCCACCGAGCGGACGAACGAAGAACGCGACGCCGAACGCGGCGAAGGTCGACAGGAGACCGATCGCGGGGTTATCGGAGGGGAAGAAGAGTGTGGCGAGTGTCAACGCGGAGAGCCCGTACAGGCTGAAATCGTAGAACTCGATGAACTGCCCGACGCCTCCGGCGAGCAGCACTTTCAGTCGTTTGCGGTCGAGGTGCTTGCGCTCGGCGATGGTGAGCGGCCCCGTCGGCAGATTGACGGGATCAGTGGCGGGTCGAGCGTCGCGGGGATCGGTCGGAGCATCGGGTGCGTGCTCAGTGGTCAGCGTCGGGCGGTCTTCGGAATTCGGCGTCATTGCGTCCTCCAGGATGGTCCCGGCCGGGTCGGATCGAATCGCTGCAGCGGCGGTGGCCGGGTCTCCCTATCCTCTGAGTGACCGGGGCGCGGCGTCTAATGAGAATGTTCGTTGCGGGTGATCGAGTCACTCGATGACCCTGCGGCATTCGCGTAGATCTCGCGGCAGGTCTCGATGAAGGCGCGAGCCTTGCGCGTCGGCGAGATATCGCGCCGCTGCACCAGCGAGACCTCGGTCGGCGGAAACTCATCGGAGAGGCGCAGCGGCACGACCCGCTTGCCCGAGTAGGTCAAACTCTGGTCGAGCCACTGGTTGAGAATGGAGTAGCCGTGACCGCGCGCTACATACGATCGCACGGTCTCGTACCCGAGCGACACGTGACGAATGCGGGGTTCGATACCCAACTGTTGAAAGAGGCGCAGGTAGTAGTCACCGGTGTGCGGCAGATTCAGCAGAATCAGCGGCTCGTCGGCGAACTCGCGCAGACTGACCACGCTGCGCCCGGCGAGCGCCTGCGCCCGCGCCTCGGGCACGATGATGTGGGGAGGCACCCGGTCGATGACGGTGCGTGCGAAGCGGTGGTCGACGCCGAGGTCGTACATCAGCGCGACCTCGCAGCGACCGTCGTGGAGCGCGTCTTGCAGGCTGCCCTGATCACCCTCGAAGAAGGTCAGATTCACGTCGGGGTAGGCGAGTTCGAAGCGGTCGAGAATCTCAGGGGCCCGGAAGGGGGCGAGCGGCGCGTAGATGCCGACCGTCAGGTCGCCGGAGAGCGCTGCATTGGCGGATCGCACTGACGCGGTGAGCAGCTCGGCCTCCTCGAGCAGCGCCGGCCCGCGGGCGAGTAGCGCGCGACCGGCCGATGTCAACTGCAGTCCCTTGCCGCGATCGCGCGTGAACAGCTCGACGGCGAGTTCCCTCTCGAGCTGCGCGATGGCGCTCGAGAGGGTCGACTGGGTCACATTCAGCTCGGCCGCGGCCGCGGTCATGTTCTCCAGGCGGGCGACCGCGTTGAAGTAGGTGAGCTGGACCAGAGTGAACGCCGTCGTCATGTGTCCATGATCGCAGCGGGTCAGGCGCGCTGGAACACCGCGAGCGACTCGAAGTGGTGGGTGTGCGGGAAGATGTCGAACGCGCGCAGCCCGGTCAGCTCGTACCCGGCGTCGCGCAGCGACTTCGTGTCGCGGGCGAGAGCGACGGGGTCGCAGGCCACGTAGACCACGTTCGCCGGCGCGAGCTCGACGAGCTGCGCGGTGACGCCGTTTCCGGCGCCCGAACGGGGCGGATCGAGCACGACGGTGCCGCGGCGCAGGCGGTCGCGCACCGGCGCCGACGCCTTCAGCAGCTCGGCGAGGTGCCGGTCGACGCGGGCCGTGTGGGCCAGCGCGCCGACGAGTTCCGCGAGGTTCTCCGCAGCGTCCTCGGTCGCGGCGGCCTCGGCCTCGACGGTCGCGATCTTCACGCCGGGGCCGGCGGCCTCGGCGACGGCGGCCGCGAGCAGGCCCGCACCGCCGTAGAGGTCGAGGTTGCCGGCGGCGGGGTCGAAGCGGCCCTCGTCGATCAGGTCTGCCACGGCGTCGCGCACGGCGGTGAACAGTACGGCGGGAGCCGCACGGTGCACCTGCCAGAAGCCGCCGGCCCGCACCTGGAACTCGCGATCCTCCACGAACTCGCGAATCGTGTCGCCTGCACCGGCGCGCTGCTTCTCGCCCGCAAGCGTCAGCAGCATGCGCGGTTCGGCGCCCGACGGTGCGATGAGGTCGATCGTCTCGACGCCCTGCATGAGGTCGGTGAGCGGCGCGATCTGATTCACCTCGTGCGTCGCGAGGGGCAGCGATTCGACAGGAATGACACGGCGGCTGCGAGCGGCATAGGGCCCGACCGCGCCGGTCTCGGGATCGACGTGCAGGCGCACGCGCGTGCGGTAGCCCAGGCCGGTGTCTGCAGCGTCGGAGTCGTCTGCGTCGTCCGTGATGAACTCGGGTGCCGGCTCGACGATCTCGGCCAGGGCGCTCGCGAGGTCTTCGCCCTCTTCGGTGGCGAACTCGACGCCGCCGAAGCGGCGCATCGCGTCGGCCAGTACCTCGGCCTTGAGCGCACGCTGGCGATCGAGGGAGATGTGCCCGAACTCGGCACCGCCGGCGCGCTCTTCGGGAGCGCGAGAGATGTCGGCTTCGGCCCAGATGTGGCTCTGGCGATCGGGCGACGCCTCGAGCACCTCGACGGCAGTCGCGCGGGCGAACGACTTCTTTCGGGCATCGGTGACGAGGGCGCGTACGCGCTCGCCCGGGATCGCGTCGGCGACGAACACCACGCGCCCCTCGTGCCGCGCGACGCCGACACCGCCGTGGGCGATGCCGGAAACGACAAGGTCGACCTCGGCGCCGGGAGTGAGCGGGGCTGAGCTGGTGGATTCAGTCATGCCCTTATTCTCCCATTGCCCGAGGCCGACCTCGTGCGGGTGCGTTGCGTCGTTACGCGTTCGCGCTCTTGTTGCGCCCGGTGATGAAGCCCCAGATCAACAGCACGACGACCGATCCGCCAATGGCCAGCAGCCACGTCTGGATCGAGAAGAATGCTCCGAGGTCAGCGTTGAAGATGAGCCCGCCCAACCAGCCGCCCACGAGCGCGCCGATCACACCCAGAACGAGGGTGGCGATCCATCCGCCGCCCTGGCGTCCCGGCAGGATGGCCTTCGCGATTGCACCGGCGATCAGGCCCAGCAGCAAAAATCCGAGGAAACCCATGAGAGAACTCCTTCCGTTCACGGGGCAGCACGTTGCAGCCCCATGTCACGACGGTATTCCTTCTCGTTCCACGTGGAACAGGGGGTTGTCGTGCGTGAGCCGCAGGGTGTACCGCGCGGCTGCGCCCGCCGTGCACGCCCTAGACTCGCAGGCATGCGCCTCGTCCTCGCTTCGACGTCTCCCGCTCGTCTTTCCGTGCTCAGGGGGGCGGGCATCGAGCCGGTGTGCTTCTCACCCGAGGTCGATGAAGAAGCGGAAGTCGTCGCGCGCGAGGCCCAACTCGGTCGCGAGCTGACCGCACCCGAACTCACTGAGTATCTGGGGCGGTTGAAAGCCGAGGACGTCGTGCGGCGATTCGGGCCGCAGGGCACCGGCGAGATCGACGGGCTCGTGCTCGGCGGCGATTCGATGTTCTTGCTCGATGGCGAGATTCTCGGCAAGCCGCACCTGCCCCAGGTCGCGCTCGAGCGGTCGCAGCAGCACCGCGGGCGCACCGGGGTGTTGCACTCGGGTCACTGGCTGATCGACTGCACCGGCGGTGAGGTGCGCGGCGCCGCAGGCTCGGTCGACACCGCGAAGGTGACGCTCTCCGCCGATCTCACCGACGCCGAGCTCGCGGCCTATGTCGCGACAGGGGAGCCGCTCGAGCTCGCCGGCGGATTCGCCATCGACGGCCTCGCCGGGGCGTTCATCGAACGCATCGAGGGATCACCCAGCTGTGTCATCGGCCTGTCGCTTCCGGCGCTGCGCCGACTCGTCACCGAGCTCGGCCACGAGTACCCGAGCCTCTGGAACCGGTGACCCCTCGCGCCAAAGCTGCGAGCCTCAATCCGCGCATACGCCGTCCCTACTCGGAGCGGGCAAGCAGCGCGACGGTGAGTGTCGCGATCGTCGTGCCGTCTGCGAGGTCGACACCGAGCAACTCTTCGATGAGCGCCAGGCGCTGGTAGAACACCGAGCGTGAGAGGCGCGCGCGCTGCGCGGCGAGCGAGCGGTTGGTCGGGTGCTCGAGGTAGGCGCGCAGCACGTCGAGCAGGTCGCCGCTGTGCCCCGGGCCGGAGGCGGCGTCGTGGGCGATGAGCGGGCCGAGGGCGTCGCTCGCGAATTCCTGCACTTCCGGGCTGGCCGAGAGCCCGCGTACGAGATACGCAAGGGCCTGCCGTTCGGCCTGCTGCACGGTGACCCGCCCGGTCGCGGCGGTGGGGGCCAACCGGCCCGAGGCGCGCACGCGCTCAAGCGAGGTGATGAGCGATCGGAGGCTGCGCCCTGGTGCGCCGAGTCCGAGGTGGGCGCGCCAGGTGCCAGGGGTCGGCGTCGGCACGAGCATCTCGAGTTCGCGGGCGAGCCGTGCGGCGAGGGGTGGGGCTGCCGCGCCCTCGACGGATTCGGCAACTCGCGCGTCGCCGAGCGGGAACGACAGGAGTGCGAGCAGCGGGGTGCGGCCCGGCTCGGTTTCGACGCCGAGTTGCTCGGCCGGGTCGGGGACGAGGATCACCCGGCCCTCGGGCGCGACCGCGCGACGGAGTGCGGTTTCGAGCAGGGCGCGCTCGAGCGTGGCGTGACCGCCGAAGTCACCGGTGCCGCGCAGCGTGGCACCCAGGGTGATCCGCTCGCGAATGGGCAACCCGGCGGCCGCCAGCTGCGTACCGAGCTCGGCCTCGCTGCGGTATCGGCCCGTGAGGAGGGCGTCGAACAGGCGCCGCGAACTCAGCTGCAGCCACTGCTCGCCGTCGGGGTCGGCGAGTTTGCCCAGCGCCAGCGCGAACGCACCGAGCTCGAGCACCGTGCGCCGACCTGCGGGGTGCGGGGGGCCGGCGAGCGCCGACAGTCGGCCCCACCGTTTTCCCTGCGCCTCGACCGACACCGACTCGGTGTCGGCGGGCAGCTGCACGGGCGCGCTCGCCGCAGCCCAGGGCGCGAGCGCCACCTGCGGTGCGAGATCGCCACCGGCCCAGGCCACCACGCGACCGGCCGAGTCTTCGAGCACGACGGGGGCGTCGAGGCTTTCGGCGAGCCGTTCCACCACGTAGTCGACGGGGCTGCGGTTGAGGCCGAGCTCGGTCAGCATGGTGTGGACTTCTGCGCGGGCGGCGAGTGCCTCCGTCTGTGCGGCGAGCACACGCTGGTGCACGCGCTGTGTGATCTGCACGAATCGCACCTCACGGTGCAGCACGATGAGCGGGATCGCGTGCGCCTCGCACACCGCGACGAGTTCGGCGGGAGCCGCGTGGATGTGCGCCCCGAATTCGAGCACGACGGCCGCGGGGTCTGCGGCGACGACCTGTGCGGCGAGGGCTTCGAGCCCTGGGTGATCCGCCGGCCAACCGGCTCCGGTTGACAGCAGTAGCTCGCCGCCCTCGAGCAGCGCGAAGGCCCCGGTGCCCGCGACGACGTGAGCCCAGCGAATCGGTCGCTCGAGCCCGGCGGCGCCGGCGACGAGCTCGGGTGCGCCCGCCTGCACTTCGGCGAGCGCGAGGGCTTCGGCGACGGTGACCGCCGGCGCGTCGGCCGGCTGGGATTCGGGTGTCTCATGCATATCGAACACAGTGTATGGCAGTTGAGTGAATCGTGGATGGTTTGGGGGTCGCCTGGTTGCATCTGCCCTGCAACACTAGGACACAGCGGGATCGGTCGATCCCGAACATATTGCCCGAAATGACGGGCGATATGCCGATTCACAGGAAAGAGGACGACGGATGGCACGCATTCCCCACGTCATCG
>NZ_JHBW01000067.1 GCF_001273845.1 Leucobacter musarum subsp. musarum
GACCCAAACCTTTGGATTAGCGCCTCGGTATCGATCGCAGTTGACGTTCCAATTTCTTCAGCACGCACTTCAGAAGTGGCACCAATACTGTCTGCCTTTGACGTCGCCTGCGACATTTCCCGCGGGTTGGTAAGAAGTAAGACTGCTTCTCGAAACGCGGGCTCGTACAAGCTCTCGGGCACTCCTGACGCCTGAACTGCAGCCCACGCTCTGGTTAAAACATCACTGGCTTCCATCAAACCTCCCTTATATGGATTTAAACCTTCACACATCGTGATTCATCGGTTAACGCCGACACGCTGAACAGCTTCAACGGGGCAGGGAATCTCAACTCATTGATTTAAAAACGGGACAATACCTGCACGAGACTGAGTCGCTCCCCAAATCCCCAAGTTTTGAGGCTTTGGCGAACATAACGGAACATAGTCAAGCCAGGTGCACTAGACCATTCGAAATGGCTAACGGGATTCTGATAATTTGCCACCGCGGCCTAGTTGTGATTTCCCGGGAGGTTGGTGAGCCTGGTAGTGGGCGCGGCTCCGATCGCGGAGTGGCGACTGTGGTGGTTATGGAGGTGCAGCCACCCAGGAAGCACGTCGCGCCGCTCGGTCTCCAAACCATAGAACCTGGCATACGCCCTCCCATCGGCGAGTATGCGGTGGAACCGTTCTATCTTCCTGTTGGTTTGCGGCCGATAGGGCCGGGTACGCTTCGGCACGATCTCTAGGTCTCACTACGCATTGCGCCATGTGTGTGACCGATACGCGGAGCCGTTATCAGAGGGCGCTCTTTCGACGGTGACACCCCGCTCAGCGAGCCAAGCGACCGCACGAGTCAGCACCCCGATCGCGGTGACGGACTTCTCGTCTTCACTCATCTCGATATACGCAACACGCTAATGGTCGTCGATGACTGTGTGCAGGATACCCCATCCCGAGCCTGGGCTGGCAGCCGCTGGTGCGAGTGCCCTCGCGATCCGATGTCGCCGCGCGATAGACGAGTCCCTGCGACCTCCCCACGAACCGGTGTCCACCATCGTCAGGGATGCGATCGAACTTCGTCACGTCCAAAGCGATCAACGACCCGGGATAGGGATGCTTGTAGCGTCGGATCGGTTCCCCGGTGACCTGGTCGATGCGCAAGAGCCAGTTGAGGCCCACCCCCCCAGCACGGCGCGAACAGGGGAGGTGGGCATCCAGAGCGCACCGGCGATCTGAGCCGGGCCGAGCCTGCCACATCAGCGCAATCTGATGATTCGTTTAATGACGGGCAATGGAGTTCGTGTGGGCGTCGAACGGGGACGGCTCGACCGGTCATTCATCCCAGCCGTGCCCTACTTACGGTGCCGGATTGCCCATTTGCGGGCAGTCACAGGTGAGACCATGAACATCTTCTCGGCAGCGGTGACAGGTCAGTCGTCCTCGATGACGAGTTTCGCGAGTCTGAGACCTGCGCGCTGGGTAAGTGCAGCATTAGCGTCGACCATGAACACCTCCCGTCGTGAAGCGGTTCCTTATACAGCTCCACTTCACAACAGGAGGCCTTTGCTCATCAGCAGGTCACACGCGATTCACGAAGCTACGACCCTGGACATCCCAACTAGTTGGACGCCTGGTTCTGGTATTTTTCGAGCGCTTCCTTGGCAGATACTGAAGCGGCGAAGAAACGACCGAAATCTGTGACAACGAGAATGCCTCGTTTAGTCTCAAGCTTCTTACCGCGTGTCTCCACAGCTTTCCGGAAATTTCTCACGACGTAATGATTCTCGGCCCATTTATATCGGGCCTCGTCCGTTAGGTAATTCTCGAAGTTGTATTCGATCAAGCCTAGGCGCTGCCAGTTTTGATGCCAGGAGGCCACCTTCTTCACTTCGACAACCGTGTGGCTAGGCGGATCAGGATTGAACTCAGTAATCATGCTAAGTAATAATGATGACCCTTGTGAATCAGGCGATGCAGATCGTAATTGCACAATTGCAACTGCACCATTGAAGTTTAGAACTTCAAGAAGCGCGCCAATTTCCGCGGGGCTTAGCTCCCTTATGATCTGAACGAACGATGGATGTATTTGTTCGGCGGCTCGCTGGTCCATTGCGGCGCCGAGCAATCGCATGAACAAGTCTTCTAGCTCCGGCTCGTCAGAAGCGTCAGCAAGTCCGTTCATGAGTGGTCCCGCGATATAGGCGGGAGGTTCTTGAAGGTTCTCTGCTGGAATATCGCTAGTCACTTCATCGAGGCGAGTGGCGAACTTTGTGTTGAAGTACTCGACTGCCTTTCGCCTCCCAGCGTTTAACGCTGCCAACGGTAGAAGAATTGTTTCTAAGGTCTCGGCGATGACCAGGGTTGATCCTGCGAGGCTATCTGCTGCCGTCCGCATTTTCGGCGAGTCCTTCGCTACATGAAGTAATTCTCCCGCGAAAGATGCTGCCTCTGACGCGCCGTTGGATTCAGACATGGTCCAAAGATATATCGATCTGGGAGTTTTTGGATTGGATGTGAATGAGGGGCGGCGCTCGTGCTCGAACGCCGCCCCTCCCAGCTGCTAGCTATTTTTGTTGAGCCAGTGGCTGATCTTCGGCGCCCGTTCGCAGGTAATGGAGTTGTTCATGGCTCGGAGTATGGTCTCTCCGGGCTGGCTGCCGCCGCGGAGTTCGATGGGTTCTCCGTCGAGTTCTGCACCTTCGATGGGAATGCCAGCGTCAATGAGTAGGTGCGTATGGTTGCCGATAGTTTCGCAGTATTTGCGGCGCGCAGTAACGAAGTCTTGGAACGCCGTGTGCGCAGTGTTGACGTCCGTGTTGAACGCCTTTCGTGCGCTGGCCTCGTCTTCCAGTGCTGCAGCGAGAAGCTTGCGGACTTCGTCGACGTTGGACAGCTTGCCGCGATCGGCTTCGCCTGCTTGGTCGCTTCGGCGACCTAAGTTCGGCTGAGGCGACGCCAGGACGATTACTGAAGCTCCTGACTCGTGCAGAGAAAGAGAATGGGCCTGGCGCTGCGAAGAATTGCCGGTCTGCATTGAGTGGCATGCTCGGTCTTGCGGTCAGAAATGGCGCGATCCCTCGCAACCCTGTTCGTGAGCTTGAGCGCATTCGCCACCGCTCCAAGAAGGGCAGCGAGGCAATCCCACTGCAGGAGCTTCCCGTGTTCCTCGAGCGCGTCCGCGAAGATGCGCTGCTGATCGAGTGGGACACCGTTGAGTTGATCGAGTTCATGCTTGCGACGGGTTGGCGCGTTGCCGAAGTGTGCGCCCTGCAGATCGAGTCCGTGCATGATGACTTCACCGCGGCGAGTGTGGATGCGATCGCGAAGCGTGTGACGAAGATTGGAATGCAGCGCCAGGAGTTCCCGAAGACTGAGGCATCTCGTCGCACCACTCCCCTGCCAGAGGCCGCAGGAGCGCTCCTGCGGCGACGTTGGCAGAAACTTGAAGGGCAGACGCCGTTACTCTTCCCGACGCCCCTCATGCGAATGCGCGACCCATCGAACACACAACGCGAGATCCGCGACCGTCGAGACGCGCTGGGTTACCCGGAACTCAGCACCCATTCGTTCCGAAAGACGGTAGCGACGATGCTCGATAGCGCCGGCCTATCTGCACGCGACATCGCTGAATACCTGGGGCATGCCAACCCGTCGATCACGTAAGACACCTACATGGCGAAGACCACGGGAAGCAAAAAAGCCGCCGAGACCATGCAAAGCAGGCTCGACGGCTGGTTTTGAAAGTGCGGGGTTTATGCGGGGTGCCTGACTGAGAAGTTTTCTGCTGAATCTCGAAGCCCGGAACACCGTTTCAGTGAAGCCCAAGCAAAACACCTGATAGAAAGCAAAAAAGAACCCCCGCAAGTAGAAGCCTTGCGAGGGTTCGGAGTGGGCGTAATACTCCCACAGTGGCTCCGACCGGCATCGATCCGGTGACCTTTCGATTTTCAGTCGAACGCTCTACCAACTGAGCTACAGAGCCAGGCACTCACCTTATGGCGATCGCCGGGAGATGAAGAAGCCCTTCCGAAGAAGGGCTTCTCACCTTGGCGACCCTGACGGGACTTGAACCCGCGACCTCCGCCGTGACAGGGCGGCGCGCTAACCAACTGCGCCACAGGGCCATAATGCATTGCTATTCAATTGTGTTTGGTAAAGCGTGACCCCAACGGGATTCGAACCCGTGCTGCCGCCGTGAAAGGGCGGTGTCCTAGGCCGCTAAACGATGGGGCCGAAGCAATTTCCCGCTTGCTACCGAGATGAAATCTTACGGGGGTTCTCCATGCACACGCAAATCGAGCCAGCAAAAGCGGGATCTCTGGCGTGTCGCACCGGCAACGGGGATGCGAATATCACGCATCGAACGCCCGACATCCGCGGAAACACGCGCGACGCGACGGGGGTCACTCCCCCGTTCAGATCTTCCCAAATGTCCGTGGTCCGTGGCACTCTGAGAGCGATGCGACCGCGACGTCGCACCCCCGAGATCGCGAAAGATCGGAGCACCATGGCTTCCCACCCGCTTGACTCCCTGTCCGCCGATGAAATCGCCGCGACCTCGGCGCTGCTCACCGTCGAGCACCAGATCGATGGCGGGTGGCGGTACGCCTCGATCATCTTGCACGAACCACCGAAGGCGCAGGTGCTGGCGTGGGTCGAGGGCGACGCGATCGAACGCCGCTCCCTCTCCGTCGTCTGGAACAAGTCGAGCAACGAGGTCTACGAAGCGATCGTCAACCTCTCCGACTCCACCGTCGAGTCCTGGGAGCATCGGCCCGGCGTCACCCCCAACTTCACCGTCGACGAATACCACGGCTGCGATGTCGCCCTGCGCGACAATGCCGAGGTGCGCGCGGTGCTCGAGTCGCGCGGCATTGATCCTGCCCTCGTGCTGTTCGACCTCTGGACGTACGGCAACGCCGTCATGCCGCCGCAGTGGCGCGATCGGCGCCTCGGCTGGGTCGACATCTGGAAACGCGCGACGCCACAGGGCAACCCCTACGCGCACCCGGTGAGCGGCCTCAAGATCATCGTCGACGTCAACACCATGGAGGTGCTGCAGATCGACGACGGGCACGACCGCGGGTTCCCCGAGGTCGACGCCGAGTACGTACCCGAGTTGCGCGGCGAGCCCGAGCGACAAGACCTGAAAGCGCTCGACATCGTGCAGCCCGACGGGGTGTCATTCGATCTCGAAGGATCGCGACTGCGCTGGCAAGACTGGGAGTTCCGGCTCGGCTTCAACTACCGCGAGGGCCCGGTCATCTACCAGGTGAAGTTCAAAGACGGCGACGAGTACCGCGATGTCGCGTACCGCATGTCGCTGGCCGAGATGATCGTTCCCTACCGCGACTCGAGTTTCGACCACTACCGCCGCACCGCGTTCGACATCGG
Source organism: Leucobacter musarum subsp. musarum (assembly GCF_001273845.1). Classification (GTDB taxonomy): domain Bacteria; phylum Actinomycetota; class Actinomycetes; order Actinomycetales; family Microbacteriaceae; genus Leucobacter; species Leucobacter musarum. The sequence goes on from NZ_JHBW01000067.1 coordinate 5,376, forward strand.
CGAGTGGGGCCTCGGGTACATGTGCACGTCGCTCGAGCTCGGCTGCGACTGCCTCGGCGAGATCACCTATCTCGACGGGGTGCTGCCGAATACGGCGGGAGATCCGGTCGTCACGAAGAACGTCATCTGCCTGCACGAAGAAGATGACGCGGTGCTCTGGAAGCACGTCGACCCCGATGCCGGCACCGAGGTGCGCCGCATGCGCCGATTCGTTGTTTCGGTGCACGCTACCGTCGCGAACTACGAGTACCTCGTCTACTGGCGCTTCTACCCTGACGGCAACATCGAGTGCGAGATTCGGGCGACCGGCATCATGGTCTCGACTCCAATGGAGGATCACGCCGCGACGCACGCCACCGGCACCGTCATCGACCAGCGCACCTACGCACCCCACCATCAGCACTTCTTAGTGGCCCGCCTCGATCTCGATGTCGACGGCGACCGCAACACCGTCGTCGAATCCGATTCGCTCCCAGCTCCCATCAGCGACGCGAACCCGTTCGGGCTCGACCTGAACACGCGGGGCACCGTGATCGCGTCGGAGAAGGACGCCGGGCGCCTCTACAGCTGGGATCGGCAGCGCGCGTGGAAGGTGCAGAACCCCAACCGCCTCAACGCGTGGGGCGCGCCGACCGCGTACAAGCTCGTACCCACCGGTTCGTTCCCGGCCATGTTCGACGAGTCGTCGCCGATTCTGCGCCGCAACCCTGTCATCGGCAACACGCTCTGGGTGACGCAGCACCACGACACCGAGATGTGGCCGGCTGGCGACTACCCCACCCAGTCGGCGAACGACCAGGGCAACGGCATGAGCGCCTGGATCGCCGACGACGAGAACCTCGTCGACACCGACGTGGTGCTCTGGTACGTCTTCGGCATCCACCACATCACGCGCGCCGAAGACTGGCCGATTATGCCGGTCGACAAGGTCGCGTTCACACTCAAGCCGTTCGGGTTCTTCGACCGCAACCCATCGCTCGACGCCCCGCGCTCGCAGCCCAAGGGCGGTGGCGCGTGCTGCGTCGGTGGCGCCGCGGGCGGCTCGGGCTGCACTTGCGACCACGGGCATGGCGGTGGCGGGCACGCGCATGGACACGGAGGTGACGTGCCCGGCCAGAGCCCAGACGCGTCGGGCGCGTAGAGCACGCGAGCCAAACACCGAACCCCTCTCAAGTCGCCGTGCCCCTCCAATCTGCACGCGCAGAACGGAGGGGCTCGGCAACTTCGGAGGGGTTCGACGAGGCGATCTGGCACGACCCGCCGAGACAACCGCTCAGCGGACGGCCTCGACCTACCAGTGGCGGTGCTCGTGCGTCCCGGCGAGGTCGGCGCGGTAGTCGGGCCAGGGGAGGTCGATCGGCGGCTCGAAGTCGGCGGGCAGCAGCGCCGGCACGGGCTCGGCTGCGGTGCGCTCGGCGAACTCGCGCTGAGCCTCTTCCAACACCGAGGGCTTCGTCAGCAGGTCGAGGAAGGTGCCGGCGACCGTCTTACCCGCGGTCAGAATCGTCGGCGCGATCGTCTCGGGGATGCCGCCGAGCGCGTTCATCACCCACGACGGGTACGGGCCGGCACCGGGCACGGGCTGCAGCGCCGGGCGCGACACGTAGAAGCGCACGAGCGGGGCGTAGTGGCTCATCTCGACGTAGTCGTCGCTGGTCCAGTTGCGCTGCCAGGCGGGCATGTGCTCGCGCAGCCCGCGCTCGGCTTCCTGCGGGGTGATGAGCTGCTCGGTCTCGGCGAGGAACGGTCGCTCACTCGGCGTGAGCCCGAGCGAGCGCTGCACCTCCTGCGCCACCGCGATCGCCTCGGGCCCGTATGAGGGCGCTCCGACTTCAGAGAGGTTGTCGAACAGCACGGTTGCCATCGCGTGGTTGGTGCGGCCCGGGCGACTGCGGGCGATCCACCGCTCTTCGAGCTCGCAGTGGCCCATCGTGGCTGCCGCGGCCGCGTTGCGGTCGAGCACGGCGAGGATGTGCTCGGCCATTTCGATGTCAGGCGTGCGCCACGAAAACTGGATGCGGGCGACCCGCTGCGGCAGGTTGTCGGCGGTGGCCTGGCCATCGCTCAGGATCGCGTCAGAGAAGCTCCACCCGCCCGCCGCGGGCAGCATTGCGTCGAGCATGCTGCGCGACGCGGAGTACATCTGCACGAGCGACAGGTTGGCGCCGGGTGCGCGGGCGGCCGAGTGCGATGCCGGGATCGGGGAGTTCGGGTCGGCGCTCGAGAGCTGCCACTGTTCGGGGTGATCGCAAACGAACGAGTAGACCTTGCTGTAATACGCGCCGCACTGTGTGTCCCAGCGGGCGGTGTTGCAGAGCGGCAGCATGTAGAACGGGTGGAACGACACGATGGCGTCGGCGTCGTCGTAGTACCCGCGCAGGCCGTGCACGACCTTCGAGCCATGCATCTTTTCGGCGGGCTCTCCGGTGTAGTGGAGGGTGCCGGTGATGCCGTGCTGCTCCATCGCGTGCTTCGTGGCGAGCACGCCGGCGAGCGTCGAGATGCCGAGCACCGAGTGCGGGTCGGTGTGGCCGGGGGCGAAGCGCGAGAGCCCCTCGCGCGGGGCCTCGGCGGTGGTCGCGGCCTGGCTGTTGCCGGGCACGGCGTCGTACTCGGCGTAGGTGAGCAGCGTAGGTCCGTCACCGTTCGACCAGCGCGCGCTGAACGCGGTGGGCATGCCCGCCGAGCCGTCTTCGACGTCGAATCCTTCGGCGCGGAGGCGCTCAACGTACCACTGCTGCGAGCGGTACTCTCGCCAGGCCGGCTCTGCGAGCTCCCAGATTTGCGTGTGCCACTCGGTGAGCTGCTGCAGATGGTCGTCGATCCAGGTCTGCGCGGTGCGCTTCGCCTCGGCGGTGAGTTCGGTCACGATGACGGGTCCTTTCGAGATGTGCGGGGTCGGTCGAGTAGCCCCGTCGCTGATGGAGCGCGGGGTGTGCGGCAAGCAGGGTGAGGTAGAAAGCGGGCGCCGGATCGAGGCGCGTCGCTCAGGAGAGCAGATTGACGGGCGAGTCGGGCGCCCCCGTCTCGGCGTAGGTCGCGGCGTTCTGGGCCTGGATGCGCACGTACTCGGTTTCCGTGCGGGCCGAGAAGTAGGCGATGTGCGGCGTGAGTATGACATCGTCACGGCCGACGAGCGGATGGCCGGGAGCGGGTGGCTCTTCCGCGAGCACGTCGAGCGCCGCGGCCGACAGCTGCCCGGCGTCGAGGGCTGCGGCCAGCGCCGGTTCGTCGATCAGGGCGCCGCGCGACACGTTGACGAGCATCGACCCGCGGGGCATGTCTGCGAGGAACGCGGCGTCGACCATGCGCCCGGTTTCGGGAGTGAGCGGCAGGTGCAGCGACAGCGCGTGCGATTCACGGCGCACGGTGTCAAGGTCGGTGCGGGTCACGCCGAGTGCGTCGAGATCGGCGCGGATCTCCGGCGTATCCGGCAGCAGCGGATCGTACCCGAGCACGCGACCGAAGAGCGGCCCCGCGAGCCGTGCGAGCTCTCGCCCGATCTTGCCGAGGCCGACGATACCCAGGGTGGTCTCGCTGAGGCGCGGCGGGGCAACCTCGGCCCGCGAGTTCCAGTCGGCCGGGGTGGCCGACGCGAGGTAGAACGGCAGCTGCCGGGTGGCGTGGAGCAGGATCGCCAGCGCATGCGTGGCAACTTCCTCGGTGGCGGCACCGGGCACGTTCGTCACCCAGATGCCGTGCTCGGTGGCCGCGTCGATGTCGACGTAGTCGAAGCCCATCGACATGAGCGCGATGACCTTCAGGTTCGGAAGCGCCTCGATGATCTCGCGGGTGATCGACGCATAGCCGGGCAGCAGCACCTCGGCGTCATGGGCGCCCGCGATGATCTCGGCGGGGTCGCGGGTTTCAAGTAGGCGCACGGTGAATCCGGCGTCTTCGAGCAGCCGCACGCCCGCAGCCACATCGGTGTCGTCGGTGTCGGTGTAGACCGCGATGCGGGGGGCGGGGGTCGCTGACATGGGGTGCTCGCTTCCGCGCGGGTCGCTGCCGCGCCGGGTCGGGGTCGGTGCCGGTGTTCGTGGTGGCGATCTGGGTAGGTGCGGTTCCGGATCGCGGTGAGATTCGGGGCGGGCCGAGCGGGGGCAGGGCCCGCCCCGAAACAGTTAGACGGTGAAGGCCGCCTGGTCGATGTGGATCAGCTGCAGCCCACCGCCGGCGGTCGCGGCTGCGATCGTGTCGGCGAGCTCGGCACCCGTCGACGCGCGTCGGCCGGTGCCGCCGAACGCGGTCGCCACGGCGGCCCAGTCGGGCTGCACCAGATCGACGCCCACGGGCGCGATACCCGCGTCGGCCTCGTTCTGCTTGATCTCGGCGTAGCCGCCATTGTCCACAACAATCACGGTGACGTCGAGGCGCTGCTCGACGACGGTGATGAACTCCTGCATGGAAAACATCAGCGCACCGTCGCCGACCACCACGAACGCCGGGCGATCCGGAGCCCCGATGCGGGCACCGAGCGCCGCCGGCAATCCGTACCCGAGGGTCGCGTACGTCGCCATGTACGGCGTCGAGTTCGGCTGCGCGACGCGCAGCGTGTTGAGCAGGCCCCAGTACGCGATCTGCGAGGAGTCGGTCGCCACGATGGCATCGGCGGGCAGTGCCGCCGCGATGCGCTCGGCGAGCACGGTGTTCGCCTCTGACAACTCGGCCGACTCGGCGCGCACCTGGGCGATCGTCTCGGCGACGGACGCCTCCGCGCGAGCCCGGGCGGCAACGATCACGGCCGGCTCGGTCGCGATGCCGTCGAGCTCCGCGAGCAGCGCGTCGAGCGTCGCGGCCGCGTCGCCGACGAGACCGATCTCGATCTCTTGATTCTTCGGCAGCTGCGATTCGAGCAGATCAATGCGGATCACTCGGCCCTGTGCTTCGAGACGCTCGACCCAGAGCTCGGCCTCACCGAGCTTCGAGCCGACCACCAGCAGCACGTCGGCCTGCTGGGCGCGCGAGCGCGCGGCGGCGAGACGCAAGCTCGACCCGATCGCGAGCGGGTGCGACTCGTCGAGCACGCCCTTCGCGTTCAGCGTCGTGACCACCGGGGCGCCGATGCGCTCGGCGAGCGCGCGAAGTTGCTCCCCCGCACCGCGCGACCCGCCGCCCGCGAGAATCACGGGTTCCCGCGCTGCGGCGAGCAGTGCGGCCGCGGCTGCGACCTGCGCAGCATCTGCTGTGGGCGCCGGCGCGAAGGCGCGCGGCGCGAGCGCGGCGGCGTCGAGGTCGGTCTCCTCTTCGAGCAGGTCGAGCGGAATCTCGAGGTAGACCGGGCGCGGGCGCCCGGTGGCGAAGAGCTCGAACGCGTCGTGCACGGCGTCGACGGCCTCGGCCGCGGTCTGCACGCGGCGACCCCATTCGACGATCGCCGAGGCAGCGCTGAGCTGATCCTTCGTCTCATGCAGCGTGCCCACGTCGGCGAACTCCGCGCCGCGGGCCGGGCCCGGCGACACGATGATCATGGGGCGTGACTCGCAGTACGCGGTGCCTGCGGCCGAGAGGGCGTTGAGCAGCCCGGGGCCGCTCGTCGTGATCACGACGCCCGGCAGCCCGGTCTGCAGCGACCAGCCATCGGCGGCGTAGCCCGCGCCCTGCTCGTGGCGGGAGGTGACCGGGCGGATCCCGAGTGCACTCAGCGGACGGTACAGCTCGAGGTTATGCGTGCCCGGAATGCCGAATACCGTGTCGACGCCGTAGCCGCGCAGGGCCTCGATGACGACCCAGCCGGTGGTGCGCTTGGCCGCGGTCTCGGTGACGGCGGTCATCAGCGTGCCTCGCCGGCGGCGAAGCGGCGGCTACCGTCGACCCAGGTCTCACGGACGGGGATCTGCGAGATCTCCGCGCCGTCGACCGTCAGCGGGTTGGCGCCGAGCACGACGAAGTCGGCGCGCTTGCCGGCGGTGATCGAACCGAGCTCGCTCTCGCGGCCCAGCGAGATCGCTCCCTCGAGGGTGTGCCCGCGCAGGGCGGCCTCGGGGCTGATGCGCAGCGAGTCGGGGCCAAGCTGCGCGCCACGGCGGGTCACGCGGGTCACAGCGGCCTGGATCGCTTCGAGCGGTCGGGGCTCGGCGACGGGGGCATCCGACGAGATCGTGACCGGCACGCCAGCCTCGATGAACTCGCCGAGCGGGTTGAAGCGCTCGCCCGGGGTGCCGATCGCCTGCTCAACGCCCTCGCCCCAGTTGTAGTAGTGCTGGGTCTGGTTCACCGGGCGAATGCCGAGCTGCGCCATGCGCGTGATCTCCTCGGGCGTGGGCAGACCGCAGTGCTCGATGCGGTGACGCGCGTCGGCATCGGGTCGTTCGATGAGCGCCTGCTCGATCGCGTCGACGACGAGCTTGATGGCGGTCGGCGACTGCGCGTGCGTGGCGGTCTGCAGGCCGGCGGCGTGCGCCTTGCTGACGAGCTCGGTGTACTCGCGCGGCTCGTGGTAGAGCTGGCCGGTGCGGCACGGGTCGCCCACGTAACCCTCCGGGAAGTAGGCGGTCCAGCCGCCCAGCGTGCCGTCGGCGTACAGCTTGATGCCGGTCGCGGCGAGGAACGGGTTGCCGAACGGGCCGGTCAGGCCGAGGTCGAGCACCTGGTCGAGCAGGTGCGACAGGAAGTACATGGAGACGCGCATGTCGAGCGCGCCGCGGTCGGCTGCCTCGAGGTACGCCGCGAACTCGCGCTTCGATACCTGGGCGTCGCCGATCGCCGTGACCCCGCCTCGCAGGAATTCGCGCTGCACGAGGTCGAGCTGACGCTGGTGCTCTGCGGGCTCGTCGCCGAGGTGGAAGTTGGGGCCGTGGTGCCCGATCTTCACACCGTGCAGGCCCGTGAGCACGTTGCACGCGGCGTCAGACAACTCGCCGGTGAGGTCGCCTTCGGCGTTGCGGAAGAACTCGCCGCCCTCGGGGTTCGGGGTATCGCGAGTGATCCCGAACTTCTCGAACGTGAAGGTGTTCACCACGCCGCCGTGACCCGACGCGTTCATGATGTACACCTCGCGGTCGGTGGCGATCTCGTCGAGTTCCTGGCGCGTGGGGTGGCGGCGCTCGGTCAGGTTGCGCTGCTCGTAGCCGTAGCCGCGAATCGGCGCGCCGGCGGGCAGCTTCGCTGCTCCTTCGCGCATGAGCGCGACGATCTCAGGGATCGACCCGGCCTTCGCCGGCGAGATGTCGATCCAGGTGAGCATCTGCCCGTACATGAGCGGGTGCGCGTGGGGGTCGATGAAGCCGGGCACGATGGTGGCGTCCGGGTAGTCGGCCCGCTCGGGAGTGAGCCCTGCGTCGGCAGCCGCCGCCTCGACGTCCGCGACGGAACCGACGGCGAGAATGCGCCCGCCGGCGGTCAGGAACGCCTCGGCCTCCGGGCGTTCGGTGTCGACGGTCAGGATTCGCTGCGCGGTGACGATCGTGGGGATCGAATCGCGGGCGTCGTAGGTGGCGAGCTGTCGCACGGGGCTACTCCTTCAGTGGGTGTTCAGTGATGCGTCCGACCGACTAGCGGTTGGAGGTGGGTACGGCGGTGGTGTCGAGGCGAGCCTTGAGCGAGGCCGTCGCGGGAGCGGTGTCCGAGTGCTGCGGCGCGAAGACGGTGCCGAGGATCGCGAGCAGCGCCAGCAGACCGAAGAACGCGATGACGGCCCAGAAGTTGCCAGTGGCGACGAGCAGACCAGTCGCGATCGCGGGCGAGAGGCCACCCCAGACCGCTGCGCCAATGCCGTACGACAGGGACATCGAGGTGTAACGCGCCTGCGGGCGGAACATCTGCGCCATCAAGGTCGACAGCGGAGCCCAGGCGCCGCTCAGCGTCAGGCGGAGCACCGACACGAAGAGATAGATCATGGCGACGTTGTGCGCATCGATGAAGAGCACGAGCGGGATCACCGCGACGAGCGAGAGGCCCGACCCGAGAATCATGACGGTCTTCGCACCGATCTTGTCGCCAACCCACGCGAGCGGCAGGGTGACCAGCGTCTCGACGAACGCCGCGACGGTCATGGCGCCGAGGATCACCTCGGCGTTCAGGCCGATTTCGGGGCTCGTTGCGTAATTCTGCACGAAGGTCGTGGCGAGCACGTAGCCGCCCGAGGCCATGGCGATGATGCCGAAGCCGAGCAGCATCGGCCACCAGTTGTTCTTCAGCGCGAACAGGATCGGCGTGGACTGGTTGTGACCCTCGATTTTCTGCTCGAAGACCGGGGTCTCCTCGACGCGGTAGCGGACCCAGAAGCCGACGCCGATGAGCACGATGCTGAAGAGGAACGGGATGCGCCAGCCCCACGTGAGCAGCACGTCGTCGCCCATCGCGGCGAGGATCCAAAACGCTGCCGTCGACAGCAGTGCGCCCAGCGGGTTGCCGAGCTGCGTGAAGCCACCGTAGAAGGTCTTGAACTTCTCAGGAGCACTCTCGACGGCCATGAGGCTTGCGCCGCCCCACTCGCCGCCGACGGCAAGGCCCTGAGCGATGCGCAGCACGATCAGCAGGATCGGGCCCCAAATGCCGATGGTGGCGTATCCGGGCAGCAAGCCAACGAGCGTCGTGGCGATGCCCATGACGAGCAGTGTGATGGTCAGCGCCGGCTTACGGCCGAGCTTGTCACCGATGTGGCCGAAGATGATGCCGCCGAGCGGACGGGCGAAGTAGGCGACCGCGTACGTGCCGAACGACGCGAGCGTGCCGAGACCGCGATCGAGTTCGGGGAAGAACACGCTCGGGAAGACGATGGCTGCGGCGGTCGCGTAGACGTAGAAGTCATACCACTCGATGGTGGTGCCGACGGCGGCGGCGAAACCGGACTTCAGCGCTCTGCGGTGAGAGTTCACCGGGGCGGTGGCTGTGGACATGGAAGCTCCTTTGCTTAAGGACGGCGCACTTCGCGCGCAACTGCCTCGACTGTAGGTCAGACCGATGACATTCGCGCGCGGATGCATCGTGGTTTTCGCCCCAATTACCGACGAATCGCGTCCACGTGCACGAGATGCGTCCGAATACGTGCGTGGGTATGTTGCATTCGCCATTGATTCGCGTGCGATGTTGCCCGGTTCCGCGTATTTTGGTTTCTGCGGTGCGCGAGACTCGGCACCTGCAGAAAGCGAACCATGCAGCCGATCACCCGACGCGCCGAGCCGGCGCGCAGCCAGCAGCGTGTCAGCGAACTCGACGACTTCGATGCCGCGCTCATCCGTGCGTTGCAGAGCGACGGGCGCGCAAGTACGCAGGCGCTCGCAGTGCAGCTCGGGGTGACGCGCGACTTCATCGCCGCACGCCTCCGACTGCTTACGGAGAGCGGCGGGCTGCGCATCGTCGCCGCACTCGACCCCGGGTTCGTCGGTCACAACCTGCTGGTGCACGCGAAGGCCGAGGTCGACGGGCCGGTCGCACCCATCGCGCGCCGCATCGCCGAGCTCCCCGACGCCGTTTTCGTCTCGATGGCGAGCGGGCCGCTCCCCCTCGTCTTCGAAACTCGGCACGGCGACAGCTCCGAACTGCACGACATGCTCGACCTCGTGCGGGCACTGCCGGGGGTGCGCCGTGTCATCGTGTCGACCTACGTCGAGGTGTTCAAGGGATTCTTCGTGTCTGAAGACAAGCGAGATATCGCGCTGGATCGCATCGACTACGAGCTCATCGCCGTGCTGCAGCAAGACGGGCGCACCAGTTACCGCGCCCTCGCCGAGACCGTGCATCTCTCGCCGTCATCGGCGCGTGCCCGCGTGCACCGCCTCATCGACGCCGGCGTGATTCGCATCTCGACGATCAAGTCGGGCGGCATTCTGCGCAGCCGCATCGCGATCGGCGTCGGCATCACGGTGAACGGTGACCCGGCGGCCGTGCGTCAGTACATCGTCGACTCCCCCGACATCGACTTCGCGGTGCGCGCGCACGGCAGCTTCGACTTCATCGCGACGATGGTGGGGCCGTCGCCCGCGCACCTCTTGTCAGTGATGGACGCGATGCGCGCCCTGCCGGGGGTCAGCGCGCTCGACTCGTGGACGCACTACGACGTCATCAAAGAGGATTACGCGCGCACGCTGGGCCGCGTGCTCGTCCGCGCCTGACGCGGGGCGCCGCGCATTGCGACGGCCCAGGCGCGAGCTCTCGGGTATCGCGGAGTCTCAAGCGCGAACCCCTCCGAAGTCGCCGAGCGCTCCCTTTCTGCACGCGCACATCGCAGGGGCTCGGCGAGATGAGGGGCGCTCGGCGAGACTGTGACACCGCAGCCGGCGCGGAGGCAGCCCGTGCGACCGGTGTGGGCGCGGCCGCAACCGGCGCAGGCGCGTTCGATGCGGGTCAGAAACCGCCGAGGGCGCGCTGTACGCGGCTGAGCGAGATGTTCTCGAGCAGCAGCACGCCTGAGCTGGTGCGCTGTTCGAAGTGGTACCCCATCTTGCCCTGGCGCAGCATGCCCATGAGCATGGGTTCGGCTGCGTTCCACATGATCCAGGTGGGCAGCCCGTCGGCGTTTTTGCCGAGGTAGGTGATTTCGATGTCGCGAGTGCCGATGCGCTGAACGTCGGGCATCAGCTTGTTCTTGGAAAGGGCGACGCCCCCGTTCTCCGCCTGCTGCATCTCGCTCATAGCACGATCCTAGCGAATCACTCCAGGTTCGGGCAGAGAAACGGCCGATCACGCGCTGATCAGTTGATGGGATTGCGCATCGGCGACCGAAATGGCATCACGCGCGAGCGCGCGCACGCCTTCGGCCGCCGATGCAGTGACTCATGCGCGCTGGAAGAAGGAGCTGGTGACCTTCGCCAGACCGTAGAGATCGTCGACGTGCGCGAGCTCGCGCGCGGAGTGCATGGAGAGCAGCGGTACACCCACATCGACGGTGCGAATGCCGATGCGCGTCGCCGTGATCGGGCCGATCGTCGACCCGCAGGGCACGGTGTTGTTCGACACGAACTCCTGCGTAGGCACCTCCGCGTCGGCGCTGAGTCGGCTCCAGAGCGCGGCTCCGTGCGCGTCGCTCGCGTAGCGCTGGTTGGCGTTGCGCTTGAGCATGGGCCCGCGACCGGCGAGCGGTCGTACGCGCGGGTCGTGCTTCTCGCTGTAGTTCGGGTGCACCGAGTGACCGGCGTCGGCCGACAGGCACCACGAACCCGCCAGGGCGCGTGCAGCATCTTCTCCGGTCGCGCCGAGCCCGAGGCGGAGACGGTCGAGCACGTCTGACAGGAATGGACCGGCTGCGCCCGAGCGCGTGTTCGAGCCCAGCTCTTCGTGATCGAATGCCGCGATCATCGAGATCGTGCCGGGTTCGGGTTCGGTCTCGAGTAGAGCGGCAAGACCGGCGTAGGTCGAACTGAGGTTGTCGAGTCGCGGTGACGCGAAGAGCTCGGCGTTGGCGCCGATGCGCTGCGGCGCCTGCGTGTCGTAGAGGCGCACGTCGAGACCGACGAGGTCATCGACAGTGAGCGCTGCGCGCGCTGCCGATCGCGCGGCCGCGCGGCCGCGCCCAGAACCCGAGCGACCGCCACCGAGCTCGCGCACGAGCAGGGCGAGCACCGAAAGTTCTTCGCCGGCGAGACCGATGATGGGCTGTGTGTGCCGCTGCTTGTCGAGCGACAGTTCTGCGTTCTGCGAGCGGTCGAGATGGATCGCGAGCTGCGGAATGCGCGCCACCGCGCCGGTGCGCACCAGGTGCTCGGCACCGTCACGGGTGACGATGCGCCCGGCGAACCCGAGGTCTCGGTCGAGCCACGAGGTGAGCAGCGGCCCGCCGTAGACCTCGACGCCGACCTGCGCCCAGCCGTCGGCGGTGAAGTCGGGTTCGGGCTTCACGACGAACCCCGGCGAGTCGGTGTGCGAGCCGAGCACGCGCACCGGGCTGAGCGCATCGACGTCGGCCCCGGCGCGCCACGCGATCACTGCACCGTCGCGCCGCACGAAGCCGCGACCGCCCGCCTCAAGCGGAGCCCACCCCTGCGTTTCGTCGTGATCGGCGAAACCGGCTTTCGCGAGGGTTTCGGCGAGCGCACCAGCGGCGTGGTACGAGCTCGGCGACGCCGAGACGAAGTCGGCGAACGCACTGATGTAGGCGTCGCGGTCAGCGAGCACAGAACGGGCCACCGGGTTACTCCTTCGTTGCTGCGCCGGCAGACGGCGCAAAGTTGCAGGCGTACTCGGCGAGCAGGCGCGCACCGAAGCCGGTGGAGCCGACCGAGCGCCACAGGTCGTCGCTTTCGGCCTGCATGGTGCCGGCGATGTCGAGGTGACCCCACGGGGTACCGTCGACGAACTCGTTCAGAAACAGAGCGGCGAGGATCACACCGGCGTACTGCCCGCCGATGTTCGAGAGGTCGGCGACGTTCGACTTCAGCTGCTCGCGGTAGCGGTGGTCGAGCGGGAAGCGCCAGATGTTCTCGTCGGTCGCGTCTGCCGCCGCCTGCAGCTGCGCTGCCACGTCGTCATCGTTGGCGAGCATCGCCGCGGTGCGCGTGCCGAGCGCCGCCATCGCGGCACCGGTGAGCGTGGCGATGTCGACGATCGCGTCGGGGCGACGATCGGCGATTGCGCGGTCTTCAGTGGCGAGCACGAGGCCGTCGGCCATGACCAGGCGCCCCTCGGCGTCGGTGTTCTTCACCTCGACGGTCTTGCCGCCGCGAATGGTGAGCACGTCGCCCAGCTTGGTGGCGCTGCCCGAGGGCATGTTGTCGGTGCACATGAGCCAGCCGGTCACAGCCGTCGTCGCGCCGAGATCGCGCAGCGCGGTCATCGACGAGAACACCGAGCCGGCGCCCATCATGTCGAACTTCATCGCTGCGTGCATCGCGTTCGAGGGCTTCAGGCTGATGCCGCCCGAGTCGTACATGATGCCCTTGCCGATAAGCGCGAGGTGCCCGTCGGCGTCGGCGGGGCGGTAGGAGACCTTGATCATGCGCGGCTCTTCGATGCTGCCCGCGTTGACGCCGAGCAGACCGCCGGCGCCGAGCTCGATGAGCTGGGCGCGGTCGAAGACCTCGACCTCGAGGCCGAAGTCGGGCGCGAGGCGCTCGATGACCTCGGCGAACTTCTCGGCGCTCAGGTGGCGCGGCGGGGTGTTTGCGAGATCGCGCGCGATGCTCGCGGAACGGGCCAGGATCAGGCCGCGCGCGACGCCCGAGCGGGCGGCCTCGGCGTCGGCTTCGGTCACTCCGATCGCGAGGGAGGCGAGTGCCACGGTGTGCGCGTCGCCCTTCAGGGCGTCGTAGCGGTACCGCGCGAGAATCGCACCCTCGGTGACGGCGAGCGCCGCATCGGCCGCGCCGAGCTGGGCCGCGCCTGCGAGCACCTCGGTAACATCGACGCCGAGGTCGGCGACCTCGCGAGCAGCGCGCGTGAACGCGGCGACCGCGTCGCGCAGATGAGCTGCCGACTCGATGCCCGAGCCGGTGCCGACCAGCACGCGCAGCTGCTCGCCGGGCAGCACGAGGGTCTGGTTCTTCGCTCCGGTGAAGCCGGCTGCGGCGAGCGCGTCACGCGTGACGCCGCCGAGCGCCTCGGGCAGGTCGCCCTCGCTGGGGACGAAGCTCGCGACGGCAGCGGCGCCGTCGAATGCGGCGCCCGCGACGACGCGCACGTCAGCGCTCGCGGAAAGAGAAGGGACGGGATCGAAAGCAGGGTCAATCACAACGGTCATGGCGATAAGCCTAGACCTCGCCGCCGACATTTCTGCGGGTCGCGCCGAGCGTTCACTCTCCGCTCAATCGCCTCGCACACAGACCCCCGCCCCGCGCGACGACACCCGATCATTCCACTCCCAGCGCGGCGACCGGAGAGAGCCGAATTGCGCGCCTCGCCGGAGCCGTGGCGGCGATGATCGCAAGCGCGATCCCTAACGTCACCACCCCCGCCAGCACCGGCCAGGGAATCGTGGGCGGGGCGATGCCGGCCTGAGAACCGAGCAGCGACTGCGCCGCCACCCAACCATAGAGAATGCCGAGCCCCAGGCCGAAGCCGAGCGCGGCGAGTGTCATCTGTGCGCTCTCCGCCATGATCATGCGGCGCACCTGACCGCCGGTGAAGCCGAGCGCGCGCAGCAGGCCGAGTTCGCGGGTGCGCTGCAGCACGCTGAGCGAGAGCGTGTTCACGAGCCCGACGGCGGCAATCACGGCGGAGAATCCGACGAGTCCCGTGAAAATAGCAGTGGTGATCGCGAGGGTCTGATCGAGCGTGTCGGCGAGCGCCGGATCGTTCGCGAACGCCCGGAGTGTCATCGAGTGGTAGCTCTCGAGCGCCACCGCGAACATCGTCACGAGCGCCACCCCGATCACGAGACCAATCGTCGAACGGGCACTGCGGTCGGGGGTGCGGACGGCGTTCGCTGCGGCGATCCGCCCCGTCGGGCTACCGCCGAGCAGACGGCCCGTCGCCCGCAGCAGCATCGGCATGATGAGGTGCGCACCGACCACGATGCCCGTGAACGAGCCGAGCCCGCCGAGAAACGCGACGAACAGCCCCAACGGTGTCACCATGCCGACGAGCAGACCGAGTGCGAGGCAGCCGATGCCGGTGGCGATGAGGATCAGCGCCCACACCGTGCGTCCCGTCCGCTCCCGCGCGACCGACGGCGCCGGCTCCACCGCGGCTCCCGTCGCCGCGATCGGCGAGACGCCGGCGACGCGGCGCGTGCCCACCCAGGCGGAGAGCCACGTCGTCAGTGTCACGATCACGACCGCGGCGAGCGCGAGCGGATCGAACAGGGGGTAGTCGCGGCCAAGCGGCAGCCACCCCCACTCCGGGCCGAAGCCGGTGAGCACCGCGACGAGTGCCTCGGCGACCACGAACCCGAGCAGCGATCCGAGCGCTCCCATCATGAGGCCCTCCCCGGCGACCCGCACGCGCACGTAGCGAGACGTCGCACCGAGTAGTCGCAGCAGCGCAATGCTTCGCACGCGCCCGGCGATGACCGTCGCGAATGTGTTCGCGGTGACGACCGCGCCGACGTACAGCGCGATGAGTACGAAGATCGCACTGACCATCAGCAGCACGACGCGAAACGTGCCCGATTGCTCGATGAGTTCGGGATCGAGCGCGGCCGTCAGCACCCCGGTGCCCAGAATCAGGGTGACCGCGAACAGGGTCGCGAGCGCCGCGACGATAATGGTCGCCGCGTGCTCGCGTATCCGGCCGCCGGTGTGGGCGCGCGTGCGGCGGCTGGCCCGGCTCGATGCCGCGCTTAGGCCCCGGCCCCGGCGCATCATGAGGCGGCTCCCGGCGCATCCTGCGTCGCTTCGAGCCCGAGCATCGTCTCGGAGATCTGCGCCGCGGTCATTGCGCCGCGGTCGGCGACGATGCGCCCATCGGCGAGAAAGAGGATGCGGTCGGCGTGGCTCGCAGCGATCGGATCGTGCGTCACCATCGCGATGCTCTGCCCGGAGTGATCGACCGCCGACCGCAGCAGGCGCAGCACGTCGCGCCCCGTGCGCGAGTCGAGGGCGCCCGTGGGTTCGTCGGCGAAGATGACGTCGGGGCGGGTCGCGAGGGCGCGGGCGATCGCGACCCGCTGCTGCTGACCGCCCGAAAGCTCGTGGGGGCGGTGATGGGCGCGATCAGCGAGCCCGAGACCGTGCAGCAGTGCATCGATGCGTTCGATTTCGGCGCGATCCGGTGCGACCCCGTCGAGCTGAAACGGCAGCAGGATGTTGCCGCGCACGTCGAGGGTGGGCACGAGGTTGAACGATTGAAAGACGAAGCCGATCCGGCGCCGCCTCAGCTGCGTGAGCGCGGCATCGTTCAGGCCGGTGATCTCGTCGTCGCCGAGCCAGACGCGCCCCGTCGAGGCGGTGTCGAGACCCGCCATGACGTGCATCAGCGTCGACTTGCCTGACCCCGACGGCCCCATGATCGCGGTGAACTGGCCGCGCTTGATGCCGATGGAGACGTCGTCGAGCGCGCGCACCCGCTGCTCGCCGTCGCCGTAGTGCTTGCCGAGGTTCGCGACGAGCGCGACCATTCCCATGTCACTCGGTTGAATCTGCATGCTTCGAAACTATGAGCGGGCGCGCCGTTGCGGATCGTGCCCCGGTACCGACGCGGGTGGCCCCCTGGTGCCGCTTTCGGGTCGGGGAGCCGGAGTGGCAGGCTGCTGTGGGTGGCGGTGTGCCTGCGTCGGGGCGGATCGCTGGGCGCCCGGAGATCCCGAACTATATGCGCGGGAATATACTTCGTCGCCCGCCGTTATACCGGGCATGAAAGCATTCGGATTCCTGTCATTCGGGCACTACGGCCCCGTTCCCGGCTCACGTGTGCGCACCGCCGGCGACATGCTGCGCCAGACGGTCGAGCTCGCCGAAGGAGCAGATGAGATCGGCGTGAACGGCGCGTACGTGCGCGTGCACCACTTCGCGCGCCAGGCCGCGTCGCCCATTCCCCTCCTCACCGCCATGGCGGCCCGCACGAAGCGCATCGAAGTCGGCACCGGCGTCATCGACATGCGCTACGAGAACCCCCTCTATCTCGCGGAAGAGCTCGCGGCCCTCGACTTGCTCGCCGACCAGCGCATTGCGATCGGGATCAGCCGGGGATCCCCCGAGCCCGCCCTGCGCGGCTACGAGGCCTTCGGCTACGGCGGTTCCGACGACCCCCGGGGCGCCGACCTCGCCCGAGACAAGTTCGACCTCTTCCTGCGTGCGATCGACGGCGAACCCCTCGTCGAGAGCGACCCGCAGATGGCCCCTCCCGGCAAGCTCGCGATCGAACCGCGGTCGCCGGGCCTCCGCGACCGCATCTGGTGGGGTGCCGGATCGCGCGAATCCGCCGAGCAGGTCGGCCGGCAAGGCGTGAACCTCATGAGCTCCACCCTGCTCACCGAGGCGACTGGGCAGCCGTTCCACGTGCTGCAGCGCGAACAGATCGACCGCTACCGCGAGGCCTACCGTGAGGCCGGACACTCGGGCACGCCCCGTGTCTCGGTCAGCCGCAGCGTGTTCCCGATCGTCACCGCAGAAGACGAGGCCTACTTCGGGCTGCGCTCGCGCGAAAACATGGACCAGGTCGGCGTCATCGACGGATTCCGCTCAACCTTCGGCAAGACCTACGCCGACGAGCCCGACCGGCTCATCGCACAGTTGCAGGCCGACGAGGCGGTCATGGCGGCCGACACCTTAATGCTCACGATCCCGAACCAGCTCGGCCCCGAGTACAACCTGCACGTGCTGCAGGCGTTCGCGGAGCACGTGGCGCCGGCGCTCGGTTGGAAGCCGAACACCGAGGGCCCGGTGCAGGGAGACGCGGCGTAAGCGCTACCGCCCAACGCGCACTGCCAGCACGGAGCGCAACGCGTATCCGTGCAATCGATCAACCCCGGTCGCGTTCTTCGCGCACCGATTCAACGAAACGCATACAGCTCCGGCGCGCAAGTGTATGCGTTTCGTTGAATCGGTGCCGGAAGATCGTGCTGCGGGAACTGCAGCTACCTCCCGAAACGCGCCGCGAGCTCCGAGAGCCCCGGCCCCGAGAGCTGCGGGAGGAACGCGGGGCGCCCCGCCATCACCATGACGAGTGCCAGCAAGGGGCCCGTCACCTCCGGCCCGTCTCCCGAGACGAAGTCGGCGTCGCTCGCGACGAGGCGCAGTCCGCGCACCATCTTCTTGCTGTTGACCGCGAAGTCGCGCGTGGAGAAGAAGCGTGCAACCTCGAGCACGCCGGCCTGGTGCGGTTCGAGGGCGATGCCCAGCGGAAATGCGATGTCTTGGCCGTGCACCACGACCTCGCCGAGGAACGCGGCATAGTCGCGGGTCGGAGCAACCTGGCTCGGCACGGCATCCCGGAAGCGGGCGAGCGTGCCGGGCGCATCCGTTCCGCGATAGCGCTCGATCAGTCGATCGTTGTGCTTGGCCGGGTCGAACCCGGCGCGGACGATACTCACGATCCACGCCACCGTGCCGGTATTCGCCGCGGCGGTGAGGTGCGCGACGACCTCCTCGATGGTCCACCCGTCACAGAGCGAGGTCGAATCCCACTGCGCCTCGGTGAGGCCGGAGACCGCGGCAGCCAGGTCGGCCCGTTCGCGCCGAATGAGGTCCCAGTAGTCCGCTGCGTGCATGCCGTACCCTCTCCTCGATCGACGCTGCTCGACCCGAGTGCGCCGGTCGATATTCTGGCACGGTGATCCGACATCTCGAGCGACACGACCTGGCGACTCCGGCGTTCCGGGCGCTGCTGTGGCTCGCCTGCGAGGCCGATGCAGACGAACTCGATCGCATCATTCGCGCGGAGCTGCCTGAGCTGCAGGTGCTCGGCTGGTACGCAGGCGGTGAGCTCACCGGTTTCGCGGCGTACCACGATGCACCCGAGCGAGCGACACTCGAGTACATCGCGGTCGCGGAGTCAGCACAGGGCAGAGGAGTCGGCCGCTCGCTCATCGCACACGTCGCCGAGTCTGTCTCAAGTGCATCGATCGTCGCGGAGACCGACGATGACGCGGTCGCGTTCTATCGCCGTCTCGGGTTCGACGTGCAGCCGTTGCTCGAGATCGATCCGCGATGGCCGCAGCGCCGCCGCTACCGATGCACGCGGTCGACGAACCTCAGCCGCGCGCGGGGTAAACAAGCCTGAATCGCTCACAGATCACGGGCATATCGGCAGCGAACCCCCGCGGATTCTCGGAGTAGGCGCGCCAATAGCGCTCGTGCGCGGCCCGCCAGTACTCCAGCGAACGATCGCCTTCGCCCTCCGAATGCGCATGCTCGGCCGTGACCTCATCAAATGGCACGATCTCGATCCCGGTCGTCACGAGCACCGCACGCGCAATGCCAGCCCCGTCGAGAATGACACTGTAGTCACCGACAGCGGGCATCGGATCGCCCGTGGCCTCATAGTCCCAGAGCGACGAGGCGGTGCCGGTCTTCACTCCAGCCAGCACGAGATCGAGCAACTCGTCAGCGTGCTCGGGCGTCGCTCCGAACGCCCAAACCTCGGGGAGCCGTTCGGGCAGCCCGGGCGACTCGGCACGACGCGCGAGCCAAAATGCGATGATGGCCGTGTCGGCGGCTCCCGAGGTCACGGAGTCGGGCAATGAGTCAACGGCCATGTCGTGTGCTCTCCGCGCCCCTCACATCGCCAGGTAGGCTTCGCGCAGCGAAGGGTAGTACTGATCCCACCCCGGCCGCTCAGTGCCCTCGGTCGCCGCGACGAGCAGGTCGAGGTAGTACTCCCACCCCGGCCCGATCTCACCGACTTCGTCGTCGGCGTCGAGGTGGTGCACGAACGTCAACAGTGAATCTTCGTCACCGTCGGCTTCAAGGTGCAGCTCGAGGCGCCACCCGCCGACCTCGGCATCTGCCTGCAATGCGAGGAAACGGGGTTCGTCGCACGCCAGAATCTTCATGCTGATCGCTGGCTCGTGCTCTTCGAAGCGCATGCGCACGCGCACGGCTCCCCCGGGCCGGCCATCGCCCTCCCACGGCCCAAACCATTGCTCAGTGAGCTCGGAGTCGGTGAGAAACTGCCACGCCTCGTGGTCGGAGAGCGCGAGGGAGCGCACCAAGATGAGGTCGCGGCCTCCGACCGTGGGCACGACGCGTCCGCTGGTTTCGGTCATGGCAGTCTCCTGTTGCTGATTCGCGGCCGGTGCCGCACCTCTCCAGCGTAGGGGGCGCCACCGACACCGTCGAAAAGTTCGTGGCCTCGAACTCCGAGCGACGGGGCGCACGAGGTCTCGACCCGGCTTCTCCCTCGCGACGAGAACTTGCTACGGTAGCGGGTCGGGCATCGACTCAGGGGCCGAAGGGAACGCAATCATGAGCGACATCAACCTCGCCAATCCGCACGAGTACGATCATCGCCACGCCGATGTCACGTCAGGCTGGCTGCGCGCCAGCGTCTTCGGGGCGATGGATGGCCTCGTCTCAAACCTCGGGCTCATCGCCGGCATCGCGGCCGCGGGCGCCGCACCGCACATCGTCGCGATCACCGGTATCTCCGGGCTCATCGCCGGAGCCATCTCGATGGCGCTCGGCGAATTCACCTCCGTGCGCACCGCGAACGAGCAGCTCGACCACGAGGTGCGCACCGAGCGCGAGGCGCACCTGCGCAACCCCGAGGGCGAGAAAGCCGAGCTCACCGCGCTGCTCGAGAACCTGGGAGTCGAACCCGGCATCGCGGTCACCGCCGCCGAGCAGGTCCACGCGAATGCTGATCAGGCCGTGCGCGTGCACCTCCTCTCCGAGCTCGGGGTGAGCCCCGAAGAGAAGCCGTCGCCCTGGGTCGCGGCGTTCTCGTCACTCGCGGCGTTCGGCATCGGTGCGCTGATTCCGATTCTGCCCTTCATCTTCGGCTTCGGCACACTCGGCTTCGGCCTGGCGTTCGGCGGCGTCGGCCTACTCATCGCGGGAGGCCTCGCCGCCCGATTCACGAAGCGGAACTGGATCATGGGCGCCGTGCGTCAGCTGGTGTTCGGCGGCATCGCGGTCGCCGTCACCTACACGATCGGTTCGTTGCTCGGGGTCTCAACCTCGTAGTCTGCGCGTGGGGCGGTCTGACGAGTCCGAGTGTCGGCGGCACCGCGTAGTCTGGTCGCATGCCGTCCGCTGAATTCGTCGAAGCCGTGCTCGACGTCGTGACGCGCATCCCCGCGGGTCGCGTCATGACGTACGGCGACGTCGGCATCGCGATCGGGTCTTCGGCTCCGCGCGCCGTGGGCCGGGTGATGGCTCTCTATGGTCACGCCGTGCCCTGGTGGCGTGTGATTCCGGCGAGCGGCAATCCTCCGCAGGGGCATGCAGAACTCGCCCTGCCCCATTACGCCGAAGAGGGTACTCCCATTCGGCTCACCGGAGCGGCCCGGGCCGGCACCGCGGCCGCGGTGTCACAGGCTGAGCTCACGGCGCGCGCCGCACGCACGGGCGAGTATCGCATCGCCCTCTCGGCAGCCCGCCTGCCCTACACGCACGAGATTTTTGGAGAGGTGGCGCTGTGAGCGACACGACGATCGACCCCGCATCCGGCGCAACTGCGCTCTCGGCAGACGCCGGCGCTCCCCTCGGCGCTCCGACCCCGATCAGGCTCGGCTTCGCCCGCGGCATCGCGCCGAGCAAATGGGCACGACGCTGGAAGGCGGCGACGCCGGGGCGCAAGCTTGAACTCGTACCGCTCGAGGTCGCCTTCGGGTCGGGCCTCGACGCACGCAATGCCGACACCCGTGCCACGGCCGAGGCCTGCGACGTGCTCATCGAGCGCACGGCCCCCGACGGCCGCCCCGCCGGCGCCTCAACTGGCACGGGCCCCGATGGCGCCCCGCAGACGCGGCACGCGATCCGGTTGTACGCCGAGTCGATGGCCCTGGTGGTGCCCGTCGATCACGAACTCGCGAAGCAAGAGTCGGTCAGCCTCGCCGAGATGCAGTTCGTCACGCTCCTCGACCACCCCGACCACCACGCCTCCTGGCCCGCAGCGGCAGCGTGGGAGAACCCGGAGTGGATGCCGAAGCACCCTCGGGCGGCCCTCGCACTCGTCGCGACCGGGGCGGGCGCGATCCTGCTGCCCATTCCACTCGCTCGCCACCTCGTCTCCAAGCGTGAGCACGTGGTGCTCCCCGTGCGCCCCGAACCCGGCGACACCCCACTCGACGGCCCGGTGGTGTGGGCCGTCTGGAGCACCGAGCGCGACGACGACACCGTGCAGCACCTCGCCGGCATCTTGCGCGGTCGCACCGCCAACAGCTCCCGCGAGTCTGCACAAGCCGAGGCCGAGCAGACGCGCCGCACGCCGCGCGTGCAGGCGCAGCCGAAGAAGCAGGCTCCGAAGCTCAAGCCGAATTCTCGGGGTGCGCAATTGCAGGCGGCCAAAGATAAGGCCGAGCGCAAAAAAGCGGAAGCCCGGCAAGCCAAACGACGTAAGCGTCGCTGACCCGACCGGGCGCGGGTGCCCCATGCGAGAAGCCCGGGGCTGCCGCGCTTACAACTGCGACGCGCTCACGTCGAAGGTGCCACAGGCGGTCGGGCCGTTCTCGTAGCCCGTCATGAACCAGCGCTGGCGCTGCTCCGACGTTCCGTGCGAGAAGCGCTCGGGGTTCACCTGCACCCCGGCGGATTCCATGATGTGGTCATCTCCCACGGCTTCCGCCGCACTCATCGCGTCGGCGATCTGGAGCTGCGTGACGGGCTTCAAGAACGAGACCCCATTGTCGTCTGTCACGTTCGACGCGTTCTGTACCCAGGCGCCCGCGAAGCAATCGGCCTGCAACTCAAGTCGCACCGAACCTGACGACGCGCCGGTCTCTCGACCGGCGCCCTGCAGCGAGCCGATCAAATTCGAGATGTGGTGGCCCCACTCGTGCGCGAGCACGTACATCTGCGCGAGCGAACCGTCTGACGCCCCGTAGTCCTTGCTCAGCGTGTCGAAGAACGCCACATCGACGTAGATCGTCTCATCACCGGGGCAGTAGAACGGCCCGGTCGCCGACGACGCGGTGCCGCACGGCGACTGCGTCTGACCACTGAAGAGCACCACCGGGCCCGGAGCACGGTAGTTGCCGACCTGCGTCGCCCAGTAGCGATCAAGCGAGTCGGCAGTGGCGGCCATGCGGCACTCGTCGTCGGTATTTGCGTCGGTTCCGTTCTTGCATGACGCGAGCACCTCCTCAGCTTCGGAGGAGGTCGTGCTTGCACCCGCTACCTGCTGCACCGCCGGAGCGAACTGCGTGAGGTCGAACCCGAGCAGTTGCGAGCCGATCGCAAGCAGCAGTGCGATACCGATGCCGCCGCCGGCGATCATGCCGCCCTTCGCGGCACCGCTGCGCTTCCGAACCTTCGAATTATCGATGCTCACATTGTCATTGAACGTCACAGGGATTCCCGTCTGTTGTTGCCCATACTCGTCTACGTTGATTTCATGCCGATTTTCAACGGTTCGTTGTTGTCGAGTTTAGTTCTGTCGCGTTCGTTTTGCGGACTATCTGCGGACTGAGTGCGGACTGCTGGGGCGTGGTGGAAAAAGCTGGGGAGAGAACGGCCCTATGCACCGGGAGGGCCGGAGAGCCGCGCCGAGGGGTGTACCCCCTACCGACAAGAGCGGTGCACATCGGAGTGCGGATGAGTGGTGCCCCCGGAGAGATTCGAACTCCCGACCGGCGGATTAGAAAGCCGCTGCTCTATCCACTGAGCTACGGGGGCGGATGGCGCTACTGGTGCAATCAGATGGGTTCGGACGTCGCGCCGGTCTCTGAGAACGAAACACGTTCGAGCAGCGGGTCGCCGCCCTGGTAGCTGAGCCCGATCGTGCTGCCTCGCAGTAGCGACCAGGTGTCGCGGTCGGCGTCGTAGCGGTACTCGATCGCACCATCGGTGCAGAACACTGCTCGTACTTCATCCGTTCGCCCATCGATGAGGCGGAAGTACTTACGGTCGCTGGTCACGGTTTCAGCCTATCCGTGCTGGGTGCGGGCATCAGAGGCCCGCACCCAGCACTTTGATCAGGTCAGGGGGTGTCGGGTTCGAGCAGGAACTTGCCGAGTCGGTTGGGTCGCACAAGGTTCCAGCCGATTCGCCAGGTGCAGCGCATCGCGACGCTGTCGCTCTTGAAGTAGACGTGCTCGCTGAGAGCGGTCTTGACCTCACCGACTGCGGCGGCGATCGCGTTCTTATCGAGGATGAGCCCCTGGTTGTGGGGCATCGATCGGTCGATGAGCACCGGCAGGTTGAGCAGCTGTCGCGCTGCGTCGCTCGCTCCCGCACCGAGCAAGCTCTCGTTCGAGTCGGTGCGTGTCTTGAGCTTCCGCAGACGGGCCCAGCTCATCGGGTTGAGCACGATGTGCGAGGCTGCGCCACCGTTCTGCTCGATGACCGAGATCAGGTCGACCAGAAGATCCAGGTTCGTGATCGGGGCAGTGGGCTCCATCACCGGGATCTCTGCGTGATTCAGGATGCCGGCAGGCGGAGTAACTGCGGGCGACGTCGGCGCGGGCTGGGTGAGAAACGCCTGATTTGCCTTCCGCGTGATCGCACGGGTGACGCTCTGCGAGATCAGATCGGGCGTGTTCACCTGCTCAGCCTGCTCGCGCGAGAGCTTGACCAGTTGCGTGATCTTCCCGGTGTGCACGACGACCTCATCGAGCTCCGGATCAGACTCGGAGATCTCCGCACCTTCGGCCGTGAAGGATGCCTCCGCATCGTCGATGAACGGGACGCGCACCGCAGGAGCGTCACCCTCGATCGACCCGGCGACGGTTGCCGCCTGCAGAATGAGCGCCTCGGGTGCGGCGTCGGTGGCGGGGAAGGCGACGATGTCGGGCGACCAGGCGGTCGCCGTGGTGGAAGTGGTTGTGGTTGCCATGGTAGATGGCCTTTCCGGTGGCGCGAGAACGGGCCACCAACGAGAGTGTGATCCGCCGGTGACCTCGGGCCTACCGGGATGCCGCGCTGCGGCTTCCGTGGCGCTGCGCCGGCCCCTCTGGGGTCTGCGGCGAGCGCGCGTGCTTATCGTACACCGGTGGATTTCGTGGCGTTCAGTCGCGGTCGCGTTTCACGTTGAAGCCTTGAGCGAATGAGCGTGCTGGGTTGCCGGCGTGGGTGGAGGTGCCTGCTTCGCTTTCGATGATGAGTCGGGGTGCGGGGTGTGCTGATTCGAACATGTATGGTGCGGTGTCGCGGAGCTGCTCGAGGTGGTTGGTCACCGCGGTGGCGTCGAGGTGTCCGTCGGGGGTGTAGAAGCCTGCTGCGGTATTGAAAGCTTGAGCGATCGCGTCGGGGTGGAGCTTGAGTCTGGGTTCGAGGTTGAGGCCGGGGATCTTCGTGTGGAGCAGTTCGAGGCGGGCGGTGTCGCGTTCGGTCGTGGCGGTGTCGCGTTCCTGCTCTGCGGTGCGGAGTTGCCGGCGGTACTTCGCGGCTTCTCGGTTCGCGCTGGCGGGTTCGGCTGGTTCCTGCTCGGTAGGGGTAGGTGCCGGTGTTGCTGCGTTGGGGGTGTCGGTGGTGGCGTCGATGATGCTGTCGTCGTTCGCCGCGAAGTCGGTGCTCATGGGTCTCGCTTTCAGGTTTGGTTCTCGCAGTGGGTGCAGATCCAGCCGCGGTGTTGTTCGGTGTTGATGGGGATGACGGTGCGCTGCCCGCAGATCCGGCAGAGGCCGGCCTTTTGAGCGTTGGTGAGTTGTGCTCTGGATCGGAGTCGGTCGATGAGGGTTGCGAGCTCGTCGAGAGGCTCGCGGTAGTGAGGGTTGAGTGCGATGGGCCATGCTCGTGATCTCAGCCATGCGAGCACCGCGGTGGTGTCGGCGGTGATGCTGCGGGGATCGATGCTCTTGTAGCCGCGGACGACTTCGAGGCCGGCTTCGTGGGTGAGGTGTTGCCGGCTTCGGCAGGTGGGCGGTGTGCTGTTGGTTCGTTCGGCGACGTCGTCGACGAGCGCCCAGAGCACTGACCAGAGGTTGTCGAGATCGTCGAGACGGTCGACTGCCATCGGGGTGGTGGTGCGGGTCTTGGTGCCGGTTACTCGTTCGGTGAGCTCGTGGTTGCGGGAGCTGTGGAGCTGCTCGTGCAGGCTGCTTACGAGCAGTGGGACGAACGAGAGGTAGCTGGCGAACCAGGCGGGTCTATCGGCTGCGTTGAGGCTCACGCCGTGGCCTGGCGCAGCTCTCGGGAGCGGGCCGGCCTGAACATGTAGGGCTTGCTCTTGGCGAGTTCGGTGATCCGTTCGCGGAGTCGTTCGTGGTCGAGGCGTCCCACGTTGGTGAAGTACTCCGATGGGTTGGGAAAGGCGTCCGTGACGGCGAGCGGGTGGAGCAGTTGACCGTTCGGTGCGGGGTATCGGTTGAGGGCGAGCTGCATGATGTCGCGGCGGGCTTCGGTGAGCAGCTTTGCGTCGGCAGATACCGGTCCCGGCTCGGCGGTGTGGACGCGCACGAGCTCCTGGCGCAGCTCGTCGCGCTCTCGACGGATCTCGTCGCGTTCTTCGACGACCTTCTGAAACTCGGCTGATGGAACGTAGTCACCGGTGGGGGCGGTCGTTTCGGCTGAGGGCTGAGCGGTTTCGGCGGGGTTCGTCACGGGGTCCTCCGTTGTGGTGGGTCGGGTAGTGATGGTGGGCCAGAATGCGCCCGTGGGTTTAGCGGCCGCGGCATAGGCTGCGCACGGGTGGCGGATCGGGCAGAGCTCGCAGACTGCGGCGAGCGCGTCTCGATCGTCTGGGGTGAGGGTGTCGGCGATGAACTTGTCGTTACCGGCGCAGAGCGGCGTCGCGCGGTCGAGCGCTTCACCCAGGAGGTTCCACGCGACTGCTGCCGCCGGCTTCATGGGCGAGCCGAAGTACTCGGCCCGCCCTGGGGTGTCGTCGTCGCGCGGTGCCGAGTGCTCGCGAGACGACTCGGGCGAGCTCAAGAGTCGCCATCCTCCGGTCGCTGTGCAGATGGGTGCCGCTCTCTTGACGTGCCGGTCTCGTTATCGATGCGCTGCCAATTGCCGCGCAGGTGCGCCAACGACGGCACGGCGCGGGCTGCGCGGTCGCGGGCGATGCGATCGCCGACGATGCGATCGATCACACGTCGCGCTCGCCGCCGGTCTTTGGCGCGGGCTGCAATGTATTCTTCGGCTTCGGCGTCGGTGCAGCGGTATTCGTCGGGGAGGCTCATTCGTCGTCGTCTTCCTCGAGGTGCTCGTCGATGATGGTGAGGATTTCGGGCTGCTTCGTGGCTCCGCGCAGATCGATCTCGTGTTCGTCGGCGAACGCGATGAGCTCCCCCGCTGTCCACTCGGCGTTGGGTGCTGCGGTGTGCTGCAGCTCCTGCTCGAGCTCGTGCTCCGACTCGTGCTCCGCCTCATCCACGGGCGGTGTCTCTGGTGCCGGCGGTGTCTGCTCCGCTGCGGGTCGCTTGCCTCGCTTCGTTGCCGGTTTCGTGGCCGGCGCGGGCGCTGACTTCCGCGGCGCACGCTTAGGCTTCGCGGGGGCGTCGTCGACCGGCGCCCAGGTGGGACCGAGGTCCGCGGCGGAGTCCGTCACGGTGATGATGCTCGCTCCGTCGGTGTAGCGGCGGGCGGTCGTCGGTAGAACGGTGTCGTCGGCGAGGTTCGGGGTCGGGTTCGTCATCGGGTTTCCTTCGTGTTGGAGTTATCCACAGGGATCGATTCAGGGGTGCGCGCGCACGCGCGTTGGTAGTTAAAGAACTGGTTGTTCAGTGGCTGTTCCTCTTGCCCGTCCCGCTCCGGGACTTAACCCCACCGGAGCGGGACTCAACCCCGTCCCGCTCTGGGATTAGGTAAAGTCCCGGAGCGGGACTGAACCCGTGAGGGTTATCCACAAAGTTGAGTCTCAGAGCGGGACTCAAGTCCTGATTCGGTAGAGCGTCGAGGTTCTGCCGCCGTTGCCTTCGCGTCGGTACCGGGCTTCGCGTTCGATCAGGTCGCCCGCTTCGAGAGTGTCGAGCGCTCGGCAGAGCGTCGATCGCCCCAGTCCGGTGTCGTCGGTGAGCGCGGCGAGACTCGGCCAGCATTCGCCCTTCTTGTCGGCGTAACTCGCGAGCACCATCAGAACGCACTTCTGCGGTGCCTTGAGCCCTCGCACTTCCCGCGCCCATCGGATCAGCTCGAAGGCGTCGCGGGCCAAGGTGCTGTCTTGTGCTCCGGCACGACCTCCCAGAGCCGTGCAGAATTGCCGAGCGCCGTGGTGGACCTCTTGCCGGTGTCCCTGATCCATCCGGCGCGCGCGAGCTCGCTGCGGGCTGTTCTGAGGTTCTGCGGCGAGCGCGGTGGGTTGCCGGCGTTGAGGTAGGCGTCGACGAGCTGCTCGTCGGTGAGGGGTCCGCGCACGCGCAGCTGGTGCATGATTGCGGCGTGCAGCTTCGCCCGTCGTCTGCCGATGGTGTGGAGTGCCGCGAGCGACGTATCGGGGCGCGAGCGTCTCTCTGGCTCGTCGGGTAGGAGCGTCGGGTGGGTGGTCACGAGATCACCGTCTGACCGGCCTCGTGGTTGATCACCGTCTGCACCGCCTGGTGAGCGCTGATGTAGCGGCCCGTGAGCCTCTCAAGCACGGCCCGAGTTGCGAGAGCTTCTTCGAGCTCAATCTCGAACGCTTCCACGCCGCCGTAGACGAAGAAGCCGGGTGGGTCGACCGTCATCTTGCCGCTCTCCAAATCAATCGCGAACCGTTGAGTCACGGTGCCTGAGACGCCTGCTGAACGGCACTCTGGCGATTCAGCAGTAAGTGTGAGAGCCGCCGGCGACCCTGAAAGTTCGCCCCGCACCGCAGCCCACTTGGAACGAGCCCATGGAGGGGTCGGCAAGGGCGGCTCCGGCTTCGTCACGAATTCGCTGTTGAAGTAGGACTCGCCGAGCAGTCCGGCGAGCGACTGATCGATCTCGAGACCGTTTTCCCCCTCGACGAAACCGCGCTGCCATTCGTTGAGCTGCTCTCTCGCTGCGTCAGTGACTCGCGGATCGTCAAGGCTCGTGATCGGCGCGCCGACGGTGTTCGCGAGATCGCGCATTTCGGCGAGCCATTTCGCGAAGGCTTCGCGGGTGTCGGGGGTGTCTGCGATGATATTCATGACTGGTTTCCTTCCAAGGTGATTTGGTCGTTGCCCTCGGCGCGGTGCTTCGCGTCGAGGGTTTTTGCGTCTATCGAATGCGCCATGACGTGCCCTTCGCAGTATCACCGCGCTCCGCTGCGGCCGCGGCGAACGCGGCTTCGATGTAAGCGTCGATATCGGACGATCGGAACATGCGCCGACCGCCGATTTTCGCCGACAGAGGCGCACTGCCGTTATGGATCATCCATCGAAGCTGCGCCGGCGTCTTCCTCAGGCGCTCTGACGCTTCCTCGACGGAGAGCAGCTGCTCAGGCTCTGCTGTAGTCACCACGTTGCCCCAATCTGGTTTATCTTGAATCGTTCATGATTTTCATGAACACCGAGCACATTACCAACGCATTCAAGATTTCTCAACACCTATCAACAAAAAGCCGTAAACTCGGTTGCGTGACCCTTGAAGAACGAATCGCACACAACGTCCGCCGGCTTCGCGGTGATCTGACCCAGAGAGAACTCGCCGACGCAATGTCGGCGCGTGGCTGGAAGTGGCAGCATCAGACAGTCGGGATGATTGAGCAGGGCAATCGGTCCGTGAAACTTGCTGAGGCCCTCGACCTGGTCGAAGTTCTGCAGCTACGCGATTTGCAGGAGCTCACTGCAGACCCTGGAGTCGGCGAGGCGAAACGGGCGTGGCAGCGCGCATACGACGCACACGAAGACCTCTTCGACGCGGCGCGAGAGCTACAAGATGCGCAGTACGAGCTCGCTTCGTTGTTGAGCTATCTCGAGGACGAAACGAACGAAAGTTTGCCATTCAACGATGAGGCGATCGATCTGGTGCTCGGTTGGTCCCCGGAGAGTGCGGTGAAGCTGGCCTATCCGAAGGACCCCGGCGTTGCAGAGGGCGAGGCCGTCAACCGATGGATGAGTCATTTGCTCGCCGGGCCGTACGGCGAGCGCCTACGAGCGCTCTCGGATCGCGAATCGGCTCGGGAACATAATGGCGAGCGTTAAACGTCAGCCGAGCGGGAAGTGGCGTGCACGGTTCCGCGATGATGCTGGTCGCGAGCACGCACGTCATTTTGAGACGAAGCGCGATGCGCAGCGGTGGCTCGATGAGGTCACGGCGTCGCAGTTGACGGGCCAGTACGTCGATCCGTCGGCGGGCAAGGTGACGCTCGAGCGATACTTCGCGGAGTGGTCGGCGCGTCAGATCTGGGCGCCTGGCACGACGAAGTCGATGGAGCTCTCTGTCTCGACGTGCTCGTTCAAGGGCACGGAGTTGCGCCGGCTCCGGCGGTCGCACGTCGAGGGCTGGGTCAAGAAGATGGATGACGACGAGCTCGCACCCGGAACGATCCGCACCAGGCTTAACAACGTGCGTGCGGTGCTGAAGTCTGCGGTGCGCGATCGCTACCTTGCGATCGACCCGACAGAGCGCGTCGCACTCCCCCGCGCTCGTCGAAGCGAGCACGCGATGGAGATCCCGACAGCGCAGCAAGTCGGCGCGCTCCTCTCGGGCGCTGACAGCCATTTCAGGGCGCTCGTGGCCCTCTGCGCGTTCGCGGGCCTGCGGCTCGGCGAGGCGGCCGCGCTGCGGCTCTCAGACGTCGATTTCCTGCGTCGTCAGATCACCGTCGCACGACAGATGCGCCCCGGTATCGAAAAAGGATCGCTCGAGGTCGTCGCGCCGAAGTACGGGTCAGAGCGAATCGTCTTCGCGGCCGACGAGCTGCTGCAGATCATCAACGAGCATCTCGCCGACGTCGGCACCTTCGGCGGCGAGCGCTATCTGTTCATGGGGAAGGCCGGCTTGCCGCCGTCGCGGGGCATGCTGGCGTATCAGTGGAAGAAAGCGCGTGACGCTGCCGGCGTCGATGGTGTGCGGCTGCACGATCTGCGGCACTTCTACGCGTCAGGGTTGATCGCGAACGGTTGCGACGTCGTGACGGTACAGCAGGCGCTCGGTCATTCGAAGGCGACGACCACGCTCAACACCTACAGCCACCTGTGGCCGACGGCGGAGGACAAGACGCGGGCCGCGGTCGGGGTGCTGGTCCGCGAAGCTCTGGCGAATTCTGCGGACTCTGTGCGGACTGCGGAGGCCGGAGTCACCACAGCGTAAGGGATCGGAGCCGATTCCCAACGTTGTCATTGAACGTCACGGCGGTTCCTGTCCGTCAGTGG
The DNA here is from genome assembly GCF_001273845.1 of Leucobacter musarum subsp. musarum. Classification (GTDB taxonomy): domain Bacteria; phylum Actinomycetota; class Actinomycetes; order Actinomycetales; family Microbacteriaceae; genus Leucobacter; species Leucobacter musarum. Next base: position 35,992 of record NZ_JHBW01000067.1, read on the forward strand.
GGCGGTGGAGCGCGCGCGATCAGCGAGCCCGCAACGCATCCGTTGATCCAGATTGTACTGAGAATTCACCGTACGCGCCGCCTCGTTCGCGCGGTCCTACCGAGGTCAGTCTCGACGCACGTTGAGCAGCTGCCACCCGTCGGGCACCTGCGCACGCAGCTGATCCAGCGTCTCCGCTTCGATTTCACGCAGCCCGTCGCGACGAGCATAGGTACCGACGGCCGAGATCGCAGTCTGCCCTTTCAGCATCGCCACCGGCGCCAGGATGAGATCGAAACCCTCAGGCCGAGCGGCCGCGAGCTTCTCCTGCACCTCGGGCAGGCCCTCGCCCGTGACTTCGGCCTGAACCAGTTCAATCTGGCGGATGGTGGCGTGCAGCATGCTTCGAGACTATCGTCGCAGGCTCCCCGCCCGGTACCACCGGAGCTACGCGTCGGCGAATCGGTCGGTCGCGCGCACCAGGGCGTCGACGATGCCGGGCTCGCTGGCTGCGTGGCCGGCATCGGGGATCATCTCGAAGTGCGCTTCGGGCCAGGCGCGATGCAGATCCCACGCGGTCTGCGGCGGCGTGCACGCGTCGTATCGCCCTTGCACGATCACCCCGGGAATACCGGTGAGCTTCGTAGCCGCATCCCGGATCAACTGCCCGTCTTCCATCCACCCGTCGTTGCTGAAGTAGTGGTTCTCGATGCGCGCGAAGGCGACGGCGGCAGCCTCATCGGCACGCGCTGCAGCGATGCTCTCGGTATCGGGAATCAGACGGATCGTCGAGTTCTCCCAGACGGTCCAAGCCACTCCGGCGGGCACGTGCACCTCGGGGTCTGCGTCAAAGAGACGGCGGTGATAGGCGGCCACGAGCTCACCGCGCTCCGCCTCGGGGATCACCGACAGGTACTCTTCCCAGACATCCGGGAAGAGGTTTGAGGCGCCCTCCTGGTAGAACCAGTGGATCTCGCTCTGGCGCAGCGTGAAAATGCCGCGCAGCACGAGCTCGGTCACCCGATCGGCGTGCGTCTGCGCGTACGCGAGCGAAAGAGTCGACCCCCACGAGCCACCGAAAACCTGCCAGCGATCAATGCCGAGGGACTCCCGCAGACGTTCGATATCGGCGACGAGATGCCACGTCGTGTTCGTCGAGAGGTCGGCGTCGGGGGCACTCGCGTGCGGAACGCTGCGCCCACACCCGCGCTGATCGAAGAGCACGATGCGATAGCGCTTCGGGTCGAAGTACCGGCGGTGGTCGGGTGAGCACCCACCGCCGGGGCCGCCGTGCAAGAACACGACGGGCTTCCCGTCGGGGTTGCCGCAAGTCTCCCAGTAGATCTCGTGGCCGTCACCGACCGCGAGCATTCCCTGCGCGTACGGTTCGATCGGCGGATACAGTTCTCGCAGCGTCTCGGTCATGACTCCACCCTAACGAGCCGCAGCGGCCACCGCCTCGGGAGCCACCGCCGACTGCACACCGGCACGCTGATCCTCCTGTTGCTGTTTGCGCAGCTCTTTCTCGTGAATTGGCCAGGTGCCCGCAGCCCGCTGTGCCTCGACGTAGGCGTGCGCCTCCTCTTGCCGCTCGGCTTCGATACCCGTGGCGATTTCAGCGCGCAACAGTTCGGGCGTCAACCCGAACGGCTCGATGAGGTCGAGCGCGTGGGGGCGCAAGCGGCCGATGAGCCGGTCGATGTACGCGGTCACCGACTCGGCACGGTGCGCCGAGATACGCCCGGCGATGAGATACCACGCCGCGTGCTGCTCGATGAGCCCGAGACCGAAGAGGTCGCGCAACCAGGTAAGCACCTGGCGCGAACCGGGGTCCGCGATCTTGTCGAGCGCCTCCGTGAAGGCCTCCCACTGCAGCAACTCGCCGTGCGCGCGAGCGGCCTCGATCAGCTTGTGCTGCTGGGCGTTGAACACCTCTTCGTTGGCGATCGCCCGAGCGCGCTTGTCGCTCTTCGCAATACCCTTCGTCGCGTCGCGCAGTGCGAGCGCGATCTCGGCAACCATCGTCTGCACACGGTCGGCGAGCAGCTCACGCTGGGCTTCGGGGGTGCGCATGCTCTCGACCGAGCGCGCCACCTGGCCGAGGTCGGCGATGCTCTGCCCGACCTGGCGCAGCCCGAAGCGGCTGACGCGATCCCCCAGCTGCGTCGCAGCAGCCTTTGCCAACGTCGCGCGGTCCGCATTCTTGAACTGGGCCGCGTAATCCGTGAGCAGACGCTTGCCCACGAGCTGCAGCAGCACGTTGTTGTCGCCCTCGAAGGTCACGTAAATGTCGAGATCTGCCCGCAACCCGACGAGGCGGTTCTTAGCGATGAACCCCGAGCCGCCGCAGGCCTCGCGGGCCTCCTGCAACGTATCGAGCGCCGCCCATGTCGACAGCGGCTTGAACGCTGCGGCAAGCGTCTCGAGATCTTCACGGTTCTCGTCCGTGTCTTTGGCCCCCGAAAAGACCTCGTCGAACACGGTCAACAGGCGCTCATCGGCGAACGTCATGGCGTAGGTCTGCGCAAGACGCGGCAGCAGGCGACGCTGATGCTGACCGTAGTCGAGCAGCACTGTTTCGCGCCCGGAGGCACCGGGGAACTGACGACGCTCGCTGCCGTATCGAATCGCGATGCCGAGCGCGGCTTGCATGGCACGCACCGCCGAGCCGTCGAGCGAGACACGACCCTGCACCAGCGTGCCGATCATCGTGAAGAAGCGACGCCCGGGGCTCTCGATCGCCGACGAGTACGTGCCATCGGCAGCGACATCGCCGTATCGATTCAGCAGGTTCTCGCGCGGTACGCGAACGTGCGAGAAGTGCAGACGGCCATTGTCGATGCCGTTCAACCCGCCCTTCACACCATCGTCTTCGCTGCCGACTCCCGGCATCATCTCGCCGCCTGCGGTGCGAATCGGCACGAAGAACGCGTGCACGCCATGGTTCACCCCGCGGGTGATGAGCTGTGCGAAGACGACCGCGGCGCGACCGTGCAGCGCAGCGTTGCCCAGGTAGTCCTTCCACGCGCCACGGAACGGCGTGTGGATCTCGAACTCTTCAGTATCAGCGTCATAGGTCGCCGTAGTGCCGATCGAGGCGACATCTGATCCGTGGCCGATCTCCGTCATCGCGAATGCGCCGGGCAGCGCCAGACTCATCACGTCGGGCAACCACTGCTCGTGGTGCTTCGCGGTGCCCAGGTGCAGAATCGCAGCGCCGAAGAGCCCCCACTGCACCCCGCTCTTGATCTGGAGCGACGGGTCGGCGAGCACGAGCTCCTGGAACGCGGCGATGTTGCCGCCGTGGTTGTCGCTGCCGCCAAGCGCCGTCGGGAACGCGCGCTGAATCGCTCCGGCCTCGACGAGAATGTCCATCTGCTCGAGGGCGCGCTCACGGTGCGCATCCATCGACTGGCCGGGAATGGTGTGCAGTCGGGGATCGCTCGCCAACGCACGCGAGGCGAGGCGTTCGGCCTTCCAGGTGCCGAGCAGGGCGTCGCTGACGACGTCGACATCGATGCGGGGCTGTGACGACGGGGTGGTGTCGGCCATCGGTTCTCCTTCGAGATGACGTTCGGGAGCCGGCCGCGGCGGCCGCGCACCCTCGTCAGGCCAGCGTAGAGAAGCGCCACGACGGCGCCAAGCAGTCCCCCGCTCGTGCACAATGTGCACCGACAACGCACCCCAGTCGAGTTGTACGAAAGCTCTAAATACTCAGCCCTGCGACTATCAGAACCCTCCCACGAGGAGTGTCGTCAGAACCGCTTTGCGAACCCGGGCTCGATGTCCCCGAAGAAGCTGGGGCTGATGCCGGCATCATCGAGGAGGTCGCGCAGGCGCTGCTGTCGCGCTCGCGGAACCAGTACGACGACCTGGCCCGCTTTTCCGGCGCGACCCGTGCGGCCGGATCGATGGAGGTAGATCTTGAAATCGATCGGGGCGTCCGCCTGCACGACGAGGTCGACATCGTCGATGTGCAGACCCCGGGCGGCGACGTCGGTCGCCACAAGCACCGCCGCCTTGCCCGTTGCGAACTTCTCAAGGTTTCGCTCCCGCCGCGCTTGGCTGAGATTGCCGTGAAGCTCGACCGCGCGCACTCCGGCTTCGGTGAGCGTCTCGGTAAGTCGTGCTGCGTACTCGCGGGTGCGGGTGAACACCATGATGCGCCCGCGTCGCCTGACGAGCTCGGCCACCACCTCGTCCTGGTGTTCACGAGACACGACAAAGACGCGATGATCCACCGGCATTGCCGCGGCTTCCTCCGCTTCACGCACGGAGGGGTTGCTGAGAAACTCTGACACGAGGGTCGACACTGATGCATCGAGCGTTGCCGAGAAGAGCAACCGCTGCCCATCGCGCACCGTGTGGCGAAGCACCTGTTGCACGGGCTCGAGGAACCCCAGGTCACACATGTGGTCGGCCTCGTCGATGACCGACACTCGCACGTCGCGCAGGTCGAGTCGACGGCGCTGCACCAGATCGAGCACCCGACCCGGGGTACCGATGACGATGTCCACCCCGCGCTCGAGCGCGTGCAGTTGCGGCTCGATCGGCATGCCTCCCACCATCTGTGCAGTGTAGAAGCCGACCGAGCGAGCCAACGGCTGCACGGTGCGATCGATCTGCAAAGCGAGCTCGCGAGTTGGTGCGAGGATCAACGCTTTGGGTGTGCGCACCTGCCCCTTCGGGGCGCGCACGCCGCGCTGCACCCGGTGCTTTGCAGGCGCCGGATCCGTCGAGAACGCCCCTTCGGCTTTAAGGCGCAGCAGACGTTCCACGATTGCAGCACCGAATGCAATCGTCTTCCCCGAACCCGTGCGGGCTCGGCCCAGCACATCGCGCCCGGCAATGGTGTCGGGAATGGTGGCCGCTTGGATGGGGAACGGGCTCTTCGCCCCCAGTTCGCCAAGCACGCGAATCAGATTGCCGCCGAGTCCGAGATCACTGAACGACAGCGCTGCGGCCTCTGCAGCGGTCGTCAGTTGAGCATCGAGTCGCTCCGGAGCCTCGCTCGCCACAGCAGGGGCCGCCCCGGAAGATGCGCGAGGCGTCGCCCGCTTCGCCGATCCTTCGCCATCGAAGGCATACACCCGGGCGCCGCCTCTGGTGCTGCCACTGGCGTCGCCCCGCGAAGTCTCGCGCGAGTTGTCGCGCCGGCCCGCGTCAGCGCGAGGCATCGAACGACGACCTTGCACCGCACCGCCGGCGCGAGACTCGGTCCGAGCCCCGCCGCCCCGTGAATCGCGTCGCGCAGCGTCGGCCGACTGCTCCCGCCCGCCTCGCGGCGCCGACGGATCCTGCGGCTCCGACGCACCGCGCCGCCCCGGCGCACCGCCTGACCGCTTGCGCCCTCGATTCGGGTCGTAGTTGGCGGGTGGTTTGAATCCGCCGCGCTTCTTCTGCGCCATCTCAGCGTTCCTCGGTGGAGTCAGTCGGTTGGGGATCGTCGGTCCGTGTGTGTTCGGTCGCACCCGGATCTGCAGCATGACCGGCCGCCTCGTCGACCTCCTGCGTCGCCTGCCACATGAGCTGCTCCCAGTCGAGCTCGCCGGTCACCGGCGGAGCGGGCTCCTGCGTCTCTGCGGCAGCTTCGGGCTGCGGCAGCACGAGCGGCGTCGTCGCAGCGTCGATGTCGGAGTGCGCGAACAACGGGGCGACCGACTCAACCGGCTCCGTCAGTTCGGGCTCCGGCTCGGGCTCTGGCTCGGGCTCGACTGGAGTCTCAACGTTGTCAGACTGCGAGTCGCCCACGGCGTCATCCTCGGGATTCGGCACAATGCTCTGGGCGAGGGCTGGCTCTGGAGCGAGCCAGGTTTCTGGTGCGGTCCACGGTTCCGGATCGATCTGCGTCGGCGCATCGGGCACCCCGTGGACACCGGCAGCCCGAATCGGTGCGTCGTCGTCAGCGTCAGCGCCGTCGGGCTCGCGCACCAGATCGCTCAGTGGGTTATCCGTGCCGGTGAACCCGAGATCAGAGAGATCCATCGACATCTGCTGCGTCGACGGCCCCATCGCTTCGTGACCGTTTTCGGGAACACGACCGAACTCGTGCGGTTCGGGATCGAGCTCGACGCCTTGTGTCGGCTCCACGTCGACGACGTGATCGGGTGCGAGCAGTTCCCATCCGGATGGCGCAGAAGATGCGATGGGAGCGGCGGCCCCGACGTGATCGGTGCGCACGGAATCGTCGGCGGCCTCGGTGTTCACCGATGCCGGTTCGATTGTGACGGGTGCGGTCGTCGGGGCAGGAGCAATCACGGTGTCGGAAGCGACCTCCGGCTCAGGCCCGGGCGCCGGCAGAGGCGCTGACATCGGCGGAGCCGCCGTCACCGGCTGACCGAAAGCGGCGGACATCTGGCTCTCGGGTGACGCCTCGGGCACCCCGTGGGCGGGATGCCCCGCGTCGCCCAATCCGCTGGCGGCGCCGACTCCCAAGCCCATCGCTCCAGCACCAGCGTCAGCACCCGCAGCGCTGGCACCGGTGCGCCCGAACGTACCGCGTCGACGGCGCGGCTGCGGTGCCGACGCCGCGTCTCCGGTCGCGACGGCGAGCGGACCGGTCGGGTCGCGCGGATCCGGCGCAGCATTGGCGCTCCGTCGCCGAGGCCCGGTCTCTCGACGCCGTTCAACGAGGTAGTAGAGCGTGGGGAGCACCACGAGCGTCAGTACCGTCGACGACAGCAGACCACCGATCACGACGACAGCGAGGGGCTGCGAGATGAACCCGCCCTTGCCGGTGATTCCCAGCGCCATCGGCGTGAGCGCGAGAATGGTCGCCAGGGCGGTCATCACGATGGGCCGCAGACGTTGCAGTGAGCCGTGCAGCACGGCGTCGCGCAGTGTATCACCGCGCACGCGGTATTGGTTCACGAGATCAATGAGCACGATCGCATTCGTGACGACGATGCCGACGAGCATGAGCACGCCAATGAGCGATGCCACCCCGAGCGGGATGCCGGTGGCGATCAGCAGAAGAATCGTGCCGGTCGCGGCGAATGGCACCGAGATCAGCAACAGCAGCGGCTGCAGCAGGCTGCGGAATGTCGCCACCATGACGACATACACGATCAAAATCGCGGCCAGCAGCGCCAGGCCGAGCTGCTGGAAGGCATCGGACTGCTGCGAGAGCACTCCCCCGACCTCGGCTTTCGCCCCCTGCGGCAGTTCGATGCTCTCGAGTGCGGCGCTCACCTGCGCACCGGCGGAGCCGAGATCGTCGGCCTGGGGCAGCGCGGAGACCGTCACCGATCGGGCACCGTCCTGGGTGCGCACGGTGACCGGGCCGTCGGCGACCTGAACGGTTGCGAGGCTGCTCAGCGCCTGGGGGCCGTTGGCGGTTTGAATCGTCAAGGCGGAGACCCCCGCCACGTCGGTCGGCGCAACGCCGTTCGCCAGGTAGACCGCAACGGTGTTGGCATCGATCGTGATCTGGCCGACCTGCGCGGGGTGCATCTGCTGCGCGACCTGCCCGGCGACTCCCGCCTCGGTCAGGCCTGCCTGGGCGGCGAGCGTGCGATCCACCGTGACGGCAAGGTACTGGCGTGAAACACCGAGATCGCTCTCCACCTGCTGCAGTGCCGAGATGTCTGACAGTGCTTGAACCACGGCATCGCTTGCCTGTGCGAGCGAATCCTGGTCGGGAGCGGTGACATTGACCTCGATCGCGCTCGACCCGGTCACGCCTCCGCCCGACTGACTGATGGAGAATGTTCCGGCGTCGTCGAGAGCGTCGACGGCGGCGCGAATGTCGTCTTGGGCCTGCGCCTGGTTCGCGTCGGCGTTCGTGGTGATGGAGTAGTTCACCGCACCGTCTCCGCCGCCTCCGAACAACGCCGCGGCCCCGCCGGCGCTGCCGATGGTCACCTGCACGCTCTCGATCGAGCTGATGGGGTCGAGTGCCTGCTCCACTTTCTCGGCCTGCGCCAACTGCGTGTCGAGGCTCGTTCCCGGAGCAAGATTCTGCACGAGCCCGACAGAATTCTGTTCATCGGAGCCGATGAAGTTCGTCTTGAGCAGCGGTGTCACCGCCAGGCCGAGCGTGCCGATGAAGATTGCGAGCGCGATGGCGAGCGTCTTCAACGGACTGTGCAGCGTCCATTCGATGATCGGTCGATACCAGCGCTGCAGGCGCGTCGGGTGCGCATCGATTTCGGCGCCGGCCTGGTACTTCGCGTCTTCGCCGCTGCCGGCCGTGATGAAGCCGTCTCGACGTCGCGCGGGCCCGGTGCGCAAGAACCAGTGGGCCAGCACCGGCACGATCGTGAGCGAGACGAGCAGCGATGCGATGAGGGCGATGGTGACGGTGAAGGCGAAGGGGCGGAAGAGTTCGCCGACCATGCCGCCCACGAAGGCCATAGGCAGGAAGACCGCGACTGTGGTAATCGTCGACGCGGTGATCGCACCGGCGACCTCTCGCACTGCGGCAATGATGACCTGCGCCCGGTCTCCGCCATCCGTGAGGTGCCGTTTGATGTTCTCGATCACCACGATCGAGTCGTCGACGACGCGACCGATGGAAATGGTGAGCGCGCCCAGCGTGAGCAGGTTGAGCGTGTAGTCGGCGAAGTTCAACCCGACAAAGGTGAGCAGCACAGAAGTCGGAATCGAGATTGCCGTCACCAGCGTTGCGCGAATCGACATCAGGAAGACCAGAATGACGAGCACGGCGAAGACGAGACCGAGCAGACCTTCGGTCGTGAGCGTCTCGATCGACTGCTCCACGTAGGGCGCCTGATCGAAGATCACGGTCAACTGGGCGCCGCCCAACTGATCCTCGAGGTCGGAGAGCTGGGCTTGCACCGCGTGCGAGACATCGACGGTGTTCGCCGCCGACGTCTTCGTCACGGCGATCGTGAGCGCCGAGGCGCCGTTCACCCGCGAAATACTCGTCTCGGGCCCCGGCTCGAGCGACACCGTCGCGACCGCACCGATGGTGGCCGGAACCGGCGCCGCAGCGGCGTCATCCGCGAGCCCCGGTGCTTGCGCCGCGGCCTGCTGCGCAGCGAGCTGTTCGGCGCTCACCGCGAGCGGCAGCGCGGCGATCTCATCGGCGGAGTGCAGCTCGGTACCCGCTTGCACCGCGAGCGTGCGATCGCCCTCGGTGACCGATCCCGCCGCGATGAGCACGCCGCTCTGCTGCAGGGTGTCGGTGATGGTCTGCGCGCTGAGCCCCTGAGCCGCGAGTGCTTCGAAGTTCGGCGCGATGGTGATGCGCTCCGTGCGCGCACCGGTGATCTGCGCGTCGCGCACGCCGTCGATATCGGAGAGGTCGGGAATCGCCGTGCGCTCGGCCAGTGCCGCTGTCGACTCTGGAGTTTCGCCCTCGGCAGGCGTGACGGCGATCTGAATGATCGGGAAGTCGTCGATGCTGCCCGAGACCACCTGGGTGTCCGCTGCGTCCGGGAGCATCTGTGAGATCCGACTGATCGCACGCTCCACTTTCTGCTCGGTCGATGCGAGGTCGACCCCGTACGTGAACTGTGCAAGCACGGTGGAGGTGCCCGTGCTCGACGTTGCCGAAGACGACTCGAGCTGGGGCACGCCGCGCAGCGCGGTTTCGATGGGCACCGAGACGTCTTTGTTGACGACCTCGGGTGAGGCTCCCGGGTAGCTCGTGACCACCGCGATCGTCGGGAACTGCACCGATGGCATCAGCTCCTGCTTGAGCGATCCGACTCCGATCAAGCCGAACACGGCGGCAACGATCGTGACGAGCGCGATCAGTGCACGGTTTTTGAGGCTGAGCGCGGTGAGCAAATGCATGGGCACGATTATCCCACGCGGGGTGCGACATTCCGGGGTTCCCAGCTTCCCCGTGGAAGGCCCTCGCGCAAAGGAGGATAATACTGGGATGCCGCAGCCCCGCACGCGCCGCACTCTTGGCGCCGTCTCCGACGCCGACTTCCAGCGCCTCGCCGAGCTCCGCCGTATGCAGACCATCGCGGTGGCGCTGCTGATCGCGATGGCGGTGCTCTTCGTCATCTCGTTCGTGCTGCAGGCGCGCTTTCCGGCCTGGGGGTTCGTGCGCGCGGCGAGCGAGGGCGGCATGGTCGGCGCTCTCGCCGACTGGTTCGCGGTCACCGCACTGTTCCGGCATCCCCTCGGCATCAAGATTCCGCACACCAACCTCATCTCTCAGAAGAAGAACGACATCGGAGAGGGGCTGGGCTCGTTCGTCGAAGAGAACTTCCTCGCCGACGAGGTCGTGCACAACAAGCTTTCGGAAATCAGCGGTGCACGCCGGGCCGGCGAGTGGCTGTCGGATCGCCGCAGCGCAGAGCGGGTCGGCGAGATGGTGGCGAATGCTGGTCTCGGCACGCTTGCCGTACTCGACGATGACGACGTGCAGGAGCTGATCGAGGTACTCGTGCGGCGACACGTCGTCGAACCCGAATGGGGGCCGTTGCTGGGCCGCGCAACCGAGACGTTCGTGGCGGGCGGCCATCACGGCGCACTGCTCGACATCGCTGCGGATCGCCTCGCCGAATGGCTCATCGCCCACCCCGCAGCCTTCGACCGCGTCATCTCTTCCCGCCTCCCGTCATGGGTGCCGAGCGTCGTCGATCGCTTCGTCGATAATCGACTGCATGCCGAATCCGTGAAGTTTGCGCAGAACGTGGCGCGCGACCCCGAGCATCCCGCACGCATCGCAATCGCCCGGTTCCTCACCGACCTCGCCGGCGACTTGCAGCAGCAGGAGCACTTACAGCAGCAGTTGGAGTCGTTCAAGCGCGAAGTCTTCGACAGCCCGCGCATTCGTGCGCTCGCGGCGAGCACCTGGCGCACGGCGCGAGCGGCGATCGTCGAGATGCTGCAGGATCCGCAGAGTGACTTGCGCGTGCGTATGGTCAGCGCCGCGCAAGACTTCGGGCGCAAACTGCAAGAGGACGCAACCCTGCAGTACAAGATCGATGTCTGGGTCATGGAGGTGGTGGAGCACCTCGTGCGTACCTATCGCCATGATCTTGCGAATGTGATCACCGAAACGGTGCAGCGCTGGGATGCGCAAGAGGCCGCGGAGAAGATCGAGCTGCAGGTCGGCAAGGATCTGCAGTTCATCCGCATCAATGGCACCCTCGTGGGCTCCCTCGCGGGTCTCGTCATCTACACGATTGCCACGCTGGTGATCTCTCCGCTGGCCGGGATCTCGCACTGACGCCGAGCGGCGCCGTCGATCACTCGCGATACGCGACGGGCAGCAGCAGGTCTTGCACGCGATCTGACGATGCGGTGTGATCCGCCCGGGTCGCGATCGCACAACGCTGCACTCGGCAGTCAAGGCCGTCGATCTCTGGCTCCGGCACGGTGAGCTCGACCGAGAAGTCTCCGTCTTCGGTGAACGTGTGCGTGGCGAAGTTGCTCCACGCCCAATCGTTCGTCACCCATGCACTCGACAGGTGACTGAGATCGGCATCACCCGATTGGGCGCCCTCGGGGATTCCCCCCAGGCACGGCCCCGGTTTCTCATCAGCGGTGGCCGGGATCGCGCAGATGGCAACGTATATGCCGATGCCTGCATCGAAACCGCCGCCGTCAATCTGCAACTGCTGCCCAGGCTCAAGCGCATCGAGGGCGGCCGGCGCGCCGTCGGCGTTCTGCGCGGTCAGCGTGCGGGTGCGGTCGTCGGCGCCGGTGGCGGTGACCGCCGACACGATGGTGTCGGGCACCGCCTGACCTGACCCGCCAGCACTGCGATGCAGCAGGATCGGCGCGACCACTGCGGCCGCGGCGACGAGCACGAGCGCTGCAATGATCAGCAGCGCGATGAGCGCGATTCGTACGGGGCGTGATCGCGTCGAAAGCATGACCTCATGCTAACGCGCACGGCGTAGTGAGCAGACTCATCATGCTAGAATCTGCACCATACGTCTATGAACTGGTATCTGCCTCGGGGAGCATATCCCGCGGGGCCCGAATGTGTAAGGGGGTCACGCATGGGGCGCGGCCGTCAAAAGGCAAAGCACACCAAGGTCGCCCGGGAGCTGAAGTATTTCAGCCCGGATACGAACTACTCTGCGCTGCAACGAGAACTCTCCGCGGCCGAGGCCGCTGAGGCATCGCGCGTTCGCGAGGAAGATCCTTGGGCGGAATATGCCAGCAAGTACAACGCGGAAGACGACGACGAGGATTAAGTTCCACGCGTCGCATCGCTTCGCGGTACACGAGTAAGGGCCCCTCCTCTGGAGGGGCCCTTACTCGTGCCTGAACGCACGATCGTGAGATTCCGGCGCCGGATGCCGACGCTGCCGGCAATCGGTGTCAATTTCTGCGCGAAATCGTCGTTCATTCGCGCAGAAATCGACACCGATTCGGCTGTTTGCGTCTAGTGGCCTTTGCCCTGCGCGGCAACGGCCGCGGCGCCGGCAGCAGCGGCCTCAGGATCGAGGTACCGGCCGGGGCCGGTCGGCGTGCCGTCGTCGTTGATCTCGTAGACCAGCGGCATGCCCGTCGGAATGTTGACGCCGGCGATGTCTTCGTCTGAAATGCCGTCGAGGTGCTTCACGAGCGCGCGCAGCGAGTTGCCGTGCGCGGTGACGAGCACCGTGTTGCCAGCGCGGAGGTCGGTGAGAATGTCGCTCTCCCAGTAGGGCAGCATGCGATCGATCACATCAGCGAGGCACTCGGTCTGCGGGCGCTCACCATCGATGTGCGCGTATCGGGGGTCGCCCGCCTGCGACCACTCGCTCGAGTCGTCGAGCACGGGGGGCGGGGTGTCGAACGAGCGTCGCCATTCCATGAACTGCTCTTCGCCATACTTCTCGAGCGTCTCCGCCTTGTCGAGCCCCTGCAGGGCCCCGTAGTGGCGCTCGTTGAGTCGCCACGAGCGGCGCACCGGCACCCAGAGCCGGTCAGCGGTTTCGAGTGCGAGATGAGCCGTCTGAATCGCCCGGCTGAGCACCGAGGTGTGCAGCACGTCGGGCACCAAGCCGGCCTCGGCGAGCAGCTCGCCGGCCCGTGCGGCCTCCGTGCGGCCCTGGTCGGTGAGTCGCACATCGACCCATCCGGTGAAGAGGTTCTTCTGGTTCCAGTCACTCTGCCCGTGACGCAGCAGGATCAGCGTATTCGTCATACGCCCCAGTCTATGGGCGCACGATCACCGCTGCGCAGTCAGAGCCGCTGCAACCGGGGAATGTCTCGCGTCGCCCCGGCCTCGGGCGGCACGATCGTCTCTTGCGTCGCCGCGATGGGCTCTTCCGCTGCCGCACTCGCATCGTTCCCGTTCGGCCCGCTGCGGACTTCGAGGATCGCGTCTTCAGCGACCGAACGCTTCAGCAGCGCGAGCGCGATGCCGCCCCACTCGTAGTGCAGCGCTGCACGGGTCACGCGGCCGACCGGCCGGGCCGCTGGATCGTTCGCGGATCCGGCACCCGCGAACACCAGTGCGCCGGCGACCGGCAGCTCCCCTGCCAGCCCGTCGAGATGCAGCAGCGCGAGGCGACGCGGCGGGTGCCCGAGATTGTGCACTTTCGCGACCGTCTCTTGCCCGCGGTAGCAGCCCTTCGTAAGGTGCACCGCCGTACGCATCCAGTCGAGTTCGTGCGGGATCGCCCGCTCATCGGCGTCCCCGGCCTGCGACGGGCGCCAGGCGCGCACCTCGAGCGCGTCGAGCGCGAGTGACCCCGCAGCGCGCACGGTGCCGGAGCGCACCAGCGCCGTCACGGCATCGATGCGATCTCGAGGGAAGACGAAGTGAGTGGCTGACCAGTCGGCGCCCGCATGCCGAGCGTCAGATCGGGCGTACTGCACGCCTCCACGGCTCACCGACGCCCAGGGGTCATTCCATTCGACCTCGGGCTCGAGCGCACGCACCGCATCGGCAGCATCGCCCGCGAATGCGAGCGCCGCGGCATGCGATGTGCTGACGTCTTCGACGGCAACGCGGAGCGCGAATCGCATGCGCTGAAGAAACTCGGTCAGCGGTGTTGCAGAGCCCTGGTCGACGAGCAACCAGGTGCGCTCGCCATCGTCGATAACCCGCGCCGCACGTTCGATGCGCCCGTTGGCGTCGAGCAGCAACGTCTCGGTGCTCTCGCCCGGCGGCAGACCGAGCAACTGCTGACTCGTCATCGAGTGCAACCAGCTCAGGCGGTCTTGACCCGACACCACGACGATGCCGTGGTGCGAGAGATCGACGACCGCCTTTCCCTCGTCGAGCGCACGCTGCTCGACGAGGGGCTCACCGTAGTGCCGAGCAACGCCCAGGTCGGCGTCGATGATCGCGCCGGGCAGCGCGGCGAACGGATTCATGCGAGAGGCCCGAGCGTCGACAGCAGGCGTGCGCTTAGCGCTGCCCCTTGAAGAGCTTGTAGATGACCGTGCCCGAGACCCAGGCGATCGCGAGCGACGCCAGGCCGAGCAGTCCGAGGAAGAAGAGTTCGAGCGCGAGAAGCATGCTGTCAGTCTATACCGTCGGGTACTGCGGGAGAACGGCACGAATCAGCGCGAGAAAAGCAGCCCGATCACATCGATGACAGCGATGACCACCACAGACCCAGCGACGCTGAATGCGACACGGGTGATGAAGCCTTCGCGCTGCGCCGTGCCGAGCTGCAGCCCGAACGTGACCAGTGTCGAGACGCCGATGGCGAGCACCAACCACGAGAAGCGGTGCTCGGGGGCAACGAGCACGGAGACGAGCACCCCGATCACCGCAGCGACCGCCCACGCGATGATGAGCCGCGAAACGTGCCACGAGTGCGCATCAGGCATCTCGGAGGTCGGAGGCGGCGTCTCGGTCATCAGCCCATTGTTCCACACCGGTGGTTTTCGACCGCTCCGCAACGTTCAATGCCGTGAAACATGAACGAAACGGCCGCGAAACAGGGCGCTGAGTACTATGAATCCAGACCAACCGGACAAGGAAGGGAGCGAATCGATGCAGCTGCTCTGCCTGTCGGATCGTGATCCTGCGGACTCGCTCCCGGGCCTCGATCTCCTGCCGCACGACGTGCGGACGTCTCCGCTCTCACTGCGCGTGCCCGAGACGATGGCCGATCGCTTCGATGCGATCCTGATCGATGGCACACTCGACGCCCGGCGTGCGCGCGCGGCGTGCCTCAGCCTCATTGACGGCAGCGAAACACCGCGCGTCGTCGTGCTCCCTGAAGTCGCGCTGACCGCACTGACCCCGGATTGGGGGGTGCAAGAACTGCTCCTGCCCACCGCCAGCCCGGTCGAGATCGAATTGCGTCTCCGACTCCTCGAACGTCCGCAAGCCGCCGAACAGCCCTCGGCGGTGCACGCGGCCGGTGTCGTCATTGACGAGTCCAACTTCACCGCGCGCCTGTTCGGGCGCCCGCTCGACCTCACTTACAAGGAGTTCGAGCTGCTCCACTTCCTGGCCGGCAACCCCGGTCGCGTATTCACTCGTGAGCAGCTGCTCAGTGATGTGTGGGGCACCGACTACTTCGGCGGCACGCGCACCGTCGACGTGCACGTGCGGCGGCTCCGTGCCAAGCTGGGCGAACACGAGGGCCTGATCAGCACGGTTCGCGGCGTCGGGTACGGCTTCGCTCGGGCTCGCACCGAGGAGGAGAGCCCCGAATGACGCGTCTCGAGTCGCACATCGCCGAACGATCGTCCGACTTCGAGACCGCCCGCGCGATCGCTCACGCTGCCGAGACGCACGACGGCTCGGCCCCCGTTTCTGACCAGGCGATGCTCGCAGCTACTCAGGGCGAGCGCACCCTCTTGCTCTTCACCAATGCCGGCGATCCGGATCCCGTGGCCTTCGGCATTGTCGGCGATGGCGAGGTCGATCTCGCCGTGCTTCCTGAGGCCCGTGGCCGCGGGGTCGGTCGCGCCGCGCTCAGCATGCTGCTCGAGACTGCCGGAGACGAATCTGCGTTTCTCGCTTGGGCGCACGGGGTGAACCCTGCCGCCGAATCGCTGCTGACGGGAGCGGGCTTTACCCCCGTGCGGTCGCTGTACCGCATGGCGCTCGATCCGGCGCTGCTTCCCGACCGAGCTCAAGATCCGCTCGCCCTCGATATTCCCTCGGGGTTCACCCTGCGTGCCTTCGACCCGGCGCAGACCACTGACGCCGGAGTGTGGGTGCGCGCAAACGCATCGGCATTCGCGACCCACCCCGAGCAAGGGCGCATCACCGAGGCCGACTTCGCGCTGATCTGCGCGGAACCGTGGTTCGACGCCGACGATCTGCTACTGCTCATCTCCGACGCAGGCACTGATTCGGGGCTCGTGGCAGGCGAGGCCGCCGGCTCCACCTGGATCAAGACGGTGCGCGGCGAAACCGTCGAGACCGAGCTCTACGCCGTCGGGGTTCGCCCGGAATTCGCCGGCCGCGGCTTCGGCCGCCTGCTGCTCGATGCCACCCTCGCGCGCATGGCGCAGCATTCGCCCGATCGCGTCTCGCTCTATGTCGATGGCGAGAACACCCGGGCCGTCGAGCTGTATGAACGCGCGGGGTTCACCATTGATTCACGTAGCCGCCAGTGGCGGCGACCCCCAGTGTCGGTGCCGGGTGCCACAATGGACGCATGAACGACGACATCAGCGAGATTGCCGACGGCACCATCGAGCTCCCGGCCGATCGATACATCGACCGCGAGCTGAGCTGGCTCGCGTTCAATCAGCGCGTGCTCGAGCTCGCCGAAGATCCGTCGACACCGCTGCTTGAGCGTGCGAACTTCCTCGCAATTTTTGCGGCGAACCTCGACGAGTTCTTCATGGTGCGCGTGGCCGGCCTGAAGCGCCGCATTGTGACGGGTCTGGCCGTACCGACCAATGTGGGGCGCGCGCCGACCGAGGTGCTCGCCGACATCAACCGCCGGGCGTACGAGCTGCAGTTGCGCCACGCCGAGTGCTTCCGCGGCGATGTGATGCCGGCGCTCGCCGAAGCCGGCATCAAGATCGTCGAGTGGGAAGATCTCGACGACGCCGATCGCGAGATCCTCACCGATTACTACGAGCAGCGCATCTACCCGGTGCTCATGCCGCTCGCCGTCGATCCGGCGCACCCCTTCCCCTACATTTCGGGGCGCGCATTGAACGTCTCCATTCGCGTGCGCAACCCCAACACCGACAAGGTCGAGTTCGCCCGCCTGAAGGTGCCCCAGATGATCCCGCGGTACGTGCGCGTAGACGGGCGCGAGAGCGTCGACGACGTACGCTACATCCCACTTGAAGCGCTCATCGCGAACCAGCTCGACGGCTTGTTCCCCGGCATGGAGGTCATTGACCACCACGTCTTCCGCGTGACGCGCAACGAAGACGTCGAGATCGAAGAAGACGAGACTGAGAACCTGATTCAGGCGCTTGAGAAAGAGCTGCTGCGGCGCCGATTCGGGCCGCCCATCCGCCTCGAGATCTCCGACGACATGGACGAGGCAACGCTTGAACTGCTCGTTCGCGAGTTCGACATCGATGAGCAGCAGGTGTACACCCTGCCCGCGCCGCTCGACCTAAGCGGCCTCTTCGCGTTGACCCGCGTCGCGCGCCCTGACCTCAAGTTCACGCCCCACATCCCGGTGACGCACCCGCAGTTCCGATCGAGCTCGCCGAGTGAGAAGCCCGACACGTTTGCCGCGATCGCGCGTCGCGAGGTGCTCGTGCACCACCCGTACGAGTCGTTCTCGACCAGCGTGCAGGCGTTCGTCGAGCAGGCGGCGACCGACCCCGATGTGCTCGCGATCAAGCAGACCCTGTATCGCACGTCAGGCGACAGCCCCATCGTCGCTTCGCTCATCAAGGCAGCCGAAGCGGGCAAGCAGGTGCTTGCGCTCGTCGAGGTCAAAGCACGATTCGATGAAGAGGCGAACATCACCTGGGCCCGCAAGCTCGAGCAAGCGGGTGTGCACGTGGTCTACGGCCTCGTCGGGCTCAAGACCCACTGCAAGCTCGTCCACGTGATTCGCGAAGAGGGCGGGCGCCTCGCCCACTACTGCCACATCGGCACCGGCAACTACAACCCGAAGACGAGTCGCATCTACGAAGACTTCGGCCTGTTCACCTCGTCGCCCGAGGTGGGTCGCGATGTGACGAAGCTCTTCAACGTGCTCTCGGGGTACGCCATCGAAACCGACTACGACCGCCTGCTCGTCGCGCCCCTGCAGCTGCGCAGCGGGCTGCTCGAGCGCATCGAGCGCGAGGCCGAGCACGCACGTGCCGGCCGGCCGAGCGGCATCAAGCTCAAGGGCAACTCGATGGTCGACGAGACGATCATCGATGCGCTGTACCGTGCGAGCCAGGCCGGCGTGCCGATCGATGTGTGGATGCGCGGCATCTGCTCCATCCGCGCCGAGGTCCCCGGGCTCTCCGAGACCATCCGCGTGCGCTCCGTGCTCGGCCGCTATTTGGAGCACTCGCGCATCTTCTCATTCGAGAACGACGGCGAACGCGAAGTCTTCATCGGCAGTGCAGACCTCATGCACCGCAATCTCGACCGACGCATCGAAGTGCTCGTGCGCCTCGAAGAGCGTGAGCACCTCGCGCGCATCGACCGGTTCTTCGACTTCGCGTTCAGCGACGACGTGTCGTCATGGCGCATGCTGCCCGACGGCAACTGGCACCGCTCAGTCGTCAATGCGGCCGGTGAGAAGCTCCCCGACCTGCAAGACCTCGTCATGGACGACCGCACCGAGGCGCGTCGCGCGCGCCGGGCACGGTGACCCGGCGGGTGACGGGGGAAGTCTTCGCAGCGGGCACGATCTGCTGGCGACGCGAAGCGACCCCTGAAGGAGGGGCTCGCACGCTTGTGCTGGTGATCCACCGCCCGAAGCGCAACGACTATTCCTTTCCGAAGGGCAAACTCGACCCCGGCGAGAGCATGCCCCAGGCGGCCGTGCGCGAAACGCGCGAAGAGACCGGGTTCAAAGTGCACCTCGGGGCGCACATGGGCACGATCCGTTACAACCTGAGCGGCGGGCGCCGCAAGACGGTGCAGTACTGGGCGGCGCAGGTCTCCGAGCGACTCGCGCAAGCGGGCCGGTTTCGCCCGAACAGCGAGGTCGACGCCATCGAGTGGGTGCCGCTCGATGCGGTGCGCGAGCGCCTCACCTATGCCGCAGACCGCGAGCTCTTCGACGTGTTCCTCGACCTCGCCAGCCGCGACCTGCTCGACACGTACTCGATCACGCTGCTGCGACACGCGAAAGCGTTGCCGCGCTCATCCAGCACCATGGCCGACCATCTGCGACCGCTGACCCCGTTCGGGCAAGACCAGGCCGAGACACTCGTGCCGACGCTCGAGGCCTTTGGGGCGAAACGCTTCTACTCGTCGACCGCCGTGCGCTGCCGGTCGACGATTGCACCCCTCGCGCATCATCGGGGCAAGCTCGTGCGCGAGACCGACGCCATCAGCCAAGATCGTTGGGACACGGGCGACCTGTCCGAACTGCGCGCCCTCCTGACGCGCATCGTCTCTCGCCGCAAAAGCGCGGTCATCTGCAGCCACCGCCCGGTGCTGCCCGACCTCGCGCGCGAACTCGCACTCGCCACCGGCAGCCCGAGCGGTGCGTACCTGAACGCGGCGGCCGCACTCCCCACCGCTGGTTTCTCCGTCTTCCACTTCGCGAAGCACCACCCCGAAGCCGGCATTCTGGGGGTCGAAACCTACCCACTGCAGCACTGACCCGTCCCGGCGAACCGCTTCGTCGCAGCGTAGACAAGCTGAGCGGCAACGCGCACGAATGCGCGTGCATCATCTGACCTGGCGGCTTTCAGACGGCGTGAGTTCACCTGTTGTTCACCCACTGGCAGACATCGCGTCATGCAGGGTGCTTAGCGTGGTGTCGTGGTCGTTCGAGACCATCACCTCACATCCGTTTTCCAGATTGGATCACCCTCAAGTGAAGCTTTCCGCATTCGCCAAGGTCGCCGCTATCGGTGGCATCGCCGCACTCACGCTGACCTCTTGCGCCGCGAACGAGGGCGGCAGCTCCTCCAGCGAAGAGACCTCTGCCGGTTCAAGCCTCTCGGGCGAGCTCGTCGGCGCCGGCGCTTCGTCGCAGGGCTCGGCACAGGAGGCCTGGGTCGCTGGCTTCCAGACCGCCAACGCTGACGTCACCGTCAACTACGAACCCTCGGGCTCGGGTGCGGGTCGCGAGACCTTCCAGCAGGGCGCCAGCGCGTTCGCCGGTTCGGACCGCGCGTTCAAGACCGACGAGATCTCGGCTGGCCCCTTCGAGGGCTGCGCGACCGGCGACATCGTCGAATTCCCCGCGTACATCTCCCCGATCGCGATCATCTTCAACGTCGACGGTGTCGATTCGCTGAAGCTCGACGCGTCGACTGTCGCGCAGATCTTCTCGGGCAAGATCACCAAGTGGAACGACGCAGCGATCACCGCGCAGAACGAGGGCGTCGAGCTCCCCGACGCGAACATCACCGCTGTGCACCGCTCCGATGACTCGGGCACCACCGGAAACTTCACCGATTACCTCGGTGCAGCGGCTGCCACCGACTGGACCGTGGGCTCGGTCGAGACCTGGCCGACCGAGTTCGGCGGCGAGGGTGCACAGGGCACCTCGGGCGTCGTCTCGGCAGTCAAGAACGGCACCGGCACCATCGGTTACGCCGACGCATCGCAGGCAGGCGACCTCGGCACCGTCGAGATCAAGGTCGGCGAAGAGTACGTCGCGTACTCCCCTGAGGCCGCAGCTGCCGTCGTCGACGCGTCGCCGCTCGAGGAGGGTCGCACCGACCACGACCTCGCGATCGCCCTCGACCGCACCTCGACCGAGGGCGGCGTCTACCCGATCGTGCTCGTGAGCTACCTCATCGGTTGCGAAGAGTACGCAGATGCCGCGAACGCTGAGCTCGTGAAGTCGTACTTCAGTTACATCGTGAGCGAGGACGGCCAGAACACCGCCGCCGAGGCTGCGGGCAGCGCGCCGATCTCGAACGATCTCCGTACCAAGGTGCAGACCGCGATCGACTCGATCAAGTAAATCCCGTGAGAGCGGCGGGCACGATGCAGATCGTGCCCGCCGCTCTCCGCAGGTCGGGCTCCCTCGACCACCCTCGACTCCCTCTCCCCTCTACCTCGGAGACACAGTGACCGCCACTTCCGCCCCTGCCAAGCCGGTGCTCAGCCTCGGCGACCGCGTGTTCTCACGCTCCGCGGTCTTCGCGGGCAGCATGATTCTCGTCACGCTCGCCGCCGTCGCCATCTTCCTCATCGTGCAGAGCATTCCCGCTTTCGTCGCCACCGACGAAAGCGCTTCGCTGCTCACCAGCAATTTCTGGGCCTACGTCGGCCCGCTCGTCTTCGGCACTGTCTGGGCCGCGGCTCTGGCGCTGCTCATCGCGCTCCCGCTCGCCATCGGCATCGCACTGTTCATCTCGCACTACGCTCCCCGCCAGCTCGCGCAGGTGCTCGGGTACATCGTCGATCTGCTCGCCGCGGTTCCCAGCGTGGTCTTCGGCCTCTGGGGTATCGGCGTGCTCGCGCCGGCTGCCCGCCCGATCTTCGAGTGGCTGAACACCTACCTGGGGTGGATCCCGCTCTTCGGCGGCACCGTTAGCGGCACCGGCCGCACCATCCTGACCGCAGCACTCGTGCTCGCGGTGATGATCCTGCCGATCATGACGGCGATCTGCCGCGAGATCTTCCTGCAGGCACCCCGCCTGCACGAGGAAGCCGCGCTCGCGCTCGGAGCGACTCGCTGGGAGATGATTCGCATGGCCGTGCTGCCGTTCGGTCGCCCGGGCATCGTCTCGGCCGCCATGCTCGGCCTCGGCCGCGCGCTCGGCGAGACGATGGCCGTCGCCATGGTGCTCTCGGCGACTGGCCTCGTCACCTTCCGGTTGCTCACCTCCGAGAACCCCTCCACGATCGCCGCGAACATCGCGCTGTCGTTCCCTGAGGCTTACGGCGAGAACATCAACGTGCTGATCGCCACCGGCCTCATCCTGTTCGTCGTCACCTTCCTGGTGAACGCGCTGGCTCGCTGGATCGTGAGCCGCCGCGCCGAGTTCTCGGCGGCGAACTGATGCTTCAGACGACCGAACCGACTCAAGAGGGGACCACTTCCGTGGCCATCACCGTTCGCCCAGTCCGTGCAGGGTCTTCCCTCGCCGGCAACCGGCTCTCGCGTTCGACGCCGTGGGTCGTGCTCGCCGCGTGCCTGGCTGCCTCGCTCGCGCTCTTCGGCCTGCTCGCTGCGGCGAGCGGCGCCGAGTTCTCGCCCGTCGGGGCGATCCTGGTCGGCGCTATCGCCTACGTGATCGTCATCACGATCATGTCGGCGACCGTCGAGGGCTCGCGCCAGGCGATGGATCGCTTCATCACCGCGATCGTGTCGGGAGCCTTCCTGCTCGCGATGGTGCCGCTCGTCTCCGTGGCGTTCACGGTGATCTCGAACGGTGTCGCGCGCTTCGACTCGGAGTTCTTCAACTCATCGATGCGCAACGTGACCGGTGAGGGCGGCGGCGCGCTCCACGCGATGGTCGGCACGCTGCTGATCACGCTGGCGGCCACCATCATCTCGGTGCCGCTCGGTCTCATGACCTCGATCTACCTGGTCGAGTACGGGCGCGGCAAAGTCGCGAAGACCATCACCTTCCTGGTCGACGTGATGACGGGTATCCCCTCGATCGTCGCGGGTCTCTTCGCTTACGCACTGTTCGCGCTCTTCCTCGGGCCGGGCGTGCGCATGGGCATCGTCGGCGCCGTGGCGCTCTCCGTGCTGATGATCCCGGTCGTCGTGCGTTCGAGCGAAGAGATGCTGCGTCTCGTGCCCAACGAACTGCGCGAGGCCTCATACGCGCTGGGTGTGCCGAAGTGGCGCACCATCATGAAGGTCGTGCTGCCCACCTCGATCGCGGGTATCACCACCGGCATCATGCTGTCGATCGCACGCGTCATCGGCGAGACGGCCCCGCTGCTCATCACCGCCGGATTCACGGCATCGATGAACTACAACCTCTTCTCCGACCGCATGCAGTCGCTGCCCGTCTACGTGTACACGCAGTTCATGAACCAGGGCAACCCGGCCGAAGCGTTCATCGACCGCGCCTGGGCCGCCGCCCTCGTGCTGATCCTCATCGTCATGGCACTCAACCTGCTCGGCCGCCTCATCGCCCGCTGGTTCGCCCCGAAGTTCGGCCGCTAGCCCGCGGCCCTGCAGACCCACACCGACTCCCGAACGAAAGAATCACCATGTCGAAGCGCATCGAGGTCAACGACCTCAACGTCTACTACTCGAAGTTCCTGGCGGTCGAAGGGGTGTCGATCAACATCGAGCCCCGCAGCGTCACCGCCTTCATCGGCCCCTCGGGCTGCGGCAAGTCGACCTTCCTGCGCACGCTGAACCGCATGCATGAGGTCATCCCCGGCGCTCGCGTCGAGGGCGAGGTGCTGCTCGACGGTGAAGATCTGTACGGGCAGGGCGTCGACCCAGTGCTCGTTCGCCGCCAGGTCGGCATGGTGTTCCAGCGCCCCAACCCGTTCCCCACGATGTCGATTCGCGAGAACGTGCTCGCCGGCGTGCGCCTCAACGACCGCCGCATGTCGAAGAGCGACTCTGACGCACTGGTCGAGAAGTCGCTCACCGGCGCGAACCTCTGGAACGAGGTGAAGGATCGCCTCGACAAGCCGGGCTCAGGCCTCTCGGGCGGGCAGCAGCAGCGTCTCTGCATCGCACGCGCAATCGCGGTGTCGCCCGACGTGCTGCTGATGGACGAGCCGTGCTCGGCGCTCGACCCGATCTCAACCCTCGCCATCGAGGATCTCATCGATCAGCTCAAGCAGGAGTACACGATCGTGATCGTGACCCACAACATGCAGCAGGCGTCGCGCGTCTCGGATCGCACGGCGTTCTTCAACATCGCGGGCACCGGCAAGCCGGGCAAGCTCATCGAGTTCGACGACACCTCGACGATCTTCTCGACCCCGTCGGTGCAGGCCACTGAAGATTACGTCTCGGGCCGCTTCGGGTAAATCCGAGCTCGGGATCGCGAAAGCCCCGGTGCACGCCAGTCGATGGCTGCACCGGGGCTTTCGCGTTCCCCGCTCAGTTGTCGCCGCGGTTCGGCATCTCGTCAGCGGTCGGCATGCGGTCGCGATCGTAGGTGATCTCGGTGTAACCGTGGGGCGCCGGGCTGCCGTCGGGGCCGATGTTCACGAACACGATGCGCTCAATCGAAAGAATCGTCTTTCGCGTGATCATGTTGCGCACGACCGCGCGCATCGTGAGCGACGTGCGACCGAACTCGGTGGCGACGAGCCCCATCTCGATGAGGTCGCCCTCGCGTGCCGACGCTTCGAAGTTGATCTCCGAGATCAGCTTCGTTACCACGTGCGGGTTGCCGAGCTGAATGATGGCGTAGATCGCGGCTTCTTCGTCGATCCATTTGAGCAGGCTGCCGCCGAAGAGCGACCCGTTCGCGTTCATGTCTTCGGGGCGCACCCACTTGCGCGTTGAGAAGTTGATGCCGTCTGCGTGCTGAAGCGGAGATCTCATACCCCGAGCTTAGAACGCGCGTGTTTCGAGATCGCGACCGGTTTGCGGCGGGCAGCCGTCGCAATGACGAGCGGCGCCTGGCAGCAAAGACCGAGCCGCAGAAACGCCTCTCGGCGGAAGGCCGCTCGAAGCGGCGAAAATTGGAGCCCGGGGTTACTGCGGCCCGGCGTGCATCAGTTTATCAAACGGGCTCTGGGCCGCGTCGGCGCGGCGTCAGCGGAGGGCGAACGCTGCGATTGGGGTAACTTCGGACCAGTACAGCGGCGAATTTCGCGGCCCGCACCGGCCCAAAGTTACCCCGATCCGGATGGGTGGCGGAGCGGCGTGCGGGGTGCGACTTGCGGCGCTACGAGAGCGTGCCGTCTCGCCACCGGCGGGCACCGCCGTGCAGATCGTGGGCGAGCGTCGAGTAGCGCAGCGCGCGCCGCGTCAGCTCTTCGGCGTGGGCGTCGTCAAGCACGTCGCGCGCGTCCGCGAGATCGGCGGCGCCGAGCGACATGATGCGGCAGTAGCTCGCGGCGCGATCGAGCGCTCCTCCGAGATCACCGGCGAAGACTCCGCGCAAGATCGTGTCGCACAGGTGCGAGA
This sequence comes from Leucobacter musarum subsp. musarum, assembly GCF_001273845.1. Lineage (GTDB taxonomy): Bacteria > Actinomycetota > Actinomycetes > Actinomycetales > Microbacteriaceae > Leucobacter > Leucobacter musarum. The sequence continues at coordinate 60,984 of NZ_JHBW01000067.1, forward strand.
TCGAGTCGGGCGTCACCGGCTCGACGGCGCCCGCGACGATGGGGTCGATCGTGACGGTGACCTCGGCGCCGCGACGGAAGAGGTCGGCTGATCCGGCAGGATCAGCATCGACCACGCGACGCAGCAGGTACAGGCGCCAGAGCAGGCCCGCGAGCGAGTGCGCGCTCTCCCCCGCCCACAGCTCCGCAATGTCGTCGAGGCCCGAGCCCGCCGCGAGGCCGACGACGCGCTCGACCACTTCGGGGTCAGCGACGCGGCGCACCCGATCGAGCAGCGCCCAGGAGGTCTCCTGGGCGAGGCGCTGAGCTGCTCCGGGTTCATCGGAACCGATGATCCAGTCGAAGGTGAAGCTCGGCTGCAGCACGGGGCGCTGGTGATCGCGGGACATCGGCCTCTTCTCAAGTTCAGGGGTGACAGACCACGCGAGTCTACGCCGCCGTTGTCGCGCGTGCGCACATGTCGCACGCGGGCTTGAGCGGTATCCTGGAAGGAACAACTCGCACCAGAACGGCGTCGCGTTGCAGACAGGTCGCCGGGGTTGCAACCCCCTGGGGCTGTGAACCGATCGATGGCAGGGTGGAAGGTGTTCTCGCACCGAGAATGTTCCCGAACTCCTGAGGAGGATCAGTATGAGTGCATCGGACAAGATTTCTGCCGCAGCTGACAAGCTGAAGGGCAACGCGAAGGAAGCCGTCGGTCGCGTCACCGGCGATGACGAGAAGGTCGCCGAAGGCAAGCTCGACCAGGCGAAGGGCGACCTCAAGAGTGCCGGCGAGAAGGCCAAGGACACCGCGAAGGATGCCTTCGGCAACTGAACCGCCGCACAACGAAACGGCCCCGCTCTCCCATCCGGGAGCGGGGCCGTTTCGTGTGGTGTTGGTGCCCCCAGTAGGGATCGAACCTACGACCTGCGGATTAAAAGTCCGTAGCTCTACCGCTGAGCTATAGGGGCCAACCCGATCAAGCTTAGCGGATCGCGCGGGCTCGCTGTCGCCCCGGCGACACGGGCACGCACGGCTCAGTGAATGAAGGCCAGCAGCGCGGCGACTCCGATGAACAGCGCACCGAAGACGCTGTTGAGTACGCGCTGACCGCGCGTCGTCGCCGAGTACCGTCGGAACGGGCGGGCCGCCACGGCGAAGAACCCCCACATGACGGCAATGTCGACGCACACCACGGTCGCCGCCAGCAGCGCGTACTGGGGTGCGAGCGGCAGATCCGACCGGATAAACTGCGGCACGAACGCGAGGAAGAAGACGATCGCCTTGGGGTTCAGCAGGTTGACCCAAAACCCGCGACGCAGCATGGGCCAGTGCCCACCCGAATCGACGGCGTCTTCGCCGGTGTCGACGGCTTCGCTGGGCTTTGTCAGGATGAGCCGGACGCCGAGGTAGACGAGGTACGCGGCCCCCGCGTACCGGATCACGTTGAACAGCACCGGGCTGCCGGCGACCAGCACCCCGACTCCGGCGGCGACAATCACGAGATGCACCAGCAGAGCGAGCTGCTGCCCCGCGATGCCCCAGATCGATCGACGCCAACCGAAGGTCATCGAGTTCGACATCGTGTTGATCGCGCCGGCTCCCGGCGTCAAACTGATGACCACCGATGCCGTGAGCAGGGAAAGCCAAATCGCAGGGGCCACCCCGTCAGTGTAGGGCCGCACGGGGCACTGCGATTTCACATCGCTTCAGCACGACTGATAGAGTGAAGCGCTGTTAGGGTCTGTGGCGCAGTTGGTAGCGCGTCTCGTTCGCAATGAGAAGGTCAGGGGTTCGATTCCCCTCAGATCCACCGGTTAGGGCTTCGGTTTCTTCGTGAAACGGGGCCCGTTTTCTTTCGCTTCGTGCCCTTCGCAATGGGGGCTTATCGGCCCACATGAATGCCAGAGCTCTCCAGACGCAGGCGCCGCTGGCACCGTAGAGTGATGGATGTGCCCATTCCCAATGCATCCAAGCCCAAGATCGCCCGCCGACTCCTGCGCGACGAAGCGCACGATCTGATCCGCGCCGCGATACTCGACGGCACCCTCGCGGCCGGCGAGCAACTCGATGACGCGAGCCTGCAGAATTGGCTCGGGATCTCCCGCACCCCGATCCGCGAGGCGATCATCGCTCTGCAGGTCGAAGGCTTTGTCGAGATCGCCGCGCAGACGCATACTCGCGTGGTCGACCCGACCCCGCAAGACGTTATCTACGCGATCCAGACCGTGGGCACCGTATTCGGCGGCGTTCTGCGTTCAATCGTGCCCGATCTCGACGACCTCACTCGAGCACAGATAGTGGAGATCGTGGAACGCGCGAAAGCGGCGATCGCTGCGGGCGACGCACGCACGCACATGAACACGACGATCGAGTACTACCGGCTCATGATCGAGCGTTGCCAGAACCCCACACTGAAGCTGGTCGCCGACTGGGCGGTCACGTCGCTCAGCTTCAAATACAGCATCACCGTCGATCAGCGTGAACCCAATTGGGACATGCTCACACACGGTTGGGAGCAAATGCATCAGGCGATCATTGACGGTGACGCAATCGCTGCGGAGCTCGCTTGCGAAGACATGCATCTTCTCCCCGGTTCTGGCACCGACTGGGCGCCGCCGTCTTGGAAGTCGGACTCGGGAGCATCCGCATGATTCGAACAGCCGGAGCGCTTATCCGACGGCCCGGAATGGGCATGCTTCTTATCGGCGCGACAGCCTTCGCAATCTCGCTCGTCTGCGCGGGCGTGTATTGCGCGGTCTGCGAGTACCCGTCAGTCGTGCACCTCTAGGTAAATCGTCAGACCAACATCGTCGAAGTCGACTCGAGCGAAGTCCTAGGCGGAGACATTCGATCCGCCCAACCATAACTCTTGCCCCTGCAGATAAACGTCGTCTTTAAGCTTCCGGGGCGTCAACTGAGCAGCCCTGGACCGATCATGGCGATGCCTAGCAAACCTTGCTACTCGGGTAGACCTTGCAGACTGATTCATATGCCAGGTCGATCTCAGACCGCGTCAAATGGCTCTTCTCTACCGCCCGTGGGTACTTCTCGAGAGTTTCGCGCCACTCGCCCTCATCCGAACAATCGATCATCGTTGGTTCGAACGATTCCGTCGTGATGAAGGCTGGGTCGCCACCTGCGATGAATTCGAAAGCTGCGTCGCATGTCGACATTCCAGCCACACGCTCTCCTTCTGCAAGTTCCTCCCACGCGGGCAGCTGTGGAACGTCGAGCACGGCGGCACACCGCGAGTAAAGCTGCACAACGAGACCGCGGGCGCTGCTTGCGATGTCGTTTTTCTGTCCTTCGGCCATGACGAATTGTTGATCATGGCTAGATACACAGCTAGTTGGTTGACTACTTCTTCGAGTACTGGTTCAGCGTCAGTCTTGATGCTGTCGAACTCGTTTTTAAGTTCAGAAAGGTCATCGGACTGCGCCTCACTCATCGTATGAATGTCGAACCCGTCAAGTTCCGCGATCGCTCGCGGAAGGGGCTGGTCTCCATCCCAAATGATCGCACATGTCCGCTCCAACGAAACATGCGAATCAGTTGCTTCCTCAATGACGTCAGCGGTGTCTCTGGCAGTTGACTCGCTAGCCGTTGTTGCACAGCCAGAAACCAGAAGAAATGACACAACCGCAGCAGCAATTGCAGCACAGGATCCTCGGCAGCGTCTCCGATGCCGAAGACGCGGTTCAAGAAGCTTTTGTGCGGTGGTATCGACTCCTCGACGCTGAACGTGCTGCCGTGAAGAACCCAGTCGGATGGTTTGCAAAGACCACAGCCCGGATTTGCCTCGATTTCATGAAAAGCGCGTCCCGCCGGCACGACCTCTATGTGGGCCCGTGGCTGCCAGAGCCAGTACCCGCACACCGCTTTTCATCGACCAGCATAGACGCGGCGGATCCCGCCGAGAAAGCTCTGGAAAATGAGTCGTTAGGGATGGCGTTGCTAACGATCATGGAGGAAATGTCACCCGCCGAGCGCGTCGCGTTCGTACTTCGAGACGTGTTCGATTACCCCATCTCGGACATCGCCGAAGTGTGAGATCGTTCCCCTGGAGCGGTACGCCAGCTCGCTTCCTCAGCTCGTACCCGGGTCGCAGGCAAACCGCGCCCATCGGCGCGAGCCAACAATGACCTCCTCATCGCGTTCCAGCGAGCAGCCACTACTGGTGATGTAGCCGGACTTGTGAAGCTGTTACATCCGGACATTGTGTTGCGCTCGGATGGAGGCGGCATCGTGCGTGCCGCACGAAACCCGATCTACGGGCCCGACAAGGTCGCACGTTTCATCATCGGGGTACTTGCTCGACAGGCTCCGACCACACTCGTCATCACGCGCGGCCCTGCCGGAAACCTCGCCGAGTTTGTAAGTGAGGGAACAACCAGCGGTGTCCTTTAACTTGTCCCGAGCGACTCAGGGGCGGTAGCCACTGAGGTACTCATCCAATGGAACCCTGAAAAACTTCGTTCATGGCACTCAACCTGACAAGGATGGTGCCTGCGTCGTCTAACTAGTGAGTCCAAGTAATAGGACGCACGATGCAGGCAATCGTTGTGAATGATCGAAACGCGGGAACGACTGACATGCGACTTGAGGAGCAACCGTATCCGCACGCGTCGGAGAACGACGTCATCGTTCGTATCCATGCTTCGGGGTTTACGCCCGGGGAATTGGAATGGCCAGGGACCTGGACTGATCGGGCAGGACGAGACCGAACGCCCAGTATTCCTGGCCACGAATTGGCGGGCGTGGTCGCCGAGCTCGGGTACGGCACGACAGGGTTGAGCGTAGGTCAGCGGGTGTTTGGACTCGCAGACTGGACCCGGAATGGGACTCTTGCCGAGTTCGCTGCAGTCAAAGCCAGGAACCTCGCACCCCTTCACGCGGATCTTGACTACGCCACCGCAGCGAGTCTTCCGATCTCTGGGCTTACCGCGTGGCAGGGCCTCTTCGACCACGGCCGCATCAGTACCGGGGAGAGTGTTCTCGTGCACGGAGCGGCAGGCGGAGTTGGTTCGATCGTCGTGCAACTTACTCGTGAGGCAGGTGCGCACGTCATCGGAACTGGGCGAACCACTGACCGCCAAAATGCACTCGGTTTCGGTGCGCACGAATTTCTTGACCTCAGTGCTGATGACCTCCAGGACACGGGACACGTCGGGCTAGTTTTCGATGTGATCGGTGGCGAGATCGGCGACCGGTCCCTCGACTTATTGCGCCCAGGCGGGACCCTGGTGACAATCGCCGGCCCGCCTTCTCGGCAGCCCGCAGATGGTCGCGCAATTCTCTTCGTGGTCGAGGCGAACCGCACTCAACTCTCAGAGATCGCGAGCCGCGTCACCGACGGGCGACTACGAACAAATATTGCGCAGGTTCGATCGCTAACGGAAGCCGCTGAGGCGTTCAATCCGGTCTCGCGCGTTGCCGGAAAAACAATCATTGCCGTGCCTGGAAACGAATAGTGATGGTTTATGAACGTGACCACTACGTCCCGATAGCGCACTAGAAACATGCTGACTCCAGCTACGCCGGAATCCGTGCATTCGATTTCTGTCACCAACCGTCATGGTGGTGCCGCAACCCTGCGCCTCATCGAACGGGGCGAAGGTCCGGCGGTGCTCCTCTTGCACGGCGTGCCACAAAATGCTCACGCATGGGATCCAATCGCGGCATCTCTCGCCGCCGATCACCGAGTGTTGAGCGTAAACATACGCGGTTTCGGTGGTTCGACTGTCACGCGAAAAGGCTACGATCTTGACGGTCTTGCTGAAGACGTTCTGATGCTGTTGGATGCACGCGGGGTGACGCACATTCGAATTATTGGCCACGATCTCGGCGCGCAGGTTGGATTCCGCCTGGTGCAACGAGCGCCGGACCGCGTCAAAGCGCTGCTCGCCCTGAACATGTTCCATCCTCGGATGCTGCGTCGCCGTTATTTCCTTCATGCGTGGAGATTTTGGTATACAGCGTTTCTGGAGTACCCGTACGTGGGCGAGTGGGTAGGTCGGCACTGTCCAGCTTTTACTCGCTCCCTCTTAAGATATGAAGCGGGGTCGCCGAACGCGTGGAGCGAAGAGGAATTGGCGGAACAGTCAGCGGCAGCTGCGCATAGTGCCCGAGCAGTACAGTAGGTGCTGTGGCAGTACATTCTGAGAGAAATGCCACGTATGTTGAAGCGGCGACCCGAAACCTCAGACGTACCGATCAAACTACTCACGGGTGCTAAGGATCCCCGCATTCCGATGGGTTTGCTCGCAGGAGCGCCGCCATCGGTCCACATTGCATCGATCGAGGACGCCGGGCATTACTTGCCACATGAACGAGCAGATGTCGTTATTGCTGCTGCGCGGGAACTGTTCAGCTCTGCTACTCCTCTCGGATAGCGGGCTTCATCCCCAAGCTAGCTACCGATAGGTCGCGGTTACCAGCTGACCCGCATGGGCCAGCGCCTCGATCGGCGGATTGCCAAACTCACTGCTGACTGCTCTAGAAAAACTCGGCACCCGACTCACACCGGTCCGTCACTTGCCCAGGACCTCACGATGCTTGAGTCTCGCGCCCATCACCTTTTACGAATGCTTTGCAAGCTCGTGCCCGTTAGACGATCGCTCAACGAGCACCAGCCCCGGGCCGGCGGCCTCAGTTCTCAACTGAAGTGGAGGTGCACGAATAGCCTGCCCGGAATGATACCCACTAAAGGAGCCGCATCTGATGCAACGAGTTACCGGGCGTCTCGCTCGAGGTAGCGATAGATCGTGGGTCGGGTCACGTTAAACGTGTCAGCGATCTCCTGCACGGTGTGCTCCTTACTGTCGTACATCGCCCGCGCCTGCTTGATCTTCGCGTCCGTCATCTTTGGGCGCCGGCCACCGTTGCGGCCGCGAGCTCGCGCAGCGGCTAGCCCTTCCTGGGTGCGTTCGACAATGAGGTCGTGCTCGAACTCTGCGATTGCGGCGAGCATGTGGAAGAACAGTCTGCCACCGGGAGTCGTGGTGTCGATTCCTTGGGTGACGGCTTTCAGCCCAATCCCCCGTTGCTCGAGCTCGTCGACGATCTCTTTCAGATTCTTCACCAAGCGTCCGAGGCGATCGAGCTTTGTCACCACCAGAGAGTCACCGTCGCGGAGGTAACCGAGCGCTTCGGTGAGTGCCGGCCGCCGCGCTAGCTTTCCAGACGCGTGATCCACAAACACTTTCTCGCATCCGGCAGCCTCAAGGACAGCGGTTTGCCCGGCCGCGTTCTGATCTCTGGTTGATACTCGCGCACTCGACAGCGGGAGGTGAGTTGCATGGCTGCTGAACCTCCTCATTCTTGCAACGGCCGCGGCTGCGCTGTCTCGCGCTGGCGCGCCGTTTAACGGTCGCTTCTCACCCTCACGGTATGTGAGCATCCTCGCTCGCTATGCCCGTATGCGCGCACACGGGGGCGCTCGCCTTCGTGCAGGCACTTGAGAGGATCCTCGATTTAGCGGGGTCCGTGGAGTGCGGGAACGTCAGGGCGCCGATACCTCTCTCCGCCGGCCGATACCGGCAGATCGTTCACGCTGCGCTCGCGCAGCATGGGAAAGGACATTTCGTGACCCAAAAATTCATGCAGCAGGCAATGAACAGCCGGCGTCGGCGGAAGCCCACGCTTGAATGGCAGGCCATCAGCTTCACCGTGTCGCTATATCTATTCATTTGCCTCGCGCTCCTCGCTTCTCACTACGCCGCCCCTCTCCTCGAGGACGTTCCCACTGCTCCATGGGATTGCGCGGGCAGTTCTTCCATTTCCCCGTTCAACCCCTGCTAATACCTGTCACCATCACTCCACACGAAAAGAATTGAGATATAGAATGAGCACGAAAACAGATTTCGAGACTACGAACGAACTACAAGCCCACTGGATTCAAGTGTCACCAGAAGGGCGGGGGCGGCTCGATCACCTTCGTCGAGCGCACGGCCTCGATCCCCCGACGCTCATTGCAACGTTCTACGGCATGAATTTCACCGGGATGCCCGAACTCAACACACAACACGGATTCCTCGTGACAACAATTCTCACGTTGGTCGCCGCGATCAGCCCGCTCTGGTACATCAAGCGACGAGGATGGCTGCGATAGGAGAAACGCGGTTCCCCACAGCGGCATCCGACACGGGATTAAAGTCATAACCGCACGCGAAGCATCAAAAACTCATCCCGTTCGGTCCCTATAGCAAGCGGGCTGTCACCCGCATTTGACTAAATGCTCGTGACCGCCCGCTTGGTACCCAAAGTTTGAAACTCCACGGTGTCGTGGCTCCATCGCGCCCCGAAGGCATGGTTGTCTCGTCACAGAAGATGCGGATGAAATTTTGGCATATTTCTATACTCATCCGTGCAAGCCTGGAGTATGAGAAACCGAAGAACTATTCAATTCTCCGTCATTTGCAGCGCCGCAGCCCTCGCCTTTACTAGTTGTGCGCTTCCTGAAGCGGGAAACGAGGCCGCCCGCGTCAGTTGGGACGGAGAGAGAGTACGTGTTGAGCTCGACACTGGAGTCGCAGAGATTGTGCCCGACTCACTCGAGGTGTTCTTCACGTCACATGATGGGGAACAACAGACCTGGTCTGCCCCTGCTGCTGGATCACTGGGGAAGGCATCTGGCCCCCAACTCGAACCCGAGGGAGCGACTTGGGACTTTCCTGACGCCGCAATGCACGTGCGGGTCTCAGAGGTTGATGGGCGTGCATCGATTTCCTTGGAATCGGATCGGACGCAGCAACTCACTTGGCCTCAATCGGCGGGGGACCCGAAGGTTCAGTCGGTTGAGTTTCCTAACGGTGAAGGGCAGTCGATTCCCGTTGATGATGCCTTCTGGAATAACGCTGATACCGGGTTGGTGGGCAGCTCCTGGGATTTTGCCGGCGGGCTCACCATGCCGTTCTGGGGAACGACATACGCCGACTCCGGAGTGAGTTACTTCGTCGATTCCGATATCGGCACGAGTCTCGACTTCACTACGCAGGACGGACGCATCCATGCGGCCGCGACACATGTATTCGACGTGGATCGTGGCACCGGAAAATACTCCATCTCGATGGGCGCGAATGATGGAAATCCCGTTGGGGCAGCTCAGGACTATCGGGAGCATCTGCTTGACGGTGAGGGAATCGTCACGCTCGACTCGAAGATCGCCGTCAACCCTGAGACGGAGCGATTGTTAGGTGCGATTCACGCCTACACCTGGGGGGACGGACGCGACGCGGAGCTGGTCGCTCGTCTCGAGGAGCTCGGTATTGAACGGGCTTGGCTCGGCTACGACGCCGACGGTTCACCGATGAGTGCCGAGACCGTCGCTGCTGCGGAGCGAGCCGGTTACCTGGTCGCGCCATACGACACATGGGACAACGCGCAGGATCCCAAAGACGCGGACACCGAGTCGTCGATCTGGCCCGGAGACATCTGGCCGAATGGTTGCGTGCGAGACAGTAACGGTGAGCCCGTTACCGGGTTCGGCGGCCGGGGATGCTATGTCAGTACCGCGGCGCTTGAAACTGCGGAGCAGTCCGACGGTGCGCTCTCGAAGCGGGTGCAGGAGTTCACGAGCAATGGAGCTTCGTCGTACTTCCTCGACGTCGACGCCGTCGGTCAACTCTTCCGCGACTACTCACCCGAGCATCCGCAGACCGAAGCTCAGGATCGCGAACGCCGAAAGGCCCGAATGCTCGCACTCGCGCAGGGAACATACTCATCGGGCTCACCGCTCGTATTGGGCTCAGAGACCGCGGCGTCGTGGGCAAACGGATCGCTGAGTTATTCACACGGATCGAGCACGTCGTTGACTAACGCGATATGGGAATTCCAAAAAAACCGTGAGCAGTGGGGAGGGTACTGGCCGAAAGAACGGCCAGGATTCTTCTTCAAGCCCACTGAGCTCCCGGAAGCACTCGCGACTGCGATGTTCGCGCCTGAGTACCGCGTCCCGCTGTACGAGACCGTGCTCCACGACTCGGTGGTCTCGACGGATCGTTGGGAGATGGGTCTCTACAAGTTCGCCGGGCTCACGGAACAACGCATTCTGACGAACATGCTCTATAACACCCCAGCCGTGATCGCTCTCGACGGTCGTGTGCTCGAAGAGCATGGTGCGCAGCTCGCCGAGATGCAGGAAGTGTTCGCGCAGCTGCAGGATGCAGCGGGCACCCAGCCGCTGACCTCTTTCGAGCGAGTAACCGACCAGGTACAGCGCACGACATTCGGCAAGGGGGCGTTGGTAGTGACGGCAAACTTTGGCACGCAAGAGGCAGCGGGCGTCGCTGCCGGTTGCCTCGTCGCGACAATTCCGGGCCGTGATGACCTGAACTACTGCCCGGCATAGCGAGCAGCTGCGGGTTGCTGATTGGTCACCGATCAGCACCCCGCAGAGTCATCTGCGAGAGCGCACGCGAGTTCGATGAACGATACGGCACGCACGATGTCACCGCTGCCGAGGGCTTCATCGGCGTACCGAATTGCCGCGTCAACGGCGCGCCGCTGATTTCGGCGCAGCCGCCGCAGCGTCAGATCGGTATGCCCGGCGGCATGCGTAACTTCGAGCTGCCACAGTTTGGATGGCGTTGCCAGACCTTCCCGAGGTGCACTTGTCCTGAGCTCATGAACGCGCTGAGGCCACTGCGTTTCCGACGAGCGATTCTCCGGTGTGATCATCGTGCGGTATTCGATTCCGTGCACACGGCCAAGCATGAGCACCCGAAGCACTCCCGATTCTGCGCAGGTGAAAGCGCATTTCTACTGAGCCCACTCTGCAAATTTGCTAGAACGAGAGCGCTGACGCACGCAATCGCGACCATACCGAGAACGAGCTTGATGCCTCTTAACCGCACGAGAATTCCTTTAGCTTAGGGCCGCCGGATCAGCGGCAAGTCCAGTTCAATACAGCCGCGGGTTTCGCTTCTTTATCACCCCGAAACTGAGTTCGGCGCGACGATCTGCCCTTCTGCGCAGTAGGTAGTAGTGAGGTGTGAACCTAGCAGCGATTGGCACCCCGTCACTTCCTCTGCGAAATCGGCGCGAATAAGTGACGTTTCTGTTGCTCTGGCGATCGAACATCTGGCACCGAAGTGCCTAACGGCCAACTTCGGCAGATGTTAGACAGCCGGGCTGCCCGGTGACGGCCTTATCGTGTCCACAGCCGAATACGCGCAGGTTCAATCACTCGCCCCTGCGAACGGCGACCTTCACACGATAGAGAAACGAAACAGCGCTTCGGAGTGAGATGGCACATCTCGGCAAACCTCAGCACGAATCTTTAGGAGAGACAATGGCCCCATCATCACCGCGTGTACGCGCCGTCGCATGCGCCGCAATCCCAGTCCTCGTCTTCGGGTTGATTGGCTGCGCTCCCGCGTCAGATTCGACCAATTCACAAAATGGCGCCACATCCACCGACCGGAACGCGAATCCTCAATCCACCTCGGAATACGACGACTGGTACCTCAAGTTTGCAAAATGCATGAGGGGAAAAGGAGTTGACGTCCCAGATACCCCGCCATCCACAATGTCACTCAACCCGGACGACGGGTTCTCCGAGGCCGCGCCAACCTGCATAAAAGAGGTGGGCAACCCTCCAACCCGTAACTTGGGCACTCCACGGTCCGAGGACACCAGACGGAAGATTGCTCAGTGTTATCGCGATTCCGGCTACGACGTAGCCGATCCAAAACCAGGCATGCCTGCGGAGATGCCCGTCGATGCCCCGCCGGAAATCGTCGACAAGTGCCTTGCCGCAGCAAATTGAGAGCGCAACGAAACATTTACCGGTTCACACGACAGCGTACGATCACTGGCGTCGGCACGCCCAATCAAACCATCGATACCAAGGCCTGAACGGGGACTGTCAAAGAAGCACTTGGATACCTTCTCAGTTTTGAACATTCAAAGTAGTGCTCTCTTTGCAGCACGCTTCGCCACTTCGCAGGCGTCGGCGCGACGATCTGTCCTCTTTTCTGCGCAGTAAGTAGTAGCGAGGTGTGAGCCTGGAAGCGAATGGCGCCCCGTCGGCGCCTCTGAGAAATCAGCGCACAAACGCACACACCTGAGGTTACTCCGATCGCTAGCGACGATATCTACACGATCCAGCAAGCTGCCTACTTGTCCTCCGCTCGCGGGCCCTTGGTATCTTTATCCGAAATGAGCACTCACTACTCCCAGGGAGCTGGCGAATGAACTTAAGATTCCGGAATTCACTGGTGGTCGCGACGGTGCTCGTGTGCGCGGCGGTAGGCGTGACGATCCCAGCGGATCGAGCAGAAGCCGTCCCGCTCGAAAATGAGCTATTTTCGATCAGTGAGACCAGACCTGAACTTTCGGTGCCGCTCGGGTACTCCGGCACGACCGAGACCACCCTCACTGCTCATACCCGGATCCAGGTGACTCAGCCATGGGGTCAGCTCGAGTCAGGCGGGCCTGATTATCCGTTCTGGTCACGATTCGCTGGAGTATGCGCTACCTGGAGCGGCACGGATGTCGATACTTTCGTGATGCAAGCCGGGGACTCCTGCACATGGACTTACACGTACACCCCGCAACGATTCGAAAACTCGGCTGCGCAGTGGACGCCGAGCGCACGCGCCATCGATGAAGCCGGAGTGCCATTTGGCGTCACCGTCCCGGGACCGGTGTACCTGTTCGTCGGCATCCGGGCGCTCGAAGCGGCACAACTGAGTTTCGGCGAAGTCGCGGTGGGTGATTCAGGGACGGGAAGTCTCACCCTCAGCAATCCAACGGCCATCGACATCACGGTTTCCGGCGCGACCTTTACCGCTCCGGAGTTCACGCTCGCAGAAGCGGCGGAGCTCCCAGTCACCGTCCCCGCAGGCCAGACGTACGACCTGCCGATCACGTTCGCCCCGCAGCAGGTCGGCCCGATCGAAGACTTCTGGGGTCTCAGAATCGACTACGACGTGCCAGGTTTCGGCACGAGCTGGTTCGCTCGGACACTGTCAGGAACCGGGGTGCAGCCCCTGATCGAACCGCTTCCGTTGGAAGTCAGCGATCTCGATTTCGGAAGTGTTCTCGTAGGCGACACCATTCCCGGAAGCGTGACCGTGCGCAACATTTCCGAATTGCCCGCTACTGCGCAGATCACGAATGTAGACAACCTCAACCGCCGCGGGGTGACTGCTGCACGGGAGTCGATTGAACTTGCCCCCGGAGAATCAGCTACTGTCGCGCTGAGCTGGTCCCCCGCCACCCCGGTTAATACGTCGACCTTCACGACGGTGGACTGGATCGATGCCCAGCACCCAGGTACCGGCCTGCGGCAGTCCAGATTGACCGGCTCCGCCTACCTGCCCACGGAACCGCCGTCGCCGATCACTCCACCTGAAGAAAGAGGCGGTGTGGCCGCGAATCTCGGTCGCGGAGCCAGTCCCGCAGCTCCCCCGCAGGAACTCGCCGCTACGGGATCGCAGGGCATCACTCAGTTTTGTGCTCTTATCGCAGCTCTCGTCGCCGCTTCGGGGGTGTCGTTTGCCGGCGCCCGTCGCTTTCAGACGCGACGCTCCCCCGGCACAGTCTCGCGCTCCTGGCGCTAAGTTGCGGTACCGATCACGAACAAAATCGGGGAGGAGGAAGGTGAGTGCGAACCCAATACAAAATGCTAGCGTTTAATGTCTAGGCGCAGTTTGAATTGGTTTGACGTCGTTGAACGAGAGGGACCCAAAATGACTTACACGAATCTTGACACTGCCACTCCTTCGCTCCCTCCCGGCCTGATGCAACGCAGTGCTCACGCTGCGCAACTCGAGGCCACTGTGCTGTACGCGATTGCGCGGCTTCGGTCTGAGGTGTTCGTCGTCGAACAAGCGTGTCCGTATCTTGATCTCGACGGAAGCGACTTAGAGCCGGGAGCCGAGCAGTTCTGGGCCGAGGTCGAAGGAGCCGCAGCTGACGCACGCATAGCCGCAACTTTGCGCGTATTGCAAGAAGATGAAGCCACGCGCATTGGACGGGTAGCAACCGCTCCTGCCTGGCGGGGTCGTGGCCTTGCTGCAGCGCTCATGCGAGCGGCCGTAACTGCCCATGACAAAGGGACGCCTGACCGCCCGATCGTTCTCGATGCGCAATCGTACCTGACGGAATGGTACGCCCGTTTCGGATTCCTACAGCACGGCGAGGAATTCCTCGAGGATGAGATCCCACACACACCAATGCGCCGGGAACCGAGAACGCATGCATAGGGATTGAAGTCCGCGGCCCGACCCCCGAAAGGAAAGCTGCACTCATGCCCGCAGGATCCGATTCGTACTCGGTTTAAGCTGCCGCGCTATCCGCGTCTACCTTCGCCAACGCCCGGGAAACCGATGATTTCCCGACGCCAAGCACTCCCGCAATATGCACGATGCTCTTTTTGTTCGCTCGCATGGCGATCGCCGCGTCGATACGTTCCTGCGTCATCACCGTGGGCCGGCCGCCGATACGCCCCTCGGAGCGGGCGTGCTCGAGGCCACGGCGGGTGTTGTCTCGAATCGTGTCAACGCGGAGCTGCGCGAACACCGCGACGATCCCGAACAGTGCGCGCCCCATCGGGGTCGTAGTGTCAATGTCGGGCTCGGTCAGGCTCTTGATGTTTACGCCGCGCTCGTGCAAGTCCGTGATGACTTCGATGGCCATCTTCTCGGTGCCTGCGAGTCGGTCGAGCCGTCGCACCATCAAGGTGTCGCCGTCGCGCAAGCACTTCAGGCACTCCACCCATTCAGGGCGGTCCTTGGTGCGACTCGATTCGGCGTGGTCGACGAACACCTGGATGGCACCTGCAGCACGGAGCTCAGCCTCTTGCGCAGCCGGGTCTTGGTCTTTTCGAGAGACGCGGGCGTAACCGATGATGCTACTCATCGCTCGATGCTCCTTTCGTCCTGATCACGGCCATCGAGCTCGCGCTGCGCGGCGAAGCGGTCGACGATTCCGTACGGTCCTCGTCGAACATCCGCGCTGCTGCGACCGGAAATGCGAGACGAGCGAGTTGTTCAGCTTGTTTTCCGTCTGCAGCGCCGGCATCGGTAGCGAACGGCGACACGATGCCGCGGAACATGCTCTCGAGCGGGGCAAAGTCTCGACGCTCTGCTGCGATCCGGCGCGCCTCGTCGTTCGTGCTGCCCTGCACCGATCGCCAATCAAGCTGCCAGCCGGCGTCATTCGCGATTCGCTCCCAGAACACGCGCTGGGTGCGCCCGTTGCCTTCCCGGAACGGATGGATGTGGTTGAACTGGTCATAGTGAAACGCGAGCCGTGACACAAAGGCCTCGTGCTCGGGTCCACGCAGTGACCCCTCCGACTGCAGCTCCCCTGCGGCGAAATCTGCTGCTCGTTCGATGAGCGAGCTCGGAACAAACGGTTCGCCGTCGGCGTCCTTCCAGAGGTCGACCGTGCGCAGCTTCCCTGCCCAGGCATAAACGTCTTGGAAGAGGTGGCGGTGGATCGCTTGGAACTCAGCGAGATCGCTCGTGGGCGCCGACGGATGATCGCCAAGTTCCATTAGACAGGTGAACGTCAGCGCACCTTCGGCTTGTGCGAGCTCCGCCGCGGTGCGTGCGGACGTGAGGTGCTTGAGAAACCCCGTCGCTGGATCCAGATACGGGTCTACGAATTCCGGCGAGGCCATAGCGGGCTCGAGCTCGGGCGACCAATTCGCTCGAGTCGATCTTCCCGGCGATGTACTCCCCCGCGTCACGCTGAGTGTCAGCGTCGACACTCAACCCTTCCATCTCCCCGCTGTGGATCGCTTCGTCGACGCGACGCCGGCGCCGGGTTTCTGCAGCTGCAGGTGAGACTTGAGATGCCATGATCAGATCCTCTCGCGGGTGAGCGGGTATCCCAATACTACCAGATTTCCCAAAAACCACCGAACGTGAGTTTCGGGCCAAAATGGTTTCGGGAGGCATTTTGGGAATCCCTATTCCAATCTCCGAGTGCACTTCCTCGCCCCCGAGCCCGGTCCACCTTCCCAAAAACGATCATTTTTGGGCTTTCTTTGTGTCCGAGCGATCGCCACTGGCCTATGTATCTCCATCGGAGCCGAGCCTGAAGCTTTAACCGATATAGCACATTCGGATTTGAGATATGCCCAAACCCTTTGCGTCGAAGCCCAAGATCGCCCGCAGACTCTTCCGCGACGAAGCGCACGATCTGATCCGCGCCGCGATACTCGACGGCACCCTCGCGCCCGGCGAGCAACTCGATGACGCGAGCCTGCAGAATTGGCTCGGGATCTCCCGCACCCCGATCCGCGAGGCGATCATCGCCTTGCAGGTTGAAGGGTTCGTCGAAATCGCCGCGCAAACGCATACTCGCGTGGTCGACCCAACACCGCAAGACGTGATCTACGCGATCCAGACCGTGGGTACCGTATTCGGCGGCGTTCTGCGTTCGATCGTGCCCGAGCTCGACGACCCCACCCGAGCTCAGATCGTCGAGCTCGTAAAGCGCGCGAAAGCGGCAATCACTGCGGGTGACGCACGTACCCATATGAACGTCACGATCGAGTACTACCGGCTCATGATCGAGCGGTGCCAGAACCCCACGCTGAAGCTGGTCGCCGACTGGGCCGTCACGTCCCTCAGTTTCAAATACAGCATTACCGTCGATCAGCGTGAACCCAACTGGGAAATGCTCACTCACGGTTGGGGGCACATGCACCAGGCGATCGTTGACGGTGACGCAATCGCAGCGGAGCTCGCGTGCGAAGACATGCAAAAACGCGACAGATGCAACGATCTCCGCACCTGTGGGACAGATGCAACGATCTCCGCACCTGTGGGTCCGTGCAGCAGCCAGCCAAGCGGAATAAACGCTTGGTGCGGCCAGGATGGCTTCGTCGTACAGAATTGCAATAGCCCCAACGTTCGCATCCAGGTCAGGGGCAGCGCGGTTCCCCAATGGTTCGGACGCGCAACGTTGAGTCCCTGCCAGCAGAAGACCTGGGGAAATGTCTTGATCCTCACAGGCGAGTGGCGCTACTGCTAGGCATCACTCTCCTGACGCCGCCGGCGTGATACCAACCGTGAAGGTCTTTAATGAATGGACCGCTTGAAGCTCTCATTCACCGGAGACCTTCAGACGTTTGTCCCACCTTGCAACACCATGTGCCCCATGCCTCAGTAGCCCGCTTAGTCCAGGCCAGATGCGCTCAAGGCGCCGATAAAAGGTCGGCCGCGTCACGTTGAAAGTGTCAGCGACCTCCTGCACCGTGTACTCCTGACTGCCGCACATCGCGCGGGCCAGCTTGATCTTCGCGTCTGTCATATTCGGACGCCGGCCACCATCGCGGCCGCGAGCTCGCGCAGCGGCAAAACCCTCCTGAGTACGTTCGACGATGAGGTCATGCTCGAACCCCGCAATCGCCGCGAGCACATGAAAGAACAGGCGACCACGGGGCGTCGTCGTGTCGATGCCCTGCGTGACTGCCTTAAACCCGATCCCCCGCTGCTCAAGCTCGTGTAGTTGCCCCCGGTCTGTTCACGATCGAGACCACAAAATAGAGCTAAGAGCGCGAGATCACCCCTGGGGTGTCAGACCCGAAAGCAATGGGCGCCGGCGAGCGTCGCCCCCGCAGCGGCGGCGACGAGCGATGGCATCAGGGCACTAGATTGCACAATGTCCGACGATCCCGTAGCGGGGAGTGCGTCAGTTGCCGTTTTGAGGCTGGGGCCGTGACTGAGACCAGGCGCTGCATTGGCTCCTTCTTTTGGTGGGGTGGTCGGCTCAGGCGGCTCCGTGGGCAGAGAGGCGGAGCCGGTCAGTAACGAACCCTCTGGGGCGGCGAGGGGGCATAGGTTCAGCCTTACCAGCCAGCAAAAATCAGCCATGTTGAATGTCAACCGCACGGGCATACGGCTCGTACGAGACGCTGGCTCGCGCTCCGAGGGGTGCGATGCGCGTACGCCTGCGCGGGGATTGCTAGGTAATCCTGGCTGACCGGCTCGACGTCCGGGCTATCGGGCATTTAGCATGAAACTGACTGAAATATTTTATGTATCGCACTAGTTCTGCATGCTACTCGAGAGAAATATAATGAAACGACGTCACACAGCTATGACTATTGTGGCGGCAGGTTGGCTCACCTCTTGCAGCGTATCTAGCCCGCCCACGCCTCCCATCTCCGAACCCGCGACTGTGCACTGCGCGAACCGCGATGTCTTTCTTGAGGACGCGGGAACGAATGTCAACCTCGTGGGCTCATGCGCGAGTGTGACTGTGGCGGCCTCCTCAATTGAGGTGACCGGTGACGGGACGGAGTCCCTCATCCTGCGTGGCAGCGAGAACAGGGTCACTCTCGATCAGATCGAGGTTATGGATATCGAGGGCCGCGGAAACCATGTCGTATGGCAAGAAGGAATTTCAGTCTCGGAAGAGATGTTTCCTGGCAACACGTTGGACGGACCCCAATGAGCAACGTAACTGACAACACTCCGAAAAGCTTGCGCACCCGGCGCACACCTCGAGAACAGAAACCGGAACAAATGACAACTTGCCCACCCAAGAAGCGCGCGCGCCGCGCGCTCGCAGCGATCACCACGTTGGCGGTGTTCGTTGGCGGCCTCTTGGCGACACCGCTCGCGGCCGCTGCGGAGACGCTGGACGCGACCGGCGAGATCAGTGAGTTTAAGCTTACGATCACCGATGACGGCGCAGCCGGCACCGTCGATCCTTCTAACACCAATGGCCTCATCGCGACAGCAGGTAGCGCGGTGTTCACCTGGTCCATTGGCAGTGAGGGCGTGAACGACGCTGTTGTGGAACAAACACTCCCTCAGGGGTGGAAGTGGGACGAGCGGTCGCTCATCAAGCTCGTGAATGATTCGAGCTACTTCTCATCCAGCTATGCACTAGACGATGACGGCCGCACGGTTCGTGCGACGATGTCGATCCCGACCGGTTCGCTCGTCACCCTCGACGGCCTCACCGCGACGGCGAGCGGCTACACGGCAACACCCGGTGAGGTCTACGACGCGCGTGTGCTGTACACCGATGGAACCGGGCAGCACTCCGTTGACGGGGGTGCTCTCACCCTCGTGGGCGAGTACTCTGCTCGGCTGAGCATGAACAACGGAGCCTCGCAGAGCGAGACGACGCATGACTTCGGCTCGGGTGAGGAGCCCGCGATTCCACTGCTCACCTACGTTTATTTCAATTCCCACCTTGAGCCGGGGCAGCGACGCCCGATGAATATCGACGTGCCTTTCGACGTGCAGATGACATATGACGGCCCTAAGGCCAGCGACGTTACTCTGGACAGCCCCAATGCTGAGATCGTAGATGTGACAGAGAAAGTCATTACGATTCGGGTGACTTCGCTTCCAGTGAAGGACACTGCGACGACTCAAACTTGGCTTCGACCCTTACTGTGGTACCCCCGCGATGAGGTCCCGGAGAAAGCGGCAGACGCGGTCCGCGTGAACTATTGGCTCACCGGCCCAGTGTGGACGACGAACGGTGGCGAGCCGATCACGGGCAACATCGATGGTCGCGGCTACGCCCTGCTGACCCAAAACAAGCAGGAGGACAACTGGGAAGTCCGGCCTGCGCAGGGGCGACTCAAAGCTGCCGACTACCGACTTGGCGTCCCCAGCTACCCAGTCCTGAATGATTCGTCATGGCCGGATGTGACCGGGGCCATGGTCGCACCACAAGCAGAGATGCTTGCTCACGCGAGCTTCAGTCCGCGTGTGATGTACAACACGGCGACTGGAAAGATGCGAAGCGAGGGCCTCACCGATCTGGTTTCGTACCAGTTCTGGAACCCTGAGGAGGCGCAGTTTGTGCTCGACTCCTCCGCGATTGGCGTGGGCACCCGTTCCGGGCAATCGCTTGGCCGTATTCCCTCATCCTCGTACCGTGTTCAGTACACTGCCGGAACCAATCACGACAGTCCAGACGCGAACCTGTGGGAAGATACCGTGACTGCCGCGGGTGGCCCTGAACTTGTTGCCGGCGTGCGTGTTTTGTACCTCGATGGCCCCTGGAAGCAGGGCACCGAAAGTGCAAACCATAATGATTTCCGCTTCGATGTCCAAGTGCCGCTGACTGGTGTCGCCGGTGCCGGAGAATGTATCGTGGTGAACCAGTTCTTGACGGCAGCAGAGACCGGAAAGGTGGCAACTTCCGCAAGCGCGTGCGTAGAACTGTACTCATCCGCGATCGAGCACACCGCGAACCCCTCAACCGTTGCCGGTGGCAGTTCCGTTGACTTCACCGCAGGGTTGTCGTTCCGTCGTGCTCCCGGAACCCGACTTGACGCTGAACCCATCGTTCTGGACGATATCCAGTTGACCTTGGAGATCGATTCCGCGTCGACGGCGATCGATTTCTCGGCAGTGCGCGAATCGTGGGATGTCGTGTCGTTTACAGAACCAGACTATGGTGCGGACGGCATGCCTGGTACGCAGGACGATGCGGCGCCCGCGCAGTTGGTTCTGGCCCCGAAGAAGGCTGTCGAGCTGCCTGGGGACCGTCCAGCAGCCACGAAACCGGCAAATTACACGACCAAGGTTTCCTTCCAGAAACCAGTTAAGCCCAACCACTGGTCGAATGCGAGTGATGGCACGGTGCAGAGCGTCGCAAAGTCGGGTTCATTGACGAAAGACGTCTCAGTCAATGTTCTTCAGGTTGATACGCTGACCGTCGCCGGTGATGCGGGCCGTGCTGAGGTCGATGGAGCCACAGAGCTAATTGACTTCACGACGTATTGGTACAATTTCACTAAGAGCAACTTTGACGGCCCGGTTACCTTCCTCAATGTGCTTCCACACGTCGGCGATGACTCCGGAACCTCGTTCCACGGCACCGCGGTGCTGGACAGTCTGCGCCTGTTGGGCAGCGATGATGGCGTGATCCAGGTCACCACTGACGACCCCTCGCTGATCGGTCTTGCACCCGGAGACAAAGTCACGTGGTCGACGTTGCAAGATTCGATAGATCTATCGGCGGTAACCGCCGTTCGGGTACAGTATCCGAAGCTTGTCTCAGCGGCTGCCGGAGGGCTCCGCATGGAACTGCGGATCGCTGGTCAAGAGGCCGGCGACGTATACCGGAACTCAGCGGACGCGTACTTTGGTGCAGATTCCGTCCGGTTGAACACGGAGGTTTCTCAAACGTCGGTGGTCGCGTCAGGCGCCGGTGGCGTGGTGTTCAATGACCGAAACGGCGATGGCGTGCGGCAGCCCAATGAAGCGGGGTTCGGCAACGTCGATGTCGCAGTCCGCACGGCTGCAGGCGACGAGGTGACATCGGTGCGCACCAGTGAAGACGGTGAATTCTTCGTGGGCGATCTCGTCTCGACCGTTGACTACGAAGTGATCATTGACCCAACCACGCTGCCGGGTAACTCGCACCGTCAGACTGTGGGATGGGAAGATCGTCGTGATAACATCGCCGGCCCTATGCAACTACCCTTGGGTGGCGACCGCGACGATCTGCTCTTTGGATACCAGACCGTGTACTCAAAGATCGAGCTCGACAAGCAGGTCGGCCTGCCAGCCGGAGACCTCGAAGTGGGATCGACCCTCACTTACCGCTTCACTGCAACGAACGCCGGAGCGGGCTCGCTGAACGATGTGACGTTGTCTGACGAGCTCGAAGGGTTGGGCGAACTGACCCTCACGTGGCCAGGCGACAATGGAATCCTCCCAGCGGGTGAGAGCCTGACAGGCGAGGCCACCTACGCGCTGACCCAGCGGGACATCGACAGCGGTCACATCACGAACGCTGCTTCCGTGACAGCCGTGGATGAGGTTCTCGGAAATGTCGCTGCCCAAGACACCGTCACGGTCGACATCAAGTCGGCTGCTGCGGTGAAGGTGGACATTCAGGGAAGCGTGCGCGGTGAGATTGCCGTCGGTGCGCATGTGGACTGGACGATCGTGGTCGAGAACGCCGGACGTCCTACCCTCCGCGATGTGTCGCTCACCGAGGATGACGACGAATTGGGTTCGTGGGATGCGCTCGCGCCGGGTGCCCAGAGCATTGTTCGCTCTGAGACCACGCTGACGCAGGCAGACATCGACGCAGGAGCGGTGAAGCGCACCGTCTCGGTCTCCGGCCTCCACCACGCTGATGGTGGCGTGGTATCCGACACGGCTTCCGCGGAGGTGCTCCTTCCGGTTGCCGGCGAGCTTGGTCTGCAGATCCTGCTTGAAGGCCAGAAAATTGAGGCTCCGCCGGGTCCGGACGTGATGACGGGCGATGAGGTCGCATGGACGTACCGTGTCACCAATACCGGTATCCGTACGCTGACAGATATTGAGGTCGGTGACAACCTTCCCGGTAACAACCCGGTGGAGACCATCGACCGTCTTACCCCCGGCGAGAGCGTCGACATCCTCGTGAACAGCGTGGCCGAGTTCAACGAGCAAACGGTCGAAGCGAACGTGGTCGGCACCGAGGCGGGGCCGCGCCCACACGGTCCGGTCTCTGCGACGGATCAAAGTTGGTACCGCGGTGTAGTTACCTCCGCCATCACTTTGAGCGAAACGCCCGTCTTGCCCGAGGAAGTTCTTGACGTCGGGACCGTGATCCCCTTTGAGATCACGGCAACGAATACGAGCCATGGCACCACTCTCACGGACGTGCAGATCGCCGATCTACTCGAGGGGATGAGTGACCCTGAGATCGTATGGCCAGGTGCCTCGGAAGAGCTAAAAGTCGGTGAAACAGTATCTGCAACCGTGGAATACGCCATTACGCAGGCCGACGTGGATCGGGGATTCATTGAAACTAATGCATTTGCCTCCGGGATTGACATCACAGGCTCTGTGGTAGAAGCACGCGATTCTGTGGAGATATTTATCGGATCCCAAGCGTCTGTGCACGTACGTGCGCAGGGTGCCGTCCGAGGAAATATTGAGGCCGGTGCGGTCGTTGACTGGACCGTCACGGTCGAGAACGACAGCATCGTGACTCTTCAGGACGTCGTCCTTTCAGACGCCGAGGACAGCATTGGACAATGGGCAACGTTGGCACCCGGTGCGATGCGAGCGGTACGGACTGAGACCATACTCTCCCAAGCAGATATTGATTCAGGCAGCGTCCAACTCAATGTTCAGGCAGAAGGGAAGCACCCAGTGGATCGCGCCATCGTGTCCGCAACTGACACCGCAGAGGTCTTGCTTCCGTCACTCAGCGATATTAGTATTTCGATCTTCCTGGACGAGGAAGTGGTGGTGAGCTCCCCAGGTCCTGAATATCCCGAGGGAGCGGAAGTGACGTGGAGTTACTTGGTCACCAATACAGGATCGCGCACGCTCCACAACGTGGTGATCTCTGATGATCAAGCCGGTCACCAACAGTTCGCTCTTGAGGCACCGCTCTCTCCGGGCGAGTCCACCACGATCAACCACCAGGACGTCGTAAAGGTCGGACAGCTCGAAGTCAACGCCTCCGTGCAAGCCGACGACGCGGCCCAAAATAATCAGGACGGCGCAACTGCCCAAACGCTGGTAACTGATCATGCGCTGTCGTGGCTGTCCGGTGTTCCCGCGCTCGACACCAACATCGACCCAGCTCCCGGTGCCTCAAAGGGAGATGACGAGAAGACTTCAGAAACCCCAACCGGAGGGGGTGATAAAGCGAGACAACTGGCGACCACCGGCTCCAACGGAGTGCTCGTTATGGGCGGAGGATTCCTTGCGTTGATGTTGATCGCCGCCGGAGTGATGTTCATCGCTCGGCGTCGGAAGGAAGATACAACCGATTCCGTGCAGGGCGAAGTCGGTTCTCTGTCCGAGGACAATTCCTAACGTCTGGCAAGGAGGGCTGGGAGGTGCCTCCCATGGGATCGGTACCTCCCAGCCCTCCTGTTGTCTCGGAACACGTAAATCAAACGGGACTACATCACCCGTGAGAATTTACGCTTGTTCAGTGAGTACACCTCGCATTATTCTCACGTCAATGATCGGCGAAACGGGGGCGGGAGGGGCAATGGTAACAGGCAATCCATCTTTTTCGCGGACGGATGAGGTCGCCCGTGATGTTCTGACGAAGATCTTGAGTGGTGAACTGAAACCCGGCGAAAGTGTCTCAGCACTTCGTCTTTCACGCACATACGAGATCGCTGCAGCGACAGCTCGAGAAGTGGTTGGCCTATTGCGGTTGCAGCGGCTTGTGAAGATCGAGCGCAATCACGCTCCCAAAGTTATAACGCCGAACTCAGGATGGTTCCTCGTTGTCGTCGCTGAACTTGCAGGTCTTTCTGGTGTGGCGACTGAGTTAGGTGTCCTCAAAGCCACCGACGCGCAGATCGAAGAGTTAGCAGAGCTCGCTAACCACGCGAGCGCCTCATGGACGGATTCCTACAAAGAGCAGGGTGCGGCAATCGTTGCAGTATGGGGCCTGTTCGAGAGGCTCGCAAGCGTCGCTGGAAACTCGGACCTTCAACGCGCGCATTCGGAGAAGTGGCCCGCAGTCGCCCTAGGGTTCACCTATCTCCGCATCCGAAGAAACCCGAAAACTCTTCAAATCACACTTAAAGAACTATCTGCGGCCATTAGCGCCCGCGATCGTTTCGAAGCAGTATCCCTGGTGCACGACCTCTACGACTACGTACTGCGGGTTAGGATAGACAATTTTCCGTTGCCTCCGATATCTGCGCCAACACGACTCACTTATGAGACAGATCAAAGGAAGCCGAGTTAGCTGGCGGTTTGAAGTCAAATGATTTCAATGGGCGCGCTTTGGGGCTAACACCGACTCTGATGGACCTTCATTTGTTCGTTGCTCTTTTAATGCCTCCTCCGATGCGCTTCTTCTCGCAGATTATGCTGGTTTATCGCGAGTTTTCGAACCCCAATCGCCTTTTGGGAATGCCGATTTTGCTTAGGCGCATAGCGAGGCGGGTGTATGGGCCCTGAGCTGTCACCTGCAGCAGAAACAGATACCTCTGGATTGCTTTCACGCCAAGAAATGCCGCTGGCCACGTGCGAATGTGCCGGAGCGAGCATCGGTAAGCATTTCACATTTAGATATGGAGTACCAACGCCTATAGATAACGGGTCAGAACGTCACCTTGCCCGCCGTACGCTGCGAGAGGACGCCTACATCGCGCTCAAGAATGGAATCGTCCATGGTATGTTCGCGGCAGGTGAGCAGCTGGATGAAGCGCACTGGGTTTAGTTCCGCACCGGTTTCCGGTTAGCGCACCGCTATCGCGGGATTACGGGTTTCAGCGTAGTAGTTCTCCTCGGCCTCGACCGGGGTCCGGTAATCGAGCGCTTCGTGCAGCCGCCGGTGGTTCCACCACCACACGTACTCAAGCGTCGCGAGTTCGACTTCCTCGACAGTCCGCCAAGGGCCGCGCCGGCGGATCAGCTCTGCTTTGTAGAACCCGTTCACCGTTTCCGCGAGCGCATTATCGTAACTATCCCCGACCGTCCCAGTCGAGGGCATCGCGCCGGGTTCCCGCACCCGATCGCTGTACACGATCGACATGTAATTCGACCCGTGATCCGAGTGATGCGTGACTCCGGCAAGATCCCCGCCCGCCGCCCACGCCGCCATCTCAAGCGCCTGTAAAGGCAGCACATCAGCTCGCAGCGTCGACGCGACGTTCCAACCCACAATCCTGCGGGAGAAGACATCAACGATGAACGCGACGTACGCGAACCCAGACCATGTCGCCACATAAGTGATATCGGCCACCCACAAACATCTGGGTGCACCGGCCGTGAAGGCGCGATTAACGAGATCCCCCGGCAGATCCTGCGCAGCATCACGTTTCGTCGTGTACGTCTTCGCGCGTCGGGTGACCCCTTGTACACCGGCGACCCGCATTAACCTTCCAGTCTGGTCCCGAGCGATCACCCACCCCGCACGCTGCAGCAGAGCGTGCATCTTCCGCACTCCATACACGCTGTAGTTCTCAGCATGCAGACGCCGAATCTCGGGCACCAGCCACTCGTCCCGCACCTGTCGGTCACTGGCCGCCGCTTCGCTGTTCGATAACCACGCGAGGTGAGGAATCCACGAACCGCCGCACGCAGGACACGGCAGATGAACTCGACCCCGAAACGATCACGATGCTCGTCGATGAACGCGATCATTTCGTTCGTGGGTGGTCGAGTTCCTTCGCGAAAAATATCGACGCGGCTTTCAAGACCTCGTTCGCTTTGCGCAGCTCGGCGTTCTCTCGACGCAGGCGACGGTTTTCCTCAGCGATATCGGAGCTCACGCCGGGCTTCGCGCCAGTATCGATCTGGGCTTGCCGGTACCAGGTGCGCAGGGCTTCGTCACCGATACCGAGAAGCGCGGCGACATGTCGGACCGCGCCGGTCGGGTTCGGGTGATCTGGAAGCGCTTCGGTCACCATGCGAACCGCACGGGCCTTCAAATCTGGGTCATACTTCTTGGGCATCGTGTTCCTATCCTCGTATAAAGGTCGGAACTAAACCCAGTGCGCTTCAGACGGTGGATCTTCGCCCATGCCCGGATCGTGCCCGCGACAGGCACAATCACCACGCAGTGACACCTCATTCACCGCTCGAACCGGAAAATCATAAAGGCCCCCGGGCGCGAACCGCTTCGCAATGGGAAGGTCAGGGGTTCGATTCCCCTCAGAGCCACTAGATAGCGCCTCAGTTTCCTCGCGAAGCGGGCCTTTTTTCAATCTTTGCGCGCCCGCTGCGCTGCGCCAAGAGCGAAGCCCGTTGTGCGAAGCTGCTAAACGCCGTGAACTCGTACGTATGAGACGCGTGTTGGTACTGGGTGGAACCGGATGGTTGGGGCGCGAGGTCGCGCGGGCGGCGCGCGACGGTGGAGCCGAAGTGACGTGTCTCGCGCGCGGCGAATCGGGCGACGTTCCTGACGGCACACAGCTCGTGCGCGCCGACCGC
Source organism: Leucobacter musarum subsp. musarum (assembly GCF_001273845.1). Classification (GTDB taxonomy): domain Bacteria; phylum Actinomycetota; class Actinomycetes; order Actinomycetales; family Microbacteriaceae; genus Leucobacter; species Leucobacter musarum. The sequence goes on from NZ_JHBW01000067.1 coordinate 87,817, forward strand.
AGTCTTCCGGGTGCCTATGACCGGGTCAAGGGTGAATGGGATGACGTCGTGGAGCTCGCGTCAGAACCGCAGCTCGTTCAATCCGCACTCGACGCGCTGGCGCCCCGCGCGGCGCACTGGACGCTCGTCTCAACCGTGTCCGTGTATGCTGACGACGGCACACCCGGAGACGACGAGTCGGCCGAGGTGGTCGAGCCCCGGGATCTCACACGCTACGCGGACGCCAAAGTCAACGCTGAACGCGTCTCGCGTACGCTCCTCCAGGACCGCCTGCTCATCGCCCGTCCTGGCCTGATCGCCGGCCCCGGCGACCCCAGCGACCGGTTCGGCTATTGGCCCGCTCGTTTGCACCGAGGCGGGCGGGTACTCGTTCCGACGACGGATCGGCGATTCGTGCAGTACATCGACGTTGCCGATCTCGCGGCATGGATCGTGACGGCCGGCGCCAACCGGATCACCGGAACCGTCAATGCCGTCGGCCCGGCCCACACGATGGACGACTTTTTTCGTGCGGCAGGTCGCGTTGCTGAGTTCAACGGCAGTCTGATCACCGTGGACGACAAGACGCTTCTCGACGATGGCGTGCAGTATTGGGCCGGCTCACGGTCGCTTCCGCTGTGGCTGCCGACAGAAGCTGCCGGGTTCGCACAGCGCGACGGAGCCGCCTTCATCGCTACCGGAGGTCGACCGCGATCGCTGCAAGACACGCTCATCCGCGTTCTCGCTGACGAGCTCTCGCGGGGTCGCGATCGCCCCCGCCGCGCAGGATTGACCGCCGCCGAAGAACGCGAACTCCTCGCCAATTCCCCCCTAGCCAGGCGCTGACATTCAGAAACACCATCGCCATCGCATGCAGCCGCCAGGCTACCCAGTGCCTGAACATTCGCCGGCGCTAAACGTTACCCCACCGCCTGCTTCACCAGGTTCAACAGCCGCGTGGCGTCCGCGTCAGAGAGCTCCAGAATGCCGTATGCGCTCGGCCACATGCCACCATCGCGAATGAGCGTCGCGTCTTCGAAGCCGAACGTCGACGTGGCCGTCTGGTACTTCGATGCGGCCATGAAGAAGCACAGCACCTTGCCGTCCAGGTAGTACGCCGGCTGACCGTAGCGCAGTTTCGGCTGCAGCCGAGGCGCCTCCTCGAGAATCGCTTCGTGCAGTCGGAGCGCGATGATCTGCTCGTCGGGCGTCATCGCCTCGATGATCTTGCGCACCTCGGCGTCGCCGTTCTCTCGCTTCTTGAGTTCTGCGGCGCGCGTTCTGATCGCTTTTCGCTCTTCGGCGGAAAGCGTCTCGGTTGTGTTCGGCATTCGGTCCCCCTTCGGTCAACGTTGGTGATGCCAGGCTAACCGGCCGCCCGGCGGGCAACTTCTCGAATCCTGACCGATGCACCTCCTCGTTCACCGCATGGCCACCCAGCCCGCGTCTGAGGCAGAATCGAGTTATGACCGGTCACCGCCTCGCCCGCCTCAGCCTGCGTATCGACGCGATCTATTGCATCGCTCTGGGAGTACTCGTGGCCGCCACGGCGCCATTCACCGCCGGCAGCGTCGCACTCCCCCTCCCAGTGCTCGTCGCCATCGGCGCGCTCACCGCTGCGTGGGGCGGATACGTCTGGTGGTCGCACGTGCATCGCCCAATTCGACAGGCCACCCAATTCGTCATGGTCGCCAACATCGCGGCGAGCCTCGCTCTCGCAGCGACGGGCCTCTTCGCGGGCGAGTGGGTGCTCGCCCTCGCCGCATCAGTGCTCGCCATCGACGTCGCCGCATTCGCGGTGAGCCAAGGAATCGCCCTGCGCCTCCCCGCACGCGGGTAACCTGCTGTGCATGGGGAAAACGGTGGCTTTCGATGACGTACTGACCGCGTTGCCAGCACTTGCGGCGACGATCTGGCACGACGAGGTGTCGTCGCAGGAGGATCTGCGCGACCTGCTCGAGTCTTCGGGGCTTCCTCGCAAGATCGAGTACAACGATGGTCTCGACGACGACGATGCGGTAAGCCCACGCGTGAGCACCCGGTTCCAGGTGACCGGTCGTGATGACGATGCGGCGAGTGAACGACGTTTGCGTGCCGCAATCTCGCGATCGGCCGGCAAAGCCGTCGGCACCGATAAGCACTGGGATCTCGGCTCGTTCGAGTTCAAGATGAGATGCCGCGGCGATGAGTTCACTCTCGACTTCCAGCGCAAGTTCTCACTCGCGGCCGTGCGGGCGGCGGCTGCCGACTGGCTTGCCGGCGATCCGGGCGTCGCGTGGCTGCTCGCTCACGAACTCATCGATTCGGGCACCGAGCCTGAGAGCAACGAGTTCTGGCCCAAACCAGCCCGCTACTCGCAAAGCACCTTGGCACGATTTCTCCCCGACGGCACGGTGCGGGCGCACCTGTATCTCGATGCGAGTTCGGTGCCAACGGGCGCAAAGCCGAAGTCAGACGACGCTGCCTACGAACTGACGCTCGCGTACCTCGAGGAATCGCTCGGAGCACGCACCGACCCCGCCCCCCACACCAGGCCGAGCTGGACGCGCGGCACCCGCACCTTTGAGTTTTATCGCATGCGCTCGCGGAGTCGCTCCGCGCAATTCACCGAAGCCGCGCGATCGGCAGCCGGGTGACCCGCCGATCCGATGCCCCTCGCCCGCTGCAATCGGGGTTGCACTCGCGACTCGATGGCGTTGAGTATCAGGTGACCAGCACATTCGGCTGGTCGCTGTGGTCTCTCACGCCGGCCCCCGGCTTCACCCGACGACCCGGCAAGACTGGCTATTACCACCCCATCGAGCGCAACGGGCAGTTCACCTGTTTTCACGTCAGCACGCGTGGCTCCTACCGTGGCGTGCCCGTGGATGTCTCGGGCGGTGGCCGCGGCGGATACCTCCTTTCGACGAGCGACGATCGTGCCGGCGACGCGGGCTTCTCGCAGCGCGGGCGCGCGGAGTGGCTGAAGAATGTCGCGCTCGATGATCGCGAGCTGCGATACAGCACGATTCGCACGCCGGTGCCGCCTCCGTGGGAGCGCTGATAGACGCGCATCTGGGCGAAGCGCAAGACAGGTGGTGGATCACACAAAACGAGCCACCCAGAACTGCTCGGGTGGCTCGCCGCTCGTGCTGGGACCAGGGCGTACCTCCGGCAGTTGAAACGCTGCGGCTGTGCCCGCACCGTCAGAGGGTAACTTGAGCATAGTTCACGCTATGCAATTTGTTAATACTTAATTTTCAAATCCAAAGAATGACGAGTTTTGGATTCGCGTCACATCCAGGTTCGCCCACGCCAAATCCCTACTTTCGTAACTGAAATTTCAAAACATCAACCAATTGGTCGATTCGACGGCCGCACGCTGAACCATACCTTCGAGAGCGAGGAAGCGGCACCCCGCCCGCTTCCTCCTCACGTCACCATCGCCGCACTGGGTGCGGCACGACCGAAGGATCTCACGTGAACAAGATCACCCGTATCGGCGCCACCGGCGTCCTCGCAGCCGCGCTCGCCGGCGGCATCGCTCTCCCTGCGAACGCCGTCGCGCCCGCGCCGAGCACCGCCACCTCTGGCATCTCGGCGGTGGCTTCGACCACCGGCGCCCCGACTATCCAGGTCGATGCCGTGCAGCCCGACACCCAGCAGGTGCAGCTCTCGGGCACGGCCGCGGCGCGCACGACGGTCTACGTCGAACGCGCGGCAGCCGGTCGCTACGTGCGCGTTGCAACCGTGCAGTCGAACGCGCAGGGCGCCTGGAGCGCAACGGCGACGGGCACCTACGGCGACAATACGTTCCGCGCACGCACCGTCGGCGCTCCGACGAACGACGCACGCTCCTACACGGGCGTCACGATCGACCGCGCGCAGAGCACGGTGCAGTTCACCGCACAGGCCACATCGGTCGATCGCGCGGCGAAGCGTGCCGTCATCTCGGGTACCGCGACGCCGGGCACGCAGGTCAACCTCATCTACGGCTTGGGCGGCACGAGCGCGACCGCTGACATCGCAGGCAACTGGACGGCGACGATCTCGGCGACCAACTGGCGCGACGACTGGGCAGGTGCCGCAGAAGGTTCGAAGTCGGTCCAGGTGAGCTCGTACGCGATGGGCCAGTACCTCACGGTCAGCTTCTAGGCACCACCCGAGTTACAGGCCTGCGGCCTCGTACAGGGCCTCGACCGCGTCGACGACCTCTTCCGAGTCGCTATCTGCGTCAGATCGCAGCGCCTGAACACGCTCGGTGAATGCCGGCCCGAGCGCGTCGAGACGTGCACGCCACGCCTCGGCGCGCTCCTGCCAGTAGGCCACGCACTTGTAGTTCGCAGCGGGCAACTGCTGCTCGTGCCGCAGGTACTTGCGCACGGCGCGGTTCAGTCGGCCTTCGGTCGACACCCAGACGTACGTCGACGCGTCGGGGTTCAGCTCGCGCAGCGCGTCGAGCACGCGGCTGTCGGCGTGCCCGTTACCCGAGCCGTCGAGCCAGCGGTACTCGACCTCTTCGGCGGCCGCGACGAGACGCCGCTCGGCGTCTCCCACCTCGAGCAGCAGCACAGTCTCGACGTCGTCGGGGGTCTCTTCGGCGAGGCGGAGGGCGGCCGGCAGGCCGGGTTCGTCGGCAACGAGGATCTGTCGCTTGAGATCATCCGGCCGCTCGTACAGCCCACACGGTGGGTTGATGCCGACCGCCTGCCCGGGCCTGGCCTGGAGCGCCCACGCGGCGGCGATCCCGCCCTCGTGCACGACGAAGTCGACGTCGACCTGCCCCGCCCGATGCGCGCGGATCGTGTAGACGCGCATCTCCGACGGCTCGACCCCCTCGGCGTAGTCCCAGCCGCGCAGCGACGTGATGAACGGCAGCCGCACCTCGTCGTCGGGGGTGTCGGGGAAGAACATGCGCACATACTCGTCACCGGTGCCAGTGGTCGGGTAGTCGACGAGGTCGTCGCCGCCGAACACCACGCGCACCATTCCCGGCCCGAGACGCCGCACCTCGACCACCTCGGCGCGGTGAATGCGGGGCACGTACGATGCGGGGAATGGTGACGCGGTGTCGGTCATGGGGTCCTCTCAGGGCGGGGCCAGGGCGCTGCGGCGCTCCGCCGCGCAACCCGGATCAGAAGTTGTCGAATGCCTCGACGCTATCGGCAATATCGTTCACGAAGCTCGTGTAGGTGAGCGCGAAGCCGAAGCGCTGCGCGAGGTTGCCGTCGATCCAGTGGCCGGCCTCCACGGCGGGCACGCGGGCGAGCAGCGGATCGAGCTCCATGTCTTCCTCCGCCTTCAGCACGAGCACGATGTCGGCGCCGCCGAGCGCGCTGACGGCGTTCTCGAAGCTCAGCATGTGCCCGTCGCCGTTCTGGTTCGCGGGCGCGGCGGTGATCTCGGCGTTCTCGTACTCCGTGAGTCCGAGGTCGGCGAGCACCACCTGGTAGATCGAGTCGCCGGTGACGACGGTGAAGTTGTCGGTCGGGGTGTGGATCGCGACGAAGCTCTTGCCCGCGACGCGATCGCCGATCCGCTCTTTCGCATCCGCCACTGCGTCTTCGTAGCCCGCGATCGCCTCGTCGGCCTCGTCGGTTCGGCCGAGCAGCGTGAGCTGATCCGTCATCGACACGAACGGGTCGTCGGCCGACGCACCCGCGACATCGAGGCCGTCGTTCACCGCGAGCACGGGGGCGATCTCGTCGAGCTTGAAGTCTTCGCCCTCGTAGTAGTTCGCCCAGCCCGAGCCCACGACGATGAGGTCGGGGTTGTACGAGGCGATCTCTTCGCGGTTCAGGTCGAACGCCGTGTTCTTGAGGTGCGCGGCATCGTCGCCGACGAGCGGCGACAGGGGGCTGTCGTCATCGAACGCCGTCGCCACGATCGGGTAGTCGGCGAGCAGCGACATCTCGAGCCCGCTGCGGCTGTCGAGCACGACCACGCGCTCGGGTTCTGCCGGGATCGTGGCCTCGTACCCCTCGTACGAGAAATCGATGGTCTCGGCGGATCCGCCCGACCCTGCGGCTTCCGCAGACGGTTCCGCGGAGCAGCCCGCGAGCAGCCCGACCGAGAGCAATCCGGCGAGCGAGGCGGTGATCGCACGGCGCACGGCGGGGCGCGCGGTAGTGCGGGTCGCAGAGGGTGAAGCGAGAGTCATGTCAGTCCTTGGTCGTTCGGAGACGGGGTACCGGCGCGGAGCGCCACGATCCACGCTAGGGAGCCGCGGCGACGCTGGGCGGACGAGACGCGTCGCGTTCCGGACGCGCAGACGGGGTGCCGCTGCGATCGCGGCCGAGCGGCACGACCATCGGGGTGCCCGTCACCGGGTCGGGTACGACGCGGCACTCGAGCCCGAACACCTCGTGCACGAGATCGGCCGTCACAATCTCTGCGGGGGCGCCCTCGGCCACGATCGCACCGTCTTTCATCGCGATGAGGTGCGTGGCGTAGCGGGCCGCGTGGTTGAGGTCGTGGAGCACCGCGACGAGCGTGTTGCCCGCGAGGTGCAGGTCGGTGAAGAGTTCGAGCAGCTCGATCTGGTGGGAGATGTCGAGAAACGTGGTCGGTTCATCGAGCAGCAGCAGCGGAGTCTGCTGCGCCAGCACCATCGAGACCCAAACGCGCTGTCGCTGCCCGCCCGACAGCTCGTCGACCAGTCGGGGCGAGAGCTCGGTCACCCCGGTCGCCGCCATCGCTTCGACCACAGCGCGCTCATCGTCGTCGGTCCACTGACGAATGAGCCCCTGGTGTGGGTAGCGCCCGCGCGCGACGAGGTCGGCGACCGTGATGCCGTCGGGCGCGAGCGAGGTCTGTGGCAGCAGCCCCAGGCGCTTCGCGACTTCCTTCGCTTTGTAGGTCGAGATCGCTTTGCCGTCGAGCAGCACCTCGCCCTGCTGCGGTTTCAACAGCCGTGAGAGTGCGCGCAGCAGCGTCGACTTGCCGCAGGCGTTCGGCCCGACAATCACCGTGAACGAGTGGTTCGGGATCGCGACCGTCAGGTCATCAGAGATGACCCGCCGGTCGTAGCCGATGCGCGCCGCCTCGACGCGCAGGCGGGCAGGTGCAGAGTCTGGGGACGTCACAGTCGCCTCCGTGCTTCGTGGATGAGGAGCCAGATGAGATAGACGCCGCCGATCACGACCGTGACGATGCCGACCGGCAGCATCGCGGGGAGCGCGTGGAGCGCGACGAAGTCTGAGGCGGCGAGCAGCGCGGCGCCCATGAGTGCGGATGCCCCGATCGAGACGCCGGCAACGCGGGTCACGCGACGCGCGATTTGCGGCGCGGCGAGCGCCACGAAGGCGATGGGCCCGGCCGCCGCCGTGACCACGGCGATGAGCGCCACCGACACCAGCATCAGCGCGAGGCGGGCCGCTTCGACGTGCACCCCGAGCGCCTGCGCGGCGTCGTCGCCGAGCTCGAGCTGCCGCAGTGGGCGAGAAAGCACGAGCGCCAGGGCGAGCAGCACGATCACGAGCGCACTGCCGACACCGGCCTGCGCCCACGTGATGCCGTTGAGCGACCCGGCACCCCACACGGCCGCGATAAGCGCCTGGTCGAGGTCGGCGGTGAGCATCAGCCACGTGTTCACCGAGCCGAGCATCGCCGACACCGCGATGCCCACGATGATGAGTCGGAAGCCCTGCACGCCGCGGCTGAACGCGAGAACGTACACGAGCAGCGCCGTCGCGAGCCCACCGGCGAACGCCCCCGCCGCGACCTCGAGGTAGGTGCCACCGAGCACGATGATGGCGATGAGCGCGCCCGTGTACGCGCCCGCCGAGAAGCCCACGATGTCGGGGCTCGCGAGCGGATTGCGGGTCAGCGACTGGAAGATCGCACCACTCGCGCCGAGTGCCGCGCCGAACACGATCGAGGCGAGCACGCGCGGCATGCGCCACTCCACCACCACGGTGCGCGTGAAGTCGTCGACACCTGAGAACAGCGCGTGGCCCACCTGGCTCAGGCTGAGCGGGTACTCCCCGAACACCAGGCCCAGCACGCCGAGCACCACGCACGCCACGAGCAGCACGACGCCGATGACGACCGAGCGCACGTCGATCCACAGCCAGACGCCGCGGGCCTGCCACCGGTGCACGGTGCGCCCGAAGTCCACGCGATCCTGCACCTCGCTCACAGCCCACTCGCCTTTCGGCGCCGAATCAGCGCGATCAAGAACGGGGCGCCGACGAACGCCGTCACGATGCCGACCGGAATCTCGGCCGGGCGCATGACGAGGCGCCCGACGATGTCGGAGACGAGCAGCAGGATCGGCGCGAGCACCACGGTGTACGCGAGAATCCAGCGCTGGTCGGGGCCGACGAACCAGCGCGCCACGTGCGGCACCATGAGACCAACGAACCCGATCGGGCCGGCGATCGCAGTGGCGCCGCCGGCGAGCAGCGTGATCGCGATGATGCTGATGATGCGGGTGCGCAGCACGTTGGCCCCGAGCGCGGCCGCCAGGTCTTCACCGAGGGCGATTGCGTTGAGCGAGCGCGCCACGACCGCGGCGAGCACGAACCCGATGGCGAGAAACGGCAGCACCGGAAGCACCACATCGAGGCTGCGCCCCACCACGGTGCCGGCGCCCCAGTTGCGCATCGCGTCGAACGCCTTCGGGTCGAGCAGCGTGAGGCCACTGGTGAGTCCCCCGAGCACCGCGCCGAGCGCGACGCCCGCGAGCACGAGTCGCAGCGGGTCCGCTCCCCCGCGGCCGGCCGCACCGATGGCGTACACCGCGACCGACACCGCGAGCGCCCCGGCGAACGCGAACCACAGGTAGCCCGAGATCGATGCGACGCCGAAGCCGCCGATGCCCACGGCCACCGCGAACGCAGCGCCCGAGTTCACCCCGAGAATGCCCGGATCGGCCAGTGGATTGCGGGTCAGCGCCTGAATCAGCCCGCCCGACACCCCGAGCGCCGCCCCGACCACGATCGCGACCACCGTGCGCGGAATGCGCAGGTCGAGAATCACGAACTGCGCTTCATCGCCGCTCGGCGCGAAGACGGCATCGCGCACGACGTCGAACCCGAGGTCGCGCGACCCGACCATGATGCTCAGGATCGCCACCGCGCCGAGCACCGCCAGTGCTACGCAGAGCACGAATGCCCGCGACGCGTTGCCCGACGCGAGGCCCACGGTCGTCGCTCTCGGGCGGGTGAGGGTGTCGCTCAACGTGGATCGGGCTCCGTGCGGATTGGTGGTGGGGGAGATGCTGTTCGCTTCGGCGCAGGATCGCGCGGGAACGCCGTGCGGCGCGGCGACCCGGGCGCGCGTCAGCGCACGAATTCGACGCTACGCGGCCCCGGAGGGTGCGGGGAGACAGGCGGTGTCGCGATCCGGACACCCATCGGGCACCTCACAACTGGCCCGCGATGTCGCCCGGGGTCGACCCCACGACCTTGCGGAAGGCCGCGACGAACGCGCTCGTCGTGCGATACCCAACCTGCCCTGCGACCGTCTTCACCGGAACACCGCAAGCGAGGGCGCCGATCGCCGCCTGCATGCGCACGAGCCGGCGCCAGGCTGCGAAGCTCATCGCCACCTCGGCAGCGAAGATTCGACTCACGGTGCGCGCCGTCAGATTAATGTCGCTCGCCCACTGTTCGAGCGATCGATCGTCGGCTGGGTCCGCGATGACGCGCGCAACCAACGGGGCGAGCCGCGCGTCCCCCGGCAACGGCACGTCGAGCTGCACCGACTCCGTCGCCTCGAGCATGTCCATGCAGACCTGCTGAGCGCGCAGCCGCTGCACGTCGCTCATGGCCGCGTGCTTCAGATGCATCAGCAGCTGCCGCACGGCAGGATGGATGCGCACCGCAGTCGTCGTCGGCCACGTCTTCGTCCAGCTGTCGAGCGCGAAATAGGTGGCGCGCACCGCCGTGCGGTCGCGGGTTGAGCCCTCGTGCTCCACGCCTGCCGGGATCCAGACGCCGACCCCGGGCGTGACCGTCCACTGCCGCCCATCGACCACCATGTGTGCGACGCCGCTGTCGGTCCAGAGCAGCTCGTGCTCGACGTGGCGGTGCGGGGGCCAAGCGAGGCCGTGGTCTGGCTGCAGCACGCTCGTGGCGAGAAGAAAGTGCCTCGGGACCTCACGCGCCGCATCGCGGGGTGCCGCGCGATGCATCCGAGCCGGAGTTGCTGCCGGCGCCAGTAACTGACCCGGAGCCGTCACCGGAGTGGTCGGCGCGGGGGGCGCGTACGGAGCGGAGAGCAGAACCATGGAGACCTCAAGGAGCACGTGTGCAGGTAAGTTCAACCTAACATACGTGTGATGAGGATCTCGGGCGCCTCAGCTCGCTTTACGACGGCGACGCAGCGCGGCGTCGAGATCGGGCAGGCCCTCGGCAGTGTCGCCGACCACGCCCATGCGGCGCAGTCGGTCACTCGCCGCGTCGCGCTGCGCCTGCACTTCACGCGCCCGAACCGCGGCGCGCTGGCGCTCTTCGTCACGGGCGCGCTCTTGCTGGCGCTGGTGCTCTTCAGCGGCGGCCGTCGCCGCAGCGCGTGCCGGCGACGCTTCAGCCGCCGACTGCGCCAGCTGCTGCCGCACCTCGCGCAGCAGCATCGAATCCGTCTGGTTCACCTTCTGCGCGGGGCGCTCGGCGCGAGCGCGAGCCAGTGCGCGAGCGCGCTCGATGCGCTCAGCAGCAGCGCGCTGCGCTTCGGCGTGCGCAGCCGCGGCGACCGACGGGTCGACCTCGGGTGCGGGCTGCGGGGCCGACTCGACCACCGCGGTCGCGATCGCCGTCGTCACCTGCTCAGCGGGAATCGTGTGCACGCGGTTGCGACCCGGTGCTAGCAGCACCAGCGCACCACTCGAGGCGGCGAAGAGCGCGAGCGCACCGAGCAGCATGCCGGCACCGCTCCCGGCAACCGCGAAACCGGCTCCGACGAGCACCCCGCCAACCCCCAGCAGTGCGCCGAGCGCCGCGGTCGCACGCACGCGGCGAGCAATCGGGCGGCGCACCTTCGCCGAGCGCTGTGCGGCGGCCTGCTTGCGGCGCATCTGCTGCGCCCTGATCTCGGCTCGCACCTGTTCTGCCTCCGCTTCCGCGAGCGCCGCATCGCGCTCCGCGTCTTGCCGTCGCTGCGCACTGCGCAGCATCTTCTCGTGCGCAAGCGCTTCGCGCGCTGTCGCCTCGAGCCGCACTTCCTGGGGCACTTCGTTCGCCTCGGCCAGCACGCGCAGCGTGCGCTGCAACCGCAGTGCGTTCTTCTCGGCGGCGCGGAACTCGCGTCGCCGCATCCACGACGGAACGAGCACGGCTCCCCAGAGGAGCGCAGCGACCACGAAGATCACGCCCCCACCGAGTACTCCGCCAGTCATGGGGATCACTGTACGGCGTTCGCCGCAGGCGATCTCCTCGCCGCGCCGCGATTGCGGTCGAAATCGGGTTCCGATCAGGGAGCGGGGTGCAGAGTGCCCGAGCACCGAGGCGCGAACGTCAGGCGGCACCCAGCCGAGCCACGTAGCCCGCTCCGGCCTCTTCACGCAGCGCGATGAAACTCTCATGATCGCGCCAAGCGCCGTCGATGTGAATGTACGCGGGGCGACGGCCCTCGTGCCGCAGGCCGAGCTTCTCGACCACGCGCAGCGATGGGCCGTTCTCCGGCCGAATGCAGATCTCGACGCGGTGCAGTTGCAACTCGGTGAAGAGGTGATCGATCACGAGTGCGACCGCGGTCGTCGCGATACCGCGGCCTGCCACGTGCTGCGAGACCCAGTACCCGATCTGCGACGACTGCAGCGCCCCACCACTGATCTCCGAGACGCTCAGCTGCCCGACGACCTCGCCATAGTAGGTGACGACGAAGGGCATGCCGCTGCCACTGCGCAACTGCTTACGCAGCACGCGCACGGTCGGCCGCATCGACACCGAACCCGGGACGACACTGCGCCCCGAGGGGTGCGTGGCCTCCCAGCGCTGCAGCCACTCGCGATTGTCGGTGAGCAGGCGACGCAGCGGTTCGGCATCACCCCACCGGATGATGCGTACGCCGACCTTCCCTGCGAACAGGACGCCTGGATCTTCGATCACCCGCCCGAGCGGCACGTGCGGTCAGCTCTCCGAGCGCTGCCCGCGGAGGCGATCCGCGAACTCGATGACCCAGTCGGTGATCTCCGAACCGAGCTCCGCGTGGTCGACACCGAGCAGCACGTTCGCCTTAATCCAGTCGGCGCGGTCGCCCGTGTCGTAGCGTCGGCCGCGGAAGACGACGCCGTACACCGGCCCCTCGCCCTTGCCCTCGGCCAAGTAGTTGAGCCCGTCGGTCAGCTGAATCTCGCCACCGCGCCCCGGCGGCAGCTCGTCGATGATGTCGAAGATCTCGGGGCGCAGCACGTAGCGACCGATCACCGCGAGGTTCGAGGGCGCCTCTTCGGGGGCCGGCTTCTCGATGAGGCCGGTGATGCGCACGACGTCGGGGTCATCGGTCGGTTCGACCGCTGCGCAGCCGTACAGGTGCACCGACTCCGGCGGCACCTCCATGAGCGCGATGACCGTCGCACCGCGCGCATCGTGCTCGGCGATCATGCGATCGAGCAGCGGGTCTCGGGGGTCGATGAGGTCGTCGCCGAGCAGCACGGCGAACGACTCGTTGCCGACGTGGCTGCGTGCGCGGCCGACCGCGTGACCGAGCCCGAGCGGCTGCCCCTGGCGCAAGAAGTGCACCTCGGCGACCTCGCTCGACTCGTGTACCTTGCCGAGCTTGCCCTCGTCACCCTTGCGCTCGAGCGTGTACTCGAGCTCGGGAACGCTATCGAAGTGGTTCAGCAGGTTGTCTTTATTGCGCCCCGTGATGATGAGCACATCGCCGAGGCCCGCGGCAGCGGCCTCTTCGACGACGTACTGAATCGCCGGCTTGTCGACGATCGGGAGCATCTCTTTCGGCATCGCCTTCGTGGCCGGAAGGAAACGGGTGCCGAGGCCGGCGGCCGGAACAACGGCCTTCGTCACCGTGCTCTGCTGCGTCGCGCGCGTATCAGTCATGACCGCCAGCCTATCCGTACCTCCTGCGCACTCAAAGCCGCGGATATCACCCGTCGCCCGGCGCCTATGCTGAGTGCTATGTCGAGCGACACGCGTGTAGCCAAGATCGAGGTCCGATCGGAGGTGCGTGCGCGGCGCAATGCACTCACTCCGCTTGAGCGCCGCCGCCGCCGCGACGGCCTCACTCGGCAGCTCACCGCGCTCATCGCGGAGACCGGCGCTCGCTCGGTGACCGCGTATGCGCCACTGGGCAGCGAGCCCGACACCGAGGGGTTCCTTGCGTGGGCACGGGCGTCTGAGGTGCGCGTGCTGCTGCCGGTCTCACTGCCAGGCCACCGGCTCGCGTGGGCCGTCGACACCGGCGATCGCGTGAACGGGTTGCACGGGATCCCTGAGCCCGACGGACCCCGGCTCGAAGCGGCTGCGGCCGCCGCGGTCGATCTCATGCTCATTCCGGCGTGCGCCGTCGATGATCGGGGCACGCGACTCGGGTGGGGCTTGGGCTACTACGACCGCGCGCTCGAAGTGATCACTCCACGGCCCCCGATCTTCGCAGTCGTCGATGACGACGACCTGTACCCCTGGCTCCCCCGCGAGGCCCACGACATCCCGGTCGACGGGGTGGTGACAGCGACGTCGCTGCGACGCTTCGGCACGGAGTAATGGCGAGTAGAATACCTACTTGTGCCTACGTACGCTTACCGCTGCTCCGAGTGCGGCCACGCCTTCGACATCTATCAGTCGTTCTCCGATGATGCGCTGACCGTCTGCCCGGAGTGCGGTGGAACACTGCGCAAGGTCTTCGGGTCGCTCGGGGTGACCTTCAACGGGTCGGGGTTCTATCGCACCGATTCACGTGCCGGTTCGCAGGGCACCGGTTCCGGTTCCGGATCAGCCTCGGGGTCGTCGGGCTCCTCGTCTTCCAGCACCTCGACGTCCTCCGGCTCAGGCTCGTAGCCCCGACTGTCGGCGGCTGCCGACGCGGGTTACCCCCAGTGCGGTGGGCGATCCCGCACCAACGCCGCGTCGCGCGAACTCGGCGCACCCGGCTTCTGCGCACCGTCTTCACCCCAGCCCTCGGGGCGGTCTTCCGCCGCGCGAGCGTCAAGCGGATGCTCTGACGGGCGCGGGTCGACTCCGTCAGGAGCCGGGCGCGACGCTCGGCGCGAAGCGCGACGCGGTGTGGCGTCGCGCTCCGGGGTCACCCGACCTCCGACGCGGTCGCGCTCTCCCCCGCGTCGTAGCCGACGATGCGCGCGATCCGCAGCGCGACCTCATCGGGGTCGGCGAACAGATCGAAGCTTTGCACGCGGTGGTAGTGCCACCCGAGGCGTCGCAGCACCGCGGGCCGCAAGCGCAACGTGTCGCGCAAGCTGTCGCCACGGTACTCACCTGCAGCGCCGAGGTCGAGATCGATCGCAATCGCGCGCTCACCGAGTGAGGCAACGAGCGGGATCGCCCCGCGGTAATCCATGGCGACCGTCAAGCCCAGTGCGGTCAGGCGATCCGCCAGTTCGCCGAGCATCGGATCGCGCTCCGCCGGAAGTGCCGGCGCCTCGGGCTCGGGGTGCTCGAATCCGAGCAGCTCCGCGAGCTCGACGACCCCGTGCTTCAGACGGTTGCGATCGAGATCTTCGGGCTTGAAGCAGCTGACGATCGTCATCGCGCGGCGCGCACGCGTCATCGCAACGGCGAGCAGTCGTTCGCCGCCCGGGCGACCGAGCCCGCCGAAGTTCGACAGCACACGTCCGTGCGGTGTCCGCCCGAATCCGATCGAGAAGATCACGCGATCACGGCTCTGAGCGGTCGCCTGTTCGAGCGTGAGCACCGCGAAGGGCTCCGCCCGTTCACCGAGCAGGAAGTCGCGGTACTGCGGGAACTTCGAGAAGGCCTGCAGCACGGACTGATACACCCGAACCGCGTGGCGCTCACTCGCGGTGATCACCATCAGCGACTCCGAAGACCGGTCGCTCGCGTGCTCGAGCACGAGCTGCACGACGCGCTCGACCTCAGCATCGGTGCTCTCGACCGCACCGGTCTGCTGATCCGGCAGCCCCTGGCCGCCGCGCACGAACTCGTACGTCAGGCTCGAGTGCCCCAAGAAGCTTCCGGCCCACGGCAGCGAGTGAATCGCACCATCGTAAAAGCGGGTGTTGACAAGATTCGTCAGGTCTTCACCGCCGGCCCGGTAGCTGCGGGTCAGCGTCAGTGTCGGCAGCACCGCACCCAACTGGGCGAACGCCGACCGCTGATGCAGTGCATCGGCATCGTCGGCCCCGCGATCCGCCCCCGCATCGGCACAGACCGAGATCTCGAAGTGCGACGGCGTCTGCGTCATCGTGTCGCCGAACGCGACCACCTGGTCGGCCCGACGAATCGCCCCGAGGTTCTCGGCAAGCGTCGTCGCCCCCGCATCGACCACCAGGGCGACGTCAAAGCGCATCGAATCGGGCAGCATCGCGACCTCGTACGGCGACATCGTCCACACCGGCGCAAGCACGCCGAGCAGATGCGGTGCGCGCTGCGCGAGCGAAATCGGAGACACGTAGCCGCTGCGCAATGCCTCACGCATCGCGAGCGCCTCTTGCTTGTGGTCGAGCACCGCGACGCGCCAGGCATCGGCGAGCGAAGCGGCCAGCAGCGCGCCGTTCGCGCCCGAGTGCGCGTCGTCGACGAGCCGGAAGTCGGCTTCGAGTCGATCGACCACGCTCGTATTCGCGCTCAGCAGCGCCGGGTTCGACTGCAGCATGCGCTCGAGCACCGACTGCCACCAGGCGAGCTCGAGCTCGGCGGCGACGTCCTCTGCCGGCACGTGACGAGCAGACAAATCCTCGAGCAACGGTTCGAGGTGAGCGGCGCGCATCTGCTCGACGATCGTCGTGCGCTCCTGAATGTTCTGGAGCACCTCGGATTCGCGGGCGAGGTCTGAAACACGGCTGGCGAGCTGCGCGAGCGACTGGTTCTTCAGGCGACTCGCGTCAGTGGTGGTGCCAAGCACGCGGTCGAGCCCGTCCAGATCTTGGTACGCCGACTGGTACGCCACGACAACGTCGGAGATGCCGAGCGGCACCTCGGGGCGAGCACCGACCACCGTGGTGTACCGCTGCCACAGCACGCGCTGCTGCTGAATCTGCACCAGCCGCGAGTACATGTCAGAGATGTGCACACCCGGGCGCACGTACTCGCGAGCGAGCTTGCGCAGGCGTCGCTTATTCGCCGTCGACATCTCGTCGCCGCGGGGGGCGTGCGCGGCGATGACCTCGGTCAGCGAACGGTCGTACACGGCGGGGGTGAACCGGTCGAGCGTCTCCTGGATGCCCATGAGCAGTCGCAGGTAGATGCCGAGCTCGGCGATCGTCTCGTAGGGGCGCATTGACGTCTGCCCCACGAGCTCGTTCGACATCGAGATCAGGCGTGGCAATTGCGACTCGGCGAGGTCGACCGCGGTGCCGTAGGCGGTGCGCGCTTCCTCGGTCGTCGCAAAGCTGACGCCGTACCACGGCGAATCCTCGGGACCGTACTGGAACTGACCGAGGCGCGCGACCTCGGTCAGCGACTCGGCCACGGCCGAGCGGTCGAGGGTCAATTGGCCGAGTGCCTGATCGTCGAGGCGTACCGTCGTGGTCGGCGGGTGCTCGTCGAGCGAGAGCGTCGTGAGCGTGCGGAGCGCCTCGAGCGGCGAGACGCCGAAACGCTGGTCGGGTTCGGCGAGCGCGCTCTGGTAGTCGAGCAGCACACCGCGCAGACGCGTCAGCGCCTCATCGACATCGCGCAGCTGCTCACCGCGCGCATTTTCGTTGCGGCTGATCGATTCGACGAGGTTGCGACGCAGGCGCCGCGGGCTCACCGAGAGGCCGGCGAGACCAACACGCGCAAGCCGATGGGTGATGCCGTCGAGTGTGGCGCGGCGCGGTGAGACGACCAGCACGCGCTTGCCGGCGCGCACCAGATTGCCGAGCGCATTCACGACGGTCTGGGTGCCGCCGGTACCGGGGAGCGTGTGCACGACGAGGGAGTGCCCGGCGTCGATCTGCGCAAGCACATCGTCTTGCTCGGCGTCGGCGTCATAGAGCGCGCGGTCGGTGTCGGGCGAGCGGTCGTCTGGCGGCGTCGCCGACACGGGGCGATACGCCGCGTCGAGCTGACGCTTCGCCGGCTCATTGCCGCAGACGGCAGCGAGCACGGGCGAGGTGAGGTCTTTGGCGTCGGCCGCCATCGACTGACCGACGTTGTGGAACGACGAGACGACGAGCCGCGGTTGCACGACGAACCCCGGCACACCCGCGGCCATCTGACGCAGTCGATCGATGACGGGCTGCGGCTTGAAGACGCCTTCCGACTGCGACAACTCGATCAGTGCGCGGGCGTCGACGTTGATGCCGAACTGCTCGCGCATGACGCGAATCAGCTCGGAGTTCACGACGGGGAACTGCTTGAGTTTGAGCTCGAAGTCGCGACCGTATCGACGAATGGCGAGGGGGCGCAGCAGAATCGGGGCGCAGAAGTCTTCGCCCTCGAAGTTCCACTTCGCGATGCCGACGCCGAGGTTCGTGGTCTCGAGACCGCGCACGGTGCGCATCTCGATCGCCTTGTCGGTCACGCGGCCCGCGGCGGCGCGAGCGTGACGCAGCGCCAAGTCGTCGCGAATCAACGCGGAAAGCAGAATCTTGTTGCCCGTGATGAACTGGGGCAGCCCGCCGGGGTGCGTCGTCGACAGCTCGATGCGGTTCGCCGTCTCGTCTTCGAAGTGCAGCAGCGGGTTGCGCCCGCCGATACTCGCGAGCTCGCGTCGCCATTCGGCGTGCTCGTCGGCGTACGAATCGACGAGCGACACCGGGCCGACGGGCTGCGATGCGAGAACGTCTGAGGGCTGGGGCTGAGCTTTCGGGACCGTGGCCAGCGCGCCTTCGCTGCGCGGCTGCACCGCGGCAGTGCCGGCGTCGGGCGACGAACTGTTGCGTGCTGCGTCGGCCGACGCGTCATCGGCGCCGTTCGCGCGCGCTGCCGTGGACTCGGCGCTTCCCGCGCCGCGTCCCTTTTCAGGTCGCCGTAACCGATCTACACTCCACACACCGCCACCCTAGGCCGAACTCCGGGGAATCGGCGCTGATTCCCCGGAGTTTCGCGGCGCGCCGCGTGCCTTCGGTGCGAATGCTCAGCCCCGCATCGACCGAGGCAGGGACGGTCAGTCGCGGGTGTTGCCGGTCACCACCGGATCGACGACCTGCACCTCGCCGCCGCGCAGCTTCGCGAGCCCGCGCATCACGTGGTACACGAGCACCGCGGCGATCGTGCCGAGCGCGATGCCGTTGAAGACGACCGACCCGATCTGCAGACCGAAGTCCGCGATGCCCACGATCAGCGGCACCGCCGCAGAGAACTGGTTGATCGGCTTGGAGAAGTCGACCTTGTTGTCGATCCAGATCTTCACACCGATGAGGCCGATGAGGCCGTACAACGCAACCGTGACGCCGGCGAGCACACCCGCGGGCACCGAGAAGATGATCTCGCCGACCTTCGGGGAGAAGCTGAGCAGCACGGCGAAGATGCCGGCCACCCAGTACGCCGCCGTCGAGTAGACGCGAGTCGCGGCCATGACGCCGATGTTCTCGCCGTACGTGGTTGTGCCCGATCCGCCGCCGAAGCCGGCCAGCATCGTCGATACACCGTCGGCGAGCAGCGCCCGCCCCGTGACGGGGTCGAGGTCGCGGTTCACCATGAGCCCGACGCTCTTCACGTGGCCGACGTTCTCGGCGATGAGCACGAGCACGACCGGCAGGAACGCGGGCAGCAGCCCCCACAGCGTCGGGTCAGCGAACGGGTTGCCGACGGCGTGGAACGACGGCAAGCCGATCCACGCGGCGTCGCCCACCTTCGAGAAGTCGACCTCGCCCATGAGTGCCGCAGCGATGTAGCCGACGACCATGCCGAGCACGATCGACAGGCGGCCGACGAGCCCGCGGAACAGCACCGTGATGAGCAGCACCGCGGTGATAGTGATGAGCGCGACCCAGCCCGAGAGCTCCGTCGCATTCCAGTTGTTCTTGACCGCGGGCGCGAGGTTGAAGCCGATCAGCGCGACGATGGCGCCCATGACGACCGGCGGCATGAGGGCGTTGATCCACCCCGTGCCGAAGCGGTTGACGATGAGGCCGACGATCGCCATGAGCACGCCGATCGCCAGGATGCCGAACGAGGCGCGGCCGAGATCGGGGTTCTCAGGATCACCGCCCGCCGTCGCCGCCATGATCGGGGCGATAAAGGCGAACGAGGAGCCGAGATAGCTCGGCAGGCGGTTGCCCGTAATCAGCAGGAAGAGCAGCGTGCCGAGACCCGAGAAGAACAGCGTCGCGGTCGGGCTGAAGCCGGTGAGCAGCGGCACGAGGAACGTCGCACCGAACATGGCCACCACGTGCTGGGCGCCAAAGCCGATCGTGCGGAGCCAGCTGAGCCGCTCCTCAGGGAGCACGATCGCGTCGGGCGCGACGTGCGTCCCGTCTCCGTGCTGCTTCCAGGTCAATGCCATCGCGGGCTCCTTCGGGGTGCCGGATCGCAAGGAGCCGTACGGCCACCCCTTCGAGCGCACAGCCAATCTCACATCTTAGCGCTCAGCTGACGCTCAGGAATCACTCCCCCGCGACGTACACCTTGCGAATGTGATCTGGCACCGTCCAGCGTGTGCGGGTGCCCGCGACCAAGCGCATCACGTCGCCGGCGGCGACCTCGACAACGCTTCCGACTTCCTCGGGCGCACCCGGCACCTCGAGCAGCTCGATGTGCGCCCCGCCGCTCAGCACGATGAAGATCTCGTCGACTTCAGTGTCGGTGACGGTGCCGTCGCGCAGCTCCCAGATGCCCAGTTCTGCACCGCCGACGGCGCCGAGCTCGGCGATGCCCTGCACGGGAGCGCCCGACACCACGTCCGTCGGGTCGACCGCTTCGAGTTCCACCTCGACCCGCGTCCCCGGCACCGCGGCATTGCGCCCGCCGGGCAGCAGGGCGCTCACGAGTCGAACCCGAATCCGACGGCGTCCATGGCCTTCAAGAAGAAGTTGCGCTTGCCCCCGTTGTGATCCGCGCGATCAAACGACCAGCGGAACATGTTGACCCCGATCGACGCAGCGGGCTCGGGCGGGAACGGCAGCGGCATCTGCTGCACCATCTGCAGCTGCGTGCGCTCCGTGGTGCGGCCCTCGAACCGGTCGACCATTACATCGGCTGCGAAGTGCGTCGCCCCGACCCCGAGACCGGTGAACCCCGACACGTACTGCACCCGGCCACCGTGGGCCTGCCCGAAGAACGCGCAGAACCGTGTGCTTGAGTCGATGACTCCCGCCCAACGGTGCGAGAACTTCACCCCTTCGAGCTGCGGGAACGTCGTGAAGAAGTGGCTCGCCAGCTTGCGGTGGCTCTCCATCCGATCCTCGTACTCGCGCTTGATGCGCCCGCCTGCGTGGTACACCGCGTCGTAGCCGCCCCAGAGAATGCGGTTGTCTTTCGTGAGCCGCGAGTAGTGGAACTGATTCGCGAGGTCAGACAGCCCCTCGCGTCCTTCCCACCCGATCGACGCCAGCTGCTCATCGGTCAGCGGTTCGGTCATCAGCACGTAGTCGTACACCGGGATGGTGTGAAACCGGTACCGCTTGAGCAGCGACGGGAAGACGTTGGTGCAGAGCGCGACGCGCTCAGCGGTCACCGTGCTGCCGTTCGCGACGGTGAGGCGAATCGGAGACTCGGCCGAACCCTCGAGATTCTTCACCGGCGAGCCCTCGTAGATCTCGACGCCGATCTCCGCGGCGTGCCGGGCGAGCTCGAGCGCGAGCTTCGCCGGGTGCACATTCGCATTCTCGGACGGCGAGAACTCGCCGCCGAGGAAGGTCGGCGAGGCAATGCGCGCCTGCACCGCGTCACGATCGAGCGTGACGACGTGCTCGTCTTCGCTCTCGCCCAACCAGTCGACCTGATAGGCCTCGTTCGCCACGGAGAGGGCTCCATTGCGCTCGAAATCGACGTCGAGCCCGTGCTCGCTGATGAATGCTTCGATCGCGTCAAGGTTCTCGTACCCGAGACGGCGCAGCGTGCCGGTCTCGTCAGGCCAGCGCGACTCGGCGTTCGGTTCGCCGTGCGTAATGCTCGCCTCGCAGAATCCGCCGTTGCGGCCCGACGCCGCCCAGCCCACGCGCACGGCTTCGATGAGCACCACACGGCGCTCCGGGTGCTCGGTCTTCAGCTTGATCGCCGTCCACAACCCGGCGAACCCTCCACCGACGACCGCGTCGTCGACTCGCTGCTCCCCGCTGAGCTCGGGGTGATGCGGTGCCTGGTGCTCGACATCGTCGGTCCAAAAGCAGGAGAAACGGGTGTCGGCGAGCGACGCATCGATCACGTGCTCGTCGGGTCGATGGGTTTCGAAAATAGTGGGGTGCATGTCGTCCTCGTCGTCGATGTCCGATTCGATCCTTGCACATTGCTCGGATTCTGTACATGGATCCAGTCGGTCAGATGACACGAAAACACGCACTTTTCAGGCAATGTGAGCGGAATCCACCACTTCAGCCCCGATTTACGTGCGGAATCAGCACCGTCACGTGACGCCGCTAGCGTTCGTCGGCAGGCGGTTTCATGATGGCGCCGGTCGCGAGCCCCATGGCCAGACCGGCGGGCAGCCACAGCCAGAACTGCGTCAGCGCGCCCAGCACCACACCCATGATTGCCCCGATGACGAGGCCGACGATGATCTGCTTG
The DNA here is from genome assembly GCF_001273845.1 of Leucobacter musarum subsp. musarum. Taxonomy (GTDB): domain Bacteria; phylum Actinomycetota; class Actinomycetes; order Actinomycetales; family Microbacteriaceae; genus Leucobacter; species Leucobacter musarum. Next base: position 109,524 of record NZ_JHBW01000067.1, read on the forward strand.
CGCCGCGCTCGGGGCGAGGGCGGCTCGGAGTCGCCCGGCGAGCGCTTGCCCGCGCCTCGAGGCGTGCGGGGCGGAGGGGTCGGGCTCAACGGGATGCTCCTTCTTCGGCGTCCGAGGACGATGGGATGAGTCCTGCCGCGCGCGCTGCGGCGCGGTCGGCACGGTCGAGGTCTTCGAGCGCAGCGATCTGCGACGCGTCGGCACCGTGCGCGCGAGCCATCGAGATCAGCGCTCCGGTCGCACGCGCGATCTTCGCGAGGCTGAGCGAGACTCGCGCTCCCGCGGCGAGCAGCACCGGCTCAACCGCGTCGAGCACTGCGGCGTCGGCGCCCGGAAGCACCTCCGCCTCCCACTCGCGCCACACCCGAGCGACATCGGCGACGCGATCGAGCGCTTCGACGCGATCGTCCGCCAGTTCGACGATTTCGGCCCCCGATTCATCGGAAAGCACCACGACCGCGCGTTCCGTGTTGAGCTCGGCGACCGGAACTACCGAACCTGCTGCCTCGCCGATGCGCGCCACAAGCTCCTCGCGCACCCCCGCCGGCATCTCATCGCTCAGCGGCCAGAAGAGCTCGCGCACACCATCGGAACCGCGCTGCTTGATGTGCCAGCCGGCATCCTTGCCCCCGTGCCGCACACGCATCGCCATGCCCCGGCTGGCGAGATCGCGCTCCGGAGAATCGAAGTAGATCGCCGCGAGTGCGTAGGTCACGGGCGCGGAAGCCGTCAGTCCGACTGCGGTGAAAGCCTCCGCTGCGGGCAGCGGCAGATCGGCGGCAACCTCGTACTTGCGCTCGACCTCGAGCGACTCCTGACCGGCTACGTGACTCACGCTGCCAGTCTATGACCCGTCGCTGGGCGGCGGCTCCCCCGCGCTCCCCTCGGCTCGCTCGTATTCCAGGCGACGGCGTTCGGCATCCGCGCCCGCCAGCCAGACGATCCCGGCACCCGCCGCGACGACCAGCACAATGCCGCCGACCGCGATCGGCGTGAGCAGCTGGTGTAGGAAGATCGCACCGACGATCGTGCCAACAACAGGGTCGAATGCGAAGAAGACGCCGAGCACCCTCGCGGAGGTGAGCTTGCCGGCGAGCGTATCGACGGTGAAGGCCAGTGCCGTGCCGAGCAGCGCTGACGCAACGAGCGGCAGCAGGTGCGGCGCCTGGATCAGCGGAATCGTGGGGACGGTGAACGGCAGAGTCAGGATCGCCGCGACCGCAACCGACAATGAGACTCCCGGCAGCCCGCCGCCCGACTGCCCGACGTGCGCGGCGAGCAGGGTGTACAGGCCGAAGGCGGTGCCCGCGAGCAGTCCGAACACGATGCCGAGCGGATCGAGCGGCCCGCCGAACCCCGCGACGAGCGCGACTCCGAGCAGCGCGACAACGGCGAGCAGCCCCTCGCGCAGGCGTCGCGAAGCGAGCAGCGCCACGGCGCACGGGCCGAGGAAGTCAAGCGTCGTCGCGATGCCCAGCGGCAACCGGTCGACGGCGAGGTAGAGCAGCGCATTCATCGAGGCCATCGCGATGCCGTACAGCACGATGCCCAGCCATTCGGCGCGCGTGCGGCCGCGCAGTTTCGGGCGGAAGATGATCAGGAGGAAGACCGCGGCGATCGCGAGACGCATCGAGCTCGTACCGAGCACCCCGAGCGGCTCGAACAGGCCGACCGCGAACACGGCGGAGAGCTTCACGCCCGTCGCCCCGATCAGCACGAGGAACATCGCGCGAATGATGGCGCCCCGCGTGAAACGCTGCGCCGTCGAAGAACTGCTCATCAGGCCGAGCTTAGTGGGTGAGCGGGGCTACACTGGCCCGGTGGTCGAAGTGACGGAGGTACGCGCGGCGGCGGAACGCGCCGAAGCGGCGGCTCGCGACGCTGCCTCTCGACTCCATGACGCCGCAATCGCGCCGGAGGAGCTGGCGGAGTACGTGCCGTCGCGTCGAGGCTTCCTGCGGATGAAGCCCCCGACTATGCGCCCCCTCGGCTCGGTCTGGCGACTCGGCGCGCTCCTGCTCGACGCGAATGGCGCACTTTTCGCACTCGGTCACGCCACCCGCGCCGCGGAGCGCGGCCGGCCGGGCTACCAGTCGGTCTCGCGCGAGGAGCGACGAGAGATCGCCGCGGCAGCGCTGCGCGGCGGCTACACGGCCGGCACCGAGGTGAACTACGACGCCGTGCCGATCCCGCTTGACCCAGCGTCACCCGAGGCGATCCTCGCCCTCGCCTCCGAGCTGCCCGTCGGGTTCGACTCCGGCGAGGTGCGCGTGCGGTGGCGGGCCGGAGCCCCGCTCTCCGGGGCGCCGACCCTCGACGCGTTTCTGACCGAGCGGGTCGACCTGCTGATCGACCCGCCCTTCGCTCCGAGCTGACCCCGGCTACTGAGCGAGGAACGCCGCGAGCGCCGCGTTGACCTCGTCTGCGTGCGTCCAGAGCAGGCCGTGGGGCGCCCCCTCGACCTCAACGTACTGCGCATCAGGAACCAGCTTCGAGAAGCGGCGCGCGGTGGCATCGATCGGCAGGATGTTGTCGGCAGTACCGTGCAGAATCAGGATCGGCTTGCCGCTCTCGCGCACCGCGTCGACATCCGAGCGGAAGTCCTCGATCCACGTCGGCACGACCGCGTAGGCGGCAACCGGCGCGCTCGCGGTCGCGACGTTCCAGCTGCTGGTCACGGCCTCCTGGCTGATGCGGGTGCCCAGATTCTCGTCGAGGTTGTAGAAGTCTGAGAAGAACTGCGTGTACCAGGCGTACCGATCACCGCGCGCCGCCTCCGAAATGCCATCGAAGACCTCCTGCGGCACCCCCTCGGGGTTGTCATCGCGCTGCACTAGGAACGGCTCGAGCGAGGCGAGGAAGGCGAGCTTGGCGATGCGCTCATGGCCGTACGTGCCGACGTACCGTGCGAGCTCGCCGGTTCCCATCGAGAACCCGACCAGCACGACGTCCGTGAGGTCGAGCGTCTCGAGCACCGTGTTCAGGTCGGCAGCGAACGTGTCGTAGTCGTAGCCCGAGTGCACCTTCGACGACGCACCGAACCCGCGCCGGTCGTAGGTGATGACTCGGTAGCCGGCGGCCAAAAGCTCACGGGTCTGGCGCTCCCAGCTGTGGCCGTTCAGGGGGTAGCCGTGAATCAACACGACGGGCTGACCCGAGCCCTGATCCTCGTAGGAGAGCTCGATCGGAGTGGAGTTCTCGGTGCCGACGGTGATAGTGCCCATGGTGTGCTCCTCGCGTGCCAGTTGTCGAGTGAGAACGATCGTTCTCGCTTCGGGGTTCACTGTACGAGAACGCGCGTTCTCGTGTCAAGTAGACTGGCCGCATGTCCGAAACCGAAGTCCGAGAGCGCGTGGCGCGCGCAGCCGAAGGGTTGTACTACGCGAAGGGCTACGCGGCCGTCGGAATGGACGAGCTGCGCAGCGCCGCCGGGGTATCGTTGCGCAAGCTCTACACCCTGTTTCCGTCGAAGAATGCTGTGGTCGCCGAAGTGCTCGACCGAAAGCATGCGGAGTGGGAGCGCGGGCTCTCGAACCGGGTGTCGCGGGCCGCACCCGACGCGCGATCGCGCCTGCTCGCCGTGTTCGACTACCTCGATGGCTGGTTCCGCGACCCGAGCTTCCACGGCTGCGCGTTCATCAACGCGTTCGGAGAGTTGAGCGGCACCGACGCCTCGGTCGCGCAGATCGTGCACGACCATAAGGCGTCGTTCCAGACCTATATGGCCGCACTCGTCGGCGACGCCGGTGGCACCCCGATGCTCGCGGCGCAGCTCTCGATTCTCGCGGAGGGTGCGCAGAGCACCGCGGCGATCAGCGGCGACCCTGCAGCCGCACGGCAAGCGCGCGCCGCAGCCGAAGTGCTCATCGCGCATGCGCTGGGCACCGACTGACGCGTTCCGACCTACTCGCAGTGGTGCGCGCGACCGTTGCGACGATACTCCGACGGGGTCAGTGCCGTGGTTTCACGGAAACCGCGATAGGCGGCATCGGTCGACCCGAAGCCGACCTGTTTCGCGATGACCTCGAATGTCTCCTCTGAACGCAACAGCTCAGCACGGAGCGCCTCGAGACGACGGGCGCGAATCGCCTGAGTGATCGTGCGGTTCTCCGAACTGAACAGTCGATGCAGGTATCGCACACTCACACGAAGCCGTTGCGCGATCTGCTCGACGCGCAGATCAACGGACGCGTACTCGCGCTCAATCATCGTGTAGACCCGTCGACGCATGAGCGTGTCTTCGGAGTCCGCCTCTGTCTCGCGGCCACGGGCGCGCACCAGGCCGATCGCGATGTTGATCAGCGCCTGTGACAAGAGCTCGGCATCGACGGTGTGATCATCGGGTGTCTCTTGCGACAGGCCACGCAACACGCCGATGAACGATTCGTTCAACGGCGATGAGGGGAGCACGCGCGCCCGGGTCACATCGACATCTCCCGGCGACATCTTGAGCAGCGGCACGGGCACGATGATGACGGAGAATTTCGCCGGTTCGCTGAGCGTCAAGCGGAACGGCTCAGTCATGGGCAGCACCACAAGCTCCCCGGCCTGAGCCCGGAACGATCCGTCGCGCGTCTCGAGATCGAGGTAGCCCTCGAGCACATAGTTCAACCGCACGACATCGCTGGGCTGCATCGCGATGCGACTCGGAGTCCGCTCGATGACGCACGGCGACAGGGTGAGTTCTTCGAACCCGACTTGTTCGAGAGGCACGGAGACAAGTCGGCCAGAGAAATGCGCGGGATCGAGCGCACGCCCGTTGGCGACAACGGCGAAGAGGTCCAAGCCTTCTTGACCGCTCAGTTCGTAGACGGTGCGCGTGCCGTGATCAGAGGCGTGCGTGATGCCGAGTGGTTGCAGGTCGGCTGAAACTGCTCGATTGTCGTCGGCCATGCACTTCCCATCGCGATTCGTTGCACCGTTCGGCGCAGCCTGCGGAGAGTTCCGCGTGTCAGTAACACGCCACGGAGCCGGAATCGTGACGCGCGGATGCGTGCCCAGCACTAGCGAGACCCAACACGCGAGGAATGAGCGTGCCCCGGATAGGAATCGAACCTACGACACCTTCTTTAGGAGAGAAGTGCTCTATCCACTGAGCTACCGGGGCGCAGTGCACGCCGTGAAACGGCCTCTGCGAGTCTAACGCAACGGCGGCTCGCACTCGCTTCCCGGCACGCGACGCAGATACAGCTCAGCGGGCGGAGTCGAAACCCCGCCCGCTGAGCTGTATCGAACGCTTTAGCCGAGTCGGATGACGATCGGAGTCGCGCTCGGCGACGCGTACGTGTTGACGACGGTCTGGTTGCCGCCCCAACCGCCGTGCACGGCCTGGCCATTGCCAATGTAGATCGCGGTGTGGGGGGCGCCCGGCCAGATCAGAATATCGCCGGGTGCGTAGTTGCCATCGGTGACCTGGGTGCCGTAGCGCATGAAGTCGCTCACACCGTGGTCGTAGCCGCCCTGATCACGACGCGTAGTGAGGCCGATGGCTGCGAGTGAGTTCTGCACGAGGTCGGTGCAGTCCTGGTTCACGCCAACCTGCGCGAGTGCTGCAGCGACCAGCCCGGTGGCGCCTTCGCCGGCGGGAACGTCAGTGCCGGTCGAACCGTTGTTCACCGGAGTCGCGGCTCCGGTACCACCGTTGGCAGCGGAGGCTGCCTGAGCTTCAGCAGCCTTCTTCGCAGCGGCTTCCTGCTTCTTCTGCTCTTCCGCGGCCTTATCGGCAGCGATGAACTCGGCACCCTCGACCGAACCCACGGTGGAGTCCACGAGAGTGATGTCGACGTCTGCGGCGGTCAGCGACTGCTGCAGCGAAACATCTGCATCAGGTGCGCCTTCGACGGTCGGGGTAGCTGCGTATGCAGGAATCGAGAACGTGCCGACCATGCCGAGGCTGAGCGCTGCTGCGCCGGCCATCTGGGCGATCCGCTTCGCTCGCGACGGGGTGCGCTGACCGAGTTCGCTCGGAAGCACGACGTCCGCGCTGGAGTGCTGAGTCACGTGGGTATCTGCCTTACTGTTGCCTACGGGTGTCTGCGTCAGGTGTGGGCCCTGGGGCCACGACTGTTCAAGGGTAACCGAACATCACGAATATGTCACGCTCGGGTCACGAAACCTTCAACCTCCGCTAAAACCTGCGGAAATTCGGACCCGCCGGTCGGCGCCGATAGTTCGACGCCGAGCGATCTCGCGCGATCAGATGACGCCCTGAGCCAGCATGGCCTGGGCGACCTTAACGAACGCGGCGGAGTTCGCGCCGAGCACGTAATCGCCGGGGCGCCCGTACCGCTCGGAAGCCTCGTACGCCGAATCGTGCACATCGCGCATGATGTCATGGAGACGGGATTCGCTGGTGTCCCGATCCCAGCGTGACCGCGCCGCGTTCTGGCTCATCTCGAGCGCAGACGTCGCAACACCGCCGGCATTCGCCGCCTTGCCCGGAGCGAACAGCACTCCGGCCTGCTGGAAGAGCTCCACAGCCTCGGGCGTCGCGGGCATGTTGGCGCCCTCGGCAACCGCGCGAAGGCCACCCGCGATGAGCGAGCGGGCGTGATCGGCATCCAGCTCATTCTGCGTGGCGCACGGGAAGGCGAGCTCACCCGTGACGTCCCACACGGATCCGCCCGAGACGAAGCGCGCGCTCGCGCGACGCTCGGCGTACTCCGAGATGCGTGCGCGCTCGACCTCTTTGACCTGCTTGAGGAGTTCGACGTCGATACCGGCCTCGTCGACGATGTACCCGCTCGAGTCCGATGCCGTGATCGCGGTGCCGCCGAGCTGCTGCACTTTCTCGATGGCGTAGGTCGCAACGTTGCCTGAACCCGACACGACGGCGCGACGGCCTTCGATGCCCTCGCCCGCACGGAGCAGCATTTCTTCGGCGAAGAATACGGCGCCGTAGCCGGTAGCCTCCGTGCGCACTTCGGCACCGCCCCAGCCGAGCCCCTTACCCGTGAGCACTCCGGCTTCGTAGCGCTGGGTGATTCGACGGTACTGCCCGAAGAGGTAGCCGATTTCGCGACCCCCCACACCGATATCGCCCGCAGGGATATCGGTGTGCTCGCCGATGTGGTGCACCAGCTCGGTCATGAAGCTCTGGCAGAAGCGCATCACCTCGGCATCGCTCTTGCCGCTCGGGTCGAAATCGGAGCCGCCCTTGCCGCCGCCGATGCGCTGCGAGGTGAGCGCATTCTTGAAGATCTGCTCGAAGCCCAAGAATTTGACCACCGACAGGTTCACCGTCGGGTGGAAGCGCAGACCCCCCTTATAGGGCCCCAATGCCGAGTTGAACTGCACGCGGTACCCACGGTTCACTCGCACGCGGCCGGCATCGTCGGTCCACGGCACACGGAAGATGAGCTGCCGTTCCGGTTCCACGAGCCGGTCGAGCACACCAGCTTCGATGAACTCGGGGTGCTCGGCGAGCACCGGGCTCAGGGTTTCGAGCACCTCGTGCACGGCTTGCAGAAACTCCGGCTCTGCGGCGCTGCGCGACTCGACGGTCTCGGCAACAGCCTGCAGATGCGCTTCAGGGTTGGGTACGGCCACGAATGAACTCCTCGGTTTATCAACTCCGTTGTGGGCAGCCCTCATAGACCGCACCGAATGGGTACCGCACTCCAAACGAGCCGTTTCGTGACGGCGGGGGAACTACGGGGTCTCTACAGCGAGACGAAAATGTGGGCGGCGACCTCGGTTGGCAGGTCGATCGCCTCACTCGAACCTTCAACCTCGATGTGGACGACGTCCGCAGTACGAGTGAAGGAAGCTTTGTTGCCGGGCAGCACACCGGCACCCGCGAGCTGCTCCAGCAGCTCGGGGTCGGTCTGCAGGGGCTCGGCGAGCCGCTTGATGCGCGCAGTGGTGGGCTGGTCGGGGTCGATGAGCACGTCATTCAGCCCGGTGACTCCGGTCTGGAACGATCCGGCGCGCACCGCGCCGAGCTCTTCGAGACCCGGAATCGGGTTACCGTATGGCGACTCCGTCGGGTTGCCGAGAATGCCGAGCAGCTTGCGTTCGACCTGCTCGCTCATCACGTGCTCCCAGCGGCAGGCCTCTTCGTGGACGTACGCCCACTCGAGCCCGATGACATCGGCAAGCAGCCGCTCCGCGAGCCGGTGCTTGCGCATTACGTGCGTCGCCTTGCTGCGGCCAGGAACCGTCAACTCGAGTCGGCGGTCATCGGTGACGACGACGAGCCCGTCGCGTTCCATGCGGCCGACGGTCTGCGACACGGTCGGACCCGAGTGGCCGAGGCGCTCCGAAATGCGCGCGCGCAGCGGAACGATGCCTTCTTCCTCAAGCTCCAGAATGGTGCGGAGGTACATCTCGGTGGTGTCGATCAGGTCCGTCATCGCCGTCCTTTCGGGTCCGGCGTCCAGCTTAGGGCATCCTGACCTGGCGGCGCATGCCCGGTCCGGTGCCGTCGCTAGAATTACGCGTATGGCTGACATTACGATCCCTGCTGAATTGCTGCCCGCCGACGGACGGTTCGGCTGCGGCCCGTCGAAGGTGCGTGACGAGCAGATCTCCTTCCTCGGCTCGCTGCAGCCGGGCGTGCTCGGCACGTCGCACCGCCAGGCGCCGGTGAAGAACCTGGTCGGCAGCGTGCGCTCGGGCCTCACCGAGCTCTTCCGCGCTCCCGAGGGCTACGAGATTCTGCTCGCCAACGGCGGCGCGACGACGTTCTGGGACTCGGCCGTGCACTCGCTCATCGAGCGTCGCAGCCAGCACCTCACGTTCGGCGAGTTCGGTGCGAAATTTGCGAAGGCGGCGGCTGCTGCGCCGTTCCTGGAACAGCCCGACGTGCGCTCCGCTGATGCGGGCTCGCGGTCGGAATCGTCCGTGGTCGAGGGCGTCGACGTGTACGCCTACCCCCACAACGAGACGTCAACGGGCGTCATGGCCCCGGTTCGCCGCGTCGCCGGTGATGCCGGATCGCTCACGGTCGTCGACGCGACCAGTGGTGCGGGCGGTATCGACTTCGATGCATCCGAGGTCGACGTCTACTACTTCTCGCCGCAGAAGAACTTCGCCTCCGACGGCGGGTTGTGGTTCGCCCTGGTCTCCCCCGCCGCCATCGAGCGCATCGAACGCGTCACCGGGTCTGGTCGCTACATTCCCGAGACGCTGAACCTTGCCGGCGCCATCGAGAACTCTCGGAAGGACCAGACGCTCAACACTCCGGCGCTCGCAACCCTCGGACTCATGGACGAGCAGGTGCGCTGGATGAACGCGCAGGGCGGTCTCTCCTGGGCTGCGGCCCGCACTGCCGAGTCCTCCGCCGTGCTCTACGACTGGGCAGAGCGCACTTCGGTCGCCACCCCGTTCGTCACGAACCCCGATCATCGGTCGCAGGTCGTCGTCACGATCGACTTCGACGAGTCGGTCGACGCGGCAGCGATTTCTTCGGCGCTGCGCGCCAATGGCATCGTCGACACCGAGCCATACCGCAAGCTGGGTCGCAATCAGTTGCGCGTCGCGACATTCACCGCCATCGATCCCGATGATGTGCGAGCGCTGACTGCTTCGATCGATTACGTGCTCGAGCGTCTGAGCTAGCCGACCGCAACGCACCGACGACGGGCCGGGTGAACGGGGTTCTCAGAACCACCGTTCACCCGGCCCGTCGTCGTTGAGCCGCCGAGCCCGGCTTACAAGGGGGGTGTTCCAGGCTCGGCGGGGCGCGGGTGTCCATCGCTGCGGGGTAAGGGGTATGCAGACGATGGAGCACCCGCTGGGGGCGGAGCAGCCGACAGAGGAAGGCCGTCAGCCGCTCCGGTCTGGGTTCGGGGGCCCGACTGGACCTCCGAGGTATGAATGCCCGAGCGGTATACGTAGGCGCCGAGCAGTATGATCGTCGCCGCGAGCCCGACAGCCCACCACGGGAACCCCGGCTGATCGGATGCTGATCCGGCACGATCGAGATCGGCCTGCGGAGTCGGCGTCACTCGCTCTGCGGTCACGAGGATGCGATGGGTGTTGATGCCCAGCGGGGTGCACGTCACCAGGGTGACGAGATCCTTGCCGTATTCAGGAAAGAGTGATGCCGTGTCTTCGGGTTCGACGACCTCCGTGGTCGTCACCCGGTACGTGAGTACCTGTCCGAAGACCTCGATCGTGAAGGTGTCGCCGACCGCGAGACGATCGAGGTGCGTGAACAGCTCGGACGACGCCAGCCCGCGGTGCGCGGTCAGCACGGAGTGCTGCGACTCGCCACCGATCGGGAGTGACGTGCCCTCCAGATGCCCCACGCCCTTCGCGAGCGTCGCGTCGTCGGTGCCGTGGTAGATCGGCAGGTCGACATTGATCTTCGGAATGCGCAGGCGCCCCATGGCTCCGTCGGCGTCGGCGCGCAGCAAATCGGCGTAATCGCCGTTGCCGCTCGCGACGCCGGTGCCCTGTGGCACCCGCGCGTTCTCCGCGAGCAGAGCCCCACCGACGAGGTCGTCGTTGTAGGCCTGTGCTCGCGCAAGCTCGTTGGAGAGCTGCGTCGGGGTCTCCTGCTGCTCTGCACCGCCGACCGAGGCGATGACGCGAGCCTGCTCCAGCTGAGACAACCAATTGGCCACGCTCGGGTACATGAAGATCAGCACGCCGATGAGTGCCAGCACCGAGATCACCATCGCGAGGCGAGGGAACCGCCAGGTGCGTCGAACCGATGCGTGTGCGTGGCGCGGTGCGCTCGGACGCGGTGCGGTCGTGATGCTCATGGGATCCTCCCCTCTCGAGATTCGATGCGGTGCTGGGTGTGCTTCAGGAGTGATGGCCGGGATCGGGGGCGGCTGGTGGGCCGCCCCCGTTCCGTGGCCGGATCGCGGTTAGTTCGCGGCCCGCTGCTTGCGGCGCGATGCGGCGAGCGCTGCGCCACCAGCCATCGCCACGAGTGCGATGCCTCCGGCCATGAAGATCATGGTTCCGGTCGAGCCGGTGAGCGGCAGGTTCGGCACCGACTGCTGGGTGTTCTTGATGGTGACGGGGGTGACGGAGGTGATCGCATCGGCGGTCACAGTGATCTTGGTCCAGACCGTGCTGTCCGTAGGAAGCACGTAGCCCGCGGGCGCCTTGGTCTCCTTGACCCAGTAGTCCTTCGAGACCGTAGCGTCGTTGCCGACCCAGAGACCGTCGATGGTGATTTCACCGGCGTCGTTCGTGGTGAGGGTGCCGACCGAGGTCACCTTCGAGGCGTCGGTGTTCGAGGTGTGCAGCGTGAACTCCGCGCCCTTCAGGGTCTGCGCGGGGGTCTTCGCCGAGGTCTTCACGATCTTGAGCCCGCCCCAGTTGGTCTGCGGCTTGTTGGTCTCGCGGACCGAGTCGTTGGTGTTGACGAACGCCTGGTTCAGGATCTTGCCGTCGCCGAGCGAGTTGACCTTGGTGGAGTAGTCGACCGTGACCGTCTTTGTGCTGTCGAGCTTGAGCAGCCCGGCGGGGGTGAAGGTGACGATGACGTTGGCGCCGTTCGCTGCGGGCAGCGTGGTGGGGCTGAGCGTGTAGTCGGTGTCGCGCACCAGCGCCGTACCGTTCAGCTTCACGTCGACGGCGGTGAGACCGAGGCGCGAATCGAGCTGATCGGTGATGACGAACTTGCGGTAGGTGTCGCCTGCGCCGAGGGCGGGCACTGCGGTCGAGACCGTCCACTTGACCGTGGAGCCGAGCTTCACATCGTCAGGAGCCGAAACCGTCTTGGTTGGTACCGTCGTGTTCAGCTTGTTCTTCGGGTAGACGTTCACGTCGTAGATCCACGTGCTGTCGGTCGAACTCGGGAACGGCACTGACACCAGGAACGGCTGCGCCGGCGAGACGACCGGGTTCGTGCCGGGGCTGGTCTCGGTGACGAGGTACAGGCCGTAGGGCAGGTTGCTCGCAGTCGCGAGTCCGCCGCCTGCGGTCGTCACCGTGGGGGTGCTGGCGGCCACAACGCTGTAACCGGCCTTTGCCGCACTGCCGGTCACGTCAGCCGGGGTGAGCGAGTTTCCGCTGACCTTCGTCTGATCCCAACCGGTCGAGGTCGTGAGATCGATCGGAGTACCGTTGAATGCCACCCGGTCGATCTTGAACGTGACGCCGTCGAGCCCGGCGCCGAGCGCGGAGATCGCTGACGGGGAGTTGATGACCTTGCCGTCGCCGGCGACGCCCGGGTCACCGGCGTGCTTGTGGATCGTGAGCGAGCCCACGGTGCCGGTGATGTTCGACGTGCTCGGGTCCGCGGCCTGGGCCGCAGAGCCGACACCAACGGTTGCGAGCAGCGCCAGAGCGGCGGCGCCGGCGATGGCGATCGCCCGGCGGGCGATCCCTTCGCGATTCTTGCGAGTCATGATGATTTCCTCTCTATGGGCCGTGAGCACACGGACCCGGGTATGGGTGTTCTGAAAAGCGTGGATAGGTCATTGGGTGCGTGCGCGGCGGATGCCTCGCGCGACCAGGCCGGTGATCACGGCGAGCGCTGCGACGCCGAGTCCGCCGAGGGTGAATGCATCGGCGCCGAGGCCACCGGTGAGGGGAACGACGACCGCGGACTGCTGCTTGTTCGTCTGCGCGCCCTTATCGATCACGGTGCCGGCGTTGCTCGCATCAACCGTGAAGGTGAACTGCGCCCCGATGACGTACCCCGGAGGGGCTTTCGTCTCGGTCACCGTGTACGTGCCCCAGTTCAGGTTGCCGAGTGCGAAGCGGCCTGCGGCTGCGTCGGTATCGGGTCCGGTGCAGGGTGTGGCAGTGCAATCGGTGATCGCGGTGCCCGAAGCGCCCATGCCGGGGCCGGTGATCTTCCACTCGGAACCGTTCAGCAGTGCACCGCCCGCCTGCGCGGTCTTCGACCACTTCACCGCCCCCGGCCGGTCACTGTTGGTGATCGTGCAGGTGACGTCGGCCGCGTTCGCGATCTGCACGACGCCTGCGGCAGACACCGTGAGCGCCGTCTGCCCGTTCGTGCAGGTCCAGGCGCTGGCCGTGTACCCGCCAGGGCCGGTCTCGGTCAGCGTGTAGCTGCCCGCAGTAACGGGTGCCGAGGTGACCGCAGCCTGCGTGGTCTTGCCCGAGATCGTGGTGGGGCCGGTCGCCGTGAGGGTCCAATCCGAGACGACGCTGGTGCCGCCACGGGTGTTGTCCATCTTCTTGACCAGCGTGAGCTTCGGGGCCTTCAGTCGATTCACGTAGGTGCAGTCGACGCGGTCTCCGGGAACGACGCCCGCGATCTGCGTGGCATTGGGGCCGGTCAGTGCGGTTGTGGCCGTCGTGCCATCGAGGTGCGTCACGAGGCAGCTTCCGCTTTGGAACTCGTAGTCGCCGCCGTTCTGCTCGTTCACCGCAATGGTGGCCGACTGCGCCTTGGCGCCGAAGGTGTACGACCATGAGGCGTCGCCCGAGGTGCTGGTGGTCTGCGTGACCGCGTTCGTGCTCGCGACCAGAGTCGAACCGCTGGCGGGTGTGGCCGTTGCCCCCACCGTCCAGCCGGAGCGCGGCGTCGGGTTCTGCCCGTTCACGTCGGTCACATCCTTGTGGATCGTGACCTGGGCGACGAGAGGCGCGTTGAAGAATCGGCACTCCACCGCCTGCCCGCCGGCGGGAATCGTGATCTTGCCGGTCGTCGCGGTGCCCTGCGTGGTCTGCACACCGTCGACGAGGCAGCGGTAGCTCGAGGCGTACTGCGACAGGTCGGTGCCGCCGGCGGCGGTTTCCGTGAAGGTGAGTTCGACTCCGCGTACGGTCGGGATTGGCCCGACGCGCTGGCCCTGCAGGCCCGAGGCGGTACCGGTCGTCGTCGCCGTGCCGATGACCTGCGACCCCTGCGTCAGGGTGAGCGCGAACTGGTCGGTCGACTTCACACGCTGACCATCGATGAACTTCTCAAGCGTGATGGTGGGAGGCGACGAGCAGCTCGCGAGGTCGGTGCTACTGAGCCCTGTCGTCGCGGCCACTGCCATGTTCGACCAGCCGGGCATGTTGTACGAACGCATTTCGTTCGAAGAGCCGAGATAGCCCTTTCCTGAAGCGTCGAAGGCGACGCCGTTGACGCTATCCATGGTGGTGCGGCTCGCCGAGACCGCCGCAGAGATGGTGCCGCCATTCGCCGCGGCGAGGTTTGCTGCCGTCACACTGTAGATCGTGGTCGTGTTGTTTTCGCCGCGCACGACGAAGAGGTTGCCGGCCGCATCGAAAGCGATGTCGCCGTTCGCCGCAGATCCAGAGTTGATCGCAATCGTGCCCTTGAACGAGATGGGCGTCGACGCAGCGGGGTTGTACTCGTACAGGCGGAAGTTGCCGCCGTCGGTGAATCCGCCGAAGTAGTAGCGTCCGTTGCTGAGACTGACGGCACCGGCGACCAGGTTCGTCGACGTGTTGCCCGAGTTCGCACCGGTCGAGCTCCAGGTGCCCGTTGCCGTGTTGAACACGTACACGGTGCCGTTCTGGTCAGTACCACCGCTGGCGCTGCGCATGATCGCGTACGCCGAGGTGCCACCGCTGCTGATGCCGAGGCCATTGAAGTTCGAGACGTTGGATGCCGGCGAGCCGAACGAGGTCACTGTGCCGTTCGGGGCGATCTGCTGCATCTGGCCACCCGCGGTAACCGCGTAGACGTATCCTGCGGTGCAGACCGGCTGCACTGCAGCGGCGGCTGCGGTAACGAGCGACTGCGCGGTTGCCCGAGCCTTGGTGCGCGGTGTCGGCGTCGTGACCGATTTGGGCGTTGCGACGATCGCGACCTGCGTCGCCACTGCGTCGGCATTCGCCTCGGTAGCGATCTCCGTCCACGACGCCGCATCGCCGCTCTGGAACCCGGCGGCAACCTGACTCGGGCGCACGCGGAACGTCCGGTCGGCGGCGACGTCGACGACCGCACTGGCGTCGGCGTCGGAAGCGAGCTGCTTCACGAGGAACGCACCGGGCGTCGGATCGAGATCGGCTCCGACGTAGTCGCTCTGACCGGTGTTGTCGACTACGGTGCCCTGCACCGCTGAGGCCCACTCAGCCGTGCCGTCGGCAACCACCTGGGAATCGCGTGCGCCGACCACCGTAAAGGCGGTCGGGGAGACAGCCGCCCCGGTCGCGTCGACCGCAGTCCACCGGAGGAACGGTGCCGCGAGCGGATCCGCCGCGGGCGTCTCGACCACGGGGGCCTCGGGCGCGGGCGCTTCGGTGGAAGGCGTCTCGGTGATGGGGGCCGGATCGACCGCTGTGTCGGCCGCCTCGGCAGTCTCGGGCGCGACAACATCAGTTGCTGCATCGTTGGGTGCTTCGGCGGTGGGTGCCGCGGTGGTGTCCGGAGTCGACGTCGTCGGTTCCTGAGACTGCGTGACCTGATGACCGTCGTTGGCCGCGGATTCGGCGAGCGCGGGTGACGCGCCGACCAGTGCGATTGCGCACGCTGCCAGCGTGGCGACGCCCGTGACGGCCCGGCGCTCCCACCGAACGAAGGCGTGCCGGGATGCCTGGCCGTGCCGTCCCCGCTTCGGGCGGTTGAGCTGCTGCATGATGACCCCGTTTCGATTGCTTCACAGGGATGCATCACGCTTCTACCGCAACGCTGGCTACCCCTCGCGATAACGGTAGATTTTTCGCTCTTCCAGGGGATCCGTAAGAATTACGCAACTTTTCAGAGGGCGCACAAATGCCTGATCAAACACAAAAATCCCCTGCACCGCATGAGCGGTACAGGGGATTTTCGTGCCTGATCGAGGCACCCAAGGGCGTGTTCACCCAGCATCAGCGGCGGTGGGTGTCACCGCCTTCAGCGTCATCGTCGTCAGCGTCATCACCGTCGGTGTCATCGTCGTCATCATCAACGTCGTCGGTGTCGCCGGCGAAGAGCTCGGTGTCGTCAGCGTCGTCGGCGAGCCCTTCATCGTCGTCCTCGTCGTCATCGAGGTCGACGTCACTCGCCGCGTCGGCATCAAGCTCGAGCTCGTCGTCCAGATCATCCTCGTCAGCATCGAACTCGTCGTCGAGGTCGTCGTTATCGTGCTCATCACCCTCGTCGCCGCCTGATTGGCGCGACTGGGCATCGCGATACTGCGCGAGCCGTTCCGACCACGGCACCCACTCGGGTGCAATCACTGCACCCTCGCCCGGCAGCAGTTCGACTTCAAGCACGGTGATTGGGGCCTCTTCACTGGTGCGGGTCAGCGTGGCGGCCCAGCGCCACCCGGGATACCCGGGCAGTCGGCACTCGAAGAACTGCGTGAGCACGTGTTCGCCTTCGACGACATACCCGTCGTGGCTGCCGATCGAGTCGGCCGGAGTAATCTCGAGCAGTGCTGAGCGCGCCTGTTCCGTCGCCGCGAGCAGCACCGAGTCCGGGGTCAGGGCCTCAGACATCGAAATCATCCGCTACTCGACGCAGCATGGTCGCCACCGTGCGCGACTGCGAGCGCTCCGGGTATTGCCCGTTCTTGAGGCGCCCTCCGAGGCCGTCCAGCAGCTTGACCAAGTCCTCGATGATCACTGACATCTCATCGGCCGACTTGCGGCTGCGCTTCACCATGCGCGGCGTATCGATCACGCGCACCGACAGCGCCTGCGGGCCGCGGCGCCCATCGGCGACGCTGTACTCGAGACGCGTTCCGGCCTGCACCTCGGCGTCCGCGGGCAGCACCGAGGCGTGCAAGTACACCTGCGACCCGTCATCGCCCTGGATGAACCCGAAGCCCTTGTCTTCGTCATAGAACCTGACCTTGCCGTTCGGCATGCCTCGTCCCTCTCCGTTTCGATGGGCATCCCCGCGTTTCGCTCACGCCGGTCGGCGAGCGCGGGTGCCCACACATCCAGCCAATTCTAGCGGGGGATGCTGCCACCACGCGGAGCCTGAAACCCGATAAAATGGAGCGGATGTCCACTGAACCCAGCACGCCGACGCTCATCGAGCGCATTCTGGCGTATGCCTCGCTCTCGATCATCGCGATCGCGCTCCTCTCCTTCTTTGGAACGCTGATCGTCGGCCTCAACGATCGACGCGCACTCGCCGAGGGGTTCTGGCCGGTCGTGTACGGCATCTCGATGATCGGGCTGCCCATCGGCTTCGCGCTGCTCATCATTCTGCTGATCCTGACGCAGCGGCGGCGGCGCCACGAAGCTCGGAAGCTCACCGGTCGCTAGACCGGGTCCGTTGCCATGAGCGGCACACTCGCGCTCGCCTCCGCTATTGCGGAGATGGATCGCGGCGCGCTCACGGCTCTCGCCCGGGCGCGGCGCCCGTTCTCCCCATCGAGCGTGTCCGATCCGATCGGTTTCGCGGCCGACCTCCTGAAACCCGACTCCATCGCTCGGGCGATCGCTCCCCTCGATCGCGGCCTCCTATCCGCGCTGCATCAGGTGTCCGGGCCTGCACAGGTGTCACGGCTGCTCTCTCTCGGCCTGCTCGGAACCGAGGCCGGGGCACTCGTTCGGCTTCCCGAAGTCGACGCGGTCCTGGATGAAGCCTTGGCTGCCCATGGTGTATCACCCGAGCAGCTCTCAGAGCCGACGACGGCGAGCACCCCCGAGCAGGCGCACGATACGAGCGCCTGGTTCACATCGGCGCTCACGGCCGTTGGTCAATCCGCGGAGGCGCTGCGCACATTGCGCGATCGGCCCGGTCGACTCAACCGCACCGGCACCATCGCGGTGGCCACGGTGAAGCAGATCGCCGATTCCACGGGCGTCGACGCTTCCGACGTCGCTCTCACCCTGTCAGCACTGCTGCGCACCGAACTGATCGCGTCACTCGCCGACGACCAGCTCCTCATCACGGCTGCCCGGTCGAGCGAGTGGCTGGCACTCGACCACGTGCAGCGATGGCTGCACCTGGCGACCGCCGCAGCTGCCGCAATGCCTGGACCGTTGCGGGTCGAGTGGGAACGCGTCGGAGCACCCGGCCAGCACCTGGGGCTCCTCGCGGCGTCGATCCCGCACCGCTACCCGCTGCTGCCCAGCGCCGATCTGGAAGCGGTATCGGAGTACGTGCGAAGCACCGAGCACCTCGGTCTCACCTTCGGAGGAGCATTGACCCCGGTCGCCGACGGGCTCCTCGCAGGCGGCGATGTCTCCGCAGCGGTGCGGGGTGCAATGCCCGACCCCGCAGTCGGAGTCTATGTACAGCCCGACCTCAGCGTCGTGGTTCCCGGGCCGCTCGACCCCGCCGATGAAGCCGTGTTGGCCGCGCTGGCACGCCCCGAGCACATCGGCGTCGCCTCCACTCGCCGCGTCTCCGAAACTTCCATTGCCGAAGCCTATGAGCGCGGGCTCACTCCCGAGTCCGCACGCGAGGCGTTCTCCCGCATCTCGCTCACCGGTATCCCCCAACCCCTCGAATACCTCATCGAATCGCTGGGCGCCCGTGTCGGCGGCATCGTGGTCGGCGAGTATGCGGGCGATGAGGGGCGCACCCGCATCTCGCTGGCGCGGGCAGAGGTCGCGAGCACGCTGCTCGTCGACCGCTCACTGCAGCACCTGCAGCTGCACCGCTCTGCGAGGTCCGACACCGAGCTGTTCTCCCGGCTGAGTGCCGATCACGTGCTGGCGGCTCTCGCCGACGCCCGGTATCACGCCACGTCGCACGACGCCGCGCTGCGCTCGGGCGCGCCACAACTCGCGCGCGTCGGCGATCCGGAACGCAGCGCACCGCCGCACCCGGCCGATGCTGACCCCCCGCTCGCCGCACCCCTGCGCGACCTGGTCGATCGTGTCTACTCCGCCGCGCGCTCCGAGCCGGGCACGGGGGACTTCACCCGGCGCCTCGAACTCGCGATTCGGGATCGCAGCGCCGTGCTCGTCACCGCCGAGGCGCGTGGGCAGGTGCGCACGTTCACGCTGCTCCCCGTTTCTGTAAACGCGGGGCGACTGCGCGCAGCCGATCAGGCAGCCGGGGTCGAGCGCACCTTCCCGGTGAGCATGATCACTTCAGTCGAACCCGTCTAGCTTCGAGGCGCTCCGAGTCGACCCCGACCGGCTCCCCCGGGAGCGGCGCGGCCACCCCCGGTTCAGCGTTCCCCGGTAGACTCGCTCGTTATGACTCTCGGTCCCCTCATCGTGCAGAGCGACCACACCGTACTGCTCGAGGTCGCCCATCCCGATGCCGAAGACGCCCGACACGCGCTGGCCGTCTTCGCCGAGCTCGAGCGCGCTCCCGAGCACATCCACACGTACCGCGTCACACGACTCGGGCTGTGGAATGCGCGCGCCGCCGGGCACACGGCCGACGAGATTCTCGACACCCTCAATCGGTACGCGAAGTTTCCGGTGCCGAGCGGGGTCGCATCCGAGATCGAAGACACGATGCGCCGCTACGGCCGTTTGACCATCGAGCGCGCACCACTGCCCGGCGATGCCGCCGAGGCCGCCGCCGACGGCACTCCCGACGAGCCCGCCACCCAGCTCGTGCTGCGCTCCGAAGATCCGATGGTGCTGCGTGAAGTCGCGAGTGCGAAGAAAATTGCGCCGCTGCTCGGCAACCGCATCGATGAGCACACCTTCCCCGTCGAAGCGTGGGCGCGCGGCGAACTCAAGCAGCAGCTCGTCGCACGCGGCTGGCCCGCCGAAGATCTCGCGGGCTATCGTCCCGGCGAACCGTACGACATCGCTCTGGCCGAAGACGGCTGGGAGCTGCGCGACTACCAGGCGAAAGCGGTCGAAGCGTTCCAGCGGGGCGGTTCAGGCGTCGTCGTGCTGCCCTGTGGCGCCGGCAAAACGATCGTCGGCGCCGCCTCGATGGCCGCGGTCGGCGCGAAGACCTTGATCCTGGTGACGAACGCCGTCTCCGCCCGCCAGTGGCGAGATGAACTGCTGCGTCGCACCAACCTCACCGAAGACGAGATCGGCGAGTACTCGGGCCAGGTGAAAGAGGTCAAGCCCGTCACCATCGCGACCTATCAGATTCTCACCAGTCGACGAAAAGGCGAGTACGCGCACCTGTCGCTGCTCGATGCCGAAGACTGGGGGGTCATCGTCTACGACGAGGTCCACCTGCTGCCGGCTCCCGTCTTCAAGCTCACCGCCGAGCTGCAGGCGCGCCGCCGCCTCGGCCTAACCGCAACGCTCGTGCGCGAAGACGGGCGCGAGGGCGATGTCTTCAGCCTCATCGGCCCGAAGCGCTACGACGCCGCGTGGAAAGACATCGAGGCGCAGGGGTTCATCGCGCCTGCCGCATGCTTCGAGGTGCGCGTCGATTTCGGTGAGGCCGAGCGCCTCGACTACGCCGTCGCCGAAGATCAGGATCGCTACCGCATCGCGTCGAGCGCGCTCATCAAGCAGCCCATCGCTCGTCGCATCATCGATCGCCACCCGGGCGAGAGCACCCTGGTCATCGGCCAGTACATCGATCAATTGGAGTCGATGGCCGAGGCGCTCGGCTCGCCGCTGATCACCGGCCAGACCCCCGTCGACGAGCGCGAGCGACTATTCCAGGCGTTCCGCTCGGGCGAAGAGAAGATCCTCGTCGTCTCGAAGGTCGCGAACTTCTCCGTCGACCTGCCCGACGCCTCGGTCGCTATTCAGATCTCGGGCTCCTTCGGTTCGCGGCAAGAGGAGGCCCAGCGCCTCGGCCGCCTGCTGCGCCCGAAGTCGAACGGTGCGACGGCGTCGTTCTACACGCTGATCACGCGCGACACGGTCGATCAAGACTTCGCGCAGAACCGCCAGCGCTTCCTTGCCGAGCAGGGGTACGCCTACACGATTCTCGACGCCGACGACCTCTAAATCGGCTGTTCGAGCCGCGCACCCTGGGTGATCCTCGTTTCGCATCTCGGGTCCGTCGAGTAATGTGAACGTGCACATTCGAGTTTCAGCGCGGAGGCCCTGATGTCCGGTAACGGAGAAGCGCGGGCCAAGCCGGCCAGCATCCGTGATGTCGCGCGCCTCGCCTCCGTCTCGCATCAGACCGTGTCTCGCGTACTCAACGACCACCCGAGCATTCGTACGGAGACGCGCCAGCGGGTGCTCGATGCCATACGCACCCTCGACTACCGCCCCAATCTGGCCGCCCGTGCCCTGGCCTCGGCTCGCACCAATCTGCTGGGCATCCTGTCGGCGACCGTGGGCGAATACGGCACCACCTCGGCAATCGTCGCGATCGAGCAGGCGGCGCGTGAACGCGGGTATTCGATCAGCACCCTGAATCTCCCCGATTCGACCCCGGAGGCGATCGGCGAGGCTGTGCGCCTGCTGCAGCACGAACAGGTCGACGGCATTATTGTGTTGGCTCCACAGATGCGCGTGTACAACGTCATCGGGGGCCTGGGCTTGACCGTGCCGATCGTGAGCCTGCAGACGTCGACGGGCGGCAGCGCCGAAAGCGTCGCGTCCGATCAGGTTCTCGGTGCGCGCATGGCGGTGGAGCACCTGATCGGTCTCGGTCACAGCGACATTCTGCACATCGCCGGCCCGCAAGACTGGATCGAAGCGGAGTCGCGCATGCGCGGCTATCTCGATGCGATGTTCGAGGCCGACCTCTCGGCGCTGCCCCCGGTGCGCGGCGATTGGACGGCCGATTTCGGGCACTTCGCGGGGCGCGAGCTCGCGGGGCGGCGAGATGTGACGGCGATCTTCGCCGCGAACGATCTCATGGCCGTCGGGCTCATGCACGGGTTTCGCGATGCCGGGGTGCGCGTGCCCGACGATATCTGCGTCATCGGCTTCGACGACATCCCGGTCGCAGCGCATGTGTGGCCGACGCTCTCGACGGTGCGGGTCAACTTCGCGGAGCTCGGGCGGCGGGCGGTGACGCACCTGCTCGCGTCGATCGATCGACACGAACCGCCGGTCTTCGAATTGCTCAGCCCCGAGCTCATCGTGCGAGAGTCCACAACTGCGCTGGCAACACGTCGGTAACGATTCTGTAATCACCCCACAACGTCTTGACACTCGGCGTAACATCATCCACGATGTGAACGGTCACATGAGTGGCAGAAGAACGATGACAGTGAGGTCAATCGAGTGGAACCCCAAACGAGCACGGCAGCCGAAGCTCCGGTGCTGCAGATGCGCGACATCACCAAGGTCTTTCCAGGCGTCAAGGCTCTCTCGAACGTTTCGCTCACCGTGCGCCCCGCCACGATTCACGCGATCTGCGGCGAGAACGGCGCCGGCAAGTCGACGCTCATGAAGGTGCTCTCCGGGGTCTACCCCTTCGGCACCTACGACGGCGACATCATCGTCGAGGGCCAGGAGATGCGCTTCCGCGACATCCGAGCCAGCGAAGAGGCCGGCATTGTGATCATTCACCAGGAGCTCGCTCTCATCCCTGAGCTCTCGATCACCGAGAACATTTTCCTCGGCAACGAGCTGCGCCGCGGTCTCAGCATCGACTGGCAGGAGGCGCGCACGCGCACCGCCGAGCTGCTGCACCGCGTCGGGCTCCGCGAAGATCCCGACACCCCCATCAAGACCCTCGGCGTCGGCAAGCAGCAGCTCATCGAGATCGCGAAGGCGCTGAACAAGAACGTACGCCTGCTGATCCTCGATGAGCCGACCGCAGCGCTCAACGACAGCGACTCCGCACACCTGCTCGGACTCATCCGCGATCTGCGCGAGCGCGGCATCGCCTCCATCATCATCAGCCACAAGCTCAACGAAATCGAGCAGATCGCCGACGACATCACGATCATCCGCGACGGCCGAGTCGTCGAGACCCTCGACGTGCAGCACGGCGGCATCAACGAAGACCGCATCATTCACGGCATGGTCGGTCGCTCGCTCGAGCACCGCTACCCCGACCGCACCCCGAACCCGGGCGACGTGTTCTTCGAGGTGCGCGACTGGGTGGTGCAGCACCCCACGGTGCCCGAGCGGTTCGTCTCCAAGGGGTCGAGCTTCGACGTGCGTCGCGGCGAGGTCGTCGGGATCGCTGGCCTCATGGGCGCCGGGCGCACGGAGCTCGCAATGAGCGTCTTCGGCCGCTCGTACGGTCGCTTCATCTCTGGCACGATCATCAAGGACGGCGTTGAGATCCACGTCCCCGACGTCCCCGCAGCCATCAAGCACGGCATCGCCTACGTGAGCGAGGATCGCAAGTCGCTCGGCCTCAACCTGCTCGACTCGATCAAGCGCTCCGTGGTCGCCGCCAAACTCTCGAAGATCACCCACCGCGGCATGGTCGATGCACAAGAGGAGCGCATCGTCGCCGAGCGCTACCGCAAGTCGCTGCGCATCAAGACCCCCGACGTCAACAACGGCGTCGCGAGCCTCTCCGGCGGCAATCAGCAGAAGGTCGTGCTCGCGAAGTGGATGTTCACCGACCCCGACCTGCTCATCCTCGACGAACCCACCCGCGGCATCGACGTTGGCGCGAAGTACGAGATCTACTCGATCATCAACGAGCTCGCGAACGCCGGCAAGGGCGTCGTCGTGATCTCGAGCGAGCTCCCCGAGCTGCTCGGCATCTGCGACCGCATCTACACGGTGTTCGAGGGCCGCATTACCGATTGCATCCCCGCCGACCAGGCCACTCCCGAGACGCTCATGCGCAGCATGACGTCGCTGAATGTAAAGGCACACGCATGACCACCACCGACACCACGGAGCAGCGCGGCTTCCGTTTCACCGACATCCGCAAGATGTTCGGCGGGGGCACCTCGACCCTGCGGCAGTTCGGCATCCTGGGCAGCCTCATCGCGATCATCCTGATCTTCCAGATCGCTTCGCACGGGCTTACCCTCTCACCGGGCAACGTCATCAACGTGATGCAGCAGTACTCGTACATCCTGATTCTCGCGATCGGCATGGTGATGGTCATCATCATGGGCCACATCGACCTGTCTGTCGGCTCGGTCGCGGCGTTCGTCGGCATCGTGGTCGCAAAGTCGATGGCGGAGTGGAACTTCCCGTGGTGGGCCGCAATCATTCTCGGCCTCGTGCTCGGCGCCCTCGTCGGCGCGTGGCAAGGCCTCTGGGTGGCCTACGTCGGCGTTCCGGCCTTCATCGTCACGCTCGCGGGCATGCTCTTCTTCCGCGGCGCGAACCAGTGGATCGGCGACTCGATCTCGGTGCCGGTGCCCAAGGAGTTCGTGGTGATCGGTGCCGGCTACCTCCCCGAGATCGGCGGCATCCCGATCCCCTACAACGTGCCCACGCTGATTCTCGGTGTGCTGGCCGCGGCCTGGCTGGTCTTCTTCGAATGGCGCATCCGCCGTCAGCAGAAGAAGATGGGGGCGGATCGCGCGCCCCTCTGGGTGAGTGTCACCAAGGTGGTGCTGCTCTGCGCCGTCATCATCGGCGCAGCACTCCTCTTCGGCAGCGGTCGCCCCGGCACCAGCTTCCCGGTCTCGGGTCTCATTCTGCTGGCGCTCGTGATCCTCTACTCCTTCGTCACGAACCACACGGTGTTCGGCCGCCACATCTATGCGGTCGGCGGCAACCGCCAGGCGGCGAAGCTCTCGGGCGTCAAAGATCGCCGCGTCGACTTCTTCGTGATGATGAACATGTCGGTGCTCGCCGCCGTGGCCGGCATGATCTTCGTCGCCCGTTCACAGGCCTCCGGCCCGCAAGACGGCAACGGCTGGGAGCTCGACGCCATCGCGGCTGTGTTCATCGGTGGCGCTGCGGTATCGGGTGGCATCGGCACCGTGATCGGCTCGATCATCGGCGGTCTCGTCATGGCCTTCCTGAATAACGGCATGCAGCTGCTCAGCTTCGGTGCCGACACCGTGCAGATGGTCAAGGGTGCCGTGCTGCTCGTGGCCGTGGGCATCGATGCGTACAACAAGCAGCAGGGCCGCCCCTCGGTGATCGGCTTCCTCACGAAGAAGCGCACTCCCGCCGGCGAATTCGGCTCCGTCGAAACCACCCCCATCGGCGCCCGTGCCATGGAGCAGGCGCCGCCCGCGGCCCCCACTCCCAGCGACGCCTCCCCCCAAACTTCTCCCGCCGACGACAGCGCGACGAGGGAACCCGGCTCTCGATGACGAGTGCCACCAGAAGATGACAGAAAGCGAATCGAATCAATGAATAAGAGAATCCTCCTCTCGACGGGCGCGCTGCTCGCCGCGGCGGCACTGGCGCTCACCGGCTGCTCTTCGGAGCGCGGTGGCAGCGATGCCGGCGGCTCGTCCGATTCCTCCGAAACCGCGACCGGCTTCGAGGCCGGCTCGACCATCGGCGTCGCGCTGCCCGACAAGACCAGTGAGAACTGGGTGCTCGCGGGCAAGCTCTTCACCGACGACCTGACGAAAGCCGGTTTCAAGGCCGACGTGCAGTACGCACCGGCATCGAACACCGTCGCCGAGCAGCAGAACCAGATTCAGGCGATGGTCACCGGTGGCGCGAAGGTCATCATCATCGGCGCGAAAGACGGCAAGCAGCTCGGCACCCAGGTGCAGGCCGCGAAGGATGCCGGCGCCACGGTGATCGCCTACGATCGCCTCATCGAGAACACCGATGCGCTCGACTACTACGTCGCGTTCGACAACTTCAAGGTCGGCCAGCTGCAGGGCCAGGCGCTGCTCGACGGGCTCAAGGAGCGCTCGGATCACGACGCTCCCTACAACGTTGAGCTGTTCTCGGGTTCGACCGACGACGCGAATTCGGCAGTCTTCTTCAACGGCGCGATGGATGTGCTGCAGCCGAAGATCGACGACGGCACCCTCGTGGTCGGCTCGGGTCAAACCGACATCCAGCAGACGGCAACCGCCGGTTGGAAGGCGGAGAACGCGCAGAGCCGCACCGACACCCTGCTGACGGCGACCTACAGCGATAAGACGCTCGACGGCGTGCTCTCGCCGAACGACACCCTCGCCCGCGCGATCCTCACCTCCGTCGAGCAGGCCGGCAAGCCGCTGCCCGTCGTCACCGGCCAGGATTCCGAGGTCGAGTCGGTGCGCTCCATCATGGAGGGCAAGCAGTACTCGACGATCAACAAGGACACCACGCTGCTCGTCGAGCAGGCCGTCAAGATGGTCGGCCAGCTCCAGAAGGGCGAAGAGGTCGACGTCAACGACACCGAGCAGTACGACAACGGCTCGAAGGTCATCCCCTCGTACCTGCTCGATCCGGTGATCGTCACGAAGGAGAACGCTGCTGAGGCGTACAAGAACGTGCCGAGCCTGCTCGACATCGTGAAGGAATACGACAAGTAACCAACCGCAGGGCTTCTCACGAAGTTCTCGCACTGAGCTGCGCCGGGGCACGGCAGGATCACTCCTCCGTTCCCCGGCGCAGCGTCGTTTCGAAAGGCTGCGCATGACCGACTCGCACTTCTCCATCGATACCCCCGAACACCGGGCGTGGCTCGACGAGCAGACTCGCCTGCTGCTCGAATTCTCCGAGCCGGCGCTCGACCCTGAGGCGGGTTTCTCCTGGCTCGACGATGCGGGCCGACCCGTGACCGCCGAGGGTTCGCAGCTCTGGCTCGCCGGTCGTTACACGTACTGCGCCGTGCTCGGACACCTGCTCGGGTTCCCCGGCCAGGCTCAACGCGTCGAGCACGGGCTCGCGTTCCTGCGCTCGGGCGCACTGCGCGACACGGCCGATGGCGGATGGTTCGTCACGGTCGGCGCGGCTGATCCTGCAGCAAATTCGGCGCTGAAAGAGAGCTACGGACATGCATTCGTGCTGCTCGCCGCTGCGTCGGCGAAGCTCGCCGGCTTCGACGCCGACGATCTCTACGCCGATGTGCTCACCGAGTTGGAGCGCTGGTGGGAGCCGGGGCCGCAGATGTACGCCGACACGTGGGACCGCGAGTTCACCACGCTCGACCCGTATCGCGGCGCGAACCCCAACATGCACCTCGTGGAGGCGGGCCTGCTCGCGTACGAGGCCGACGGCGACCCCCGACACATCGAGCGATCGACCGCGATCGTGCGCCGCCTTATCGGCGAGGTCACGGCGCAGAACGAGTGGCGTCTGCCCGAGCATTACCTCGAGGATTGGACGCCCGACCCCGAGTACGGCGCCGACTCACCCGACAGCCACTTCCGCCCCTACGGCGCGACGGTGGGCCACTGGCTCGAGTGGGCGCGGCTCATCGTGGCGCTCGAGACGGCGCAGCGCGCCGCACTCGGCGAGTCAGACTCGTGGTTGATCGACGCCGCGCAGAACCTGTTCCGGCGCGCGCTCGCCGATGCGTGGGACGAGGATCGCGGCGGCTTCGCCTTCAGCACTGACTGGAGCGGGAACATCCTCAATGACCACCGCTTCCACTGGGTGATCGCCGAGGCCATCGGCACCTCGGCCGTGCTCTACCGGGTGACCGGCAACTCGGAGTACGCCGACTGGTACGCACGCTTCTGGGCGTACGCCGCCGAGCACCACATCGAGACCGACGGGAGCTGGATCCATGAGCTCGACGTCGACGGTGCGCCCGCGAGCGGCACCTGGAGCGGCAAGCCCGACCTCTACCATGCGCTGCAGGCAACGCTGTTCGCGCAGCTCCCGGCCACGCACACGCTCACGCACGGGCTGCGCTCGGGAGCGCGCGATCAGGGCTGATTGAACGCGAATGGAAGAGTGCCGGTGGCCGAGGAGTTCCTCGGCCACCGGCCCTCTGGCGTGTACGCGAAGGTGACTATGCGCCGACCTCCACGAGCACCTTGACCTGCTCAGGATCGTTCGACGCGTCGAACGCCTGCTGCGCCTGCTCCAGCGGGAACACGGCGGTCACGAGCTCGTCGAGCGGCAGACGCCGCTCCCGCAGCAGCTCGATCGCCGCTTCGACGTCCTGACGCACGTACATGAGGTTGCCGAGCAGCCCGATCTCGCGATCCTGGATCAGCTCGAGGTCGATCGTCGTCGGGCCCGCGGGCACGCCGACGGTCATGACTGTGCCGCCCTTTTCGAGCAGATCGATCGCGAGACGCACGGTGGACTCGCGCGAGACGCAGTCGAAGACCACATCGGCTTTACCACCGAGCTCGCGCAGGGCGACGTCCACCGCATCGGGCGCGCTCGAGTCGAAACTGCCGGTCGCCCCGAGTCGCTCGGCGCGTGCGCGCTTCGACCCGAGCAGGTCGGCGACGACCACGTGCGATGCGCCGGCGTGGAGCGCGGCGATCGAGACGAAGAGTCCGATCGGGCCCGCACCCAGCACCACGACGCGCGCACCGGTGAGGTCGCCGGCGCGGCGCACCGCGTGCACCGGCGTTGCGAGCGGTTCGATGAGGGCGGCCTCGCGGTCGCTCAGATCGTCGGGCAGCTCGATGACGCGGTCTGCGGCGATGGTGAAGCGATCCGTCATGCCGCCCGGAGTCTGGCAGCCGAAGACGTCGAGCGTCGCACAAATGTTGTAGCGGCCGCGCTGGCAGGGCGTGCACTCGCCGCACGCGAGGTTCGGCTCGACCACGACGCGCTTGCCAACGAGCTCAGCGGGAGCGTCGGCCCCGGCCGCCTCGACGACACCGATCACCTCGTGCCCCGGCCAGAACGGCAGAGACATGAAGGGGTGGCGACCGTGCGCGGCGTGCACGTCCGAGCCGCAGATGCCCACGATGGTGGAGCGCACAAGCACATCGCCCGCGCCGGCGACGGGCGCCGCAACCTCTTCGACACGAATGTCGTCTGCCGCGTTCACGACGATGCGTCGCACGGCGTTCTGCACGTCACCCATCAGACAGCCGTGTAGCCGCCGTCGGCGACGAGCACCGACCCGGTGATGAACGATGCGGCGTCGCTCGCGAGGAAGACGACGCTCGGCGCGATCTCCTCAGGCAGGGCGAAGCGCTGCTGCGGCGCGTCCTCGATCCAGTAGCGCTGGAACTCGGGGTTGTCGACCGGAGCCATCTCAGTCTTGACGTAGCCCGGTGCCACCGCGTTGACGCGGATGCCGAGGGGCGCCCACTCGACCGCGAGCGACTTGGTGAGGTGGTGCACGGCGGCCTTCGACGCGTTGTAGGCCGGCTGCATCTGCGGACGGTTCACGATGAGGCCCGACATCGACCCGATGTTGACCTGCGAGCCGCCACCGATCTCGCGCATGTGCTCGCCGACCGCGATGCTCGCCTTCCAGAGGGCGCGCACGTTGAGATCCCACACCGCGTCCCACTGCTCGTCGGTGACGCCCCACGACTCGCCGTGGAAGCAGGTGCCGGCGTTGTTGACGAGGATGTCGATCTGCCCGAGGCCGGCCTTGGCCTCCTCCACCATGCGGGTGATCTGCGCATCATCGGTGATGTCGGCGGTGATCGCGACGAACTCGTATCCGGCGGCCGCGGCTTCGGCGACGACCTGCGCGTTGCGCTCGGCGCTGCGACCGGCGATCGCGACGCGCGCGCCGGCTTCGGCGAGCCCGAAGGCGAAGGCCTTGCCGAGGCCCTGGTTGCCACCGGTGACGAGGGCGGTCTTGCCCTCGAGGCTGAACGTAGTCATGTGCGTGTCCTTTTCGTGTGTTTCTGGTGTGGAAAGTGTGTGATCGAGGCGTCGGCGGATCAGCGACCGGGGTAGACGACCGACTTCAGGCTGTCGGGGTTCGTGTCGCTCTCAAGCGCCTGCTCGACCTCGTCGAGGCCGAAGCGCCCGGTGACGAGCGAGTCGAGATCGACCTGCCCGTTCGCGACGAACTGGATCGCCACCGGCCACGTCTCGGTGTAGCGGAAGATGCCCGTCACCGTGATCTCGCGGTTCTGGATGTCTTCGACCGGCAGGGTCATCTCGGGATTGCCGAGGCCGACGAGCACCGCGGTACCCGCGGGGCGCACCGCGCGAATCCCCGACTGCACCGCGGGAGCGGCACCGCTCGCGTCGATGAAGGCGTCGATCGGCAGGCCGAAGTCGGCGGGGTTCTGGGTGCGCGGGTCAATGGTGCGGGTCGCGCCGTATTTCAGGGCCCGCTCACGGCGCTCCTCGACGAGATCGGAGACGATGACTTCGCCTGCACCGAACGCGCGGGCGGTCTGGGCAGTGATGATGCCAATCGGTCCTGCACCGGCGATAAGCACCGTCGATCCCGGCGCGATGCCAGCCTTGCGCACCGAGGTAATCGCAACGGAGAGCGGCTCGAGCAGTGCAGCGGCCTCGTCGGTGACCGAGTCGGGCACGTCGTGCGCGAACACCGACTGAATGGTCACGAACTCCGTGAAAGCGCCGTCGATCGGCGGCGTCGCGTAGAACTCCATATCGGGGCAGAGGTTGTACTTGCCGATGCGGCACTCGCGGCAGTGGCCGCAGGGGCGCTGGGGCTCGATGGCGACGCGCTGACCCACGCGTGCGGGGTCGACGCCCGAGCCCACGGCGACGATGACGCCGCCCACCTCATGGCCGAGGACCAGCGGGCCGTCGACGACGAAGTCACCGATGCGCCCCTCACGGAAGTAGTGGACATCGGAGCCGCACACGCCCACCGCGCCCACGCGCACGAGCACCTCATCGGCTGCCGGCGTGGGAACGGGACGCTGCTCGATGGTGAGCTCGCGCGTGCCGAGCAGCACGCTCGCGCGCATCTGCTGCGGAATCTCGGGGGTGGTCATGAGGCTTCTCCTTGGGGTGATGCTGATGGGAATGCTTCGGGTCGCGACGGGCCGAGCAGTGCTCGACCGACGACCACGTGATGCGCGCCGAGCGCGAGCGCGCGGGCGGCGAGGTCGGCGTCGACGCCGCCGTCGATGCCGACGCGGGTCGACGGGGCAAGGGCGGAGACTCGCGTGAGCAGTTCGGGGCGGGCCGACTGCCGGGTGCCGGGTTCGATCAGCATGACGAGCGTGCCGGTGGTAGCCTCGTCGCCGTCGAGGTGCCGATGCGCCTCGAGCTCGTCCTCGGGATTCACGACCGACCAGATCTCGCCGCCCGCAGCGCGGAACGCGGCGCTCAGCTCGAAGTCGGCAGCATGCGGTGTCGGCAGGGCGACGCGTTGCGCTCCGGCCCGCGACGCGCAGACCAGCACGCGACCGATCTCGTCGCGCACATCATCGTCACTGACCGTCGCGGCGAGCACGATCACGTGCACCTCGAGCAGCGCGTCGGGATGGCGCTCGCCGAGTGTCACGATCAGTTCGGGCGCGATGCCCAGATGCACGAGACCGTGGCGCTCATCGCGCGCGATGATGACATCGAGGTGCATCGGCAGACCGGCGCCAACGAACCGAGCCGCGACTTCGTCGCGCGTGGCCTCGGGCGCCGAATACAGACTGGCGTAGACCGCGCCGTCGGGGAGTTCCGCGACCCAGTCGGCGTGCGGCAGTGGCGCAGCGAGTTGACGCGTGCGATCAGCGGCCACACTCATGCCCGACTCCGGTCGAGCGATTCGACTGCGGCGACCTCGGAGTATCGGGCGAAGCGCTCGGACGATCCACGCCGTGGTTCGGCCGATACGCGGCGCTCCGGCTTCCAGCTCTCAGCGAGCTCCGCAATCGGCGCCCCGGTGACCACCGATGCCGCTTGCACGGCCGCCCCGCGCGCGACCGCTTCGGGGGCGTCAACGAGATGCACCGGTTTACCCAGCGCATCGGCGAGGATCTGCCGGGTCGCTGATGATCGCGCGGCGCCGCCGATTGCGATGACCTCACCGTCGGTGCGCACCCCGCAGCGTTCGACGTGCGACAGGCCGGCAACGAGCCCGAACACCACGCCCTCGTATGCCGCGCGCGCCAACTGCTCGCGCGTGGTCTCGGTCGTGAGGTCGGCGAGCAGTCCGGCAGCCAGCGGGCGATTGGGCGTGCGCTCACCGTCGAGAAACGCAGCGAGCACGGGCCCCTCCTGGCCGGCGGCGAGCGCGAGTTCCGAGAGCTCGTCGTGGTTCGTTCCCATCAGGCGCGCGAACGTATCGACGACCTTTGCGCCGTTCAGCGTGCATACGAGGGGCAGGAACCCACCGGTCAGGTTTGCGACGCCGTTCACGAGCCCACTGGGGTCGCGCACCGGATCGGGGGTTGTCGAGAAGACGACACCCGAAGTGCCGAACGCGAAGACCGCGTCGCCCTCAGCAATGCCGAGGCCGAGCGCTGAAGCGTGCTGATCACCGCCGCCAGCAGAGACCAGCGCGGGTTCGGTGATCCCGAGCTCGACCATCGCCTCGGCAGTGGTCGACCCTGCGACGCCCTCGGGCGCCAGCACCTCGGGCAGCATGCTCGCCCAGTCGCGCGAGTCGTCGATGAGTGCGAGGTGGTCGAGCAGGTACACGTTGGCCGCGGGGTCGAAGTAGCCGGTTCCCGATGCCTCCGACCGGTCGGTCGCGAAGGCGCCCGTGAGCCGGTACGTGAGGTAATCATGGGGCAGCAGTATCGTCGCGAGGCGGGCGAAGTTCTCAGGCTCGTGCGCCGCGAACCAGGCCACCTTGCTCAGCGTGAACGCCGCGGTCGGCAGGGAGCCGGTCGCGGTGATGAGCTGCTGAGCGCCGATGCGTGCCGTCAGGCTGCGCAACTCGGCGTCGGTCGTCGTGTCGTTCCACAGCTTGGCGTCGCGGATCACATCGCCGCCTGCGTCGAGCGGCACCATACCGTGGCACTGACCGGCGACGGAGATCGCCTGCACGCGCACGGGGCCGGCCTCGGCGAGCGCCGCGCGGAACGCACTGACGAATGCTGACCACCAGGCGCGCGGATCTTGCTCGCTGCGCGGCGGGGCGACGGGAGGATGCGGCGCGGAGGCCCCGGAGACCCGGCGCCCGTCGGCGATCGCGAAGAACTCGACTTTGCACGACTGGGTCGACGTGTCGACGCCGGCCACGACCGAGATCATGCCTGCGCCTCCTGCACCGGAACCGAGACGGCGTCGGGCAGATCTTGCTGCTGGCCCACGATTCCCGCGGGGTGGATCTGCACGACCTCTTCCCAGCTGAATCCGCGCAGACCCATCAGCGTCACCGTGAGCGCGTCACCCCAGGCTCCCGCGACGAGCGTGCTGCCGAGGGCGATGAGCCCACCGGCATCGGCCTCGAGCGGGTCGGTCGTAATGTGCACCACCCGCGACGCGGCGGCGGCGAACGGCGAATCCGGACGTTCCGTGACCGCGATGACGTCGGTGCCGCGCTCGACGAGGCGCTCCGCGAGCTGAGTGAGCTCGGTTGACTGGCCGCCCTTCGAGAAGGCGATGACGAGATCGTCTGGTGTGACCGCGCCCATGCCGCCGTGCAGCGCATCCTGCGACGGCAAATAGAACGACGGGGTGCCCGACACCGACAGGAGATGGGCGAGGCGCTCGGCCATGATGCCCGAGGTGCCGGCGCCCGTGGTCACGATCTTGCCCGTACAGCGCTGTACGGCGTCGACGACTTCGGCGAAGTCGACATCGATCTGCTCGGCCAGATTGGCGAGGGCCTGAGATTCGCGAAGGATCGCGTCTCTGGCGTGCTGCACGAGGTCTGCTGCGGTTGCGCTCATATGATTGACCTAATCTCTCATTTGTTGCATTCATTCTATCGCCTCGGGCGGAATGAGGCGACTTCGTGCAGGGCGATCGGCCCGGCGCGAACCCCGCGATGTGAGAGGATGACCCCTCGAGAGGAGACGCCCATGGAGCCCGGCCCCAACCGACTCGTCGAAATGGCCCACGTCGCCCGCGAACACTTCATCAACGACGTGCCGATGGTCGAGCTCGCTGCACGAACCGGCATGTCTCGATTCCGCGTCGCCCGCCTCATCACCGAGGCCCGCGAACTCGGTGTGCTGCGCATCAGCATCGGCGACCCCCAGGCTCTCGCGCGCGATGAAGTCGCCGAACTGCAGCGGCGATACGGGCTGCGCGAGATCAGATGCGTGACCCTCCCCGACGATGGCGAAGAAACCACCGAACTGCACGACGCGTTGGGCAGATCTGCCGCCGAGTATCTCGAGTCATCGGTGCGCGCCGGCGAAGTGCTCGGATTCGCGAGCGGTCGAACACTGGGGGCGATCCCACGCCACCTCAACGCCCTGCCCGTCTGCGACGTCGTGCAGCTCACCGGACTCTCGGGCCCGCCCGGCGAGACCGCAGGCGATCTGGTGCGCGCGGTCAGTGCGATCTCGACGGGTGCCCCCGCACCGCTGTATGTCCCCCTCGTGGCCTCCGATGCCGAGGCCGCTACCGTACTCGAGCGGCAGACCGGCGTCGCCGAGACACTGGCACGCATGCCCGAGGTGACGCGCGCCATGCTCGCGCTCGGGAGCTGGGTTCCCGTGGTGTCGCAGCTCGTCGACTCGATCACCGAACCCGAGGCGCAGGCATTGATCGCGAGCGGCGTGCGCGCCGACGTCGGCGCCTCGCTCTTCGACGAAGCGGGAGAACGTGTTTCCGCGCTCGACGACCGCACCATCGCGATTCCGTTCTCGGTGCTGCGGAGCATCCCCGAGATCGTCGTTGTGGCCGGCGGCGCCGAGAAGCACGCGGCACTGCGCGCGGTCTTGCGCGCCGGCTTCGTCACGACGCTCATCACCGATCGCGCTTCAGCACTCTCGCTACTCGCTGCTCCGCACGGAAACTGACAGCGGCGGCCCGCTCCCCTGCCCGGGAGCGAACCGCCGCTGATCATGTGTTACTTTTCCTGGCCGGGAAGACCCTCGTAGGCGATATCGCCGGTCTTGAGGTTCTCGGCGATCAGGTCGCTCAGACCGTCGAGGAAGGCCGGGCGATCGTTGACCACGTGATCGAGCGCGTCCTCGACGTTCTCTTTCGTGATGGGGGGCATGGTGTAGACGAGGTTGTTGTCCACGTCTTCACCTCGAGCGATCGCCGCGCCGACGGCCACGCCGGTCGCGAGCTGCACGGTACCGTTCTGCAGCGAGGTGCCGATGAAGTCACCGCTCTTGACGGCGTTCAGGCCATCCTCGATGCCGTCGATTCCGACGACCGGAACATCGTCCATGCCGGCTTCGCGCAGCGCCTGCTTGGCGCCGAGGCCCATGTCGTCGTTCTGCGAGATGACGCCGTCGATGTCATCGCCGAATGCCGAGATCCAATTCTTGACCTTGTTGACGGCCTCGTCGCGGCTCCAGTTCGCGGTGTCCTTGGCGAGCACCTTGACGTCGGGGTTCTTCTCAAGCACCTGGTCGATACCGGCGCCGCGGTTGATCTCGCCCGAGCCGCCGAGGGGGCCCTGCAGAATGACCACGTTGCCCTTGCCACCGAGCTCGTCCATCATCATCTCGGCTTCCTGAGCACCTGCGGCCACGTCATCGGGCTGCACGCTGCCGGCGACGTCCTCGTTGTTGAGGGTCGCGTTGACGTCGAGGAAGGGGATGCCGGCTTCCTTCGCCGCGGCAACCTGGGGCTGCAGCGTGTCAGCCTGCACCGGCACGACCATGATCGCGTCGACCTTGG
The DNA here is from genome assembly GCF_001273845.1 of Leucobacter musarum subsp. musarum. Taxonomy (GTDB): domain Bacteria; phylum Actinomycetota; class Actinomycetes; order Actinomycetales; family Microbacteriaceae; genus Leucobacter; species Leucobacter musarum. The sequence continues at coordinate 144,645 of NZ_JHBW01000067.1, forward strand.
CCTGGATGAACTGATCGACCTGGGTCGCCTGCGTGGAAACGTCCATCTTCGCGACGTTCCAGAGGATCTCGATGTTGTTGTCTTCGGCGTAGCGGTCGATGCCTTCCTTGCCTTCGGTGATGAAGGAAGACATGTCGTAGACGCTGACACCGATGGTGACGCGCTCCTTGCCGCTGTCATCCGCGCCCTGCTGCGCTGCAGGATCGCCGGCGCCACAAGCCGCGAGCGACAGCGCTGCCGCGCCGGCCACGACGACCGCGAAGCTGCGGGTCATTCGGGAGGTGAACTTCATGGGGAACTCCATTTCAGTGTTGGGTAGTGCGGTGAGAGGGAGCGCCGTGCCTCATCCGCGAGGCACGGCGACGTTTAGGATCGCCGTCGCTTACTGGCCCAGACGTCGACCGCCACGGCGGCGACGATCAGCACGCCCTTGATCACGTCCTGCCAGTAGGCGGGGACGGTCAGGATGTCGAGGCCGTTGTTGAGCGTCTGGATCAGCAGCAGACCGAGCGCGGTGCCCCAGACGGTGCCGCGACCGCCCATGAGGCTGGCGCCGCCGATGACGACGGCGGCGATCGCGTCGAGCTCGTACCCCTGACCGAGGTTCGGCGATCCGCTGATCACTCGCGACGAGAGCATGATGCCCGAGAGCCCGGCGAGCGCGCCGCTGATGGCGTAGACGCTGAAGAGCACGCGGCCCGTCTTCACACCGGCGATCTGCGCGGCGAGCGGGTTGCCGCCGACGGCGTAGACGCGCAGGCCGTAGCTCGTGCGACGCATGATGAGACCGAAGCCGACGATCGCGATGATCATCAGGATCACGGGAACGGTGAGGCCGAAGACGCGCGTGTTGGCGAACTGACCGTAGTCGGCGGGGAGGCCGTTGATGGGGGCGCCGTCGCCGAGCACGAATGCCAGGCCGCTGGCGAGCGTGAGCATGCCGAGCGTGGCGATGAACGGAGGCACCTTCATCACCGAGACCACGAAGCCGTTGACCGACCCCGCGGCGAACCCGACGGCCACGGCGACGACCGGGGCCAGCCAGAGCTGATCCGGCGCGGCCTTCGCCGTAACGGCCGCCGCCATCGCACTCAGCGCGATCACGCTGCCGACCGACAGATCGATGCCGCCCGTGAGAATCACGAGCGTCTGCCCCAGCGCGATGAGCGCGAACGGAGCGGCGGCGATCAGAATCGTCGTCACATTGTCCACGGTGCCGAAGCGCGCGCTGCGGTAGAGGAAGAAGGCGATGATGAGCAGCATCACGATCACCATCGCGTAGCGGATCGCGAGTTCGCGGAACCAGGGGGCCGAGAATCGGCGCAGATCGCCGCTCTCGGACACCGTCCGCATCACTTCAGTCTTCGTCGGGTTCGACATGTCATGCGTCCTTTCGCGGGGCCTCGGCGGCCGTTCCCGCTTCAGTGGCTTCGAGTCCGCTGGCGAGGCGGAAGATTCGGTCCTGCACCTCGGCGCGGGAGAGGTCGTCGGCGGAGAGCTCTCCGGCGACAGCGCCGTCGCGCAGCACGAGCGCGCGGTGCGACAGGCTGAGGATCTCGGGCATATCGCTCGACGCCATCAGCACGGCCATGCCGCTCGCCGCCAGGTCGACGATGATGCGGTAGATCTCGCTGCGCGCACCGACGTCGACGCCGCGCGTCGGCTCGTCGAGCAGCAGAACGTCGACGTCGTCGGTGAGCCACCGGGCGAGCACGACCTTTTGTTGGTTGCCGCCCGACAGCGTTTCCAGCGACTGATCGAGGCCACGGCTGCGCAGGCGCACCGAATCCATGACCTCTGAGATCTTCGCTCGGCGCACCCGCTGGCGCAGGAAGCCGGCGATCGAGAACTGGCCGAGGCCCGGCAGCGTGCCGTTGTCGAGTACCGACATCGGCAGTACGGCTCCGGCCCCCTTGCGGTCCTCAGGCACGAGGGCCATCTTGGCGTTGATCGCGGCTGACGGCTCCCCAGGCTTCACCTTCGCGCCGCGCACGCGCACCTGGCCGCTCTCGGAGCGGCGCACGCCGAAGACGGTCTCCATGAGCTCAGTGCGACCGGCCCCGACGAGCCCGGCCAGGCCCACAATTTCTCCGCGGCGCACACTCAGCGTGATGGGCTCGGCAGCGCCCGCAACCTGCAGCGCATCGAGTTCGAGCAGCACTTCATCAGAGGGAACGCCCCGGTCGGGGAAGAGGTCCTCGAGCTCGCGTCCGATCATCGCCGTCACGATGTCGTCGTCAGTGAGGTTCGCGAGCGGCTGATCCTCGACCAGGTCACCATCGCGCAGCACGATGACCCGGTCGGCGATCGCACGGATCTCCTCCATCTTGTGCGTCGTGAAGAGCAGCGCAACGCCGCGCTTGCGCAGCATGTCCATGACCTCGAGCAATCGGCCGACCTCGCGCTCGGAGATCGCGCTCGACGGCTCGTCGAGGAGGATCACGCTGGCGCCGGTGTTCGTCGCCTTGACGATCTCGATGATCTGGCGAATTCCGACGGGCAGGTCACCCATACGCGTGCGCGGGTCGATGTCGAGGCCGAACACCGCGAGCTGATCCCGCGCCTCATCGATCATCGCGCCGCGGCGCAACCCGAGCGGCCCCCGCAGTTCACGCCCGATGAAGAGGTTTTCGTAGACGGAGAGCTCGAGGATCGAGGCAAGCTCCTGCGGAACGATCGCGACACCGAGACGGTGCGCGGCCTGCGCATTGCCTGCGGGAAGCGGTGTGCCCTGCACGTGCACGGTGCCGGCATCGGGGCGGTACTGGCCCGATGCGATCTTCATCAGCGTGGACTTGCCGGCGCCGTTCTCACCCGCGAGTGCGGTGATCGTGCCTGCTTCCAGCGTCAGCGAGATTCCGCGGAGCACCGGAACTCCACCGAAGCCTTTGATGATGCCCGCGCACTCGAGCAGCGCGCCCGCAGTTGCGGTCGCAGGCTCGTTGGCTTGCAAGTCACTCATGATGCATGCACCTCTCTCCACGGCGAGCGGAGGTTTCTCGTCGTTCCGGCTCTGGGCCGCAGCGTTCGCGGCCCGTATAGGTTTCTATCATGAGTTGTAACATCTGAGAAACACTTACGCACATTTGAGCGGTGCTACAGTCATGATGACCCGCACCACCAGCCCAACGAAAGTGCCCGATGAGCGAATCCGAGCGACGCATGGCCCTGGTGGCGACGCGCCACTACATTGATGGACTCTCGCGCATTGAAATCGCTGATGAGCTGGGCATTTCGAGGTTCGTCGTCGCCCGCCTGCTCGAGCAAGCGCGAGAGCGCGGGGTCGTCCGATTCGAGATCGCGTCGCCCGACGATATCGACCTGACACTCTCCGCACAGCTGCGCAGCGCGTACTCACTTCGTCACGCAATTGTTGTACACGCACCCAGCGGCGCAGACACCACGATGAAGGAGCGGCTCGGTACCGCCGCTGCACGACTCCTCGAGGAGGTCCTCCGTCCGGGTGAGGTGCTCGGACTCGCAGCCGGCCGCACCCTCCGGCAAATGGTGCGAGCCTGTGAACAGCTGCCGCCGGTAGACGTGGTGCAGCTCGAGGGAGTCGCAGCAGGGTTGCACGAGAGCGGCGTCGAACTCGTTCGTCGCGCCGCACGCGTCTCCGGCGGCACCCCACACGCCCTCCTCGCCCCGCTGCTCACCCGTACCGCAGAATCGGCTGAGCTGCTGCGCGATGAACCTGCGGCCCGCGACACCTTCTCGCGTTTCGCCGAGGTCACCACCGCCGTCGTCGGCATCGGGAGTTGGAACCCCGAAGATTCGCAGGTGTCGATGCTCGCCGATCAACTCGGAATCAGGGATTCGCTGCTCGAGGCCGGCGTCCGCGCCGACCTCGGTGCCGTGCTCCTCGACGTCGATGGACAGGTCATCGAGCAAGCCACGGAACAGAGCATCGGCATCGACGCTGACGGACTCCGCCGCGTCCCCCATGTTCTCGCCGTCGCAGGCGGCCCGCTCAAATTCGTCGCTGTGCGGGCAGCGCTGCGGAGCGGCCTCGTCCATTCCCTCGCCTGCGACGCGATCATGGCCCAAGCACTGATCGCCGACGCCACCCCAACCGATTCCGCACAGAGGAGCGATTCATGAAGTTCGAAGATCTGCGCGGGCGCACCGCCGTCATCACCGGCGGAGGGCGTGGCCTCGGCTTCTCTCTCGCAGAAGCCCTCGCTGGTCAGGGAGTTCACGTCGCTCTGCTCGACATACTCCCAGAGGTATCCGGGCACGCAGAGGAACTGGCCGAGAAGTTTGGCGTGCGCGCGATCGGCATCACCACCGACGTGACCGATCCCGACCAGATCGAGGCGGCCTTCGACCGTGTCACCGCGGAGATCGGAACACCGCAGATTCTGCTCACTGCTGCGGGCATCACGCTGCTCGAAGCGGCGGTCGACATCGATGCGGCCCAGTGGCGCCGCCTGCAGGCCATCAACGTCGACGGCACATTCTTCGTCGCCCAGGTGTTCGCGCGCCGCCTGATGGCCGCAGAGATGCCGGGCTCGGCGATCCTCGTCTCATCGATGTCGGCCAAGGTCGTCAACGTGCCGCAGCAGCAAACCGCCTACAACACGTCCAAGGCGGCAGTCGATCATCTCACCCGGTCACTCGCCGTCGAGTGGGCAGGCAACGGCATTCGCGTCAACGCAATCGCACCGGGGTATTTTCTCTCGGACATGACGAAGCAGTTCACCGAGTCGAACCCCGAGCTCGCCGCCGACTGGACGTCGCGCATCCCGCTCGGCCGCATGGGCGACCCTGGCGACCTCCACGGGCTCGTCGTGTTTCTCGCCTCGGACGCCTCGTCCTACGTGACGGCGCAGTCCATCGTCATCGATGGCGGGTACACTGCGCTCTGATGAGCAATGCAGCTTCGGGCATCACCCGACCACCCCAGAGTCCCCGCGCCGTCGTCTTCGGCGAAGCCCTCGTCGATGTGATCGACGGCACCGCGTTTCCCGGCGGATCGCCACTCAATGTTGCCGTCGGGCTCAGCCGGCTCGGGGTCCCCACGCGCCTGGCGGCTCGCTTCGGCGACGACGCGCACGGAGCGTTGATCGCCGAGCACCTGCGCGCTTCTGATGTCGCGTTCCCCGAACCCGTCACCGGCGCCACGACATCTCGGGCAGAGGTGGTGCTGAACGAGGCCGGACAGGCGCAGTACGAGTTCACGCTCGACTCTGCTCTCCCCGAGACCCCGCTCGACGGCGTCGAACTGGTGCACACCGGGTCACTGGGCGCCGTTCTCGCACCGGGATCAGACACGGTTGTGCGCGCCTTCGCCTCCGCGGCAGACGCCCTGCTCAGCTACGATCCGAACATCCGCCCCGCACTCATGGTCGATCACGCCGACACACTGCGACAGGTCGAATCACTCGCCGCTGCGAGCCACATCGTGAAGCTGAGCGACGAAGACGCCGAGTGGCTGTACCCCGGGAAGTCGGCCGACGACGTGCTCGAGCACTTCGTGTCGCTCGGTGCGAAGCTCGCGGTACTGACGCGCGGCGCGGCGGGGTGCCTCGCCCGCACCGCCACCGACGCCTTCACCGCGCCCGCCCCGAGCATCGTCGTCGCAGACACGGTGGGAGCGGGCGACTCGTTCATGGCCGCCCTCCTGGCCGCAGTGCTCGACGGTCCGCTCGCGGCGTTGCTGCGATCGACGTCGGTGCCGGATCGCGACGACGTCACCCGCGCACTCGAGTTCGCCGTCCGCGCCGCCGGCATCACTTCATCGCGCGTCGGGGCGAATCCGCCTTGGGCGCACGAGCTCGTCGCAGAGTGAGCGGTCGACGCCTAACGGGAGGTCGGCGCGTGCGCTCAGCGCGAACACGCTTGGGCCCCGATCCGCAATCATTTCCAGCCACTTCATAGCAAACAATCAGAGACTGAGACGCATGAACACTCAGCCAAAGGGACCCCGGATTCTCATCGTCGACGACGAACCCAGCATCCGCGAGCTGCTCAGCACGAGCTTGCGCTTCGCCGGGTTCGGAGTGCGCGCGGTCGGCAACGGCGCGCAGACCATCTCGGCCGTGCTCGAAGAGGAACCCGACCTCATCGTGCTCGATGTCATGCTGCCCGACATGAACGGGTTCAGCGTGACGAAGCGGCTGCGATCTGCCGGCTACACCGCCCCCATCATCTTCCTGACGGCAAAAGACGACACGGAAGACAAGGTCGAGGGTCTCACTGTTGGTGGTGACGACTACGTCACGAAGCCGTTCAGCCTGGATGAGATTATCGCCCGCATCAAGGCCGTGCTGCGTCGCACGATCCAGGAGGATGAGGATTCGGTGCTCAGCGTCGGGCCCATCACGATGGATCAGGATACGCACGAGGTCACCGTGCAGGGCGCCTCCGTTGAGCTCTCCCCCACTGAGTTCAAGCTGCTGCGCTACCTGATGCAGAATGCGAACCGCGTGCTCTCGAAGGCACAGATCCTTGATCATGTGTGGGAGTACGACTTCAACGGCGACGCCGGCATCGTGGAGTCGTACATCTCGTATCTGCGTCGCAAGCTCGATCCGCTCACCGAGGATTCACTGATCCAGACCAAGCGCGGCTTCGGGTACATGCTGAAGACCGAAGCGAAGTAGCGTGGCTCGGCCCAACTGGACCGAGCGTTGGGCCGACATCTCGCTCCGCGCGAAGATCACCGGCGTCACGGTCTTCATCCTCTTTCTCGGGTTGATCGTCGCGGGGGTCGGCACGCTCGCCGTGCTGCAGCCCATGCTGAGCTCGAATCAGACGCAGGCGCTTGAGCGTCTGCGCGCCGACCCGACCAATGCGCTCGGCCCGCTGGCAAATGTCAACGGTTTGCGTGCGCAAGACATCACGCAGGCACCGCAGGGCTACTACGTCGCTCAGCTCGATTCGTACGGCAACATCGTGCGCGACAACACGCTGAGCGCCGACGACAAGAGCGTGCCGGTGGTGCCCGAAGGCGTGCTCTCGACCGACGCCGTGCTGCATGAGCTGGCGAACGGCATCGTGCCGCTCTACGCGGCGGATGGCACCAAGTGGAACGGCGTCGTGAAGCCGATCACTGAGAAGGGCCAGGTCGGCGGCGCACTGCTCGTCGCCATCTCGACTGCGCCCGTCACGCAGACGGTGGCGCAATACATCATCATCTTCACCGGGTTCGGCATCGCGGTGATTCTGCTCGGCGCCGCACTCACGCGCCTGCTCGTCACGGCGACGTTCCTCCCGCTCGCCGAGGTCGAGCGTACCGCGCTCGAGATCGCTCGCGGCGATTACTCCAAGCGCATCATGATCTCGAGCCCGCACACCGAGGTCGGGCACCTCGGTCAATCGTTGAACATCATGCTCGACCGGCTCGACGGATCGCTCGAAGACCGGGCCCGCACCATCGAACGCATGCGCCGCTTCATCGGAGATGCCAGCCACGAGCTGCGCACGCCGCTGGTCTCGGTGCGCGGGTACGCCGAGCTGTATCGCATGGGCGCACTGCAAGAAGACGAGAACATCTCACAGGCGATGGAGCGCATCGAGAAGGAAGCGATCCGCATGACCTCGCTCGTCGAGGATCTGCTCGCACTCGCCCGCCTCGACGAACGCCGCCCGCTCGAGCTCGCGCACCTGCCGCTGAACCAACTGGCAACGGACGCCGCGCTCGATGCGCGCGCGCAGGCGCCCGACCGCGAGGTGACGGTGGTCGCGGACCCCGCCGAGCCCTCGGTAATCGGCGACGAGCACAAGGTTCGACAGCTCATGACGAACCTGCTCGGCAACGCGATGCGGCACACCCCCGACGGCGGCCCCATCGAGCTCGTGGTGTCGACGCCCACTCCTGAGCCTGACGGTAAGCCCGTCGCCCGGTTCGAGATCGTGGACCACGGTGAGGGCGTGCCCGAACAGATCCGAGACAAGATCTTCGGACGCTTCTGGCGCGCCGATACGTCGCGCAACCGCGAAACCGGCGGCTCGGGTCTCGGCCTCGCCATCGTGCGGTCGATCGTCGACGCCCACGGGGGCACCGTCAGCGTCCACGAGACGCCAGGTGGCGGTGCGACGTTCCGCGTCGACCTGCCAGGCGCCCCGGCCTCCGACGACACGGTGCCCGTGCCCCGCCTCGAGTAGAGCCCCGGGCGCGAACGCGCGGGGCCCGGGGCTCGCGCCAGGGGCTCCGCGCCTTTCGTTGCACAGGAGAAATTCTATTTTGCGGTACGTTTCCCGGGGCGGTTTCAGGTGGTCGTT
>NZ_JHBW01000068.1 GCF_001273845.1 Leucobacter musarum subsp. musarum
GGGTGGGGTCGCGAAGAGGTCGGGGTGGGGTGGGGGGTGGGGGCGGGGCGTGGGGTGGGCGTCTGCCCACCCCACGCCGCAGTACCTACTCCGCGTCGGGGATGTCGAGGCCGTTCACGCGCTGGATCTCACGCTGGTACTCGGCAACGACGCTGCGCGAGACCCGGCAGTCGAGCAGGATCGTGCCGTACGCCCCGTTCTCCGACCAGGTGCGCAGCGCATCGAGGTCGTCGAGGCCGCGCACGCGCACGCCGGTCGCGCCGAGCGCCGACGCCATCCCAGCGAAGTCGACATCGGGGATGAGCATGGGGCCCTCGTCGAGACCCATCGCGCCGTACAGGTGCACCTCGGCGCCGTACGCGCCATCGTTCCAGACCACGATGACGGAGCTCGACGCCGTGCGGATCGCCGTCTCGAGGTCGGCGAGCGCCATCAGGCCGCCGCCGTCGCCCGTGCTGAGCACCGTCGTGGTTCCGGGCGCTGCGGCGGCCACACCGGCCACCGTCGAGAACCCCAGGCCGATCGTTTGGTAGGCCGTGCCCACCATGATCATGCGCTCGGGCGACTCCACCGGCCAGTACATGTTCGCCCATCCGAGGAAGTGCCCGCCATCGGTGGTCACGTGGCGCTCCGCGGGCAGAAGCTCCCCGAGGCGCGCAGCGACTGCACGGGGGTCGAGGCGCCCATCGGCGCACAGCCCGCTCGAGATGCCGGCGCTGCGCGCGCGCAGCGCCCCATCGGGCTCAAGCCCGGCGACGCGGTCGCGCCATCCAGCGCCGGCCCCGCGCACCGCGGTCACGCCCGCGAGGATACGTTCGACCGTTTCGAGCGCGTCGCCCTGGAGCAGCTGGTGGGTGATCGGTCGGTTGGTCTTCGGGGCGGCAACCTGTTCCGTGTCGACGCGCAGCACGGTGGTGCCCGCGCCGAAGAGATCGCCGAAGCGCATCGTGAACTGGTTGAGGCTGGCGCCGACGACGAGTACGACGTCTGCGGTCTCGACGAGCTCCATGGCGGCGTGCTGGCCGAATCCGCCGGTCACGCCGAGATCGAACTGCGACGCCGGGAAATGCCCGCGTCCGAGTGCGGTCGAGGACGTGATGGCACCGAGCGCGTCGGCCAGTTTGCCGAGCGCAGCGGAGGTGCCTGCCAGGTGCGCGCCGTGGCCGGCGATGAGGAGGGGGCGCTCGGCGCCCAGAAGTGCGCGCACGGCGGCCTCGACCTGGTGGTCTGCGGGCCGCATCTGCACGATCGAGGTCGACGATGTTGCGGGGCCGGTAGCGAGGGCGCTCGAGGAGCCGGAGCCGGAGGCAGTCGCCGCTGAGGCCTGCCCCGAACCCGACGCGGACGCGGACGCTGCAGCCACCGCCGACCCTGCGACCGATGCTGAGAGTGCCGCAATGACCGCGGGATCGTCGAGGTCGATGCCGTGAGCCGGCACGGCGGGCGCACCGGATACCACGGAAGTCACGAGTGCGGCAGGTGCTGCGACAGCCGAAGAGACAAGATCGTAGGGGATCGCGAGGACCACAGGCCGGCGCACGCGTAGCGCGTAGGCGACCGCGCGATCCACCGTGCGTTCGATGTTCGTTACCGAGAGGGTGTGCGTGCGGATGCCGAGGGCGGCCGCGAGCATTTCTTGGTCGACGTCCCACGGGCGCGGGCCCGTGCTGGGCGCGTCGCCGACGACGACGAGCATGGGGGTGTGCGCCTGCGCCGCCTCGGCGAGTGCGGTGAGCGCGTTGGTGAAGCCGGCGCCATAGGTGGTGGTCGCGATCGCGAGCTTGCCGCTCACGCGGGTGTAGGCATCGGCGGCGGCGACGGTGCCGGCCTCGTGGCGCACCGCGACGTATCGGAGGCCGAGCGCGTTCAACTGCTCGATGAGGTGGGCGTTGCCGTTGCCCATGAGGCCGAACGAGGCGGCGGAGTGGGGTGCGAGTGCGGTCGCGAGCGCGCGCACCAGAGTGGTGTCAGACATCACAGATCCTTCGGGAGGGACACGAAATACAGGGAACCGTGTATGTCTCGCCGGCGGCTTCGCTCAGCAGCAGCGCCCCTTTTTCGAGCGCCTTCTCCGGCCGGGTCGGGGTGAACCGACCGAACTGGACGATCTCATCATACTGGCGGATCGCGTTCGGTGCTCAGTGGTTCTCGCGATGGCAGAGCGGCGTTTCGCGGCCCTGATCGCCGTGCCTAGCGGTAACTCTGCGCGATGCGCTCGGCGGCTTCCTGGAGCGCATCGACAACCTCGCCGATCGTATCGGGCACTTTGAAGTGCACGACGGCGATCGCTGCGGGAGGTTCGCCGGCGATGCGCAGCGGCACCGCGATGCCCGTGACGTCATCGATCACTTCGGCTCGACTGATTGCGTAGCCGTTGCGCCGCGCCTCGCTGCCCGACTTGCTCATCTCGGGTTCGCCGAGGTACGCCTTGCGCTCGGCGCGCGTCAACGATGACTCGATTGCGTGTCCGGGGGCGCCGCGATGCAGCGGGTGGCGCACGCCGGGGTTGCGGGCGATAGTCGCGGCGACGTTCGACGGCTCGGCGGTGACGAGCGTGACGACCTCGTCGGCGTCGAGCACGGTCACGAATGTGGTCATGCCGAGTTCATAGGCGACTTCGGTGATCACGGGCATCGCGGCGGTGTGCAGCGCGGGGGCGACTCCGCGCGCCAGCACCATGAGCTTCGGGCCGAGCCGAATGTGGCCGGCTTCGTTGCGTGCGACGAATCGGCGCTCCTCGAGCGACCGCAGGATCCGGTACGCGTTCGAGCGGTGCACGCCGAGGCCGGAAGCAAGTTCGGCAATCGACATCGGTGTGCCGGCCTCGGCGAGCAATTCGAGCGCGCGGAGGCCCCGGGAGAGCGTCTGCGAGCCGGCAGTGCCGCCGGTACCGCCGGCCGCACCGGCGGTCGTGCCCGGAGCGGTGCTCGCCTCGGTCTCGGGTGCGGCGTCGCTCTGAGGGGTCATGCGTCCATTCTCTCGGATCGTTTGGGTTCGCGTGTTGCGCACGGCGCAGTCGCCACATATTCTTGCTGTGCAGTATTCAGACTGCGTGTTCAATTATAGAACACGCTCCCGGCGGCTACACCGTCGGGCAGTGAGGAGAAACAGTGCAGTTCCACCACCACGGCTACGTGTCCACCGACCCCCGCATTCTTCCCGCGGCCGGTGTCGGCCTCGACCGCCCCGCAGATCTGCCCGAGAACATCGACGTGCTGATCGTCGGTTCGGGCCCCGCCGGCATCGTCACGGCGGCGCAGCTCGCACAGTTCCCGAACGTCGTGACGCGAGTGGTCGAGCGTCGCGACGGTCGACTCGTGCTGGGCCAGGCCGACGGCATCCAGGCGCGCAGCGTCGAGACGTTCCAGGCGTTCGGGTTCGCCCAGCAGATCACGCAGGAGGCCTACCGAATCACGGAGACCGATTTCTGGAGCCCTGATCCCGAAAACCCGGGGAACATCGTGCGGAGTTCGATCACGCCCGACGACCCGAAGGGCATCAGTGAGTTTCCGCACCTCATCGTGAATCAGGCTCGGGTGATCGACTACTTCGCCGAGTACGCGCGTCGAGCGCCGGCCCGCGGCGACGTCGACTACGGATACGAGTTCGTGGGCCTCGAAGTGACGGGCGAGGGGGAGTACCCGGTCACCGTGATGCTGCGTCGCATCACGGGGTACACCGGAGCCGGCATCAACGCCGAGAAGACCAACGACGACGCGGGTGAGACCGTTATCGTGCACGCGAAGTATGTGGTCGGCGCCGACGGTGCCCGCTCCAGCGTGCGCCGGGCCATCGGCGGCACACTCGCCGGCTCGACCTCGCTGCACGCCTGGGGTGTCATGGACGTGCTCGCCGTCACCGACTTCCCCGACTTCCGGAAGAAGTGCATCATCCACTCGCAGGCCGGAAGCATCCTGCACATCCCGCGCGAGGGCAACCACCTCGCGCGCATCTACGTCGACCTGGGCGAAACCGACGAGCACGATGCGGGGAAGGTGCGCGGCACCGCCCTCGAAGACGTCATCGCCCGAGCGAACGCGATCCTGCACCCCTACACGCTCGATGTGAAAGACGTGCCCTGGCACAGCGTGTACGAGGTCGCGCACCGGCTCACCGACCGGTTCGACGACGCCGCGACGTCGCCCGACGGCAAGGGCCGAGTCTTCTTGATGGGTGACGCCTGCCACACGCACAGCGCCAAGGCGGGGCAGGGCATGAACGTGTCGATGCAAGATGGGTGGAATCTGGGCTGGAAACTCGGCTACGTGCTCGAAGGGCGTAGCCCGGATTCGCTGCTGCAGACGTACTCCGACGAGCGCTGGGTAACCTCCAAGAACCTCATCGACTTCGACCACGAGTGGTCGACGCTGATGGCGAAGAAGCCGGAGGAGTTCGAGAACCCCGGCGAGGTCGAGGAGTTCTACGTGCGCACGGCCGAATTCCCGGCGGGCTTCATGACCGAATACACCGAGTCGATGCTCATCGGGAACGACGTGCACCAGGAGCTCGCGAGCGGCTTTACGCTGGGCAAGCGCTTCAAGTCCGTGCTCACGACGCGGGTCTCGGACGCGGTCGATATCCACCTCGGCCATCACCATCGTGCCGACGGCCGCTTCCGCGTCTACGCCTTCGCTGACGCGACCGGCGAGCGACTCGATGACTGGGCGGCCTGGATACTCGACTCCGCCGACTCCCCGCTCGCCCGATTCACGCCGGAAGCAGCCGACATCGACGCGATCTTCGACGTCAAAGCCGTGTACCAGCAGCACCACCACGGCGTCGATCTCGAGCGCGTCTCGAAGCTTTTCCTGCCCGCGTCGGGCCCGTTCGGGCTCACCGATTACGAGAAGGTCTACGCAGCGCATCCCGACGACGACATCTTCGACGCCCGAGGCATCAGCCGTGACGGCGCCGTCGTGATCGTGCGCCCCGATCAGTACGTCTCGGCGATTCTGCCGCTCGACGATCCGGCGGGCGTCGCGGCGTACTTCGCCGAGTTCTTGCTCGAGCGCTGACCCGCGCCGCGCTCGCCCGCACCGCACTGCGCACATGACTGAGGCCCCCGGATCGCATCGAATCCGGGGGCCTCAGTCAAGCTGGCCGCTGCACGAGTCAGCAGCCGAAGGGCTTACTTCGCGGCGAAGCGGAAGAGCTTCTTATTCGCGAACTCAAGCATGCCGACCTTGCCGAGCTCACGGCCGTAGCCCGACTTCTTCACGCCGCCGAAGGGTACGTCTGCGCCCTCGAGGCCGGCGCCGCCGATGAACACCATGCCCACGTCGAGCTGGTTACCGACCTGCTCCGCGCGATCGAGATCGTCGCAGATGATGACCGAGCCGAGGCCGTAGGGCGAGGAGTTGGCGAGATCGATCGCCTCCTGATCGCTCGACACCTTGTAGAGCTGCGCAACGGGGCCGAATAGCTCCTGGCTGTATACGTCCATCGCCGGGGTGATGTTCGTGATGATCGACGGGGTGTAGAGGTTGCCGTCGGGGGTGTTGTTGCCCACGAGCAACTCGGCGCCCTGATCGATCGCGCCCTGCACCTGCTTCGTCAGGGTGCTGGTCGCCGCCGCCGACGACAGCGGACCGAAGTCGCCTGCCTCGTACGACTGGCCACCGATGGCCGCCTTGTACTTCTCGGCGAACGCGTCGAAGAGCGAGTCGATGACGACGATGCGCTTCGAACCGTTGCAGGCCTGCCCGGTGTTCTCCATGCGGCCGCCCACGGCGTGCTCGACCGCGTGGTCGAGATCGTCGGTGTCGAGCACGAGGAAGACGTCAGAGCCGCCCAGCTCGAGCACGCACTTCTTGAGGTGCTGGCCGGCCTGCGCGGCGACGATCGCACCGGCGCGCTCCGAACCGGTCAGCGAGACGCCCTGCACGCGGTCGTCGGCGATGATGTCGGAGAGCTGCTCGTGCGTGGCGAACACGTTGACGTAGGCGCCCTTCGGGAACCCGGCGTCGAGGAAGAGCTGCTCGAGTGCGAGTGCCGACTCGGGGCACTGCGCGGCGTGTTTGAGTACGATCGTGTTGCCCAGAATCAGGTTCGGTACCGCGAAGCGGGCGACCTGGTAGTAGGGGTAGTTCCATGGCATGATGCCGAGGATCACGCCGGTGCCCTGGAAGCGGAAGAACGACTTCAGGCCGTCTTCGACCTCGAGCTGCTCGTCGGCCAGCCACTTCTCGGCGTTGTCGGCGAACGCTGCGGTGATCGCGCCGGAGAACTCGGCCTCGCCGATCGACTGATCGAGGGGCTTGCCCATCTCGCGGTTGATGATCGCGCCGAGCTCGTCCTTGCGCTCGTCGAAGAGCTCCGCGGCCCGCTTGGCGAGGGCGGCGCGCTCGGCGACCGTGGTCTTACGCGACCAGTTCTGGTAGGCCTCCTGGGCCGACGCGAGCGAGGCCTCGATCTCCTCTGCGGTCGCGTCGGGGTACTCGGCGACTGTCTCGCCCGTAGCCGGATTGATGACGGCGAACGTGCTCATAGGTGACTCACTCCTTAGTGATCGTCGGGGTTTGTGCACGCCCAGTCTCGCACACCCTGACCACCGAGCACTACCGCCCGACGTGTCGAAATCATGCGAATGTGCCGGGGGTTCGCTGAGCATTTCGCGCGTCAAAGTGCCTCGAAACTGCGAAATCAGTTGTCACTGGTGACCGGGCGAATGGCGGATCACCGGAACGCTGCGCGCAACTCCGCCACCAGGTCGTGTCGAGCCGCGGCTCCGATGCGCGTGGGCAGCAGCGGGTACACGTGCACCTGGCCGGAGACCTCGTGCAGGGTGTGCGGCACCCCCGCCGCTGCGAGTCGCTCGATGAGCACGTGCGCGTCGGGGTTGAGCACGTCGTGGGTGCCCGAGTAGACGCTAACGGGGCCGAGGCCGGTGAGGTCGCCGAAGAGCGGACTCACAATCGGGTCGGTGAGCGGCAGTTCGCCCCGCCAGGCTTCGGCGAGCACCTCGCCGCCCGGCACCCCGAGCCAGGGGTCGTCGGGCTGCACCTCGGGAATGCGCGGATTCGCCCAGGTGAGATCGAGCGCGGGCGAGATGAGCGCGGTGTGCGTCAGGCGGACGCCGCGGTCGCGCAGGGTGAGCGCCGCCGAGAGCCCGATCTGCCCGCCTGCCGAGTCGCCGACGAGACCCACGGTGCGACCTTCGGCGTGCAGCTGCTCGACGAGCGCGACGACGCCGTCGTGCGAATCTGCCGCGGTGCCGAATGGCACGAGCGGATAGATGGGGACGACCACGTCGACGTCGACCTCGTGCGCGAGCTGCGCGATGAGGCGCCAGTGGAATCCCGAGATTTCGTTCACCCAGCCGCCGCCGTGCACGTACGCGATGACGGCACGCGGTGAGCTCGGTCGAGCGTTCGTCGACGGTGAGACCGTATAGATGGGCCAACCCGCCGACCGGGCTACGGCGACCCGCACCCCGTGCGGCAGCTTCTGCGGCGGTGCGTAGCTTGCGGGGCGCAGGGCGCGTTCGGCGATGCGATCCTGCGCGCCCTGCGCCGTGACGAAGGGGCGATTCGCGCGCAGCGCTTTCAAGACCAGGGGGACGGCGGCATCGGGAAGAATCAACGGAGCTCCTCGGGTTGGCTGCCGCCATCCTCGCAGGATCATCCGCCCCTCCGCCAGCTTCGGCGACGCGTATAGGATGAGCGCTGACGTACCGAACCTCATCGAGGAGGAGCCTGCAATGGCGAAGCACACGCTCAGTAATGCCACCGATACCGGACACATCCACGTTGGCAAGGGACTCAATCAGGGCGCGCTCGGCGTCGTCGGCTCGACCATCATCGGGCTCGCCTCGACCGCGCCGCTCTACTCGCTCGCGGCCACACTCGGCTACGTGATCGTCGCGGTTGGCGCGCAGGCGCCGCTCGTGTTCGTCGTGGCCTGCATTCCGATGGTCTTTGCGGCGTTCGCCTACCAGGAACTCAACCGCGAGATGCCCGACTGCGGCACGACGTTCGTGTGGGGTGCCAAGGCGTTCGGCCCGATCACGGGGTGGATCGGCGGCTGGGCGGTCGCGGTGTCGGCGGTGATGGTGCTCGCCAACGTCGGGGAGATCACCGGAAAGTACTTCTGGCTGCTGCTCGGCAACGAGGAGTTCGCCGACAACCGCGTGATCGTCGTGGCGACCTCGGTGGTCTTCATGGCGCTGATGACCTTTGTGAGCACCATCGGCGTGCAGATCGGCGAGCGCCTGCAAATGGTGCTCATGACGATCCAGATCGTCGCGATGGTGCTGTTCGGCGGGCTGGCGCTCTGGCACGCACTCGACGGCAGCAACGCCGGGTCGATCGCCTTCGACTGGCAGTGGTTCAATCCGGGCGAGCTGACATCGTGGTCGGGCTTCATGGAGGCCGTGCTGCTCGCGCTCTTCATCTACTGGGGCTGGGATACCTGCCTCGCGCTGAACGAGGAGACGAAGAACCCGCGGAAGACCCCGGGGCGGGCGGCGATCTCGACGATCGTGATCCTCATCGTGCTGTACGTCGGCATCTCGATCGCCGTGATGATGTTTGCCGGGTTCGGTGACACGGGCTTCGGCCTCACCAACGAGGCGAACCTCGACGACGTCTTCACCGTGCTGGGCGGCGCGCTCTTCGGGCCGTGGGGCTGGTTCCTGCTGCTCGGCGTGATGCTGTCGGCGGCCTCGTCGACACAGACGACCATTCTGCCCACCGCGCGCGGCACGCTCTCGATGGCGGTCTACCGGGCGCTGCCCGCGAAGTTCGCCGAACTGCACCCGAAGTTCAAGACGCCGTGGTTCTCGACCACGGTGATGGGGGCGGCGGCGATCGTCTACTACGTCGGCATGTCGATTCTGTCTGAAGACATGCTCGCCGATTCGCTCACCTCCATGGGCCTCGCGGTCGCGCTCTACTACGCGATCACCTCGTTCGCCTGTGTCTGGTACTTCCGCGACACGCTGCGAGACAGTGCCCGCAACCTGTGGATGCGCGGCATCTTGCCGGCTCTCGGCGGCATCCTGCTCGCCTACGCGTTCGTGCAGTCGTGCATCGACATGATCAGCGTCGATTACAGCTACACCGTCATCTTCGGTATCGGCGGCGCCTTCGTGATCGGCGTCGGGGCGATTCTGCTCGGCTTCGTGCTGCTCGGCATCTGGTGGCTGCGGCCGAACGCGAAGCCGTACTTCCGGCGCGAGAGCCTCAACCGCGATACCCCGATCCTCGTTCCCGACGAGTAGGCCGGCCGGATCGCCTGAACCGTTACGGGGTCTTCACGGAGTCGCGCGCGACCTGTGACGGCCCCGTAACGCACTTCCCGTGGAATAGACGCATGGGTGAGCGGCTGCAGATGAAGAAGGTCTTGTCGATCTGGATCGGCATGTACCCGGTGAACGTGGCAACGTCGTGGGTCATCACGATGCTGCCGTGGTGGGGCGGGGTCGCGATTCCTGCTCGATCGGCGATCGTGGTGACCGTGGTCGCGCCGATCATGACCCTGGTCATGATGCCGGCCGTCACTCGACTGCTCGCTCCGTGGCTGCGTCGGCGACCCGAGCACCGCGAACACGAAGCGCAACTCTGCGCCAGGCTCGACGCGCTCGCGAGCGAACTGGCTGCCGTCTCGCTCGTCGACGCGCCCGGGCACTCCCGCTCGCCCGCAGCTCACCGCTAGTCTGAGGACCACGCGAAGGAGCGGGGCGCGCGGCGTCTCGCGGCGGAGCACGGGAGGTCACAATGGAGCGATTCGACACGGTGGTTGTCGGAGCCGGCGTTTCCGGACTGACCGCGGCGCGGTTTCTCGCGCTCGCCGGGCAGCGGGTGGTCGTGCTCGAAGCGCGCGATCGCATCGGCGGACGCACGTGGAGCGAGCGCGCCGACGGGGTCGCGACCGACGTCGGAGCCTCGTGGATTCACGGCATCGATGACAATCCGCTCTACGACGTGGTGCGCGCGTTCGGGATGCGCGCGGTCGAATTCACGGTCGGCAGCTATCAGCCGGGCGGCCGGTCGATCGTTTATTACGGCGTCGATGGTGCTCCGCTCACCGCGGCGGAAACGAGCGCGTTCATCGCGGATGTGCACGCAGCTGATGCGCGACTCGCCGAGACGATCGCGGCTGCCGAAGCCGGGGCCAGCTACGCCGACGCGATCGACCGCACCCTCGCCGCACTTGAGTGGGACGACGAACGCGGCGCGCGCGTGCGGGAGTTTCTGCGTCACCGCTCTGAAGAGCAGTACGGTGCGTCGGCAGAGCGGCTGGACGCGCACGGGCTCGACGATGATCAGGTCGACGGCGACGAGGTCGTCTTTCCTGACGGGTACGACCGGTTGGCGCATGGTCTCAGCGCCAATCTCGACATCAGGCTCGAGCAGGCGGTGCAGCGCGTCGACTGGTCGACTGGCGGGGTTAGGATCACCACGAGCCGTGCCGAATTCACCGCCGACCGTGCGGTCGTGACCGTGCCGGTCGGCGTGCTCAAATCAGACGCGTTCGTCATCGAGCCGGCGCTCCCGGAACCGGTGGCGCACGCGCTCGCCGGACTCGAGATGAACGACTTCGAAAAGGTGTTCCTTCGCTTTTCAGAGCGCTTCTGGGACGAACGCGTGTATGCGGTGCGTCGACAGGGGCCGGCGGCTGAGTGGTGGCATTCCTGGTACGACCTCACCGGGCTGCACGGGGTGCCGACACTGCTGACGTTCGCCGCCGGCCCTGCCGCGAAGGCGACGCGCGAGTGGAGCGACGACGAGATTGCTGCGTCAGTGCTCGCCTCGTTGCGTGAGATCTACGGGGTCGCCGTCACCGACCCCGATGTCGTGCGCGTGTCGCGCTGGCGCGACGATCCGTTTGCACGCGGATCATACGCGTTCATGACGCCCGGGGCACGACCGGAGGAGCACGATCTGCTCGCGACTCCGATCGGTGACGCAACGGGGGCCGGTGCCGTGCTGCACCTCGCCGGCGAGGCGACCTGGACGGAGGATCCGGCGACCGTCACTGCGGCACTCCGGTCAGGGCACCGTGCCGCCGAACGCATTCTCGGGAGGGCACTCGACTTCGCGACCCTCGCACCCGAGGTGCCGACGTCGACCGCCGACTAACCTCCTACGACTCGCGCCTGTGTGCGCGTCGTCGCTGCACCGAGCGCACGATCCACCAGGCGATGCCGGCAACGGCGCCGCCGAGCACGAGCCAGGGGAGCAGCACGGCGATGAGCACGAGTGCGCCGGCACCGGCGGCTCCGAGCGAGCCGACCCCCGCGACCAGGCCTTCCCAGAAGTTCTGGGGCCCGCCGCCGGGCAGCGTGCTCGGCGCGGTCAGCGTCACGAAGATCGTGGACTGGTCGACCTGATCCTCGAGCGCATCGAGCTGCGCCTGCAGCCCATCGAGGTCTTGCTGACGCTGCGACAGCGCGGTCTCCGCTTCGATCAGCTCGCTCGTCGACGCCGCGCCCTGCATCAGCTGCGTCAGCCGCTTGACGGAATCCTGCAACGCGTCGACCCGCGCCTGCAGGTCGACGTGCTGAACGGTGACGTCGACCGATGAGCGATTCTGCGAGACGACCTCGCCGAGGCCGGTGAGCGCCTCGAACGCATCATCCATGCGATCGGCGGGAACGCGTACGGTCAAGCTCGCGCTCTCCGAGAAGCCGTCGCCGCCCCGCGTCAGGTTCTCCGACTCGATCGTGCCCCCGACCTCTGCGACTGCCGCGCGTGCGCGATCCACCACGTCTTCGGGGTCGGCGATCTCAATCGTGAGATCGCCGGTCGCGATCACGGACTCACCGGCGGCATCTGCACCACTGCTCGGTTCGCCGCCTCGCTTGCCGCTCTGCACTCCGGCCTCGGGCAGGGCCTGGTCGAGGAGCGCCGTGGAGCCGCCGGCGGCCGAGGCGTCGGAGGTGCTCGACGAGCCGAACGCCGTGCATGCGGTGAGCGGAGCAATGATGAGCGCGGCCGCGACGAGCGCGGGCAGTGATCGACGGAGGTGCATGGTCACACGATAGAGGCGAATATCGCGCTGTCGAGCGTCCGCGGCTGTGTGAATACTGCGCGTGGCCGTATCGTTACCGATGCGTCCCCTGACCCCGTCGGGTTAGGGGAGCGGAATCGTGAGCGTGCCGGTCTCGGTGGGCGGCTCGATCGAACGGCCGCGCAGATCGGGCATCCACTTCATCGTCGCGAGCGCGACAATCGTGCCGCAAAGCAGCAGCGTCGCTGAGACGAGGATGGCGCCCTGTGCCTGCGCCGCGTCGATCGCTACGCCGGCGAGCGCCGAACCGATGGCCACACCGACGAGCTGGCCGGTGCCGATCCACCCGTAGGCCTCCGCAGTCTCAGAGAACCGCACGGTGGAGCTCACGATGGTCGAGATCGCCGCAAAGGTCGGTGCCGTGCCGAGCCCGCCGATGAAGAGCACCGCGCTGAGCCACCAGATATTGAGGCTGACGAGGCACGCGAGCGTACCGACGAGCACGACGAGCAGGCGCAGCGCAGTCGACCAGGGCCGCATCTCGCGATGGCCGATGAGCAGGCCGCCCACGAGCGAACCGCCGGCGAACACGGCGAGCACGATGCCCGATTCCATGCTGCCGTGACCGCCGTGCGGCCCCGCGAAGGCGGCGACAATGCCGGCTTCGATCGCGGCGAACGAGGCGACAAGAAAGAAGCCGATGACGGTCGAGATGACCACGGTGGGGTAGCGCAGCACCGCGCCGAGGCCGCGCTTCGACGGCGGCAGCACGACCGTGCCGAGAGCCGGGCTCGAAATGAACCACGCGCCGCCCAACAGCATGAAGCCGGCGGCCACGCAGAGCCCAGCGGTCGTTGAGAACTGCGAGGTGACGAACACTGCGACGACGGGGCCGACGACCCAGATGATCTCTTGTGCCGATGCGTCGAGCGAGAAGAGCGCGGAGAGCTGTTTGCCCGGAACGAGTTTCGGGTACAGGGTGCGCACGGCCGGCGTG
Organism: Leucobacter musarum subsp. musarum; assembly: GCF_001273845.1. Taxonomy (GTDB): domain Bacteria; phylum Actinomycetota; class Actinomycetes; order Actinomycetales; family Microbacteriaceae; genus Leucobacter; species Leucobacter musarum. The sequence continues at coordinate 12,950 of NZ_JHBW01000068.1, forward strand.
ATCGGCGGGGTCGAGAGTCCGACGAGCAGCGCGATGCCGGTGACGATGACCAGCGGCAGATGCACGACGGCGATGAGCACGAGCAGCACGGCGCAGGCGATCGAGGTGACGGTCAGCACTGGGCGCATGCCCCAGCGCCCCATGAGACGGCTGCTCAGCGGGCCAGAAATCGCTTGGCCGATGCTCTGCGTCGCGAGCACGAGCCCAGCAGAACTGTAGTCACCGTAGGCGAGCTGAATGTGAAGCAGCACGATGATCGACAGCATTCCGAAGGGAAAACGAGCCAGCAGCTGCGAGCCCAAAACGCGGAACACCCCCGGGTTCCGCCCCAAATCACGATACACGCCCATCAGGCGAGTATACGCGTGAAATCCGCGCAATTCGAGCCGATGATCGCCGATTTCGTGCGTCGAGTGGGTGAAGATCACGCGAATCCGAGGCGAAGTGTGCCTGCGGGGACGGAAAGTGTGTGGAGCAATGCACGACGCCGGGCGAATCTTCTCACGAGAGGATTCGCCCGGCGTCGAGATCACCGGTGCGGCGGGACACCGCACCGGCTTCAACTGCTGGTGGAGTAGACCGTGCTGCTGCCGCCGCCCTGAGCGCGACGACCGGTGCGACGACGTGCGCCGTCGCCCCCGCCGCGCTGCTCGCCCGAGCGGCCCTGGCCGCCCTGGCTGCGCTGCTGGCCGCCGCGCTCGCCCTGCGGCTGCCCGCCCTGGCCGCGACGCTGGCCGCCCTGGCCCTGGCCACCCGAACGACGGCCCTGTCCGTCGCCCGATTGGCCCTGCTGCTGGCCGCCCTGACCACCGGCGCTGCCGGCACCCGACGCGCGGCCGCGGCCACCGCGGCTGCGCTTGCGCTTTGCATTGGCACCCGTGCTCGAACCCTGCCCAGCAGGGTTGTGGCCGGCGGCCCGCTGCTGCGCGGCCTGAGCCTCAGCGCGCTTGCGCTCGGTCTCGCGCGCGTCGACGCGCGGCGCGACCTCGCCGATCAGCTCGAGTACCTCGGGGTCGACGGTTGCTGCGTTCGGGTTCACCGAGCGGGGCTTGACGTTGATCTTCGCTGCACGCATGATCTGGCGCATCTCGCCCCGCTGCTCGGGGAGCACGAGCGTGACGACATCGCCCTCGTTGCCGGCTCGCGCCGTACGCCCGGAGCGGTGCAGGTAGGCCTTGTGCTCGACCGGGGGATCGATGTGCACGACGAGATCGACGCCGTCGACGTGCACACCGCGGGCGGCGACGTCAGTGGCGACGAGCACCTTGGCGTCACCGCTGACGAACTCGGCGAGGTTGCGATCGCGTGCGTTCTGCGACAAGTTGCCCTGCAGCTCGACTGCGGGGATGCCGCGGGCCGTGAGCTGCTTCGCGAGCTTCTTCGCCTGGTGCTTCATGCGGGTGAAGAAGATGCGACGCGCGGTGCCCGAGGCGAGTGCCTCGATGAGCGCTTCCTTCTGCTCCTTGCCGGCGACCTCGAAGACGTGGTGCGTCAGCTGCGGCACCGGCGACTCGGCTGAATCGACCGAGTGCAGGATCGGATTGTGGAGGTACTTCTTCACCACATTGTCTACGCCGTTATCGAGCGTCGCGCTGAAGAGGAGGCGCTGGCCCTGCTTGGGGGTCGCGTTCAGGATGCGGGTGACGACGGGCAGGAACCCCATGTCGGCCATGTGATCGGCCTCATCAAGCACGGTGATCTCGACGCAGCTGAGGCCGACGAGACGCTGCTTCATGAGATCGTCGAGACGGCCGGGAGCGGCGACGACGATGTCGATGCCGCCTTCGAGGGCGACTTCCTGGCGACGCTGCGGCACGCCGCCGAAGATGGTGGTCACCTTGACGCCCACCGGGTCGGCGAGCATCTTGACCGTCTCGGCGATCTGCGTCACGAGCTCACGCGTGGGAGCCAGCACGATGGCGCGCGGGCGGTTCGGGCGACGCTTCTGGGCGGCGCCCTCTGCCAGGTTTGCGACGAGGGGGATGCCGAATGCGATGGTCTTGCCCGAGCCGGTGCGGCCGCGGCCGAGTACGTCGCGGCCGGCGAGGGTATCGGGAAGGGTATCGCGCTGGATCGGGAAGGGGGCGGACTTGCCGTTCTTCGCGAGTGCGTCAGCGATGGGGGCGGGGACACCGAGCTCGAGGAACGTGGGCGTCTGAGGAGTGGTCTGTTCGGTCACGGGGACCTTTCGTGCACAGGCGCGAGCGTGCATCAGTCGCGCAGCACCGGTGCGGTGGGCGAGACGAGCAGCGTCGCGGCAATGTCGGCGAGTGCGCGGTTGCGCATCCGTTCGCCGCGGAGAGTCGGAGGTCTGGCAGCCGCTCACGGGCCGCCGCCTGCTGAGAATCAGCGACGCACGAGCCGGCACGGCCGACTCGCAACCGCCAGTCTAGCGGAGGCGACCCTGAGCCGTCATCCTGCCGAGAACTTTCCACAGGCGGAAATATCCGCGATCTTTCGTCCACAAGTTGCCGAGAGCGCATGTTGCGGTCGGAACGGTTCTGCCAGCATGAGCGCATGACTCGTATCACGATCCGCGAATTCCACGACGACGACCTCGACGCCGTTGTTCGGCTCTGGTGGGAGGCGCGCTCCACATCGGAACAGCCCGTCTACTCGCTCGCCGAGGTCACGGCGTCGTGTCGGGAAGACCACGCGATGGTCGCCGTCCGAGACGATCGCATTGTCGCGGCGGCGGTCGGTCGTGCCGCACACGCGCAGGGGTGGATCGTGTTCTTCGGCGTCGATGAGAACGCGCGCACGGAGAACATCTCAGGGGCGCTGCTCGACGCGCTCGAGCGCAAGATGGCGCCTCTCGGGCTGGGCACGCTGTCGGTGCTCATGCCCGAGGGCAGTCGCATCGATCTGCTCACCGCGAACGGATTCCAACTGCAGCACAACCTCCGTTACCTTGAGCGGCAGATGCCGGTGCAGCGGCGCGAACTGGAGGTGCTCAAAGACCTGGGCGGTCGCATGCTGCCGCGCCACCTGTGGGAGCAGGTCGCGGGTATGCGCCGCGAGAAGCAACTGCTCGAAGAGCGCCTGGTCGCGCCGCTCGCGCAGCCCGACCTCGCCGATCGATACGGCGTGGTGCCGCCCCACGCGGTGATGCTGTTCGGGCCGCCCGGAACCGGCAAGACGACGTTTGCGAAAGCGGTGGCCTCGCGGCTCGACTGGCCATTCGTCGAGGTGTTCCCGTCTCGGCTCGGCGATGGTTCCACGAGTATGGCGTCATCGCTGCGCAGCGTCTTCGAGCACATCGCGGAACTCGAGCACGGCGTCGTCTTCATCGACGAGGTCGAAGAGATCGCGTCGCAGCGCAGCGACCCGCCGACGCCGACCCAGGGGGTGACGAACGAACTCCTGAAGATCGTCGCCGACTTCCGCGATCGCGAGGGCATGCTGCTCGTCTGCGCGACGAACTTCGTGCGCGCTCTCGACGCCGCGTTCCTGCGTCACGGCCGATTCGACTACGTCCTGCCGATCGGTCTGCCCGATGCCGAGGCGCGCGAGGCGATTTGGCGCAGGTACGTGCCGAGCGGCGTTGCGGAGGCGATCGACTTCGCTCGTCTGGTCAACGAGAGCGACGGGCTCACCCCCGCAGACATCGAATATGCGGCTCGGCGCGCCTCGCAAGACGCGTTGGCGCGAGTGCTCCGGGGCGGCGCGGGGGCGGCTCAGGCCACCGGATCCCGCACCGACCTCACGAGTGACGACTACCTCGCCGCGCTCGCCGTGACCCGCGCGACGGTCTCCGAGGAACAGCAGTCCGCGTTCCTCGAAGACATCGACACGCTCGCGCGGCTCTAACGGGCGTCGGCGTCCCGAAGGTCGGGGAGCGAGACAAGACCCGAGTCGCTCAGCGACTGATGCTTCGTCTCGGGAGCCCAGAGCACCGACACGATGAGCCCGACTGCCAGTACGCCGGCGAGCACGAGCATTGTCGGGCCGACGCCGAACGACGCCATGAGCACGGGCAGCAGGAAGGTGCTGATGACCGACCCCAGTCGACTGATCGCCGTGGCGAACCCGATGCCCGAAGAGCGCACCGGCGTCGGGAAGCTCTCCGCAGGGAAGACGCCCACGAGATTCGAGACGGCCGACAGTACGAAGGTGAAGACGGCGAAGAGCACGACCGACACGACGGTGGCAGCGGTCGGCGCGAGCGCCAGCGCGACCAGTGAGCAGGTCAGCACGATGAGGGATCCGATGAGGAACCCGCGACGTGTGAACTTGGCGGTCGCCCAGATGCCGGCAAGCGCGCCGGCGAGCAGGAAGACGTTGAGGTACACCTCGACGGCGTAGCCGCTGCCGGTGCTCGCGAGGTTCGAGAGGCCCATGCTGTCGAGGATGTTGGGCAAGAACGTGTAGATCGCGAAGTAGGGCATGACGATGCACGCGAAGAAGATGCAGTTGAAGAGGGTGCGCCGCAGATACCTGCGGCTGAAGAGCGCCGAGAAGCCGCCGGCCTCGGTTTCGACCTCGCGCTGCATCACGACGTTCGTGCCGAAGTGCTTGTCGAGGATCGCGCGAGCCTCGGCATCGCGCCCCTCGCGCTGCAACCAGCGCGGCGACTCGGGGGTGCCGATACGGGCGATCAGCACGATGGCGGCGATGAAGCCCGGCGCGATGAGCATCCAGCGCCATGCATCCTCGATACCCGACTGCATGAACCAGATGCCGAGCATCGTCGCGAGCACGTACCCGAACGTCCAAATCACCGAAAACGACCCCAGGATTTCGCCCCGTCGCTTCTGCGGCAGGATCTCGGCGAGCATCGCGTGGCCCACGGCGTAATCACCGCCGATTCCGAGACCGAGGATGATGCGCAACGCGAGCAACTGCCAGGGTTCCTGCACCCAGAACTGCGCGAGCGTCGCAACGGTGATGACGACGAAGCTGATTGTGAAGATCTTCTGGCGGCCCAACCGGTCGGCGACCGAGCCGAAGAGCATGGCCCCGGCGAAGAGACCGAAGAGCGCCCCGGCGCCGAGCGCACCCGTCCACCAGGCGTTCAATTCCATGGCACCCTGCTGGCCAATGAGCACGATGGCCATGCCGATGATGCCCACGGCGAAGCCGTCGTTGAAGTGCGCGCCGAAGGTCAGGGCGGTGATGCGGAAGTGGAATCGGTTGAGCGGCAGATGATCGAAATCGACGGTCTGCGTCTGCGCTGTGGGTGTGGTCTGAGTCATGTTCTTCGCTTTCGGCGTCATTGACGATAGTCGACCGGCCCGGGAGCGCGGGCTTCCGGGCCGGTCAGATGATGGGGGAGTTACGAGGCGAGGGGATCCGCGATGCCGACGTACACGGTCTCCAAGAATTCGCAGATGCCCTCAGCGCCGCCTTCGCGGCCGAGACCCGACTGCTTCACACCGCCGAACGGTGCAGCCGGGTTCGAAACGAGCCCGGTGTTGAGCCCGAACATGCCGGTCTCGAGACGCTCTGCCAGTCGCAGCGCTCGGTTGAGGTCCCGCGTGTAGGCGAACGCGACCAGCCCGTACTCGCTGGCATTCGCGAGGCGGATCGCCTCCGACTCGTCGGCAAAGGTCACAATGGGCGCGACCGGCCCGAAGATCTCTTCGCTCAAGATACGCGCGTGCTGGGGCACCCCGGTGAGCACCGTGGGCGGGTAGAAGTACCCCGCCGTATCCGCGGGCGCGGCCCCGCCGAGCGCGATGGTCGCTCCTTCGGAGACCGCCTCATCGACGAGCCCCGACACCTTGGCGCGAGTCGCCTCGTCGATCAGCGGGCCGATAGTGACTTCGGCGTCGAGACCGTCGCCCTGCACGTACCCCGCCATGCGCGCAATGAGCTTGCGCGAGAACTCCTCGGCGACGCGCTCGTGCACGAGCATGCGGTTGGCTGCGACGCATGCCTCGCCGCCGTTGCGCAGCTTGGCGACGAGCGCTCCTTCGACCGCCGCGTCGACGTCGGCGTCTTCGAACACGATGAACGGGGCGTTGCCCCCGAGTTCCATCGACACGCGCAGCACCTGATCGGCCGAGTCGCGGATGAGACGCTTGCCGGTCGGGGTGGAGCCGGTGAACGAGAGCTTGCGCAGTCGATCGTCGGTGATGAGCGGGCCCGTGACCGCTCCCGCCTGCGACGTCGGAATGACGTTGACGACTCCCGCAGGGACGCCGGCTTCGAGCAGGATCGCCGCGAAGGCGAGCGCCGTGAGCGGCGTCTGCGACGCGGGCTTCAGCACCGAGGTGCAGCCGGCCGCGAGCGCCGGAGCGATCTTGCGCGTCGCCATCGCCAGCGGGAAGTTCCACGGGGTGATGAAGAGGCTCGGGCCGACCGGGCGGTGCAGCACGAGCAGGCGGCTGCGGCCGTCGGGGGAGAGCGTGTAGCGGCCATCTATGCGCACCGCCTCCTCCGAGAACCAGCGCAGGAACTCGGCTCCGTACGCGACCTCGCCGAGCGATTCGGCGAGCGGCTTGCCCATCTCAAGCGTGATGATGCGGGCGAGTTCGTCGCGGCGCGCGATGGTGAGCTCCCAGGCGCGGCGCAGAATCTCACCGCGCTCGCGCGGCGGCTTCGCGGCCCAGGATTCCTGCGCCGCAACCGCGGCATCGAGCGCCGCGGCTCCGTCGGCCACGCTGGCGTCGGCGACCGAGGCGAGCGCTGCCCCGGTGGCCGGGTTCACCACGGTGATGGTCGATCCCGAACTCGCGTCGCGCCATTCGCCGCCGATGAGCAACTGCGTCGGCGTGCCCTCGGGGAGCTGGGCCGCGCTCACGCGGCGGCCTCAGCCGAAGCGACGTCGGCCTCGGCGGGCAGCCGCAGCTCGGTGCCGAGCAGATCTTCATACAGCTTGAACGGGGTCATCTCGCCGGCGCGATCGCCGTAGCTGCGCTTCGCGCGGCGATAGATCTGCTCGACGAGCGACGACAGCTCCGCGGGAATGCCCACCGATCGCGAGAGGTCGATCGAGAGACCCAGGTCTTTGCAAGCGAGGGCGATGGCGAACCCTTCGTCGTAGTCGCCGTGGTCGAGAATCGACCGCACGTCGTGCTCCAAGAAGTTGCTATTCGCGGGGCTTGCGATGAGTGAGCGGCGCAGCACATCGAGCTCGACTCCGGCTGCCGTGCCAATCGCCAGAACCTCTGCGGTCGCCACAAGATGCGAGAACCAAAGCTGGTTGATCATGAGCTTGACGGCGTAGCCGGCGCCGGGGCGGCCGACGTGCAGAATGCGCTTGGGATCACCCATTGCCTCGAAGACCGGGAACAGAGAGGCGAACTGATCGTCAGTCGCACCGACGAAGATCTGCAGGGCGCCGTTCGCCGCACCGACGGACATGCCGCTCACCGGAGCATCGACGATCTCGATGCCGCGTTCGGCCGCCTCGGCGCGCACGTGATTCGCGACGTCGGGCACGGAGGTCGACATGTCGATCCAGGTCTTGCCCTGCGAGAGCCCGGCGAGCAGTCCGTCGGTGCCCTGCAGTGCGGCCTCGATGATGCGCGGCGTCGGCAGCATCGTGATGACGACGTCGCTGCGACGGGCGACGTCAGCGGCAGTGTCGGCCCACTCGGCTCCGGCGGCGAGCTGCTCGGCAGCGGCTTCGCGGCGTACGTCGGTGACGACGAGACGGAACCCGGACGTCAGCAGGTTGCGGGTCATGCCCGACCCCATGTTGCCGAGGCCGATGAAGCCGACGATGGTGTTCTCAGTGGTGTGAAGATCAGCGTGCGACACTGTTCGCCACCTCCTCGCTGGGGGTGTAGAAGGGATTTGACGTGGAATTGCGGAGTGCGACGACCTCGGCCGGGCGCGGGGTGTTCTCGGCACCCGCGATCAGCGCCTTGCGGGTGGCCTCGCGGTTGTTGCGGTAGATCTCGTCGTGGTCATCGGTGCCCGGGTTCACCCAGACGGCGACGATGAGCGCGTGGGAGTCGGCGAACTCCTGCGAGATCACCCCCTCGGCGACGGCGTCGGCGACGCCTGCCGCGACTCCCGCCTGCGCCGGGCCCCAGATCGCGGTGCCGTGGAAGTCGCCCTCGGGGGCGGCCTTGGAGACGAACAGGGTCATGGGCTTGACCGGAACGGACGGCTGCATGACCGCGACGAACGGAACGAAGCCGGCGCTCGGTGACGCGAGCGCGGTCGCCCATGCGGTGCCGACTGCGCCGCGACGGTCGCCGAAGACCGTGTTGATGTGTGCGGCATTGACGCCGCTGCCGACGAAGCATTCGCCGAGCTGAACCGTGTCCATGGGGACCTCGCTGTCTGGGATTCGGGTGGTGTGGACGCGCAGGTGCCGAGGCCCTGCGCTTCGATCTCGCCTGCCGAGCGTGCGGCAGTGAGGATGACGATAAGAAGCCGTCGCCGATATGCGCAAACTTGGTTGCGCATATCGGTACCGTGGGGCATGCTGAGGTGCAGAATGAGAGGAGGGCGACGTGACTGAGCCCACTGCGACGGCGCCACGAGCGTCGTCGGCCAGCGCATCGACGTCCGCTGATCCGGAACCCCTCGAGGCCGCCGCCCCAACCGGCGCCGATGCGCGGCGCACCAATTCCGCAGGGCTCGGCCGAGACATTCGTCTGCTCGAATTGCTCGCGAGTGACGGCTCCACTCGCGTCGGCGGGTACGGGGTGACTGACCTCGCCCGCCTCACCGGACGCAGCAAAACGGTGGTATCTCGCGCGCTCGCCACACTCGCCGAGTCGGGGCTCGCGGCTCGCGACGCCCGCACGGGTCGGTATTCCGTCGGCCCGAGACTCTTCGCGCTCGCCGCACGATCATCAGAAGCGCAACTTGTCGCGAGCGGACGCCCGGTGCTCCGCGGTCTCGTGCGCGCCACCCACGAGACCGCGCACCTCTGCGTGCTCGCGCACGGCAACGTACTCACGCTGGCAAGCGAGCTCAGTCCGCACGAGCTCCGGTCAGCGGGGTGGGAAGGCACGGTCACCGCGGCGTGGCGCACCTCGTCGGGCCGCGTACTCGTCAGTGACTGGGACGAGCCCTCGCTGCATGCCTGGTACCGGGCGCACGGGCAGGATCGCACCGTCATCGATGACCAGGTCTTCGGGCGCGAGGCGAACCCGTTCTTCCTGCTCGACGAGCCCCCAGCGCTCTCTCGCATCTCCGACTACGCAGGTCTGCAGGCCGAGATCGACCGCATTCGGGGGTGCGGGTACGCACTGCTTGACGAGGAGCTTGAAACCGGCATCGTCGGGGTCTCTGCACCGGTGCGCGATCACACCGGACGCATCATCGCCGCGGTCAACGTCAGTGGGCCAAAAGAGCGGCTCGGCGACAAGCTCGACGCGCTCGGAGCCGTCGTGCGGCAAGCCGGGGCGGCGCTCTCGCAGACGCTCGGCGGCGGCGATGGGGCAGTGCGCACGAATGTCGGTGGTGCGCGGTAGCGTCGAGTGCAGCGGCCCCGAGTTCTGGGTGCGCCTCGCGTCTGTTAGCGGATGCGTGATCGACGAGAGGAGCGCGCGTGTTCGTGCAGCAGCACCCTGACGGGTCGGGCTATCGGCTGGTCACCAGCGCCAGCGACCTCACCGCAGCGAGCAACTGCGAGTTCGCGTTCCTGCGTCGACTCGACGCCAAGCTCGGGCGCGATGTGGTCGTGCCGCCCGACGACGACCCGATGCTGCGCCGAGCCGCCCAGCTGGGCGACGCGCACGAAGCACGCGTGCTGCAGGCGTATTTTGCCGAGCTGGGGCCTGGTTCCGTTGGGGAGCCGGGCGGCGTCGTCGAGATTCCGCGCCCGACGTCGATGTCGGCGCAGCACCTCTCCGAGGTCGCCTTCGCGACCGTCAACGCGCTGCTCGGCGGTGCCGATGTCGTCTTTCAGGCCACCTTCTTCGACCCCGCGCAACGGCCCGCCCGCGACGATGTACCCGAGATCGGCTTCGTGGGGTTCGCCGACTTCCTCAGGCGACGCCCCGATGGCCGATTCGAGGTGCAAGACACGAAACTCGCTCGGCGCGCAAAGGTGACGGCCCTGATGCAGCTCGCGGCATATGCCGAGCAGCTCGAACGGGTCGGGGTGCCCGTGCATGACAGCGCAGTGCTCATTCTGGGCGACGGCGCCGAGTCGCGTCATCGCATCGCCGACATCGCCCCGGTGTTCCGCGCGCGCCGCCAGCGGTTGCACGCACTCATCGCGGAGCGCGCAATCGCGCGCGGGAGTGACGGTGCGATCGGATCGGCGCCACCGGTGGCCTGGGGGTCGCTCGATATCGTCGCTTGCGGTCGGTGCGAGGTGTGCGAGCCCGAGATCGAACGCACCCGAGATCCGCTGCTCATCGCAGGCATTCGCGCGGCGCAGCGCGACGCGCTCGTCGCGGCGGGCTTCGATTCGCTCGAGCGCGTCGCGGCGCTCACCGTGTCTGATCCGAGTTCCGAAACCGTGGTACCCGGGGTAGCGGCACCGGTGCTGCACCGTCTCGCCCAGCAGGCGCGTCTGCAGTGCGAAGTCACCGCAGATGCGCCGCCTCCGGTTGCTGTCGTCGACGCGGCGGCGCTCGCCGCGATCCCCGCCGCCGATGCCGGCGATCTCTTCTTCGATTTCGAGGGCGATCCGCTGTACCGTGCTCCGGGCCCCGACGGCACCGCCCGCTGGGGCATCGACTACTTGTTCGGCATGGTCGACGTCGACGAGCAGTTCACCGCGCTCTGGGCGCACGACCTCGACGCAGAGCGCGAGGCGCTCGAGCAGTTTCTCGAGCTGGTCGCCGACCGGCGGCGTCGGTTCCCGGGTATGCACATCTACCATTACGCCGCCTACGAGCGAACGCACCTGGCTTCAATCGCCGCCCGGCACGGCGTCGGCGAGGCTGAAGTCGACGCACTGTTCCGAGACCATGTGCTGGTCGATCTCTACCCGATTGTGCGCGCAGCGCTGCGCATTGGTACAAGCTCGTACTCCATCAAGAAGCTCGAACCGCTCTACATGGGCGACGCGCTCCGCGATGCCGACGGGGTCACGTCGGGCGCTCAATCAGTCACCGAATACGCCGAAGCGAGTGCTCAGTTGGGCTCGGCCGATAGTGACATTCGTGCCGAGGGCCAGCGCCGCATGGACGCCATCGGCGACTACAACGCATACGATTGCGTCTCGACACTGCACCTGCGCGACTGGTTGCTCGAGATTGCTCAGGCTCACGCCGTCACACCGTATACACCCGCACCGCTCGCCGAGGCCGGCGGCCCGCAGCTCGACCTCAGCGCGACCGGAGTGGCGCTCGCCGCGCACGCGGAACGTCTCGCGAGCGACGGGCAGCCCGGCGACCGCACAGCGGCAGCCATCGCCGCCAGCGCGATCGACTATCACGAGCGTGAGCAGAAGTCGTTCTGGTGGGCGCACTTCGCTCGGTTGATCGACCCGGTCGAAGATTGGGCCGACACGCGAGATGTGCTCGTCGTTGACCCGCAACGGAGCCGGGTCGTCGAAGCCTGGCACACGTCTCCGCGCGCCCGCAGCGAACGCAGGCACGTGCAACTCGCCGGTGCTGCAGCACCCGGGTCGCGCTTCCGCGACGACGGTGACGCGTTCGCCGTGTACGCCTACCCGGCGCCGTTCCCGCAGTACGGTGCTGCGCCCGGGTCGCGAGGCGCCCGTCAGGTGACGGTGATCGAGGGCCACGATGACGGTGCGGTGATCCGAGAAACGGTGCCCGCGGGCGTCGAGCCGTTTGCTGACCTGCCCGTGGCGCTCACCCCGGGCCCTCCGCCTCGAGCGGGTGCGCAGAAGGGCGCGATCGAGGAGTGGGGTGCGGGCCTGGCGCGTTCGCTCGACGCCGGAGCTTTCCCCGCCGACCCCGTAGTCGATCTCCTGCGTCGCCAGCCGCCGCGTCTGCGTGGAGGCGACGAACTCGTCTCTGAACATTCAGCTGAGGCGATCGCGCTCATGGGCGGTGACGCCGAAGCGGGCCGCATCGGGGCCGTCATCGCCTCCGTGCGCGCGCTCGACCGCTCGGCGCTCGCCGTGCAGGGGCCGCCCGGCACGGGTAAGACGTATCTTGCTGCGCGGGTCATTGCGCACCTCGTCGAGCATCACGGCTGGTTGATCGGGGTCGTCGCCCAATCTCATCGGGTCGTCGAAAATGTGTTGAGCGGTGTGGTGTCGGCGGGGTTGCCGGCCGGGCTCGTCGGCAAGGCGACGCAGCGCGGCGCATCTGCCGCAGACATCGCCGCACTGCCGTTCACCGCGCTGCGAAGCGGGGGGCAGGCCGCGTTTCTCGCCGGGCACCAGCGGGCGGGTCGCGGAGCGGTCATCGGTGGCACCGCATGGGACTTCAGCAACGCAGACCGCGTGGGCCGGCATCAGCTCGACCTGCTCGTCGTCGATGAAGCCGGCCAGTTCTCCCTTGCGCCGACGATCGCGGCATCCGTCGCCGCGAGGCGACTCCTCCTGCTCGGAGACCCGCAGCAGCTGCCGCAGGTCTCGCAGGGTTCCCACCCCGAGCCCGTCGACACCTCGGCACTCGGCTGGCTCGTCGGTGATCACGAGACGCTCCCCGAGCAGCTCGGGTACTTCCTCGCCGAGACGCGGCGCATGCGGCCCGAACTCGCTGACGTGGTGTCCGAACTCGCGTACGAGGGGCGTCTCCGCGCGCATCCCAGCGCATCGCGGCGCGAAGTGACGGGCGTCGGCCCTGCCGGGCTGCATTGGCACCCGGTGCGGCACTTCGGTAACGCGACCTCATCACCGGAAGAAGCCGAGACCGTTGTCGCGACCGTGCGAGCGGCGTTGGCGGGTCGGTTGCGCGAAGCCGGGGGGCCGGAACGGCCGCTGACCGCTGCCGACCTCATCGTCGTCGCCGCCTACAACGCGCAAGTTGAGTGCGTGAGCGATGCGCTGCGCTCCCATGGCCTGGGTGACGTGCGCGTTGGCACGGTCGACAAGTTCCAAGGGCAGGAAGCGGTGATCGCGATTGTCACGCTCGCGGCGTCGAGCGCCGCAGACGTGCCGCGCGGCCTGGAGTTTCTCCTCATGCGCAACCGACTCAATGTGGCAATCAGCCGCGCGCAATGGTCCGCTCATCTCGTGTCATCTGACCGCCTCGGCGACGGGCTGCCGACAAGCGCCGAAGGCGTGACCGCTCTGTCGGGGTATCTCCGTCTTGTGGAACGCGCGCACGCCGCTAACGTGGAGGCATGGTGAATCCCGGAGGTCCCATCAAGACACCGCCGTCACGCGGACTGCCCCCGCTGCCTGCCGACGGTGCAGCGGCCGAGGTCGGTCGGGCCACCGCCGACGCCGACGGACTCGCCGCAGGCGGCATGCGCCGGGTCGCGGCACCCCCGAGCGTGTCTCGCCGGTCTGCCATTCCCGCGTTCGAAGTCATGCGCATCACTGAGCAGATCGCCCAGCGCCGCGCCGAGGGGCGCGACGTCGTGTCGCTGTGCGCTGGTGAGCCCAGCGCACGACCGGTACCCGGCACGCTGCGCCCGGCCGGATATACCGGCCCCCTGGGTACGGCACCGCTACGCGAAGCCGTGGCCGGGCACTACCGGGAGTGGTACGGAGTCGACGTCGACCCGGCTTCGGTCGCGATCACGACCGGGTCTTCGGGAGCCTTCCAGCTCGCGTTCCTCGCGGCCTTCGATCCCGGTGACCGGGTGGCGCTCGCGAGCCCCGGGTACCCGGCCTACCGCAACATCCTGACGGCCTTGGGCGTCGAGGTCATCGAGATTCCGGCGGGCCCGGAGGCGCGGTACCAACCGACCCCCGTGCTCCTCGACCAGGCGGTCGCGGAGCACGGCGACCTCGCCGGGCTGATTCTGGCGTCTCCCGCCAACCCGACCGGCACCATGCTCGATCGCCAGGCGCTGACCGCGCTCGTGGCCTGGTGCTCGCTGCGCGGCGTCAGACTCGTCAGCGACGAGATCTATCACGGCATCACGTTCGCCGAACCCGGAAGCGCGGATGCGCGCGGCGTGACCGCCCGTCAACTCGACGCGGAAGCGATCGTTATCAACTCGTTCTCGAAGTACTGGGGCATGACCGGGTGGCGACTCGGCTGGGCGTTGCTGCCCGACTCGCTAATCGCGCCGTTCGAAGCGCTCGCATCGAACTTCGCGCTGTCGCCCCCCGCTCCCGCACAGGAGCTCGCCCTCACCGCGTTCACGCCCGAAAGCTACGCGGAGCGCGATGCGATCGTCGCCGGGTTCGGTCGAGCGCGCCAACTGATTCTCGACGCCGAGTCGAGCCTCGACTGGGGCGTTGCCGCGCCATCAGACGGAGCGTTCTACTACTACTCCGAGCTCGGGCCGCAGCTCGATCGTTTCACGGACTCGGTGACCTACGCCCGTGAACTGCTGAGCGGTGCTGACGTCGCGGTCGTTCCCGGCGTCGATTTCGACCCGATCGGGGGGTCGCGATCGATCCGGCTCTCCTATGCGGCCGGAGAATCAGCCGTCGCGGAAGCGCTCGAGCGCATCCTCCGCTTCCAGCGCGGCTGACATCGGCGGTGGGGTGAGGGGATCGAGACGCGGGTTAGGCAGCCAGGCGGATCGGCGTGCCGGTCGCGATGCCGATCCGGCTCTGCAACTGATCGGTGACCACGGGCTGCTCCGTGTCGATGCCGAGTGAAGCGAGCGCATCGGCACCCATCGGCCCGAGGTCGATGATGACGGCGGTCACCGACTCGGCGAGCGGCCCTTCGAGCGTCGCCACGGCGCGGGCCAGTGCCGACCGCACCGCCTTGCCGAGCATCGCTCCATCGGCATCCGCAGCGGTTCCGACTTCAGCCCGAGCGTAGGTCACGCCGTCGCCGGTGATGATCTCGCCGATGACCAGAGCTCCGTCGCGGCGCACCGAGGCGTCGAGGACGGTGCTGGATGAACCGGGTGCGACCGTGGTAAAGGGGAGGGGAATGCCCGAAGGGGCGCCGCCGTCATCACCGTGGTGATGATCGGGCGACGCCCCTCCGAATGAGAACTTCAGATCCATGGGATCCAGCGTACGCCTTAGGCGTTGGCTGCGAGGACCTCGTCGACGCTCGAGTAGGCGAGCTCGGGGAACGCGTCGGAGACACCCTTGAACGTCAGCACGCCCTCGTGAGCGTTCAGGCCCTTGGCAAGCGACTCGTCAGCGTTCAGCGCGGCCACCCAGCCCTTGTCGGCGAGTGCGACGACGTAGGGGAGGGTGGCGTTGGTGAGGGCAGCCGTCGAGGTTTCGGGGACCG
This sequence comes from Leucobacter musarum subsp. musarum, assembly GCF_001273845.1. GTDB lineage: Bacteria > Actinomycetota > Actinomycetes > Actinomycetales > Microbacteriaceae > Leucobacter > Leucobacter musarum. Next base: position 28,108 of record NZ_JHBW01000068.1, read on the forward strand.
CGCCCGGCATGTTCGCCACGCAGTAGTAGATCGAGTTGTGCACCTGGAAGGTGGGGTCGTCGTGCGTGGTGGGGCGCGAGTTCTCGAAGCAGCCGCCCTGGTCGATCGCGATGTCGACGAGCACCGAGCCCGGCTTCATCTGCGCGACCATCTCGTCGGTGACGAGCTTTGGTGCCTTCTCGCCCGGGATCAGCACGGAGCCGATGACGAGATCCGCGTCCTTGAGCGCCTCGGTGATGTTGTGCGCGTTCGAGGTACGGGTCTGAATGCGACCGTTGAACTCGTCTTCGAGCTGCTTGAGGCGGGGGATTGCAATGTCGATGACGGTGACCTCGGCGCCCATGCCGTACGCGATGCGCGCGGCCTGCTCGCCGGCAGCGCCGCCGCCGATAACGACGACCTTGCCGCGACGGGTTGCGGTGACGCCGCCGAGCAGCACGCCGCGGCCGCCGTTGGCTTTCATCAGCGAGTACGCGCCGACCTGAGCGGAGAGTCGACCGGCGACCTCAGACATGGGGGCGAGCAGCGGCAGTGCGCGGCCGGCCTGCACCGTCTCGTACGCAATGGCGGTGGTGCCCGACTCGAGCACCTTCTCGGTGAGCGTCTTGTCGGCGGCGAGGTGCAGGTAGGTGAAGAGCACCTGGCCCTTGCGCAGCTTGTCGTACTCGGCCGCGATCGGCTCCTTGACCTTGAGGATCATGTCGGCCTGTGCCCACACGTCGTCAGCGCCCTCGATGATCTTCGCGCCGGCTGCAGCGTACTCGGCGTCGGTGATTGCCGAACCGACGCCAGCGCCGGCCTGCACGAAGACTTCGTGACCACGACGGGTGAGCTCGACGACGCCGGCCTGCGTGATGGCGACGCGGTTCTCGTTGTTCTTGATTTCGGTGGGGATGCCGACGCGCATGAGATGCTCCAATGGAATCTGCGGTGAGTGATGCGGTGCCAGACCGCGGATGAGCCGGGTACGGCGCGATCCATTGCGGTCGAACCCTCTCATTGTGCAGTATGTTCGCCCGCTGTACACTTGGCCTGAATTCTCTTCGGCAATTTTTGTTGATGTGATCGAGATATAAGCGAAAGACGGGTTGCAGTGGCCGAAACCTCGAAGAATCTGCGCGGTGTGATCGAGCTTGACGATGTGGATCGCAAGATCGTCGACGAGCTGCAGGCGAACGGGCGCATGACGAACGCGGAGCTCGCCGAGCGCGTGGGGGTTGCCGCGTCGACCTGTATCGCCCGCGTCCGCAGTCTGGTGGCGCGCAAGATCATCACGGGGTTCACGGCGTCGGTGAATCCGCGCGCGATCGGGCTCGATCTCGAGGTGCTCGTGAGCGTCACCGTTCGCTCGGGGGCGCGTCAGCGCATCACCGAACTCAGCGACGAGTTGCGCGGCCTCCCCGAGGTGATGCAACTCTTCTTCCTCGGCGGTGTCGAGGACTTCATTATTCATCTCGCCGTGCGAGATTCCGATCATGTGCGCGATTTCGTCGTCGAGCACCTCTCGGCGCATCCGGCGGTGTCGTCGACGCGCACGAGCATCGTCTTCAGTCACCATCAGAATCCGATCCGCATGGAGGCATCGTGACCCGGGCGCTGCTCGCCGTCGACGTGCAGAACGACTTCACCGAGGGCGGTGCGCTCGGGGTGATCGGCGGATCGGCCGTCGCGATCGGAATCGCCGCACTGCTCGAGACGTCGTCGTATGCGCTCGTCGTCGCCTCCCGAGATTGGCACGAGGCCGACGGCTCGAACGGCGGTCACTTTGCGGCGCCGGGCGTCGATCCCGACTTCATCACGACCTGGCCGGTGCACTGCGTGCAGGGGAGTGACGGCGCCGAATTCCATCCCGCGATGCCGCTGGATCGCATCGACGTGCACGTGCGCAAGGGCATGGGCGAGCCGGCGTACTCAGCGTTTGAGGGTCGCACGACCGACGGACGCGGCCTCGCAGAGGTGTTGCGAGCCGCCGGAATCGAGGCAATCGATATCGCTGGCATCGCCACCGATTACTGCGTGCGGGCGTCGGCATTGGACGCGGTCGCGGCGGGCTTCGAGGTGCGGGTGCTCACCGACCTGATCGCGGGTGTGGCCCCCGAATCGTCGGCTGCCGCGCTCCGCGAGCTCGCCGAAGCCGGGGTCGAGTTCGTCTAGAAGGCGTTGGGATTGATACGTGCTTCGTGCGCATCGAGTGCGAGCTCTGCGGCGCGCAGGGTGTGCGAGCTGTAGCGGCCGATTGCGCGTTCTTCGAGCAGCGCCTCACGCTGCGCATCGAGGGCGACCCGAGTCAGTCTGCGGAAGCATGCCGCCTGCGTTTCCTGGGACTGGTGCGGAAGCGGCCCGGTCACCGGCGCGTTCAGGAACGAGATCGGGGCGAGTGCGCTCTTCGCGTTCAACCGCACACGTTTGAGGACGTCTTCCGTGGGCAGCACGTGACCTTCGTCGTTGTCTTCGTCGATTTCGAGTTCGTCTTCGAGCGCCGTGTTTGCCGCATCGAAGAGGTCGCGGCTGAGCGACTGCAATTCGCCACTGTTCGAGCCCGTGTTCGCGCCCTCGGGCCAAAGCTTGCGAATGAAGAGCGGCAGCGTGAGCCCGTGGAGCAACAGGGTCAGTACGGCGACGAGAAACGCGATGAGGATCAACTGGGGGCGATACGGCACATCGGTCGAGATGGATTGCGCGGCGGCGAGCGTGACCACGCCGCGCATTCCGCTCCATGACAGCAGCACGCCGTCTCGCCAGCCCAGCTGCTGTTCCTGCTCGTGGGCGAGGTCGGCGCGCGATCGCTGCTCCAGAATTTCGAGCTTGCGCAGCTTGCGGGAGTCGGTGTCGGCTCGCCGCGCGCGCGACAGAATGCGTGTGAATCCGTCGCTGCGCTGCTGTATGCGCCCCTCGTCACCGCGCATCGTCCAGATCATGGGCACCATGAACGCGCCGCGCAGCAGGATGAGGATGACGACGAGCCCGACCGCGATGAGGGCGACATGTGCGAGTTGCAGTTCGGTGTCGTCGACCTCGTCGAGCAGGGTGTGCAACTGCAGGCCCATGATCAGGAAGACGCCGTTCTCGAGCGCGAACTGCACGGTGCGCCAATTGAGGCGCTCGTTCATGCGGGCTTGCGGGCTGAAGCGCTTCGCCGCGTGGTGGCCGGTGTACAGGCCGGTGACGACGACGGCGAGCACGCCCGAGGCGCCGATCTCTTCCGCGGGCATGAACGCGACGAACGGAACGACGAAGGAGATGATGGTGTCGTGGACCGGATTGTGCAGTTTCGAGCGCACCCAGACCGTGATGACGCCCATCACGATGCCGATCGCAATTGCCGCGATCACGGAGTAACCGAACGAGCCGGCGGCGTCCCAGAAGACGAAGCTGCCGGCGATGGCGGCGAGTGCGGTTTTCAAGAGCACCAGGGAGGTCGCGTCGTTGACGAGGCTTTCGCCCTCAAGGATCGAGACGAGTCGATCGGGCATGCCGAGCCGCTTGCCGATCGAGGTGGCGGCGACCGCGTCGGTCGGGCTGATCACCGCGCCGAGGGCGATGCCGACCGCCAGGGGAATCGGTGGAACGAGCAGGTGAATCACGAAGCCGACGATCACGGCCGAGATGATGACGAGCAGCACCGACAGGCCGACCACCGGTCTGAAATTGCGGCGGAAGTCGACCAGCGGCACGTTGACGGCGGCCGAGTAGAGCAGCGGCGGGAGCACGCCGAGCAGAATGATCTCGGGGTCGATCTCGACGCGGGGCACGAACGGCAGATACCCAGCGCCGATGCCGACGACGACGAGGATGAGCGGAGCCGCGACGCCGATGCGCCCGCCCAGGATCGAGGTGCCGACGAGTACGACGACGGCGGCGACTGCGATCAGGCCGAGTTCCATGACCCAATGGTACCGGGGTCGCCTCGGTGAATACGGGTCTGGGGTATGCCTCAGCGCACGATTACGCCACCCGCGGAAACCCCGTGGAATTCGGACCAGCTCTGGTTCGCGACCTCGAGCGCCGCGGTGTCGATGCGTGCTCCGGGGAAGGGGGTCACCTCGATTCCGCCGGCCTTGGTGCGCCCGCGCTTCCACGTGCCAACGACGCGCCCCCGGTTGACGACGGTCGCGAGGAACATGCCGTTGCGGCCGGGCACGATGCGCTCGAAGTGCTCCGGATCGAGTTGTGCGTCACGGTTCTGGTAGCCGAGCAGGTGCTCATCGAATGCCGCGAGCAGCTGCCATTCGGCGAGATCGGCGTCGGTGTTGACGTTGGCATCGGCGTCGGAAGCTGACATCGAATCGAGGAGTGCGGGATCGACCCAGAGCTTGCCGGCGACGCCGCGCACGGGGTCGCCCGCGTTGTCCAGTGCACGCGCTTCGACCAGGGCGCCCGATTCTGCGGCGGCCGCAATGCCGGTGCGGGCCTCGGTCACCGTCAAGCCCGTCCACCACGCAAAGTCTTTGTCGCGCACCGGGCCGCGCGCTGCGGCGTATCGCGTGGCGAGCTCTGCGAGCGCCTCGTCGCCTGCGAGCTCGCGGGGGGTCGTGATCCAGTCGCTCGAGCGCACGAGCAGCGGTTCCCCCGTCGCGCCGACCGGCCCGAACGTGGCCCACCCGTTTTGGCAGATCCACCAGATGAGGTGATATCTCCACGAGCTCTGCCAGTCGATGCCCGCAGCCGTCCAGGCCTCGGCCAGTGCTTCGCGATCCAGCCCGGGGCTGGCTGTGTCGTGCCGTGCGTTGTCGATCGCGGCGAGCGACGTCTCGACCAAGTGCTCCAGCACGGCGTCGCTCATGCCGAGCATCTCGCGTCGTTTGGGGGCGCCGGCGAGTACCCGGTGATTCGTTGCGCGCTGCATCCAGCCGATGTCTTCGGCGGCGACGAGGTGCACCGTGCCGCGCATCGGCCATGAGCGCACGATGCGGTGCTCGGCGAAGGCCGCTTCGACGTCGGCGACGGTCGTTTCCGGGGCCCGAACTCCCAGCGCCCAGCGAGCCGAACGCCAGTCCTGCCCCTGTACCGCCAACATGCCGCGAGCGACATCGGCGATGCGCTTGGCGCCGGTGCGTGCTGTGCCTGCGCGTGCGGCAGCCGTTGTGCCCGGTGCCAGGCTGTGTACCGCAGCGGTCGAACCCTGGCCGTGCAGCGCTAAGCCCTGCGCCCGCATGCGGAGACGCAATTGGTCGCGCGGTGTGAGATCGTGAGGCATGCGCTCAGTGTAGGCCGCGCCGCCGACATCGCGCGGGCGAGGGCCGACGCGCGATCCAGCACCGCTCACACCTGATCGAGCCAGGCGCGCACGCGCGTCACGAGCAGATCCGTGGCCTCGGCGTCGAAGCCGGGGAGTGATCGATCGCAGAAGAGGTGACTGTCGCCGACATAGCTGTAGAGCTGCGCCGCACCGCCCGATTGCACCACGAGTTGCCGCGCCGACTCGATATCGCCCTCGAGCGCGAAGAACTCATCGCCATCGTGACCGTGAATCTGCGCAGGCAGACCGGCGGGCCAGGCGCCGATGGCCCAGTCCCCGCTGACCGGCAGGCACGCCTCGAGCAGCAGGGCACCCGCGGCATTCGCGCGCGTCTGCGCGAGGCGCTGCGCGTGTGTCACGCCCCACGAGATCCCGGCGTAGACCAGGCGATCGGGGAGGGGAGCGAGCGCGTCGCCGATCGCGTGCTGCACGTCGCCGGAGTCCAGCGTCTGGGCGAACGCGAACCCGTCTTCGATCGAGTCGAAGGTGCGCCCGGCGTAGAGATCTGGCGTGTGCACCCGATGCCGAGACCCGCCGATGCGCTCGGCCAGATCGCGCACGCCCGCAGTCAGTCCCTGAATATGGTGGAACATCACGACATCGACCATCACGCACCTCCGGCGCAGGCAACGCCCGGTGCGGCGTCGCTGCTGATACCGTACGCGTACGGCTCACGGGCGGCAAGCGCCGGGGCTCGTCGACCGCAGATCGGAGCACGGCATGGGCAAGACGATCGTCATCACCGGAGCAAGCGACGGCATCGGGGCCGCCGCGGCCCGCCGGTTGCACCGCGATGGGCACACCGTGGTGCTCGTCGGGAGGTCGGCCGAGAAGACCGCGGCGATCGCCGACCCGATCGGCGCGCACTGGTTCACGGCCGACTTCGCTGATCTCGCGCAGGTGCGCGCGCTCGCCGCAGCGCTCGCTGACGCATACCCCCGGATCGACGTGCTCGCGAACAATGCCGGCGGCATCATGGGGGAGCGTGCCGAGACCGTCGACGGTTTCGAGCGCACCTTCCAGGTCAACCATCTCGCCCCGCTTGCGCTCACAACGGATCTGATGCCGGCGCTCATTGCGGGGCGGGCCACGGTGATTCAGACGGCGAGCCTCGCCGCACGCGTGTTCAGCCGCTTCGATATCGAGGATCTGCAGAACGCCCGTAACTACGCCCCGCAGCGGGCCTACGGTAACGCGAAGCTCGCCAACATTCTCTTCACCGTCGAACTGCAGCGCCGCTTCGGCGACGCAGGCATTTCGGCCGCGGCATTCCACCCGGGCATCGTGGGTACCGGGTTCGCGAGCGATACCACTCATGTGATGCGCTGGCTGTATCACGGGCCCCTGCAGCGCCTCTTCACGGTCAGCCCGGAGCGCGGCGCCGATCAACTGGTCTGGCTGGCCGAGGGCGAACCCGGACGCACGTTCGCGCCGGGTGCGTACTACGAGTCGCGGGCGATCCCGAACCGCGTGAGCCCCGAGGTGCACGACCCCTGGATCGCGCGCGCCCTCTGGGAGCGGTCGGCGGAGATGCTGCGCGGCGGCGTCTAGAAGCGTGCGCGCGCGTACTGCGGGGGGACGAGGTCAGCGGCACCCGGAGCCCGGAGTTCGTGCGCCCAGGCGATCGGCAGATGCGGGTCGGCGAGCAGCGGCCTGCCGAGTGTGATGATGTCGGCCTGACCCGACGCCAGAATGCCCTCGGCCTGCGCGGCGCTCGTGATGAGCCCGACGGCGCTCACGGGCAGTGCGTCAGCCGCGCGCAGATGCGCCGCAAGCGGCACTTGATACGACGGCCCCACTGGAATGCGCGCATCGGGCACGTTGCCGCCGCTCGACGCATCGACGAGGTCGGCCCCGTCTGCGCGCAACCACGCGGCGACCTGAGCAGCCTCGGCGACGTCGAACCCGCCATCGACCCACTCGGAGGCCGACACCCGCACCACGATCGGCAGACCGGGGTGCGCCGCGCGGATCGCTTGCACGGTCTCGCGGAGCAGTCGAGCGCGGTGCGCGAGCGACCCACCATAGGCGTCGGTGCGCTGATTCGAGATCGGCGAAAGGAACTCGTGCAGCAGGTAGCCGTGTGCGGCGTGGATCTCGACCAGGTCGAAACCGGCACGCACGGCACGATCGGCCGCGGCGACGAAAGCCTCGACGACCTCGGCCAGCTCGTCGACCTCCAAGGCTCGGGGAACCGCGAATGCTCCGAACGCAACCGCCGACGGGGCAACGGTTTGCCAACCGCCCTCATCGAGGGGCACGCTGCCATCGGCGAATCCCGGCAGCGACGGGTAGGTCGATCCCTTGCGTCCGGCGTGGGCCAACTGGATGCCGATCGCGGCGCCATGGGCGTGCGCGGCGCGCGTGATGCGCTGCAACGGTGCCACCTGCTCCTCGCTCCAGATGCCCGGGCAGCGCGGGCTGATGCGACCCTCCGGAGCGACTGCTGTCGCCTCCATGAACACCACACCCGCCCCGCCTCGGGCGAGCCCTCCCAAATGCTGCAGGTGCCAGTCGGAGACCACGCCGTCTTCGGTGTCGACCGAGTACTGGCACATGGGAGCGACCCAGAGGCGATTGCGCACCTCGAGATCACGAATGGTGAACGAGCGGAACAGGTGAGGATCGGCCATAGCTCCCGAGCCTACTCCGGCGATGTTTCGCGCGCGCCCCTCGCCCGAGCCGACCCAGCGACAGGAATGGGGGAGGTCGCTGGTACGTTGCATGCCATGACGTACACCGCAGAGGAGGCCGAACCATGGGCACGCTGATGCGCATCCTGAAATTCACCCGCAGCCTGACGCCGTACTACATCGGCATCATGATCGCCGCGGCGGTCGTCACAGCCGCAGGTCTGGCCGTCCCGTTCATCACCGGCCGCGCGACCGACGTCATCGTCGCGGCACTCGGCGGTGCCGCGAGCGGGGATGGCGCCGCACCCGTGGCCACCGATCCCGGGCGCACCATCGCGACCGTGCTCGCGCTCGCCGCAGCACTGCTCGCGGTCAGCCTGATCGAAGCCGTCATCGGCAACATCGGCGGCTACTGGGGCGACGTGATGAGTGCGAAGATGCGCACGATTCTGTCGACCCGATACTTCGCCCAGCTGCTCGCTCTGCCGCAGCGCTACTACGACACCGAGTTGACCGGCACGATCGTGGCACGGCTCAACCGCTCAATTTCCGAGATCACCAACTTCATGAAGTCGTTCTCGAACCTCTTTGTGACGCTGCTGCTCACCACGATCTCGGTGCTCGCGATCAGCGCCTGGTACTACTGGCCCCTCGCCGTGCTGCTCGCCGTTGCGTATCCGGTCTACCTTTGGCTCACCGCACTCACGAGCCGCCGCTGGCAGCGCATCGAAGGTGAGAAGAACGAGCATGTCGATGTCGCCTCCGGCCGTTTCGCCGAGGTCGTCGGCCAGATGCGCGTGGTGAAGTCGTTCGTCGGCGAAACCCGTGAGCTCCGCGCGTTTCGTGAGCGTTTCGATGCCACCGAAACGCTCACCGCCGAGCAATCACGTCACTGGCACCGCATGGATGCACTGCGCCAGGGGGTGCTCCACCTGATCTTCTTCGGGCTGTACGCCATCATCTTCGCGCGGACGGTGCTGGGCTACTTCACGATCGGCGAGATGGTCATGCTGGTGCAGCTGATGGCCATGGCGCGACAGCCGGTGACGAGCCTCAGCTGGGTCGTTGACACCGCGCAGCGAGCGATTGCGGGCTCGCAGTCGTACTTCGCGGTCATGGATCTCGACCCGGTCGTCGTCGACGGCGGTGGCTCGCGGCCTGTCAATGCGGCGCCGGCTGACGCGTCACCGAGTGCGTCAGCGGATGGGCGCGCCGGGGGTGCCGCGGTCGCGTTCCGCGGCGTGCACTTCGGGTACGACGCCGATGACGACGTGCTGACCGACATCTCGTTCGACGTGGCGCCGGGGGAGCGCGTGGCCTTCGTCGGAGAGTCGGGCGGCGGGAAGACGACACTCACGAGCTTGTTGATGGGGCTGTACGGCGTGCGTTCGGGAACCATCGAGGTAGCTGGCGCGGGCGACAGCATCGACGACCTCCGACGCAGCATCGGGGTCGTGTTTCAGGATCCCGCGCTGTTCTCCGGCACCATTGCCGAAAACATCGCCTACGGGCAGCCCGACGCGACCCGCGAGCAGATCGGAGCGGCGGCGCAGCGCGCTGCGGTCGACGTGTTCGTGCGTCGATTCCCCCGCGGCTACGACACGCTGATCGGTGAGCGCGGCGTCAAGCTCTCGGGTGGCCAGCGCCAGCGCATCGCGGTCGCCCGAGCCATGCTCAAAGACGCGCCGATTCTTGTGCTCGACGAGGCCACGTCGGCGCTCGACACCAAATCGGAGCGGCTCGTGCAAGCCGGCCTCGAAGACCTGATGCGGGGGCGCACCAGCCTGATCATCGCCCACCGGCTCTCGACGATCGCCGAGGTCGATCGCATCGTCACGCTGCGCGACGGTCGAGTCGATGAGATCGGCACCCCCGCAGAGCTCGCTCGATCGGGCGGCATCTATGCCGAACTGCTCGAGCTGCAGTCGTCGTCGACGCGCGACGACCGCAAGCGACTGCGTGTTTTCGAGGTCTTCGGCTGATCGAGCGCTGCATTGTCGGCGGTCTGTGCCAGTGTTGTGGGTAGGCATCCCCGACGACTCTGAAGGAGGCACCGTGCACGAGATCCAGTGCCCTCACTGCCATACGGCGTTCACCGTCGACGAAGCCGGGTACGCCGACATTCTGAAGCAGGTGCGCGACCGCGACTTCGACGCGCAACTGCACGAGCGCCTGCAACTCGCCGAGCGCGACCAAGCCCGAGCACTCGAGCTGGCTGAGGCCGCCGCTGCGGGCGAGTTGCAGCGGGCTACTTCCGCGAAAGACGCCGAGATTCAGCAGCTCACGGCGCGGCTCGATGCCGGAGCCACGGCGCAGAAGCTCGCGGTCGCCGAAGCCCTCAGCGCGGTCGAGCGAGAGCGCGACGCGCTGGTCAACGACCTCGCGCAGGCGAAGCGAGACCAGCAGGCCGCGGGTGAGCTCGCCGAGGCGCAGCGCGCACGCGAACTGCATGAACAGGCAGCTGCACAGCAGGCTGAAGTGCAGCAGTTGCGCGCGAAACTTGACTCGATCGAGTTGGCCCGCAAGCTCGAGATCACCGAGGCCGTCAGTGCGGTCGAGCGCGAGCGCGATGAATTGCGCAGCGGCCTCGAGCGCGCGGCGCTTGAGAAAGAGCTCGCCGAGCGCTCGCTCAAAGAGTTCCATGCGGTGCAGTTGCGCGATCGCGACGGCGAGATCGAGCGGTTGAAAGATTTCAAGGCCCGGTTGTCGACGAAAATGATCGGCGAGACGCTTGAGCAGCACTGCGAGACGACGTTCAACCAGATTCGTGCGACGGCGTTTCCCAACGCGTACTTCGAGAAAGACAACGACGCCCGCTCCGGCAGCAAGGGCGACTACATCTTCAAAGACCTCGATGTCTCGGGCATCGAGATCGTCTCGATCATGTTCGAGATGAAGAACGAGGCCGACACGACGGCGACGAAACACAAGCACGAAGACTTCTTGAAGGAGCTCGACAAAGATCGGCGCGAGAAGGGGTGCGAGTACGCCGTGCTCGTCAGTCTGCTCGAACCCGAAAGCGAACTGTACAACAGCGGCATCGTCGACGTCTCGCACCGGTACCCGAAGATGTATGTGATTCGACCGCAGTTCTTCATTCCGCTCATCACCCTGCTGCGCAATGCTGCCCTGAACTCGCTGAAGTACAAGGCGGAGCTCGAACAGGTGAAGTCGCAGAACATCGATATCACCCATTTCGAAGCCGAGCTCGACACCTTCAAAAACGCGTTCGGGAAGAACTACGAACTGGCGTCGCGTCAGTTCCAAGAGGCGATCAAACGCATTGACACCTCGATCGCGGAAATGCAGAAGGTGAAAGACAATCTGCTGAAATCGGAGAACAACCTGCGCCTCGCGAACGACAAGGCGCAAGGCGTGACCATCAAGAAGCTCACCCGCGGCAACCCGACGATGCAGACCAAGTTTGCCGAACTCGAACGCGGCGATATTACCCCCGGCGCCGAGGCGCGACAGGAGCCCGAACACTCATGAATTTGGGATCGATACTCGACTCCACCCGTTTCGAATCCTCCGATGACGCGTTCTCAGCGTTCGAGGAGTGGGCGTGGGAGCAACGCGCGCTCCGACTGTACCCCGCGCAAGAGGAGGCCGTGCTCGGCATCGCCCTCGGCAGCAACGTCATTCTGGCGACGCCGACCGGTACCGGAAAATCTTTGGTCGCGCTCGGCGCCCACTTCATCGCACTGTCTGAACAGCGTCGCACGGTCTACACCGCGCCGATCAAAGCGCTCGTCAGTGAGAAGTTCTTCGACCTCGTCGATGTGTTCGGTGCCGATCGCGTCGGCATGGTGACCGGTGACAGCTCGATCAACCCGGACGCGCCGATTCTGTGCTGCACCGCAGAGATCCTCGCCAACCTCGCGATTCGCGACCGCACCGCGGGCGGCATCACGCAGGTGGTCATGGATGAATTCCATTACTACGCAGAGCCCGATCGCGGGTGGGCTTGGCAGGTGCCGCTCCTGCTGATGCGCGATGCGCAATTCCTGCTCATGTCGGCCACGCTCGGCGACGTCACCGAGCTCGCCGGTGATCTCTCGCGTCGCACCGATCGCGACACGGCGCTCGTCACCGGTGTCGAACGGCCGGTGCCGCTCTCGTTCACGTACGAGGTCGCTCCGGCGCACGAGGTCGTCGAGCAACTGCTCGAAGATCGACAGGTGCCCGCCTATCTTGTGCACTTCAATCAATCGCACGCGGTCGAGCAAGCGCAGGCCCTCTCAAGCATTCGTATCGTCGACCGCGTAGGTCGCGATGAGATTGCCGCCGCGATCGGTGACTTCCGGTTCTCGACCGGATTCGGCTCGACGCTCTCGCGCCTGGTGCGGTCGGGCATCGGGGTGCACCATGCGGGCATGCTGCCCCGGTATCGCCGCCTGGTCGAGCAACTCGCGCAACGCGGACTGCTGTGCGTGATCTGCGGCACCGACACTCTCGGCGTCGGCATCAACGTGCCGATCCGCACGGTAGTCATCACGGCGCTCACCAAGTTCGATGGCGAGAAGATGCGCCGATTGTCGGCGCGCGAGTTTCATCAGATCGCGGGTCGCGCCGGCCGCGCGGGCTTCGACACCGAGGGCGACGTGATCGCACTCGCGCCCGAGCACGAGGTCGAGAATGCCAAGGCCGCCGCCAAAGCGGCTGCGAAGGCGACTGGCGGCAAGAAGGCGAAGCCGGCAAAGAAGAAGTCTCCGCCCCAAGGCTTCGTCGCTTGGAGCGAAGCCACGCTCGAGAAGCTCGTCGGGTCGCAGCCCGAAGCGCTCGTCAGTCGCATGCGCGTCACGCACTCGATGGTGCTCGGCGTCATCGGACGCGGAGAAACCCGAGAGGGGGAGGCGCTCGACACCATGCGCACCCTCGTGTTCGACAGCCACGAACCGCGCTCCGCGCAGTTCGCGCACGCTCGCACCGCACTCGCGATCTTCCGCACTCTGCGTCAAGGCGGCATCGTCGAAGTGCACACCGATGGGCGCGGGCAGCAGCTGTTGCGCCTGACGGTTGAGCTCCAAGCCAACTTCGCGCTCAACCAGCCCCTCTCACCGTTCGCCCTCGCTGCCATCGAGCTGCTCGATCCCGAATCGACCGAGTACCCGCTCGACGTCATCTCGATCATCGAGGCGACGCTCGAAGACCCACGCGCGATTCTGCGTGCGCAAGAGCACAAAGCGCGGGGTGAAGCCGTCGCCGCGATGAAAGCCGAAGGCATCGAGTACGACGAGCGCATGGAACTGCTCGAAGCCGTCACGCATCCGCAACCGCTGAAAGAGCTCCTCGACGAAGCATTCGGCGAGTACACGAAAGAAGTGCCGTGGGCCCGTGACTTTGCGCTCCGGCCAAAATCGGTGGTGCGCGACATGATCGAGCGGGCCTTCGGGTTCCGAGACCTGGTGTCGTTCTACCAGCTGGGGCGTTCTGAAGGCGGCGTACTGCGATATCTCAGCGACGCGTTCCGAGCCATCGAACGAACCGTGCCTGAGCGAGCGAAGACTCCCGAACTCGAAGAGCTGCTCGACTGGCTCGGTGAACTCGTGCGGCAGGTCGACTCGAGCCTCATCGACGAGTGGGAGCAGCTCTCGAATCCCGACGTCGAGGCGCACCGCAAAGCGCGCGAGCTGCTCGGGCTCGACGCCGACGGCGCCGATGCTGCGGCCGCGCTCGCGCCGCCGACCCGCTCGGTGCTGACGAATCAGCGTGCGTTCCTCGTGATGCTCCGCAACGCACTGTTCCGCCGTGTGCAGGCGGCATCATTCGAACGCTATGCCGAGCTCGCCGAGCTCGATGGCTCGCGCGGCTTCGGCGAACAGCGCTGGCGCGATGCGCTTGCCGACTACTACAGCGAGTACGACGACATTCGCGTCGATGCCGATGCTCGCGCAGCCGGGCTGCTCGAGATCGACCGATCGAGCGCCTCCGAAGGGTTCTGGCGATTCCGTCAGGTGCTGCTCGACCCCGCCGGCGACCACGACTGGGCAATTGAGGGTTCGGTCGACCTGGCTGAGTCGGAAGCGGAGGGCGAGCCGATCGTTCGGGTCGAACGCGTCGGGGCCTTCGAAGGATAGAGTGCCGGGTGCCCGGCGCTCCAGCGCGCCGGGCGATCCCGCGTCTCCCGGTACCTGGGATTAGCTCCCTGCGTCACCCGCCGTGTCGCTCGATGCGTCAGCCTGCACTGCGGCGCCCGACCCGTTCGCACCCGTGGCCGCCTCGTTCGACGAACCGGTCACCTCCGCGATCTCAGCATCGGTGAGCACCCGCCACGGCGAGTCCTGCGGTTGCACCAGCGCGGCGTCCGGGCTGTCGCCCAGCGAATACCACTTCGCCTCGTACCCGTCGCCATCGAACATGACGCGGTCGCCGCGGCGGTACTCCTTCGTCTTATCCCAATCGGCGTAGGCGCCCGCGGGCAACTTCGGCCGTTCGATCGGCTTCTCGCCGTCGAGCACTGGGCCGAGCAAACGCCACGGCTGTGAGCCGTTCTCGGCAGCCTGATCGGGCTGATCGCCCTCGGTCCACCACTTCGCCTCGTACACATTGCGGTGCCAGACGACCTTCGTCTCTGCCGGGTACGCCGTCGTCTCGTTCCAGATCGGGTACGGGCTGGTCTCGGGGTCGTCTTCGACGAGCTCGACCGGGCCGTCGGTGTCGACCTCTTCCGCGACCTGAGCGATCGCGCCCGAGCGGTGCTCGCGCAGAATCTTCGTGAAGTCGCCCTTCTCCTGCGTCACACCGCTGCACGAATCCGAGACGGTCTTCGGATCGGGCCAGTTCGCATCGCACTGCTGGTCGCGGTTCAGCGACCACATCGACATGCGGGCCATGCCGCGCTCGTCGGCGAACGTCGACAGCTTCTGGGCGTCTTCGAGGGTGAAGAGATCCTTGCGCGTATCGTTCTGGCCGATCATCGGGGTCGCCGAGACGCGGCTCCACGCGGTGGCCTCGCCGATGGGAGCGCCGATCTCCTGGTAGAGCGAGCGCAGCTGCGACTGCGTCGCGTCGAGGCTACTCTCGACGGCCGGGTAGAAGTCTTTCTCCTTCTCGGAGTTGTAGTTCATCGTCATGACGTTGACGCCCGCGAGGTCGACACCGGCCTTGAGGTAGGCGCGGATCGCCTGAAGGCCCTCGAACGTCAGTCCATCGGGCGCGACCGGCAGCGTCAGCCAGACATCGAGCCCGTCCTTCTGTGCATCCTGCACCGTGCGAATGGCTGCGGCCTGACGTGCGATGCCGGCCTCGTCAGAGAGGAACGCACCCTCGATATCCATATCGACGCTGGCGAGTTCGTAGCGGTCGACAACGCTCGTGTACCCCTCGACCAGCTTCGCCTCGTCGGTGCACTCGTAGGCGATGTCGTGGTTCGCCTGACCGCCGAACGACACCATGGCCGAACCGCCGAGGTTGCGCAGGCGCTGCAGCTTGCGGTCGAGGTCGAGCGAGTTCTCGGCTTCATCGAGACCGTAGTAGCCGCCCCATGAGGGGCTGCAAACGTCGTCGGGCGAAGCGACGATGAACGACAGCACAACATTCTTCTGCCCCTCTTCGCCCGGCGATTCGAAGGGGAAGGTCGGGGTCGCGGTGACATCGACGTACGAGTCAAACCACGGAGTGCGCTCCGTGGCGACCGCGACGTCTTGCACGCGCGTCCACGCGTAGACGCCGCCACCAATGAGTCCCGCAATCACGACGACTACGACGCTGAGCCTCGCCCACGACAGTTTTCTCCCGGGATACCACTTCGCCATTGCTGCCCCTTCACCCGCGCCCTCGCCCGACGGGTCTGGGATGCACCCTCTACCGGCTGTTTCCGTCAGCTATGCTATACGAGCGATAACACGAATCTTTACAAATACTCGGTGATTTTATGAGTGTTCGTAAGAAAACCCGCGAAGAGACGACCGTGTGTTTCGACACACCCTCGGTAGGACCGACGCGTGGACGACCGGTTCTTCAGGGGGTTTCAAGGGTGGCGAAGCAGACAGAGGCGAGCGCGAACGCGCGGAGACGGCAGTGGGGTGCGGAGCGGCGGTCGGAGCCGCTCGCGATCATGCACTCGCGCCCGAGTGGCGGTGCCGTCGTGTGGGCGCGGGCGGCCATTGTCGTCACGGTGCTGGCGTGGTTCTTCTACATGATTACCACGATCGTGCGCATGGTGATCGAGGGGCCGACGGAGTCGTTCATCTTCCACGTGCAGACGTGGGTCTATGGGCTGACGGTGACAGCGCTGACCTTCTCGGCGTTGATGTATCTCACGGCGCGATATGGCGCCCTGGTGCGCTTCCGCGAGCATCGCCGTGTCGAGCGCGCGCTCATCGATCAGCACTTCGCGGAGTCCGACTCCGACGTCACCGTGCTGATCCCGAGCTACGACGAGGAACCGGAGGTGGTGCGCTACACGCTGTGGTCGGCGGCGCTGCAGGAGTTTCCGTCGGTGCGCGTGGTCCTCCTCATCGACGACAAGGAGAAGGGGCTTGAAGGCGAAGCGCTCGCGCGCCTGAACCAGACCCGCGGGCTGCTGGGCGACATTCAGGAGGCACTCGAGTCGCCGCTGCACGACGCGCTCGAGGCGATGCGCCGGTTCCAGGAGGAGACCCCTGAGGTTCCCGGACCCGAAGACGCCAAGCGCGCCGCCGAGGCGTACGCGGCCGCCGCGACCTGGTTCGACGAGTTCGCTGCGGCGGAGAAGATCGAAGACCACATGGCCGAGTTCTTCGCCGAACAGGTGCTGCTGGGGCTGTCGAACGACCTCCGTCTCACACGCCTGGCGCTGCATGCTGCGTTCGAACAGGGTGGATCGCCCGATCGCGAGCGCCTCGAGCAGCTCTACCGCCGCTTGATCTGGATCTTCAGCGCCGACATGAGCTTCTTCGAGCGCAAGAAGTACGCCTCGCTCTCGCAGGAGCCGAATAAGGCGATGAACCTGAACTCGTACATCTCGTTGATGGGCGGCCGCTACCGCATCGCCGACGAGACCGGGGTGCAGTTGCTCGAGCCGATCCGCGAACGCGACGAGGTCGAACCCGACCTCGTGATCCCGGACAGCCGTTACCTGCTCACGCTCGACGCCGACTCGCAGCTCTTGCGCGATTACTGCGTGCGACTCGTCTACTTGCTCGAGCAGCCCGAGAATGAGCGCGTCGCGGTGACGCAGACGCCGTACTCGTCGTTCCGTGGCGCCCCGACGCGCATCGAGCGCATCGCGGGCGCGACGACCGACCTCCAGCACATTCAGCACCAGGGCCTCACCTACTTCAACGCTACCTTCTGGGTGGGCGCGAACGCGGTGATCCGCAAGGAGGCGCTCGCCGATATCGCGGTCACCGAAACCGTGGGCGGGTTCGAGATCACGACGTACGTGCAAGACCGTACGGTCATCGAGGACACCGAGTCGAGCATCGACCTCGGCGCCCACGGCTGGTCGCTCGAGAACTACCCGGAGCGCCTGAGCTACAGCGCCACGCCGCCCGACTTCGGCTCGCTCATCGTGCAGCGCCGCCGCTGGGCGAACGGCGGTCTGCTGATCATGCCGAAGATGTTCGAGATGATCCGCATCCGCAAGGGCACCCCGGCGCGCGTGCGTCTCACCGAGAAGCTGCTGCGCACCAACTACATGTCGTCGCTGGCATGGGCGAGCTTTGGCCTGATCTTCCTGCTCTTCTTCCCGTTCGACTCGCGCCTCTTGAGCCCGCTCGTCGTGGCCGCCGCGCTGCCGTACTTCATCTCGCAGGCGCTCGACCTCCGGGCAAGCGGCCACCGACTGAGCGATATCTTCCGCATCTACGGCTTCAACCTGGTGCTGCTGCCGGTGAACTTGGCGGGTGTGCTGAAGTCGATGCAGCAGGGCGTCACGGGTGAGAAGATTCCGTTCGCGCGTACCCCGAAGGTCACGGGTCGCACGGCATCGCCCGCGATCTACGTGATTCTGCCCTTCGTGATCATCGCGTTCTCGGTGATCACCGCCTACCGCGACTTCATGCTCGGCAACTGGGGCAACTTCATCTTCGCCGGCTTCAACGCGATCATGGCCACCTGGGCCGCGGTCTCGTACATTGGCGTGCGCGCGGCGATCGTCGACGCGGTGCTCGGTGTCGTCGGCTGGCTCTACGTGGCTCCGAAGCCCAAGAAGCAGAAGGCCAAGAGCCTGGTCGACCCCGATGCCGAGGTTAACTGGCAAGCGATTTTGTACCACGGCGACCGTCGTCTGCGCCGCGATCTCACCCGCTCAAGCGACCGTCGTCGTCGCCTCGGCGGCGTGCGCAAAGAGGTCAAAGCGGTGGCCGAGCTCAGCGCCGGTGCCCCGCGCGTCGAGGTCAACGAGGTGACGCTTGCGGCGCCGACCAACTCGACCGACGTCGGCCCGATCATCACGCCGAACGGTGACAAGGCGACATCGCCCGACTGGTACCGCAAGTAGGGTCGCGCCGGATCACCCGGCCGCGGCACGCCGCACGGCGTCGGTGAGCAGCGTTTCGGCGCGCTCACCGACGACGCCGATCTCGGCGAGCTGTGCGACGGCTGCGAGGGCGATGCCGCGTGCGGCGGCCTCGATGGGGTCGTCGCCGAGCGACACGAACGTGCCGGCGCGGCCGCGCCCCTCGATGACGCCGCTCTCTTCGAGCGCGCGGTAAGCGGAGGCCACGGTGTTCGCCGCCACGCCGAGATGCGTCGCGAGACCGCGCACCGTCGGCAGCTTCGCTCCCGGTGCGAGGGAGCCGTCGGATACCGCGCGCACCACCGCGTCGTGCAGTTGGCGGAATGGAGGCTGGGCCGATCCCGCATCGATCGTGAACAGGTGGAGTGCGGCGTCGCTCATGCAGTCAGCGTAACGCGCACTAGAATCGCACCATGCGTCTCGGAGTGATCGACGTCGGATCAAACACCGTCCACCTGCTGGTTGTCGATGCCCACCCGGGCGCGAGTCCGGTGCCCTACCATTCGCAGCGCTCGGTGCTGCGGTTGATGCGGTACCTCGACGCCGACGGGGCCATCTCGGAAGAGGGGGTCGTACGTATCGTCGAGGCGATCCGCGAGAGCGCCGAAACGGCCCGCGAGATCGGCGTCGACGACCTCATCTCGACCGCCACGAGCGCGATTCGCGAGGCGACGAACGGCGACGAGGTGCTCGCGCGCGTGACGCGGGAGACCGGCGTGGTGCTGCGGGTGCTGTCGGGGGAGGACGAGGCGCGCATCACGATGCTTGCCGTGCGTCGTTGGCTCGGTTGGTCGGCGGGGGAGGTGCTGCTGTTCGACATCGGCGGCGGCTCGTTCGAGATTGCGCAGGGCGCCGACGAGTATCCCGATGTGCAGGTGTCGCTGCCGCTGGGGGCTGGGCGATCCACCATCAATTTTCTCGCGGAGGATCCGCCTCCCCGCGAAGCCGTCTCGCGCTTGCGCGCGCACGCCCGGGCAGAATTCACGCGCGTGCGCGACGACCTCTTCGCCGACCGGCCGCGGCCGAAGCGCGTGGTGGGCACGTCGAAGACGATCCGCTCGCTCGCCCGGCTCGTGGGCGGCCCGTCGGACCCGGTGACCGGAGACCTCGCGCAGCTGCACTACGTCGGCCTGCGCGAGTGGGAGCCGTCGCTGCGCGAAATGCCGGGCGCCGTGCGCGAGTACCTGCCGGGCATCACGCCTGAGCGCGGCTACCAGATCATGGCGGGCGCAGTCGTGCTGCGCACCGCGATGAAGGTGTTCGGCGTCGAGACGCTCACGATCTCACCCTGGGCACTGCGCGAGGGCATCGTGCTGCGCTACATCGACGCGCTCGACGGGCGCGGCGCGGAGCCGGTGCGGGGCTGACGAGCTCACCTCGACGTGCGTCTGCCCCGCGTGTTTGCGAGGATGGATGCATGATCGAGGTCGAGCGAGCCGTAGTCAGCGAGGGGGCCGTCACGCTGCTCCCCGAGACCAGCCTGCACGCCGCGGCGGGCGACGCCGTCGTCGTGCGCGGGCCGAATGGCGCCGGCAAATCGACCCTGCTGCGACTGGTCGCGGGCATGCGCGAGCCGTCACGCGGCTCGGTCACGATTGCCGGCAAGCGCGCTACCGCGAAGCACCGCGCGCTGCGCCGCACCGTTGCCGCGATGATCGGCCTTCCGCCGATGGCGCCCGATCTCACCGTGCGCGATCACGTGCGGCTCGTCGCGACGACTTGGGCCGGCAACGCGCCGAGCGCGGAGCGCCTGGCCGCAGAGGTGCTCGACGAACTGGGGCTGGCGGCGCTCGGGGAGCGCTTCCCACACGAGCTCTCGTCGGGGCAGACGCAGCTGTTCGGGCTCGCGTTGGTGCTCGCCCGACCGTTCGACGCGCTGGTGCTCGACGAGCCTGAGCAGCGGCTCGACGCCGATCGCATTCAGCTGGTGGTCGCGGCGCTGCGCAAGCGTCGCGCCCGAGGGGCCGCCATCGTCGTCGCCACGCACAGTGACGCGCTTGAGCGCGGGCTCGACGGCCGCGCGGTGCGCCTGCCGGCGGCGGCATGAGTTCGGGCGCGGGTCGCGCACTCGCGATCTGGCGGGCTCGGAGGCCGCGTAGCGGGGCGGATCGCGGCTACGTCGCCTACCTCATCGTGATGGTGGCGATCATCTGCGTCGCTCCGGCCGTGCGGGCGCTCTGGCTGGGCGTCACGACCCCGGAGGCGCTCGCCGCGCTCACGGCCCCCGGCACGGCTTCAACCGTGGGTGCCGTCGCCGCCACGCTCTGGGCGCTGGCGCTGGTCGCCGGCGGATTCCGCGGCCCCGCGCTGCGGCCACTGCTGCTCACCACGATCTTCGCCCGCAGCGATGCACCGCGCGCCCGCACGTTCGGGGGCGCGGTGCTGCTCGCCGGTGCCGCACTCACGGTCGCCACCACCCTCGTCGCCGGCTTCCTCGCCGCGGTATTCGCGAGCCACGGGCTCATCAGCGCGGGGCACGCAGGGGAGCTGGTGGCGCTCGGCGCCCTCACCGGCGTGATCGCGACCGTCGCCTGGCTCGCGGGTCAGGCCGCACCGCGTGCGGCGCTCGCGGGTGCGGGCGGGGTGGCGATCCTGCTCGCTATCGGCTTGCTCGCGCCCGCGGGTGCTGTGCTCAGCGATGTCACTCCGTGGGGGTGGATCGCCTCCGCATGGGCGGGCGGCGCCTCGACGGCAAGCGCCGCGCTTGCGATTCCCGGGCTGACGCCGCTCGTCGCCCTCGCGTTGCTCGCCGTTGCCTTGCTCGTCTGCGCCCCGATGCTGCTCGCACGACTCGACAGCGCGGCGCTCGAGACGCAGGCAGCACGCTGGGAGTCGCTGACGGCGCACGCCTACGGCATGGACTTCGCCGCGGCGATCTCGATCTACGGCGCCCGCCCGAAGCTCGGTCGGTCGCTCCGTGCCGTGCGCCCGGCATGCTCGCTGACCGCGACGTTCGTGCGCCGCGACGCTGTGGGGGCGGTGCGCACCCCGGGGCGGCTCATCGCGGGGGTGCTCGGCATCGCCGCGGGCAGCGTGCTGGTGGTGCTCGCCTGCACCGCGCCCACCCCGATCTGGGGCCTCGGCGCCGTGGCCGCAGTGCTGATGTTCGCGGGCGTGGGCCCGTTCACCGACGGGCTGCGGCACGCGGCGAGCGTCGCATCCGACTTGCCGCTCTACGGCGTCAGCGACGAGCGATTGGTGGCGATGCACGCGGTGTTTCCGGCGGTCGTGGCGGCGCTGGTCGCGGCGTTGGTCGGCGCGGTGTCGGTGATCTTGCTCGGGGACACCGGCACCGGCTCCGACGCTTTGACACTGAGCATGCTCGTGCCGGTGCTCGCTGCAGCGGGCCTGGCACTCGTCGTGGTGCTCGCCCGAGTGAACGCTGCGCTCAAGGGGCATCTGTCGATTGCGATGCTCACGCCGATTCCGACGCCCGTCGGCGACGTGAGCGTGCTGGTGCGGCTCGCGTGGGCGCTCGACGGGGTCATCGTGGTCGCTGCGGCCGGTGCCGCCGTGGTGCTCGCCGGGGTCGCGCCGGTGTGGGCAATCGCGGCGGTGGGCGGCATGCTGCTCGTCTGCGTGACTCGCTGGCGCCGGCGTCGTGCGGGGTGACGTCGCGCCGCCGCCGCCGCGCGAATCAACTTTGAGGCACATCGGCACTTCGCCTGCTACAGTGGAGCCCGCAAGGGGAGTACTCCCGCTCGCAGTGTGCCCGTCATTACGGTTGCGTCGTCGCAGCCCGGGTCGCTGGCTCTGAACTGCATTCGCAGGGGCAGAGCGGAGGAGACCTTGGTGAGTACCACCGAACCCTTGGAGCACCCATGCAGATCACGCCGTTGGTGTGGATCATCACGATCCTCGTCACGATCGCTTTCTTCGTCTACGAGTTCTTCGCGCACGTGCGCAAGCCGCACGAGCCCACCATTGGTGAGTCGGCGCGCTGGTCGGCGTTCTACATCGGCCTCGCGCTGGTCTTCGGCGTCGGCATCGGTGTCGTCTCGGGCTGGAACTTCGGCGGCGAGTACTTCGCCGGCTACCTGACCGAGAAGGCGCTGTCGATCGACAACCTGTTCGTCTTCCTGCTTGTGATGGGTGCGTTTGCGGTGCCGAAGATGTACCAGCAGAAGGTGCTGATGGTGGGCATCATCATCGCGCTGATCTTGCGCGGCATCTTCATCGCGGTCGGCGCGACGCTTATCGAGAACCTGAGCTGGATCTTCTACGCATTCGGTGCCCTCCTGCTCTTCCTCGCGTGGAAGCAGGCGTTCTCGAATCACGAAAGCGACCCGGCGAATGGCCGCTTCATGCAGCTCGTGCGCCGCGTGCTGCCCGTCACCGACGACTACCACGGCGACAAGCTCACGGCGAAGATCGACGGCAAGCGCTTCTTCACCCCGATGTTCTTGACGATCGTCGCGATCGGCTTCATCGACCTCGTGTTCGCGGTCGACTCGATCCCGGCGATCTACGGCCTCACGAACGAGGCGTACATCGTGTTCACCGCCAACGCCTTCGCGCTCATGGGCCTGCGTCAGCTGTTCTTCTTGATCGGTGGGCTGCTCGAGCGTCTCGTGTACCTTTCGCAGGGTCTCGCTGTCATTCTCGCGTTCATCGGCGTCAAGCTCGTCTTCCACGCCCTGCACGTCAACGAGTTGCCGTTCATCAACGGCGGCGAGCCGATCCTCTGGGTGCCCGAGATTCCGATCTGGTTCTCGCTCGGTTTCATCGGTCTCACGATCACAGTCGCGACGGTGCTGAGCCTGCGGAGGACGCGCGGGCAGCGCACTGCCGTTGGTGCCCACGCGGCCGAAGATCAGGTGTCGGATCGCGCCGAGCTCGACCAGCGCTAAGCCTGTGAGCGGGTCGGTGTCGTGGCGCCGGCCCGCTGAAGGCTGCGGGCGACACGCTTCCCAATAGGTCACTGATCGCTGTATAGTCAGCACATGCTGACCATTTCGCATCGCCTTGACGCCATGAATCGACTCGGTCGGGCCATGTCCGATGCGACGCGATCGCGCATCTTGCTCGCGCTCCTCGAGGCCCCCGGCTACCCGGCGCAACTCGCGCGCGATCTCGACCTCACGCGCACGAACGTGTCGAATCACCTCGCCTGTCTGCGGGGCTGCGGCATCGTCGTGGCAGAGCCGGAGGGGCGTCAGACGCGCTACGAGATCGCGGACCCGCACTTGACCGCGGCGCTCAGCTCGCTGGTCGATGTGACGCTCGCGGTCGATGAGGCCGCGCCGTGCATTGACGCCTCGTGCCGCGTACCGGGCTGTTGCGAACCGGGCGGTGCGTCATGACCGCGACCGCACAGGTGCGCAGCCGCCCAGACATCTTGCGCCGCCGCATTCGGTGGGTCGTAGCGTTCACCATCGCTTGGAACGTCATCGAGGCGATCATTGCGCTGATTGCCGGCGGGGCCGCCTCGTCTGCAGCGCTCATCGGATTCGGCCTCGACTCGATCGTAGAGGTGCTCTCGGCGGCGGCGGTTGCGTGGCAGTTCAGTGCGACCGACCCGCAGCGGCGAGAGCGCACGGCGCTTCGCGTCATCGCGATCTCGTTCTTTCTGCTCGCTGCCTACGTGTCGGTTGACGCGGTGCTGTCACTCGCGAGTGCGCGCGATCCACAGCACTCGACGGTGGGAATCGTCTTGGC
Source organism: Leucobacter musarum subsp. musarum (assembly GCF_001273845.1). GTDB lineage: Bacteria > Actinomycetota > Actinomycetes > Actinomycetales > Microbacteriaceae > Leucobacter > Leucobacter musarum. The sequence continues at coordinate 52,082 of NZ_JHBW01000068.1, forward strand.
CGCGCTGAGCTTGATCGTCATGCCGTTCTTAAGCTGGTTCGAGCGGCGCACCGGTCGCGAGCTCGGTTCGGCGTCGGCCGTCGCGGATTCGAAGCAGACGCTGATCTGCACGTATCTCTCCGCTGCACTACTCGTCGGGTTGGTACTCAACAGCGTGTTCGGGTGGGCGTGGGCTGACTCGATTGCCGCGCTGGTGATCGCTGGCTTCGCGGTGCGCGAGGGTATCAACGCGTGGCGTGGCGATGCGTGCTGCGCGACATCCGTTTCCGAGCTCACCGCGAGCGGCAGCGCGTCAGCGTGCCGAGACGGGTGCTGCGCGTCGTGAACCGCTCACGCTGAACTGATTACCCCGCCGCCGGGTGCTCGCTGAGCGCGACGGCGTGGCGGATCGCCTGGGCGAGCTGTCGCACCGCCGTCGTGGGCTGGTCGCTGGTGCCTTCCCGGGGCGCGGCGAGCAGCACTGAGCGGGCGAAGCCGGGGTCGTCGATGGGCCGCAGCACGACGCCCGGGTGGAGGGGGCCGGCGGCGAGCTTGGCGACGAGGCCGATGACCATGCCGGCGGCGATCATGCCGAGCATCACCTGGAAGTCGTCGGTGCGAATCGCAACCTCGAGTTCGTGCCCCTCCGCGGCGAACGCGTCGACGAGCACGGTGTCCATGGGGTCGTCGAGGCTCGTGCCGAGCAGCCAGCGCTCGCCCCGCAAAGACATGAGCGAGTCGCGGTCGATCGTCGCGCGGGCGGCGAGCGGGTGCTCCTCGGGCAGGGCGAGCATGAGCGGATCGCGCAGCACCTCGGTCGTGATGATTTCGGGGCGCAGCGGCGCCTCGTACCCGGGAACCGAATACAGCAGTGCGGCGTCGATCGTGCGAGCGTTCACCGCGCTGACCAGCGGCCCGACCTCGAGCAGGGTCGCGTCGATCTCGATGCCGAGGTCGGCGACCTGCGCCACGATCGAGGGCAGCAGCTTTGCGGCCGCGGTCGGAAACGTGCCGAAGCTGAGCCGTGCGCGACCCATCTGCGCGAGGTCTCGGGCGTCGCGCAGCGCCCGATCGGTGAGGGTCAAGATTTCTTCACCGCGATCCAGCACCAACACCCCGACCGGGGTGAGCGTCGAACCGCGCTTCGACCGTGCGATGACGGGGGAGCCGATGAGGCGCTCGAGATTGCGCAGGTGATAGTCGACGGTGGGCTGGCTCCAGGCGAGGGATCGCCCGGCCTGCGTCACCGAACCCTCCCGGTGCACGGCTCGGAGCGCCTGGAGCTGCCGCAGATCGATCATGATGTCCCTTATGCCATGTCGTGATCTCGAACGCAATTCGGATCGAGTCACACACAGTGTATGTGACCTCACAGCCGTTGCGGGGATTCCGCCGCGCAGCGCGGAGGGCCACGATGTGAGGCATGCTGCATTCCGTTCTCACCGTCGCGCCCCGGTTCGCTCTCGACCACAGCCGTGCCCCCTATGCCGACGCCCTCGAAGCGCACGTTGCGCGCGGCCCGGTGCAGCTGATGGTGCCCGGCCACGGCGGCACCGAAGACGACCTCAGCGGGCGCCTCGCCCAGTTCCTCGGCGAGCGCGCGCTGCACCTCGATATTCCGATGCTCATCGACGGCGTCGACCTCGCCGCTCCCGGCCAGACCGTGACCCCACTCGATGAGGCGCTCGCGCTCGCGGCTGACGCGTGGGGTGCCAAGCGCACCTGGTTCCTGACAAACGGCGCCTCGCAGGCGAACCGCACCATCGCGCTCGCAGCTCGCGGCCTCGGCGACCGCATCCTCGCCCAGCGCAGCGCGCACTCCAGCTTCAGCGACGGCATTCTGCTCGCGGGCATCACGCCGAGCTACGTCATGCCCAACGTCGATGCCGAGCACGGCATGGCCCACGGCGTCTCGCCCGCAGCGCTCGACGCGGCGCTCACCGAAGCCGAGCAGCAGGGCACGCCGGCGCACGCCGTGTACGTCATCTCGCCGAGCTACTTCGGGTCGGTCGCCGACGTGCGGGGGCTCTCGGAGGTCGCGCACGCGCACGGTGCCCCGCTCATCGTCGACGGCGCGTGGGGTCCGCACTTCGGCTTCCACCCCGAGCTGCCCGAGTCGCCGGCCCGGCTCGGCGCCGACGTCGTCATCTCGAGCACGCACAAGCTCGCGGGGTCGCTGACGCAGTCGGCGATGCTGCACCTCGGGCACGGCCCGTTCGCGGATCGCCTCGAGCCCCTCATCGAGCGCGCCTTCAGCATGACCGCGTCGACCTCGACGAGCGCGCTGCTGCGCGGCTCGCTCGACATCGCTCGGCACGCACTCGCCACGGGCGAGGAGGCCATCGGGCGATCGGTCGCGGGAGCGCGTCGCTTCCGCGAGATCCTGCGCGCAGATGCCCGTTTCAGTATCGTGAGCGACACCTTCGACCGCTTCGCCGACATCGTCGACACCGATCTACTGCGGGTGCCGATCGACGTGAGCGGCGCGGGCGTCACCGGTCACTGGCTGCGTCAGCACCTTATCGAGCAGCACGAGATCTTCTTCGAGATGTCGACGGCGACCTCGATCGTCGCCGTGATCGGTGCGGGCAAGTCGTTCGACTTCGACGCCGTCTACCGCGCGATGGTCGCGAGCGTCGAGTCGCCCGAGGCTGACATTGAGCGTCGGGCCACGGGCGACGCCCACGACTTCCCGAACCTGCCGAAGCCCGGCGCCTACCGGGTCAGCCCGCGCGACGGGTTCTTCGGCGAGACCGAGGTCGTCTCTGCGGCCGAAGCGATCGGCCGGGTCTCCGCCGACACGCTCGCCGCCTACCCGCCGGGCATCCCCAACGTGATGCCCGGCGAAGAGATCACCGAAGAGGCGGTAGCCTTTTTGCAGGCTGTCGCGGCTTCTCCGACCGGATACGTGCGCGGGGCGATCGATCCGAAGATCGACCGTTTCCGAGTATTGCGGGGGTAGCGGCCCTGCGGCGCCTGCGACGGCGCCGCTCTGACTTCGCGGCCCACCGCCGCGGATTGCCCGAAGTACGGGCATCGCCCGGAAGACCGGGCACCCGGCCGCGCAATGCGACTCGGGACGAATAACCGGGCCTTCGAGCCCTGCGACAACGAAGTCTGGAGACACACGTATGGCGAGCACTCTGCGACAGCAGCTCTTCCGAGTGAAGCCTGTTCCGCAAGACGGGGGTGAGAGCGGGAGCCAGCTGAAGCGGAGCATCGGCCTCGTGCCGCTGACCATGATCGGTGTCGGTGGCACGATCGGCACCGGTATCTTCTTCATTCTCTCCGAGGCCGTGCCGATCGCGGGCCCCGCAGTCATATGGTCGTTCATCATCGCCGGCCTCGTCGCCGGGCTGTCGGTGCTGTGCTACGCCGAGCTCGCGAGTTCCGTGCCGGTCTCCGGATCCTCCTACTCGTACGCCTACAGCACGCTCGGCGAGCTGCCGGCGATGGGTGTCGCGGCCTGTCTGCTGCTCGAGTACGGCGTCTCGACCGCCGCGGTGGCGGTCGGCTGGTCGCAGTATGTGAACCAGCTCGTCAAGAACGTGTTCGGCTTCGAGTTTCCGCATGAGCTGCTCTACGCACCCGAAGAGGGCGGCATCATCAACCTGCCCGCGGTGATCCTGATCGGCCTCTGCTGCTTGCTGCTCATTCGCGGCACCTCGCACTCGGTCGTCACCAACACGATCATGGTCGGCATCAAGATCGCCGTGCTGCTCTTCTTCGTGGCCGTCGGCATCACCGGCTGGAACATCGATCACTTCGCGAACTTCGCGCCCTTCGGCTTCGCCGGTGTCATGACCGGTGCCGGGCTCATCTTCTTCTCGTTCGTCGGGCTCGACGCCGTCGCCACCGCCGGTGACGAGGCGAAGAACCCGCGTCGCAACCTGCCGATCGCGCTCATCGCGGCACTCGTCATCGTCACGACCGTCTACGTGCTCGTCGCCGTCACCGCGCTCGGTGCGCAGGCGACCGACGAGTTCGACGGGCAGAGCGCCGGGCTCTCGGCGATTCTCGAGAACATCGTCGGCGCCTCGTGGCCCGGCACCGTCGTCGCCGCGGGCGCCGTGATCTCGATCTTCAGCGTCACGCTCGTCGTGCTCTACGGCCAGACCCGTATCCTCTTCACCATGTCGCGCGACGGCATGGCTCCGAAGATCTTCAGCAAGGTCAACCCGCGCACCGGCACCCCGATCGCCAACACGATCATCGTGTCGATCATCGTCGCGATTCTCGCCGGCGTGATTCCGATCAACTTCCTCGCCGAGATGACCTCGATCGGCACGCTCGCCGCGTTCACCGTCGTGTCGGTCGCGGTCATGGTGCTGCGCCGCCGCGAGCCCGACCTCGAGCGCAAGTTCCGCGTGCCGCTGTACCCCGTGATTCCGATTCTGTCGATCATCGGCTGCCTCTGGATCATCAAGGATCTGCGCCCCATCACCATCATCGTGTTCGTGATCTGGACCGCCGTCGTGCTGGTCTGGTACTCCTTCACCGGCCGCAAGAACTCGGTGCTCGGGCGCCGCATCGACACCGGCATGATCGTGCTCGTCGGGCCCGGCAAGTACCGCCTCGGCTCTGCCGACGGCGATCTGTACGACGGTGGGGAGTTGGAGGAGTCGGCGTCTGACTCTGCCCAGGTCGGCACCGCGGCGGATCGCGGAGCGTCGCGCGACTAAGCGTGTGCGAGCGGGCGAGCGTGGCGTGTGAGCGCCGTGCTCGCCTGCTGTGCTGCGCGTGGGCTGAGCCGGTGTCGTGCCAATCGATAGGCTGGCTGCATGGACATGGAAGCTCTGGATCGCGCAGCCAAGTTGGCGCTGGTATTCAACATCGCGATGTGGTTGTTCTTCACGATCATCGGTCTGTGGATCCTCTGGGCGATTATTCGCGGAGCGGTGCTGTCAGCCCTGCGGAAGCACTCCGAGGAGCAGTCTGGGGCTCGGTCCACGCCGGTCGAGCCGCCGCCCTATCGCGGGTAGGGGTTTTCGGCGAGACTGAGTACTCGATACCCAATATTCAGGGAAGCAAGGAGGTGGGGGAGTTGCGCGTCGTGACTCGTGAGCACCCGACGCACCCTCCGGTGGATCTGCTGCAGGTGTGGACGGGATACGTGTAGCGCAGCCGCTGCACCCATCCCACCCGTATCTGCGGCGCCCTGGCGCTCGCGCGGTCGTCGGCTCTTGCCGTGCGACCCGAACTTTGGAGTACCCACCCATGAATGACACCACGCCCACAACTGATGCTGCTTCGGCTTCTGCTGCTGCGCCTGTGCTGAATCAGCCCGCTGCCGAGGGCACCCGGCTCGATGAGCTGTGGTCGATCCTGCCCGAAGAAGCGGCCGTCGACACCGAGGGTGTGCTGCACCTCGGCGGAGTGTCCGTCGAAGCGCTGGCCGAGCAGTACGGCACGCCGCTGTATGTGTATGACGAGGCAGGCCTGCGTCGGCAGATCCGCCGCTTCATCGATGGGCTGAGCGAGCGGTGGCTCGACTCCGAGGTGCTGTTCGCCTCGAAGTCGTTCCCGGCCGTCGGCATGTATCGCATCGCCGCCGAGGAAGGTCTGTCTGTCGACATCGCCGGCGGGGGAGAGCTGCGGCTCGCACTCGCGGCCGGGGTGTCGCCGTCGAAGCTGCACTTTCACGGAAACGCGAAGACCGACGCCGAGCTGCGCATGGCGATCGAGGCGGGCATTGACACGATCATCGTCGACAACACTGACGAGCTCGATCGTCTGGAGCGCCTACTCACGAAGCCGCAGAAGCTGCTGCTGCGGGTGATCCCGGGTGTCGAGGCGAAGACGCACGCGTCGCAGGCGACCGGGGGAGACGATTCGAAGTTCGGCCTACCCATGGATCAGGCGCTGGCCGCGATCGAGCGCATGCGGGTGCACCCGCTGCTCGAGTTCGAGGGCGTGCACCTGCACATCGGGTCGCAGATTCTCGACGTGGAGCAGTTCGGCGAGGCCGTCGCGAAGATCTCCACCGCCGGCGAGTTCGATGTCTACGACGTGGGCGGCGGGCTCGGCGTGAAGTACACGTACGACGAGGTCGCGCCGTCGGTTGCGGACTACCTCGACACGATCGTCGCTGCCGCGCGCGAGCATCTGCCCGCGGGCGCACGCATCATGATCGAACCGGGACGCGCGCTAGTATCACGCGCCGGCGTGACGCTGTACCGCGTGACCACCGTGAAGCGCACGGGACGCACCTTCGTGGCCGTCGACGGTGGACTCGCCGATCAGATGGACGCCGCGCTCACCGGGCAGCGTTTTGAGGCGCTGCTCGCCAACCGCGCGCTCGACCCTTGGACCGAGACGTCGCAGCTCGTGGGGCGCCAGTGCGAGTCGGGTGATCTGCTCGTTGATCGCGCCCCGCTGCCGCACGCTCGCGTGGGTGATCTGGCGGTCGTCGCGACGACCGGCGCCTACGGCTACACCCTCGCGAACAACTACAACGGAGCGCTCAAGCCGGCGATCGTGTTCGTGCGCGACGGGGCGGCGCGCCTGGTCGCACGCCGCGAGACGTACGAAGAGCTGCTGGCACTGCACGCGCCGGCGCTCGACGGCTAGTTTCGCCGGGGCATCCCGGTCTTTCGGCCTCTGATCGGGGCGGCGACGCGCGCGGGTTGCGCGTGTGGCCGCCCCGTTTTGAATTCAGGAGAGCTTCAAGGTAGAGTTAACTCTCGGTGCCGCGCTCCTCGGAGCCGCGGATTTCCGCTTTGGGATATGGTGTAATTGGCAACACTACGGTTTCTGGTACCGTCATTCTAGGTTCGAGTCCTGGTATCCCAGCCATTTTAGAGCCCCCGGTTTTTCGCCGGGGGCTTTGTTGTTTTGGTCACCGTTACGGCTCTGGGTTATAGGCCCAAGAGAGTGGGTAGCCTCGCGCAGGGTCTGATCGGATCACCTGCGTGGCTTCAATCGGCCATGTAGGGATAAACCCTTCTCAACGGGGTCTCGGTCGATATCATTTGAGGGACGGTCAGCGGTGGCCGGCGAAGGGAACCGTGGATGACTGAGCCTTGGCTGTCGGCTGACGACATTGCCGCGCATCTAGGCGTGACCAAGGACACGGTCTACACCTGGATCGCCGCGAAGAACATGCCCGCCCACAAGGTCGGGCGCCTTTGGAAGTTCCAGGCCAGCGAGATCGATGAATGGGTTCGCCGCAATGGAGCTGCCGTGTCAGACCAGGCCAAATCCCACTGACGAACAGTTCGGTCCGCAACCATGCCGGTGATCGCCTGTATCCTGATCCACTGCCCAAATTCGAAAGGAGGTCCCCGTGGTCGCTGACCCAGCCGAACGCTACGCGCTGTCGTTCACTAGCGGTGGTCTCCTTACGCGCGAAGCCGCCGTGCTTGCGTCTCTTTATCTTTTAGAGCGTGACTGGGGTCAGGTGCGTAAGATCGCCGTCGAGCGAAACGTCCTGCAGGCGCGCACTTCCTCCTCGAGTATGCGGGTGATCCGCGAGACGGTCCAGCGGCTATCCGTGCTGACAGGCGCCGAGATCACTCTGCTCGCAGACGCTGGCCCGAGTGAGCGACAGGTGCTGATGTGGGCCGCAGCATGCCGTCGGTACAGCCTTATCGGGGAGTTTGCCGAAGAGGTCGTTCGCGAACGGTTCCTGCTGATGACCCCTAGTCTGAGCACTGAAGACTTTGACCGCTTCCTCATTGGCAAGAGCCTGTGGCATCCCGAGCTGGAGGAGCTGAAGCCATCGACGAGTAAGAGACTGCGTCAGAACGTGTTCCGGATGCTGCAAGACGCCGGACTCCGAGCGGAGAGCGGGACGCTCGTTCCTGCAGTGATGTCGGAACGTGTCATTGAGGTTTTGAGTAGGCGCACCCCAAGTGACATCCGATTCTTCCCGACGACAACATCCGCAGGGGCCGAACAATGACAGAGACGAACCGCAGCGTGCAGAGCGACGAGAAGCACGTCTATGACGTGCTTCGGAGTGAGCGATTCCTGAAGATGGAGGGGCTTTCGAAAGAGGTCCCCTTCTTTATCTATCACTTCCCACCTGCGTGGACGCACGATGTTGTGAGCATGCGCGACCGGGTGCGGACGAAGCTCCAGAGCGACGACGGCCTCACGGTCGCCCAGATTGATTTGTACGATCTCGCCGTTGAGCTCCTCACTGAGCGTGGCGTCTGGGAGCGAGTCATCGACTTGGAACCCACGATGGACAAGGACGAGTTCCGCGAAGTACTGCAGGGGATGCTCGACCCGCATGATCACATCGCACCCGCCATTCGCGCTCGCTTGCAGAACCATCCGAGCGACATCGTCTTCCTCGCCGGGCTTGGTGAGGTCTTCCCCTTCATCCGCACTCACACGGTGCTGGAGAACTTGCAGAGCGTTGTGGTGGGACTGCCGATGCTTGCGTGGTTCCCTGGCACGTACGAGTTCACACAGACGGCTGGCCATCAATTGCGCGCGCTGAATCTCAGCGCCAGTGACAGCTACTACCGGGCCAAAGACATTCTGGAGCAAGAAGCATGAGTGCAACTGTGATCAATGAGATCTTCGCGAAGCCGATCGGCCGTGCGATTGAGGGCGTTATCAAGGCGGATGACACCTCGCACCTCGCGACCGAGGTCGAGGAGTATGTTCTCACGAATGAAGCCGCCAAAGGCCTTGATCATGTACTCGAGGCCTACACGAACTACACGAATGCTAACGGCGTGTGGATCTCGGGCTTCTTCGGATCTGGTAAATCGCACCTGCTGAAGATGCTGGCGCATTTGCTCGGGAACATTGAGGGCCATGATTATCCACGTGCCCTCGTGTCGGAGCAGTTCCGTTCCAAGGCTGACGACGGGTTCCTGCCAGCCCTGATCGAGAAGGCCGATCGCATTCAGGCGCGCAGCCTCCTGTTCAACATCGATCAGAAGGCCACCCTGATCTCCAAGGATCAGAACGACGCCTTGCTGAAGGTCTTCGTAAAGATCTTCGACGAAGCGCGGGGGTACTACGGCAACCAGGGTCACATTGCTCGATTCGAGCGGGACCTTGATTCGCGCGGCCAGTATGACGACTTCAAAACGGCGTTCGCGCGCGCTGCGGGAATCGATTGGGCGCGAGGCCGCGAACAGGCTGCGCTCGAAACAGGAAATATCGACAAGGCTTTCGCTGAAGTGAACGGCGCCGAGAGCTCAGGTATCATCCGCCAGTACAGTGCCAACTACTCAGTGTCGATCGATGACTTCGCCGAAGAGGTCGCGGCGTGGCTTGAAGAGCAACCAGCGGGATTCCGGCTGAACTTCTTCGTCGACGAGGTCGGTCAGTTCATTGGCACGAACACGCAGCTCATGCTGAACCTGCAAACCATCGCCGAGTCACTTGCCACGAAATGCAACGGCCGCGCGTGGATCTTCGTAACCTCGCAGGAAGACATGGAGAAGGTCGGCGGTGACCGGACCAAGCAGCAGGCGAACGACTTCTCCAAGATTCAAGCTCGCTTCAAGAACCGGCTCAAGCTCACTAGCCAGGACGTCGAAGAGGTCATCCGCAAGCGTCTCCTCGCAAAGACGGATGCCGCTGCCGGTGAAGTCGCTACGGTGTACGACGCCGAGCACGCGAACTTCAAGACACTTTTCGACTTCGTCGAAGGTCGCCACTACCCGAACTATCGCGACGAGTCACGCTTCGTCGGTACGTACCCATTCGTGACGTACCAGTTCCCGCTCTTTCAAGCCGCGATCGAGGGCATCAGCGACCACAACATCTTCGAAGGACGCAACAGCTCCGTCGGTGAGCGGTCGATGCTCGGCGTCGTGCAACAGGTCGCAACTCACCTTGCCGATCGTCCGCTCGGATCCTTGGCATCGTTTGACCAGATGTTCGAGGGCATCCGTGCCTCACTGAAGTCTGCAAATCAGCGGGCGATTATCAACGCCGAGAGCGCTACCGGGAGCGGCAAGCTCAGTGCGCTCGCAGTGCGCCTCTTGAAAGCACTGTTTTTGGTCAAGTACGTCGACAGCTTCAAGGCCACAGCTCGCAACCTCACCGTCTTGGTCTACGACCGATTCGGTACAGATCTCATCCAGCTTGGCAAGGACGTCAACGAAGCCCTCAACGCACTCGAAGCGCAGACGTACATTCAGCGCAACGGCGACCTGTACGACTACCTGACGAACGAAGAGCAGAAGATCGAGCAGGAGATCAAGGATGTCGACATCGATAACTCGGAAGTCTCCGCGAAGCTTAACAAGCTTCTTTCAGAGTCGGTCGTGAAGGCAACAAAGACCGTCGCGAAGAACGGTCAGAATTTCTCATTCGGGTACAAACTTGATGGCACCCCGTATGGCAAGCAGCACGAGCTGGCGCTGCACTTCACTAGCCCCGAGACTGAGTTCAGCCTGGACCAGATCAAAGCGCACAGCGCGGGCCTCGATGAACTGCGCGTTGTTCTCCATGCCGAAACGAATCGGATCCTCGCTGATCTTCGTTTGCTGCTGAAGACCGAGAAGTACGTCAAGCGTGCGCAGGGGTCGAGTCGCACCGCGATCGAAACCCGCATCCTCGGCGAGAAGGGCACCCAGAACGCCGAGCGCGAGAAGGAGATCATCGAAAGGCTCCGCACCGCGGTCGGCAGCGCGACGCTGATCCACAACGCTGCAGTGATCGACGTTACCGCCAGCGATGCACAGACCCGAATCAACGACGGCTTCGCGAAGGTCATTGCGGCCACGTACACCAACCTGAACATGCTGGGCGGCAAGACTTTCAGCGAGCAGAGTCTGAACGGACTGGTAAACCCAGCAGGCGGCATGTTCGACGAGAGTCTCAGCATCCTGGAAGTGCCCGCCGATGATGTGCTCGGGCACCTGGAGATGCGTAGCAAGCGGCATGAGATGGTCACGATGAAGCAGCTCGTCGATAGGTACTCCGCCAAGCCTTTTGGTTGGGACCAGTGGTCAATCGCGGCGGTGGTTGCACACCTCGCCGGACAGTCGAAGATCGAACTGCAGCTCGACGGCAAAACGCTCGCCCGCACCGAGATCACCGGGACGCTGCGCAACACGCAGCGATACCCGAATCTCGTCGTCGCCCCACAACGGGTCTACGACCAGAAGATCGTAAACGCTTTCCGCAAGTTCGTCATCGAGTTCACCGACGACGGAAGCCTCACGAAGGACACTGCCGAGCTTGGCCGTATCGGGAAGGAGCATCTCGATTCCAAGCTCGCCGAACTGAAAGCACTGAGGTCCGGTGCTGCCGCGTATCCGTTCATCGATCAGTTGGACGAGCCAATCCGACTGCTGAGCGGACTGACGGCAAACAATGCAGACTGGTACCTGGAACATTTCAACGAGGCTGACACTACTGCGAATGAGCTCCTTGATGCGAAGGACAACGCGATCGATCCGATCAAGGCATTCCTCAACGGCAACCAGCGCAGCATCTATGACGGGGCGACTAAGTTCATGCAGCTCAACCGTACGAACCTTGCGTTTCTTACGGCGAGCGTTTCGGACGGAGTCGAGACCGCACTCGAGGATCCACATATCTTCCGAGGCAACAGGACGACGCAGCTCGGAACGGCGATTGCCGCACTACAGGCGCAGCTGAACGGCATCGTTTCCATGGAACGAGACGCTGCCATCGGATCGATCAACGACTACTGGAAGCAGGTGCCGGTAAGCGCCGCTTTTGAGGCTGCGACCGAGGCCGCACGTGGGTCTGTGGCACGCAAGGCCGACGCTGCGCGGGCGCGAGTGCAGCAGGAGACGCAGATCCCGGCGATCCGCAATCTCGCGGCGCAGTTCGCCGACACGACCTACCCGGCCATCCTGGACGAGCTGGAATCGACGCGACAGCCGCAGCCGGACCCGGCCCCTTCAGCGGAACCCGGCGTTGAGCCGACATCGCACGGCACCGTCCCTCCGATGCAACCACTCAAACAGAGCATCTCTATCAAGAAACTCTCGCTTCCGATGGCCGGGGGACTGCTCGAAACCGAGGACGACATCGATACCTACCTCGACGAGCTCCGCTCGCTGCTCGTCAACACGATCCACAACAACAAGCGCATTACTCTCTAAGGAACAGGCATGGACACGAAACCCCTAGAGAGCTTCGCGAAAGCCGCACGCCGCGAACTGATCGCCGCGGTCTCGGCGCAGGCGTCGGCAGCGCTCGCCCTCGGATCCGTCGCACGGACTGAACGAGCGGAGACAGTGCGCCGACTCGAAACCGAGATAGCGGCGCACGGCCACGAGCACGTGATCGACAAGGTGGCCTACACCTGGTTCAACCGACTCATAGCACTGCGATTCATGGATGCGAAGGGCTACACAGGCGCGGGGATCGTCTCGCCCGCGCAAGGCCAAGCACACGGACAGCCCGAGATCCTCGCCGATGCGAAGCGCGGAGACATCGATGCTGATGTCGTCACGAGCTCCGCTGCGAGGGGCGCCATTCTCGGCCTGCTCGATGGCACTCGCCGCAGCACCGATGCGGAAGGCGAAGCGTACGCGCTGCTACTCACCGAGTACTGCCGATATTGGCACAAGTCCATGCCATTCATGTTCGAGCGCGAAGGCGATTACACCGAGTTACTTGTTCCCGCGGGTCTGCTCGCCGACGGCGGCATCGTGGCCCGCGCCCGTAACGTGCTCACCGAAGACGTCTGTGACGACGTCGAGGTCATCGGCTGGCTCTACCAGTTCTACATCTCCGAAAGAAAGCAGGAAGTGTTCGACGGGTTTAGCGCTAAGGGCGACGATCGGAAGCTCGCGGGGGCGGCGGAGATCCCCGCGGCCACCCAACTCTTCACGCCGCACTGGATCGTCCGATACCTCGTCGAGAACGCCATTGGCCGGTTGTGGGTGCTCAATCACCCGTCTTCCAGACTGCTAGAGCACATGGACTATTTCATTGCACCCGTCGGTGACGAGATCGAGTTCTTGAAAATCTCGAGGCCAGAGGAACTCACTGTTCTTGATCCCGCTTGCGGTTCAGGCCACATGCTCACGTACGCATTCGATTTGCTCTACGCGATCTACGAGGAGTCAGGCTATGCGCCCTCTGAGATCCCGAGCTTGATCCTGTCTCACAATCTCCGCGGTGCTGAGATCGATCCACGTGCGGGTGCGCTCGCTGCGTTTGCTCTCACAATGAAGGCGCGAGACAAGGATCGTCGGTTCTTTGGCCGAGGTACGAAGGCGAAGATCTGCGTGATTGAGCCGGTTTCGTTCCGACCCGACGAACTCGACCATTTGGCAACGCTCGACAGTGGCGCGGATGTGCGGGAAACATTCTGGACCATTTTTGAAGAAGCCGACACCCGCGGATCGCTAGTTGGGGCACAGTCGGGCGTCACGTCCGACATGGTTGATCGGCTGCAGTCTACGACTGATGAAGCAGGCCTGCTATGGGGTCCAACTCTTGAGAAGGCTCAGACCGTCGTAATGCAAGCGGGATTCCTTGCGCAAAAGTTCGCTGCAGTCGTGGCAAACCCGCCATACATGGGCTCTGGCAATATGGGTGCGTCGCTGACAGAGTTTGTAAAGGCTGAATACCCGGAGTACCGGCAGGATCTCTATGCTTGTTTTGTGCGGAGATCAATGGACTTTGCACATGAGCACGGCATCGTCGCAGCGGTGACTGGAGACACTTGGATGTTCCTGCAGTCGTTTGAGAAGCTGCGTACGGACCTAATTGCGAGAGCATCATTCGCGAGCATGGTTCACGTGCGGGACTCAGGTAACCTGCCATCCAAATTTGGAGCAAACTCGGCCTTCGTGCTTACAGTTGCCGGTGCTGCGCTATCGGAGGCCGTGTTCGTACGCACGTCGGTGACGGGAGTCGACGCAAAAGGTCGTCAGGTGCTTGAGGCCTTGCGGCTTCGCGAGAGCAGCTCGGCTTGGTTTGAATGTTCGACCAATGATCTTGCGAGGATTCCGGGCGCTCCTATCGCCTACTGGCTGCCTGAGCCTTTGAGAGATGGGTTCAGCGCGTACCCCGCTTTGAGCCGGTCAGTCCCGCCAAAGCAAGGCATCAAGACAGGCGACAATGATCGCTTCCTGCGTTACTGGTTCGAAGTTTCGAAGGCATCGATAGGTGATGGTTGCACTAGAGACTCCGCGGCGCAATCGTCGTTTAGATGGTTCCCTTGTCAGAAGGGCGGCCAGTTCCGGCGTTGGTATGGGAACGACGAGTATGTGGTCAATTGGGCACGCGACGGTGAAGAGATCAAGGGTTTCCGTGACCCCGTTACAGGTCGTCAGCGCTCAAGGCCACAGAATCTTGGCTGGCTTTTCAAGGGAGGAGTCACTTGGGGCACAATTTCGTCGGGCCCAAGCTCGTTTAGGTTGAGCCGACCTGGTGCTATATCGGAATCGAAGGGGGCAATAGCATACGCGGCGAGCCCTGCTTTGGCCGCGGCGGCTCTCGGATTCCTGAATTCCACGGTCAGTTCTGCGCTCCTGTCCGCGATATCGTCCACGATAGATTACGGCGAGGGTGCTATCGGCAAGTTGCCGTTCGATGTGAGTCTTGCTGACGGAGAGCTAGTGGATTTGGTTACCAATTGCGTCGAAATCTCCGAGACTGATTGGCAAATGACTGAGACGGCGCCTGGATTTCAAAAGAACGAGTTGGTGACTGCGTCCTTTAGATCGGAAAATCTGGCGGCAAGCGTCGCGGCGGCGCGGAATCAGGCGCTCAGGCGCACTAATGAACTGCGTTCGAGTGAGAGGCTCATTAACGGCTTGGTTGCGTCACACTATCGGCTTGAAGGCGAAGTCGAGATTGATGTTCCATTGGAACGAATTGCTCTCAACGGAAATGACGCATTTCGGTTCGGACGAGATAAGGCACCTTCGGCTCTGGAAGCTCGCAGACACTACGAGATGATGGTTGATCTGGTCGCGTACTCGATTGGTTGCATGTTCGGTCGCTACAGCCTCGACGTGCCCGGTCTGATCCTCGCGGATCAGGGTTCAACGCTTCAGGACTATCGCGCCAAGATTTCATCGCCATCGTTCCGGCCGGATGCTGACAACGTGATCCCGTTCGTTGATGATGGGTGGTTCGAAGATGACATCGTCGAACGGTTCCGTGAGTTCCTGCGGACGGCGTTTGGTGCAGAACACTTCGAGGAGAACCTGCGCTTCGTGGAAGAGTCGTTGGGAGTGAAGACGATGCGCGACTACTTCATCACGAAGTCGGGCAAGTCGAAATTCTACGACGATCACGTCCAGCGATACAAGCAGCGACCGATTTACTGGATGTTCTCTAGCCCAAAGGGGGCGTTCAATGCACTGATCTACCTGCACCGCTACACCCCGTCGACGGCCTCGACGGTGCTCAACGAGTACCTGCGCGAGTATGAAGCGAAGCTTACGGTCGCCCTTCAACAGGCCGAAGTGGCTGCCGTCGGTGGCGGGTCAGTCAAGGATCAGAAGGAGGCCGATCGACTCCGTAGGGTGCTTGCCGAGCTGCGCGACTACGAGCATGACGTGCTCTACCCGATCGCAACTAAGCAGGTTGCGATCGATCTTGATGATGGCGTGAAAGTGAATTACCCGAAGTTGCGTCCAGCGGTGAAGAAGATCGCAGCGCTGGAGGCGAGCGGTGGGTGACTGTGAGCGCGCCCAGACGAAACGGCCGGAGAACGTCACAGACCGTGAAGTCGGTATTGGCCGTGACGACGAGGACGACGAATGAGCAAGACGCCAACCATTGCTGATCACCTCGCGGATCGTTTCGAAGGCGCGCGCATCGTTGTATGGCACGACGCTGACGGCAGTTATACTGACGAGCTCGAAGGTCAGTTGCCCGTCGGGGTCAGGGTGCTGTGCGTTGCCGGCAACGAGTTCGCCGTCAAACATCGAATCTTGCGCGAGGACAAGGTGTCGAAGTTCCTGATCTATCGCACCGGCAGCGTGCCCGAGGGCGTGGGGAACTGGCTGCTGGACATTGAGCTCGCGAACGGCCCGATCTTCACCGCAGACCGCAGCGCGCTTATGGTGGCTACCCTCGGCCTGACTGGACCGGGTGCCGTCGAGCTCGTTGCGCAGCATTCCAGGTTCTTCGGGGACAGCAGGTTGGTGTCAAGGTTCCGCGCACTGCTCTCGCCTGGAGATGACCCGACTGTCGTACGTGCGAAGATGTGCGCGGCGTTGCTAGGGCAGAAGGAGCACAGCTTCTCCGAGCTCACCCGCACGCTACTGATCCAGTACGCAGACGGTAGCGCTGCCGGGATCGATGCCCTTCGGAAGCACGAGCTTGCTGACTTCCATTGGGGCGGCGCCGAGCACATCTACGGTTATGCAACGGAGGCCCCGACTATCGCGGGCTTCGCTCTTTGGATGTTCCAGCGCGCTGCCGAGGGCTTTGACACCGCCTCCTCGAACAAGGCACGAAATCTTGCCATCGACTTCCGCAGCTTCCGTGATTCCAAGCGGAGCGCGCCCGCGATGAAGGTACTTGCGCGAAAGATTGAAGACGACCTCAGCTACAAGGACGTCACTACGCAGCTGCCCTGGGAGACGCTCCAAGACTCAGATGTCTTCGAGGCATCCGAGCGTGAAGTTATCCACCGTCTCGTCGAGAGCATCGTGTCGCAGAGGATGTCGACGCGAGACGTCCTCGACACGATCAGCGCGCGACGCCGCGAAAGTTTCTGGTCCGACGACTACGCGACGCTATACGACGGACTGAGCGCCGCGGCAGAGTTGATCCCTGCGATCCGAACCGCGAAACTCGAGGTCGCATCCTTTGACGACGGGCTGACGCGGTATCGCGATGAGTGGTTTCGCATCGATCAGCTCTACCGACTGTTCACCCATGCTTACCTGACCGCGGAGTTCAAACAGCCGCTCGAAGCGTTGGGTGACCTTGTGGAGAACGCGTACGTTACCGACTTCCTGGCGAAGCTCGGCGCGAGCTGGCAGGCGCAGGTCGACGGGGTCGAGCGTTGGCGCGCTATGAACGTCCCTGCGCAATCATTGTTCTACGAGCACTACGTAGCCAAGGTCCTTAAAGGTCGTAAGAAGGCAGTCGTCGTCGTCTCGGATGCTCTGCGTTACGAGGTCGCTGAAGAGCTCACTTCGAGCATCCGTGGTGAGAACAAGTTCGAGGCCAAGATCGAAGCGATGCTGGGCGTGCTTCCGAGCTATACGCAGTTGGGAATGGCGTCTCTGCTGCCGAACCAGACGCTGGCACATTCGCCAAACGGCGATCCCGTGTTCGTCGACGGGCAGAAGTCAGACGGCACTGCGAACCGGACGAAGATTCTTGGCTCTGTTGGCGGAGCAGCGATCCAGGCTAAGACCTTCATCGAGATGAAGCCGGGCGAGCGCCGAGATCTGTACGCATCCCACCAGGTGCTCTACGTCTACCACGACACGATCGACGCCACCGGTGACAAGGCGGTGTCGGAGCATCGCACATTCGCTGCCGCAGCGGACGCGATCCGCGAGCTGCTCGACATCATCAAGAAGCTCGCGAGCGCGAACGCGACGAATATCTTCGTGACCGCAGACCACGGCTTCTTGTACCAGCGGTCGAAGCTGGCGCCACAGTTCAACCTCACCGTGAAGCCGCAGGGTGAGAAGATCGTGGCTGAGAAGCGACGCTACGTGCTCGGACGAGGTCTGAAACAAGATCCAGCATTGCGCACATTCCAGCCGGAGCAGATCGGGCTTTCGAGCGACCTAGAGGTGCAGATTCCGAACTCGATTCAGCGCATCGTGCAGCCCGGTGCCGGGTTCCAGTTCGTGCATGGGGGAGCGTCACTGCAGGAGATCGTCGTGCCCGTCATCTCAATCAACAAGGGTCGCAGCGACACAGTCGAGTCCGTCAACGTTGATATCCATCCGGAGTCTGACAAGATCACGACCGGGCAGGTCGTGGTGAAGCTGTACCAGTCGACCAAGGTGGAGCCGAACCGGCCCGCGCGGCGGCTGCGCGCTGGGCTCTACTTCGGGGAGCAGCTGATTTCGAACGAGCAGGAGATGACTTTCGACTCGGACAGCGCGGAAGGACGCGACCGGTTCCAACGTGTGACGCTCTTGCTGAGTAAGGACGCCGACAGCGCAAATAACCAGAGTGTTGAGTTCCGGCTGTCGGAACCGATCGAAGGAACCGACCAGTGGAAGAAGTATCGAGGTGTGCCGTACACGGTGAAGCGCGCCTTCGCGAGTGACGACGGATGGGATTTCTGATGAGCGACGACATCGACCTGACCGCAGCCCTGCCTCTAGCGGACGCGGCCGATAGCGAGGTCACGCAGGAGATCGTCCCGGAGAGTGAACTCGACCGGAAGATCAACGAGCATTTCGCTGGCGCCGTTGTTCGCAAGGATCTCGTCAAGGCTGTCAAAGGCAACGCGATCGTGCCGTCGTACGTGCTGGAATACTTGCTCGGGCAATACGCGGCATCCGACGACGAGGCGACGATCCAAGCGGGCATCGATAAGGTGCGGAGCATCCTCGCCCAGCACTACGTGCATCGCAACGAGTCGGAACTGGTCAAGTCGAAGATCCGTGAGAAGGGTCGATTCCGGATTATCGACAAGGTCAGCGTCACGCTGAACGAGAAGGACGACGTCTACCAGGCGTCGTTCGCGAACCTCGGCATCAGCGGTGTGATCGTCGAGGCGAGTACCGTCAACGCGAATCAGAAGCTCTTGGTTGGTGGGGTGTGGGGCCTCTGCGACATCGAGTACTCCCACAACGAAGATGCCCGTGTCGTGCCGTGGATTCTCGGGAGCCTGAAGCCTATCCAGATGTCGAACTTCGACTACCAGGGCTACCTCGAGTCCCGTGCGAAGTTCACCACCGACGAGTGGATCGACTTGCTCATCCAGTCGATCGGCTTCAACCCTGAGACGTTCGGGCGACGTGCCAAGCTGCTGCAGCTCATCCGTCTGATCCCTTTCGTCGAGCGGAACTACAACCTCGTTGAGCTCGGTCCGAAGGGCACCGGCAAATCGCACATCTACTCGGAGTTCTCGCCACACGGCATGCTGATCTCCGGCGGCGAGGTCACCGTACCCAAGCTGTTCGTCAACAACGCCAACGGTCGCCTCGGCCTTGTCGGGTACTGGGACGTCGTGGCCTTTGACGAGTTCGCGGGCAAGAAGAAGCGCACCGATAAGGCGCTCGTCGACATCATGAAGAACTACATGGCCAACAAGTCGTTCTCTCGTGGCGTCGAGACGCTGGGCGCCGAAGCATCGATGGTGTTCGTCGGCAACACGTCACACACGGTGCCCTACATGCTTAAGCACTCCGACCTGTTCGACGAGCTGCCTGAGAGCTACCACGACTCGGCGTTCCTCGATCGGTTGCACTTCTACATCCCGGGATGGGAAGTCGACACGATCCGCAGCGAGATGTTCTCGAACGGCTACGGGTTCGTCGTCGATTACATCGCGGAAGTGCTCAAGTCGATGCGGAACTTGGACTACTCCGATAGGTACCAGCAGTACTTCACGCTCGGCTCGGATATCTCGACCCGAGATCGCGACGGCATCCACAAGACCTTCTCGGGTCTCATGAAGTTGCTCTACCCGCATGAGCAGGCAACGCCTGAAGAGATCGAGGAGATACTGCGCTTCGCGATCGAGGGACGAAAGCGCGTCAAGGACCAGATCCTCCGGATCGACGACACGATGGCCGTCGTGAACTTTGGGTATATGTCGCTAGCCTCGGGATGGACCGCTGTCACGACGCTGGAAGAGGAAGAGTACCCGTCGCACTACTATCGTGGTCGGCCTGTTGTCGCTGGTGTTGAGCCCCCGGCAGAGGCTCCCGCGGTCGTGCCCGACCGCGGGACGTCACCGGAGTCGATACCAGTGGAGCTGTTCCAGGGGCAGCGTGACTTCGTCGAGAACCAGCGAGGCGTCTCCTATGAGAACCTGTTGATGCCTTACCTGCAAGGTGCGGCCGAGATCGAGTTCCATGATCCGTACATCCGCCAACCTCACCAGGGTCGCAACCTCGTGGAGCTGCTGGCTCTGATTGCTGCGGCGAAAGACCCCGCGGACGAAGTCACGTTCAAACTCTTCACCCTGCTCGAAGATGACGCGGAGTACCAGAAGCGCCAACTTCAGATGCTCAGTGAGATCGTGAACGGCGCAGCGCAGCAGGGTATCAAGGTCGACGTTGGGAAAGACCCCGGCGGACACGATAGATGGATCCGTACCGGCACTGGTTGGCGGATCAACCTCGGCCGCGGACTCGACATCTTCCAGAAGTCCGACGGCGGCTGGTTCGACTTTGGGACGACGCGGCAGGAGTTCCGCCAGGTGAAAGCCTTCGGTGTGACCTACATTCGCACGGACAGTTGATGCTGGAGTCCTATGTGAAAGGTGATTGTCGCCCCCTGTAAGGCTAGTCATGAATAAGCTCTGGTTAGTGTCACGAGAATGGTCGTTGGAGTAGTCTTCCGAAGCTCCAAAATCGGCCCACAGTGGCAACAAACAGTTGGTACTTGGGCCTCTGCCAAGGTAATTCCATCAGCAGTCGTTATGTGGCTAGATTTCTGGGGCCGGAGGATTTTCAATAGATCAATCAGCATTTCCTGATCTGGAACGGAATGCCTCCAAGCGAGGAGACGATGCCAGAGAATGCAAAGCATTCGCGAACTTCCGACTGTGAGTTGTAGGGATGAAGCTTTCTTGACTGTGCGCGATATCCCTTGGTGCAGGCATCGAGGGAATGGCACCGGTGTTGCTGGGGTGACCTCAAAGGCTGACACTGAGTAGGCGGCTCAAACTACCACGCCAGATAGTGCACCCCCCCGCGCTGCATGCGCTCGATCTGGTCCATTCGCGCCATCACGACAACTCCGGTGCCGGTGGCGTTCGCGCCGAGCGGGGTGAAGTGTTCTCGGGCGGTACATTCGCGGCCGTCAGCCGAGCGCACCTGAGTCTCGAAGTACGCGCGCCCGTCGCCGTGATCGACGACCAACTCTGACACCGGCCCGGCCGCCGCCGCTTCGACGAACTCGCGGGCAAGTGCGGCGTTCTCGACGTTGGCGTCGCGCCACCACTCGCCGTCGCCGACGTGCAGTCCGATGCTGTCGGAATCGCCCGTCGTGCGTACCCAGTGCACGGCGGTCGCGCCCTCGCGATGCGGCACGATCGAGAGCGCCGAGCGATCGGAGCCGCGCCTGATCGTCGTCACGTCACCGAAGGTTGCCTCGGCGAAGTCCGCGGCCTGCTCGAGAATCTGGCCAACGGGGTCGAGCATCCGAGCGAGATCGCGGGCGCGGTGGCGTTCTTGGGCTTCTCGCCATTCGCGGGCGCTCGTGCTTTCCACGTAGGTGGGGAGCTCGGTGGAGTCGGGCACTTCGAGTTCGACGAGGTATTCGGAGTGGTGGTGATCTGCCGTATCTGCATCTGACCCCGGGACATTGACGAGACTCGTCACCCGCGGGTGTGCGGAGTCGCGCTCGAATGTCATCGGTTCGCCGGGGACCGCGAGATCCGGATAGGTGATGCCCTGAATCGCAATCACGGTGCCGGCAACCGACCAGTGCGGCACCTCGTCGGGGGTCTCGTCGTGGCGTTCGTCGGTGAAACGGGGGAGAGCTCCCGCGGGGGTGTGTGCCGGATCCGCCGCGACAAGATTCCATCTCATCTCGTCACCGATCGCGAACGCGTCGCCGCAGCAGACCTGCTCCCACCCGCTGACCATGACTTCGATGCGCATGCGTTCGAGTCTACGGACGGGTTGAGTGGTGGCCTGGGTGGGGGGGGTGCAGGCACGGCGGGCCCTGCGTCCCGTCACTGCGCGCGCAGCTCGATGGGGTCGGTGGCGCCGTCGGGGGTTTCGAGCGTCCACAGCTGGTCGGCGCTGGCCTCGGGCAGCAGCTGAGCGATCCACCCCGTCACCGCCGTGAGCACCGCGTGTTCGAGCTCGATGCGCCCCCAACCGCGAGGCGATGGCGGGACGTCGGGATCCCAGCCGTCTTCCGTCCACTCCACGCCGATGATCTGGCGCTCGTCGCCTACGCGGTGCTGGGTTTCGAATACCGACTCTTCGGGGAAGCGGGCCCAGATGTCGAACGGTCCCTCGGCGTCGTCGTCGACGAACACGTCGAGCACGACCTCGGTGAGGCCCGCCGCGCGTGCGGCGTCGGCGACGATCGCGAGTCTGCGTTGCGCGTCGGGGGCCATGGTGTCGAGCACCTCGCGGAGAGCGGCGGGGTAGTGGGCTGGGGTGGGTGCTGGTGGCATGTGGGCAGTGTATGAGATGGCCGGGGTGAGTGGAAAGTGCGTGCGAAACTCAGTGAACTGAACGCTCGGCGTTTTCGCTGCCTGATTCCGGCAACTCGGCCTCCGGTAACTCGGCCTGCGATCGTGATCGTTGCCCGGTAACCCGCTGCGAGACCTCTTCGGCAGCGGCCGCGGCGTTCTGCACCAACGTCCGGCCAAGCCTGCCGACTGCGGAGGCGCCTCCGGCCCCGGTTGCCACCGCTCGATCCTTTGCTTCGCCCACGGCTGCACCCCAGCTCCTGGCTTCAAGCGCCTCCCGGTTCATCTCGATGCCGATACGCCCGTTGAACTCTGAAACATCCTCAGTGATTTCGTTGCGGGCATGCACGACCGACTTCGCCGCGACCGGGTGCAGAATCACGTGCGTGTTCGCGACGTCAGCGGCGGCATCCATCCTTTCTAGAAGACGTTCAGTCGTCGTGGCAATGAGATCGCGGCGACGCGCTCGACCTGCGCGGATAGCTTCTCGGTGTCCGTCCCAATCGTCACTGGACGCGTCCAGAACACGATCGAGTTCAAGCACCGCGAGAGCGTCTTGAAGTTGAAAGCAGCGCGCGAGTACCGCGAGCCATTCCTCGACCTGCTGTTCCGCATCCTCTGTCAGTCGGGCGAGTTCGCCGACCTTGCGCTTCTTTTCGAGCTTCTCGGCGAGGGCGTCTAAGCGGCGTAGCGCGTACGACTGCGTAGTGGCGATGGTCTGCGCAGCACCGTGCAAGCTGGACCAGGTCACCTCGGAAACTCGACCAACATGTTCACGCTTGAACGTCGCATCATCGATCACGAGACCGACGCCGATCATTTCAGCCAGCGCCGCATCCTTCTGAGCGCGCAGTACATCGTCGACTTTCTCGTCGATGATTTTCAAGTACTGTGTGATTTCTTCCATCGTCTGCTGCATTGCCAGCTGCGCCATGATCCCAGCAGCACCCGCGAGCATCGCCGGGTTCGTGAGCATCGAGCCAACGGAGCCCGGCTTCACGAACTCCAGGATCTTCGTGACTTTACCCTTGCTGGTGGTGACGATGGCGCGGCTGATACCTTCGGTCGAGCCTTTCATCGCAGTACCGAGTTTGAGTGCTTTCGCGGATTCCTCGGTCAGTTTCACCCAGCGTCCCGAGTTCGCCGCAATCTGAGAACCCGCTTGCGCAACACTGGAACTCGCATGCAGGGCAGAACTCACGGGCGCGCGGAACGACAATTCCCGCGACGGCACGCCTGCAGCAGAGAGGAAGCGTTCGACCTCGCGAGGGTCGCCGAAGAGGGCGACGCCATCGCCGTCGCTGACCAGCTCGATGTCGTGGCTCACGTTGCTTCTGCTCTCTGAGGTGGAGACACCTCGCAGAACCTACGTTAAGGGCTGACGTTGCAACTTCCAAGGTGTGACGGGTCGTGGAGCGCGCTCAGAATGCGTCGTCCGCGATAGGTATTTTCTTCGTTTCTGTCCCGCTCTATTCGCACGTGTGCTCAATGTCGGTGGCTGCTGGTTGAGTGAACGTATGGCATCCGTCACCATCGCACCGCTTGCATCGCTCTCGCTGAGCGCGATGCCTGACGCGGCTGCGGGTGCTCCGGGCGCCTCCGGGGCGGGCGCTGGCTCGGGTGCGGTGACGCAGATTATGTGGTGGATCGAGCGGCTCGAGCAGCAGCAGCGCGCCCTCGACGCTGCCCGCCTCGAACTGCTGAACGCAGCACTTGAAGCGGCGACTGGTTTGGGCGCTGGCAACGATGCATCCCGTTGCGATGCGGGTTCGCGCAACAGAGAGCTCGAGTATCGGGCACTGCGAGCCGACCTCGCCGGCGTGCTCGGCGCGAGTGAGCGTACCGCCGAATCGCAACTTGATACTGCCTGGCGTGTGCGGCACGACTATCTCGCGGTGCACGAAGCCTTGGCAATCGGCGAGATCACCGTCGGTCATGCGCGCGTGATTGCCGACGCTGGGGTGCGCGTCGGGTCTGGATCCGCCCCCGACGTCGTCGCGCGGCGCTCAGCTTACGAAGCCGAAGTGCTGACGCACGCGCGCGTCGAATCTGTGAACCGGTTACGACCGATCGCGCGCCGCATTGCTGAGCAGCATGCCGTCGAATCTCTCGACGAACGACACCGCGAGGCCGCGCGCGAGCGGCGCGTGATGGTGCACGAGCGTGAAGATGGCATGTCTGACCTCACCGCATACCTGCCGACCGTTGAGGCATTCGCGATTCACGATCGGCTGACGCGTATCGCTCGTGAGGCGCAGCGTGTGGAAGCTGCGCGGGTCGACGGTGAGGCGCAGGATTCGGTGCATGAGGTCGGCGAAGCGCCGGATGCACCCGTGCGGCGGCGCGATGAGGTGCGTGCCGACGTCTTCGTCTCACTGCTCCTCAACTCTGACCTGATGGAGGTCGACTGCTCGAAATCGACCGCCGGGTCGATGCGTGCGCGCGTGCAGGTGATCGTTCCGGTCGAGGGGCTTGCAGGGGTCGCGGCTGAAGTTGGTGCCGGCTTGGGAACGAGCTTCGCGACGAACGGTCGTGAAGGGCGAGGCGCCGAGCGCGATCATGACGTCGCGGAGCTCATCGGTGCGGGGCCCGTGCCGGTTGGCAGCGCTCGAGAAATTGCGGCCGAAACGCCCGTCTGGGAGCGAGTCACGGTCGAGTCCACGACCGGAAGCGTTCTCTCGGTCAACCGATACCGTCCGAGCGAAGAGATGCGGCGTCGACTCGGTGCCCGCGACCAGCACTGCCGGTTCCCCGGGTGCCGGGTTCCGCTTTCTCGCTGCGATCTTGATCACACTGTCGATGCGGCGCTGGGCGGGGCGACCGCCACCGACAACCTGGCGCACCTGTGCCGCGGGCATCACACGCTCAAACATCACACCGGGTGGCTCGTGGAGCAGCGCGATGGCGGCGACTTACTCTGGACGAGCCCGACGGGTCGCAAGATCCCCGACCGGCCACCGAGCCGGGTGAGGTTCGCGCGAGTTCGAAGCGGAGACGACGATGACGGGGACGATAACCCCCAGATAACTGCGGGCGGAGCAAGACGTGCGTTGCAAGGCGAACGACCGTGGACAGGTTTGCCCTCGAAAAACTCGGGCGGGGTGACCGGCCAGGATTCTCAGCATCCTTTTTGACCACGCACTCCGGCCGAAGGAAAGGAGCGCCACCTTCATGCAGCCGGGACCCAGATCGACATAGGTAAACGACGGCGAACACTGGTGTTTCGGTAAGCTCGATGTGCGTATTGGTTTGTGATTCAAATTTCCCGTTTGGAGGGATATCCCGTGGGTTTCCAGGCTCCGTTGTATGAGTTGAGTGACTATTTGAAGCGCACAACATCGGGCAAGATCCAACTCCCTGATTTCCAACGAGGATACAAATGGGAAGACGAACGAATCCGTCAGCTACTCGTCACCGTTCTGAGTGGACACCCGCTTGGTGTCGTGATGCTTCTGAAAACGGGCAACGATCAGATTCGCTTTAAGCCTCGGCCAGTTGAGGGAGCTGAATCGACAGCAACGGTAGCACCTGAAACGCTCCTTCTTGACGGTCAGCAGCGTTTGACTTCCCTGACTCAAGCCCTGACGGGGTCAGGCGTTGTCCGAACGATGGACAGCCGTGGAAAGCTCATGGACCGCAAGTACTACATTGACATCCAGACTGCAATCCAAGGCCACGAACGACTCGATGAGGCGGTGCTCTCGCTGCCGGGCGACGGCGTCGAGCGCACGAACTTCAATCGTGACGTCGTGCGTGATGTATCGACTCCGGAAAAGGAACGCGAAGCCGGACTGTTTCCGGTCAGCCTGCTCTTCGGAGACGCGATGAGTTGGCTGCTCGCGTATCCGGACCGCGATGCACTGATCGCCTTCAACGATCTCATTGTGAAGCCCGTGGGCACCTACAACATTCCCGCGATCGAGCTTGATCAAGAAACGAGCAAAGCCGCGGTTGCGACAGTCTTCGAGAAGGTGAACGTTGGCGGGCTGCCTCTCAATGTGTTCGAACTGCTCACGGCGACCTTCGCTGGCGACGCCGAGTATTTCGCTCAGCACGGAACAGACTTTCGTCTCAATGACGATTGGAAAGTCACACAAGAGATGTTCGCCGTTCATCCCGTGCTTACGGGAATTGAGAATACGGACTTCTTGCAAGCGGTGACACTGCTCGCATCGCGCAAGCGCAACATGGAGCACACTGGCAGTCGCCGTCCAGCAATCACAGCGAAACGCGAAGACGTGCTGAAACTCTCGCTCGCAGAGTACTTGGAATGGGTGCAGCCGCTGCGTGACGCATTCGAATGGGCAGCAAACTTCTTGGCCGATCGTCACATATTCGATTCGCGTTTTCTTCCATATCCGAAGCAGCTCGTTCCGTTGGCGGTTATTCGCGTCATCATGGGGAAAGACGCCGATCTCATCGAACCACGGCAAAAGATCGTGCGATGGTTCTGGTGCGGGATCCTCGGGGAGCTCTACGGCAGCACGATCGAAACTCGGTTCGTTCGCGACGTCGAGCAAGTGCCGAATTGGGCAAATGGTGACACGGGCGCAGGCACGCCCAACACGGTCAACGATGCGACCTTTGTTGAGTCACGACTGCACTCTCTAAGAACCCGAAACGCTGCAGCCTATAAGGCCATCTACGCCCTGCTTTTGGGAAATCGTGCGCGTGATTGGATGGAGGACAAAGCCCTCGACCAAGCCCACTATGCGAATGCCGCCGTAGACATTCACCACATCTTCCCGAAGCGTTGGTGTGACGACCATGGCATTGACAGTGAACATCGAGAAAGCATCGTCAATAAGACCGCGATTTCGGCAGTTACCAACCGCACGATCGGGGGTGTCGCGCCGTCGATCTACCTCTCTCACATTGAACGCAAAGCACAGATCGAGAGCGATCGGCTCGATGTGCTTCTTGAAGCTCACCTGGTTCCTGCCCGAGAGCTTCGAACCGACGACTTCGCGAAGTTTTTCAGTGTGCGGCGTTCCCGGTTGTGCGATCTCGTTGCGGCCGCGATGGGTAAAAACGTGCCCCGAGATGTCGAGGACGGGCTGGCTGCGGAAGACTCGTCCCAATTCGAGCCATCGCGGGTCGCTGAAGAGGTGTCGGAACTCGATATCTCGATCAACTAGCGGTCCAGCACCAGCGCTTCGCCGCGGTGAGTGTGAGTCGCGGCATGTCTCTGCAATGCCCGGAGTCAGTCCCGAAGCGCGGCGATCTCGCGTGCCACATTCGCGCGGGCTCGATGTTCCCAGAGATCACGGGCGGCCTGGGTGGCGTACAGGTGTGGGCGGGCGAGATAGGTGTCCAGGATCGCCGCACGCCCGCGGGCGAAGGCCTCGTCAGGCACGTGGGCGTACTCCACCCGCACAGCGGCCGCGTACTCGGCGTAGCGTGTGGGATGAGATGCGAAGATCCAGAGGTCGGCGTCGAGCAGGTGCGCGAGGGGCGGCAGTGGATCGCCAGCGGCATCCGTGTCAGGAACGGAGACCACGGGCGTCGTCGCGATGATCTGCGCGCGCACGGACTCGATGACGTCGGGAGTGAGATCCGGGAACGCGGAAAACACGGTGTGCGCGGAAGACGGTTCCGTGGCGAGTCGCGTGAGCTCGGTGACGGCGAGGTCGGCGGACTGCTGTTCGTCAGTACGGGGTTCGCCGGTCTGAGTTGTGGGGACCTGGGTGCCACCAGTTTGAGCGGCGCCAGCCTGAGCCGCGCCAGTCTGAGCAGCGCCGTTCTGAGCAACATCGGCCGGCGGCGCGTCTGTCTGAGATGAAGCAGCCGGCACCGCTCCGGTGTACACCGCATCGTGGAACCACGCCGCGAGCAGGGTCTCGGGCGCGATGTGCTCGCCGCGCGACCCGAGATGATCAAGTGCGAGGAGCACGTCTTCGAGATGGCGCTCTGAATGATAGCTGCGGTGCGGCTCGTTCCAGCGCGCCAGAAGTGACTCGCCGAGTGCGGCCCACGCGGGGTGGGGAGGTACGTCCGGGCGATCCTGCGCACGCTGTATGTGTTCGGTTCCGTGCGTGAGCAACTCGCCAAGCAGGGCCCACTCGTCGCGGAGGTACTGCTGCCGCCGCACCGGGGTCACCGCGGCGCGGTCGACCTGCCGCACGCGCAGTCCGGTGTTGCGCAGGCGGTGCACCACCTCGCGACCCGACACCGGCAGCGCGCCCAGCGCTACCGCACGGTCGTAGTTCGCGGCTGACACGTCGTAGTGGTCGAGGTCGAAACTGCGCCGCGGAAACCCGAGCCGCCGGGCGAACGCATGCAGCTCGTCGTAGCTGGTGTCAGAGACGAGGTGGCTCCAGATGGTGCCGTGCGCGGGCCAGGCCGGCGGGTCGATGAGGATCGCCATGCGTTCAGCGTACTGCGGTGGTGGGCGGCTATCGCCGGACGATAGGCCGGTTACGCCGCGGGCGTTTTCGGCGTATCGAGCTCCCACGCATCGGCGACGCGCGAGACGGCGGTTGTCCAGGATTCGTGCTCGAGGTGTTCGGGGTGCCCGTCGGCACCCGCCCCGTGCCCCCAGGTGATGCGGGCGACCGCGCACGTCGGCATCTCGGTGATGCCACCCCCAGTGAGGCGCGCGGCGAGCTCGGAGAGCCCGGGTTCATGAGCGACGAGCAGCACGGTCGACGCGGGGGAGTCGCCGCCGCGATCGGCCGCGGTTCCAGCGGAGACGGCCGCGCCGGTGAGGGTCTCGGGGCTGGCGAGGTAGAGCTCCGGGTCGAGTTCGAGTTCGACGTCGAGCGCGTCGGCGAACACGGCGGCGGTCGTGCGGGCGCGCAGCGCGGTGCTGGAGATCAGGCGATCCACCGGCCCGCCGAGGGCGCGGAGCTGTGAGGCCAGGCGATCCGCCATCACCGGCGCATCGCGCTGCCCGCGGGCATTCAGTGAGCG
This sequence comes from Leucobacter musarum subsp. musarum, assembly GCF_001273845.1. Lineage (GTDB taxonomy): Bacteria > Actinomycetota > Actinomycetes > Actinomycetales > Microbacteriaceae > Leucobacter > Leucobacter musarum. The sequence continues at coordinate 81,195 of NZ_JHBW01000068.1, forward strand.
ATCGTGGTCGGGCAGACCCGGGTCGCCCCAGTCGGACTTCGCGTGACGAACGAGAATGAGCGTGACCATGCGGCCAGGATACGGGGGAACACTGGGTGGCGAAGTGCGCACACCACCAGTTACGCTCGGCGCCGGGTCTCGCGGAACAGCAGCCAGATGAGATAGAGCCCGCCGACGCACACGGTGATGAGTCCGACGGGAACCGGACGGTACACCTGGGCGAGCGACAGTGACAGTAGATGCGCGGACGACAGGAGCGCCGCGCCCATAGTCGCCGCCCCCATGAGCGAGACGCCCGGGCTGCGGGTGAGCCGCCGCGCGAGTTGGGGTGCGGCGAGTGCGATGAATCCGATGGGTCCGGCGGCAGCGGTGACGAGCGCCGACGTGGCGACCCCGGCGACCAGCAATCCCGCGCGTGCCCGGCCCACGCTGACGCCCTGCGCGAGGGCGGCGTCATCGCCGAGCTCGAGCTGCCGCAGCGCCGGCGAGAGCACCCCCGCGCCGATGAGAATCACGATCCCGAGGGCGAGCGACGGCACCAGGCTGGGCCAGGTGACGCGCGTGAGTGATCCGGCGCCCCAGAACCCGACGGAGATCGCGTCGGTGAGATCCGCGCGCGTGATGAGGTACGCATTGATTGACCCGAGTAGCGCAGACACGGCGATGCCGACGATGATTAGGCGGAAGCCTTGCACCCCGCGCCGAAACGCGAGCGCGTACACGACGACCGCCGTCGCCAGCCCGCCCACGATCGCGGCGCCCGCGACGATCCAGTAGCCCGATGCGCCGATCCAGAGAATCGTGACGACGACAGCGGTGTAGGCGCCGGCGTCGAACCCGATGACGTCGGGGGAACCGAGCGGGTTGCGCGTCAGCGACTGAAAGATCGCGCCGCCCACACCGAGCAGTGCGCCGAATGCCACCGCCGCGATTGCTACAGGCAGGCGCCACTCGATGATGATCGTGCGCGTGAACTCCTCGCCCCCGCCGAACAGCCCCTCGACGACCTGCGCGGGCGACAACGGGTAGTCGCCGATCCCGATCGCGAGTACCGCGGGCACCACGGCGATGACGAAGAGCACGCTGTGCACCACGATGCTGCGGGTGCGCACGCGCAGCGCCACGACGCGCCCCCAGCGGAGGTCGCGGTAGGCGTACCCGGGGTCGATGGCCTGCGTCTGGGTCGACAGTGCCGGGGCGGCTGGTGCCGGGGCCGTCGGGACCGAGGCGGCTCGTGCCGAGGCCGACTCCGCGCTCACAGCCCGCTCGTCTTTCCGCGCCGCACGAGCGCGATGAGCGCCGGTGCGCCGATCACCGCGGTGACAATGCCGACCTCGACCTCGCCGGGGCGCGCGATGATGCGGCCCAGCACGTCGGCTGCCAGTACGAGTACGGGCGCTGCGACGAGGGTGATCGCCAGGATCCATCGCTGATCGGGGCCCGTGAACCAGCGCACAATGTGCGGGATCATCAGGCCGACGAACGCGATGCCGCCGGTCAATGCGGTCGCGCCACCGGCGAGCAACGTCACCGCGACGATGCCGAGCGCCCGCGTGCGCAGCGGGTGTGCGCCGAGCGACGAAGCGAGGTCGTCGCCGAGGGCGAGTGCGTTGAGCGGCCCCGCCACGATTGCCGCGACGAGCAACCCGGCCCCGAGGAAGGGGAGCACGAGCAGGGCGTCGTCGAGGCTTGTGCGTGCAATTGATCCGACGCCCCACGAGCGGATCGCGCGGAACGTGTCTTCGTCGATGAGGGTGAGAAACGTGGAGATGCCGGTGAGTACCGCCGAGAGCGCGACCCCGGCGAGCACCAGGGTGACGGGCGAGCCGCCGCCGCGTGCGGTGCCGCCGATGAGCGAGACCAGCACCGTCGCAGCGATGGCGCCGAGAAACGCGAACCAGATGTAGCCCGAGATGCTTGAGACGCCGAAGACGCCGACGCCGAGCGTCACCGCGAACCCAGCCCCGGCATTGACGCCGAGAATGCCCGGGTCAGCGAGGGGATTGCGCGTGAGCGCCTGAATCAGCGCGCCCGCGAGCCCGAACGCGGCGCCCGCGGCGATGCCGACGACGGTGCGCGGAATGCGGAGGGTCCACACGATGATCGAGGCCTCGCTCGAGTCAGGATGCCAGAGCCCGCGCCAGACCTCGGGCAGCCCGAGCGGGTTCGCGCCCACGGCGAGGCTGAGCAGCACGACGACGATGAGCGCGCCGACGGTGACGAGCAGCGCGAGCAGGCGGCCGCCGACGCGCTGCCGTGCTGGTGCGGGCGCCTCGGGAGCAGCGGGGGCCTGCGCTGATGCTCGCGCAGGAGTGGTTTCGGAGCTCAGGAGACGGCCTGTTCCGCGAACCCGGTGAGGCGGTCGATGAGCCACGGCACGCTCAGCGCGCTCTGCACGTTCAGGCCCCACGCGAACGCATTTGTGCCGGTGTCGGGGTCTGCCGCATCGAATACGGCCCGCCCCTCGGCGACGGCGGGAACGGCGGTAAACAGTGGCGACTCGGTGACGTACGTCTCGGTGCCCGCGTCGAACGTGCTGACGAGCAAGAAGCCGGCGTCGATCAGCGAGATGAGCTCGCCACTCACCACATCGTTGTCGACGAAGCGTGCCGCCGGCTCGGGCAGTGCGAAGCCGAGCTGCTCGAAGAGCGCGGCGGTGTCGGTTCCGGGAGCGCTGGCGTACGCGACGCCGTACTCCTCTTCGTAGACGATGACGTGCGTCGCGGTCTTCCCGGCGAACTCAGGGTGCTCGGCACGTGCTGATGTGACGGCGTCTTCGGCTGCGTCGACCGCATCCGTGGCCGCCTGCGACAGGTCGAGCGCGGCTCCGAGCTCGGCGGTGGTCTGCTGCCACGACAGCGAGTCGCTTTCGGCGTACAGCACCGGCGCGATGGCGCTCAACTGCTTGAATCGGGTGCGGTCGACCGCATCAGTGGCGTAGAGCGCCACGATGAGATCGGGATCGCTGGCGGCGACCTGCTCAGCCGACACCTCGGCACCGGCCTCCGAATCCCAGAGGGTTTCGATGCCCTCGATGGTCTCGGGAGAGATCCAGGCGTTGCGCTCCACCGTGGACGGCGCGAACACCGGAGTACCCCCGAGCGCAATGAGCGCATCGGTGTCGATCGTGGATGCTGTGACGATCGCGATGCGCTCGGGGCGCTGCTCGAGCACGGTTTCGCCGAACGGTGTGTCGAGCGTGAGCGGGTACTCGGTCGTGCCCTCGGCTGCGGGGAGCAACGGGGCATCGGGCGCGCCGGAGCCAGAGCCAGCGCCGGTGTCGCTCGATGCGGCCCCGGCGCACCCGACGAGCAGGAGCGTTGCCGCGGCGACGGCGGCGAGACCGGCAAAGCCCCGTCTGCGTCGCGCGGTGCGGGGCGCGACGGGCGACGCGGTACCCGGGGCATTGATCGGTGAGTGGTGCAGCATGTTGGATCCTTATTGGGGAAGAGCGATGGAGTAGAGCGCGGCGCCCCAGCCGACCGTGCGTCGGTCGGGAGCCGGGAGCGCCGCCGAGGCGAACCGTGCGCGCAGTTCGGGATCGGTGCGCGCACCGCCGCCCGTGAGTGCGAAGTCGATGAGATCGTCTTCGAACTCGTGCTCGTCGGCGAGGTCCAGATCGAGCGGCTCCTCGAGCACGAGCAGCGCGCCCCCAGGGGTGACCGCGGCGGCGGCCCGCTGCAGCGTCAACTCGGCGTCGGCATCGGCGAGCGGAGCCAGCACCGTCGCGAGCAGCACCCGGTCGGCGGGGTTCGCGGGTGTCGCGAAGCTGCCGGCGGGCTCGTAGGCGATGCGGTCGTGGGCGTCGTGCAGACGCTGCAGCACGGCGATCTCGGAGGGCGCCGCGAGCACGGTCACCCGCAGCTCTGCGTGGTGCGCCACCAGGGCCGCGGCGAGCACGCCGGTGCCGGGGCCGATGAGCGCGGCGCTCGAGCAGTCGTCGAACGCTGGCGACTCCGCGAGTGCGCTGGCCACGTAATCGGCCTCCTGCGCCTCACCCGCGACGCGGTCGTCGAGCGCGGTGCCCGGCCGCGACGCGTGAGATCGCCAGTCGGTGCCGAACCAGCCCGTGAAATCACCGGTGCCGGTACGCACCGCCGAGAGCAGCGCGAGTGCGCCGCCGAGTTCCCGCTGCGCGCGCAGACCATCGAGATCGAGATCTTCGACAGTGTCTTCGTCGTCGAGTTCGCTGCCGAGCTCGGTGAGGCGGTAGGTCGTTCCGGGCTCCACCGTCTCGATGAGCTCGAGCGCTTCCAGGTAGCGCAGCAGTTTGGCGAGCCCGTGCGGGTGGGCTCCGGTGCGCCCCGCGAGCGCTTCGAGGGTGCGCACGGCGCCGCCGAACGCGGCGGGCAGCCCGATGGTTGCGGCGATCCTCACCGCGAAAGCCGGCAGCAGCTCGGTGAGCTCGTGGAAGCGGTCGCTTGGATCGAGCGCATCCGCGAGCGTGTCTGCGGTATCGGCAGTGTCAGTCTCAAGAGTGGCGGCTGCTCCGGGAGACGGTGCGGTCTCGCGGTCGACCGCGACCTGCGCCGAGGCACCAGCCACGGTGTGCTCAACTGCCCCCGACTGCCGCCGCCAGTACCCGGTCACTTCGACCTGCGCCTTCGCGAGACCGCGCTCGCCGCGCAGCCAGCGACGAATCGGAATCAGCGTGAGCGTTTCGCCGGCGACCCAGGCGAACGGGGTGCCCGGCCACCACTCGGCGGCGCGGATCGCGTCGAACAGCAGCGACGTCGTGCCAGGCTCGGCACCGTCACGACTGAGCCAGGTGATCTCGACGCCGTCGGGGCACGGCAGCGGCTGGCGGTGCGCCTCGACGGCGACCTCGATGAAGATCTGCGCGCGAGCACCGGTCGGCCACTCGTCGAGCCAGCGGGCGATCGCGGGGAGCGCGGTCTCGTCGCCGACGATCAGCGTCCAGTCGGCTCCCACGGGGTGCGGCGCCGACATCTTGGGGCCCGCGATCTGCAGGCGGTCACCGACCTGTGCCTCGACGGCCCAGGTGGAGGCGGCGCCGGTGCCGTGCACGACGAAGTCGACGTCGAGCTCGCCGGCCTCCGGATCCCACCGGCGCACCGTGTAGGTGCGCAGCACGAGGTGCTCGTCGCCGCGGGGCCAGTTCAAGACGCCGTCGGCCTGGGTCGGCCCGACGATCTCGGCGGCATCGGGGTGAGGCAGCAGCACTTTGAACTCGTCGTCGAACCCGTCCGAGCGAAATGCGGCGACGGGAAACCCGTTATTGGCAGTGTGCGCGGCGAGGTCGGCGCCGCCCAGCGTCACTCGGCGCATGCCTGGGGTGACGTCGGCGACGCGCAGCACTTCGAGCGTGCGCGTGGTAATCGGATAGATCGACAGGGGGCGTATCGAGTGAGCCATGAAGGTACCTTCTGCTCAGTAGAGATCGGCGAACGCGTCGGTCAGCTGATCGACCGTCCACCGATTGGCCAGCACGTTCGGGTAGGCGAAGGCCCACGCGAGGTCGAGGCCGTCGGTCTCGGGATTCGGATCGACGAATGCAACCTTGCCCGCCTGCACGGCGCCCAGCTGCTGGTAGAGCTGATTGCTCTCGAGCCAGGTGGTCGCCTCCGCAACGGTGCCCTCGCCGCCGTGGCGAGCGATGAGCAAGCCGTCGGCATCGACGAGCCCGATGTTTTCGAGGCTGATCTCGCCCCAGTCGAAGCTGCTCAGCTCCTCGACGTGCGGGTGCTTCGCGAACCCGAGTTCGTCGAGGAGCTCCTCGGCGGGCGATCCGTCGATGTTCACGAACTGGAGGCCGGTCTCCTGCCCACGGTTGATCACGATGCCGACGGTCTTGCCGCTGAACTCCGGGTGATCCTGCGCCGCTTGCGTGATGCGGCTCTCGGTCTCGTCGATCTGCTGCTCGGCGCGCTCGGAGAGGTCGGTGGCCTCGCCGACGCCGCGCACGAGTTCGCGCCAATCCCAGGCGAAATCGCCGCTCGGTGCGACGGCGAGTACCGGGGCGATGCTCGACAGCCGCTCGTAGTCGTTCTCGAGATTGCCGTACGTGCTTGCCACGATGAGGTCGGGCTTCGCGGCGAGCAGCTTCTCGAAGGCGAAGCTGTCGGCCCACGGGTCGATGAACGTCTCGACCTCGTCGAGCCGCGTGCCGTCGTTCCAGAAGTAGCCGTCGTTGTCTGACGTGACTACGGGTGCGATGTCGAGCGCGAGGGTCGACTCCTGGTCGCCGAGCCCGCCGATCACGGCGATGCGCTGCGGGCGCTCGTCGAGCGTCGAGCTGCCGTATTCGGTGTCGAGCGTCAGCGGATACGCGGTGTCTCCCTCGGCGGCGGGAAGGAGCACGGCATCACTCTGTGCAGACGTGCTCTGTGCGGCATCGGCCTGACCGGCGCAGGCGGTGAGCGCGAGTGCGCTCAGTGCGAGCAGCGCGATGGTGCGGGTTGCGGGGAGAAGTTTCACGGTGCCTTTCGGGGACGCGGCCCACGACGGGCCAGCATACGTGTGATCTAGGTTAGGAAACACTAAACTTCTGCATGGTGCAGAATACGACACCATTGGTGCCGGATACGTCACCACATGTGCGGGCTGCGGCAGTGCGCACAGGCATGGAGTTGGGAGGAGAGTGACGAATGAGAACGGAAGGTGCACGTCGTCGCGCGACCACACGCCCCATGGTGCAGATACCTGCGGTGCGGCTGACGGCGCGCGTGCACCACGGCGACCACCTGCTGCTGTGGCAAGCGCGCGGCAGCTCGGATGTGCGTGCCGGCACCGAACGCCACGTACTCACCGAGGGCACCGCCGTCTGGGTGCCGGTGGGCACGCGACACGCGCTGCAGGTGCACGAGAACTCGGTGCTGCTGCCCATGTTCTTCGGGCTCGAAGACACCGAGACCACGTTGCAGCGCGTCACGGTGTTTCGCGTCGACGACGATCTCTCCACCCTGTTTCTCGCGTGCATCCAGGCGCAGCAGACTGCGCTTCAACCCGACATCGACCTCAGCCGGCAGCTGCTCGCGCTCATCGAGCTGCAGCCCGCGATCACCAGCGCCCTCACCATGCCGCGCACGCCCGAAGCCGCGGCGGTCGCCTCGGCGCTGCGCGCCAATCCCGGCGACCGGCGACCGGCCGCGGCGCTCGCCGCAGCCGCGCACGTCTCGCTGCGCACGATCGAACGGGCGTTCGTGCGCGAGACCGGCGTCACCCTGCGCGAGTGGCGGATCCGCAACCGTATGGAGTCCGCCGCGACGCTGCTGAGCTCCGTTCAGCGCATCGAGACCATTGCGCATCGTGTCGGCTATACCGACGTGAGCGCGTTTCGGCGGGTGTTTAAAGCGCACTTCGGAGCGACGCCGGCGAAGTACCGTGCCGGCCTCGGTGAAGCGGTGCCGCACGCCGTGTGACCAGCGTCACCCGACGAGCACGCAGCGTCACCCGTGCTACCCGCCGACCACGCGCGCTACCCGACGAGCGCCCCGCCGATGCGCCAGTAGCCGAGAAACGCGATGCGATCCTTCGCGATGCCGAGTTCGCTGGTGAGATACCGGCGGATGCGGGTCGTCGCCCCTGACTCGCCGGCGAGCCAGACGTACCAGCGCGGGTCGTCTCGGGCGGCCGCGCCGTGTTCCGCGCCCCAGCGACGAACGGCCCGCTCGACACCGATGAGATCATCGGGCCCCGTGGTCGTGCCGCGCTCGGCGACGACGAGGCGCACGGTGGCAGCAGGGGTGGTGGTTTCGGTGCTCCCTAAAGCAGATACAGCGCCGGCCACCGCGAGATCGCCTGAGACTAGATCATCGGCGGCGTCGTCGATGTCGAGTAGCAGGTCGGCCTCGGCCCCCGGCGCCAGCGACGCGACGATGTTGCGGGCGGCCGGGAAAGCGGTTTCGTCGGCGACGATGAGAAAGCGATCGTGCGCATCGGGCTGCCAGTGGATGCCGTACCCCGTCCAGCCGTTACGCGCATCTGGGCCGGTGATGACGAGGTGATCCCCGGGCCGAGCGGCGAGCGCCCACGCCGAAGCCGGGCCGGCGGGCTCGTGGATGAATACGTCGACGTCGAGCTCGCGCACCTTGGGGCGGGTCGCCGCGGGGGTGTAGGTCCGCAGTACATTGCGCTCGCCCTCGGGCAGCAGGCGCCAGCGCTGATACCAGTCGGACGGGTGGGGTGTGGGCTGCTCGAGCAGCCCGAACTCGGCCAGCCGAAAGTCGCGCGGCGCGTCTCCGGGCAGGGGGAGCACCAGCTTGATGCGCTGGTCGAGACCCCACGGAGCGAAGTGCTGCAGCGCTTCGCCGAAGAACGTGACGCGCAAAAAATTTGGGCTGAGGCGCCGGATCGCCCCCACTGTCACGGGGAACGCGCTGTAGGCCCACGGGCGCTCGCCGAGCGGCGGCTGCGGGCTGCTCACGCGTGCGCTCCCACGCTCGGTTCTGCTCCCGGGCCTGTGCCTGTGCCTGTGCCCCGGCCGCTGCGCACCGCGCTCCCGCGCAGTGGCACGACGAGCGGCCCGCCCGTCACCGGATCTTCGATCACCATGTTCGGCAGGCCGTACACCTCGTGCACGCGCTCGCTCGTGATGACCTCGGCGGGGGAGCCCTCGGCCACGATCGCGCCGTCGCGCATCGCGATGATGTGGCTCGCGTACCTGGCCGCATGGTTCAGGTCGTGCAGCACTGCCACGACGGTGCGCCCGTCAGCATTGAGTTCGGCGAACAGCTCCATGAGTTCGACCTGGTGGGCGACGTCGAGGAAGGTCGTCGGTTCGTCGAGCAGCAGCAGGTCGGTCTGTTGCGCGAGCACCATCGCCACCCACACACGCTGCCGCTGCCCGCCCGAGAGCGCGTCGACCGGGCGCGGTGCGAGATCGAGTGTGCCGGTGGCCTCGAGCGCCTCGTGCACGGCGCGCTCGTCGGCATCGGACCACTGCCGAATGAATTTCTGATGCGGAAACCGGCCGCGCGCCACGAGATCGGCCACGGTGATGCCGTCGGGAGCCGACGCGCTCTGCGGCAGCAGCCCGAGGCGCCGCGCAACTTCTTTCGCGGGGTACTCCGAGATCGCCCGCCCGTCGAGCACCACGCGGCCGCTGCTCGGAGCGAGCAGGCGCGAGAGACCGCGCAGCAGCGTGGATTTGCCGCAGGCGTTCGGGCCGAGAATTACGGTGAACGACCCTGGGAGGATCGCGACGCTGAGGTCGGTGACGATCGGGGTGCGGTCGTAGCCGAGCGTGATGGCGTCGGCCTTGAGGCGCGAGGAAGCGGGGCGCGACGAATCGGGGAGGGGCGGAGTGAAATCAGGCACGGCGGCGAATCTCCAGAATGATCATGAGGACGAGGTAGGCGCCGCCGACCGACACGGTGACGACGCCGACGGGCAGCGCGACCGGCAGCACGTGCTGTGCGACGAGGTCGGAGCCGAGGAGCAGCAGGGCGCCGATGAGCGCCGACGCGGTGAGCGACAGGTATGGGGTGCCGGTAAGGCGCCGGGCGATCTGGGGTGCCGCGAGGGCGACGAACGCGACCGGACCGGCGACCGTGGTCGCCGCCGCGACGAGAGCGACGCCGATGACGAGTGCGGCGGTGCGCACCGTATTCGGGCGCACCCCCGACGCCGCCGCCATGTCGTCGCCGAGATCGAGTTGCCGCAGTTGGGGAGTGAGCAGCGCAGCGGCGGCCACGAACGGCACCGCGGCGAGCACCGCGCCCGCGAGGGGTGGGGCGGTGACTCCGTTGAGCGATCCGGCGCCCCACGACGACGCGAACATCGCGGTCTCGAGTTCGATCTGCAGCAGCATCCACGTATTGATCGAAGCGAGGATCGCCGAGACGCCGATGCCCACCACGATCAAGCGGAAGCCCTGGACCCCGCCCCGGAGCGACAGTGTCCAGACGATCGCGGCCGTGGCGATGCCGCCGACGAGTGCACCGACGGTGAGCGCGGGCCAGCCGCTCGACACGAACACGAGCGCGAGCAGCATGCCGGTGAACGCGCCGTTCGAGAGGCCAAGAATGTCGGGGCTCGCGAGCGGATTGCGCGTGACGGTCTGGAAGAGCGCGCCGGCGATCGCGAGCAGCGCGCCCATCGTGATCGCGGCGAGGGCGCGAGGCAACCGCCACTCAAGCACGACGGTGCGCTCGAGCGGGCTGCCGCCGCCGAACAGCGTGCGCACGACGTCGGCGGGAGCGACCGCGAACGTGCCGAGGCCGAGTGCGAGCACGAGCAGTACCGCGATGACTCCCACCGCGAGCGCGCCCACGACGAGACCGCGTGTGCGCACCGTCGCCGCGAATGGCCCGGCCTGCAGCACGATGCGGCGGTATCCGATGTCGATCGAACGGTCGTGCCTTGCCCCGCTCACAGTGCGCTCGCGTTTCTGCGGCGCGCGAGTGCGATCAGCACGGGTGCACCGATCACGGCGGTCACGATGCCGACGGGCACCTCCGCCGGAGCAATGATGATGCGTCCGAGCACGTCGGCGAAGAGCACGAGCACCGGTGCCAGCAGGGCTGAGAGTGGCACGATGATGCGCTGGTCGACGCCGAAGGTCCAGCGCACGATGTGCGGCACCATGAGCCCGACGAACGCGATGGGACCGGCGAGCGCCGTGGCGGCACCGGCGAGCAGCGTGACGGCTGCGATGACGCCGATGCGAATCGCCGTGACATTCGCGCCCTGCGACTTCGCGACGTCGTCGCCGAGCGCGAGCGCGTTGAGTCCCGGGGTGAGCAGCAGAGCGAGCAGGAGCCCGACGACGATGAATGGCGCAATCGGGCCCGAGACGTCGAAGCCGCGACCGAGCAGCGATCCCGCATTCCAGCTGCGCATCTGGTCGAACGCATCAGGGTTGCTGAGGGTCATGCCCGTGGTGATTCCCGAGAACACCGCGCCGAGTGCGACCCCTGCGAGCGTGAGACGAATCGGATCGGCCGCGCCCCGTCCCGAGGAACCGATGAGGTAGACCGACACCGTGACCACGAGTGCGCCGAAGAACGCGAGCCAGACGAATGAGGCGGCGCCCTGCAGCCCGAGGAACGCGACGCCGATCGCCACGGCAAGCGCGGCGCCCGCGTTGACTCCGAGAATGCCGGGATCGGCGAGCGGGTTGCGGGTGAACGCCTGGATCAGCGCGCCGGCGACGCCGAGCGCGGCGCCCGCGAGCACGCCGGCAACTGTGCGCGGAACGCGGAGCGTGAACACGACGTATGAGGTTTCGGTCGTGCCGTCACCCCGCAGGGCCTCGAGTACCGTTCGTGGTGAGAGGGCATTCGCGCCGACGGCCAGCGAGAGCACGACCGCCAGCGCGAGGGCGGCGAGCAGCGCGATCGCGCCCCACGCCGCTCGCGAGGAATACCGGGAGGTCGTCGGTCGTCGGTCGGGAGCTGGTCGGTGGTGGATCGTGCCGGTGCGGTCGCCCACCGAACTGCGGCGGATCACTGTGCCGCGGCGAGGAACTTCTCGATGTCATCGAGCACGACCTGCGCGCCCTTCGGGCCGACGCCCGCGACCCAGGTGCTGGTGTCGACGAGGGTGACCGACGGGAACGCGTCGGCGTTTTCAGTGATGGCGCCGGGAATGGTCGACTGGTCGTCGACGTCGGCCGTGGTGACGAAGACCTCATCGGCCGCGGCGTCGACGATGTTCTCGGGGGAGATGTCGGCCTGCAACCCGTCTTCCCATTCCCGGTCGGGAATCATGTAGCCGGCGCACTCGATGAGGCTGCCGGCGAACGATACAGGGCCATACAGGCTGAGCGTGGTCTCGTCGCGCGGGCGCACGATCTGCGCGGTGGCGCCGTCGACGTCGTACTCGTCGCCGATCGCGGTGCAGCGGGTGTCGACGTCGTCGATGAGCGCGGTGACCTCGGCCTGCTGGCCGAGCGCCTCGCCGATGAGCTCGGCGTTGTCGCGCCAGGGATCCGCCTGGGTGCCGATGAAGACGGTGGGGGCGATGCTCTCGAGCTGGTCGTACAGGCTTGAATGCCGTGATTCGGTGCCGAGAATGAGGTCGGGCTGCAGCGCGGCGATGGCCTCGAGGTTGGGTTCGGGCACGGTGCCGACCGGCTCGACGCCGTCGACGCCCAGGTACTCCGGAACGCCGGCCACGTTGCTGGCGACTGCAGCGCCGACGGGAGTGACGCCAAGTGCGACGGCGGTATCGAGCTCGAGCGGTTCGAGGGTGACGACGCGTTGCGGGGCGTCGGGCACCTCGGTGGTGCCGCGAGCGTGTGTGATCGCGTGTGTTCCGGCGGCGGTGTCGGATGCGTCCCCCGCACCCGATGCATCGGCGTTTCCGGAAGCGGCGCAACCGGAGACGAGCAGAACGGCGGCAGCGGCTGCGGCGGTGACGGCGGCAGCGCGGCGCGTACGAATCGAGGGCATGAAGAGGCCTTTCGGTCGAGACGTGCGCCGTTCCCCCGGCGCACCGATCCGACCCTAACAAAGATCAGATGAAGGCGCGAAGTGAAGTGTGCGCGATTCGTCAGACGACATTTTCGTGAACACGGTGCAGAACGGAACGGCGTCCCACTAGTGTTAGATCGTTCTGCATGTAACTCTCCGAGTCCGAGGCGCCTGCCTGGGGACGGCCTTGGAGCACTGGAGGGGTGTCACAAGGGTGGGTAGTACAGGCGTGCGCGGAAAGCGCATACTCGCAGGTTCGGCAGTGGTCGCGTTGGTCGGAGGGGCGCTCATCGCGAGTGCCGCGGCCGGCAACAGTGCTCCGCAGACGCAGGTCGTCTCGTTCGCGTACTCGGCGACTGCGCAGTCGTGGGTCGTACCGGCCGGGGTGACGTCGATCGACGTCGAGATCCGCGGCGGCGAGGGCGGCAATGGCGGCAAAGATGCCACGCCCGCTCCCGATATCGGTACGTTTCGCGGACTGGTGACCGGCACCGTTGACGTCGTGCCGGGCTCGACACTGACCGTCGTTCCCGGCCAGGGCGGCGCGACCGGCGCCAGCACCACGAACGCGTCGACGGCCGCCGCGGTCGGCGGCAACAACCCCCTCGACGGCTACAACGGTGGCCGCGGCGGCAACGCAGGATCGCGTGGTTCGTCAGGGCAGGGTGGTGCCGGTGGCGCTGCCAGTGTGCTGCGTATCGGCGACATCGACATCGTCGCCGGTGGTGGCGGCGGCAACGGCGGCTCGGGCCAGTACGCACCGACGCGCGGGCGTGCTGCGGACAGCGTCTTCGTCGCGCGCACGGTCGACCCGACCTCCACCGACGGGCAGGGCGGGCAGAATGCCGCAGACGCCTGCGCGGCGTCGACCTGCAACAACGACGACGGCGGCGGCGGCGGCGCGGGCGGCGGCGGCGCGATCGGCGGCAAGCACGGAGCGATCGAGTTCGGTGCCGGCACCTCGAACGAGTGGTTCGGGTACGGCGGCTCGCTCGGACAGAACTCCACGGCGTCGCAGCCGGGACTCACGGAGTCCATCGAGTACGTCGCATCGAACTCGGCGAACGGCTCGATCAAGATCTCGTACACGACCGGCACTGCGAGTGCGCCGACGGCGCCGCAGGCCGTCGCCGGCTCGGGCAGCGCCGCGCTCAGCTGGACGGCTCCGACCAGCGTTGGTCAGGGGCCGCTCGAAGGCTACGCCGTGCGCGTCACCCCCGTTGGCGGCACTGCATGGACCGAGCCGATCCTCACCGGGTCGACCGACACCGTCGTCACCGTGCCCGGCCTGACGAACGGCACTGCCTACCGGTTCGAGGTCGCAGCGGTGACCCCGGCCGGCATCGGCACGTACTCGACGCTCTCGAATACGGTCACGCCGCTCGCGGTTCCGTCGGCGCCGCGCATCGAGCAGCTCGAAGCGCGGGATGGCGGGCTCGCTGTCACGTTCGCGGCTCCCGAGTCGGGTGCTGCGGCGACCGGCTACCAGTACCGCGTCGACGGCGGTTCGTGGGTGCAGCTCGACACCACGGCACGCCCCGCGGTGATCTCAGGGTTGACCAACGGCGTCTCGGCGCGCATCGAGATCCGCGCGACGAGCGCTGTCGGCATCGGCGAGACGAGTGACCCGGCCACGGCGACGCCGCGTGCGGTGCCGGGTGCGCCCACGGTCACGAGTGCCGCAGTCGAGGGCGGCTCCGCGGCGATCGCGTTCACCGAAGGATTCGACGGAGGCACGGCGATCACCGACTACCAGGTGCGCGTCGACGGCGGCATGTGGGCATCGACGGGATCGACGACCAGCCCGGTCGCGGTGGCGGGCATTGCGGCAGGATCGCAGGCCTCGATCGAGCTTCGCGCCGTCAATGCTGCGGGCCCCGGTGCGGCTTCCTCACCCATCATCGTCAGCGCGCCCGGTGTGCCGGCAGCGCTGATCGATGCCGCCGCCGAACGCCGTGACGGCTCGATCGTCGTGTCATGGCAACTCGGAGCCTCGGGTGGTGCACCCATCACCTCGGTCGAGTACTCGCTCGACGAGGGAGCGCGCTGGGAGACGTTCTCGCCGAGCGCGCCGCAGAGCATCAGCGGTCTTGAAAATGGCACCGAGCAGCGCATTCTGCTGCGCGCGGTCAACGCGATCGGGGCGAGCGAAGCAGTCGAGGTGACGGCCGCTCCGGCCGGAGTGCCCGGTGCCCCCGCCATCACCCGCGTGCGTGACACCGGTACGGGTGAGCTTGAACTCGCGTTCGCGGCGCCCGCCTCGAACGGCGGCGCACCGATCACCGCATACGACTACACCACCGATGGTGGGCTCACCTGGCGCGCACTCGGCGCGACCGAGTCGCCCGCAGAACTGACCGAGTCGAGCTCGGGGGCAACGCTCGACGCCGACGTCGAATACACCTTCGTCATCCGTGCGGTGAACGAGGTCGGTTCCGGCCCCGCTTCGGCCGGTGCTACGCGCAACGGGCCGGTTCCCGTCGCGCTTCCAGGGGCTCCGGTGATCGATCAGGTCGTGTCGCGACCCGGAGCGGTGCAGGTCGACTTCACGCCCGCCGATCGCGGCAGCGTGCCCGTTGACTACTACGAGTACTCACTCGATTCGGGGGCGACCTGGCAGCGCACGCCGAGCCTGACCCCCAGCTTCGTCATCACCGAACTCGCGGATGGTGTCGCCGTGGACGTGCGGGTGCGCGCGGTGAATTCGCAGGGCGAGGGCGCTCCGTCTGCCGCAGTGTCGGCGACGCCGGCATCCGCGCCGAGCGCCCCCGACCTCACCCGCGTGGCGCGGGCGAACGGGTCGCTCTCGGTCGACTTCTCGGTCGCAAATGACGGGGGATCGACCGTGACCGCGATCGAGGCCAGCGTCGACGGCGGCGCGACGTGGCACGGGGTGGAGGTCGTGGCCGGATCATTCACGATCAGCGGGCTCGAGAACGGCACGGCCTACACGGTGCAAGCGCGCGCCGTGAACGCGGCGGGCACCAGCAGTGCGTCGAATGTGCTCACTGCAGCGCCGGCATCGGCACCGCCCGCACCGGCCGTGACGCTCGTTCCGGGCGATGGCACCGTCGGCGTCCACGCGGAGTTCTCAGGCGACGGCGGTGCGCCACTCACCGCCATTGAGTACTCGATCGACGGCGGGCAGACCTGGATCGATACGCGCAGTCTGTCAGGTGAAGCACTGATCACCGGCCTGCCGAACGGCACTCCCGTGACCGTCGCGGTGCGCGCGGTCAACGCGATCGGCGCGGGCGATGCGGCCATGCGCACGTCGACGCCGCGCACGGTGCCCGGGGCACCCCGCAACGTGTCGGTGGTTGGCGGATCCGCAACGGCCACCGTGCGCTGGGAGGCCCCGGAGTTCGATGGCGGAAGCCCGATCACCGACTACACGGTCACGATCACCTCGGCCGATGGCAGTGCCGCGCAGCACCGCGGTATTGCGAACACGGGGCCGTTCACCGTCACCGCGCTCACCAATGGCGAGACCTACACGGTCTCCGTGACCGCGACAAATGCGGCGGGCGCCGGCCCGGAGTCGTCACCGCGCCCCGCCGTCACGCCGCTCGCCCGCGCCGCCGCACCGACCATCGCCCTCGCGGCGCGCGGTGACGGTCTCCTGCGTCTGACGTTGACCGCGGGGAGTGGCAACGGCCAGACGATCACCGGGTACGAGTACACCGTCGACGGTGGCACCACGTGGCAGGCGTCGCCCGGTATCGGTACGTCGAAGACGATCTCAGGGCTCACGAACGGCACCGCCACCTCGGTGCAGATGCGCGCCCTGACCATCGCCGGCGCCGGCGCAGCGTCAAACACGGTGACAGCGACCCCGTACGGATACCCGAAGGTGCCCACCGGCATCTCCGTCGCTCCCGGAACGAACAGCGCCGTCGTGAGCTGGCAACCTGCCGACTTGAACGGCAACGCGATTTCGAACTACTTCGCAACGGCCTTCAACGCGGTCTCGGGCGGAGCGACCGTGCAGACCTGCTCCTCCGCGAACACGAGCTGCACGATCTCGGGTCTGACGAACGGCACCACGTACTACGTCTCGCTGCAGACCGAGGCGACGCAGACCGGAGTGACCGACAAGCTCTACTCCGAGCGCTCGAACCCGCGCGTCGCCGTCACGCCCGCGGTCGCGGGCACGGCGCCGACCTTCGGCGCGGTGACGCGCACGGCGAACGGGTTCCAGGTGCCGATCACGAACTTCGCTTCGACCGCGCAGTACGCGGTGACCGCGAGCGGCGACGTGTCGGGTACGGTCGACGCGAGCGGTCTGCTCACGGTCACCGGCGTTGCCTCCGGCACTCCCGCCTCGGTCGAAGTGCGGGTCACGCGCTCAGGGGCGCTCGATGCGACGGCGACGGTGCAGGGCACCGCACTCGACGCGGGTATCGCCCCAGTCTTCGGGGAAGTCGTGCGTCTCGCAGACGGTTTCGAAGCCGCGATCACCAACCTCGACGCGGGAGCGACGTACACGGTGACGTGGCCGGGTTCCGATGCATCGATCAACGCGCGCATCGACAACGGGAAGTTGCGCGTCACCGGATTGCAGCCGGGCGTCTCTCTCGAGGTGACTCTGGGCGTGGCGAAGTCGGGAGCCACTCCGGCTTCGAGCCGGTTGACCGGCACCGCCCTCGACGCGGGGATCGCGCCCACGTTCGGTGATCCCGAGCGCACCGTCGACGGGTTCAGCGCCGTGATCAGCGACTTCGACGCCGCCGCCCGCTACGACCTCGAACTGGTCGGGCTGCCGAGCGGCGCCGCAGCCGTGCTCGACGGCGACACCGTCGTGGTCACCGGACTCGCACCTGACGCCTCGGCGACCGTGCCCGTCACCGTGCACCGAGACGGTGCGGTTGCCGCCCGCGCAGATCTCTCGGGCCGGTCGCTGGCGACGGGAGTCGCTCCGACGTTCGGCTCCGTCACGCGAACAGATGACGGTTTCTCCGTCGACATCGAGAACTTCGACGCCGACGCCGTGTACACCGTGCTGCCGACCGTGCTCAGCCCGCAGGCGGAGGTGATTCTGAACGGAGCGACGCTCACCGTTCGCGGGCTCGACGCTGGTGCGCAGGGCAGTGCCGTCGTCACCGTGTCGCGCGCCGGTTCGACCGATGCTCTTGCGACGGCGACCGGCTCGGCGCTCGAGGCGGCGCCCGAGGTACGTTTCGGGCCTGAGACGCGCACCGTGGACGGGTACGTGGTCACGCTCGAAGATCTCGACCCCCGGGTTCACTACGTCGTCTCGTTCACTGATGCGCCAGAAGGTGCTCGGGTCGTATTCGACGCCGAGACCGGCACGGTGACGGTGACCGGGCTTCCGGCGGGCGCAACCGCGACGGTGCTGATCGAAGCGAACCAGGCCGATCACGCGGTCGGAAGCGAGACGTTCACGGCGTCGGCGCTGTCGACCGGCAGTGCGCCGCAGTTCGGTGAGGTCGTGCGCACTATCGATGGCTTTACCGTCGAGGTGACCAACTTCGTCGACGCCGGCAGCTATGCCTTCGACACGACGGCGCTCGACGCCGCGGTTCGGGTGGTGCGGAACGGGTCGGTCATCACCGTCACCGGTCTGCAGCCTGGGGAACGCCTCACAGTGCCCGTCAGCGTGCAGCTCGCAGGTTCGACGGAGGCGACGGCGTCGGTGACCGGCGTCGCGCTGCTCGCGGGGATCTCGCCCGAGTTCGGTGCCGCAGTGCGCACGCCGGACGGCTACACGGTCGAAATCACGAACTTCGACGCGGCGGCCAGCTACGCCGTCGATGACGCGCAGCTGCCCGATGGGGTGCACGCAGCACTCGACGGTTCGCAGCTGTCGGTCACGGGCCTCGCCGCGGGCGAAGGCGCGGAGATCGCCGTCACCGTCGAGCTCTCGGGCTCCGCGCCGGCCACGGCGTCAGTGACGGGGGCCGCGCTGCTCGCAGGCATCGCCCCCGAGTTCGGCACTGCGGTGCGCACGCCCGACGGCTACACGGCGCAGATCAGCAACTTCGACGCCGACGCCCAGTACCGGGTCGACGCCGTCGAGGGTGTCGAAGGAGTGTCGGCGCGACTGGACGGTTCGCTGCTCATTGTCAGTGGCCTACAGGCGGGCGCAACGGCAGACGTTGCCGTTGCGGTCATGCGCGATGATTCGACCAGTGCAAGCAGCACCGCCCAGGGGCGTGCTCAGGAGCGCGGTTATGCGCCGATTCTGACGACGACGCAGTCGCTCGTCGACGGGTTCGAGTTCCGCATCGAGAACTATGACGAATCGCTCGAGTACACCGTCGCGCCCGCGGGCATCGAGCTCGATCGTGCGGCGCGCGTCGCGGCAAACGGTGCGAACACGCCGACGGCGGCAGCCGAAGCCCCACGCGCCACTGCTGCCGCCACGGTGCCGCAGCTCGATCGCTCGGGTGCGCTCGTCAGAGTCTCCGGGCTCGAGCCAAGCGAATCCGCGACGATCGTCGTCTCGTCATTCAACGCCGACATCGCGGTGGCGACCGCCGAGGTCACCGGTTCGGCGCTGCCGGCCGAAGCCGGTGCTGGTGCGAGTGCTGAAGCTGATGCCGATGCCGATACTGAAGGCGGTGCCGGGGCAGGAACCGACGGGTCGAACGATGCGACGGGCAGCGGCACGGCTGCGGGTTCGGGCTCGGATGGCGGCGCGGGTGCATCGGGTTCGGGCGCAGGCGGCTCGACCGGAGCATCGGGATCCGCCGGCGGAGCGGGCACGGGTGGCCTCACCGCAACCGGCGGATCGGGCGTGATGGGTGGTGTCGCGCTCGGCGCGCTGCTGCTCGCAGCCGGTGCCGTGCTCGTCGTTCGACGGCGGCGCGTGCACTGATCGCTGAATCGCACGCGGCACGCGGATCCTGAACGGACGCGCGGGCCGCGTGCGTTGTGGGCGTCAGCTGAGCGTGCCGGTCTCGGTTCTCGTGTCGGCGACTGCTGCGGTCTCAGTGCTCGCGGGGCCGACGACCACTGCGCTGTCGACCGGCACCCCGTCGCGCACGTGGTGCCGCCCGCGCGGCAGCATCAGCGGCCGCCCTGAGACGGGGTCGGTGACGATCGTGCTCGGCATGCCGAACACCGACGCGACGAGTGCCTCGGTGAGTACCTCATCGGGCGAGCCGGCTGCGTGCACGGTGCCGTCGGCGATCGCGACGAGGTGGTCGGCGTACCGTGCGGCGAGGTTGAGATCGTGCAGCACCATGACGACGGTCGTGCCGCGCGATCGGTTCAGATCGGTGAGCAGGTCGAGCACCTCGACCTGGTGCGAGACATCGAGAAACGTGGTCGGTTCGTCGAGTAGCAGCACGTCGGTGCGCTGCGCGAGCGCCATCGCGATCCACACGCGCTGCCGCTGCCCGCCCGAGAGCTCGTCGACGGCGCGGTCGGCGAGCGAAAGCGTGTCGGTGGCCTCGAGTGCTTCGGCGACGGCGGAGTCGTCGTCGTGACTCCACCGGGCGAAACGACTCTGGTGCGGGTTGCGGCCGCGGCCGACGAGGTCGGAGACCGTGATGCCCTCGGGTGCGATCGGCGACTGCGGCAGCAGCCCGAGTGCGCGCGCGAGCTCCTTGGCGCGCATCCGGTGCACGGAGGCGCCGTCGAGCAGCACCTGGCCCTCGCGCGGCGCGAGCAGTCGCGACATCGCGCGCAGCAGTGTCGACTTGCCGCTCGCGTTGGCGCCGACGATCACGGTGATCTCGCCGGGCGGCACGGTCAGACTGAGGCCGGTGATGACCTCGCAGTCTCGGTAGCCCAGCGAAACGGCGTCGACGTCGAGAGTGTGGTCGATCGTCACAGCGATCCTCCTGCGCGGTTGGTGCGGATGATGAGATAGACGAGATAGGGGGCGCCCAGCGCGCCGGTGATGACGCCCACGGGGTAGCGCGTGTCGAATGCGAACTGACCCACGAAGTCGGCGACGAGCACGAGCAGCGCGCCGACGAGCCCAGCAGGAATCAATGGCGACCCGTACGGCCCGATGATGCGCACGGCGATCGGCCCGGCGAGGAATGCGACGAAGGCGATAGGGCCCGCCGCGGCAGTCGCGAACGCGATGAGCCCCACGGCCGCGACGATGAGCAGAATGCGGGTGCGCTCGCTGCGCACGCCGAGCGCCGATGCGGTGTCGTCGCCGAGCTGCAGCAGCGACAGGTTGCGGGCCTGGGCGTAGAGCAGCGGTGTGAGCACGACGAACGCGATGAGCACGGGCGAGACATCTTGCCAGCGCGCGCCGTTCAGGCTGCCCGACAGCCAGCGCATGGCCTCCTGCAGCTCCCACTGCGGCGCCTTCTCGAGCACGTACGACGTCACCGAATCGAGCATTGCGGCGATCCCGATGCCGATCAGGATGAGTCGGGTGCCCGCCACCCCGCGCCGAAACGCGAGCAGGTAAATGGTGAGCGCGACGATCAGACCGACCGCGATCGCGAACGTCGATACCCGTGCGCCCGTGAACCCGAGGATGATGATGGCGAACGCGGCGGCCGCGCCGGCGCCCGCGGTGATGCCGATGATGTCGGGGCTTGCGAGCGGGTTGCGCAGCATCGTCTGGAACGTGACGCCGCCGAGCCCGAAGCAGAGCCCCGCGATGAGGGCGAGCACGGCGCGCGGCAGGCGCAGGCGCCCGACCGTGAACGACGCACCCGGCACATCGTGCCCGAGCAGCACGCCGAGCACGTCGGGCGTGGAGTAGGCGGTGCGGCCGAGGTGCAGGCTCACGACGAAGACGGCGGCGATCAGGATCGCCAGGACGGCGATGACCAGGCCGCGACGGTGGCTCCGCGTGCGGCGCTGCGTCGCGACCGCGGTGATGGCACTCGTGCTCATAGCTCTCGAATCCTTTGCCGGCGCACGATCCAGATGAAGACGGGGGCGCCGATGAGTGCGGTGATGATGCCGACGTCGATCTCGTCGGGTCGGGCGATGACGCGGCCGACAACGTCGGCGGCGGTGAGCAGCGCGGCGCCGACGACGGCGGAGAACGGCACGAGCCAGCGATAGTCGACGCCGACGAGCAGGCGGCAGGCGTGCGGCACGACGAGCCCGACGAAGCCGATGGGGCCCGCGACGGCCGTGGCAGCGCCGCAGAGCAGCACGGCACCGAGTGCGCCGACGCCGCGGATCACGGCGACGCGTTCCCCGAGACCGGAGGCGAGCTCATCGCCGAGCGCGAGCGCGTTAAACGAGCGGGCCGAGAGGATGCAGATGAGCGCGCCGACCGCGAGGAAGGGGAGAACTTGCATGATCGGCTCGAAACTCGCACCGCCGACACCGCCGATCTGCCAGGATCGCACGCCGCCCGCGATGTCGCCGCGGGGCAGCACGACCGCGCCGATGAACGAGGCGGCCGTGGCGGAGGTCGCAGCCCCGGCGAGCGCCAGCTTCAGGGGAGTGGCGCCGCCGCGGCCGAGCGATCCGACGATGTACACGAAGGTCGCCGCGACTGCCGCCCCGAGAATCGCGACCCAGATGAACGCGGTGAACTGGTACATCGCGAACCAGGCCATGCCAATGACGACGGCGAGGGAGGCCCCCATATTGACGCCGAGCAGCCCCGGGTCTGCGAGCGGGTTGCGCGTCACGCCCTGCATCGCAGCGCCGGCGAGACCGAGTGCGGCACCGACGAGGATCGCGAGCGCGGTGCGCGCGATGCGCTTCGATACCGCCGCGGCGCCGAGCCCGTCGACCGAACCGGTGAACGCCGCGCGAATGTCATCGAGGCTCACCGCACGCGAGCCCACGACCACTGAGAGCACGGCGAGGCCCGCCAGCACCGCAATCGCCGCGACGAGCCAGAGCACGCGAACGCGGTTCGGCCGCCGCACGATGGCGACGGCCGAACCGGGGCCCTGCGGGCCGCGTGTGAGAACGCTCAATTACTCGGCAGACTTCGCGGTCTTGCCCGCGAGCGCGTCGTCGAGCTGCGTGACGTAGTCGTCGAGCACCCACGAGATCGAGAGCGGGGCCGGGTTCGCCGCGGTGCCCATCGGGCCGGATCCGTCGAGGAAGACGATCGCGCCGTTCTTGACCGCGGGCATCTGCGACAGCAGCGGGTCGGCCTCGAGGGTATCGACCAGTTCCTGGTCTCCATAGGTCACGATGAGGTCGACATCGTCGAAGCGGTCGACCTGCTCGGCGCTGATGCTGCCCGAGAACTCGCCCGACTTCGATGCTTCGACGACGGCCGCGGGCTCGGTGAGTCCGAGATCGGTGAAGAATGCCGCTCGGGTGTCGTTCGAGGTGTAGAAGTTGACCGTGCTGAGATCGGTCGTGTCGACGTGCGTCACGAACATCGTCGAGGCACCGGCCAGGTCGGGATGCTTCGCGACCGTCTCGTCGATCTCGTTCTCGAGCGAGGTGATGAGTTCATCGCCGGCTTCTTCGAGTCCCATGCCGAGTGCGTTGTAGCGGATGACGTCCTTCCATGACGTCGACCAGGGTGCCTCAGGGTAGGCGACGACCGGCGCGATCTCGCTGAGGGTGTCGTAGTCCTCCTGCGTCAGGCCGGAGTACGCGGCGAGAATAACGTCGGGGTTCGTGTCGGCGACAGCTTCGAAGTCGATGCCATCGGTTTCGTCGAAGAGTACCGGGGTGTCGGCGCCGAGCTCCTCCAGGCGATCCTCGACCCAGGGCAGCACGCCGTTGCCGTCGTCATCGCCCCAGTCGGCGCTGGCCATGCCCACGGGCACGACGCCGAGCGCGAGCGGAACTTCCTGATTGGCCCAGTTGACGGTCGCGACGCGCTCCGGAGCCTCGTCGAGGGTGATCGTGCCGAGCGCGTGCTCGATGGTGAGCGGGAATTCGTTCGTCGGCGTGGGGGCTTCGATGACGGAATCCGACGCCGCATCGGTGGCCGATGAGCCGGATGCGCACGAGGTGAGCGCGAGCAGCGCCGCGCCGGCGAGGGCGGCGGCCGTGAGAAGTCGACGGGGTGAAGCAGACATGGGTGGGAAACCCGCTTTCGATGGGGGACATGACGATGCCCTCCGGCCCGGCGCGCTGCCCGAGCACTTCGCGGTGCACGGCGCCCGGAGTCGGGCGCATGCGTGCGTGACGGGCGAATGCCGGGGCGATCCGAGCTGCTGAGGGAAGGCTTGACTTCATCATATGAACTCGTGGGCAGGTGGCGCAATCGCGAGAAAGTGACGCGGGATCGCGCAAAATGGACACGGGTGCGCGCGCTGCCGCCGTCAGTCGCCGACGAACCCGCGCGCCTGACTGGGCGTGATGCCCGTGGTGCGACGGAATGCGGCCCCGAATGCGCTGACCGAGGCGTAGCCCGCGCGATCCGCCACCTCATCGACCGGGAGGCCGTCGCTCAGCAGCAGCATCGCCCACTGCGCCCGCACCGAAGCCAGCCAGGCGGTGTAGCCGTGGCCGGTTTCGGCGAGGAACGCGCGGGCGATCGTGCGCTCGCTGACCCCGAGGTCAGCTGCCCACGTACCGAGTGCCGGTGCCTCGCCCGGAGCATCGAGCACTGCGCGCGCGATCGGCGCGAGCAGCGCGCTCGTCGGAATGTGCACGGTCAGACTCGCGCGCGCCGGGGCGAGCACATCGCGCACCATCGCCTCGGTGAGCCGGCGCGACTCGGGGCTCAGGGTCGAACCCGCGGTCGTGCTGTCGGCCAGCCGCTCGAGCAGCAGGCGTAGCAGGGGCGTCAATGCGATCGCCTCGGGGTGCGCGGCATACGCAGCGAACGCGCTGATGTCGAAGTGCGCGGTGCGGTACACGGTGCCGCTCGGCGCGTGCCCCGTATGCAGGGTGCCGGCCGGAATCCACAGCCCGACCTGCTGCCCGATGGTCCAACTGCTGCCGTCGACGGTCGCCACCGACATGCCGCGGTCGTTCCAAAGGATCTCGTGCGTCGGATGCGAGTGCGGCTCCCAGTAGGTGTCTGCGGTCAGCGCCTCGGTCATGCCGTAGTGCTCGAACGGGATACTCAGCTCGCCCGCGGCGAAACTCGGCAGCTCGCGGCGCTCGATCGCGGCCGCCGTGCGCGGTGAGCGCGAGCCGATCGGGCGAGGGGAGCTGGTGGTCACGCAGCGACGTTACCAAACGCGGCGTTGATAGGGAGGTGCGGGCGTGAGCGGGTACGGTGAACCCATGCCGCACTCGACGCCGCACCCGCGCGACCCGCACCCCTACTTCGACGGGGCGCGGCATCCGCGCGTGATCGCCCACCGGGGGTTCGTGTCGACCGAGCTCGCCACGCAGGGCATCGCCGAGAACACCCGTGCCGCATTCGCTGCCGCGCTCGCCGCCGGGGCCGACCTGCTCGAAACCGACTGCCACATCACCCGCGACGGTGTCGTCGTGCTCGCCCACGACGCCGACCTCGGTCGCGTCGCGGGCGATCCACGCCTGATCACCGAGGTTGATGTCGCCGAGCTCGCGGACATCTTTGCCGACCGCGGCGGCCTGCTCACGCTCGAGCAGGCGCTCGCCGAGTTCCCCAACGCGCACTGGAATATCGACGTTAAGGCGGCCGCCGTCGCGGTGCCGCTCGGGCGTATCGTCGCCCCGCACGCCCAACGCGTGCTGGTCACCAGCTTCTCTGAGACGTTTCGTCGTGCGGCGATCGAGGCGGCGGGCTTGGAACGGCCCGCGACGCTGCCCGCCACCCTGCCTGCCACGTCGCCGGGTCGAGGTGCACTCATCCGTGTGCTGCTCGCGGTGGCGCTCGGTTCGCGACGCCTCACCGCGCGTGCGCTCGTGGGCTTCGATGCGCTGCAGATTCCCGAGCGGCAGGGGCCGATTCGCGTGCTGAGCCCGCGCCTCATCGCCGCAGCGCACGCGAACGGCGTCGAGGTGCACGTCTGGACGATCAACGATGCCGCGACGATGCGGCGGCTGGCGGCACTCGGGGTCGACGGCGTGGTGTCGGATCGCACGGACGTCGCCGTCGCGGCGCTGCGGGGCGGCTAGTTCTCGGGGACGGTGACGGCCGCAGAAATCTGTGCGTCCTCTTCGGCCTCGGCAGCGGCGCGCTTGCGCTCTGCCTCGGCGCGCACCAGGGCACGATCGCGGTGGCGAGCGATCGCTGAGAACGCAGCCCGGTACAGCGCTCCACCGAGCGCAATGATGCCGGCGCCGCCCAAGATGAGCGGAACTAACTGCCACCACTGCTCATTGGCGAGCATGATGGCGATAGGGGTACCGCCGGCAGGCGGATGCGTCATGCGCAACGCCGCCATTGCCGCCAACGCGACGCCGACGGCGACTCCGAGGCTCCACGGGGCGATCGGCATCACTAAGCTCGCGCCGATGCCCACAGCGGCAGCGACGATGTGGCCGCCCAGCACGTTGATTGGCTGAGAAAGCGGGGAGTCGGGCAGCGTAAACACGAGTACGCACGATGAGCCGAACGCTGCGACGAGCAACGGGTGCCCGAGAGTACCGCCATAGACACTGATGAGCGCGACCACCGCAGCGCCGGTCAGCGCACCAAACCCGATGCGCAGCCACGAGACGCGCGCCTGCGAACGGACGAAGAATGATCGGAGCATAAGTAGCACTCACTGTACCGTTCGGCGAGTTGCGGCCGAGGATCATGGCTGCCGCCAGGTCATCCGCGGTCACACGCCACGAATGTCTGAGTGCGCGGCTATGCTGGCAGCACGTTCACGAGTTGCGGCCGTAGGTACCTGGCTGGCCGCACGACAACCCGAATCCATCGATTCCCGGGTGTCCCAGGGGAAGAACGGGCCCGCGAGATCTCGCGGTGCAAGATCGATGGGGTGGCGTGCCCCAGAGAGGGGATCATCCCCATGTCAACGGCAACATTTCCTGAGTTCACTGCGGCGGCGCCGGATCGCGTCGCCCTGGTCGATGCTCGCGTGGCCGGCGCGGCCGCGTCGATCGACGCCGAACTCCGCATCACCGACGGCCCGTGGGAAGGGTTCACGCGCGGGCGTGCCATCGCGTGGTGCTGGAACCTCTTCCAATACGAGCCGCACGGCTTCGTGCATCCCGGATCGGAGGTGCGCGTGCGCGCCTGGTTGCAGCTCGAAGCGGGCGGCCTACCCGCGGTCTTCGGCTACCCGGCGCGCGCCCGCGAACTCGAGGGCAACGGCGTCACGCCTACGTCGTACCGCGAGCTGCGGAAGGCGCTCGGGTCGCGCACGTTCAGCCCGGGCGACGTGCGGCGTGGCTGAGGCTGGCTGTGCGGTTGAGGCCGGACGTGCGGTTGAGGCTGGACGTGCGTGACATCATCGTGGGGTGATTGAACGCCGCCAGACCCCACCGGATGCGCAGCAAGCCCCGTCCGATCTCGACTTCGTGCTCGCCTGCGTGAGCGACGATGCGGCGGCCGGGCGCTTCGCCGATTGGGGGCGATCGACGGTCATCGATGAGCACACCGGCGTGGCCTCGTTCGACCGGGGACTCTTCGAGGTGCTGCACACCGCAGCGGGCATTTCGGCGGAGTTCCCGGTCGGCAACGCCGGCGTCATGCACGTCTACGGGTACTGGTTCTCGGAGGTGCCGACCCCGTTCGGGTTCAAGCGCGACCGCTGGCTGCACGGCGAGGTAGCGCAGGCATTCGGGCTCGCGTCTGAGGCATTCCACCTCACGCGCGGAGCCGACGACGGCTCGACCCCGCTGCAACGCCTGTCGCGGGTCGCGCTGCCGGCGCTGCGCTCGCCTGCTCCGGGCACACCGGAGGGAAACGCCCTCATCGGCGACCGTGCGAGTCGTGTCGTGTTCGCGCAGGTCGCTGGTGACGCCGCGAAGCCTGTCGGCGCCTCGGGGGCGGCTGGCTTCGCGGATGCGGCTGGGCTCACCAGCGGCGGATCGCCGGCGCTCATCTACGGCATCGCACCGACCGTGGGCGCGCCCCTGCAACTCATCACGGCGTTCCCGTTCGGGGGAGACGTCGCGGCGCTGATCGCCGAATTCGAGGGCGAACCCACCGCGCGTTGGAATGCCGCCATCGACTCGTAACGGTCTGTTCATGTGCCGATGGCCGTTTCGTCCATATCGCTCCGTAACTTTGGATGCATCGTCCAAACACTCAAGGAGCGCACATGGCACCGAGCATCGTATTCGACTTCGACGGCACCCTCGCTGTCGGTCACGGCCCGGTGCGCGCGTATGCGCACTGCGTCGCCGCGGCCGCCGCAGCCGGGTACCTCGATCGGGTCGAAGCCGAGCTCGCTCGCTACGACGCGGGTGACAGCGCCTTCCGTGACGGGTACGACATCGTCGGATCGCTCGCAGTCGCCGACGGCGTCACCGCAGAGGCAACGCAGCGCGCGTACGCCGAGAGCCGGGAATTGCTCGGTACCGCGAGCGCACCCGTCGACGCCGCTGACGGACTCGATGACATGCTCGAAACGCTGGGGCGTTCGGCGCGTCTGATTCTCGCAACGAATGCTCCTGAGCCCGGCATCGGCCGCGTGCTCGCGTCGTGGGGCGTGCAGCACCGTTTCGACGAGCGCCACTTCACCGTCGGCAAGCCTGCCGGGCTCGCGCCGCTCGTCGAGCGACTCCTCGCTGACGGCCCGGTGCTCGCGATCGGCGACATCGCCGAATACGACCTCGTTCCGGCGATCACCCTCGGCGCGGATACCGCGCTGGTGGGCGCGACCGCGGCGACCTCCACTGTTCCGGTGACGCTGCGCGGAGCCTCGCTCGCGCAGCTGCGCGCCGAGATCGAAACCTGGGCCGCGCTCGCGGCTTCCAGCACCTCCGCGCCGCTCGGCGCGGGATCCGGCATCGAAAGGTAACCCCACCCATGCGTTCATCCGTTCTCGCAATCGGCGCCCTCACCGTCGCCGCGCTCGGTCTCGCGGGCTGCAGCGCCAGCGACTCCTCGGCGTCGGCCACCGACGAAGCGCAGGCCTGGCCCGACTCCATCACGGTGTCGCTCGTTCCCTCGGTCGAGGGCGAAGATCTCGCTGAGGCGCTCGACCCGCTGACGACGTACCTCTCCGACGGTCTCGGCATCGAGGTCGAGGGCGTCGTCGCGAGCGACTACGCCGCGACGGTCGAGGCGCTCGGCGCCGACCAGGCCCAGGTCGTCATCACCGACGCCGGCTCGCTCTACCAGGCCATGAACCAGTACGACGCCCAACTCGTGCTGCGCGATGTGCGCTTCGGGGCGACCTCGTATGCCTCGGTCGCGTACACCAATAACCCCGACAAGTACTGCGAGACCGCCCCGGTCAAGGCGACGTATGCCGCCAGCAACATCGAGCTCTCGTACTGCAACGGCATCGAAGAAGCCGGGAAGAACGCGACCGGCCAGGGCGAAGCCGGCATCGACGCGCTGAAGAAGATCTCGAAGGGTACGAAGGTCGCACTGCAGGCCGCGACGTCGCCCGCGGGCTACCAGTACCCGGTCGTCGCCATGCGCGACGCGGGCATCGACACCGACGCCGACATCTCGCAGGTGCCGGTCGAGGGCAACAACAACGCCGTGCTCGCGGTGGCGAATGGCGACGCCGAGGTCAGCTTCGGCTACTGGGACGCGCGCACCACGGTCACCGCCGAGGCGCCCGACGTCGCCGACACGGTGACCGCGTTCGCGTACACCGAGATGATTCCGAACGGTGGCGTCGCGGTCGCGAACACCCTCCCCGCTGACCTCGTCGAGCAGCTGACGAAGCTGATGGACGACTACGCCGACTCCTCGGACGAGGCGAAGACCGTGATGTTCGACCTCGTCGGCCTCTCGGACTGGACCAGCGAGACGGCTGACGACGAGATCTCGCGCTACGGCGAGATCCTCACGCAGTTCGCGAACTGACGTCGCGGCAGCGCGGCACCCCACCACACGCAGGAGCACGAAGCACTTCGATGACACACTCACTCGATGAGCACCGCGGGGCGAGCGGTCGGCAGACGCCGGCCGCCGCCTCGTGGCGCATCGCCCTCGACGGGGTCTCCGTCACCTATCCGAACGGTACCCGTGCCCTGCACGATGTGTCGTTGACCATCGAGCCCGGCGAGATGGTCTCGATCGTCGGGCTCTCCGGATCGGGCAAGTCCACACTGATTCGCACGATCAACGGTCTCGTCGGCACCACCGGCGGCACCGCCACCACCGGCAGCGTCACCGTCGGCCCGCACCGCATCTCCGAGCTGCGCGGTCGCGCGCTGCGCGAGGCGCGCGGGCACATCGGCATGATCTTCCAGGCGTTCAATCTCGCCGAGCGCACGAGCGTGTACCGCAACACCCTCGTCGGTCGTTTTGCGCACTCGCCCGCGTATCGCACGCTGCTCGGGCTGCCGAGCGCCGAGGATCGCGACATCGCGCTGCGGGCGCTCGACTCGGTCGGCATCCTCGACAAGGTGTGGGTGCGCGCCGGTTCGCTCTCGGGCGGGCAAAAGCAGCGTGTCGCGATCGCCCGCGCGCTGTCGCAGCAGCCGAGTGTCATGCTCGCCGACGAACCCGTCGCGAGCCTCGACCCGCCCACCGCGCACGCCGTCATGGCCGACCTCGAGCGCATCAACGCGGAGCGCGGCCTCACCGTGCTCGTGAACATCCACCTCATGGATCTTGCCCGCCAATACACGACCCGCATGATCGGGCTGCGCGACGGCCGCGTCGTCTACGACGGGCCTGCGGCATCGGCCACCGACGCCGATTTCGAGCAGATCTACGGCCGGCCGATTCAACCCCGCGACCGACTGGGGTCTCAGGCATGACGAGCGCTGTGGAAACGCGCCTCGACCTGCCGACGCGCCCGCGCCACACGCTCCGCACGGCGCTGATCATCGCAGCCGTGGTCGGCTTCACCGTGCTCACCTGTCTGCCGGCGATCGGCGGCATCGAGCTCGACCTCGCCGCGATTGCGAAGAACTGGCGCAACGGCGTGACGAAGCTCGTGCAGCTGGCGCAGCCCAACTTCGGGTTCCTGCCGCGCACGTGGGCGCCGCTCGTCGAAACGCTGCAGATGGCCCTCGTGGGAGCGGCCGCTGCGGCGGTGTGCTCGATCCCGCTCACCCTCTGGGCTGCGGCTCCCACGAACCCGAACCGGGTCACTCGCGGGCTGGTGCGCACCCTCAACAACATCAATCGCGCGGTGCCCGACCTCGTCTTCGCCACCGTGCTCGTGGCGATGGTCGGGGTCGGCGCGCTGCCCGGTGTGGTGACGCTCTTCCTGTTCAACATCGGCATCGTCGTGAAGCTCGTCTCTGAGGCGATCGATGCGGCGGATCACCGCTACATGGAGGCCGGACGCGCCGCGGGCGGCACGCAGTTCCAGATCAACCGCGCCACAGCACTTCCGCAGGCGTGGCCGCTGTTCGCGAACCAGTGGCTCTACGCGCTCGAACTCAATGTGCGCATCTCGGCCATTCTCGGCATCGTCGGCGCGGGCGGCATCGGGCGGCTGCTCGACGAGCGCCGCGGGTTCTACGCCTACTCCGATGTCTCGGTCATCATCCTCGAGATCCTCGTCGTCGTGATCGCCATCGAAGTGCTCTCCAACCTCATCCGCCGGAGGCTCGTATGACCGCATCGCTCGACACTCGGCCCAAGGCAAGCCCTGCCATGCAGGCGTACGCGCCGCTGCAGTTGCCGGCCCGACCGTCGCGTCTCGCACCCACGGCGTGGGCGGTGGTCGCGGGGCTGGTGATCCTCGTCGCCGGGGGCACGCTGCAGATCACCTGGAGCGACCTCCCCGCCGTGCCGGGGCAGATCGCGCACTACCTCGAACTCATGTTCGCGTCGCCCAACTGGGAGAAGCTGCCGCGGGCGCTTTTCGAGACCTGGCGGTCGATCTCGATGGCGTGGATGGGCGCCATGCTCTGCGTCATCGTGTCGGTGCCGCTCGGCATGCTCGCCGCGCGCGCCGTCGGCCCGGCCTGGCTGCGCGCGCTGCTGCGCGGGGTGTTCGCGGTGATCCGTGCGGTGCCCGAGGTGATCATCGCCCTCGTACTGCTCACCGTGACCGGACTCACGCCGCTCACCGGCGCACTCGCGCTCGGCATCGCCGGCATCGGCACCCAGGGCAAGTGGGTGTACGAGACGGTCGAGTCGGCGCACGAGGGGGCGTCCGAAGCGGTGCGTGCCGCGGGCGGGTCGACCGCCGAGGTGACCCGCTGGGCGATTTGGCCCCCCGTCGCTCCGGCGCTGCTCTCATTCGCGCTGTACCGCTTCGAGATCAACATCCGCACCTCCGCCGTGCTCGGTCTCGTCGGGGCGGGCGGCATCGGAAGTATGCTGTCGAACTACACCAACTATCGGCAGTGGGACACGGTGGGAATGCTCTTGATCGTCGTCATCGTGGCGACGATGCTCATGGATACGATCTCGGGCGCGATTCGGCGCCGGATCATGAACGGAAGCAGGTAACGGTGGCCTGGCACGGAGCCCCCGACGCGCGCCCCAGCGCACGCATCGCCTCGCTCGCCCCCTCGCTGCAGCGCACCGAGCGCCGCGTGGTCGAGGCGATCGCCGCCGACCGCGAGCGCGCCGTCGCCTGCACCGCGCAGTCGCTCGCCGAGTGGGTGGAGGTGGGGCGCACCACCGTGATCCGCGCCGCGCAATCGCTCGGCTACGAGGGGTACCCGCAGCTGCGCGTCGCGCTCGTGCAAGAGCTCGCGCTCGAGGGCGCGGCGGCCGAGTCCGCCGGTGGTTTCGGCGGCGGCTCGGGCGGGGGCGATGGTGCCGGATCAGCGGCGGGCGACGCCACGATCCTCGGTGCGCTGCGCTCGCGCATCGGCCGCCTCGCCGCACGGCTCGACGACACCCTGGCGGCACTCACCGTCGAGGGGGTCGACGCCTTCGTGCACGCCCTCGACCGCGCCGACCGACTGCTCGTGATCGCGAACGGGCTCTCGAGCCCGCTCGGGCTCGACTTCGCCATGCGCCTGAACTCGGCAGGCCGCTCGGTCGAGCAATTCGCCGACCCCATGGCGCAGCAGATCGCCGCGCGTCAGCTCGGCGCGGGCTCGGTCTGCGTCGTGTTCTCGGGGTCGGGCGCGAACCGCGCCACCCTCGAATCGATGGATGCCGCGAAGCGGAGCGGCGCCCAAGTGCTCGCCATTACCTCGTTCGCGCGCTCCGCCGTCGACCGCGGTGCCGACGTCTCGCTCGTCGTACCGCCCGTGGGCGGCAGCTTCCACGACGAACTCATCCACACCTCGCGCGCCGCGCTCATGCTGCTCACCGAGCACCTCGTCGACGCGTTCGTCGAGCTGCGGGGCGAACGCGGGCAGGCGGCGCGGTCGGCGGTGCTCGACGTGCTCGCGGGCGCGCTCGAGGAGTAGCTCAGAGCGGGGAGCGCGGACTGACCCCGGGCGCGCGCCGCTACCCGCCGAGGTGATCCCGAAGCGTGACGCCCGAGTAGTCGGTGCGGAAGATGCCGCGTCGCTGCAGCTCAGGGACCACGCCATTCACGAAGTCCTCGAACGACGAGTGATAGAGCGCCGGCATGATGATGAAACCGTCGGCGGCGTCGCTCTCGAACAGGTACTGCAGTTCGTCGGCGATCGTTGCGGGCGAGCCGACGAGTTGCGGGTGCAACTGATTCAGCGCCTGCTCGATCGCGAGATCCGCCACCGTGAACCCGCGCCGCTCGCTGACTGCGGCGAGCATGTCTTCGAACCCGACGCTGCCGGTCGCCCCGCGGTGGGCGGCGAGCACCTCGGTCGCCCGGGCCGCGGGGTCGAGCGACTCCGCGTGCAGCAGTCGACCGAGCTTTTCGAGGGCGCCGGGCAGGTCGATCTGGGCGACGAGGGCCGCGAGCTTCGCCTGCGCCTCGGCATCGGTCCACCCGACCACCGGCTGCACGCCCTGCAGCACGCGGATCGCGTCAGGGTCTCTGCCGTGGTCGAGGCGCGCGCGATCCCGAATCTCGGTGCGCAGCTCACGCATCGCCTCGGGGGAGTCGCCGATCGCGAACACCACCTCGGCCCACCGAGCCGCGAACGCCCGGCCGCGCGGCGACGACCCCGCCTGCATGAGCACCGGAAACCCCTGTGGGCTCTGCGGCAGGGTCAGCGGACCGCGTGAGAGCGACCCCGCGACGCGGTGCACACGGGTGGCATCGGCGAACTCGCCGGTCGCCTGATCGTGCACCAGTGCTTCGGGTGCCCAACTGCGCCAGAGCTCGACCACGGTGTCGACCACCGCGTCGGCGCGATCGTAGCGATCGGCCGGGGGAGCGATGCCGTCGTGCCCATGGTTGCGCGCCTCGGCGTCGGTGGTCGAGGTGACGATGTTCCAGGCGGCGCGGCCACCCGACAGGTGATCGACGGAGAGCAGTTGCCGGGCGACCGTGTACGGCGGTATGAAGCTCGTCGATACGGTCGCCCCCAAGCCGATGCGCGAGGTGGCCCCCGCGACGAGCGACACCTTCGTGATCGGGTCGAGATAGATGGCACCCTTGCCCGCGGTGCGCAGCGTCGTCGCGAACTCGCCCGCACCGTCTTCGGGCACCGCCAATGCATCCGCGAAGAAGATCATGTCGAAGCAGCCGCGCTCCAGCGTGCGCCCGAGGTCGGCGTAGAACGCCCCGCTCAGCCAGTCGGTGCGACCCAGCGGGTTGCGCCAGTTTTCGGAGTACTGGCTCGTCGGCGGGTTCACCATGCCGACCAGGTGCATGCCGCGGCCGATGCTGGTGTCGGTGCGGGTGCCGGTGCTGGTCATACCGTGGGCTCGGGAGCCGGGATGCCCGCGATCGACGGGCTATTGATCGAGACCGTAAGGTGCGTCACGACGTGCTGCACCGTGGCGCCCACGCCGATCCACGCGTTTGCGGCCGTCTCGAGCACCGCCGAGAGGTCGCCGTCGAGCCGGGTGGCGTAGTGGTCGGAGCCGGAGTAGACGCCCTCGTGCTTCGCCTGCTCGATCGCCGCGTAGATCGGGGTCATGTGGTCGGCGGGCGCGGAGTCGGCACGCGGGCCGTGCGCTCCGTCGGCGCCGTGTGCGTCGAGCAGCGGGTAGAGCGACCAGTGCGCTCGGGCGCGCACCCCGGTGGGCGCCAGCGCAATGGGTGACGCAGCGAGCGCGTGCACGCCGGGCGGCAGCGCGCACTGCAGCTCGCCGGGGCAGCCGCGCGATAGCAAAATTGCGGCCGAGAGGTGCGCGCCGCTCTCCGCAGCCGCCGCGATCACGTCGCGCACGTACTCGAGCACCCGCTGTTCGCTGCCGGTGATGAACGTCGAGATGTCATTCGTCTCGACGGTGAGCCCATCAGCCGGGGCGCTTGCGAGGGCACCCAAGATGATCCGGACATACTCGGAGTCGTACACGGAGAGCGTGAAGCGCGCCCCGACGCCGTACTCCACGGGCGTCATCGTCTCGGCTGAGGTCAGAGACCCGGGTGCGCGTGGAACGCCTGATGCGGGCTGAAGGGTCGGCGTGGGCTGCGTGCTCGGTGAGGTCTGCGTCACGCAGCCCACCCTAGGGGACGACGCGCGCCACTCGCGCGAATGTTGCTAGGGTGAGTGCCACACGGGAGTCCGGTAGGCCGGGCTGAGAGGAAAGTACTCAACTTTCGACCGTCGAACCTGATCTGGATCATGCCAGCGCAGGGAGACGCTCTACGAACCCGTGCCCCATTCACCACAGAAGGGCACGCTTTCATGCGCAACCACCCCACCCATCCACGCCGCAATATGCGCCGGATCGCCACAGGTCTCATCGCCGCGGCGCTCGCCGCAGGGCTCGCGAGCTGCTCCACCGCAGCCGATGCGAACGACTCGGCGAACTCTAGCTCCGA
This sequence comes from Leucobacter musarum subsp. musarum, assembly GCF_001273845.1. Classification (GTDB taxonomy): domain Bacteria; phylum Actinomycetota; class Actinomycetes; order Actinomycetales; family Microbacteriaceae; genus Leucobacter; species Leucobacter musarum. The sequence continues at coordinate 116,251 of NZ_JHBW01000068.1, forward strand.
CGAAGTGACCCCGGTCACCTTCGCGCTCGACTGGGCGCCGAACACCAACCACATCGGTGTCTACGTCGCCGACGAACTCGGCTACTTCGACGATGCCGGGCTCGACGTCGAGATTCTGCCCTACGGCACGACGTCGGCGACGCAGCTCGTTTCCGCGGGCGAGGCCGACTTCGGCATCGGCGGGCAGTCGGGCGTGCAGATGGCCCGCACCGCGGGCCTCGACCTCGTGTCGGTGTACCGCGTCACGCAGAGCGACTCCGGTCGCATCGTCGCGCTCGCCGACCGAGACGATATCACCCGACCGAAAGACCTCGACGGCAAGACCTTCGGCGGCTTCGGGGCCCCCTTGTACTCGGCACTCGCATCGTCCACGATCGCGGGCGACGGCGGCACCGGCGACTTCACCGAGGTCACGCTCGACACCGGAGCCTACGAGGCGCTGTCGCAGGGCCGCATCGACTTCACGCTGTCAGTGGCGACCTGGGAAGATCTGCAGGCGAAGATCGACGGGCACCCCTACCGCGAGTTCAGCTACCAAGATTTCGGGGTGCCCGAGCAGCAGTCGACGGGCATCGTCTCGAGCGAGGCCTACCTCGACGCGCACCCCGACGAAGCCCGCGCGTTCGTGCAGGCGGTCGCCCGCGGGTACGCCTACGCTGCCGAGCATCCGGAGGAAGCCGCCGATCTGCTTATCGAGGCGAACCCCGACACGCTCGGCACCGCGACCGAGCTCGTGCACCAGAGTGCGAAACTGCTCGCCGACGAGTACCTCACGTCGCCCGACCGCGAGATCGGTGCGGCGAACCCAGATGCATGGAACGCATTCGGCGCGTTTCTGGTCGATGGTGGCTTCCTCACCGACGCCGACGGCACGACGGTGACCGAGGCGCCCGACTGGAGCGACTACTACACCGACGAGTACCTCGAGTGACCTTCGCCCGAGACGCGGTGAGCGTGACGGTGCGGCGGGTGCTCCCGCCCGCCGTCGCGCTCGTCGCATTGCTCGGTCTTTGGCAATGGGTCTCGGTCTCGGGCATCGTTCCCTCCGAACTGCTGCCGTCGCCGGCCCGTGTCGCGTCGTCTGGGGCCACCGAACGCGGCGCACTGCTGCACCATGCGTTGCCGACGCTGCTGGCGACGCTGACCGGGTTCAGCCTCTCGGTCGTCGTGGCGGCGCTCACCGCGACGGTGCTCGACTTCTCACGAGTGCTCCGATCAGCGTTGCTGCCGCTGCTGATCGTCAGCCAGACCCTTCCCCTCATCGCGATCGCGCCCTTGGTGGTGCTCTGGTTCGGGTTCGGGCTGGTGCCGAAGATTCTGCTCGTCGCATTCGTCACCTACTTTCCGATGGTGGTGGGGCTCTTGCGCGGTTTCGCGTCTGCCGACCCCGACGCTGAGCAGCTCCTGCGTTCGATGGGGGCGTCACGTGTTTCGGTCTTCCGTCTCGTGCGGCTGCCCTCGGCCATGCCGTCCTTCTTCTCGGCGCTGCGCATCTCGATCACGTATGCCGTGGTCGGTGCGATCTTTGCCGAGTACGCCGGGGCCGTCGCGGGGCTCGGCGTGTACATGCAATCGGCGAAGAATGTCTTCCGCACCGACCTCGTGCTCGCCGCCGTGGGCGTCAGCACCGCGCTGACGTTGGCGCTCTTCGGGCTCGTCGTGTTCGTCGAGCGCGTCGCGCTGCCGTGGATGCGCATCGAACGCGGCGAGCCGGCGGGTGCGCGATGACGGCGGGTGCCGGCAAGGCGACGCTCGAGCTCGCTTCCGTCGAGAAGCGCTTCGGCGAGCGCCGTGTGCTGGCCGACGTCTCGTTCACTCTCGACCCGGGTGAGATCGTCGCACTGGTCGGCGCCAGCGGCAGCGGGAAGTCGACACTGCTCTCGCTGCTCACGGGCGCGCTCCCGCTCGACGGCGGCGAGATCAGGTACGACGGATCACCACTACCGTCACCGCGCCCGTTCGCGTTCATGCCGCAGCGCGACGCCCTGCTGCCGTGGCGGCGCGTGGTCGCGAATGCGGCGATCGGACTCGAAGTGCAGGGGGTATCTCGCGCCGAGGCCCGACAGCGGGTGACGGCGCTCCTGGAACCCTTCGGGCTGGCCGACGCGGCCGATCGGTATCCGCGGCAGCTCTCGGGTGGCATGCGGCAGCGGGTGTCGTTTCTGCGTGCGGTCGTGCAGGATCGCCCCATCCTGCTATTCGACGAACCCTTCGGGGCGCTCGACGCCATCACGCGCGATGAGCTGCAGCGCTGGTTGCTCGACATGTGGGGCGTGCACCGCTGGAGCATCCTGTTCGTGACGCACGACATTCGGGAGGCGGTGCGATTGGCTGATCGGGTGCTCGTACTTGCCAACCGGCCCGCGCCCATCGCAGGGGCGGTCGAGGTCAGCCGAGACATTCCGCGCGACGAACGGTTTCTCGTCGACCCTCGGGTGCCCGCGCTCGAAGCGGAGCTCCATGCGCTCTTGCGGGCTCAGGCGTCGCGATCGAACCCCATGGCATAGGCCCGCTCGGGCAGTCGCACGAGCGGAGTGCGCATCGCCGTGCGCATGGCGGCGGCGATCGTGCCCGTGACCGACCGTGGCCACGGGCGCCCGAGCGCGGTGTTGAGCCCGGCGAGTCGCCCGGCCGTGCGTGCCGACGCGAGTCGGTTGCGCTCCCAGTGCGCAAGCGCGTGCGGTTCGTCGACCAGAGCGTGCGCGTGGAGGCGCGCGAGCACCGGGGCGAGGGTCACCGCATCGAGCAGACCGAGGTTCATGCCCTGGCCCCCGATCGGGCTGACTTCGTGGGCCGCGTCCCCGATGGCGATGACGTAGCCGGATCCGGCGCCGTGCTGCGCCCACGGCCCCGAAACCATGCGCGAGAGCAGCACCCGACGGATGCCGAACCCGGTCGCCGCCGTGACGCGCGATGCCAGCTCGGCGCGCCCGATCCGCTCGAGTACCGCAGCCGACAGCCGATCGACATCGGCCGCCTGCGCGGCGCGCGCCAGCGGCCCGGCGAGATCGGAGCAATGTTCGGTTCCGCGATTCGCACGCTCGCGCGCCTCGTGCGGGCCGGCGGCGGTGACGCGCGCGACCAGTCGCCGACCGCCGTTCGGAAGCGGGAACGATTCGGCGACACCGCTCGCCCCCAGCGTGATGACCGCCGTGTGCTCGGGTTCCCCCGGAGCATCGGCGAGGTCGGTCATGAGATACCGGTCGGCGTAGGCGTGCGAGCGCACCGGGAGAAACCCGCTCAGCAGTTGCCGTCCGCGGGCGCCCGCTGCGACCACGACCGTGCGCGCAGCCCACACGGTCGTGTCACCGGCGGCGTCTTCGGCGCGCACCCGCATCAGGTCGCCCGCGGCGTGCACCCCGATGACCCGCATTCCCCGGACAGGCTCAGGGGCGATCGCCGCGAGCGCCGCCTCCGTGACCTGCTGCGGAGCCGCGGCGATGAACGGGAAGCGCGGGTGCCGACGATCGAATCGCACCGTCGCGATCGTGCGCCCGGCTGCGCGGGCCATGCCCCGAGGAATGCGGGCGGCACCCTCGAGAATGCGTGCGGTCGCCCCGCTCGGCTCGAGCGCTGCGAGCACGGGCGGATGCACCCCGATCGCCCGGCTGCCCGGCGCTGAGTCAGTGCGACGCTCGATGAGCAGCGCTTCCACGCCGAGCCGCCGCAGTTCGGCGGCCAGGAGCGTGCCGCTCGGCCCCGCACCGATGATCAGCACCTCGTGCACCCCGGGGGCCTCGCGTTCCGCGCTCATGGGTTCACACCCGCGCCGTCTCGCGCCGCGCCATCGCCCGCTTCGGCCGATGCACGGCGAGCAGTCGGAACGGCCCAACGCGCTCCATGAGCCAATCCGCCGGTAATGCTTCCGAGAGCTCAGCGGGCCGGTAGCTCCGCCGAATGCTACGCAGGCCGTCGACGCGCAACAAAGTGCCGGGTGACACCGGTGCCACGCCGATGGAGAATGCGGCATAGGCGAACCGCCCGCGTGCGATGTCGGAGTGCACGGCGAGGCGATCCGCCAGCCGCTCGGAGTCGGCGAGCAGCGCCTCGAGTGCCGGCGACTCGAGGTGGTGCAGCAGATGATTCGAGAGCACCACGTCGAAGCGCGCCCCCGATGCCGCGAGTTCGTCGCTGAAGCACTCCCGGTAGCGCACGCCGTCGAGCGGCGCTGCGGCGCGGGCGACGGCGATGGCACGCGGGTCAGGATCGATGCCCAGGCCGGAGACGCGGTAGCCGTCGCGTCGCGCCCGGCGCACCAGGCGGCGCAGCACATCACCGCCTCCGCAACCGATATCGAGCAGACGCTGCTCCGCCCCGCCCGTGGCGCGCGCAGCCGAGAGCGCGGGGCGGATGTGCGTGCGGTACACCCGACCCCAGCGCGCGACGGCGGAGTTCACGATGCCGAAACGCTCGAGCGTCCGCCGCAATTGCGCCGGCTCGCACTCGGGGTCATCCATGATCTCGCGCAGCTGCGTGTTCCGCCGGTCGAGCTCGGAGAGCTTCATGTCGAGCGCGCCGCCCGCCGGGTGAATCGCGCGGTTTCGACGGTCAGCCCTGGGCCGAAACACAGCCCAGCGATGCTCGCGCCGTCGTGCAGCGCGTCGTCGGCGAGGATGCGCTGCAGAATGAACAGGATCGTTGCGCTCGACATATTGCCGTAGTCGCGCAGCACGCCGCGTGAGATCTGCATCGCCGATTCCGGGAGCTCCAGCCCGCTCTCGACGCGATCGAGCACGCTGCGCCCGCCGGGGTGCACGGCCCACGCGTCGACGCCGTGCGGCTCGGCGCTCTCCACGCCCGCAGCGTCATCGGCGAGCATCGGCCCGACGACGCCGGCGATCTCGCGCCCGATGATGCGCGGCACGTTTGCCGTGAGTCGCATCTCGAACCCGTGGTCGCCGATGGTCCAGTCCATGTCGGCCTCGCCCTCCGACGTGATCGCCGTAGAAAATGCGCCGACCTCGAGCGTGGGCGTCGCTCGGTGGTGCGGGAATGGGTCTGACGCGACCACCGCAGCGCCCGATCCATCGCCGAACACGGCCGAGGCGACGATCTGCTCGGGATCGCGTGACGAGCGGATGTGGAGCGAGCAGAGCTCAGTGCAGACGACGAGGATCACCGAACCTGGCTGGGCGTCGGCAATGCGGGTTGCGGCGCGCAATGCCGGGAACGCCGCAGCGCAGCCCATGAAACCGATGTGGGTACGTTCGGCGCTCGTCGGAATGCCGAGGTCGCGCACGAGCAGGTAGTCGGGGCCCGGTGCGAAGAATCCGGTGCACGACGCCGTGACCACGTGCGTCACGTCGGCTGCGGCAACACCGGCCCGGCCAAGCGCGTCGCGGGCGGCGCGCTCCGAGAGCGGGGGCGCCTCCCGGCGATACACGAGATTCCGCTCGCCGGTCGACGGGGCCCGCAGCACCTCGCGATCCTCCGTGAACAATTCGGCGTGCGAAAACGAGCCGTCATCGTCATCGAGCCCGCCGATGACCGAGTAGCGCGACTCGATCGCCGATTGATCGAAGGCGGCCGCGATGAGTCTGGCGGCGAGCCGATCAACCCCCGGCTGGGCGGCGAAGAAGTCCCGGGCACGGGACTGGGCCAGACGAGCGCGCGGCACTGCGGTGCCGATTCCAAGAATCTGCGTGACCATGGGGCCAACCTAGCCCCGAGCACTGACTTTGCCCAGGCCTTGACGTGGGGTGCACGGGCCGACGAACACTGGCTGGGGGCGGATTGCGGAGAAAGCTGGGAACTTACTGCACGTTCGCGGTGTCCCGCAACCCGCTATCGCTTTGGCTCCGAACGATCAACACTGGGGAAACCAGGTGATGCGCGCGGCGTCGACACGTCAGTCCCACGGCGAACATCACCGCAACAATGAAGGAGAACGTCGTGAAGAACTCACCCAACCGCATTCTCGGAGTGATCTTCGGTGCGGTCTATGTATTGGTCGGTCTGCTGGGCTTTGCCGTGACCGGGGGCGTTGGATTCATCGCTACCGAGGGCGGACTGCTGCTCGGCATCTTCGAGGTCAATCCGCTGCACAACATCGCCCACCTGTTGATCGGTGCCGTGCTGCTGCTCGCCGGTCTCGCGAACGTGCGCGCGGCGAAGGGTGTCAATGGCACCGTCGGTGCGGTCTACCTGCTGCTCGGTATCGTCGGCTTCTTCATCGCGAACACCGCGGCGAATATTCTGGCGCTGAACACGGCTGACCACATTCTCCACCTCGGCAGCGCGTTGGTGCTGCTCGCCGTCGCCTTCGGCGCCGACAAGCAGGTGGCTCCCGCTGCGCCTCGCGCGGCAATCTGATCGTCGCTCCGCTCTGAACGGTGCGGTGCACCACCGCACCGTTCATCACCGTCGAATGATTCGAGGTTTCTGATGATTCGCGCACTGTGGCCGGCTCTGGCATCGTTCGGAGCCGGCCTCGTGTGGTTCGCGACCGCGGCCGGGTCACCCCTCGCCGTCGCGATCCCCGTCGGTGCCCTGGGGGCACTGCATCTCGTATGGGCCTTCGCGGTGCTGCGCGCCGAACGTGTGGTGATGCCTCGCGCTTCAATTGCCGGAGGGCTCATCGGCCTGGTCGCCGCTGCGTTCCTCCTGCTCACCGGGCCTCTGGCGCTCGTGCCGTTTCTCGCGCTCTTCATCTTCCAGTGGTCGATCGCGATCGCCGCGGTGATCGAGGTGCGGCGGGGGAGTGCGGCACGCGATGGGAGTCGCGGAACGCGCCGCGCCGGCGTGTTCGCCCTCGCGCTCGTCGTTCAGGCCATGCTGGTCGCGGCCATTGCGACGCCGGCCCTCGCCGCGAGCGAAGCCGGCGAGTTCGCGGTGCCGCACGGCACGTTCCACCACGGCGGGCACTGACGGGCCGGTGAGGCTCGCGTGCGCCCGGCTCGCTCCGGTGTGCGCCCTCGGTGTGCGTCCTCGGTCTCAGCCGACGGTGACGCCGGGCAGCTGGGCCAGCTGTTCCGTGCGCAGCACTGCGCTCATCGGCACGGCCCCGAGCCGGGGCTGATCAGCCGCCGCGATCGCGGCGTGCGCGGCGATAATGCCCGTCGCCCGGGATTGCCCCGATCCGGTGGCGATGCGGTGCGCTCCAGTCGCGCGGTCGATCGCACGAATCTCCCAGCGCTCATCACCGATATGGGGAGCGCGGGCCGCGAGCGATCGCAGCGCGGGCACCCGCCCGACCAACCCGAGGGCCGCCGTTGCGAGACGGCTGCCCGTCGAGAGGTAGCTGCGAATCGCGGGGGTCGCACCGGGGCGGGGCGGGGTCGCCAGCAGCACATGATCCGGGAAATCGGCCCGCAGGAAGCGGCGCGGCCCGATCGCTGTGGGCAACGTGCGCCTCTCGATGAAGTTCTGCACGGCGTGCGGTTCCGGCGCACCGTAGACCGCGCGACCGGCCAAGCCCGCGGTCCATGCCAGTGCCGCGGGCCCGTGCACCTCGCCGGCACCGAGGGTCACGGCGACGTCGATCTCGGGTGCGCCCGTCGTCGGCGCGGTCGCCCGTGAAACGTCGTGCTTCTCGAGCAGATCGGCGACGAGCGCGGTGCTGAGCCCGGGTGCGATGCCTGCCCCGAGCACCACGGTGGGCCCGGGCTCGGGCTCGGGTGCTGCGGTACTGGGTGCTGCGGTGCGGGCCCCTGCTCTGCTCGCCGTGGCAAGCTCGTGCAGGTATGCGCCCGTCGCCGAGATGTCGACCAGGGGCGTGCCTGCCGTGGCGAGCACGCCGGCGATCTCGGCGCGCTCGATGCCCGAGGCATTGATGACGACGTCGTGCTGCCTCGCTGCCGTACTGAGCGCAGTGAGCCCGTGCGTCGCTCCGAGGTCGATGCGTGCCGCCGGGTCGTCTGCGCGTCGGCTCGCTGCGGTGAAGCGGTGACCGGTGCGGGTGAGTTCCTCAGTGATGGCTCGGCCGACGGCTCCGCTCGCGCCGATGACGAGCGCGGAGACGGTGCGCCGATGGGTGTCGAGGCGTGCGTGATCGACGGATGGGGTGGGGTGCTGAGACACGTGACTGCTGCCTTTCCTGCGCCGCGATCGGGCGCTTCGCTGATCCAAATGATTGTTTGCAAACGGATCGTTGGGAAAACGGTACCTCCCCAACGGTCCGTTTGCAAATGCTCGTTTGCAAATTCAGACGCTCGCTCGGTAGGGTGGGCGCATGGCTTGGGATACGCGGGCGACACAGCGCAAACTGCTTGAGGCGGGGGTGCGCCAGTTCGCGTTGAACGGGTTCGCCGGTACGACCATGGACGCGATCGGGCGCGACTCGGGCGTCAATAAAGAGCGGGTCTACCAATACTTCGGCAGTAAGCGGGCGTTCTTCTCCGCGGTGCTCGCCGACCGTTTGGATCACCTGCTCGACAGCGCCCCGATCGAGGGCAGTGGCCCCGAGGCGGCCGCGAACTACGCGATCGCCCTGTTCGATCGCTATCGCGAGTCGCCCGAGCTCGCCCGGTTGCTCGCTTGGGAGAGCCTGGAGCTTGAGGAGCCCGCGGCTCCGAGCGATCGTCGGCTGTCGTGCGAGGCCCAGGCGGCGTCGCTGGTACGGGCGATCCCGACGCTCGATGATGCTGGTGCCGAGCAATTACTGCTCACGATCGTCACGCTCGTGACGGGCTGGTGGACGCTCGAGCGACTCGCCGAACTCGTGCTCGGGCCCGGCAGCAGCGCCGAAGACCGGCGCGAGGCGCTGCGTCGACAGGTCGCCGTGCTCGCCGAGGCATCGACCGCGTAGGGTGGGGGCAGACCCGCCTGCACGGGGCGCGGCCGAAAGGAGTGCACCATGACTGGCATCGACGAACTGGCACAGACCGGCGGCGCGAGCACGCTCCCGTGGGTCATCACAGCGATCGTCGTCATCGCTCTCGCGGCGGCGCTGCTGATCTTCGGTGCGGTGCGCAAGCGGCGCGCGGCGGCGACCGCCGAGTCGGCTGCCGGATCACCGGGCGCCGTGAGCTCCGCAGGCGGTGCGGTGGATGCTGCGGACCCTCTCGGGTTGCACAGTCCGGCTGATCCGACGACCCCGAGTGATCCGACAGACCCTGCTGACCCGAGCGACCCCACCCGGTAGTCGTCGCTCGCGTCTTCGCTGCATACGCAGTCTTGAGTGCACTCACAGAAACTGTATTGCTGCCGTAACATGCCTTCGCTAGCGTGAGGTCGTGGTCCACTTGGGCCACGACCTCGACCTGACGAGCGCACCGCAGCGCTGCCCTGCGCTCGTCGAGAAAGCGTGACCCATGCAGATCACCTCTCTGTGGCGTGCTCCCCAGCGCGCCCATCTTCGAACGCGGAGGCGTACCCGCGCGATCGCCCTGGCCGCCAGCCTGGCACTGACGGCTCCGCTGGGCCTTGCGCTCGGCACCTCCGCGGTGCAGGCTGCCGAGCCCATTGACGGTGGGCAATCCATCGGCGATTCGCTCTTCACGGGCATCGGCAACACGGGCTATGACGTCAGCCATTACGACGTGCAGTTGCGCTACGTGGCCGATGGGTCCATCACCGCGACCACGACGATCACGGCGCAGGCGCCCGAGGCGCTGCGATCCTTCTCGCTCGACTTCGAGGGACTCACCGTCGATTCGGTGCTGGTCAACGGCAATGCTGCGACGTTCACGCGTACCGAGGATCCGGCGACGAGCGCGTACAAGTTGATCATCACGCCGACGGCACCTGTCGCTGCGGGAGAATTCACCGTCGCGGTGTCGTACTCGGGCACCCCGGTCACGCACACTGACCCCGACGGGTCACCGGAAGGCTGGGTGCCGACATCCGACGGAGCCACTGCGCTCGGCCAGCCGGTCGGCACGATGACCTGGATTCCGAGCAACAACACCCCGGCGGACAAGGCGACGTTCGACTTCGCGATCACGATCCCGACGCAGATCGGCGGCAAGGACGCCGCAGCGGCGAGTAACGGCGAATTGATATCGCGTACTCCGTCGGGTGACGGCAGCGAGACGACGTGGGTGTGGCAGCAGCAGAAGCAGATGGCCACGATGGTCACCATGCTGTCAATCGGCAACTACGACGTGCACGAGTCGTCGGTGACCCTGACCGATGGTCGCGTGATTCCGGAGTGGTCGTTCGTTGATTCGTCGGTGCGGCAGTCGCTGAAAGACACGATTGCGACTCGACGCGGGCAGATCCAGGGGATGATCCAGTTTCTGGAAACAAAGTACGGGCCGTACCCCGGCAACAGCACCGGCCTCGTGTTCGACGTGACGAGTCTCGGGTATGCGCTCGAGACGCAGGATCGCTCGTACTTCGAGGGTAACGTCAGCGTCAGCACACTGGTCCACGAACTCGCGCACCAGTGGTTCGGTGATGAGGTGAGCCCCGCCGACTGGAACAGCATCTGGATCAGCGAGGGCATGGCCACGTACTCGTCGGCGATGTACGCCGAAGAGGTGCAGGGTTCCGCGACCACGACGGCGACCACGTACTACAACTCCTGGAACACGACTGCGGCGACGCACGCACGCTGGGCGACCCCTCCCGGGGCCATGACCGACCCCGCCGATCTGTTCGGGTGGCAGGTCTACAACCGCGGCGCGATGACGTTCGAGGCCCTGAAGCAGGCGCTCACTCCGCCCGTGTACAACGAACTCATCAAGACCTGGATCGCCGACAACGCCGGAACAAGCCAGACGACGACGGAGTTCCGCGCACTCGCCGAAGAACTTTCGGGGCGCGACCTGGGCGGGTTTTTCCAGGACTGGATCTTCGACGCCGACAAGCCGGCCTGGCAGGAAACTCTTGATCTCGCACTCGCGAGTGACCCTGCCGGTGGTGAGGTGCCCGTGGGGTCCGACGTGAGCTATACGCTCACCGCGCTGAACACCGGCAAGGTATCCGCGGTCGGGAGCGTCGTCTCCGTCGATCTGAGCGCGCTTCCCACCGGCGTCGTCGACGCCGCGACGCTGCCGGCCGAGCTCTCGCTCACGGGGGATCACCTGACCTGGACGGTGCCCGAGACCGGGCTGGGGGCGTCGGCTACGGTGTCGTTCGTCGCCCACATCGGCGAGCGGGCACACGGTGCGGCGTTCGAGGTGGCGGCGCGTGCGGACACGCTGGGTGTGACGTGCACCTCGTGCTCGGTCGCGCACTCGACTGCTGCACTTCCCCCGATCACCGAGGACGACCTTACGGAAGAGACTCGCGGCGGGGTCGAACTCCCGGCTACCGCGAACCCGGGGCAGACGATTACGGTGACGCTGCCGAGCGACGCCTACGACGGTGAGACGTTTAGCGGGGTGCTGTTCTCTGACCCGATTGAGCTCGGCAGCGGCCCGGTGGTCGGCAACACCTTCGCGGTGACGATTCCGAGCGATGCGGAACTGCGCAGCCACAAGCTCGCCATTCGGTCTGCGGTCGGCGAGTTGATCGGTTGGGGCGACGTCGAAGTCGCTGCCGCTCCGAGCGCAGTTGATGCTGCTGCGGATGCCGATGGCGGGGCCACCGCCGGAGCGACCGCGAGCGCCACCGCCACGGGAACCGCGGACGCGGGTGCCGGTGCGGATTCGGGAGTGGGTGCCACGGGCGGGGCCACCGGCACCGCAGCTGCAGGCAGTGATGTTGGCGCGGCCGGCTCGGGGGTGGCGGGCTCGGGCACCGCTGGTGCGAACGCCGCGAGCGCTCCCGGCGCGAAGAACGGTCTCTCGGTGACGGGGTCGTCGGGGATGCTGCCCTGGGTGCTCGGGGCAGGTGCCATCGTGGTTCTTGCGGCGGGTGCGCTCCTCGTTGCCGCGGGGCGTCGGCGACGGTCAACCGTGACGGGCGACGCGGCAGGAGTCGATGACCTTCTGGGGTCGGCTTCGGAGAACGCACGACCGTAGCCCTCGGGGTGGGAGCGCCGCGGTTGATGCGACGGCGCTCCCACCTTCCCGAGGTGAGCTCGAGTGCGCGCTTACGCTGCAGCCGCCCGCATCACCGCGGCGGTCGTGGCGGCGAGTATCGAGGTGTCGAGGCCGCCCGCCCAGCGCACGTCGCCATGCGCACCGCGATACTCCACGAGGGTGAGCGCGCGACTGCCGTTGCCCGAGCCGACGCTCGTCTGGTGCAGTGAGAGCACCTCGACCGTGACGCCGTGCTCGGCGAGCGCGGCAGTGAGCGCCTCGACGGGGCCGAGGCCCGGGAAGGTGTGCTGCTTGAGGCGCGGGTCAGTGGGGCCCGAATCATTGCCGCCGGGAACGCGGAGGGTCACCGCGACCTGCGATCCGGAACCTGCATCGGTGCCCGCACCAGAAGGGGAACTGACGTCAGTACCCGACGCACTGCGCACCTCGCACGCGACAAGCTTGATGCCTTGGGTCGCGTCGTCGACGGGCACCGGTGCGATGAACTCTCGCTCCAGTACGCTCCAGAGCTCGTGAGCGGTCGCCTCGACGCCGCTGTGGTCGGTGTGCGCCTGCACCGTCCGCGCCAGCTCGATCTGGAACCGACGGGGCAACTCGATGCCGTACGCCGCCTCGAGCAGGTACGCGATGCCGCCCTTGCCCGACTGGGAATTCACGCGGATCACCGCATCGTAGTTGCGCCCGATGTCGGCCGGGTCGATGGGCAGGTAGGGCACGCGCCACTCGGCCTCGTGCTCGGGGACTCCGGAGGCTGCGGCCCGGGCGCGGTGCTCAGCGAAGCCCTTCTTGATGGCATCCTGGTGGGTGCCGCTGAAGGCCGTGTGCACGAGGTCGCCGACATACGGGTGCCGGGGGTGCACCTCGATGCGGTTGCAGTACTCCACCGTGCGGCGTACCTCGTCGATGTCTGAGAAGTCGATCATCGGGTCGATGCCCTGCGCGTGCAGGTTGAGGGCGAGTGTCGCGATATCGACGTTGCCGGTGCGCTCGCCGTTGCCGAAGATGCACCCTTCGACTCGCTGCGCCCCCGCGAGCACCGCCAGTTCTGCGCACGCGATGCCGGTGCCGCGGTCATTGTGCGGGTGCACCGAGAGGATGACGCCGTCGCGCCGGGCGAGCGTGCGGTGCATGTACTCGATCTGGTCGGCGTACACGTTGGGGGTCGCGATCTCGACGGTGGCGGGAAGGTTCAGGATCACCGGGCGCTCTGGGCGCGCATCCCACAGTTCGGTGATCGCGTCGCAGATCTCGACCACGTAGTCGGGCTCGGTCAGGTTGAAGACCTCGGGGGAGAATTGGAAGCGCACGTTGGGGAGGTGGCCCGCCAGTTCCACCAGGTCGCGGCCGCCATCGAGAATCAGTTCGCGCAGAGCCGTGCGATCCCGACCGAGCACTGTGTCGCGCCAGGCGGGAGCGGTCGCCGTGTACATGTGGATCACGACGTCGTTCGTGATGCCTGCGATGGACGCGACGGTGCGCTCGATCAGGTCGCGTCGCGCGGGGGTGAACACCACGATGGTGACGTTGTCAGGTGCGATATCGGTCTCGGCGATCAGGCGCACGAAGTCGTAGTCGGTTTGCGAGGCCGACGGGTAGCCGACCTCGATCTCGCGGTAGCCCATCCGCACCATGAGCTCGAAGAACCGGCGCTTGCGCTCGGGGTCCATGGGTTCGGCGAGCGCCTGATTGCCGTCGCGCAGGTCGACGGGCACCCAGAGCGGCGCCTCGGTGAGGCGGGCGTCGGGCCAGGCGCGGGTTGCGCTCGGCGCAGGGTGCGGGATCGCCACGCGTGCGAAGGCGTCGCGGTAGCGGTGCGAGGGCATCGCCGAGGGGGTCTGGCGGTTCCAGCGATTTCTGGCCGTCGGCTGCGCGGGGTCAGTGGGGCGAGTGATGAGAGACATGCGGGGCTCCGTTCGGTTCGATCGTGCGGGCCGGCACGAATGCCACCACGACGAGGAGCCGGCCGGGCTAGGTCTCGTCGTGGCGTCGAAGCAGGAGCAGCGTGGTGGGGCGCATGGCGACGAGCGTAGCACAACTCCTCAGACAAGTAGCGGAGTGATAGGCTCAGGTGCATGTCAGCCCCGACCTCCTCCCACGTCGAGCGCCGCGCACCGCTGGCCGACCAGGCCGCCGACCTGCTTCTCGCGCGCATCCGCAGCGGTGAGTGGGAACTGGGGCAGAAGCTCCCGGGTGAGACGACGCTCGCGCCGCAGCTCGGTGTCGGCCGCTCCACAGTCCGCGAAGCCATCCGCCAGCTCGCCGGTCGCGGCCTGCTCGCCACCCGACAGGGCGCCGGCGTCTTTGTCACCGCCCTCGACGCCCGCGAAGACTGGGATGTCGTGCTGCTGCGCGCCGACATCGTCTCCGTCATCGAAGCTCGCAGCGGCATTGAGACCGAGGCCGCCGCGCTCGCCGCAGAGCGGCGCACCGCCGCTGACGTGCGCGCCATCCGAGCCGCGCTCGCCGCTCGCGACGCGCAGCGCGCCGACCTGGAGGCTCATGTCGACGCCGACACCGCACTGCACCGCGCCATCGTCGCCGCGTCGCACAATCCGATCCTGCTCGAACTCTTCGACGGCTTCACCCCGCGCACCCGTCGCGCCATGATCGAGATGCTCCGTATTCGCGGGGTGTTCGGCGGCGATGCGGATCACCGAGCCCACACCGAGCTCGCCGAGGCGGTGGTGTTGCGCGATGCCGATGCCGCGCGCTCGCTCAGTCGCGCCCACCTCGAGGCACTGAAGGAGGCCCTCGCGTGACCCCGCACCCTGCTCCCAACCTGGCACCGCCGGTGCTCGAACTCCGCGACATCGTCTTCCGCCGCAATGGGTCCGACATCCTGCACGGAGTCGATCTCACGGTGCGACGCGGGGAGCGCTGGGCGCTACTCGGGCCGAACGGCGCGGGCAAGAGCACGATCCTCGGATTCTGCGGCGCGCAAACGCATCCGACGTCGGGCAGCGTGGACATCCTCGGGCGCCGCTTAGGTCGGGTCGACCTCTCGGAGCTGCGTCGGTACATCGGGCACGTGAACCCGCGGCACCCGGTGCGGTCGGCGCTGACGGCGCGGGAGGTCGTGCTCACCGGTATCACCGGCACCATCGAGTTGCCGATGCGCTGGGCAGCGTCGACCGACGACATCGCCCGTGCCGATGCGGGGCTCGCGGCGGTGGGGCTCGCGCACCGGCGTGATGCGATCTGGCCGGTCATGTCGCAGGGGGAACGCGGTCGTGCGCTGATTGCTCGGGCCCTGATCGCGCAGCCCGAGCTATTGCTGCTCGACGAACCGACCACGGGCCTCGATGTCGCTGCGCGCGAGCAGTTCCTCGAAACCGTCGACGGGCTCGCGGTGGAGTCGCCCGAACTCACCACGATCTTGGTGACGCACCATCTCGAGGAGCTTCCCGAGACCACCACGCACGCCGTTGCGATCGCGGAGGGTGCGGTCGTCGAGGCGGGCCGGGTCGGCGACGTCGTCACCACCGAGATCATCTCCCGAGCGTTTGCCTACCCCATCGAGGTGACGCACGCCGAAGGCCGCTGGGGTGCGCGGGCAGCACGGGCGGCACGCTCGGCCTAGGCGATGTCGGGCGCGGTCGCTGTGCCGGCATCTTCGACGGGCTGGCGCAGAATCGTGCGCAGCCAGCAGGGTGCGGTGCGCCTCGGATCCGACAGGTAGATCTCGTGATGCGTTCCACGCGGGCGCAGGCCCTGCGACGGCATGAACACGTCGTGCATTTGCGCGAGCACCGGCGCCTCATCGTCGTACGAGCCGACGTGCAGCGTCTGCACGCAGCGGCCCTCCGAGATCGTCTCGAAGCGCACGTCTGCGAGCCGCGCCGGAGCGTCGGGCTTTGCAGCGACCCGCGCCCGAGCGGTCTCGACGAGTGCGGCGTCGATCCAATCGGGCTGCACGATCAGCAGCGTCCAACGCCACTGGCTCTTGTCGCGAGCGGTCGTGAACGAGGCGTAGTCGTCGGCCCACCAGAGACCCTCGAGCGGCATCACGGTGTAATCGCGACCGAGTTCCCGTTTGCTCGCGAACTTCACCGCGTAGGCGAGCGGGTAGAGCGCGGCAACGGCGGCCGCATACGCCGGGTCGACGTTCGGATCGCCGTGCCCGTCGATCATCACGGCCCGCTGGGACGGCACTTCGAGCACCCGAAACTCTCCCGGCTTCGCCCGATACGCATCGAGCTCGCGCTTCAGGTCGCGCTTCGGAATCGCGGGCGGATCGCCTGGCGTCTGTGTATTGGCCATGTGCGCGTCGATCTGGTGTGCTTCGGTCACGAGCGCGCCGCGCCATCCGAGTCGACCAGCTCGAACGCCGCGCGATCCTGCACCACGCCGTTGACCTGCAATGCGACCCACGCCGCGCCCGGATAGTAG
This sequence comes from Leucobacter musarum subsp. musarum, assembly GCF_001273845.1. Lineage (GTDB taxonomy): Bacteria > Actinomycetota > Actinomycetes > Actinomycetales > Microbacteriaceae > Leucobacter > Leucobacter musarum. Next base: position 132,510 of record NZ_JHBW01000068.1, read on the forward strand.
CGCCGTGTCGTGAGGGGGCGAAAGGACTGCGCCCCGCTGACGGTCACGGACTCCCCGGGGGCGAGCTCGCGCTGCACGAGCTTGAACACCTTGCGCCGCTCGCCGCCACGCGCATCCGGGAAGCCGAGCACGTAATCGACGATGACGGGAGCGATCGTATCGCCGACGTTCGTGAGCTCGTCCGCGAATCCGATCTCTCCGCCGAGCGGCACCTGCTCCGATGTCAGCACGAGCGGCGCGACCGAGATCTCGACGGCACCGAACCCCAGAAACGCGAGTGCGCCGACATCCCCGCGCTTCACGAGCGTGCGGAGGGCGTGGCGAGCGGTGCGCTCGACGTGCGTGCCGCCGCTCGTGCGCCACGCGGTGACCGCGTCGACCACGTGCGCCGCGTGCGCGCGGCTGTGATCGTTGAGGTGGTTCGCGACGGATCGGCGCACCGACTCCTCGGGGTCGTCGTAGAGCGCGTCGAGGATCGACCGGCTGCGCACCGGGTCGGCGACGAGGGCGGGGATGCGCTCGGCCCAGGGGAGTAGCGGGCGGCTGCCCTCGGAGGCGAGGCGACGCACATTCCAGTCGTCGTGCCGCGTCCACTCGAGTAGTTGGGGCAGCGCGCGATCCAGATCGTGCAGCAGGAGCGGCCGGATGGCGAACTCGGAGGTCATACGCGGGGTGAGTTCGCGCAGCACCGTGAGCGCGTCGTCGAACGCGTGCGCGTCATCACGGGCGACGGCCGTGCGTGCGACGGCGAGCCCCGCGGGCCACAGCATCCAGCCGGTGAATTCGTCATCGGCGAGCGCGTTCCGAGTGAGCGCCGCGATACGCACGGGGTCGCGACCGAAGTCGGCTTCGATGGCGCTCGCGAGCGCTCGTGCGCGTTCGCTGAGCCCGAGTCCGGCGAGCGACTGCGCGGCGGCTGACATCTCCGGGGCTACGGCTGAGGTCGTAGTAGCTGCGCCTCCGGAGCCGGGCTTCCCCGCGTGCGCGGCACCGAGGATCTGCGCGAGCGTCGTGGCCTGGCTCATGCCGAGCAGGTCGTCGGTCATCGACATGGCGGGCTCCGTCTCGCGAGGTGTGGTGGGCCCGAGCGCGAGGCGCCACGGCGACCCACAGGGTACGGCTGGAGTGTACGGTACCCGGTTCGCGTGCGGAAACCCGGTTGTCGCCCCCGCGCGCGCCGGATACCGTCGGCGGTACGGTGAACCGGTCGGCTCGGCAGGGGCCGCAGCCGATCATCAGAAGGGACGCACCATGAGCACGCACGCAGCGCCGAGCCCCTCGGCATCGCCTCCGGCCTCGTCTGCGGCCTCGTCCGCGGCAGGCGCAGCGAGCGACCTCGGCGGGGCTCCGCCCGTCGAAGAGCGCGGGTTCGTTCCGAAGCTCATCGCGCGTGCGCTCCGCCTGCGACTCGTGCGCGCGTTCCTGCGATACAGCGAGCACCGGGGGTCGATGCTCGCCAACAGCATCACCTATCGCGCGCTGTTCAGTGTGTTCGCCGGCATTCTGCTCGGCTTCTCGATCGCCGCGCTCTGGCTGGGGTCGAACCCTGACGCAATGGCGTTGCTGGTTGACACCCTCGATCGCGTCATCCCCGGCATCGGCGGTCTCGTCAACACGACCGAGATCGCGCCCGTCGGGTTCACGATCGCCGGCATCATCTCGCTACTCGGTCTCGTCGGGGCCGCGATCAGCGCTATCGGCAGCCTGCGCACGGCGCTCCGCACGCTGGCCGACGAGATCCACGACGATGTCTTCGTGGTGTGGGGGATCCTGCGCAACCTGCTCGTCGCGGTCGTCTTCGGCGGTCTGCTCGCGGGCGCCGCGGTGTTGAGCGTCGTCGGGTCCGTCGGCATCTCGGCGGTGCTGTCGTGGATCGGGATCGGCGACGGACCCGTCGCAGAGACGGTGACGCGCATCTTCGGCGTGCTCATCGTCTTCGTCATCGACACGATCGCGATCGCGCTCGTGTTCCGCGTGCTCTCGGGCGTGCGCGCACCGGCGCGAGCGCTGTGGAGCGGGGCGGTCATCGGCGGCGTCGGCCTCGTCGTGCTGCAAGAGCTTTCGGGCCTCTTCGTGCGCGGCGCGACGTCGAACCCGCTGCTCGGTTCGTTCGCGGCACTCATTGCACTGCTCCTCTGGATCAATCTGTCGGTGCAGGTGATCCTCATCGCCAGCAGCGTCATCATCACGGCCACCGCTGAAGATCGCGATCGCGTGCGCGAGAAGTTCGGCGCCGAGACGCTCGCGCAGCACCGGCGTCGCCGTGCCGAGGAGCTCGTGCAGGCCGCGACCCGAGAACTGCGCGACGCCCAAGACGCGGAGCAGCAGGAGCTCGCGAAGGCGGCGCGCTCCGCCGCGGCCTCAGAAGCCGGAGCCGACGCAGTGGACGCTTCCGGAAAAGTTGGCGCCGACCCGAACCGCGAGCCGGATTCGCGTTAAGCCGCGTCGCCTCCGAGCTTCGCGATCACCGCGGCGACCCGGCGCTCACGGGTCTCGGCGCGCTTCGTCTCGGTCACCGAGCGTGCGTGCTCCTTGCGGTGGGTGAACGCGAGCGCATCGAACGCACCGCGGAGGCCGGCGCCCTCGAGCGCCGTCGCGAGATCCTCGGGTACCTCCACCTCGCGCTCCGCGGTGTCGAGCTCGATCGTCGCCGACACCGCGTCGCCGATCTCGACGCCGAGCTCCGCGCGCGCGGCCTTCGACAGGCCGATCAGGTTGCGCCCGCCCATGCGTCCGAGCCGCAACCTGGCGGTGCGATCCGCGATGGTGACGCGCACGGCGGCACGACCCCCGCCGCCCAGCGCCTCGACCTGGGCGTCCGTGAGTTCGATGGCCGTTGCCGGGCCCTGTGCTTCGAGCACGGTGTCGATCTGGAGTGTCATGGCGTCATGCTACTGCGGGCAGGTGAGGCGTGGGCGAGATTCTGCATCAGCGGGAAAGGCAGGGAACTCGTGGGTCGGTGACCTCGGGGATAGGCTGGATTCGCGGCCCGAATCGACGGGTCATCGCATCGATATCCCATCGCGGGCGACCCCCGCGGGAAGGCAGGCGCACATGACCGACCAGCAGCAGTCCACCTTCGAGGCGGCCATTCGCGCCGCGGCGACGGCGGGGCACGAGCGTACGCTCGACGACTTGCAGCGCCTCGTGCGCATTCCGTCCGTCTCCTGGCCGGCGTTCGACCCGGCGCACGTCGCGGCGAGCGCCGAGGCCATCGCCGAACTGCTGCGCGAGGTCGGTGTCTTCGACGTCGTCGACGTCCGTCGCGCGCCGATCGAGGGCGGCACCGAGCTCGGTCATCCCGCCGTTGTGGCGCGGCGCGAGGCAAAGAACGGCCGCCCGACCGTGCTGCTGTACGCGCACCACGACGTGCAGCCCCCGGGCAAAGACGCCGATTGGGAGTCCCCGGCATTCGAACCGACCTTCCGCAACGGCCGTCTCTACGGTCGCGGTGCCGCCGACGACAAGGCCGGCGTGATGGCGCACATCGGCGCGATCCGGGCCCTCGCCGCTGCTGCGGAAGCCGAGGGTCGCGAGCTCGACCTCGGCATCGCCTTGTTCATCGAGGGCGAAGAAGAGTGGGCGTCGCAGTCATTCGGCAACTTCCTGCGCGAGAACCGCGATCTGCTCGCCGCCGACGCGATCATTGTCGCCGACTCGAGCAACTGGGACGAGGTGACGCCCGCGCTCACCGTCGCGCTGCGCGGCGCCGTCGCGTTCAACGTGCGCATCGAGACCCTCGACCGCGCCTCGCACTCCGGCATGTTCGGTGGCGCAGTGCCCGATGCAATGCTCGCGGCGGTGCGCCTGCTCGACACGCTGTGGGACGCGGATGGCGCGGTTGCCGTCGAGGGGCTCGGCTCCTCGGAACTCGACGTGCCGGCGTACGACGAGGATCGCCTGCGCCTCGAGACCGGACTGCTCGAGGGCGTGAGCCCCATCGGTCGCGGGGAGATCCTCTCTCGCCTTTGGGCGCAGCCCGCGATCTCGATCACCGGCATCGACGTGCCCGACGTCGCCAACGCGTCGAACACGCTGATTCCGAGTGTGCGGGTGCGCATCAGCGCCCGCATCGCGCCGGGGCAGGATCCGAGCGCGGCGTACACCGCGCTCACCCAGCACCTCGAGCAGCGCGCGCCGTTCGGTGCGAAGCTCACCTTCGAAGATCCGGGGCTCGGCCAAGCCTTCCAGGTCGACACCAGTGGCTGGGCCGTCGCCGACGTGCGCGGCGCGATGGCTGACGCCTGGGAGCGCGAGCCCGTCGACATCGGTGTCGGCGGGTCGATCCCGTTCATCGCCGAGCTCGTCGAGGAGTTCCCGGCCGCGCAGATCCTGGTGACTGGCGTCGAAGACCCCGACGGCCGTGCGCACAGCCCGAACGAGTCGCTGCACCTCGAGTCGTTCCGCAAGGCGCTGCTGACCGAGGCACTGTTCCTCGCCCGGGTGAACGTGCACGACGCCTGACGGCTTAGCCCTGCGACTGGGGCGCCCGTCGCCCCGGCTCATACGCGAAATCGGTGTCACTTTCTGTGCGAAAGATGTTTCAGTTCGCGCAGAAAGTGACACCGATTCACGGTGCGGTGCAGCTCAGTGCTTGTGCGCTGGGCCTCCGGTTGCCTCATCGGCGTTTGTTGCCGGAGCGGCGGCCGGAGCCTGCGTCTGTCCCTCCGCCTGAGCCTTGAGCAGATCGCGGATCTCGCCGAGCAGGTCGACGTCGCTCGGGCCGGTCGGCGCCTCGGGCACCTTCGGGCGCAGCTTGTTCATCGGCAGCACGAACACGAAGTACACCACCGCGGCGACGATCACGAAGTTCAGGATCGCGCCGATCACCGCGCCGAACGCGATCTCACCCCCGTTGGGGCCGGGGAGGCCGACCTTGAGTGCTCCATCGAGCGTGTCCGCTTGGAACGCCGCACCGATGATCGGGTTGATCAGCGAATCGACCACCTTCTGCACGACCGCGTTGAATGCGGCGCCGATGACCACGGCGACCGCGAGCTCGATCACGTTGCCGCGCAGAATGAAGTCTCTGAATCCCTTGAACATGTGGGGTCCTTTCGTTCGTTAATGAGTGGCGGCCTGTACCTGCAGGCTGCCGACGTGCGGCTTAGTAGCAGCTCACTCCATCGTTGGTGACCGCCTCGGCGAACGCCTCGCCGTCGCCCGAAGTGGCTCCCGCATCGATGCCGTTCGTCGTGATCTCGAGGTAGCGCTCATAGACCGCCTGGTTCGGGCTGTCGATCGTCGCGAGCTTCTCGAGCGCGCTGATCCAACCGGGGCGAGCGTCCTCGGTCACGGGTGCTGACACGAAGTCGTTGAAGGCCGCGCAGAACTCGGGCGAACGCTCACCCGCTTCGATGCCGAGCTCGGAGTAGTACTCGTCAAGGCCATCGGCGGCACCGTCGGACGCGCCGTTCGACGCGCCTTCCGAGGCCGCGTTCGCCGAGATATCCGCGGCGGCGCTGGCGGCCGCGTCCGACGCGACGTCGGCGGTGAATCCATCGCTGCCGTCGGTCGGCAGCGAGCTCGAGTAGTCTTCCAGATCGCTGAGGGCGGAGTTCGTCGAGTTGACGGCAGCGCCGATGAAGAACACCCAGAAGATGATCCCGGCGACGGCGATGAGCGTGGCGATGCCGCCCGTGATGATGCCGGTGATCGACATGCCCTTAGACTGCGCCTTCTTGATGGCGAGGATGCCGAGCACGACGGCGGTGATGCCGCCGAGAATGCCGATGGCGTTTCCGATGAAGGGAACGAAGCAGAACAGCAGGCTCACGATACCGACGATGAGCGCGGAGATCGCGAGCCCCATCTTCTTCGGCGCCGGGTACCCGCCTGCGGCGTAGGCAGGCTGCGGGTACTGCAGGTTCGGCGGCACGGGCGGTGCGTCCGCGGCGGGCGGCACCGCACCGTAGGTCTGCTGAGGCTGAGGTGCGCCGGTGGGCGTCACCGGTGCGCCGGGGCCGGGCTGGCCGTACGTCGGAGACTGCGGAGGCACAACGCCCTGAGCCGCGGCCGGAGCCGGGGGAGCGGTGGGCTCAAACGCGGGGGAGGCCGGCGGCGGCACCGGTGCGCCCGGCACGAAGTCGGTCGGCAGCTTCGACGTGGGCTGCGGCTCCGAAATGTTCGGAGGCAGTAGTGGCGTTGTCGGCTGCGCGTCGTTGGCGTCGCTCGGCCGCGATGCGTTCGAGTCGCTCGGCAGATTGGGATCGGACATGAGCGTCATGCTCCTTCTGAGTTGATCGGCTTCCCCTGGGCCGATCCACCGCGTCAACAGACGTGCGGGACCCCGGTTCGCGCAGCTGTTTCCCCGCTGCACGGAAATAATTCTAGACGCAGTCCTGCCCGAACAGTGGTGATCCTGTGGATGAGCCCAGTGGGAGGCATCGGTGCTCGAGCACGCCGCTTTCGCGAATGTACTGAGCGAAATTCCAGTGCTCCGGGGTGCCGCACGACTCCATGGCCTAGCGTGGAGCACATGGAGTTCCTCGGAGCATTACCCACGGTCGATCTCACCTACTCGGATGTCTTCCTGGTGCCCCGGCACTCGGACGTGCGCAGCCGACTCGACGTCTCGCTCGCACCGGGCGATGGCACGCCGGCCACGATTCCGCTGGTGGCAGCGAATATGAACTCGGTCACCGGGCCTCGCCTCGCGGCAGTGCTCGCGCGTCGCGGTGGTCTGGCCGTATTGCCGCAAGACCTGTCGCTGCAGCAGACCACCCGGGCGATCGCGCAGGTGAAGGCAGCGCCGGTGTCCGTCGATGCGCCAATCGTGCTCGCTCCCGACGCGACGGCCGCCGACGCACTGAGATGGATCCCGCGCGCCGAGGGGCAGTCAGTCGTCGTGGCCGATGCGCCCGTTCACGCCGAAGGCGGATTCGGTGGGGCGATCCCGATCGGCAGCGTGCGGGGCACCCTGAGCGCGAGCCGACTCGCGTCGGTGCCCGCTGATGCGCGTCTCGGTGATCTGCTGCACGCGCAGACCGTCACCCTCGACGAATCAGAACTGGGCAACGCCCGGGCAGCCTTCGACGCCGTGGACGCCGCGCTGGCCGCAAATCCTGGTGGCGCCGCCGACCTTGTGTGCGTCGTGCGCGACGGAATGCTGCTCGGCACGCTGTCGCGTCGTTCGGCCCTGCGGGCGTCGATCTACGGCCCCGCTCTCGACCGCGACGGCCGTCTCGCGGTCGCGGCGGCGGTGGGCATTAACGGCGACGCAGCATCGAAGGCCCGCGCGCTCGCCGATGCGGGCGCCGATGTGCTCGTCGTCGATACCGCGCACGGGCACCAGAGCGGAATGCTGCGCGCGCTGGATGCGATCGCCGCGCTCGACCTGGGCCTCCCGATCGTCGCGGGCAACATCGTGACGGCCGAGGGTGTGCACGATCTCGTGAACGCGGGCGCGACGATTCTGAAGGTCGGCGTCGGGCCGGGCGCCATGTGCACGACGCGCATGATGACCGCAGTCGGGCGGCCCCAGTTCTCGGCGGTGCTCGAATCCGCTCAGGCGGCCCGAGAGCTCGGCGCGCACGTGTGGGCCGACGGAGGGGTGCGGTACCCGCGTGACGTCGCCCTTGCCCTGGCCGCCGGAGCCGCGTCGATCATGATCGGATCGTGGTTCGCCGGCACCGCGGAATCACCCGGAGAGATGCACGCCGATGCAGACGGCCGCCAGTACAAGGAATCGTGGGGCATGGCATCGACGAAGGCGGTGCAGGGGCGCTTCGGCGGTCTCGACGCCTACGACCTCGCGCGCAAAGAACTCTTCGCCGAGGGCATCTCGTCGTCGAAGATCTATCTGGACCCGCAGCGTCCGAGCGTCGAAGATCTCGTCGACATGATCACCTCGGGGGTGCGCTCCTCGTTCACCTACGCGGGCGCGGGCACGGTCGCCGAGTTCCACGTGCGCGCCCGAGTCGGGCTGCAGTCGGCTGCCGGCTACGAGGAGGGGAAGGCCCTGCCCGTCTCCTGGTGACGGTGCGACCCATAGACTGGTGTTTCTACGACCGTAAGGAGCATCGGTGAAGTACATCTCGACCCGCGGCGGCATGGAGCCGGCACCGTACAGCGCGATCCTGCTTGAGGGGCTCGCGACAGATGGCGGTCTCGTCGTTCCGGAGACGCTGCCGAAGGTGACCGCGGCCGAGATCGAGTCATGGCGCTCGTTGAGCTACCCCGAGCTCGCCGCTGAGATTTTGAGCCGGTTCGCCACCGATATTCCTCGAGCAGATCTCGATGAGATGATGCGCGCGGCCTACAGCGCTGAGAAGTTCGTCTCCGAGCAGATCGTTCCGCTCACGAAGCTCGATGATGAGATCACTCTGGTCGGCCTCTCCGAAGGGCCGACGCTGGCGTTCAAAGACATGGCGATGCAGTTCCTCGGTCAGTCACTCGAGTACGTGCTCGCGCGCAGCGATCGCGCGCTCAACATCATCGGCGCGACCTCGGGCGATACCGGGTCGGCCGCGGAGTACGCCCTCCGCGGCAAAGAGGGCATCGCCGTCTTCATGCTGTCTCCCCAGGGGCGCATGAGCGACTTCCAGCGTGCGCAGATGTACTCGCTCGACGATGCGAACATCCACAACATCGCTGTCGAGGGCGTCTTCGACGACTGCCAGAATCTCGTTAAGGCGCTCTCAGGAGATCTCGACTTCAAGCGCACGCACGAGCTCGGCACGGTCAACTCCATCAACTTGGGCCGCATCAGCGCGCAGCTCGTCTACTACTTCTGGGCGTGGCTGCGCGCGAGCGACGCGGTTGCCGCGGCCGATCGCGCGTCGTTCGAGGTCTCGGTCACGGTGCCGTCGGGCAACTTCGGGAACATCCTGTCGGGGCACCTGGCCAAGTCCATGGGCCTGCCCCTGCGCCGGCTCGTCCTCGCCGCCAACGAGAACAATGTGCTCGACGAGTTCTTCCGCTCCGGGGTCTACGCACCGCGCAGTGCAGCCGATACGCATGCGACGTCGAGCCCGTCCATGGATATCTCGAAGGCGTCAAATCTCGAGCGCTTCATCTTCGATCTGCTCGGACGCGACGCCGAGCGCTTGGCAGCGGCCTGGCGCGAACTCGACGAGACGGGGCGCATCGACCTCACCGCCGAACTGCCGCGCTTCGAAGCCGAGTTCGGGCTGCAGAGCGGCACGAGCACCCATGCGGATCGCGTCGACACCATTCGCTCGGTCTTCGCGGGCAGCGGCATCTTGATTGACCCGCACACGGCCGACGGCGTTAAGGTCGCGCGTGAGCATCTCGAAGCCGGAGTGCCCATGCTGGTGCTCGAAACGGCGAAACCCGAGAAGTTCCCCGACATCGTCTTCGAGGCGACCGGTCAGCGTCTCGGTATGCCGGAGCACCTCGCAGGGCTGCTTGAGCTGCCGCAGCGCGTCACGGAGATGGCTGACGATGCCGCTGAGCTTCGTGCTTTCATCGCGGCGCGCGCCGTGCAGCGCTAAGCGCAAGACCCGCCGGGTCGGCGGGTGCAAGACAACTCGATCGACGAAGGGGAGTGCACATGTTCGGCTGGGGTGCGAAACGCGAGATCGAGGATCGACTGACGCGTTTGGAGTACGGTGAGGCCGCCGAGCGGCCAGCGCCGCGTTCCGTGAAACACACATGGAGCGACGGCTTCGGCCTGATGGCCACGCGATCGCTGCAGATCATCATTGTGCTGCTGCTCACTGCCGCGGTGATCTGGGGAATGCGCTCGCTCACCACGGTGGTCATCCCCATCCTGCTCGCGCTGATCTTCGCGAGCACGTTCTCGCCGGTCACCGCGTGGTTGCGTCGACGTCGGGTTCCCGGTGCGCTTGCGGCCGCCATCGTGCTGCTTGGAATTGTCGTGATGCTGACGGGCATCGGCTGGCTCATCGTCTGGGCCGTGCGCGACCAGTGGGATGATCTGTCGTCGCAGGCGCAAGACGGTTTCGCGCAGGTTGTCGACTGGTCGAAGACGCTGCCGTTCCTTCCTGATCAATCCCAGCTGCATGAGTGGGGCGACCAGATCACCGACTTCCTGACGAGCGCGCAGTTCGGATCCGGGGCACTCGCCGGTGTGGGGGCCGTGACCAGCTTCATCACCGGTCTCGTGCTCATGGTCGTCGTGCTCTTCTTCTTCCTCAAGGACGGCCCCAGTATCTGGCGCTTCCTGCTGCGACCCTTCCAGGGAGAGGGCCTGCGCCGCGCGGAGCGCGCGGGGGCGAAGACGGTCGAGACCCTGGGCTCCTACGTGCGCGGCACGGCCGCGGTCGCCGCCGTCGATGCGCTCGGCATCGGGCTCGGCCTGGTGATCCTGCAGGTGCCGCTCGCGCTGCCGCTCGCCGTACTCGTCTTTGTGCTCGCATTCATCCCGATCGTCGGTGCGACCGTCGCGGGCATCCTCGCAGCCCTGGTCGCACTCGTGGCGAACGGCCCGGTGAATGCGATCATCGTCGTCGGCGTCGTGATTCTAGTGAACCAGCTCGAGGGCAACTTCCTGCAGCCCGTGCTGATGGGGCGCGCGCTCAAGCTGCACTCCCTGGTGATTCTGCTGGCGTTGACCATCGGCACGGTACTCAGCGGAATCCTCGGCGCGATCCTCGCAGTGCCTATCGCCGCAGTTGCGTGGGGAGTCGTCAAGGTGTGGGATGGTCCGGACACGCCAGCGAAGTGGGCCCGCCCGCATCGCACCGCTGATTTCTGACCTGCGTGATTCCGGGGAGCGCGCGCGACGCGTTCCCCGGAATCATGCGGGACACACCCGGGCGACGGGCCCCGATTTGGCTCAGTGGCCTGGCGTGTGTTTATATATATGAGTTGCCAGCGCGGCGGGGAAGCCCGAAGAGCTGGGAATCACGTTCGGCCCCATCGTATAGCGGCCTAGTACGCTGCCCTCTCACGGCGGTAACGCGGGTTCGAATCCCGCTGGGGTCACCGAACGCAGAAGCCTCACCTTCGGGTGGGGCTTCTGCTGTTTCTGGCACTGTTCGGTGCCGAGCGCAGGCTGCGCCACTGTCGTGCAGCAGCGGGGCGCAGTCGAATCGTGTGTGAATCTCGGCAGTATGCTGGAGGGGTTCGCACGCAACGAAGGAGCGCCACGTGACCCGTACCATCAAGCTCGCAGTCATTCCGGGTGACGGGATCGGCCCCGAGGTCATCGCCGAGGCGAATCGGGTGCTCGATGCGGTGCTCGACGGCGGCGATGTGGTGCTCGATCGCACGGAGTTCCGACTCGGCGCCGACCGCTTTCTCGAGACGGGCGACACGCTGCCCGAGGCCGAGCAGGCGGCGATCGCCGAGCACGATGCGATCCTGTTCGGCGCTGTCGGGGGAGTGCCGGGTGACCCTCGCCTGCGCGATGCGAATATCGAGCGCGGGCTGCTGCTGAAGCTGCGCTTCGACTTCGAGCACTACGCCAATGTGCGGCCCTGCACGCTGTTCCCCGGTGTCGAATCCAAGCTTGCGGCACCGGGAGACGTTGACTTCGTCGTGGTCCGCGAGGGCACTGAGGGGCCGTATGCCGGCAATGGTGGGCGTCTGCGCCCGGGCACCCACGCTGAGGTCGCTACCGAAGTCTCGGTCAACACCGCGTTCGGCATCGAGCGCGTCGTGCGCTACGCATTCGAAACGGCTCTGACGCGCCCGCGCAAGAAGCTCACCTGGGTACACAAGACCAATGTGCTCGTGCACGCCGGTGCCACCTGGCAGCGCATCGTGCAGTCGGTCGCCGCCGAGTACCCCGACATCGCAGTCGATTACATGCACGTCGACGCGGCCACCATCTTCATGGTGCAAGATCCGTCGCGTTTCGACGTCATTGTCACTGATAACCTGTTCGGAGATATCCTCACGGACCTGGCCGGCGCTATCGGCGGCGGCATCGGGCTCGCGGCCTCCGGCAACATCAATCCCGACGGCACGTTCCCGAGTATGTTCGAGCCGGTGCACGGCTCTGCACCCGACATCGCGGGGCAGCAGCAGGCAGACCCGACCGCGGCGATCCTCTCCGCGGGTCTCATGCTCGATCATCTGGGGCTCGTCACCGATGGCGATCGCATCCGCGACGCCGTCCGTGCCGACCTCGCCTCTCGAAGTGCCGGTGCACGCCGCACCTCCGAGATCGGCGACGCCGTGATCGCACAGCTTCCGCAGCGCGGGGCCTGACCCCGCTTCCACTCACGCGAGAAAGAATTTCGATGACCGACCTGCAGTTCACCCGTACCGAGGCTGACCGCCTCTCCGACGCCGAGCGCGAGGCGCTGCTCGCCGATCCCGGCTTCGGCAATCACTTCACCGATCACATGATCTCGATCACGTGGACGAAAGAGGCCGGTTGGCACGATGCCGAGGCGCTGCCCTACGGGCCGATCCCGATGGATCCGGCATCTTCGGTGCTCCACTACGGCCAAGAGATCTTCGAGGGCCTCAAGGCGTACCGCCGCCCCGACGGCTCAGTCGTCACCTTCCGGCCCGAGGCGAACGCGCGTCGGCTGAATGAGTCGGCCCGTCGTCTCGCGCTGCCCGAGATCCCCGAAAAGCTGTTCGTTGCGGCGATTCGCGAACTGGTGAGCGTCGACGCGGCCTGGGTGCCGAGCGGGGCCGACCAGAGCCTCTACCTGCGCCCGTTCGTGATCGCCGACGAGAGCTTTCTCGGCGTGCGCGCGGCCGAGCGCGCGCGTTTCCTGATCATCGCGAGCCCGGCAGGCCCGTACTTCACCGGAGGCGTGAAGCCGGTCTCGATCTGGCTGTCAGAAGATTTCGCACGCGCGGGTCGCGGCGGTACCGGTGCGGCGAAGTGCGGCGGCAACTACGCGGCCTCCCTGCTGCCGCAGCAGGTCGCGGCTGAGAACGGCTGCCAGCAGGTGCTCTTCACCGATTCGGCGACGGAAGACACCATCGACGAGCTCGGCGGCATGAACCTCTTCCTGGTCCGTTCCGACGGCACACTGGTGACGCCGCAGCTGAACGGCAACATTCTCGATGGCATCACTCGTCGCAGCCTGATCCAGCTCGCCGAAGACCGTGGCCACGCGGTCGAGCAGCGGGAGGTGACGGTATCGGAGTGGCGCGAAGGCGTCGCGCAGGGCACCATCACCGAGGCCTTCGCCTGCGGCACCGCGGCGGTGATCACCCCGATTCGCCAGCTCAAGGGTGCCGGGTTCGCCATCGACTTCGGCGATGCGGCTCCCGGCGCGCTGACGATGTCGCTGCGCGAAGAACTCACCGGGATTCAGTTCGGTACCGTGGAAGATCGCCACGGGTGGCTCAACGTGATCGTCGGCGCAGCGGAGCTCGCACGATGAAGGTCGCACGTTTTCAGATCGATGGCGAGATCGCGTTTGGTGTGCTCGATCACGCCGAGCAGGGCAGCGGAGTCGAGCTCGTGGAGCTCAGCGGCGACCCAATGGTGGCGGGCTACGACACCACCGGGCGGCGCTTCAAGCTGGAAGACGCCCAGTTGCTCGCTCCGGTCATTCCCCGCTCCAAGATTGTCTGCGTCGGTAAGAATTACGCCGACCACGTCGCCGAGATGCAGGGGATTACCGGCATCGACGGCGGGGCGCCCGAGGAGCCGCTGCTCTTCTTGAAGCCGAACACCTCGATCATCGGGCCCGACGATGCGATCGTGCGGCCATCGATCTCGAACCGCGTCGAGCACGAGGGCGAACTGGCTCTCGTCATCGGCGCCGTCGCGAAAGACGTTTCAGAAGACGACGCACTGAAATACGTGTTCGGCTTCACGTGCGCGAACGATGTCACGGCGCGCGACCTGCAGATCAAGGACGGGCAGTGGGCGCGGGGCAAGGGCTTCGATACTTTCTGCCCGCTCGGGCCGATCATCGAGACCGATCCCGATCTCGCCGACGCCCGCGTGGTCACGCGAGTCAACGGCGAGGTGCGACAGGACGGCCGCACGTCGCAGCTCATTCACTCGCTCGCGCGCATCGTGTCATACGCGTCGCAGGCCTTCACACTGCTGCCCGGTGATGTCATCCTCACGGGCACCCCGGCGGGCGTCGGGTTGCTCGAAGCCGGAGACACGGTCGAGGTCGAGATCGAGGGCATCGGCATTCTGAGAAACCGGGTCGTATGAGCCCAGCCCCCGTGCCCGAGGACGAGCACCCGGAGGGAGCGGCCCAGGCCGAATCCGGGACCAGCCGCCGCGCGTTTTTGCGCCGGGGCGGCATCCTCGCCGCGGGGGCAGCGCTCGGCGCGGGCGGCGCCGCGACCGCGTGGGGCGTCGCGAGTGAACGCGCCGCTGACACGCATGGTTCGACCTATGTGCCCGAGCGCTTCGCCGTGCCGAAGCCGCGCGCGAACCCGGGCTTCGATCATCTGGTCGTGCTCATGGGGGAGAACCGCTCCTTCGACAACCTGCTCGGGTACCTCTACACCCCTGACTCCCCTCCGGCCTCGGGCGAATTCGCCGGGCTCGCGTTCGGCGACTACCGCAATGCGGCGGCCGACGGCACCGAGGTGTCGGCGCACCGCTATGCCGGCCCCACCGACCGCATCATGGGGCAGCCCGACCCCGACCCGGGCGAGGAGTACCCCCACGTCAACACGCAGTTGTTCGGGCGGATCGACCCGCAGAACCGAGGGCGCGACGTTGCCGACATGACGGCGCCATACAACGCGCCCAGCGACGCCGCGCACCCGCGCATGGACGGTTTCGTGCTCGACTATGAGGCCGATTTCGTCGGCCGCTCGGGGCGCAAGCCGACCGCCACCGAGCGCGATCAGATCATGGGGTCGTTCGACCCCGAGATGCTGCCGGTGGTCTCGAGGCTCGCCCGTGAGTTCGGCGTCTTTGATCACTGGCACTGCGCGGTCCCGAGCCAAACCTTTTGCAATCGCAGTTTCTTCAACGCTTCGACTTCGCACGGCTTCGTCACGAACTCGCTCGGGGGCATCGACAAGTGGTTGAACGCCGCACCGACCCCGACGATTCTGAATCGGCTCGAGGAGGCCGGGCTGACCTGGCGCATCTACTTCGACGAGTTGCAGCTCATCTCATTCACCGGCCTGCTGCACGCTCCGGTGCTCGAGAAGTACTGGAAGACGGAGCACTTCGCGACGATGCGGCAATTCCATGACGATGTGGCCGCGGGCACGCTGCCGGCCTATGCGTTCATTGAGCCGCGCATGATCTTCAATCACAACGACTTCCATCCGCCGGTCGGCACGCCGGCCGAAAGCTCCGTCGATGGGGAGAAGGTGGTCGACGGGGCGGTCTCCGACGTCCGCGCGGGTGACGCGCTGATTCACGAGGTGTATTCGGCGCTGCGTGACGCGATGTCGGAGCGCGGGTCGAACTATCTGAACACGGCGCTGCTCATCACGTTCGACGAGCACGGGGGCACGTACGACCACGTGCCGCCGCCAGCCGCGACGCCGCCCGACGACTCAGGCGCAGGAGAGATGGGGTTCACGTTCGATCGTCTGGGCTGCCGCGTCCCCGCGATCCTGGTCTCGGCGCACGTCGAGCGGGGGTCTGTGTTCTCGGGGGCGATGCACCATGGGTCGGTGATCGCATCGCTGTGCAAACGCTTCGGCCTCGAGCCCCTCACGCGACGTGACGCGGAGGCGCCGACGCTCGACGCGGCGTTCAATCGGCGTGTGCCGCGCAATATCGCCGACTGGCCGCAGACGTCGGCGGCGTACGTTCCTCCGAGTGGAGAAGCGGGTCCGCATCCGGCTGACGCACACCCGATGCGACCGCTCAGCCCGCCGGCGAAGGGCCTCATTGGGCTGCTACTCTCGCGATACGGCACCCCCGAGGAGCGCGCAAGTCCGCCCCAGAACTTCGGCGACGCCTATCGCGTGCTCACGCGCCACGGTGCTGGGCTCTTCGGCACCGGGTAGCGGTCGATCGCGTTCGATGCCAGCCGGCGAGCACGCTTCGTGACGCGCCGTGGTCCTGAGGCGAACGGCCTGTGCCACACTGGAATCTCCCGACGAAGGAGCAGGTGCTGAGATGGCTGCGACCCCCGCCGCGTCGCCGAGATTCGGCGTCGAAGAAGAGTACCTGCTGCTCGACGCGCAGACCGGTGTGCCCCGCGATGCCGTCGACGAGATGATCGCCGCGCTACCGGGCCGGCTTGCGGAGCACGAGTACTTTCACTGCCAGCTGGAGACCGCAACTCCGGTGTGCGAGTCGAGCGCGCAGGCGCTGCATGCCCTGAGCGAGTTCCGGGTCGCCGCCGCCGACGCCGCTGATAGCGAGGGCGTCGTGCTCGCGGGGTCCGGTCTGCCTCCGCTCGGGGGTGAACGGCACGGTACGCGAGTCGGCAAGCAGCGCTACCGCGACATCGAATCGGCGATGCGCGGCATGGTGACGCGCTACTACTCGACGGGCACACACGTGCACGTCGAGGTGCCCTCGAGAGATGCCGGCGTCGGTGCGATCGCGCGTATCGCACCGTGGTCGCCGGCACTCGTCGCGTTGACCGCGAACTCGCCGATCTGGCTCGGTGAAGAGACCGGCTACGCCGACTGGCGGTTCATGTCGATTCAGCAGTGGCCGACCTCGGGGTACCCGCCGAAGTTCGACGACGCGGCCGAATACGATCGCGTCGTCTCCGGCTTGGTGCGCTCGGGCGCCCTGCTCGACGGTGGACTCGTGAACTGGCTCGTTCGGCTCTCCGACAAGTACCCGACCATCGAAGCCCGCCTCGCCGATTCCCAGTTGGCCGCGGGCGACGCGGTCGCGTACGGGCTGCTCTTCCGGGCCCTGGTCGCTCGGGCGTTGCGCGAGCATGAGCTCGGCACGGTGGTCGAAGAACCGCAGCGCGACCACCTGCGCGGCGCACACTGGGTAGCGGCGCGTAACGGGCTCGAGTCGGTGCTGGTCGATCCGACTTCCGGTGATCCGCGACCGGCTTTCGACGTCGTCGACGCGCTGCTCGTCCACGTCGCACCCGAGCTCGAACGCGCGGGCGACCTCGCACTGGTGACAGCCTTCATCGAACGTCGGAAGCAGGGCGGTGGCGCGCGGGCACAACTCGAGCATTGGCGCTCCGGCGGCATCAGCGCGCTCCTGGGGCTGTACCGCGGCGCGCATCGCGAACCGTGAGCAGGCGGGCGAACCGGCCCGTTGGGTGGGTCGTTGTGGCCGACGGTGCCGAGGCCGTGCTGCGCGTGCGGGCGCTCGCATTGCCGTTCGGCGTGTTCGTTGCGCTGCTGGTCGGCACCATCGTGTGTGCGGGAACCGCGGCGGTCGCGTTGCTCATCGCACTCACCGGCACTGAGCGAGACTGGCTGCCGCGCTGGCAGGTGGTGTGGATCTCTGCGGTGATCGGCATCGCGGCATTCTTCGTGCTGGCCGCCGTGCTCCGAGTGAGTGCCGGCACGCTGCACCTGAGAGTCACGCCCCACGGGCTTACGGCCGCGATCGGCTCACGAGACATCGATCTGCCCTGGAGCGCGGTCACTCGGCTGATGCTGCGATCCGGCACCGACTATGCCCGCGTGCAGATCGCCGGCACGGCCCGCCCACTGACGGCCCTCATCGGGGCAGTCGCGCTCGTCGGATACCGTGCGGGTATCGAAGATGTCAGCCCTCCCGAGTGCGTGCTCACCTGGTGCGCGGCGGCGGGATTGCGCAACCGGGCCGACCCGCGGCGTCACCCCGGCATGCTCGATCTGCAGCGAGGCGACGTGTAACGCTCGGCACGATGCAAGCCGAGTCGGGTACGCTCTGAGCATTCGGGACCGCGAGGAGGGGGTCGTGATGTCTCACACCTGGCAGGCGCTGCGGCGCGGGGAATCGGCGCTGGAGCGACGGCGAATGCTCGAACGCGCGCACGAGCGGTTCGTGGCAGATCGAGGAATCGTGCTCGACTCTGACGGCCGAGCTCAGTTCGCACAGGCCACCGCGGTGCGCCCCCTCGTGCTGGAGTCCTGGCTCAGAGCGCAGCATCACACCGTCGACCCCGACCGCGTGCCCGACCGCCCGGCGATCGATGCCGACGCGCTCGTCGATCTGCAGCGGACGCACCCGATCGGCGAGGCGCTGCCGGTGGTGCGCCGCCTGCTGCTCGAGGAGGCAAGCGAGTCGGGATTCATTGTCGCGCTCGGCGACGCGTCCGGTCGGCTGCTCTGGGTCGACGGAGACGCGCGACTGCGCACCCGTGCGGAAGATATGGGGTTCCGTGCGGGCATGGACTGGTCCGAGCGCGCGGTCGGCACGAGCGCGCCCGGGAGTGCGCTCGCTCTCGACCACGCCCTGCAGGTGCTCGGTGCCGAGCACTACTCGCGCGCGGTGCACCCGTGGAGTTGTACCGCGGCGCCGGTGCACGACCCGGTAAGCGGCGCCATCATCGGTGTCATCGACGTGACGGGCGGCGACGGCGCCGCGTCTCCGCACCTGATGCCGCTCATGGACGCGACAGTGGCCGCGGTCGAGGCCGAACTACAGCTCGCGGCTCTCAGACGGCGCATGGAGCAGGATCGCGGTGCCCGCACGAGCAGCCGACGGCCTCGGGCGCCCATCGCCTCTGCAGGCCCCGCACCGCGCCTCGTCGTGCTCGGTCGCGACCCCGCCGTGCTCGAGTGCGGAGGCCGCGCTCTGCCCGTCGCGGGTCGGCACGCCGAGATCCTGCTCGCCCTGGCTGCGTCACCGCGCGGGCTCGGTGCCACTGCGCTCGCCCGGCAGATCTACGGGCACGACGGAGCAGAGGGCACGCTCCGCCCGGAGATGGTGCGCCTGCGCAAGTGGCTCGAGCAGCACGATACGGGGCTCGCTCTCGCTTCCCGGCCCTACCGGCTCGAGCCCGGCGTGCGGGTCGACGCCACCGAGAGCCTCGAGGCACTCGGACGCGGCGCCCATCGCTTGGCGCTCGCGGCCTATGAAGGTCCGGTGCTTCCCGCCTCGAGTGCGCCCGTCGTCGAGGAGCTGCGGGCATCGGTCGATGCGACCCTGCGGGAGTCCATGCTGCAGTCGGCCGCCCCCGATGCGTTGTTCGCCTACGCGCAGAACTGGGCGTCCGACGATGCGCAGGTGTGGGAGACCCTGCTGCAGGTGCTGCCGCCGATGTCGCCCAAGCGCGCCCGCGTCGTCGCCCGACTCGAACAGCTCGGATAACCGCCGCGAAACACGCGCGCAACGTGCGTGCAACGTCCGCAGACGTACCGTCGTCGCAACCGATCCTCACCGAGTGATCGGCACCGACAACGACGTCAGAGGAGATGCACCATGACCGTGTACGCAGCACCCGGGCACCCGGATTCGCTCGTGACCTTCAAGTCGCGCTACGAGCACTACATCGGCGGCGAGTGGGTGGCGCCGGTAAAGGGCCAGTACTTCGAGAACATCACGCCCGTGACGGGTAAGGCATTCTGCGAGGTGGCCCGCGGCACTGCCGAAGACATCGAGGCGGCGCTCGATGCGGCCCACGCCGCAGCACCAGCGTGGGGGCGTACGAGCCCCGCAGAGCGCGCGGTGATCCTGAACCGCATTGCGGATCGCATCGAGCAGAATCTGGAGGCCATTGCGGTCGCCGAGACCTGGGACAACGGCAAGGCCGTCCGTGAAACGCTGAACGCCGACATTCCGCTCGCGATCGACCACTTCCGCTACTTCGCCGGAGCGATCCGCGCGCAAGAGGGCGGGGTCTCACAGATCGACGAGGATCTCGTCGCGTACCACTTCCACGAGCCGCTGGGCGTGGTGGGCCAGATCATTCCCTGGAACTTCCCCATCTTGATGGCGGTCTGGAAGCTCGCTCCCGCACTGGCCGCGGGCAACGCCATCGTGCTGAAGCCCGCGGAGCAGACGCCCACGTCGATCCTGTTCTTGTTCGAACTCATCGGGGACCTGCTGCCCGCCGGTGTTGTGAACATTGTGAACGGGTTCGGCGCCGAAGCCGGCAAGCCGCTCGCATCGAACCCGCGGATCCGCAAGATCGCCTTCACCGGCGAAACGACCACCGGCCGCCTGATCATGCAGTACGCATCCGACAACATCATCCCGGTCACCCTCGAGCTCGGCGGCAAGAGCCCGAACATCTTCTTCGAGGACGTGCGCGCCCAAGACGACGCGTACTGGGACAAAGCCCAAGAGGGATTCACGATGTTCGCGCTGAACCAGGGAGAGGTCTGCACCTGCCCGTCGCGCGCGCTCATCCATGAGTCGATCGCGGACGACTTCCTCGACGCGGTCGTCGAGCGCACCGAGCGCATCACCCGCGGCAATCCGCTCGACACCGACACGATGGTCGGTGCCCAGGCATCGAACGACCAGTTCGAGAAGATCAAGTCGTATCTCGACATCGGCCGTCAGGAGGGCGCGCAGGTGCTGACCGGCGGTGGCGTCGAAGATCTCGGCGGCGAGTTCTCGGGCGGGTACTACATTCAGCCGACCATCTTCCGCGGCGACAACTCGATGCGCATCTTCCAGGAGGAGATCTTCGGGCCCGTCGTCTCGGCCACGACGTTCACGGACTTCGACGACGCGATCCGCATCGCGAACGACACCCTGTACGGCCTGGGCGCCGGCGTCTGGAGCCGCAACGGCACCACCGCGTACCGCGCCGGCCGCGCGATCCAGGCGGGCCGCGTGTGGGTGAATAACTACCACGCCTACCCGGCGCACGCCGCGTTCGGCGGCTACAAATCGAGCGGCATCGGCCGTGAGAACCACTTGATGATGCTCGACCACTACCAGCAGACGAAGAATCTGCTCGTGAGCTACCGCGAGACGGCCGATGGCTTCTTCTAAGCCGACGAGCCACCCCGCATCCGCACTGAGAAAGGACACCGCACGATGAGTACGACGCTTCCGATTCAGACCACCGCACGATCGGCCGATGCCCGCACAGATGGCGCAACGATGCGTGGGGCATCCGTGCCCGCCTTCGGCGCCCGCCTCGATGTCGAGGCGCTGGAGATCCCGACGCCCGGGCCGGGCCAGGCGCTCGTTCGCGTGTTGACCACGGGGGTCTGCCACACCGACCTGCACGCCGTCGAGGGGGATTGGCCCGTGCAGCCGAGCCCCCCGTTCGTCCCCGGACACGAGGGCGTTGGCATTGTCGAAGCGATCGGTGAGGGCGTGACGAACGTCGCGGTCGGCGACCTCGTGGGCAATGCGTGGCTCTGGTCCGCCTGCGGTCACTGCGAATTCTGCCGCACCGGGTGGGAGACGCTCTGCGAGCAGCAGCAGAACGGCGGATACTCCGTCGACGGCTCGTTCGCCGAGTACATGCTCGTCGACGCCGCCTACGCTGCGGTGGTGCCAGCCGGTTCCGACCCCGTCGAGGTCGCACCGGTGCTCTGCGCCGGGGTGACGGTCTACAAGGGGCTGAAGGTGACGGGGGTGCGGCCCGGGCAGTGGGTCGTTATCTCGGGAATCGGTGGGCTTGGGCACATTGCCGTGCAATACGCCGTGGCGATGGGTATGCGCGTCGCCGCGGTCGACATTTCCGACGAGAAGCTTGCGCTCGCGCAGCGCCACGGAGCCGAGGTCGTAGTGAACGCTCGCGAGACCGATCCAGTGGCCGAGATCCAGCGACTCACCGGCGGCACGCATGGGGTGCTCGTCACGGCCGTTCACCCCTCCGCCTTCGGGCAGGCGATCGGCATGACCCGCCGCGGCGGCACCATTGTCTTCAACGGTCTGCCGCCGGGAGACTTCCCCGCGCCGATCTTCGACATCGTGCTCAAGGGCCTCACCATCCGCGGCTCGATCGTGGGCACGCGGCAAGACATGATCGAGGCGCTCGACTTCTATGCGCGCGGCCTGATCCACCCGACCGTCGCAGAGCGCCCGCTCGAGGACGTCAATGACGTGCTCGACGAGATGCGCGCCGGCAAGATCGATGGTCGCGTCGTGCTCCGCCTCGCGGCGGCGTGAGACCGGATGGGCCCCGAGGCCTACAGCGGCGGGGCCCATCCCCACACCCGGCGTAGGCTGGGGAGCAGCAGCGGCAGTGCGGCCGCGGAGAGGAACGCGCTCATGAGTGCTCCAGAATCAGTTTCGTCGCCGACGAACATCGGCGACGCGTGTACCGTGTCCGGATCGCCGGCACCTCCTGCCCCCGCGGGTACGGCAGAGCTTCCCGGCACCATCGCAGCGCGACCTGAGGTCGCGGGGGAGTCGGAAAGCCGACTCGCCTTCACGCCGGACGCGCTGCGCCTGATCGAACAGCTGTGGGCGATGCACGGGCCGCTCATGTTCCACCAGTCCGGCGGCTGCTGCGACGGCAGCTCGCCAATGTGCTACCAGCGCGGCGAGTTCCGCACGGGCGATCAAGACGTGCTGCTCGGCACGCTCGAACTGCCCGCTGCAGCTGTGGAAGCCGCTGCGGGAGGCGATCCCGCGCCCGAATCGCGAGAGATCGGGTTCTGGATGTCGCGCGAGCAGTTCGGCGTCTGGGCGCACACCCACCTCACCGTCGACGCGGTGCCCGGGCGCGGCAGCGGGTTCTCCCTCGAAGCGCCGGAAGGTCGTCGCTTCCTGATCCGTTCGCGCCTGCTGTGATCGGCCCGCGCCGCGACCTGCGACAATAGACGGTGTGGATCCCAACAAGCTCAACCATGATCGCGCCCCCAAGAGCACGCCGCTGATCAAGACCCGGCCCGCCGCGGCCGGTGCGGCGTCG
Organism: Leucobacter musarum subsp. musarum; assembly: GCF_001273845.1. Taxonomy (GTDB): domain Bacteria; phylum Actinomycetota; class Actinomycetes; order Actinomycetales; family Microbacteriaceae; genus Leucobacter; species Leucobacter musarum. The sequence goes on from NZ_JHBW01000068.1 coordinate 155,087, forward strand.
CGCCCGCAGGTGCGCCCGAAGGCCGAGGGTTGGAAGCAGATCGCCGGCCCCGACGGCCGCCCGACGCTGCAGTTCGCCTCACCCCGCGTGAAGCAGCCCGCTACGCACCTCGCTGACCTGACGCTCGAAGAGCGCGAGGCGAAGGTCGTCGAGATGGGCGTGCCCAAGTTCCGTGCCAAGCAGATCTCGAAGCACTACTTCGAGCACCGCACCACCGACCCCGAGCAGATGACCGATTTGCCGAAGGACCGCCGCGAGGAGCTCGCCGAGGCGTTCTTCCCGCCGCTGCTCACCGAGGTGAAGCGCCTCGTCACCGACGACGGCGACACCATCAAATTCTTGTGGCGCCTGTTCGACGGTGCGCTCGTCGAGTCCGTGCTCATGCGCTACCCGGGTCGTATCACCCTGTGCGTCTCCAGCCAGTGCGGCTGCGGCATGAACTGCCCGTTCTGCGCCACCGGCCAGGCCGGCCTGACGCGCAACATGTCGACGGCCGAGATTCTTGACCAGATCGTGCAGGCCAACCGCGTCATCGCCGAGGGCGGCCTCGGCCGCAAGCGCCGCGAGGGCAACGGTGCCGAACCCGAGCGTGTCAACAACATCGTTTTCATGGGCATGGGTGAGCCGCTCGCCAATTACAAGCGCGTGATGAATGCGGTGCACCGCATGATCGCACCGTCGCCCGAGGGCCTCGGCATGTCGGCTCGTGGCATCACGGTGTCGACGGTGGGGCTCGCCCCCGCCATCCGCAAGCTCGCGGACGAGAACATCCCCATCACGTTCGCGCTGTCGCTTCACGCCCCCGACGACCAGCTGCGCGACGACCTGATCCCGGTGAACAGCCGATGGAAGGTCGAGGAGGTGCTCGACGCGGCGTACCACTACTACGAGACGACGGGTCGACGCGTCTCGATCGAGTACGCGCTCATCAAAGACATGAACGACCACGCATGGCGCGCCGACCTGCTCGCCGAGAAGCTCAATGCGCGTGGGCGCGGCTGGGTGCACGTGAACCCGATCCCGCTGAACCCGACGCCGGGCTCCATCTGGACGTCGTCGACCCGTGAGGTCACGCGCGAGTTCGTCGACCGGTTGAATGCTGCCGGCATCCCGACGACGCTGCGCGACACCCGCGGCAAGGAGATCGACGGTGCCTGCGGCCAGCTGGTCGCGACGGAGCAAGACAAGGCCGAAGCCGAAGCCTTCGCCGCCGCCGGCTAAGCGCCCGAGTCAGCGCCCGAGCGCTGCGACCAGCAGGTCGACGTCGTCGGTCGTGTTCCAGAGATGGAAGGCGACGCGGGCGTTCCCGGCGCGGCCGGAGGCCACGATGCCGGCGCGCGTCATCGCCGCGAGGTCAAGCCCGTCGGGGTCAGCCCAGGTGACGATCGCCGAACGGCCAGTGGCGCCCGGGTCGTTCGCTGCTCTGGCGATCCCGAGCTGCTCACGCGCCTGCGACGCCAAGCCGACCGCATGCGCGTGCGCCGCTGCCGGGTCGATGCCGACCATCGTGTCGAGCGCCGCTACGGTGCCGCCGATGACCGGCCACGCGGGGGAGAGGTCGAACCGTCCGGCGCCCGCGGCGAGCGGTGTGTGCCCGGCGTAGCACGACGACCAGGGATCATCTGCCGAGCACCATCCCGCGGCGAGCGGCACTAGGTCGTCGTCGAGGCCCTCTCGTACGGTGAGGAACGCAGAGCCACGCGGAGCACTCAGCCACTTGTACGCGTGGCAGATGGTGAAATCAAAGTCTCCCGCGTCGACGGGGAGCCAGCCGAGCGCCTGGGTGAGGTCGACGCACGTGCGCGCGCCGGCTGATGCCGCAGCGCGGGCGATCGACGAGGAGTCCGCGATCGATCCGCACGCGGATTGCACGTGCGACCACGCGACGAGGTCCGTTGTCGGGCGCACCGACGCGGCGAGCTCGGTGAGCGGGGCGTAACGCACGCGCACGCCGCGCCGGGCAAGCTGTTCGAACGGGTGCGTGAGTGAGGCGAAGTCGCCGACGACGCAGAGCACCTCCCCGCCGTCGGGCACGGCCGTCGCGACGATCGATGCGAACTGAGAGGCTTGAGTGCCCACGGCGACCCGGTGGGCGGGTACCCCGGCGAGTCGCCCGTAAAGTGCACGGCACTGCTCGACCTGCTCGCTGATCGTGTCGGCGCGCATGCGCCCCGACGCCCACACATCCACGAATGCACGCACCGCGTCGGTCGTGACGTGAGCGGGGAGGCCGGCGGTGCAAGCCGACAGGTATCCGGGAACTCGAGGGAACTGCGCCTGCACGTCGGCGATCGCGGGGAGGGAGATCATCACGCCAGGCTAGAAGAGCGCAAGGCATAATGAAATGGAATCATTCTTATGCTTTGCTTTGCTTTAAGTTATGTCTCGTGTACACTGCTCTCATGAGTACGACGCGCACTGCCGATCCGCTCGGGTCGATCGACTCGACCGAGCTTCGCATTCTCCATGCACTCGCCACCACAGGTTCGCTCACGGCCGCGGCGCAGAGCCTCGGGCTGAGCCAGCCCGCGGTGAGCCAGCGCATCAAGCGCGTGGAGACCCGCTTGGCCGTGCCGCTCATCGAGCGCAACGGCCGTGGAATCCGACTGACGACCGCGGGCCGCATTCTCGCGGATCACGGGCGCACCGTCGTCACCGAAATCGATGCGGCGCTGGCGGCGATCGACGACTTGCGGGGGGAACGTGCGGGCACCCTGCGCCTCGTCGGATTCCCGAGCGCGAGCGCAACGGTCGTTCCCACCCTCATGCGTCAGCTCGCGATCGAAGCGCCCGACGTGGCGCTGCAGTACCGGGAAGCCGAACCGCCTGCGGCCACGGCAATGCTGCGCGACGGTGAGGTCGACTGCGCCCTCATCTTCGACTACGAGGGTGCGGCAGAACTTCCGGCGGGCAGCGCGTTCTTGCCGCTGTGGCGCGAAGAAGTGCACCTGGTCGCCTCTGATGAGCGAGCGGCCGGCGAATCGACCGCACGGCTCGGCGACTTCTCTGCAGAGCACTGGATCGCCGGATGCGAGAAGTGCCGTGGCCACCTGCTCGCTGCAGCCGCCGACGCCGGCTTCGAGCCCGACATCATCCAGGAGACCGACAACGTGCCCGCGATGCTCGCGATGGCCGCGGCAGGTGGAGCGGTCGCGCTGGTTCCGGGCCTGGCACTGGCTGCAGCGCGCATCCTGCCCGAAGACGCGCGCGCCTTGCCGCTCGACCCGCCGCGATACCGCACGATCGGGCTGGTGTCGATGTCGACCGCCAACGAGAGCCCGCAGGTGCGGCTCGCCAAGCGTCTACTCGCCGCGGTCGACGGGTCGGCCTGGCATCTCGAAGCAGTCGGTCAGCCTGTCTAAGGTGATCGCGCCGCACCGCGTGCAGCGCCGCACGGTCGCGGTGCTCGCAGCCGCCACGGTGCTCGGCGGCCTCGGGGTGGGCGCATCGTTGTCGGCAGGGGCACTGCTGATCTCCGAGGTCACCGGCAATCCGGCACTCTCGGGGTTCGGGTCGACGATGAACGCCGTGGGGGCTGCCCTCGCGGGGATTCCGTTGGCCCGCCTCGCGGCTCGCCGCGGGCGTCGCGTGGCGCTCGCCTCAGGCAATTTAGGCGCTGTCGCCGGTGCGGCGCTCGTCATCATCGCGGCCGGCGCGGAGCTCGGCGGGCTGCTGTTTGTCGGCCTCGCGGTGCTCGGCATTGCGGCCGCTGTGCAACTGCAAGCGCGGTTCGCCGCGACCGACCTTGCGAGCCCGGCGCAGCGCGCACGAGACCTCTCATCCGTCGTCTGGTCGATCACCGTCGGCGCGGTCATCGGACCGAATCTGATCGGCCCGGGTGAGTCCATCGGGCATGCGCTGGGTCTGCATCCGCTCTCGGGCATCTTCCTGTTCACGATCGTCGCGCAGCTCGCGGCGGGGCTCGTAGTCTGGGGTGGTCTTCGACCGGACCCACTGCTTGAAGCGCGGCGCCGCGCGGCAGTCGACGTCGGCCGTGAGACTGAGCTCGGGGTCGTGCTCGCGGCACCGTCGCGCACCGTGCCGTCGGTCGCGCCGGGTGCGCGTACGGCTCAGATCCTCGCCATCGCCGCCGTGGCGATCGGGCACGCGGTCATGGTGGGCATCATGGCGATGACGCCGCTGCACCTGACGCACCACGGCGGCAGCATCGAGCTCGTCGGCATCACGATCAGTCTGCACATCGCCGGCATGTACGCACTGTCGCCCCTGGTCGGCCTGGCCGCTGGGCGCTTCGGTGCGGTGCCTGTGGTGCTCGCGGGATTCGCGCTGCTCGCCCTCGCGGCGATCGGCACCGCACTCGGCGGCGAGTCCGTGCCCGCCGTGCAGATTTCACTGGTGCTGCTCGGCGTGGGGTGGAGCCTCGTGACGGTCGCGGGCGCGGCGCTGGTCACCGCACTCACTCCCGCAGCCGATCGACCGGCACGCCAAGGGCAGGCCGATACCGCGATGAACGCGGCGGGCGCGCTCTTCGGCGCCGTATCTGGTGTGCTCTTCGCGACCGGAGGATTCCCCGTGCTCTCGAGCGTCGCGGCGGTGCTCATCGTTGCGGGCGTCGTGTGCACCGTTCGCCTACGGGAGCCTGCACGACGCTAGACTGACGTTGATGTCACACACCGAGAGCCCCCAGTTTTCCACTGCGACCGGAGCCGATGTCCGTGTTCGCTTTTGCCCGTCGCCGACCGGTACGCCGCACGTCGGCATGGTGCGCACCGCACTGTTCAACTGGGCGTACGCCCGGCACACCGGCGGCACCTTCGTCTTCCGCATCGAAGACACGGATGCCGCGCGCGACAGCGAAGAGAGCTACGGCCAGATCATCGATTCACTGCGGTGGCTGGGTCTCGACTGGGACGAGGGCATCGATATCGGTGGCCCGAATGGCCCGTACCGTCAGTCGCAGCGCGGTGACATCTACCAGGGGGTGATCGCCCAGCTCCGCGAGGGCGGGTACCTCTACGAAAGTTACTCCACTGCCGAAGAGATCGATGCGCGCAACATCGCCGCGGGTCGCCCGAAGCAGCTCGGGTACGACAACTTCGATCGCGATCTCACCGACGAGCAGCGTGCCGCGTTCCGTGCCGAGGGCCGCGAGCCCGCCCTGCGGTTCCGCGTTCCCGACACCGATTTGTCGTTCACCGATCTCGTGCGCGGCGACATCACCTTCCCTGCGGGTTCCACTATCGACTTCGTCGTCGTGCGCCCCAACGGTGCTCCGCTGTACACGCTGGTGAATCCGGTTGACGACGCGCTCATGGGCATCACGCACGTGCTCCGCGGCGAAGATCTGCTCTCGTCCACGCCGCGGCAGATCGCGCTGCACCGCGCGCTGGTCGAGCTCGGCATCGCCCAGGCGATCCCGCAGTTCGGCCACCTGCCCTACGTGCTGGGCGAGGGCAACAAGAAGCTCTCGAAGCGCGACCCCGAGTCTAACCTGCTGCATCACCGCTCGCGCGGCTTCATTCCTGAGGGGCTGCTCAACTACCTGTCGCTGCTCGGCTGGTCGTTGGCTCCGGATCGCGACGTCTTCTCCAGCGATGAGATGGTGGCGGCGTTCGACGTCGCCAACGTCAACCCCAATCCGGCCCGCTTCGATCAGAAGAAGGCCGATTCGATCAACGCCGACCAGATCCGACTGCTGTCGGAGGAGGACTTCGGTCAGCGGATTCTGCCCTACCTCATCGCTGGGGGCGCACTGCAGATTGAACCCACGGAGGCGCAGCGCGATATCATCCGGCGCGCCGTTCCGCTGGTGCAAAGCCGGGTGACCGTGCTCTCCGACGTCGTCGGAATGCTCGGATTCCTGTTCACGACGACCGAGCATCTCGCCTACGAAGACGACGCGCTCGCCTCCCTCAAAGACGACGCGCCACAGGTGCTCGCCGCGAGCATCGCGGCGCTCGACCCCATTGCAGAAGACGAGTGGTCGACGGAACGCATCCAGGAAGCCCTGCAGTCGGCTCTCATCGATGGGCTCGGCATCAAGCCCCGCCTCGCGTTCGGCCCGCTACGAGTCGCGGCATCCGGGCGGCGCGTTTCGCCTCCGCTGTTCGAGTCGTTCGAACTGCTCGGCCGCGATGAGTCGCTGGCACGCTTGAGCCGTCTGGAAGCCCAGCTCGCGGGCTGATTCCGAACACGCGGAGCAGGAGTATGACGACGGCTGAAGCACCGATCGGTGTCGCAATCATCGGGGGAGGCCCGGCTGGGCTGTCCGCCGGGCTGCAACTCGTGCGTGCGAATCGACGCATCGCAATCATCGATAGCAATCGCCCGCGTCATTCGGCGACGCTGCGATCGCACGGTTTTTTGACACGCGATGGTGCTTCACCGCTCGAACTCCGTCGGCTTGGCCGGGAAGAATTCACGGCGTACCCGACCGCGCTGTATGCGCAGGCAATCGTACGAGAGGTGGTTCCGCTCGACGAGGCCGAGGCGCGTGCAGCAGGGTTCCCCGACGGAATCGGGTTCACGGTGCGCGCTGCGGGCATTCGCGGCGCTGCCGACGTCGAGTACACGGCGCGTCGAGTACTCATCGCCGCCGGGCTTACGGAAGAGCTGCCAGCGCTCCCCATGATTCGTGCCTACTACGGAACGGCGCTACATAGCTGCGTGGAATGCGATGGGTTCGAGAAGACCGATAAGCCATTGGCACTCATTGGAGAGACGACCGACGTCTTCGCGCGAGCGTTGCTGATTAGTCGCTTCAGCTCTGACCTCATCGTGTTCACCAACGGTGCCGACACTGTGCGTGCTGAGCAAGAAGCACAGCTCGGTCGCATCGGTATCCGTGTCGAGCGACGTCCGATCGACGATATCGTCGGCGAACGCGCGGAGATGACCGGAGTGCGACTGGCCGACGGCACCGTGATTCCGCGCGTCGGCGGGTTCGTGCGGCCGCGGTGGCATGCCCCGGTGGAATTCCTCGGCGATCTCGATATTGCTCGAGACGGCTGGGGGCTTCTGGAGGTCGACGATCGCGGTGAATCGTCGATCCGAGGAATTTATGGCGTCGGCGATATCGTGCCGCCCGGTCCGCAGCAGTTGATCATCGCTGCGGGCGGCGGCGCCCGAGTCGCGGCCAAGCTGAACCTCGACATGATTCGCGGGGCACTCGGCGTCGGTCGCGTCGACGAATAGCGAACTTCACTCGCTGATGTTCGCCCGACAGCTGCCGCACACGGCAGTGTCGGGCGAACTCTCCGCATCACCTAGCGTTGCGATGCATACCGGGCAGCCGCTTGCCGAGCGTACTCCACCCCGTACTGCTGTCCGAGCACCTCGTCACGCAGCTCGGCAAAGGTGTCGTCGATGATGCTCGCGCGAATGCGCTCGACGAGACGCACGATGAACCGCTCGTTGTGAATCGTCGCCAGCGTCGAACCGAGCATCTCCTTCGCTTTGAACAGGTGGTGCAAGTATGCAGCGGTGTAGTTCTCGCAGGTGTAGCAATCGCATTCCGCGTCGAGCGATTCGAAGCTGCGGCGTTGACCCGCCGACTTCGCGTTGATGCGGCCGCGCGACGAGTACATCGTGCCACCTCGCGCCTGGCGCGACGGGGCGACGCAGTCGAACGTATCTGCGCCGGCAGCGATCCCGGCGAACAGATCATCCGGTTCCGAGATACCGAGTAGGTGTCGCGGCTTCGACTCGGGGAGTTCATCGGAGACCCAGCCAACGATCGTGCCGAGTTCGCTCTTTTCGAGCGCGCCGCCGATACCGAAACCGTCGAACTGCTGATCCGTCGCGTCGGCTCCGGTCAGGTGAGCGAGCCCGGACGCCGCTTGGCGACGCAGGTCTTCGTATTGCGCACCCTGCACGACACCGAAGAGTGCCTGGTACGGGCGGTGCGTGCGAGATGAGGTCTGACGCGCGTGCTCGTCCAGGCAACGGACTGCCCAGCGCTCGGTGCGCGCGACGGAATCCTCTTGATAAGCACGCGTGTTGAGCAGGGTCGTGCACTCGTCGAACGCGAAGATGATGTCGGCGCCGAGCTCGTGCTGAATGCGCATCGAGACCTCGGGGGTGAAGCGATGCTTGTCGCCGTTCAAGAACGACTTGAACGTGACGCCGTCTTCATCAACGTGCGCCAGGCGCTCTTTGTTCTTGGCGATGACCTCGGCATCGGAGTGCATTGTTTCACTCATCGAGATCACCTTCTTAAACCCGACGCCGAGCGACATCACTTGGAATCCGCCTGAGTCGGTGAACGTCGGTCCATCCCAGTTCATGAACTTGCCGAGACCGCCGGCCTCATCGACGAGGTCGCTGCCCGGCTGCAAGAACAGGTGGTACGCGTTGGCGAGTACGGCTTGGCCACCAAGCTCGGTCACGGTTGCAGGAAGCAGCGACTTGACCGTCGCTTTCGTACCCACCGGGATGAACGCGGGCGTTTGGATGTCGCCGTGCGGGGTGTGGATCGTGCCCGCACGCCCCAGGGGGGAGCCGTCGCTCCCGATAGCGCCACCTGATTCGAGTCGATGCTCGACCGTGAAGCTGAAGTCTGCGGGGGAGGGGAGTGCCGAAGCGATGGAGGGGTCATTCACCCGTCCATCTAAGCACCCGCGAAAGACATGCGATGGGGGAAACGGGAGCCTACGCATCGGTGGAGTGGCATTTCGGGTGTGCGGCGCGCCC
>NZ_JHBW01000069.1 GCF_001273845.1 Leucobacter musarum subsp. musarum
ACGACCACCTGAAACCGCCCGAGGTTTCGATCCGCAATCTGTTGAAACTCCGCTGATTGGGGTGAGATCTGACCCTCGCACGGCGCAGAAACAGTTCTGCCCCGCGACCCTGACGGAAGCGGGGCAGAACGGCAATCGAACAGCGTTACTGCTGGTGCGGCGGAAGCGGAGCCCCCGGCACCGAGAAGTCGGGCTGGCCGTCGGCGCCGGCCGGAATCGGCCTACCGTCCGCGAACGTCGGCCATGGGAGCAGCGGCGCCTGACCCGCAGCGGGCGCCGATGACGCGAACGGCTGGGCAGGCTGCGACTGCGCCGGTGACTGCGGCGCCGGGTGCACGCCGGTCTGCGTCTGCAGCTGCTGCGCACGGTGCTGCGTCGGCTGCGACTGGCCGCCCTCGGCACGGTAGGCCGCGGCAGCGGCGTGCTGCTCAAGCCGGCGCGCACGTGCGGCGTCGCGCTCATCGGCACCGTAGAACCACCGCAGCAGCAGGGTGATCGACAGGCCGAGCGCGGTCAAGATGAGGATCGCCGTCGCGATCTTCCAGTACATGTCAGGGATGTGCAGGTCGAAAGCGTCGATGCCCACGGGAGCCGTGAACAGAATGCCCGACAGCACGGCAAGCACGCTCGTCACGAAGGCGAATTTCGTGATCGTGTCGGAGTGGCGGGTGCCGACCTTGAGCAGCAGCTGCGCGCACAGAATCACCAGGCGCGTCACCAAGATCACGAAGATCGACTTCCAGAAGATCTCCCACAGCAGGGAGAAGGAGTCGTAGGGCGTCATCCAGATCACGATGAGCAGCAGGCCGAGAATATACGCGTTGGCGATGAGCGCGACCGGCGCGTACCACTCCGACTTCTGCTCGCGGCGCGTATCGAGCGCGGTGAAGAGCACGAACACGGCGAAAAGGGCGAACGTCGAGAAGACCCGCTCGAACTTGCCCTCGAAGTCGCCGATGAAGAGCAACGAGATCGACGCGATCGTCAGGCCCGCAAGCAAGATGATGCTGACCTTCAAGAAGGTCGAGAGCTTGCGCTGCGGTGCGGCGGCGTGCGGCGCCGCCTGCTGCGGCAGGGTCGGCGCGGAGACCTGCGCGTGCTGCTGATCCGGCACCGCCCCCGGCACCGATGCAGTGGGGCCGCCGTCGGGCAGCTGCGGATGTGGCGTCGGATCGGCCGGATGCGTATTCGGATCGCTCATGGTTTCAGTCTCCCCTGATCTCCTGACAAACTCCACCCTAGACCGTCACTTCGCGACACCGCCGGGGCCTGAAATCGCGCCGCACAACCGACCCGCAGCGCCGGCGTCGAGCGCCGCCGCGAACGCGTAGACTGGGCGGGTACGTTCGGCGTCTTTCTGCCGCCGATTCCGATACCGAACCCCGGAGCACATCGAGCGTGACTGATTTCGACGCCACCCAGAGCGGCCCCCGCCCCGACACCGTCGCAGATGCGATCGCGACGCCCGAGAAGGAGCAGCCCTACGGCGCCCTTGGGTTGAAGCCCGACGAGTACGAGCAGATTCGCGAGATCCTCGGCCGCCGCCCCACCTCGGGCGAGCTGGCGATGTACTCCGTCATGTGGTCGGAGCACTGCTCGTACAAGTCGTCGAAGATCTACCTGCGCCAGTTCGGCAAGAAGGTCAACGACAAGATGAAGGAGCGCCTGCTCGTCGGCATGGGCGAGAACGCGGGTGTCATCGACATCGGCGAGGGCTGGGCCGTGACCTTCAAGGTCGAGAGCCACAACCACCCCTCGTACATCGAGCCGTTCCAGGGCGCCGCGACCGGCGTCGGCGGCATCATCCGCGACATCATCTCGATGGGCGCCCGCCCGGTCGCCGTCATGGACCAGCTGCGCTTTGGCGCGATCGATGACCCCGACACCGCGCGCGTCGTGCACGGTGTCGTCTCGGGCATCTCGTCGTACGCGAACTGCCTGGGCCTGCCGAACCTCGGCGGCGAGACCGTGTTCGACGGCGTCTACCAGGCCAACCCGCTCGTCAACGCCCTTGGCGTGGGCGTGCTGCGCCACGAAGATCTCCACCTCGCGAACGCCTCAGGCACCGGCAACAAGGTCGTGCTCTTCGGTGCGCGCACCGGCGGCGACGGCATCGGCGGCGCCTCGATTCTCGCCTCCGACAGCTTCAGCGAGGGCGGCCCCACCAAGCGCCCCGCCGTGCAGGTCGGCGACCCGTTCGCCGAGAAGGTGCTCATCGAGTGCTGCCTCGAGCTGTTCCGCGGCGAGCTGGTCGAGGGCATCCAAGACCTCGGCGCTGCCGGCATCTCGTGCGCGACCTCCGAGCTCGCGGCCAACGGCGACGGGGGCATGTTCATCGAGCTCGACAGCGTACTGCTGCGCGACCCCTCGCTCACGGCTGAGGAGATCCTCATGTCCGAGAGCCAGGAGCGCATGATGGCCGTCGTGCACCCCGACAAGCTCGATGCATTCCTCGCGGTCACCGCGAAGTGGGACGTCGAGACCAGCGTGCTCGGTGAGGTGACCGATACCGGCCGCCTCGTCATCAACTGGCGCGGCGAAGAGATCGTCAACGTCGACCCGTCGACCGTGGCCGTCGACGGCCCGGTGTACGAGCGCCCTGTCGCCTACCCTGCCTGGATCGACGAGCTGCAGGCCTCGGGCGTCAACGCGTCGGGCCTCGAGCGCTCGGCGGCCGGCGACGACCTGCGGGCGCAGATGATCGCCGTCGCGGCGTCGCCGAACCAGGCCGACGTGTCGTGGGTCACCAACCAGTACGACAAATACGTGCTCGGCAACACCGCGCTCGCGTTCCCCGACGGCGCAGGCATGATCCGCGTCGATGAAGAGAGCGGCCTCGGCGTCGCCATCGCCACCGACGCGAACGGCCGCTACTGCCAGCTCGATCCGTTCGTCGGATCGCAGCTCGCCCTCGCCGAGGCGTACCGCAACGTGGCGACCTCGGGCGCCGTGCCCACCGCCGTCACCGACTGCCTGAACTTCGGCAGCCCCGAGAACCCCGAGGTCATGTGGCAGTTCTCGCAGGCCGTCGAAGGCCTCTCTGACGCCTGCCTCGCGCTCGAGGTGCCCGTCACCGGCGGCAACGTGTCGCTCTACAACCAGACGGGCGACACCCCGATCTACCCGACCCCGGTGGTCGGCGTGCTCGGCATCATCGACGACGTCGCGCGTCGCGTGCCGAGCGGCTGGCAAGATCAAGGCGAGCACCTCTACCTGCTCGGCACCACCCGCGACGAGCTCGACGGCTCGGCCTGGGCCGAAACCGTGCACGATCACCTCGGCGGTCGCCCGCCGGTGGCCGTGCTCGACGACGAGCGCGCACTCGCTGAGCTGCTGCACGCCGGCGCACAGGGCGGACTCATCTCGGGCGCCGTCGACCTCTCTGAGGGCGGCCTGGCGCAGGCGCTGACCGACGGCGCGCTGCGCTTTGGCGTGGGCGCTCGCGTGTGGATCGAAGAGATCATCTCGCGCGACGGCGTCGACGCGACCGCGGCGCTCTTCTCGGAGTCGCAGGCGCGCGTGCTCGTCGCCGTGCCGCACGAAGAAGAAGTCAAATTCCGCGGGCTGTGCTCGGGACGCGACTTCCCGGTGCTGCGCATCGGTGTGACCGATGGTGCGGATGCCGATGCGACGATCGAGGTGCAGGATCGCTTCACTCTGCCGCTCTCGGAGCTCGGTGCAGCATCGCGCGCCACGCTTCCCGACCGCTTTGGCGCCGTCATCGGCTAAACGCATCGCGTTTCGCCGGCGACGGCGGTGACGCCTACAGGCGCCAGCCCACGGAGCGAAGCGAGGGGTGGCCGTCATCGGCTAAACGCATCGCGTTTCGCCGGCGACGGCGGTGGCGCCTACTTCGGTAGCAGATTCGGCTTCGGTGGGAAGATTTCTTGGGAATTCTTCTCACCGAAGCCGTTTGTGCTTCCGAGGGCGCGGCCTCGGCCAGGAACATCGCGAGGCGGTTCGCGCGGCACTGCATGGGATGATCTCTCCATGAGCTTCACACGAGTGGTCACGGAGCGGTTGGTGCTGCGTCGACCCGTCGACGCCGATATCGATGCGCTCCATACGATCAACGCTGACCCTGAGGGGTGGCGGTTCTTCTCGGTGTCTGAGTTCACGCGTCGCGCGGAGACCGAGGCACAGCTGGGGCGCTGGGCTGCGAGCTGGGACGAAACCAGACTCGGAACATGGATCGCGGAAACCGTCGATAGCGCTGAAGTCGTGGGTTACGGAGGCTGCACCCGTCTTCTGGGCGACCCTGCGGCAAACGAAACGCGGAATCATGTGGGCGACGTTTGGAACCTGGGGTATCGCTTTGCGGTCGATCATCGTGGCCGTGGATTCGCTACGGAGATGTCTCACACAGCCGTTGCGGCGGCGATCGCTGCTGACCCGACGCTTCCGGTGGTGGCGTTTCTCCTCGAGGGAAATCGCGCTTCCGCAGCGGTGGCCGAAAAGGTTGGGCTTACGCTGCGTCATCGAGCACACGATGCGGGCAACCCGGATCCGGCAGCAGTGCGTCGGGTGTACGCCAACCGCACGCTGACCGCGGCGCAGCTCGAGACGACGCTACGCTGAGTCTCGGCCACCTGACCGCCCCGGGTGCGGCGGTTCCCCGCTGATCGCTGCAGCGGAGGAACCGAAACGAGCGGTTACCTGGTCACGAGCGTCGCGAGTCGAGCGATGATCTGCGTGTGGATCTGGTCGACCGGCTGCGATGCATCGACGACGAGATACCTGTGCGGCTCCGCCTTCGCGAGCGCGCGGAAGCCATCACGCACCGCGGCGTGGAACTCGATCGCTTCCGCCTCGAGCCGGTCGGCAGTGCCCCCGCGTGCACGTCGTCGCTCGGCACCGGTGGACGGATCGAGGTCGAGCAGGATCGTCAAGTCGGGCCACAGACCACCCGCCGCCCACTCGCTGATGGTGCGAATCTCCGAAACATCAAGCACGCGCCCGGCACCCTGATAGGCGAGCGAAGAGTCGATGTACCGGTCTTGCACCACCGCCGCATCACGTTCGAGCGCCGGTCGCACGACCTTGGCGACGTGCTGTGCGCGATCCGCTGCGTAGAGCAGGGCCTCGGCACGGGCATCGACGTCGCCGATCTCCTCACCACCGTGCAGCAGCACCCGTCGCAGCTCGGCCCCGAGACGCGTGCCGCCCGGCTCGCGAGTGCGCACGACCTCGCGCCCGCGCTCCTCGAGCCACTGGCCGAGCAGCTCGGCCTGGGTGCTCTTCCCGGCGCCGTCTCCACCTTCGAGGGTGATGAAGATTCCGGTCATGCGCTCTTCAACGGTTGGTCGATCTCAATCACTATTCGGCCTGGGCTGCGGCTTCGGCGGCGGCGCGGTTGGCGGCGCGCGTTGCGGCCGCTTTCTTCGCCGCAGCGGAACGAGCCGGGTCGACAGCTGTTTTCGCGGTCGATGCCTTCGCAGCCGTCTTCTTGGCCGCGGGCTTCTTTGCAGCCGTCTTCTTTGCTGCGGGCTTGCGCGCCGGTGCCTTCTTCTTCGCAGGGCCCTTCGCGCGCTTGATCGCGAGGAGTTCAACCGCGCGTTCAAACGTGATGTCTTCGACCGCGTCTCCGCGGGGAATCGTCGCGTTCGTCTCGCCATCGGTAACGTACGGCCCGAACCGGCCGTCCTTGACCTTGATCGGCTTGCCGCTCACCGGGTCGGCGTCGAATTCTTTCAACGCACTTGACGCGCGCTTGGCACCGTACTTGGGCTGGGCGAAGAGCTCTTGCGCACCTGCGAGGTCGATTGAGAAGATCGCATCCTCACTCGGCAGCGAGCGCGTGTCCGTGCCCTTCTTGAGGTAGGGACCGTAGCGGCCATTCTGCGCCGTGATCTCAGCCTCTGACTCGGGGTCAATTCCGACGGTGCGCGGTAGGTCGAGGAGTGCCACGGCGGAGTCAAGTTCGATGGTCGCCGGGTCCATGGTCTTGAAGAGCGACGCCGTGCGAGGCTTCTGCCCCTTCGGCAGCTCCTCACCTTCGTCCAGCAACTCCGTGACGTACGGCCCGAATCGGCCGTTCTTCGCCACAATGCGCTTGTTCGTCGTCGGATGAAGCCCGACCACGCGGTCTTCGGCGGGCTCGGCATCGGCGAGTTCGTGCGCCCGCGCGGGGGTCAATTCGTCGGGAGCGAGGCCATCGGGGATATTGACGCTGCGCGGCTTAAGCACGCCGTCTTCGCCGACCTCGCTTTTCTCATCGAAGACTTCGAGGTATGGCCCGTACTTGCCATTGCGCAGCGAGATCTGGTCGTCGATTTTGATCGTGTTGATCGCTCGCGCGTCGATCTCTCCGAGGTTGTCGACGACGCCGCGCAGGCCCGGGTGAGTGTCGGTACCGAAGTAGAACTCGCCGAGCCACTTGCTGCGGTCGGCGTCACCGGCCGCAATGCGGTCGAGATCGTTTTCCATCTCAGCGGTGAAGTCGTAGTCGACAAGCGCCGAGAAGTGTTCTTCGAGCAGGCGCACCACCGAGAAGGCGATCCAGCTGGGAACGAGCGCTTGGCCCTTCTTCGTGACGTATCCGCGGTCCATGATGGTGCTGATGATCGCCGCGTACGTCGAGGGTCGGCCGATGCCGAGCTCTTCGAGACGCTTCGTCAGGCTGGCCTCGGTGTAGCGCGGCGGCGGGCTGGTCTCGTGACCTTTGGCTTCGGGCTCTTCAACGGTCAGTGGCTGACCTGCGGAGAGCTGCGGCAACGCGACGTTCTGATCGCCCGACTTGTCACCGCGCTTCTCGTCTTTGCCCTCTTCATAAGCAAGGAGGAAGCCCGGGAACGTGATGACCGTACCGCTGGTCGTGAATTCTGCCGCCGTCGCCTGTGCTGAGCCGGCTTCCTTCACTTGAACGGCGAGGGTCACGGTGTCGGTCGAGCCCTTTGCGTCTGCCATCTGGCTGGCGACCGTGCGCTTCCAGATCAGCTCGTACAGCGCGAACTCGCCCTGCGTGAGTTTGCCCTTCAGCGAGCTGGGCCGCTGGAACGTATCGCCGGCCGGACGAATGGCTTCGTGTGCCTCCTGCGCACCCTTAGCCTTGCCGGTGTAGACACGCGGCTTCTCGGGCAAGGTCTGCGCTCCGTACAGCTCGGCCGCTTGCGACCGGGCCGCCTGAATCGCCTGCTGCGACAGCGTGGGCGAATCGGTTCGCATATAGGTGATGTAGCCGTTCTCGTAGAGCGACTGCGCGAACGACATCGTCTGACGCGAGCTGTAGCGCAACTTGCGAGACGCTTCTTGCTGCAGCGTCGACGTCGTGAACGGCGCAGCCGGGCGGCGAGTGTGCGGCTTGGTCTCGACCGAGAGCACCTCGGCACGGCTGCCCGCTGCGAGAAGCGACGCAAGGTGCTCGGCGCGCTGCTGGCCCATAGAAATCACTCCGGCTTTCGACGCACGTGCGGTCAGCGCGCCGTCGTCACCGAAGTCGCCGCCGGTCGCGATGCGCTGCGCGTCCAATCGTACGAGTCGGGCTTCGAACGCCGTAAGGTCGGGCGCGCCAGCATCCGGGCGGAAGGTGGCCGTGAGGTCCCAGTACTCGGCCGAATTGAAGGCCTGCCGCTCGCGCTCACGGTCGACGACCAGACGCGTCGCCGCAGACTGCACACGGCCTGCGGAGAGCTTCGGCGCAACCTTGCGCCAGAGCACCGGTGAGATGTCGTAACCGTAGAGTCGATCAAGAATGCGACGGGTCTCTTGCGCATCCACCAGCGCGATATCGAGGTCTCGAGTGTTGCGCTTGGCCGCTTCAATGGCTTCTTGCGTGATCTCGTGGAACACCATGCGGTGCACCGGAACCTTCGGCTGCAGTACCTCGAGCAGGTGCCACGCGATGGCTTCACCTTCGCGGTCCTCATCAGTGGCGAGCCACAGCTCGTCCGCTCCCTTGAGTGCCCGTTTGAGCTCGGAAACCGTCTTCCGTTTGTTGTCGTTGACAACGTAGTAGGGCTGGAAGTTGTTGTCGACGTCAACGGCGAACTTGCCGAACGCGCCCTTCTTGAGATCCGCGGGCAGAGCCGACGGCTCCGCAAGATCGCGCACATGGCCGACCGACGCGATGACCTCGTAATCGTCGCCGAGGTATCCGCCGATCGTCTTCGCCTTGGTCGGTGACTCGACGATAACGAGTTTCTTCGTACCCTTCACGGGTCTCCATTCGTTGCTTCACGCAGTGTGCGGGCCGCCCGCTCGCCTTGACGATGGGCTCTGTTCCGACACGATACACAGTCTCTCGTGGGAATCCACCTCCGGAATTCTCCGCGAGTTCACTTCATATTATGTCTGGCGCTCGCGGGAACATTCGCATCGGACCGCGTTCGACCTCAGAAGCTGCGCCGTCACTGCCCGTGTTCCTCACCTATATAGAGGTATGGATTCACATCAGGATGCGTGTTCCTGGCAGTTGTTGCGAGTGTGAAATGCGTGTGGGGGCCGGAGGTGCATCCGCTCATGCCAGCGAGCGCCACAGCCTGCCCCGCGGTGACGCGCACCCCCGGAACCAGACCGAGCGCTTCCGATGACCCTGGAGCCACATGATTGTGCGAGCTGTAGAGCACTGCGCCGCGATATTCGTGTCGGATGACCACCACATGATTCGGACCGCGCCACCAGTCGGGCTGCGCCGCACACGTTTCCGGGATCCCACCATCGTCGGCTCCGACTCGAATCACGATGCCCGCGTACGGCGCGTAGAGCGGCGCCCCTTCGGTCGACTGCAAATCGATGGCGTACCCGTCGTGAAACCCCTGCGTGACGCCGGGTGCCGAGCTGGGCCATGCCCAGCCGTTCTCGCCGACGAACCCGCCGGGAAGCATCGAGATCGGCGGTAAGCCTGCGTGCGCGGATGCGGTGAGCGCACCGAACGGTCCCGAAACTTCCGCACTGACGCGCACATCCGCTCTTCCGGGCTCGAGATCGCATCGCGTCATCGAGCCGTGCGCAGCTTCAATGGTCTGCTGCGCGAGCGCGCACGGCTCCTCCGCTGCGGCCGCGCCCCCGTACCCTGCCGCCACGTCGGCGGCGGCGAGCGCTGCGGCGTCCGCTGCCGCCGCAGCACGGTGCGCGGCCTCGACATGTGCCGAGGCCGCGATCACCGGTACCCCGAGACAGAGCGCAACCACCGCGCACGCGAACGTTGCTGACGAACTCATGCAGTCGCTCCCATTCCGGTGAGAGCCGCACAGGACCGCGCAGCGATCTGCACCACCGAGAGGGGGCCACGGCCTGGGCGGTCGCGAGCGGTCAGACACAGGATCTGCCCCGACGTGTCGCGTTCGATGCGTGCTCGATCACTGAGCTGCGCGAGGACGCCGGCCGCGGCGTCGGTATCGCCGCGAGCCTCCAGCCGTGTTGCATCGGCAACGATCGACACGAGGGCGATACGGTGCGCAGCAATCGATACTCCACCGATCACGAGACCGAGCACGACGAGCACCGCAGGAATGACGATCGCGAATTCGGCGGTGACCGTGCCGCGATCGTCATTCCGCAGCGCCGGCCGCATCAATTCACCGAGCCGAGCGCATTTTGCACCAGCTGCACCAGCATTTCTCGGATCTCGCCTGATCGCATGATCGCGACGAGCAGCCCGGCAAACGCTACCGCCGCCAATATGACAATCGCATATTCCGCCGTGACCGCTCCTCGCTCGTCGGCAAGGAGTTCGCGGGCCGCGGCCCGGTCGCGCCGGCGGTGCATGCGTCGTCGGTGCACGAGAAACGGCGCCAGACCGATCATTCCTGCGACCGCGGGTTCACGCGTCGTCTCGCTATGGTCTGCGCCGCTCTCGAGCTCGGGGCGCGTCTCATCCGCAGAACGGCATTCCGCGTCTACGGTCTGCGTCGAGCGATCGGACACCAGATGAAGGGTGGACTGCATGGGATTTCTCCTTGGCCTCGCACGGCCCCGGCGGCTGCCGGTGCGTCAATCCTCGCGCTTTCCGTAATGCCGGTCTGTCCGGTTCGCCAGGATTGGGGATATCTCACTGAAATGCGCCCGGTGTCCATCTCTGTGTAAAACACGCACCAGTTTGGAACCTTCACGGACCGGAATCGACCCGTGCCGCACCTGCATTTACACCGCACCGAACATCGAGAGCAGCACCGGCAGCACACCGAGCACGATGAAGGCCGGCAAAATACACACCCCAAGGGGAATCAGAATGCGCACCCCCAACCGTTCCGCGTCGCGCTCGAGGTCGGCGAGTGCCACTGCCCGCACGGCGCTCCCCTGTTCGAGCAGCAACGGTCCGATCGCGATACCGGCTCGCGCAGCGGCCGCAATCGAGGCCATCAGCGCGCCACCCTCGCGGAAGGCGGCGAACGACACCCATTCTGCCCCGAAACGATCCACCATTCCGATGACCTTGCGACAGGCTTGCTCTGCCGGCGCGCCACCGCCGAGCGCGATCCAGACCAATTCGTACTCAAGCCCTGCCACGTGATCGAGCGCCGCGACGCGACGCTGCAATGCTCGCGACCACGCGATTCCCCCGGCGAGCAGACCGAGCCCGAGGCTACCGAGCAGCGCACCCACCGGGCTCACCAGCACCGGAATCGGATCAAACCCGAGCAGCAAACTGAGCACGAGCGCCAACACGGGCAGCGCGGTGACCATCTTGACGGTCGCACGGGGCCCGGCGAGGAGCACGCTGCGTCGTTCGCGCATTCGAGCGAGCTCACGGAGGGCCGACGCCATTCGATGCAGCGCGGGCGCGATCGGCGACCCACTGGCCTCGGCGAGACACCAGCTGACCGCCACGACGCGCCAAGCGGCAGTATCTGCGTGGGCGATCGCTTCACCGCTCGGCATCCCGGCCGCAGCCTCAGCTGCGATCCTCGCCAATCCGGGGTCAACAGCGGTCCCCTCCGCGTCGCACGCATCCGCCATAACGATGCCGATGACGCGCGCGGGTGGCACGCCGCCCCCGAGGAGCGCAGCAAGTCGCTCCACGATCGGGGCAGGGTCCGCCGCAGGTGCGTCCGCCGCACGTCGCAGCATGCGCTGCCCCAGTTGCTTGATGTGATCAGCGCAGCCTCGCGCACCGGTGCGAGTGCGACCGATGCCGCTCATGTGGGCAGCCTCTGCATCCTCAAGAGACGGTCGTCATCGAGCGCGAGCGTTCCCAGCGCACGCACCTGCGGCCCCGCGCCGCCTCGCACCACGTGCACAATGAGATGCAGAGCGCCGACGGCTTGGCGTGCCAGCGCCTCGGCGCTCCACCCGGCGAGCGCTCCCAGCGCTTCGAGGCGCATGGGTACGTCTTCAAGACGACTCGCATGCAACGTGCCGGCTCCGCCGTCATGGCCGGTGTTCAATGCGGCAAGCAGTGTCGCGATCTCGGCGCCGCGACACTCCCCCAACACGATGCGGTCGGGGCGCATGCGCAACGCCTCCCGCAGCAACCGATCGAGCCCGATCTCGCCGACGCCCTCGGCGCTCGCCTGCCTCGCCTCCAGCGACACCACATGCGGGTGATTCAGTCGGAGCTCCGCAACATCCTCAATGGTCAAGATGCGTTCCTCCGGTGCCGCGAGGTCGAGCAGCGCGGCGAGCAGCGTCGTCTTTCCACTGCCGGTACCGCCGGTGATGAGCAAATTGCGGCGTTGCGCGATCGCCTCGCGCAACGCCTGCAGCGCCCGACCCGATGCGAGCCCGTGTGCTGCGAGGTTCTCAAAGCTCACGGGCGTCACTCGCGGCAGCCGAATGGACACCGCCGCCCCGCCCACGGCGATCGGCGGAAGCATCGCGTGGACGCGAATGCCATCACCGAGCCGCACATCGGTGCACGGGTGCAACTCGTCAATGTGTCTCCCGCCGGCCGCGATCAATGCGGTCGCGAGTCGATGCACGGCGTCAGGCCCAGCCTCCCATCCCGGTACACGCTGCAAGGTGCCAGAACGGTCGAGCCAGAGTTGTGCTGCGCCGTCGCGCACGTGCACCACGAGATCCCTGAGCTCAGGGTCGTCGAGCAGTGGGAGCAACCCGCCCAGTGCGCGTTTTGCCGCGCGGGTCAGCGCGTCGCTTCGCGGGGCCACACGGTCGGCGGCGCGCACAGTTGCCACGCCCCCGGACACCCCCGGCGGTGCGCCGCTCGGCGCTCGGTGATCCGGCATCTGCACCTCGGTCGACATGCGCCCATCTCAGCAGCGCGCGAGCACTTGAACGCCGCCTCAATTCGGAATTGGGTGCAACTGGTGCGCAACGTCATCATGTCGCGAAGTGTGAGCGGACCATCGCGCACGGTATAGCCTGGTGCTGCATTTCCGGAGTGTTTCACCGCGGAAACGAATTGGCACTGTCGCCTGCGGGCGCAGCAATCGATCAAGGATAAGGGCGTCAATGAGCGATCAGCACGGCAATATCGAGACCCATCACCTCCCGGAGGGCGAGCACCCTGCGACATACCCGCCGACCCCCGAGTTTCGGGCGCAGGCGAACCAGCACGACCCCGCCGTGTATTGGCAGGCTGCGCAAGATCCGGAAGCATATTGGGCCGAGCAGGCCCGCACCCTGACGTGGACGAAACCGTTCACCGAGACCCTGGACTGGTCGAACCCGCCGTTCGCGAAGTGGTTTCAAGACGGCGAGCTCAACGTTGCTCAGAACTGTCTCGACCGCCATGTCGCCGCGGGCAACGGTGAACGTGTCGCGCTCCACTTCGAGGGCGAGCCGGGCGATACCCGGTCGCTGACGTACGCGGAACTCACGCACGAGGTGAAGCGGGCCGCGAACCTGCTCACGAGCCTGGGAGTCACCCAGGGCGACCGGGTCGCGATCTACATGCCGATGATCCCGGAGACCGTAATCGCGATGCTCGCCGTTGCACGTCTCGGTGCTGCGCACTCTGTCGTGTTCGGCGGGTTCAGCGCGGAGAGCCTGCGCGCCCGCATCGATGACGCTCAAGCCCGCCTCGTGATCACCGCGGATGGCGGATACCGTAAAGGCCGCGTGTCTGCGTTGAAGCCGACCGTGGACGACGCGCTCGCCCTGGGCGACGGCGGCTCGAGCGTGGAACGCGTACTCGTGGTCAAGCGCACCGGCAACGAAGTCGCGTTCGACGCGTCGCGGGATCTGTGGTGGCACGACGAGATCACCGCGTTCGACGGCGATCACGAGCCGCAGGGCTTCCCGGCGGAGAACCCGCTGTTCATCCTGTACACCTCGGGCACGACCGGAAAGCCCAAGGGCATCCTGCACACTTCCGGCGGGTATCTCACGCAGGTGTCGACCACGCACCGCAACGTGTTCGATCTGAAGCCCGAGACCGACGTGTACTGGTGCACCGCCGACATCGGGTGGATTACCGGGCACAGTTACGTCGTGTACGGTCCGCTCGCGAACGGTGCGACCCAGGTCATCTACGAGGGCACCCCGGATACCCCGGATTGGGGGCGCTGGTGGTCGCTGATTCAGAAGTACGGGGTCACGATCTTCTACACCGCCCCGACCGCGATCCGGTCGTGCATGAAGGTCGGTCGGCAGGTGCCGGAGCAGTACGACCTGTCATCGATTCGGGTGCTCGGTTCGGTCGGTGAACCCATCAACCCCGAGGCCTGGCGCTGGTACCGGGAGGTCATCGGTGCGGGCACCGCCCCGATCGTCGACACCTGGTGGCAGACCGAGACGGGCGCGATCATGATCTCCCCGCTGCCGGGGCTCACGAGCCTGAAGCCGGGCAGCGCGCAGGTGCCGCAGCCGGGCATTGCGGCGACGGTCGTGAACGAGGAGGGTGAACCCGTCGACAACGGGGAGGGCGGCCTGCTGGTGATCCAGCGCCCCTGGCCGTCGATGGTGCGCACGATCTGGGGCGACGACGACCGGTTCGTGGAGACATACTGGTCGAAATTCGGGGATCGGTACTTCGCCGGTGACGGGGCCCGCCTCGATGACGACGGTGACGTGTGGCTGCTGGGCCGCGTCGATGACGTGATGAACGTGTCGGGGCACCGGTTGTCGACAGCGGAGATCGAGTCTGCACTGGTGGAGCATCACGCGGTCGCGGAATCCGCGGTGGTCGGCGCCGATGACGAGACCACGGGCCAGGCGGTCGTGGCGTTCGTGATCCTGAAATCGCAGCAGACCCTGCTCGCGCCGGAGGATGCCGAGGTCGAACTGAAGAAGCATGTCGCGGGGCAGATCGGTGCGATCGCGCGGCCGCGTCAGATCTTCATCGTGTCGGAGCTGCCAAAGACGCGATCGGGCAAGATCATGCGGCGTCTCTTGAAGGACGCGGCCGAAGGGCGTGAGATTGGCGACACGACCACGCTCGCGGACACCGCGGTGATGCAGACGATCTCGGAACGCGTGCGCAGCGAGCGCGGCGCATAGTTTCCCGTGAAACGGCGTGAGGCCGGGATCGCATCAGCGAATCCCGGCCTCACGCATGCGAGCGGTGAACGATCAGTCTTCGACCTTGAACACGAACTCGATCTCGACCGGGGCATCGAGCGGCAGCACCGCGACGCCGACCGCCGAGCGCACGTGGATGCCCAGGTCGCCGAAGACGCGACCCAGGAACACCGACGCGCCGTTCGCGACGCCCGGCTGGCCGGTGAACGAAGGGTCAGATGCGACGAACGCGGTGACCTTCACGACCTGGGTGATCTTGTCGAGCGACCCGATGACGCCACGCACCGCAGCGAGGGCGTTGAGCGCGCAGAGGCGCGCGAGCTCCTCGGCCTGCTCAGCTGAGACGAGAGCTTCGCCCTCACCAACCTTGCCGGTTGCCGGGAGCGCACCGTTCACGAACGGAAGCTGCCCCGCCGTGTAGACGTAGTTGCCGTCACGCAGCGCCGGCACGTAGGCGGCCACCGCTGCGGCCACCTCCGGAATCTCGTAGCCGAGCTCGTGCAGCCGATCTTCAATCACCGATGCCATGTCAGGCCTTCCTCTTCTTCATGTACGCCACATTGCCGCCAGCGGGACCCTCGATGATCTGCACGAGTTCCCACCCTTGAGCGCCCCAGTTATTCAGAATCTGCGCTTCGTTGTGCAGCAGCAACGGTGTGACGAAATATTCCCACTGCGGCGCAGTTTCGGCGGATTCACTCACGTGCGGGTCTCCCTCGGTTGACGGTCGCCTGCGCAAAAATCGGGGGTTCCCGGAAGCGCGCAGTCGGGCGCGTTGCTGTTTTGTCAGCTACGTCGCTTACCCTAGATTCTATGACCCGTCAGACATCACCTTCTTCGCGCGTGCGCTCGCAGAAGCCCCGCACCGCAGGAGGCGCCCTCGGGGGCATCATCGGAGCGGTCGCTATGAGCGTCATTGCCGGTGTGCTCGTCACCGCCGCGGTGACCCCGGTCGTCGCATTGAGCGGCACCGCCACGAAGTCCGCAGTCACGATCTTCGAGAACCTGCCCGACCATATCGACCCGGGCAAGCTCGCCGAGCCGTCGACAATCTATGCGACCGGCGCAGACACGACCGTGTATGAGATCGCGACCTTCTACGATCAGGATCGCGAGACGGTCAAATGGGATCAGATCTCGCAGTTCGTGAAAGATGCTGCTGTCGCGGAGGAGGATCCGCGTTTCTACACCCATGGCGGTGTCGACGTACTCGCCACGGCGCGCGCGGTGATGCAGAACGCGGCCGGGCAAAACCTCTCGGGTGCGTCAACCATCACGATGCAGTACGTGCGCAACGTGCTGATTCAAGACGCCATCGCGATTCCCGACAAGG
The DNA here is from genome assembly GCF_001273845.1 of Leucobacter musarum subsp. musarum. Taxonomy (GTDB): domain Bacteria; phylum Actinomycetota; class Actinomycetes; order Actinomycetales; family Microbacteriaceae; genus Leucobacter; species Leucobacter musarum. The sequence goes on from NZ_JHBW01000069.1 coordinate 15,692, forward strand.
AAGAGCAGAAGAAGGCGTACGAGAACGCCATGCGGCAAGACACCGACCGCAAACTCAAGGAGATGAAGTATGCGATCTCCATCGAGAAGAAGTTCCCCAAGGACGACATTCTGCTCGGGTACCTCAATATCGCGCTCTACGGACGGCAAATCTACGGCATCGAGTCTGCGGCGCAGTACTACTACGGGAAGTCCGCCTCTGACGTCACGCTTGCCGAGGCCGCCAGCCTCGTCGCGATCGTGAACAACCCGTCGAAGCTCCAGATCGACGTGCCTGAGAACATTCCGGCGAACAAGGAGCGTCGCGACAAGATTCTCGGCAGCATGCTGAACCACGGCAAGATCACGCAGGCGCAGTACGACGAGGCTGTGGCATCTGAGATCGTGACGAAGATCACCCCGCGCGAAGCGGGTTGCAACATCGCTGAAAGAAACTTTGGGCTGGGCCACTTCTGCGACTATGTGCAGCGCTACATCAAAGCCGACCCCAGTTTCGGTGACACCCCTGAAGAGCGCGAGTTCAACTTCAGCCGCGGTGGGTACAAGATCTACACCACTATCGACCTGGACATGCAGGCAGCTGGCAACGAGGCGACTCGCAATACCGTTCCGAGCCTTATGGACGGCATCGACGTCGGGTCGGCATCGAGCAGTGTCGAAGTCGGGACTGGCCGAGTGCTCTCAATGGTGCAGAATAGGCCGTTTAACAACGCCGAAGATTTCCTCGCCTCCAACCCTGGTTATACGACGGTGAACTACAACACCGACTATGAAATGGGGGGCTCAAGCGGCTTCCAGGTCGGTTCGACGTTCAAGCCCATTACACTCGCTGAGTGGATCAAAGAGGGCCACTCGGTCAATGAGGCCGTCAACGTGAACAGCCGCAAGGGCGTACCCCTGCAGTCATTCTCCGCATCGTGTCTCACCGACGGCGTCTACGGCTACGGCACCTTCGACTTCTCGAACGATAACGAAGGCATCAAGGGCAACCAGTCCGTCATGACCGTCATCGCGAACTCGATCAACGGCGGCATCGTCTCGATGCAGCAGAAGTTGGATCTCTGCGGCACGTTCCAGACGGCGCAATCTCTCGGCATTCATCGTGCTTCAGATCTCCCCCGCGATGAGAATGGCAACTTCAGCGTGCCCACGCTGAATGGAAACCCCCGCGATCTCTCGATGGTGCCCTCAAACACGTACGGCGGAGTCGATGAGATCGCCCCCATCACGATGGCAGCCGCATATGCTGCGTTCGCCGGTGACGGCAGCGTCTGTACCCCAGTTCCCATTGATCAGATTCTCGACGACGATGGAAATCAAGTCCCTTTCACCAAGAGCAAATGCTCTCAGGCGATCGATCCCAACGTCGCGGCAGGCGTTGCGTATGCTCTGCAGAACGCCGTCGAGCGGGGTCTCGCAGACCACGCACGTTCTTGGGTAGGCACTCCGCACCTCGCGAAGACCGGAACCACCGATGATGTAGTAGACAACTGGACCGTCGGTGGCAGCACAAAAGTGACGACCGCCACCTGGGTGGGCAATGCAGGCCCAGTGCAGCTCGCAGATGGGTCATGGAGTCGCGTGTCCACGATGGGCTTCGGGAACCTGATGTATGCCGATCAAACCATTTGGCCGTCGATTATGAACGCCGCCGATAATCGCTACGGCGGCGACGCGTTCCCGCAGCCGGATGCGGCCGCGACCCGCATCACTATGCAGACCGTGCCGGATCTGAAGGGCAAGTCCTTCGAAGAGGCAAGCGCTGCGCTGACCCAGCTTGGGTTCAATGTGAGCGACGGCGGCGAAGCCGATTCGTCGGTGGCACAGGGGATGGTCGCGAGCACCGACCCGGCTGGCGGATCGTCGGTGCAAGCCGGCTCGAATGTGACCATTTTCCGCAGCAACGGTAAGGCGTCGAAGATTCCGGACGGCCTCGTCGGTTCCTCTGGAAATGACGCCGAGTCTGCGCTGAAGAGTGCTGGATTCTCGAATATCGACTTCACCTGTGCCACGGGCAACAAGGTCGATAAGAAGAAGAAGGTGAGCGCCGTCAGCCCCGATAGTGGAGCCGAGGCGAACACCGGTGGCACCGTCACCGTGGCACTCGAGTGCGCGACCGATAAGAAGAAGGACGACTGACCTTCATGTCGCGCCCCACCCGCACGGCGGCTGCTCTCGGAGCTGCCGCCGTCGGCGTACTCACCTGGTCCACACTCATCGAGCGACTACTCTTCACCGTGCGACGCCACACACTGCCGGTGCTCGCAGCGGGTCACGCGCCGATTCGCGTGCTGCAGTTGTCCGATCTACATCTCGCGCCCTGGCAGGCCCGCAAGATCGACTGGGTACGCTCGCTCGCCGATCTGCGCCCTGATCTCGTCGTGCTCACCGGTGACCTCATGGGGCACCTCGAGGCTCGACCCGGCCTGCTGCACGCGCTGCGGCCGCTGACCGAGACCGCCCAGACGGTCTTTGTGCACGGCTCGAACGACTACTACGGCCCGAAGTTCAAGAACCCGATCAAGTACCTGCTCGAACCGAGTCGTAAGAGCACGCGGGAGCCCGACATCGACAATGTCGCACTCACTCAGGGCCTCGAAGCGTTGGGGGCCATCAACCTCAACAATTCGGCCACCCGCATCGAGTTGCGCGGCACCACGGTCGAGCTGCTCGGCCTGAACGACCCCCACATTCGCTACGACGACATCGACCGCATGCAAGCGGCCGCGGCAAGCCTGCGGGGTGCCACGCACGACCTCAGCGACGAAGCACGCGCAGCAGACAACGTGCTCCGCCTCGGCGTCGTGCATGCGCCATACCAAGAGCCGCTCGGGGCGCTACTGCGCGAAGGCGCCGACGTGCTGCTCGCCGGGCACACCCACGGCGGCCAGGTGCGCGTACCGGGCGTTGGAGCGCTGACCTCGAATTGCGACCTGCCGGTCGGTCAAGCCCGTGGCCTGAGCGTTTGGTACGACGCGCACCGGGCCGCGTTCTTGAACGTCAGTGCCGGTCTCGGCAACTCGATCTACGCGCCGGTGCGATTTGCGTGCCGCCCCGAAGCTTCGCTGCTGACGCTCGAATCGGCCTGAGATACGTCGGCGGCGTGACTGGCGCCGGTGTCACGCAGAACGCCCCGGATTCCGTGAGGAGCCCGGGGCGTTCTGCGTGGTGCGAAGAAGTGCTTACGCGGAGCGCTTCGCCGCGATGAGTTCAGCGATCTGCACCGCGTTGAGTGCAGCACCCTTGCGGAGGTTGTCGTTCGAGATGAAGAGCGACAGGCCGCGACCGGCAGGAGCCGACTGGTCAGCGCGAATACGGCCGACGAACGACGGATCTTTACCGGCGGCTTCGAGCGGCGTCGGCACATCGCTCAGCTCGACGCCCGGAGCCTCGGCAAGCACCTCACGCGCACGGTCGGCGGAGATCTCACGAGCAAATTCTGCGTTGATCGAGAGCGAGTGCCCCGTGAACACGGGAACACGCACGCAGGTGCCGGCGACAAGCAGCTCGGGCAGCTCAAGAATCTTGCGGCTCTCGTTGCGGAGCTTCTTCTCTTCGTCGGTCTCGCCCTCACCGTCGTCAACGATGGAACCGGCCAGCGGCAGCACATCGAACGCGATGGTCTTGGTGTAGACCTCGGGTGCGGGGAAGTCGACCGCGGTGCCGTCGTGTACGAGCTGCTCAAGGCTGCCCGATTCGACGGCCGCAGTTGCCTGGCCCGCGAGTTCGCGTGCGCCGACGAGGCCCGAGCCCGAGACTGCCTGGAAGGTGGTCACGATGAGTCGCTCCAGGCCGGCTTCGGCGTCGAGCGCCTTCATCACGGGCATGGCCGCCATCGTGGTGCAGTTCGGGTTCGCGATGATGCCCTTGCGCGCCTCATCGATCGCGTGAGGGTTCACCTCGCTGACGACCAGCGGCACGTCGGGGTCGAGGCGCCACGCGCTGGAGTTGTCGATGACGATGGCACCGGCGGCGGCGAATTCGGGAGAGTACTGCTTCGAAGCGGTGCCGCCGGCGGAGAAGAGCGCGATGTCGATGCCGCTCTTGTCAGCGGTCGCGACGTCTTCGACGACGACGTCGGCACCGCGGAACTCGAGAGTAGAGCCTGCCGAGCGGGCGCTCGAGAAGAAGCGGATGCTGGAAATCGGGAAATCGCGTTCGTCGAGCAGTCGGCGCATCACTGCGCCGACCTGACCGGTGGCGCCGACGACGGCGACCGAGAGTCCCTGCTGTGCTGCCATGTGTTTCGAAATCCTGTCTGTCAAACGGTGTCGGAAAAGTTGAAGTTAGCGGCCGGTGCCCGCGTAGACCGTCGCCTCGGTATCGGCGTCGAGGCCGAACGCCGTGTGCAGTACCCGCACGGCCTTGTCGAGCAGGTCGGCGCGCGTCACGACGGAGATGCGAATCTCTGAGGTCGAGATCATCTCGATGTTGATGTCCGCCTCGTACAGGGCACGGAAGAGCTGCGCGGAGACGCCAGTGCTCGTGCGCATGCCTGCGCCGACGACCGCGAGCTTCGCGATCTGATCGTCGTACTGCAGGTTCTCGAACCCGAGCGCCTCGCGCTCCGCTTCGAGCGCTTCGATGACCCGGCGGCCTTCGCCGAGGGGCACGGTGAACGAGATATCAGTGCGGTTGGTCTGCGCCGCCGAGACGTTCTGCACAATCATGTCGATGTTGGCGTTGGCCTTGGCCACAATCTCGAAGATCTGCGCGGCCTTGCCGGGAATGTCTGGCACTCCCCCGACGGTGACCTTTGCTTCGCTCTTCTCTGCAGCGATACCAGTGATGATCGGCTCTTCCACCTGATCTCCCTTCGGATGCCCCTGCTCGGGGTTGTAAACGATGGTGCCCGGCGCATCGGAGAACGATGAGCGGACGTGCAGCACGACGCCGTGCCGGCGGGCGTACTCGACAGCGCGCAGGTGCAGCACCTTGGCGCCGGATGCCGCGAGCTCAAGCATTTCTTCCGCGGTGATCGCGTCGATCTTGCGTGCAAGCGGCACGACGCGGGGGTCCATGGTAAAGATGCCATCGACGTCGGTGTAGATTTCGCAGACGTCGGCGCCGAGGGCGGCGGCGAGGGCAACTGCGGTCGTGTCGGATCCGCCGCGACCCAGTGTGGTGATGTCGCGTGAGTCACGGCTGAAGCCCTGGAACCCGGCAACGATGGCGACCGCACCCTGGTCGAGTGCTTCACGCACGCGGCCCGGGGTCACATCGACGATTTTCGCCGAACCGTGCTCGGCGGTGGTGATCATTCCGGCCTGGCTGCCGGTAAACGACAGCGCTTCGATACCCATGCCCTTGATGGTCATGGCGAGCAGCGCCATCGAGATGCGCTCACCCGCGGTGAGGAGCATATCGAGCTCACGCGGAGCAGGGATCGGCGTGCACTCGGCGGCGAGATCGAGCAGTTCGTCGGTGGTGTCGCCCATCGCGCTCACGGCGACGACGACCTCGTTACCCGCGCGACGCGCTTCGACAATGCGCTTCGCTACACGCTTGATGCTCTCGGCATCAGCAACTGACGAGCCCCCGAACTTCTGCACAATCAATGCCACGCGGGTTCCTCCTGAATATCCGAGCCGAATGCTCAGTCTACCGGAACCGCCCGGCGTGTTGCGCGTGTGGCCCGTCCGCTACTCGACGGTGCGGCGGCCCTCGAATGCGCGGCCGAGCGTGACCTCATCGGCGAATTCGAGGTCACCGCCGACCGGAAGCCCCGATGCGAGGCGTGAGACCGGCACCTCAATGCTCTTGAGTAGGCGCGACAGGTATGCGGCCGTCGCCTCCCCCTCGAGGTTCGGGTCGGTCGCGATGATGACCTCGTGCACGTCGCCCTCGCCCAGGCGTCGCATGAGCGACGGAATGCTGAGGTCGTCGGGGCCGATGCCATCGATCGGGCTGATGGCTCCACCGAGCACGTGGTAGAGCCCCCGGTATTGACGGGTGCGTTCGATCGCGACGACGTCTTTCGGCTCTTCGACCACACAGATGAGTGATGCGTCACGACGCGGGTCGCGGCAGATCGAGCACTGCTCTTGCTCGGTGATATTGCCGCAGACGTCGCAGAAGCGCACTTTTTCACGAATATCTGAGAGCAGTTCGGCAAGCCGTGTGACATCGAAATTCTGCGTTTGCAGAATGTGGAAGGCGATGCGCTGGGCCGACTTCGGGCCGATGCCGGGGAGACGCCCGAACTCGTCGATCAAGTCTTGAACGATGCCGTCGTACACGGTGCTGCCTCCTCATGATGCGGCGACGCAAGCGCCGCTCTGCACACACCCTAGTCGTGATCAGGGCGGGTGGGTGGGTATGGGGTGAGTCTTCGGCTACCGCGGGGGCAGCGGACGCTCCTCGACGAATCGTGCCCCGAGCACTTCGCGCACCACCGCTTCCCCGTACCGGGTGAAAGCCGGCTTCGCAGTCTTCGGCGCATCTGGCGACCCCGCGGGCGCTGGGCTGGGTGCCGCAGAAGAAGCGATCGCAGCGGACTCAGTCGTCACCGCAGCGGTGCCGGTCGGCACCCCAGACGCCACCCCGTCTGACGCAACGGACGGTGCCGGTGCCGTGCGGGGAGCGGCTGGTCGCGACATCGAAGATCGAGGCGCGGCGTAGGGGTCGCCCTCTTCATCGTCTGGAGCCTCACCCGCATCGTCGGCATACGGGTCACCAAAGTCTGCCGGGTCGGCATACGGCGTCGCCGAAGCTTCGGGGTCGCGAGTGGTCGCGGCAGACGGTGCGGGATCACCGCTCGCCGGGGGCTCGGAGCTTGACTCCGAATTCGCTTCTATGGTGGCAGCCGCGGTTTCGGCCAACACTTCTGCCGCCGATGGAATCGGACCCGCGCTGACCGCTGCGGCCTGCGCCGGAGTGCCAGGCTGCGGGTCGGCCCAGGCCGGTGCGGCGAGCGCCGGCCCGAGCCCGCTCAATCGGGCCGCGGCGCGGGCCATCGGATCGTCGGCCTCTGGTTCGGAGGGTGCAGCGGGCGCATTCGGGAGGTCGGCTGACCCCGCCCGATGAGGCTCCTCTGCGTCGGCGGCGGAACCGGGTTCCCGTGCCCCACCCTGCGCGCCCGGAGCCGAACCGGCGGGCATGCGCTTCGGCTGGTACTTCACGCTGATGCCGACCGACGAGAGGATCGCTTCTCGAAGTGGACCCGCACCCGACGTTTTGAACGCCGCCAGATCGGATTCCGACGCAAGCCCCACAGTGAGCACGTCATCGACGAGGTCGAGCGGCGCAATGACCCGTACGGCATTCCAGGCATCTCGATCGCGCTCGAGAATCTCTTCGAGCAGGTCGGGCCAGAGCTCGAGCAGATCGTCGTACCCGCCGGACTCGGCAACCGGCACCGCCGTCTCGTCGTCATGGGCGTCTGCGGCATCGGGCTCGGCAGAGACCGATGCTTCGGGCCCGACGACGGAAGCAGGAACGGACTCAGCGGGCCGCTGCGCGGCCGATGCGTCTGAGGCACCGTTCGCAGGCGGCGTTACCGGCTGGGCCGGCGCAGACGATGCAGCGGGCGTCGACGTCGGCTCCGAACCGATGCTTGCAATCTGAGCGGCGCTCAGCACCGCGGAAATCGGCCGACCGAATGTCGCTGCGCCCTCGTTCGGATGCGGCGCACCCCCGTCGGCGTTGCCTGGCGCAGATGACTGAGCTGCAGGTGCCGGTGCAGCAGCGGGTGCCGGCGCGGCAATCGGCTCAGCCGCAGGCGCTGCCGCTGGAGCGTCGTCGGACTCGTTCAAGAACTCGCGAATTGATGCCGCCGTCTGCGCAGCATTCGGGGCGGGTGCGGTATTCGGGGCGGGTGCCGCAGCGGGTACCGGCGCCGCTTGGGCAGCTTGCGGCGTGCGAGCGGGCGCTTCCGGTGCAGTGGCCGCGCTGCGCGCTGCGGCGAGCGCCGCCAGCGGGTCGGGCTTCGGCTCGGGCGGCGTCTGCGGCGCGACCGATCGCGGTGCCGATGCGCCTGGGCGTTGACCGTTGCCCTGAGCCACGGGCTGCTGGCCGAACTGCTGCGGCGTCTGCGGGGCGCCTGCCGACGGTGCACCAGCCGCTGGAACCGACTGCTGAGGCTGGGCAGCACTCTGCACGAGGGCGCGCGCGATCATCAGTTCGAGTTGCAGCCGGGGCGCGGTTGCTCCGGCCATCTTGTCGAGGGCGGCGCTCACCACGTCGGCGATGCGCGAGACCTCGCCGGGGCCGAACGACTGGGCCTGCTCGAACATGCGGGTGAGCTGATCTTGCGGCACCCCTCGAAACACTGCTGCGGCGCCGTCGACGGTGGTCGCGTTGACCACGATGAGGTCGCGGAGTCGCTCGAGCAGGTCTTCCACGAAGCGGCGCGGATCTTGACCCGTCTGCACCACTCGGTCGGTGGCGCGGAACGCGGCCGCGGGGTCATGCGCGCCGAAGGCGGCCACCACGTCGTCGAGCAGTTCGGCGTGGGTGAAGCCGAGCAGCCCCGCGGCGCGCTCTGCCGTCACGAGATCGCCTTCGGAGCCGGCAATAAGCTGGTCGAGGATCGACAGGGTGTCGCGTGCCGACCCGCCGCCGGCTCGCACGACGAGCGGCAATACGCCCGGCTCGACCTTGACTCCCTCGCTGTCGCAGAGCGACTGCACGTAGTCGATGAGCGTGCCCGGTGCGATAAGGCGGAACGGGTAGTGATGGGTGCGCGAGCGGATCGTGCCGATGACTTTGTCGGGCTCGGTCGTGGCGAACACGAACTTCACGTGCGGCGGCGGCTCTTCGACGATCTTGAGCAGTGCGTTGAACCCGCCGGGCGTCACCATGTGCGCCTCGTCGATGATGAAGATCTTGAAACGATCGCGGGCAGGGGCGAACACCGCGCGCTCGCGCAGGTCGCGTGCGTCGTCGACGCCACCGTGGCTCGCGGCGTCGATCTCGACGACGTCCAGTGATCCGCCGCCGTCTCGACTCAGCTCGATGCAACTCGGGCACACACCACACGGAGTGTCGGTCGGGCCCTCGGCGCAGTTCAAGCAGCGCGCCAGAATACGGGCCGAGGTCGTCTTGCCGCAGCCGCGCGGGCCACTGAACAAATAGGCGTGACCGATACGACCGGTGCGCAGGGCCGTCATCAGGGGTTCGGTCACCTGCGACTGCCCGATCATCTCGGAAAAAGCGTCTGGCCGATAACGGCGATAAAGAGCGGCAACCACGGGTCCATGCTACCCGCGGACCACCGACATTTCGCCGTCTCCGTCTTCCATCACGAGGTTAGACTGACTTCATGGACGTGGCCGCCGGAGGAGATGACCAGCTGCTTGATGACGCGGATCGCGACATCATCGATCAGCTCCGCGTCGACGGCCGAATGTCGTTTTCGGAGATTGGCCGGCGACTCGGGTACTCCGAGCCGACCATCCGTCAACGGTACAATCGGCTGGTCTCACTGGGCATCATCTACGTTGCCGGGATGTACGACGAGACGAAGATCGGCGGCATCGCGGCGCACGTCGGTTTGCGCGTCGCCGAAGTGCCCGTTGCGCGCGTGGCCGAGCAGCTGGCCGATCACCCGCAGATCAAATACGTCGCCTGCGCGCTCGGGTACTACGACATCATTTTGGACGTAGTCGCGGAGGATGCGCAGGCGCTCGGGCGCATCGTGCTGCAAGATCTCCGCCGCATCCGGGGCATCTCAGAGGTCGAAACACTGACGGTGCTCGAGGTGCAGAAAGACACCTACCTCTGGCAAGGATTCCGTGAGCCGTCCCCGCGCAGCGCCGCACGAGGCGTTGCCGGCTGAGTTTCCACGAACCGCTCAGCCGTTCGGATCGCTGATGCTTTGCCCGGCGGTGCCACGCAGGCCTTCCCAGGTGTAATCTTTCGCCAGCGAGGTCACGATGATCGGCTGGATTGAGGCGACCCCCGGGTGCCGGCGAATCTCGTCCATCAAGTCGATGAGTCGCGGTTGGTCGCGACACGTCGCCTCGAGGTAGATGTCGTGCGAGCCGGCGACCAGCGCGATGTGATTGATCTGGTTGATGCCCGACAGGCTGTCGGCGACCGAACGCGGGGTCAGATTGCGGACGCGCAGGAGCAGACGCACGACCTGATGCCCGAGCAGCAGCGCGTTGCAGAGCGCCACGATCGTGATGACGTCATCGTCCTCGAGCTTCGCGAGGCGCGTGCGCACCGTGGACTGCGCGATCCCGAGCTCCTCGGAGAGCGATGCGAACGAGCGTCGCCCGTCGCGTGCAAGCAGCTCGATCAGTCGCCGATCCAGATCATCTACCACGCGCGCACCTCCGGGTTCCTCTTCGAGGGTAGCGCGCCACCCCCTCCGCACACGGCGAACGTCCCGAGAAGCATTCCCGGGACGTTCGTCTGGAGCGACGGATCGCTCGAGCACGCGAAGACGCGTCAGGCCGCTTCGAGGGCCCGCACCGCGCGCACCAACTCGGCATTGTCGACGGGTGCCGATCCGTCAGGCAGCGTCACGCCGTCTTCGAACCCGATGCGGGTCTCGCACCCGTCGGCGATCGCCGCTTCCACGACGGGCCAGACCGTCTCGTCGTACCCGTGATAGAGAATCGGTGCGGTGACGCCGGCCTCGCGCAGCACCGCCGAGATCTCGCGGCACTGGGCCACTGCGAGCTCCGGGTCTTCGGTCTCGGGCTCGATCAGCACGCGAACGTTGCGGTGCAGCGTCGACGAAGCGAGCAGCGCGGGCACGTCATCCATCGACCACACGGCTGACTCGAGAATCATGCCGCGCTCGAGCACGAGTTCGGCGGCCTCGGCCGCGCCCTCCTCGCAGAACGCCACAGAAGCGAAATCGGGCAGCGCGTCTGCCGGCCAGGCCGCAACGTGCGCCATGCGCTCAGCGTGGGAATCGACGGTCCAGAGCCCAGTCGTCGTGCCGATGACGAGCTCGGGGCGTGCGGCGCGCACCGCGCGCACCCACTCGCCGATGGCATCGGGGTGGATGGTCTGCCCGCCCTCGGCCGTGATGACGTGCGCGTGCACGACGTCGGCACCGGCGTCGACAGCGGCAATCGATGCCGCGACGATCTCTGCGGTGGTCTGGGGCACCGCGGGGTGCTCGGTGCGGGGTCGCCCGCCGTTGATCGCTGCTTTCAGGAGCATGGAAGAAGTGCCTTTCGTTGAGATTTTGGGCGCGCTCGACCACGCCGGCGTAGGATCGCCGACGAGGCCGAGTGCGGTGTGCGGGCCCGGGGGCTACTGCGGGGTGTCGCTCGCGAGCAGTGCGGCGGCGGTCGCGCTCGCACCGGTCAGATCACCGAGGCGCTTGCCCGCGCGCAGGTCGTCGACGAGCTCGGGCTCCTCCGCGTCGTCGGCGAGCGCGATGTCCACGATGCGTTCGAGGGTGTCGAGCGGTACCACGAGCACGCCGTTGGCGTCGGCAAGCACCACGTCGCCGGGGTGCACCACGGCGCCTCCGCAGGTGACGGGCAGGTTGACGCCGCCGGCGTCGATCCCGTGCAACTTGGTCGTGAGCATGCTCGTGCCCCGCGCATGCACCGCGAGCCCCAGCTCGGCGATCTCGTCAGTATCGGTGACGACACCATCGACGACGGCGCCCGCCGCGCCGCGCACCACGAGCTGCGCGGCGACGACCTCGCCGAGCGGCGCGTGGCGAACGTCGCCACCGGTGTCGAGGACGAGCACGTGCCCGGGCTCGACCAGACCTGCCGCGTGGTGCAGCGCAGTCGAGTCGGTTGCGGTGGTGCGCACCGTGAACGCGGTGCCGATGGTGCGGGAGCCGGAATCGACGATGCGGCGCACCGCGGGCTCGACAAAGCCCTCCTCAAGGTAGTGGCCGAGCGTCGGGAAGCTCAGACGTTCGAGCTTCTCGCGCAGCTCTGCGCTCAGTACGGGGGGCACCTGACCGGTCTGGAAGAACATGGATTCTCTCTCTAGCTGATGGCGTATTCGAGGACAATGCGACGGTTGTCGAGCGCGGGGAGCATCTGACGGGCGCGCGCGAGGCGCACCGCGTCGATGTCGGCGATGAGTAGCGACTCGTCATGGGCATTGGATTCGGCGACGACGACGCCGAGGGGATCGATCACCCGGCTGAGCCCCACGGAATCGTCGCCGACCGTTCCGGCCGCGAGGAACCAGCTCACATTCTCAATTGCGCGTGCCCGGGTGAGCACCGACCAGTGCTGTTCCTTGCCCTTGCCCGAGACCCAGGCCGCCGACAACGAGATGATGTCGACACCGCGATCGGCGAAGCTTCGGAAGAGTTCGGGAAAACGCACGTCGTAACAGTTCGCGATGCCCACGCGCAGCCCGTCGACCTCGATGATCGGCGGCAACAGCGACCCGCGGGTCACGTACGCGCTTTCCTGATAGGCGAAGGCGTCGTAAGTGTGCACCTTGTGGTAGCGGGCGAGCTCGGTCCCTTCGGGGCTCACCGCGAGGATCGTGTTGTAGGGCAGCGCCGACCCGTTCGGCTCATAGCCCCCCGCGATCACCGTAATGCCGTGCTCGCGGGCGAGGTCAGCCAACAGGGCCTCGAATTTCGGCCAGATCTCGCTGAGGAGTTCGGGGAAACGGGGCTTGATCACGTCATCCGCGAGCAACATCGCCTCTTCGGGAAAAACCACGAGCCGGGCGCCGGCTGCGGCGGCCTGCGCGGTGTAGGTCGAGATGGTCTCGAAGTTGACGGCGGGGTCGATGCCCGGTGAGGTCTGCGCGACGGCGACTTTCATGTGCGGTTCCTTGTCTCGCGACGAGCGGTGTTCAGCGGATGACGATCCGGGCATCCTGCGGACGCCAGGAAATACGGAGGGTCTCACCGGTGGTGAGGCCGGGGAGGTCGCGCTCACGGGCGAGGCTCGGAATCGAGACTTTGACGACGTGGTCGCCCACGCGCAGATGCGCCTGCCACTCCTCGCCCAGGAAGGTGAGGGTCTCGAGCACTCCGCTGATGCCGTCGCCGTCACGGCGCACCTCGACGCGCTCGGGGCGCAGGAGGAGGGTGCCGGCGCGCTCGCTCGGCACCTCGTCCGCCAGCACGCCCGACACGGCGCCGACACCGGGCACCTCCACCGAGGCCACGGCACCCGCGGCACCCGCCGGAACCGTGACGTCGATGAGGTTGCAACTGCCGATGAATCCCGCGACGAAGCGGGTCTCGGGCTCGTTGTAGATCGCTTCGGGCGGGGCCACCTGCTGCACCACGCCCTCCGACATCACGGCGATGCGATCCGACATCGTCAGCGCTTCCTCCTGATCATGCGTCACGTAGATGAACGTGATGCCGATCTCGCGCTGCATGCGCTTGAGCTCGAACTGCATCTCCTTGCGCAACTGCTGATCCAGTGCTCCCAGCGGTTCGTCGAGCAGCACGACCTTCGGGCCGGAGACGACGGCGCGGGCGAGAGCGACGCGCTGGCGCTGGCCGCCCGAGAGCTGGTCGGGCTTGCGGTCGCCGAGATGCGCAAGCTTCACGAGCTCGAGCGCCTCCTGCGCGCGGCGGTTGGCTTCCTCCTTGGGCGTGCGACGCACGCGCAACTCGAACACCACGTTGTCGAACACCGTGAGGTGCGGAAACAGCGCGTAACTCTGGAAGAGCATGTTCAGGTCGCGATTGCGCGTCGGCACGCCCGTGACGTCGGCACCGTCGAGCAGCACCCGACCGTCGGTCGGCGTCTCGAAGCCCGTGATCATGCGCATGAGCGTCGTCTTGCCGCATCCTGAGGGGCCGAGGATCGAGAAGAACTCGTTGTCCCCGATCGACAGGTCAAGCGGGTGCACCGCGAGGTTGCCGTTGAAGCTCTTCGTGAGCCGCCGGATCTCGACGGCGGGATGGACTGCGGTGTGGTCGTTCATGCTCGTGATCTCGCTTGTCGTTCGTGTCGGACCGGGGGTCAGGAAGCCTTCACCCGCGTCCAGCCGTCCTGGTAGAACGACATGGCGGATCCGGGATCGACGATGAAGTCGGCGTTCGCGACCTGCTCGTCTGAGGCGTACACGGCCGCGTTGGAGAGCAAGCCCTGATCATCGACGTGCTCCTGCGCATCGGCGTTGGCGCTCGCGAGACCGCCGTCGTTCGTCGCCATGGCCGCGATGTCGGGGCGGAGCAGGAAGTTGATGAAGGCGTACGCGGCGTCGCTGTGCGGAGCACCCTTGGCGATCGACAGGCCGTCGACCCACAGGCTGCCGCCCTCCTCGGGAAGCACGTAGTGCACATCGTCGTTCTCGGCGACGATCTTCGCGGTGCTCGTGCCACCCCACGCCTCGGAGATGCACACGTCGCCGTTCGCGACCAGCTCGCCGTAGTTCGTCGAGTTGTATCCGGCGAGCAGCGGCTTCTGCGCGATGAGCGAATCCGTCGCCTCGCCGATCTCAGCCTCGTCGGTGCTGTCCGCGTCGAAACCGTTCACCTGCAGACCGGCAATGTAGGACGCCAGCATGTTGTCCAGCATGTTGATCTTGCCCGACCACTTCTTGTCGAACAGCGACTTCCAGCTCGTGATCTCTTCGCCGCCGGTGCAGGTCGAGTTGTAGAGCAGGCCCGTGGTGCCCCAGACCCACGGCACGGAGTAGGCGTTGTCGGGGTCGTAGCTCGGGTTCACGAACTTGTCGGCGATGCCGTCAAAGCCTTCGATCTGGTCGTGGTCGAGGGGCTCCAGCAGCTCCTGGCCGACGAGCTGCTGCACGGCGTACTGACTCGGCTCGACGATGTCGTACCCCGAGTTGCCTGCGGCCAGCTTCGAGATCATCGTCTCGTTGCTGTCGAAGTTGTCGACGTTGACCTTGATACCGGTCTCCTCGGTGAAGGCATCGAACACCGACTGAGGAATCTCGTCGGCCCACGCATAGACGTTGAGCTCGGTGGAGGGGCCGTCATTGCCGGATGCGCTGCAGGAGGTGAGTGCGAGTGCGGCAACAATGCCGACCGCTGCGAGGGTGATCTTCTTCGTCATGGAAGGATCCTTTCGATGTGGGGAACTGCGAATGTGAAGTGGGATCGCGCCAGCGTTCAGCCGCGCGACTCCACGAGGATGCGTCGCATCTGGGTGACGCCGACGGCGAGCACGATGACAAGCGTGAGCAGGATCAGCAGCGCGCCGAGGGCGTTGATGCTGGGGGTCAATCCGGTCTTCAGGCTCGAGTAGATCTTCAGCGGGAGCGTGGTCGACCCCACACCGCTCAAGAACGTCGACATCACGATGTTGCTGAAGGAGGTCGTGAAGCTCAGGAGCCAGGCTGCGACGACCGCGGGCCGAAGGAGCGGAAGATACACACGGGTGAAGGTCTGCCAGGGGTTGCACCCGAGATCGGTGGCGGCTTCGGGCAGGCTCGGGTCGAGCATCGCCGCCGAGCTCATGATGACGAGCGTGGCCAGCGGCAGAGACACGATGAGGTGCCCGAGCACGAGGGTGACGATGCCGAGCGGCAGGTGCGTCGCGCTGAATACACTGAGCAGCGCGACACCGAGCACGATTTCGGGAACGATGAGGGGAAGCGCGATCATACCGATCAGCGCCGTCTTTCCACGGCCCCGGTAGCGCGATATTCCGAGCGAGAACAGGATGCCGATGATCGCGGCGACGGTTGCCGTGATGACCGCGACGATGGCGCTCGTTCGCAGCGTCTGCATCAGCGCCGCGTCCTGGAACAGGTCGATGTACCACTGGAGGGTGAGTCCCTCGAAACGGGTGTTGGTGCCCGCAGCATTGAATGAGTACACGATCACCGCAATGATCGGGATGTAGAGGAAGACGAACACCGCTCGGGCGATGTTGTTCACGAGCCGATCCATGAGATCACGCCCCCTTCGGCTTGCTCGGGCGACGGCGCATCGCGAGTCCGACGAGCGCCATGGAAATCAGCATCAGAACCAGCAGCACCATCGAGACGGCCGCACCCATCGGCTGATTGCGGAACTCGGTGTACAGCGTCACGATCAAGTTGCCGACGAGCGGATCCTTGCCGCCGCCGAGCAGCACCGGGATCACGAATACGCCCATCGTGGGAATGAAGGTGAGCAGTGCGGCGCCCAGGATGCCCGGGCTACTGAGGGGCAGGATCACCCGACGGTGCACGCCCCACCAGCTGCAGCCGAGGTCCGTCGCAGCCTCTTTGAGCGAACCGTCGATCGAACGCATGGAGGCGTAGATCGGGAAGATCGCGGTGGGCAGGAACGAGTAGAGGAGGCCGAGCACCACCGCCACGTTGCTGGGGATCATCGAGAATCCGGCGATCCCGAATATGCCGAGGATGCCGGCGATCGGGCCGCCCGAACTCAGGATCGTGATCCAGGCGAACGTGCGCACGAGGAAGTCCGTCCAGAACGGGATGATGATCAGAAGCAGCAGCAGGCCCTGGCGCCCCTCGGGACGCGACACGATGTAGTACGACGTGAGATACCCGATGATGAGGCAGACGACCGTGTTCAGGAGCCCCAACCCAATGGAGTAAAGCATCGTCTTGGAGTAGACGGGGTCGAACAGCTTGATGTAGTTGTCGAACGTGAACCCGCCGACGATACCGCCGTAGTTGTCAGCGAGCGCGAAGCTGTTTCGCGCCACGATGAAGAGCGGCAGAATGCCGAGCAGCACCACGGTCGCAATTCCGGGCACGAGCAGCAGTAGCGCGCCCCGCTTGGGCCGCTCCTTGCGGCCGGTGTGGATCACCCGTGTCGTCGATGTCACGTCGCTCCTTCGCAATCGCCTCTGGCTGGTGTCTGCATTCATCTTCGCCTTCCCCGATCATCGAGATCGGTGCTCGAGCCGCCGAATCCGTCGCGCTCCGAACCAATACCCACGCACATCGCAGAGGGTCATCGGTGCGCGGGCGAATGCTCCCGGAATCTCCACGGTGCAATCGGCATGCGCGGGCGAAGCGCGACCGAGCCACCCTACCGACGAGAGGTTTCGCGGACGTGTCGTGTACGGGGAAACCCGCGCAGGTTCAGCCGTGCAGGATCAGCCGTGCAGCCCGAGCTCGGGCGCGGGCAGGCCGAATTCGTGGCGCAGCGCCGACTGCGCCGCGTACCAGCCCGACAGACCGTGGACGCCGGGGCCGGGTGGCGCCGATGACGAGGCGAGGTAGATTCCCCGCGACGGGGTGCGCCACGGATCGGTCGAGAGCGTCGGGCGCGCCACGAGCTGCGGCAGCGTGATGGCTCCGGCGCTGAAGTCGCCGCCGTGGTAATTGCGGTTGTAGCGCGACAGCTCTTCGGCGGTGGTGACGCGCACCGCGCGGATGCGATCACGGAACCCGGGGGCGAAGCGCTCGATCTGCGCGATCACCTGCCTCGACACATCGACCGTCGAGCCGCTCGGCACGTGCGTGTAGCTCCAGATCGCGTGCACGCCGGGGGCGTTGCGACTCGGATCGAACTCAGTGGTCTGCGCGAGTAGCACGTAGGGGCGCTCGGGGTGCAGACCGCGTGAGACCTCGCGCTCCGCTGCTGCGACCTCCGGTCGGCTCCCCCCGACATGCACGGTCGGCGCCTGGGCCACCCGCGGGTCGCGCCACGGGATCGGGCCATCGAGCACGAAATCGACCTTGGTGGCGGCATCGCCGTACGAGAACCGACGCAGCGCGCGACGGTACCGCGCGGGCAGCACGGAGCCGGCGATGCGCTCAAGACCGCGGGCCGACGTGTCGAAGAGCTTCACCCGGTGTTTGGCGAGCTCGCGCACGTCGTCGATCGCGTGCGACGTCTCAATGCGTCCGCCGTGTGCGAGCAGGTCGGCCGCGAGTGCATCGGAAATGGCGCGGGATCCCCCCACCGGCACCGGCCACCCCGCCGCGTGGGCGAGCGCGCCGAGCACCACGCCGACGCCCGCCGTCGCAAGGTTCGGCAGCGTGCCGATGCTGTGGGCCGCAACTCCACCGAGGAGCGCCGGGGCAGCGGCCTCGCGGAATCTCAGATTCCAGAGCGGCGTTCCCTGTTCGAGCACGCGCAGCCCGGTGACGAGCGCCGCGAGCGGATCACCCGGCCACCGCAGCATCCCTCCCCCGAGCGAGAAATCGACGACACCGTCGAGGCGTTGCAGCACCGGCCGGAAATAGCGCCCGTAGGCGGTGCCGTCGCGGCCGAGTTCGGCGACCGTGCGCTCGAGGTCGCGGTAGGCGATGGCTGCGCGATCCGGCGCAGCACCGCGCCCCAGTGACGCGGCGGCACCGTCGAGCGGATTCGCATACGACGCCTCGGGAATCACGAACTCCATGCGACGCTCGATCTCGAACGCCCGGAAGAACCCGGTCGCGAGCGCCATGGGGTGAATCGCGGAGCACACATCGTGCAGCACGCCCGGCTCGACGAGTTCGGTCGTGCGCGTGCCGCCGCCGATCGTCTCTGCGGCCTCGTAGACCGTGACCGGCACACCGGCGCGCGCCAGCGTCACCGCTGCGGCAAGCCCGTTGGGCCCCGCTCCGATGACCGCTGCACCGTCGGAAGACTGCATACTGCGATGGTAGCGGCGAAGCGCGCTCCCCCGCTCGGGCATAAAAATACTCCCCACGCACCCGCTAGAGCCCGAGTACCCTTGCTTCGTTTCCGACCTGGGGGAGTTCCTCGAGATAGCGCCACGTGGGGAGCCAGACCAGCCTACCGGACGTTTGCACCCGCTGCGACCACGGCGGCGTCAGCGCACCAACCGTCGAGCCGTACCTGCCCCTCGGTGCGCCCCAGCTCCCAGCGCGCCTCGGGGTGCGCGCAGTACCAGCGCAGCGCGGAGTACAGCGCCGACGTCGGCACCGTGTACCGCTCGGCGGGAATGATCTGCAGGCGATTCGATACCCCGCTCTGCGGGACGAGTTGGATGAGGATCACCGCGACGTGCTCGCGCCGCCCCAACCGAGAGACCTGCGCGCGCACGCTCACCACGTCGTTCCACGCGAACTCCGCGTCTCGCCCCGGCACGCGCACGCTGAGCGTCTCCGGGCCGAACACCACACCGCTCGGCCGCGCCCCGAACCTGCCGTTGCGCACGCTGCGCCAGATCATCAGCCATGCGACCCCGGCCGTCACCAGGCCGAGAGCGCCCATCGCGAGCATGCCGAGAAAGAGACCGCCGTCGCTCGCCGTTGCACTCACGATCGGCACGGCTCCGAACACCTGCAGGCCCGCAAACACCGACATGCTGAGGAAGCCGAGCGCGGCGATCACTGCTGCCGAGACGAACTGCCAGCGGTATGCCCGAGTCGGCGCCACGTGCACCCACGAATCGATCGGCGCGCGCTCAGCGCGGGTCATCACCACGTGGTTCAGCAGGCGGAAGCGCGCACGCGGCGGCGACTGCGGCGCCAAACCAAAGCAGGTGAGCGCCAGCACCCCGCCGAACAACACGGTGAGCACCGCCTGCAGCGTCTCCCCCGCGCGAGCATTCGCTACGCCTACGTACAGCGCCGCGAGGGCGATGAGCGAACCCGACGCAATCGCGCCAGCCCGGCTCAAGCCCCCGCGGCCGCCACGCGGAAACGGGTAGGGTTCGAACCCCGCACTGCTCACGCGGTCGGCGGTGCTTCCGGCTGCCCGCCTGACCCGGCCGCGGCGTCGCCCGTAGCCGCACCGGGCAGGGTCACCGCACCGGTTTCGGCAGGAGCTCCCCCGGCGAAGATCTCTTCGGCGTGCGCCTCCGCATCCTCGCCAGCGAACTGCGCCTGGTACAGGGCGTAATAGGCGCCTCGACGAGCCAGCAACTCCTCGTGCGAGCCCTGCTCAACGATGCGGCCGCTTTCCATCATGAGGATGGTGTCGGCGTCGCGGATCGTCGAGAGGCGGTGCGCAATGACGAACGACGTGCGGTCGGAGCGCAGCGCGCGCATGGCCTGCTGCACGAGCACCTCGGTGCGGGTATCGACCGAGGAGGTCGCCTCATCGAGAATCAGCAGCGACGGGTTCGCGATGAACGCGCGCGCGATCGTCAGCAGCTGCCGCTCGCCTGCGGAGAGCGATGAGCCGTTCTCGCTGATGACCGTGTCGTACCCCTCGGGCAGCTGGCGCACGAAGCGATCGACCATCGTCGCCTCGGCGGCCGCGATCACCTCGTCATCGGTCGCGTCGAGGCGACCGTACCGAATGTTCTCGCGGATCGATCCGTCGAAGAGCCAGGCGTCTTGCAGCACCATGCCGACCTGGCTGCGCAGTTCAGCGCGCGTCAGGTGGGTGATGTCGACGTCGTCGAGCAGAATGCGCCCACCGCTCAGCTCGTAGAACCGCATGACGAGGTTCACGAGCGTCGTCTTGCCGGCGCCCGTCGGCCCGACAATCGCGACCGTGTGCCCGGGGCGAGCTTCGAGCGAGAGGCCCGCGATGAGCGGCTGATCCGGATCGTAACTGAACGACACGTTGTCGAACTCGACGTGGCCGTTCGTGCGCGCGGGGAGCTGCTCCGTGGCCGAATCGGCCTGCTGCTCTTCGGCGTCGAGCAGCTCGAACGTACGCTCGGCCGACGCGACACCCGACTGCAGCATGTTGGCCATGCCCGCCATCTGCCCGATCGGCTGCGAGAACTCGCGCGAGTACTGGATGAACGCGGTGACATCGCCGAGGGTCATCTGGCCAGCGGTAACGCGCAGCGCGCCCGCGACAGCGATGAGCACGTAGCTGAGGTACTGCACGAACTGCATCGCCGGCATGATGGTGCCCGAGAGCGCCTGCGCGCGGTACGACGCGTCGAAGAGTCCCTCGTTGCGGCGGTCGAACTCCTCGACCATTTCGGCGTCGCGGTTGAAGATGCGCACCAGCTCGTGGCCGGTGAACGACTCCTCGATGTGCCCGTTGAGATCGCCCGTGTTCTTCCACTGCGCGACGAACAGCTTCTGCGCACGCGAACCCACCACGCCCGCGATGATGCCCGAAAGCGGCAGTGCGATGAGCGCGATCAGGGCGAGCTGCCACGACACGATGAACATCATCGCGGCGATGCCGATCACGGTGAGCAGCGACTGCACCAGCTGCGACAGCGCCTGCTGCAGCGCCTGCTGAATGTTGTCGACATCATTCGTGACGCGCGACAGCACGTCGCCGCGCTGACGGCCATCGAAGTAGCTCAGCGGCAGACGGTTGATCTTCGCCTCGATATCGGCGCGCAGATCAAAGACCACGTCCATGACGAGCCGGTTCAAGATGAATCCCTGCAGCCACATGAGCACGGAGGCCACGAGGTAGAGGGAGAGCACGATGAGGATCAGCCGACCGAGCAGACCGAAGTCGATCCCTTCACCCGGAACGATCTTCGATCCCGAGAGCACATCGGCAAACTGGTCATTGCCCGAATCGCGGGCCGCCTGCACGGCCTGCTCGAGCGTCACGCCCTGCGGCAGCTGCTTGCCGAGGATGCCGTTGAAGATGACATCCATCGCCTGGCCGAGAATCTTCGGCGCGATGACCGTGAGCACCACGGACGCCACCACGAGCACCACGACGAACGAGAACTGCCACTTGTGCGGCGCCAGCAGGCCGACCAGTCGCTTCGCCGCGGGCCAGAAGTGCTTGGCCTTCTTCGTCGCCTGACCGCCGAACCAGTCGTCGCCGTCGGGCTGGTAGTCATCGGGCAGCTCGAACTCCGCCGTGTCGGTCGAAGCCGCGGCCCCGCGCTTTCCGCGCTGTTTCTCGCGTGCCATTACGCCGCCTCCGCCTCTTCGAGCTGCGACCGCACGATCTCGCGGTACACCTCGCTCGTTTCCAGCAATGTGTCGTGGGTGCCGCGGTCGACGATCTCGCCGTCTTCCACGACCAGAATCTGATCGGCCTCCGTAATCGTGGAGACGCGCTGCGCCACGATGATGGTGGTCGCGCCCGCCGTCGCGCTCGGCAGCGCCGCACGGAGTCGAGCGTCGGTCGCCACATCGAGTGCCGAGAACGAGTCGTCGAACAGGTAGACGCGCGGCTTCGCAACGAGGGCTCGCGCGATCGAGAGTCGCTGGCGCTGGCCGCCCGACACGCTCGTGCCGCCCTGGGAAACGGGCTCGTCGAGTCCTTTCTCCTTCTCGCGCACGAAGTCCTCGCCCTGGGCGACGCGCAGCGCTTCCCACAGTTCCGCTTCGGTGGCGTCGGATCGGCCGAACCGCAGATTCGAACCGATCGTGCCCGAGAACAGGTACGGGCGCTGCGGCACGAGGCTCAACGTCTCCGAGAGCTGCTCGCGCGTGAGCTGCGACACCTCGGCGCCGTCGACGGTGATGGAACCCGACTGCGGGTCGTACAGACGCAGCATGAGGTTGAGCAGCACGGTCTTGCCGGCGCCGGTCGATCCGATGATCGCCGTCGTCTTGCCGGGCTCGGCGACGAAGCTCGCGTCACGGATGACGGGCTTCTCCGCCCCGGGGAACCCGAACGTGACACCCGAGAACTCGACGCGGCCGGCCTGCGGGGTCGGCGCTGAGGCCTGCTCCGGGAACGCCAGCGTCGACTCCGTATCGAGCAGCTCGCGGATACGCTCCGCGCACACCACGGCGCGCGGAATCATCATGGTCATGAAGACGCCCATCATCACGGCCATCAGGATCTGCAGCAGGTACTGCAGGAACGCGGTGAGCGAGCCGACCTCGACGAGCCCCTCGTCGACCCGGTGCCCGCCGAACCACAGCACTGCGGCGGTGGCGAAGTGCAGCACCATCATGATGACGGGGAACATCAGCACGAAGACCTGGCCGACCTTGACCGAGACCTCGGTGATGTTGCGGTTGGCGACCTCGTAGCGGTCGCTCTCGAAGTTCTCGCGCACGAAGGCGCGCACGACGCGAATGCCCATGATCTGCTCGCGCAGCACGCTGTTGATCGCATCAACGCGGGTCTGCATCGTACGGAAGAGCGGCAGCAGGAACCAGACGAGGAAGCTCACGATGACGGCGAGCACCGCGACCGACACCCAGACGAGCCACGACATTCCAGCGTCTTCGCGCAGCGCCATGATGATGCCGCCGATCGCCATGATGGGCGCGGTGACCATGAAGTTCAGGGTCATCAGCACGAGCATCTGGACCTGCTGCACATCGTTCGTGCCGCGCGTGATCAGCGTGCCGGCGCCGAACTTCGTCGCCTCGAGCGTGCTCAGCGAATCGACCTTGCGGTACACCTCTCGCCGCAGATCGCGGCCGATGCCCATCGACGTGCGCGCTCCGAAATACACGGCCGCGATGGCCGTGATGACTTGACCGAGCGACACGATCAGCATCATGCCGCCGGTGCTCCAGATGAACGCGGTGTCGCCCTGGGCGATGCCTTGATCGATGATCTGCGCGTTCAGACTCGGAAGCGCGAGCGCGGCGATGGTCGACAGCAACTGCAACACCAGCACCGCGGCGACGAACGGCCAGTACCGTTTCGCGTGTCGGAGTGTCAGAGCGATGAGGGCCACGAGGATCCTTTCTCCACTTTGCACCGAATTTCCGGGCACGCGGAGCGTGCTCGACGGAACGGCGCAGCCGAAACACAGTACCAAGCGCATTGCAGAAGCGCTAGTATACCGACCCTAACTTCGGTCTGCTGACCCTGGTTCGAGGTCCCGCAGCACCCGCGCACCGCCACATCCCCCTAAGTTCCTGCCGAAAGCACCCCTTCGCTTCGAGTGCACCAGAGAATCACACGCGATCTCGAGCCAAACCGGTGCACTCGGCGAAGTGGGAGCCGAGTCGGGGGCGCCGGGAGGGCGCGGGCGCACCAAAAAAGGAGGGCAGGATCACCTCAGGTGATCCTGCCCTCCCGACAATGCAGCTCAGCGAGTGAGCCTCATCGAAAAAAACTTAGACGAGCTTGACGCCCGCGCCTGCCTCTTCGAGCTTTGCCTTCGCCTCTTCAGCGGCTTCCTTCTTCGCGCCCTCGAGCACGTTCTTGGGAGCCTCCTCGACGAGAGCCTTTGCCTCGCCCAGGCCCAGGCCGGTCAGCTCGCGCACAACCTTGATGACCTGGATCTTCTTGTCGCCAGCCGACTCGAGGACGACGTCGAACTCGTCCTTCTCCTCGACAGCCTCAGCAGCGCCGGCAGCCGGAGCAGCAGCAACTGCGACGGGAGCAGCAGCGGAAACGTCGAAGGTCTCCTCGAACGCCTTGACGAACTCCGAGAGCTCGATGAGGGTGAGCTCCTTGAACTGTGCGAGCAGCTCTTCGGTGGAAAGCTTAGCCATGATGTATCTCCTTGATGTGTGCCCGCACGCGGTGCGTACGAGCGGGTTTTTTCAACCGATCCGGCGTGAGCCGAGTCTTAAGCGTCCTGCTTCTCCTGCAGCGCGCCGAAGCCGCGAGCGGCCTTAGCGGGCAGGGCGGCGAACAGCTGTGCAGCACCGACCAGAGCAGCCTGCATAGCGCCGGCGGCCTTAGCCAACAGCACCTCGCGGCTCTCGAGATCGGCAAGCTTGCCTACCTCAGCGGCGGTCAGGGCGTTGCCATCGAAGTAGCCCGCCTTCACCACCAAAAGAGGGTGTGCCTTGGCGAAGTCACGCAGCGACTTTGCGACCGCAACGGTGTCACCGTGCACGAAGGCGAGAGCCGAAGGACCGGCCAGCTCGTCATCGAATGCGGTGATCCCGGCGTTGTTAGCCGCAATCTTCGTCAGCGTGTTCTTCGCCACAGCGTACGTCGCGTGCTCACGGATGCTGTTGCGGAGTTCCCGCAGTTCAGCAACCGAAAGACCGCGGTACTCAGTCAGCAGAACGGCGCTCGACTCTTCAAACTTCTGCTGAAGATCGGCGACCGTAGCGTCCTTCGTAGCCATGGCGCTCCCTAGCTTGTCGTACCCAAGCGACGGACGTCGCTCGGGGGCCGCGCCGCACAGAGCTTTCAGTCGGGGCTTCCACATGAGAAGCCACCAGAAACCAAAAAAGCTCCGGCGCGCACGCACGGAGCTTCAGAAGTTCAGGATCGGGATCCGTCACTCAAGGAGATCTGCACCTGCGCTGGTCTCCGCTTACGCGGACGTTCTGGATTCCTTGCGGAATCTACCGGCGGTCTTGGGCCGTGGGAAACTCTACCATTCGTCTCTTGGGAACGCAAAGGCGGGCGTGAGGGTCGCGATGTGCATCCAGTACCTGCGGCTTCGCCGCGGGTACTTGCCAGACCCAGCCAGCACATCGCGACCCTCACGCCCGCCTTTGCGGGAACACTCAAGCAGAGTGGGTTCCTTCAACGCTGCGCGCGAGCGCTGCTCGCGCGATGCTCAAGCCACTGGCTTGAGCATGTAGCCCGCGCCACGCACCGTGTGGAGCATCGGGTCGCGACCCGAATCGATCTTCTTGCGCAGGTACGAGATGTAGAGCTCGACGACGGTCGACTTGCCGGTGAAGTCGTACGCCCAGACCCGATCCAGAATCTGCGCCTTCGACAGCACGCGGTTCGGATTGCGCATGAGATAGCGCAGCAGCTCGAACTCGGTGTTCGTCACCGTGATGCTCGCGCCGGCGCGCTCGACCTCGTAGCTGTCTTCGTTGAGCGTGAGATCGCCGACCCGCAGCACCGGATCGGGGTTCTGCGACAGGGTGAGCTGCGAGCGGCGCACGAGCCCACGAAGGCGGGCGATGAGTTCTTCCAAGCTGAACGGCTTGACGACGTAATCGTCACCGCCGGCGGTCAGTCCGTTCACCCGGTCCTCGACTGAGTCGAGCGCGGTCAAGAAGAGCACCGGGAACATCTCCCCCGAGGTGCGAATGCGCGAGAGCAACTGCATGCCGTCAAAATCGGGCAGCATGATGTCGAGTACGGCGACATCGGGGTTGAACGTGCGAATCTTCTCGAACGCGTCTTGCCCAGTGCCGGCTGTCTCGACTTCCCAGCCCTCATAGCGCAGCGCCATCGCGACCAGTTGCGTGATCGATTCTTCATCGTCGACCACGAGCGCGCGGATTTTTCCCCCATCAGCGCGCGTCAGTTGTTGTGCGTCCATTCCTTCGGAATGCTCCTTTCGATCGATAACCCCGCGCACCCGGCGGAACAGGTGACTTTCACGACGCTTCGATTTCGTTTCCCCAGAATCTGCCCCAACTTTTCCGCAGATCACAGCAGATATCTCTCTGAGGAGGGTACTCCCATCGTCTGGGTGTTCGCAGTCTCCAAACCTCTGCGAACAATGCTTTTCTTTTCAGTTTTCTGTGATTCTGCACACCGTCCGATGAATGCGAACGTCGCTCGAACGCCGCTCAACGGGCGCGATCGGCGCGCTGCACGCGCACCTCCGAGACGCGTGCGAGACTGGAGTGGTGTCCACCCTCGCTCCGGCTTATTTGCAACGCATCGTGACCGATGGCACGGATCGCACGGCCTGGATGCGCGCACGCGCACGCGGCATCACCGCAACCGATGTCGCCAAGCTGTCAACGCCGCGCTCCATCGAGGCCGCCGCGCATGAGAAGCTGCACGGCAGCCGATTCTCAGGCAATGCGTTCACCGACCACGGCAAGCGTCGCGAGCCCGAGATCGCGGCTTGGGTGCTGCGCGAGCACGAGATTTCTCCGAGCCAGGCACTCTTCCACGCCGAGCGCGATCTCAGACACCTCGCCACCCCCGACGGCCTCGCCTTCCGCGCGTCGGGCGCGGTCGAGCTGGCCGAGATCAAGACGACGAACAAGGAATGGCGCAGCATTCCGCGCAACTACCTGCGGCAAGTGTGGTGGCAGCAGTACGTGCTCGGCGCCGAGCGCACCCTCATGGTGTGGGAGCGGCACGAGAACTTCGTGCCGGTCGGTGACCCGGAGTGCCGTTGGATTGATCGCGACGACAGCGAGATCGAGCAGCTCGTCACGCTCGCGAGTCGTCTGATCGACGTGCTCATCACGCGCACGACCTGACCTCGACGCGCCTCCCGCTACAAATCGGCGAAGCGGGTCGTCGCGTTGGGCGCAACAGTCAGCACAGCCGGCGGAACAGTCGCGGCAGGCGGTGCGGTGCGGCTCGCGTGCGCGTAGTTGCGCTCGACCAGCTCTTGGATCGCATCAGCCGTTGCGGCGACCGCCGGGACATCGTGCAGCACCGTGCGCTCCGCACCGATGGAGAGGTCGATCTCGCCTGCACCGCACATGCGTTGCAGCAGACCGCGCCGAGTGCGCACTTCTCGCACACGCAGCAGTGCCACTTCTGAGCGCTGGCGTGAAAAAATGCCACGGCGCAGGATCACCCGGCGCGACGTCACGGTCACGCGCTGGGTCAGCCACCCGAGCACCGGCAGTAGCCCGAGCACAACGCCGAGCACGACTGCCGCAATGGCCGCCGTCACGTTCTGCCAGCCCTCGGCGAACGCGCCCACCCAGTAGCCGGCGAGGCCGGCGAGCACGACCATGCAGATCACCGGGAGCAGCAACCGACGACCGTGCCGACGGAAGCGCAGCACGATGACCTCGGGCTGAGCGTAGTCGGTCGGCGCCGGGCCGAGCACCGACTCGACCTCCGAGGTCAACGACTGAGAGCGGCGAGCGGACATGCTCCTATTCTGCACCGCGCCTCATGCAAATCGGGCGGGGAGACACTCGACACATCGTGGCGCACGGAAAACGCCGCAGCCCCGGTCTCCCGAAGGAGCCCGGGGCTGCGGCGTGTCGCATCCGGCGCGCTATTGCGAGCCGGCCCCGAACCCGTTGATCTGGTCGGTGACATTGGCTCCGGTGCGCTGAGCCGCGGCTCCCGCGGCCCGCGCAGCCTCGGTTGCCGCATCGGCTGCGGCGCTGGCGGCGTCAGCCGCCGCCGTTGCCGTGCCCGCTGCCGAACCGGCAAGATCACGAGCGCTGTCGGTCACACCACCGACGGACGAACGATCGGCGGTACCCGAAGTTGCGTGCGAGATTCCGTAGTCACCGGTCTCGGCCGTCGCAACGTCCGCGCGCCCCTCGGTGATGCCACGACGCTCGGACCGCTCCGAGCGCTCGCCGCGCACTGCGTCACGGTCTGAGCGGCGCCCGCGATCGGACTCCTCGCGCGACGCGCGCCCGGCTGCCGCACCCGCGGCTCCGCCCGACACCGCGCCATTCAGCATTCCCGCGAGGTCGATGCCCACCGTGTCTTTCGCCATCTCGAGCAGGCCCTTGATGTTGCCCATCGCTTCGCCGGCCACCTTCGAGGTGCCGTCTGCCGAGACGACGGTCATGTGCTCGATCGCCCCGATGGCGCGGGCGTATTCGGCCGCGATCTCGGGGAGCAGGTGGATGAGCTCCTGCGCGAGCACCGCCTGCGACTGCGTCTCGAGAGCCCGCGCGCGTGCGTCGATCGCGGCGGCCTCGGCCGTGCCCTTCGCCTCGAGCGCTGCGGCTTCGGCGCGACCCTCGGCCTCGACGGCTTCAGCAGCGGCGATACGGGCGATGCGGCTTGCCGCACCCTCGCGCTCAACTGCGGTTGCGCGGCCCTCGGCGGCCGAGATCGACGCTGCGGCCTCTGCCTTCGCAATCTGCTCGACGCGATAGGCGTCTGCCTCGGCCACGGCACGCACGTCGGCGTTCAGCTTCTCGGTGCGCAGCGCGACTTCCTTCTGCGCGGTGATGCGCTGCTGCTCGACGATCGCCTGCTGCTGGATCGCATCTTCCAGGGGTTGCGCGGCCGAGGCCTGCGCAGTCGCCTTATCGGTCTCGACCTGAATCTCGGCCTGGCGCAGCTTGAGCTCGCGGTTGCGGTCGAGCAGCACGCGCTCGGCGGCAATCTTCGCTTCTTGCGATGCCTGATAGGCGTTGGTTTCGGCGATGTCGGCCTGCTGGCGCACCTTGGCGGCCTCGGGGCGACCGATGTTCGAGATGTAGTCGGCGCCGTCGCGGATCTCCTGGATCTGCAGCGTATCGACGACGAGGCCCTGCTTCGTCAGCGCTTCTTCGGCAGCCTCGAGCACGCTCTGCGCGACGACAGCGCGGTCGCGGATGATCTGGAGCACCGTCAGGCCACCGATGATCGAACGGAGCGAACCCGAGAGCACCTCCTGCGTCGACTCGTCGATCTCGTCGGAGTTCGAGAGGAAGCGCTGCGCGGCCGCGCGAATCATTTCTTGAGTGCCGCCGACCTTGACGACGGCGACAGCCTGGGCCTGCATGGTGATGCCGTCGGTCGTCTGCGCCTCGGTCGTGATCGAGAGACGGCGCGAGCGCAGCGAGATCGTGAACGATTTCTGCACGAACGGAACGACGAAGACACCGCCGCCAGTAACGACCTTCTGGCCCGACAGGTCGCGGCTCTTGTTGCCCGCCGCGTCGACCACTTCCTTGCCCTTGCCACCGGTCACGATGATCGCCTCGTCGGGCTTCGCGATTCGGTAGCGCTTGATGATGACAAGGGCGATCAGCACGAGTGCGATCACCGCGCCGAATATGCCGACGATCGCCGGGCTTGCGAGGAACATTACGTCTCCGTTCGGTCTAACGGTTGGGCGTGGTCTTCGGGGAGTACGAGCTCGACGCGCACGGACGTCGAGGTCACAGTCTGGGTGATGCGCACGGCGGAACCGCGCGGGATCGGGGCATCGGCGGTTGCGGAGAGCGAGATGCGCTCACCGTGACGCACGACGGCGACTTCGCCGAGCCCGTTTTCGGGAATCGCGAGCACGACGGCTCCGGTCGAACCGATGAGGTCGTCGCCGCTGACCGCTGTGTTCGATTCGGCGTTTCTGATCGCGCGGGAAAGCCACCAGGCCGCGGCCGCTCCCACAAGGCCGGAGAGCGCGCCGACAATTGTCGCCATCGGGGTCGACATGCCGGCGCCGACCCCGGCGAACGCCGCGAACCCGAAGATAGCAGTGAACGCGGCGATCGTCGTGAGGCTCAGCGGGCCGTCGCCGAAGTCGAACGCGTCGAAGATGCCGTCGAGCAGCAGCGAAATCAGCAGCAGCACGCCGCCCACGATGCCGATGATCAAGAAGATGCCACCGGCGAACAGCGAGCCGTCGAGCAACCGCTCGATCCAGTTCATGATGCCGTCCATGGGCGTCGTCCCTTCGATGAGCTGTTACTGGCAGCGTACCAAGTGCGCACAATGCGGGCGCAAGGGCGAGAGACCGAACGCGGGTTCAGTTGCCGTCGGATTGATTCGGCATCCTCGGCACCGATGAAAGCAACTCGCGCCCGTATGCGGTGCGCGGAGCGGTGAAGAACTCGGCGCCTCCGCGCTCCACGACCTCTCCTGAGCGCATCACGAGCACACGGTCGCAGAGCGCATGCACGACGGCCAGATCGTGCGAGACGAACACGAGCGCCAGCCCGAGTTCGCGTCGCAGATGCTGCAGCAGGTCGACGATGCCGGCCTGCACCGAGACGTCAAGCGCGGAGGTGGGCTCGTCGGCGACGAGCACTCGGGGTTCTGCGGCGAGCGCGCGGGCGATCGCCACCCGCTGCCGCTGCCCGCCCGAGAGCTGGTCGGGGGTTGCCGATGCGAGTGCCGGGTCGAGTCGCACGAGTCTCAGTAGCTCAGCGACGCGGGCGCGCCGCTCCTCCGGGGAGTGCGGGGCCGCCGACTGAGCACGATCGACGGCGCGCAGCACCTCGGCGATGACGCTGCCGACCGGGCGGCGCGGGGTCAACGACGATCCGGGATCCTGCGGCACGAGTTGCACGGCGCGAAGCCCAGTGGCGGATCGCCGAGCGCTCACGCGCACCGCTCCGTCGAGCAGAATGTCGCCGCTCGCAAGCAGCACCTGGCCGACGATGGCTCGGGCGAGCGATGTCTTGCCCGAACCGGATTCTCCGACGATGCCGATCGCATCGCCGGCGGCGAGAGCGAGCGAAGCTCCGTGTACCGCGGTGAACGCGCCGTAGCGTACGACGGCGTCGCGGACTTCGAGCACGGGTGGCGCGGTGCCCTCGGGCGTCGCGGAGGCCTTCGACGTCGAGGCATCGAGGTGCGGTAGGTGCGGCACGGCGTCGACGAGTGCGCGGGTCTCGGCGGCGCGGGGGTGCCGGATCACCGCACGCGTGGCCCCTCGTTCCACGACGGTGCCCTGGGACATGACGATGATCTCGTCGCACATCTGCGAGACCACCGCGAGGTCGTGCGATACGAACACGAGCGTCATGCCGCGGCGGGCGCGCAGTTCTCGCAGCAACAAGAGCACGTCGCACTGCACGGTGACGTCGAGCGCGGTGGTGGGTTCGTCGCAGAGGAGCACCGCCGGATCGCCGGCGAGCGCCAGCGCGATCACGACGCGCTGCCGCTGACCGCCCGAGAGTTCGTGCGGGTACGAGCGAGCGATACGGGATGCGTCGTGGAGGTGCACGTCCGCGAGCAGTGCGCGCACCCGTTCGTGCACGGCAGTTCGCGAGAGGCGCGGCTGGGCCGCGGCGACGGCTTCGCGCAGCAACCCGCCGACGCGGGTGAGCGGGTCGAGCGCGGTCAGCGGATCTTGGAACACCATGCCGATGGCCCCGCCGACACGCACCGGCGATGCGGTGCTCGGCACGGCCGAATCCGCGGAGGTCGCGACGACGCCGCCCGGCAACAGCCCGAGGACGGCCCGCAGCGTCAGGCTCTTGCCGCTGCCCGATTCGCCGACGATGCCGAGTGCCCCGCCCGGTTCGACGGTGAAACCGACCCCGTCGACGAGCACGCGCCCGCTTGTCTGCGTGATGCGGAGGTCACGCACCTGCACGGCACCGCGCGGCGCCTGCGTCTCGGGAGATTTGCGGGGTGCCGTGTGTTCGGCGACACCACCCGTGGTGCCGCGGCCACCGCGGCGCCCGGTGATCCCGCGCCGCTCGGCACTCGCGCGCCCACGACGCACGCCCAGGCCGCTGCGGCGCCCGTCACTCGGCGCACCGGTGACGCGGCGGGCGTCGGCGAGCCCGTCACCGAGCAGCGACAGTGCGATGCCGGTGAGCACCACGGCGAACCCGGGGAAAGCGGCGAGCCACCAGTGCGTGGTGATGAACTGCTGCGCATCCGCGATCATCGTGCCCCAGTCGGGGGTCGGCGGGCGGATGCCGAGGCCGAGATACCCCAGGGTGACGATGGCGACCATGATGAGCGCAATTTCGGTGGCGAGCAGCACGATGGCCTGTGGCAGCACGTTCGGCAGCACGTGCCGCACGAGCACGCGCGCATGAGACAGCCCGCTGCCTCGTGCGCTGCGCACCCATCCTGCGTCGCGCAGCGCGGCCGTCATTGCGCGAAGCACGCGCGCATAGCCGACCCACCCGACCAGCGCGAACGCGACGACAATGCCCCCTGCCCCGGCACCGAGCGCGAACACGAGTGCGATCACGATGACGTAGAACGGGAAGGCGATGACGGTGTCGGTGATGCGTGACGCCACCCAGTCGACGGCACCTCCGAAGTATCCGGAGACGAGGCCGACGGTCACACCGACGACAAAGGGCGCGATCGACGCCAGTACCGCGATGCCGAGATCGGTGCGCGCGGCGAAGAGCATGCGCGAGAGCACGTCGCGCCCGAGTTGGTCGGTGCCGAACCAGTGCTCGGGCGACGGCGGCAGGAGGCCGGCGGTGAGTTGCTGATCCGTCGGCGAGTGGGGAGCGATCACCGGTGCCGCCAGTGCGACCAGCAGCAAGAGTGCGGTGAGTGTCGCCCCTGCGACGAAGGCCGGCGACCGCAGGGCGCGACGCAGCGTCGTCATCGGATCACCTCGACCGCGGACCGGGTCTCAGACGGACTGCCCACGCGCAGGCGCGGATCGACGGCGCTCGCCAGCACCCCAGCCAGTGTCGTCACCAGCACGACGACGATTGCGCAATAGAGCGTCACGCCCTGCACCACCGGGAAGTCGCGGTTGCCGATCGATTGAAAGAGCAGCGAGCCGATGCCGTTGATACCGAAGACCCGCTCGACGACGAGGGTGCCGCCGATGAGATACGCCGTGTTGACGCTCAGCAGCGTGAGCGTCGGCAACGACGCGCTGCGCATGACGTGCCTCCACAGGATGCGCCGCTGCGGAATGCGGGCGGCCCGCAGGGTCGTCACGAAGTCGGCCTCGAGCGTCTCGATCAGCTGCGCCCGCAGCGAGCGGATCAGCGGCGGAGCCACGCCGAGCGCAACTGCGAGTGCGGGCAGAAACAGGCTGCGCAGCGGGTCGCCCGGGCCCGCACCGACACCGCCCACCGGAAACCAGCCCAGGTGCACCGCGAAGACGATGATCAGCAGGAGCCCGATCCAGAACAGGGGCATGCCCAACGCAACCGCGGGCAGGATGCGGATCAGGTGATCCGCCCAGCCGTCTTGACGCAGTGCCGCTACAAGCGCGAGCGGCACCGCGATGACCACGGCGAGGAGCACTGCGAGACCCACGATGCCGAGGCTCACGGGCGCCTTCGCCAGCACGAGTTCACGGGTTGAGACGCCCGAGACCAGCGATGACCCCGTGTCAAGATGGAAGACCACCTGCCCGAGAAAGTCGGTGAACTGACGCCACAGCGGCTGATCGAGACCGAGCTGGCTGCGCAGCGCAGCGAGCGCATCGGGCGTCGCGCGCTCGCCCAGGATCATCGCGGCAGGGTCGCCCGGCACCAGTCGCAGCAGAAAGAACACGGCGATGACGACGCCGAGCATGACCGGCACGACGCGCGCGATCACGCGGCCCGCGGCCCGCAGCGTTCGTCTCAGCACGTGCTCACCCTACTGCGCTCAGCGGGCGGTGGCCGGCGACGACTGCTGCGCGCCGGCCACCGCCCGCTCGATCAC
Organism: Leucobacter musarum subsp. musarum; assembly: GCF_001273845.1. Taxonomy (GTDB): domain Bacteria; phylum Actinomycetota; class Actinomycetes; order Actinomycetales; family Microbacteriaceae; genus Leucobacter; species Leucobacter musarum. The sequence goes on from NZ_JHBW01000069.1 coordinate 49,241, forward strand.
TGCGCCGCAGCGTCGACCCACGTGTCTTGGAACCGCACGCTGCCGTTCGGCAGCACGGTGAAGCCGTGCACATCGTCGCGGGTCGCCTTCAGGTTCGACGGGAAGAAAAGCGGAATGTAGGGCACGTCATCGGCCAGGATCTGCTGAATCTCGGCGTAGATCTTCGTGCGGTCGGCGCCTTCGGCAGTCGTGCGGCCCTGCTGCATCAACTGCGTCACGCGATCGTTGGTGTAGTGGGTCCAGTACGACTTGCTGAACCCATCCGGGTCGGCCTGGAATGTGATGAACCCATTCGGGTCGGGCGCATCGGACTGACCGCTGTTGAGCATGAAATCGAAGTCGTAGGCGAAGAACCGCTCACGGAACACGGCGATGTCGAGCTGCTCGATCTCCACGGTGATGCCGATCTTCGCGAGCGACTCCTGCACGATCTGCGCGATCTGCGCGCGCTGGGAATCGCCGCTCGCCAGCGACAGCGTGATCGAGAAGCCGTCGGGGTACTTCGACTTCGCGAGCTCTTTCTTGGCGGCGTCGACATCGAACTCGAGCGGCTGCACGGTGTCGTTCGCAGAGTCGACGATGGTCGGCGGCAGCAGCGCGTTCGCGACCTCGGCCGTGCCGAAGGTGGTGGCCTGGGTGATTCCGTCGCGGTCGAGCGCCAGCGCGATCGCCCGCCGCACGTGCGTGTCGGCGAACTGCTCGCGCTGCGTGTTGAAGAACACCTGCTCGGTCGACCAGCCGGCCGTCTGCGACAGCGCCGTGCCCTCGGCCGAATCGACCTGCGCGGCATTCGCGGCCGGCACGTCGTCGATGGCGCCGAGCTGACCCGCCGTGAGCTGCTGCTGCAGCTGCGTGTCGTCGGTGACGAGCTTGTAGACGAGCTGGTCGAGGTAGGGCTTGCCCTCCTGCCAGTAGTGCTCGTTCTTCACGAACGTGAGGTCGCCATTCGGATCCCACGTATCGACGACGAACGGGCCGGTGCCGATCGGCTTCGCGAAGAAGTCTGCCTCGCTCGCGCCGCTGAAGTTGTTCGGGAAGATGCCGTTCGAGAAGCTCGCGAGTTCGGAGAGGAACGGCGTGTACGGGGCGGTCAGGGTGATGGTGACCTCGTGGTCGCCCGTCGCCGTGATCGCATCGATCGGCGCTTCGAGCGGCAGCGGGCCGCCGACCTGCCGGTGACGCTCGAGCGAGAACACGACGTCGTCGGGGGTGACCGCATCGCCGTTCGAGAACTGCAGCCCGTCGTGCAGCGTGAAGGTGTAGGTCAGGCCGTCGCTTGAGGCGTCGAAGTCGGCTAGCCAGGGGATCAGCTTGCCGTTCTCATCGAAACTCACGAGCGGTTCGAAGATCTTGTCGATCGCGAACGCGTTGTTGGCGGTGATCTGCTGGTTGAGGTCGAGATCGGTCACAGCAGCCACGCGGCCGAACTCGAGCGTGCCGCCGCTGACGGGCTCGCCGGCGGCATCGGCGCCACCGGTCGAAGTCGAGCCGCCGGCGCACGCGCTGAGCAGCAGTGCGGCGCTGAGCGCGGCCGCGGCGAGACCGAGGCGGCGAGAAGTGCGAGTGGTGGTCACAGAGGGGTCCTTTCGGAGGGGCTGAGAGGTGACGAGTGTGGGGGCTGTGCGGCCGCGAGAGTTGGCGACGGTGCGGGAACAGGCGGTGCAGGATCGATCCAGCGCCCGGCGAGCAGCACCCCGACGATGGCGGTGGGGTCTGAGAGTGCGCCCCGCTCGCGCGGGTCGCGGCGCAGCACGACTGCGTCGGCGACCGCACCGTCGGCGATCACCCCCGGCGCGACGTGTGGTTGGCCGCTCGAACCAGCGTCGGGCACCTCGGGTACCTCGGGTGCCTCGGGCGCTGCTCGCGCGAGGAGTGCGGCGCCCCCGCGGGTCGCCGCGAGCAGCGCTTCGTGCGGCGCCAGGCCGGCGTCGACGAGCGCGTCGAATTCGAGTCGATTGGTGCCGTGCTGATCGACCGTGCCGTAGTCGGTGCCGAGCGCGATGGCGAATCCCGCATCTCGAGCCGCGCAAACGGCGGCGGGATGCCGGGCGATCGCTTCGTCGACGCGCGCCGCGAACTGCGCGGGCAACGTGCCGTTCGAGATCATGTCGCGCACGAGCCGGTAGATGCGCAGCGTCGGCACAAAGGTCGCCCCGACCTCGGCACCGTGTCGCGCCTGATCAGGCGTGAGGTACATGCCGTGCTCGATGCTCGCGACGCCGGCATCCAGTGCATGATCGATCGCCGGGCCACCCCAGGCGTGCACCATCACGGCGGCTCCCACCGCTGACGCCCGATCGGTCGCGATGCGGAACTCGTCCGCGGTGAAGTGCGCATCGAGCGTGGCACCCGCAGGGGCTGCGACGCCGGCCGTCGCAACGAGCTTCACCCAGCGCGCACCAGACTCGAGCACGGCATCGACCGCCGCGGCGATGCCGCCCGCCGCATCGGCACGCGCTCGGTCGATCATGGCGATGGAGTGCGCGATCCGCGGTCTCACGAGCGCGCCGTCGGAGGCGTGAGTACTGCCCGGTTCGTGAGCCTCCGGCGGTTCGACGGCGAGACCACCGGCGTCGCGCACGCTCGTGAATCCGGCGCGCAACGTACGGTCGAGCCCCGCTGCGGTGAGGCGCCGGGTGTCAACGACAGAGAGGCGCGCGCGATCGGCGGCGTCGAATGCGTGCCACGCGGCGTGGACGTGCGCGTCGACCAGCCCCGGAAGCAGCCAGGCGCCATCGAGCCGGCGATCCGCCCCCGTCACCGGCGACCCGGTGAGCTCTCGATGGGCCGCCTCACCGAGTGAGAACCGGCCTGACTCCCATGAGACGCGCATCGGTGCGGTGAAGCCCCCGGCCTCCGTGAACACGCGCAACAGCGGGGCGGTCATGGCGGGTTCCGATCTGTCAGTGGGCGGGCGTGCGGGGGTGGTCCACTGGGTAACGATAATCCGGGAATGTCAAGTAGACCAGTTTGGATGCGCAGACGTAGACCATCGGTCGCAGGTACACGTCTGCCCCACTCGCCAGCCCGGGTAGACTGGGTCGGTGACCAGTAGTACGCCTGACGCCGCCCCGCACGCCCCGAGCCCGATTCTGCTCCTCGCTCGTGGGCTCTTCCAGCTGGCGGCCGTCGTCACCGTCACCGTCTGGGGCTTCCTCGCCTGGCCGCTGCCCTTCCCCGGAATCTTCACCGGCCTCGGCCTGCTCGCGCTCTGCGTGCTGCTGTGGGCGCTCTTCCTGTCGCCGCGCCCGGTACTGCGCGTCGATCGCTTCGCCCAGGCCCTCTTCGAGCTCTGCCTCTTCGCAGCGGCGGTCGCCGCCCTGCTCGCAATCGGCGTGTTCTGGGTGTGGCCCGTCGCCCTCGGCGTCGTCGGTGCCGCAGTCGGGTTCATCACGTCGAGCCGCTCGGAATAGCAACGGGCTCTGCCGCGTTCTCACCGGCATGACCCCGCTTCGCGCCGTTGCCGGCGCCACCCCCGAACAGCTCATCCTCGGCCTTGACACGTTCGGCGACCTCACGCTCGACGCGTCGGGCGGCCGCTCAACGCATGCGCAGGTGCTGCGCGATGTCGTGGAGCAGGCCGTGCTGGCCGATCAGCTCGGCGTCGACGCCATCACTCTGGGCGAGCATCACCGCGACGACTTCGCGCTCACTTCCCCCGAGATCGTGCTCGCAACGATCGCGGGCCGCACCGAGCGCATGCTGCTCGGCACCGGCGTGACCGTGCTCTCGAGCGATGACCCGGTGCGCGTCTACGAGCGGTTCGCCACGCTCGACGCCGTCAGCTCCGGGCGCGCCGAGGTCGTGCTCGGCCGCGGATCGTTCATCGAGTCGTTCCCGCTCTTCGGGTATGAGTTGGGCGACTACGAAGCGCTCTTCACCGAGAAGCTCGACCTCTTCACGAAACTGCGCGCCGAGGGGCCGATCACCTGGTCGGGTCAGCATCGTGCCGCACTGGTCGATCAAGAAGTCTTCCCGAAGACCGAGCAGCCCGATGGCGTGCGCGCCTGGGTCGGCGTGGGCGGCAGCCCCGAATCGGTCGTGCGCTCGGTGCAGACCGGCATCCCGATGATGCTCGCGATCATCGGCGGCGACCCCGCCCGCTTCGCACCGTTCGCGAACCTCTACCGCCAAGCGCAGCAGGAGCTCGACCGCGACCCCATGCCGCTCGGCGTGCACTCCCCCGGGCACGTCGCCGCGACCGACGCCGAGGCGCGCGATCAGCTGTGGCCCCACTTCGAGGCGAACCGCAACCGTATCGGCGCCGAGCGCGGGTGGCCGGCGACGACGCGTGCCGAGTTCGAGCGCGAAGCCGACGGCGGGTCCTTGTACGTCGGATCACCCGAGACCGTCGCCCGCAAGATCGCCGCCACGGTGCGCACCCTGAGCGCCGACCGCTTCGACCTCAAGTACGCGAACGGCACGATGCCGCACGCCCAGCTCATGCAGAGCATCGAGCTCTACGCCGGCGAGGTGATCCCGCGCGTGCGAGCACTGCTCGCCGAGTAGACACCTGGCGCTCGCCCAGCGGAGCGCGCTGCCGTTGCCCAGCGACACCTCTTTGACCTTGAGACACCACTTTTCGGGTGAACCTGTATGTCTTTCGTCGAATAGGTGTCGCTGGACAAATGCGTATCAGGGCGATGTACCTCACCCGAAGCGGCGCGCGCCCTCCTGAGCCATCACCGAGGGCGCGCCCGGGAAGTACTCGAGCACCCCGTCGGCGAGGTCGAAGCCGACCGTGAGCAGGGTGGTCCACTGCTCGTGGAGGGGCTCTGCCGCATCGGGGCGGAAGCAGACCGGTGCTTCGGCGCCGTCGGCGCCGCACATCCCCGCAGCACGGCGCTCCATCGGCTGCCCCGCCATGCGTTCGCGCTGCGCACGGACGTGCGCGAGACGCACATACGTGGTCGACTTGTCGCGCGTCGCCTCCCCCGGCAGCTGCGACTCCGCGATGAAGTTGTTCGTGTGCACGAGCCACCCGTCGGCGTCGGGTCGCACCGCGGCGACGCGCTCCGGTGAGATCTCGAAGCACGCGGCGCGGTGCTCGGCGTCGGCAGCCGCAACGACGGTGAGCACCGTCGAAGCGCTCGCGGGCGCCGACGCGATGATCGCCTCGGCCTCGTCGACCGTGGTCGCCTCGTCGAGCACCCGCCGCGCGATCGCGTGCACGGGCACCCCGTTCACCCCGCGGTCGCTGGCGTGATGCAGGATGTTGAAGTGCACCCCGATGCCGGCGTCGTTGACCCCGATCTTGCCGAGCACGCCGAGCTCCGTGAACATCGTCACGCGGCCAACACGGCGCTGCGCCTCAGCAACGTCGCCGCCGCGCAGCGGCGCATCCGGCACATCCGGCACATCCGGCGCATACGACATGATGAGCCCGACCCGGCAGAGGTGCGCGTGCCAGTCCCAGGTCTGGATCGTCTCGGGCAGCCCGGCCCCGCCCGGCGCGAACACCGCGGTCGAGCATTCCCCCTCGGTGTCGGGTGCCACGACGGCGAGCACCTCGGTGCGGGCGTTGAGTGCGGCCAGCTGCCACAGCGGTACCGTCGCAGCCTCGGCGGTCGCCGAGAGTTCGGCCGCGAGGTTGGGCGCCCAGGCTTCAAGCGCCGCGAAGCAGCTCAGCGCGATCTCGCGCACGCGATCCTGGTCGACCCCGCGAATCTCGAAGAACCCGAGGTACCCGGCGACGCACTCGCGGATCTCGACCGCGAAGCGCGACCCGATCTCGGCGCCGCGCTCCGCGGGCCCGGGGCCGGAAACGGTGGTGGTGATGATGTCCAACGCGTATGTTCCTTACTTCGCCGCTTCGAGCAGCGCGTCCCACATGACTTCCGAGGCGATCGCTCCGAGCGCGGTCGCGTTGACCGACAGCCGCCCGCGCGACGTTGCCGGCGAGACGGGCAGGTCGATCTCATCGGTGGTCACGGCGAACAGGGTGTCGCCGTCCATATCAGTGTGGAACGGCTGGATGCCGCGGTGCATGGAGCTGTGCACCTGCTTCGCGAACTGGTTCAGCTCGACCGTGTTCATCTTCACGTTCGTGACGAGCGCGCTGATCGTGGTGTTGCCCGCCTGCGTCTCGGCGGCGCGCTGCTCGGCGAACGCCTCGGCGTAGTCGTATACGGGGTGGCGTCGCTCGCCGGTGGCGGCGTCGTAGTTGCCGCGCACCACTTCGCCCGCACGGTTCATGATCACGCCGACCGGGTTGGGCACGACCACGGCGAGGATGCGCACGTCGCCGATCTGCCGGAACGCCGCCCCCTGACCGGTGAGCTCGGTGCGCTCCCAATCGACCTTGCCGGCCGAAGCACTCATGCCTGCGCCGGCTCGCCCCTGGGCGAACTCGCCCTCGACAGCCCAGTCGAGCGCCGCACGACCGAGTTCGCGGTCGGGGTAGACGGAGGTCGAACGCGCCGAGAAGTCGTAGATGATCGCGGACGAGACGAGCTGCAGTTCGGCGAACCCGGTGCGGTTGTCGAAGCGCTCGAGCAGCGCGTCGCCGACGCCGGCTCCCGCTTCGAGCCCGTAGACGGAACCGCCCGCGAGGCATATGGCGTGGTTGAAGTCGTATCCGCCGGCGAGGCCGACCGCTCCGCCGCGCGCGTCGACGGCGGTGCGCGCGCCAGCAGGGAGGTGGATCACCGTCGCGCCCGTGGGGCCCTCCTCGTAGTGCGCGGATCCGACGCGCACGCCCGGAAAGTCGAACTGCAGCCGCTCACGACCTTCGCTGCGCACTGGCTGCAGCGTGAAGTCGGCATTGCCCGGCCCCCCGAAGACGGGGGCACCGGCGAGCCGGGGCTCGGGGGTGATCGCGAGGCCGGGGTCGATGTCGGCGAGGGCGTGGGTCGGCACGGGGCGGGTGCCGTGCTCAGGCGAAGTGGTCACAAGGTCTCCAGAAGTCGTTGCGAATAGGGGTGTGCGGGTGCCGCGAAGAACTCCGCGGTCGGAGCGGTCTCGACGAGGTCGCCTCGGAACAGCACGGCGACACGGTCGGCGACGCGCTCTACGGCGCCGAGATCGTGCGAGATGAACAGAGCGCCGAACCGGTGCTCCTGCTGCAGTTCGCGCACGAGCGAGAGGATCTGCAGCTGCACCGCGACGTCGAGCGCGCTGACCGCCTCGTCGAACACGATGAAGCGGGGCTCGGTGATGAGAGCGCGGGCGACGGAGACGCGCTGGCGCTGACCGCCCGAGAGCTCGTGCGGGTAGCGGTCTGCGAAGTCGGGGTTCAGACCGACCTGCTCGAGCATCTGCCCAACGCGAGCACGTTGCTGCTCCCGGCCGAGGTCGCGCCGGGCGACGGTGAGCGGCTCGCGCACCGATTCGCCGACGCGGCGGCGCGGGTTCAGCGACCAGTGCGGGTGCTGCAGCACGGCCTGAATCTTGCCGGCGGTGGCCTTGCGCGAGCGGGTCAGGGGTGCACCGAGGAGGCGCACCGATCCGCTGTCGGGTGCCCGCAGGCCGAGGGCGACGGCCGCGGTGGTCGTCTTGCCCGATCCCGACTCGCCCACGAGGCCGAGCGTTTCACCCGGGTCGACGTGCAGGCTGACATCGTTCATCGCGCGCACGGTGCGGCGCTTCGCCCCGGCGCCACTGGTGAACTCGACCCGCACATCATTGAGTTCGAGCACGGGGCCCGTCGGTGTTTCGGTCATCGGGTCTCCTCCGTTGCGGTGCGCTGCGGCCGCTCTCGACCGGGGATCGCGGCGACGAGCACTTTCGTGTACTCCGCTTCAGGGGCGTCGAGCACCCGCGTGGTCGGGCCGGCCTCGACGATGGCGCCGCGGTGCATCACGACGACGCGATCGCACCAGCGGCGCACGGCTCCGAGGTCGTGACTGATCCAGATCAGGCTCGCACCGCTGCGTCGCACGAAACTGACGATGAGGTCGAGAATCTCGTCGCGCACCTGCGCATCGAGCGAGGCGGTGGGCTCATCGGCGATCAAGATCCGCGGTTCGCGCGCCATGGTCAGCGCGATGGCAATGCGCTGCGCCATGCCGCCCGACACCTCGTGCGGGAAGAGCCGCAGCACGCGTTCGGGTTCGAGGATCTTGACGCTCTCGAGCAGCGCGATGAGCGACGCGGCATCGGTCGGGCGACCGAGCGGACGGAGCGCGAGTTCGAGCTGGCGCTGCACCCGCATGGTGGGGTTGAGCGAGGCGATGGGATCCTGCGGAATGAATCCCAGCGACTCGCGTCGCACCGTGCGGATCGCATCGGGTCCGAGCGCCGCGAGATCTTGGCCGAGCACGCTGACCGTGCCCGCGGTGATGTGGCAGGCACGCGGCAACAGGCGCCCGATGGCCTGCGACACGGTCGATTTGCCCGATCCCGATTCCCCGACGATCGCCACGAGCTCTCCGGGCGCGATGTCGAGTGAAACGTCGTCGAGTGCGCGCGTGATCCCGAGGCGGGTGCGGTACTCGGCGCTCAGGCCGCTGATCGAGACGGCGGGATGGTGCGCAGTCATACGAGGCTCCTCGTCTCGCGGGGATCGAGTCGATCCCGCAGGGTGTCGCCGATGAGATTGATCGCGAGGATCGCGACAACCAGCACCGACGCGGGGGCGAAGAGCAACCAAGGCGCCTGCACCATGTAGCTCGCACCCTCCTGAATCAGCAGGCCGAGCGACGACTGCGGCAGCTGCACGCCGTACCCGAGGAAGCTCAGGCCGCCCTCGACGAGGATGCCGACGGAGAGCGCGTATGTACCCTGCACCGCGATGGTGCCGCTGATGTTGGGGAGCAGGTGCCGCACCAGGATCACCGGCGCAGATACCCCGCTGATTTTCGCGGTCGTGACGAAGTCGCGCTTCGCCACGGCCATCGATGCGGCACTGACCATGCGCGTCATGAGCGGCACGGTGACGAGCACGATGCTCGCGAGCGCGGCGAGCTGCCCGGGGCCGACGACGGCGGCGATGAGGATCGCCAGCACGATCGACGGGAACGAGTAGAGCACGTCGACGAATCGCATGACGCCCTCGCGAGTCCAGCCGCCGAGGTAGCCGGCGACCATGCCAAGCAGCACGCTGATCACAGCGGTGCAGAGCACGGCGATCGCCGACAGCACGAGGGTCGTACCGATGCCTTCGAGCAGGCGGGCGAGCACGGAGCGGCCCAACGCGTCGGTGCCGAGCAGGTACGCGGTCGACGGCGGGCTGAGGCGCGGGCCCACGATCTTCGCGGGCTCACCCGCGAACGGCACCACGGCCGCGACGATGGCGACACCGACGATGACGGCGAGTGCGGTGACCGCGGTGACGAAGAGCGCGTCGCGCGGAGGCCGCGGGGCCGTCGGCCGCTTGCGCCGCACGAGCGGCAGCGAATAGGTCGTCATGAGCTGGCCTTCCCGGTGACGGCGACGCGCGGATCGAGCGCGCTAGTGATGAGGTCGAGCACGAGGCTGACCACGATGAACACGGTGGCGGCGAACAGCACGGACGCCTGCACAACGGCGAAGTCGCGGCGGTCGAGGCCCGTCACCATGAAGGAGCCAAGCCCGGGCACGTTGAAAATCGTCTCGACGATCACGGCGCCACCGAGCAAATAGGCAGTGATGGTGGCGAGCAGGGTCAGGATCGGGATGCCCGCGTTGCGGATCACGTGGTGCCGCACGATGTGCCACGGTGTCTCCCCGCGCGCCACCGCCGCGGCGATGTGCGGCTCGACGAGCACGTTCATCACGGCGTCTCGGGTGGTGCGCGCCGAGGCGGCGACGCAGAACACGGAGAGCACGATCGCCGGGAGCAGCAGGGCCTGGAACGTCGGGCCGAACCCGGTGCCGATGTTCGAGAACCCGCCGACCTGAATGCCAAGCGCGAGTCGCGAGAACACGAAGACCACGACGCTGCCGAGCACGAACTCGGGCACGCTGATGCCGATGCCCGACACGAGGCGCCCGACGGCTCCGCCCTGCTTGGCTCCGGATCGCACCCCCGTCCAGATACCGAGCGGAATGCCGATGAGCAGCGTGATGACGAGCGCCATCACGGTCAGCAGCGAGGTCACGGGGATGCGCTTCGCGAGTTCGTCGACGACGGGATTCTGGGTGACGAAGGACGTGCCGAGGTCACCGGTGACGATCTGCCCGATCCAGGCGAAGTACTGGATCACGATGGGCTGATCCAACCCGTACGCCGCGGCGAGCGCCGCACGCTCCTCGGGCGAAGCGAGCGGTCCCAGGATGATGTCTTCGTAGCTGCCCGGCATGAGCCGCACGGCGGCGAAAATCAGGATGGACACGCCGAGCAGGGTGATGAGCGCGCTCACCACCCGCCCGGCGGACCAGCGAAGTGTCTGCAGCATGCGCGATTACTCGCCCGCGATCCGGTACTCCGCGATGTTGCGGAGGATGTCGCCGTAGCCCTCATTGCTCTGAATGGTGGGGCTCACGCTCGCGGTGTCGAACCCGATAATCGAGGGCCGGTGCACGAGCGGCACGATCTCGGAGTACTCGTCGGCGGTGGCGCAGAGGTCGGTGAGTACCTCGGCGCGCTCATCGGCGTCGGTGGTCTCGGCGCCGCGCTGGATCAGCTGGTTGAGATCGTCGTGCACGCCTGTGAAGCCGACGTTGAAGCCCGCCTGCTCGGGGTTCCACCACTTCGTCACCATCGACGGGTCGACGTAGCCCGCGAACCAGCCAAGCGAGAGATCGAAGTCTCCCGGCTGCGCGGTGAAGACCCGGGCGTTGTAGGTCGCCGTGTCGTACTGCTCGATCTCAACGGTGACCCCGATCTCGGCGAGCTGCTGCTGCACGAGCTGGGCGATCTGGCCCATCACGGGTTCCGACGTGTACACGAGCAGGCTCAGCTTCGTGTCGCCGGCTCCTGACTGCTCGATGATCTGCTTGGCGTCATCGAGGCTCGCCTGTTCGGAGGGCAGGCTGTCGACCGCGCACGCTCCCGGCAGGTTCGAGGGGGTGACGCCGGTGGGGCTCGTCTGCCCGGCGAACACGATGTCGGCGATGGCCTGGCGGTCGATCGCGGTGTTGATCGCGAACCGCACGTCTTGATCTTGCAGCGGCGAATCGGCGACCTGCGAGTTCACGTTGAGGTAGTAGAAGTCGCTCTGGGTCTGGTTGACGACTTTGACGTTGCTCGCATCGCCGAGCTGCGTTAACGCGTCGATGCTCACGAAGTTCGCGAGCCCGGCGCTGCCTTCGCGGAGCGCCGCCTGACGCGTCGTCTCTTGATCGACGATCTGCAGGTCGAGCGTCTGCACCGCGAGGTCGTCGCCGCCGTGCCAGTCGGGGTTCGCGGTGAACGTCCACGACTCGTCTTGCCGGTGATCGCCGACCACGTAGGGGCCGGTGCCGAGCATCGTCGTCTTCAGGTCGAGGCTGCCGTCGGTCACCTCTTGCATGGGCAGGATCGCCGCGGGCGTGTTGGCGAGCGCCGCGAGGAAGGGCGCGTACGGGCTCGACAGCTTGACCGTCACCTGGTCGTCACCGGTCGCGGTGATCGATTCGACCGGCCCCATCTGCCCCGACCACACGCTCATGCTGTCGATCTGCCGCTGCAGGCTGCCCACGACGTCGGCCGGAGTCAGCGCGCGCCCGTTGGAGAAGGTGGCGTCCGTGTCGATCGTGAAGACGTAGGTCGTGTCGTCGGGCTGCTCCCACGACGTGGCGAGCTGCGGCGTGATCTCGAAGTTCTCGTCGGTGGTCACGAGCGTTTCGTAGACGAGGCCCATGATGCTCCAGGAGCGCGCGGTCTGCGCGGTCGCGGGATCGAGGCCGTCGGCCTCGCTCGTGTCGTAGTCGAGCTGCACGGTGAGCTCTCCCTGATCGGTCAGCGCGTCATCGGCGACGGCGAGGAACCCGGGTGCGGCTTCTTCCTGCTCGGTCTGGCCTGCTCCGGCCTCGGGTGCGGCGCACGAGCTGAGCACGCAGGCCAGGCCCAGTGCGAGCGCGGCGCCGGCGGCTCCCCGCGTTCGGGTACGTGAGAGTTTCATCACCGTTCTGACTCCTTCGACAACTGTGGCGAGCGCGGGCCGCTGCAGTGCGGCTGCGCCGGGACGACGCAGCGATGCGGAGCGTCCTGGGTCATCAACGTACAGACACAAATCGTTTTATGCAATCTCGTAATCGAATTGTCATCGAATGCGCATTAATCGATTTGTGCCCCGATTTCGCGCTAGTGTCGTGAGCGGATCTCAAGGAGGAAGCATGGCCGGTCGCCGCAACGTCACGATCAAGGACGTCGCCGCACGCGCGGGGGTCTCGATCACCGCGGTCTCGCACGCTCTCAACGACAAGGGCACCCTCTCTGACGAGACCCGGGCACGGGTGCAGCGGGTCGCCCTCGAGATGGGGTACCAGGCAGACGCGCTCGCTCGCGGACTCCGGCGATCCCCCATCGGCGTGATCGGCATCGTGCTGCGCCCGCTCGACGCGCTCGCGAACTACAGCCCGCCCGGCGTTGACTACTTCCTCCGTTTTTCGGGCGCGGCCGCCGTCAGCGCACTCGATCACGGGCTCAGCCTCATGCAGGTCGCCGACCTCGTGAAGGGGCCCGTCACGCCACTCGCGTTCTCGCTCGACGGCTACGTCGTCACTGACCCGGTGCGCAACGATCCCGTCGTCGAACTCCTCGAGAACCGCAGCATCCCCTACGTGACGCTCGGCCGCGACCCCGGCAAACCCGACGCCGAGAATTGGGTCGCCTCCGACGACACTGCGGCCACGCGACTCGCGCTCGATCACCTCGCCGCGGAGGGGGCGCGCAGCGTCGCCTTCGTCGGCGGTACCGACGACAACTCATGGAACTCCGATGCCGAGGCGGCCTACCTGGCCTGGTGCGCCGAGCGGGGCGACTCCCCCCGCATCTCCCGGGTCGCCGAGGGGCTGGGCGAAGCCGGCGGGCGATCACTCGTTCCGTCGCTGCTCGCAGACGGGGCCCCCGACGCGATCTACTCGCTCACCGGCCGGCACGCCGCCGGCATTCAAGAGGCGATGCGCGAGCACGGACTCATCGCTCCGACGCACTATCTGCTCGCGTGCGGCACGGATGCCGCTCAGACACGCACGGCCGAGCCACCCATCACCGCGATCGACCTGCGACCCGAGACGCTCGCTCGCGAGACCGTCGCGCTCCTCGCGCAGATCACCCGAGGGGAACAGCCCGAGGGGCGCCGACTCGTGCCGTCGGAGTTGATCGTGCGACGCTCATCACAGCGCGACGCGTGAGATCTGCGCGCTAACCACGCGTCCCCTCGGGGCATGTCACGCCGACCTCACCCATCAGGTCGGCCACGTCGGGGTGGCGGTGATCCCCCTCCCGCAAATCGCGCTGCACTCGGGCGTGCACGTCGGTCGGCATGTCTTGACTCAGCTTGAACATCGCCGACTCGGTCTCGATATCGATGGTGAACGACACGACGCCCGTCAGGATCTTCTCGAACACGTGCCTCGATTCCGCAGGATCCCACGGCTTCGCGCGCGCACCCTCGAGCTGCGCGACGGTCCGCTCGACCACCGCAAGGTTCTCGGCCGGCTCCTCGAGCACCGTCACGCGCCCGGTGAGGTGCACGGTGGCGTAGTCGAGCGTCGGCACTGCGGGGGTGAACTCGTACGCGCTGGGCGAGACGTACGCGTGCGACGAGGCGAAGACGAGCAGCACCTGCGGCTGCTCGGCGAAGAGCTTCCAGTGCTCGTTCGCTCGCCCGATATGCCCCCACAGGCGCGTACCGACCAGCGTCTCCCCCGCTTCGACGCCCGGCGGAAACACGATGGGTGTGTGGGTCGCGAGCGGCGCCCCAGCGGTCGAGGTGGTGACGACGGCGAAGGGGTGATCCCGAACGAACTCGGCGATCGCGTGCCCGGACGGTGCGAGGTAACTGGGGTAGGTGTGCATGCGGCGACTCCTTGCGGGCGGGCGCGAGCACCGGGCTCGTCCCTGAGCGTGAAAACTGCGGTGTGCCAGTCAGCCTAGGGAAGTAAAACGATTTATGCCAGCCCGAGACGGATCGATGTGGCGACCCAGCCTCGTCACGTGCACCGAAGCGCGGAGATTCAGGAACTTGCGGACCGATTCGCTCAATTCCGTCCGCGATCCCCGGAATCCCCGCTGTTCAGGCAGCTGGCGCAGCCAGGTCAATGGGCGCAGCCAGGCCAACACGTGTAGCGAGGGGCGGATCGCCCCCACCCGCACCCTCTACGCGGTGAGCACGCGCCACTCGCCGTGCTCTGCTTCGGGCGGCATGCCGTCGAAAATGCGGATGGTGCGCACATCGGGATCGGTCACCACCGTGGCGAGTGTCGCCCACCGGTCGCCGTACCCCTTCGACATGTCTGGCACGCAGGTGAGCGGCGGCTGCCCTGCGTCCGAAAGCAGCAGACGCACGAGTTCTGCCGCCGACTGCGGTACGGCGTCAGCAAGTCGCTCGCGCACCAGCGCGAGACGCTCCGATGAATCGGGCTCGTAGAGAGCCGTCTTCTGTCGAGACAGTGGCTCGGCAGCCTGGAAATGGTTCGTGCGCTGCACGGAGCCCGCGACTTCGTCAATCTCGAAGACGCCCACGGGGCTGATTTCGAGCGAGACGGCACGGGCCCCGTCGAGCAGCGTGAACGACGACGACGACCCGATGGGGGCAGCGCGCACCAGCGCGATGGCGTCGTCGACGGTCGCGCACTCAGAGAGAACGACGCTGGAGAGCAGGTGCATGGGCACTCCGTCGGGTCCGTCGGCCTCGTGCCCGAGAATGTTGAAGTGGAGAGCGAGCCCCGCTTCGTTCACACCGATCTTCGAGAGGATCCCCTGCTCGGTCAGCCCCACATAGGTGTACCCCGCACCCGACACCCGCTGCGTATGCCAGTACGAGTCGAGCTCGATGTGCCAGTCCCACGTCTGCACGCCGAGCCGGTGCCCTCCGAGCTGCGCGGTCACCGTCGAGCACTCGCTGGCCCCGTGGGTGCCGAGCGCAATGAGCTCGGTGCGGGCGTTCAGCGCGACGATGGCGGCGAACGGCACCGCGGCGGCCTCCGCGACGCCGCGAAGCTCCTCAAGCAGCTCGGGGCGCCATGCCTCGACAGCGGTCACCACGCGCTCCACGCCCGAGGCTTCGAGTTCCTCGGTCACGCCGAGCGTGCGGAACAGTTCCGCATACTTGGCGTAGGCGCCGGAGAGGGTGTCTCGCAGCGCCGCACCGCGGTGCGCCCCGCGCTCGCGGGCAGTCGCTCCCGTGACGTCGAGGTGGAGGCGGTCGGGTGTTGCATTCATGCGCAGTGCTTTCTGGGTGGCGGGTGTGTGTGTGTGTCGCGGTAGTCGTGCACCGCGCGGTCTGATCAGAGGAGTGGTGGATCCGGCTAGCCGCCGAGCAGCGCATCGCGCAGGCCGCGTTGCGGCACCCAGCCGGGCCTGGGCGCGGAGGCGATGAGCAGCCGGGTGTACGGATCCTGGGGAGCGTCCAGAATTTCCGAGACCGTGCCGCGCTCGATGATGCGGCCAGTGCGCATCACCACGACGTCGTCGGCGATGTCACGCACCACCGAGAGGTCGTGCGTGATGAACAGGTACGAGAGCCCGTGCTCGGCGCGAAGGCGCTTCAGGAGGTCGAGTACCTGCGCCTGCACCGACACGTCGAGCGCCGACACGGCCTCGTCGAGCACGATCACGCGCGGCTCCGCGGCGAGGGCACGGGCGATGGCGACACGCTGCTTCTGGCCGCCCGAGAGTGCTGCGGGCTTGGCGTCGGCGTGACGCTCGGTGAGGCCGACCTCGGTGAAGAGCTTCCGGAGTCGGGCGCGACGGCCGGCGCGGTCGAGGTCGGGGCGGTGGGCGCGCAGCATCTCGTCGATGGTCGCCGACACGGGCAGCGATCGATTGAGGGAGCCCTGCGGATCCTGGAACACCATCTGCACGAGCTTCGCCCGTTCGCGCAGGGCGCGGCGCGCGGTCGTCGGCGCGACGTCGGTGCCGTCGATGCGCACGGATCCCGAGTCTGCGGATTCGAGCCCGACGACGACGCGGGCGAGCGTGGATTTACCCGACCCCGACTCGCCGACAACCGCGAGGCAGGTGCCCGGGCGCAGCGCGCAGGAGACGTCGTCGAGCGCGGTCACGCTCGCGCGGCGTCCGAGGTGGAAGGTGCGCGAGAGATGCGCGACTTCGATGATCGGGGTGGCCGCTGGCACGACCGCCTGGGATGCAGCCGCGATGGCGCTCATGCGCGGTCCTCCGTTTCGCTCGCGGGGGTGGCGGGCGCCGGGTGCCCCGCAGGGTACAGCTGGGGGCGCGCCGACATCAGTGCGCGGGTGTATTCGGTGCGAGGTTGATCCCGAATCTCGTCGGGGGTGCCGATCTCGAGGATCTCCCCGTCTTTCATCACCGCGAGCCGATCGCAGACCGCGGCGGCGAGGTCAAGATCGTGCGTCACGAAGATCATGGAAAGGCCGTGCTCGCGCCGCATCTCGTCGAGGATCGCGACCACCTCGGCCTGCGTGGTGACGTCGAGCGCGGTCGTGGGTTCATCGGCGAGCAACAGCTTCGGTTCGCCCGAGATCGCTCCCGCGATCACCACGCGCTGCAGCATGCCGCCCGAGAGCTGATGCGGGTAAGAGCGCAGCACGCGGTCGGTGTCGGTGATGCCGACCTGGCGCAGCAGATCGGCGGCTCGCTCGCGTGCCTGCGCGGCCGGAAGCGACCGGGCGTCGCTCATCCCCTCGACCAGGTATCGGCCGACGGGCAGCACGGGGTTCAGCGCGCCGTGCGGGTTCTGGGCGATCAGCGCGAGATCGTTCGCGCGGATGCGCCGCAGCGCCTCGCCCTGGGTCGCGAGCAGGTCGGTGCCGTCGATCGTGATCGATCCGCCGACCTCGGCCCCGGATGGCTCGATGCCGAGGATGCACTTCAGGGTCATGGACTTGCCCGACCCCGATTCGCCGACGAGCCCGAGTGCCTCGCCCTGCGCGAGCGAGAACGAGTTGCCGTGGAGAATTTCGGTGCGTTCCCCGGTATCGGGGTCGGTGACGTTGAGCGTGAGCGCGTCGATCTGCAGCATCAGCGCGTCCTTCCTGCGGCGCGACGGCCGCCGAGCTGCTCGCCGACGTATCCGAAGGCGGCGACGGTGATGACGATGGCGAGACCGGCGAAGATGCTCTGCTCCCAGTAGCCCTGCTGCAGCGATGCCTGCCCGTTCGAGACCATGAGGCCCCAATCGGGGGTGGGCGGCTGCACGCCGAGGCCGAGGAAGGAGAGCGCGGCGAGCTCGATCATCGCGTACCCGAAGTTGATGGTCATGCCGGTGAGAATCTGGGTGCGCACGTTCGGGAGGATGTGCCGCACCGTGATGAGGAATCCGGAGATGCCTTGCAGCTGCGCCGAGGAGACGTAGGGCAGGTTGCGCTCGCGAAGGGCGACCGAGCGGATCACGCGGGCCGAGTAGGGCACGTAGCCGATGGCGAGCGCGAGCGATGCGGTGAGGATCGACGGCCCGAAGATGGCGACCGCGAGAATGGCGAGCAGCATGTTCGGGAACGCGAACAGGATGTCGAGCACGCGGCTGATGAGCGCGTCGACCTTGCCGCCGAACCAGACGGCGGTGAGGGCGAGCACCGTCGCGAGCACAGCCGTCACGACGATCACGATCGTGGGGCCGATGAGACTGGTACGGGCGCCCCAGATGATGCGCGACAGGATGTCGCGGCCCGACTGATCGGTGCCCATCAGGTGCGCGAGGCTCCAGGCCTCGTGGCGCGAGGTCACGGTGCCGGCGAACGGATCGTACGGCGCGATGACCGGTGCGAGGATCGCCATGAGGATCACCAGCACGATGATCGCGAGGCTGACGATGCCGATCGGACCGAGGCGCCGCGCGAGGAGGCGCCAGCCCGAGGTCGGCACCGCGTTCCGCTGCTTGCGCAGCAGCTGCACGGCGACCGTGTTCTGGGCGCGGGTGTTCGTCTGCGTACCCGGTTCGCGGGTCGGGGGCTGCTGAGTCATCGTGCCGACACTCCCTGGTTGAGGCGGACTCGCGGGTCGATCACGGAGTAGAGCAGATCGACGATGAGGTTGATGATGCCGAAGGCCAGCACCATGATGAGCGCGATCGCTTGCACCACGGCGAAGTCTTTCTTCTGCACCGAGTTCACGAGCAGCGAGCCGATGCCGTCGAGGGTGAAGGCGTACTCGATGACGAAGGCGCTGGCGAGGAGGCCCGCGACCTGCGTGCCGATGACCGTGGTGACGGGCAGCATCGAGTTGCGGATCGTGTGGCGCCACAGCACCAGCTGCTTGGGCACGCCGCGCGCGATCGCCATGATCACGTGCTCCGACCCCTGCTCCTCGCGCACCGCGGTTCGGGTGATCCGCGCGACCACCGCGATTCCGGGGAAGGCGAGCGCGATGGCCGGCAGCGTCAGGTGCCACAGCCTGCCGAGGAAGCCCTCACCCGACCCCGAGACGGGGAACCACCCCAGGTTCGAGCCGAACAGGAACATGAGCACGAGCGCCGCGAAGAACGTGGGAACGGCGAACCCGAGGTTCGACCCGAACACCACGAACTTCTCGAACACGCCCGACCGGGTGGCGGCGAGCACGCCGAGGCCGATCCCGAACACGATAATGAGCAGCGCTGCGAAGCCGGCGAGGAACAGCGTTGTGGGAATGCGCGATGCGACGAGGGTCGTCACGTCTTGCTGGGTCAGCAGCGAACGGCCGAGGTCTCCCTGCACGACGTCGACGAGCCAGTGCCAGTAGCGCACCAGGAAGGGATCGTCCAACCCGTACTGCGCCCGGATGGACGCGAGTACTTCCGGGCTGACGGTACGGCCCTGCACGAGGAACTGCTCCGGGCTGCCCGGCGCGAGATACATGCCGCAGAACACGATGAAGCTCGACACGACGAGCACTGCGAGCAGCGCCCCGAGCCGTTTGAGGACGTAGGTCATGGACGATCCCTTCCGGAGAGCCGCTTAGGCCGCTGCGCCGATATCGGCGGCCCAGGGGTAGTAGAGGTACACGAACGAGGCCGGCGCGCCGGTGATGCTCTCGTCCATGTACATCCGCACCGCGAGGTCATTGATCGGCACCCACGGCTGCTGCTCCATGATCAGCGCCTCGGCCGTGACGGTGAGCTTCGCGCGCTCGGCATCATCGCTCTCCGCGATGGCTGCGTCGAGCGCGGCGTCGACCTTCGCATCCGAGAAGCCGGAGTAGTTCTGGTCGCTGCCGGTCTTCGCCACGCTGATGAGGTGCAGCAGCGGGTCGGGCGCGCTCAGGTAGTTGGTGGTCACGAAGCCGTCGTACCCGGCACGCGCCTCGGGGTCGGAGAAGAACGCACCGAACTGCGCGCTCGGCACGCCGGTCGGCTCGAGGGTGATGCCGAGCTCCTTCGCGCCGTTCGCCATCTCGTTGAGGATGTCGGCGTAGAAGCTGCGCTCGCTGGGGTAGGCGATTTTGATGGGCTGCGACAGGTCGACCTTCGCGTCCTCCAGCTCGGCCTTCGCGGCCTCGATGTCGTAGCTCAAATCGGGCAGTTCCTGGTCGCGCAAGTCGGCGATGCCGGGCGTCGCCGCCTCGACCGCATCCCACGGCGACTGCGGCACGACCGAGCGCGACGGGGTGCCCGTGCCCTCGTAGACGGTGTCTGCGATCGCCTGGCGATCCGTAGCCCGGGTCAGGGCGCGACGCACGGCGGGATCACCGAAGGCGCCCTCACCGGTCGAGATGATCGCCATGTCTTGCATGCCTTGGCCGTAGTACAGCGTGCCCGAGGAGCTCGACGAGAGCTCGCCGAGCGCCGGGAGCGGCACATCGTACGAGCCCTGAATCTCACCAGTGCTCAGCCCGTTCGCGATGGCGGTCGGGTCGACCACAAAGCCAATCTCGACACTCTTGGCCTTCGCAACCGAGTCGGTGTCCCAGTAGTTGTCGTTGCGCTCGAGCGTGATCGACTGCCCCTGCTTCCAGTCACCGGGGGTGAACTTCAGGGGGCCGGTGCACATGACGCCGGTGTCGGGGTTGCCGTAGTTTTCTCCGGCGGCGACGCGCTGCTCCTGCTGCACGACGACGCCAATGATGGTGCTGAGCGAGGAGGGCAGCGTGTAGTCGGCACTCTTCAGCGTGATGGTGACCTGCGCGTCTCCCGTTGCGGCGACGCTCGCAATATTGGCGACCGTACCGCCGCCCCAGTAGCTCCCCTCGGCGGGGTCGATGTGGCGATTGATCGAGAAGACGACATCGTCGACCGTCATCGGGGAGCCGTCCCAGAACTGCACATCGTCGCGGATGTCGAACACCCAGGTCTTGCCGTCATCGGTCTTCGAGTCGGTGGCGAGGTTCGGCTGCACCGAGAAGTCGGGCTGCATCTCGAAGAGCGGTTCGCAGAGGTTCGAGACGATGGTGTTCTCTGGGTAGTTGAACGCCTTGACCGGGTCGAGGCTGGCGAGTTCGCCATAGGTCGAGTTCCAGGTGACGGTGTCGGCATCGCCAGCTGCCTCGGGGGTGGTCTGCAGCAGTTCGTCGGTGACTGAGGTGTCACCGCCGGAATCGCCGCCGCGGCTGCCGGACGCGCATCCGGCGAGGGCGAGGCCCCCGATGGCGAGGAGGGCGATGGTCGCCCGCATCGGTGCGAGTTTCACGTTGTTCTCCGTTCGAAGTTTCATCTTTGAAGCTCCCCGACCCGGTGGCCCGAGCGAAGACGCACTGGCGATCGTAGCATCCAAAACGGTTTGTTAAAAACGTTTTGGGTGTTACGATTCGATGACGCTGCGGGAGCGCCCGGTCGTGGAGCCCCATCGCGGATCCCGATCTCGGTCTCGCAGCGCGACCGACTATTCTGACGGGATGCGAGCGAGCGTGCGACCGACCATCAAAGACGTGGCCAAGGCTGCCGGAGTCTCGCCGACCACCGTCTCCCACGCCCTCAACGGCAAGGGTGTGGTGCGCCAAGAGACCGCCGACCGCATCGCCCGCGTCGCCGCCGACATCGGGTATCGCCCGAGTCCGATTGCGCAGGGTCTGCAGAGCTCAAAACTCGGCCTGCTCGCCCTCGTCATTCGACCGCTGCACACACTCGACACTTTCCTTCCCGAGGGTGTCGACTACTTCCTCCGTATGGCGGGAGCCGCTTCGCTCGCCGCAATGGAACGTGGATACAGCATGATGCTCGTCGACGACCCGACACGGCCCGAAGCCCCACTCAGTGCCACCGCCGCCGATGCCTACATCGTGTCCGAGCCGTTCGAGCACGATCCCGTACTCACCATGCTCGACCAGCGCAACATCCCATTCGTCGTGATCGGCTCCGACCCGGCACGCCCCGGCCAGTTCGTCGAGCTCGCCACCCGAGATCGCGAAGAGACGCTGCTCGCTCTCGACCACCTGCACGACGCGGGTGCGCGGCGTGTGGCGCTCGTCACCGGCACCGACGGCAACTCGTGGAATCGTGAGTCGGAAGACGCCTACCGGGAGTGGTGCGCACTGCGGGGCCAGATGCCCGACATCGCAGCGTTCCCCGAATCCGATGGCGAGGGAGCAGGCGAAGCAGCGATCGAGCGGTTCTTCGGTGCGGGTGCCGCATCGCGGGCACGTGATGCCCCCGACGCTATTTTCTGCCTCACCGGGCGCCACGCGGCGGGCCTCAACGCCGCCGCAGCTCGGCGGGGTATTCGCGTACCTGACGACCTTCTGCTCGCGGCCGGATCGGGCGCACTGCAAAATCGTATCTCCCGCCCCAGCGTGACCACGCTCGACCTGCACCCAGAGGGCATCGCGGCCCGTGCGGTCGAGGTCGCCGTGCTGCTCGCCGAGGGCAAACCACTCGACATCCCCCTCGAAGTGCCGCGAGCCACGCTCGATATCCGTGAGTCGACGATGCGCAACGCGCCGTCACCGACGGAATAGCTCTGCAGCGCCCCGCGTTGCACTCCGCATGCCCGCCCCCTCACGCGCCAGCTCAGCCAGCTCAGCCGACTCCAACGCTTCTGCCGCGCGCACCACACACGACGACCGTGACGCCGCGATCGACCGCGTACTGGCCAGCATCAACGCCCGAGTGAAGCAGCAGCACCGCGTCACCGTGCGACCGGGCGACGCGGTCTCGATTCCTCGCGGCAGCGTCACCCTCGTGTATGTCATCGAGGGCGATCTGCGCGTGCACCCGAACGGCCCGCGGGCCGCAGTGCCCGATGCCGCACTCGCCGCTCACGACGACGTGCGCCATCTCTCGATCGGCGACGCGCAACTCTTCACCGGACGCGAGGCGCACGCGCTGCGCGTGGACGAGCACGCCTTCGTGCTGCTCTCATCGCTCGACTTCACCGAGGCAACCGCGCACGTACTCGAGCTGCTGCCCGACACGATTCTGGTGCGCGACCTGCCCGGCACCGAACCCGCCGTCGCGGCCCTGGCATCGATGCTTGGGCCCGAGGTCGGTCGACCCGCCGAGGCCTGCGCTGATCAAGCGGGATCATCGATCGTCTGCGGCATGATGGCGAACACGGTGCTCGTCTCGGTGATCCGCGCCTGGGCGATTCGCGGGTGCGCCCCTGACGGCTGGCCCTCGCGCACGAACGACCCGTTCCTCGACCGTGTGGTCGAAGCGATCCATGCCGATCCGGGTCGCGTCTGGACGCTCGAGGATCTCGCCCGCACCGGCGCGATGTCGAGGTCGGTATTCGCCGAGCGCTTCCGCATCGCCACCGGCACCTCCCCCGCGAACTACCTCACCGATGTGCGCATCCGATCGGCGCAGCAGCTCCTCGCGGAAGGCCGCGGCGTCTCCGAAGTGTCGCGGGCGATCGGGTACACCTCCGACGACGGTTTCAGCCGCGCATTCCGCCGCCGGGTCGGGGTCACCCCGTCGGCTTGGCGATCCGGCGCACTGCGCGCCTCGCGGGCGTAACACGCGGGTACACACGACAACCGGGGCCGCAGTCGCTGAGCGCTGACTGCGGCCCCGGTGTCGTGTGAGCTGAGGATCACCCCCGCTTGCGGCGACCCTCCGAAATACGGTCGGAGATGCCGAACAACGCGGCCCCGACGAGCAGCGCCGCCCCGCCGATCACGAAGACCGCGACGATGCCCCACGCATCGACCAGCAGCCCGCCGAACGCGGCCGCAATGGTGATGCCGGCCTGGAATCCGACGACGATGAGACTGCCGCCGGCCTCGAGCAGGTCGGGCAGGCGGTTGCCGACCCAGGTATTCGCGATGATGAGCCACGCGGCGTAGAAGAATCCCCACACGACGACTGCGCCGCCGGTCGCCCACAGCGACCCCGACGAAGCGATGATGAGCAGGATCAATCCGGCGATCAGCACCGGCGTCACGATGATGAGCGCGCGGTAGCCGCGGTCGACCACGAACCCGATCACCACATTGCCGACAAGCCCGCCGACACCGAAGAGCGCGAGCAGCACGACGATCGTGTCGGCGCCGATGTGCGTGCCGCCCTCGCTGACCCGCTCGAGCGCGAGGCGCACGTAGGTGTAGGCCAAGAAATGCCCGGAGACGACGAGCACGTTCGCGACCACGCCGAGTGCGATACCCGGGCGTCGCAACGCGGCCCCGAGCGTCGAGAGGCGGGCGGCGTTCTCGGCCGGCACCGACGGCAGCAGCCAGCGCAGCACGAGCGCGAGCACGGCGCTGAGCCCCGCGGCAACCCAGAACACGCTGCGCCAGTCGAGCGCCTCACTGAGCATGACGCCGAGCGGCACGCCCGCCACCGTGGCGAGCGAGACGCCCGCGGAGTTGAACATGACCGCCTTGCCCAGGCGATCCGGCCCGGCGATCTTCGCGGCTACCGAGATCGACATCGACCAGAAGCCCGAGATCGCAGCCCCCAAGATGAAGCGCGCGAGAATCACGAGCAGCAGGTTCGGCGAGATCGCGACAAGCACGTTCGAGAGCGCGGCGGCGAGCGACAGCCACACGAGCAGCGAGCGGCGGTTGAGCTTCGGGAAGATGAGGCCTACCGTCGGCGCCGCGATCAGCCCGGCGAACGCGGTGACCGCGACCATCTGCCCCGCCTGCCCGGGTGTGACCCCGAGGCCATCGGCGATACTCGTCAACATGCCGCTCGGCACGAATTCGGCGGTCACGAGGAAGAAGCTCATCAGCATCATCGTGATCAGCGCGGGGTAATTCATGGGTCGGCGCGCGGCCTTCCCGGTCGCGGCATCGGCCGCGGGCACCGTGGGAACGGGAGCAGTAATGGTCATGATTCCATCGTGGTCGGATCGGGCGCCCGGCGCCCGACGCTCGGTCCCGACCGTCCGACGCATCGTCCGGGCGGTCGGCGGCAGAGCGCTCGGAGACGGCAACGGGGACCGGCGCCGAAGCACCGATCCCCGTTGCGCGCGAACGCGAGAGCGAGATTACGCCAGTCGAGTCGACAGGTTCTCGTCGATCGACGCGAGGAACTCCTCGGTCGTCTGGTACGCCTGATCCGGGCCGACGAGCAGCGCGAGATCCTTGGTCATCTTGCCCGACTCAACGGTCTTGATAACGACGTCTTCGAGGGTGTGCGAGAACTCGATGAGCTCCTGATTGTTATCGAGCTTGCCGCGGTGCGCGAGGCCGCGCGTCCAGGCGAAGATCGACGCGATCGGGTTCGTCGAGGTGGGCTTGCCCTGCTGGTGCTGACGGTAGTGACGGGTCACGGTGCCGTGAGCGGCCTCGGCCTCGACGACCTTGCCGTCGGGCGTCGCCAGCACGGAGGTCATGAGACCGAGCGACCCGAAGCCCTGCGCCACGGTGTCCGACTGCACGTCGCCGTCGTAGTTCTTGCAGGCCCAGACGTAGCCGCCCTCCCACTTCATGGCCGAAGCGACCATGTCGTCGATGAGGCGGTGCTCGTAGGTGAGCCCGGCAGCCTCGAACTGCTCCTTGAACTCGGTGTCGTAGATGTCCTGGAAGACATCCTTGAACCGGCCGTCGTACGCCTTCAGGATGGTGTTCTTCGTGGAGAGATACACCGGGTAGTTGCGGCTCAGACCGTAGTTGAGCGATGCGCGAGCGAAGTCGCGGATCGAGGCGTCGAGGTTGTACTGCACCTGCGCGATGCCGTCACCGGGCGACTGGAAGACCTCGAACTTCTGCGGCTCGGAGCCGTCGTTCGGTGTGAACTCCACGGTGAGCGTGCCCTCGCCCTGGAAGCGGAAGTCGGTCGCGCGGTACTGATCGCCGAACGCGTGACGGCCGATGATGATCGGCTTGTTCCAACCGGGCACCAGGCGCGGGATGTTCGAGATGATGATCGGCTCGCGGAAGATCACGCCGCCGAGGATGTTGCGGATCGTGCCGTTCGGGCTGCGCCACATCTTCTTGAGGCCGAACTCTTCGACGCGCGCCTCATCGGGGGTGATGGTGGCGCACTTGACGCCGACGCCGTGCTTCTGGATCGCGTGCGCCGCATCGATGGTGACCTGGTCGTCGGTCGCGTCGCGGTGCTCCATGCCGAGGTCGTAGTACTCGAGCGTCACGTCGAGGTAGGGGTGGATCAGGCGGTCCTTGATGAACTGCCAGATGATGCGCGTCATCTCGTCGCCGTCGAGCTCGACGACCGTACCTTCAACCTTGATCTTCGCCAACACATCTCCCGTTTTCGTCGTGGTCAAACCGCGATCCATCCTACCCGAGTCGCGACGGGTATCTCGACATCGAGATAGTTTTCACGGGGGATCCCCATGCGCGGATTCCGCTCACGTCGTCGGGTGATCCGCCACCCACGCGCCGCCGCGCATCACCCGCTGCACCCGCACCGCGGGGTCGAGCACCACGAGGTCGGCACGCATCCCGGTCGCGAGATCACCCGAGTCGACCCAACCGACCGCGCGAGCCGGCGTCGTGGCGGTCACCCTCACCGCTTCGCTCCAGCGCGCGTCGCTCGGGGGTTCTGAGGCATTGTCGGCAGCGTCGTTGTCGCCGTCGCCATCACCGTCGCCGTCGCCGAGGATCCACGAGCGGAAGAGCCGATCCATCGTGGCCGTACTGCCGGCAATCGCGCCGATGCCACCCGTCTCGCCGCGCAGGCGAGCGACTCCGTCGCGCACCGCGACGTCGAGGCCTCCCAGTCGATAGTCGCCGTCGCCCTGCCCGGCCGCTGCCATCGCGTCGGTGACCAGGGCAACACGCTGCGCGCCGGCCGACGCGACCACCCAGCGGGCGAGCTCGGGGGCGAGGTGGATGCCGTCTGCGACGAGCTCGAGGGTGACGCGCGGATCGTGCATGAGCGCGAGCACCGGCCCCGGCTGCCGGTGGTGCAGCGGCGGCATCGCGTTGAAGAGGTGCGTGGCCAGTGTCGCCCCGGCATCGATCGCGCGTCGTGTGCAGGCCGCATCGGCGTCGGTGTGGCCGATGCCGACGCGCACGCCTGCGGCGACGAACTGCTCGATCGCGGCGATCGCGCCTGGTAACTCGGGCGCGATGGTGACCACTGCGATCGCGGTGCGGCCGTCCGTTCCGGATCGCCCAGCGTCGAGCAGGTCGGCGACCTCGGCGGAGTCGGGTGCGCGCAGCACCGCGGGATCGTGCGCGCCGGCCCGACCCGCGCTCAGCCACGGCCCTTCGACGTGGATGCCACCGAGTTCGCCGTCCGCGACGAGCGGTGCGAGCGCCGCCACCTGAGCCAACAGTCGCTCGGGCGTCGCGGCGACGAGACTCGCCATGCTGCGCGTGGTGCCGTGCGCGAGGTGCGCGGCGCGGGCTCGCTTCGCCGGCGTGACCCCGTCGCCTGCGCCACTGTCGGGGTAGCTCGATCCTCCCCCGCCGTGCACATGGATGTCGACGAATCCGGGCACGATGGTCGCCTCGCCCAGGTCGACGCGGTGCAGCAAGCGAGCATCGTCGTCGTCTGGCACTCCGCTCCCCACCGCTATCACCCGATCACCCGAAACCCGCGCCCACCCGGGCGCGTGCACCGCGGAGCCGGTGACGACGCGAGCCGCCGTGAGCAGGCAGTCAGGCGAGGTCATCGCGATCCGCCACCCGCGTATGCCGCCGCCGGCATGCGCGCCTGTACGTGCTCGTAGTACTCGGTCAACGTCAGGGAGGCAGCCGCGGCTCGATCGATGAACACCGTCGCCCGCGGGTGCAGCTGCAGCGCGCTCGCCGGGCACATGCTCGCCACGGGCCCCTCGATCATGCGCGCAACGGCATCCGCTTTCTCGGCCCCCTGGGCCACGAGCACCAGCTGGCGCGCATCGAGAATTGTGCCGAGTCCCTGGGTCAGACAGTGCTCGGGCGGCTGCTCGCCATCGAAGAAGCGGGCGTTGTCGGCGAGCGTGCGCGGAGCCAGCGTCTTCACCCGGGTGCGCGAGGCGAACGACGAGGTCGGCTCATTGAACCCGATGTGCCCGTTCGCGCCGATGCCGAGCAGTTGCACGTCGATGCCGCCGGCCTCGGCGATCGCACGCTCGTACGCGGCGCACGCGGCCTCCAGATCGTCGGCGCTGCCGTCGGGCACGTGCACGCGGTCTGCGTCAAGCCGCAGGGGTTCGGTGACGGTGCGGCGAATCACCGAGCGGTAGCTCTCCGGATGCTCCGGGGCGAGGCCCACGTACTCGTCGAGCGCGAAGGCGGTGACGCCGCGGGTGTCGAGGTGCCCCTCGTGCACCCGTGCGGCCAGCGCATCGTAGGTTCCGAGGGGCGACGATCCCGTCGCGACGCCGATCACGGGGTTCGACCGACTCTCGATTACGGCCGCGATCAGGTCGGCGGCGCGCTCGGCGACGGCTGCCGCATCTGCCTCGATGATGACATCCACGTCGTGTCTCCCTTGCTCCCGGTACGAATTGCTCCCCGTGCATCGGTCGATCGCGCGCATCTGTAGCGCACGCACCGACGGGGTCATAAAATGGACTAGACCAATCCTCATCGGCAAGTGTGCAGCGCTGAGACGGCGATGTCAACCGTGCCGCATGCGGGCTCGCCGATGCCGTTCTCTGGAGACACGATGCCCAGCACGCCCAAGCATTACGCGCAGAAACTCCACCTGCTCAAGGCGCTGCGATACGCCCGGCCGGGCGATCCGCTGCCCACCGAACGCGAACTCGCCGAGCACTGGGGCACCTCGCGCACCACGATCCGACAGGCCCTCTCCGCGCTCGAGGCCGAAGGGCGCATCGTGCGCGAGCAGGGCCGCGGCACGTTCGTCGCGCCCCCGCCGATCGTGCACGTGCGATCGCTCACCTCGCTCAGCGAGGACTTCGGCGAGGTGCCGCTCGACAGTCACGTGCTCGGTATCGTCGAGACCACGGCGGGCGGCGATCCCGAGCGCGATATCGCGGCCGCACTCGGCCTCGAAGCCGGCTCCCCCGTCACCCGCGTCGAACGCGTGCGCCTGCACGAGGCGACCCCGCTCGCGCATGAGATCGCGCACCTGCCCGGCACGTACCCGGGGCTCGCGGGCGCCCTCGCCGAGCGCGGTTCGTTGTACGCGACGCTCCGCGACGAGTTCGGCGTCGAACTTGCGGTCGTCGATGACGAGATCGGCACCGCGCTCGCCGGGCCCGACGATGCGGAGCGGCTCGGCGTCGCCGTGGGGCACCCGCTGCTGCTCGTCGATCGCGTGGCCCGATCTACCGACGGGGTCGCCCGCGAGTACACACGCTCTCGCTTCCGTGGTGACCGCTTCCGATTCGTCGCGCACGGGCAGCGCCCTTGAATCCCGCGCAGCCGCGCTGTTAGCCTGGGGCCGCCCAACGACGGGCACCGGTGGCCGCGAGGCTGCCGGCTCTACAACGGATCGTCCGGCACGTACCTGCCGGTGGAGGAAATCATGGCAACAGTGACGTTTGACCACGTGTCTCGCGTGTACCCGGGCGCAACGCGCCCCTCGGTCGATGAGCTCGATCTCGACATCGGCGATGGAGAATTTCTCGTGCTCGTCGGCCCATCCGGCTGCGGCAAATCGACCACGCTCCGCATGCTCGCCGGGCTCGAGGAGATCGATTCGGGGCGCATCATCATCGGCGATCGCGACGTCTCAGAAATGCCCCCGAAGGATCGCGATATCGCGATGGTCTTCCAGAATTACGCGCTGTACCCGCACATGAGCGTCGCCGACAACATGGGCTTCGCGCTCAAGATCGCCGGCGTCTCGAAAACCGAACGCGACGAGCGCGTGCTCGAGGCGGCCCGCATGCTCGACCTCGAGGAGTACCTCGATCGCAAGCCGAAAGCGCTCTCGGGCGGCCAGCGGCAGCGCGTTGCGATGGGGCGCGCGATCGTGCGCCAGCCGCAGGTGTTTCTGATGGACGAGCCGCTGTCGAACCTCGACGCCAAGCTGCGCGTGCAGACCCGCACCCAGATCGCGTCGCTGCAGCGGCGGCTCGGCGTCACGACGGTCTACGTCACGCACGATCAGACCGAGGCGCTCACCATGGGCGACCGCATCGCCGTGCTCAAAGACGGTGTGCTGCAGCAGGTCGGCACCCCGCGCGACCTCTACGCCGCACCCGACAACGTGTTCGTCGCGGGCTTCATCGGCTCGCCCGCGATGAACCTCCTCCCCGCAGAAATCTCGGGCGAATCCGCCCGAACCGGTTCGCTCAGCGTGCCGCTGTCGCCCGGCGTGCGCGAACGCGCAACCGGATCGGGCGTGACGATCGGCATCCGCCCTGAAGACCTGACGCTCGCGCCCGCCGGCACGCCAGGCCTGTCGGTCACCATCGACCTCGTCGAAGAGCTCGGCGCTGACGGCTATCTCTACGGCCGCACCACCTCCGTCGCCGGCGGCGGATCGGGCGTCGACCCCGACGCGCTCACCTCGACCAGTTCGGGAGGCGCCACGATCGTCGCCCGCGTCGACGGCCGCGACCACCCCGCAGCCGGCGAAACGGTGACGCTCGTGCCCGCGCCCGAGCGCCTGCATTTCTTCGACGCGGCGACGGGGGCGCGCATCTCGTAGCCTGTTCTCGCTGCGGCTGCGGCGGCGCTTTCCCCTTGACGCAGAATCGGTGTCACTTTGTGTAGTTTTCGGGCTCGATTTCGCGGCCTCAACTGCAAAAAGTGACACCGATTCGCGCGGGAGGCGGATCGGGCGGACGGAACGGCCGGCCGGGCGCTGAACTGGGCCGGGCGGCGCATCGGCGATCGACGTTGTCCGTGCACAGCGAGCGCTTGCGCGTTCGCTCTCCACAGATTCGTCGCAGGCTCCGCCTGCGTCGTTTCCCGCGACCTCGCCCCGCCAGGCTGGCCGTATGCGGCAATCAACAGCGACCCCGGTCCCGCCCGGCGCGCACTCCGTCGGCGCTCTCCACAGCGCCGGAGTGAGCCGCGGCCGCCTCCGGTCTCCGCGCCTCGCTCGAGTGGCGACCGGGCTTGTCGTGACGCCCGACAGCGGGCTCGATCTCTCCGTGTATCGCGACCGATGCCTGGCGGTCGGCAGGTCGCTAGCCACCGGCAGATTCACTTCGCGCCGCTCCGCCGCCGCGATCCTGCGCATTCCCGCCCCACCCCCTCGACATCGCGAGGTCGAAGTCGGAGTCATCACGCCAGCCCGCGCTCCAAGACGATCCGGCCTGCTCGGACATCGCGTACGGCCCGACTTGCTCAAGTTCGAGTCGCGTGATGGGGTAGCGATTCCGAGCCCCGCAGACGTGTGGTGTCAGCTCAGCGCGGTGCTCGGCTTCGAAGCCCTGGTCGTCGCTGGAGACGCCATTGTGTCGGGCAGTCGCATCCTGAGTAGCGGTGGGCAGCGCACCCCCGAGCTCGCAACCCTCGATCAGCTTCGCGCAGCCCACGGTCAGCATTCCCGAGGTACCGGCACTCCGCTCCGCTCGCGAGCATTGGAGGCGGTCCGGGCTGGCGTGGATTCACCCCAGGAGAGTCGACTGCGCCTGATGCTCGTGGGAGCCGGCTACCCGGAACCCACCGTCGACTGCGCCGTGGCAGTGATGATCGACGGTCGACATCGCGAGTTGCATGTCGACCTGGGATACCCCGAACTGCGCATCGCAATCGAGTACGAGGGCGTGCACCACTTCACCGATCCGCGGCAGGTGCGGCTCGACCTCCGGCGCATCGAAGTGCTGCACGAGCACGGGTGGCGGGTCATCAGGGTCACCGCCGCGGATCTCCGCGATCCGAGCAACCTGCTCTCCAGAATCGCGAAGGCCTTCGCCGATGCGCTCGCGCGCTGAGGCACCCGCCAGCCCTCAGCCTTCAGCCTTCAGCCTTCAGCCTTCAGCCTTCAGCCTTCAGCCTTCAGCCACCAGCCCACCGAATCGGGGTCAAAAATTGCAGTCGAAACCGCCTCACACCGCTCAAGAACTACACAAAGTGACACCGATCCCGAAAATGAGGGCAGAAACGGCAGCGGCGGCCAAAGTTACGGCGGAAGCACAGGCCAAAGCCGCGGTGAGTGAGCGAGCGATGCAGCGGCCCCGAACATCCGCGCGGAAAGAATATTCCCGCAGGGCTTGCGCAGAATTAGTTCGTTAGCTTTACTAACTGTCATGACGATCGCACTGTCGCGTTCAGGGACGCGCACGAGCCCTGCTCCCGGCTCCGCCGGGTTCTCCCCCGCGGGCGCCCAGTTCGGGGGCGCTCACCGCGCCGGGTTGGGCGCGACGCCCGGCGACGCAAAGCAGCACAATCGCACGCTGGTACTCCAGACGCTCTCGGCGGCCGGCCCGATGAGCCGCGCCGATCTCGCGCGCGCCACAGGGCTCACGAAGGTGACCGTCTCGGGCCTCGTCGCCGAGCTGCTGAGCGACGGCTTCGCGACCGAGCTCGGCGTTCAGGAGTCGCAGCGCCCCGGCAAACCCGCGATCCTCGTCGACCTCGCCCGCACCGCATTCTCGGTGCTCGCGCTCGATCTCAGCGACGATCGACGGTTCCGCGGCGCACTGCTCGACCTCGACGGCACCGTCATCGAACGCGCCGAGACACCGCTCGACGGCGCGGTCGGCGACGCCGCGAGCGAGCGAGCGGTGCGGCTCGCGCTCGACCTGCTCGAACGCGCATCGGTGCCGGTGCTCGGCATCGGCGTCGGCACCCCCGGCGTTGTCGATGCCGATGGAGTGGTGCGCACCGCGGCGAACCTGGGCTGGCATCAGCTCGACCTGCGCGGAGTGCTCGCCGAGCGCACCGGCATCACCACGGTGGTCATGAACGATGCCAACCTTGCCGCCCTCGCCGAGCTGCGGTTCGGTGACGCGACCGACGATTTCATCGTGATCACGATCGGGCACGGTGTGGGTTCGGGCCTCGTCGTGGCGGGCCGACCGGTGGTCGGTACCCGTTTCGCCTCGGGCGAGATCGGTCAGGTGATGGTCGGCACCGACCTGGGCATCGAGGCCCCGTACGCCCGCGAGCAGGTGCTTGAGCACTGGTTGTCAGTACCATCGCTGACCAGTGCGCTCGCGGCCCATCCCGATCAGCGCGAAGCCGTGCTCCGCGAGGCCGGGCAACGCCTCGGCATCGCTCTCGCACCGGTGGTCGGCGTGCTGAACCTCGCCGAGGTCGTGCTTGCGGGCCCGATCGAATTGGTCGACGGGGTACTCGCCGAGGCGACCCTCGAGATTCTGCGCCGCCGCACCATGCCCGATTCGCACGACACTCTCGTACTGCGCACCAGCCGCCAGGGCGACGACCTCATACTGCGGGGCGCGACGGCCGTAGTGCTTGGGGCGACGCTCGGGATCACCTGACCCCCTGACCCGCACGATGCGCGGGTGCAGTGCACCGACTCACATCCATCCATTCCGCAGTCACTCCGAAAGAAGGAACCTCCCATGAAGAGAAAGCTCACCGGCCTCACCGCTGCGGCCGTGGCTTCCGCACTCCTGTTCACCGGTTGCAGTCAGGGCGCCGGCGATTCCGGCGGCTCGGGCGCCGTCGACGGCGACGGCAAGTCGATCACCCTCTGGCTCATCGGCAGCGATACGCCTGACACCCTGCGCGACTACCTCACCGACGAGTTCCACGATCGCACGGGCGCCACGCTCAAGATCGAGGAGCAGGGCTGGGGCGACATCGTCACGAAGCTGACCACGGCCCTCCCCGATGCCAATAACACTCCTGATGTCACCGAGATCGGCAACACGCTCTCCCCGACGTTCACCAACGTGGGGGCGTTCTTGGACGTCAGCGACATGTACGACGAGCTCGGCGGCGATGATCTGCTGCCGTCGTTCGTCGAGGTGGGCCAGGTCGACGGCAAGGAGTACACGCTCCCCTACTACTTCGGGTCGCGCTACATGTTCTATCGCAAGGATGTGTGGCAGGCGGCGGGCATCGAAGTGCCGAAGACGCTTGACGAGTTCAATGCCGCTGTCACCTCGATCACGGAGAAGAATCCGAAGGGCATCGACAAGTTCTCGGGCTTCTACCTCGGCGGCCAAGACTGGCGCGACGGGATCTCGTGGATCTTCGCGAACGGCGGCAACATCGCCGAGAAGCAGAGCGACGGTTCGTGGAAGGCGACGCTCGACTCCCCCGAGGCGATCACCGGCCTGGAGCAGCTGCAGCAGATCTACCGCACGGCTTCGAACGCTCCGAACGACGCGAAGGATGCGAACCAGTACCAGTACCTCAACGACTCCGATCAGGTGAAAGACGAATCGGGGGCGGTGACCGATGATCTGTCGCTCTCTGCGGCGACGATCATGGCGCCGGGCTGGGCGCACTTCTCGATCGGCGATCTCACCACGGGCGACGACGGCGAGGCGGCGCGCGAGTGGAACGACGACGTGTTCGGCACGTTCGTGCTTCCCGGCAACGACGGCAAGCCGGCCCCGGTGTTCGCGGGCGGCTCGAACCTCGGTATCTCAGCGAAGTCGGATGAACCGGAGCTCGCGAAGGAGCTGCTGCGCATCGTCTACTCCGAGGACTACCAGAAGATGCTTGGCGAGAACGGCCTCGGTCCCGCGAACCAGCAGTACGCCTCGTCGCTCGGCGACGACCAGTTCGCGCAGGCGCTGATCGAATCGGCCTCGAATTCGAAGCTGACCCCCGCCGCACCGGGCTGGGCCGCGATCGAGTCGAAGAGCATCATGGAGGAGTTCTTCTCGAAGATCCGCGATGCCGATGATCTGCAGCAGCTCGCGGTCGATACGAACGCGAAGCTCGACGCGCTGCTGAATCAGAAGTAGTGCAGGATCGTCGGGCCCGGGTGCTGCGGCATTCCGGGCCCGACTCCCGCAGACCGTTCTAGCTCCCCTCTCGCTCCGAAAGGCCGGTCATGGCAGACTCCACCGTCGCTCCTCGCCGACCCCGTTTCCGCATCGCGCCGTACGCACTGCTGCTCCCCGCGACGCTGATCGTGCTGCTCGCGCTCGGCTACCCGGTCGTGTGGCAGGTCATCACCTCGATGCAGCACTTCGGCCTGGCCCAGCAGTTCGGCCAGCCGCCCGAGTGGGTGTGGTTCGGCAATTACATCGAGTTGTTCTCGAACCCGACAACGTGGCTCGTGGTCGCCCGGTCGATCGCCTTCTGCCTCGTCACCGCGGGGGTCACCATGATCGTCGGCACCGCACTGGCGCTGCTGATGCAGGTGGTTCCGACCGCGGCGCGCCTCACCCTGCAGATCTCGTTGCTGCTCGCCTGGGCGACCCCGGTGGTCGCCGCGATGACCATCTGGAACTGGATCTTCGATTGGCGCCGCGGGTTGGTGAATTGGGTGCTCGGGTCGATCGGGCTTCCGGTGCAGGGGCACAACTGGCTGCAAGATCCGCTGTCGTTCTTCGGAGTCGCCCTGATCATCGTGGTGTGGATGAGCGTGCCGTTCGTCGCGTTCTCGATGTACGCGGGGCTGACGCAGGTGCCCGGCGAGGTGCTCGAGGCGGCGCAGATGGACGGCGCAAGCCCGTGGCAGCGATTCCGGTTCATCATTCTGCCGCTGGTGAAGCCGGTGCTCGGCATCGTCATGCTGTTGCAGATCATTTGGGATCTGCGGGTCTTCACCCAGATCAAGCTGCTGCAAGATCGCGGTTCGATCGCGAGCCAGACCGACGTGCTCGGCACGTACATCTATCAGATCGGCATCGGATCGAGCGATTTCGCGATGGCGAGCGCGATGTCCATCTTCGTGCTCCTGCTCACCATCGCGCTGAGCTGGGCCTACGTTCGCAATCTGCTGAAGGAGGATGAGGAGCGATGAGTGCACCTCGCACCACCACTATGACGGCCCCGGTCGAGGTCGTGCGGCAGCGCGGTCGTGCGCGGATCGGCCGGCCGGGGCGCACGGTGCTCACGGTCGTCGCGATCCTCGTCGCTCTCATTTGGGTGTTCCCGGTCTATTGGATGCTCAACTCGTCGCTGCTGCCCGGCGTCGTGCTCGATCAGTCGACGCCGCGGTTGCTGCCCGTCGGCGGTTCGTTGCGCAACTTCTTCTCGGTCGTCTCCGACGGTTCATTTCTGCGCGCACTGGGCGTGAGTCTGACGGTTGCCGGCATTGCGGTCGCATGCTGCCTGATCTTCGCGTTTCTCGCGGCCTTGGCCATCAGTCGGTTCCGGTTCCGCGGTCGTCGCAGCTTCGTGCTCGCTGTGCTCTTCATCCAGATGCTGCCCGCCGAGGGCATGTTCATCGCACAGTACAAGCTGATGGGGTCGCTCAATCTCCTCAACTCAGTCGTCGGGGTAAGCATCATCTACATCGCCGCGGTCGTCCCCTTCACGATCTGGATGCTGCGCGGCTTCGTCGCGGGCATTCCTGCGGAGCTGGAAGAGGCCGCCATGGTCGACGGGCTGAGCCGCACACAAGCGTTCCTGCGCATCACGTTCCCGCTCCTCGCACCCGGCCTGGTCGCCAGCGGCGTGTACGCCTTCTTGCAGGCTTGGAACGAGTTCACCGTCGCCCTGGTGATTTTGCAAGATTCGGGCACGCAGACGTTGCCCCTGTGGCTGCGCGGATTCATTCAGCAGTCGGCTTCGCGCGCGATCGACTGGGGCGAGGTCATGGCGGCATCGACGCTGGTCGCGGTGCCGGTGATCATCTTCTTCCTCATCGTGCAGGGGCGCATGACGAGCGGCCTCGTGAGCGGGGCGGTCAAGGGATGAGCGGGCTGCGACGGGCCATCCGCACCACGCTGATGCCGGGGTTCGCCGGGCTCAAGCCTCCGCGTTGGGTGTTCGACGCGATCTCGGGCGGTGTGCACTCGTGGTGCGTGTACGGCGAGAATGTGCAGGATCAGCCCCAACTCGCCGCGCTCGGCGCCGCGCTCCGTTCGGCCTCGTCCGACCTGATGATCGCGATTGACGAGGAGGGTGGCGAGGTCACGCGACTGCACTACCGAGAAGGGTCCCCCTATCCCGGCGCGGCCGTGCTCGGTCGCATGGATGACGTCGACGTCACCGAGCGCGTCGGCGCGCGGGTGGGCCGCGAGCTCCTGTCGTCGGGCTTCACCCTTGCGCTCGGACCCGTCGCCGATGTCAACAGTGACCCGCGCAACCCCGTGATCGGCACGCGCAGCTTCGGGGCAGACCCCGAACTGGTCTCCCGTCATGTGAACGCCTGGATTCGCGGCTTGCGCGGCACCGGCGCGGCCGCATGCGCGAAGCATTTTCCGGGACACGGGGCGACCGCGCTCGATTCGCACCTGCACCTGCCCACAGTGGAGGCCGATGCTGCGCTGCTTGCGGAGCGCGATCTCCCCCCGTTCGCGGCGGCGATCGCTGCCGGAGTCGACGCGATCATGACCTCGCACATTCTGCTGCCCGAGGTCGACGCGGAGTTCCCCGCGACGTTCAGCGCGCGCATCTTGCAGGGGATCCTGCGCGAACAACTCGGCTTCGCCGGAGTGATCGTCTCTGACGCGCTCGACATGCAGGGTGCGAGTGCGGAGATCGGTATCCCCGAAGCCGCGGTGCGGGCGCTCGCCGCCGGGTGCGACCTGCTGTGCCTCGGCACCGGTTCGAGCCCGGAGCTGCTGGCCGAGATCGAGGAGCGCGTGATCGCGGCCGTGAACGACGGGCGTCTCTCAGCCGACCGACTGCACCGCGCGGCGGAACGCGTCGACGAGCTGCGCTCGCGCGCGGCTCTCGGCATCGCCAGGAGTCGCGCGACAGACGCAGCGCTCGCATCCGCGTCGGAGCCGGCCTCGCACCTCGAGCTCGAGCGCATTGCCGCGAGCTTCAATGGCACCGAGGCGGCAGCGCACTGGGCGGCAGCGCATCCCCGCGCTCGCGTGCTGCGCGTCGAATCCTCCGCGAATCAGGCGGTCGGCGCCGCTCCGTGGGGGCCACCCGCATCTCCGGGCGACATCCTCGTCACCGCCGAGACCCCGATGCCGTGGAGCGATGCGCTGCCACCCGGGGCCGCACCGGCCGATGGGATCATCATCGTCGGCCGGGATCTGCACCGGCACGAGTTCTCGCGCGACGGCATCGCATCGTTGCGCGACGATGGCGTGCCGACACTGACCGTCGAAATGGGCTGGCCCGACCCCGAGTGGGGCGCGGATCTCGAAACCTCAGGGTCGACGCTCCGCGCGGGCGAAGCCGTGCGGCACCTGCTGGCGGGGAGCACGCGATGAACAGCACCCTCCGCGTCGGCATGGATATCGGCGGCACCAAGACCGAGGCGGTCGCGATCGACGCCGACGGCCGAGTGGTCGCCTCCGTCAGACGGTCGACCGCACCGGGCGCAGAGGCCGTACTCGCGACGGCGCAGCGGGCCGTCGACGATCTCGCGTCTGCCGTCGGCCGGCCGGGATCGGAGTTCGCCTCGATCGGCGTCGGCATTCCCGGGCAGATCAACCGCGACGCCGGCGAAGTACAGCTCGCATACAACCTCGGCATCGAGCGCCTCGCCCTCGCGCGACGACTCGGTGATCGCGTCGGCGTGCCCGTGGCGCTCGACAACGACGTCAATGCCGCTGCGCTCGGCGCGGCGCACCTCATGGGGCTCGATGGCACCGTCGTCTACGTGAACCTGGGCACCGGGCTGGCGAACGGTCTCGTCATCGACCGCGTGCTGCAGCGCGGAGCCACGGGGATCTCGGGGGAGATCGGGCACCTCCCGATCGATCCGCTCGGCCGAGCATGCCCGTGCGGGCAGTTCGGATGCCTGGAGACCGCGGCCAGCGGATCCGCACTGCGCACATACTGGCCGGGCGGCGGCGAGCACCCCGGCCGGGCCCTGCTCCCGGCGATCGATCGTGGTGACGCCGAGGCACAGGCGGCGTTCGAGCACCTCGTGCGCGGTACGGCGACGGCACTCCGCATGCTGGTGCTGCTGCTCGACCCGCACACCATCGTCGTTGGCGGCGGTCTGCGACTCCTCGGGAATCGGTTCTTCGATGCCGTTGAGTCCACCATTGCCGAGTGGGAGGCATCGAGCCCGTTCATCGCGGAGCTGCGGATCGCTTCGAGGGTGCGCGTGTTGCCCGAGCACTCCCCCGCCGCGGCAGTCGGCGCCGCGCTCGCAGCCATCGGCGCGCCCAGCAGCACGGCGCCCAGCGATACCGCACCCAGCACCGCCGCGCCCGCCGCCGCAGCACCCGCCGACGGGTCTTGCGCGACCGCCGCGAAGCGTTAGCCTTATTCCATGAGCGATCTGAGACTCGAAGAGCTTTCCGCAGCGACCATCGTCGCGGTGAACACGCTGGGCCTCAAACGGGGTCAGGAGCAGTTCATCACTCCGGTCTCGTATGCAGCCGCCGCAGCCGTGACCCCGGCGCACACTTCATGGCAGCGCGTCGTCCTCAAAGACGACCACGTCGTGGGCTTCATTCACGGCAACTTCGACCCGGATGCGTCGCAAGAGGAGTTCCGTGCGGCTCTGTGGCGCATCAACGTCGACGCTGAGGTTCAGGGCTCCGGCGTCGGCACGTTCGCGGTCAACGCGCTCATCGAAGAGGCACGCCGACGAGGCATCGCGCGGCTGACGGTGCTCTGGGAGCGCGGCGAAGACGGCCCCGAAGCATTCTTCTTGCATATCGGATTCGCCCCGGTCGGTGAAACGCCCTACGGCGAGGTCATCGGCGCGATCGACCTGTAAGCGGTGCTCGGCTCCCTGAGCCGCGAAACACGAGGGGCGATCGTTTCGGTCGCCTCTTCTGTGTTGTTCGCCGGCATTTACTTCGTCACGCCCTATCTCGCCCCCGCGCCTGCGGAGGCGATCTGGGGCTTGCGCAACCTCGTCACCATCCCGATTATCGTGCTCGCACTCGTCGTCGTGCGGCAGTGGCACCTGGCGGCTGAGCTCTGGGCGCGCATTCTCCGCCGCCCGGTGCTCGCACTTGGGGTGCTCGCGTGCGGCATCTTGGTCGGCCTCCAACTGTGGGTCTTCACGTGGGCGCCGCTGCACGGACGCGGCTTGCAGGTGGCGCTCGGGTACTTCTTGCTGCCGCTCGTGCTGGTGCTCGTCGGAAAGTTCATCTATCGGGACCGTCTGGTGTGGTGGCAGTGGCTCGCCGCCGGCGTCGCCGCGATCGGCGTGGTCTTCGAGATCGTGCGCGTCGGCGGCGTTTCCTGGGAGACGTTGCTCGTGTGCATCGGGTACCCGATCTACTTCGTCTTGCGTCGCTCACTCGGGTTCGCCAATCTCGGTGGCATGCTGTGGGAGTTCATCGCCGTCGCGCCGTTCGCGCTCTTCTTCCTGCTGCACGAACTCATGACCGGCAACTCAATCGCAGAGAACCCGGCGTTGCTCTGGGTCGGTCCACTCTTCGGCATCGGAACCGGGTTCGCCGTGGTGCTGTACATCGCTGCGTCTCGCATGCTCACCATCAGCATGTTCGGCCTGCTGAGCTACCTCGAGCCCGCGCTGCTCGTGGTTTCGTCGCTGCTCAACGGCGAGCGCATTGACCCGTCGGAGTTTCCGCTCTATGCCGCGATCTGGGCCGCCGTGTTGGTGCTGATCATCGGTGGACTCACAAGGGTACTGCGCCGACCGCGAACGAGCGGCTGAAGCCGGGTACAGTTCTCGCATGAGCGAAGTGATGGAGGCGGGCTGCGCCGAACACACCCACGGGTACATCGAGCACAAGGATGAGCTGCTGAAGCGTCTGCGCCGGGCCGAGGGTCAGGTACGCGGTGTGCAGCGGATGGTGCAGGAAGACGCGTACTGCATCGACATCCTCACCCAGGTGTCGGCGGCGACGAAGGCACTCGAACGGGTCGCGCTCGAACTGCTCGATGACCACCTCAAGCACTGCGTCGCCTCTGCCGCGGCAGAGGGCGGCGAGGTCGCTGCCGAGAAGCTGCACGAAGCGTCAGCCGCCATCGCCCGTCTCGTGCGCTGAGCGCCACCCGTCGTCTACCTCGGTGTTGCCTCGCGTTCACCGCGGCGGAGCACACTGGTACCCGGCAGCATCCGCAGCATCGAAAGGCGTCAGCATGGCAGAAGAACTCGCACCCTCGCGCGAAGCGCGGTTCGAACTCGCCGGCCCCGGCGACATCGATGTGACGCCCGAGATCGACGAGCTCGATGAACTGCTGGGCGTCGAGACGGGCGAGCAGGGGCTCGAGGCGGCGTGGCGGCAGGGTTACCCGTACACGGAGAAGCTGTCGCGTCGTGCATACGAGATCGAGAAGCGTCTGCTGCAGATCGAACTGCTCAAGCTGCAGGCGTGGGTCAAGGAGTCGGGCGAGAAGATCGTCATCCTCTTCGAGGGACGTGACGCCGCGGGCAAGGGCGGCGCGATCAAGCGCTTCACCGAGCACCTCAACCCGCGCGGTGCTCGAGTCGTCGCACTTGAGATTCCCACCGAACGCGAGCGCACGCAGTGGTACTTCCAGCGCTATGTGCAGCACCTGCCGTCAGCAGGTGAAATCGTCATGTTCGACCGTTCCTGGTACAACCGTGCCGGAGTCGAGCGCGTCATGGGCTACTGCACGCCACAGCAGTACCTCGAGTTCACCCGATCGGCACCCGAGTTCGAACAGATGCTCGTGAACTCGGGCATTCACTTGGTCAAGTTCTGGTTCTCGGTCGGCAAGGCCGAGCAGCACGAGCGCTTCA
Source organism: Leucobacter musarum subsp. musarum (assembly GCF_001273845.1). Taxonomy (GTDB): domain Bacteria; phylum Actinomycetota; class Actinomycetes; order Actinomycetales; family Microbacteriaceae; genus Leucobacter; species Leucobacter musarum. Next base: position 90,103 of record NZ_JHBW01000069.1, read on the forward strand.
TGTCGCGCTCCGAGGATCCGGTGAAGCAGTGGAAGCTTTCGCCGACCGACCTCGCGAGCCTCGACAAGTGGAACGACTACACCGAGGCGAAGGAGGCGATGTTCTTCTACACGGACACACCCCAGGCCCCTTGGACCGTCGTCAAATCGAACGACAAGAAGCGGGCTCGACTCGAGGCCATGCGCTGGGTGCTCTCGCGCTTCGACTACCCCGACAAAGATCTCGAGGTCGTCGGCGAGCCCGACTCGCGCCTGATCGGCTCGCCCGCAACCGTGTACGACGAGGGTGAGACGCCGACCGGCACCTTCCCTGTCGTCGGCGGGCGTTGAGCCGGCGATCGCCAACCCGAGGAGTCTGAGCGCCAGCCCCTTGCGCCGCCCGCAGCGTCGGGCGACCATTGAGGCATGAGCGATCCGGCATTCGATCTCGCACCCGTCAGCGCCGCACCCGAGGCTCAGGTCGAGCCCGATGGCCCTGAGCTGCTCTTCTCCCTTTTCGCCACATTTCGGGTGAGCTCGTCGCACCCCGTCGTGCTCGATGGCCGCGACGTACCGGGGATCGTGCGCGAACTCGAAGACGTCGCGCGCGAGCTCGACGATGAGGGTGTCGTGCTGCGCGGCTGGTACGACGTCAGCGGTGTGCGCTCCGACGCCGATCTGCTGGTCTGGCTGCAGGGCATCGCCCCTGAAGATCTACAGTGGTCGCTGCGACAGCTGCGCCGCACGGCTCTGCTCGCTCCCCTGATTCGCACCTGGGGCGCACTCGGCATCGTCGTCGACGATGCCGGATCAGTTGTCGAAGCATCGACTGATCCGCTCGTCGACACGGCGCCCCGACAGTGGCTTTCGATCACGACTGCGACTGCGCACCCCGGCACGGTTCGCGCCGTGTCCGGCGACGTCACCGTGCAGGTGGCCGCAGCCCACGGCGTCGGGGATGCCGATTGGATCGTGACGCACGAGGCCGACGAGCTCGCCTGGATCGTGAATCACCTGCGCGATGCGGGTGACGGCTCAGCGCGGTTGGGTGTGCTCGCCGGCCGTCTCGTCGATCCGGCGGAGATTATCGAGGTGCTGCAGTAACTGCTGCGCCCCACCGGGGGCAATGCGGGTCGGTCTAGAGGCCCGAGTAGGCGTGCAGGCCCTTGAAGAAGACGTTGACGATCGTGAAGTTGAAGATGACCGCCGTGTAGGCGATGATCGACAACCATGCCGAGCGCGTGCCGCGCCATCCGCGCGTCGCACGCGCATGGATGAAGCCGGCGTAGAGCACCCAGATCACGAAGGTCCAGACCTCCTTGGTGTCCCAGCCCCAGTAACGGCTCCAGGCAGCTTCGGCCCAGATGGAGCCGGCGATGAGCGTGAAGGTCCAGAACACGAACCCGATGATCGCGAGTCGGTAGGCCAAATCTTCGAGCCGCACCGCGCTCGGGAACGTCGACAGGAATCGCATCGTCGGCTCGCCCCCGATCGCGTTGCGGTTCTCGCGACGCGCCTGCAGCAACTGCAGTACCGACAAGCCGAACGACAGCGTCAGGAAGCCGACGGCGAGCACGGCGACGAGAATATGGATCACGAGCCAGTACGAATCGAGCGCGGGCTGCAGCGGCACGATCGCGACGTAGAAGTTCACCTTCGAGACACCGAGGAAGAGGATGGTCATGCCGGTGATGAGTGCTCCGAGGAACCGGAGGTCGACGAAGAACTGGGTCACGAGGAAGATGAGCACGATGGCGCAGGTCGCCGTGAGCGCGAACTCGTACATGTTCGCCCACGGCACGCGCTCGGCGCCGATGCCGCGCATGACGGTGGCCGCGAGGTGCAGCAGGAACCCGAGCACCGTGAGCGAGAACCCGATGCGCAACGTGCGCGAGCGCCGTGCCTTCGATTCGGTGCCGCCCGACGCCGCACGCGCGGTGCGGGTGAGGGTCGCGACCCCGCCCGTCGACTGCGCACCAGCGCTGCTCGCCGCGGCAGCCGCGGGAATCGTGAGATCGCCCGAAGCCGCAGCGCGCGCAGAGGTGCGCTCCGCAAGCGCGGCATCGCCGCTTCGGTTCGCAAGGTCGACCGCGTAGAACACGAAGGCGATGGCGTAGACGATCATCGCCGAGTACAGGGCGATCGTCGAATAGTGTTCCAGCTCGGGGGTCAGCACAGTCCCTCAGGGTAGCCGATGATGCTGGGAAATCTGCACTCGGCCGTCGCGCTTCCGTACACTGTGGACTATGTCCACGGAGACGCCCGGCATCTGGGCCGAGACACGGTCACTGATAACTGAGGCGGTTCGCTCGGTGCGCAGCGCCGGAGCCCGGCTCGTCGGCCTCGTGCTCGCCACGCAACTCGTGATCACGCTCGTCGCCCTTCCGGTGATCGCCTGGCTGTTCCGAGAGGCGTTGCGGGCGAGTGGCATGCACGGTCTCGACACGGGCGCCATGACGTGGAACAGCGGGTTTCCACTGACGATCGCGCTGATCGTCGTAATTTCCGTACTGGCGTTTTGGCTGCTGTCACTGCAGTTCATCGCGATCGTGGTGGTACTGCGATGGCCCGGAGAATCGCTCGGCATGTCGATTCGCCGCCTCGGCCGCATTGCGCGCAAGCTCGGGCGCCCACGGTCATTCTCCCTCGTACTCTATCTCTTTCTCCTGCTCCCGCTCAGCGGTTTCGGCTTCGTGTCGACACTGACGCGGGGCATCGCCATCCCGCCGTTCATCTCGGGCGAACTCGCGAAGAGCCCGGCGACGAGCATCGGCCTGAGTGTCGTGCTGCTCGCGCTCGCGCTGCTCAACCTGCGCTTGAGTCTCACCGTTCCCGCGTTCGTGCTGACGCGCGGCGGGCACGCCGCACGCACGAGTTGGCGGCTGACCCGCGGCGTGCGCGCGGTGATCCCACTCGTCGTGTCGGTCGCTGCCGTGCTCGTGATCGCCGCCGTTGCCGCGAGCGCCCTCGCAGCGATTGCGATCCTGCCCACCATACTCACCGACGCCGTCGCCCCCGATGCGTCGCCGGTGGTCGCCGCATACTCCCTCGGTGCCGCGCAGGTCGCCGGATTCCTGTTCGGCGGGTACGCGACCGCGACCGTGACGGCGGTACTCATCGCACGCCTGCGCCGCAGCGCATCACGAGTGCCTGCAGGCGTGCACCTCATCGACGACAACGACCCAGTGCACACGGAGGCCGGCATCCCCGGAAGCAGCACCTCTACGCGTCGACCCGCACGTGTCGTGTTGGCGGTCGCACTGGTCGCCGCACTCGGGTTCGGCACCGCGGCGATCAGCACAATGCAGCGGCTCTCCGAGTATCCCGACACACTGGTGCTCGCGCATCGCGGGTTCAGCGACGGCGGAGTCGAGAACACGCTGAGCGGGCTCGATGCCGCCGCGAAGGCAGGAGCCGACCTGGTCGAGATGGACGTCATCCAGACACGCGACGGCGAGTTCATCGCGATGCACGATCCGAAACTCGATCGCCTTGCCGGTCGACCGGAGGCAGTGAAGGACCTGACGCTCGCCGAGCTCACGGCGATCACCGTGCGAGACCAGCAGGGCCACACCGATACGATTCCCGCGTTCCGCGACTACGTCGCCCGCGCCGCCGAACTCGAGATCCCCCTGCTGATCGAAATCAAACTGGGCGGGGCAGACACCCCGGACCACGTCGACCGGCTCGTCGCAGAACTCGAAGCGGCAGACGCACTCCAGAGCAACATCTACCACTCGCTCGATGCCGCGAGCGTCACCCGCCTCAAATCGCTGCGCCCGGATCTCACGGTCGGCTACACCATGCCGTTTGCCGGCGGCGGCCTGCCCGATACCTCGGCCGACTTCATCGTCGTCGAAGAGTGGACGGCCACGCAGCAGATGCAAGACGCCGCATGGAACGCGGGGCTGGGGTTCATGGCTTGGACGATCAACGACGAGTCGAGCATGCGCGAACACCTGCGCCGCGATACGGACGGCATCATCACCGACCACCCCGACACCGCCCTCGATGCGCGCGCGGGAATGCAGCAGGAGACCGGTCTCGCCGATGTGCTGCTCGACGCGCTGCACCGCTTCGTCACCGTGGTGTGACGCGGCGGTGCAGCGACCGGCTCAGCGGGTTGCCGAGTCGACGAGCACCTCGCGCTCAAGCCGCGCGTACCCGGTCTCCATGCCGTCGGCCATCCCCGTCGCGAGCACCATCTCACGCACCTGGCTATCGGGGTACGTGATGACGTACGCGAGCAGGGTGCCCCCGTCGACCGGAGTGAGCGTCATCTCGTTGAGCGCCTCTGCGCTCGAGGTGCCGTCAGGGTCGGCCGGCGAGATCATCCGCTCCGTAGTCACGAGGCGATGCGGAGCCGCCGACTCGACGACGACCCCCGCGAACCCGAAACGCTCGCCGCTGTCGTCGTTCTGCCACTCCGTGCGCAGCTTCGCGCCGACCTCGGCACCGAACTCGCACACCGGCATGCTCCAACCGTCGGGCCCGAGCTGCCAGCGCTGCAGCAGCGACGGGTCGGTGTGCGCCTGCCAGACCTGCTCGATGCTGCCGCGGATGATGCGCGACACGCGAGCCTGCGCATCTCCCAGCAGTTGCACCTCGGTCGCGCGCCCGGCGGCGAACGACTGGAGATCCTCCACAACCTCGTCGATTTGCCCCATCGCGGCGCGCATGCCCTCTTCCATGCCCATGGCTTTGAGCTGCTCGAGCTCTTCGAGCGAGCCGAAGTACGTGGTCGTGGTGAGACGCGACCCCAGCGCGGTCTCGGTGAACCCGAAGACCATGCGCATGCTCGGCAGTTCCGTGTTCGGCGTGCCGTCATCGTGCGCGAAACCGTCGCGCACCTCGAACGAGTGCGGCGCATCGACGGCGACCCAGTGCCAGTACCCGGCGCTGCGTTCGCCCTCGGGGCCGGTCATCACATAGTTGCTCACGCCGCCCGGCGCCGCATCGTGGCGCAGAAACGTCGACGGGTACTGCGGCGGCCCCCAGAAGCGTTCGATCTGACGGGGGTCGGTGTACGCGTCCCAGAGTCGACGCACGGGGACGGTGAAATCGGCGACCACCGACAGCGTGAACGCCTCAGGGTCGGTGGTGACGGAGGTGATGGGCATGATGCGCCTTTCTGCGTGGGGTCAGGGATGTTCGGCGAGAAATGCATCGAGGCGGTCGATGCGTGCGCGCCAGATCTGCTCGAAGTGGCCGAGGAGCTCTTGAGCTCGTCGGATGGTCTCTGGGTTGCCTCTGATGATGCGCTCCCGTCCTTTGGGGGTGCGGGCGACCAGGTCGGCCGCTTCGAGCACCGCGACATGCTTTTGCACCGCAGCGAACGACATGTCGTAGTCGGCGGCGAGATCTGAGATCGACGCTTCTGCAGTGAGCGTGCGACGCACGATGTCGCGTCGCGTCGCGTCTGCCAGCGCCCGGAAGATGCGGTTCACCTGCTCATCAGTGAGCTCGCTGTGCCGTGCCGCGTCGGCCGCGGGGTCGAGCGGTGTCTGGGGTGAGATTTGTGCAACCATTTGGTTGTACGTTAAACCACGCGAACGCCCACGTCAAGCAACGATCGCGATAAAAGCCGGGTCGACTAGTCGACGGGTGCGGTCGGTGCCGGATCGCTATTCGCCGCAGACACCCGGCGCTTGGCGCGCCAGTGCGAGAACGCGCGGATCGCTTCGATCAGAATCGGAATGCCCGGGATGAGCACGAGCACGATGATGAAGATTTCGCTGTACTGCTGCACGAACGGAATGCGGCCGAGGAAGTACCCGATCAGCGTCACGCCGACACCCCACAGGAGTGCCCCGATTGCGTTGTAGGCCACGAACTGGCGATAGCGCATGTTGCCCACACCCGCGGCTGCCGGCACGAACGCACGGAAGATCGGCAGGAAGCGAGCGATGATGACCGCCTTCGGACCGTGCTTCTCGAAGAACGCGTGCGTGCGCTGCACGTTCTCGGGGTTGAAGAGTCGACTCTTCTCGCGCTTGAAGATCGCCGGGCCGAGTTTGCGCCCGATCATGAACCCCATCTGATCGCCCGCGAACGCACACAGGAAGAGCACGAAACAGGTGATCCAGATCGGCACGTCGATGATGCCCGTGGCGCTGAAGAGACCGACGGTGAAGAGCAGCGAATCACCGGGCAGAAACCCGAGCACGAGCACTCCGGTTTCGAGAAACACGAAGAGGCAGGCGAGCACGAGAGCGATCCACCCACCGGCGCTCAGCAGGGTCTCGGGGTCGAGCCAGTCGATGCCGAAGAGTGCGGGGACGGTCGCGATCGAGGTGAGGGCGGTGGTCGTCAAGGTCACTGGTGAGGCTCGGCTTTCGTGGAATGGAACGCGGGCACGACGCCTCTAGTATGCCTCGCCTGCCTGAATGGACGACGGGGCCACGACGGTGATGCACCGCTGCCCCCGTTCGCTGGGCGAGCCGGGGGGCAGCAGGAGTGCGGGCAGGGCGTCAGGCGCGCTCCGCCATTTCCACTACGTTTTGCAGCAGCAGTGCGCGGGTCATCGGCCCGACCCCGCCGGGGTTCGGCGACACCCAACCGGCAACCTCGGCGACGGCGGGATCGACATCGCCGACCACACGGCTCTTGCCGGTCTCGGGGTCGACCTTGCGCGAGACGCCGACATCGAGCACGATTGCGCCGGGCTGCACATCGGCCGCCTGCACAATACCCTCGACACCCGCGGCCGCAACGATGACGTCGGCCTGCCGCAGCAGCGCCCCGAGGTCACGCGTACCCGTGTGTGTCAGCGTCACCGTCGCGTTCACCGCGCGCCGGGTGAGCAGCGGGCCGATCGGCCGACCGACCGTGACCCCGCGCCCGACGACGACGACGTGCTTGCCCGCCCACGAGATGCCGTTGCGCTCGACGAGCTCGATGACGCCCCGAGGCGTGCAGGGCAGCGGAGAGTCGATCGGGCCGTTCGCGTTGAGCACGAGTCGCCCGAGGTTCGTCGGGTGCAGACCATCGGCGTCTTTCTCAGGGTCGATGCGCTCGAGAATGCGATCGGTGTCGATGTGCTTCGGCAACGGAAGCTGCACGATGTAGCCGGTGCACTCGGGGTTGGCGTTCAGCTCGTCGAGCACCGCCTCGAGCTCCTCCTGCGTCACCGAGTCGGGGAGCTCCCGCTTGATCGACGCGATGCCGACCTCGGCGCAGTCGCGGTGCTTGCCGGCGACATACCACTGCGATCCCGGATCTGCTCCGACGAGCACGGTCGCGAGACCGGGCACGATGCCGCGCTCGCGCAGCGCGCTGACGCGCTCCGTGAGCTCGGACTTGATCGCTGCGGCCGCCGCCTTCCCGTCGAGAAGTTCAGCTGCCACGGTTTACCACTCCTCGAGGCCGGGGTACAGCGGGAACGCGTCGGCGAGCGACTTCACGCGTGCCGAAAGCTCGGCGACGTCGCCCGACTGCTGCAGCGTCTGCGCGATGATGTCGGCCACCTGCGCGAACTCGGCATCGCCAAACCCGCGGGTCGCGAGCGCCGGCGTGCCGATGCGCAGCCCCGACGTGACCATCGGCGGGCGCGGGTCGAACGGAACCGAGTTGCGGTTGACGGTGATGCCCACGGCGTGCAGGGCGTCTTCAGCCTGCTGGCCGTCGAGCGCCGAGTTGCGCAGGTCGGCGAGCACGAGGTGCACGTCGGTGCCGCCGGTCAGTACGTCGACACCCGCGGCCTTCGATGCCTCGGTCGTGAGCGCCTCGGCGAGCAGCTTCGCGCCCGAGAGGGTGCGCACCTGACGATCGGCGAATTCTTCGGACGCCGCGAGCTTGAACGCGGTCGCCTTCGCGGCGATCACGTGCATGAGTGGCCCGCCCTGCTGCCCCGGGAACACGTTGGAGTTGAGCTTCTTGTAGAGGTCGAGCTCATTGGTGAGGATGAACCCGGAGCGCGGGCCGCCGATCGTCTTGTGCACGGTCGACGAGACGACGTGCGCGTGCGGCACCGGGTTCGGGTGGAGGCCCGCTGCGACGAGACCGGCGAAGTGCGCCATATCGACCCAGAGCGTCGCCCCGACCTCGTCGGCGATCTCGCGGAACGCGGCGAAATCGAGCGTGCGGGGGTAGGCCGACCAGCCAGCGATGATCACCTTCGGACGGTGCTCCCGGGCCTTCTCGCGCACCACGTCCATGTCGACGAGGAAGGTCTCGGGGTCGACGCCGTACGACACGACGTTGTACAGCTTGCCCGAAAAGTTGAGCTTCATGCCGTGGGTGAGGTGACCGCCGTGCGCGAGCTCGAGACCGAGAATGGTGTCGCCGGGCTCGGCGATGGCCGAGAGCACGGCAGCGTTCGCCGACGCGCCGGAGTGCGGCTGCACGTTCGCGTATGCCGCACCGAAGAGCGACTTGGCGCGCTCACGGGCGAGCTCTTCGGCGACGTCGACGAACTCGCATCCGCCGTAGTAGCGGCGGCCGGGGTACCCCTCGGCGTACTTGTTCGTGAGCACTGAGCCCTGGGACTCGAGCACGGCGCGGGGCACGAAGTTCTCGCTGGCGATCATCTCGAGCGTCGAGCGCTGGCGGCCGAGCTCATTCTTGAGGACCTCGGCGATCTCGGGGTCGACGACCTCGAGCGGCTCGTTGAAGAAAGCGGACTGGGGGGACATGCAGGCTCCTCGGTGTCATCGGCGCGCGGGCGCGCCATCGTTTTCCGGATACGACCCAGGCGAGCGGCCGTCCCTTGCAAGCAGTGTGTCGTTTCCCGATGGTGACCATCTGTACGCCAGTCACGACGGCATCAGCTTAGCAACCGAGACGCGGCGGCAGCACCCTGTCTGATCCGGGTCAACGCGCCGCCGCGCCACGACGCGAGGGGCGCATCGGGCGACACGGCGATCCAGTACTCTGACAGTCGTGACTGCGCTTGCCGATTTCCCCGCGACCTCTGACACCCAGTGGGTGCTGACCCTCTCCTGCATCGACGGCCCGGGCATCGTGCACGCCATCAGCGGCGCGATCGTCGCGGCCGGCGGCAACATCGCGGAGAGCCAGCAGTTCGCGTCGGCCGACACCGGTCGATTCTTCATGCGCCTGCAGGTCGAAGCCGTCGCCCAGCCCGAGACCTTCGATGCTCGGTTTGCCGACGCCCTCGCTCCGGTGACGTCGCGGTACAACATGTCGTGGCGATTGGAGCGGGCGGATCGCCCGGTGCGCACGTTGATCCTCGCGTCGACCGCAACGCACTGCATCAACGACCTGCTCTACCGCCGCCGCGCGGGGCAGCTCGCCATCGATGTTCCGCTCGTGCTGTCGAACCACGACACGGTGCGCGACATTGCTGAGTTCTACGACGTCCCCTTCGAGCACCGCGCCATCGCCGGGGCCGAAGACAAGGCGGCGTTCGAGGCTCGGGTGCTCGAAGCGGTCGAAGAGCTCGATATCGAACTCGTCGTGCTCGCGCGCTATATGCAGATTCTTTCGCCCGAACTGTGCGCCGCCCTCGCGGGCCGCGCCATCAACATCCACCACTCATTCCTGCCCGGGTTCAAGGGCGCCAACCCCTACAAGCAGGCGCACCAGCGCGGCGTGAAGCTCATCGGTGCGACGGCGCACTTCGTCACGACCGACCTTGACGAGGGTCCGATCATCGAGCAAGACACGATTCGCGTCGACCACGGGTACACCGTGCGCTCGCTCACCCAGCTCGGGCAAGACGTCGAAGCGCGCGTGCTGCGCCACGCGGTGCGATCGTTCACGGAGAACCGCGTGCTGGTCGACGGCGACCGCACCATCATCTTCTAGGTTTCACCGTCCGGTCGCTCGCCGTCGGCTCGCTCGGCGTCGGTGTGCGCCCCGTCGGCGTGCGTGGCGAGCAGCCCCGCGGGCAGCGCCGCGTACTCGGCGCGAAGCCCCGCGAGCATGGCCCGGAGCCCGATGTCGAAGGCGTCGTCGGCGTTGCTGATCCCCTCTGCGGCGAGCGCGCCGCGCCGCGCCCGAAAGGCACTCGAGAAGTGGGGCACGTCGCTGCGCGCGCCTGGATCGAGCATGTCGTCGTCTGCTGCGAGGTCGAGGGCGGCGCCGAGTATGAAGCATTCGAATGCCACAATCACGGAGAGCACGCGAGCCTCGGGCCATCCTGCGGCGACGAGCGCGTGGATGACGGTGTCGTACATGTGCGCGGTCGCTGAGTCGGGCGCGAGCGTCTGGGTCGCGAGGAGCGCGATCGTCGGCGGGTGCGAGGCGAACGCGAGGCGGTAGCCGAGCGCCCAGGCCTCGAGCGCCTGATCCCAGGGCATCACGGCGAACGGCTCGGTGGGAATGCGCTCGCTGACGAGGTCTCGCACCCCGGCAATGAGTTCGTTCTGGCCAGCGACATGGTTGTACAGCGAAGATGGGCGCACGCCGAGCTCTTTGGCGATCGCGCGCATGCCTGCGCCGTCCACGCCGTGGGCATCGATGAGCGCGAGCCCGGTTTCGAGAATCAGCCGCCGTGAGAGCACGCGCTGCTTCGGGCGTCCGGCGCGCCGAGCACCGCGTTCGCTCGTTTCCGTCGGCATAGTCACTCCCTCGTGTACGTCGCTCTGGCGTGATCCGCACATCCGTACTATTCTCGACCCGCCGGTAAACGAACCCCGTTCGTTTACACTGTAGACCCACCGCTCGCGCAACCGCACCGGTTACCGAGCACCGCACCCCCAGCAGCAAGGACGCAGCATGAGCGAGACCACCGTATTCGTGAACGGCACCGTGATCGTCGACGCGGCGCGAGCCGTGACGAGCCACGCCGTCGCGTTTTCATCGGGCCGCGTCGCTGCGCTCGGCGCCGACGCGGAGCGGTTGGCAGATCGGCCCGACGCGACCGTCATCGATCTCGCCGGCGGCACGCTCGCCCCGGGCATCGGCGACGGCCATGCGCACCCGTTGCTCGGCGGCGTCGAGGCGCTGGGGCCGCAGGTGCGCGATGCCGCAGACCTCGCCGGCATCCTTGCCGCAGTCGCCGAGTGGAAGGCCGCGAACCCCGACGCCGAGTGGATCATCGGAGCGAGCTACGACGCCACCTTCGCCGAGGGCGGGCTCTTCGATGCGCGCTGGCTCGACGAAGTGACCGGCGATACCCCCACCATTCTGCGCGCATGGGATTACCACACGGCCTGGGTCAACAGCGCCGCGCTCGCCGCAGGCGGCATCACGGTAGACACCCCGGATCCCGCGCTCGGCCGCATCGTGCGCCGTGCCGATGGCAGCCCCCTCGGCACGCTGCAGGAGGCCGCCGCGAACGACTTCCTCGCCGAGGTCGTGCCGGCGTTCGCAGAGGCGCAGCGACTTGATGCAATCGAGCGCGCCACCCGCGGCTATGCAGAGCAGGGCACCACGTGGATCCAGGACGCCTGGGTGGAGCCCGCCGACCTCGAGCTCTACCTCGTCGCGGCCGCGCAGCAGCGCTTGCACACCCGCGTCAACCTGGCGTTCCGCGCCGACCCGGCGCGCTGGCGCGATCAGGTCGCCGAGTTCGTCGCGGGCCGCAACCGGGTGCGCGGGCTCGAGCACCCGCGACTGAGCAGTGAGACGGTCAAGTTCTTCGTCGACGGCGTGATCGAGAGCCACACGGCCGCGTTGATCGACCCGTACGCCGACCGCCCCGACGAGCGCGGCCTGCCGAACTGGACCGACGCGGAGCTGAACGAGGCCGTCGTCGCCTTCGACGCCGCCGGGTTCCAACTGCACTTGCACGCCATCGGCGACGCGGCCAACCGCAGCGCACTCGACGCGCTCGCAACGGCCCGCGACACGAACCCGCCGCGCGAACGGCACGACGTCATCGCGCACGTGGCACTGCTCGATCCGGCCGACGTGGCGCGCTTCGCCGAACTCGGCGTCATCGCGAACTTCGAACCCTACTGGGCGCAGTGCGACGCGGTCATGCGCGACCTCACGATTCCGCATCTCGGCCACCCGCGCGAGGAGTGGCAGTACCTCATCGGTTCGGTGCATCGCAGCGGTGCGACCATCAGCTTCGGCAGCGATTGGCCGGTGACGACGCGCGATTGGCGCCCGGCACTCTCGACCGCGATCACCCGACACAGCCACCTCGAGCCCGGCGCAGAGGCTTGGTTGCCCGAAGAACGCCTCACCCCGGGCGACGCGCTTGCCGCCTACACCTCGGGCATCGCGCGACAGGCGCTCGCGCCCGAGCGCGGCACGCTCGAGGTGGGCCGCGTCGCCGACGCCGCGTGGCTGTCGGCGAACCCGCTCTCGCTCGCCCCCGAGGCGATCGCCGATCTCGCAGTCAACGGCACCTGGCTGGCCGGCGAGGCGACGTTCCGCAGCCCCACGCACCCCTGACCCACCCCGACTGCAGTCCCGTCATCGCACGAATCAAAGGAGACATCGTGAGCGACACCACCCAACCGCATCTCAAGCGGGCACTCGGCCTCACCGGCCTGACCCTCTTCGGGGTCACCTACATGACCGTCATCACCGTGTTCACGACGTACGGCATCGTGAACCAGGTCACCGACGGCCATCTCCCCTCGGCATACATCGTGGCGGTCGTCACCATGCTGTTCACGGCGGCGAGCTACGGCGCGATGGTGAAGCGGTACCCGGTTGCCGGATCCGCCTACACCTACTCGCAGCAGTCGTTCGGCGGCGCAGCCGGCTTCTTGACCGGCTGGGTCATGCTGCTCGACTACCTGTTCATCCCGATGATCAACTTCATGCTCATCGGCATCTACCTGAACACCCAGTTCCCCGCGGTGCCGATCTGGGTGTTCACGCTCGTCGCGCTGCTGCTCGTACTGGTGTTCAACATCCTTGGCATCACGCTCGTGAACAAGATCAACTTCGCGATCATCGCGCTGTCGGTCGTGCTCGTCGTGGTCTTCGTCGCGCTCGCGTTCAAGCAGTACTTCGGCGGCGACCAGTCGGTCAGCCTGATCGAACCGTTCACCTTCGGCGAGGGCGGCATCGGTGCCGTCGCCTCGGGTGCGGCGATCCTCGCTCTCTCCTTCCTCGGGTTTGACGCGGTGTCGACGCTCTCCGAGGAGGCAAAGCAGCCCCGCCGCGACATTCCCCGCGCGATCGTGCTGTCGACGCTGCTCGGCGGTTTCTTCTTCATCCTCGTCTCGTGGGCCGGTGCGCTCGCGTTCGCTCCCGATTGGGCGACACTCAGCGACGCACAGATCGACGCGGCCGGCACCACCGTCATGGACAGCTTCGGCGTCAGCTGGTTCACCTCGTTCTTCGTCGCGATCTACGTGGTCGGCGCGTTCGGCTCGGGCATGACTGGCCAGGTCTCGGTGTCGCGCATCCTCTACGCGATGGGCCGCGACGGCATGCTGCCGAAGCCGCTCTCGCGCCTGCACCAGCGCTTCGGCACCCCCGTGGTCGCCGCCTGCATCGTGTCGATTTTCGCCCTGTCGGCGCTCTTCCTGTCGCTCGACACCGTCGCCTTCATGATCAGCTTCGGCGCGCTCGCCGCGTTCGCCATGGTCAACCTGTCGGTGATCCGCACCTACCTGTTCCCGAAGAACGGCGCGCGACCGCAGGGCGCGTGGGCCTGGATCCGCTACGGCCTCTTCCCGCTCATCGGCTTCGCGCTGACGATCTGGCTGTGGACCTCGCTGCAGCCGCTCACCTGGTTGGTCGGCGCGATCTGGCTGGCCGTTGGCGTGGTCATCATCGCGATCGTCACCGGCGGGTTCCGTCGCGCGGTACCGAAGATGGACTTCTCGGAGAGTGACCCCAGCACCCAGCAGATCGACCAGCTGGCCGAGGACTACCCGCTGGAGCCGCGCGCGTAGCGCGTCCGGCCCGGCGCCCCACCGGCGCCGCCCGCGTTGCCTGCTTCTGCATCTCCGCCGAGCCCCTCCTTTCTCACCGATCCCCTTCGAACTGCGCACGCAGAACGCAGGGGCTGGGCAAGATCGGAGGGGCTCGGCGATTTCCGCGTCGCAGGCAGGACGCGGGCACGGGCAGGGCGCAGGCCGCACCGCGCGGCGCTAGCGCGTCGCCAGCTCGCGCTGCTCGGCACGGAGGCCCGCGAGCATCACCCGCAGACCCGCGTCGAACGCTTGGTCGGCCGGGCCGTCGCCAGTCGCAGCGGCGCGCGCATCGCGCTCCCGATAGGCGGCGGTGAACCCGGGCACGTCCGCACGATCGCCCGGGCTGAGCATGTCTGGGGCGGCCGCGGCATCGAGCGCCGAACCCAAAATGAACGATTCGAGCGCGACGAGCCGGTTGAGCGCGTCGACCCGGTTCCAGCCCGCCTCCGTGAGCAGCGCAATGACGCGCTCGTACGACGGGAAGGCATCGGAGGCAGGGTCGTAGGGCATCACGGCGAGCAGCGCGATCGACGGCGGGTGCGCGGCGAAGGCGTCGCGATAGGAGCGCGCCCATTCCGCGAGCGCCACATCCCACGGCTCCGATTCGAGCGCGGCGGTCGAGATACGACTCGCCACGTCCTCGCGAATGCCGCGGAACACGTCTTCCTTGTTGGCGACGTGGTTGTAGAGCGCCGACGGCCGCACCCCGAGTTCGCGGGCGATGTCGCGCATGCCGAATCCGTCGGAACCGTGCGCGTCGAGCAGTTCGAGCGCGGTGGAGACGATCCTGCGCCTCGAGAGCACCTGTTCGCTCGGCCGACCGACCCGCCTGCGCGGTGTTTCGCTCACGCTCGCGCTCCCTCCGTTGGTAGCGAGCGCGGCCATTCTCAGATTTCGACTCGCGCTCGAAACATTCTCCGCTTATCCTAATCACGTCAAAAAGAACATTGTTCATTTTGGACGCGCGTCCCGAAGATGGAACGCGCGCACCACTCCCGGCATCCGCCGCTGTATTTCAGGAGCACCAGTGAGCCAAGCAACCGGCGCGCACCTCAAGCGCACCCTCGGCGTCTTCACCCTCACCCTCTTCGGGTTGTCATACATGGCGGTGGGCACCGTCTTCACCACGTACGGCATCGTCAACCAGCTCACCGAGGGCCACCTCGTCGACTCCTACATCGTCGCGCTCGTCGTGATGCTGTTCACGGCGGGCAGCTACGCCGCGATGGTGCGGCGGTACCCGGTTGCCGGATCCGCCTACACCTATTCGCAGCAGGCCTTCGGCGGCGCCACCGGGTTCCTCACGGGCTGGGTGCTCATGCTCGACTACCTGTTCATCCCGATGATCAACTTCCTGATCCTCGGCCTGTACGTGGGCACGCAGTTCCCGAGCGTGCCGAGCTGGATCTTCACCCTCGCCGCACTCATCGGCGTCTTCGTCTTCAACGTGCTCGGCATCTCGCTCGTCGGCAAGATCAACACGGTCATCGTCGTCGTCTCGGTCGCGGCCGTGATCGTCTTCGCGATCCTCGCCATCAAGGCCGCCATCAACGACCCGAACGCCCCCTCGCTGCTCGAACCGTTCATCCCGGGCGCCGTCGGCTACAGCCCGATCTTCACGGGAGCCGCAGTGCTCGCGCTGTCATTCCTCGGCTTCGACGCGGTCTCCACCCTGTCTGAAGAGGCCAAGAACCCGCGCCGCGACATCCCACGCGCCATCATGCTGACCACGATCATCGGCGGCCTGATCTTCATCGTCATTTCCTACGTCGGCGCGCGTGCCTACTACCTCTCCGACTGGAGCACCGCCTCTGACGACCTGCTGAACGCCGCGGGAGCCGTGCTCTTCGGCCACGTCGGCGGAGACGTGCTAGCCGCAATCTTCGTGATCATCACGGTCGCCGGCTGCTTCGGCTCGGGTCTCGCAGGCCAGGTCGCCGTGTCTCGCATCCTCTACTCGATGGGCCGCGACGGCATCCTGCCGAAGCCGCTCGGCATTCTCTCGAAGCGCTTCGGCACCCCGATCGTCGCGGCGACCACGGTGTCGGTTGTCGCCCTCGCAAGCCTCTTCGTCAGCCTCGACCAGGCCGCCTTCATGATCAGCTTCGGGGCACTCGCGGCGTTCGCGATGGTGAACCTCTCGGTGATCCGCACCTACCTCTTCCCGAAGGGCGGCCGCACCGAGCCCGTCAGCGCGTGGGGCTGGATCCGCTACGGCCTCCTGCCGCTCATCGGCTTCGGCCTTACCATTTGGCTGTGGACCTCGCTCGAGGGTCTCACCTGGATCATCGGCGGCATCTGGCTCATCATCGGCGTCGCCATCCTCGCACTCAAGACCGGCTTCTTCCGCAAGCCGGTGCCGAAGCTGAACTTCTCCGAAGAGGTGCCGTCGACCGAGGCGATCGACGCGCTCTCGGCCGAGTTCCCGCTCGATGAAACCGCCGCTCCCGCCGCCGGCACGCAGGGTGGCTCGCAGCGATGACCACGACGCTTTTCACGAACGCCGTCGTCTTCACGGCCGACCCCACTCCCGAACAGCCCGAGCCCGTCGCCGAGGCGTTCGCCGTCTCCGACGGCCGCTTCGTCGCCGTCGGGTCGCTCGATGACGTGCGCACGGTCATCGGCGCGGTCGCCGACGGTGCCGGATCACCCAGCGTCACCGAGGTCGACCTCGCGGGTGCATTCGTCGCCCCCGGCGTCATCGACTCGCACACCCACCTCGTCGGCTTCGGCGATTCGCTGGCCCGCGTGCAGCTGCGCGACTGCGCCTCGCTCGCCGAGATGCAGGAGCGCCTGGTCGCCGCGCGTGCGGCCGCACCGGATGCCCCGCGCGTGCTCGGCAGCGGATGGCTCTTCGACGCGATCGCCGAGGGCCGCCCCACCGCGGCGATGCTCGACGCGGTGCTACCCGACGTGCCCGTGTACCTCGATGCCAACGACTTCCACTCGGTGTGGGTCAACTCGGCAGCGCTCGCCGAGCTCGGCATCGACGCGTCGACCCCGAACCCGGTCGGCGGCGAGGTCGTGCGCGACGCTGCCGGGCAGGCCACGGGGCTGCTGCTCGAGACGGCCGGCACGCAGTACGCGTGGGCGTTCCTCGGCGCGCAGTCGACCCCGGAAGACGTGGTGGCGGCACTCGATCGGGCGTTCGCGACCTACCTCGAGACCGGCGTGACCGGCGCCACCGAGATGTCGCTCAACGCAGCGGAGGTCGCCGCGCTGCGCACGATCATCGCGCGAGATGGTCGCCTGCCGTTCCCGATCACCGCGCACTGGATCCTCGAGCCCACCGGCGATACGGCGCAGGACGTCGCCGGCGGGGCGGCCATCACGGCGCTCCGCGACGAGATCGCCGCGGGCCCCGAGTCCGAGTGGCTGCGCATCGCCGGGGTGAAGTTCATCATGGACGGCGTCATCGACGCCTGCACCGCCACGATGATCTCGCCCTACGCCGACGGGTCGAACGCCGAACCCATCTGGACCGCGGATCGCATCATGCCGGTGGCCGAGGCCGCCGACCGCGACGGGCTGCAGATCGCGATGCACGCGATCGGGGATCGCACGAGCCAGATCGCGCTCGACGTCGTGGAGCACTGCGTGCGCGCGAACGGCCCCCGCCCGCGCCGCCACCGCATCGAACACTTGGAGAGCGTCGCCGACGACACGATCGTGCGCATGGGCGAGCTCGGCGTCGTCGCGTCGATGCAGCCGGTGCACTGCGACCCGGCCGTGCTCGACAATTGGAAGGCGCAGCTCGGCGACGAGCGTCAGGAGCTCGGCTTCCCCTGGCAGAAGTTCCGCGCCGCGGGCGTCGCCATGACGCTGGGCACCGACGCGCCGACCGCGCCGCACGAGGCGCTGCCGAACCTCTACATCGCGCTCACCGGAGCGTCGGTGCTCGCTCCCGAGCGCGATCCGTACCACCCCGAGCGCGCATTCACCCCGGCCGAGGCGCTGACCGCGCTCACCGCCGGCGGTGCCTTCGCGGGCGAGATGGACGGCACGACCGGCCGCATACGCCCGGGCCTGAGCGCCGACTTCATGGTGCTCGACGTGAACCCGCTGGAGGCGGAGCCGACCGCGCTGCTCGACTCGCGCGTGCAGCGCACGTACGTGCGCGGCGAGGAGCGCTACCGCGCGGCGTAACCGATCGCTGCGTGAGGTGCGCCCAGCTCGGGCGCGCCTAGCGCAGGTGCTCGACGTCGCCGGCCGACACCGTGAGCTCACCGCCGGTCGGCAGGTCGATGACGAGCGAACCGTCGTCGGCGAGGCGGCGAGCGCGGCCGTCGACGATCTGACCGCCGGGCAGGTGCACCCGCACCTCGGTGCCGAGCGTCAGGGAGTGCCGAGCGACGCGTGCCCGGGCCGCACCGGGGTCGGTCGCGGCGAGGTCGACGAGGCGGAGGAGCTCGGCGGTGTAGTCGGCAAGGACACGGTCGGCCAGATCCTGCCCCGCCGCATCGGCGAGACTCTCGGCACCGCCCACGTCGGCACCGCACGCCAAGAGCGACCCGGCTCGTTCGGTCGGCAGATCCCACTCCTCGATGAGCAGGTTGATGCCCGTGCCGACGATCACGGTGTGCCCGCGCTCACCCGGCACTCCGGGCAGCAGCTCGCACAGAATGCCGCACAGCTTCTTCCCGGGCCGGCCCGCGATCGCATCGTCCTCGTCGCGCACGTGCACATCGTTCGGCCACTTCACGCCGACCCGCTTCGCCTCGCCGCCGTCGCGGGCGGCAGCCGCGGTGAAGTGGGGCTGCAGGGCCGTCACGAACGCCGACCCCACGAGCAGCGGCAGCCAGCTCGGCTCGAGGCCCTCAGTCGCGAACTCGCGCACCAGCAGCGATGCCGCCAGCGAGGTGTCAGGCGGGGTCACCCAGCCGCGATCAAGACGCCCGCGACCCGCAGTCTGATCACTGGTGACCAGCAGCGTGCCGTGGGGCCGCCCGGGAGATTCGCCGACGAGATCGCGCAGCTCGGCGTTCGTCGACGGCGAGGTGTCGCGCCAGATCACTTCCGGCAGCAGGTTGCGTGTGCGCATCAGCTCCATGACTGTTACGCTACCGGGTTGAAAACGATAGACCGGACCCCCTGCGGCGCAATACACTCCGAGTGTGGAGCACTTGCGAATGGATCCTCGTCGTCGTCATCTCGGGCGTTGGCTCGCGAGCCTGCTCATCGGAGCGGCCTGGATGCTCATCGCCGGCGCATCAGCCAGTGCGGTCGCGCCGGGCCCGCTCGGCGACGACTACGTGACCGACAGCGCCAACGTGCTCACCGCGAGCGAAGAGAGCGCGGCAAACGCGCGGCTCGCCGCGGCTCAGCAAGAAACCGGGCTCGACCTCTACGTCGTCTTCGTCGATCAGTTCACCGACCCGACCGATCGCATCGCCTGGGCCGACGAAACCGCGGAGTTCAACGGATTGGGTGATGCGCAGTACCTGCTCGCCGTGTCTACTGAGGGCCGCCAGTACTACCTGTCGTCTCCGAACGGCGGGTCGCTGAGCAATGGTGCGTTGGATCGCATCGAAGAGAACGTGCTTCCCGAGCTGCGTGCGAACGATTTCGCGGGAGCGGTGACGGCCGCGGCCGAGCAACTCGAAAAGGAACATGCGACTCCGGGGCGCAACACCGCAATCGCGGTGGGCGTCGGGGCAGGCGTCGTCGTCATCGGCGGCACGGCGTTCGGCGTCAGTCGTGTGGTGCGCAAGCGCCGGGTGCAACAGTCAGTGGAGCAAGACCTCACACAGCTCGACCGCACGTCTGGCGCTGCACTCGTCGCGGCCGACGATGCGGTGAAGACGAGCGCGCAAGAGCTCGACTTCGCGCGTGCGCAGTTCGGAGACGCCGCCGTCATCAACTTCTCGACGGCGATCGAGACGGCGCGGGGTCAGCTACTCGAAGCGTTCACGTTGCGCCAACAGCTCGACGACGCGACCCCTGATACCGAGGCGCAGCGACGGGAGTGGCTGCATCGCATCATCGAACTCCGCGAAAGCGTCGACGAGACGCTCGACGCCCAAGCCGAGTCGTTCGAGCGCCTGCGCGCCATCGAGCAGAACGCCCCGGCCGCGCTGGCTGCGCTCACCGAACGCCGGGCGCGGGCCGCGGGAGCGAGCGCGACCGCCGCCGCAGAGATCGCGCGACTTTCAGCCACGTATGCCGCCGACGAGCTCGGTGCGCTTACGGGTGGCCCGCAACAGGCGGACTCGCTGCTCGCCTTCGCCGCCGAACGTGAGGCAACGGCCTCGGGGGCGCTCACCGCAGCAGCGCCCGACACCGGCGCCGCGTCGATCGCCATCCGTGAGGGGGAGGCCGCCGTCGCTCAGGCCGAGGGGCTGCACCAGGCGATCGCCGCGCACGGCACCGAGCTCACCGGCATCGAAGCCCGTTGCGCGGACCTCATCGCCGAGCTCGAGAGCGATGTCGCCGGCGCACGCAGCCTGCAGGATCCTGACGGCAGCGTCGGCGCCGCGATCGCCGCCACCGAACAGCAAATCGCGCAGGCCCGTACCGACCTGTCGGGTACCGAGCGCCGCCCATCACGCGCGGTCCAGGCTCTCGAAGCGGCAAACACGCACATCGACGGCGTCGTCGCATCCGCACAAGAGGCCGCACGCGCCCGGCAGCTGCTCGACGCGCAGCTCGCTCAGGCCGGCGACCAGGTGCGCCAGGCGGAGGCGTACATCGACGCTCGTCGCGGGGCCGTCGGCGCCACGGCGCGCACACGCGCGGCCGAGGCTCGGGCGGCGCTGTCACGCGCCGAAGCGGCACGCGTCGCCAACCCGCAGGGCGCACTGGCCGAAACGCAGCGTGCGAACCAGCTGGCGTCAGAGGCATTGGGCTCCGCTCAGGCCGACGTCTCCGGCTTCGGCAATGGCGGGTACGGCGGATACGGCGGTGCTGCCGGCGGCTCACGAGGCGGCAGCAGCTCCGCCGGAGACATCGCCATCGGCGCGATCCTCGGCGGCATCTTCGGCCACGGCGGTGGCGGCGGCTACTCCGGCTACGGCGGCTCAGGCGGCGGCTTCTGGGGCAGTGGCGGCGGCGGTTCGTGGGGCGGCGGATCATCCCGGCGCTCGGGGGGCTCGTCGTGGGGCGGCTCGTCACGCCGTTCAGGCGGCTCCAGTCGTTCTGGCCGCAGCGGAGGCGGTCGCTTCTAACCCGGACCCCTGACTTTCCGCATCTCCGGCAGTTCCACAGTCCCCATCCCTACACTCGATCCAACCGTTCATCCGAAAGGACCCCATCATGGCGAAGCAATCCATCCTCGGACGCATCACCACTCTCGTTCGCGCGAACATCAACTCGCTCCTCGACTCCGCTGAAGATCCGGAGAAGATGATCGACCAGCTGATCCGCGATTACTCGAACAACATCTCTGATGCCGAGTCGGCGATCGCAGAAACGATCGGCAACCTACGCCTCATCGAGCAGGACTACGACGAAGACGTGCGCACCGCCGCCGAGTGGAACCGCAAGGCAATCGCCGCCAGCACGAAGGCAGACGAACTGCGCGCCGCCGGCAACAGCGTCGACGCCGACAAGTTCGACAACCTCGCCAAGGTGGCGCTGCAGCGTCAGATCACGGAAGAGAACGAGGCCCGCGCTGCCGAGCCGACCATCGCTTCGCAGCGCGAGGTCACCGAGAAGCTCAAGGCCGGTCTGAACGGCATGAAAGACAAGCTGCAGCAGCTGCAGTCGAAGCGCGCCGAGCTGGTCGCGCGCTCGAAGACCGCTGACGCGCAGAACCGCGTTGCTGATGCCGTGAAGTCGATCGACGTGCTCGACCCGACCAGCGATCTCGGCCGCTTCGAAGAGAAGATCCGCCGTCAGGAGGCGCTCGCGCGCGGCAAGCAGGAGATCGCAGCCTCGACGCTCGACGCGCAGTTCAACGAGCTCGAGAACTTCGAGGCCGTCACCGAGGTCGAGGCGCGTCTCGCCGCCCTCAAGTCGGGCACGCCTCAGCAGGCCATCGGCCAGTAATCGAGCGGGTCGGCCCGTCGCCGACCACCTGCGCGTCTCGCAGGGTTCGACAGCGGAGCGAGTCGACACCGGTCGGCTCGCTCCGCTGCGTCACCGGCGCAGCGCGCTCGCTCGATCGCTCACTCAGCAGCGTTGCACCGCCGACCGCTTCACTGCTTGACCGTTTCACCGTCTAAACGCACACCACCGATACAACCGAGGAGCACCGTGGGATTCTGGGGACGCCGCGATCGCGAAGCCGAGCAGCAGCAGGAGGCCACCGACGCCGATCTGTCGCGCCGCGCACGCAGCGCCATCGTCGCCGCCGACGAACGCATTCGCGCGACGGGCGACGAACTCGCCTTCGCCACGGCCGAACTCGGCGACGACGCCACCTCCGAGTTGCGCGTCGGCCTCGCGTCCGTGCGGGAGCACCTCGCCGAAGCCTTCCAGCTGCACCAGCTGAACCACGACCACATCCCCGATACCCCCGAAGAGACACGCACGCGCAATGCGCGCATCGTGCAGCTCTGCGAATGGGCGGAGGCAGTGCTCGACGAGCGCACCTCCGCGCTGCAGGCGCGCGTCGAGCGGGCCCGACGAGCGCCGGAGATGGTGCAGCGCGTGCGCGACGACGTCGCCGCGCTCACCGCCCGCGTGCCCGACGCACAGCAGGCTGCGGCACGACTCGCCGAACGCTACAGCCCCACCGCCCTGCAGCGCGTGCGATTGAGCTCGGAAGACGTCGAGCAGTTGCTCGATTTCGCGCTCCACTCCGCTGATCTGTCGGATCGCCGCCGCGCAGCCGGCGCGCTCGCCGATGCGAACCTCGCGCTCGAGACCGCCACCGAGACCGTGCGTCGTGCCTCGTCGATTCTCGACGGAGTCGACGGCTTCGAAATCGAAGCACTGCGCGCACAGAACACCTTGGCCGACGTGATCGAGGATTCGCGCGGAGACATTTCTGCCGCTCGCACCGAAGCGAGCAATGCCACGGTGACTGCGGCGATCGATCGGCTCGAATCAGCCCTCGCCGAGGTGGCGAACGGACGGCAACGCGATCCGTTCGCCGACCTCGCGCTCGTCTCGAGCGCGAACGCGGCGCTCGACGCTGCCCGCGCTCGCGCAGCGAA
Source organism: Leucobacter musarum subsp. musarum (assembly GCF_001273845.1). Lineage (GTDB taxonomy): Bacteria > Actinomycetota > Actinomycetes > Actinomycetales > Microbacteriaceae > Leucobacter > Leucobacter musarum. The sequence goes on from NZ_JHBW01000069.1 coordinate 112,969, forward strand.
GCCCGTGCCGTCATCGGCGCAGGTGCAGCACGGCATCGCGGCCGCCGACCACGCCATCGGCATCGCGTCGAGCCTCATCGAGGGCCACCGCGGCTGGATCGGCGCCGATGCCCGCACCCGGCTCGCCGAAGCGCGGCGTCACCGCAGCGAGATCGCGGTCATGCACGACACCGAAGACACCCGCGAAGAAGCGCTCCGGCTCGCCCGACGAGCTTCTGAACTCGCCGACGAAGCGCTCCGCTTCGCGCAGCGAGACATCGACTCCTCACGACCCGACAACGACGACTGGGGCTGGGGCGGCGGCGGAGGTCGCGGCGGACGCGGCGGCTGGGGCGGCGGACGTGACAGCGGCGGCGGCATGCTCGGGCCAGTCATCGGCGGCGTGATTCTCGGCGGCTTGCTCGGCGACATCTTCGACTGACCCTCGCTTCGTAGCATTCCGACCAAGGAATTTCGATTCCGTTGGAGAGGTTCGCGGGGCTGCGGCATGTCCCCCGCGCTAGGCTGGCATGCGTGACTGCAGAGAACATCGCACCCGCGACGACCGCCGACCGCATCGCCGATCATCGCCGCAAGTACCAGGAAGCCGTGGGCGATCGCGACGCCGCGGCCGCCGCCAAGCAGCACGCGCGCGGCAAGATGACTGCCCGCGAGCGCATCGCCGCGCTGCTCGACGCCGGCTCGTTCGTCGAGTTCGACAAGTTCGTGAAGCACCGCTCGCACGGCTTCGGCATGGAGCACACGCACCCGTTCGGCGATTCCGTCGTGACCGGCGCGGGCACCATCCACGGTCGCCAGGTCGTCGTCTACTCGCAAGACTTCACCACGTTCGGCGGTTCGCTCGGCGAAGTTGCCGGCGAGAAGATCGTCAAGGCGATGGAATTCGCCCTCAAGACCGGCGCCCCCGTGCTCGGCATTCTCGACTCGGGTGGAGCCCGCATTCAGGAGGGCGTCGTCGCCCTGTCGAAGTACGCGAACATTTTCCGCCTGAACACGATGTGCTCGGGTGTCATTCCGCAGATCTCCATCGTGATGGGCCCGTCGGCCGGCGGCGCCGTCTACTCCCCCGCGCTCACCGACTTCGTGATCATGGTCGACAAGACCAGTCACATGTTCGTCACCGGCCCCGACGTCATCAAGACCGTCACCGGTGAAGAGGTCGGGTTCGAAGAGCTCGGCGGTGCCCTCACGCACAACAAGACCAGCGGTGTGTCGCACTACCTCGCGAGCGACGAGCACGACGCGCTCGATTACGCTCGAGCGCTCATCAGCTACCTGCCCGACAACAATCTCGCCGAGGCGCCGATCTACGACACGGAGACCGCGCTCGAGATTACCGACGCCGACCGTCGTCTCAACACGCTGATTCCCGACAGCCAGAATCAGCCCTACGATATGCAGGTCGTCATCGAGGCGATTCTCGATGGTGGCGACTTCCTCGAGGTGCAGCCACTCTTCGCCCCGAACATGCTCATCGGTTTCGGCCGCGTCGAAGGCCGCACCGTCGGCATCGTCGCCAACCAGCCGGCGCAGATGGCGGGCACGCTGAACATCGATGCCAGCGAGAAGGCCGCACGCTTCGTGCGCTTCTGCGACGCGTTCTCGATCCCGATCCTCACGCTCGTCGACGTGCCGGGCTACCTCCCGGGCACCGACCAGGAGCTCCAGGGCGTCATCCGCCGCGGCGCGAAACTGCTCTACGCGTACGCGGAGGCGACCGTACCGCTCGTCACCATCATCACGCGCAAGGCCTACGGCGGAGCGTACATCGTGATGGGCTCGAAGCAGATGGGCGCCGACTTCAACATCGCGTGGCCCACCGCCGAGATCGCCGTCATGGGTGGTTCGGGTGCTGTCAACATTCTCTACCGCAAGGAACTGGCCGCAGCTGCGGAACGCGGTGACGACGTCGAGGCCCTACGTGCCGAACTCACCGCGAAGTACACCGCAGACGTCACCTCGCCGTTCCTCGCCGCCGAGCGCGGCGAACTCGACAACGTGCTCGAGCCCGCCGGTTCGCGCCTCGCCGTCATCAAGGCGCTGCGCGGCCTGCGCGGTAAGCGCACCGAGCAGCCCGCCAAGAAGCACGGCAACATCCCGCTGTAAGCGAGCATCCATGGCCAAGCACGCAGCACTCTCAGATGTTCCCGCGGACGACGCTCCGGTGAACGGCGCCTCGGCGATCCTGCCCCCGGATGCGGCCGCACGCGACGCCGCGAAGCGCGACGAACTCGCCGACGACGATCTGCTGCACGGCAGCGATATCCGCTTCGTCACCCGGCAGGTCAGCGATGCCGAGCGCGCCGCGATCGTCGCGGTGCTCACCCAGGTGCGTGGCGAAGAATCGCAGCAGGTCAAGCGAGTATCGCGCCGCGATCGCGAGCCGTGGTCGCGCTCTCAGCGCGTTCCCGAGGGCATCTTCGATCTGCTCGCCGAGGGCTGAACTGCGGCTCTCCGTGCCGCTGTAGGGTGACGAGTATGCCCCGTACCGCCGCCGACGCCGAGAGCGACCTGCGCGCGCTGCTCGCTCGGCCGGTCGCCGCCCCGATCGACTACGTGCCCCAGGGCGCGCCAGGGGCACGACCGTTGCGGCGATCCGCCGTGCTCGTACTCCTGGGCACGCTCGACCGCGAGCCCGCCGCTCACGGCGCGACGACGGTGCCCGCCGAACTCGACGTGCTGCTGACTCGGCGCGCCGACAGTATGCGGCACCACGCGGGGCAGATCGCGTTTCCGGGCGGCGGCGCCGAGCCCGAAGACGTTGACGCGGCGGCCACTGCGCTGCGTGAAGCTGCTGAAGAGACCGGCGTTGACCCGAGCGGCGTCGACGTGCTCGGCCAGTTGCCTCCCGTGCACATCCCCGTCAGCAACAACCTCGTGACCCCGGTGATCGGGTGGTGGCGCCACCCCAGTGCCGTCGCCGCAGACCACGCAGAATCGGTCGAGGTATTTCGTGCGCCCGTCGCCGAACTCCTCGCACCGGCCGCTCGCGGCACCTCCGTGCTGCGCCACGGCAGCACGACGTATCGCGGCGCGGCGTTCGCGCTCGGCCCTCACCTCGGCGGGCACCTCGTGTGGGGTTTCACCGGCATGGTGCTCGCGAGACTCTTCGACGAGCTCGGCTGGGCAGTGCCGTGGGATGCGGCGCAGGAGTTCCCGGTCGCGCCGTAGCGCCCCGCTGGCTCCCGGTGCTTCTTTCGTCGAGCCCCTCTCAAGTCACCCAAACCCTCTTTTCTGCCCGCGCATTTGGCAGGGGTTCGGCAACTTTGGAGGGGCTCGCGGTCGCCGGTGAGCTTGTAATACGGCGGCGCCGACGAAGCGCTCACAGGCGCCGCAGCTCCCTGATTCATCCACATTCTGCGAATTCAGACAATGGAGGCTTTCGCAGTGCGATTCACTCGGACGATGGAGGCACCACACCGCATCGCACTCATCGAGGCTTCGATCACTTCAATCGGCGCACATCTCGATGCTGGAGTTTCTCGCCGCGAACTCGCACGGCTGCTCCATGCAGGGGTGTGGCATCGAGTCGGGAAGGGATACGTCGTTGAAATGACGACGTGGGCAAACTGGCGCGTGGAACAGCGCCACCTTGCCCGCGTGATCGTGGCGGCAAAGGAGTCCCGTGGAGTCCCAATCTTTTCGCATCAATCAGCCGCGGCCCTCCTGGGTTTGCCATTCTGGGGCTGCACCGATTCGCCCCCGCACGTTATTTCATTGTCTGCCCACGGACGCAGCGATTCGCTCGTACGCCATGAGCTCGACGTTCCAGAGGGCGACATCACCAAATCTTGGGGGTTCACACACACCACTCCGAACCGCACCCTCGTCGACCTGTCGATGCTGTCTCTCGCTCCAGAAAGTCTGGTCGCTACGGCAGACGTCGTGCTCGGGAGGAGTGCACGGTCGGGGCGACATGTTGACAGTGACGCTGCTGGGCAATGGCACGAAGAGATGGCTGCGCGCACGCTCGCTGCGGCTGGGAAACGCGGAGTTCGATTGCTTCGCACCATCGTTGATTTCGCGGACGCCCGCGCAGATTCACCCCTCGAGAGCGTCAGTCGCTGGCGTTTTCACGAGTTCAACATTTCTGTCATACCCCAGTTCGAGGTACCCGCACGCAACGGCGGCTGGTACTTCGTCGATTTCTTTCTCCCCGATCATGGCGTGTTTGGCGAGTGTGATGGACGGACCAAGTATCTCGACCCTGCGCTTCGAGGAAATCTCAGTGTGGGCCAAATGGTGCTTCAAGAAAAGGATCGCGAAGACTGGGTCGCGGCGACAACGAACAGCCGGTTCATTCGGTGGGGCGCCAGCGAAGCGTCGACCGCACAACGCTTCGGCTCCATGCTGACGGCGTTTCGAATCCCATTCACGACCAAGGTCCCTCGTTCTCGATTGTTGACCCATGCGGAATAAATCAACAGCGACCCCCTTCTTTCTCGCCGAGTCCCTCCAAAGTTCGCGGGCACTTCAGAGGGGGTCGGCGAGAAAAAAGGGGCTCGGCGTGGCAGGCGGGCACGCGCGGGACCAGCGGTGCCGCCGCCGCCAGCCGCCCGCCTATGCGTGGGTCGCGGAGTCGTCCGGGAAGACCGTGTCCGTGTCGCCGAGCTGCAGCGCGAGCGCGGTCGCCTGCGCCGCGTCTTCGAGGTTGAGCGCCCGCCGGTACGCCATCTGCACGTCACCGGCCACGACCGAGCAGCCGTGGTGCTGCATCACGACGCAGTCGTGATCGCGCAGCGCATCGCCTGCGGTGTCGGCGAGCTCATCCGTGCCGTTGTGGAAGAAGGGGGTGACCGCGATTTCGCCGAGGTAGTACGCGTGGTCGAGGGTGAGGCGGCGGATCGGCCGGCCGAGACTGGCCAGCACCACGGCGGTGCGCGGGTGCAGATGCAGCACGCACTCGGCGTCGGGGCGCGCACGGTAGGCGCGGTGGTGCAGTTTCCACTCGCTCGACGGTTCCGGCCCGACGTCGACGGGTGCACCGGTCTCGTCGTCATCGAGCGTCAGCAGGGCAAAGCTCTCGGGGGTGAGGCGATCCAGCCAGCTGCCTTTCGCGGTGACCAGGAACTCGCGATCAGACACTCGCACCGACAGGTTGCCGGCGCTCGCCAGCACGAGCCCGCGACCGACAGCGTCTCGGCCGACCTCGATCAGTTCGGTGATCAAGCGGGCGCGGTCGCGCACCTGCGGCACGCGGGCTTCGCGCGGGGGGTTACTCACTGGTGGTTCCTCCGGTCAGGGCTCGATGGGTGATGACGGCCTGCTGATCGCTCAGCGAAGCGACATAGTCGAGAATCGCGCGGGTGCGCCCCTGTCGGCGCATGCCGGCGTCGCTGGTGTCGCCCATCAACAGCTCGGGGCGGTCACGGCGCACCGCGAACCCGGTCTCGGTCGCGACCTCCGCCCACTCGAGCAGGCGGCGGGGTGCGCGCCCAGCATCGTCACGGTCGGCGAGCCAGGCGTCGAAGCCGAGCACGAGCTGCTCGACGACCTTCGCCCGCCCGCGCTGCGGCTGCCCGAGCTCGGGCCGCTCGAGCACGAAGTGCGCGTGCACGAACTTCAGCACCATCACCTCGTGCCAGGCCTGAGTGTTCAAGCGCACGTGTCCGCTGCGCACGTGCGGACGATCCTCGACGACGATGGAGGTGCGCAGGTGGTCGATCCAGCGGCGGGTGAAATCGGAGACGGATCGCTCGCTGTCGATGCCCCCGTCGTAGGGGGCGGCGAGGAGCGACTCCCCCACCTCTTCGCTGACGCGGCGCACGGCGGCGCGGAACGCGTCACGGTCGGCGATCCAGCCGTCTTTCGCATGGAGTCTGCGCCACAGCAGTTCGAGCGAGATGCCGGGCCTGCGCCACTCGGCGAGGAGCGCGTCGTCGGCTTCTGTGGCGAGCGCGCCCGAGCGGTCGAGCCATGCGCGGAACTCGCCGGCGACCGACGACTGCTGCAGCACCCCCGCCCGGGTGAAGTCGTCGAGGTCGTGCACGGCGTAGGCGATATCGTCGGCGAGATCCATGACGGCGCACTCGACGGTCTGCACTCCGATGCCGATCGCCGTGAACGGTCGCAGCGCGGTCTCCATCTCGACGTGGTCGAGGCTGTACACGGAGAACTTCTCGGCACCGCCCACGGAGTCGATGCCGACGCCGCGGGGGCGATCCGGCGCCGCGACCGCCGCCTCGGTGACGCCGACCCACGCACCCCGAGTCCAGGGGTACTTGAGGGTGGCAGCGCGAGTGGCTGCGGTGAGGTTCAGGCCGGGAAAGTCGCGGCCGAGCGTGTCGAGCTGGGTGAGAATGCGGAAGCTCTGCGCGTTGCCTTCGAACCCTTCGGCGAGACCGAGCTGCTCGCGGGCGACCCGGTCGAGTACGCGCTCGCCGAGGTGGCCGAACGGCGGGTGCCCGAGGTCGTGGGCGTGAGCGGCGGCCTGCGCGACGATCGTGTCGCATCCCCCGAGCCGGGTGACGGTCGCGCCGACGGCGTCATCGTCAGCGCGATCGCCTCGCACGAACGCTGCGTGCTGGGCGGCGCGACCGGCGAGCTGGGCGGCGATGACGCGCGCGACCGCACTCACCTTGAGCGAGTGGGTGAGGCGGTTGTGCATGACCGGGCCGACGCCCGATTGCGGCACGACCTGCGTGACGTCGGAGAGGCGCGCGAAGTACGAGGAGAAGCGGATGCGCTCGAGATCGACGCGATACTCCTGGGGCTCGGCGGCAGGCCCGTCGGCGTCGGCCGGCCACTGCGAGTCGGCGATGCCTGCGGGTCGATGCTGCGACGACACGTGCTCGACGTAGCGGCGCCCCTCGCGGCCGGCACCCGTTCCCTCGGAAATCTCGACACCCTCCACGACCCGCATGCCCTTATTCAAGCACGCACCGCCCCGGTACACTGAGCGCAACGTCGAAAGGGGCCTCGATGACTGACGGCAATCGCACCCGGGCCGAGAACGTCCCGGCGATCGAGCGGGCGACGGGCCGCGATTGGGAGGCCTGGGTCGCCCTCTTCGAGGCGCAGGGGGCGGCGACGCTGGCCCACAGCGAGATCGCGAAGATCGCTCGGGCGGCGGTCACGGACGATCTGAAGAACCCCGACTGGTGGGCGCAGGGCATCGCGATCGCTTACGAGCAGCACGCCGGCCTGCGGGTGCCGGGCCAATCGTCTTCGGGCACGTTCCGCGTCAGTGCCAGCCGCACGCTCACGCTCGACCGCGACGCCGCCATCGAGGCGTGGACCGCAGCCCACGGCGATCGCAGCGAACACCTCGGCCACGTCTCCGGCGACCCCAGGCCCTCGCGCACCGAGAAGCGCAGCTTCTGGCGCTTTCCACTCGACGGCGCCGGCAAGGTCGAGATCTCGGCGACGCCGAAGGGCGATGACAAGGTGATTCTTGCGGTGAGCCAGGACGGTCTGGCCGACGGCGATCGCATCGAAGAGTGGCGCGCGCATTGGAAGGCGCTGCTCGCCGCGCTCTGAGGCTTCCCCTCCGCTTGCCGGAATCCGGCCCCCGCTCGACCCGTCGCCCGCCGACTCGTTCAGTTTCCCGAATCCCTCTTCACCCCCGCATACGAAAGCAGTCACCATGGTCGCGCAGCGCATCGGCATCGTCTGGAATCCCTCGAAGGTCTCTGAGCGCGAGTTGCGCACGGCCTGGGACGACGCGGTGACCCAGTTCGACGGGCCCCGGCCCGATGCGTCCTGGTTCGAGACCTCTCCAGACGACGCGGGGCTCGGCGCGACGGCCGCCGCGCTCGCCCGGGGATGCGATGTGGTCGTCGCCGCTGGGGGCGACGGCACGGTGCGGGCCGTGGCCGAGGCTCTGGGTGATTCCGGATCGCCGGCCGCCGACCTGGGCGTCGTGCCGCTGGGCACGGGCAACCTGCTGGCGCGCAACCTCAGTATTCCGCTCGGCGACCCGCGCGCGGCATTCACTCGGGTGCTCACCCACGAGGCGACCCCGCTCGATCTCGGTCGCGTGCAGTTCACGCTCGCGAACACGAAGGACGCCGATGTCGACCCCGCGGCGGAACCCGACGGCGTGAAGAATGAAACTCCGCCCGTTGAGTTGCAGCATGGCTTCGTCGTGATGGTCGGGTTCGGCATCGATGCGCAGATGATCGTCGAGACCGACGACGAGCTGAAGGCGAAGGCCGGGTGGCTCGCCTACGTCGAGTCGCTCGGGCGCGCGGCGTCGGGTGCGGAGGTCGTGGAGTTCTCGCTCGCCCTCGATGGCGAGGCGCCCCAGACCGAGCACGCCCACACGCTGCTGATCGCGAACTGCGGGTCGATTCAGGGCGGTGTCACCCTGCTGCCCGACGCGCGGCCCGACGATGGCCGGCTCGATCTCCTCGTGCTGCGCGCGGCTGACGCCGGTGCCTGGCTCGACACGATGCGCAATTTCGTCTGGCACAACGGGCTGAAACGCATGTTCACGCAGTCGACCGCGGCCGAGAGCACTGAGTCGACGGAGCACCTGCAGGCGCGTCGCGTCTCAGTGGTGCTGCCCGAGGCCCGCGCCTTCGAGATCGACGGAGATGACATCGGCGAAGTCACCGCGTTCACGGTCGAGGTGCTGCCCGAGGCGTTGCGGGTGCGCTGAGTCGGTCACCGCCCCGAGCTGCGGGGGCGGCGTCGCGCGAGCGATGCCGCCCCCGTTGTGTTGCACGCCCGGCGATCCCGCAACCCAACGTCAGATGTTTGCAGGAGTTTCCCACGTTTCCCCGAGGCTCCTCATGAAGTGCGCTGCCATCTTGGAATTCCATCGACCGCAGCGCACCCCACTCGCGCAATGTCAGGAGTCACTGTGAAGAAGTCCCAGAAGATCCTTATCGGCGTCGGAGCCGGCGTCATCGCCCTCGGCGTCGCGGCGGCCATCGCCGGGCCGATGATCTACCGAGATGTCATCGCCGCTCCTGCGGCCGATACCCCCTCACTGACCGCGAGCGAGTCCACGGAGTCCACCGACTCCAGCACTGCCGACGACAATTCGGCGACAGGCGAACTCGATCCCCGCGCCCTCGCCGGCGCTTGGAGCGTCTCCGACGGCTCCGAGGCCGGCTACCGCGTCGACGAGGTGCTCAACGGCACTGACGTCACCGTGACCGGCCGCACCGACGACGTCACGGGCACCTTCACCATCGGCGACACTGGCCTCACGCTCGATGCCGCCGAACTCACCGTCGACGTCGCCTCGATCGCCACCGACAGCAGCAACCGCGACGAGTACTTCCGGTCGCAGGCGATGAACGTCTCGGAGTTCCCGACCGCCACCTTTACGCTCACCGACCCCGTGACCCTCGACAGCGCTCCGGCATCGGGCGAGGTCGTCAAGACGCAAGCGACGGGCGAATTGACCCTGGCGGGCAAGACGCAGACCGTCACCGCCGAGATCGAGTTGAAGAGCGACGGCACCACCGCCGAGATCGCCGGCTCGATCCCGATCACGTTCGCCGATTTCGGCGTCGAAGCACCGAGCCTCGGGTTCGTCTCGGTCGAAGACAGCGGCTCAGTGGAGTTCCAGCTCACGGCCGCGAAGTCCTAACCGCTCGCTCCCGAGCAACGGCCCGGGAGCTCGCGGCGGTCACCCGTCAGCGAGCTCCTGGGCCGCTTTCGTCAGCTTGCGCACCCGCGCACGACGGCGTCGGCGCTCCGGAATCATCGACCGCATCTCATCGAGGCGACCGAAGCACAGCAGGCGGTCTTCGGCTTCGAGCACCACGTGCTTGCGGGGGTTCGGGATCACCTGCACCCCGCGGTGCAGCGTCAGCACGGTGACGTCGCGGTCCCACAGCCCCAGTTCGCCGAGGGTCTTGCCGACGTGCTCCGAGCCGTGCATCGTGAGCTCCGCGACGCCGTAGGCCGTCGAGACACTCAGGCGCTGGCGCACATCGATCTCGGGGAAGTCGACCTGATTCGCGATGAAGTCGATGATCGCGCCGGCCACGTCGAGGCCCGTCGCGCTCTCGATGCCCTGCAGCCCAGGCGACGAGTTGACCTCCATGACCAGGGGCCCTTCGTCGCCCTCGAGCATGTCGACGCCGGCGACGCGCAGCCCCATGATCTGAGCCGCACGCACGGCTGTCTGCTCGTAGGCGGCATCGAGCTGCACGGCTTCGACGGTGCCGCCGCGGTGCACATTCGACCGGAATTCGTCACCGGCCGCGGTGCGGCGCATCGCCGCGACCACGCGATCGCCGACCACGAGCGCGCGCACGTCGCGGCCGCGGCTCTCTGAGACGAAGCGCTGAATGAGCACGTTCTGGCGCGTCGAGTGCAGCGTCTCGATGATCGCCTCGGCGACCTTCACCTGCGGGGCGAGAATGACGCCGATGCCCTGCGTGCCCTCCAGCAGCTTGATAACGACGGGGGCGCCTCCGACGCTCTCGATCGCCGGGCGCACGTCGGCGCGGTTGCGCACGAACGCCGTCGCGGGCATCTCGATGTTGTGCTTCGACAGAATCTGAATGGCGCGCAGCTTGTCTCGCGCATTGGCGATGCCGTTCGCCGTGTTCGGCGTGTACACATCCATCTGCTCGAGCTGCCGCACGACCGCGGTACCGAAGTAGCTGATCGAGCTGCCGATGCGCGGCAGTACCGCGTCGTAATCGCTGAGCTGCTTGCCGCGATAGAGCAGGTCGGGTTCTTCTCCGGCCAGGTCGATCGCAAAGCGCAGAGTATTGAGCACGCGCACCTTGTGGCCGCGCTCGAGAGCCGCGGCCTGGAGCCGCTGAGTCGAGTACGCCTGCGGGGCGCGCGAAAGAATCGCGAGTTTCACCGTGATTTCCTGCCAAGATAGATGCGTGACCGTACCCGACCATTCAAGCACTCCGACGGGGTGGCGTGAATGGGTGAAGCTGAATGGTATCGGCGTGCCGTGGATCAAGGCGAAGATCGACACCGGCGCCCAGACCTCCGCCCTCCACGCGACCGAGATCACCGAGTTCGAACGCTCGGGCGAGCCGTGGGTCCGCTTCCTCGTGCAGCCCTGGCAGGTGGACGATGAAGACGCGGTCGAGGTCGAGTTGCCCGTGCACGATCGCCGCACCGTGCGCAGCTCATCGGGCCATGCGCAGCTGCGCCCGGTCGTACTCGTGAATCTCACCCTGGCGGGCCGCAAGGTCGAGGCCGAGCTCACGCTCACCGACCGTGAAGAGATGGTCTTCCGCATGCTCATCGGTCGCGAGGCGCTGCGCCAGGGCTTCGTGGTCGATTCAGCCGCGTCGTATCTCGGGGGCCGCCCGGCACGACAGATCCGGCGTCGCAATCGCGGCCGCGCCTAACGCGCCGAACACGCTCCCGGCCAGCCTCTTCCGGCCCACCACCCCCAGCACTACTCTGGTGCCATGAACGCGAACGATCTCGACCTGATCCCCGTCGGCACGGTGTTCGCCCCCGACGAGATCATTCACTACGCCGACCCCGACACGCGCGATCTCGACCGCGCCATCGCCGAGGCCGACCTGCTGGTCACGACGCCCCACTCGGGTGCGGCGATCCCGGCAGAGCTCGCCGAGTTCCTCTCACCCGAACTCACCCGCCGCCTGCAGTACGACTTCACCGATGTCGCGACGGCTTCGGTCGTCAAACGGTGGGCTGAGATCGATCCGCGCATTGTCGCGGTGATCAACCCGCATCCTCGTCTCGTGCGTGACCCGAACCGCGCTAAGCCGGCCGATGTGCGCGCCGATCTGCAGCAGGCGATCGAGCGGGTGCGCGAGGCCGGCCCGTGGCAGAAGGTCGACCTGTCTGGAGTCGACGCGATCCGCCCCGTCACGTTCTCGTTCTTCCCGATTCTCGAAATCCCAGAGACCGCCGATGGCCTGCACCGCCTCGTCGATACCTTCGCCGCCACCGCCGAACAGGGTCTGGGCGTGTACGAGGCAACGCGAGAAGTCCTCACCGATCGATTCATCGAGCACGGGCTCGCCCACGGCGGCTCGTTCACGCGCCTGTCCTTCCACGACACGATGAATACGACGACGACTCGCGATGGCGCCGTCAACGTTGCTCGTGCCCCGCAGGATCGCCTGCCCGCCGTCGTTGCACTCTCCAATCGCGGTGATGCCCAGGGCGAGTCGCGCGACCCCGCCGACCCGCCGACCATGTACCCGGCGGCCCTGCGACGTCTGGCCGCCGCGCACCGCACCGGGTTCGAGGTCGAAGAGCCCGAGGCGGTGCTGCTCAACCAGCCGTATCTGGGCAGCCAGGAGATTCTGGCGGCGGGTGCGCGGTTCCGGGCGCTCGAAACCGAGGCGACCGAAGCCGGGCTGACACTCGGGGCGGTGCAGGCGGAGTTCTTGCGCGAGTACCTGCTAGGCCCCGAGGCAGTGGCCGAGCTGCAGCAGCCCGGCACCGAGTGGATCACCGAGGATCGCGAACGCGTCGACATCCTCGCCTACGCCTGCAAGCGGGCGTGGGATCAGTTCCGCGACCAGGCCTAGGGCGCCCGCCCTCCTGCGGTGCCCGGCGCCCGGGCACCGCTCTCCGCACCCCGCTCCCCGCGCTCCGCGCCCCCGCCATCCCCTCGAACGCACCGGTTTCTGCCGAGTGCACCCAATAGACACTGGTGCGCTCGGCAGAAAGTGGTGCGCTCGACGCAGGGGCGGGGTAAGCAACGCAGCGGCGAGGCTGAGTGGGTAGCGCTTAGGCGCCGCCCCAGATCGCACCGAATGCGGCTCCGGCGGCGATGGTGGTGACCGCGAGAATCAGCGTCGGCAGGAAGAACGAGTGGTCAACGAGCTTGGTGCCGAGCTTCGTGCTGCCGGTCGTGTCGAAGTTGGCCGCGGCGATCTGCGAACCGTTGGTGGGCAGCAGGTAGATGCCGGCGAACGCGCCCGCCCACATGCCCGTGAGCAATCCGAGCGGAATGCCGGCGGCCAGGCCGATGGGCACGATGGTTCGCGTTGCCGTCGACTGGCTGGTGGTCAGCACGCAGACGAGGAAGACGCCGAGCGCGAAGATCCAAGGCACCGCGGTGACCAGACCGCCAACTCCGTCGGCGATGAGTGCTGTATGCGCGCCGAGGAATGTATCGGTGAGCCACGCGAGACCGAAGAGCGCGATCGCCGAGACCATGCCCGCTTTGAAGACCGTCATCGTCGGAATCTCGCTGACCTTCGGTCGTGAGACGAGCAGGATCAACGTGCCTGCGACGAACATCACGATCTCGATGATCGGCGTCATGGAGATCGGATCGCCGTCGGCGGTCAACGGCCGCAGACCCTTGAAGAGCCCGAAGATGACAATCGCCGCAACGCCCAGCAGGAAGATGATCGCCGCGTTGCGACCAGCGGTCGTTACCGTGACCTGCGCCTTCACTTCGTGGGCACTCGACTGCGGCGCGGCGATCTCGCCCGAGGCGATCTTCGCCTGAATCTCGGCGTCTTCGGCGATGTCCTTGCCGAGTCGATTCACGACAATGCTCGAGAGCACGATGCCAACGATCGCCGCCGGAATGGTGACCTTCAGGATGTCGATGAGTTCGAAGTTCCAGGGGGCAGTGTCGGTCAGCGTCACCATCGCCGCCATCGCCGCCGAGACCGGGCTGCACGCGAGGGCGACACCGGTCGCGACGACCGACAGCGAGAGCGGGCGCGAGGGGCGGATGCCGTTGCGGTACGCGAGATCCTGGATCACCGGGAGCAGCGGATACAGGATGTTCGAGGTACCGGCGCCGACCGAGAAGAGGAAGGCGACGAGCGGCGCGACGAGGGTGATCTGCTTGGGGCTCTTCGCGATGAGCTTTGCCGCAATCGACACCATCCAGTCGATGCCGCCGGCCGACTGCATCATCGATGAGGCGAGCACGACCACGAGCACGATGAGCAGGGCATCGACCGGCGGGTTGCCCGGGGCGAGACGGAAGACGAAGACGAGGATCGCGACACCGGTGCCGCCCCAGAGACCGAGGCCGACACCGCTCGAACGTGTGCCCATGACGATGCAGCCGAGCACGACGAGCAGTTGCGTGATGAAGAGAAACGCGTCCATAAGACCCCCAGTGTCTGAACGAACCTGAGAGTCAGCGTATCCAGTGGCTGTGCGCGAGCACAGCTTTTTTACACGGCGTCCATGTCGACCGCGAAAATTCTCGTCGCCTGTCGTCACACCTGCCTGTACTACTGCGAGTCTGTTGCGCGCTGCAGCGTTCCGATTTGCTCGCCCGCCTCGTTCATCACGTTCATCGTGTCGCCGTCGAGCTGCACCTCGCGAATACCGCGCAACCAGTCGTCAACTCCGGGGCATGCCATCAGGGTTGACGCGAACGTGTCGACGCGAACCGTGTCACCGTCGATCGTGTACTGCGTGCCGATACCGTTGCACCCATCGGTGCCTTCGATCGATCCGCTCTCATCGAACGTCAGTGTCGGGTTTCCCTGCTCATCCGAAGTCCAGGTGCCCGCCAGATCCGCCGCACTGACCATCGTCGTCCCCTCACCTGCAGAATCCTGCGTGTTGTTGCCGACGTCTTGTGCGCAACCCACCAGAGCGACCGTGCCGCTGAGCGCGAGCAGCAGCGCAGCTCCTGTGCGTACGTGCATGCGTGTCATGGGATTCCCTCCATCGTTACTCCGCATGCTAGCCACCCCAGATGACACCGCATTGCAAATTTCTTGAATGCACAGCACATCGGGGATTTTTTGCACAGTGTCGACATTCTCAGTTCGCTCACCCCTTGCACCCGGCTAACGAACAGGTTACGTTTACCCCGGCCCCTGGTGTCGGACCAGGGTGCTCGCGCAGGGGAAACGCGCAAGCATCCGATCGCCCGTACGTCCGGTTTCATTCCGGTGGCCATGTTGACCATTTACGATCACCATGGGGGAATACACGTGACGAAACGTCGTCCTGTCGCGCTTGGCGCGGCAATCACGATCGGTTTCGGAAGTCTCTTCTTCGCAGCGCCGGCGCTTGCCGATGATGTCGAGACTCCGACCGACCAGCAGGTGCAAGAAGCGCCCGTCGTAGCCGAGGACACCACGGCTGTTCCGGAAGAGGCGCCCGTCGCCGCGGCCGAGGTACTCGAAAACGCCGGTGTGGAGGTCGTCGCGCTCGGCGTCGACGCCAGCGGCAACCCCGTCATTGTGCAGACCGAGGGCAGCGAGACCGGACCCGAGGTCGACGCGGCAATCGACGCCTACGCGGCCGAGCTCGGTTCACCGGGCGCAAAGGTACAGACCGTGTCCGAGGTTCCGACCGCGTACGCGGCCACCGATGTTGTCGGCGGCGCGGGCTACCTCGCGTATCAAGGCGGCACTGCGAAGAGCTTCTGCTCGGTCGGTTTTACGGCGTGGAGCCCCGACAACGAGCCCGTGCTGCTCAGCGCAGGGCACTGCACCCACGACAGCGATTACACCGAGACTGGCCTTGTGCAGCCGTCGGAGCAGCCCGCGGTCACAGGTGGTGCATCCGGTTCCGGCGCCGTGCCCAACGGCACCGGCAAGCTCGGCGACTTCGGCTTCTCGCAGTTCGGTGGCGTCGGCAATTCCGAGGCGACCGATGCGAACAACCCTGATCCCGAAGGAACTGACGTCTCAATCATCGAGAACATCCCGTCGACCTTCGACCTGCGCCCCGAGGTCACCGACTGGACCTCTGCCGATGACGACGATCTGGCGGCGAGCACCATCAAGATCAAGTCGGCAAACACCGCCAACCCGGTTCCCGGAAGTGCGGTTTCGAAGAGCGGCCGCACGACCGGCTACACCTCGGGCACGGTGGGCAACCTCGTCGACGGCTGGGCAACGATCACCACGCCTGAGGGCGAGCCTCGCTGGGTTCGCGGTTTCGAAAGCAATGTGCTCGCGGCACCCGGCGACTCGGGCGGCGCAGTCTTCCAGGGCACCAACGCCATCGGCGTGATCAGCGGCGGTAGCCCGGCTTCGGGCAACACTCCGCAGTTCACCTGGACGGCTTCACTGAAGCACATCCTCCCCCACATTCCGGGCTACGAGGTCGCGCTCGACATCGACGCACCTTCGGTCGATACCGATCTGAGCGAAAAGATCGCCGGCGGCAGCGACATCGTGGTCAGCGTTCCGAGCAACGCGACCGAACTTTCGGTTGGCTTCGGCAACGCCGGCGAGACGGTGCCCGTGTCGAACGGCAAGGCAACCTTCAAGGCCCCCACGACGCCGGACGACTACTCGTACACAATCGTCGCGCAGAACGGCAAGAGCAGCTCGGACTCGGTCACGGTCGACTTCAGCGTCGCACTCGCCGCTCCGGCGATTGATACGACCAAGTTCACTTCGAACGACGTCACCATCACGGGCACCGGCGTCGCCGATGCCACGGTCGACCTGTTCTTGCGCAACGCCGACGGCATCGGCGAGGCGCATTCGACCACCGTTGAGTCGGACGGCACCTGGTCGGTCGACGCCGAGCTCGGGTACGGCACCTTCGACTACGAGCTGCGCCAGAGCCTGAACGGCGAGGATTCCTCAGTCGTCGAGGGCGAGATCAAGGTGCTCCCCGCGGCGCCCGGAGACCCGACGATTGCCAACGGTTCGGAGTTCCCGGTCGGCGAGGGCCCCACGAGCCTGAGCGGCACTGGCATCAACGATGCCAACGTCTCGCTCGAATTCACCGAGGGCACGCAGCCCGCAGGCATCTCGAACTCGACGCAGGTCGCCGACGGCGAATGGGGCTTCGACTTCGGAGCGCCGCTGCCGTCCGGTTCCTACACGCTCACCATCACGCAGTCGGTGACGAACCCCGAGGTGGCGATTCCGGTGAATGCACCTGTTGCCTTCCTCGTCGGTGCGTCTGAAGAGGTCGTCACCTCCGATCCGACCGTGATCACGTTCGTGGTCGCCGCGGCTGTCGATCCGGGTGCGAATGCCGGCGGTGCAGCCGACGGTGGTTCGGCAGCCGGCGGCGGCGCTGACGGCACCGCAGCAGCAGGCGGCGGCACCGCAGGCGCCGGCGCAAACGGCACTGCCGGTGCAGGCGCTGGTGCGAACGGCACCGCGGGTGCCGGCGCAAGCGGAACCGCGGGTGCGGGCACCGGTGCTGATGGCGCCAAGCTCGTGAACACCGGTTTCAACGCCGGCTCGCTGGTGCCCTTCGGTATCGCGGCCCTCGGCATGCTGGTGCTCGGCGCAGGCGCGATCGTTCTGACCCAGCGTCGTCTCCGCGCTGCAGATTCGGAGTAAGCCGCTGCGAGTCTGACTCGCACGAGCTGCACGCGCCAACGGGCCTCGATCTTCGGATCGGGGCCCGTTGGTCGTTTCCGATTCATCACAGTTCTAAATGACGGCCCATTACCTCCCGACTCGCGCCGCCGTGCGACGCGCGAGAGCATGGATGCATGACTGACGCCGACTGTACTGCGACGACCACCGTCGATCCCTCCGGCGTTCCGTTCACCGAGCTCGACCCGCACCTGCTGCGCGCGCAGCGCACCAGCATCAAGTGGCGCCGATTCCCTGAAGACGTGCTCCCCTTGTTCGTCGCCGAGATGGACTTCGCGATCGCTCCCGAGGTGCGTCAGTCGATCATCGAGCGCGTCGAGGCTTCCGATCTCGGCTACCTCGACCAGCCAGGTATTCTGGCGCCCGCTTTCGCGCGGTTTGCGCAGGATCGCTGGGGCTGGCACGTGCCGCACGATCACGTGCACATCGTCACCGATGTCGCCACCGGAGTGGTCGAGGCGCTGCGCGTGGGCCGACCAGATGGCGGGCGCCTGGTGATTCCGACGCCGACCTACCCCGGATTCTTCGAGATGCTCGAGGAGGTGCCGTTCGAGGTTATCGAGGTGCCGCTCGCGGCAGACCCAGCGGGGCACCGCACGGGTGATGATCCCGTCGTTTTCGCAGCACCGGTGCGCCTCGATCTCAACGCGATCGAGCGCGCCTTCGCCAGCGAAGACGGGGTCGACGCCTTCGTGCTCTGCAACCCGCACAACCCGCACGGCCTCGCGCACTCTGCGGCCGATCTGGCGGAGCTCGCGCGCCTCGCCGCCGCCTACGACGTCTTCGTCGTCTCCGACGAGATTCACGCCCCGCTCACCTTCACGGGGGCGCAGTTCACACCGTTCGCGCCGCTCGCGGCCGCCGCTGGAGCGCTCGCCGTCACCACGCTGTCCGCGAGCAAGGCCTGGAACCTCGCCGGTGCGAAGTGCGCCGTGCTCGTCGCCGCCGATGAGCGCGCGAACACCGTGCTGAACCATCTGCCGCCCGAGGCGGTCACTCGCGTGAGCATTCTGGGGTTGCACGCGAACACGATCGCGTTCACCGAGTCCCGCGACTGGCTCGACCGCGCGATCGCGCAGATCGAGGCGAACTTCGCGCTGCTGACGCAGCTCGTCGCTGCGCAGCTGCCCGGTGTGCGCGTCACTCGACCCGACGCGGGCTACCTCGTCTGGCTCGATTTCAGAGCGGCCGGCCTCGGCGACGATCCGTACTCCCGCATCTTGCACGATGCCCGCGTCGCCTTCAACGACGGCGCTTTCTTCGGCGACGGCGGAGCCGGCCACGTGCGCATCAACCTCGCCTGCGCGCCTCAGACCATTCGAGCGGCGGTGGATCGCGTCTCGTCGATCCTCCCCGCTCCCGTGGCGCCTGCCACCGCGGGACCCGCCGCATCCGAAACGTCACTGCCCGCCCTCGACCTGGAGGCCACCCGATGAGCGACCAGCCCCTCGACACTGCACAGCCCGTCACCGATTGGGAGGGCTTCGACTTCGATACCCGCCAGGTGCACGCCGGCGAGTACCCCGATCTGAACACCGGTCTGCGGGTACCGCCGATCGCGATGTCGGCGGGCTACGTGTTCGATGACTTCGACGACCAGGTCGACCGCTTCGCAGGTCGCTCGACCGATCCGATCTACTCGCGCCAGGGCAACCCGACGAACTCGGTTGCCGAGGAGCGCCTGGCATCACTCGAGGGCGGCAGCGCAGCCGTCGCGGTGTCGAGCGGACAGGCCGCGATCTCGGCAGCGCTCTTCACGCTCGCACAGGAGGGCGATCACATCGTCTCGACCGCCTCGATCTACGGCGGCACCCGCATCTTGTTCGGTCGCAGTTTCAAGCGTTTCGGCATCGACGTCGACTATGTCTGGGATGCGGCGGACGACGCCGAGTGGGATCGGGTGATTCGCCCGAACACGAAGGCGATCTATACCGAGACGATTCCGAACCCGCGCAACGACGTCACCGACCTGCGCCTCATCGCAGCCGTCGCCGCGCGCTATCACCTGCCGCTCGTCGTCGACAACACCATCGGCACGCCCGCGCTGATCCGCCCGTTCGCGCACGGCGCGAACATCGTGGTGCACTCAACGACGAAGTTTCTCACCGGCCACGGCGCTGCGGTCGGCGGCGCACTCGTCGACGGCGGCAACTTCGACTGGGAGGCCGCCGAGCGCGCCGGTCGCGCCTACCCGCTCATCACGAACGCCCCGCGACCCGGGCTGGGCTCGATGCTCGACCGTTTCGGCACGGGTGCCTACGCCCGCACCACGCGCGAGGCCGTAGTCAACGACATCGGACCGTCGCTGTCGCCGTTCAACGGCTTCTTGCTGCACCAGGGCATGGAGACGCTGTCGCTGCGCATGGAGCGCCACGTCGAGTCGTCGCTGCGCATCGCCGCGTGGCTTGAGGAGCAGCCCGAGGTCGAATCGGTCGATTACTCCGGGCTCCCATCGAACGCCCTGCACGACATCGCGCTGCGCGACTACTCCGGTCGCACCGGTTCGATCTTCGGTGTCACGGTGCGCGGCGGTGTCGAGGGCGCCCGCGCCTTCGTCAACGGGGTACGCGTGTTCTCGCGCATGACCGGTATCGGCGACACGCGTTCGATGGTGATCCACCCGCTGACCTCGACGCACGCGACCTTCACCGACGAGATCAACGACCGCCTCGGCATCACTCCGGGGCTGCTGCGCCTCTCGATCGGGCTCGAGTCGGCAGACGACCTCATCCGCGACCTGCGCGCTGGGCTCGATCGCGTCGGGGCGCTCGCCTCGCCCGCGATCAGCCTCGCGCGGTAGCCGGCGCGCTACTCGCCGAGTTCGGCCCGCGCCGCCGCGATCGCCTCGTCGGTCGCGGCGTAGCAGTGCTCGGGGCCGGGGAAGGTGCGCGAGCGCACCTCGGCCGCGTACGCCTCGATGGCGGCCACTGAGTCGTCGCCGACGCTGCCGTACCGCTTCACGAATTTCGCGGTGTGACTCTCGGTGATCCCGAGCAGATCATTGAGCACCAGCACCTGCCCGTCGGCGTCGCCCGCCCCGATGCCGATAATCGGGATGCTGAGTTCGCCGCGCAGCAGCTGGGTGATCTCGGCGGGCACGGCCTCGACGACGAGGCAGAAGGCACCCGCCTCTTGCACGCCGCGGGCCTCGCGCACGAGCTTCGCCGCGCTCGCACCGGTGCGCCCCTGCGCGCGCATGCCGCCGAGCGCGGTCGCCGTCTGCGGGGTGAGCCCGAGGTGCGCCACCACGGGGATACCCGCCGCAACGATCGCGCGGATGCGGCTGAGGCGCGACTCCGAGCCACCCTCAAGCTTCACCGAATCGGCGCCCGCCTCCTTCACGAACCGGATGGAGGTCTCGACCGCCTGCTCATCCGAGACCTCGGTCGACCCGAACGGCACGTCGCACACGATGAACGCGGTCTCGGTGCCGCGGCGCACGGCGCGGGCGAGCACCAGCATCTCGTCGGTGGTCACGGGCACGGTCGAGTCATAGCCGAGCACCACCTGGGCGCCCGAATCGCCGACGAGCACCATATCGACGCCCGCCCGCTCGGCGGCGCGCGCACCCGGGTAGTCGTACGCCGTCACCATGACGATCGGCTCGCCGGCGGCGCGCTTCTCGGCGAGCGCAGGGATCGAAACCTTCGGCATGTCAGTGCTCCTCGGGGCGGGGGTGATGCAGGGCGGGTGGATCGCCGAACCCATCAGCAGTCGGCGGAGTCAGCAGCGTGTTGTCGATGAGCCGCACCGCGCCCACGCGCGCGGCGATGGCGAGCAGCGCGGGCGCCTCGATCGTGTCGAGCGGCGCCAGTGCCGCCGTGTCGACGAACGCGAGGTACTCGGGCTCGATGCCCGCAGCGGTGAGCACTGCGGCGGCGCGGGCGTGCAGCGCGGCAACGCCGGTCTCCCCCAGCGCGAGCGCGGTTTCGGCGGCTTCGAGGGCGCGCGGGATCGCAAGAGCCCGTGCGCGATCTTCAGCGCTCAGGCGCACGTTGCGGCTCGACTTCGCGAGCCCATCGTCGTCGCGCACCGTCGGGCAGGCGACGATCTCGACGGGCAGCCCGAGGTCGGCGACCATACGGCGCACGACCAACAGCTGCTGCGCGTCTTTCTGCCCGAAGTAGGCGGCGTCGGGACCGACGGCGATGAGCAGCTTCGACACGACCGTCGCAACGCCGTCGAAGTGCTCGGGCCCACGGCCGGCGGCTTCCAGGGTCTCGGTCAGCGGGCCGCCCACGTGCACGTTCGTCGCGAACCCGCCGGGGTACAGTTCCGTCGCGTCGGGGGCGAAGATCACATCGACGCCCGCGCCTGCGGCGAGCGCCGCATCGGCCTCTTCCTGGCGCGGATAGGCGTCGAGGTCGGACGCCTCGGTGAACTGCTTGGGATTCACGAAGATCGACAGCACCACGAGGCCCCCGGCCTGCTGCGCCGCGCGCACGAGCGAGAGGTGCCCCTCGTGGAGCGCGCCCATGGTCGGTACGAGCCCGACGTGCGGCGATCCCGCAGCCCGCGCATTGCGCACCTGCTCACGCAGTTCGCGCACCGTGCGCACGATCTTCATTGGGTCTCCTCGGTCTGGTCTCGAGCGCCGGTCGGCTGCCCCGTCGTGTCGTCGTGCTGCGCAGCCAGTTCTCGACTCGCGGCCACCATCGCATCGTACAGCGGTAGGGCGTCGGGCAGGCGCTCCATCACCGCGGCACGCTGCCGTGCGATTGTTGCTTCGTCGCCGCGCGCGACCGGGCCGGTCAATGCGCGGACGGCGCCGAGATACTCCCAGTTGTCGAGCGCCCCGCGTGCCAGCGGTATCAGTGCCTCTCGCGGCACCCCGGCCGTCGATGCGAGTCGCTCAGCCACGCTTTCGAGCGTCACCAGAAAGTTCGCCGCGATCGACGCCGACGCGTGATAGGCCGCGCGATCCGCATCGCTCACTGCGAACGTGCGCAGGCCAAGCTGCCCCGCGAGCCAGATCGCTGCGGCGTGCGCCCGCGCTCCGGCCGCCGAGAGCGCTGCCCAGGAACCTGCGAACCGCGTCTCGGCTCCCGTCACCGAGAGCAGCGGGTGCACGCTGAAGCGCTCGTGCGGTGCGAGCGGTGCGAGCGTCGTCGCACCGGAGAGATGCGCGACGATCGGGCCGGGCTCGATCAGCACTGCCGCAGCGGAGATCTCGGCGTCGGGCACCGCGAGCAACACGACGTCGGCCACATGGCCAGAGGCATCACGGCCCGTCGCGCCGCGCCCGGCCAGCGGCAGCATGTCGACGCCGGCCTCGCGCAGCACGTGATGCAGCGCGGCGCCCATGCGACCCTGCCCGACGACCTGGACCCGCATGGTCTCGGCTACAGCTCGAGGCCGTAGAGGTTGGGCTCGGGCGCCAGAATCACGCCGAACTCCTGCTGTACCCGCTGCACGACGAAGCGCGCCAACTCGGCAACATCGTGTGCCGTGGCGCCGCCGCGATTCGTGATGGCGAGCGTGTGCTTCGACGAAATCGCTGCACCCGACCCGGGCAGGCGGAAGCCCCGCTGCACCCCGGCGTGCTCGATGAGCCAGGCGGCCGACAGCTTCACCATGCGTTCAGGCGTCGCCTGGGGCACGCGAATCGGGTACCCCGCCTCGAGCTCCTCGAACGTCGTCACCGCATCCGCGACCTCGGGCACCGGCTGCGGAAAGCGCGGGGCATTCTCGGGCAGCTCATGGGCGAAGCGCTCAGTCACGATCGGGTTCGTAAAGAACGAGCCCGAGCTCCAACTGTCGTGGTCATCAGGATCGAGCACCATGCCCTTGGATGCGCGCAGGCCGAGCACGGAATCGCGCAGATCGCGGATCGGCACCCGATCGCCGACCTCGACGCCGAGCGCGCCGGCCAGCTGCGCATAGGCGATCGGCTCGGAGAGCACCTCGGGGGCGGCGTGCGCCCGGCGCCCGGGGCCCACCTCACCCACGGTCAGCACGATGTCGATGGAGAGCACGACGCCTTCGAGCCCCTGCTTGATCGCCGAGTCGCGGTACGCGAGCCCGAGATCTGCGGCGGGGATGCGCCGGGCGTATCCACGGTCGCGATCGAGGAACTCGATCGAGTGGAGCACGTCCGAGAGCTCTTGGCCGTAGGCGCCAATGTTTTGCACCGGAGCCGCACCCGCAGCACCGGGGATGCCCGAGAGCGCTTCAATGCCCGACCAGCCGTTCTCGACGCACGCGGCGACGAGGTGATCCCAGTCGTGCCCGGCCTGCACCCGCAGACGGATCTTGCCCTCGGGCAGTGCGTCGTCTTCCACCGGTGCGATGCCCGTGGTGCGCACGAGCAGCACCGTACCCGGGAAGCCATCGTCGTGCATGACGGTGTTCGACCCGCCGCCGAGCAGCAGCCACGGCTCGTCCGTATCCCACAGCCCCTGCGCGAACGCCACGAGCTCCTGCAGTTCGTGCGCGACGAGCACGCGCTCGGCGGGGCCGCCGACGCGCATGGTCGTGAGCTGCGAGAACGGGGTGCCGTCGCCCGCGGGCTCGGGTCCGATCTCGGGCAGGATCACGCGAACGCCGCCACGAGCTGCGACTTGCCGAGCACCGTCGCGCCGTCGAACACAACCTTCAGATCGAGGCGTGCGGTGCGGGCTTCGGCATCGAGGGCACCGATCGTCGCGGTGACCGTCAGCGTCGCACCGGCGACGGCATCGACGGGAACCGGTCGGGTGAAGCGCGACTGGAAGTCGGCGACGTGCCCGGCGGTGCCGAGCCAGTCGGTGGCGACCGAGCCCGCGACGCCCATCGTGAGCATGCCGTGTGCGAGCACGCCGGGGAGCCCCACCGAGGTCGCGACGTCATCGCGGTAGTGGATCGGGTTGAAGTCACCCGAGGCGCCCGCGTAGCGTACGAGGTGGTCGCGGGTCAGCGTGATCTCGCGTTCGGCGACGACGTCACCGACGGTGAGCTGAGAAAAATCTACGGCGGTCATGCGTGCTCCTCCTCGGCGCGAACGACGAGCGTGGAGATCGCCGTGACGACGTGCGCGCCATCGGCGTCCACCACGTCGCTCGACGCGGTCACCATTGAGTGCCCGCCGAGCTGCTTCACTGCCGCGATCGTGAGCGTCGCAGTGAGCTCATCACCGGCGACGATCGGGCGTGAGTAGGTGAAGCGCTGGTCGCCGTGCACGACGCGGGAGAAGTCGACGCCTGCCTCGTCGTCGGCAAGCAGCTGTGCGAGCGTGCCCTCTTGCACCACGACCGCGAAGGTGGGCGGTGCCACCACGTCTGCGTAGCCAGCGGTTCGGGCCGCCTCGGGGTCATGATGCAGCGGCGACGCGCTGTGCACGGCTCGTGCGAATTCGCGCACCTTCTCGCGGCCGACGAGGTACGGCGCAGTCGACGGGTACACCCGGCCTTGGATCTCTGGATTCACCACGGTGCCAGTGTAGCGAGAGCGGCTCCGGGCCGTGCTGGAGCCGCTCTCGCTGGTCACTCTGAACTGGGTTCGGCTACTTCTTGCCGCCCAGCAGTCCACCGAGCAGATCGCCGAGACCGCCGCCTGAAGACTGCTTGGAATCGGAGCCGCCGCCGAGCAGGCCGCCCAGCAGATCACCGATGCCGCCACCGGAAGACTGCTTCGAATCGGAGCCACCGCCGAGCACGCCGCCGAGCAGATCACCCAAGCCGCCGCCCGACGACTGCTGGGCGTTGCCCGAGCCGCCGCCCAGCACGCCGCCGAGCAGGTTGCCGAGCACGCCGCCGAGGCCGCCGCCGCCATTCGTGGCGACGGTCGAGGTCTGGCCGCCGACCTTGCCCGAGAGGAACTGGAGCACGATCGGAGCGAGGAGCGGGAGCAGCTGCGGGATGAGGCCGGAGATCACCGAGTTGCCCGAGTTCGAGCCCAGAGCGAGCGCGACATCGTCCTTCTTGTCGCCGAGCACATGCTTCACGATCTTCTCGCCATCGGCTTCATCGATCGCGTCGAGCGAAATCGTGCCCTCCTGCGGAGCGTGCTTCTCGAGCGTCGAGGCAAGCTTCGCCGCACCCTGCTCGTCGCTGGCGTTGACGGCGAGGCCGCCCACGAGACCCGGCAGCGCCTGGCGCACAGCCGCATCGATGGTGGCTTCATCGACTCCGAACTTGGCGGCGAGGTCGGCGGTGGGAACCTGGCTGAGCAGGTCGTCGAGTTCGTTCTTGCTGGCCATGGGATCCTCCATCGGGTCTGCACTGCAGCCGCCCATCCGCGGCCACGATTCACAGATTATCGGGATGCGCTCCGATTCCACACCCTTTATGACGCCGCAGCAGTCAACCAGATCGTGAACACTGCGAACGCGAGTGCGGCCACCCCGAGCCCGACGTACACGAGCGGGAGATACGCCCGGCCCGGGATCGCGAGCCCGCGCTGCACTCGGGTCAGCCGAGCGAGCGCCGGATCCTGGAGCGCCGTGGCGTGCTGCGCCGGGTCGGCGAGCGTCGCGTAGTGGGCGATGTCGGGTCGGGTCGGGTCCATGACCAACCACGCGCCGGAGTCGGTCTGTGGGGGCAACGCGGCCGCGGGAAAGGCGAGTGCGACGGGTTCGACCCCGCGCTCCGTGTGCACGGCGTACAGCAGCTGGTGCACCATGCGCTTGCCGCGAGCGGGTACGACGCGCACGAGCTTCGCCGGAACCGGGGCAGTCGCAGCCGGGGCGGCAGACAGCGACGCTGCGAGCCGCGGGGCGAATGCCTGCTGATCGCGCAGCAGCAGTACCAGCCCGATCACGAACCCGACAAGCATGACTCCGGTCGCCACGAGATGGAAGAGCGAGGTCTGCGCGATGACCTCGGGAGAGAGTCGCGGCAGCGCGATGAGCCACGCGAGCAACCAGCCGAGCATCACCGCCGCCCCCGCGAGATACCATCCGCCACCTCGGAGCACGGTGCGGCGTTGGCGTTCGGCCAGAGTCATCGCGACGTCCATGCCAACACCCTATGGGGCGGCACCGACATTCGGCCCCGCTGTGGCCGTCGGTAACGTTTCGCGAAAAGGTTTGTGCGATATATCCAAGGGATGACCGCAGTGCTCGAATAGGCTGTACCTCATGTCGCGCATTCGTAAAGTGCTCATCGCCAACCGCGGTGAGATCGCCGTCCGCATCATCCGAGCCGCCGCAGACAGCGGCATCGCCTCGGTCGCCGTCTACGCAGATCAGGATCGCGACGCGCTCCATGCGCAGCTCGCCGACGAGGCCTACGCACTGAACGGCACCACCAGCGCCGACACCTACCTCGTCATCGAGAAGATCTTGGGCGTCGCTCGTCGCTCGGGTGCCGACGCCGTGCACCCCGGGTACGGCTTCCTCGCGGAGAACGCCGACTTCGCTCGTGCCGTCATCGCCGCGGGCCTCACCTGGATCGGCCCCGGCCCCGACGCCATCGAGCGCCTCGGCGACAAGGTTTCGGCCCGCCACGTCGCCGAAAAGGTGGGCGCCCCGCTCGCCGCCGGCACCAGCGACCCCGTGCAGAACGCCGACGAGGTGCTCGCGTTCGCCGATGAGGTCGGCCTGCCCATCGCCATCAAAGCAGCCTTCGGCGGCGGTGGCCGCGGTCTGAAGGTCGCCTACGAGCGCGACGAGGTTGCCGAGCTCTTCGAATCGGCCACGCGCGAGGCCGTCGCCGCCTTCGGCCGCGGCGAGTGCTTCGTCGAGAAGTACCTCGAGAAGCCCCGCCACGTCGAGACGCAGTGCCTCGCCGATGCGCACGGCAATGTCGTTGTCGTCTCGACCCGCGACTGCTCGCTGCAGCGTCGTCACCAGAAGCTCGTGGAAGAGGCGCCCGCGCCGTTCCTGACCGACGAGCAGAACGAGAAGCTCTACGCGGCGTCGAAGGCCATCTTGAAGGAGGTCGGCTACGTCGGCGCCGGCACCTGCGAGTTCCTTGTCGCGAAAGACGGCACCGTATCGTTCCTCGAGGTCAACACGCGCCTGCAGGTCGAGCACCCGGTCTCGGAAGAGGTCACCGGTCTCGACCTCGTGCGCGAGCAGTTCCGCATCGCCGAGGGCGGCGTGATCGAGTACGGCGACCCCGAGCCCCGCGGCCACTCCTTCGAGTTCCGTCTGAACGGTGAAGATCCGGGCAACGGCTTCCTGCCCGCCCCCGGCCCCGTCTCGCTCTTCAAGCCCGCGTCGGGCCCCGGTGTGCGCATCGACACCGGCGTGACCTCGGGCGATGTCGTCTCGGGCGCGTTCGACTCGATGCTCGGCAAGCTCATCGTCACCGGCGCGACGCGCGAGGAAGCGCTCGAGCGCTCGCGCCGCGCACTCGACGAGTTCGAGATCCAGGGCCTGCCCACAGTGCTGCCGTTCCACCGCAAGATCGTGCGCGACCCCGCATTCACGGCACCCGACGGCACCTTCGGCGTCTACACGCTCTGGATCGAGAGCGAATTCAACAACGACATCGAGCCGTGGGAGGGCGAAGTGCCCCCGATCGCTCAGGATGCGAAGCGCCGCACCGTCACCGTCGAGGTCGAGGGTCGCCGTGTCGAGGTCACCATGCCCGCGACACTCCTGCCGCTCGTCGACCAAGAGGTCACCCGCGGGCCCGCGCCGCGCCGCGCGAAGGGCGCCGGCATCGCGGCGTCGGCCGGTGACAGCGTCACCGCACCGATGCAGGCCACCGTCGTGAAGCTCGCGGTCGAAGAGGGCCAGGAGGTCGCCGAGGGCGATCTCATCGTGGTGCTTGAGGCGATGAAGATGGAGCAGTCGATCTACGCGCACCGCTCCGGCATCGTCGCGGGCGTCGACGCGCCGGTCGGCCAGACCGTGTCGAACGGCCACCTGCTGCTCTCGATCATCGACCCGGCCGAGTAACGCGAGCGCTCCGCCGCACGGGCGGAATAGACCCACCGACAGCGGGGTTGCATTCACTATGAGTGCAACCCCGCTGTCGATTCTGGACCTCGCCACCGTCGAAGCGGATGGCACCATCGCGGACGCGTTCCGCCACTCGGTCGAGATCGCGCAGCTTGCGGAGTCCGGCGGCTACACGCGCATCTGGTACGCCGAACACCACAACATGCCGTCGATCGCTTCGAGCGCGACGTCGGTGCTCATCGCGCACATCGCCTCGCAGACGCACACCATCGGGCTCGGCGCCGGCGGCGTGATGCTGCCGAATCACTCGCCGCTCGTCATCGCCGAGCAGTTCGGCACGCTCGCCGAGCTGCACCCCGGGCGCATCCACCTCGGGCTGGGCCGGGCACCGGGCTCTGACGGCGCCACGTTCCGCGCGCTGCGGCGCACATACGAGGCGGCCGAGAGTTTCCCGAACGACGTCGCCGAGTTGCAGCGCTATTTCTCGGACGAGCTGCCGCGCACCGCCGTCAATGCCTACCCCGGCCGCGGCACGCGAGTGCCCCTCACAATCCTCGGGTCCAGCCTGTTCGGGGCCAGCCTCGCGGCGCAGTACGGGCTCCCCTACTCGTTCGCCTCGCACTTCGCCCCGCAGGCGCTGAAGTCGGCGATCGACCACTATCGCAGCCACTACGTGCCGAGCGCGGCGCACCCCGAGCCCTACGCCAGCGCGGGCGTCAACGTGGTCGCCGCCGACAGCGACGCCGAGGCCGAAACGCTGTTCGCTCGCGCCGAGGTGGATCGCGTGCGCCGTTTCCTCTCACGCGGTCGCGAGCAGGAGCTCACCTCCGACGAGGCGTCCCAACTCATCGACACTCCGGCTGGCCGGGAGATCCGTGGCATGATGCAGTACACCGCGATCGGCGGTGCCACTCGCGTGCGCGAAGAGCTCGAGGCGTTCGCGAAGTTCGCCGACGTCGATGAACTTGTCACCGTGCACGTGGCGCCGACGCGCGCCGAGCAGCTGGAGTCGGTGCGCATCGCCGCCTCGGCGTAGTTTGGCGGGGCGCTCTGCGCCGCTCTGCCGCCGCCCCGCTCTGCCGCCGCCCCGCTCTGCCGCCGCCCCGCTCTGCCGCCCCGCCTCTGCTGCGATTGGGGTAACTTCAGACCAGTTGTCGGCCGCGATTCGATCTCGAGACCGGACCAAAGTTACCCCGATCGTACGCAGCACAGCGACGCGGGCACGGACGCTACTTATCGCCGGCCGTGCGCTCATCGATGCGCCCGAGCGAGGCACGCAGCGCGAACACGATCGTGCCGAATCCCGATTCGGCCGGCGCGCGCATGAATACCTCCCCCACCGCAGCGACCTCGGCGGCAGCTGCCGCACGGGTAGCCTCAAGCTCGATGCCGGTGTTCCACGCGCGCAAGTATTCCGCGAGGGCATGCAGTGCTTCCCCGAGCACTTCTAGCGCATCGGGCGGAATCTCAACGGAGACCGGCCGTTGCCACATCGCCCCGCTCAGCGCATCGGCGATGTCGGCGATACGCAGCCCGACGTAGCGCAGCGTCTCGATGTCGGCGTCATCACCGCTCGCGTCGTCGCGTCGCCACAGCGCACGCGGATTCGCGAACCCGCTCTCCCGAGCTTCTTGTACCATCGCTTCGGCTTCGTCGACGTAACGCTGCCGCCGACGCGCCTCGTCGAGCCAGTCCGCGCGATCCGGCGGCCACTCGGCCCCCAGCACTTCGGCCAGATCGTCGGCCGAAGCCGCGAGGTCGGTCTTCAACTCGGCGACTCGGGCACGCGCATACCCGAA
Organism: Leucobacter musarum subsp. musarum; assembly: GCF_001273845.1. Taxonomy (GTDB): domain Bacteria; phylum Actinomycetota; class Actinomycetes; order Actinomycetales; family Microbacteriaceae; genus Leucobacter; species Leucobacter musarum. The sequence goes on from NZ_JHBW01000069.1 coordinate 142,794, forward strand.
CGCGAGCGGGGGGATGAAGATCAGATTCACCAGGGTGCCGACGGCGAGCCCGAGCCCGAACTGGGCGATGTACCCGGCGACATACGATTCGGGGTCGCCGGCCCCCAGAATCACGACAAAGACACCGGCGATCGCGACGTACACGCGCCCTTCCCCGAGCTTCCGCACTCCGGCGATCAGCATGCCGAGCCCGGCCGCGAGCGGTGCACGCACGTACCAGGGCCAGCCGAGGGCGACGAGACTCCACCCGATCACGAGGCCGATCGCAATACCGCTCAGCAGTTCGAAGCTCGTGCGCAGGGAACTCACGACCGTCGGCGCGACGCCGAGGAGGGCGCCGAGCGGAGCGTAATACGCGTACTGATCCAGAGGCATGGGAAGCAGCCTCCCGATCAGCCAGGCAGCCGTCACGCCGATGGCGGCTTTGAGAGCGATCAGCAGCCGATAGCGGGTCACAATCGGCCGCAGCGCATTCGCCGTCCGCCGCACCAGGATCGGCAGCGGCGATGTGGATTCCGATGGGGTACGCACGTTTCGAGCCTGCCTGCACAACCCTGCATCGGCCAGGGGATCGACCGGCCCTTGCCCCGACTGATAGGAGGTGGCCGTTACTCGCGCAGGCGACGCAACCGGTCTTCGGCGCGCGCCACACGCTCCGACTCGGTGAGCTCCCACCATGCGGTACCGCGTTCGCCGAGACCTTCTTTCGCCCATTGCACGCGATCTCGCACGGGCCGTCTCTCGTCTTCGGAGTCGAGGTTTCCGATGCGCGAGCGCGCCGAGCCGAGCTCCGAGCGGAGCGCGGCAACGAGGCGTGGCGGCAGCACCGGATCCGTGGCGCGCCACCGACGACCGTGCACGATGATGTATCGGCCGTCGGCGGTGCGCTCCGGATCGCTCATGGTCGACCGTCTAGGCGCGCTCGGGCTCGGGTTGCGGCTCGTCAGCCTGATCGGCGACGCGCTCCGGGAACAGCTCGTCGAGGTCGATGTCCGGGTTCGTATCCTGGGTCTCGACGAGTTCGACCGCTTCCTCTTCCGTGAGCACGCTCGGCATCGCACCGGGCAGCGGGCGTCGCGCCGATTCCTTGAGCACGAACACCGCGATGAGGCCGGCGATCGAGGTGCCGATCACGTAGAAAGCGGGCGCGAGCGCCGTGCCCGTGAGCTGCACCAGCGCCTCCATGATCACGGGCGCGGTGCCTCCGAGTAGCGCGACCGAGAGGTTGTACGAGATGCCCATGCCGCCGTAGCGCGACGACGTCGGGAAGAGCGCCGGTAGCGACGACGCCAGATTCGCGATGTAGAACGTGACGGGCACGGCGAGCAACACCAGCCCGAGCAGGGTCGACCAGTTGGCGCCGTGCATCATGAAGAGGAACGCAGGCACGGCGAGCACGATCGCGCTGCCTGCGCCCATGAAGAGCACCTTGCGGCGGCCGATGCGATCCGACAGCATGCCGGTCAGCGGGATGCAGAGCGCCATGCCGACGAGCACCGGCAGGGTGAGCAGCGTGCCGTGGGTCTCGTCGTAGCCGAGCGTGCCCGTGAGGTAGGTCGGCATGTACGAGGTCAGTGCGTAGCCGACCGTGTTCGCGGCGGCGACGAGCACGAATGCGGTGAGCAGTTCGCGCCAGTACGCGCGGACGAGGGCGATGACGCCCTTCGGCGCATTCTCTGCCGCCTGCGCCTCGGTGCTCGCCTGCTCGGCCGCGTCTTGCGCCGCCTGAAATGCCGGGGTGTCTTCGATCTTGAGTCGGAAGTAGATCGCGATGAGGCCGAGCGGCAGCGCGACGAGGAACGGCACGCGCCAGACGAACCCGTCCATGGCCTCGGCCGAAACGGTGAGCTGCAGCACCGATACGAAGGCGGCGCCGATCGCGAAGCCGAAGTACGAGCCCATGTCGAGCAGCGAGGCGTAGAAGCCGCGCTTGCGATCGGGGGCGTACTCGGTGATGAACGTGGTCGCGCCGGCGTACTCGCCGCCGGTCGAGAAGCCCTGAGCGAGCTTCAGCACGATGAGCAGGATCGGGGCGAAGACGCCGATCACCGAGAAGTCGGGCAGCACGCCGATCAAGAACGTGGCGGCGGCCATCATGATCAGAGTGAAGGCGAGCACCTTCTGGCGGCCGAGGCGGTCACCGAGCTGGCCGAGAATGATGCCGCCCAGTGGCCGCGCCACGAAGGTCACGGCGAACACGCCGAGCGAGAACAGCGACTGGGCGCCCGCCGACGCATCAGGGAGAAAGACGCGGCCGAGAATCACGGCGAGGTAACCGTAGATGCCGATGTCGTACCACTCCATGAGGTTGCCCACGACGGTGCCGGCGACGGCGCGCTTGAGCATCGGCCGATCGACGACGTTGACATCGTCGAGTTCGAGCCGTCGCGGCTCGTCGCTGGGACGTTGCCGCCAGGGCGTCAGCCGATCGATCCAGCGACGCCAGGGGGCCCGGGTAGGTTCGGGTGTGGACATGAGAGGATGCTCCGATCCGGGTTCAGTCGAGCGCGTCGAGTGCGCTCGTGAGGCGCTCGATCACCCGCGCGGCCAGTTCGGCCTCGGTGGGGTCGAGCTCATCGATCTCGGCCACGAGCGCTGCGTGATGCCGGGAGAACACGGCATCGACTTGCTCACGACCGGTGTCGGAGGGTTCGAGATAGTGGGCGCGTCGATCGGTAGGGTGGCTCACTCGGTCAATGAAGCCCTTGCGCACCAGACGGTCGACAATGTTCGTGACGTTGGCGCTCGAGGTGCCGAGCATGCCGATCAGATCTTTTGGCCCGATGTGGCGGCCGTCGCGCGAGGCCTGCACGAGATAGCGGAGTGCGCGGAGGTCGAGGCTCGAGAGCCCCGAAGCCCCGTTCCTCCGCGTCTCCTGCTGGTGCTCAGACCGCCTCAGCCGCAGCAGCGCCGATGCCAGCGCTTTCCCCGCCGCGGCCAGCGGCTCGGTCGCATAGAGATGCTCCGATTCATTTTTCACAATGTTCTGCGGCACTGTCCCGTTCCCCCGAGTTCGACCGTTGAGTTATTGCACACTTACTGTACTACTCACTCAGTGGAACTTTCAAATCATGGATGACACGAGCGCTGAGGCAGTCGCCGATGACGGCGCACGGTGGCGGATCGCCAGGCCGGCCGCTCACCGCGCGTGACGGGCATGTTCCCCCTCCGCGATCGACACGATGCGCGCGACCATTCCACTGAAGATCAGCCCGTGGAACGGCAGCATCGAGAGCCAGTACAGTCGCCCCGCGAGGCCGCGCGGAAAGAACACTGCGCGCTGCGCATACCGCGAGCCCCGCTCGGTGGGTTCGACGCCGAGCTCGAGCCACGCGAGCCCCGGCACCCGCATCTCAGCCCGCAGGCGCAGCACCCGACCCGGTTCGATCGCCTCGACTCGCCACACGTCGAGCGCGTCACCCACGGCGAGCCGGGCTCGCGAGCGTCGACCGCGTTGCAGCCCGACCCCCCCGGTGACCCGGTCGTACCACCCGCGCAGCGCCCACAGCCGCGGCGCCGAATACCACCCGGTCTCACCGCCGATCTGCGTGATCACCGCCCACACCGCCTCGGGCGTCGCACTCGACTCGCGTTCGCGGGCATCCGAGAACACCGTGCGCCCCGCCCACTCCGGGTCACTCGGCAACGGTTCGCTCGGTGCGGTCACTCGCGCGTCGACCCAGCTCGTCTCGATCGCGTCGAGTTCGATGCGGCCGAGTGCGAGTCGCACCGCCTCGCGATACGGCGTCAGACCTGACGACGGCCGAGGCAGAATGGCGTCGACGTCGTGATCGCTCATCACGCACCGGTGCTGCAGCGACTCGACGAGCGGGCGGGCGATCGACGCCGGCACCGGGGTGACGAGACCGACCCACAGCGACGCCAGCTTCGGCGTCAGCACCGGCAGAGAAGCGATCGCGCGCTGGCGCAGCCCGGCTTCGACGGCATACCCGTTCATCATCTGCCCGTAGCGCAGCACGTCAGGCCCGCCGATGTCGAGCACACGACTCACCTCAGCGTCAGCCCGGGCGGCGAGCAGCAGGTAGTGGAGCACGTCTCGCACGGCGATCGGCTGAATGAAGTTGCGCACCCACTTCGGCGCCGGCATGTAGGGCAGCACCTCCGTCAGATGGCGCACCATTTCGAACGACGCCGAGCCCGATCCGATCACCACTCCCGCCTGCAGCACGAGCGTCGGCACCCCCGAACCGAGCAGGATCTCCCCCACCTCTTTGCGCGATGCCAGGTGGGGCGAGAGTTGCACCCCCTCCGGGTGCAACCCGCCGAGGTAGACGATGCGCCGCACCCTGGCCTCCTGCGCACGGGCGGCGACGTTCTCGGCGATCTCGCGATCCTGCACGGCGAACGCAGTGCCGCTCGACATCGAATGCACCAGATAGAACACGACGTCGACCCCGTCGGTGGCCCGGCGCACCGCATCGGCGTCGGCGGCGTCGCCCACCTCGACCTCGATTTCACCCGACCACGGGAAGGCCCGGATGCGCTCTGCCGAGCGCGACAGCGTACGCACGCGATACCCGGCGCGCAGCAGCCGCGGCACGAGCCGCCCGCCCAGGTATCCGGTCGCTCCGAGCACCAGTGCCCGGGGCGCTGCCCGGCCAGTGCTCGGGATCGCCCGATACTCGCGCTCCGCACCCGTCGGTGCACTGAGTTCGTCTGTCCGCTGCTCGCTGCTCTCGCCCATGATTCCCCCGATCATCGCCAGGGTACGCAGAAATGCTGCGCGGCTGCGGGATCACCCGCACGGGTTGCACTCCGCACCTCCGGTGAACTATAAGCTCACCGACCCCCGGTCTCGGCGAGCACCGTGCGCACCGTTTCGAGCACCTCGGGGTGGTCGAGAATGCGGAAGTGACCCCCCGTGTCGATGCGCACATTGTGCGCGCCGAGTAACTCGCTGCCCTCGGGAATGTGCGGGTCGAAGGCCGCGAAGACGGACGTGATGCGCGCGTTGGCCTCGGGGGCCGCCACCAGAAGGCGGATGGTGGGATCAACCGGCGACAGCGCTCTCAGCGTGCGCCCCGGCATGAGTCGCGCGTACCGCGAGCCCCCGAAGGGCGCTGCGATGGCCACCATTGCGCGCACCCGATCGGCGTGCTCGCCGAAGGCCATCACGTGCTTGCCGACGAGACCTCCCTTGCTGTGCGCAATCACGACGGCATCGGTGATCTCAGTAGCGGCAAGGAACGCATCGACCATGCGCGCGCCATCCACCACTGGAACACGGTTGCTGCGCAGCGGATCGAGCACGTGCACCGGGTGCCCGAGTGCGTGCACATGACGGATCAGCGGGAGCATGAAGCGCCACGGCTCGTACACGCCGGGAATGATCACGACCGGCGATCCGGCACCCGAACGGAAGTCACCTGGGCTGCTGCGAGAGAAGCGAGCCGCGACCTGCCACCGCAGCGCAGCGAGGTAGTCGGCACCCCACCACAGTGCGCGGCGCACGCGACCGGTGCCGCGCACGCGACTCCTCACGACTCCGCGATGCGTGCCACGCGCACGCGAACAACGCCCGCAGGCGATGTCGACGCGGTCGACGCGGTCTCGGTAAGCAGCGCATCCGCGACCGCACGCGCCACTTCCGGCGTCACCGCCTCGCGGTCGGTGGCGATGGTGACTGCTGCGGCGATGGATTCTTGCGAGGCGAGCCGCCGAGTGACCGACTCGGCAACTGCACGCAGGCCCGCACGCTCGGGATAGACCGCTGCGACTCCGGGAACCCCGGCAACCGCGTCTGCGTCTGCCTCCGCGCGCACCGGATCATCAGCGTGTGATTCCACAGGCATCAGGCACCCTCTTTCTGGCGATAGCCGTGCGCATCCACAACTTCGATATCAATGCGTTCGACGCGCAACTCCGTGTGCTGACCCAACGCTCGGGCGGCCTCGATCCGCAGCCGCTCGCTCACTTCAGGGATACTCACTGACCATTCCGCACTGATGCTGAGCGTAATACCAACTGGCGCTTCGGGAGTCTCGACGTCGCCCGACAACACGACCGAACCGACGATGACGCCGGGTACCCCGTCGCCCGTCGCTCGCAGAAGCGACTTCACCGCTCCCTCATCAATGGAGATGGTGACGCGCGGGTCGGGGTGCGAGATCGGGAGTGCGCGCCCCGCCTGCAGATCGAGTGCGATCGCATCCATAATGCCCGCGAACCAGTTCGACGACGGCTCCGGCAGCTGTTCGGCTTCGGACTCCAGCAGCGCTCGAGCCGCACCCGATGAGCCACTCAAGGCCTCGAGCGCGTTCTGGCAGTAGGGACACTCGGAGATGTGCGGATCTTGCTCGGCAACCTCGGTATCGAGGAAAGAACTGACGTCGCCGAGCGTACGGCCGCACTCGAGTCGTGGATCGTGTTCGCTCATCGCCATCCCTCCATACTCACGGTGATCGCGGTTCGCGCCCGGGCCAACTGCCCGCGCACGGTGCTCGCCGGTACTCCGAGCTCCGCGGCGATTTCCTCGTAGCTCAAGCCTGCCATCTCCCGAAGCAACCAGCACTGCCGCTGCGTTTCTGGAAGCGTACCGAGCACCGCCGACACGGCGGAGACCTGCGCGCGCTGCACGACGACGCGATCGGGGCCGGGGCCGGGCGAGGCGGTCTCGGCGACGGCGTCGATCGGCACCTGCGGAGCCCGCTGTCGCAGGACCGCCGTCGCCTCGTGGCTCGCGACACGCATGAGCCACGGTTTCAGCGCAGACGGATCACGCAGCGTCTCAAGCTTGCGCCACGCAACAACGAACGCGTTTTGCACCACATCGTCGGCCTCCGACTGCGACCCCAGCAGCCGGGCGACGTAGGCGCGCATCAGCCTGCTGTAGCGACGCACGATCTCACGGAACGCCCGCGCATCTTGGTCGATGGCGCGCGCGACGAGTATCGCGTCACCCACCTCTGAGATATCGCCACGCCAGGCCTCGTTCGCGTTCGTCAGAGCCTCCCGAAACTTTTTTGTGACGATTGTGCCGCGATCGCCCTCTTACTTGTGAGCGACGCTACCGCGCTCGGTTCACGCGCCACAAGCACGTGGATTTTTCCTCACCCAATGAGATAGGAGCCATCATGGCCGACACCGCGAAGCCCACCACCCCCGCAGCGCCCCGCGTCGACCGAGTCACCGCGAAGCAGTCCGCCTCTGACGCCGCGGCGGCGACCGGAGCGACCGCAGGTCGAACGACCATTGCCGACCACGTCGTCGCCAAGGTTGCCGGTATCGCCGCGCGAGAGGTTCCTGGCGTCTTCGCGCTCGGATCCGGTGGCGCGCGCACGCTCGGTGCGATCCGCGATGCGATCAACGCCACCGATCTGACTCAGGGAGTCAAGGTCGAGGTCGGTGAGACGCAGGCCGCAGTCGATGTGACGATCGTGGTCGAATACCCGTCACCGATTCACACGGTGTCTGCCCAGGTGCGCACCGCTGTCGCCCGCGCCGTATCCGAACTTGCCGGTCTGGAAGTCGTCGAGGTCAACATCGCCGTCGACGACGTACACCTGCCGTCGGAGGATGCCGAGTCTGATGAAGGTCGCGTCGCATGAGCATCGCAGCCGCCCTATGAGCGGCGCACGAATTGCGAACACGCGTGACAACAGGCGAAACGCCGCCGGAGTCATCAGACGTGCGAGCGCTACGATAAACACGACCACCAATTCTCGGCACCTGTCACCCGTGCGTCCTGTGCGACCTCTTGCTGATGGAGAAAGGCACTTCTGATGAGTGACCGCACGCCCGCACACCCCGGTGATATCACCTGGGCCCGCATTGAAGACGATTTTTTTGTCGGCAGTCGCGGAGGCGAATTTCTGGGATCCATCGACCGCGAGGCTCCCGGCACGTACGTCGTCTGCGACCAGTTCTCGCAGCCCATCGGCGAGCACGCCAATCTTGAGGCGGCCATGGCGGCCCTGACCGCGGCATCCGGCGATGCATACGCAGAAACCGGAGCCGCGTGACATGACGCTTCACCCCTCCACCTCCGCCACACCGGGCAGCGAACTGCGGTCTCTCGTGTATTCGAGTACCGCGACGCGCGCCTTCAGCGAGAGCGAGCTCGATGCACTGCTGCAGCAGGCTCGCGAGCGCAACGAGCGGTTGGGGGTGACCGGCATGCTGTCGTACCGCAGCGGAAGCTTCGTGCAGTTTCTCGAGGGCGACCCGACGCACATCGACGCGCTGCTCCAGTCGCTGCGCGCCGATGATCGGCACCGCGACCTCACCGTACTGATCGACGAGTCGATCTCCGAACGCCAGTTCACGAGCTGGACGATGGGGTACGAACGCATGCGCACCCCACAGTCTCCGGCACCCAAAGGATTCCGTGACACATTCGCCGATCTCGAGCAGAACGCAGATAGCGAAGCCACCACCCGTGCGGCGCGAGAATTGACGCTGTGGTTCAAAGTGCGGGCTGCGCGCGCTTAGGCGACGGAAGACTCTCACGGGTTCTTGGCGTTCACCATGTGTTTCTGCCCTAAAATGGGCCTGCATCACGTGAGAGCTTTGGATAAGGAATCGGGTAGTGAAGAATATCGTCAGCAGCGAAGAGGAGCACCTGTACTCAGCTGACCCCATTACCGAGTCCGCTCGCGAACTCATCACCGCCATGCAGCATCTTCGCGGCGCGCAGCAGCGCCAAGAGGCGCGTTCCCTCGATCACTCGGGTCTGCATAGCCAAGATCTGCGCGCGCTCCGCTACATCGTGCAGGCCGACCGGAATGACCAGCCGATCAGCCCGAAAGATCTCATCAGCATGCTCAGAACGTCGAGTGCCAACGTCACGAACGTGATCGATCGACTGGTGAAGAAGTCGCTCGTCACGCGTGATCCGCATCCGACCGATCGCCGAGCTCGCTACTTGAAGCCGACCGGCGTCGCAGTGAACGAGGTCGACGCGGCGTTCGAGGAGCACCACGCGGCACTCATCGGTACCGCAAACGACATTTCTGAAGTCGACGCACAGACAACGGCGCGAGTGCTGCGGCAGCTCACCGCAGCACTCGACGGCGTCGCGTAACCAGCACAGCGCCTTCGCTCAGGCCGTGCAAGCTCGCGCGTCGCACCGACCGGGTGTCAGCGGTCGAGCAGTCGTGGGCGACGCCCGGGCCGACGGTTGAAATGCTCGCGCACCTTGAAGTGCGCACGCACCGCATTCGCCATGTCTTCGTCGAGCTCCCAGGGCTGGTGACGCGGATGGTCGGGATAGCGCAGGCGTAAGAACTTGCGCACGCGATTTCCGGGGTGCTGACCGGGGTCGTGTCCCAGCTCGTTCGCAAGGTCGCTGGGCGTCATGGGGTACTGCATTGCGCATCCATCCGGGTCTACCGCTACGCCTGCGTCCACGAACTGTACATTCGTGTTCCCACCCGGAACAGTCATCTCAATGCGCGATTTCCGCACAGAGGAATCGCAGGGTCGCCGACAGCATGGCACGCGGCCGCTGCGGCGTGTTGCGACGCGCCGACCTATCTTAAAAGTTGACTTTAATTCTTTTCTAAACCCAGTCCACCGTTACCTCGCCGTTATACTTTCACTCAGCCTCGGTTGCTACCGTTTCGGAGTCATCGCTGATGCGGTGATGCGCCGACATCGCACAGACCGAGGGGGTGAACGATGCAACGAACGACAATTCCACAGGCAGCCCTGACGCGACCGCACCTCGGCGGTACGTGGTGGCTGATCGCCGTCGCATCACTCTGCCTCGGGTTGTTCGGCATGCTCGCCATGCCCGATGCCGTCGCTCACTCATCGCAGGCGGAACCCGCCGCCGTGCCGGTAATGATCAGCTCTGACGTGGCCGCCGTCACGGCCGCCACCCCGGCAACACTCGAGGGTGCCGCAGACATGGAGCTTGAGCGTCGCGACCCGGGCTCGTTGCCCGGAATCGATGCCGCCGAGCTCGTCGCACTTGGCCTCCTGGCCGTGCTCCTCGCGCTCGCCCTCACTCTCGCGAGCCGCACGCACGCGTCTCGATTTGCACAGGCCGCACGCGCCCGAGCCGCACGCGTGCAACGTCACTCGGTGCCACCACTGCTGCACCTTCGACCATCGCTCGTGCATCTGTCGATCAGTCGCACCTGATCTGTCGTGCGCACGGCGATCGCACCTGGCGACCGTCACGCACGCCCCTTTTCGTCCCGTTCCAGGGCTCGGTGCACGCCACCGACAGCGCATCTCGCATGCGCTGCACGGCCCTGATCCCCTCACTTCAAGGAGTATTTCTGTGACCACCACCAAGCGTTCCATTCGTAACCCGAAGACGTTCACCGCCCTCATCGTTCCCGCCGCACTCGTGGTGTCGGTGGGCACGTACCTGGTCACAGGCCTGCTCTTCCCCTAACCGGAGCCCCTCAGAGCTCCACTTGCGCAAGGAGACCTCATGCAGTGCCCCATCGACCAGTCCGCCCTCGTCATGTCGGAGCGATCCGGCGTCGAGATCGATTACTGCCCCCAGTGCCGAGGCATCTGGCTGGATCGCGGTGAGCTCGACAAGATTCTCGACCGCGTCGCCGCCGAGAGCCCTGCCGCACCCACCGCACCGCTCATCGCCCCGGTGGTCGCGCCCGTCGCACCCGCGGCGGTGATCCCTGACCCCCGCGCCTCAGCACCGTACGGCGCCGCCCAGCCTCGCCTCGAAGATCGCGGGCGCGGATATGACGATCGTCGCGGATACGACGACCGCCGTGGAGGCTACGACGATCGCGGGTATGACGACCGCGGTCGGCCGCGCAAGCGCAAGCGCGAAGGCTTCCTCGGAGAACTCTTCGACTTCTAACCCTCTGGAAACACGATGGCCCCGGTCCCCTCAGGACCGGGGCCATCGTGCGTTCGGCAGCATCGCACGAGTGGGATCCTGCCAAGATGGACGCATGATCGCCGAGCTCGAGCTGCCCATCGACCTGACCGACGCAGCACCTGGATTGCGTCTGCGGCGCGCTTCACGTGACGACCTCGATGCCTTGATCGCGCTGCTCGCCGAAGACCCGATCAGCGCGAGCCGCGGCGACACCGGTGACGCATCCGATCGGCCGGCGTACGCGGCGGCCCTGGACGCCATCATTCGCAACGATGCGAATGAACTGATCGTTGTCGTTGGCGCCGATGACTATCCGATCGGCACGCTTCAGCTGACGCGCATCCCTGGCATGGCTCGCCAGGGCGCGTCTCGGCTACTGGTCGAGGCCGTGCGCGTTGCGGCACACGCACGCTCGCGCGGTATCGGGAGTGCGCTCATGCGCTGGGTCATGCACACCGCGGCACCCGAGCTGCACACTCCGATGGTCCAGCTCACGTCTGATGCTGCGCGCGAGTCCGCCCATCGTTTCTACCTGCGGCTCGGCTTCACCGACTCCCATGTCGGCTTCAAATACAACGCGTCAGCGGCCAGATAGGTCGCGCAGCACCTGCTCGCGGCTATGCGATCAGCGGGTTGCGTTTCGCGTACTTCGCCGCTTCGGATTCGGAGATGACCGTCAATCCCCGAGTCGAGTGCGACAGCGCCGCGAGCACGTGCAACCACTCAGGGTTGAGCTCGGGAGCTTTGGCCCCGCTGAACCGGAAGGCGATGGTCGTGTGCTCCGAGATCCAGAGCGAGTTGCGCCCGCTGCCCTCTTCGGGCGGTTGCGTCCAAGAGAGGAAGAACCCCTCTCGCTTCGCGAGTTTTTGACCGATGACTGTTTTTAAGTGTGCGAGTGTTCGGTCTTCGAACTGATACTCGCGTTCTCCGTGCAAGATGTACCCCATGTGCGCAGCCTTGCACGTTTACCGATAAATAGATAGCGAGTGTGACGTTTCGCACGACCGCAAGGGGGTGGCGCTTCGCACGATGTCAGCGAGAATCGGATGGTGTCACCGTCGCTCGACCGTGGTGTACCCCAATGCATCCGTGCACGGTGACACGGCCCCGGCTCCGCTTGCTGCGGGGCCGGGGCCGCTCTCGTGTGATGCAGCTCATTCAGGGCTGGAGGCCGGCGATTGCCGGTTTGAACCCGAGCCGCGGGTTCTCGCAGCATCCGGGGCGGCATACGTCGAACCACGGACCGATCGTCGTGGTATTTGCTCGCTCAGATACCGGCCGGCCCTCGATGCGCTCTTGCACCAGGTCGACGAGTGCGTCAACGAACGCGGGGTGCACCCCGGGTGTGGGTGCACGCGTCACCCAGAGCCCGCGCTCCGTCGCTGTCTCGGTGGCTTCTTCGTCGAGATCCCACATGACTTCCATATGGTCGCTGACGAAGCCGATCGGCACGATGACGACTGCGGTGCGCTGCTCGAGCGCATTGATCGCGTCATTGATGTCGGGTTCGAGCCAGGGCTGCGACGGTGGGCCCGAGCGTGACTGGTAGACGAGCTGCCAGGTCGCTTCGGGCGCAGCCCGTGCGATCACTTCGGCGGCGGCGGCAAAATGTTGTGCGGCGTACCCGCCTCCATCTACGTCGGTGAAGAGACCGGCTCCTGAGAGCTCCGCATCAGCGGTCGGGATGCTGTGGGTGGCGAACATGACTTCGATCTGCTCGAGGGGATGCCCGGCTGCGATCGCTTGCTCGACCCCGGCACGAACCCCCTCGATAAACGGCTGCAGAAACCCGGGGTGCGAGAAGAACTGTCGCACTTTATCGATGCGTAGGGTCTGCTGCAGCCCCGACGCCTCGAGCGCGTCGGCCCAGTCCTCCCGGTATTGGCGACAGGACGAGTACGAGGAGTACGCGCTCGTGGGAATCGCCAGCATCGTACGAACGCCGTCTGCGGCGGCTTGCTGCAGGGCCTCATCGAGGTAGGGCGCCCAGTTGCGATTGCCCCAGTAGATGGGCATGTCGAGCCCGGCACGATCGAGAACGACGTTCAGCGCCGCGAGCAGTTCGCGGTTGTGGTCGTTGATCGGGCTCACGCCCCCGAAATGCCGGTAGTGGTGGGCGACTTCTTCGAGCCGCTCATCGGGGATGCCGCGACCTCGGGTCACGTTACGCAAGAACGGCAGCACGTCGTCTTGCCCCTCGGGGCCGCCAAAGCCTGAGAGCAGAATCGCATCGTAGCCGAACGGTGCGCTCGTGTGCTCCGGCCCATCGGCGGTCGCCGCCGTAGCGCTCGGCACTTTCGCGCCCGGGTCCAGGTGGACGCCGGTTGCGGCGCCAGGCTTCGTTTCACGGCGCCCGGTGGGGCGATAGAGCGTCGCGTCGGTGGCGTGTTTCGCTTCGGGCTGCTGGTCGTGTGTCATGGATCCTCCCCAGAGTTCAGCGTCGCATTTATCTTAGATTGTTTCTTTGTTTGATTCTTACAGATCAGTGCATGTGAGGAGTCAGGCGATCTCGATGCCGAGCTGCGACGCGAAGATGTCGAGCAGGTCGGTTGCCTGGTGCGTCGAGATGCGTGCGCCACGCAGGCCATCGATACCGGCGATCGAGGCGAAGTCGAGCCCTCGCAGATCGAGGTGCTGCGACCGCGCCCCGGTCAGCACCAGCTTGTCGACGGTGCAGTTGTCGAAGGCGACGCGCACCAACTCGGCGCCTTCGAGGTCGAGTTCATCGATGTGGCAGTTCACGAAGTGCACGTCATGGAGTTTCGCAGCGCGAAAGTTCAGCCAGCCGAGCTTTGACCCATCAACGCGCACGCGCGCTAATTCAGCATCGTAGGCTTCGACCGCGCCGAGCCGAGACGTCGAGAGCTCGACCCCTTTCCAGGTCGTGCGCCGCATCGGCAGCACCGGCGACGTCAGGTGCTCGAATCTCGAGTCGATAAATCGAGTGCTCTGCAGATCTGCCTCATGCGCCTGCACCGCTTCGAACGCACACTCGGTGAACTGGGCACCGGCGAGCGATAGGCCGGAAATGTCGACCGTGTCGAATCTCTGCAGCTCGTACACGCCTCGCGGCGCGAGCATCTCGACACCACCACTCTCAAGCCCGTTTAGGCAAAGGTCGTCGAGCTGAGGCGCCTGAAAAGCATTGCGGGTACGCGGCGGCATAGAAACTCCTGAGCTTTAAGCTCGCAGCCCGGGCGGTGCCGCGATGCATCCAGGCTATGCCCCGCCACCGACATCACACTTTCAGACCCTCCACCGGTCGAAGACGGAGCGCACTCGCACTGTAAGCAGCGAGTCAGCACAGCGCCACCCCCTGTGCTCCGCGAGGGTAACGCACGCAACCTGGTACTCCACGAACGAAGGGACTCGACATGTCAACGAATCTGCAAAATCCGAACCCCGAAGATCTCGGCCCCGCGGGCAACAATCCACTGATCGACCCCGCGACAGAGCCTGAGCAGCCCCGCATCGATCAGTTCGAAGAAGGCGCCGACCTCGACGCTCCGACTCAGCCCGCGAGCCCGGATGCACCGGAGTCAACGAACCTGCCCGATCAGCAGGATCCCGATGCCACCGAGGGTCTCGCTCCGTGACGACGGCATGAGGGTCACGGAGTACCAGCCCACACACGAGAAAACCCCCGGTGCGCCCGGGGGTTTTCTCGTGACTCTCTGTAGCTGAGGCGGGGCTCGATCCCGCGACCTCACGATTATGAGTCGTGCGCTCTAACCAGCTGAGCTACTCAGCCAAACTGGCCCGCACGAATGCGAGCCAGAGAGTCAGAGCCCCGAGCCAGGATTGAACTGGCGACCCCTTCCTTACCATGGAAGTGCTCTACCACTGAGCTATCGGGGCGCGGCCACCTTGCGATGACAACCGTTAGAGAATAGCACTGAAGCTTGGCCAATGCGAAATCTGTCGACCCGGTAGCGTTATCCCGGGCGGGTCACGCAGATCGCCCACGGGTTCGATTGGCGAAATGGGTGGATGTAGTGCGCGTGCAGAGTCGCGGTATCGCGATCGTCGGAGTGGTCTTGGCGCTGTGGATGGCGGTCGGTCGTTGGCCGTTCGGAATCGGCGGCAGCCTGACCTGGTGGTATCTGCCCACGATCGGCCTGGTGTTCGCATGGCTGCAGATCTGGCTCGCCCGGCGCGTGCGCGTCACCGCGTCGCGCGGTCGCCGCACGAGCCGCAGCACGATCGTCTCGCTGATCTTGGCGTGGGTGTGCGCGATCGGGTTCGGGTTGACGGTGCCGGATCGCGTCGGCGACGAACTCCTCTCGATCATGAGCCTCGCAGCCGGGTCGTCTTTCTCAACCGAGATGTCACTGGCCCTCTGCAACCCGCTCGGCATTCTCGCCTTCGCACTGGCGATCGCGGCTCTCGGGTTCAGTTACGCCGATGCGCGCGACCCGAAACCTGAGGAAGACGAGTTGCTCGACGACGCTGGCGGCGAACACGGCGGCATGGCGCCGCATCCGCTCGCCTAACCCATATCTTTCTGGATCGGGCTCCGATAGTGTCTCGAGCATGGGAGCCTCGACGTCGCGACTCGCGCTGGCCGCCTCGGCCGCCGTATTGACCCTTGCCCTGGCAGGCTGCGCTGACGAGAGCGATGGCGATCCCGCGCCGACTTCTGCCGCACCCACCGCGACCGCGAGCCCGACCGCGACGCCCACTCAGACCACATCCCCGACGCCCACGGAAACGCCCGCTGAGACGTCGCCGCCCGCCGCTACGGTGTTGCCTGGGTGCGACGAACTCATTCCGCTTGAGCGCGCCGTGCAGCTGTCGGGCATCGACAACCTTGAGACCTTCCACGAGCAACCGAATCTGCGCGACCAGCACATCTCGCGCGTGCTGGGGCCGGTCGCCGCCGACACCTATCTGAGCGCCGCGCAGGCGCAGTATTGCTCGTGGTCCCCACCCAACAGCGACAACATCACGTCGGTGTTCACCGCGATACTCACGCCCGAGGCGCGCGAGGCACTCATTGCCGCACTCAACGACTCGGAATTCGTGCGGGCGGAATCAGGCAGCACAATTACATACATTCGGGAACTGCAAATGGGGCTCGGGCCGCATTACGTCTGGTACGCCTTCTCGGGCGACGTGTGGGTCGCCGAGCTGGGCAACGCGTCGAACCCGCTGTTCGGTCAGGCGGCACTCGACGCAATTCTCGCGGCGAACTGAACCCGACCGCGCACCCTACGCCGAGTGCTCACACACGGCCACCCCCTCGCGATCGGCTGCCCATCAGCGCAGTCTGGAATCACGCAGACGCAAGGGAGCAAACCATGACGATGAACCGCACCAGCGCGAACCCCGATGGCCCTGAGGAAGGTCGGGCACCGCTCGCGAACCCTCCAGAGCCAGGGGAGCACATTCTCGAAGACGGATTCGTGCAGAGCCCTGAGTTCGGCGAAGCGGACGCAGACGATCCGAACGACCCGGATCCGGTGGCGAACCTCGAATAGCGCGCCTGAGCAGCGCTTCAGCACCGAACCCCTCTCATCTCGCCGAATGCCCCCGAAGTGCACGCGCACATGGGTAGCGTTCGGCGAGATGAGAGGGGTTCGGCAAAATGAGAGGACCTCGACATCCGCTCACCGGGTTCGATGCGCGGGACGCAGCGTGCAGCTCGCACTCCGCGGAGTGCCGAACTCACGCAGCGGCGGCCGCCTGTCGGCGCCGCGCCGGGAGCAATTCGGTGAAGAGCAGGTTCAAGAGCACTGCGGTGACCGCAGCGGCACTGATGCCCGAGTGGAAGATCGTGCTGAACCAGGTCGGAAACTGATCGAAAAAGTCGGGTTGCACCACGGGAATGCAGCCGATCGCGAGAGATGCGGCGACGATCAGCATGTTGTAAGTGCCCTCATACTGCACCTTGCTCAGTGTGCGGATACCCGAGGCAGCGACAGTGCCGAAGAGCAGGATTCCCGCGCCGCCGAGCACCGCAGTGGGCAGAGTTGCGACGACGCGGCCGAGCACGGGCAACAGTCCGAGCACGACGAGGATGCCACCGCCGGTCGCCACGACGAATCTGCTCTTGATACCAGTGATGGCGACGAGTCCGACGTTCTGCGCAAAAGCACTCTGGGTGAACGTATTAAAGACGGGCGCGACGACGCTCGAGAGCATGTCAGCTCGAAGTCCATCGGCGATCCGGCGAGAGTCGACCTGGGAACCGGTAATCTGACCGACGGCAAGGAGGTCGGCGGTCGTTTCAGTGAGGATCACGAGCACAACGACAAACATCGAAATGACGCCGCCAATCTCGAACGTCGGCCAACCGAAGGCGAAGGGTTGCGGCACGGCAAAGATCGCACCGTTCGCGACCGACGAGAAGTCTGCTTTGCCGAGGAGCAGCGCGATCACGGTGCCGATGACGAGGGCGAGCAGGATCGCCAAGCGAGCGATCCCGAACGCCCGCACGCGCGAGAGCAGCAGTGCGATCAGCAGCGTTCCTGCGGCGAGCGCAATGTTCGCGATGCTGCCGTAGTCGGGGGCACTCGCATTGCCACCCATCGCCCAGCGCGCGGCAACCGGGATCAGCGATACGCCGATGATGGTGATGACCACACCCGTGACCACGGGTGGAAAGAATCGCACGATGCGGGCAAAGAACGGAGCGATCAAGAATCCGGCTGCGGCGGCAGCGAGTACAGCGCCAAATACGTCCGGCATGCCCCCACCGCCCTCGATGATCGCCGTGAGCGTCGCGACCGAGGCGAACGAGGTGCCCTGCACGAGCGGGAGTTGGCTTCCGAAGAACGGGATGCCGATGGTTTGCAGCAGCGTCGCGAGACCGCCGATGAACAGGCAGCTGGCGATGAGTACGCCAATCTCGGCGCTCGTGAGGCCGGCCGCCGTGCCAATGATGAGCGGTGGCGCGATGATGCCTCCGTACATGCTGAGCACGTGCTGCATGCCGTAGGCGAGGTTCTTGCTCCAAGGCAACCGCTCGTCTTCAGGCCTGACTTCACGCGTCGCGGATCGTTGCTTCACGGCTGTACTCGCTTCTCGTTCAGACCGATACTGAGCGCCTCACAGCACTGCAGCCATCCGTCGCATGATCTTCGTGCTGGGCTTCTCACCGCGAGTAGGTTAACTTAGAAACTGTGTAATTAAAAGAAGTAACCAAAAAGCTTACAAACCGAGAGTCGGATCGAAGGTCCCAATGGGAGTGGTCACTCACCTGCAGCAGGTTCGCGCCGCAGACACGCTTACGCGCGCTCTTGCACTGTCGCACGAATTCGCCTCAGCGCCAGTGCACGGAAACGATACTGAGCCCGCAATCGCCGAAGCGCTCGCTGCTGTGATCGAAGCGCTGGCAGGCACGGACCAGGTGCTCGCCATCGCCGCATTGCACGCAGCGGTTCGCATCGATCATCACACTGTGGACGAGCTCCTCGAAGAGGCCGTGCGGGATCGCCGCGCGCACATTCGTGAGCACGCCGCTTGGGCTTGCGCTTCTCGCCCATTTCGCGAGTCCACCGTCGACGCCCTCCTGGAAATGGTAATGACGGGCGGTCTCGGCGGCATGCTCGCGCAACAGTGCTTGGAGGAGTGGGGCCGGGTACACGCCAGACTGATCACACGGCACCTCATTACAGCGCTCGCACAGGGCTCAAGTGCTCACTCGCGCCGACTCCTCGTCGAGACGCTCGGACTGCTGCACACGCCGAACGCCATCGACCTGATCCAGCACATGGAGGCCGATGATCAGGAGCCTGCGCCCGTCCGCGAAGCTGCTGCAGCAGCTGTCGCGAACCTCTCCGAGGATCGCGCTGCGCGCACGAAAGAGTGTGGAGCCCAATCTGGGCGCGCCGGCGTGACCGTTGCTCAGCTCTTCCTCGGCGCCGACATTGATGCCGAACTGCGCCGCGTCGGGAGCGGCAACAACGGGGGTATCGCGACGCTCCTGGTGCGGCTGGGAGATGCGCTGGTCGATCCCGCAGTCCGGGAGGGCGGCCAAGAACCTCTCGGGCAATCTGGCGCAGTCTCACGCGTTGTCACGCTCTCGCGCGAGCGCGGTGACGCTCCCCGTCGCGCGCACAGCGCACACCTGCCAGCGACGCCTCCCGGAGCCCTCTCCACTCATCACACCTACGACACCGTACCGCTCGCCGTCACTGCGACGAGCGCTGACGACGCCTGGTCGAACTACATCTCGGCAAGACGCGGCATCGCGCGAGCACTGCGCCGTCATGGCCCCGTCGACGCCGTGCACTTGCGCATGGCCGATGTCGGAACGCTTGCCGCCTGGCACGTCGCACGCGCCGCCGGCGTCGCCATAGTGTTCACTGCCGCCCCTGATCCACACGCGCTCATCGAAACGCTTGAACACAGCGGCACGCTGACTCGCGAAAACTTCGGCGAGCACGACGCGGCTGATCGCTATTGGTTCCGCACCCGACTCGTACACGACCTCGCCCACTCGGCACATCACACGGTGCTCATGCCGCGGGAGCACTTGCGCGAAGATTTCGCGCGACTCGTGAGCATTGATATCGCCGGTACCGCCACTGGGAATGGGCGTGCGCGCCGAAGTGACGCCGCGCTTTCCTCCCAATTCTCCGCGATCGCTGAAGGCATCGACGTGCAGGTGATCGATGACGCCGTCGCCGAGGCAACCGACGCGGCGATCGGCTCACCCGCGTCGCCCGCGATCGCGCAACTGCAACAGCTCCTCAACGCGCTCCCGGCGGCACGGCGAACACTTCCCCTGCTGCTGTCAGTCGGAAGACTGCACCGCGTCAAAGGAATGGCTGACGTCGTCGCCGCCTGGGCCGGTTCAGATTTGCGCGATCGCTGCAACTTACTGATCGTCGGCGGCGATCTGCGTACCCCCTCGCCCGACGAGACCGAACAACTCGCACGCATCGACGCGCTGGTCGATCCGGCACATCGGGCTGATTTCGGGCTGCTGCTCGCCGGCCACCGCCCAAACGCGGTCACCGCGCGGTGGATGGCGGCCGCGCAGATCGGTCTTCCCGGGTTTGCAGCGCCTCATGGGGTCTACGTGTGCGGCAGTGTGAAAGAAGAGTTCGGGCTTGCAATATTGGAGGCCCTCGCTGCCGGCCTCTTCGTCGTTGCTCCCCAGCGAGGCGGCCCAGCAACCTATCTCGTTCACGGCGAAACCGGCTTCCTCACCGACACGTCGAACGGTGCCAAACTGCGCGCTGCGCTGGCCGAGGCTTTCACCATTGCCGCGAGTCCACACGCCGCGAAGCGGGCCGAACGCGCACGCCGTGCGGTGCTCGAAAGGTTCTCGATCCGCACGATGGCCGCCAATCTGTCGCGCATCTACGCCTCCGCTACGGCGCATTCGCACGAGACGGGTCAGCGGCTCCAACGGCAGCCCTCCCTCAAACCTCTTCTCTCTGCCCATCCACGCCCCCTCGTGCATACCCTCGGATCGGACGGCCATTCGTGACTCTCCTCATCATCAGCCCCGACTACGCCTCACACCTGTACCCGCTCGCGGCAATGGGCAGTGTGTGGCGCGAACACGGGCACCGAGTGGTTGTCGCCACCGGACAAGCGACTGCAGAGATCGTCGCCGCGTTCGGCTACGATCAAGAACCCCTGCAGCTCAGCCAAGGCTCGAACCCCGGCACGATCCGCGCCGAGGAGCAGCCCCGGGGCGAAGATGACGCGCTGCGCGGATTCTTCGCGGCGACGCACGGAGGGATGATCGAGACGTTGGCATTCCAAGCGCGCGCTCGCCTGCACGACCTCATGTGGGAACCCGTCGCTACCGCAGGGCGCGTCCTCGACATCATCGAGCGAGTGCAGCCTGACGAGATCATCGTCGACCACCTCGCGTTCAGCGCGCGGCTCGCACTGCAGGCTGCCGGCGTTTCCCACGTCGACGTGGTGCTGGGTCATCCGACCGCGCTGCCACTGCCTGCTGCGGGCGAACTCTACGGCTACCCGCCGGCCTGGCCCGACGCGTTCACACCGGATCCCGATGAACTCGACGAGCTGCGCGAGCTGTGCCGCGAGGTGAGCGAGCGCTTCACCGAGGAATGGAATGCGGCACTCCACGAGATTGCCCCGGATCGTGCTCCGTCACCTGACGCGTTCGCCGAGCACGGCGACTTTCTCGTGTTCAACTATCCCGCAGCACTCATGCCGGCAGACCGAGCCGCCCTCTTGCCACCGCACACCTGCATCGGATCCTCGCTGCGGCCGGAAGCCCCCGACGCTGAGGTGGCGTCGTGGCTGCAGGCCAGCGACGAGCCATTCGTCTACGTCAGCTTCGGCAGCTTTCTCTCGGTGCGCGGCGACGTGCTCGCCCGCGTCGCCGCCGCCCTACGCGACCTCGGGGTTCGTGCCGCAATCGCACACGGGTCGTCGCAGCGGGAAGCGCTCGGGGAGATCCCGCAATCGTGGCTAGTCCGCGAGTTCCTGCCACAGGTCACCCTGCTCGAACAGGCAGCAGCAGCGGTGACGCACGGCGGCAATAACAGTGTCACTGAGGCTTTGGCGTTCGATGTACCACTCATCGTGCTGCCGTTCTCAACCGATCAGTTCGCCGGCGCCGAGGCGCTCGAGCGAGCCGGGCTGGGGATCGCTCTGGCACCGAACACCGCGACGGTCTCGCAGCTCGCCTCAGCAATCTCAGCGACCCTGTCCGGATTCGGTGATCGTTCTGCCGCTGCAGCGAGTGTTGCCGAGAACCATGGCGCAGAACTCGCGTTCCAAGCTCGGGAGCGAAACCTTTCCACTGCACTCGCTCGCTAGAGCAGGCACGCCTTCTCGAAGGCGAGTTCGGCGCCGATCGCGTCTCGTGCCCAGATCGCCGCCGCGAGATCCTCGTACCCAGAGATGACGCGCTCCCAGTTGTTCGCCTGTTGCGTCCACACGCCGTCGAGCTGGTCTCCCAGTGACTCAATGGTGTTCGTCACGGTATTGACGAGGTGTCGATTCGGACAGGTATCGAGCATGAGCCGCACCAGGGCTGAGCCGTGCTCGCGATGCCGGGCGATGTCGCCCGCGTGTGCTGCTCCCTGCGCCCGCTCGACCGCGTGCAGCACACGCGAAAGCTCTGCTCCGCGCAGTTCGGCGGCGGTCAGCCTGACGGTCGCACCGAGCAGTGCGCCGACCATCTGCGTGACCGCGACATCATCGCCCGCGAGCACCGAGGGGGCCGGCTCAGCGATACCGTCGGAGAGCTGCGCGACCGAATCCCCGGTAATGCGGAACGCATGCTCGAGCGCCAACTCCGCAGCAACTGCGTCACCGCTATCGATGGCCGACCGCAGCGCAGAGTAGCTCCCGTGCAGGCGATCCCATTGCGGCGCTTCTTCTGCCTGCGTCAACGAGATGAGATACGAGAGCGCCTCGATACGCCCCTGCGTCGCCCGCGCGAGCTCGGGGTTCGGGCAGGCGTGCACGAGAAATTCGATGAACTGCCACGTGTGTGCCGCGTACTCGTAGGGCTCTTGCTCCCCGACCGCATCGAGCAACTGCCCGAGCTGCAGCGAGAGAGACTCGCGCTCGCACGTCGGCAGCGCGGGAATCGTGACTCGCGCCACCCCTCCCAGCAGCGCACCGAGGCACTGGATGATCTGATCGCGCTCTTCCAGTGCGGGCAACACGACGCGCGGGCGCTCGATATCGACCGCTTCGATCAACCCGACCTTGGCCAGTTCGCGCATCACGTCACGCGCGGCGGCGTCTGAGAGCCCGAGCCATCGCTGCAACTCCCAGTAATCGATCGCTTCACCAGGCTTGAGCGTGCCGTCGAAAATCGCCGACCGCACGCGGTGGAAGGGCGTATGACTGAGTTCCGGGCTTCCCGATCCTGCGGGGGTTCTCGGGATCGCCATGCGTGCTCCAGCCGGTCGAAAACAGCGTCACCGACACACTACCCGGAGCGCGCTCCGAATTTTGCATTGCTGTGCAAAACACACAATTCGGTTCTTGAGTCAGCTCTCCCCTACTCCGGACGCAGCAGGTGCCGTAGCAGGGGCATGGCGAGTTCCAAGCGCGCCGGCAGCGACTTCCACCCGTCGCTCATACCCGACATGACCTGTGCGCCGACGAAGATCTCGTTGAGGAGCTCGCCGATGTCTTCCGCGGGCAGCGTCGACGTGATCGATCCCTCGGACAGGCCCTCACGAATGAGGTCGGTCGTCGTGTTCTGCCAATCACGATAGTGATCGTGCCCGACCTGCTTAAGGTTGTCGGGGAGCGACGCGAGTAGCCGAATGCCCGCCTGCACCACCTTGTCGACCGAGATCAGCGCCGCCATGTTCGTGAGCAGCACCAGCATGCGGTCGAAGGCAGAGTCGTCGCCGGCGACGCTCGTCGTGAACACCTCAGTCATACGGGTCTGCTGCAGTGTCAGCACGGCAGAAGCAACGTCGTCTTTGTTGCCGAAGTGGAAATAGAGTGACCCAACGCTGACACCGGCTTCCTCGGAGATGTCGGTGAGCTTCGCGTTGTTGTAGTCCAAGCGCGCGAAGACGATCGCCGCCGACTCGAGCAGCAGGGTCTCAGTTTCCAGGCTGCGCGGTTGCCGCTTCCTGGGGGTGGTACGGGTGGTGTTGGAGGCCACGGGGGCACCTTCCTGTGTTGAGAGCTTCGTCCATCGTATGAGCGACTGGGTGGGTGGCCGATGAGGCAGTCGCCTTAATTCATGTCGCCTCGCGCACCGACTTCTGCCGCCCCCGTCGCGCACCTAACATCGACCCACCGGTGACGTCGAGGGCGGAACCCGTGATGCGGCGGGCAGCGGGAGACGCCAGGAACACGACGGCCTGCGCGACATCATCGGGGTGCGCGACGCCGCCGAGCACCGCGAACGTGTCCATGTAGGCGATCGCCTCAGCATTCTGGAACAACTCGTACCCGTTGTCGGTAAACCCGGGGACCACGGTATTGATGCGAATTCCCCGTTCTGCCAGGGTCTCAGCGGCCTGCACCGTGAACGATTCGAGCGCGGCCTTACTCATCGCGTACGCGGTATCACCCGGACTCGAAAAGTGGGCGGACGCCGATGAGATGTTCACAATCGAAGCGTCTCTCGGCATCACCGGAACCAGCGACTGCACGAGAAAGAACGGTGCGCGCACGTTCGTGGCGAAGAAGTAGTCGAAGTCGTTCGGCGTCGTCCGAGCGAATTCGGGGCTGAGCAGCTCGGCGGCGTTGTTCACGATGAGGGTGAGCTCATGGCCATCAGACAACAGTTGCCGTGCACGGTCGCTGACCGCGACCACACCGGATTGCGTGCTCAGATCAGCACGCACGGTGAAACTCTCAACGCCCGCCGCACTGCACGCCCGTTCGATGTCGCGCAGTCGCGAATGCTCGGCGCGCGAGTGGAGCAAAAGCGTGTACCCGGCAGCGGCAAGCGCGTGCGCAATGCGACTGCCGATCCCGCCGCTTGCTCCGGTCACGAGCGCAAGCCCCCGCGACGGCGTCTGCTCAGTCACGAGCGCAAGCCCCCGCGACGGCGTCTGCTCAGTCATGAGCGAGGTGCCGCTCGTGCGTCGCGAACCGCATCTGCACCTGCGCAATTTCGACGCCGCGCTGACGCACGTGCGCCGTCGTCGCATTCGACTGCTCGCTCCGGTCGATGTCGATGGGCACGTTCGCGGTGCCCACGCGGGTGAAGTTGACCTCGAGCCACTCGACCGCACGAACCGTGCGATTGTCGTGGGTCGCGTCGAGGGCACGCGTGACGATCTGCATGCCTGCCAGGTGGGCATGTTGCGCATCGATCTGCGGTTTTCGCGCATTGAGGCGCAGCATCTCACGGGCTCGCTCAGCGATCGAGGGCGCAGGGTTGGTGATGGTGGATCGACTCATCTGCTCGATCCGCTCGAACAGGTCGGAATCGAGATAGACCCCTTCAATCTCGCTGCGCGCCGCACGCACGCAGCCGGCGGCAATCTCCACGGACGCCGCAACGACGACCTTTTTGCCGGCCCCCGAACGCTGGGACCGGCAGAGCAGCGTCAGTTCTCCGGAGCGACTCAGCTCCGCGTCATCAACCGCCGTGAACGCGGCCCGGGTGAGCAGCGACCGTGTCTCCAGCGGAACACCCAGCTGCAGGTGCGCGAAGCAGTGCATTGCCTGACGCGCGATTTCGATGGCGACGACGGGCCCGAGGTCAACGTCTGCAGGGATCCGGTACCGAAATCTCGCGCCGACCTCCGAAATCTCAATGACCTCTTGCACCCACGTGCGCCGATCATCTGCCTGGTGCGCCAGAGTGGCGAGCGATTCCACGAAGCACCCCTCACCCGAATTGACATTTCTTGAATCCAAATTAGATTCTAAACACTCCCGGTCGTTGCAATGCATCAATTGTGCGAATTTCATGCGCGTGTTCAGCAGAGAAGCAGCCAAGCCACAGCGCCGACGAACGAAATCGGTCCAGTGAACGTGTTGAAAATTGTTGGGACAACGCAGTGAATTCCGCCTAGGCTTATTTCATAGCCACAGGCAAAAGATAGGAATACCCATGCGAGTACTGGTCACGAGTTCACGAAACACCTTCGCACTCGACATCATTCGAAAGCTCGGCAGCCTGGGTCACGCCGTTGTCGCGTGCGACACCTACGGCGGCGCCATTGGCAATCACTCGAAGTTCGTCGAGGCCCATGAAGTCACCGCGTCTCCCCGCTACGACACCGATGGCTTCATCCGAGACATCCGGCGGATCGTCGAGGCGCATCGTATCGACCTCATCATTCCGGCGTTCGAAGAGGCGTTCTACCTCTCGGCGCGCACCGCCGACCTCCCCGAGCGTGTCTCCCTCTTCGCGGGTGCGTTCAACAGCCTGGCGCAACTGCACGACAAGGCCAGTTTTCAGCGAATCGTCGAACGATCGGGTGTTCCGATTCCAGAGACCGTCGTCGCAACCGACCACGCAACACTGGCCGAGGCCGCCGAGAGATTCGGACAGTACTTCGCCCGAGCCGCGTTCTCCCGGGGCGGAGTGGCGCTGCTCACGAACACCGGGCCGCTTGCCGGGCGCATGACGCTCGAGGAGTGCGTTCCCACTCCCGATCAGCCCTGGATCGTTCAGCCGTTCGTCGACGGCCCCATGGTCTGCACGTACAGCGTGGTCGTTCGGGGGCGCATCACCGCGCACTGCACGTATCGCGCGCCCGAGCAGTGGGCGAGCAGCACCGGCATCGCCTTCCTCGCCGTCGACAGCGCTGACACCCTGGCATACTCGCAGCGCATCATTTCCGAGGTCGACCCCGACTTCACCGGTCAACTATCGTTCGATTTCGTCGATCATGGCGACGAGCTCTACGCGATCGAGTGCAATCCGAGGCCGACGAACGGGGTCATCCTGCTCGAGGCCGACGAGTTTGCCCGGGCGCTGACCGGCGACGTCGCCGAACCCGTGGTCGTCGCCCCCGGAGAGCAGCGCCAGATCTCGCTGGCGGTACTCGCGGATGCCTTCACGGAACCGATCTCGCACCTGAAGACGACGTTGCACGACCTGCTGAAGGTGCGCGACATCAGCGCCGGCTGGAATGACGCGATGGCGATGCTCTGGAGCCCGGCGACTCTCGTGCACGGCGCCCGTCTCGGAGCAGCCGAACACGTCGCACTGCTGAGCGCTCTGGGCGACGACATCGTCTGGAACGGCGAGCCGATCGCGGGCATGAGCGATGCGGATCTCGCGACGCTCGACGCCATTCACGAGCAGCGCGAGCGGGCTTAGTCGAGCGGGGCGGGCGGAACCTCCGCAGGTTACTCGGAGCGCGCCGAATGGGCGACTCCAGCACCCCTGAATCCTTCGGTGCGGGCGATCCCGCGCACCAGTTGCGGCACGCGCGCTGCGATTCCGCGTCGCGGCAGCGTGTCGATCTCCGCGGCGAGCGCAGGCAGGCGTGTCTGTTCCCCGCGACACAGCACGCGAATCGCGTTGAGCGCGGCCGCAGGGTGAGTTTCGAGCGCGCTGTGACCGTTCGCGAGTTCCACCAGTGTCGACTGAGGCGCGATCCGGGCGACACGGCGCGCGATATCGATGGGCGTGCGCAGATCGCGATTACCTGCGAGCAGCACCACCGGCCAGTTGAACCCGGCAACGCCAGCCGTCAGGTCGAACGGTTCTGCGACGAACGGGGGAAACCGGTGCGCGAGGTTCGCGTACGTCGCGGCCGGATCGAGCGGGCCGCCGTCGGCAGGCGCGCCGTAGTGCAACTCACGAAAGGCGATCACCCCGGCGAGGTCGAATTCGTACACGCGTGGTACCCGCACGATCGATTCATCGCGAGCAGCGTATGCCGCGAGAGCACCCCAGGCGCGCCCGCCTCGCCGTGCAATGCGGCGACGCACCAACCACTCCACGAAATCGGGTCCGATCAGTTCATGACCCGCGCGCAGTACATCGAGGAGCGCACGTTGGGACTCACCTCGGGCAACGAGCTCCCGCACCCCCGACGCGAGTGCCGTATCAGCGCTCCACCAGAGCTCGCGTATCCGATGACGCTCGATCTCGATATCGGACGTGGATTGCAGCGCCGAATCGAGAATCATTCCGGCGACGCGCTCGGGGTGCTGCACGCCGAACCCCGAGGCCAGATAACTGCCGTACGAGGAGCCGTAGACGTGCACCTGGTCGATGCGTTCCCGATCGAGCACGGCCGCCAGATCATCGATCACTGCCTCGATGCGCATCGCACTGGGCGGCAGCGGTCGCGCGCGTACGTCGTACCGCGAACGCCCTACGCCGCGATGCTCGATCATGATGAGGTCGATGTCGCGCGCTGCAGCCCATCGCCGGAGCGCGCGATACGGCAGCACCGACCCGAGTCCGGGCCCGCCCGGGATCACAAGCACCGGAACCCCTGCTCCCGGCCGCTCGCGCACATACGCGAGCGGAAACTCAGGGCAGCCAGGAGCACTCGGGCGCACGACCCGGCGAATGCTTCGACCCTCGTTCACGCAGCCAGGGTACTCCGACCCTCATTGCACGCGCAGAACCGCAATGACCCGCGTCACCGATCAATGTTGCCGTTGTACATGTACTGAGTACGAAAATTCAAACAGACGTCATTATTCCGTATATGCCTAATCTATTGATACCCCCAAAATTCTTCTTGATACGAGAATAGTTTTAGACATAGTCTCGAAAGCGCACGGCTGTACCGAATTGCCCGATCTTCGCCGCGCGAGGCTTCGCCAGACTTGAAGCACCGCGACAGGTGACCGGTTCAAGGAGTACTTGTGACCCCGCACGAAACGCACGAACCCCATCATGCGGCGAGCGCCCCGCCACTCCCGCACAGTGACGAGCTACTCCAGGACGCTCCCGACTCGGAAGCGCTGCTTTCGCTTGAATCAGTGAGCGTCGAAGCCTCCTGGGGTCACATCTTCGGTCCCGTGAGTTTCACGGTGCCACGCGGAGGCGTCACTGTGCTGGTGGGCAATGGCGGCCGCGGTCGCACCGCGCTCCTCCTCACTTTGGCCGGACGCATGAAGCCATCGAGCGGCTCGATCACCGCCTTCGCCCGCACGGATGCACCCCACGATCTCTTCCGCCACGCGGGTGTTGGGTTCATCGGCGAGGTCGATGAAATCGTGCAGGCCATTCGAGTCCGCGACATCGTCACCGAGCAGCTCCGATGGAATCATCGCTGGTTCGCGTGGGTGCCACCGGCGACGCCCGACGATCTCGAGCGCTTGTGCCGCCCGGTGTTCGGGGATCTCGAGATTCCACACATCGATGCGATGGTCGAAGAGCTGCCCGAACTCACGGCCGCGCTGTTCCGCATCGCCGCAGCGAACACCAGGAGACCCGATCTGCTCGTGGTCGGCGGCATCGACACGCTCACGAGCGACGCTGCTTCAGCGCAATTGCTCGAGCGACTCATCGCACTCGGTACGAGCCAGACCGTCATCACCGCCGACGTGAACGGGCCGCGAACTGCGCTTCCCGTGCGCGCCTACATCGAAGTGCCCAACCTCACCAATCTGGAGTTCGCCGGCATGGAACGTGAAGAAACACAGGCTCCCGCATGATCGCCGCGTTCTCCCCGGGCAGCGACTTCAAGCGCTACTACCGGGGTCGCATGCCACGGCTGGCGTTCATCGTCATTCTGCTCATGCCGCTGATGTACGGCGCCCTGTACCTCTGGGCGTTCTGGAATCCGTTCGGCCACGTCGACAAGGTGCCCGTCGCCATCGTCAATCTCGATACAGGTGCCGAGATGCGCGGCGAGCAGATCGATGCAGGATCACAGGTGGTCTCGGGGCTCGTCGATTCAGGGCAGCTCGACCTCTTCGAAGTCAGCGAGGAGGCAGCGGCAACCGGCCTCTCCCACGGAAAGTACGACTTCACCATCACCGTGCCGGCCGACTTCTCATCGTCGGTGGTTTCGGCTGCGGGTGGCGATCCGCACTCCGCAGAATTGATCTTCACCTACGACGAATCGAACAACTATCTCTCGACGGTGATCGGTCAAGATGCGGCAGAGAAGGTCATCAACCAGGTCAGCGCTCAGGTGGGCGAGCAGGTGTTCCAAGCCGTGGTCACCGGGGTGGAGGGCACGATGCCGAAGCTGCGTGCCGCAGCCGAGGGGGTCGATGAGCTCAACACCGGCATGCAGCAGGCCGATGAGGGCGCGCAATTGCTCGCCACGAATCTCGTCACCGCGCGCGACGGGTCGGGCAAGCTCGCCGGTGCGATCGACGAAATCGTCGATCGCCTCGACGGCGTGATCGGCGACGCAGATCGCCTCATCGCGAACTCGGGCGTCACCGGCGCCGATGTGCGAGACGCGGCTCAGCGAGTGGACGCCAACGTCGGGGTCGCGACCGCGGTCGCTGACGACGTTGCCGCAGCGCAGGCCAGCACTCAGACGCAGCTCGACGCGGTGATCGCCGAGCTGCGCGATAGCGGCGATACCGCGGTCGCCGATCGACTTGAGGGTATTCGTGCATCCATCGACGCCGCACCGGCGGTCGAGCAGATGCGCGCGACATTTGACGCCGTGCACACCGACCTCGACATCGTGAATGGGCAACTCGTCGACCCCGACAGCCACATCAATGTCGTGCTGCGCGCCGTCGAAGACGGCGCGGTGGTGGCCGATCTCGCGGCGGCCCAGAACGCCGCGAATGAGCTGCGCAGTGGAGCCGATCAGCTCAACTCCGGACTCATCCAGCTGAGCGACGGCGCAGACCAGCTCGCTGCCGGCACCCCGAAGCTCGCCTCGGGCACCGCGCAGCTCGAAGAGGGAGTCGCTCAGGCGATGAAGCTGCTGCCGCACTGGGACAACGACCAGCAAGAGAGCTTCATCAAGACCCTTGCGCAGCCGGTGAAACTCGTCGAGCACACCGAGCACGAGGCGAAGACCTTTGCGTACGGCTTCGCCCCGTTCTTCCTCGGCCTCGCGCTCTTCGTCGGCAGCATCATCGCGTGGATGCTGTTCACCCCGCTCCAAGCACGGCCGCTCGCCCAGGGTCTGGGGTCGATCCGAACCGTACTGGCCTCGTTCGCGCCGACGCTGCTCGTCGGGGTCACCCAGGGAACGATTCTCTACCTCGTCATCTACTTCGGCCTCGGCCTGCACCCGGCCTACCCGATCCCGACACTGCTGTTCATGTGGCTCATGGTCGCGATGTTCCTCGCGATGATTCAGATGTTCAATGCGCTCTTCGGCGCAGCGGTCGGTCGCGTGATCACGCTGGCGTTCCTCATGGTCATGCTCACCTCCGCCGGTGGCATCTACCCGGTTCCCACGACGAGTCCGCTCTTCCAGTGGATCCATCCCTACGATCCGATGACCTACACCGTCACTGGCTTGCGGCAACTCATCATGGGCGGCATCGACTATCGCATGGGCATCGCCGTCGCCGTCATCACCGGGCTGACGCTCGCATTCCTCGCGGCATCCACGTGGGCGGCGCGCAGAAACCGGTTGTACAACATGGACCGCCTGTACCCGCCGGTCGAAGTCTGACCTCGGCCCACCAGCCACACCGACCCGATCTGATTCACCGAAGAGAAATGAGTGTCACTTGTCTGAGATGTATCGCAACGCCACCGAGCAGCCCGACGCCGCGAAGATCCTGGTCAATCCGGTCTTCGCGCGGCCGGGAGAAGATTCGGATCTGCCGAAGTTCCAGATTCCCGACGGCATGATGTCGGGCGACACCGCCTATCAGATCATTCACGACGAGGCCATGCTCGATGGCAATTCGCGGTTGAACCTCGCGACGTTCGTGTCGACCTGGATGGATGACCACGCGCAGAAGCTCTACGCCGAAGCCGCCGACAAGAACATGATCGATAAAGACGAGTACCCGGCGACGGCGGCGATCGAGGATCGCTGCTGGCGCATGCTCGCCGACCTGTGGCACGTGCCCGATGCCTCAGACACGATCGGCACCTCGACGATCGGCTCGTCCGAGGCGTGCATGCTTGGCGGACTCGCGCTGAAGCGGCTGTGGCAGGAGCGCCGCCGCGCGGCCGGGCAGTCGACCGAGCAGCCCAATCTCGTGCTGTCGGCCGGGGTGCAGGTCGTGTGGGAGAAGTTCTGCAACTACTGGGATGTCGAGGCGCGATATGTTCCCGTGACCGAGGATCACCTGGTGCTCGACGGCTACGAGCTCGAGAAGTACGTCGACGAGAACACCATCGGTGTCGTCGCGATTCTCGGCCAGACCTACACCGGCCTATACGAGCCGGTGCAGCAGATCGCGGCGAAGCTCGATGAGATTCAGGCCGCAACGGGCGTGGATGTGAAGATCCACGTCGACGGCGCATCGGGAGCCATGGTCGCTCCGTTCTGCCAGCCCGACCTCACCTGGGATTTCGCGGTCGAGCGCGTCAACTCCATCAGCACCTCCGGCCACAAGTACGGGCTCGTCTATCCGGGCGTCGGGTGGGTCGTCTGGCGCAACTCCGCGGTGTGCCCGGAAAGCCTCATCTTCCATGTGAGTTACCTCGGCGGCGACATGCCGACGCTGGCGCTCAACTTCTCGCGACCGGGCGCCCAGGTACTACTGCAGTACTACCAGTTCCTGCGTCTCGGGCGCGAGGGCTACCGCGCCGTGCAGCAGGGGTCGATCGATGTCGCGACCTATTTGTCGTCTGAGATCGCCCAAATGGCGCCCTTCGAACTCGTCAGCCGAGGCGACACCATTCCGGTCTTCGCCTGGAAACTCGTGCCCGGCGAGCGCAATTGGAATCTCTACGATCTCGCCGACCGATTGCGCATGCGCGGCTGGCTGGTGCCTGCCTATCCGATGCCCGACGATCTCTCGGACCTCGTCGTACAGCGCATCGTCGTGCGACTCGGCCTCAGCCGCGATCTCGCCGAGCTGCTGCTTTCCGCGATTCACGAAGAAGTCGATTTCCTGGAGCGGCTTGACGCACCCATCCCCCGCGAGCGCGCGCGCACCAATTTCGCCCACTGATGCGCGAACGGTGCCCTGATCGCCTCGGCGGTCGGGGCGCCCCGCATCTCCGTTCGCGCCTCCAGAAGGGACCCAGTACCGATGACTACCGCCGCAGCGACCGCGCAGCGTATCCCATGGCTCGTGCCCACGCTCACCAAGCAGAGCGTGTCGTTCATGATCGGGTCGGCACTCTTCGCCATCGGCACCGCAGTCAGCATCTGGGATCTCGGCAGCGCGCAACTCACGAACGTGCTCTGCTTCATCGGTGCCTGGTTCTTCACCGCGGCCGGACTCATGCAGCTCGCCCTGAGCGGTGCGCCGGTGGTCGCCGTGCCCTACGGCACGGGACGCATGTTCCGCGCCGAGTGGCTGGCCGCCGCCACCCAGAGCCTCGGCACCATTCTCTTCAATATCAGCACGAGCGCCGCGCTCACGGCTGCCTCGGTGCGCACCGAGGAGAAACTCGTGTGGAACCCCGACGCCGGAGGCTCCGTCGCGTTTCTCGTTAGCGCCGTCTTCGTCTACGTCGCATACGTGCGCGATCGCGGCCGCGCTTGGGAGCCGCGCCGTTCGGGCTGGTGGTCCGCCCACATCAACATGCTCGGGTGCATCGCCTTCGGCTTCTCAGCGGTCGGCGCCTACGTGCTCTCCGACGGCAGCCTCAAGGACGCCGCGGTCGCGAACTGGGGCACCTTCATCGGCGCGATCGCGTTCTTCCTGGCTTCCGCGATCGTGCTGCCGCAGCTCCACCGCTCCACCTCCATCTCACGCTCCACCTCACTCAACGATTCACCCCACACCTGAAGGGATGTACACGGATCATGTGCACACGAGTAGTTTGGCCCGACGCGAACGGATCGGTCATCGTTGGCCGCAACATGGACTTCCATATGGATCTCCTCACCAACCTGTGGAAGCATCCGCGGGGCATCGATCGAACCGATGGGGTCGACGGGTCGCTGACCTGGACCTCGAAGTATGGCAGCATCATCGCCACGGCCTTTGATCTGATCGCGACCGACGGCATGAACGAGGCCGGTTTCGCCGGGCACATACTGTGGCTCGCGGAATCCGACTACGGCAAGCCCGAAGCGAGCGCGACGCAGCTCAGCCAGGCGATCTGGCTGCAGTACTACCTCGACAACTTCGCCACTGTCGCCGAGGCGGTCGCCTGGACCAACGAGTCTCAGGTGCAGATCTCTCAGCTGTTCGACCCCACCGGCCACCTGGTGCCGACGTTGCACCTCGCCATCAACGACGCCTCGGGCGACTCCGCGATTATCGAGTACACCGATGGCACGCCGAAGGTGTATCACAGCCGCGACTACCAGGTCATGACGAATTCGCCGACCTTCGATCAGCAGCTCGAACTCGTGCAGCAGTACACCGGGCTGGGCGGCGACCAACCACTCCCGGGTTCGACGCTCGCCACCGATCGCTTCGCCCGGGCGTCATACTACGTGCAGCATCAGGTGCAGCCGAAGACGCAGGTCGACGCGATCGCGGCGATGTTCAGCATCATCCGCAACGCCGCGCAGCCGTTCCGCACGCCCGAACCGGGCAAGCCCGACGCCTCGCAGACGATCTGGCAGGTCGTGCTCGACCTCACCAATAAGCGGTACGTCTTCGAATCGACCACGCGGCCGGGCATCGTCTGGGTGAACCTCGATGATCTGAGCTTTGAGCCCGGAACGAAGGTGCTGAAGCTCGATCTCGTGGGCCGACTCGCACTCGAGGGCGGTCTCGCGGGCAACGTGAGCCACCAGTTCGCCGACGTGGGCGAAGACGCCCTCAAGGTGCTCGCCACCGGGGTCACCGCGCTCGAATTCGTCGCGAAGAAGCGCGACGAATTCTCGGTCATTCAGCGAGCGGTGCAGCAGCTCGTCGGCGCTCAAAAGTAACGCCGTCGCCGGTCGCGCGCCCCGAAACGCGCGACCGGCGCTTCACCGCCCTCGTCGGACCTGCCTGCGCATCTGCAGAAAAGAGCTCACATGATCGTCGGATCGATGCCCGTTCTGGGAATCGCGCTCGCGCTGTGCTCGGCCGCAGTGCTCTCGGTGGGCAATCTGTGGCAGAGTCGCGGCGTGCGACTCGCCGCCGAGCGCGCCGAAGCGTCGGGGTCGAGTTCGGCCTCGGCTCGCCAACTGCTGCGCACGCCGGTGTGGCTCGGCGGAACCCTGCTGTTCGGCATCGCCATCCTGCTGCAGATGGGGGGCCTCGCCCTCGCTCCCCTCATTCTCGTGCAACCGATCGGCGTCGCGGCGCTCGTCTTCACGACGCTGCTCACGGCGCGCTCCAGCGGTCGACGCCCCGCCCGAACCGTCGTCCAGGCGATCCTGCTCTCACTCGTCGGCGTCATCGCGTTCGTCACCGTCGCCGCCGTGGTGAGCAAGCAGCGTCCCATCGGCACGCAGCAGCTCGTCGAAATGCTCACGACGCTCGGCGCCGTACTCATCGCCGCCCTGGTCGTGGTGCTCGTCGGCAAGCGCGGCACGCTGCCCCCGCTCGTGTACGTCGCACTCGGTGGCGTGTTTTCGGGCTTCGTGGCGACGCTCGGCAAGACCGTCATTCTGCGAGTCGAAGACATGTTCACCGGCGGACGATTCCACTTCGGACCCGAGTCATTGCTCACCCTGGTGTGCATCGTGGGCATCGGAGTCGCGTCGGGCCTCTCCATCTACTTCGTGCAGTTCTCGCACACCTGCAACTCCCCCGACGTGGTGATCGCCGGGCTCACGGTCATCGACCCGGCTCTGGCCGTGGTGCTCGGGATCACCATTCTGCACGAGGCCGCCGGCGCACCCATGTGGTCGACGTTCGCCTTCGTCGTCGCCGGGGCGATCGCTGTGCTCGGGGTGCTGCGGCTCGCACGCGCCGAGGGGTCGCTCGAGGCCGTATCCAGCGACTCGTCTGCACCGCAACCGTCGAGCTCTCATCCGCGTACCGGTGACCGCGCATGAGCCGTCTCAGCTTCGAAGCCCTCGGCTCGGCGCGGCTGACGCTCAAGCAGATTGCGATCGCGTGCGCCCTCGTCGCGCTCGCGGCGGTCGTACTCGGTGCGAGCCGCTGGTTGATCGGGCCGAACACGGCGATGGCGGGGTACCTCACCATCCTGTTTCTGCTGGCCGTGGTGCGCGCGAACGATTGGCGGTCGCGCCTGCAGGCCGCACTCTGGTCGCTCACGGTCGCACTCGTCGGGTTCGCCGTCGGCGGGCTCGGGCTCTGGGTAACGCTGATCGCGCTCGTCGTCGTCGCCCTCGCGCAGGGCCTCG
Organism: Leucobacter musarum subsp. musarum; assembly: GCF_001273845.1. Classification (GTDB taxonomy): domain Bacteria; phylum Actinomycetota; class Actinomycetes; order Actinomycetales; family Microbacteriaceae; genus Leucobacter; species Leucobacter musarum. The sequence continues at coordinate 178,278 of NZ_JHBW01000069.1, forward strand.
TCACGATGGGCGAGACCGTGCTGCTCACCCGTTCGCCCGTGAATCTCCTCGCTTTCGCCTCGCTCGGGCAGTCGGGCGCGCAGCTCTGGCACGTCTTGGCCGGTGCCGCGATCGGTTCGATCCTGGTGCTCGGCTTCGCCGCGATCACCAACCACCGCGGGCATCTTCCGTCTGCTTCCAAGTCGGTATCGGAGCGGCTGTGGTACGGCTTCGCGACGGCGGCGGGCGCCGTGATCATCGTGCTGGTCGCCGAACTCATCGATTTTCCGTACGTCGGGTGGACCCTGCTCTCGTTCTCGATCATGCTGTCATTCGACGCGGATCAGCGAGCGAATCGGGGGTATCTCCGTCTGCTGGGGTCACTCGTGGGAGCACTCGCCGCGGTCGGCATCGCGGCGCTGCCGGCTCCGGTTCCGATGATCGCCGCCGTCGTCTGCATGGTGCTCTGCGTCGCCTATCTCAACGCCGGCAACTACGCCCTGTTCATGCTGTTCATCACCCCCGCGGTGCTCCTCACCGCTGCCTCCGAGTACTCGCTGCTGCGACTCGGTCTCTACCGACTTGAGGCCGCACTCTTCGCCTCGTTCGTCGCACTCGCCCTCGCGTACGCCGTGCGCAAGATTGCACCGACGGACCACGGATTCAGGATCAGCGTGTGAGACATGCACTGCGGAGCAGCCGTGCGTGCCTCCGCCATTCGCTCGACGCCGGGAGGCACTCGTGACGCACTCGCTCGGCTGGATCCCCTCGATCGTGCTGCTGGTCGGGTTCGCACTGAGCATGGGCAGTCACCCGGCAACCTATGGTGCGACCGCCGACATGCTCGCGCGCAACACCCGCTGGCTGCCGCGGCTCGCCTCGATGTCGATCGGGCTGATCATCGGCACCACACTGCTCTTCACCCTGTTCCGTTTCTTCGACCCCTCGAGTTTCGTACACGTCTGGCTGCGTCGCGTCGGAATCGTGATCGCGCTGCCCCGCACCGATCTGATCATCGGCTGCATCTGCATCGCGGGGGCGCTCGCCGTGGCGGTCTGGAAGTTGCGGCAACCCCGCCGCGCGCCGCGCGCCGCGGGCGATCCGGAAGCATCACGCGTTCCCCGCTCCGACGCGACGTTTGCCGCATACTTCGTGATCGGCCTCAGCAGCTCCATCGTCGGGTTCACCACCCTTCCCGTCATGTACCTCACCGGGCAGGTGGTGTCGCAGATCAGTGCACACCTCGTGCCGCGCGCACTGGCGTACGCGATATTTCTCAGCGCCCTGATTGGGCCGTTCTTCGCGATCGCACTCGCCTGGAGCCGGCTCCCCACGCTCTCCGCGCGGGTGTCGCGCGCCTACCGTTCCGTGCTTGCCTGGGACCTGCGCTGGGCGCTCTGCGGCTTCCTGCTCGTAGTGGGTCTCGCTGCGATCGCGATCGACGTGGCGCGGCAGGCGTGAGCCGACTGGCGATCGGCCGGTCGCCGTCTGCCTGCTCGCCCGGCAGCCAGTCCGTGCGCACTCTGGCTTGCCCGTTCCGAATCGGTGTCAATATGTGTCGCGGAAATGCCGGATCAGGTCGCAGAAGCGACACTTTTCGACACCGATTCGCCGAGGCGTCGCTCGGGCAGACGCACGAAGGGCCCATCGCTGCGCGACAGGCCCTTCGGTTATGGCGGAGGGTAGGGGATTTGAACCCCTGACTGGGGGTTACCCAGTGCTTGTTTTCAAGACAAGTTCCTTCGGCCGCTCGGACAACCCTCCGCGAACGAGCTTAGCAGCGCAGCCGCAGTGGTTCGGCCCATACGGGCAAACCCCGCACTCAGCCCCGTGCGTGGTCGAACAGCTCGGCCGACAGATACCGCTCACCCGTGTCGGGCAGCACGGCGACGATCGTCTTGCCCGCGTACTCGGGGCGCGCCGAGAGCTCGCGGGCTGCGGCGAGCGCGGCCCCCGACGAGACGCCGACGAGCAGCCCCTCGGTCGCGAGTGCCTCGCGCGCGGTGCGGATGGCTTCGTTGCTCGCGATGCTGATGATCTCGTCGGCGATCTCGATGTCGAGCACGGGCGGGAAGCCGTTGCCGCCAATGATGCCCTGGATCTTGTGCGGGGTGAACTCGCCACCCGAGAGCACGGGCGCCTCGGCGGGCTGCACGGCGATCACGCGAATCTCGGGGTTCTGCGCCTTAAGATAGCGCCCGGCGCCGGTCAGCGTGCCCCCGGTACCCACGGTCGCGACGAGCACGTCGACGGTACCAGCAGTGTCGGCCCAGATCTCAGGCCCCGTGGTGCGCTCGTGCACCGCGGGGTTCGCGTCGTTGCCGCCCTGACCCGACAGAAACGCGCCGGGGGTGCGTTCGAGAATGCGCCCGGCCTCTTGGTTCGCACCGGCCATCGCTTCGGGCCCGGGCGTGAGCACGAGCTCGGCCCCGAGCGCGCGCAGCAGCGTGCGGCGCTCGTTCGAGACGTCGTCGGGCATCACGATGATGACGCGGTATCCCTTGACGGCGCCGATCCAGGCGAGGGCGATGCCGGTGTTGCCGCTCGTCGCCTCGATGATGGTGCCGCCGGGCTGCAGACGCCCATCCGCCTCGGCCGCCTGCACGATGGAGAGGGCCGTGCGATCCTTCACGCTCGATGCGGGGTTGGCCGACTCGAGCTTGCCCAGCACCTCGGCTCCTCCGGGCGGTACGACCCGGTTGATGCGGACGAGGGGCGTGCCGCCGACGAGGTCGGCCACGCTGTCGGCGATGCGCCGATCCTGCTGCTCACTCATGCTCTCAACCTACGGTGTTCGGGGCCGGCTGCGACGAAATCGCTGAAACGTTACTGCGCATTGGACGACTCAGCGGCGGGCTCGGGTGCGAGTTCGGAGGCCTGCTCGAGGGCGTCGAGCGCTGCCCGCTCCTCGTCGATGCCGCCGGGGCCGTAGTAGCTCTGCGGCTTCGACAGACCGAGGTGGCCGCGGAACGTGGTGGTCTCGTACTCGGTGCGGTGCAGGCCGCGCTGCTGCAGGATCGGAACCACCTCGTCCACAAAGCGGTCGAGCTGCGTCCACAGGTACGGCGACTGGATGTTGAAGCCGTCGGCCGCTCCCCCGTCGAACCACTCCTCCAGGAAATCGGCGACCTGTGCGGCCGTGCCGTTAATGATCGGGAACCCGTCGATGATCGCGGAGTACAGCAGATCGCGCGCGTGCACGGCCTGGGCGCCGCCCGGGGTGCGGTCGGTGCGCTGCGCGATCTGGGCGAGCAGTCGCTGCCCCTCCGCGTTGAAGGACTCGGCGTGCGACGCATCGACCTCGCCGTCGAGCCCGAGGCGGGTGAGATCAGCCCCGATGCGCGCGGAGACGATGCCAAGGTTGCGTGTGCCGTACTTGAGCGGCCCGCCGGCGCGCGGGTTCGCCGCGACCTCCTGCCAGTGGGCGGCGTCGTGCCCGCCGGTGATGGGGTCTGCGTCGAGCGGCAGTGACGCGTTGAGCCGATCGTAGATCGCGATCGCGGCCTCGCGGGTGTCGGCCACGATGGGCGTGACGCCGGGCAGGAAGAGCACCTCGTCGGGGTTGCGACCGTGTGCGGCGGCCCGGGCCCGCACGTCGGCGTTGAACGCCGCCGAATCGGCGATCGACTTCGGGCCGGTGAAGTTCACGTCGCACCACTTCGAGGTGAGCTGGCGCGAGAGTTCGCTGGCACCGGCGTAGAGCAGCGGCGGGTGGCCCTGCGGCGGGCGCAGCAGCGGCAGGGTGCCGTCGACGCTGAAGTGCTTGCCCTTCCAGCCGAGGCGGTGGAACTTGCTGTTGTCGATGAACGTGCCCGCCTCCTTATCTTGGATGTAGGCGCCCTCCTCGACGCTGTCCCACAGCCGTTTCACGATCTCGATGAACTCGTCGGCGCGCTCGTAGCGCGTCTCGCCGCCGAGGTCGGGCAGGCTGAAGTTGCGGGCGGCGACGTCGTTTGCGCCGAGCACCACGTTCCAGGCGAGGCGACCGCCGCTCAGGTGATCCAGCGACGCCGTCATGCGCGCGAGGATGTAGGGGTCGTAGTACGTGGGGTGCGCGGTGACGACGATGCCGATGTCGGTGGTGCCGAGCGCGAGCTGCGATCCGAGCGTGAAGGGTTCGAGGCGGCCCGTGTTGTGGGTAGTGATCCACTGCTCTTGTACGAGGTCGCCGGGCAGGGTGTCGCCGAGGAAGAAGAAGTCGAACTTGCCGCGCTCGACGGTCTGTGCGGCGCGCAGTGCGTAGGCGTAGTCGAAGGCACCGTCTTGCGGGGCTTCGGGCTGGCGCCAGCCGCCCCAGTGGGTGCCGTTGACCCAGTACATGTAGCCAAGATGAATGTGTCGAGCCGGGGTGTCGCTCATCGGTCGCCTTTCCGGGCCGGGGCCCGCGGGGGTCGTGTGGGGTGTGGTCATGGGGTGCACGGTGGTTACGCGGGCTGGTGGTGCGGGATCGCCGCGATGAGCTCACGGACGTAGTCGGTGCGGGGATCCCGGAGCACGTCGCGTGCGGTGCCGCTCTCGACGACCGCACCGTGCTGCAGCACGAGGATGTCGTCGGAGATCTCGCTGATAACGCCGAGGTCATGCGAGATGACGAGGTAGGTGAGGTCGAGTTCGCGCTGCAGAGAGCCGAGCAGGTCGAGGATCTGCCGCTGCACTGTGACGTCGAGCGCCGACACAGGTTCATCGCAGATGAGCACCTCGGGCCTGACGGCGAGGGCGCGGGCGATGGCGACCCTCTGGCGCTGGCCGCCCGAGAGCTCGGCGGTGTACCGTGCGGCGACGCTCGGGGGGAGCCCCGTGAGGTCGAGGAGTTCGGCAACGCGCGCGCGTCGCTCCGCTCGCCCGCCGAGGCCGAATCCGGTCAGCGGTTCTTCGAGGATCGTCTCGACCGTGTGCCGGGGGTTCAGCGCGGCGAAGGGGTTCTGATAGATGATCTGCAGCTTGCGGTAGAGCTCGCGCCGCCCGCGCTTGCCCCGTGCGTCGTGGTTGACGGGTGCACCGTCGATGCGCACCTCGCCGGCATCGGGCTTCGTGAGACCCGCGAGGGTGCGCATGAGGGTTGTCTTGCCCGATCCCGACTCCCCGACGATGCCGAGCGTGCGCCCACGACCGACGCTCAGCGAGACGTCTTCGAGGGCGAGCACCGGCTCGCCGGTGCGGTTCGGGAACGTCTTGCGGAGCCCGCTCGCGCGCACGACGGGCACGGCATCGGGGGCCGGGTCGGAGCCCGCCGCCGGAGCCAGCGGCGTCGCACGCGATCCGGCCCTGGCCTCCGCGACCTCCACGGCCGACCGGCCGAGGTGCGAGGAGTCGATGAGCTGGCGCGTGTACGCCTCGGCGGGCGCCGACACGATCTGCGCCGACGGCCCGGTCTCGACGAGTCGGCCGTGCTGCAGCACGACGATGCACTGCGAGCGCTCGGCCGCGACCCCGAGGTCGTGGGTGACCAGCAGAATGCTGAGGCCGTCTCGTGTGAGGTCTTCGAGCAGGTCGAGAATGCGCTTTTGCACAGTGACGTCGAGCGCGGTGGTCGGCTCGTCCGCGATGATCAGTTCGGGTTCTGCCGCGATGGCCGCCGCGATGAGCACGCGCTGGCACATGCCGCCCGACAGCTCGTGCGGGTAGCTGTCGTACACCTGCTCCACGCGGCGCAACCCGACGCGTTCGAACAGTTCGAGCACGCGGCGCTTGCGCGCGGCCGCGTCGAGCTGGGTGTGCACCCGCAGCGGCTCCCCGGCCTGTTTGCCGACAGTGAGCAGCGGATTGAGCCCGAGCAGCGCATCCTGCGGCACGTAGCCGATCGTGCGCCCGCGCAGTCGCTCGTACTGTTTCGCGGGGAGCCCGACGAGTTCGCGACCGTCGAGCGCCACGGAGCCCCGCGTGATGCGGGCGTTCGACGCGAGCGTGCCCGTGACGGCGCGGGCGAGCGTGCTCTTGCCCGATCCCGACTCGCCCACGAGTGCGAGCACTTCGCCGCGCCGCAGCGAAAAACTCACGCCGTCGAGCACCGGTACGGGCGCGCGACCGCGCACCCGGTACTCGAGCGAGAGCGCAGAGAACTCGAGAATGTTCGCGGAATCGTCCGCGCGAGGCTTATCCGACAACGCTGGTCCTCCCCTGGTTCATGGAGCGTCCGATGCGGTACACCGCGAGCACGGACGCGACGATGACGAAGCCGGGCAGCGTGCTCAGCCACCACTGCACGGTGAGGAACGATCGGCCGGCGGCGACGAGGGCTCCCCACTCGGGGGTGGGCGGCGGGGCGCCGAAGCCGAGGAAGCTGAGGGCGGCGACCCCGAGGATCGCGGTACCGATCTCGAGCGTGGCCGCGGCGAGCACCGAACCGGAGGCGTTCGGCACGATGTGACGGAACAGACGGTAGACCGCGCCGTGCCCCGCGAAGGCGGCCGCTTCCACGTAGGGCAGTCCGCGCACACGCAGCACCTCGGAGCGCATCAGGCGCGCGAAGGTCGCGACGCTCGTGATGCCGATCGCGATGGCGATGTTGATGGTGCCGCGGCCGAGCGCGGTGACGATGGCCAGCGCGATGATGAGGCTCGGCACGGCGAGCATGACGTCGATCACGCGCATCAGCACGGTGTCGACGGCCCCGCGCAGCGCGCCACCGACGAGACCGATGAGCGAGCCGAAAACGAGGCCGATGAGCACCGCCACCACGGCCGCCTGCAACGACTCGACCGTGCCGTACACGGTGCGGGCGAACTGGTCGCGACCGTAATCGTCGGTGCCGAAGAAGTGCTCGGCGCTCGGCGGCAGGAAGCGGGAGTACGCATCCTGCGCCAGCGGGTCGAAGCTGGTGAAGAGCTGGGGCGCGAATGCTGCGAGCAGCACGAGCGCGATCCAGAGCCACGACACCGTGAGCGTCGGCTGCCCGAAGACCGCGGTCACGAGGCGGCGGGCACGCGACGGGTCGTTGCCCGCGGGGGCGCCGCCGAGATTCCCGGGATCGGATGCGGGGCGAGGTGATCCACCCGGTGCACCGGGTGCCGGATCGGCCTCGAGTTCCGCAGCGGGGCGTGCGGGGGCGGCGAGATCGGTCATCGCTCCTCCAATGCAATGCGCTTGTCGATAAGCGGGTAGAGCGCGTCGACGACGAAGTTCACGACGACGAAGATCGCCGCGCTCACGGTGACGCACACAAGCACCACCGGGGTGTCGCGCCCGTCGACTGCGTCGACGATCACACGACCGACGCCGAGACGAGAGAAGACCGTCTCGGTGAGCACCGTGCCTCCGAACATGAGCCCGACGGTGGTGCCGAACGACGTGACGACCGGCAGCAGCGAATTGCGCAGCGCGTGCCGCAGCACCACCGCGCGACGACTCAGCCCCCAGTTGCGCACCGTCTCGATGTACGGCGAGGTGAGTGACCCACGCAGATTCGCGGTGAGCAGCTGCGCGATCGCACCGGCCCCCGGTATGGCGAGTCCGAGTGAGGCGACCAGGAGCCCGAGAACGCTGTCGCTTCCCGTCGACGAGATCACGCCCAGATTGAACGCGAAGAGCTGGAGCAGGAGCAGGCCGATCCAGAACGGCGGCACGGCCACCGCGATCGCCGGCAGCGAGAGCAGCGTCTCGCGCGCCCACTTCCAGTCGACGAGCTCGATGAGCACGGCGAGACCCACGCCGATGATCACGGCGAGAATCAGGCCCGTCACCGCCAGCTCGAGCGTGTGCCCGAACGACTCGAAGTAGAGTTCGGTCGCCGGCCTGCGCTGGTAGATGCTGTCGCCAAAATCGCCGCGCAACGCGCCCCAGAGCGCATCGAAGTATTGCACGAGCACGGGCCGGTCGAGACCGAGAATCCGCCGCTGCTCGGCGAGCAGCTCCTGGATGTCCTCGCCCTCCGCGCCGAACGTCAATCCTCCAGCCGCGTCACCCGGAAGGATGTAGAGCAGGAAGAAGCTGGCGGTAAACGCACCCCAGAGCACGATCACGCCGTACAGGAGCCGCTTGCCGAGGTAGCGCACGAATGCGGCGCCGCCCGAGCGGGGAGCGGCCTGGAGGCCGGAGCGACGAGCGCCCGGCCTCCAGGTGGTCAGAGTTGCCATAGTGCTTCTCGGGATTCCTTACTTCGCCGGCGTGAGCCAGGCGTCAAAGAGCAGCTGATCGAGACCGTTGTGTTTGATGTCGTGCAGGCGAGGCGACGCGACCCAGATGTCAGTGTCGACCGACAGGTTGAGCACATACGCGTCCTCATCGATGATCTGCGCGGCCTGGTCGACCACCTTCTGGCGCTCGTCGTGATCGAGGATCGTGTTCTGCTGCTGCAACAGCGCATCGAGCTCCTGGCCGCGGGCATCGTCCGCGCTGATGAACGAGCGGTTCGAGCCCGTCTTCACGCCGTAGTTGGCGCGAAGCACATCGGCGTCGGGCGAGGAGTGATACCAGTAGGCGATGTCGTACTCGCCCGAGAGCAGCTTCTCGTTCGCCTCAGCAGCGAGCGGCACGTCGATGACCAGCTCGACGCCGATCTTCTTCCACTGATCCTGCACGGCGCTCGCCGCAGCGCGGTCGCTCGGGAAGCGGAGCGAGAGTCGCTCGCCGTCCTTGTTCACGCGGATACCGTCGGCGCCGACCGTGCCCCAGCCCGCTTCTTCCAGCAGCTTGATCGACTCGTCGGGATCGTAGGTGAGGTACTCGCTCTGATCGGAGAAGTACGGGTTCGCCGGGCTCAGCGGGCCCTCTGCGGGCACATCGTAGCCGTTCGAGGTGAACTGCACGAGCGCTTCGCGGTCGATGCCGTGCTGCAGTGCCTGACGCACCTTCACATCTTTCAAGAACTTCGACGACGTATTGAGGGGCCATTCCTCACCGGTTGCCGGGTTCAAAACATCGGAAGTCACGGTGAGTCCCGCGGCCTCGAACTCGGGCACGTACGTACCGTCGACCCAGTAGATGAACTGGATCTCATCCGACGTTATCGCCCCGTTGCGCACGGAGTCCTCCGGGATGATCTTGTAGACGACCTCGTCGAGGTAGGCGCGGCCCTCGTGCTCGAAGTACGCCGGCGCCCAGTCGTAGTCGTCGCGCGCCTTGAGCACGATCTCCTGGTTCTCGGTGTACGAGTCGAGCGTGAAGGGGCCGCTGCCGTCGACCGACTTCTGGCGCTCCTCGACCGGCAGTGCCGCCGTGGCCGCAGACACGATACCGGCGTGGGCGCGCGACAGGCTCGGCAGGAACGCGGCGTTCGGCTCGGCGAACTCGACCACGATTTCATTCTCGGCGGGCACCGTGATCGACGAGATGCCCTGCACGATGGTCTTCGCGCTCGAGTGGATGCCCTCGCGCTGCAGGCTCTCGAAGTTCGCCTTCACGACGTCGCCGGTGAGCTTCGTGCCGTCGTTGAACGTCACGTCGTCGCGCAGCGTGAAACCGTACGTGCGGGCGTCATCGCTGACCGTCCACTCGGTGGCGAGCCACGGCTCGATCTCGTTCGTCTCCGGGTTGCGGAAGACGAGCGAGTCGGAGAGCTCGCGGGCGACGTGGCGCCACACCTGGTTCACGACGGCGGCGTCGACGCCCTGAGGGTCGGCTTCCAGGCCGATGGTGAGCGTGCCGCCGAAGCGGTCTTCAGGGCTAACGGCCGCGGCCGCGTCCTCGGTGCTGCCGCTGCCGGTCGAGCACGCGGTGAGCGCGAGGGTGCCGGCAACGAGTGCGGCGGCGGCGATGCGAATGCCGCGCCATCGGGTTCGGGGGGTGTGCATGGGTGCGTCCTCTCAGGAAGTCGGGTAGAGCTCATCGAGCTGAGCGAGCAGCTCGACCGAAGGCTCGGGGAGTCGTGCGGACGCCAGATTGACGTCGAGTTGTTCGGGCTTCGATACGCCGAGCAGCACGCTGGTGACGGCCTGCTGGCGCAGGATCCAGCGCAGCGCGAGCTGCGGCGTCGTGGCCCCCTCCGACTCAGCGAGCCGCGCGAAGGCGCGGGTGCGCTCCACGTAGTCGTCGGTCAGGAAGTCGGTGCCGAGAAACTCGCTGCGACCGGCGCGGGCATCGTCGGGAATCTCGCCGGTCAGGTACTTGTCGGTGAGCAGGCCCTGCGCGAGCGGCGAGTAGACCACGATGCCGAAACCGTGCTGTTCGGCCAGCTCGAGCAGGTGCCCGGGCCCTTCGATGGTGCGGTCGAGGAGCGAGTACCGGGGCTGCACCAGGGCGGCCGGCGTGCCGAGGCCGTGCAGCAGATCCGCAATCGTGTGGAGCGCTTCGGACGGATAGTTCGAGAGTCCGAGGTAGCGCGCCTTCCCCTGTCGCACGATGTCGGCGAGCGCCTGAGCGGTTTCTTCGAGGGGAGTCGCCGGATCGTGGCGGTGCGAATAAAAGACGTCGACGTGGTCGAGCCCGAGCCGGGTGAGGCTGCGGTCGATCTCCGCAAACAGGTGTCGGCGTGACGATCCCGAACCGTACGGGTGCGGTGCGACCTGATTGCCGGCCTTGGTGCTGACCGTGATCTCATCGCGGTGGGCGCGCAGTTCGCGACCGAGCACGTCACCGAGCACGGTCTCGGCGTGGCCGTGCGGCGGCCCGTAGCGGTTCGCGTTGTCGAAGTGGGTGACGCCGCGATCGAAGGCGCCGGTGATCAGGCCGGCCTGCGTTCGCCGGTCGTGCTGCTCTCCGAAGCTGTGCCAGAGCCCGAGGGCGAACGTCGGCAGCAGCAGCCCCGAGCGGCCCGCGCGGCGATAGGCCACTCCGCGGTACTCGAGTTCACCGATCGTAGATTCCGTCATCTGCATCCCTTCGGGCGTCGGAGCGGATTCGTGTCCGCTCGCAGCACCCCTTCGAGCCCTGCGTTGAAAATTATGGCTGCCATAACGTACACAACTAGAACATGTGACGTTATATTTCGAGATCGATCACGTTATAAATACAAAAAACTACCGATCTGCGCTTATATCTATACGAGACAGACAGTAATAATTCAGTTCGCGTCATGAAGGAGACTTCCGTGCCCCTCACCCCCTCTGCCCCCGTGCCCAACGGCCACCGCACGGTCGGGAATTCCGGCCTCGTCGTCTCCGAACTGGGCGTCGGTGCGAGCACCTTTGGCCGATCCGGCATGCGCGCCGTGGGCGCCGAGCAGGTGCAGGCAATCGTGGATCGCGCCCTCGACCTCGGCATCACGTACTTCGACCTCGCGGAGGGATACGGCGACGAAGTCGGGCTGAGCGAGCAGTTGTTCGGCGACGCGTTGGGAGAACGACGCGAGCAGGTCGTGATCGGCACGAAGTTCGGCCGCTCGCTGTTGCAAACGCGCGGCCCCGCCTACGCGCTCACCGGCTCGCGAAAGTACATCCTCGCGTCGGTCGAGGAGTCGCTGCGGCGCCTCGGCACCGACTACATCGATCTCTATCAAATCCACTTTCCCGACGCGCACACGCCGATCGACGAGACGCTCGCGGCGCTCGACGATCTGGTGCGCTCCGGCAAGGTGCGGTACATCGGCGCCTCCAACTTCGCCGCCTGGCAGATTGCTGACGCGCAACACCTCGCATCGGCAGCCGGCACTACGCGATTCATCTCGACCACCGACGAGTACAACCTGCTGTGGCGCGCGCCAGAAGAGGAACTGATCCCCGCGCTGCAACGGTTCGGGCTCGGCTTCATTCCGTACTTCCCACTGCAGAACGGACTGCTCACCGGCAAGTACGCCGCCGACCGCGCCCCCGAGGGCGCCAAGATCACGAACCTGAAGCGCAACCTGCTGCGTGAAGCACCCTGGGAGGCGCTCACCGCCTTCGCACGCTTCGCGCACGATCGCGGCATCACGCCGACGGCCGCTGCCCTCGGCTGGTTGCTCGCGCAGCCCACCGTCGCCAGCGTCATCGCCGGCGTCACCGTGCCCGAACAGCTCGATGAGAATCTGACCGCGACGCGCTGGGTACCGACTGTCGAGGAAGAGCGCGAACTGCGCGACCTGCTCCCCGGCACCCTCACGGGCGGCCCCGGTCAGGTCGTGACCGAGTGAGCGCAGCAGCCCCGATCGGCGACTCCATGACCCGCACTCGCGCCACCTCGAACCCTGTACGCACACTCGCCGATCTGCTCCGAGAGCCGGCGCACGGCCCAACCCGCATTGTCGAGATCGCAGCACCCCCAGGCCACCCCGAGGGGCGGCACACCGAACCGATCAGTGGCGCAGTCCAACTCGGCCTGGGCGATTTCGCGGGCGTCGAGGGCCCGACGACGGGCCGCCAGCCCCTGCCCGAGCACGCGACGCTCGTCACGACGCTCACGACCGCCGGCATCTCCCCGAGCACGGCCGTCGTCATCGTTCCGCGCGATGCAGCGGTGCTCAGCACGGCCGCCCGCGCCTGGGTCACCCTGCGCTGGGCCGGCGTTGCCGAGGTCTCGGTGCTCACCCCCGACGAGGCAGAAGTGGTCGCGGCTCGCAGCGAAGAACTCGCCGCCTGGGTGGCGGCCTCCGGCACCGACCTTGCACCTGCCGCGTTCGCGCACAACGATGCCGTCGTCGCGACCGCCGACGAGGTCTCGACGCGAGACGCCGAGGCGATCCTCATCGACGCCCGCTCTCCCGATGCGTTCGGGGGCGAGGGCTCGCACATCGCGGGGGCCGTGAATGTATCTACGGCAGCACTGCTCGCCGCCGGAGGACTGACGAACGCCGACGCACTGCGTCAGACGTACCGCGAGGCATTCGACATCGACCCGCTCGCACAGCCCCTCATCGTGTCATGCGGCAGTGGGATTTCGGCGAGCGTGCAGGCCCTGGCCCTGGCGCAGGCCGGAGTCGAGGCGCCGGTCTACATCGGTTCGTGGTCCGAGTGGAGCAAGATTTCTGCACCGCATCCGCTATAACAGATATCGCAGGCGTAATAACACGCGTGTAACTTTTGGAGGGGTCATGGCATTCGAGCGCAAGTACAGCGACGAAGTGCGCACCGCTTCCGTCGAAGAAGCCTTGCGGCGCCGACGCGCCGAACCGGGCAATCGCGCGATCATCCGCGAAGTCGCCGAGGAGTACTCCGTCGGCTACCAATCCCTGCGCCAGTGGCTCGCTCGCTTCGACGACGGCAGCTACGACTTCGACGACGACAGCGACCCGGCCGACGGACGCGATCCCGAGCTGAGCCGCGACGAACTGCTCGCGCAGATCGCTCGGCTCGAGCAGCGCATCGACGTACTCGAAGCCGACAATCGCAGCCTCACTCGAGTCGTGGCGATGTTCGCCGACCAGCTTCGCCCCACCACCACCGCGTAAGAGTTCTCAACACCCCGGCATCGATCGCATTCCGCTTGCTAAGGTGTGCAAACGCTGGCGCCCCGCGGCGCCGGGCTGCGCTGCCGCAGACACCCCGACCGGGGGCGCGCGATCCAACCAGGAGGCCCGATGGAAGAGCAGATCATCGTTGCGAGCCGCCTGCACGGATCGTTCACCGACACCCGTGGCCGCTACGCCCTCGCCGGTGACGGCTTCGAAATCGTCTCCGACGGGTCACCGATCAGCGGCGGGCCGGGCGAGGCCGCGAGCGCGCTCGATCTGCTCGTCGCGTCACTCGTGTCGTGCGCGCTGAATGCGTTTCGACAAGATCTGCTGGGCGACGGCGAAGAGGATCGCCGCGTCGAAATCTTCGCCCGTGTCGAGCGCAGTATCGACGCCAAGCGGCTCGGCACGCTCGTTATGGAGTGCTTCATCGAGAGCACGAGCAACGCCTCGGTCGATCCGGATCGTCTGGTCGCCGAATACAAGCGTCGCTGCCGCATCTACAACGCTCTCAAAGACGATTTGCCGGTCGAGTTCGTCATTCACGGCACAGACGACGAGCCCGACTGGTGACGCTTCGCCAGGCCGACCGTCTGCTCATCAGGGCGCAAGATGCGGTGTCTTGGCGCACAGAGCTCGTGTTCGTCGAGGCCGTCCCGTGGCGCACCGACGCCAATGACCCGGCGCTGATCGCGGAGACGATTCCGGGGGCGCTTCGGGTCAGCGTGCGCGAGATCTTCGCGGGGCCGCCGCACCCCGGATCCGGGCACCTGCCATTGCCCGATGCTCAGCTCGTGCGCGAGCGCGCGGCGAGCTGGCGTCGCGCACGGCCCAACGCCACTCTCGTTGTATTCTCGCGCGATGCGCGCGATCTCACCTCGGCGACGCGAGCGTGGTTCGTGCTCTCGTGGGCGGGCGTGGCTGGGGTACGCGTGCTGCTCGGCGGCCTCGACGCGTGGGAGCGTGCAGGCGGCGCGCTTGGCCTCGCGAACGCGAGCGACGAGATGACCGCGGCCCGAGCAGTCGCCGCGACCCCACAACCGGTCGCGCCGCAGCAACCCGATTGGCCGGTTCGCGTCATCGCCGCTGAGACGCTGCTCGAGCGCGCAGCCCACGGCTCCGCGCTCGACGCGCGCCCTGCCGCGCACTACGCCGGGTTCACCGACGACCCGCGTTCCGGCCACGTGCCGGGGGCGGTATCGGCTCCCGCGACCGAACTCCTTGATGCCCGCGGCGCTGTGCGTTCGCCGTCAGACCTGCGCCGCTGGCTGCTCGAACGCGGCGGCATTGGCGGGCAACCGGTCGCCGCGTACTGCCACGGCGGCGTCGCCAGTTCCTCACTCGTCTTCGCCGGGGCGCTGCTCGGTCAACAGGTCGATCTCTATGTCGACTCCTGGAGCGCTTGGGCGGAGCGCGCCGATCTCCCCGTCGCGCATGGCTTGGCCCGTGGGCAGCGCACGGGCGACGACTTCAGTTGCTTCGACCCGCTCTGAACAGGCGCCGCAGCGGGGTCGTGTGATCCTGCACGCTCGATCGCACCCCGCCGCAGCCCGGTTCAGCTCGCCGCGTACTCCTGGTACCGCTCCCCCGCGCGCACGGCGACGCTGAGCCGGTTGTCGGCGGGCGGAATCGGGCACAGGTACGCGGGCGTGAACGAGCACGGCGGCAGATAGGCGCGGTTCCAGTCGACGGTGACGGGCTGCGCGACGTCGTGACCTGCGGGCAGTGCGATGTCGATGAAGCGGAACTGCTTCGTCTCGGCGCCGTTGGTGGTGTCGGCGAATGAGGCCCACACACCGGTGTCGTTGCGGAAGCCGGCGAGCGATACTTCGGTGCCGCCGACAGTGACGGTGACACGGCCGGCGACCGGAAACTCGGTCTCGCCCCCGTCTGCCTGGTCGACGCGCAGTGATTCGGGTGCCGGATCGTATCGACCCTCGGCGACCCACTCCGGCGACCACGCGAACGCGTCGATACCGGTCAGCGTGGTGCGCGTCTCGGCTTCGGGGTCGAGTCGGCGCACGGCGAGCAGCCCGCCCCGCTGCAGCACGCGCACGCGTTGCGCACCGACCTCGGCGCTCTCACCGGGAGCGAGGGCGACCTCGACGGCCCCGTCGGCGAGCGCGCCGTCGAGGTCGATGCCGGTGACCGCCGCACCGTCAGACGACCAGGCGCCGGGCAGCCCGGGCAGTTCGCGCGGCTCGGCGTCGAGCCACACGGTGGCGACGGCCGAGGCGGTGCCGTGCGGGGCGCGAGCGCCGGCGAGGCGCTCCTCGCGCCACTGCTGCCAGGCCTCGGGCACGGCTGCAGCAGCTGCAGCAGCTGCAGCAGCGTCCGTGGCTTCGTTCGTTGCGGGGGTGTCGGTCAGACTCATCAGAATCCCTTTCCCGGGTTCAGGATCCCAGCGGGATCGAAGACGTGCTTGATGCCGGCGTGCAGGTGCACGGCGACCTCGCCGAGCTCTTGGGCACTCCACTCCTGCTTCACGATACCGACTCCGTGCTCGCCCGAGACGGTGCCGCCGAACTCGATCGCGAGCGCGAAGATGGCGTCGGCCGCGGCCTGCGCATCAGCCTCGAACCGCGCCTGCTGCGCGGGGTCGTCGTGCGCGGGCACGAGCACGATCGGGTGCAGGTTGCCGTCGCCGGCGTGACCCAGCGTGAAGATGCGGGTGCCGGTCTCGGCGGCGATCTCGCCGATGCGCTCGACCGCCTGCGCCAAGCGGCTGATCGGCACTGCGATGTCTTCGATGAGCACCCGGCCGAGGCGCTCGAGCGCGGGGAGGGCGAGCCGGCGGGCGCGAATGAGCTGTTCGGCTTCAGCCTCATCGGCCGCGACGGAGAGCTCGCTCGCGAAGGGGGTGAGCAGCTCGGTGATGCGATCCGCCTCGGCTGCTGCACCCCACCCATCGGTCTGCACGATCACGAACGCGCTGCCGCGTTCGCTGAATGACGTGCCCTCGACGGCGTCGATCGCTTCGAGCGTGGCGCGATCCAACAGCTCATAGAGGCTCGGGGTGACGTCGGAGCCGAGCACCGCGATCGACGCCTCGGCTGCCGCCTGAATCGACGGGAAGTAGGCCGCGATCGTCACCGTGTCGCGAGGAATGGGCTGCAGCGCCACCGTCGCCTCGGTGACCACGCCGAGCGTGCCCTCGGATCCGGTGAGCAGCGAGACGAGGTCGTACCCGACGACCCCCTTCGCGGTCACACTGCCGGTGCGCAGGGTGCGGCCGTCACCGGTGACGACGGTGAGGCTGCGCACCGCGTCACGGGTCACCCCGTACTTCACGGCGCGGAAGCCGCCCGCGTTCGTCGCGATGTTGCCACCGATCGACGAGATCGCGGCACTCGCCGGGTCGGGGGCGTAGCGCAGCCCGTACTCGGCTGCAGCCGCGTTCAGCGCCACCGGCGAGACCCCGGGCTGCACGATCGCGAGCTGATCGACGGGGTCGATGCGCACGATGCGGTCGAGCGGTGACACGTCGAGCACGATCCACCCGCTGCCCGCAGCAGAACCGCCGGCGAGGCCGCTGCCCGCGCCGCGCGTCGCCACCGGCACCCCGTACTCGGTCGCGAGCGCGAGCACCCGGGCGACCCCGCGGGCTGTGAACGCGCGAATCACGGCGAGCGGCGCTCCCGTGGCCTGCCACGACGAGCGGTCGGCGACGGGCGCGGTCGCGGTGGTGACGATGTCGAGGTCGCGTTCGGCGTGCTCGGTGCGCTCCGTCTGATGTGCGAAGTCCGCGAGTGCCGCGAGCAGGCGGGCGCCGGATCGCCCGGCGTCGCCGTGCGTCCCCGAGTGGGCAGGTGCTGCGTCGGTCATCTCGCTCCGGTTCTCTGCGCACGGCAGCGCCGCGCGAGTGGCGCACTGCGCACCGCTCAGGGTTTCCACCGTAGAAGTTTCTCGCCCGCGATGTCCAAGCATTTCCGTGAATGACGCGCCATACCCGATCCGAATGACAGACGAGCGGGCGCGCGGCTAGCATCCGAGCATGAGCACCGACACGAATTCCGCCCGCGACACGATCCTGATCACGGCCGAAGCCCTCGAAGCGCAGCTGGCCGCCGAGCGCGACCTGCCTGCTGAGGCGCCCCGCACTCGCCTGCTCGACGTGCGGTGGACGCTGCCGCGCCCCGACGGCCGCCCGGCTTTTGCCGAGGGGCACATTCCGGGCGCGGTCTACGTCGATCTCGACACCGAGCTCGCGCAGCACCTGACGCCCCAAGACGGACGCCACCCGCTGCCTGATGCCGCAGCCTTCCAAGCATCGGCCCGCGCCTGGGGCATTCGCGAGCAAGACGAGGTCGTCGCCTACGACGGCGGGGGTAACTACGCCTCGGCACGCGTGTGGTGGCTGCTGCGCGACGCCGGCTTCGATCGCGTGCGCCTGCTCGACGGCGCGATCCCGGCCTGGACCGAGGCGGGCTTCGCCCTCGAGACGGGCGAATCGACTGCGGTGCCGGGCGACGTCACGCTAACCTCGGGCCGCCTGCCCGCGCTCGCGCTCGACGAGGTCGCCGCGTTCGTGGCCGACGGCGGCGCCCTGCTCGATGCGCGCGCACCCGAACGCTATCGCGGCGACGAGGAGCCGATCGACCCCCGCGCCGGCCACATCCCCGGAGCGCTCAACGCTCCGACGGGCGGCAACCTCGACGACGACGGCCGCTTCCGCTCCACCGAGGAGCTGCGCGGTCGCTTCGCAAAACTCGGCGTCGACGGCTCGCACCCGATCGGTGCCTACTGCGGCTCGGGCGTCACCGCGACGCACAACCTCGTCGGGCTCGCGCTCGCGGGCTTCGATGGCGCGCTCTTCCCGGGATCCTGGTCGCAGTGGTCGAACCACGACGAGCTGCCCGTCGCGACGGGTTCGGCACCCGGTTCGGCTTCGGCGGAATAGCTCCCCGCGCACGCAAGAGTGCGGGATCGCGATAGGCCACCGCGATCCCGCACTCCTGCCCCAATCCCGTTCCCACCTCCGCCGAGACCCTCTGATCTCGCCGAGCGCCTCCCATCTGCACGCGCACTTCGGAGGCGCTCGGCGAGATCAGAGGGTCTCGGCGAGAACGGCACCGCACCACCCCCACCTCAGCGCAGCAGGCGCCGCCCCGCCGCGACCAGCGCCGCGTCTTCCTGGGGCGGGTGCACGCGCGCGCAGAGCACGTCGCGCAGCAGTCGCTCGAACGGATAGTGCCGTGACAGCCCGGGGTTGCCGATCGCCGCGACGGCGGCCTGCACCGCGGCGATCGCCGACCGCACGATCTGCACCTTCAGCACGGGCGCTTGCGCGGCGACCGACGTCTCTCCGCGCTCGATGCGCAAGGCGGCACCGTAGAGCAGAGTCTCGGCCTGCGCGATCTGCGCATCGATCTCACCCGTGACCGCTTGGATGTGCTCGGTCGTCGCGATCGACCGGCCGAGCGCCGCCGGCACGCGCTCGTGCGCGAAGCGGATGAACGCCGTGCGCGCCGCTCGGGCGACCCCGACGTAGAGCGCGCCGCCCTGCAGCCCGGCTCCGGCTTCGGCTGCCGCGGGGTTGCGGTACGACCCGTCGGGCTGCCGGGGAATCTCGACGAACGCGTCGGCCGGCACCACGACGTCACGGTAGATCACATTGTGCGTGTTCGTGGCGCGCAGCCCGAGGTGATCCCAGGTCGGCACCCACGTGATGCCGGGCGCGTCGGCGGGCACGATGAGGTGCCCCACGCGCGGCGTCTCGAGCGGCGCCGGATCACCCGGCCCCGACGACTCGGCGTCGCCCGCTGCCCCGCGCACAGCGCCGCCCGACTCATCGGCGACCACCCATACCAGGTGCGTGTCGAGCGCGGCGCCCCCGGTCGCGTACGCCTTCTCGCCGTTCAGCACCCACCCGTCGGCGGTGCGCCGCGCCACCGTGGCGGGCAGCCCGCCGCGCGCCGGTGCTCCGAGCTCGGGTTCGGCGCGAATCGCGTTCGCGAGCGTGGGCCGTTCGGCGCTGCGGCGCGCGAACGCCAGATAGGTTTCTTCGGGCCATGCACCGCTGCCGTCTTGCGAGCTGTGGGCGCTGAGCGCGTTCTGCGCGAGCAGCGCGACCGACGCGTCGCCCTCGCCGAGTGCGACGAGAATGCGCGCGACGTCGAGCGCCCCGAGCCCCGGCCCGCCGAATCGCTCAGGCACGGTCGCCGTGAGCAGACCGGCGCGATGCGCGATCTCGAGGCCGCGCTCGGGCACGGAGCCGTCGATGTCGGCTGCAGGCGCGTGCTCTGCGATTTCGGCGGCGACCGCGGTGAGCGCGGCCTCGCTGAGATCGGGGCGCACGAACGTCAGTTGTGCCGTATCAACCTGCACCGCAGCCACGCTCACCGGATCCCTTCAACCGGGAAGTCCCCGTGGTCCCCAGTGAGACCGACCGTGCGATCAACGGTGTGTCGATCCACCTGTAGGCGGTTCGTGAAGAGAGATATCACTGCAGTCCTTTCTCGCTGCACGCATGCGTGCTCATGCTCCATTCGAGCAATGGGAGCCAGGGAGAGTCCAAGCACCAGGCGGAATGAGGAGTCATCACTGATCCGCATGGTTGGCGTCGGTGAGTGCAGGATCCGCGTGATCTCGCGGGTCTGCGCGCCTTCGAGCGGGTGCGGCGCGTGCGGCATGTGACGCGCGGGGGCCGACTCTTACGCGATGTGTCGCGCGGGGCGCGTCACACGGCGCAACCTCGCGCGGGGTGCGCTGAGCGGGGTGGGGGACCGCTCTGCCCCTACCGCCGCATGCACGGCGCCCGTAGCCCTGTTCCCCCACACCCGCCGAGCCCCTCTGATCTCGCCGAGCGCCTCTCATCTGTGCGCGCAGATCGGGAGCGTTCGGCGAGATCAGAGGGGCTCGGCAGGGAAGGGCGCGGGGGCGCACGGGAAGCCAGGCTGAGCGCGGGCTCGGCGGGGCCGAGTGGGGAGGGTCGGCCGCAGGCCGGGCCGGGCCTACGCCGAGACTGCGCGCAAGCGGCGGTAACGGTGCGCCGCGAAGAACTCGGTTAAGGCGGTGCGGGCCGTCTCTTCGAGCGCGGCGTCGACCCCTCGGCGCGACGCGAGGTTCACGCCGATCTCGCCGAGTTCGGGCAGCGACGGGCGCACCTCGAGGCCGGCCGGTGCCGACTCGCCGGCGGCCGGCAGCACCGCGACGCCGAGACCGGCGCGGGCTGCCGCGATGACACCTTCGAGGCTCACCGACTCGACGGCGATCTGCACCTGATAGCCGGCCTGGTTCAGTTCGTGCAGTGCGCGCTGGCGCATGCCGCACGGTTCCACGTAGGCGACGAGCGGCAGGGGCCCGTCGGCCGTCGGCGGCTCCCAGCCGGGAGCGGCGTACCACTGCAACTGCAGCGATCCGATTTCGACGCCCACCGTCTCCGCACCGAAGCCGAGAATGACCGCCAGGTCGACTTCGCCTCGGCCCACGGCTTCGCTGATCTGTGTCGATCGATCGATCGTGAACTGCACCTGTTTGTCGGGGTATGCCCCGCTGATGGTGCGCAGCAGTTCGGGCAAGATCTGTTCGGCGGCCGTTTCGGTCGAACCGATCGTCACCTGCTGCCGGTGCCCGGTCTCGAGCCGAATGAGGGCTTCGTCGTGCGCGGCGAGAATGCGGCGCGCTTCGGCGAGGAGTGCCTCCCCCGCCGTCGTGAAGCGAATCTTGCGGCCATCGCGTTCGATCAGTGTTTGCCCGATGCGCTGTTCGAGCAGCCGCACATGCTGGCTGACCGCCGGCTGGCTCAGGTGCAGCACGGTCGCGGCGCGGCCGAAACCTCCGTATTCCGAGATCGCCTGAAAGGTCCGCAAGTGCGAAATCTCGAGAATGGAAGACATAAGCCGAGCTTATGTCAGATCATCGGTTCTTTTGCGGTACTGAGACTTACTTCGTCACACGCAGCACGGGAAAGCGCTCGCGCAGTGCAGTGAGCAGGCCGACTTCGTCGATCGTGCCCGTCACGCGACCGGCGACCGCTTGCACCTCGGGCACCGCCTGACCCATCGCGACCGAGTCTCCGCGCTTCGCGGCCCATCGCAGCATCTCGATGTCATTGCGCCCATCGCCCGCAGCGAAGACGCGCGTGCCATCGATGCCGAGGTGCGACGCCACGACCTCGAGCGCGCTCGCCTTTGTGACCCCGTCGGGCGCGATATCGAGCCATGACGTGCTGCCGACGGCGTACGAGACATGGGTGAGCCCCATCGTGCTCACAACATCGAGAAACTCTTCAAGACGGTGATCGGGTGACACGACGACCACTCGCGACGCCTGCACGCCGAGCAGTTCTTCGAACGGCACCCGGCGCTGCGTCGACGGCAGCGTGCCCGTCGGAATCTCTTCGGTGTAGAGGAACCCGCCATCGGCGAGCTCGACCGCGAATCGGGCGGTCACCAGCTGCGTGCGAATCTTGCGCAGCGCATCACTCGGGTCGAACGCCTCGACGAACTCACGACGGTACGCACGCGGTGCGAGCGCGTCGCGGCGCAGCGTCACGGCACCGTTCGCAGCGATGACCCACTCGGGGCGAATCTGCAGTCGCTCGACGATCGGCAGGGTCGCATCGACGGAGCGCCCGGTCGCGATGACGACCTCGTGCCCCAACTCGTGGAGCTCACGGATCGCTGCGGCCAGATCCTGGTCGATATGCCCGCCGGCGGCGTCATCGCCCGCGCCCTCGCCGAAGCCGTGGTTGAGCACGGTCCCGTCGATGTCGAGCGCAATGAGGTGACGTTCTGCGGCGGGAATGCGAGGGGCGTTGCTCATGCGGTTAGGCTCCTGCGATCGGTGTCAGCACTTCGAGGCCACCGAGGTAGGGGCGCAGCACCTCGGGCACGCGCACACTGCCATCGGCTTGCTGGTGCGTCTCGAGGATCGCCACAATCCACCGCGTCGTCGCGAGCGTTCCGTTCAGCGTTGCCACCGCCGCGGTCTTGCCGCTCTCGGTGCGATACCGCGTCGACAGGCGTCGCGCCTGGTACGTCGTGCAGTTGCTCGTCGAGGTGAGCTCGCGGTACGCATCTTGCGTCGGCACCCACGCCTCGATGTCGAACTTGCGCGCGGCACTCGACCCGAGGTCGCCCGCGGCGACGTCGATGACGCGGTAGTGCAGACCCAGCGACTGCAGCATGTCTTCTTGCCACGCGACCAGGCGATCGTGCTCGGCCTCGGCCTCGGCCGGGTCGGTATAGACAAACATCTCGAGCTTGTTGAACTGGTGCACGCGCAGAATGCCGCGGGTGTCTTTGCCGTGCGACCCGGCCTCGCTGCGGTAACAAGTCGACCAGCCGGCGTAGCGCAGCGGCCCGTCGTTCAGATCGACGATCTCGTCGGAGTGGTACCCCGCGAGCGCGACCTCGCTCGTGCCGGTGAGGAAGAGGTCTTGCGCTGGTAGGTGGTAAACCTCGTCGGCGTGCTCACCGAGAAAGCCGGTGCCCTGCATGATTTCGGGCTTCACGAGCGTCGGCGTGATCAGCGGCGTGAAGCCGTGGTCGAGCGCGCGGTTGAGCGCGTGGTTCATGAGCGCCAGCTCGAGGCGGGCGCCGACGCCGCGCAAGAAGTAGAAGCGGGCGCCCGACACCTTCGCGCCGCGCTCCATGTCGATGGCGCCGAGCAGTTCGCCGAGCTCCAGGTGATCGCGGGGCTCGAAGTCGAACGTCGGCTGCTCGCCCACGGTGCGCAACGTGACGAAGTTCTCTTCGCCGCCGGCCGGCACGCCATCGATAATGAGGTTCTGAATGCTCAGCGCAAGCGTCTCGAACTCTGCCTCGGCGGCTTTCGCCCGCGCGTCGGCGGCCTTCACGGCGGCGGCGAGCTGCTGCGCCTGCGCGATGAGCGCGGGCTTCTCCTCTTTCGAGGCGGCCTTCACCTGCTTGCCGAACTCATTCTGTTCGGCGCGCAGCGACTCGAACTCGCCGAGCGCAGCACGACGACTCGCATCGGCGGCGAGCGCCTGATCTACCACCGCCTCGTCGTTTCCACGAGCGCGCTGCGAGCGCTTGACGGCTTCGGGATCGTTGCGGAGCAGTACTGGATCGATCACGCGCTCCAGCTTACCGGGGCGGAGCCTCGGAACGGCTGGCCGGCACTACGCTGGAGCCATGCCCGACACCCCCGCGCACTACCTGCCCAGTGCCGCCGTCGTGTATCACCCCCTCAAGACCGACCTCGCTGCGCTGCGCGCGGCGGTCGGCCAGTACGAGCAATCGGCCGGCTGGGGAGCAACGCGCTGGTACGAAACCGATGCTGATGATGCGGGCGTGCGCGCGACGCGGCAGGCCGTCGCTGACGGTGCGAACGTGGTGCTCGGCAGCGGTGGCGACGGCACCGTGCGGGCGGTGGCCGAGGCGCTCAGAGGCACGGGGATCCCGCTCGCGATCGTGCCCCAGGGCACGGGCAACTTGCTCGCCCGCAACCTCGGCGCGCCCCTCAACCGCATCGACGACGTGGTGCGCGCCGCCTTTACCGGCCGCAATCGCCCGATCGACCTCGGTATCGCACGCATCGTGCGCGCCGATGAGACGGAGAGCGAACACGTCTTTCTCGTGCTCGCCGGCATGGGTCTCGATGCGCGCGCCATTTCGGCGACGAAGTCGACGCTCAAGAAGCGGGTCGGCTGGTTGGCCTACGTCGACGCCGGGGTGCGCACGATGATCACCGACCGGCCGCTGCAGATTCACTACTCCGTCGATCGGTCGGCGGTGAAGCCCCTGTCGGTCTACACGGTAATGATCGGCAATTGCGGGTTGATGCCCGGCGGCGTGCTACTCATTCCCGACGCCGAACTCGACGACGGCAAACTCGACGTCGTCGCCTTGCGACCCCTCGGGCCGTTCTCATGGCTGCGCATCTGGAACAAGATCGGGTGGGAGAACGGCGTGCTGCGACGATCCCGCGCCGGCCGCAAGATCATCGACCTCGTCAACGACACCCGCAGCGTTTCGTACCTGCGCGCCGAGCGGTATGCGCTCGCGGTGCCGAAACCCGAGCCGATTCAGCTCGACGGCGACGACTTCGGCTACGCACTCACCGTGACCGGTGAGGTCGACCCGGGCGCGCTCGTGGTGCGCGTGCTGCCCGAGTGGCACGTGAGCGCCTAAAGCTTCAGTGGGCGCCGGATCACCCGGCCGATCTACGCTTCGCCGTCGGGGGTACCTTCGATGACGCCGCGCAGCCAATCGCGGGCGTCGCGGAATCGATCGTTGTCGTGCAGGTCACGCACCGTTGCGGTGACGCGGTCGGCGCGCGGGTACGACCCGAGGAAGGTCATCTTGGGGCTGAAGCGCTTCACGCCGAGCAGGGCGTCGGCGACGCGCTCGTCTTTGACGTGCCCCTCGGCGTCGATGACGAAGCGGTAGCGCCCCATGCGGTCGCCGATCGGGCGCGAGGCGAGCAACGTGAGGTTCACGCCGCGCGCTGCGAACTGCTCGAGCAGGTCGAGCAGCGCGCCGGGGCGGTCTTCAGGGAGTTCGACGATGAGTGAGGTCTTGTCGGCACCGGTGGGTTCGGCCACAGGCACGCTGCGACTCACGAGCACGAAGCGTGTCATCGCGTCGGGGTTCTCGGCAATGCCTTCGGCGAGCACGTCGACGTCGTAGTGATCTTCGATGCCCGGGGGTGCGATCGCCGCGTCGATGCCTTTCTCGGGGGCAAAGAGGTCTGCTGCGGCTTGCACGTTCGAGGTGGCGACGAGGTGCCGGTGTGTCGGTCGCGCGTCGTCGAGCCAGGCACGGCACTGCGCGTAGGCGACCGGATGGCCCGATACAACGTTGACGTCTGCGAGCGCGGTGCCGCGACGTGCGACGAGCACGAAGCGCACGGGCACCAGGTATTCGCCGACGATGCGCAGGCCGGGAATGGTGGCCAGGGCGTCTTGAGCCACGGTCACTCCGCCGTCGATCGAGTTCTCGATCGCGATCATCGCCGCGTCGCTCGCACCGGTCACGACGTCGTTGAGCGCTTCGCCGAGATTGTCGACGGGGTGCCAGTGCTGGCCGACGGCTTCGGGGACCTGCTTCAGTGCCGCCTCCGTAAAGGTTCCCGCCGGCCCCAGGTAGGAGTATCGACGGGAAGCGGAGGATTCGTGCGACATGCCCCTGAGCGTACCGGAGGAGCGCTCAGGAGAATGTCGCAATGCCGCCTCCTCAGGAGCGGTACGTCAGCAGCGCAGCGTCAGGAACCGAGTACCCGCGCGACGAGCGCCTGCGCCGCCGCCTGCACCTCTGCGAGGTGCTCGGGGCCGCGGAACGACTCGGCGTAGATCTTCATCACGTCTTCGGTGCCCGAGGGGCGGGCCGCGAACCAGGCGTGATCGGTCTGCACTTTGAGCCCGCCGATCGGCGCGTCGTTGCCGGGCGCGGTGGTGCGAATCGCAGTGATCGGATCACCCGCGAGCTCGGTGTCGGTGACGTCGTCGGGTGAGAGCGCCCCGAGACGCGCCTTCTGCTCGGGCGTCGCGGCGGCGTCGACCCGCGCATACGCGGGTGCGCCGAATCGCTCGGTGAGCTCGCGGTAGCGCTCGGACGGCGACTGGCCGGTGACGGCCTGAATCTCGGCCGCGAGCAGTGCGAGCAGAATGCCGTCTTTGTCGGTGCTCCAGGCGCTGCCGTCGAAGCACAGGAACGAAGCGCCGGCGCTCTCTTCGCCGCCGAACACCACGGAGCCGTCTGAGAGGCCGGGCACGAACCATTTGAAGCCGACGGGCACCTCGGTGAGCGTGCGCCCGTGCGCGGCGACCACCCGATCGATGATGCCCGACGAGACGAGCGTCTTGCCGATGCCTGCCGTCGGCGACCATTGGGGGCGGTGCGCGAGCAGGTAGTCGATGGCCACCGCGAGGTAGTGGTTCGGGTTCATGAGCCCGTCGGAGGTCACGATGCCGTGACGGTCGGCGTCGGCGTCGTTGCCCGTGATGATCGCGTAGGGGCCGCGGTGGGCGTCGACGGTCGACATCACGTGGACCGATGACGGGTCCATGCGAATCTTGCCGTCCCAGTCGAGGTGCATAAACTCCCACTGCGGGTCGACGCCGGGGCCGAGCACGGTGAGGTCGATGCCGAGCCGATCGCGGATCGCCTCCCAGTAGGCGACACTCGCGCCACCGAGCGGGTGCACGGCGAG
Source organism: Leucobacter musarum subsp. musarum (assembly GCF_001273845.1). Lineage (GTDB taxonomy): Bacteria > Actinomycetota > Actinomycetes > Actinomycetales > Microbacteriaceae > Leucobacter > Leucobacter musarum. Next base: position 204,616 of record NZ_JHBW01000069.1, read on the forward strand.
CGCCACGTCGGATTCACGGATCGCGTCGAGGTCGATGGCTTCGCCGAGCGTATCGACGTACGCCCCGAGGTAGTCGTAGCGTTCGACCCCGTCGACCTCGGCTTCGGTCGCCCGGGCGATCGCCGTGCTGGCCTCGAGCAGCTCGTTCGCACGCGCGGCGATCCACCCCGTCGCGTCGGTGTCGGCGGGCCCGCCGTGCGGTGGGTTGTATTTGAAGCCGCCGTCGCGGGGTGGGTTGTGACTCGGGGTCACGACGATGCCATCGGCGCGGTCGGGGTCGTCAGCCGCGAGATCGCGGTTGTGCCGCAGAATCGCGTGACTGAGGGCCGGAGTCGGCACGAACGCGGCCTCCCCGTCGCCCGCACCGGTCTCGCCTGCTGCGGCGAGCACGCGCACGCCGGCGGCGAGCAGCACCTCGATGGCGGTGTGCTCGGCCGGCGCCGACAGCGCGTGCGTATCGGCGCCGATGAAGAGCGGCCCGGAGATGCCCTGGGCCGCACGGTACTCGGCGATCGCGGCGCTGATGGCGGCGATATGCGCCTCGTTGAACGAGCCCGTGAGCGATGAGCCTCGGTGGCCCGACGTGCCGAACACGACGCGCTGCCAAGCGATCGACGGGTCGGGCGTCACCCCGCTATACGCAGTGAGCAACTCGTCGACGTCAATGAGGTCTTCGGTGCGCGCTGGGGAGCCGGCTCGTTCGTGCATGGTTCCAGTCTGCCAGGCGCCCCCGACATTTCGGCCGAGTGCCTCCTCCCCCCTGAAACCGCATGTTCACACGTGCGGACTACGCTGAGGTCATGACCCAGAACGAACCGCACCCCCGCCGCGCTGAGATCGAATGCTGGCTCACCGACATGGACGGCGTGCTGGTCCATGAGAATCGGGCGATCCCCGGTGCCGCCGAACTCATCACGCACTGGCAGCAGAACGAGATTCCGTATCTCGTGCTCACCAACAACTCGATCTTCACCGCGCGCGACCTCAGTGCGCGTCTGCACGCTTCGGGTATCGCGGTGCCCGAAGATCGCATCTGGACGAGCGCCCTCGCGACCGCGGCGTTTTTGAAGCAGCAGCAGCCCGGCGGCTCGGCGTTCGTCATCGGCGAGGCCGGCATTCTGACCGCACTGCATGACGCGGGGTACGTGATGACCGAGTCGAACCCCGACTTCGTGGTCGTCGGCGAGACCCGCAACTACTCGTTCGAGGCCATCACGAAGGCGATTCGCCTCATCATCGGCGGCGCGCGCTTCATCTCGACGAACCCCGACGCCACCGGCCCGAGCCAGGAGGGGCCGCTGCCCGCGACCGGCGCCATCAACGCGCTCATCACGAAGGCGACGGGTAAGCACCCCTACGTAGTGGGCAAGCCGAACCCGATGATGTTCCGCTCGGCGCTCAACCAGATCGGCGCGCACTCGCACAACACCGGCATGATCGGCGATCGCATGGACACCGATGTGGTCGCCGGTATCGAGGCGGGTCTGCACACGGTGCTCGTCATGACGGGCATTTCGGATCGCGCCGAGATCGAGCGCTTCCCGTTCCGCCCCGACGAGGTCATCGGCTCGGTCGCCGACCTGCTGTAAGCCGCGCCGCGCGTCGGCCCACCGCCGCGCCGCCGCGACTTCACTGCGCTACGACGCACCAGTGGGGTCACTTTGAGAGGGTGTCGGGATCGCCGCACTGTCCAAAAGTGACCCCGCTCGCACAGGGGGCGGGGCTGACCAACGGCAAGGCACCAGGCGCGTCCGCGAGCATAGACGGCGCTATGCAAAAGTATGTCCCCCGCAGAGGGGTCACCCTCTCCCCACCGTTCAAGTTTCGGATTACATTTCTCTCGGGTGGGATCTCGACTGCGCCCACGCGCGCATCCGCGCGCGATACGCACTGGCGCAGTCGCGAGGTCGATTTCGAGGAGGAACACGTGTCAGCTGCACAAGTACGACGGAGCGACAGGCGGGTGTGGCTCGCGCTGCTGGCCGTCGCCGCACTGGTGGTGACCCTGCTCAGCGGAGCGATCGCCGCATCGACCCCCGCCCACGCCGATGCGCCGCCAACCCCGGTCGCCGCACCCTTCGACGCCGGGCTCTGCGAGAACACGACGGGCAACCCCGCGGTCGACGCCGACAACGGCCCGGTCGCGAACCTGCTCAGCGTCTTCGGCGGCCGCCTCGAGACCTACAACGCCGGCGGCGTCGTACCGCTCTACAACAACAACAACGGCCGCAGCGGCTGGTCGAACGGCACCAGTCAGTACGCCGCGAACCCGATCTGCACCGTGCGCTACTCGGCAGCGGCTGAGGGCCCGGTCTCGTCGTGGACGTACTGCACCTACGATCGCGCATCGGCCTGCTCCTGGACGAATGCCGAAGGCTACCTCCAGCGCAACGACACGCTGCTCCCCGGCATGGAGTACGTCGACCCCGATACGCGCCTGACCGACGATCAGAAGAAGCTGCAGGCGTACATCATTCAGAACGACCTGCCCGTGATCGCCGGCCCCAACGGCTCCGGCAGCACGGTCGTCGCTGACACCGTCGCGAACAACGACAGCCCCGCTCAGCGCACCCTGCGCCAAAACCTGGTGCACTGCATCGACAATCCAGAGCGCAGCTCGGCCCTGCAGTTCTGCGCCGACAATATGAGCCCGGCAACACAGGCCCGCATTCTCGAAATCATCGGTTCCACGCCCGAGGCACAGCTCGCCGCCGAAAGCCCCACCTCAACCCTCACCCCGGGCGCCGACGGCACCGTCACAGTCACGACGACCCTCGCGGGCATCCCGCTCACCGTCGACGTGACCGGCGGCACCCTCGAGAGTGTCGACGGCCCGGCAACCCTGAACGGCACCACGCTCACGGTCGACGATGACGCGACGCTTCCGGCGACGCTCACACTGCACGTCACGCGCGCAGACGCGGGCACGGTCTCAGTAGCCGTCAGCGGCGTGCCGCCCGTGATCGAGAACGTGGGCTACGCGCAGACCAGCCGGTTCCCAGGCGACACCCTCTGCCAGATCTTCGCGACGTTCGAGCCCGAGCGCCAGCAGCCGCTCGTCGCCTCGGCTGAGGTGGTGTTCGCCGAAGAGGCGATCCCGAGCATCGGCACGTCGCTGGTCGACGGAGCCGATCAGGATCAACTGCTCCCCTGGAACGGTGGCACCGTCATCGATACCATCACGTACACGGGGCTCACCCCGGGCACCGAGTACACGGTGACGGGCGAGCTGTACAACCAGGCCGACAGCAGCCCGACGGGCATCACCGGCTCGACGACGTTTACTGCGGAGCAGGCGGAGGGCACGGTCGACGTGACCTTCACGATTCCGACCGGGTACTCGGGCACGAAGCTCGTCGCCTTCGAGTGGCTGTACCTCGGCACCAACACCGAGAGCGAGGCGATCGCCGAGCACACCGATATCGAAGACGCGGCGCAGACGGTCACGATCGGCGAGGTGCCGACCACGGCGACGCCGGCGATCGGCACGACGCTGCTCGACTCGGCCGACGGCGACCACGTGCTGCCGTGGAACGGCGGCACCGTCATCGACACGGTCGCCTACGAAAAGCTGACGCCCGGCACGGAGTACACCGTCACCGGTGAGCTGCACGACCAGGCGACGGGCGATGCGACCGGCATTACGGGCTCGACCACCTTCACGCCCACCGAGACGAGCGGATCGGTCGAGGTCACGTTCGTCGTGCCGCAGGGCTACGCCGGCACGAAGCTCGTCGCGTTCGAGTGGCTGTACGTGGGGTCCCCGGTCGACAATGAGGCCTCCGCCGAGCACACCGACATCGAGGATGCGGCGCAGACCGTCACGGTCGAGAACGTGGTGACCGCGAACCCGACCATCGGCACTTCGCTGACCGATGACGCCGACGGCGACCGGGTGCTGCCCGCGACCGGTGGACGCGTCACCGACGTCGTCGCGTACCAGAACCTGACCCCGGGCACCGAGTACACCCTGACCGGTGAGCTCATGGAACAGACCACGGGCGAGGGCACCGGCATCACCGGCTCGGTGACCTTCACCCCGACCGAGGCCAACGGGTCGGTCGAGGTCGCCTTCACGGTTCATTCGGGGCATGCCGGATCGCGTCTCGTCGCGTTCGAGTCGCTGTTCACGGGCACGGACACGTCGGTCGAACCGATCGCCGTGCACCACGACATCGACGACGCCGCGCAGACGGTCACGATCGAGCGCTCGACGACCACGACGCCGACCACGCCCACGACACCGACCACCCCGACGGTGACACCGAAGCCGGGCGCGCCGGTCACGCCCGCCTCGAACACCGGGCTCGCGCGCACCGGTGGCGAGACGGTCGCGCCGATCGCGTTCGCGGGCGGCGCAGCGCTGCTGCTCGGCGCCGCGCTGATCGCGGTGCGTCGCCGCCGCTCTCGCGCTGCTGAGTCAACTGAGATGTAGTCAGCTCACCTGATCACGATCGGGGTAACTTCGGACCAGTGTTTCGGCGTTCTGCGCACGCGACACCCACCCGAAGTTGCCCCGATCGCGTGTTTCGGGGCATCGGGGCGTTCGACACTGAGGTGCGGTCAGGCAGGCCCGCCGCCACCGCTACGCGTCGGGGGCGAGCAGCGCCGCACGCACCTCGGCGAGGTACGGGCTCTGGGCGCGGGCGCGTTCGGCGACTGAGCGATCCACCGTGCCGAAGATCAGGGCCTCGCCGGCCGCGGGCGCCTCGGCGAGGTGCTCGCCCAACGGGTCGGCGATCACGCTGCGCCCGACGTAGGTGAGGTCGCCGTCGGGGCCATGCTGGTTCGCGTACGCGACGTAGACGCCGCTCTCCCAGGCTCGCACCCGAATGAGGTGCTCGTTGACGAAACTGAAGGGCTCCATCTGCGCCGTCGGCACGGCGACGAGATCGGCGCCCGCTCGGGCCGCGGCCCGCACCGTCTCGGGGAACTCGACGTCGAAGCAGATCAGCAGCGCGATGCGCAGACCGCGGAACTCGGCGATCGTGTGGGGCGCGTCGCCGGCGACGAACATGTCGCGGTCGAGGTCGCCAAAGAGTTGGATCTTGCGGTGCTTCGCAAGCACGGTGCCCCGGTCGTCGACGAGCCAGGCCGAGTTCGCGACCGCGACACCGTCAGCGGTGCCAACCTCCGAGGCGATCAGCTCGGGCCCGCCCGCGACGATGCCGATGCGGTGGCGCTCGGCGATCCCGCGCACGCGTTCAAGCGGAGCCGCGTCGGCGAGCCCCCGCATCACCGCAGCGCCGAGGTTGTACCCCGACACGTACATTTCGGAGGTGATGAGCAGTCCGGCCCCCGCGTCTGCGGCGCGCGCCGCTGCCGCGTCGAGGGCGGCGAGGTTCGCGTCGATATCGGCGGGCGCGCTGGCGGCCTGCCAGACGGCGATGGTGAGGGGCTGAGCGGCATCGGTCATGCCGCTATCCAACCACGTCGGCCTGCGTTGCGGGCGGCACCGGAGGGCGCCGTGTCGCTCGGGCGATGAGTGCCGCTCCACCCAACGCGCAGACCCAGGCCAGACCCCACGCGACCAGGCTGAGCTCCTGATGGTCTGCGATCCACGACCGCATCGGGTCGTTGCCTTTCAGCACCATCCACAGCAGAAACAGGGCCACTAGCACGATCCCACTGCTGAGCAAGCCGATCCGTCGCATCATGCCTTCAGCCTAGGGACGATGCGCACCCACCGAAACCGCCGCCGCACTAATTCTTCGAGCGCAGCTTGCGCACGAGCATCTGCACCAGGATGAACACGAGGTACAGCGAGAAGGCGACGTTGCCCCAGAAGGGGTCGATGCCGACGGCGAAGAAGTTGCCGACGGGCACGAACACGCACGCGGCGATGCCGACGATCGCGGCGGCGCGAAGGTCGACGTTCTGCCGGCGGAAGTTGCCGATGGTGCCCGAAATGGAGCCCGGAATCATCATGAGCAGTGAAGTGCCTTTCGCGACGAGGTCGCTCGAGCTGAAGAAGAACATGAGCACGGGCACCACGACCACGCCGCCGCCGACACCCAACAGGCCCGAAAGAATGCCTGTGATGAAACCGGTCACGATGAGCATGATCACGGTCAGCGCCGAGAGCTCGATCTCGTCGCCGCGCTGCGGCACCACGAACCAGAGGCTCACGATCACCACGGCGAGGAAGCCCATGAAGCCCCACTGGATCGCTCCGACCGGCAGCTTCGCGAGCAGGTGACTGCCGACCTGTGCGCCGATAACAATGCCGACCGCAAGACAGGCGCCGGCGATCCAGTCGACGTGCCCCTGCAGCCCGTAGGTCGTCGCACCGACGATGGCGGTGGGCAGGATCGCCGCGACCGACGTGCCCGCCGACAGCTTCTGGGGCATGCCCAGCCAGAGCGCCAGCGCCGGCACGATGATCGTGCCGCCGCCGATACCGAAGAGGCCGGAGAGAATGCCGCCGGCGATGCCGACGAGCAGGAGCGGGAAGATGCCGGGGCGGGCGGTCTGGGTCATGTGCTGCTTTCTCGATCACGCGGTGCTGCGGATGCCGCGAACATTACAGGTATACCGGACGACGACGGTGCGCGGGCATGAATGCCGCATGACGCGGCACGGAGGTGGCTTCAGATCACGATCGCCGACCCGTCTGAGCGAGGGTCGCTCGCCGCGTCGACGGCGCCGTCTGGGCCGATGCGAATGAGGTTCGAGTGACCGAGGTCTTCGGTGTTCGGGGGCACCACCTTGAGCGGAAAGCCTGCAGCCTCGACTGCCGCGTGCACCTCGGCGGTCACGTTCTCTTCGATCGTCGAGCGCACGACACCGTCAATGCCGGGCTCGTCGATGATCCAGCGGGGTGCGTGCGTCGCTTCCTGCGGGGTGGCACCCGCAAAGGATCGCAACAGCAATTGGGTGTGAATCTGGGGCTGCACCGACCCGCCCATCGTCGCCGGCACCCAGGCCAGTTCGTTGCCTCGCAGCACCATCACAGGCATGAGCGTGTGGCGGGGCCGCTTGCCCGGCTCGAACGCGTTCGGGTGCGCGGGGTCGAGCGAGAACGAGGTGCCGCGGTTCTGGAAGAGGATACCCGTGGTCGGCTCGATGATCGCGGCGCCGAACCCGAAGTAGACGGAGTTGATGAGCGAGATCGCCCAGCCATCGGCGCTCACCGCGCTCAGCCCGACCGTGTCACCCGTCGGCTTGCCTTCGCGCACAGGCGGGTGCGCAGGCGCCTCGGCCGCAATAAGCTCGGCACCCGTCGCCCCGCCGAAGCGAGGGTCGGCGAGCGAGGCAGCGCGCACGGCGCTCGCGTCACGGAACGCGCGAGCGAGTGCTCCGGCATCGGCGCCGAGCGGCTCGTCGATGCCCTTGGAGATCTCGCGCAGGGCGCGCAACAGCATGAACCCCGAGCTGTTCGGCGGGCCCGTGAGCACGCGGTGCCCGGCGAACTCGCCCTCGAGCGGTTCGCCCCATTCGGCCGAGTAGTCGGCGACATCGGCGAGCGTGATCGTCGAACCGAGTGCCTGCAGACCGGCGACCCACTGCTGCGCCAACTCGCCCTCGTAGAATTCAGCGGATCCGCCCGCCGCCAGCCGCCTGAGCGTCTCGGCGAGCGCCGGCTGCACGAGCGGTGCGCCCTCGGTCAGCGGAATCCCGTTGTCGAAGAAGATGTCGCGGCACCCGGCGTCGAGCTCGAGCACTTCGCGATCTTCGACGATGCCGGCGGCGACCGAGCGGCCGGTCGGCACCCCCTCTTCGGCGTACCGCGTCGCGGCCTCGAAGTGCTGCGCCCACTCGCGGGTCGCCCCGTACTCGTGCAGCGCGTTCCACCCGCAGACCCCGCCGGGCACGGTGACAGTGTCGATGCCGCGCAGCGGCAGCAGGTCGCCGTAGCGTTCGCGCAGCGTCTCGAGCGTCTGCGCGGCGGGCGACGGCCCGGTCGCGTTCAAGAAGCGCACCTCACCGGCGGGGTTGCGTACGAGGGCGACGAGGTCGCCACCCAGCGCGGTGTTGTTCGGGTACACCACGCACAGGGCCGCAACGGCGGCGAGCGCGGCGTCGATCGCGTTGCCGCCGGCCCGCAGCGCTGCGGCCCCGGCTTCGGTCGCGAGATGGTGCGAGGTCGAGATGGCGCTGCGCGCCGGCAGCACCTGCGGCGCCTCATGCGGCGCGGCTGCTGGTGCGGGTGGGGCATCGGTCATAGGGTCGTCTCCTCGGGCGTCGTTGCGGCGTGAGCGATCTGGGTACTGATGTCGATGACGTGGGCGCGGGCTTCGGCCTCGGCGAGCTCGGCGTCGCCGGCGGCGATCGCCTCGAAGATGCGCCGGTGCGCGACGCTTGAGGCGTTGCGGCGGGCCTTCGTCTGGTAGCGGCTCGCGCGGCTCGGGGCGATCTGCTGGGCGATCTGTTCGTTGATGAGTTCGAGCAGCGGGTTGTGCGCGTACTGCGCGATGGCCTGGTGGAAGGCGCGGTCGAGCTCGGCGTAGCGCTCCTTCGTCACGTCGACCTCCATCGCCTCGACGAGCTCGCGCAACTGGGCGACATCGCGGGCCGTCGCGCGGGCGGCCGTGATGCCGGCGATGGGAGGCTCGACGATGGCGCGCAGCTCCATGATGTCGTGGAGGTCGGGTTTGAGCACCGCCAGCCGGCTCAGGGCACCGTCGCTGACGTCGGCGCGCTCCCCCGGACTCAGCACGATCGTGCCGCGGCCGGGCCGCCGATCGATGAGCCCGCGATTCTCGAGCTCGCGCAGGGCCTCTCGAATCGAGACGCGCGACACCCCGAAGTGCTCGGCGAGGTCGCGCTCGGCGGGCAGCCGCTCACCGGGCTCAAGCTTGCCGTCGAGAATCAGACGTTCGATGTCGACCGACAGGCGGTCGGGCAGCGACAGCGTTGTCGCTCGGCCAATGTCGTTCCAGTCCATGTGCGCCTCCTTCAGTGCTCTCGTGATCGTAGTGGACGCCGCCGACTGTGCGGATTGTGTTGCAGTTGCGTTTCCGATCGGCTTGCCCGTTGACTCGATGGCCAATACCGGGGTATCGTCCCATTCAGTTCATCCGTTGGTCCTACCAACTGCTGATCGAGCATACACCCGGCCCGCCGGGAATGCGCAAGACCTCCGCCCAGAGCCGGGCGGATCCCACTGAACGGAGAAATCATCGTGGCTTTCCCCACCGCACCGCGCACCGCTCCGGTGCTCGCACTCGCCGCAGCCGCAGGCCTCGCTCTGTCGCTGGCCGCGTGCACCGTCACCGCAAACGCTCCCGCAGACAACGCCGGTGGATCCGGCGACTCAGAGAGCAGCGGCGCACCGGTCGCAACCCTCGAAACACCGACCATCATCAAGGCCGGCACCCTCACCATCTGCACCGGCGACAGCGCACCCAACATTTTCTACGACGAGAACAATGAGCTGCAGGGCGTCGAGATCGACATCGCGAACGCGATGGCCGACAAGCTCGGCGTCTCGACGACGCTCGGCGAGTACGCGTTCGCCGGCCTCATCCCCGCCCTGCAGGCGAAGCAGTGCGACGTCATCATGGGGTCGCTCTACATCAAGCCCGAGCGCGAAGAGATCGCGAACTTCGTGCCCTACCTGTACTCGGGTACCGCGGTCGCCGTGAACAAGGAGAACCCCAAGAAGGTCACCGGCTTCGACGACTCGCTCTGCGGCACGAAGGTTGTCGGCATCACCGGCGCGACGGGCGCGGCCTCGGCAGAAGAGAAGTCGGCCGAGTGCGAGGCCGCCGGCAAGCAGCCGCTCACCATCACCCTCGTCGACGAGGCCACGAGCGCCCTGCAGCAGGTACTTGCGAACCAGGCCGACGCGTTCATCGACACGACCGAGATCATGAGCTACTACGAGCAGCAGTCCGATGGCGACCTGGTCACCGTCGGCGATCCGTTCGGCAAGATCCGCATCGGCGCCGCGACGCTCAAAGACAACACCGACCTCAACACGGCGCTCGACGACGCATTCGCGGCGATGGTCGATGACGGCACCTACGCCGACATCCTCGCCGAGTGGGGCGTCGAGAGCAACGACATCACCCAGCCCGAGTAATCCGCAGGCTGTGGGCGGCGCACGACGACGCGTGCCGCCCACAGCCGACCTCACGAAAGACACCACCACATGAAATTCGACTGGGACTACTTCTGGCAGAGCCTGTTCTCGCCGAGCGAGAGCTTTCTGAACGGACTCGGGCTCACCATCATCATCTCGATCGTCGCGATGGCACTCGCGTTGATCCTCGGCCTCATCATCGCCCTCATGGGCCGCAGCCGCTTCGTGCCGCTGCGCGTGCTCGCGAGCCTCTACATCTGGATCATTCGCGGCACCCCGCTGCTCGTGCAACTGGTCATCATCTACACCGGCTTCGCGGCCGCGAACCTCTTCCGCTTCGAAGACCTGTCGCTCGCGTTCCAGTTCGACGCGTTCACCGTCGGCCTCATGGTCAAGGGCGCCGTGCAGGCCGCGATCGTCGCGCTCATGCTCAACGAGAGCGCCTACATCTCGGAGATCGTGCGCGGCGGCCTCGAGTCGATCGAGAAAGGCCAGACTGAAGCGGCGCTGTCGCTCGGCATGACCCCGCTCGGCTCCATGCGGTGGATCATCGTGCCGCAGGCGATCCGCGTCATGGTGCCGCCACTCGGCAACTCGTTCAACGGCCTGATGAAGAGCACCTCGATTCTCTCGATCATCGGCGTCGCCGAAATGTTCCAGGTCAGCAGCTCCATGAGCGCCGCCACGTTCAAGGTCTTCGAGATCTACATCGTCGTCGCCCTGTATTACCTGCTGCTCACGACCGTGTGGACGGTCATTCAGACCTTCATCGAGAACTGGCTCAACGCCAAGGCCGGCCTGCCGAAGGCCGAGTCGATCTGGAAGCGCCTGTTCGGCTTCCGCAGCAAGCGCGACCGGGTCGCCCCGAAGAGCCCCATCGCCGACCTCGAAGGAGCCGCAGCATGAGCGCGACCACCGAGTACACCGCCCCCGTGACCATCGCCGATGGCCCGATCGTGCGCACGGTCGACATCAACAAGTGGTTCGGCGACCGGCACATTCTCACCGACGTGTCGCTCGAGATCGAGCGCGGCGAGGTCGTGGTGCTCGTCGGCCCGTCGGGCGCCGGCAAGACGACCTTTCTACGCACGCTGAACCGCCTCGAACCGGTCGACAGCGGCGAGATCTATGTCAACGGGCAGCGCATCGGCGAGCGCGTGGGCGAGAACGGCAAGACCCGCGAGATCTCAGCGAAGGCGCTCGCTGCGCAGCGATCCGACATCGGCTTCGTCTTTCAGCACTTCAACCTCTTTCCGCACATGACCGTGCTCGAGAACATCTGGCATTCGCCGGTGCGGGTGAAGGGCGAAAAGAAGTCTGAGGCGATCGCGTACGCGCGTGAGCTGTTGGATCGCGTGGGGCTTGCCGACAAAGCCGATGAGCGGCCGCGTTCACTTTCGGGTGGTCAGCAGCAGCGCGTCGCGATTGCCCGATCGCTCGCCATGCGCCCCGCACTCATGCTCTTCGACGAACCGACGAGCGCCCTCGACCCCGAGATGGTGGGCGAGGTGCTACAGGTAATGCAAGATCTCGCGAAGGCCGGCATGACGATGATCATCGTGAGCCACGAGATGGGGTTCACTCGCGAGGTGGCGGATCGCGTGATTGTCATGGACGCGGGCGCCATCATCGAGCAGGGCGACCCCGAGCTCGTCTTCACGAACCCGAGCCACGAGCGTACCCGCCAGTTCCTGTCGAAGGTGCTGTAGCCGGTCTTGCCTCGGAAACGACGACGGCCTCCGATCACCTGCGGGGTCGGAGGCCGTCATCGCGCGTGCGCGGGGTGCTTACTGCGGTGCGAGCCCGAGGTCGTCGAGGCCGATGGCGTAGCGGTATTCGAAGCCGGCTGCCTCGATACGTTCCTTGGCCGGGGCCTGGCGATCCACCACCACCGCCACCGCGGCAATCTCGGCGCCGACCTTCTGCAGCGCTTCGATCGCCTTCAGGGGCGAGCCGCCCGTGGTCGACGTGTCTTCCACGACGACCACGCGCTTGCCCGCGAGATCGGGGCCCTCGACCTGGCGGCCGCGACCGTGATCTTTCGGCTCCTTGCGCACGACGAACGAGTCGTACGCCTTGCCCTGCGCGACGCCCTGGTGCATGATCGCCGAGGCGATCGGATCGGCACCCATCGTGAGCCCGCCCACCGCGACAACCCCATCGATGTCGTCGATCAGGTCGAGCATGACCTGACCGATCAGCGGGGCCGCACGATGGTCGAGGCTCAGCTTGCGCAGGTCGATGTAGTACGTCGCCTTCTTGCCGCTCGTGAGGGTGAAGTCGCCGTGGAAGACGGCCTCGCTCGTGATGAGTTCGATGAGCTGTTCGCGCGCAGTGGTCATGGCGTCGATTCTACTGGCGGGTGCGATGCTGCCGGATCGCCGTGCCGCAGCTGGGGAACGGAACGGGGCCCGCACCGTTCGAGACAT
>NZ_JHBW01000070.1 GCF_001273845.1 Leucobacter musarum subsp. musarum
GGCAAATAGTTACACCAACCAGTTTTTCAGGTGAACAACGATGAGACATTCGCAGTGTGCCTCATTCAATATCGTCCGCTTCACTCACTCTCACCAGGCTTTATGTGTTCGCGAAAGAGGTCTTGCAGGTTCGCTGAGCAGTCAACGTAGCGCTGATCGCCCTGTCGTTTGAGCACGATCTGGTCATTGATCTTGATCTGGCAGATGATCTGCTGCGGCCCAATATTGCTCTGCGCGATGCTCGCTTCAAATTGGATTTCACTATTCTGACCAGTGAATTCAAAGTCGAAGGTATCCGTCGCGTTGACCTGAGCCGTTGAAGCCTTCACGTCACCTTGTTCGAAGGGCTCGGTAAAGTTCACCGAGAACGCGCCTTCCGCTCTCGCGGTGAGCTCGACCTGCAATTTCTCGGGTCCATCGACCGCTGCATTGCGAATACTCCAGACGCCCAGACTCACCGCCGCAACCGAGAGCACGACGACGATCAGGGCACCCATCACGACAGATCGCGTCCGGGGCCTGCGCCGCGCGCTCTTCGCCACTGAGGAGGGGTGAGACACGCATTACCACCGTTCTGAGCGCACTGATCGAGCCTGCTCGCGATCTATTTCCGAGCCCTCGAGTGGTTACAACTCCCCGGTGATCGTCGCCACGGTAAAGCTTCGCTCCCCGATGCGCACGCTCGCACCGTCGTCGAGTCGCGTGCGGGCACCAGAGGCCAGCGGGCTCGATGCCCCGGTGTCGTCGATCATCTGCGACCCGTTCGTCGAACCGAGATCGGTGACCCACACGCTGTCGCCCCGGTATTCGAGTCGCAGATGGGTCTTCGAGACGGAACCCGCGGGGTCATCGACGGCCACAAGCTGATCTTCCGCCGACGCTGCGTCGGGTCGACGCCCCAGGTTCGCCTCGGCGGGGATGCGCAGCTGGGCACGCTGCCCGGTGTCGAATGTGAGGAGCAGCAGCGCTCCGATCTCGCGCGGCGGAGGTGCGGCGGCGATCGGAGCGTCGACGGAGACGACGCCGGGAGGCAGTGCGGGTGCGGCCGCCTGCGCTGCCGAGGCGGCGACTGGTGCTGCGGCCACGCGCGGCGCCGTGGTGGGCTGGTGCACGACCTGCGGCACTCCCCCAACTCCCCGAACAGCTCCTGCAGGCGCGACCGATGCACTCGCGATGTGTGGCGGTGCGGGCGTGGTCGACAGCGCACCCGGCACCGGCGCAGCCGCACCTGTGTTCGCGGACACCGCTTCGACCGGCGCCTGCTGCGCCCATGCTGCCGCACTGTTCGACCAGGCCTGGCGCTCGGCGGGTGTGGGCACTTTCACGACGAGCGTGCGACCGGCGCGATCCGCCCAGCTGCGCCCCATGCGCGCGGGATCAGCAGCACTGGTGGCGACCACACCCCATCCCCCGATGAGCGCGATCAGGCTGCCCGCACCCTGCACGAGTCCGCGAACGAAGCCGCGACCAACGCCTGGGGAGAATGGCGCATCGTCACGCGCGGTGCGCTGACGCAGGAGCAGGTTGCCGATGGTCGCACCGGTACGCGCTTCGATGACGAGCAGAATCACTGCGAGTTCGATGACGACGATGACCCCGATGAGCACGCTGCGCGTCGCGATCCCGACGCCGGCCGCGATGGCCAGACACACGAAGGTGTCGATCGAGTAGGCCGCGAGACGCGCACCCACTCCGGAGGGCCGCGCCCAGGCGCGCGAGCGCGCGAGGGCGCCGGCGAGGCGAGCATCGGCGGCGGTGCGAGCCGGTGGGCGCGTCGGCTTCGGTGGCCGCACTGGTTGACCCGTGGGCTGCGGTCGCTGCCGCGCACGCTGACCTACCGGAGCGGCAGCTCCCTGGGGTACCGGGGCTCCCGGTCGCATACGCACCGCCGGCGCACTGCCGAGCGGCGGCTGCGTCGACTGGGGAGCCGGTTGCGCCTGGTGCGGCGGCTTCGGCACGCCTCGTGCGTACTGCGGTGCGACTGGGGTGGGTGGCGATCCGGCACCGCGCGCTCGGCGCGCACGCCCGCGTGCGTCTTCGCTCATGCGGCAAGCACCCCCTGCAGTAGATTCAGCGTTCCGGCCGCGAGCACTCCTGCGGGCAGCACGAGGGCGACGGCGATGCTGTCCACGATATCGCCCGTGCGCGACCATCCGAGTGACCGGTCCCCGCGGGCGAGGGGCAGGATCGCGGCGGCCGCGACCAACCCCGCCAGCAGCGCGCCGCCGGCGATCAGCAGGCTGACCGAGAGCGTGAGGTGCGGCGCACTGAGCAGTACAAGTATGACGAGTCCGGCGATCACCGCGACCCGAGGCGGAGTGCGCAGGCTCCGCGCCGCCGTGCGTCGCGAGGTGAGCAGCAGCCCCAGCACCGTCCAGGCGACGAACGCCGAGCCGGCGATGATCTGCACGAGATCACCGCTCGTCAGTGGCACGATGGCGGCAGGAATACCGAGGGCGGCGACCACCGAGAGCATCAGCACGGTGGCGTCGAGCCGCGCCTCGGCGAGCGCCACGACTCCGGTGACGCGATCCCGATCGACACTCTCGATGAACTCGGGCACGCGCCCCCGCACCGTCCATCGCAGCGACATGAATCGGTCGTAGTCGATGTGGTGGCCGGGGTCGACGCCGACGAGCAGACTCGGCGCGGCGCGCACACCGACCGTCGCCAGTGCGGCGCACATGATCAACAGTTGCGCCGGCGACCAGCCCAGCGCCGGGCTCACGAGCGCCAGCACCGCGACCGTCGCACTGATCACGACGAGCGGGGTCGCAGCAGCCTGCAAGCGCGGCGACACCGCTATGAACCCCAGCAGCGCCGCCAGCACCGAAATCGCCGCCGCGGCCACAGCGACCGCCAGGCCCGGTGACGCCCCGACCGCCGGCAGCACGGCCGATGCGGCGGCGGCACCGCCGAGCCCGACGGCCGCAGCGACGAGACTTCCTCGTGCGCGGCGCCGGCTTGCCGCAGCCACAGCGGACGCCACCGCGGCGAGCGCGAGCACAGCGACGGTCACCCAGCGCCACTCGGGCACGACGGCTGCCAGCACCGCGGCCGTCGCACCGAATCCGAGGAGCGCCCAGGGCGCCGCGCTCGCGCGTCGGAGCGCATCCGCTTCGGCGCGGTCAGTCGTCGACACGTGCAACGGGCCTGCCACGGCGTACAGCCCGCCCTCGCGCAGCTCGGCAGCGGACGTCGCCGCATCGACGGCTGCGCCGTCGGGTCCGAGCACACGGTCTGTCGCAGAGAGATGCACACCCACTGCGGCGAGCGCGCCGGCGAGTGCCTCGTTCTGAGGCACGACAAGGTCGTGCCGGTTCCCCGCCGCTTCGAGCGCGATCCGGCGCAGGCGCGGCGCAGGCTGACTCACGCCACACAGTGTAGCGTCGCGCTCGCACCCCAGGCGGGGGCGGACGCGGCGGCGCGATCCGCACTAGGATGCTGCTGGTACCTGGGGAACATCCGTTGATCGCACGGGGAGGCAGTGCGTGAGTGCAGAAACGACCGACGCGAGCGTCGTCGTACGCGTGTCGGTGGTGCACGGCGAGCGTCGTGTCGACCTGGTCATTCCGGGTCGCCTGCCGCTGCTCGAAGTGCTTCCGGGCATCGCGCGCGGGCTCGGTGTGCTCGATGCCACGCTGCTGCACGGCGGCTACCGGTTGACGCGCGCAGATGGCGCCGAGCTCGACCCGACGCGCGGGGCCGTGGCCCAAGGCATCGACCAGGGTGAGATTCTGACGCTGACGCGCGGCCAGCTCATCGCCGTTCCCCGACGCTACGACGATGTGGTCGAGGCCGTCATCGATGCGACGTCGGCGCACCACACCGCGTGGCGCCCAGAAGATGCCGCGCGCACGGCCACTGCCGTGAGCCTCACGCTCGTCGCACTGAGCGCGATCCTGCTCGCACTGCAGCCGGCGTCGTCGTACCTTCCCGCCGTCATCGCGGGGGTCGGCACACTAGTGCTGCTCGCCCTGACGGCGACGCTCTGCCGCATCGCCCAGCACGAGGCAGGTCTCGGGTTCGGCCTCGCAGCCGCAACGTTCGGCGGACTCACCGGCTACCTCATTGCGCATCAGCACCCCCTCTGGGGCTTCGCCCTCGCGGCCGCGGGGCTCGGGTTGATCGTCGCCGGCGGCGCAGCCCTGCTCGTCGCCACCCGACCAGCTGAGCTCCTGCTGCTCCCGGTCGCGCTCGGCACGGCGATCGCGCTGCCGGCCGCGGTGGTCGGCGTCACCGGAGTCGACCCCGCAGGGCCCTACGCGGTCATGATCGCGTGTGCGGGCCTGCTCGCCGGCGCGCTCCCCTGGCTCACGCTCAGCAGCACCCGCATCCGGGTCATCTCGCCGATGACCGAGGCCGAGATGTTCGATCCGCCTCCACCCGTCGACCCCGAGCGCGTCGCCGCACGCATTGATTCCGGCCACCGGCTGCTGGTTGCCCTGCGCATCGCGTTCGCTCTCGCCGTGCTCGTGGCGACTCCCGTGGTCGCCGCCACGAGCTGGATCGGCACGGCGCTCGCGCTGATCTGCGGAGCCGTGCTCATGTTCCAGTCACGGCAATCAGCCCGACGCGCCTCGGTGATCGTTCTGCTCGCGAGCGGCACCGCAATTCTCGCGGTCGCCGGGCTCGTCGCGATCCTGACGCATCGCGACCATGCGCCGCTGCTGCTCGCCGCACTCCTGATCGCCACCGGCCTGGTGTCGGGTCTGACCCTGCTCAGCGCCCGCGCGCGCATGCGTGTGGCGACACTCGGAGACACGATCGAGGTCATTCTGCTGGCGCTGCTGCTGCCGCTCGGGGCCATCACAGCGGGGCTCGCGTAGGCCGTGGCGAGCAAGAAGGATCTGCTCGAAGCGCAGAATTTTAGCAAGGCGCGATTGCTCTCCGCGTTCGTCGGCGGCGCCCCCGGAGGCAAAGAACTCGAGCCCGCGAAGCCCCTGCGCGCGGTGTTCGCCGGCATCGCCCTCACTGCAATGGTGGTGCTCGCCGGAGTGTTCATCGGACTGATCCAGCCCAAACTGCCGGGCGGGTGGGAGAACAACCGCCTCATCGTCGCCAGCGATACCGGTGCCCGGTACATCAGCGTCGACGGCACCCTGCACCCGGTGATCAACACGGTGAGCGCCCGCATGGCCATCCCTGCCGGAGAGTTCAAGGTGGTGACGGTCAAGCAGGGCGCACTCGAAGGGATTCCGATCGGCGGAACCCTCGGCATCCTCGGCGCACCAGACACGCTGCCCGAGGCGGAGCACCTCGACGGCAGCGGCTGGGCCGCCTGCGCGACCCCGGATTCGACTCGGGTGCAGCTCGGCGGGGATCGGCCCGATGCCGCCCCCACCGACTCGGGCATCGTGGTCACGAGCGAGGGCGGCACCTACGTCGTCTCGGGCGGCACGAGCTACGCCGTCGCCGAGAGCGATCGCACCGCCGTGCTCCGCGCGATCGGCCTCGACGGTGCTGCGCCCGCAGAGGTCGGGAGCGAATGGCTCGCGCTGTTCACCCAGGGCGCTGACCTGCGACCGATCGGCGCGGTCGATGGCGGCACCGTTCGCGGGGTCGATCTGCCTGCCGGGTCCGTCATTCGACCGACCGGCGGCGGAGACGACGAGCGATACCTGCTTACGGGCGACGGATCCCTCGCGAGACTCAGTGACCTGGCATATCGCCTCTATCTGCTCGGCGGCGGGTCTGGCGCCCTCGGCGACGAGGTCGAAGTCAGCCCCGCGCAGATCGCTGCACTCGCGACCGCAGACCCGGCGGGCCCCGCTGATTGGCCGCAGCGTCCACTCACATCCGCTGCGTCGGCGGCTGGGCCGTGCGCAACGCTCACCGGTGCTCCGAGCGACCAGCAGACGGTGCTCGCGGCTCCGGGGAGTGCGGTGACGTCGGCGCCCGACGAGACCACAGAATCCGACGCAGCCGGCAGCGGCACCGTGCGAGTGAGTGTCGCCGCCGACGGCGGGGCGTTGGTGCGTGGAGGATCAGCCGGCCCCCTCACCCTCATCGATGCGAGCGGCACCGCCTACGCCGTGCCCGGCGATGTGGCGACGGGCGTCACCCGACTCGGCTACGCCGACACCGATGTCGCCGTCGTGCCGGCCACGTGGGTTCAACTGCTCGCTGCCGGCCCCGCGCTCACCGCAGAAGCAGCATCTGCGAGCCCCGAGGCCTCATGACGCGGCGGTTCGGGCGCACGGCATCACTCGTGCTCGCGGCGACCTGCGCAGCTGGTGCCTTGTCGGCAGTGCCCATGTCCGTTGCGGCACCCGCGGCGTTCGCGGAGACCTCGCAGGCCGCCGAGGGCGATGGGTGCCCGGTCGGGGTGCTCAATCGGATCGCCGGCCCTCCCCCGGCGTTCACCGAGATTGGGTGGTCTCCCAGCACGCTCATCGACGCACCAACGGGTGCCGGTGTCACCGTCGCGGTCATCGATTCGGGCATCGACGTGACCAGACCCCAACTCGCCGATGCATTCGCCCCCGGCAGCGCTTCGCTCATCGCGGATGGTGAGCGCTCTGACGGGCTCGGTGATCCGCAGGGCCACGGCACCGCGCTCGCCGGCATCATCGCCGCCCGCCCGTCCGACGCCTCCGGGGTCGTCGGCATCGCGCCCGGGGCGAAGCTGATCTCGCTGCGCGTGTTCCGCGATGACGATCAGGCCAGTCAAGATCAGGGGTTCGACGCGACACCTGAGCGCGTCGCCCAGGCCATCCGCGCTGCCACCGACCTCGGTGCCCAAATCATCTCGGTGTCGCTCAGCGACGATGTCGACGAATCCGCGGTGCGCGAAGCGACGACATATGCGTCGGATCGCGGGTCGCTCGTCGTTGGCAGCGCCGGAAACCGAGGCACTACGCCGAACACCGAAGATTCACCGCGCTACCCGGGGGCATACCCGGAAGCGATCGCGGTGACCGCGGTGAACGCGGCCGGGTTGCCGACGAGCGACTCCATTCACGGCGATCACGTCGACGTCGCGGCGCCCGGCCAGAACGTGCTCACGCTCGCGACCGGCGGCGGCGACTGCATCTACGGCGAAGCACCGCAATCGAGCTACTCCACCGCCTACGTCGCGGGCGCCGCCGCACTGCTCGCCGAGCGCTACCCCGATGAGGGGCCCGCGGGGTGGAAGTACCGGCTCGAAGCGACCGCTGCCCGATCGAACCCGGATGCGCGAGACGACCAGGTCGGGTGGGGCGTGATTCGCCCTGCTGCCGCGCTCGACCTGCGTCCCAGCGCGACCACGCGCGGACCGGTGAGCCCATTTGCCGACACGAGCGATGCCGCGTTCTCGTCGTCGCCCACGCGCGTCACCACGCATCCGGCGGAGGCGGGCAACGAAGCGTTCGTCACAGCGATTGCCGTGGTCGCCGGCGGCCTCGTCGCGCTGTTCGGGCTCGGTGCGCTGCTGCGACGACGCCGGCAATCGGAGACTGCGGGCGACTGAAGCTCGGGCAGGCTCTCTGCGGTCTCGCCGGCTCATCGCTCAACCGGTCGCTGATTCAGCCGAACGCGAGTCAGCGGGCCCGACTCAGCCGGTGGTCGACTCGCTCGGCCGCTCACTCAGCCGGCCCCCGACTCAGCCGAACGCGAGTATCGCGACGATCCACAAGCCGCCGACTGCGACGACGAGGCTCGCGCCGAAGCCGATCACGGTTCCCGTACCGAAGCGGCGGTTCGCCCGTTCGGTGGATCGCAGGCCGTGGCGTTGGGCTTCCGGGGGTGCAGCGCGCGATTCCGGCGGCGCACCGATGCGCGCGTCGGTCGCGGACGTCGCGACGTTGCGCCTGCCGGCGCGGCTCGAGGTGATGACGGGGAGCGCCGGCGACACACCACGGCGAGGCAACGCATGCGACGGTGCTTCGGTCGGGGCATCGGGGATGCGGTACTTCGCGTCGAGCGGAGACTTGAACATGCGCGCGGCGATTTCGGGCGGCAATTCGGCCGGCGCCGGATCAGCGACCGGCGGTGCCGGGTTGAACGATGCGCCACGCGGTCGTTCAGGAAGCACCGCGGCAGTGGGGTCGAGTGGGCGAGGCGTGACGACGGTGTGATCGAGTGGCACCGGCGTCTCTGGGGTGTTGGGGCGAGGCGTCACCACGGTACGGTCGAGCGGGGTGGAGGCCTCACTCGGTTTCGGCGTCACGATCGTCTCGTCGAGCGGCGCAGATGGACGGCGCGGGCCGGCTGGGCGCCGGGGCGTCACCACCGTGGCCTCCGTGTCATCGGTGCTCGGCACGATCACAGTGCGGTCTGGTTCTTCGGGTGACGGCGTTGGCTCGGAGTCAGGCTCAGACGCGTCGCGCTCCCCCGTCATCGAGCTCGCCTCGGCAGGGTCGCGGTGAGCGTGAGGTCATGGTCGGCGGTAGCGCTCTCGGTGCCCGTCGAGCCGACGTGCCAGGCCGATCCGCCCGCGACCACATCGACGACGATCACGGTGATGTTGTCGCGCCCGCCCGCAGCGTTGGCGCGTCGCACGAGCTCTTCGGCGACCGTCTCAGCTGGCCCGCCCATGGTGAGCGCTGCACGCAATTGCTGATCGTCGACCTCCGTGGTGAGGCCGTCGGAACAGATAAGCAGGCGTGCTCCGTCTTCGACCGGAAGCAGCCAGCTGTCGGCGGTCGTGTCAGCCGAGCCGAGCGCGCGCGTGATGACGTTGCGGCCGGGGAGCGTTGCCGGATCGTTTGCACCGCCCGCGATCATCTCGTCGCGCAGCGAGTGATCGATGGTCACCTGGTGCAGCTCGGCTCCGCGGTGCAGGTAGACGCGGGAGTCACCGATGTTGAGCACTAGCCAGCAGATACGGCCCTCGTGTTCGACGAGCACGGCGCCCGTGAAAGTGCAGCCTGCCCCGCGCGCGCGATCCGCCGCCACCCGGGCTACAGCTTCGCGGGCGGCTTCGAGCGCCACACCGACCTCGCGCACCGTGGACGGGTCGCCGGCGTGGATGTGTTCGGCGAAGGCTTCGATCGCAGACCGGCTGGCCTCGTCACCGGCTTCGTGGCCGCCCATTCCGTCGGCAACGATGAAGCTCGGAAACTCGGCGAGCGCCGCGTCTTCGTTGATCGATCGCAGCATGCCGACGTCGGTGCGCACCGCCGCTGAGACTTCGGGTCGGGTATCGGTGTGCATCATCGTCCTCCTGCGGCGAAGCGTCGAGGAAGACGCAGTCGCTGTCGTATGCGTGTCTTGGGCAGCAGCGAGCGCAGCGAATAGCGCGCGCTAAGTCTGCGCCAGAATCCGAGGCTCGCGCGGCGCGCGGCCAGTTCGTCGTCGACGAGTGCCCAGAGCTGATCGGCGTCGAGGTCGCTGATGCCTTCGCGGGCGTACACCGCACGATCGACTGTCCACGAGATCCATTGGGCCGATGGCACCTGCAGCGCTTCGAGGGTGTCGCGGCGCCCCAGGTTGGCGGGGGCTGTGCGCCCGGTATCGGCGTACCCGTCGATCAGTTCGTCCCAGGCGCCGAGCGCCCGCTCTTCGGCCGTGCCCGCGCGCCGGCGTCGCTGCGCGCGGATGCGCTTGGCGACCGGCAGGAACAGCACCGGCAGGGCGAGCAGCACGAGCGCGAGTATCGAGAGGCCGATCGCTTTCAGAATCGGCCACAGCGCTGCGAACGAATCGCGCTCGGGCGTCTCCGATGGATCGCCCGAGTCTCCGCTCGTGCCCGTCGGTGGGTCGGCCTGGCTGGCGTCTCGTTCCTCGGGCACGGTCGGGAATTCGGGCAGCTGCTCACCGCGTTCGAGCGTGCTCGGAGGCACCTGCAGCTGCGGGCTCGCGTCGATGGGCGCCCAATCGCCGGTGTTGCCGCGCACCTCGACCCAGGCGGCGAGGTTTTCGCCGGTGCAGGTCTCGCTGCAGGCCGGAACGCCGGGAACGCCCGCCTGCTCGTCGCCGAGTCGCACCCCGAGCACCACGCGCGAGTCGAATCCCATCGCGCGGGCGATGAGCGCAGCCGCGGCCGCGAACTGCTCGTCGTCTCCGATGCCCGATACGAGTGCTCGGTCGTCGGCTCCGCTGCCCGCCGCACGCTCCTGCTCGTTGAGCTGGGTGAAGAGCGCCTCGATGCGCGCAACGGAGTGGCCGCCTGCGCTGGCGATAAACTTCGTGCCGTACTCGTCTGCAGCGCGCTCAAGCCAGGCGCGCTCGCCTTCACCGTCGGTGAGCGAGTGACTCAGGTATCCCCGATCACGCAGGCGCTGGATCGCCTCAAGCAGCCCGGCGCTCGTCGACGGCAGATCCTGCCTGTTCAGCCAGAGCGCCAGCTGCGGCATCGTGTCGAGGTCGACGAGCGGCGAATCCTGCACGGGATCGGCGTTGAGCTCCGCGTCTGAGACACGACTCATAGGTGCGGAATACGCATCCCCCGTACGCACACCTCGACCGCTGGGCACCGCGATCGCCGCCCAGCTCGAACGGTTCACGTAGAACGCGTCTCCGAGGGCAGCGGCCCGAGAGCCGTCGAACGTCGGCGGTGCCGCAAGCGGCGGGGCGATCGGCAGCCAGATGCCGGTGTACCCGTCGGCGATTTCGATGGTGACCTCGACTGGATCCTGCACCGCTTCACCGCTCGGAAAGCGCGTGAAACGCCCGTCGGCACCGTCTGCGACGAAGAAGTCGACACCGTCGTAGCCATCGAGCACGGCCATGCGGAGACGGTGCGGGGCCTCACCATCAGATTGCACGGAGAACATCGCCTGGTCGAAGGCATCGTCGCGCTTCGCTGCCCGATATCCGGCGAGGGGGCTCGTCTGCTCGCGCACGACGAGCTGCGGGTCGACACGATCACGGGGCACTTGCCGGTCGCTCGAGACGAGCGGTGCAGCGGCAGCTCCGATTCCGAGCGCAACCACCGCGGTGAGCACCGCGCTCAGACCGCGCACTGCGGCGTTGCGGCGCACGCCGGCGGCCCCCTCGGCTGCCTGTGCCCGACGGCCGAGGCGCAACGCGGCTCGGCGGCCGATGCCCGACGACCAGGCCACCCACGACGCTCCCGCGACGCAGACGATTCCCCAGAGCGCGAGTTCACGAGGCGCGGCGATGCTCAGTGGGCCGATGGCGATCGGGGCGCTGACCGCGGACGCACCGAAGATCACGCCGAACGCGACGGGGAGCAGCGCCGGCACCGCTGCCCAGGGGGCGAGTCGGCCTCCGCGAAGCGCGAGTGCAGCGATGAGCGCCGTTGCGAGCATGGCGACCAGCAGCCAGGGCACCATGATGGCCTGATAGGTGCCGACCGGCAGCGTGAGCGTGAGCAGCTGCTTCCACCCGAGCGAGACGGTCGCGAGCCCGTCGACGAGTCCGTCGACGAGACCCAACGGGCCGTTTCCGAGCGCGCTCGGCACGCCGAGCGGCACGACCGCGATGATAAAGACGATCACGAGCAGTGCGACAGTTGCGACGCCCCAGCGCATGCGTTGGCCGAGCCACACGATGCCGAGCGCGAGCGCCCAGGCGACACCGGCGACCAGCCACAGCCAGGGCGTGCGGTAGATCGGCATCGCCGAGAACGCGCCCGCGGCCACCGCGATCGCGCTGAGCAATGCTGCTCCGACGAGCAGAGACGGGTTGACTCGATTGCGTTGCCGTCGCGCGCGGCGACGAGCTGCGGAGCGTTCGGCTTCCGACTGCGGAACACTCATACGAGCCCCCCGCGCACCATCAACTGCGGCAGGTCGCCGATCGCACCGACAGTGAACATCGTGCACGAATCGACGAGGCGAGCGGCCGGGTCGGCGAGCATCTCGGCGCGCACCACGATGACCCGCACGTCTTCGGTGAACGCGGCGGCGGCACGGCGCAGCCGGGCCGGATCCGGCACCGAACCCGTGACCACGGCCACGATCGACAGGGGGCGCCGCGACTCGGCGAGGTTGCGGGTGAGGCGCTCGATCGGCAGCGCGTCTTCAGCGGCTTCGAGTTCTGCCCAGGCGTCGAGCAACTGCGCGGGAGTCTCTGCGGGCAACTCCTCGAGACCATCGATACTCGGCCGCACGCGACCCGGAGCCCACTGCGAAGCAATGAATCGTTCACGGCCCTCACGCACGGCCTGCAGCCCGAGCGAGGCCGCAATGCTCACGCCGAGTTCGAACTCGTCATCGCTCGCATATTCCGAACGCACGGCGTCGAAGAGGATCGCGGCGCGCGCCGTCTGCGACTCCTCGTACTGACGCACCATGAGCGTGCCGGTCTTCGCCGTCGATTTCCAGTGGACGTGACGCATCGCATCGCCGCGCACGTATTCGCGCACCGCGTGGAACGACAGATCGGAGTCGGTGAGGCGTCGACTCGCAGCGCCTTCGAGATCGCGCACCAGGCCTGCGGACCCGGGAGGCAGCGTCGCCGTCACCGGGTGCACGTGTACCAGGTGCCGGTCGCGCCAGGTGATTTCGCGGCGCACGAGGCCGAGCGGGTCGCGACGCGCGAGCGTGAGCGGACCGACCTCAATGACCCCTCGGGAAACGGCTGGAATGCCGACTGGCACCACCGCGGTGCCGCGGGGGCCGATGAACGGGATCGGGATCTCGCGGAGTGCTTCGCCCACCGGGAGTTCGGCGGTCGCGGGGAGTGCGGGGCGCGCACTTGAGTTCTCGACCTCGACGTGCAGCGCGACTTCGCCGCCCGCCATCACTCGGAGCCGGTCGACGGCGATGCGAATGAGGTAGGTGCGCGATCCGATGAGGAACGGCAGGCCGATGAGTAGCAGCACCGCGAATCCGATGGCGACGAACCAGGCTTCGACCCATCCGAGTGTGGCGCCGAGGATTGCCGATACGATGGCGACGGCGATGACGAAGTAGCCGGTCGGCGTGATGGTTTCGCGGACGCGGCGCCACTGACGACGCAGGCGACGTCGGTTGCGGCGCCACCAGCGTCGCGCAGCACGACGGCGGCGCGTGCTGACGCGCCCCGTGCCCTGTACGGTTTCGCCGAACCGCGTGGTGGTGCTGCCACGCGTTCCCGTCCCGGTATTCGATACCGGGGCGCGCGAGGTATCGAGACTCACGCGGTGCCGTTCTCCTGCGGTGCCGAGATGTCGAGCAGGATCTGGCCGAGGATCTGGGCCGCGGTGACTCCATCGAACTCGGCTTCGGGCTCGAGCACGAGACGGTGGGTGAGCACGGGCATCGCGAGGTCGCGAATGTCGTCGGGAGTTACATAGTGTCGGCCGCTCGCGGCGGCCCATGCCGATGCGAGGCGCACGAGCGCGAGGGCTCCACGCACGCTGGCGCCGAGCCGAACTTCGCTTGCGCGACGAGTCGCCTCGACGAGGCGCACTGCGTAGTCGGCGACCAGGGGGCTGACGTGCACGCGACTGATCAGCTCTTGCGCCTGCGTCACCATGCCGGTGCTGACGACGGGCGACAGTGGCGCGTGCGCCGAGCGGTCGCCCTGCAAGATGCGCGTCATCGCGGCCTGGTCGGGGTAGCCGATGGAAGTCTTCACCATGAAGCGGTCAAGCTGGGCTTCGGGGAGCCGGTAGGTGCCGGCCTGCTCGACGGGGTTCTGCGTTGCAATGACCATGAACGGGCTGCCGACCTCGTGCGAGGTGCCGTCGACCGTCACGCGCCCCTCCTCCATGACTTCGAGGAGCGCCGACTGGGTCTTCGGGCTGGCGCGGTTGATCTCGTCGGCGAGCACGACGTTCGCGAAGATCGGGCCCGGGTGGAACTCGAACGCGCCGACGCGCTGATCGAACACGGTGATGCCGGTAATGTCGCCTGGCAGCAGGTCGGGGGTGAACTGCACGCGCGACGACGACCCCTGAATGACCTGGCCGAGCGCGCGGGCGAGTGCCGTCTTGCCGGTGCCGGGCACGTCTTCGAGCAGCACGTGACCACCGGCGAGAGCGCACGCGATCACCAGTTCGACGACGCGACGCTTGCCGTGGATCGCCTGTTCCACGGCGTCTGCCGTCGTGGAGAACAGCTGAGCCACCCACTGCGCCTGATCGGGGCTGATGGCGTGCGGTGCGGTCTGCGGCTGGGAGGTCATGCGGCTCCTTGTGCGGTGGTGGTCATCGTCGGTGTGCTGCGTGCGGGCTACGGGGTTCCGGTACCCGGATCGGTGCCGCCCGTTCCGGGGTCTGCGCCGCCGCCGGGGTCGGGCGGAGTCGCGCAGACCGGGACGTTGATGCTTGCAGCGTTGAGTTTGATCGGGTTGTTGAAACCAGGCCACGTAATCGATACAGGTACCTGACCATTCACGGCAGCACTCGCGACTGGCTTACTCTGCTGCGGGTCAGCACCGAGGTATTGGAAAAGTGACCGAAGTTCATCGTCAGATGGCGAGTTTGCGGGATCGATGCAGACGCCTGCCGCGAGCTGAACAGTGACAGGGTTCTGCGCGTTATTCCAGCCGACCTGCGCTTCTTGGGAGCATTGCTGGTCCTGGCCTTGACCGACGCATTGACTCACGCGCATACCTGGCTCGAGTTGGAACTGGTCGCTGGCCGTATTACTGAATCGCAGAGTAGTGTCCGAATTCTTCTGAACATCGAGCACCGCTTGATTGTTTGAATCCACAAGCAACGTCCACTTCGCAGAGGTCCCGTCAGCCTGCGCGTCTTTGGTGATGGTGTACGACACCGTTGGGGGCTGGAGCTCTTGGCCGATTACCTGCGGGTTCGTATTGAGCTCTTGGCGGCCGAAGTCGTTACTGAGACAAACTCGAGCCGTGTAGATGCGGTACTTCTTGAGTTCGCTAAAGGTTGAGTTGCCGACGTTGCATTCACCAGGAGAACCGTATGGTTTGCTGATGGAGAAGAGTTTCGTCACACCGTCTTGCGTTCCCTCGTAGCTGACGATGGCTGAGTTGTCATTCAGGCTCGTAAGCGTCGCGCTCGTGAGGGTGGGGGCTCCGATCACGTTCCCGTCGGCCTGGGCCGAGGCTCCGGTGTTGCTGCCGCCACCGATTTCTGGAACATCGAACTTCGTCACCGGGGTGACGGTGAACGAGATTTGACCGACTGGGAGGTTGTCGTAGTCCTTCTCAAGACTTGATCCGTCGATCGTTTCCTGCTGATCCCGATATGTCACCGTGAACTGCTTGGTGTCCGGTGAACCGGAGATACGCAAACTGACACCGCCCAGACTCGGGTTGGTGTTGTTCGGCGCTTTCTTCGACTCCACCGTCACGGTCGGCGCCGTCGGGGCGGCATACGCCCAGGCGGTCACGGCGGTCGACGATGCCGAAGTACCCACGGCGTTGACCGCTTGCGCGGTGAACTGGTGCTTCTCTCCATTGGCGAGGCCGCTGGCAACGCACTGGAAGGTCGAGGTACCGACCGCGGCACAGCTCGATGAGCCACCGCCCGACAGCGTCACGCCCGACACATCGGGGTGCGCGGCGCGACCGCCGAGCGTCACCGTGAAGCTCGCGCTGTCGGCGGTGTACCCGGTCTGCTGAATGTTTGGCGTGCTCGGGATGCCTTGCGCGTCGAACTCGATGGTTCCGGCTCCCGTGCGCCCCTGAGCATCGATTACGGTGAAGCCGACCCGGCAGGTGCCGCCAACCTCGGGTCCGCCTGGCCAGCTCACTGACACCCCGCTGTCACCGACGCGCGTGAACGATCCGTACGAGCATCCGGCGCCACTGACGTCGAGAAGTTTCAGACCGCCGCCGCTCTTTCCGGCGAACGGGTCGTGCTCCCCTGCGACACCGACGAGCTGCGTCTGGCACTGGCTTCCGACCGTGCACTGCAGTGCGACGGTCGCTCCCTGCGGCAGGTCGCGTGGCGCTTGCCCGACTCGCAGCGTCAGCGGGGCACGTGAATCGCCCGCGCCCGTGATTGAGACAGAGACCGACTCCTGGCTTCCGGGCACTGCGTCAGCACGCGCTGCAACGCTCAGCGCAGCGCCGTCTTTCGTGACTTCGAAGAGCGACGTCGCCCCCGACACGTCGAACGAGAGCTTCGACAGATCGCCTTCACGACCGCCCTGCCACGTCACCATGTCGGCGAGCTCAATCTCGGAGGTCGTGCCCGGATCGATCGTGCGCGTCAGCGCAGCGGCCTGCGCAGACGGCTGCTTGGGAACGATGACGACGCTCACGGGCAGCGTGGTCCACGCCTTCTGCCCGACCAGCCGTGCCTGCATCAAACACGCATCGTTCCACGGGGCTTCCTTACCCGCGCTGTAACGCAGCGTCTCACCAGATACGGCTTCGCAGACAGCTTGCGCGCGGCCCGTGGTGAACGAGTCTCGGCGCAGCTCGACGCTGTCCCCGGAACCCACATCGACGAGATCGGTGACCGCGATCTCCTCCTGCGCATCTTCATCCACCGTGATGGGCGGCGCATTGGGCTTGAGCGTCAGGCGCAGCTCGTCAAGGGGCGGCACGACGAGCAGCCCGTACGACGTCACCTGTTCACCCGAGATGTCAGTGCCCGTGAGCTTGAACACCACCGTGTCGCCGTTCGGCTGGTAGGCGCCCGTGATCTTGGAGCCAGACACCCGGTAGTCATCGCCCGATCCCGACCACAACGAGAGCTTGAGCGACGAGACGTCACCGGTCGTCCAGCGCACTTTGTCTGTGACGACATCGACGCCATCGCCGGCGAGCTCGGCGCGATCGCGCACGTTTAGCACCGTATCGGTCACGGTCGGCGCCTGGGCGCCGACGCGCTCCGACGTCTGCACGACGATGAGCCCGTCGGCCGTACTCTTCGTCGCCGCCGAACGAATGGTGTACCGGTATGACACGGTGCCGAGATCCTCACCCGGCTTCACCGTGATGCGCCCCTGCTTCAACTTCGACACATCGAGTCTGGCCGCGAGCTTCTTGGCTTCGCTGCTGTTCGCTCCCCCGACGACGTTCGGAACGATCGATTCGATCGAGAGCGCCCCGCCGGCTGGGTCAATGTCGTTGTCGAGCGGCTGCACCGTGGCGGGTTCGCTCTTCGGCGTGAGTCGCACGTAATCGGTCGATGCGATGATCGCACTGGATTCGGATGCCGGCACAACGATGACGTTCAGCGTTCCGGTGCCGGTGCCGCCTGCGGGATCGCGAACCGTGTATTCGAGCTGCACCGTGCCGGCAGCGGCAGCGGCCGTCGCCGCCACCTGGAAGCCGTTGCCCGCGGCGTTGATCGTCGCCGAGATGCCGGCGTCCGGGTTGCCCTCGACGCTGACGAGCCGCACCCGGTCGCCATCGGGGTCGACTCCGGAGAGCGGCACGCGCACCTGTGCAGAGACACCGGGGCTGACACGGGCGGTCACTGCGGTCGGCTGGGGATCGCGGTTGGCCCCCTCGGGCAGTACGGTGACGATGACCGAACCTACGTCGCCGGCGGCGGGGTCACTGGCTCCAAACGCGGTGTAGCTCAATCGGTACGTGCCCGCTTGCTGCGGTGCCAGGTAGCGCAAGACATTGCCCGAGGCGAAAGCGAGCTCGCCCTTCGTACCCGAACCCACGATGTCGGGGTCGAGCATGAGGCGTTCGCCGGGTGCCGCCACGTCGTTGTCGAGCACACGGATATCGACGACCGAGCCGGCCCGCACCGTAGCGGTATCGGCGACGGCGATCGCCCCGGTCGACCCGGTCTCGGGCACCTGGAAGACGGTGAGCTTGCCGGTCGCGCGCGCATCGCCTTCCGCAACAGTGACGTCGGCAGACCCGATACGCCCGGCCGCGCCGTCGGCGGTGCTGCCCGCGACCCGCACCTGAGCATGGTCGATGACGTCCGCCTGCAGCTCCCCGTCGGCGACCTGCGCGTCAGCGACCGACAGCGAGCGAGAGGCTGCTCCAGGAATCGCGTCGAGAATCTCCACCGTCGTGTCGGTCAACGGCCGCACGAACGCGCGCAGGGCAGGCAACGCGAGCGGCGGGCCCGAGGGGGTCGCGGTCACGCGCAACTGACCCGTGATTTCTCCGCCGGTGACCGTATCGCGCACGGTGACCGTCGCCGTTGCGGTGCCCGGCTGGTCGGCCTCGATCTCCACTGCCCCGCTCGCCGTTTTCGGCGTCACGCCTACGGTGCCGCTCGGTTCGGTGGCATCGAGCAGCGCATATGATCCGGAGCCCCCGGCGACCCGCTCGAGCGGGTACACCGTCGCCGTGCGTCCGGCTTGCACCGTCGTCGCGGTCGCGGTGAACTCGGGAGTTGCGCCAGGGTCGACGACGAGCGTCAGTTCGCGCTCGGCCGTTTCGCCGCGGCCATCGCGCACCGAGACGCGCAGCGCAATGTCTGATGTCCCGGCGTTCGGGTCCGTGTGGCGCACCGCGAGGCGCCCGTCGGCAGTGACGATGGCGCGCACCGGGTCTTCTGAGCGTGCCGGCTCGACACCGGCAAGGGTCATGACATCGCCCTCAGGGTCGACCCAGCCCTCAAGAATCGGGTACACGAGCGTGCCGCCGGGGGCGATCGACGGCACCCGCCACTCGCGCTGGCAGCCCTCGACCGGGCACCAGGCCGGCGCCGTGTTGGTCTCATCGCCGACCACGGTCAGCGTCACGGTGGCCGGCTCGGAGACGAGCGCACCGTCGGTGATGCGATACGTAAAGGTCGCCGATCCGGTCGCGCCCGACGCTGGCTGCACCGTCAGCGACTGGCCGTCAGGCATGAGCTGCAAGATGCCGAATGATTCGGGGATGCCGCTGTCGCTCAACGACTCCGGCACGATCGTCAGCACATCGCGTTTATTCGCGTCGTAGTCGTTCAGCATCACGGGCAGCGGAGCAGCTTCGCCCGCTCGCACACCAAACGCGTCGTCAACCGCCGTCGGCGCGACCTGCTCAGTCACGTCCTCGACGACGACGGTGCCGCGATCTTCTTTCGGCGGGTCCGAGATCGTCCACTGCGACAGCGGAATCAGGTCGCCGCTCGGCAGCGTCCACAGCATGCCCGTGCGCATCTCATTGAGCACGCCTCGAGTGCCATTCGAACGGATCACCGGCAGCAGATCGCCCGATTCGCGCGCCGCGTCATCGATCGCAAGCGGCTTCTCACCCTCGGTCGAGGTCCACATGGCCCCGGAGTTCTGACCCAGCCAGGCCGCATAGGCGACATTGCCGATATATGCGGGTTGCGCGGGGGTTCCCGTCGTCTCGACCTCGCGCTGCACCGTGCCATCGGCATCGACCGTCAGCAGACCGCTGGTGTCAGCAATGAGCACCCGACGCCCGTCGCGTGATCCGTCCCCACCGCTCGCCTGGAGTGTGGCCGAACCGTCGAGTTCGAGCGATGCCGTCGTACCATCTTCACGCCACAGATCACCGTTCTCGGCGTCGAGCAACACCCAGTCGCCTGCGACGAGTGCGAGCTGCGGGGTCGCGGCTTCGCCGGCCGCTGCCGGAGCCTCAGCTGCGCCACCCACGAACTCGTGTCGCGCCGCGTCGTACTCGCGAACGGCGTCTTCCGCGCTCGAGAAGATCGCCAGACGACCAGCGGTGGTCAGCGCGATCGCCGTCGCACGGTATCCCGATCCGCCATCGTTCGCGCCGGATCCGCCGCCCGCTGCAGCGCCGTCCGTCGCTGCGTTCTCAGCGCTTTCCGCGTCGGCCGCCTCACCCGCGAGTGGATCGACGCGCTGCAGCGAGCCCAGGCGCGATTCGAGATCGGCAATCGCCGCATCATCGTCTCCGCCGGCGGTCAACTCTGTCGCCGCTGCATCGGCGGCGAGTTCACCGGCATACACCGCGCCCGATTCGGTGCGCACGGCAACGAATCGGCCGGCGCTCACGACGTCGCGGGTGCCATCGGGCAGGCGCACCGCTGCTGCGGCATCGTCATCGGTCGCCGTTGCATCGTCGCTCTGAGCGTCAGCGCTGTCGGTCTGCGCGACCGTGTCAGCGGCGGCAGGATCGGAGGCCTCGCCGTCACCCGCCGCGGCATCAGATCGGTCGCCGAGATCGATCGGGTCAGCTGCATCGAGCGGCCACGCCCGACCATTGCCGTTCGACAGCACCGCCGCGCGATCACCCGCCTGCAGCACGCCGCTCGGGTCGGAGACCTTGCGCACGAGGTCAAGCTCACCGGTGTCGGTGTTGACTCGCGCGTATTGCCCGGCCTCGCGAGCGACCCAGACCCCGGGTTCTTGCCGTGGAGTCTCGCGTGCGTCGTATCCGTTCGCAATCACCGCGACCGTGGCGATCAGCGCGCACGACACCGCACCGGCGATCCACCACTGCAGCCGTCGAATGCCGATGCGCTCCGACCCGGTATTCGCGCTCACCCGCCTGCCCCGCTAAAGGCCCAAATGAGGCTCGCCGCACCGGCAATCACCGCGAGCGTGATCGCTGCGCCGATGAGTCCGGCGCGCCACGGCGACGCCGGGCGATCAAGGATGAGCCCGTCGGTGTCGGTGCCCCGGCGTTGCGCCAGCATCTCAGCGCGAGCTTCGGCCCGGGTCACGCGCCCAACGGTGCTGACCACCGGGCCTCGGGTACCCGCGGGAACCGACTCGGCACGCGGCAGCCAGGCCTCGGCGACGATCTCAAGTGGAGTGACATCGAACCCGTACGCGCGCTGCAACCCTTGCAATGCCTCGCCGAACTGCGCCATCGATTGGTAGCGCTCGTGAGGCTGCTTCCGCAGGGCCGTCGATACGACCTCGTCAAAGTGCTCGTACCCCTGCGCACCCGGGATCGCCTGATAGATCGCCTTCGAGATTCGCTCCGTCAGCTTTGCGCGCGAGTTCTGCGCGCGATCGGCGAGCTCAAACGGTGACCGGCCTGCTGCGAACGAGTACAGCGTCGCCCCCAGCGACCAGACTTCGGTCGCGACGCTCCCCGTGCTCTGCAGCCCGACCACCTCAGGCGCCGACCAGGGAATCGACATCGCCATCTCTCCGTCGAGCTCGCGTCGCCCGAGCACTTGAGCAATGCCGAAATCAGAGAGCGCCGGCTTGCCCAATGTCGTGAGCAGCACGTTCGACGGCTTGATATCGCGATGCAGCACCCCCGCGCGGTGCGCCGTCTCGAGTGCGCCGGCAATACGCACACCGGCGTCGAGCACGTCTTGCAGCCGGGCAGGCTGACCCTTCGTGAGTGCGCCCATCGATGCCGGGCAGAATTCCATCGCCAGATACGGATGCCCCTCAAGCGAGATACTCGCCTGGTAGATCGAGACGACCGACGGATGGCTGCTGAGGCGAGCCATCACATCGGCTTCGCTCTCGAAAACCTCGCGGAGCTCCTCAACCGCTGCCGGCCCCTTCGCCGCGCCGTTGAGCACCTTCACCGCGACCAGACGCCGCGGCATATCTTGTTCGTACAGAAACACTTGAGCGAACCCACCCGAACCGAGCGGTCGCACATAACTGAAGCCCGGGATCGCCGGCGCACCAACGGGAGCACGGTTAGGCATCGTTCCCCCTCGCAGACTTCGGCATCGTTCGCATCACCGTTTCGCTCGACATCTCCCAGCGCACGGGCACGCCGAAGGTTGCGAATCGAGAAGGGTGTGTCACGTGATTATCCTAATCGAGGCATGGCAGCGGGGCGGACGTTATCCACAGGGCCTTGCGCGAAGTGCAACGATCAGTGCGCAAGTTGCGGCATCGATGCACGCCGGGACGTGCAGGCTCGATGATCCCGCACCCATATACGCAACAACCCCCGACCGCAGGTGCGATCGGGGGTTGTTGATGTTCGAGCTGTTTACAGACCCGAGACGTCGAGCGGGATGCCCGGGCCGAAGGTCGTCGAAACGGCGCCCTTCTGCACGTACTTGCCCTTTGCCGACGACGGCTTCAGACGCGAGATCTCGTCGAGCACCGAGTTGATGTTGTCGGTGAGCTGATCAGCCGAGAACGAAGCCTTGCCAACAATGAAGTGCACGTTGGCGTGCTTGTCGACGCGGAACTCGATCTTGCCGCCCTTGATCTCGGAAACAGCCTTCGCTGCATCCGGGGTCACGGTGCCGGTCTTGGGGTTCGGCATCAGACCACGGGGGCCGAGCACCTTACCCAGACGACCGACCTTGCCCATGAGCTCGGGGGTCGAAACAGCCGAATCGAAATCGG
Organism: Leucobacter musarum subsp. musarum; assembly: GCF_001273845.1. Lineage (GTDB taxonomy): Bacteria > Actinomycetota > Actinomycetes > Actinomycetales > Microbacteriaceae > Leucobacter > Leucobacter musarum. The sequence continues at coordinate 21,972 of NZ_JHBW01000070.1, forward strand.
TGTAGCCAGCGGCCACCTTCTCGATCAGCTCATCGCCACCGACCTCGTCGGCACCGGCTGCGATGGCGGCCTCAGCGGCAGCACCCGTCGCGAACACGATGACGCGAGCGGTCTTACCGGTGCCGTGAGGCAGGCTCACGGTGCCGCGGACCATCTGGTCAGCCTTGCGGGGATCCACACCGAGCTTGACAGCGACCTCAACGGTTGCGTCAGTCTTGGTGGAACCGGTCTCCTTCGCCAGGGCGACTGCCTCAGCGGGAGTGTAGAACTTGTCTGCCTGAATCTTCTCGGCAGCGGCGCGGTACGCCTTCGACTTCTGTGCCATATCCGTTGCCCTTACTCGACCGTGATGCCCATGGAGCGAGCGGTGCCCGCGATGATCTTCGCTGCAGCGTCGATGTCGTTCGCGTTGAGATCAGCCTGCTTCTGCTCGGCGATCTGGCGAACCTGCTCAGCGGTGACCTTGGCGACCTTGACGGTGTGCGGAGTGCCGGAGCCCTTCTGCACGCCAGCCGCCTTCTTCAGCAGCTCAGCTGCCGGCGGGGTCTTGAGCACGAACGTGAACGAGCGATCCTCGTACACCGTGATCTCAACCGGAATGATGTTGCCGCGCTGGGATTCCGTCGCAGCGTTGTACGCCTTGCAGAATTCCATGATGTTGACGCCGTGCTGACCCAGCGCAGGACCCACGGGGGGTGCGGGGTTGGCGGCGCCGGCTGCGATCTGAAGCTTGATCAGACCGGTAACCTTCTTGGCCTTTGCCATGATTGTTTCCTTTCCGTCGAACTCGCGCTGATGCGCGCGCTCTCCCGCGATTCCGGCCGATCCGGATGCGGTACTCGTTTACCCCCCGCACACGCCAGAGGCGTTCGCGGACGCAAACCATGCAAGTCTACCCCGGATTCGCGCGCTGCGCGACCACTCGTGGTGTGCGGTGCTCGCGGCCATCACCATGCCTGCCGTGTTGACCTCAGGTACCGATTCAACGAAAGGCATACACTTCACAGCCCCCGCTGTATGCGTTTCGTTGAATCGGTGTCGGAAGCACAAGCACACGACACATCGAGGTTCGCTCACAATGCGGGATCGACCCGCGTCGAGTCACCGCATCCACAGATCAGCGAATCCACGATTCACCTCAGGCCGGCAACTACGAGAGTGGATTCATGGCGATCGAACGTGTAATCCGTGAGTCCGGCGGCGTATGCCGCACGTCTCGGCTCCTCGAACTCGGATACTCCCAGTACGACCTCAACCGCGCGGCACGCAGGTTGGCACTTCGCCGGCCGCGGCGTGGATGGATCGCGTTGCAGGATGCTGACCCGACGCTCATCTTCGCCGCACAGCACGGTGTCGTTCTCACCTGCGTGACTCGAGCGCAACGCATTGGGCTCTGGGTTTTGCAAGCGAACCAGCCGCATGTCGCCGCTCCGCGCGGGCGGCGGGTCAACCTGCCGGACGCCACCATTCACCGCAGACGCCCGCTCACCCCGCGTGAACCGGGTCGCCTCGAAGACAGTCTCGACAACACACTCGAATGCGTTGCGCACTGCCTGCCGCGCGATGAGGCACTTGCCGTCTGGGATTCGGCCTTGCAGCTAGGACATACCGACCTGCACAAGTTATCTGCGCTTCCTTGGACTGCCCGCGCGCGCAAACTGTTGGAAGCCGCGACCCCGTTTTCAGATTCTGGTCTTGAGTCGTTCCTCAGGGCCCGTCTCTCGTGGCTTCGCATTCCCGTTCGCGCGCAGGTATGGCTATTCGGGCATCGTGTCGATTTCTTGATCGGTGATCGGCTGGTCGTGCAAATCGATGGTCGGCATCATGTTGGCAAACAACGATCGGCTGATACGCAGCACGACGCGGCACTCGGGCACCGCGGCTTCACCGTGCTCCGGTTCACCTACGCAGAGATCGTGCACCACTGGCCGGAGACGCAAACGGTGATCCTCGACGCCATCGCACGCGGACTGCACCTGGGAGTCCGGTGAGGTGAGCGCGAAGTCTCTTACCGCAGCGAGAACAGTGGTTTTGGCGGACCGACGGTGCGCGGCCCTTTTCCAGAGACACCGATTCGACGAAATGCATACACTTTACCGGGCCTGCTGTATGCGTTTCGTCGAATCGGTGCGGGAGGCCGCGCATCCGCCGTCTCACGGGCCTGGCTCGGCACCACCGCGGCCGCGCTGCCGCCGCAAAGCGTGACGTCTGCAAAGCGCACCTCTGCACAGCACACCTCCGCAAAGCGCACCGCCACAACGCACCCCAGAAACGACGAACGCCCCACTCCGAAGAGCAGGGCGTTCGCGCGAAAGAAAAACTCAGACCATCTTGGTGACCTGGTCGAAGCTGAGTTCGACCGGGGTCTCGCGCTCGAAGAGCGACACGAGCACCGTGAGCTTGCCGGCTGCGGGGTTGATCTCGCTGATCGTGCCCGGCAGACCCTCGAACGAGCCCGACTTGATCGTGATGGTCTCGCCGACCTCGAAGTCGATCTCGACGTTGCCCTGAGCGGCGGCATTCGCGGCGGCCTTGCCCTTGGCGGTTTCTGCAGGCTCGAGCTCGACCGTGCTCTTGAGCATCTCGAACGCCTCGTTGATGCGCAGCGGAACCGGGTTGTGCGCGTTGCCCACAAAGCCGGTCACGCCGGGCGTGTGACGCACGACAGACCAGGTGGTCTCATTGAGGTGCATGCGAACGAGCACGTAACCGGGGATGCGCACGCGCGTCACCATCTTGCGCTGGCCGTTCTTGACCTCCATGACCTCTTCCATGGGGACCTGGATCTCGAAGATGTCGTCGACCGCACCCATCGTCTCGCGACGGTTCCAGAGGTTCGACTTCACCTTGCGCTCGTAGCCGGCGTAGGTGTGGATGACGAACCACTTGCCGGGACGGCGGCGCAGGTCTTTCTTGAAGGCCTTGTAGGGATCTTCGGAGGATTCGCCGTCGGCGCCGTCTTCCGACTCCTCATCGACGATCGCCGATGCGGCGGCTTCAGCCTCTTCGGCGTTGTCGATATCGAGCGCATCCTCAACCGCGGCGTCAGCGACGGGGTCGGTCGACTGCACCAGTGCGTCGAGTGCCGCGTCGAGGTCTGCCTCGGGGTTGTTGTTCTCGCTCGTCATGCTGCTTTCCTTGTTCTACGGACGGTTCGGCGTACGGCTGATCAGCCGAGCGTCGTTCCGAATATGAAGACCGTGACGAACCCGAAGACCTGGTCGAGTGCCCACACCAGCGCCATCATCACGATCACGAAGACGATCACGACGATGGTGAAGTTGACGAGCTCCTTGCGGGTCGGGGTGACGACCTTCTTCAGCTCGGCGATGACCTGCTGGATGAAGAGAGCGATTCGGCTGAACCAATTGCGCTTCGCGGCGCGATCAGCCTTGGCGCGCTCGACGAGGCCGCCGCTCTCCTCGACTTCTGTGCTGCTCATCGCATTCGTCCTTTCCATTGCCACCGTCCGGCGCTCTCGCGCCGGACGGATGTGGCAGGGCAGACAGGACTCGAACCTGCAACCTGCGGTTTTGGAGACCGCTGCGCTACCAATTGCGCCACTGCCCTATGGGAGAAACTTCCGGCCTCACCCACACCTCGCAGGCACAGGAAATTTTGGCAGAAGTCAACTACCACGGATTACTCTACGCGATCCCTCCTCCAGTGTCGAACCCGGCACCCCCTCCCCGGGCGCGTCGCGCACACCGGTGCGTATCATCGGATGAAGATAAGGTGATCCAACATTGAATCGGAAACCGGTGCAGCAGCGCCCCAGCAGAAGGAGAACGCAGCAGTGACGCGAGTGCAATGGAATGGTGATGTGCAGCCCGAAGCCATCGACCTGCTGGGCGCGGGAGGCAACATCGTCGTCTGCCCGACCAAGGTCGGCTACATCATCCTCACCTCTGATCGAGCGAGCCTCGATCGCAAGTTCGCCGTCAAGCAGCGCGCACTGAACAAGCCCGGCGTCGTGCTGTGCGGCTCGATGGATCAGCTGCGCGCACTCGCCGAGATGACCCCCGAGATCGAGGAGTTCTATCAGCGCCACTGGGACCAGGACATTTTGATGGGCTGCATTCTGCCCTGGCGCGAGGAGGGCCGCTCGGTCCTTCCCGATGACGGCACCGCAGACCGCGTGATGGACGGCCGACGGACGAGCTGCTTCGTCATTCGCTTCGGGATTCCCGGCGAGCGGATCGTCGCGGCTCGGTGGGCCGACGGCAATGGACTCACGTTCGCGAGTTCGGCGAACCCTTCAGGCAAGGGCAATCGCGGGGTGGTCGCCGGGATCGGCGACGCCATTGCCACCGAGGCCGATCTCATCATCGAGGCCGACGACTACGTGCGCTCGATCCAGCCCGGCGCCACGCTCGAAACACGGTACGAGCAGGGCGTCATGGTCTCCTTCGTCGATGCCGAGGGTGCGCTGGTTCCCGAGCAGCACGGCGAGCGCTCGGTGACACCGGCACCCGTCATGATTCGGAAGGGGCTCGACATCGACCGCATCATGATGAATCTTTCCGACGTCTTCCCCAGCTGGGACTTCCGCCACGGCGAGTACTACTGAGCCCGCTGAGCCCTCCACCGATCGCCCCGCCACGCATGCCCCCAATGTCGGCACCCCCGAGTAGGATCGAACCGTGAGCCACATCTCCCGTTTGTCGAAGAAGATTTCCGCCATCGCCGAGTCCGCGACGCTCAAGGTCGACGCCAAGGCGAAGGCCCTCCAAGCCGAGGGTCGCCCTGTGATCAGCTACGCCGCAGGCGAGCCTGATTTCGCGACGCCCGACCACATCGTGGATGCCGCCCGCGCAGCACTCGATGACCCGAAGAACTTCCGCTACACCGCGGCCGCCGGTCTGCCCGAGCTGAAGCAGGCGATCGCCGAGAAGACGGCGCGCGATTCGGGCTGGGCCATCGAGCCGTCGCAGGTGGTCGTCACCAACGGCGGCAAGCAGGCGGTCTACCAGGCGTTCCAGGCACTGCTCGATCCGGGCGACGAGGTGCTGCTGCCCGCGCCGTACTGGACCACGTACCCCGAGGCGATCCAGCTCGCCGACGGCGTGCCCGTCGAGGTGTTCGCGGGCGCCGACCAGCACTACAAGGTCACCGTCGAGCAGCTCGAGGCCGCACGCACCGAGCACACCAAGGTGCTGCTCTTTGTGTCACCGTCGAACCCGACCGGCGCGGTCTACTCCCCGGAAGAGACCCGGGCGATCGGCGAATGGGCCGACGCGAACGGCCTGTGGATCATTGCGGATGAGATCTACCAGAACCTCACCTACGACGGCGTGCGCGCGGTCTCGATCGTCGAGGCCGTGCCGGCACTGCAAGACCGCACGATCCTGGTCAACGGCGTGGCGAAGACCTACGCCATGACGGGGTGGCGTCTGGGCTGGCTCATCGCTCCCGCCGACATCGTCAAGGGCGCTTCGAACCTGCAGTCGCACCTGACCTCGAACGTCAACAACATCGCGCAGCGAGCGGCCATCGCGGCGCTCACCGGCCCGCAGCAGCCGATCGAAGACATGCGCCTCGCTTTCGATCGCCGCCGCAAGCTGATCGTCGCGGAGCTCAACGCGGTGCCCGGCTTCAACTGCCCGACGCCCGAGGGTGCCTTCTACGCCTACGTCGACGTCACCGCCGCGCTCGGCAAGACCTATCGCGGAGTCACCCCGACGACGTCGCTCGAGCTCGCAGACCTCATTCTGTCTGAGGCCGAGGTCGCAGCGGTACCCGGCGAAGCTTTCGGCCCCAGCGGCTACCTGCGCTTCAGCTACGCGCTCGGCGACGACGCGATCCTCGAGGGCGTGCGCCGCATCCAGACGCTGCTGAGCGAGGCGTAAGCACGCTCGCTCGCCGCACCAACGATTGAGGGCGGTGCCGGATCACCCGATCTGGCACCGCCCTCAAGCGTTGGGGTCGAGACCGGGCCGAGACCGGGTCGACACCGGGGGAACACCGGCCGGGCCACCCCAAGCCGCGCTCCCTCAGCCCGACCCGAGCTGTGCGTAGAACTCCGCTGCGTCCGCCACATCGTTGTTGTACGAGGCGCTCGGGTTGTAGCCGTCGAGCGCAGCGATCCAGTTCTCACCGACCGTGAGGTCGAGACCGGGGTCGCACAGCAGTGTTGCGGCCGACAGCGCCGCGTCGTCGATCTGATCGATGTCGAGGCGGCCGTCGCCGTTGCCGTCGCGACCAAACATCGCCCAGGTGCTCGGAATGAACTGCATGGGCCCCACCGCGCGATCCCACTCGGGGTCGCCGTCGACCGCACCGCCGTCGGTGTCGGGGGTCGCCAAAAATTTGGTGCCGTCAAGGGGCACCCCGATGATGCGCGGCGTGGTGGTGCCGTCGGCGAGCATGCGCGAGCCGTTGATGCGGCCGTGGTCTGACTCGACCTTGCCGATGCCGGCGAGCATGTTCCAGCCGAGTCGGCACCCGGGCTGCTCCTGCGCGAGCGTCAGCTCGGCCATCGCGTAGGCACGGAGGGCGCGTTCGGGCACCCCGCTCGCGGCAGACATGCGGGTCACCCAGGCGGAGTCGGCGACCGGAAGGCCGGTCGCCGACGCCGACGCTGACGGCGCAATGGAATCTCCCGTACCGGAAGACTCCACGGACTGCGACGCGTCGCCGTTTCCGCCGGCATCGGGCGCGGTCGCAGACATATCGGCTCCGGCGAACGCCCCCGTTGCGAACAGGATCGCCGCAGCCCCGACGGCGAGGGCCCCCGCGAGCGAGGCACCGCCCACGGCGTACCAGGGCGTGCGACGGCCGGGCGATCCGGCGCGATCGCCCGCGTTTCGAGGGAATTCAGACATTGATTTCACGGTATCGGGAATGAAACCGCGTGACCCGTGTTACATTTACATGCAAGCGCATACAAATGACGCACACGAGGTTCCGTCACCCGCACGGCACCCGACGATACACAGGAGTCACATCATGGAATTCGGGATCTTCTCGGTCAGCGACGTCACCCGCGACCCGGTATCCGGCGAGACGCCGAGCGAGGCCGAGCGCATTCAGGGCCTCGCGCAGATCGCGGTGCACGCCGAAGAGGTCGGCTTCGACGTCTTCGCCGTCGGCGAGCACCACAACGCCCCCTTCTTCTCCTCGAGCCCCACCACCTTCCTCGCCTACATTGCGGCGATGACGAAGACGCTGAAGCTCTCGACGAGCACCACGCTCATCACCACGAACGACCCGGTGCGCATCGCCGAAGAGTACGCGATGCTGCAGCACCTCGCCGGCGGGCGCATGGACCTCATGCTCGGCCGCGGCAACACGGCGCCCGTGTACCCCTGGTTCGGCAAAGACATCCGCTCGGCGCTGCCGCTCGCACTCGACAACTACAACCTGCTGCACCGCCTGTGGCGCGAAGACGTCGTCGACTACGACGGCAACTTCCGCACTCCGCTGCAGGGCTTCACGAGCACGCCGCGCCCCCTCGATGACGTGCCCCCGTTCGTGTGGCACGGCTCGATCCGCACCCCCGAGATCGCCGAGCAGGCCGCCTTCTACGGCGACGGCTTCTTCGCGAACCACCTCTTCGCACCCTCCGAGCACTTCCTGCGTCTCGTGCGCTTCTACCGTGAGCGCTTCGAGCACTACGGTCACGGCAGGCAGAAGCAGGCGATCATCGGCCTCGGCGGCCAGGCATTCATGGCAAAGAACTCGCAAGATGCGGTCGCGCAGTTCCGCCCCTACTTCAACGAGGCGCCGGTGTACGGTCACGGCCCGCGCATGGAAGATTTCACGAGCCAGACGCCGCTGACCGTCGGCAGCCCACAGGAGGTCATCGACAAGACCCTCGGTTTCCGCGAGGTGTTCGGCGACTACCAGCGCCAGATGTTCCTCATCGACCACGCCGGCCTGCCGACGAAGACCGTGCTCGAGCAGCTCGACCTCTTCGGGTCGGAGGTGCTGCCCGTGCTGCGCGCCGAGATGGCGAAGGATCGCGATCCCGAGGTGCCCGAATCGCCGTCGCACGCAAGCCTTGTCACCGCAAAATACGGCGACCAGGCGCCGCGTCAGCCGCGGCCGAACGCCAATCGGGGCGACAATGTAACCGGAGGATCGCCCTACCAGGATTCCCCGGCCAAGCAGGGCGCGGCATTCGGCATCAGCTGATCCGCCGCCCGCAACACCCCGCCGCACCGACGCGGCGACCCGCATGACCACGCACGAAGGAGCACCCGAGATGGAACAGCCAGCTCGCATCGACGTACGCCTCGCCAACGAGGCGTGGGAATCCGTGATGTCGGCGCACTCGGCACTCATGCAGGTCTTCGCCGCCGAGCAGATGTGGTCGGAGGTCAGCATGCGCGAGTACGACGTGCTGTACACGCTGGCCAAGCGGCGCGAGCCGATGCGCATGTGCGACGTGCAGAGCGGGGTGCTGCTCAGCCAGCCCGCCCTGTCGCGCATGGTGGATCGGCTCGCGACCCGGGGCTTCATCGCCCGCGAGCCCGATCCGCAAGACGGCCGCGCCGTGCTGCTCAGCCTCACCGAGGCGGGAGCGACCCTGCAGCAGCAGGTCGGTCGGGCCCACGCGAAGAGCGTCGCCCGCCAGCTCGGCGCCGCACTCACCCCAGATGAGATGCAGGATCTGCGTCGCCTCGCCGGCAAACTGACCGGTCACGGTGACGCGGCCTGATCCGCCCTCCCCCGCAATCTTCACCGCAACACGCTCGAGGAGCACCCCATGACCACCCCCTTCGACGGCACCGTCACCGAGTCGGCCGCCACACAGCCCCACACCCTCGCCGTCGTGAGCGCCGGCACCAGCGACCCGTCGACCACGACGATGCTCGCCAACCGCGTCGCCGACAAGGCCGCCGAAATCGCCGCCCAGCGCGGCATCGAACTGCGCATTCGCTTCGTCGACCTGCGCGCACTCGCCGAAGACGTGACGACCGCACTCGTGACGCAGCACGTCTCCCCCGCGCTGCAGGCGGCGAGCGACATCATGCGCGACGCCGACGCGATCGTCGCCTCCACCCCGGTCTACAAGGCCGGGGCGAGCGGACTCTTCACCGCGTTCTTCCAGGTGCTCGACAACGACATGCTCATCGGCACTCCCGTGGTGCTTGGGGCCACCGCCGGGAGTGCGCGCCATGCACTCGTCGTCGATGATCAGCTGCGCGGCCTGTTCTCGTATCTGCGCACCATCACGGTGCCGACCGGGCTCTTCGCGGCGCCCGACGACTGGAACAGTCGCGAGTTCGGCTCACGCATCGAGCGCGCCGCCGCTGAGCTCGTGGCGCTAGTCGCCGGCGGGTTCCGCGAGTCGGTGCGCGGTGAGTCTTGGGGCGCGTACCAGCACTCGTACGGCAGCGCGGGCGGCACGGAGCTCGGCATCGACCTCGACAGCGACCTTATGCGCCTGGCGACTGGCGGGCGCTGACGACCAGCGCATCGCGTTGGGCGACCGCGCCCGGTGCCGCCACAGCGGCAGCTCTACATCCACTTCTTCCAGCGGAACACCCCGTAGAGCAGCGCCGCGAACCCCACCATGCCGCCGACGGCGAGCGGGTACCCGAAGGCCCAATGCAGTTCGGGCATCTGATCGAAGTTCATGCCGTAGACCGCGGCGATGAGCGTCGGCGCAAAGAGAATCGCCGCCCACCCCGAGATCTTCTTCATGTCGTCGTTCTGCCGCTGTGCGACGAGCGTGGAATTGACTGTGAGGATCTGTGAGAGCGCGTCGCGCAACTCCGTCGCCTCGGAGCTGACGCGCGTGAGGTGATCCGACACGTCTTGCAGATACGACTGGAGCTCTTCAGGGATCGCGTACTGGTCGGCGCCGCGACGCAGACGCTGGGTGAGGCGCGTGAGCGCTGCGGAGGCGTGCAGCACATCAATGACTTCCTGGCTCAGGTGATAGATGCGCTCGGCCGCGGCGGCATCCCCGCTGAATACTTGGCGTTCGATCTGCTCCTGGTCGATCTGCAATCCGTCGAGCACCGGGAAGTACTGGTCGACGACCTCGTCGAGCAGCCGGTATGCCATGGCTTCGGCTCCGAGTCGCAGCAGTTGGCGATCTGCATCGAGGTATTCGCGGGTGATGAGGGAAGATCCTGCGGAGAGGTCGAGGGGGTTCGGTATCGGCGATCCGTCAATTGATCGCCCGTCTTGGCAGATGATCACGAGGGCATCGTGGCGCACCAGTAGGTGGAATTCAGAGAATTCGACGTCCTCCCGCTCATCGATATAGTGCGCTGCTTTCAGCACGATGAACAGCACGTCGCCGTAGCGCTCGACCTTGGGGCGCTGGCCGGCGTGCAGCAAATCTTCGACGAGCACCGGGTGCAGCTGCCAGAGCGACGCGATCTCGGCGATCGCATCGGCATCGGGGTGGGTGAGGATCGCCCGAGCGATCGACCCTCTGGGCGCCTGCTGCAGCGCGTGTGCGAACGTCTCGCTGACCGTGACCGGCCCGACGTCTCCGTCGGCGACCGAGTGCACGAGAATCTGGGGCGCGCCGGCCTCGGGTTCCGAGCGTCGCCCCGATGCGGTGCGTGCCCGCGTCGCGGCGTGCGCGCCCTTCGCGAGACGTGACGCTCCGCGTTCCTGCATCGACATGGGCGGCCTCCGATCGCGCGCGCACGTGCGCACCGCACCACCCTAGCTGTTGGTCGCCAGGCTCCGATGCGTCGCGCTCGCACGCGCAACCGTCACCCGTGCGGCTCAGCCCTCAAGTGCCGCACGAAGAATCGCATCGCATCGTCGCCCGCATGCGCCGGGACCCCCGTGTGCCCGCCCATGTTGGCAGCGAGCGTTTTCTCCGTCGATCCGAACGCGTCGAAGAGTTCGAGCGCCATGCCGCGATCGTTGCCCGCGTCGTCCCACTGCAGCAGCACGTGGAGCGGGATCGTCACCCCGCGTGCCTCTTCCATCGTGCGCCGAGGCACGTAGCTGCCGGCAAACAGGCCCGCAGCGGTGATGCGTGGGTCGATGGCAGCGAGCCGCACCCCGACCGCGATGACGCCACCCGAAAAGCCCACGCGATCGCCGATCTCCGGCAGCTCAAGCACCGCGCCGAGCGTGCGCTGCCACTCGGGAACTGCCTGATCGACGAGCGGCAGAATCAGCCGGTCGATCACGTCGGCGCTCGGCGCACTCCCCGCAGCGAGTGCTGCGCGCAGGTCGTTGCGCGCCTGGTCAGCGTCGGGGAGTGGCTTGCGCTCTCCGGCACCCGGCAGTTCGATCGCCGCCGAAGCAAAGCCGTGTTCGGCGGCCGCTCGCGCACGAGCCGCGAGGCGCGGGTACATGCGGCGAATGCCGAGTCCGCCCGGCTGCCCCATGAGAATGAGCGGTGCTGGTGCAGCAGGCGTCGCGGTCGTCGGCGTCCAGAGCAGCCCGGAGAACTCGCCGAGCGTGAAGGCGCGCTCGGTAACGCTCGCGTCGATGGTGTGCGTGGCAGTGAAGTGCATGATCCCGCCTTTCGGGATGGCCATCGTATCAGCGGGGCGGCAGACGCCGAACATTGGTCGCCACCTGCGTCGCCCACCGCAGGTCGTGCGTCGTCAGCACGACCGCACCGCCCGCTGCGGTGAAGTCGGTGATGATGCGTTCGAGTCGGCGCATCCCTGCGAGGTCGCGCCCGAGCGTCGGCTCATCGAGCAGCAGCACACCCGGTTCGAGCAGCAGCGCGGAGGCGATGACGAGGTCTTTACGCTGATCGGGCGTGAGATCGTAGGGGTGTTCTGCCGCCTGCGACGCAAGACCCACGCGTTCAAGCAGCGCGGCGGATCGCTCAGTACGCTCAGCACGCAGACCGGCGCGATCGCGTCGGCGGTGTCGGGGCAACGGCACCGAACGCTCGAGTTCCGCACTCACGGTCGCCGCCGAGAGCTGCGCCCCCGGATCCTGCCCCACCCAGCCCACGAATCCAGCGCGCTGTGATGCAGGCGCATCCCCGAGTTCGTGCACGGTGCCGGCGACCGAGGTGCGGGCGACTGAGGTGCCGGCGACCGAGGTGCCGCCAGCGACGGCGCTCTCCACGCTCAGCAGCCCGGTCACGCGCGCGGATCGCTCAAGCAGCCCGGCAACCGCACGCAGCAGCGTCGATTTGCCCGCACCGTTCGCGCCAACGACCGCCAGCACGTGACCTGCTGCGATGTCGAGGTCGACCCCGTCGAGCACCTGGGTCCCGTCGCGCTCGACCGTGAGATCATGCACCCGCAGCGCGGTGCGCACCGAGGCGGGTTCCGAGACGATTGCCTCGGCAGGTTTCGACATGCGTTCCGGTGCAGAATCATCCGCCCCCAGCGCGTTCCACACCCCGTGCGAAATCAGCATCGCATTGTCGACTTCAGCGGGCGCGGCACCGCTCACGAGACGCCCCGCGTGCAGAAAGTCGACGCGATCCGCCGCTGCTGCGAGCTCGTCGTATTGGTGCCCCGCGAGCAGCACGGCGCCGCCGCGCGCACAGAAGCGGGCGAGCGCCTGCCGCAACAGCATCCGCGCGCTCGGGTCGAGCGACAGGGCGGGCTGATCGAGTACGAGCACCGCGGGGTCGAGTGTCATCAGACTCGCGAGCGCGACAAGCTGGCGCTCTCCACCCGACAGCGCGTCGAGGCGGCGGCCGGAGAGCCGCACCATGCCAAACGCTTCGAGCGCGGCGCCGACGTCAACCGGGCGCGTGCTGCCCGACAGTCGCGCGGGAATACGCACCTCGTCGTCGACGAAGCTGGTCATGCCGGTGAGCTGGGCCTCAGGGTCATCGCCAAGCATGGCGGCGGATCCGCTCAGCGTGACCGAGCCACTCGCCGCACCGCGGTCGGCCAGCAGCCCGGCGGCCAGCCGGCAAATCGTCGACGTGCCGGCGCCCTGCGGGCCGAGTACGGCGAGCATCTCGCCGGGGTGTAGCACCAGGTCGATGTCGCTGAGGGCTGGTGCGGGCTCGTCGGCGTAGTGGAACCCTGCGTGACCGAACACGAGCGAGGGCTCACCCGCACGCGCGGGAAGGCGGGGCGCAGTCGGATTACCCACGGAGCACCCCCAGGAGTTCGGATGCGGCCGGGAGGTGCACGACGCCGGTCGCCGAGAGCACGACGAGCACGACGCTCATCGCAGGCGCGATCCACCGAATCGCGCGCTGCGTCTTTCCGTCCGAGTGATCTTGCAGTGCGGCGGGCCGCTTCACACGGCCGAACCCGCGTTGCTCCAGCGTGTCGTGGCGCTGGTCGAGCTGCACGAGCGCAGCGGTGACGAGGCCGGCGAGGATGCCGGGGAGCAGGCGCAGGCGGGTACTCAGGCGCGTTGTGTTCCACCCGCGGGCGGCGCGGGCTTCGAGCGCGTGAGACACCTGTGCGCGGAGCAGCGGGACGAGGCTGAGGGCCGTGGCGCACACGTAGGCGATGCCGAGCGGTGCGCGCAGCGCGATCATGCCGTCGAAGGTGCGCGCTGAGTCGGAGCCGAACGCGAAGAGTGCGCAGACAGCGATCATGGCGGCGACCCGCAGCCACAGCTGCAGCGCGACCGAGAGGCCCTCGACGGTGAGTGCAGCGGCACCCCACCGCCACAGCACCTCGAGGTCGTCGCCGGGGTAAAACAGCCCTTGAATCACCCCGACCATGATGAGCATGGGTACCGCGAGCACGGCGAATGTGAGGAGCCAACGCACGAAACGGATGCGCGAGGAGACCGCCGCGGTCGCGATCGACGCGAGGAGCACCGCCGTCGGAACGAGCGGTGACGGGACGCCCATGATGATGAGCAGGGCACTGGCAAGCAGCACCAGTTCGGTCGCGGGGTGGAGGAGCGCGGCGGGGCGCGAGGGCCCTGAGTGCGGAGCGCCAGGGTGCGGGATCACCGAGCGCGTCGATTCCGCGGCGCCGGGGTGCGGGGTCGCCCGGCACCCCGCACCTGCGTCAGCCTCCGACGTGGCGGGCGTTGACGCCGGTGCGGGGTGCGAAGCCGGGCGACCGTGCACGCGAGTGCTCAGACTGTGGCGGGCGCTTCAGCCGCTGCCGGTGCGGGCGATACGGCTGCGGGTCGCCGCGTCAGCGATCGCATCGCGAGCGGGTATCGACGCACGATGCGCTTCGGCAGCGTGCGCAGCACCAGGAAGGCGAGCAGGAAGATGATCGCCTTGTCGACGGTGTCGGAGGTGAGGCTCTGCACGGTGGTGGCGTTGAGCATCTCGAGACCCGCGGCCTGCAGCGTCGCGACGATGCTGCCGGTGCCGACGCCGAGCCCGCCTCCGAAGAGGAACGCGGCGACCGGCGCACCGAGTGCACCGCTGGGAACACCGACGATCGCGCCCGCGATGACGGCCGACCAGATCGCCTGGAACGCGCCGAGGCGTACAGCCCAGCCGGCGGCAGCTCCAACGAAGGCGGCACCCGCGGTGAACGCGATGACGGTGGGGTTGATGGTGACGCCCCAAATCAGGTTGCTCAGCACCCCGGTGAGCGCACCGGCTGCGGGGCCGGCGAGCACGCCGACCAGCACGGAGCCGAAGGAGTCGAGGTAGAGCGGGATGGGCGTCATTGTGCCGATGATCTGCCCGATCGTGATGTTCAGGGCGATCGCGATCGGCATGAGCGCGAAGATGCTGCGCGGAATGAGCGGCAGCGTACCGACGGCGATGAGCACTGCGCCGGCGAGGTATCCGAGCATCACCCAAAGGGTGGTATTGCCCAGGTCTTGCCCGAGTGTGGGCGGTTGGGTGAAGAGCACCGTGAGGTAGGTCGCGATGATGACGAGCGACCCTGCTGCGGTGAGCAGGTACGCCCACTTCGGGGCGTGATGGCGAGCTTCTCCGGGACTCGTCGTGCTGACGAGCCCCTGCCCAGACACGCTATCGCGTGCGTTCATGATGTGGTCCTTTCATCAGGGTTTCCGTGAGGTGGTCGAGAAAGCGTGCGGCGTCGACGCGACGGATAATTTCGGCGTTCGCCGGTCGGTTCCATCGACCTAGCCAGTCGGCGACGGTTTCGCCACGCGTCAGCGTGCCCGTGAGTTCGACGTCGACGGGTGCGAACGCGCTCTCGGCCCAGGGAAGTCTGCCAGGCTCGGCCGTTTCGCGCGACTCTGGCGGCGCGGCGCGCTGCTCGCGCGCCCAGGTGACGGCAACGGCGACGACGAACGGATCGTGAATGTGCGCGAGGTAGCCGTGCCCATCGGCCTCGTGGAACTCGAAGTAGAAGCGCAGCGCTTCGCCGAGCTGGTGCAGAGTCGCGTGCCACTCGGGGCCGGCCCCGGCATCCGCGCCCTCCAAGATCCGCCGCAGGCGGTCGGGAGTCATCTCGACCATCTCGGTCGCCTCGATCGGCCCGATCACCGGAGCGAACGGAGCCTCACCGACGACGTGGGCGTCTCCGAACGCCCGGAACACGCGCGCGGCGGCCTCGGGGTCGAACGTGACGTTCCACTCGGTGGTGGGCCGGGTGTTGCCCCGGTAGTTGAAGGCGCCGCCCATCACGAAGAGTCGCTTGAGCAGGCGGGGCAGATCCGGCTCGATCTCGAGCGCCAGCGCCAGGTTGGTGCTCGGGCCGATCACCACACCGATGAGCTCACCCGGGTGCGCATGTGCGGCGGCGACCCAAGCCTCAGCCGCAGAGCGGTCGTCGGCTGCAGCGCGCGGCGCGGGCAGCTCCGCGTACCCGGCACCCGTATCGCCGTGAGTGACCTCGGCGTACTCGGGATCCACCGACGATGCCGCACCGGTCGCGCCATCTGTCAGGGTTCCACCGCCCGTGCCGGCCTCGGCAGCAAGGGCATCGAGCACGTGCACCCCGCCCAACGGCAGCTCGACGCCGCGGTGCACCGGCAGATCGCTACGGCCTGCGAGTTCGAGCCAGCCGAGAGTGTTCTCGACGACCTGCGCGGTGGACACGTTGCCACCGCTCGCCGCGAGCCCGATCAGCTCGACGTCGGGCTGGCAGAGCAGGTACGCGATCGCGATCGCATCGTCGATGCCGGGGTCGCAGTCGAGGAAGAGCGGGATGGAGTTCTCGGCCATGCCTCTATTGTGACGGACACCGCCGACACTGGCGCGGCCCGGCACCCGGCGCTCAGCACCCGGCTCCGGCCACCCGCACCCGGCGTTCAGCACCCAATCTGCACTCAGAGGATCGAAAACCCCTGAACGGAGTGCGCTGACTGCAGATCGGGTGATGTACGCAGACGGCCACCTACGCGTCGCCGACCGAGATGTCGCCCGCTTCTTCAACGGCGCTCTCGTGCGGCTGACCGATGTGGACCAGGTGACGCCCGGCGACCGCCAGCACCACCATGGAGACGATGATCGACGCGGCACCGACCCAGTACGGCATGCCTGCGCCGAGCGCCTCCGAGATCGGCCCCGCAACAGCGGGAGCGATCGCGCCGCCCATGAAGCGCACACCCGAGTAGGTCGACGAGGCGACGTTGCGCGGCAGATCCGTCGCCTCCATTACCGCCTCAGTGAGCGCGGTGTTCATGACGCCGAGCAGCAGGCCGCTGATGATCACGACGGTGACAAGCCCGGTGAGCGAGTCGACGAAGAAGCCGAGCAGCGCCAGGCAGATGGTGAGCGCGGTGAGCATCGAGAAGAGCACGGGGCGCAGGCCGAGCCGGCGAGTCAGCACCGGGGCGACGAGCACCGAGGTGATGGCGAGCGCGAGCCCCCAGCCGAAGAACACGAGGCCCAGTTCGTGCGCACCGAACTCGAGGCCGAACACCTTCGCGGCGGCCTCCATCGGGTACGGGCTGTAGGCGAGCAGCACGAAGAAGCCGAAGTTGTAGAAGAGCGCCACGATCGAGAGGGAGCGCAGGGCTGGGTTGCGCAGGGCGCGGAACCCGGCGAGGATCGACACCTTCTCGACCGCCGGAGCAGCGCCTGCGGCACCGGCGTCATCGGCGTCCGTGCGCTTCGGCTGCCGCAGCAGCACCACGATCGCGATGAGGGCGATCGCCATCAGCGCCGCCGTACCGAAGAACGGCCCGCGCCACGACAGGGTGCCGAGCACGCCACCGACCAGCGGCCCGACGGCGAGCCCGATGCCGAGCGCGGCCTCGTAGAGCACGATCGCCTGTCGTGCTCCGCCAGATGCGGCACCGACGATGGCGGCGAGGGCGGTCGAGATGAAGAGCGCGTTGCCGAGCCCCCACCCGGCGCGGAACCCGATGATCGCGTCAACGGTGCCCGATGCCCCGGCGAGCGCGGCGAAGACCACGACGAGCACGAGGCCGGCGAGCAGCGTGCGCTTCACGCCGATGCGACTCGACACCCAACTGGTGAAGAACATTGCGGCGCCGGTGATGAAGAGGTAGCTGGTGAAGAGCAGCATGGTCTGGCTGGGGCTCGCGCCGAGCTCATGACTGATTGCGGGCAGGATCGGGTCGACGAGGCCAATGCCCATGAACGAGACCGCGCACGCGAACGCAATGGCCCAGACGGCGGTCGGTTGGCGCAGAATCGATGGCTTGGCCTGCGCGGGTTCGGTGCGGGGGCGAGTGGTGGTGGACGTGAGAAGCTCCTGAGGTGTGGTGCGCGTGCGGCGCAAATCTATGTGCGGTGCGGGATCGCGGTGGCGTCACCCGGAGGGATCGTCAATGCGATCTCCGAGCTGATCCATCAGCTCCGCTGCGCGAGCGAGTGTGGCGCGGTCGAAGTCGGAGAGCGCGTCGAGATGCGGGCGCACGCGGTCGGCGGCTGCGGCGCGGTAGGCGTCGAGCGCGACTCGGCCGGCCGGGGTAATCGATACGAGCGTCGCTCGGCCGTCTGCGGGATCGGGCGCGCGGTCGATCCACCCCTCCCCCTCGAGCCGCTGCACGAGGCCCGTCATCGCGGGCTGGCCCACCCGCTGCTGGTGAGCGAGTGCGCTGATGCGCAGGCCGCTCGACGATTCGAGCTCACTGAGTACGCGCCACGCGACGAGCGAATATCCACCGCCAGCCACGCGACCGGCGATACGCGCGAAGCGGCCAGTTATGCGCGTGAGATCGAGTGCCAGCGCATCGGCATCCGATCGATCTGCGTTCTGTTCGTTGCTCACAGTCGTTCACCCTACCACCAAATGCATCGCACTGCGAAGTACATTGATGGGCGCACGCAACACCCCATTGACACCGCCCGCCCCGGCGAGGAGGATGCTGCGCAGCGGGCGACCGCCTGCGGGGAACGCGCGGCGGCGCCGCGCACGGCGAAGGAGCCAGCATGCACGCGAACGATCCCGCATCACCCAACACGAGGCCCGCCGGGCGCATCATCATCGACCTGTTCATGACGCTCGACGGCGTCGCGCAGGCGCCGGGCGGCCCCGATGAAGACCCGAGCGGCGGGTTCCGCTTCGGCGGCTGGCAGGCTCCCATCGAAGACGACATGGTCGGCGCTGAGGTGCTCGGCTACGTCGACCGCATGGACGCGCTGCTGCTCGGCCGACGCACCTACGACATCTTCGCGTCGTACTGGCCGGTGCACGCCGACAACCCTGTCGGGCGCACGTTCAATGCTGTGCCGAAGTATCTGGCCTCGCGCAATCCCGAGGTGTCGGCGCCCTGGAAAGAGACCACCCGGGTGGGCGACGACCTCGCCAGCGAACTCGCCGACCTGCGCGCGCGGCACCGCGAGATCCACGTCGTCGGCAGCATCGACTTCGTGCAGACGCTCATCGCCGAGCGCCTTCTCGACGAGCTGTGCCTGTGGGTCTATCCGATCGTTCTCGGCGAGGGCCGCACGGTCTTTCCGAGCGGCTCGGTGCCCACTAACCTGCACCTCATCGAGCCACCGAAGAGCGGCAGCGCCGGCGCGGTACAGCTGCGGTACGCGCTCGCACCGGGGTCGCCGGAGACCGGGGTGATGGAGGATCCTGCCGACCCGGCGTAAGCACCGACTTACCCCACCCAATACACGACAGCGCCCACCGACCTCGAGGGGCCGACGGGCGCTGAACGTGCACCGCGTGGTTACTTGCCGACGTACCCGTCGGCGACGTTGAGCGCCTCGTCGATGATGTCGAGGCCCTTCACCAGATCCTCTTCCGAGATGATCAGCGGCGGGGCGACCTGCAGGCGGTTGCCCGCGGCGAACGGCCACAGCCCGGCCTGCTTGCAGGCGGCGACCACGGCGTTGAACGGCGCAGCCGCCTCACCTGCAGCGTTGAACGGGATCAGGGGCTCGCGGGTGTCGCGATCCTTCACCAGCTCGATCGCCCAGAAGAGACCCGTGCCGCGCACCTCGCCGACCGACGGGTGCTTCTCGGCGATCTCGCGCAGACGCGGGCCGACGACACGTTCGCCCAGATCGCGCACGCGCTCGAGGATGCCCTCTTCTTCGAAGATGTCGAAGGTGGCCACACCGGCGGCAGCACCGAGCGGGTGCCCGCTGTAGGTGAGCCCACCGGGGAACGGCTTCTGATCGAAGGTCTGGTGCACGGCCTCGGAGATCACGACGCCGCCGAGAGGCACATACCCCGAGTTGACGCCCTTCGCGAAGGTGACGAGGTCGGGCGCCACATCGAACGCCTGGAAAGCGAACCAGTGCCCGGTGCGACCGAAGCCGGCCATGACCTCGTCCGCGATCATCAGGATGCCGAACTCGTCGCATAGCGCGCGCACGCCGGCGAGGTAGCCGGGCGTCGGAATCAGGATGCCGTTGGTGCCGGTGACGCTCTCGAGAATGATCGCGGCAATGGTGTTCGGGCCCTCGAGCTCGATGGTCGAACGCAGATGCGCGAGCGCACGCTCGGTCTCTTGCTCGGGAGTCTCTGAGTAGAAGACCGAACGGTAGGGGTACGGGCCGTGGAAGTGCACGACGCCGGCATCGAGCGTGCCGTTCGCCCAGCGACGGGGTTCGCCGGTCAGGGTGATCGCCGTCGACGTGGAGCCGTGGTACGAGCGGTACCGGGCGAGCACCTTCTGACGGCCGGTGTGGTGGCGCGCCATGCGCACCGCGTACTCGACCGCGTCAGCGCCACCGTTGGTGAAGAACACCGAGCGCGCGCCCTCGAAGGAGTGCTCGACGATGCGCTTGGCGAGCTCGCCGCGCACGTCGTTCGCCATCGCCGGCTGAATCGTGGCGAGACGCCCGGCCTGATCCTGAATCGCCTTGACGAGACCCGGGTGCTGGTGACCCAGGTTCAGGTTGACGAGCTGCGCCGAGAAGTCGAGGTACTCGGTGCCGTCGTAATCCCAGAAGCGCACGCCCTCGCCCTTGGCGATGGGCAGCGGGTTGATGGCCCCCTGCGCCGACCACGAGTGGAAGACGTACTGGCGGTCATTGGCACGTACCTCGCGCTGCGCGTCGGTGTCGCCGAAGCTCTGCTCGGCGCCGTGCAGATCGATGAAGTCTGACATGTGCGTCGCTCCTTAGTGGTTGCTCGGGAAGC
>NZ_JHBW01000071.1 GCF_001273845.1 Leucobacter musarum subsp. musarum
CATCAGACCCAAACGATGCATTACAGCGCATGCGGCACGCCGGCTTGAACGATGCACACCGCGAAAGATTACAGGGCTGCCATACTCAAGTTGGTCGCTCGTAAGTCCATCCCCAATGCGCAGACGAGCGGCCACAGCTTGATACACGCACAAAACGCCCCCTCTCCCAGGCTCAGGGCTCGGGAGAGGGGGCGTTGTCGTGCTCGCTGAATCAAAATGCTTGGTCTCATTTTGATTCGGTTTTGTTTCAGGCGGCGTGATCACCGTACTTGCCACGAGAGGCATCGTCGGTGCCTGGTTGGTAGTCCTCGGGGATGCCCTTGGACAGGATGCTGAGATACGACGCTGCACCGGCCGCCAGCGGCGAGAGCGCCGCGACCGACCAAGTCACGACCGTGGCCACCAGGGGCACGTCGCCGGTGACGACGGCGAGGATCGCGGTCGTGCTGATACCGCCGGCGATCGCGGTCGCGTAGGCCTGAGCAGTCGACCTGATGAAACCGCGCTTGGCGGCGATCCGGGTCGCTTCGGGAATGATCTGGGGCATTCGTTCTCCTTCGGGTTACGCCGGCCAATCGGGCAGCGCTGATGGGTCGAGGCACTCGGCCTCGGTGATGATGCGGCGGTGCAACGAAAGGGACTCGGCGTAGCGTCGCCGGAGCGCTGCCTCGTCATCGCGCTCGCGCTCCGCAGCGCGGCGATCCTCTACTGCGTCGTCGCGAGCTTTCTCGGCGTCGGCCGCAACAACGAGCGCCGCGGCGGCTCGTGCTTCGGCCACAGCCTTCTCGGCGGCCATGCGATCGAGGTCTTGGCGCTTCCGCTTCTCGGCGCCCTGTCTCCACGACTGCCAGCGTCGGAAGAGTGCGGGCCCGGCCCACGTGAAGAAGCCGGACCCGATGACGGCTACAAGGAGTTGGGTTGTTCGCTCATCCATCCCGCCTCGCTGTCTCCGGTCTCGGTTCGTAGGGGTGAGGGTAGATGTCGGCGAGCCGGTACACGAGGAGGGGAACCGAGACGGCGATCGCCCAGTACTGCGAGAGTCTCGACCCCATCGCGGACTGCCAGTGGAGTGAGAGCACGACGATGATGTAGATCGCGACTCCGACAAGGATCGCGCCGATAGCCATCCGCTCGAGCCACCACCAACCACGGAACACGACGGCCAGAGCGGCCGCGCCGCCGAGCAGGTAGAAGAGCCCGAACATTGGTGTCAGTACGCCGAGCACGCCTTCGATGCTGCGCGGCGGCCACAGCAGCGTCGAGAGCCCGCACATGAATGCGGCCGCGTATGCCACGGATGCGAGAAGCTTCCTGACACGGTTTGGTTGCAGTGAGTCCCACACCCGGGAAGCCAGGGACCGAAACGAGCCAGAAGTGCGCTGCAGCAGATGCTGCGCAGCGAAGATGACAGCCAGTACCACCAGCGCTGCGCAGCACGCCCCGAGAATCGGGACGATCGTTGGCATCAGCTGTACTTCTTCTGCAGCTCCGACCAACGCTTCAGGGTGACTTCCATCGGCTGCCCGAACTGCGAAGAAAGGCTGTTCGCGTACATGCCTCGCGCGGTGAAGTTATCGAACTCTTCCCACGAGCCGGGAACGCCTGGCTTGTAGATGGCGTACGCTGCGGAGCCGTCGCTGCGGGCCTGCTGCTTGAGGATGACGAGGTGCATGGGATCTTCCTTCCGTCGCCGCAGACGCGCTTGCGCTGCGAGCTTCGTTGATGCGGTGAGAGTGGCGGTCGGCGATGCGTCGACACCGCCGAGGATGAGAGCTCGCGGCCTGAGGTAACCGATGAGCCCATTCGTGATGAGGTCAGCGATCTGCACAGCGCCAGGGTTCTGTGTGAGGCAGCGCAGGAGCCGGCCGCCGGGAAGGACCTCGAGCACGGTCGCAACGTGCGACCACGGATACCAAGCGCTCCCGAAGTCCCAGAACGCTACGTCGCCGGCGCGCGGGGTAGCGGACGCTGGCAGGATCTCGAACCAACGCTCGAGGCCGGCAGAGCGCGCGTTGTGGAACACGTTGCACGCGTACCCGGAATGGGGCCAGCTGCCCCCGGCGTCCGCATACGTGGTGAGTACGGGAACGCCGAGGAAGTTCGTCGCGTAGTGCGACCACTGGTCCCAGCACTGCGCACCGAACCAGCCGTCGACGTCGATGAAACGCGAACGCACCGAGGCGATGTAGCCTCCGAGCGAGTCGACTGTTGGGGTCATGTTGTGGTCTCCTCGTTATTCAGTGCGCGCACGGCGGTGAGGATCATTGCGTCGGTGATCGCGGTTTCGTTCGCTCCGGGATTTGTGCCGGCGGTCTTGTACGCGGCGACCCATCCCGGCTGTGCCGAAAACTGCCACGCACGGTTCGCCGCCCACGATTGCGGGTCGGACAATCCCTCGATCGCGGCACACGCGGTGATGCGCTGCAAAAGGTCGCTGTCGCGGGCCAGCCGCGACTGTGTCAGGTAAGACATCGATCTCCTTCCGGTCAGCCCGGGTAGGGGTAAGAGACGGTGAACTGGGCTGAGGTTCGTGTCGCACCGGTCTGGTTCGCGACCGCGATTGTTCCGTTGGATCGAACCCACGCAACGCCCGCATACCCGCCGTTCAGCCACGCAGCAGCTTGTCTGTTGGACGACGGCCGCAACCGTGCCGGGAGGCTGTTCCAGACATCGACACCTGAACCCTGGGTGATGTTCCCGGTGACGTTGAGCGAGATGAACAGGGTTCCCCCGCGTACCTCGAACGAGGCCGTGACGATACTGAAGCCGCCTTCGACAAATCCCGGCAGGGCGGCCGCTGCTGAGTCGCCGGGGAACGAGGGCCACTCCGAGAACGTTGTCGCCCCATCGAGGTAGATTCCGTTACCGCCATAAAGGTAGACGCGCCTGTTGGATGCGTTCGCGCGGAGGTTGAGATTTCCGTTCGAAACGATCGCGTTGATGTCAGTGGAACTCGCCCGCATAGCCATCGATGCACCGCTCGTCGCGTAGATGTCCAGCCCCGGGCTGCCTCCTCCGTTAGGTCCGCCCCCGCGCAGCGCAGCACCGCCGCGCGTGTAGTTCGCACTGGCGGGAAGCACTGAAGTGTCGGTGGCAACCTGAAACGGCCGGACGTGCGCATATGAGCCGCCACCACTTTGCTGCTCCGAGACTCCGAATTCGTTCTCGCTGATGTACGCCCAGGGGTTCGAGCCTCCCGTACCCCTGCGCATCTCGAAGAACCCTGTCAGCCGCAATCCACCGTCCGTGGCGGTAAGAACAGCGGTCTCTGATCCGCTCGAGTTGAATGCGCGAATGCCGACAGTATCGATCTGCACGCGTTGCCCGGAGGCTGCGGTGCGGATCAGGGCACCCGTGATGACTTTGCCATCGATTGCGTTCGACGCGAGAGCGCTCGCACTCACCACGCCAGCCGCGAAGATGTCATTGGCGATGATCTTCTCAGTCACTGTCAGCAACTTCGCCTTCACGACATCCGTGTACAGCTTCTCAATCACTGCAGCAGCGATCGTCGCGGTACCCGTAGCCACGAGACGATCGACATTCAACTCCATGAACGTGGCAGTACGGGCTGCGATATTTTGTGCGACGAGATCGGAGATGATGCCAGTACCGACGGTGAGCTTCCCCACATCAAGGTTCGCGATCGCGTCCGAAGAAACTTTCGTCGCCACCCACCCCGAACCATCCCAAAACCATTCAGCGATGATGTTCTGGCTCAAGTCACGCCGACGCCACAAATCGCCCACAGCCGTCGCCGTACCAGACGGTGCCGCAGTCGAGTAGTAGACGCGGCTCTTCGTCCCAGCCATCGTCAACGCAGCCGACGCATTTGACTGAGCAGTACCCGCCGCCGACTGCGCCTCAGCAGCATCTGCCGCAGCCTGCACGGCCAAAGCCGCAGCATCCCGCGCAGCCTTATCCGCCACCTCAATCCAGTCCGAACCATTCCACCGCTTCGGAGTATTCGCACCCCCGGTCGTATCAATCCAGAGGGTGGATGACACCTGGAACTGTGTGAACGGTGCCGTCGACTGAATCAGCACCGTCGACTTATCACCCACCTGACCCAACGCCGACGACGCAGCAGTCGCAGCATTCACCGCAAGATCCTTCGCATCATCCGCCGCAGTCTGAGCATCAGACGCCGCCTGCGCCGCCTCCGACGCATCACCAGACGCAGCAGTAGCCACCCCGAACGCATCATCCGCACGCTGCTTCGCCGCAGTGATGCGGCCGTCTGCCTCAGTAAGACTCGACTCCAGCTCATGCAGCTTCTCGTCGAGCTCAGCGCGAGCAGCTTCGAGTTCAGCTTCAGCCTCCACTACTCGCACTTTGGCTTCGTGAGCCGCATCAGCGGCATCCTGAGCTGTGTCCGCTTCGTATAAGCCGGTTCCGTCGTCCAGGAAATCCAGATCGGCTGAGTGCTCGTCGACGATGAACGCGACTTCCTGCGCCTCAAGGACGGTGTCGCCGAGTTCAACGTCATTCACGATCGTGCGTGAGACCTGTCGAGTCTGGGCGAGGCCGGCGACGCTGCGCTTCAGTTTCGCTATTTCGCGGGCAAGGAGCTCTATCTCCCGATCAGCCATCGAGGGGCTCCAATCTGATGATTGCCTTGTTCGTGTCGACGCGTTTCCAAGACCGGATCCGGTGCTTCACGGTGACGCGGCCGAAGTGGGGCACGTTGCGGAGTCGGACGGTAATGATGTCGCCGGGGGACCAAGCCCCGATGGGAACGTTGTCGGTCCCGCGCACGGTGATCTCCGGAACGACTACCTCTGCCCGTAGGCGGCGCAGCTCGTTCCGCCCGACTGCGCGCAGAGTGGCGCGCTTGGTGATGGACGGATCGGAGAACACTTCGTTGCGACGCAGCCTCGGGTCTTCAACGCTGATCGATTCACGCAAGGTCTTCTTGTCGTCGCCTGACCCTTCGCCGGCGCCGAGCACGATTACCTCAGAGGCGTAGTCAACGGGAACTTCGACCTGCGGCATTTCGCTGATGTTGCTGCCGAGCTCGAACACGAGATCATCACGTGCGCGGCCCCGCGCCGGAAAGTGGATGAGTAATTTCAGTACGGGCGCTCCGGTGGAGTACTCGGTTTCCGTGGTGAAGTCGAACGGGCCGGCAGCGGCGAGATCCTGAAGGACTTTCCAGCAGTCCGGGGTGTCGTCCGCGAGCACTTTCCATGCTCCGCCGTCTTCCTGGGCCTGCTTCTTGGCATCGTCGTAATCCGACTTCGCAGCGTCGTAAGCCTCTTTTAGAGGAGTTTCCTCGAAAGCGAGATCCTCGATGCGCGTCTTCATCGTCCCGACGAGCGCGTCCTTCTGATCGCGCTGTGCCTTGATCTGTTCGTCTTTCGCGGTGACGAGTGCCTTCCGAGCTTTGATGATCTCCGCATCGAGTTTCCGAGCCACCGCGTCCGCCCAACTGTCGGAGAGGATGCGTCGCTCGCGGTTCAGCAGCGTGATATGGCGATCGTAGGGGCGAGAGATCTTCTTGACCTTCGCTTCCAACTCCTTGCGCGGCTTCGAGAACGCCTCCCATGCGGCCTTTCGTGACTCCATCACGGCTTTCAATTCAGCCGCGATGTTGTCGGACCGAGTCCCCACACGAGTGGGGGTCGAGCCAACAACCTCGACCCCTTTCAAGCCGTGTGTGAATGAGCCGACGTGCTTGAACAGAGTCGCGGCGAGTCCGGCGGGGTCCGAGTTGATGCCCCAAAGCGTCGCTGTGAATGTGAGCCCGTCGAGATACCCGAGCCACTCACGTATCTTGACGCGCAGCTTCGCCCCTTCGCCCCAGACGTCTTCCACGATTCCTGTCCAGTCGCGCCCGCCGGGGAGTTCGACGTGGATCCAGGTGCCCCATTTCCACAGGACCGGGTGCCCGTCCTCTGCGAGACGTTCGAACCGTTCGGGTGCGATTGTCGCGTCGATGACCTCATAGCCGGAGAGGGTGTACTCGGGGCCGTCAGTATCGAGTGGCAGATCGTAGTGTAGCCATTCGTTCGTGCCTACTCGCTGCGCGGAGTACCGAATCTTCGGGGCGCTCGAACCCACGTGTGCCTCCTAGAGAATGTCGTCGTCTACCGCTCGCTCTGCGAACGTCAGACGGCAGCCGAGGCCACCGGACCAGTTCATCCACACCACGCTCGCGTTCGAACTCGAAGCGTCGAGGCCGGCCTTGAATGCGAACGTGATCGTCTTCCCGCGGTACTTCGCGGGGATCGGCAGCTCATCCATCAGGGACCAGTCAGTGGTGCGCTCATCGTTGGTCAATGGCGCATTGAAGTTGAAATGCTGGGTCGTGTACTCGTACTGCTGCTTGTTCGGCCACGTGTGGTTTCGGTACTCGTCGCCGTACTCCATCCAGTAACGACCGTGGGGGTTCTTGCCGGCGCCGTAGTAGATCGCCATCCACCGGGCATCGATGACGATGCGGGTGGCCCAGATCGGCACGTCGACTTGGAACTCGTTCGCCGCACCATTGCCACCGGGGAAGAACTCGCCGCCATTGGCGACGCGTCCTGTCAGGTATCGCTGTGCGGTGTCGTCGGCTGCGATGCGCGGACGGGCGAACACGACTTCGGACCGCCGCGGCCGCGCGACCTCGCGAAGGTCCGTGATCATCGCCGAAGTGATCGCGCTCGTCGCCGCAGGGACGTCGATCCGGGCGAGAGTCACCGCAGTATCGTTCTCGTACCCGGCAACGCTCTGTAGTCGCCGTGTGCCGGCAGGGACTGACGGGATCCGCTCGATGTAGACGTACTTCGCGTTGGCTCGAGCTTCCTCTGCCGCTTCGGGGTCGCTGATGTTTGCGCCGGGATCCGGCCACGGGGACCCCTGCACGTAAGGATCCCGGACCCGCATCACGATGAGATCGCGGCGCACCCCAGTGCCGGCGTTCTGCGGAATCGTGACGGTTTCCTGCGAGGTCACCGACCCCATGTACGTCTCGTTGATCGCACTCGCGTAGCGGGAAGTGATGTAAGCGGAACCGATGGTCACGCGAATTGAGCCGACGGCGACCGGCTGCTGCAGGACCCGCAAATCGTTCACGGCGCAGATTCCCTCTGCGCCGCCGAGCTTCGCGTTGGTGTCGCGCCGAACCATCTCTGCGGTGTGTTCGGCACCGCCGCCGACGAACCAGTGTGATGTTGCCATCAGATGCTCTCTTTCGTGTCTCGCCATCGCACGGACACCGATGCGGTGCCCTCGATCGACGCGCCCCTGAGGGCAAGTACGTTCTGGCCCGGCAAAAGCGCGCAGTCGTCGAGCAGCGATGAACGCGGGTCGAGAAGCTGCACGGGCTTGCCGTTGAGGTAGGTGCCTCGCCGGCCGGGGCGCGTGTCGATACGCGCCGTCTGGTTGTAAGCGAGGGATCGGTTCAGATAGAGCCGCCAGCGATTGGGAACCTCGATTTGAGCGTTCGACTGGATCGGGCCCTTGAGGTCGTAGATGCCCCACGCTTCTGCGCTGCCGCCGACGACCAGCGGTGCAGCGCGGGAAGACTCGACCGAAGTGCGAAGCGGCGCCTTCAGCGGCGACTTGATGCCGCCGACTTGAGCCGGAACAAGGCCGAGCGTTGCCGACTGCCAGGGCGCTCCGCCCGACTCGTTGAGCACATAGGTGAGGAGATCGGAGCGCACGAATGTGGCGGCACCGGTGAGATAGCCCAACCCGAAGGTCGACCAATCCCACTCGGCACGTCGTGGGCGCCCCTCGAAGAGGCCGAGCGACGGGATGGTGAGTTCACCCAATGCGCCGGCCGTTGCGCGGAGCGCTTTCGCATCCCAAGCGCGAAGGAACGAATCAGCTGCTTCCTTCAGTTTTGCCCGCTGCATAGTGAGGTTCCGCGTCGTCTGGAACGTCAGCAGCAGCTTCAGCTTGATGTCGCCCGGATCCGCAAAGTCCTGCCCGAATGCGACCCCGTCGGCTCGAGGGTTGGCCGCATCGTCAACGCGATACGACCGACCCTCGATCTCGACAGATGTGACCGCGACGTGGTCGAAGGAGTAGGCGGTTCCGTCGTACTTCAATGACCACATGCGCGGCCTCCTAACTTCGTCGGAGTTCGCGCTGCATGAGCGACGAGAACTCGCGGAATTGCTCGCGTTGTTCGGGCTGAACGAAGTTCGCCGTGATCTGAGTCGAAGCGCCGGTGGAGCCGTCAGAGAGCGGTGTGATGCCACCGCCGATACGCGCAGCGTGGGCGCGATCGACGGCGTACTGACTGGTCACGTCGAAGCCCATGCCGGAGACATCGCCAGACAGAGACGCAAACTCCCCACGGATCCCGCTGAGGGAGCGCGCTACCTTGGTCCGCGACTTGTCGATCGAGGACGCGATCGACCCGCCGAACGTCTCACCGACGGCAACGCCCGAGTATGAAACCCACCCGCGGCCCGAGAACGGGCCCCATTTTGCGGGACTATTCGGGAACAGTCCGCGGATGTGTTCGACTGCAGACGCAACCTGAGCCGCGGCATCCCCTACCGCGGACGCCACCCCGGCAGCGAAGCCCCTCAAGAGGGCGGCACCGGATGAGATCAGCCACGCCCCAGCACCGGCGAAATAGTTCATGACTCGACCGGGCACACCGGCGAGCCAGAACGAGACCGACAGCCAGCCGCTATCAAATCCGTTTCGTAACCCGTTGAGGACCTCGGCACCCTTGTTGATAAGCCAGGCGCTCGCGCCCGCGAATATGGCGCCGATCTTCCCTGGAAGCGCGGCAATCCAGGCGACCACGTTCCCAAGCGCAAGCGATGCAGCCAACTGGAACTGCGTGAAGTTGAATTGCGCTTCAGCGACGAACCCTCCGAGGGAGTTCCCCAGTTCATTGACGACGTTGCCCAGGCCACCAAAATGATCGGTAACGTCGAGCAGCGCGTTGATGACGGGATTTGTGACCGAAAGGATGTTGGTCAGGAACTCGAGCAAGCCTGATGCTTCACCGGCGGTCCCTTCTCCGGTTTCTTTCGCACCAGTGAAGTACTCCCACATGCTTTGGATGCCCTCGAGAGACTTGGTCAGGCTTCCGACCTTGTCCGCGAAATCTCCAACTGATGCGATCGCGGTGGGGCCGAGCAGTGCAAGCAGTCCGCTCAGCGCAGGCAGACCACTTTCGAAGAGATGGACGAGGGCAGGAACCAACTTGTCGCCAACAACGTCGGCCAATTGCTCGAGCACTGGCGCAGCGCCATTGTCGAGAAATGAGTTGAAGGCATCGGCGAGCCTCTGGACAACATCGTTATCTTCAAACGATTCGATGAGACCGGAGATAAGCCCCGAGGCTGTTTCGAGAGCGGTTTGCAACACTGGGCCGATCGCTTCAGCCAGGTCGCCGGCGAAGCCAGCAAGCTCACCGAATGCGTCAGCCATCGGAGCGAGAGCAGGCTCAAGAGACTCGAGGCCACTTGCGACGCCGTCGATGAAGCCGCGCAGGCCTTCGGAGACCTCAGGCCGTGCGAGTGCATCGGCAACAGCTCCGATGAAGCCGCCGAGGGCTTCACCAGCCGTGCCCATGAAGTACTCGAGTGTGTCTCGCTGCTCATAGAGCATGTTGCCGATTCGCTCGAGTCCGGCACCGAATCCATCCATCGCGACGCCCGCCCCGCGGAACATCGCGGTCAGGGTTTCCTGCCACTTCGCCCCGTTGATGGCTTTCTCCCAATCGAGGAGCATGTCGGCGAATCCACGAAGGCCGCCGGAGCCTGCAGCTTCGGCGGCCTTCCACAGTCCCTGGAAGATTCCGGTTGTGGCGGCTGCCACATCCCAGAGGGCGTAAAACGCGTCGATCGATTCTTCGATCCAACCGTCGAGGCGGCCGTCTGTGGCGACGTCGGAGAGCCAGTTGTCGAACTGGTTCGAGAGCCGCACGAACCATCCGGCAAGTCGCGGCATGTACCGCGCCGCCACGAGGCCGAGGTTGGTGATCGCGCCGGCGAACGCGTCGGTCCCTGTCGAGAGCACGTCCCAAGACGCGGCGAGGCCGTCGAACATCGCCTCGAGGCGACCGTTGTCGAACTCCGCTTGGAACGACTTCGCGAGTCCGGCCGTGAACCGTCCAATCGCGGCCGAGGTCTTCTCGAACGATCGCTCGAGCTGAGGCATCACCGAGTTCGAGAAGTCGATGATCGGTTGTCGCGCTTCGGCCCAGTAATTCGCCGAGATGATCTCGCCGAGGTTCTTGTACGAGTCGCCGAGCTCGTTCAGTTGGTCCTTCGCGTCTTTCATGGCGACGAAGAGCGCGACGCCAGAGAGCACTGCACCGGCCAACAAACCTGGCAACAGCAGAAGCGACGGCAGAGTCGCGGCCAGGCCGTCGCCGATCCCGACGATGCCCGAGACAGCGCCCATGAGCCCGGAGAATGCTGTCGTGATGCCGGTGACACCGAACGTCAAAGCGGGAAGCTTCTTGTCGATCTCGCTCATCCAGTCCGAGAACCGTTTCAGGTAGTCGTACGAGAGGCGAGCACCCGACAGCGCGGAGAGCGCGGTGACAGCCTTCGCGAGGGCCGCCTTGGACACCCGGGGGATGATCTCGACGAATCGCGTGCGTGCGAGCCACGCCAGACGTGCCGAGGCCCAAGCCGTGAACGGGTTGATGTCGACGCGGACAGTGCGGTCCTTCGCCATGTCGTCGAGCTCTTCGCTGATCGAATGGATCCGGTGCCGGATCTGCAGCCGCTCTTCCTCGTTCAGGACCGAGATGTGGAGATGCTTCTCGAGTTTCTTCAGCTCGTTCGTCAACGCATCTACACGTGGACGCAGCTGCTCCTCGTCAAGCGTCGGCGTGATCCGCGCCTCAATGGTGCGAACCGACTTCTCAACTTCGTTGCTGATGCGGCGAAGGAGAGCCTTGTCGAGTTCTGGCATCAGGTCGACATGGCGAGCCTTCGAGACCTCCTCAAGCGCGCGAAGCGCTCGTGACGAGTCGACCTTCGCCTCCACGTTCACTTCAAGGTCTCGGATACCGGCGAGCTGCGCCTGAATCGATCGCTTTAGCTTCTGCGTGTGTACGTTCGCCTTCGAGATCTGCACCTCGAGCGGAGGCATCGATTTCTCAATGCGCTGTAGCTGCTGGCGCAGTTCGCGGGGGAAATGCTTCGTGTTCGGGAGTACCCGAACGTGCATCGTTCCGGCTCGTTTTCCCAGGGAGGGAGCGGCCATAGTGTCCTCCTACGAGTGGACGCGCTGCATGAACGCGCCGACATTGAAGTCCGCAATCGTCGGAGCGAAGAGTTCCGTGGGCTCGTTAGAGCGGCCAGCGGATTGTCCCGGTCGAGGGAACTTGTCCGCCTCCGTGAACTTCTCGCCGGCGGCGAATTGATGAATGAGGTCGAACTGCGATGCAGCGAGCTCAGAGTTTGAGTCCCACCCGATCCACCGCGGGTCGCCGCCGAGCGCGATCATCCGGCAGCGTGACATCGGGTTGAGTTGGAGTTGCCCTGCGAGGACGAGTACATGCTGAACGCTGACCCGACCGGCCCACACGTCATCGAGCTTGAGCCCGTGATGGAACTGGTCGAGGTCAGCGGTCAGCGACCCGGGAAAGTCCGGGCTGTGGTCGTACTTGTCGATCAGCTCGCAGAGCCGTTGGATTCCCCCGCTGCATCGGCGTAACGGAAGAGCAGCGCGATGAACGGCGTGTAGTCGTCGGCGTGCTTGTTCGACCACTCGATGTAGCCGGCACGGTCGATGGCGATCGACTCGGCGAACTCGTCGACGGCTTCCTGCACGCTCATCATGTGCTTCAGATACTCGACTTGAGTGTCTTCGGGCAGGTCCGCGATCGGCGCGCCTTCTCGAACCTTGCCCACGATGCGGACGAGATCGCGTCCATGCTCGAGGCGGATCGTCTTGATCTTGTTCCGGGCAGCGAGGCGGAGCTCGTGCGGGGGGCGAAGTTGGGGGAGGTCGGCGAGGACATCTTCAAGTTCCGCCTCGGCTTCGAGGATCTGTTCGGCCGTCGGCTGCTCGTTCTCGGTCTCGATCGGTTCTGTCGGCGCGGGGCCCTTTTTGGCGGTCATGTGCGGACCTTTCTGCTGGGTGGTGAGCGGACCAGAGGATGAAGAAACCCCCGGCGCGGGTCCGCATGGCGCGCCGGGGGTCGAGGTGGGCCCAGGGCTACGGAGTAGCGGCCAGGCCGGTCTTGAAGAGCTCCATGATTCCGGGGCGGCCATCAACCGCGGGGATCACGTCGTCGGCCGCCGCGTTGATGGACGCGGTGAGCGGAAGCTCGAGGTACTGCTCTCGGTTCACGGTCGGCGGCTCACCGAGGGTGACTTCGGAGTTCGGCACCCAGAAGCCGAGCTTTCCGGTGTTGTCCTGCATGAGGACGAACAGCTGCGTCTCCACCGCGGCGGTCTGCCCGGGGATGATGTAGCCGCCGGTGGCCTCGTCGAAATCGCCGTTGAAGGCCATGTCGAGCACGTCGTTGTCGAACTGCAGCGCGGGGATGGTCATCGACCACGACACCGCGGAGTAGATCGTCTTCGTCGCGTCGGCGAGCCAGGTGCCGATCGAGGACGCCTCGCCGCCCTCACGACTGAAGCCGAGGGTGTTCTCGCGGCTGGTGTGCCCGAGGTTCGTCCAGCCCGTCGGCGGAGTGCCGGTGAGCGTGAATGCGGTGAGTGGGCTGGCGGGCAGTGCGACTGCCTTCGGTGCGTGGAAGATCGTGCCGTTACCGGGAACGATCATCGCGTTGGGGTTGACGCCCATGATTTCTCCTTCAGAAATGCAAAAAGCCCGCCGAGTGGGCGGGCTTGAAGTGGGTTGCGTGGAGCGTTCAGGTCAGGTCTTGGACCGTGAGTCTGAACGTGGCTACGGCCTGAGACAGGTGTTTGCCGGGGAGGCGGATCTCGCTGACCTTGTCGAATACGCTGGCATCCTCGACGGTGTTGATCGCCGCGATTTCGGGCATGACGCCTTCGCCTGGGATGGACCAGTTCTGGATCGCTGCGTACAGATGGGCAGAATGGCCGAAGACGTCTCGCGGCGCTGCCAGGAGGTTGAGCACCAGCGTGACGTTCCAGAGGCCATAGTCGTACTGGCCCTGATTGATCGCGGTCCAGGAGACGAAAGGCACTTCGTCGTAACTGTCGGCGTGCTGGTCCTGAATCGCAGTGACCGTGTCGGGCACTGCGGCAGTGATTAAGGCGTCGAAGAACGCGTCGAAGTCGGGAAGTACAGGCTTCGTGTTCATCCTGAGGTCCTCCCGACTGCGCGTTCGAAGACGTGCTTGCCGGGTACTCGGGTGACTTCGCCCGTTTCCTTGTCGGTGTACTTGCGTCCGTAGTTGATCGCCATCGCGCCGGGGTCCGTTGAGTACACGACGCGGTCGCTGACCTGCTGGCCGGACCCAGATTCTCCGGGCACTGTGGCTGACTCGAAGCTGTTCATGAACGCGGAGGTGAGATTGTGTCTCGCGGCCTCGGCCACGAGATTCGTCTTCAGCTTCGCCGCGGCACGGTCCATTGCGGGGTCGCCGCCGGCAATGATCGCGGCAGTGAGTCGGACGTGTGATTCGACGCTCGCCATCAGTCACCTTCTTCGTGTTCGTCCGGATCGGGGACGTCCGGTGCGGGGCCGTCGCCCAGCCACTTGATCGTCGTGACCCAGTGCTCTGTGCGCCTCGACCCGTCCATGTGCTGCGGATCTCCGACTGTCTCGAAGATGCCGCCATTGAAGTAGACGAGCCCGTTCGCGTCTGCTGGCCAGGTGCGTGAGAACACGCGCCGCATGGAGAGCAAAGTAACGCCGTATGTGAACTCTTCTTCAGCGGTGGCCCATTCCCTGACGGATTGGACGCTGCAGCGTTTGATCTTCACCGGCGGGCCATCGTCGACGTAATCGACGGCACCCCTGAACCGTTCGACCTTGCGCGGCTGAATGATGACCGTGTGGGGCCCTCTGCCTCGAATAGACATCAGGCCCCCCGGTGGTCTCCGATGGCGAACGTGCCGATCACCGGTGAGTCCTCACCGAGTAGATCGAGCATGTTCTCGGCTGTGAACATGAGGTAGCCGGAAGCGACGACGGCGCGCAGCCCGTACGAGTAGTTGCCCTGTTGTTCGGTCGTGTACCCCTCGGGGTTACGGATGATTCGAAGTACCGCCTCGGCGACGGTGTCTTTGAACAGATCCTCATCGAGGAGGCCTGCCGCCAGTCTCGACTCGATCCTTTGTCCGAAACGGGTCTTGAGTTTCCCCACTGTGTGGCGAATCTTCGACTCGACGTATGACTTGCGCCCGAGCTCGTCAGGCTCGCCCTCGAAGGCGTCGCAAACCCAGTCGTAACCGACCGTGGGGAGTGTGACAGCCATGAGTGCTCCTACTCGCTCTGTGCGGACTGGATGACTGCGGCGAGCTCTTCCGAAGTATTGGCGCCCTCGACGTCGATCTCGTGCTTCTCGGCGTACGCCTTCAGCTCGTCGACGCTCAGCGACCACAGGTCCACTTCCTCTTCGGCGGCGGCAGCCTTGTCGGCTTCGCGCAGTCGCTCGATGAGTTCCGGCTTGTTGCCGGCAGTGGGCAGTTCGCGCTTCGACAGCAGCTCCTGCAGATCCTTCTTGTTGAGAGCGTCGTAACCGTCACCGGTGTCCAACACGGGCGGGACCGGTTCAGAAGCCGTGGTCGCCGCTTCTGCAACGGCAGCTACAGCTTCGACAAAATCGTCGTCGCCGGCGATCACGTCGGGGTTGGTGACTCGAGCGACTGCCCATTCCGGCACTTCATCGCCGGGGGACAGCGTGACGAGTCGGAACTGGTCGTCGAGCAGGTTGATGGTCTGGCAGACCTTCATCGTTTCCTCCTGGGAAGCCGGGAGAGGGCGGGCAGCTGCCCGCCCTCTGTATGGGGTCTGGCTAGAGCACCGTCAGCGATGCGGTCGCGTTGGCGTTCTGGACGATCGGCAGACCGATCGCTGCGACGAGCACGTCGAAGCCGACGGGGTCGTCGGAGGAGAGCGCGCCGGCCGCGGCGCCGGGCTGGCCACCCAGACCGTTCTCGGGCACGAGCGACTCACCAGTGACACCGAAATCGGTCGTGCCGAGCGGGCCTACGCCTGCTGCCTGGCCGAGAGCGGTCTGCTCCGCGGCGGGGAGGAACAGCACCTTGTTCGTGCTGAACAGTGCGCGCTCAGTGCCGGAGTGATCGACGAAGCGCTCACGGTTGGTGAAGAGCCCATCGAAGCCGAAGCTTCGGAGGGTGCTGAGCACGTCGTCGAGCGAGATCCGGGTTGGCGAGCCGAGGCCGCGCGTGGCGAGCTCGATGATGCCCTCGTTGCGGGTGAGGTGCTGCAGCACGAGCTCGGGCACCAGGATGGAACCGGGCGAGCTACCGTAGACGGCGCGCAGCGCCTCCAGATCACCGATAACGTCGGCGGCAGGGTTCGACCAGAGGGTCGGTGCCGTCGCGGTGAGGGCGGCCTTACGCCCGTAGTCGATCGTGAACTTGAGGCCGCGCTCGTCGATCGTGAGCTTGCCGCTCTCAATTGCCTCTGCGCCACCCCACACGAAACGGGTCGCGATCTGAGCTGCGATCCGGCGCGCGTAGTCCTCGAACACGGGGCCGAGGTCGCCGCCGATCTGGGTGATCTGCGCGAACTCGTCGACGTGCAGACGACGCGAGATCGGAGGGAGCTTGCCCTGGCGGGACTCGCTGTTATCGAAGCTCGCGACGTCCGACTCGGTGTTGTACGAGCGGAAGCGCGCTGCCTCGGGCAGGGACGTGTTGCCGACATTGAAGTCGAACGTCAGCCCCGGGTTCTCACGCTGCGGGAGGAACGTGGAAACGATGGATGCGCCGAAGACGCCGTCGATGGTGCCGCGGGCGATGCCCGTGAGCTGAGCGGCGGTCCGGTGAGACTTGGTGAATGCCATGTGGTGTCTCCTTAGACGAAGGTGAAGAGGCCGGTCGTCGGCGCCACCTTGACCGGCGTGCGCTGGGCGCTGACCGGGAGGCGGGTGGCATCGATACCGCCGACGATGAGCAGCGCGAACGCTGCCTTGGTGGACTTGGCGACACCGGCACGGCGGAACAGATCGATACCTGCGTCGTCGTTGATGAAGCCAGCGAGGTTCGGGTGATCCTCGGGGTTGGCTGCCGGCGCCCAGGGCTCGAAAAGCCCCGAGGTGGCGTTCTTCGTCAGCGCGACGCCCGAAGGGATCACGTTGTCGGTGCGGCCGCCGATGTTGTAGTGGGTGCCCTCAACAAACTTGGTGAGGTCCAGGGTGCCCGGCTGGGCGTTGTCCTGGCCGAGCTTCGATGCACGCCAGCGGGTGTCGATCCGCGGGTCGGTGCGGGACGTGTCGATCGCGAAATCGGTCATCGTAGCCTCCTGGGTCTACTTGGTGGTGGGGGTCGCGTAGCGTTCGCGCTCGCGAGTTCGGTACTCGTCAACAGAGCCCGCGTGGTCCTTGGGCGGCGCGGTCGTGCGACGCAGTACGTCGCCGAGCGCGCTGCCACCGGCGGGCGGGTCTGCAGCAGGGGGCGTGTCGCCCTCCTGGTTAGGAGCGGTGGCGAGCTTGCCAGCGAGCCGTTCCACTCGTTCGGTGTCGAGGCGCCCGTCCTGGCCGAGGAACTTGTCGAGCGCAACGTCTTCGAGGAACTCGTCGAGTTCATCGGTAGTCATGTGAGGTCGCTGAGCCTTGAGCTCAGCTCGCACGGCGTCGTGCAGCAGCGAGGTTGCCCCTTCGCGCCGGCCTTCGGCGCGGGCCACGTTGACGGCGCGCTCGTCGGGAGTCTGGTTCTGCTCCTGCTGGTCACGCCACCGCTTTGCGTCGGCCGCCAGGTCATCGAAGTCCTCGGGCTTCGCGCGCTTCTCGTGCTTGCGCGAGCGATCCTTCCAGTAGGCGGCCTGCTGCTCCGGCGTCATGTCCTTGACCGGAGTGTTTGCTGGGAACCCGAGATCGCCTGAAGTCGAAGACTCATCAGCGGGTGGCGTGGCGGGTGCGCTCGATCCGCCCCCGCCGGTGGTCGCGCTCTCATCGATCGTGAAGCGGAGAAAGAGGGGACGGTGTCGCTTGGTGAACATCAGTGGTTTCCCTTACATGTCGTAGGTGTTGGGTGCCGTCGCATGGCGCGGCGGGTCATGCTGCAAGCCGGACGTCGAGCTCCTTCAAGGACTGCTCGATTTCCCAGATCGCGTGGTCGATGCCCGAGCGATCGCCGGCTCCGTCGAGGCGGTCTCGGAGATTCGCGAGGGTGGCTTCGAGTTCAGAACGACGCCCGTTGAGGCGGTCCTTCTGAACGGCTGCATTCGGAGGTGTGTACGGTTCGAATCCCTCAACCGGCTGCCAGCCACGCTTTGCCGAGTAGGCGAGCATCGGGCCGAGTTCACCGTGCTCCCGGACAGCTACGCGAATGCGCTTCAGCTTCTTACCCGACGTGCCACCGCCGGCGCCGTAGATCTCGTCGAGGTTTCGCCGAAGGTCCTCGGCATTCCAGCGGAGGCCGGGGTCCATGCTCTTGGTGACGGGCAGCGTGGCGCATTTGCAGAGGTGATGGATGGCTTGAAGGTCTCCACGGGTGTACCACTGCGTCGCAGCCACTACGCACAAACCACACGTGCCGTGACGAGAAAGCTCGGGACGGATCACGCGCCGCCAGCCGATCACGCGCTCGCCGTTGACTACCGGCTCACCCTCGCGGCCATAGTCGTCCTCGAAGCGATCGATCCACTCCTCCATCTCCTGACGCGACATCAACTCAGTGGCGTTGTCGTCATCATGGAGAGTGGCGTCTTCGTCCTTCGAGTACTCAGTCAGGCCGTCAGCCTCGAGTTGATCCTGGATGCGTCTCAGCTCGTCGCGGTCGGCGATGATGACGTCGGCCTCAACGATCCCGTCGAGGCGTTTCTCGAAAGCCGCAACCGCCTGCTCTGGGGTGCCGCCCCGCTCGAGCACCTTCGCGGCGTCACGCGCGGGACGGCTGTAAACCTCGAGGAGGTCGACCCTCGATCGCGGGTACAGGTCGATCGGGGGCCGATACTTCGGAGTCGCGACTCCGAGCTCCTTCAGCGCCCTGAACTGGAACTGGCGCGTCTCCTTCTGAATCTCGCGCAGCGCCGACTCGACATGCGGGATGCTCGCTGCAGTGCGCGCCCGCACGAGATCCTCATCATTCCACTGGCTGTAGCTCCCCCACAGACCCAGCAGGATCCGTAGCAGCCGCTCCGTCAGTGACCGCTTGCGCTTCACGTGAAGCTCCAGCATCCGATCCGTCAGCGCCATCTGAGGTCACCTCCGCGAGTGATTGCTGGAACTGTTCGTCCCGCTTCGACAGCTCTTCCTGCTGCATCTCTTCGGGCGTCATCTGGTAGATGTGCTCGTTGATGCCGCGCAGCGACATGCCGCCCTGGCGAGCTGCTCGAGCCTGTTCAGCAACCTCAGCCTTGGAGATGTACTCCATCGGCCCCCACATCGCCACGATCTCAGTGCGATCCGCGCGCTGCTGGTCCTTGTTCGCCTCGAAGAGGAGGGACATGAACTCGCACGCGGTCCGTCCGTCGCGTCGATTGCGATCGCGTACCTTCGTGCGGATCGTTTCGCGG
Source organism: Leucobacter musarum subsp. musarum (assembly GCF_001273845.1). Lineage (GTDB taxonomy): Bacteria > Actinomycetota > Actinomycetes > Actinomycetales > Microbacteriaceae > Leucobacter > Leucobacter musarum. The sequence continues at coordinate 18,562 of NZ_JHBW01000071.1, forward strand.
GAGAGCTTCGCGCCCTCGGCCGACTGATTCTCGGCCGGCGAGACAGAGAAGAGCGGGGTGCCCGTGACGGCAGCCAGGTGCTCGATGTCTTTGTCCTCGGCGTTGATGAGGCTGCTGATGTCGGTGGGAGCCGACTCCCAGATCTTCGCGCCCTCCGGGAGAAACCAGAGAGCTGCCGGCCCACCCTTGTAGATCTCGTCATAGTCGATCGGTTCACCTGGGTTGGTGGGATGATCGGCAGCGTAGTGAGATGGCAACGCTTTGCCCTCGCCGGGCGTCACTGCGCGCTGCCGGAATGCCTGCATCGCCGTGATCGTGAGGCGCTGCAGAATGTCCTCGGTAATGCGGTCGATCGAGTCGATGTGGTTCTCGTACTCGCCCAGGCTTCCGGGGTTCGCCCACTTCACAACCGGCACACGCTCGGTGAACCCTAGCTGCACCGGGCCGCTCGTCCAATCCCATGAGAGCCCGGGCTCCCACTCCGTGCCATCTCGCGGGATGGTCGACTGCTTCCCCGGCTTCACGGCGACGCGCATGTAGCCAGGCCGGAGCAGCGTGAGCACGTCCTGACCGTTGAACGGGTCCCAAGTCGCGATCACCGCAGCTTCGACCTGCAGGGGGCGAATCTCGCTCATGCGGACCGCTACGGACCAGCTGTCGAGGATCTTCCCGAACGGCTCCCCAGAGATGGGGTCTATCGCTACTACACCGAACGATGCGCCGTGCTGAGCCTTCTTATCGAGAGCGTCGATGAACTGCACGTCGAGGTCGTTCATGCGCATCAAGCGAGATGCCTCGCGGTCGCCGTTCGCGTCATTCTCTGCCGCAGTTCGGAACCCACGCAGGTCTTGGCGGCCGACGACCTGGGTGACGATCGTGTCGGCGATCGTCAGCCGCGCCTTCTTCGCGAACTTCTTGTAAGCCTCCCGCACAGCGGGATCCGCCTCGACCGGCACGACGAAAGTCCCGTCTCGGTACGACTCAAGCATCGCGATCCGCGGGAAGTTGGACCCGAGTTCCTTGCCGAGCTCGACGAGATACCAGTCGTCCGTGCCGGGGATGAGTGCTTCTGTGAGCATCTGCTACCTCCGTCTGTGCGCGTTCCCGCGCGGATTGAATGGCTCGAAGGGCTTCGCATCCGGTCGCTCTTTCGCGAGATACCGTGCACGAGCTTCGAGTGCGAGCACCATGCCAACTGCGGCGTCCATTTTGTTCTTTGAGCCGCGCTTGTCCTTGCCGATGACGGTGCCGACCGAGCGCTCCCAGTTGCGTGCGTTGATGACATGCCGCGTGAACTGCGGCTCATTGCCGTGGACCACCTGGCCCGTCACAATCGCGGTGTGGGCTCGCTCGACGGCCATCGCCATCGTCTTGTGGTTATTGGTGTAGAAATGGAGGCCTTTGTCGCGGGTGCCACGGACGGCCATCTGATCACCGAATTCGCGATCCCATGCTTCGACGTAGTCCTGCCAGAATGGCGGATCCGCGAAGAAACCGACGACGTCGTATGTCTTCAAGGTCTGACGCACTCGCGCGTCGACCTTCGATTGATCGACGGTCCACGTCTTCGCTTTCTCCGAGTCAGGCGGCTCCTCAATGAGGATGGGCCAGACATATCCATCGGAGACTCGGCAGCCGATGAGCACGGTGGAGTCGTCGGACCGTGAGCCGTCGAAACCTAGTGTGATCTTGTCACCCTTGCGCGGCGGCCGCCACGAGTACTTCACCTTTCGGCTCCGCGCGACACGCATACGCTCGCGCAGTCCGATGTCGCTCCACTCGGAGATCTGCAGCCACGCATTGCTCGCTGCGACGAGTGCGTTCAGGAAGAATCGACGCTGCTCCGACTCCTTGTTTCGGGGGTCGAAGAACGCGTCGAGCATGTCCTCGACGTCGTTCCACGCAGCGGCATCGCCGTACGCGTCGGCAAAAGCCTCAGCGATACGTGCCTCGTACTGATCGACTGTCTCTTCGTCGCCCTGCCGAGCATCTCCGAGCTCTCCCCACCGGTGATCGAACAAGAGACGCGCGCGCCGCGTGCGGCCTTCCTCGATGAGGTCCGCGAGGCGGTAGGTGTCCTCGGCGACCGATTCCTCACCGGGCTGGTACATCGTCGTTGTTTCGATGTACCAGGGCTCGGCGATCTTCTTGCGCTTGCGCAAGTTTCGCGTGACGGTCGCGTACATCTCTTTGAGGCGCGGCACGTTGTAGAGGTGCGACTCGTCGAAGACGGCGAATGTCTCGAGGCCACCATCCTTCGATGCGGCGCCAGATGACATCGGTTCGATGCTTCCGCCGCCGGTCGACTTCGGAAGGATGACGCGGGTCTTGCCGACGTCGACACCGTATGCCTTGACCAACTGGTTGAGCGGCGTCTCTTCGTCGTTGAGGTTGTAGTAAACCGAGTCGTAGACGTTGCCCGTCTGCCCTTCCTCGGTGGCGAGGATGCGAATGACAGGGTTGGTGACCGGCTTGCCCATCGGCTCGCCCTCGGAGTAAACGTAGGTCTGCCCGAGGAAGGTGTATGTTTCGCCGCCCTTGGCCCAGCCAGCGAACCGCGAAGGGCCGAACGCCTCGAGCAGCACGAGCGCCGCGGCGACACCGGACTTATCAGTGCCCTTGGGTCGAGAGAAGAAAGCGGAATCGTAGAGCCGGCGCCCGCGCTTATCGAGCGCGTAGCAGTCGACGATGAAACCGGAATACTCGTCCCCGTAGCGAATCGGTTGCCCCGCGATGTCACCGCGGCCGTGGACGACGAACGTCTCGATGAACCAGACGGCGAGGAAGCCGAGGGACCGGTTCCGGTCATGGAGCTTCGCGTTGAGGATCTGGCGACGAGGCATCAGCTACCTCCGTTTGCGATCCTCTTCCTCCGCTCCGCGCTCATGCTCGTCACGTTGCCGGCATTGCCAACCTCGAAGTCTTCGCCCTTCGGGATCTCGATCTCGAACTTCAGGCGCGCGCGATCGGCAGGGGTAGCGCCGAACGTCGCTGCACGGAGTCGGATCTCGGCTGCGCGCTCTGAGTTCTTTCCGCCAGATACCCACATCTGGTGGTGCAGCAGCGCGGTGTCGAGCAGGTAGTCCCAGTCGACGGCCGTTGCCATTCGGACACCCTGGGGAGACTCGCGCCAGTTGTTCCACCATCTGAGGGTCTGCGGGTGCCAGTCTTCGCGGATGGGTTCGCCGTCGATGTCGAACTGCAGCTCACCGCCGATGCGTAGCTGAGGCAGCACGTCGTCGGGTAGCTCGAAGCCGCCGACCTTGCCGTCCGACTTCACGAGATCTCGCTGGGGAGAGTCCCTCAGCCGGGCACGTTCATCTTTCGGGGGCGGGCCTACGCCGGCCATCAGGCCACCGCCGCGAGGCGGTGCTGCTCGCAACCGCACTCGTGTGAACGCGCGTAGTTGATGAGCTCACTGATGCGGCGGGGGGATGCGCGATGCTCGGCGCCGAGGAGAAGAACCCACCCAGCGAACAGGCGACCCTGCATTCGGCGAAGCGCACCGGGATCATTCGCGGCGACGATCATCGCGTGAGAGTACTCCGGGCGGTTACGAGTCGCAGCAAGGCCGGCCTCGAAGTGAGGCGCGATCAGAACGACGCGAGCGGAACAAGGCTGTACGGCCATCAGGGACCTCCATGTCGGAAGGCGGAAACCCTCGGCCCTGGCGGCCGTGGGAAGCAGTATCGCGCCGCAGCGCGAGCCCCGGATGCCCGGGAGCCAAAACCCCCCAGACCCACGCGCACCGCGAGATGCAGAACGCTTGCGGGCGGGTGAGGCGGGGGTGGGGGGAGGGGGTGGCCCCGGGGTGCGCACGCGCTCGCGTGTGTGCGTGGCCGGGGGCGCGCGGTGCGCGCTCGCGTGGGCGTGCGTGTGGCGCGTCGTGCGGGTGCGGGGCGTGTGTGCGTGTGCTCGCGTGTGTGTGAGTGCGCGAGCGGGGCGCGTGTGGCGCGGGGCGTGACCCTATGGGGCGTTGGGTGTCGGGTGTCGCGGTGTCATCGGTGCGGGGTGTGTGGCCGGCTACCGGGTGCGGGGCGCTGAGTGTGTGCCGGCTGATGGTCACGGCTCATCGGTGAGGCGCGACACGCCCGAAGTGACGCAATGAATTAAAACCCGTCGTGGCGCATGGTGATGCCGATCTGTGGGGGTTGAGCGAAGCAATGCGTGGCGCATGACTTGTGAACCATGCGCGGCGCATGGTTTAGTTATCTCATCGCCACCGGGAAGCCCCAACGGGAACCAGTACCGGACCGGCACAGATCGTTCACAACTCCACAGCGTCACAACAGGCAGCGCGACAGGCGCGACGGCATCAGCCGTGTACGGGTTCGATCCCCGTACCTGCCACGGGTTCACCGGACATCGGTGGCCTGGCCGCGTAAGCGGTCGGAACGCAGAAACGCCCCGCTGTAGGGGCGGGGCGTTCCAAAGGAGGTGACAGGAATGACGATCGTTGACGCGTTGGTCATCCTGCTCGCTACACCTGGCGCGGTCGTCGCGGTGCTTGCACTGCGTGACCGTCGCAAGAAGTAGCGGCCTGGGGCGTCGAGCGTGAGCCGTTCGGCGCCCTGGCCCTCCTAGTTTCACCCAAAGTCTTCACACACTCAAGCCCCGGCCGTTGCAGCGGCACGGGGCATTCACCGAACGTAGGAGGTTCGATCATGACTCTCATTGGAGAGATGCGAGAGCGTTACGCCAAAGCGATGGAAGATACCGACCCGCGGCCTTCCCGCTTCACCTTCCCCGGTGATTACCGTGACTGGGCGGACCGGGCTGATGCTTGGGCTGCTGAGCAGGATCACAGGTACGCGTCGAGCAACCGCGTGACTTGCGAGCTGACATGGACGTCGGAAGTGTTGCCGATTCATCTCGTGCATGTCCCCGGTGCTCCGGTTGTTGCATGGATGGCAAGGTACGTCATGTACACGCCGACTGGCATCATTCGGGCGGCGCGCGGTCCGCGTCGTGATGTTCGTGCTGAGGCGGAAGCTGAAGCGATTGCACTCGACCCGGCGCTGAGCGCATGAGCGTCAAGTCTGAGCGCCGCGCCTGGTACGCGGCCAACGTGGAAGCGCGACCCGAATTGCGGGCTGACGCTCCTGAGTACCTCGCATGGGTGCAGCGTGCGAACGCGCACATGGTTGCACGTTGCGTGCCTGGCACCGCGATCTTGCAGGATCCGGCCGCAGTTGCAGCGCCGGATCGAGTTGCAGCGAAGACGGCTCGAGCATCCGCCACTGATGACGCGGACCGTTCCGCGTACCGGGCGCTCGTCGAGGCGATGCAGTACCGAATTGCAGACCACATGGGTTGGGCCGGCGAGATGTGGACCGACTTTTGGCGGGCTCAGACGTTCGGTGTGGATGCTCGCCGCCGGCCGGTGCTCGAGTTCTGCAAGGGGTCGCTCAACATTGCATGGCCGCACCTCACCGAAGAGATGCAGCGAGCCCATGACGCCGGTGTCTGGCGCTGGGTGACGTTTGCAGAGTTCAAGGCTGAGCAAGTCGCGGAACGTGCCGCGATGGCTGAGGCGTACGCGACGGAAGTTGCGACTGAAGATGTGTGGTCTCAGACGTTCTGAGTCGCACAAGATGGCGAGCGTTTAGGCGTCGGCCCGGTTCGAGTCCGGGCGCCATCACGGACGCGCAAGTTGCGTGTCAACAACGACGAGAGGAGCTAACAATGAATGTGAAAGCGATTGATGCCGTGCGAGCGAGTCTGAGTGCGCGGGGTCTTACCCCGAAGCAGCTCGAGGCGCTGTATGCGGAATTGCCGGAACGCGGGTCGCGCTCCGAGGAAGAAATTGCGGTGGCGATCGCAATCACGCGTGAGTACAGGGCGAAGCTCCAGCCTGCACATGAGCTGCTGCACTGCCGGGGCCTCGCAGAGGAGCACCGCCTGCGAATCGACACCACAGGGCGCTACGTCGCATTGCACGGTGAACCGCTCGACCTTGTGAGTGCCCGATGCGAAGTCATCGATGGCTTGCTCGAGACGCGCCTTAGTTGCGACTTCTTCGAGCTCTGGGAGGAGTCAGGGGGCTCGCCTGATCGCGACGCTGACACGGATTCATTCGCCCGGTTCATCGTCGAAGAAGTTGCGCGGAGATGCGACACGGAGAACACCACCTATTGCGCGCACAATCCGCGCTGGTGAACAGAAACGCGCTACTGGACCGAGCCGGGCGGCGGGTTGCAAGTACCCGCAAGCGCACGGGGTGCGATCGCCGCACCCATGAGTGAAAGGAGGCCATCGTGTCCGCATTGCTGGAACTGATCCTGATGGTTGCTGTCGCCGTGTTGCCGGCGTGTGCGACCGAAGATGCATCGATTTGCGTGTGGGATACCGCTGCGCACGGTAACGGCGCAGGCTCGTCATTCGTCGACCTCGGCGGACGGGCCTTCCCCGTTGAGTTGCAAGGGGCGCAGCGATGAGCCGCGCGGCGCTGCCGTTGCGCGTGCTCGGCGCGTTATCGATGGGTTGGCCGATGCCAGACGAGCACGACGGGATCCCGGTCGCGTGGACCTCGGAACTTGCACCTGGCGACAACGACAACATGGACGAGCCCCACTACTCAGTGGAGCCCTTGGCAGACGGGGACGAGGTGCGCCTGATCTTCTCCGAGCGAGCCGTTGGCGTTGATGCGGCCTTCATGTCGTGCCCGCTCCGGCCGTCGCAAGTTGCAGCATTGATCGAGCAGTGGGAGACGCTCTACGCATGGCCATACAACGGCGAGTTGCAGATCGATTCAGCCGAGAGGAGCTCGTGATGGAGTTGCAGGCATTGCCATACGTCGCGCATGATGGAGACATGACGCGGCACTATCTTTCGACAACGGAGATTGCAGATCGCCTCGGGATCACACGCGGGGCGCTGTCTTCGCTTACACTTCCGAAGCCCGACGTCACTGTCGGCACGGTGCGCGGGTGGAGCGAGAAGACCATCGACGCGTGGAACGAGCAGCGCCCGGGGTCCGGTAACCGCGCGCCTCGTAAGGGTGCTGCGAAGCGAGGCTAGAGGATCCCGGGGTGCGCTGGAGTCGCGCCCTTGTGTCGGCGCGCGGCGGCCGCTTTGCCGCCCTGGCTCGAGGTCTTCTGTTGGTGATGCCAGCTGCAGAGTGATTGCAGATTCTCGGGGCTGTGGTCGTTGCGATCGCCGATGTGGTCGACGTCGGTTGCCGGCGCCAGACACTTTCGGCCGGTGTCGTACCGGACGTGCTGGCAGCGGCGGCCGTCGCGCTTGAACACGTGATTTCGGAGACGCCACCAGTCAGCTGGGAGCGTTTCTCGCCGATCCGTGGGACGGTCGACCCATCCCGATCGGCTCACCGTTTGCGAGACTGTCGGATACGTCGATCTTCGACGCGGTCGACCTCGCCACACTCCTCGGCGGCGAGCGCGGAGGAGTACTCGGCGCCGCACTCTGGGCAGGGTTGCATCGCTATTCTCCTTGCCGGCCGGTGTAGGCGGGATTCTCTCGCGCGATCTCGAGCAGGCCGCGCCCCTTTACCCATGACAGGTCGGGGGATGAGATGACGCTGACCGCAGAAGAGCCCTCGGCTTCGAGCTCGACGGACAGCTTGTGAGTGACGAGAACCCAGCCGTCGACGAACTCGCCACTCGTCGCCTCGTAGTAGGCGGAGATTGCACGCGAGAGTTCGGCGTGTGCTTCCAGCCATGCTGCATCGGGTTCCATCATTCCTCCAATGGGTGTTGCCGGGCTCGCCTCGCACTGTGTGATATCAGTGGTCAAGGGCCCGGCAAGCTGTGAAACCGCGAAGCCCCTGACCAGTGCAGGTCAGGGGCTTCAGTAAGGCGGCTCTAATTTGCGGTTTTGCCGCGGCGTTCAAGCATGTCTATGCGTCTTGCATCTGCCACATACACATCGTCGAGAACAAAACGTGCGATCGTCAATGCGTCTTCCGCGTCTTCGCTCGTCGGGGCTTCGGTGATGTCTCCGTGCGCCATGTCGTTGCCAAGGATGCGCAGAGCATGGGCCATGTCTTTCGTTCCTGTACGAATATGCCCGTTTGCGTGGAGAGAGTCGACCTTCTGGACGAGTGACCCTTTATCGATTTTCATATCCTTCGCGGTCGCTTCGATCACGCTCCGGACGAGTAGCAAGGTGCCGCGAAAAGCACCAACTGCGACCGTGTTATGGGCTTCCTGAAGGAACGCGCCGACGTTCTTGGGAAGAAACTCGATGTCTGCCTGCACCATTGAAGGAGGCGACCACTTCACGTTCTCCATCCGCTCAGCCTCCTCAATAACAGTGCCGCTACTTATGTACTCGGAAAGATGACTTTGGCGCCGTACCTGGGCGAGATCTCCAGTAGCAACGTTGTAGTTAAAGCATGCATCGCAAGTTGCCGCAACCGACAACTTCCCCAATTGCACCGTATATCCGCGAGCGCTCTCATTTGAGGTATCAAAGACTCTTCCGTGTCGAGCAGTGAAGTGAGTCTGATTTCCGCAGAACGCGCATCGGTGAGAGAGCATAAGACCATCATGGCTGAAGCCTCGAAAGCCGGGAAGGACTGCGTGATGTTTCCGGTCGGCTATGAACCGCAGAATCACCTATGCTCGGGCTTCGATTTGTCTAACCTCAGCAGTGGGCGGATGTCTGCCGGGTGGCTTCTCGCCGCAAAGTCTAGACAACGTTGCACCAACTGCGCGGCGGATTCGTTTGGGGCCCGCCGACCGTGGCCGCGGGCGTATTCGATTGTCGATATTCAGTTGTGCAGAAACAGCAAAACCCCCGGGCGCTTCGCGCTGCGGGGGTTTCTGTGTTTCCGGGACGGTGAAGTGGGTGTAGAACTCCACCATCTGTAAACATTTTGCACAACGATGCGTAAGAAGTCAAGCCAGATTGATCAATCACCGTGCATTCCGTTGCCGAGATCGTCGTCTCGGGGTCTTCGCGTCCATGCGGCGTAGGTCATCGAGGTTGAGCCAACGCTCGTGCAATGGGCGCATTGTCCGGACCTCCTGATCGGCGACCCACTTATAGACGGTGCGCTGCGGGCGATTCAGAAAGGCCGGCGCTTCCTTCATCATGATCCAGCCCTTCGACCCGGCAACCTCACGCCGTGGCATCAGAGGTCTCCTCAGTTCCGACCGTCGATGCACCGCTGAGCTCCGCCTCAATGAGGAGGGCGTTCACCGAGAACTCGTCTTCGTCGAGTGTGTAGCCGCACTTGGGGCAGTCGACGACGATGCGATCGCCGACGAAGCGAGGCGGCCGGTAGGTGAGTGTCATCTCGTCGCAGCCCCCGCAGCGCATTGCGATCATGGGCCGGTCGCGTTCCTGCCGTGGCCATCGACGATCCGCAATCGAGACAGCGCGGCCGAACTCGATTGCGACGAATGCGCCGTAGGCTTCGTTGACCGCCTGATCGAGAGACTTGAACCGATCGAGCTTCGCTTTGAGGCGCTGGATCTCGTCGGCTGCAAGCCATGTCGGCGACAGTGGTGCGCGTGGTCCCGATGATGTTTGGACGAGCACATCAGGGTCCATGCTTGGGGCGTTGCCATCGGCGAGGCCGGCGAGGATCTCGTCGCAGGCGCCGACGGCCCAGAGGAGCCGTGTCCATTCGTGGAACTCGAGTCTGCCGACGCCGGTTGCCGCGTGCCCGGTGTGGTCGAGGTTGGTCAGGGGAGCTTGATGCTGGCGCATGGCGTTGTTCCTGGCCTCGGCCCGGTAATCCCGTGCTCGAGCTATTTAGATGTACAGGTATGTTAGCCCGTTTATTCGACCTCTTCACTTGCTGAGTGCTTCGGTGCCATAAAAAGGCCTCGTACCAGGAGGCCAATGAGCACGAAGGACTGCACAGCCATCGCAGAAATGAAAGCGACGGCGATTGGCACTTCAATTGTCAGATTGAACGTGCCGAGTAAAAGGATGAAGGCGGCGACAGCCAGAATCGATAGGCAAACTATTCCTACAATTACCCAGAAGAGGCGAATTCTCTGATCGTTCGCAATCTTCTCACGACGCGCGATTTCTTTCGCGAGGTCCGAGGTCGTCGTTGCGCGAGACCTTTCGCCAGCGAGCTCGGTCCAAGTCCGTAGGGCGAACTCATCTGGGCTAGGCAACGAAGCTCGAATGATCTGGGTGTTTTGCGAGTCGTCCTAAGCGCTTAGTAAGAGCATCGACAGATACGCCAAACTCCACGGCCATCTGGCCGTGGGTATAGCCGTTTCGTCGCATTCGTGAAATCTCTTCTTCGGGCATCAAGAGGCTTCCGGCGAATTCGTCGGCAAAGAACTCGTGGAGGTCGTATTTGACTCCGCGTCCGTCGGTGAAGGAGTAATCATCATCCTCAGCGAGTGCTGCTCGCTCGACAATGTGACCCAACTCGTGCGCCCAAGTGAAACGTCGGCGCTCGGGGGAGTGTCGGCTGTGAACGACGATCACGGGGGAGGCGTTCTGTTCCTTTGACACGATGCCTGAAAGTACGGGCCCTAGGTCTGCCTCGTACTTAGAAGCTCCGAGGTTAGAAGTTATCTCTGTGAGCCGCACCGGAAGGCGACCGTCCCAGTTTTCACGAAGGAGATCTGCTGCTTTTCGGCGGGCGGTCACGTAGACCATTTCAGCCATCATCCACCTCCAAAATGGGAGTTATGCACAACTTATGCACCAAGTTATCCACAAGTTGATCTAGTACGAGTTTACTACTTTACCGCTAGACACGCCGCATTCAATACGCGCGTCTGTCGGTGTTACATCGTTAGGGGTGACGGGTGGGACAGAGCTTAAGTTTTTGAATCGAAAGCTATGCGTGGTCTAAGCAGGTAGCTCTGAATCTGGCGTCTCGAATGCTTTTCCTGATCGTGTTGCCGTCGCGAAGCGGGCGCCACCACCTTTTGCTCCAGTGGCTTAGCGCTAAGTTGTACACGGTTCCCATGGCAGCCGGTCTGGGGGAGCTGGAAGTATCCGCACGACACCACAATCCGGGTCGAGGCAATGGACCGTGCTGTTGATTCGTTCGGCTTGGGCGCTGCATGCGACGCACTTGAACATGAGTGTGAGCGTAGCCAAACTCGCAGCTCGATGAGTGGTAAGAGGCGAAGCTGTGGATAAGTTCGATCTAACGTTCTCCACAAGTGGGCGCAGCGAATCAGCCCGGGCCCTGCGGGTAGCCTGGCAGCATGCTCATTGCCACGCTCCGAAAGATCGAAACCGTCACGGTGGAAGTGAAGGGGGAGGGGCTGCCCGAGATTCAGGAGAAGCTCGCCGCCGAGCGACCCGACGGCTTCGATCTTGTGAGCGCACCAGTCGCCATGCTGAAAGGGCAGACCGCCATCACAGCGACCGGCACCTTTGCGCGGCGTCACGGCCTGATCGAGATTGAGTGCGAGAGCTTCGACGATGCACGGGCAAAGACCCCGGAAGGGTGGCAAATACTGAGTGTTCGCGCCGCTGGCTGAGCCGCACGACCTCAGTTCGCGGGGACGGCCTTCATCCGCAGCCACTCGTCGAGGTCATGCACGAAGTAGATGTTCAGGCGACCGAGCTTATGGACCTTGGGACCTGTGCCTTGATGCTTCATGGTGCGCAAGACCTGGGCGCCGCCTCGATACCCAAGGTATTCTGCCGCTCTCTCGGAATTTAGCGCCATCTGCTTCGTATGAAGTATGAAGCCGTGACGGGTTAGCAACTTTTCAAGGTCCAGATCTGATTGCGGTAGCTTCCGAACCGCGAGCGCTACTTCTTCGCGGACCATCTCCCGTATGGCAGACCTGATCGGGTCATTCTCGTCGGGTCGCGTTTTTCGAGAAGCGCTCATGTGTGCCAATAATGATTCGGGCTCACGGAGATGTATAGGACATTGATCCAAATGCAGAACACCCCAAGCAATAGGTGCTTAGTGATGCTATGGCCCTGCTGGGGTCGCACGTACGAAACCGGCATCTTGTTCGCGTATCGCGGATGGTGGACCTGGACCGGCTGAGGCGTGACTGGAACGTGCGCCTGCTGTGGTGGTGCATACGGACCCCATGTCTGACCATCCCACCAGCGAAGATGTCCGTTGGCGGGATCTGGGTACCAAGCCGCGGGCGGCAGTGGCGTATGTGATGGCGGCGATGTTGGCGCAGTCATTCATTCACCATAACTTCTTCTCGGAAACTGAAGAGCGTTCCTGCCTCAAATCACCCGGAAAATCGCCCACTCAGTCTGGCTGCGTCGGTGAGTGTTGGGAATCAATGGTGAATCCACTTTGGGGCCAAAATGGATTCATGCGAGCGCCTAAATGGGTGTTCGCGCACGGGTCAAAATCCGCATGATTGCAACGATCTGCAACGTTGAGCAACATGCTGCAACCGAGAATGGTAGACGCTGAAGTTCTACCATTGAACTACATCCCCAGAGGAGCCTCGCGGCTCCAACATTCCCACCCTAGCAGACCGGGTGCCCCGATTCGTTCGGGTGGAGGTGCTACTGGCAGACCGCGGCTGCGGTGAGCTTTGCCGTCTGATCGTCGGCGCTCCACCCGAGCTCGGGGGCGACGCCCTGCGCCTGCGCGAGCGAGGCGAGCTGGAACGCGAGTGCCTGCACGAACGCGGCACCGGCCGACGAGTTGTTCAGCGAAACCACCACGGAGAAGCCGCTGTCGGGGTCCGTATATGCCGCCGTCAGCGTTCCCGTGATCGCGCCGCTGCGGCCGTAGAGCGGGCCGATCTTCTCGACGCCGAAGCCGTAGAGGCGACCTTCGGCAGCGACTTCTTCAGTCGGCTCGCCGTTCTCATCGCGGGCGGGGTTCGTGGTGGGCTGCACGTCAGTCACGACGTCGCTCGCCTCGCCGCCGAACTTGCCACCGAGGTAGTTGGTGTAAAAGTTCTTCAGATCTGTCACCGTACTCACGGTCGAACCGGCGCCGGCCAGCATAGAGGGAGAGACCTCGGCGACCTCGACCGGGCCAGCGTCACAGACGGCCTTCCCGCCGCTCGAGGCGTATGTCAGCCCCGACAGTGCGTCGCCCGAGACCGTGGTGGCGCTTTGATTGGGGTAGTACGACGAACCCATGCCAGCTTTCGAGAAGACGTGCTCGGAGAGCAGATCCGGCAGTTCAATGCCGGTCTTCACGTGAATCGCGCGTGCGAGCAGCACGGCATTCGAGTCAGAATCGTGAAAATCGCGGCCGGGCCACGATTCGGGCGAGTGTGCGAGCCCCTGGGCCAGTAACTCCTGCTCGGCCCAGGGTCGAGACGGATTGTTGGCGAAGATATCGGTGTAGCCGGCCTTGAAATCGGCGACGCCGGAACGCATGTCGCAGAGCTGACGATATGTCACTCCCGAGATGCCAGACTGGCGGGTCAGATCCTCCGACACTTCGGTGTCGAGTTCCAACGTTCCCTGATCGACCAGATCAAGAAGAAGCGCACACATGACGGGCTGGGATGCCTGCGCCGCGCGGATTCGAGTCGCGCCATCGACACCGCTATCGCCGTAACCGCGCACGTACTCGCCGCCATCGTTGCCCCACACGCCGATCACGGCCTCGGTCGAACCGCTCAACTGCATCGCATTCGCAACCGCGTCATCGATGCTCGTCGCGAGGCCCGCATCGATCGAATTGACATCGCCAGACGACGAGACCGTTCCGCCTCCGGTGCACGCCGTGAGCCCCAGCGCGGCTACGACAACGGCGCCGACGGCGAGCAGACGAGTGCGGTGTGCAAAGCGCGGGATCAAATTCGGCCGCCAATCTCGGGGTGAACAGGACACAGAACACCCGGGAGTCTACTGTGTGGATCTGGGAAGAACGCTGCCCGGTGACCCGAGGTGAGGCTGTCCTTACTAGAATGGCTGGGTGACCATTTTTGCGGATGACGTGATCGCCGGTGTGACCCGGCACATGAACGGTGACCACACCGACGACAATCTCCTGATCGCGAAAGCGTTCGGGTACCCCGACGCGCGCTCCAGCACGATGGTTGGCGTCACGGGAGCGGGTGGCCAATGGCGCGTCGTCGATGCCGCTGGCGAGCACGAGCTTTCGGTCGCGTGGCCGGGCGGTGAGATCTCCGAACGGCCCGAGATTCGTCGCGAGGTCGTCGAGCTGTACAAGGCGGCGTGCGCAAAGCTCGGAGTTCCTGCTCGCGACGAGCATGCGGAGTCGGCTGGTGATCACGCGGGTGGTCACGCCCACGGGGCACACGGGCATCACGGTGCAGTTTCTGAGGCCGCAGAGGCTCCTGCCGGCGAGCGGCCGTTCTCGGTCGTGATTCGCGAGAGCTCGTGGTCGGATCACTCCGACAGCGAAGGCGCCACCTTCATGGAAGACATCATGCGCGGCAAAGGCACGCTGCAGGACTACATCGACCTCGTCGCGCAGCACTACTTCATGTATGAAGCACTCGAAGCCGCCGCCGAGCAGGTCGCCGTCGACCCGCGCTTTGTCGGGTTCCACACCCCGGCTCTCGTGCGTCTCCCGGCCCTCGAGGCCGACCTCGTGCACCTGATCGGCGCCGACTGGCGAGAGCGCATCGAGGCGGTTCCGGCCACCGTCGAGTATGCCGCGCGTATTCGCGAGGTCGCCGCTGACGGCTTCGTCGCCGGCGTCGTCGCCCACCACTACACCCGCTACCTCGGTGACCTCTCGGGTGGGCAGTACATCGCTAAGCGCGTCGCCAAGCAGCACGAACTTCCGCGTGAGGGCATCGCGTTCTACGATTTCACCGCGCTCGGTGACCTCGGCGATTTCAAGAACGAGTACCGCGCTGCGCTCGACGTGCTCGGCGAACAGCTCGACGAGTCCGAGCGCACGCGCATGCTCGACGAAGTGCGTCGTGCGTACGCGTTCAACACCGAGGTATTCCGTGACCTCGGCAAGGCCAAACTCGCCGCAGCCTAGCGGGCATCGCGTGACGGAGGGGGACGAGCACTGCTCGTTCCCCTCCTCTGTTATCGCGTGCAATTTTCATTAGGCGCCAAGTAGTATGGTGCCTTATGAATGAGCTTATCGGCGAAAAACAGCAACTCTTGCTCTCGCGAATCGCTGCGGGCGGGCAGGGCCGGCTCGTCATGCTCGTGCTCACCACGGCACGCCGCATTGACGAAGCGTGTGCGCAGCTTCTCGAACAATACGGTCTGTCAGAGGGGCGGCTGGCGGTGCTCCTCGCGATCGAATCGGGGCAACACGTCACCCCGCGAGATCTTGCACGCAAATTGGAGGTCACCCCCGCAACGATCACCGGTCTCGTCGAGCACCTCGTCACCGGTGCGCTGGTGGAGCGTCATTTCCATGCGTCGGATCGCCGCACCCACCTGCTGTCGCTCACTGCGAGCGGCACTCGCCTGCTCGCTACACTCACGCCGCTCTACGCCGAATGGATGGAGCAGCTCGAATCGGGCCTTTCGGAAGCCGATTTCGAGGCCGCCGAAGATGTGCTCGCCCGAATGCAGCACAACACTGTAGAGGTGCCCGGCGATGAGTGAGCGGGGTGCGACACGCCGCACTGATATCTCGTCGGAGCATGCGCGTGCGCTCAACAGTGGAATTGCCGCATCGCGCACGCTCACAGAAGCACTCGCGGTCGACCAAGTCGAACTCCTCGAGCACGTGCTCCCTGACATCGATCCCGCCACTCGGGCGTCGATTCGCGAAGCCGCCGATGTCGGCATTCTGCGGCGCATGACGCGCACCGGCACCCTCCTCTGCGGCGCACTGGACGACACTGCCGCGGCAGCATTGGCGCACCACGCTTCGGACACGGTGCGCGGCTGGTACTGTTTCGCGGTCGCCGCGCGCGAGCCCCAGGGGATCAACACGCTGCTCAATGACCTGCGGGTGTCTGCGGACGACCCCCACTTCGCAGTTCGCGAGTGGGCGTGGATGGCGGCACGGCCCCAACTCAGCGCCGATCTCCAACGAAGCATTGAGGTGCTCGTGACGTGGACAGCTGACTCATCAGAGCGAGTACGCCGTTTCGCGTGCGAGTCGCTGCGCCCGCGAGGTGTCTGGGCCACCCACATCGCCGAACTCAAGCAGCACCCCGAGCTGGGAGAGCCGATCTTGCGACCGTTGCGAGCGGACCCGTCGCGATATGTGCAAGATTCAGTCGCGAACTGGATCAATGACGCCGCGAAAACACGACCCGATTGGGCCCAGCAGCTTTGCGCGGAATGGGAAGCCGACAGTGGGAACCCCGCGACGAAACGCATCGTCTCCCGTGGACTCCGGTCACTCGTCAAATCGCCAACCGGTTAACCGTTGAAGGCTGCCGCTGTTGCGGCACCGCGGGCGAGCGAAAACGCTACGCGTTTTCTTCGCGCCCGCGCATAAAGCGCACGACGTTGGGGTCGACGATCACATCGCGCGGTTGCAACGGGCGCTGCAGGTACAGTCCATCGAGTGAACGCACGCGGCTGAGCGCAACATACGTCTGCCCGGCGCTGAACGCGCGGGGCCCCAGATCGACGACCGCGGCATCGTACGTGTGGCCCTGCGACTTGTGCACGGTGACCGCCCATGCGAGACGGAGGGGGAACTGCTCGAACTCGGCGACCACCTCTTTCTCGAGCTTCTTCGTCTCAGCGTCATAGCGGTAGCGATATCGCTCCCACACCATCGGTTCGACTTCGAACTCCTCTTCACCGATCTCGACCCAAACGGTGCCATCGACGCGCGAAACTGTACCGATAGTTCCGTTGACCCACCGGCCGTCGGAGTCGTTGCGCAGGAACATGACCTGTGCCCCCGCCTTCAACTCGAGCACCTCATCTGCCGGATACGTGTTTTCGCGGAACTCACCGTTGACCTCGGCGACGGCGCGCAGCGCTGAGCCCTTGATCTCGGAGAGCCGCTGCGCATTGATGCGGTTGACCGTCGCATTCGTCGTCGCGAGCGTGATGACATCGCGAGGTGCGGGGCGAGCGCCTGCGGCATTCAACTCGTTCGCCTGATCCTCGGCCACCACCCCGTGTCGCACGGCGCCGAGGATCTGCTTGAATCGGTCGTCGCGCTGGCGATGCACCTCGAGCAGTTCGATCGTCGAGAGCGATGTCGTGCTCCAAACGTTCGCGTCGAAGAACCAGAGTGACCGGTAGGTGTCGTCGAAGTAGGCGCGTTCATGCGGGTCGCGCGGTGGTACCGGCGGCAATTGATACGGATCGCCGAACATGATGATCTGCGCCCCGCCGAAGGGATCGTGCTTCTTGCCGCGAGCGAGGCGCAGCGAGCGGTCGATCGCGTCCATGAGATCGGCTGAGACCATCGAGATCTCGTCGATGACGAGCGTGTCGATCGCGGCGAGCATTTTCTTGAGCTCCGCGGGCTGATCGAGATCGTGGTCGGCGATAATGCCCGTCGGCAGACGGAGCAGCGAGTGGATCGTCTGGCCGCCGACGTTGAGTGCGGCGACGCCGGTCGGGGCACAGACCGCGATGATCTTGCTGGTGTTCCACGAGAGGTGATTCAGAATCGTGGATTTACCGGTGCCCGCGCGCCCGGTAATGAAGAGGTGCTCGCGCGTGTGTTCGATGCGTTCGTACACGGAGAGCTGCTCGGCAGAAAGTTCAGGACGGGCCACCCGAACAGGCTACTGCCCCGGAGCGCACGTGGGGTGCGCGCTCCGGGGCAGTTGTGGATGACGCGGGATCAGCCTGCGCGACGAACCATCCGCACGACAAAGGCGGCGAGGCCTCCGAGCACGGCAAGTGCCGCCGCGATACCTGCGACGACGGGAGCATTCGCGCCGGTGATCGCCAGCGCACCGGGTGCCTTGGCACCTGCAGCCGCGGTGTTGCCGGCTGCCGGCTGATCGGTCGACGCCGGATCAGTGGTGCCGGGGTTCGAGGTGCCCGGGTTCGAGGTTCCGGGGTTCTCGGTGCCCGGGTCGGTGGTGCCGGGGTTCTCGGTGCCGGGATCCTCGGTGCCCGGATCCTCAGTGCCGGGCGTCGGCTCAGGGTGGTTCGTCGGGGTGTGGACGATGTCGTAGTAGACGCCGGGGTTGGTGCGTCGGGGATCACGCGGTAAGTGAACTCGGTGTCGGTGAGTTCGGTGATGGGGACGACGCGGGTGAAGAGGGGGTTGCCGTCTGCGTCGCGTGCGGTGATGGTGCGGGTGGAGCCGTCGGCTGCGACTTCCCAGTCGCCCTGCATCTTGGGGCTGTCGTCGAGGTTGTACATCGTGAAGGTGCCGTCGATGTTGTAGTAGGCCCAGCCGACGAAGTTTGCGACGTTGGCGTCGTCGAGTGCGACGGGGTTGCCGTTTTGGTCGACGGCGCTGGTGGTCTCCCACGGGGT
>NZ_JHBW01000072.1 GCF_001273845.1 Leucobacter musarum subsp. musarum
AAGGTCGAACAGTACGAGGGTCCGGGGAACAAGACTGGGGAGACCACTATTTCGGCCGATCTCTCGCTGGCCGCTGTCACCGCTGCTGCATCGTTCCTGCCTGACATGAAGCAGAATATGGTCGTTTCGGGTGTGGGCCAGCCAGGTGCAGATATCGAGCTGTGGCAGGGTGACACGATGCTGAGCACGGTGATCGCGAACTCGGTTTCGGGTCATTTCTCGATGGACGTTGTCGCTCCGAACGCCGGCGGCGCTCAGGCGTACACGATCAAGCAGACCCTCAATGGTGTGACCTCGCCGACGGAGTACAGCGTGAGCGCTGACTTCGGTCGTGCTGTAGCCATCGAAAGCCCTCTCGATGGCGACACCACCCCCGGCGGCACGATGACCTTCCAGGGTCGCGGTGTCGCTGGCGCTGAGGTGATCGTGCGTGAGAAGGGCAAGGCTGAAGCTCTGCAGACCGGCACCGTGCTGGTGAACGGCGTGTGGACGATGCGCGTGCCCGGTATCGCTGCGAAGGAGGCGACGTACGTCGTCACCCAGACCGGCCCCGGCAACAACGTCACAACCGCCGAGGTCACCCTGAACCCCGGCCAGTCCAATGAGAAGCTCGACGTACTCGCTCCCGCTCAGAACGCGACCGTTGATGCCGGCATCGTGACCTTCTCGGGCACCGCGAACGCGGGTGCTGAAGTTGAGCTCTACTCGACCGTTTCGGGTGCGAGCCTGGGCAAGGGCACCGCTGGGGCCGACGGACAGTGGACCGCTGAGGTCAACCGTTCTCTTGCCGCTGGCACCTACACGATTGGTGTGCGCAATGGTGCTCTGAATGTGCAGCGCACCTTCACCGTGAAGAACGCCGTTGTCGATCAGCTCGACGTGCAGGCACCGGCTCGCGGCGCGACCGTCGACGCAGGTACGGTGACTTTCTCGGGCACCGCGAACGCGAATGCCGACATCACGCTCTACTCGACCGCGTCGGGTGCACCGCTTGGTTCGGGCAAGGCAAACGCTGCAGGTACCTGGTCGATTCCGGTCAACAAGCAGCTCGGCGCTGGCACCTACACCATCGGTGTGCGCAACGGTTCGGTTGACGTGCAGCGCACCTTCACCGTGCGCAACGCGGTTCCCGCGTCACTCGTCGTGACCACCCCGGCGCAGAACGGCATCGTCGCCCCGGGCACCGTCACCTTCACCGGCACCGCCGATGCGGGCGCGACGATCAACCTGGTCTCGGTCGCCTCGGGTGCGTTGCTCGGCACGACCACGGCGCACGCCAACGGCAGCTTCAGTGTCGACGTGAACAAGTCGCTCATGAACGGCGACTACACCATTCGCGTACAGAACGGTTCGCTGACCGTGGACCGTGCATTCAAGGTCGGCAACCCGGTCACCGCAGAGCTCGACGTGCTGGCCCCCGCTCAGAACGCCACGGTCGCCTCGGGCACCGTGACCTTCACGGGCATCGCGAACGCCAACGCTGACATCGAGCTGCGCTCAATCACGACCGGCGCGCTGCTGGGCAGCGGCACGGCAAACGCTGATGGCGACTGGAGCATCGACGTCAACAAGCAGCTCGGTGCGTCGAACTACACCATCCGCGTCGTGAACGACACGGTTGAGGTCGACCGCGCCTTCCAGGTGCGCTGACCCGCAACACCCCCAATAACTGAATAGCTAACTCAACATCGGATCCCCAGGGGCCCGCACCACGAGACAAAATTTCCCACTTCTGTATGTCTCGAACGGTGCGGGCC
>NZ_JHBW01000073.1 GCF_001273845.1 Leucobacter musarum subsp. musarum
TATGCGCGCTTCGATAAAAATGATTGGCGTATCCAACCTGCAGAGTTTTATCGCTTCCATGACGCAGAAGTTAACACTTTCGGATATTTCTGATGAGTCGAAAAATTATCTTGATAAAGCAGGAATTACTACTGCTTGTTTACGAATTAAATCGAAGTGGACTGCTGGCGGAAAATGAGAAAATTCGACCTATCCTTGCGCAGCTCGAGAAGCTCTTACTTTGCGACCTTTCGCCATCAACTAACGATTCTGTCAAAAACTGACGCGTTGGATGAGGAGAAGTGGCTTAATATGCTTGGCACGTTCGTCAAGGACTGGTTTAGATATGAGTCACATTTTGTTCATGGTAGAGATTCTCTTGTTGACATTTTAAAAGAGCGTGGATTACTATCTGAGTCCGATGCTGTTCAACCACTAATAGGTAAGAAATCATGAGTCAAGTTACTGAACAATCCGTACGTTTCCAGACCGCTTTGGCCTCTATTAAGCTCATTCAGGCTTCTGCCGTTTTGGATTTAACCGAAGATGATTTCGATTTTCTGACGAGTAACAAAGTTTGGATTGCTACTGACCGCTCTCGTGCTCGTCGCTGCGTTGAGGCTTGCGTTTATGGTACGCTGGACTTTGTAGGATACCCTCGCTTTCCTGCTCCTGTTGAGTTTATTGCTGCCGTCATTGCTTATTATGTTCATCCCGTCAACATTCAAACGGCCTGTCTCATCATGGAAGGCGCTGAATTTACGGAAAACATTATTAATGGCGTCGAGCGTCCGGTTAAAGCCGCTGAATTGTTCGCGTTTACCTTGCGTGTACGCGCAGGAAACACTGACGTTCTTACTGACGCAGAAGAAAACGTGCGTCAAAAATTACGTGCAGAAGGAGTGATGTAATGTCTAAAGGTAAAAAACGTTCTGGCGCTCGCCCTGGTCGTCCGCAGCCGTTGCGAGGTACTAAAGGCAAGCGTAAAGGCGCTCGTCTTTGGTATGTAGGTGGTCAACAATTTTAATTGCAGGGGCTTCGGCCCCTTACTTGAGGATAAATTATGTCTAATATTCAAACTGGCGCCGAGCGTATGCCGCATGACCTTTCCCATCTTGGCTTCCTTGCTGGTCAGATTGGTCGTCTTATTACCATTTCAACTACTCCGGTTATCGCTGGCGACTCCTTCGAGATGGACGCCGTTGGCGCTCTCCGTCTTTCTCCATTGCGTCGTGGCCTTGCTATTGACTCTACTGTAGACATTTTTACTTTTTATGTCCCTCATCGTCACGTTTATGGTGAACAGTGGATTAAGTTCATGAAGGATGGTGTTAATGCCACTCCTCTCCCGACTGTTAACACTACTGGTTATATTGACCATGCCGCTTTTCTTGGCACGATTAACCCTGATACCAATAAAATCCCTAAGCATTTGTTTCAGGGTTATTTGAATATCTATAACAACTATTTTAAAGCGCCGTGGATGCCTGACCGTACCGAGGCTAACCCTAATGAGCTTAATCAAGATGATGCTCGTTATGGTTTCCGTTGCTGCCATCTCAAAAACATTTGGACTGCTCCGCTTCCTCCTGAGACTGAGCTTTCTCGCCAAATGACGACTTCTACCACATCTATTGACATTATGGGTCTGCAAGCTGCTTATGCTAATTTGCATACTGACCAAGAACGTGATTACTTCATGCAGCGTTACCATGATGTTATTTCTTCATTTGGAGGTAAAACCTCTTATGACGCTGACAACCGTCCTTTACTTGTCATGCGCTCTAATCTCTGGGCATCTGGCTATGATGTTGATGGAACTGACCAAACGTCGTTAGGCCAGTTTTCTGGTCGTGTTCAACAGACCTATAAACATTCTGTGCCGCGTTTCTTTGTTCCTGAGCATGGCACTATGTTTACTCTTGCGCTTGTTCGTTTTCCGCCTACTGCGACTAAAGAGATTCAGTACCTTAACGCTAAAGGTGCTTTGACTTATACCGATATTGCTGGCGACCCTGTTTTGTATGGCAACTTGCCGCCGCGTGAAATTTCTATGAAGGATGTTTTCCGTTCTGGTGATTCGTCTAAGAAGTTTAAGATTGCTGAGGGTCAGTGGTATCGTTATGCGCCTTCGTATGTTTCTCCTGCTTATCACCTTCTTGAAGGCTTCCCATTCATTCAGGAACCGCCTTCTGGTGATTTGCAAGAACGCGTACTTATTCGCCACCATGATTATGACCAGTGTTTCCAGTCCGTTCAGTTGTTGCAGTGGAATAGTCAGGTTAAATTTAATGTGACCGTTTATCGCAATCTGCCGACCACTCGCGATTCAATCATGACTTCGTGATAAAAGATTGAGTGTGAGGTTATAACGCCGAAGCGGTAAAAATTTTAATTTTTGCCGCTGAGGGGTTGACCAAGCGAAGCGCGGTAGGTTTTCTGCTTAGGAGTTTAATCATGTTTCAGACTTTTATTTCTCGCCATAATTCAAACTTTTTTTCTGATAAGCTGGTTCTCACTTCTGTTACTCCAGCTTCTTCGGCACCTGTTTTACAGACACCTAAAGCTACATCGTCAACGTTATATTTTGATAGTTTGACGGTTAATGCTGGTAATGGTGGTTTTCTTCATTGCATTCAGATGGATACATCTGTCAACGCCGCTAATCAGGTTGTTTCTGTTGGTGCTGATATTGCTTTTGATGCCGACCCTAAATTTTTTGCCTGTTTGGTTCGCTTTGAGTCTTCTTCGGTTCCGACTACCCTCCCGACTGCCTATGATGTTTATCCTTTGGATGGTCGCCATGATGGTGGTTATTATACCGTCAAGGACTGTGTGACTATTGACGTCCTTCCCCGTACGCCGGGCAATAATGTTTATGTTGGTTTCATGGTTTGGTCTAACTTTACCGCTACTAAATGCCGCGGATTGGTTTCGCTGAATCAGGTTATTAAAGAGATTATTTGTCTCCAGCCACTTAAGTGAGGTGATTTATGTTTGGTGCTATTGCTGGCGGTATTGCTTCTGCTCTTGCTGGTGGCGCCATGTCTAAATTGTTTGGAGGCGGTCAAAAAGCCGCCTCCGGTGGCATTCAAGGTGATGTGCTTGCTACCGATAACAATACTGTAGGCATGGGTGATGCTGGTATTAAATCTGCCATTCAAGGCTCTAATGTTCCTAACCCTGATGAGGCCGTCCCTAGTTTTGTTTCTGGTGCTATGGCTAAAGCTGGTAAAGGACTTCTTGAAGGTACGTTGCAGGCTGGCACTTCTGCCGTTTCTGATAAGTTGCTTGATTTGGTTGGACTTGGTGGCAAGTCTGCCGCTGATAAAGGAAAGGATACTCGTGATTATCTTGCTGCTGCATTTCCTGAGCTTAATGCTTGGGAGCGTGCTGGTGCTGATGCTTCCTCTGCTGGTATGGTTGACGCCGGATTTGAGAATCAAAAAGAGCTTACTAAAATGCAACTGGACAATCAGAAAGAGATTGCCGAGATGCAAAATGAGACTCAAAAAGAGATTGCTGGCATTCAGTCGGCGACTTCACGCCAGAATACGAAAGACCAGGTATATGCACAAAATGAGATGCTTGCTTATCAACAGAAGGAGTCTACTGCTCGCGTTGCGTCTATTATGGAAAACACCAATCTTTCCAAGCAACAGCAGGTTTCCGAGATTATGCGCCAAATGCTTACTCAAGCTCAAACGGCTGGTCAGTATTTTACCAATGACCAAATCAAAGAAATGACTCGCAAGGTTAGTGCTGAGGTTGACTTAGTTCATCAGCAAACGCAGAATCAGCGGTATGGCTCTTCTCATATTGGCGCTACTGCAAAGGATATTTCTAATGTCGTCACTGATGCTGCTTCTGGTGTGGTTGATATTTTTCATGGTATTGATAAAGCTGTTGCCGATACTTGGAACAATTTCTGGAAAGACGGTAAAGCTGATGGTATTGGCTCTAATTTGTCTAGGAAATAACCGTCAGGATTGACACCCTCCCAATTGTATGTTTTCATGCCTCCAAATCTTGGAGGCTTTTTTATGGTTCGTTCTTATTACCCTTCTGAATGTCACGCTGATTATTTTGACTTTGAGCGTATCGAGGCTCTTAAACCTGCTATTGAGGCTTGTGGCATTTCTACTCTTTCTCAATCCCCAATGCTTGGCTTCCATAAGCAGATGGATAACCGCATCAAGCTCTTGGAAGAGATTCTGTCTTTTCGTATGCAGGGCGTTGAGTTCGATAATGGTGATATGTATGTTGACGGCCATAAGGCTGCTTCTGACGTTCGTGATGAGTTTGTATCTGTTACTGAGAAGTTAATGGATGAATTGGCACAATGCTACAATGTGCTCCCCCAACTTGATATTAATAACACTATAGACCACCGCCCCGAAGGGGACGAAAAATGGTTTTTAGAGAACGAGAAGACGGTTACGCAGTTTTGCCGCAAGCTGGCTGCTGAACGCCCTCTTAAGGATATTCGCGATGAGTATAATTACCCCAAAAAGAAAGGTATTAAGGATGAGTGTTCAAGATTGCTGGAGGCCTCCACTATGAAATCGCGTAGAGGCTTTGCTATTCAGCGTTTGATGAATGCAATGCGACAGGCTCATGCTGATGGTTGGTTTATCGTTTTTGACACTCTCACGTTGGCTGACGACCGATTAGAGGCGTTTTATGATAATCCCAATGCTTTGCGTGACTATTTTCGTGATATTGGTCGTATGGTTCTTGCTGCCGAGGGTCGCAAGGCTAATGATTCACACGCCGACTGCTATCAGTATTTTTGTGTGCCTGAGTATGGTACAGCTAATGGCCGTCTTCATTTCCATGCGGTGCACTTTATGCGGACACTTCCTACAGGTAGCGTTGACCCTAATTTTGGTCGTCGGGTACGCAATCGCCGCCAGTTAAATAGCTTGCAAAATACGTGGCCTTATGGTTACAGTATGCCCATCGCAGTTCGCTACACGCAGGACGCTTTTTCACGTTCTGGTTGGTTGTGGCCTGTTGATGCTAAAGGTGAGCCGCTTAAAGCTACCAGTTATATGGCTGTTGGTTTCTATGTGGCTAAATACGTTAACAAAAAGTCAGATATGGACCTTGCTGCTAAAGGTCTAGGAGCTAAAGAATGGAACAACTCACTAAAAACCAAGCTGTCGCTACTTCCCAAGAAGCTGTTCAGAATCAGAATGAGCCGCAACTTCGGGATGAAAATGCTCACAATGACAAATCTGTCCACGGAGTGCTTAATCCAACTTACCAAGCTGGGTTACGACGCGACGCCGTTCAACCAGATATTGAAGCAGAACGCAAAAAGAGAGATGAGATTGAGGCTGGGAAAAGTTACTGTAGCCGACGTTTTGGCGGCGCAACCTGTGACGACAAATCTGCTCAAATTTATGCGCGCTTCGATAAAAAT
>NZ_JHBW01000075.1 GCF_001273845.1 Leucobacter musarum subsp. musarum
ACCCTCGTACTGTTCGACCTTAATGTCGTTCGTGGAAAGGTTCAGACCGAGCAACGTGTACGACCAATTGCCGTCAGCGCCCACTGGTACCTGCTCGGTGTCGTTGAGGATCATGGTGGCTCCGGGAACTCCGTAGCCCGAGATATCAGCAGTGCGAGCCCCCAGATCGACCGCGTCGACCTGTGCACCAATCTGCTCTGTGCCCCTCGTGGTGTAACTCAGCGGAACCGAACGCGACGCATAGGCGCTCGTCGGGTTAATCGTGAACGAGCCGTCATCGATCTTGCCATATGCCATCAACGGTGTGTTCGCCTTGAGGCTCACCCAGAGCGCGGTCGCACCGTACTGATTTCCACCGGTCGTGCCCGGAACGCCAAAGTTTTCGACTTTGCAGTCGAGGACCGTGCGGTCGGCAGAAATGTTGCACACTCCCGCACCGAACGTTCCCATGCCCCACGCGCCCGTGCCCCCGGTGCGAGCCCCCCACCGGACGGTGTCTTCGGAGAACGTCGTGCCGCGAGGTGCCTTGAAGGTGAAATCGAGACGCCCAGAAAGGCCAGCATTGCTGTAATTCGGGTTCTCCAAGTTGACGCCAAAGGATTCGCCACCGACGCTCTGACCTGCGCCGAGCGTAGGCGCACCCCACTGATTGAGCGAGCGCAACGCATGGCCAGCGTTGACACCAGCGCCACCCTCATTCGCCGTCGTGATCTCGGCTGCGCCCTCTTCAGCGTTAGCCATGGTGGTACCAAACCCAACACCCATGAACGCAACCATTGCGGTCATACCCGCAACAGCCATACGGCGGAAATTCCGTCGCTGTGACATATATCTTCCTCTATTCCCAATGAATTAGAACCTGTTCTCGCTCCTGAACGACAGCGAGAAACACGCACATACAGTGGCGACTGCACCTGCGAATCGCGCATATCTAGTATCACAAAATTCTAAAATTTCTATTCATCTAAGAGTTATAGAATATTGGCATACAGAATTCAAAGATTCCGATGGTTGCATCGCGATGTTGTGTTCGGGAGCGGAACGAGGCCCGCACCGTTCGAGACAT
>NZ_JHBW01000008.1 GCF_001273845.1 Leucobacter musarum subsp. musarum
GAGTACGGCGGCACGGCCGGCATCGTCACGCTCGAGGACCTGGTCGAGGAGATCGTGGGCGAGGTGGCCGATGAGCACGACCGCGCCGCGGCCGGCGTCGTCGGCACCGCGGAGAAGATGACCTTCCCGGCCGACCTGCGACCCGACGAGGTCCTCGATCAGACCGGGATCGACATTCCGGACAGCGATGAGTACGACACCGTCGCCGGCTTCGTGCTGCGCGAGCTCGGCCGCATCCCCGAGCCGGGCGACGAGGTGATGCTCGCCGACGGCGGCACGCTGCGCGTCGAGCGCATGGATGGACGCCGCATCGCGCGGCTGCGCTACACG
>NZ_JHBW01000076.1 GCF_001273845.1 Leucobacter musarum subsp. musarum
AGCTCCGAACAGCAACCTGTCTAACTTACCACATGAACTGTGGTGAGAAGCGCATGAAGAAGAACCGGACCGTTTCAGTCCGGCTTCGTCGCGCTGACAAGGGAATAGATTACGTGGATCCCACACCCCCAGCAACACGAGCCCACATCCCGGGCGTGTTGCCGCAGGAAACCGCCAATTCATGTTCCCGACAACCCCCAGACACCCACCCCCACACCCGCCCGCTACACCCCCAAAACCGGCAAAAACCAGGCCTACGAGCCCGAAAACACCGTTTCCCGGGCGCGCCGCACACCCGAAA
>NZ_JHBW01000077.1 GCF_001273845.1 Leucobacter musarum subsp. musarum
GGCCGGGGGCGATCCGGCGCGGGTCGTCGCTGCGCTCGACGCGCCTGAGGGTCGGGTGCGCGTGCAGGACCAGGGATCGCAGCTCGCGGCGCTCGCGCTGACGAGGGTCGGCGTCGTGGCGCCGGGCGAGCGCTGGCTCGACCTGTGCGCCGGGCCCGGCGGCAAGACCGCCGTGCTCGGCGCGGAGGCCCTGCTGGGCGGCGCCGCTCTGCGCGCCAACGAGGTGCTGTCCCTTATACCCATCTCCGAG
>NZ_JHBW01000078.1 GCF_001273845.1 Leucobacter musarum subsp. musarum
CTTTAATGGTCACTGCACCTGTACTTTCATCAATCGTTACTCCATCTATTGAAGAGTTGTCTAATGTCCAACGACTACCATTTTTTGTTGCAGTAACTGTTTGTTGTGCACCACTACCATTTGTATATGTGAAACTTAATTTGGTTACATTTGTCTTGTTCTTATGTGCAACTACCACATCTCCATTATTTTGAGGTGTTACAGTTGGAGCTGTTGGTTTCACTTGGAA
>NZ_JHBW01000079.1 GCF_001273845.1 Leucobacter musarum subsp. musarum
TCGCCAGCATCATCCACCTCTTCAACTCCCCTCCTCCCCTTCCTCCTCTTTTTTCTTTCCATTCTCTCTCCTTTCCCGTAATTCATCCTATCGCTACTTTCAGACCACTCAGCACTTCTCTCTCTTTTCTCTTCCCCTTCTCTTCCTTCCTCTCTCCCCTCTTTTCCTCTATTCCTCCTCCTCTCTCTCCTCCTTCACCTACCGTGTGCACTATCAGCTTCTTCTTTTCTTACTACGCCCATAGCATCA
>NZ_JHBW01000080.1 GCF_001273845.1 Leucobacter musarum subsp. musarum
CTTCGCCACCTTCTACCTCCTCTCTCATTTCTCTTCTTTTCTCTCTCTTTTCTCTTCTATTTTCTCTCTCCTCGAACTCTGCCTGAATCCGTCGTACTTTCGTGATTTTTTATTTCCTTCTCCTTTTCTCTTTTCCTCCTCCTCCCCTTTCTCCTCTCTTCTCTCCTTTTTCTTCCCTCTTCTCCTTTCACCTCACTTATGCTAGCGCCGTCATTAGCCCCCAATCTTCTCTTTGCGTCCCTGCCTC
>NZ_JHBW01000081.1 GCF_001273845.1 Leucobacter musarum subsp. musarum
GCACAGAGGAATCCTCGTGCGCCGCCGGGGCGATCGCGAGGGCTCTTGCGGCGAGGGATCGCCCCGATACCACCTGGCGGCCGGAGGCGTCGACGGAGGATTTCAGGATCCCATCCGCAGCCCATCTGCGGATGGTGTCATCGCTCACTCCGATCAGAGCGGCGGCCTCGCTGATCCGGTAATGCGTCATGATACGCAGTCTAGATCCGCATCTGCGGAGATGGAACCGGGCGAGCGTTGACTTCACAAGAAAACAGGCGTACCGTCCGAATGAGAGACCGACCCGTGCGTCAGGGAAGGGGTTGGGACAGCACCAGGG
>NZ_JHBW01000082.1 GCF_001273845.1 Leucobacter musarum subsp. musarum
GGCTCGCGGGCCTCAAGACCCCGTTCCGTCCGCACGGACGCGTCACCGCCGGTAACGCGTCCCCCCTCACCGACGGCGCGACCATGTCGCTGCTCGCGGGCGCCGACACCGCCAAGGAACTCGGCCTCTCGGCCAAGATGCGTCTCGTCGGCTTCGGCTTCGCCGGCGTCCAGCCGGAGGTCATGGGCCTCGGCCCCGTCCCCTCCACCGAGAAGGCGCTGCAGCGCGCCGGCCTCACCATCGACGACATCGGGC
>NZ_JHBW01000083.1 GCF_001273845.1 Leucobacter musarum subsp. musarum
CCACCCGGTCGAGCACCTCTTGAAAGCCGGGATCGTCGAACTGCC
This sequence comes from Leucobacter musarum subsp. musarum, assembly GCF_001273845.1. Lineage (GTDB taxonomy): Bacteria > Actinomycetota > Actinomycetes > Actinomycetales > Microbacteriaceae > Leucobacter > Leucobacter musarum. Next base: position 46 of record NZ_JHBW01000083.1, read on the forward strand.
GCGGCACGCCGAGCGCGTAGCTGAGATCCTGCGGCCCCACGAAGAGCACGTCGGCCCCGGGGGTCGCGGCGATCGCCTCGAGATCGTCGACCGCACCACGGGTCTCGATCTGCACGATCCCGATCGTCTGCTCGTTCGCGCGGTCGAGGGCGGCGGGGTCGAGCGTCCAGCGCGCCGCGCGGTTGTAGCTGGCCACGCCGC
>NZ_JHBW01000084.1 GCF_001273845.1 Leucobacter musarum subsp. musarum
GTCATGACGGTGGCCGAGCGTCCCTCGGGGCTGCGCGCCGAACCGAAGCCGTAGAGCGTCACCAGCAGCGGCCCGATCCCGATGCCGGTGACCGCGAGGCCCAGCGCCACCAGACTCATCCCGTCCTCCGGCCCCGCGCTGCCGGCGGACGCGAGGATCGCCTCGCCGACCACGATGAACGCCGCGAAGACGAGCCACCGGCAGCGCAGGGTGAAGC
>NZ_JHBW01000085.1 GCF_001273845.1 Leucobacter musarum subsp. musarum
GGAGGTAGGCGATGACGGTGAGGTCGTCCACGTCGACGCGGCGATCCCCGGCTTCGAGTTTGCTGATCCCTGACGGGGAGAGCTACCGCCCGGTGGCGGCGATTCCGTCGGAGAGGGTGCGCAAGTCCATGCCGATCGCCTGGCGGGCGGTGCGGATGTTGTTCGCGACGTGCGTGTTCGTGATTCCTGCGGGGTTGCCCCGCACCCGTTTTGTTT
>NZ_JHBW01000086.1 GCF_001273845.1 Leucobacter musarum subsp. musarum
TAAACGTGCATCAGACCCTTTGCAAAGGAATCCACCGTTGGTGTTGCGGAACTGGTTGAAGTTTTCTTCTTCGGAGACGATGGTGCGGCCCATGTAAATGTTGCGGCCCGAAGGCTCGGGGAATCGACGGCGGCAAAGGCTAAGGCGGTCGCGACTGCAGTTGCAGCTGCATACTATTACGTGGCAGACGAGCCGGCAGTGTCGGTTGAGCTTATTCGTGCAGAGTGCCTCCGCCTGAAGTGCTATGACAGAAAGAACTTCTTCGCTCATATGGGTGCGGCTGCGGGAACGGTGCTGTCCGGTACGGGTAGCAACCGTGTCCTGCGAATCAAACCCGGCGAGATTGAATCCGCGCTGCGCGCCGTCGTGGGTGTTGCTCGCGGAAATGGGGAGTGAACTACTTGGCGCAACTCTTAGAACTTGCAACGATCGAGCAGGGGTTGACTTCTGCGGGAGTCCCTGCCGAACTTGCTTCGGAGGCCTTGAGTGCATTTGTTGCAGCGAAGCGTAAGTTCCATCTTGGTGACTTTCGCCCGAACGCAGTCGAAGGTGGTCGCTTCTCCGAAGCAGTGCTGCGGATCTTGGAATGGCAGACGTGCGGGACCTACACGCCCCTGGCGGACCCCAAGTTCAAAGCTGATGGGGTGATTGTCAAACTCGGCCAACTGTCGTTAGGGTCTTTCCCGGAAAGCGTCAGGCTCCATCTGCCGCGTGCTATTCGCATCGTTTATGACATTAGGAACAAGCGAAATACTGCACACCTGAGCGATGGTATTGATCCGAACTTGCAGGACGCCACGCTTGTGATTGCCAATCTCGATTGGATCCTGGCGGAGCTCGTGCGCTTGTATCACAATGTGTCTGCAAGTGAGGCGCAAGACATCATCGAGGCGCTCGTTCGACGTGAAGTTCCCATGATTCAAGTATTCGACGGCAAGCCTCGAATATTGAAAAAAGTCAGCCACAACGATCATCTGTTAGTGCTCTTATATTGGTGGGGCGATCGACCAATTGATCGAAAAGTCCTCAGCTCATGGCTTCCCGTAAATCTGCGCAAAAATGCAAGCCGTACTCTCCGATCTTTACATGATTGCTACTTCATCACGCTCACCGATGATGCAGCGCATATCACGCAATTGGGCCTACGTTCTGTGGAAGAACGCAGACTGATTGAAGCACTCTAGCTTTATTGAACTGCGCTGTGAGTCTTGGCAGCTCGTGCTCAATCCGAAGCGGCGAAACTCTCCCTGGCTTGTCTAATCCCTATAGGAGCGTGCTTATTTGTCCGTTGGAAATAGGGGAAATGGAAGCGCCAGGTGGTGGTGGAGCCTTGCTTTAGCTTCCTTCCATGGCGCGTAGAAGTCGAAGCTTTTGGGAGTGGAGTTCGATTCCCGAGGCCCGCGCCTCATTCGCGACAAATGGGGACGTGGCCCTCATTATATTGAAATCGGCAGGTCGAACTAACTCAAGATTTTCGTTATGTCAATACGAAGCACTGTGCGTTCTTGTGACTCTGTTTAGCCGCGTGAGGGTGGAGTCTCATCGATTAGCTATGCGCTACCACAGGCTGCGAGACTTTCCGGACCGCCATTGCCACCACAATTCGGCTTTGCGTCGCCTTGGATGTCCCGGCTGCAAGTCCTGGAGCAGCAGGAAAGTGCGGTGGTCAAACTCCTCGATTCGGGATTCGAATGTGCCGTCCTCTATTGCACCATTTATGTCATCGCGAAGCCGTTGATCATACGTAGCGCCTGCCGCCTTGGACGCTGTCGTGCGCTGGACGCTCTCGGCTTCCTCCGCCATCGTTTTTACTTCGCTGCTGTTCAGGCCACTCTCCTTCAGCTTGCCATTCACCTCCCTCACCCACTGCATGCCCTTGCTGTCGGCAAAATGAACAGAAGTACCGGGGTAGGGGGGCGTATAGAGCAAGCTGCAACCGGCCGCCGACAAGTGATAGGTGCGTTTCGAAGAGCCGCCGAGAGTCTCATAAAAACCCAAGGTGAGGTCCGCCTTGATGTATTCGCTGCTCACGAGGGCAATGTGGTTGATTGGGTGATCAGAGCGATTCTCTACGACTAGGTTGATGCCCCAACAGCGATCCGTGCGTTCGAGCGAAAAGTCCGCGACATACTCTTCGATGGAGAGAGTGAGGAATGGTGATTTGTGCACGGGGCACTCCTCAAGCCACCACCAAATAGCCTCAGCCTGACCGCGGTATCTCTCATTCTGGGATTCTCGCTCGATGCTCGCGTCGCGCTTTCTTTCCCTCAATACCGAATCGATCGAAAAAAGTAATGAGGCGAAGACGGCGCCGAGCGTTCCAATGGCGGTCAGGTCCGCGGATCGAGTTTTGATTTGGCCAAAAATCAGAACCATTGCAGTCAGGACGACCACGGTGGCACCGATGAAGCCCGCGGCAATGAGGAATAGTTTTGTCATTGTGTGAAGTAGATTAACCCAGCTCGGGTTTTTGCTAAGTTCTGCCTGTCGGTTCGATATGTCCGTTTTGCAATACTGTATATATTGCGTTGAAATTGACGAAGGTATGCCGAACGGAAGTTTCCCGAGGTTCGCTTCAGATCTCCTACTAGATTCAGGCCTACGGTTTTGCAATGCAGGCTGCCTGTAACGCGGCGTCACATTCGCCGAAGGTGACACCGTGCAATCCCTACGATAAGTATTTGTTGCGATTCGCGATCAGCGTTGGTGATGCGAGGTGCCCGGTCGGGCGCCCGAGTCTCGGTCGCTCAGAATGCAAGGCAGGGCAGATGACGGCGGAGAGCCTGGACGTTTCGCGCCCGGCGAGCGACCTTCGGCAGCCGGTTCGGGGCGACGCTCCGACGACGCCCGAATCGCGTGCACGGATCCGAACCCGCAAGCGCTTCCCGATCGGCTGGATCCTGCCGGTCGCCATCGTGCTCGTCTGGTTCGCGGCCTACCAGTTCCAGTGGATCAACCCGGTGCTGTTCTCGTCTCCAGTCGAGGTCGCTAAGGCCTTCTGGAGCGCGGTGCTCGACGGATCCTTCGTCACCAACCTCAGCGCGAGTGTCGGTCGCTGGCTGCTCGGTTTCGCGATCGGCGGTGCGCTGGGCCTCGCCGCCGGTGCGCTGACCGGGCTGTCGAAGGTATCGGAGCGGTTGCTCGATCCGTCATTCCAGATGCTCCGTACCGTGCCGATCATGGGACTGGTGCCGCTGTTCATTCTCTGGTTCGGCCTGGGAGAGCCGCCGAAGGTGATCCTGATCGCCGTCGCGACCTTCTTCCAGATGTACATTCAGGTCTTCGCGGGCATCCGCAGCATCGACCGCAAGCTGCTCGAAGTCGGCCGCGTCTACGAGCTCTCCACGTGGCAGACCCTGCGTCGCATCATCATCCCGGGGGCGATGCCGAGCATCCTCCAGGGCGTGCGGCTCGGGCTCGGGATCGCCTGGCTCGCACTGGTCATCGCCGAGCTCACGGGCGCGAACACCGGCATCGGCTACTGGATGCAGACCGGTCGCGAATACGTGCGCGTCGACATCGTGCTCGCCGCGCTGATCGTCTTCGCCGCCGTCGGCAAGATCGTCGACTCGCTCGTGCGGCTGCTCGAGCGCCGTCTGCTCGGCTGGCGCGACAACATCGAGAAAGACATGAACGCATGAGCAAGCAACTGCGCATCGAGCACGTATCGCGCGTGTTCGCAGGCACGAGCAGCGACGTCGTCGCACTCTCGGACGTCGACTTCACCGTCGATGCGGGGGAGTTCGTCGCACTCGTCGGACCCTCGGGCTGCGGCAAGTCGACCCTGCTGCGCGGCATCGCGGGGCTCGATACCGGGTTCACGGGCGCAATCCACGTGGGGGAGCGACGCGTCGTGGCCCCCAGTGTGGAGTGCGGTGTCGTCTTCCAAGAGCACCGGCTGCTGCCGTGGCTCAACGTGCGCGACAACATCCTGTTCGGCGTCACCGAGGGCCGCGAGGCCAAGAATGCGCGCGCTGACGAACTGCTCGCGCTCATGCATCTCGAAGCCTTCGCCGACGCCTACCCGCATCAGCTCTCGGGCGGTATGGCGCAGCGCACCGCGATTGCTCGCGCCCTCGCACCTCGCCCCGAGGTGCTGCTGCTCGACGAGCCGTTCGGGGCACTGGATGCGTTCACGCGCGTCGAGATGCAGGAGGCGCTGCGCGAAGTGTGGCGCACGCAGAACACCACCGCGGTGCTCGTGACGCACGACATCGAAGAGGCCGTGGTGCTTGCGGATCGCGTGGTCGTCATGGCGCCCCGCCCCGGCCGCGTGCAGCACATCGAACAGATCGACCTGCCGCACCCTCGGGTGCGGGCGAACGCCGAGTTCGGTGCCTACCGCGCCGGTCTGCTCGCGCAGTTCGACCTCGTGCACTGAACCTTTCCCAGACCCACCACCCCCAGTTCGAAGGAACCACTGATGCAGACCTCCTCACGCATGCGCTTCGGCATGCTCGCCGCAGCCGCAGCGCTCGCCACCCTGCTCTCGGGCTGCGCCGGCGCAGCATCCGGCAGCAACGCCTCGGGCGATGACGCGAGCTCGATCGATCTGCCCCGTGTCTCGACCGTCGCTTCGTACCCCACGCTGCCGTCAGGTCTGAAGCAGGGCCTCTTCGACGATGCGTTCGGCGCAGACGCTTCGGGCATGCAGATCGATTACGTCGCTTCGGGCCCTGACGGGGTGCAGGCGCTTACCGGCGGCCACACCGACATCGTGATCGGCGGCTACGACCCCGGTGTGCTGCTCACCGGCGACGTGCGCATCCTCGCGCTCACCGAGGCGAGCCCCGAGACCCACGCGGTGCTCGTCAAGCCGGGCTCAGACATCGCGAGCGTCGACGACCTGAAGGGCAAGACGGTCGGCGGCTTCCAGGCGACGCTGCCGCCGTTCCTGTCGCTGATGCTGGAGAAGGACGGGCGCGATCCTGACTTCATCAATTACATTCAGGTGCCCAACGACGGTGGGCTCGCGGCGCTGACCTCGGGCGCGATCGACGCCTGGTACACCTGGGATCCGTTCTTCGCGCAGGCGGAGCTGCAGGATCTCGCGAAGCCGATCGTCACGGGCGACGACTTCTTCCTGAACCCGATCGTCATGCAGACGACCCAGAAGTACCTCGATGAGCACCCCGAATCGATCAAGGCGTTCATCGAGGGCTACATCGCCTCCACCGACTGGATCAATGCGAACCCGACCGAGGCGCGCGACTACATGGCTGAGGCCACGGGCATGACGAAGGAGGCGGCTGAGATCACCATCGACCGTCGCCACTACGAAGTGACGGTGCCCTCGGACACCGACATCGACTGGATGAACCGCGTCGGTGAGCTGCAGCATGATTCGGGCCTCATCACGGGTGTGCCGGATCTCACCACCGTCATCACCTCTGACGTCACGGCCGAGGCGCTCGCCGCGCAGCAGGGCTGACCTCGCGATGAGCGGCCTCGACGGCCTCGACCGCCTCGAACGCGTTGTCGCGGATGACGCCGCAATGGTGGCGTATCCGTCGACCACGTGGACGCGTGCGGCGGCGCATGACGCGGCCGACGTGAGTCGCGATATGGGCGCGCACGCGGTGCACGCCGTGCGCGCAGCCGACGATGCGTCACTGTTCGCGGCCGACGACGTCGACGTCGTGATCATCGGGGCCGGTCAGGCCGGGCTCACCACCGCGGCGAAGCTGCGCCGCGAGGGGGTGGAGCGCGTGGTGCTCGTCGACCGGGCTCCGGAGGGGTTCGAAGGCCCGTGGGCGACGTGGGCACGGATGCGCACACTGCGCACCGCGAAAGAGCTGCACGGACCCGACACCGGCATTCCCTCTGCGACCTTCCACAGCTGGTATCGCGCGCAGTACGGCGAACCCGAGTGGGATCATCTCGACCTCATTCCGCGTGAGCTCTGGATGGCCTACCTGCGCTGGATCACTCGCGTCTTCGATCTCACTGTGCGCAGCGGAACCGAAGTCACCGACGTCGTGCCGACCGCGACCGGTCTGGCGGTGCACCTCGACGAAGGGGGCACACGGTCGTCGGTCACCGCGCGCCGCGTCGTGGTCTGTACCGGCACCGACGGCATCGGCGGCCCGGTGCTGCCCGAGTGGACGCGCACGCTCTCACCGGAGCTCTGGCGCCACTCGTCGCACGATCTGCCGCTTCACCGGCTGAGCGGCGCCCGCGTGGCGGTGCTCGGCGCGGGGGCGAGCGCGTTCGACAACGCTGCGACCGCGCTTGAGGCCGGCGCGCAGGTCACGCAGTTCGTGCGCCGCGATCACCTGCCCACGGTCAACGGCCTGCGGTCGCTCGAGAATCGCGGCATCTTCCGGCACTTCGACGCGCTGCCCGATGCCGACCGGCTCGCGATCGGGCGTCGCACGCTGTCGCTCTCGGTGCCGCCGCCGCAGCACTCCGTGGCGCGCTGCACCGACTTCGATACCTTCGACCTGCGCTTCGGGTCTGCCTGGGAGTCGGTGCACGAACGCGGAGGCCGCGCAGTCGTCATCCTGACGAGCGGTGCAGAAGAGGAATTCGACCTGCTGATCGCCGGCACCGGCTTCACCGTCGACCTGACCCGCGTGCCGTGGCTCGCGTCGCTGCGCGACGGCATCGCGACCTGGGCGGATCGCGCCGACCTCGGCAGCGATTCGGCCGATGCGCGGCTGGGCCGGTACCCCTACCTCGGTCGAGGAATGACCGCGACGCCGCGAACCCCCGAAGCCGAGAGCTGGGCGCACCGCGTGCACTTCCTCAACCAGGCCGCGCTCATCAGCGCGGGCCCGGCCGCGGTGGGAATCAATGCGCTGCCCGCCGGCAGCGACCATCTCGTCGCGGAACTCTGCCGCTCGCTCGTCGCGGAGGATGCCGAGCGGTTCACACAGGGGTTTCTCGACGACACCGTCGAACGTGTCGCGTTGACCGTGGTGTAGCTCGCACGACTACTCAGCTGTCGTGCCACCGATCTCGGTGGTGCAGTCGACGAACCCGGTGTCGCTCGACCGCTCGATGACGACGGTGCCGGCGACCGACACACGGCACGACACGGTGCGGATGTCGGTCGCCGAAGCGGGCAGCTGCACGATCAGTTGCACATGGTCGACATCGGAGCGGCGCTCCTCGGTGAACACGCGCTCGGCCGTTTCGGTGACGTCGTCATCGCCGACGATGTACCGCACGCTCATCGACTCGGCGGAGGCCGTCTGTGCCTCGAATACGAGGTCGCGCTGCACCGATGAGGAGTCTGCGGGGCCGCCGAACGCCCCGAACGCCCAGACCAGAAGCCAGATGGCGGCGATCACTGCAGCGGCTGCAAAAGCCCAGTCTCGTGGTCTGCGCACGAAGGGAGCGGGGAAGGACTGCGACTGCTGCGCCATGGATCTCCCCTCGAATGCTTGAAACGCGACATCCCCAGCATTCCTGGTGCGCCGGGGAGTGAGCAACCCCGCTGGTGGGTCGGAACGCAAAGGTGCGCATGACCTCGACCGCATCAGCGCAACCCCGAGCGGCAGTGGCCGCCGGAACCCTACGATTGACGCATGACGGCTCTGATCTGGTTCCGAGATGATTTGCGCCTCGCCGACCATGCGGCACTCAGCGCGCTCGCCGATGACCCGGACGGCGTGGTTGCGCTGTTCGTGCTCGACGAGGAATCGGACGAGACGCGCGCCCTCGGTGGCGCGACGAAGTGGTGGCTGCACCATTCGCTGACCCGGTTGCAGGCGTCACTCGAGCAACACGGTGTGCCGCTGGTGTTGCGGCGCGGCCGCGCGGAAGAGATCGTACCGGCCGTCGTGCGCGAAGCGGGGGCGGATCGCGTGGCCTGGAATCGCCGCTACGGCTCCGAGCGGCACATCGATGCCCGCATCAAGGAGCAGTTGCGCGCGGACGGCGTCGACACGCACTCGTACCCGGGCGGGCTGCTGTTCGAGCCGTGGACGATCGAGACCCAGACCGGCGGGCACTACCGCGTGTACTCGCCGTTCTGGCGCGCGTGCCTGAGTATGCCGGCGCCGCCCGCGCCGCTGCCGCGCCCGCGCACGCTGCGCGGCGTCGCCGAGCCTCCGTCATCGGACGCACTCGAAGACTGGGGCCTGCTGCCGACGACTCCCGATTGGTCAGGCGGGATCGCCGAGACGTGGACCCCGGGCGAGCGTGCGGCATCGCTCCGCCTCACCAAGTTTTTGGACGGCCCCACGAGCGAGTACGCGACGCAGCGCGACTTCCCGTCCGAAGACGTCACCTCGGGGCTCTCGCCGTACCTCCGGTGGGGCGAGATCAGCCCGCGCACCATCTGGCACCGGGCGCTCGAGTCGGGTAAAGACGTGGGCACGTTCCTCTCCGAGCTCGGTTGGCGCGAGTTCGCCTGGCACACGACGTTTCACAACCCGCCGTTGCACCTGCACGGCCTGAACGCACAGTTCGACGGCTTCCCGTGGAAAGAGCCCGACCCCGAGCAGCTGCGCGCCTGGCAGCAGGGCCAGACCGGCTACGGTCTCGTCGACGCGGGTATGCGCGAGCTGTGGCACACCGGATACATGCACAACCGGGTGCGCATGGTGACGGCGTCGTTTCTCACCAAGAATCTGCTCACGGACTGGCGGATCGGTGAGGCGTGGTTCTGGGACACCCTCGTCGACGCCGATGAAGCCAGTAACCCGTTCAACTGGCAGTGGGTCGCGGGGTGCGGAGCCGACGCGGCCCCCTACTTCCGCATCTTCAACCCGGCGACACAGCAGAAGAAGTTCGACCCCGATGGGCACTACGTGAATCTCTGGGCGTCAGACAGCGTGATGTACCCCGAGATCGTCGACCTCCGCGCGACGCGCGCACGGGCGCTCGCTGCCTACGATCAGGTGCGTAATAGCGGGTGATTATTTGCTCGGGTTCGAGAACGCCACCCCGAAGCAGATGCCCAGCGAGAGCCCCATGGTGATCCAGAGCCCGATGTTGTCGGTGAGTACGCCGATGACGACGCCTGCTAGCGCGCCGAACACGAGCCCATAGGCGAGCCGGCGGTTCGGGCCAGCACCGGGGTCGTCGTCAGACGGCTCGCGCTGCCCCGGCGGCGTCGGTCGTTGCGTGCTCATAGGGCGAACCTACGTGTCCGGATGCCTGCGCACATCCCCCTTGCGGGGGAGAACCGGGGTACGCGAGTGCCGATGCCGAGTACGCTGAACCTGGTCGATGCGGAAACACTGCGAGAATCAGTACTCGCGAGTGTGGCGATGTTTCACCACTTCTGGCCCCACGGGAAGGAATGCACCATGTCCCCGAAGCAACCGGCAATGTCTCCCTCCGATGCTCCCGTCGACGAGGTGCTCGCGAAGGCGAGCGGACCGCGGCGCGCGGAGGTCGACGAACTTCTCGAACTGCACCGCGCCGTGAGCGGAGAGCAGCCCGTGGTGTGGGCCGGCCGCATCATCGGGTTCGGTGAGGTCGGGTACACCTATGACACGGGCCATTCCGGTCGCATGCCCGTGATCGCCTTCGCCCCCGGTGCATCGAAGCACACCATCTATCTCACCTCGGGGTTCGCCGAGCGCTGGCCCGACCTGCTTGAACGCCTCGGGCCCCATCGCGCCAGCGTGGCGTGCCTGTACCTCACCCGGCTTGCACCAATCGACCGAGACGTTCTCCGTGAGCTGCTCGAGCGCACCCGCGACGATGCGCTGAAATCGGCGTCGTGAGGGGGGCGAACCTGAGTGCGAGGAGGCAAACGGCTGAGCATGCGCCTGGCAACGCCATCGATGCAGGTTCGTGCATGGTCCGACCGCTAGCGTGGGCGTAGCGATCGGCACCCGCCCATGGCTGACCAGGGCCGATGCGAATCGGCTCGGAACGGAATCGGTGCTGATCATGGCGGCTGAACTTACGCGCACCCTCGAAGGCCTTGGGCCGTTGCGACCGACGCGATCGGGCGCCGCCGACTTTCCGCCGATCGCCAAGGCCTACACGAGCGTGTCGCAGGTGGTGCGTGAGTCGGGGCTGTTGCGACGAGCGCCCTGGTTCTACTCGCTGGTCGGCTCGGCGATCGTGCTCGCTTTCGGCGGTGCGGTCACCGGATTCATTCTGCTCGGCGACAGCTGGTTCCAGCTGCTCATCGCCGGTGCGCTCGGCATCATCTTCACGCAGACGGCGTTTCTCGCCCACGAAGCGGCACACCGTCAGATCCTCTCCACCGGGCCCGCGAACGATCGTCTTGCCCGCTGGTTGTCGGGCGCAATCGGCATGAGCTATTCATGGTGGGATTCGAAGCACACCCGCCACCACGCGAACCCCAACAAGGTAGGCAAAGACCCCGACATCGAGGTCGACACGATCTCCTTCATTGAAGAAGACGCGGTTGAGGCACGCGGCCTGCGTCGCGCCATCACGAAGCGGCAGGGCTGGTTCTTCTTCCCGCTGCTCACACTCGAGGGCGCGAACCTTCATCTGCACAGCTTCAGGTATCTCTTCAGCCGGGGCCCAGTGTCGGGGCGGTGGACGGAGCTGTCGATCATCGCCGCGCGTTTCGCGCTGATTTTGGTTCCGGTGTTCTTGCTGCTGCCGGTCGGCATGGCGTTCGCCTTCATCGGGGTGCAGCTGGCTGTTTTCGGCGTCTACATGGGTGCCTCCTTTGCTCCGAACCACAAGGGCATGCCCGTCATCGCGCATGATGCGAAGCTCGACTTCTTCTCGAAGCAGGTACGCACGTCACGCAACATTCGCGGTGGCTGGTGGGCGACGTGGCTCATGGGAGGACTGAACTACCAGGTTGAGCACCACCTGTTCCCGAGCATGGCCCGGCCGCATCTCTCACGTGCTCGCGCGATCGTGCGTGAACATTGCAGTACGCTCGATGTTCCGTACACGGAGACCTCGCTGTGGCGCTCGTACGCGATTGTCATCGACTACTTGAACCGTGTCGGCCTCGCCGCTCGTGACCCCTTCGACTGCCCGATCACGGCGCAGTACCGTCGCGCGTAACTCTCGCGGACGCCGTTGAGTCGACGTCAGGTGACAAGGCGCGAGCGGCCTGCTCAGCGTCGTGCTCGGTTTCTCGCCGCGTGCGACGCGGGGTCGTCGTCGCCTTCACGAATAGGCGAACGAGGGCGCGCTTCTTCGCAAAGTAGGCATGCCGACTGAGTTCACCGTTCGCATACTGTTCGTCGAGCTCTCGGAGCGTCTCCTCTGCAGTTGCCGCGTCGAACCGCGAACTGCCGTTCGCGAGCGTGTGTTCTTCTCGGATGCCCAAATCGATGCTCCTCTCGTACGAGCGATGCTACGCGTCGCCGCCGACAACGGGATCACAGGGCATGCCGGGTTGACATTGCGCCGTGGTACAGGGATGACACTTGCGGCATGTCACTCGGCGCGGAGCCTCGACCGGCACCGCGTCGCGCCGGCTAGCACGTTCGCGCATCGAGCGTCACCCCGTGGCGCCGCCGCATCGCAGCACCTAGCGTGGAGATCCCATTGGGAAGGAGCACGTCATGACCGAATCACACACCCACCCCCACCCCGCCAATGAGCACGAAGCATCGAACGGTGGCGGTACCGTCCACGATTTCGGCTCGGGTGAGACGCTCGACCACCCGGTACTCGATGGTTCGACCGAAGACTACGGCTCGGAGGGGCAAGAGAAGAATCCGCGCTACGGGCAAGAGAATCCCGAACTGATTCGGCACCCCGAGACCGGCGAAGAGACCCCAACGCCCGACGAGAGCGCCTGACGGGTTGCGGTGAGCGGCGCGCCGGTGGTGTGCCGCGCGGCAGGGGTGTGCGCCGCGTCAGCGATCTGCTGAGAGGGTGCGGCCGGGGTGCACGCCGAACTCGATGCGGTACGCCGTCGAGAACCGTGACACGTTCGAGAACCCCCAGCGACGTGCGATGCTCGCGACGGAGTCACTGGGGAACGCGTCGAGCAGATCGTGGTGGGCTCCGGCCAAGCGGGCGCGGCGCAGATACTCGCTCGGCGTGAGTTCCATCGACCGTCGGAACGCGTACTGCAGCCCACGAGTCGAGATGTGCGCGGCCGCGGCGACGTCATCGATGGTGATCGCGTCTTGGGCGTGGGCGTCGATGTAGGCAAGCGCGCGGCGCACCGTATCGGGGGCAGCCGTGCGCTGCGGCGCGTTCTCCCAGAAATCGGTGAATGTCGTCGAGAACGTCGTGAGAATCGTCCACAGGGCGTGCCGTTGCAGACCGGCGCCGACCGCCGTCTCGGGGTCGAGCGTGGCGTCGCCCGACAGCACTGCCGCGGTGAGATAGGTGAAGGTGCGCTCCCACTGCGCGGCTTCGGCGTCGCCGACGGCCTCAGGCTTTTTCAACTGGATCGTGAGTGCATCGTCACCGATCATCTGTCGTGCCAGTCGTTGCGCGTGACCGCGCTCGAAGACCATGGCGTGCACAATCGCCGAATCTTCCCACTGCGCACGCACAGGGCGGCCGTGCGAGGCCCAGGGGCGCCCGTGCGGCAGCGGGCGTCGATCGGTCTCGGCGCCGCCGCGAGGCGAGTGCACACTGCAGGTGAAGAGCTGGTCTTCAGGAGCGATCGACGACTCCACCTGCGCCGAGAGCTCGTACCGCACGAGTGAGAACCCGGTCGCAGCGGCAGAGAACCACTCGAGCTTGCTGCGATCGTCGTCGATGCTGACGAGCTGCGAGCTGGGGGCGAATTCCGCCCAGGTCTGCGCAACGGTGGTCGCATCAGTGGAGCGGAAGCGACGAATCTCGGTCGGTGGCACGGGTGTCGAACGATCCTTTCGCGCTGCGCGGTGACGCGCGAAGGTGCACGTGTGGTCGAGCGTATTGAGTGCAACAAAGCTCTCGGCAGGGGTGGTCAAACGAAGCAGAATATGCAATGCATTTCGGTGCGCGTTATGCCGCATACTGGCGCGGTTTCGCGTGCGGGGGCGAAGAGTTCTTGCGTCTTCTGTACCGCTCTGCGTGGCGAGGCACGAGAGACGCAGTTTGCAACCGACCGACTGACACACTGGGCGGCATGGGGTTTTTGATACATGGGGGCACTGAGTACGAGTTCGAGGATCGCCTGCTGGCGCATCTCAAGATGGTCATCGGGCAGAAGCTGAAGAAGCAGGAATGCTTTTTCGTGAGCTGGACGAAGTCGGCGGAAGAAGGCAGTGGACGCGTTTCGGTCTGGTTGTCTCCCTATACGACCGTGGCGTTTCGGTTTGCGGGAAGCCGCCCGCCCGAACTGAATCCTGCATGGGTAAAAGTGCTCATTGCGCTCTCGCACTCCAACCGGGGCCTGGTGGTCATCTCTGAAGACGACGCCGTACGCTACGCGCAGAAGAACCCCGACCTCATATAAGCGCGCCTTGCGCGTGACTGAGGCCCCGGATACGGTCGAACGGGGAACGAGTCGTGCGAATGGGGGTTCGCAATGCACGATGATTCGCGCGCGTGGCCATCGCGATGGCGCTGGAGTCGCACTGCTTCGGGTGCGCTCACGGTGATGATGATCGGTGCGGCGAGCTGCGGAACGGTCATTGGAATCGCCGCGCCCGCGCCGGCCTCCGCTGCTGCACCGCACCCGACCTCGTGTGTCGTGCCGGATGCCCCTCGCGGAGAACCCGGAGTCGCGGGCGAACCCGGAGCGCAGGGTGATCCCGGTCGACAGGGGCCCACCGGGGAGCCCGGGCCGCGCGGCCCTTCGGCCGAGACGAGCGCGAACGTGGTGCGCAGTGCGATGGTCGCCACGGCGACGACACTGTTCACGGTGCGCGGCGAGAGTGCCGCGCCCAACTGCGCCGATGTTGCCGAGGTATGCGTGGTGCTGTTGCCCGGAGCACAGGGGCAGCAGGGGGAGCCGGGTATCAAGGGTGCTCCTGGCCCGACGGGTGAACCCGGGGTTCCCGGGCCGCCGGGCTTGCCCGGAACCCCGAATACTGATGCGGCGCTATCGCTCACGCACCATGAGCCGACGCGGGCAGCCGTTGCCGCGGCCGCGGTAGCGGTCGTGAGGCATGCCGAGTCGCCGGCTCAGCGGGCACCCGCATGCCCCGGTATCGATACGGCGTGCACCGTGACGGTGGTCGGGCCGGTCGGGCCCACGGGCGAACCCGGCACCCCCGGCGAGGTCGGAGTGCCCGGTCCGCAGGGGCTTCCGGGAGAGCAGGGGGAGCCCGGTGGGACGGGGACGCCGAGTGCGCCGCAGAACCCCAGCTCGCTGGGAACACCGAGTCAAGACGGTGACCGTGGAGTGACCGCCCGCGCCGCGAGCTCGGCCAGCACGGTGCGCCCCGCCGCGATCACGCTGGAGAACGGCTCGTCGTTCGCGATTCCGTCCACCTGCTTCGACGATGAGGGCGTCAGCGATGCAGAGACGAGTGACGATGCAGAGACGAGCGACCGTGGCGAGACGGCAGGCACGGGCGGAAGCGGAGTCGCCGATGGCGCTCAGGGAACCAGCAGCAAGCCCGTGAGCCCGCGACCCGGAGAGACTCCGGACGAGCTTGCGACGGGAGCGGGCGCGACATCGGGCACGGACACACAATCGCCGGGCGGGCACGCAGCGCTGCCGCCCGCTGAATCTGCGGAGCGCCCGTTGTCGCCGGCGCCCGAAGGCGCCGAGTCGTCGAGCGCCGACGACGCCCTTCCCGGCACCGGTGCGTCCATTGCGAGTGGCGCGCTCGCCGCAGCGCTGATCGGGTGCACCACGCTGCTCGGTCTCGGTGCGTTGGTCGTGGCGCGTCGATCGCGCAGGTGAACGTTTCGAAAACCCTCGACGAACGCTCGGAGGCCGCGGGTGCGTGCGGCGAGGGCGCTTGTGCCGTGAGGGGGCTTCGCCGCTGAGGTGCCAGAGAAAAGGGGCGCCGGATGTCAAGCCCTCGGGTGTGAACGGTTGGTGCTGGCGAGAAAATTCCCAGTTCACGCGCTCATACACTCGGTGTGGTGAATGAGGTTCAGGCCGCTGCGCAGCAGAAGACCGGGGCGATCTCGGGCTCCGATCGCCAGGAGTCGCGCCTCCGCGCCGAAAATGAGATTCCGCGCGGGGCCCGGTCTCCCGAGTACCGCTTCTTCGAGATGCTGCCCGCAGTACTCAGCATCGGCGTGCCCGTCGTCGCGGTGGTGCTCTCGCTCATCGACCTGCGCGCCGGCATGGGGTTCGTCATGCTGTTCATCGCCATGACGCTGGTGCGCGCGGTGCGCGGCGGCGTCGATGCCCTTCGCGGGTTTCGGCGGCTGAAGACCGCTGAGTCGCTCGACTGGTCGGCGATCGTGCGCGACACGGAAACCGAGATCGTGCGCGCCCGACTCGGCATCGCGCCGTCATCGCCGGCCCCAGCGATCGCGTCACTGCCGCGGCCATTCAGCTCGGCGCATCACCGCTTCCGCGCCGACCTCGCAGCCGACCCCGCGTCGTTCCCGCTGCCCTCGGAGCTGCTGCACGCCGTCATCGTCGCCGCGTACAACGAACCGTACGACGTGATCGAGCCGAGCATTCGTTCGCTCGTTCGCTCGACGACCGACGGGCAGCAGCTCGTCATCGTATTCGCCCACGAGGAGCGCGGTGGGCCGGCGATGCGGGCGACAGTCGAGCGACTGCGGCGCAATTTCGGCCACGAGTTCCGCGCGTTTCTCACCGTGGAGCACCCCGCGGGGCTCCCTGACGAGTTCCCCGGCAAGGGCGCGAACATCACGTGGGCCGGTCGGGCGCTCGAGCGCTGGCTGCAGGGAGCCGGCATCGACGCCGAGCGGGTGCTCGTGACAACGCTCGACTGCGACAACCGCGTGCACCCTCAGTACTTCGACAATGTCAACTACACATTCACGTGCGCACCTGATCGCGGCCGTCGGTCGTATCAGCCGATCTCGACCTTCGTGAACAACCTCTGGCACGCGCCTGCCCCCACCCGAGTGATCGCGGCGGGCAACACGCTCTGGAACCTCATCTCGACCGTGCGCCCCGGCACCCTGCGCAACTTCGCGTCGCACACCCAGCCGATGCGGGCGCTCATCGACATGGATTTCTGGAGCCGGCGCACCATCGTCGAAGACGGTCATCAGTACTGGCGCAGCTACTTCCACTTCGACGGCGCCTACGAGGTGTCGGCCATTCACGTACCGATCAGTCAAGATGCGGTGCTCGGAGAAACGCTCG
Source organism: Leucobacter musarum subsp. musarum (assembly GCF_001273845.1). Taxonomy (GTDB): domain Bacteria; phylum Actinomycetota; class Actinomycetes; order Actinomycetales; family Microbacteriaceae; genus Leucobacter; species Leucobacter musarum. The sequence goes on from NZ_JHBW01000086.1 coordinate 16,103, forward strand.
GTCGCACGCTGCGGGCCCAGTTCACACAGCTGTGCCGGTGGGCGTACGGCGCATCCGATATCGCGTTCGTCGGCTCACGGCTTGTCGCTCCGGATCGCCGGGCCCCGTTCGGCCGCACGCTCTGGCGCTTCATCACGCTGCTCGACTCACACGTCACGCTGGCGACGGTCGCGCCGATGGTGGCGTTCGGTGCCTGGATTCCGATCATCGTTGGCAGCCTGTCGGGCGGCGTAGGTACGCCCATCGCGATCCTCTTCCGCGAGGCGGCCAGCGCGAGCACGTCGGTGCTCGACGGCGTCTCACAAGTGCTTGGATTGCCGCTCTCGGCGGGCATTCCCGCCCTTGCTGCATCGACCGGATCGATTCCGACGCCCTTCGCGCACGCGCTCGTCGCACCTCCGTTCTCGGTCGCGCAGTTCGCGGCTGATCTGCCCGGAATGATCGGTGGCGTGCAGCGATTCGCGCTCGTCGGAGTGTGCATCACCATCGTGCTGACTCTGCTACTCACCCCCGCGCGACCCGACGGAGTGCCGAGGCGACGCTCGCTCGGCATGCTCGTGCAGTGGATTCTGCTGCCGGTGACGCTGCTCTGCTACAACACGATGAGCGCCATCGTCGCGCAATCGCGGTTGCTCGTCGGCGCGTACCGCGAGGAATTCGATGTCACCGAGAAGCGGGCGGCGGTGCCGGTGATCACCGGAGCGATTCCCGTGCCGGTCGCCGATCGATCGGAGTGGCGCTAGTCTGCCGCTGTGCCGTTGCAGATCGCGATGGCGTGACCGCGATCTCGCGCGCCGATCTTCGCGAACGCCGTATTGATGTACGACTTCACGGTCGCGACTGAGAGGTGCAGTGCCGCGGCGATCTCGGGGTTGCTGCGCCCGACGGTCATCTGCGCGAGCACGTCGATCTCGCGCGGGGTCAGTGCGGGGAATCGCTCGCCCACGGGCGCCGGCGGTGCGAAGCTGCGCGCGAGCAGCGCTCCGACTTCGCCCGAGAACGTCGACTGACCGGCGACGGTGGTGCGAATCGCCGCCGCGATGTCGCCGCGACGCGAGCCTTTCACGAGATACCCGCGCGCACCAGCGGCGAGCGCCCGAGCGATGGTCGCGTCGTCGGCGTAGGTCGTGAGCACGAGTACCGGGATCGCCGGGAGTTCTCGCGCGAGAAGCGCCGTGGCGGCGACGCCGTCGAGCACGGGCATGCGCAGGTCCATGAGCACGATGTCGGGCCGTGTCTCGCGTGCGAGTTCGACCGCTCGGCGTCCATCTGCGGCGGTGCCGACCACGGTGATGTCGGGCATGAGAGAGAGCACGGTGTTCAGGCCGTCGCGCACATCGTCTTGATCGTCGGCGATGAGCACTCGAATGGGCGCGGTCATACGGGAACCTCGATCTCGAGGGTGAATGCTGCGCCGTCGGCGACGCGGAGCGAACCCCCGAGGCGCTCGATGCGTTCGCGCATTCCGGTGAGGCCGTGCCCGCCGCCGACGGACGCTGAGCGTGCTCCGGAAGCGTGCGCAGTGCTCGCTCGCAGCACCAGGCGATCAGTTGTCTGCGGGTTCGGAGTGGTCGCGGAACTTGCATCTGGGTTCGTGTCGCGCGCTGACCCGATTCGGGTGACCGTGACCGTCGTTGCGCTGCCCGGAGCGTGCCTGCGGGCATTCGTGAGCGCCTCCCGGCAGGCAGCGGCCAGCGCGTCGGCGACGTCGGGGGAGACCTCGCCGAGGTCCGCGATCTGGAGCGTCGCCGCACCGCCGAGCTCGCGGTGCTGATCGACGAGGTAGGCGAGCGCTCGCGGCAGCGCGGTCGGCGCCGCCCGCAGCGAGGCGACCGCCTCGCGTGCCTCGTCGAGCCCGCGTGCGGCGAGCGCATGCGCCGAGCGCACGCGATCCTGCGCCGCCTCGATGGCACCGGCCTCGAGCTCGGCATCGACGGCATCGAGTTGCAGCGTCAGGCCGCCGAGCGTGTGCGCGAGGATGTCGTGCAGGTCGCGGGCGATGCGGGCTCGCTCCTCCGATGCCGCTGTGTCGGCCCGAGCCTGCGACGCGGCCACCTGGTCGACGAGGGCCTGGCGCTGCGCTCGGACGAGTGTGCGCGACTGGCGGCGCAGCAGTGCGAACAGCGTGGTGAGCGCGAGCGTGCCCGTGCAGCCGATGACCAGCTCGAAGGGGCTCACGCCGATCGCGCCGAGCCCCAGCGTGATGGCGAGCGCCACCGTCACGGCGGAGATGCCCTGCCACCACGGCCGCTCGATCTGCGAGAGCGCGGTCATCGTGCCGGCGATGGCACCGGCAAAACCGAGGAACTGGGTGCCCGGTGCCGAAAGCGATCCGCACACGACCATGACCGCGATGAGTGCGAGGTCGAACGGGGTGTTGGGGCGGTGGGTGAGGGCGCGTACCACCCACGCTGCGAGTGCGATGATGCCGACGACCGTGGGGAGCAGCGCAGCGCCGTCGGCGGCGTTGGCGATGATGCCCACGGTCATCCCGGCGGCCACCAGGCACGGCAGGATCACCTGCGCAAGCGCGCGGCGGTCGTCGGGGGTTTCGGGCACGCCCTATTCTCCCGCGGTGCCCGGTGTCTGAGCCACCGCAGTGCCCCCGGCTGGAGCGTGCGCACGGCCGTTGGCGCTGCGCGTGCCGCGGTCGCGCTCGTCGAGGCGGGAAGCCCGGAAGAGCAGCACACTGGCCCGGGCGCCGCGGTTCATTGCGATCGTGAGCAGCGCACCGCCCGTCGAGAAGGCGCCCACGGTGCCGGTGCCACGATGCTCAATCACCGCGACGAGAATGCGCACGGCGATCACCACGGCCCACAGGGCGATGCCCCAGCCGCCGGTGCGGGTGTCGAACGCTGCGGCGAGCGCCGACGGCGTCGCGCGGCTGCGAGATCGAGGCGGGATCTCGCTCGGGCGGAAGTGCGCGATGGCGCCCATGGCCACACCGGTCACCGCGGCGATGGCCATCGTGATCAGCGTGATCCAGATGCTCGGCATCACCTGGTCAACGGTGACGCCGCCGTGCAGGCCCGAACCGATGCTGGCGATGCCGGCGAGCGCGAGGATCGCGGGTGCGCGCCAGATGCGCGCGGGCTCGAGTCGACGCCACGTGGTCTGTCGGTACACCACCCATCCGATGACGGCGATGCCGCAGACGATGGAGGGAAGCTGTGCGAGAAGGGTGTCGGTGTGCATGTCTTCAGCTTCGTCGCCGTCGGCGATCGGCCGTACCACCCTGGGGTGGGATTCCTCGCGCGTTCGCGGAGCCGACACGTGACCCGCGCGACGACGTGTGCGAGGATGCCCGCATGGGGTATCTCGTGCATGGACGCAATGAGTACGCGTTCGACGATCGCGTTCTCGCGCATCTGAAGCTGGCGATCGGGCAGAAGCTGCGGCAGCAGGAATCCTTCTTCGTGAGCTGGGCGATTCGCCCAGAAGAGGGAAGCGGCCGTGTCTCGCTCTGGCTGTCGCCTTCGGCGGATCTCGCATTCCACTTCTTCGGGAGCAAGCCGCCGGAGATCAACGTCTCGTGGGTGAAAGCGCTCGCCGCGACGTCGCACTCGGCGCAGGGGATCCGGGTGATGTCTGAACACGATGCAGAGCAGTTCGCGGCTGCGAACCCCGACCTCGTCTAGCGCAGGCTCGGCGACTGAGTCGGGCCGTTACGGTGCGGGTGCCGCTGCTGCGGCGAGCACGGCGTCGAGCAGCCCGGGGAAACGCGACTCGAGATCGTCGGTGCGCAGGCTGAGTCGGCGACCTCGGCCGTTCGCCTCGTTGCGAATGATTCCGGATTCGCGCAGCACCTTCATGAGGTGCGACTTCGTCGACTTCGGCATCGTCGGGTCGGTGAGTTCGCACGACGCCATGTCGAGGGGACCCGAGACCAATTGGCGTGCGATCGCGAGGCGTTCGGGATCGCTGAGTGCGAAGAGCACGTCGTGCAGTGCGATTTCATCGCGCGAGGGATGCGGGAGCTGCGGTGCGGCTGGCATGGTTCGAGAATAGTTGAACCATTGTTGAAAATCCACTAAGCTCGCGTTCGTTCGAAAAACTTCGAACTGATGGGAGTCATCGCATGGCCGCTTCGGGTATTCGTGTCGCCGGGCACGCACGCAATCGCGGGCGCGGGTTCGGGTTCGCGCTGTCGATCGTCACCATCACCGTCATGATGGCGGGAGCCAGCGCGCCGTCGCCCTTCTACCCGGTGCTGGCCGAAACGATCGGCTTCTCGCCGGTCGTGACGACGTCGATCTTCGCGGTGTACGCCGTCGCGCTGCTGCTCACTCTGCTGACTGCCGGGTCGCTCTCCGACCACATCGGTCGCCGCCCCGTCGCGAGCTTCGGCCTCGTGCTGCTCGCCGTCAGCATCCTGATCTTCTGGCACGCCGACACCGTCGGTCTGCTCGTGCTCGGGCGCATCGTGCAGGGCGTGGCGAGCGGGTTGCTGCTCTCGGCGGTCTCCGCGGCGATCACCGATTTCGAGCCCGCATCGAGGCCCGGCTCCGCCGCGGTCTGGAACGCCGTGGCACCGATGCTGGGGCTCGGGATCGGCGCGCTCGTCGCCGGCATCGCGCTCGACGGCGCGGGCGACGCCATGGCCGAAATCTTTGCGCCGCTGACCGGCCTCTACCTCGCGCTGGCGGTGCTGTTCTGGTGCATCCCCGAGACCGCCGCGCTCACTCCGGGGGCGCTGCGATCCCTCCGATTCCAGCTCACCGTGCCGGCGTCGATGCGCGCTGACTTCCTGCGCGGCGCCCCGGCGATCTTCGCGGGGTGGGCGACCGGCGGGCTGTTCCTGTCGCTCGGAGCGAGCATCGTGCACGTCGAGCTCGGCGGCGAGGCGCATGTCTGGCAGGGGCTCTCGGTCGGGGTGCTCGCCGGGTGCGGCGCCATCGCGGCGTTCCTCCTGCGCCGACGATCAGCGCGCACGATCGCGATCTACGGCACCGCGGCGCTCGCGATCGGCACCGCGCTCTCGCTCGCCGCACTCGCCATCGGGTCGCTCCCGGCGTACTTCGTCGCCGTGGCGATTACCGGCTCCGGGTTCGGCACCGCGTTCTTCGGCGTGGTGAGTTCGCTCTCCCCGCATATTCCTGCGGCTCAGCGGGCCGACGTGTTCGCGGTCATCTTCTTGGTGTCGTACCTTGCGTTCGGCATTCCGACGGTCATCGCCGGGCTGCTCGTGCAGTTCTTCGGGTTGGCCCCGGTGAGTTTCGGGTACGGGGCCGTCGTGATTGTGCTGGCCGGTGTCGCGTGCGCGGTGCGACTGCAGTCGCCGGCGCGCGTGGCCGCCGCGCACTAGCCCGCGTCGTCGCAGCCCGCTCGCGTTCGGCGCAGGCTGCGCTACACTGGGGCACATGGATATCGAGGTCGACAGAATCTAGTCGCTGCTCCGCGGTCATCGCACGCATTGCGTGCGGCCGCGTGATGCACACGCATCCTCTGTCTCGCGGCCATACGCCGCATGCCGCTGTCCCTCCCGTGACGACCCGCGTTCGAGCCCTGCGCTCCGCGGCGCATCGGGGCCTTCTGTGACAGCGCAGAATGAATCGAGTCACCATGTCTCCATCAGCCGTCACCCTGCACGCCGTCAGCCACGCCTGGCCCGACGGTTCGGCCTCGCTCGTCGAGGTCTCGGGCACCTTTCCCGAGGGCCGCACCGGTCTCATCGGCCGCAACGGCGCCGGCAAATCGACGCTGCTCAAACTCATTGCCGGCGACCTCGCCCCCGCGTCGGGGGTCATCGACGTCGCCGGCGACGTCGCAACGCTGCCGCAAACGTTGACGCTGCACGGCGGCACGACCATCGCCGAGCTGCTCGGGATCGCCCCCACACTGGCCGGTCTTCGCGCGATCGAAGCGGGCGACGTCGATGTGCGTCATTTCGACGCGGTCGGCGACGACTGGGACATCGAATCGCGCGCTGACGAGGCGCTCGGCCGCATCGGGTTCTCGGCGCGAGACCTCGATCGCCGGGTGGCCGAGGTATCGGGCGGCGAGTCGATGCTCATCGCCATCACCGGGCTCAGGCTGCGCCGCGCGGCCGTGACGCTGCTCGACGAACCGACCAACAACCTCGATCGTGCGACGCGTGCCCGACTCGGCGAGTTCATCGTCGACTGGCCGGGCACGGTCATCGTGGTGAGCCACGATCTCGAACTGCTCGAGCGCATGGATCACACGGCCGAGCTCTACGACGGCGCGCTGACCACGTTCGGCGGCCCCTACAGCGCGTGGCGCGAGCACCGCGACCACGAGCAGGCCGCTGCCGTGCAGGCCGCACGGGCCGCCCAGCAGGTGCTGCAGACCGAGAAGCGGCAGCGCGTCGAGACCGAGACGAAACTCGCACGACGCGAGCGCACGGCCCGTAAAGTGCAGCTCTCGGGCAGTCTGCCCAAGATTCTCGCGGGCAAGCGCGCGAATGCTGCGCAGGTCTCAGCGGGAGCGCTGCGCGGCACCATGGACGGCAAGGTCGACGCGGCGCAGGCCGCCGTCGATGCTGCCGACGCGCGAGTGCGCGACGACCGTCACATCTCGCTCGTGCTGCCCGATCCCGAGCTCGCAAAGGGGCGTCGCGTCATCGAATTCGTCTCGGGGGAGCGGTCGTTCGTCGTGCAGGGCCCCGAGCGCGTCGCGCTCATCGGTGCCAACGGGTCGGGCAAGTCCACACTGCTTGCTCAGCTGCTGCGCGGCGATGAAGGGCCCTCCGACGACGATGCGCAGGGCGGCCGCCCCACGGCCCGCCTGCTGACTGAGCGCGTCGGCTACCTGCCGCAGCGCCTCGACGCGCTCGACGACCGTGTGAGCGCGCTTGAGAACGTGCGAACGGTGGCGCCGGGGGTGCCGGCAGGCACGATTCGCAACGGGCTCGCGCGCCTGCTGCTGCGGGGAAGCGCCGCCGATCGCCCCGTGTCGACGCTCTCAGGCGGGGAGCGCTTTCGGGCCTCGCTCGCGCGGCTCCTGTTCGCCGACCCTCCCGCGCAATTGTTGGTGCTCGATGAACCAACGAACAACCTCGACCTCGAGAGCGTGGAGCATCTTGCCGAAGCGCTCGATGCCTACCGCGGCGCACTCCTCGTCGTGAGCCATGATGTCGCGTTCCTCTCGCGCATCTCGGTCGATACCGTGCTCGAGCTCGAAGCGGGCGAGCTGCGGCGGTTGGGTGAGCTTCCGGGTGGCGACCGCGCGGGGGCGCAGGCTGCCGGGTAGTCTGGCGACGCAACGGACGAAAGGGCGACGACCATGATCGTGGCGGGATGGGTGCTCGGCATCATTGCAGCGCTGCTGCACGTGTACATCTTCTGGATGGAATCGGTGACTTGGACGAGCGCGCGCACTCGCGCGACGTTCGGCGTCTCCGAGACCGAGGCCGAGGCGACGAAAGAGCTGGCGTTCAACCAGGGCTTCTACAACCTCTTCCTCGCCATCGTCACGGTCTTGGGTGTCGCCCTCGCCGCCGCGGGTCACGCCGGTGCCGGCAACGCGCTCGTCTTCGCCGGAATCGGATCGATGCTGGCTGCGGCGCTCGTGCTCTTCATCTCGTCGCCCGGCAAGCGCGGGGCAGCGGTGAAGCAGGGGACCGTGCCCCTCGTCGGCGTGATCGTGCTCGCGATCGGTCTCGCCATCGCGTGAGCGGTGCGGGATCGACCCTCCTCGCGCGCTCCATCTCCGATGTCAGTGTGACGGAGGTGCATCATCGTCATGACTGAAGACTGGCGCAGCGCGCGCGTCGCGCACCTCCGCGAACTCCTGCTGCAGGCGGACCCCGGTGTCGCTGAAGAGGTGAAGTGGCGCAAGCCGTCGAACCCCGATGGGGTGCCGACGTTCTCGGCCGACGGGCTCGTGTGCACGGTCGAGACCTACAAGGACAAGGTGAAGGTGACCTTCGCCAAGGGAGCATCGCTCGATGACCCGACCCGGCTCTTCAACGCGAGCCTCGACGCGGGCACCCGACGCGCCATCGACCTGCACGTCGACGCTGCGCTCGACGACACTGCGTTCACCGCGTTGGTGCGCGAGGCTGTTGCGCTGAACCGCTCCTGAGCAACGGGGTCTGGGCGGAGCCAGCTACCGGGCGAGCGCCGCGTCGACGGCCTCCTCGACCGTGCGGTGTGTGAACGTGAATCCCGACTCCTCGAGCGCTGTCGGTGCGACCCGCGCGTCGCTGAGCAGCAGTGAATCTGCGGCGTCGGTACCGAGCGCGAGACGCAGCGCCCACGCGGGCGCCGGCACGAGGAACGGCCGTCGCAGCACGCGAGCGAGTGCCCGACCAGTATCGTTCGCGGTGGCGGGAGTGGGGCCCGTGAGGTTCACCGGGCCGCTGATATCGGTGTCGATGACGTGCCGAATCGCACGGACTTCGTCGTCGAGCGTGATCCAAGGCCAGAGCTGCCTGCCGCCGCCGAGCGGCCCGCTCAGGCCGAGGCGCGTGAGCAGGATCAACGGCTTCAGCACGCCGCCGCGGTCGATGAGCGGCGCCGTGCGCAGCAGCACGACGCGGGCGTCAGCCCCCGCGCTGAGCGCCGCGCGCTCCCACTCGACGCAGAGCTCCGCGAGAAAGGTGTCGCCCGCCGAGCTCGATTCGTCGAGCCGCTCGCCGGGGCGACTCCCGTAGAAGCCGACGGCCGAGGCATTGACGAGTGCGGGTGCATCGGCGCCGAGCGCGCGCACCGCGTCCGCGATGGTGCGGGTGGGGTCGAGACGCGACGTGCGCAGCGTCTCGCGGTACTCGCGCGTCCAGGGGAGCTTGCCGATGCTCGCGCCATTGAGGCAGACCACGGCGCGTGCGCCCGCAAGCACAGCGGGGTCGAGCGGAGCGGTACCCGGATCCCAACGCACCTCGTGCTCGGATTCGGGAGCCCGGCGCACGAGATGCGTGACGGACACGCCGTCACCGCGGAGCGAGCGGGTGAGGGCCTCGCCGATCAGCCCGGAAGCGCCGGCGATGACTACGCGCCCGGGGGCGGGTGATCCGGCACCCGAGGTGCCAGATTCGTGTGCGTCTGCTGCTCCGACTGACATGTGCCGCCCCGATCGTTCGATGTGGTTCCAGGGTTCACCCTTGCGGGCGATCGCGCCAGCCCCCACGCGGTTCGTGCGCAGGGGCCGGGCGAGTTCTCAGCGCGGCGAGTCGGCCGGCGCGGAATCTGTTGCGCTCGCGTGCGCCGGGTGCGGTTCGGCCGTGTGATCGTCGTGGCGCCCCTCAACCGAGCCGGCGTGCTCCGGTCGGTGCTCGGGGGTGCGGCGCTCATCGCGCCAGAGCTTCGACGGCCACCAGATCGCGCGCCCGATGTCGGTGGCGAGTGCCGGCACGAGCAGCGATCGCACGATGAAGGTGTCGAGCAGCACGCCGAAAGCCACGATGAAGGCGATCTGGGCGAGGAACAGAATCGGAATCACGCCGAGCGCTGCGAACGTCGCCGCGAGCACGAGGCCCGCCGAGGTGATGACGCCGCCGGTGATGGTGAGCCCGCGCAGCACCCCCTCGTGCGTGCCATGCCGCTTCGTCTCCTCGCGCACCCGCGTCATCAAGAAGATGTTGTAATCGATGCCCAGCGCGACCAGGAAGACGAAGCCGTAGAGCGGCACGGCGGGGTCGGCTCCGGGGAAGTCGAACACGTGATTGAAGACGAGCGCAGCGACACCGAGTGCGGTGCCGAACGAGAGCACCGTCGTCAGAATGAGCAGGATCGGGGCGAGCACCGAACGCAGCAGCAGCATCAGGATCACGAGGATCACCACGAGTACGAGCGGAATGATGAGATTGCGGTCGTGGATTGATGCCTGATTCGTGTCGACGGAGGTCGCCGTAACACCGCCGACGAGCGCGCCGGTGCCCTCGAGCTCGCTGCGCAGACTGGTGATCGTCTCGGCCGCGGCGTCGGAGTCGGCCGCATCTGAGAGGGTCGCTTGCAGCAGCACCTTGCCATCGCTGACGGTCGGCTCGGGAGCGGGGGTGCCGGGCGGACCGAACGCCTGGATGCCATCGGCCGTGACCGAGGCGGTACCGCTCGGCGAGTCGGCTGCGGTGACGGCGACGCTGTCGATGCCGTCATGTGCCAGGAGGGTGTCAGCGGTCTGCTGCAGGCGATCCTGCGCGACCAGCACATAGGCGGGGCTGCCCGAGCCGCCCGGGAAGTGCTCGCCGAGAATCGCCTGGCCGTCGCGGGCCTCTGACTGGCCGAGTACGAGGTCGGACTGGGGAATGCCGGTCGCTTGCAACTGCGTGGCGCCGACGGCGCCGACGGCGAGCACGAGCGCGGTCACGATCCAGATGGGGCGGGGGTGGCGCCGGATCACCCCGGCCATGCGCCTCCACATGCCGCGAGTGGGCATGCCGTTCTCGGCTGCGACGACTTCCGGCTCGAACTTCGGGCGACGCGGCCAGTACGCCGCGCGGCCGAACGCGAAGAGGAGCGCGGGCAGCAGGGTGAGTGCCGACAGCATCGCGAACACGATGCCGATCGCGGCCACCGGGCCGAGCGTGCTGTTCGACTTCAGGTCGCTGAGCAGCAGACAGAGGAGGCCCACGATGACGGTGCCGCCTGAGGCAGCGATCGGCTCGATCGAGCCCTTGATGGCGGCGATGATGGCGGCCCCGCGATCCTGCGCCACTCGCAACTCTTCACGGAACCGCGCGACGAGCAGCAGCGAGTAGTCGGTCGCGGCGCCGATGACGAGGATGAACAGGATGCCCTGCGTCTGCCCGCTGAGCAGCAGCACGCCGGCGTCGGCCAGGTGCCAGATGACGAACAGTGCGACGCACAGCGCGAACAGGCTGGTGCTGAGCACGACCAGGGGGAGCAGGAGCGAGCGGTAGACGATCACCAAGATGACGAGCACCGCGAGCAGGGCGACGAGCAGCAGGATGCCGTCGATGCCGGCGAAGCCCGCGGCGAGGTCTGCGGTGAAGCCGGCGGGGCCGGTCACGTGCGCGTCGACGCCAGCGGGGGCGTCTGCGCGCAGGGTGTCGCCGAGTTCGGCGACGACATCTTTGATCTCGGCGTTCGCGTCGATCGGCACGAAGACCTGCACGGCCTGGCCGTCTTCAGAGGGAATCGCCGGGGAGGTCTCGTCGAGCACACCATCGAGCCGTGTCGCATCGGAAACGGCGGTGTCAATGCCGCTCAGCTGGCTCTCGGTGAGCTTCGCGCCGTCTGCCGACGAGAAGACGACGATGGCGGGAATTGCGTCGTCGCCGAGGAAGTCGGCCTGCACTTCACGTACCGCTGTCGCGTCGGCCGACTCGGGCAGGTAGGTCGTCTGGTCGTTCGATGAGACCTCGTCGACCTTGCCGAACAGCGGCCCACCGGCCCCGGCTCCGGCGAACCACACGATGATCAGGAGCGCGGGCACCAGGATGCGGAGCCATCGGCGACCTGCGCGTGGCGGAGTGGCACCGGCGCCGCGCTGGGCGGCAGCCGATTGCGTGTCATGTTGAGACATTTCTCTACTATCTCTCGAAGAAAGTATCTAGCTTGGCTAGCAATAATATAGCCGCTCGGAGTGGACGATGTGAAGTCGAACGGCCTTCGGCGTTCGCCCGTGTGTCGACACCCGTGTGTCGCCGTGTGTCGCTGCAGGTGCGCACCCCCGAGTCGCTGGAGCGGGCGAGCGTAGACTCGCCGCATGTCTGAACCGCGCCGACGCACCACCCCCGCCGAAGCCGAGGCCGCCGCGGCAGCGGCGGTTGCTGCGGGGGCGCCGGGCGAACCGGTCGAGGTGCTGTCGGCTGACACCGGCACCGTGCTCGAGCACGATTTCGCCAGCCGGTTGCCCGAGCTCTCGGCGCCCTGGCGAGCGCTGCGACCGGATGCGCCGCGCCTGTTGGTCTGGAACGACGCGCTCGCGGCCTCGCTCGGCATCGACGGCGATCGGCTCGAGGGCGACGCGCGCGTGCGCCTGCTGCTCGGCAATGCGTTGCCGGCGGGCGCCGAGCCGGTCGCTCAGGCCTATGCCGGACATCAGTTCGGAGCGTATTCGCCACGGCTCGGCGATGGTCGCGCATTGCTGCTCGGAGAAGTGCGCGACCCCTCCGGCGCGCTGCGTGATCTGCACCTCAAGGGTTCGGGGCGCACGCCGTTCTCTCGTGTCGACGGCTTCGCCGCAGTCGGGCCGATGCTGCGCGAGCACCTGATGGGCGAGGCGATGCACGCCCTCGGCGTGCCCACCACCCGTGCGCTCGGGGTGGTCGCTACGGGTCGCCGCCTCGCCCGCGATGGTGAACTGCTCGAGGGGGCGGTGCTCGCGCGGGTGGCGAGCAGTCACTTGCGCGTCGGAAGTGCGCAGTTCGCGCGCGCGCTCGACGATCCTGAACTGCTGTCGCGACTTGTCGAGTACGCCCTCGAACGCCACGCGCCCGAGCTTGCGCCTGGCGGCGTCGCACCCGCCGCGGCTCCCGCTGTCGCGCTGCTCGACCATGTGATCGCGGTGCAGGCGCAGCTGGTCGCCCAGTGGGTGCTCGTCGGGTTCGTGCACGGCGTGATGAACACCGACAACATGACGCTCTCGGGTGAGACGATCGACTATGGGCCCTGTGCATTCATCGACGCGTTCGACCCGGGCGCGGCATTCAGTTCGATCGACGCGCAGAAGCGGTACGCCTTCGGAAATCAGCCGTCGATCGCGCTGTGGAACCTGACCAGGTTCGCCGAGTCGTTGCTGCCGCTGCTCGGCGAAGAGGTCGACGCGGCGAGAGATGCGGCCGTCGCGTCGCTCGACCGTTTCGGCGAGCTCTACAACGCCGCGTGGATGGCGGGCATTCGCGAGAAGCTCGGCCTCGGTGGCGTGGCCGCTCGTGTGGCAGTCGATGATGGGGCGCTCGCTGAGCTGACCGCTGAGTTGCTCGCGGATCTGCAGCGTCACTCGATTGACTACACCAGTTTCTTCCGCGCGCTCGCGTCGTCGGTGCGTGGCGACAGTGCCGCGCTCGAGGCGGCCTTCCCGCTCGGCGAGGCGGCGGGGCCTTGGCTTGAACGCTGGCGAGCGGCCGGCCCCGACGCCGCGGCGATGGATGGGGTGAACCCGATCTACATTCCCCGCAATCATCTGGTCGAGGAGGCGCTCGACGCCGCGGTGGCGGGCGATCTCGAGCCTTACGAGACCTTGCTGAGTGTGCTCCAGCATCCATTTGAGTCGCGTCTGGGGTTCGAGCGATACGAGCGGCCGGCTCCTGCGGGTGGCCCGGCGCACGTGACGTTCTGCGGCACGTAGGATGTGACCTCGCATCACATGCAATGCGGTTTCAGTTGTACTTTACGTAATATGCAACTAAATTCGTTGTGATATGATCCAGGCGTGCGCGATATCGCCCGTGTGTTCAGGTGATGATCTGAACCCGAATCGCGCACTCGACTGGAGTGATACCCGTGACCTCCCCAGGCCACACCGCGGAGCAATCCGCTCGTCCCACCGCCCCCACTGCGCCGCTCGGCTGGTTCATCGGCCGATCCCGGCTGCGACGCGTCGCATTCGTCGGCGGTTACGAAACCCTGAGCGTGCTGTTCACCGTGTTCGTGCTCGGCGCGCTGCTCGGCCACGGCGGTGAGGCGTCGACGGTGACCGCGATCCTCGTCTCCACCGTCGCGACGCTCTGGAACTACCTCTGGAACACCGTCTTCGAAGCGTTCGAACGCCGCACCGGAGCGACCGGCCGCGGGGTGCGCGCCCGCGCCATGCACGCCATCGGGTACGAGGGCGGTGTGCTGCTCGTCACGATCCCGCTCGTCGCCGCGCTGCTCGGCATCGGGCTGTTCGAGGCACTGGCAATCGAGGGCGGGCTCCTCGTGTTCTTCCTCGCCTTCACGGTCGTGTACACGTGGGCGTTCGACCGAGTGTTCGGGCTGCCGCAGACCGCGGTCGGGCACTAACGGTGACTGCGGTCTGCGTCGGCTCGAATCGGCGGGCGTCGGCGGTTTACGCGCTCTGACCGGCGTGCTTGCCCTCCGCGATCTCTTCGACCAGCTTGGCGTTGAACGCCGGCAGATCGTCGGGAGTGCGGCTCGTCACCAAGCCCTGGTCGACGACGACCTCCTCATCGACCCACGTCGCTCCCGCGTTCTGCAGGTCGGTGCGCAGGCTCGGGTACGAGGTGACCGTTCGGCCCTGCAGCACGTCGGCGTCGGCGAGAATCCACCCGCCGTGGCAGATGGCCGCAACCGGTTTGTGCTGCGCGAAGAAATCGCGCGTCAGGCTGACTGCGGCGGCATCGAGGCGAATCTGATCACCGTTGACGACCCCGCCCGGCAGCACGAGTGCGTGGAACTCCTCGGCTCGAGCGTCGGCAGAGGTCAGAGAGACCTCCTGCTCGTGGCCGTTCTTGCCCGTGATCGTGCCGGTCTCCGTGGAGATCACCACGGCCTCGGCGCCGTGCTCGACGACCGCCGAGAGCGGGCTCGTCAACTCCGAATCCTCAAACCCGTCCGTGGCGAGAATGGCGACGCGCTTTCCGGTGAGATGTGACATCTGGAGGCCTCCTGAGGCGTACGAGTGCGGGTGCTGTGGCGTCGACCCCGGAACACCCGAGGCCGACATCACCACCTCAGCAGGGCACCGCTGAGCGCATCACCCCGTTGCGCATCGACGGTACGAGCGCTAGGCGCGGGGCTACCGAATTCGGTGCCGGATCGCCAGCCCCCGATCGTTCCGATCGTTCGCAGCGAACACCCCTGGAGCAGTGTCGGCGGCCCGGCGTAGTGTGGGCCGCATGGCACAGATCATTCTCTTCGGCGGACACGGCAAGATCGCACTCCTCACAGAACCGCTGCTCGCGCAGCGCGGTGATTCGGTGACGGCGGTGATTCGCAACCCCGACCATGCAGACGAGGTGCGCGCTGCCGGTGCTGAGCCCCTCGTCGCCGACGTCGAACAGCTCGACACCGATGCGCTTGCAGATCTGATTCGCGGTCATGACGCCGTGGTGTGGTCGGCGGGTGCCGGCGGGGGAGACCCCCAGCGCACCTGGGCGGTCGACCGCGATGCGGCGATTCGCACGATGCAGGCTGCCGAACGCGCGGGCGTGCAGCGCTACGTGATGGTGTCGTACTTCGGCGCATCGCTCGACCACGGCGTCGACCCCGAGCACTCGTTCTTCGCCTATGCCGAAGCGAAGGCGGCCGCCGATGAGCACCTGCGCGCGACCGCACTCGACTGGACGGTGCTGGGGCCCAGCAGCCTGACGCTCGACCCGGCAACCGGCACCGTCGACACGCAGGCCGAGCAGTCATCGAGCGTGGCCCGGGCCGACGTCGCCGGCGTCATCGCCGCGGTGCTCGTCGACGACTCGACTGTGCGCCGCACCATCAGGTTCAATTCGGGTCAGACCCCGATCGCGGAGGCGGTGCGTGGCTGAGCCCGAGTCGACGCCGGCGCAGATGCCGACGCCGGGAGCTTCAGGCTCGGAGCGAGCGGATACCGGACCGCAAGGCCGCCGTGCCGTCGCGATCGTTACCGGTGGCGCCCGCGGGCTCGGGCGAGCGATCGCTCTCGAGCTCGCGCGGCGGGGGTCACGGGTCGCGGTGCTCGACCGTGATCTCGCCGGTGCCGAGCAGACGGTCGATCTGGTGCGGGCAGAGACCGGGGATGCGGCAGCAGCGGCAGCTTTCGAGGTCGACGTCAGCGACGAGGGCGCGGTGCGGGCAGGCGTCGCCGGGGTGGTCGATGCGCTCGGGGCCCCACTGATTCTCGTCAACAATGCGGGCGTGCTGCGCGACGACCTGCTGTTCAAGATGACGGTCGATGGGTGGGAGACGATCATGAACGTGCACCTCCGCGGCGCGTTCCTCATGAGCCGCGAAGTGCAGCGGCACATGGTCGCCGCGAAGTGGGGGCGCATCGTCAACCTGTCGAGCACGTCTGCGCTCGGCAACGCGGGGCAGGCGAACTATTCGGCCGCAAAGGCCGGCATTCAGGGGTTCACGAAAACCCTCGCGCTGGAGCTCGGGCGCTTCGGCGTCACGGCGAACGCGGTGGCCCCGGGCTTCACGGTCACCGACATGACCCGCAGCGTGGCCGAGCGCGTGGGCGTGCCGTTCGAGCAGTTGGTCGAGCGCGAGGCCGCAGCTACCGCGGTGCGTCGCGTCGGGTCGCCCGACGATATCGCGAACGCGGTCGCCTTCTTCGTTGCCCCCGAGAGCGGTTTCGTATCGGGTCAGGTGCTGTACGTGGCGGGCGGCCCGAGAGGCTGAACCCGAGCGGGCCGGGGCGATGATCCCGGCCCGCACCGATCTACTTGCCGAGGGTGGCAGACAGAGCGTCCGATTCCTCCTGGATCGTCGCCGCGTCCACGAGATCCGAGGCATCGTCGAGCAGCGTCTGCGTTCGGGTGTCGAGCAGCTCCTGCGCGACACCCGAGTCCACCAGGTTATCTTGCAGTGACGCCGACGCCGCATCGACGAGCGCAGCAAACTCCGGCACATCCATGAAGCGCTCGACCAAGATGTTCGACCCGCCCATCGACCCCATGCCGCCGCCGGCATTGCCACCGGCACGGGTAGTTCCGTCAGCGTCGTCAGTGTCGTCCGCGGTTCCAGCGGGGCCCGCGCCACCCGGCGCGAACCCGCCATCGGTGCCCGCATCGCTGTCGGTCGTGCGATCCTGCCCGCCCGGAGGCATGCCGCCGCCGAAACCTGCACCGTCGGTGTCGGCGTCTTCGCCACCGCCACCGCCGAAGCCCCCGCCCATTCCGCCGCCGGGGCTGGCTCCGAATGCGAGGTTCAGATCCCAGTTCACCACGGTCATCTGCGTCGTATCGGGGTCGTAGTAGAGGTAGGAGTTGTTGCCGGGGCCGTCGATGTCGTCGGAATTCTGCACCAGTTCCTGGAACGCGAGGTACGTCGCGAACGACTGTACGTCGAGATGCTCGTCGAGATCCGCCGCGAATGTGTCGTTGTCGGACTCGTTGATCCACTGCAGGAACGAGATCAACGGGGTGAGATCGTCGTCGCCGCCCTGCTGGTCGAACACGTCGGTGTACGAGCTCTCGTCATCACCGCGATAGCTGTAATCGCCCGAGGCGTCAGCCTTGTACAAGAGGCCATCGCCGAGCTCGCGCTCCATCCAGTCGTCGTCGGGGTTCTCGATGACGAGGCGCAGTGAAGCGTCGGAGCCGTCGGCGCTGAAGCGCACGGCGGTTGCCTGCTCGGTCGCGAGGCCCGATTCGCGCAGCAGGTCGAGGGCCAGCGCTTCGTTCAACGAGGTCTCCGATGAGTTGCCGCGCACGACGAGCTCAGTTGCACCTTCGTGGTTCTGGCCGTCAACGTACTTGTCGAGACGGATGATCCACGGGAGGTCTTGGGGGTTCGCGGAGCTCAGCGTCGCGTCCTCGCTGGTCGAGAGCGAGCGCAGCGACGAGTTGCCTTTGAGTTTGAGACCGACGTTCTGATAGGTCGTGCCGTCGATGGTGACGTCAGCGGAGATCCACTCCTTGCTCCCCGAATCGAGGTACGCGGCGATGAGAACCTCGTAGTCGTCGGCGTCGTAGGTGAGGTCGATGGTGTGGACCTGCGAGGTATCCCACAGGGTGGAGGTGCTGGCGGCCGTGGCTGATGCGCTTGCGGATTCGGCGGAATCGGATGCGTCGGAATCGGTGGCCTGCATTGCGGCGGCCACGGCGCTGCAGCCCGCGACGCCAGAGATTCCGGCCAGCATGAGGGCCGCAGCGATTGCGGTCGTCGCGCGCATCGACCGTCGGCGTTTCGGGCGTGGAGCGGGGCTGGTGTCTTGCGGGGGAATCGAATGCTGCTCGGGGGTCATGTGTTCACAACACCCGATTGCCCTATGCGCAAACTATGGCGCAACTGGATCGGGCGTGAGAACTCCTCATGTCGTGCGAGAATCACAGGGCGCGATTCGCGCGCTTTATTTGAATTACTCAAAATAGGTGGGTAGGGTGATCGATATGGAGACGAGCAACGAAACGGCGTTGCGCAGTGCCGGTTTGCGTGCGACCGTTGGCCGGGTCGCCGTGCTCGAGGCGCTCGCCTCCATGCCCCACTCGGACGCGGAGCACGTGTTCCGAGTGGTCGTGAGCGCATTGCCGACCACCTCGATCCAGTCGGTGCACAACATTCTCGCGGACCTGACGACGGCGGGCCTCACCCGCCGGATCGAGCCGGCAGGTTCCGCGGCGCTCTACGAGCGACGCGTGGGCGACAACCATCATCACGTCGTCTGCTCCCAGTGCGGAGCGGTCGCCGATATCGATTGCGTTGTCGGTCACACGCCGTGCCTCGCCCCGTCCACCACGGCCGGGTTCACCGTACAGACCGCCGAAGTGACGTTTTGGGGCATCTGCCCCGAGTGCGCCGTTTTGGCTGCATAGGCGAACACGCACCAGCGCCCCCGGTGACGGGGCGGTGTTCGTCGTGCCTGAAACTCCTGGAGGAGCCTCATGAGTAATCCCAAGACCACCACGCAGACCGGTACCCCGGTCGCCAGCGACGAGCACTCGCTCGCAGCCGGGCCAGACGGCGCGGTCGCCCTCCATGACCGCTATCTCGTCGAGAAGCTCGCCCAGTTCAATCGCGAGCGTATCCCGGAGCGCATCGTGCACGCCAAGGGCGGCGGCGCGTTCGGCGAGTTTGTGGTCACCGGTGATGTCTCTGCGTACACGCGGGCCGCGGTGTTCCAGCCGGGTGCGCGCACTGAAACCCTGCAGCGTTTCTCCTCGGTCGCGGGGGAGCAGGGTTCGCCCGATACGTGGCGTGACGTGCGCGGTTTCTCGGTGAAGTTCTACACTGCTGAGGGCAACTACGACATCGTGGGCAATAACACCCCGGTTTTCTTCATTCGCGACGGCATCAAGTTCCCCGACTTCATTCACTCGCAGAAGCGTCTGCCCGGATCTGGACTGCGCGACGCCGACATGCAGTGGGATTTCTGGACCCTCTCGCCCGAATCGGCCCACCAGGTGACGTACCTCATGGGCGATCGTGGTCTGCCGCTCTCGTGGCGTCACATGCCCGGGTTCGGGTCGCACACGTATCAGTGGATCAATGAGGCCGGCGAGCGGTTCTGGGTGAAGTACCACTTCGATGCGCTGCAGGGCAACCAGGAGATGACGGGTGCTGAGGCCGAGGCGATCGCTGGTGCCGATGCCGACTACTATCGCCGTGATCTCTTCGACGCGATCGAGCGCGGCGACTTTCCCGCGTGGAAGGTCTCGGTGCAGGTGATGCCTTACGAAGAGGCGAAGACTTACCGCTTCAACCCGTTCGACCTCACCAAGGTGTGGCCGCATGCCGACTACCCGAAGATCGAGGTTGGGGTGCACACGCTGAACCGTAACCCCGAGAACTTTTTCGCGCAGATCGAGCAGGCCGCGTTCTCTCCGGCGAACACGGTGCCCGGCATCGACATCTCGCCCGACCGCATGCTCATGGCGCGCGTGTTCTCGTACCCGGATGCGCAGCGTTACCGCGTGGGCACGAACTACAATCAGATTCCGGTGAACGCTCCGGTGGCGCCGGTGGCGAACTACTCGCAGGATGGCGCGCAGCGTCATGGTTTCAACGCGCCGAGCACCCCGGTCTACGCGCCGAACTCGGCGGGCGGCCCTGTCGCCGATGCGCAGGCTGCCGGGGCGGGGTCTTGGGAGTCCGACGGTGACCTGGTGCGTACCGCGGCGTCGTTGCACGCCGAAGACGACGACTTCGGTCAGGCGGGCACGCTGTACCGTGACGTGTTCGATGCGGCGGCGAAGGATCGCTTCCTCGATACGATCACGGGCGCCGTCGGCGGGGTGCAGCGTGCGGAGATTCGCGAGCGCGCCATCGGCTACTGGACGCAGGTCGACGCCGAGCTCGGCACTGCGCTGCGCCAGCGGCTCGAGGCAGCACAGTGAGCGGGGCGCATTCGACAGCCGAAATCGGTGAGGCTGCGCAGACATCGCATCGAGCCTCTGACGCCGAGCGGGCTTCTGCCCGTCGGGGTCGAGCGGGGAATCGGCTCCGCGCCGAGCAGCGCCATCGCCGCGCGATCGCCGCGGCCAGTGCCCACGCCGAAAGGTACGCCGATCTGGTCATGACCCCGAACCAGATGCTCGTGCGGCGTTCGCACTGCGCGCACGACTGACGCGATAGCCTACGGGGTCGCTCCGAGCCGGTCCTCCCGTTGAGAAGCGCTCAGCGGCGGGACCGGCTCTTGGCGTCCCTGGCAACGGATACCCTCTATCCTCGATAGCAGGGGATCCGGTGCCGAACCTGCAGCTGATCTCCGGTGCGGCGCGGAGACCTCGCGTCGGGCAGAGGCAGAGAGAAAGCTGGATCCATGAGCGACCTTGCAGTGTTTGATCAGTACGAGTCTGAAGTGCGCGGCTACATCCGCTCCTTCCCCGTGGTGTTCGAGCGTGCGCAGGGGTCCGTGCTGACCGCGGAAGACGGGACCGAGTACCTCGACTTCTTCAGCGGAGCCGGTGTCGTGAACTACGGCCACAACAATCCGGTCTTCACGGAGGCGCTCATCGGGTACCTGCAGAGCGGTGGCATCATCCACGGTCTCGACATGGCGACCGCGGCGAAGCGCGATTTCATCGATGCGTTCCAGCGTCTCGTGCTCGCTCCGCGCGGCCTGAACTACAAGCTGCAGTTCACCGGCCCGACCGGCGCCAACGCGGTCGAATCGGCATTGAAACTCGCGCGCCAGGCGACGGGGCGCCAGAACATCGTCGCCTTCACCAACGGCTTCCACGGCCTCAGCTTGGGCGCGCTCGCCGCGACGGGCAACGAGAAGTATCGCGCAGCCGGTGGGGTTTCGCTCGGCGACGTGACGCGTCTGCCCTACGACGGCTACCTGGGCGAGGGCATCGACACGCTCGACCTGCTCGAGCGCATGCTCGACGACCCCGGTTCGGGCCTCGATCTTCCGGCCGCCGTGATTGTCGAAGCGATCCAGGGCGAAGGCGGCATAAACGTCGCGAGTGCCGAGTGGCTGCGACGCCTGCGCGCGATCACCGCACAGCGCGGCATCTTGCTGATCGTCGATGACATCCAGTCGGGCGTTGGTCGCAGCGGTCAGTTCTTCAGCTTCGAAGACTCGGGGATCGTGCCCGACCTGGTCACGGTCTCGAAGTCGATCTCCGCATCCGGTCTGCCGATGGCCATTCTGCTGCTGCGCCCCGAGATCGATGTCTGGAAGCCGGGTGCCCACACGGGCACGTTCCGCGGCAACAACCTCGCGTTCGTCAGTGCACGCGTCGCGCTCGAAACCTACTGGGCCGATGATGCCTTTACGACCCAGATCGCGGAGCGCGCCGAGCAGTTGGGTGCGGCGCTCAAAGCGATCGCTGCAGACTTCCCCGAAGCCGCGTTCACGGTGCGCGGCCGCGGCCTCATGTGCGGCCTCGCCTCGCCTTCGCGACCCGAACTCGCCGGGGCGGCATCGCAGCAGGCGTTCGCACGCGGCGTCGTCATCGAAACGTCGGGTGCGCGCGACGAGGTGCTGAAGTTCCTTCCCGCGCTCACGATCACTGCCGACGAACTCGATCGCGGCATCGCGATCGTGCGCGAGTCGCTCGCCGCAGCTCTGTCGGTGTAGACCCCGTCGCCCCGCTCCGGTGGCGCTTACCCGGCGGCGCCGACCGCGCGGCCGGCAGCGCGCCCCGAGAACAGGCACCCACCCAAGAAGGTGCCTTCGAGCGCGTTGTAGCCGTGCACGCCCCCGCCGCCGAATCCGGCGGCCTCGCCGGCGGCGAACAAGCCAGGAATCGGCGCGCCGTCGGCTCCGAGCACTCGAGAGTCGAGGTCGGTCTGAATGCCGCCGAGGCTTTTGCGGGTCAGCACATGCAGCTGCACTGCGACGAGCGGCCCGGCCGCCGGGTCGAGCAGCCGGTGCGGGGCAGTGGTGCGCGTCAGTCGGTCTCCGAGGTAGCGACGCGAGTTGCGGATGCTGTGCATCTGCGCGTCTTTCGAGAACGGGTTCGCGAGCTGCGCATCTCGCTCGCGTACGACGCGCTCGACTGCGGCGGCGTCGAGCAGCGGCTCGTCAGTGAGTGCGTTCATGCGCTCGACGAGTCCGGGCACTGAGGCGGCCGAGACGAAGTCGGCGCCGCGGTCGATGAACGCCTGCACGGGGCCCGGCGCTCCTGAGCCGAGCCGCGTCTGCAGCAGCAGCTTGCGGTCGCGGAACGTGAGATCGGGGTTCTGCTCCGACCCCGAGAGCGCGAACTCTTTCGCCGCGATGCGGTGCGTAACGATGAACCACGAGTGGTCGTGGGGTGCGATGGCCGGGTCGGTGCGCAGCATCTTGAGTGTGCCGAGGGTGTCGTGCCCGGGGAGTCCGGGCAGCGGGAGACGCCGACCGAGGGCGTCGAGCCAGAGTGGGGAGGGGCCGGGCAAGATGCGGATCGCGTGACCCGGCCAGATGGGCGCCCAGTTGCGCACGCCCTCCGTGTAGTGCCACATGCGATCGCGGTTGACGAGTCGTGCTCCGGCGGTCTCGGCGATGCCGAGCATGCGCCCGTCGACATATTCGGGTACACCCGTGACCATGCGGTTCGGCGGCGTGCCGAGGCGCTCGGGCCAGAAACGGCGCACGAGATCGTGGCTGCCGCCGATCCCGCCGCTTGTGATGATGACTGCCGGCGCCCGCAGCTCGAATTCACCCGCGGGCACGCGATTGGAAGCCGCACCGCGCGGGGTCGTGTCGGGCGCGAGCACGGTGCCGCGCACTCCGACGACGGCGCCCGCCTCGGTGACGATCTCGTCGCACCGGTGCCGGTGCCTGATCTCGGTGCGACCGAGGTCGACCGCCTCGTGCGCGGCGTCGATGAAGGGTTGCACGACTCCGGTGCCCGTGCCCCAAGGCACGTGGAATCGCGGCACGGAATTGCCGTGGCCACTCGCCGTGAGATCGCCGCGCTCGGCCCAGCCCACGACCGGCGTGAGATCGATGCCTGCCTCGCGGATCCAGGATCGCTTCTCGCCCGCGGCGAACTCGACGTACGCTCGTCCCCATCGCTCGGCCCACACGTCTTCGTCGCTCGGCGCATTCCCGTCGCCGGGCCCGGACTCGGACCCGTCGCCGGTGCCGAGCCGATCCCACTGCGCGCTTCCGCGCCAGTCTTGCCAGGCGAGATCGGCCGAGTCCTGCACGCCGAGTCGGCGCTGCTCGGGGGAGTCGACGAGAAACAACCCGCCGAACGACCACCAGGCCTGCCCGCCGAGATCCTGCGGCCCCTCCTGGTCAATGATGAGTGTGCGCAAGCCAGCGCTGGCGCACTCGCGAGCGGCGACGAGGCCGGCGAGGCCGGCACCGACGATGATGACATCAGCGGCGTTGCTGGGGTTCATGCCCCCATTGTGCCTCGTTGCGGGTCAATTGCGGCGTGTTCTTCGGCGCGCTCCTGACCGGTGAGGTCGTGTATCGCCTGCATGATGCGCTCTGTGGCCTCACGACGGGCGCGACCAGCGGGGAGCTCGGCGAGATCGTGCAGCTGCACGGGGGCTCCGAAGCGCACCTCGACGCGCTCGGGTCGGCCCGTGGCTGGATTGCGCAGCGCTCGATTCGTGCCGATCAGCCCCACCGGCACGACCGCGGCCCCCGTTTCGAGGGCGAGCCAGGCCGCGCCGCTGCGCCCGCGATAGAGACGGCCGTCGCGCGAACGGCTGCCCTCGGGGAACACGGCAAACACTCTGCCCGCGGCGAGTACGTCGCGCCCGGCGTCGAGCGCGGCCTGCGCGGCCGATGACGCTTCGCGGTGCACCGAGATCGCGCCGATCTGTCGGAAGAACCAGCCGCCAATGCGCGAGGCAAACAGTGACGACTTGGCGAGAAACTGCACCTTGCGCGGTGAGAACGAGGGGATGAGGATCGTGTCGAGCCCCGAGAGATGGTTGCTCGCCAGCAGCACTGGCCCCGCCTCGGGCACATGCTCGCGGCCCGTGACCCGAGGCTGAAACCGGAGCCGCAGCAGCGGACGCAGCACGGCTCGCCCGATCACGAAGACGGGCCCGGGCGACGGGACTGATGTGGCAGGTTCGGCGGAACGCACGCTCCGAGACTATCGCCGCGCCTCCCGGTACGAGACACGCCCACGAGTGCACAGGAAATGCATAGTGCAGGGCACGATCCGGTCACAAGGGCTTGCGGCGATTGTGGGCACCGGCATTAGGGTGGAACGACGCGCTGCTTCAAGCGCACGCACCGGGAGGGGCCGACGTGATCGAGTTCGAACGGGTGTCGAAGGTGTATGCCGGCGGCGCGACGGCGGTGCACGAGTTCTCGCTGACGATTCCATCGCACCGCGCCGTTGTGCTCGTGGGGTCTTCGGGGTCGGGTAAAACGACGTTGATGCGCATGGTGAACCGCATGGTCGACCCGACGAGCGGGCGGGTGCTGATCGACGGCGAAGACGTGCGCGACAAAAATCCGGTCGCGCTGCGCCGTTCGATTGGGTACGTGCTGCAGCAGGGCGGCCTGTTGCCGCATCGCACCGTGGCAGACAACGTCGCGGCGGTACCCGTGCTCACCGGAACGTCGCGCCGAGAGGCCCGACTCGCTGCGGGGGCTTTGCTCGAGCGGGTGGGGCTCGATCCCGCGCTCGCTTCGCGATACCCCGCGCAACTCTCGGGCGGTCAGCAGCAGCGCGTCGGCGTCGCCCGGGCGCTCGCCTCCGACCCCAACATTCTGCTGATGGACGAGCCGTTCGGCGCCGTGGACCCCATTGTGCGGCGCGAATTGCAGCAGGAACTGCTGCGTCTGCAGGCCGAGCTGGGCAAGACCATCCTGTTCGTCACCCACGACATCGACGAGGCGTTCCTCCTCGGCGACGAGGTCGTGGTGCTCGAGACCGGTGGCCGGATCGCCCAGCGCGGCACGCCTGCCGAGATTCTGGGCAGCCCCGCGAATGACTTCGTGCGTGATTTCGTCGGAGCCGACCGCGGCGAGCGTCATCTGCACGTCATACAAACGGAGGGGCAGCGGATCGCAGTCGATGCGGCCGGGCGCCCGGTGGGAGTGCTCGAACCGTGAAGTGGTTCTTCGCGAACTGGGAGTTCGTGGCGCAGCTCGCGCTGTCGCACCTGGTGCTGAGCGTTCCGGCGATCATCATCAGCGTGATCGTCGCGATCCCGATCGGCCGTCTCGCGTTTCGCCACCCGCGGGTGGGCGGCCCATTGCTCTCGGTGGCGACCCTCGCCTACGCGATCCCGGCGTTGCCGTTGCTCATCATCATTCCAGCCCTGATCGGCACGGCTCTGCGGTCGTGGCAGACCATGGTGGTGGCGCTCAGCGTCTACGGTGTCGCGCTACTCGTGCGCACCGCAGCCGACGCGTTCGGCTCGGTCGATCGGCAACTGCGCGACGCCGCGGTCGCGATCGGGTATGCACCGCGACAACTGTTCTGGCGCGTGGATCTTCCGCTGTCGGTGCCGGTGCTGATCTCTGGCGTGCGCGTCGTCTCGGTGTCGACGATCAGCCTGGTTACGCTGGGGGCGCTGATCGGCGTGCCGAGTCTCGGTACGCTCCTCACCGACGGCTTCCAGCGCGGCATCTTCGCGGAGATCTGGACGGGTGTGCTGGCGACGGTGGTGCTGGCGCTCGTGCTCGACGCGATCGTGCTCGTGATCGGGCGCGTGATGACGCCGTGGTCGCGACGCGTCGCATCGGGCACGCGCACGAGCGCCGTGCGCGAGGAGGTGCGTCGCGCATGAATCTGTTCGCCGATGCGATCGCCTGGCTCGCCGACCCCGCCCACTGGTCGGGAGACGGGGGCATTCCGACCCGCCTGCTGCAGCATCTCGGTCTCGCCGCCGCGGCGCTGGTCATCGCCGGTGTCATCGCGTTGCCGCTCGGCGCGATCATCGGGCATACGCGGCGAGGCGCGGGCGCCGTCGGCGCGCTCGCCGGTGCTGCGCGGGCGCTGCCGACGCTCGGCGTGCTCACACTCTTCGGTCTGGCGCTGGGCATCGGCATCACGGCACCGTTGCTCGCCCTGATCGTGCTGGCGATCCCTTCGCTGCTCGCGGGTGCCTACGCGGGCGTCAGTGCCGTCGAGCCCACCGTGCCGGCGGCGGCCCAGGCGATCGGGTTCAGCCCGACGCAGGTGCTGCTGCAGGTCGAGCTGCCGCTCTCGCTGCCCGTCATGATCGGCGGCATCCGCGCCGCGACGCTGCAGGTGGTGTCGACCGCGACGCTGGCCGCCTACACCTCCGATGTCGGGCTGGGGCGCTACCTCTTCAGCGGACTGAAGTCGCGCGACTACGGCCAGATGCTGGCGGGGGCGCTGCTCGTCATCGCGCTGACCATCGTGCTCGAGATCTTGCTCGGGGCGTGCCAACGCCTCGCCGCCCGCCGGATCGCGCGGCTCCCCGCGCGCACCGGCTGAACGCACCATCCAAACGCCGACCGGCACCGAACACCGTACGACCATCAGATCACCTACCGAGAGGACCCGATCATGCATCGTCGACCCGCACTGCGCTCCGCCAGGTGGGGAGCCGCGCTCGCCGCTGGCGCGCTCGCCATCACTGCCGCGCTGACCGGCTGCTCGAGCGGCGACCCGCTCGACAGCGGCTCGGCCGACTCCGGCGGCTCATCCGAGGGCGGCACCATCGTCGTCGGCTCGCAGGATTACTACTCGAACGAGATCATCGCCGAGATCTACGCGCAGGCGCTCGAAGCGAAAGATTTCGACGTCGACCGCCAGTTCCGCATCGGGCAGCGAGAGGTCTACCTCCCCGAGATCGAGGCGGGCAAGATCGATCTCTTCCCGGAGTACACGGGCAACCTGCTGCAGTTCTTTGTTCCGGATGCGCCGGAGCGCGTGTCTGACGATGTCTACTCCGCGCTCGAGAAGGCCATGCCCGAGGGGCTTCGCGTGCTCGATCAGTCGCCCGCGACCGATCAGGATACCTATGTCGTCACGAAGGAATTCGCCGACAAGTGGGGACTGAAGACCGTCGAAGATCTGAAGAAGGTCACTGATCCGCTGACCTTCGGGTCGAACTCCGAGGCGGAGACGCGCCCCTACGGCCCCGCCGGGCTGGCGGAGACCTACGGTATCGAGGGCGTCAAGTTCACGCCGATCGAAGACAGCGGCGGTCCGCTGACGGTGAAGGCGCTCAAGGACGGGTCGATCCAGTTCGCGAACATCTACTCGGCCGACCCCTCGCTGCAGGCGAACGATCTCGTGACACTCGAAGACACGAAGGGCATCTTCCTCGCTTCGCACGTCGTGCCGATCGCGAGCGAGAAGATTGACGATGCGGCGGCGCAGGTGATCAACGATGTCGATGCGGCGCTCAGCCCCGAAGACCTGGTGTCGTTGAACGGGGAGAGCGTGAACGACGAGCGCTCGGCCGCCGACATCGCGAAGGATTGGCTCGCCGAGCAGAACCTCTGAGCGAACATCCCGCGCGTGATGGCGGGGTCGACCGTAGGATCTCCCCATGGAGAATGCTGCGTTCGACCTCGCCATCATCGGTTCCGGATCGGGCAACTCGCTCATCACCCCGTACTGGGATGACCGACGGGTCGCCATCGCGGAGCAGGGCACGTTCGGCGGCACCTGCTTGAACGTCGGGTGCATCCCGACCAAGATGTTCGTGCGGCCGGCGGCATTGGCGCGCGGGCCGGAGGAGGCTGCCCGACTCGGGGTGACCCAGCACACCGACTCGGTCGATTGGCCGGGGATGCGCGATCGCATCTTCGGCAGGATCGATGCCATCTCGGCCGGGGGCGAACGCTATCGACGCGATGAGCTCGACAACGTCTCGCTGATCTCGCAGCGTGTGCGCCTGACCGGAACGCACGGCTTCGTCGCCGATGACGGCACTCGCGTCGAGGCGAAGCAACTCGTCATCGCCGCGGGGTCGCGTGCGGTGCTGCCCGATGTTCCGGGCATCGATCTGCCCCAGGTGCACACCTCCGACACGATCATGCGGTTGCCCGAACTGCCGCGTCGCGTGCTGGTCGTCGGCGGCGGATACATCGCGGCCGAATTCGCGAACATCTTCTCGTCGTTCGGTTCGGAGGTGACACATGTGCACCGAGGGGAGCGCTTGCTGCGCCGATCCGACGATGACATCGCGGAGCGCTTCACCAGCGAGGCCGCCCGGCAGTGGGACCTGCGGCTCGAGCGCGAGCTCGCCTCGGTGCACCTCGGCGATGACGGCGGCGTCGTCGCGGAATTGGTGCCGTCGGGAAACGCTGCTGCCGGATCACCGAACGCATCGGAGCGCATCGCGGTCGATGTCGTGCTGGTCGCGGTGGGCCGCACGCCGAACTCCGATCTCGTGGGCGCGCGCGAGGCCGGGCTCGATCTGCACGAGGACGGCCGGATCGCCGTCGACGCGTTCCAGCGTGTGCTCTCGGGCGGCGAGCCCGTCGCGGGGCTCTACGCGCTCGGCGACATCAGCTCGGCCGCGCAGCTCAAACACGTCGCGAATCATGAGGCGCGCGTGGTGGCCCACAATCTCGAGCACCCCGATGACCTTCGCCCGTCGCGACAAGAGGTGATCCCGGCAGCGATCTTCACCGACCCCGAGATCGCCCAGGTGGGCTGGACGGAGGCCGAGGCGGTTGCCGAGATCGGTGCCGACCACGTGACGACCAAAGTGCAGGCCTACGGCGATACCGCGTACGGGTGGGCGCTGGAAGACCGCACGGGTGTCTTCAAGATCGTCGCGGACCGTCGTGACGGACGCATTCTGGGAGCGCACGTGCTGGGGTATCAGGCATCGAACCTCATTCAGGTCGTGGTGACGGCGATGAGCTTCGGCATCGACGCCCACACGGCTGCGCGCGGCCAGTACTGGATTCACCCCGCGCTGATGGAGGTCGCGGAGAACGCGCTCCTCGGACTCGATGTGCCGACAGGAGCGCGCCCTCCGCTCTAAGCGGTGTGCGGAAAGACCCGGTCAGTTCTGCTGACCGGGGCCGCCCATGCCGCCACCCTGACCGGTCGGAGCGCCCTGCCCGCCTCCGAAGCCGCCGCCCTGACCCGCAGCCGACTCACCGGCCGTCGCGGTGCCGGCCTCGGAGCCGTTCACCAGCAGGGTGTACGACTCGCCGGTCGCGATGTCTGCCGAAGAAGCGGTGATCGCGCCCGCCGACTTCGCCGCGGTCGCGGTGGCGACGGTCGCTCCCGAACTGTCGACCACGGTGACAGTGTCGCCCGCGGCGACCTGGCCCGTCAGCATGACCCAGCCCTGCCCCGATGCGTCGCTCGGCGACTGCTCCATGCCGCCGTTGCCGAACGCCACCAGGATGCCGCCCGTGATCGAGAGATCGCCGTTCGCGTCGAGGGCGCCGTTCATCGAGGCGCTCGGACCGTACACGGTGATCGTGCCGCCCGAGATCGTGAGCGAGCCGTTGGAGTCGAGACCGTCGCCTTCTGCGTTCACGGTGACGGTGCCGCCCGAGATCTCGACGCGTTGACCGCCGTCGGCCATGTCGCCGCCGCCCATCCCGTTCTCGGCGCTAGTGCCGCTCGAATCCGTGCTGGTGGTCGCGGAGCTGGCCGATCCCGAACCGTTCAGCCCGTCGTCGCTGGAGGTCACCGAGACCGTACCGCCGCCGATGCCGATCGCGGCGGCCTCGATGCCCTCGTTCGACTGCGTGATGTTCACGCTGCCGTCGCCGATCGATACGATCGCCTCGGCCTTCACGCCGTCGTCCACGGCCGATACGGTGAGGTCTCCGCCCGAGATGACGGTATCGGTCTGGGCCTGCACGCCGTCGTCGCCGGCGGTGATGTCGATCGTGCCTCCCGACACCCAGATGTACCCCTGGGTGTCGTCGGAATCCTGGTCGCTCTTCAGTCCGTCGCCGCCGGTCGCCGTGAGCTCGAGCGTGCCGCCGGAGACGACGAGCGAGTCCTTGCCGCGGAGGGCGTCGTCAGCGGCCGTCACGGTGATGGTGCCCGAGAGGATGACGAGGTCGTCGGTGCTCACGATGCCGTCATTGCCGTTACCGGCGACGGTGAGCGCACCGGTGCCGGAGATGGTGAGATCGGCGTGCGAGTGGATCGCCGCGTTGGCATCGGCGTCGTCCGCGTAGCTCGAGGCGTCGGAGACCGCGTTCTTCGACCCGTCGGTGAGATACATCGCGACGTCATCGGCCGTCTGCACGTCGATCGCCGCCCCCGCGGTGTTCGTGATCGTGGCGCCGTCGAGCACAAGCACGACCTGCGCGTCGTCGGGGGCGGCGACCACCACGGTGCCGTCGAAGCTGCCGGCGAGCCGGTACACGCCGCCGGCGGAGATGGTGAGCGTCGGGGTACCCGACGCATCGCTGACGGCGACCGCGTCGCTCTCGTCCGTCGCCGAATCTCCGTTCAGTGCGATGTCCACCGCGTCGTCGAGCTTCCACTCGTCATCGTTCACGGTGGTCGCGTTCGCGTTGGCGGCGAGCACGTCGTCCGGGCTGAGATCGCCCGTGAACGCCGCGGAGACCGCCGTAGTGGTCGACCCGTCGCTGCCGGAGGTCGTGGTTGCCGACGAGGTGACCGCGGTGCAGCCGGCGAGGAGGCCTCCGCAGAGGAGCACCGCGGAGGTGGCCAAGACGGTGCGTTTGAGTGAGGGGGTCATGCTGCGTCCTCCAAGGAATCGGGGGTGTGGGGGTGGGGTGCGGTGCGCCGGGGGATCGGACCGGCGGAGGAGGCGCGAGGCGGAACCGAATGGTCGGCATCCGAGAAAGTGTCGCGCAGGACGCGCGCCCACTTGTTGCTCGGCAGCTCGGGGTGCAGCGCCGCGGTGCCGGTGCCGAACTTGCTGATGCCTTGCGGGCGATGTCCGAGTCGCCAGAGCGCCCGGTCGATGGCGGTGGCGGGGCCCGCTGACTTGGATTCGATGATCACGTGCGTGGGGAGCGCGACGCGCTCGCCGCCGGCGTCGATCCAGTCGAGCTCGGTGTCGATGGTGGCCCGGCTGCCGCCGGGAGCGAGCAGAGTGGTGCGGCAGTACCGCGTGGTGATCGTCGGGCGCATCTCGTGAGTCAGGTTCGGATCGAGCCCGATCGCCTCCAACGATTCCCCGACGTACCGGTGCCCCTCGGGGGTCAATCGGTCGAGGTGGTCGGCGGGGTAGGGAATGCGCTCCTTCACCGTCGCCCCCCGGCCGCCGCGCGTCTTCATCTCGAGGTAGGCGGTGCCGCTCGAGAGGTAGGCGCGGGTGCGCAATTTGAAGCGACGGCGACGCGGTCGTGCGGCGAGGTGGTAGCTGAGTCGATCCGGGGTGTCGAAGTACACGGAGGAGTACGCGAAGGCGCGTTCGCCGGCGATATCGAGCACGCGGGTGGCCGGGTCGACGGCGGCGAGCAGGTGCGCGGCGTCGGCGGCCGGAAGCAGATACTTGCGGTCGACGCGGGTGAGGAGCGCCGCGTCCGAGACGAGCTCATCGAGGTCGATCGGAGCGAGGGAGTCGGCGATGCGGCTGAGTTCGGCGGTCATCGGGCTGCCACCTCGGTACGCCCCGCAGTGCGACCCGCCGTGTGCATCTGAGGTGCCGGCGGCGCGGGCAACCGATAGCGCACGTCGACGAGCGTCGTGTCGTTCACGAAATCGAGATCCTGCACGGTGAGCGAGGTCACGCGTGCGCCGAGCCGCTGCTCGATCTCGCCGCGCAATTCGTGTTCGTCGACGATCGCGCGATCGAGGCGTACGACCTGGTGCCGGCTGCGTGCGAGCAGGGCCGGGTGATCCGCCGCCCACATGACGACGAGAATGAGCGCGATACACAGGATCGGCGTGACCAGGCTGGCGGTGTTCAGCCCGCCGAGCAGTCCCATCGCGAGCGCCGAGAAGTAATAGGCGACCTCGCGCTGCGAGATCTCCGAGGAGCGGAGACGGATGATGGAGAGCACCCCGAAGAGACCGAGACCGAGACCGAGGGCGACCTCAGCCGTGCTCAGCACCGTCGCGACCGCGAGTACGCCGATGTTCACGCCGAGAAAGGCGACGACGAGGTCGCGGCGGCGATGGCGGCGGTAGTAGATGCCGAAGGTGAGGATGAGCGCTGCGGCGAGGTCGACGGCGATGAGGATGAGAGTGCTGGACGTCACGGGATCTCCAGGATCGAGGGCGGTGGGGCGGGGCCCCGGTGGATACTGGATCCATTCGAACCGGTGATGCTATGTGAAAGTTATGCAATCGCTTCGCGAAAGATGAATCGCAGGTAAACGGGCGCGCTCGCGCCGTCCTGCAATTCAGCCCTGCAGCAGTGCGGGGAAGATGTAATCGGTGTTCAGCGGAGCAATATCATCGCGATCGCTTGCAGGATCGATCCACTCCACCGCAGCGATCTCCGCCAGCGGCCCGGCGGCGTCGGCCGACTCCACGAACGGGTGCTCGAACACGGTCGCCTCCACGATGTGACCGGGTTCGTTCGCCGCCACCGCACGGAAGACGCCCAGCGGGCGCAGCAGTTCGCGGTCGAGATCGATACCCAGCTCCTCGCCGAACTCGCGGACCGCGGTGTCGATCGGCGCCTCATCAGGCTCGTGCTTGCCGCCCGGCAGCATGAACGACGCGGTGCCTCGCTTGCGCACGTTGAGCACCCGCCCGGCCGCATCGCGCATGACGACGGCGCTGACGCGAATCACGCGCTCAGCGATGCTCGGGTGCTCCGGAACGTCGCGGTGCTCCTGTGGATTCACGAGGCGTACCCGGGGGCTGCAGGGAGACCGAAGAATTCCTCGAGCGTGGTGACACCGGTGTCGCGCAGGTGCTGGGCGAGGTCGGGGCCGACGAATCGGAAATGCCAGGGCTCGGGCATGAATCCGGTGACCTCCTGCTTGCCGTCGGGGTAGCGCACGAGAAACCCGTACTCGGCCGCGTGCTCGGCGAGCCAGACACCGGCCGGGGTGTCGCCGAAGCACGCAGAGAGGTAGCAGTCGCCGTGATCGTCGAGGTCGATCACCAGGCCGGTCTGGTGCTCCGAGAAGCCGGGGCGCGCCGAATAGGTGTCGGCGGCCTCCTGGCCGTCGCGGGCGACGTAGCTGTCGTAGAGAGAGACCTGCGTCGCGTAGTCGCGGTAGGCGCTGATGATGCGGACGTCGAGCCCCGCGTCGGCTGCACCCGCGATGAACGCCTCGGCAGCCCGCGCGGCCGGTTCGCGCAGCGGTTGGGTGAACTCGTTCTCGACGCCCTCCGGCATGACGAGGTCGGTGGGGGCGAAGCCGAGGGGCTGCAGCGGACGCAATTTGTTGCTCACGACCCAGATCGACATCGGATCATCGGTCGAATTCGCGGTCGCGTCGAACGCCGGTGCGGTCGGCGATGGGGTCGACGGCTCCGTCGTAGCGGGCGCCACTGACGTAGACGAGGACGAGGACGAAGTCGAAGCGCCCGATGCGTCGTTCGGCTCGGGGGCGCACCCGGCGCTGCCGAGCACCGCTGCAGAGGCCAGGAGGGCGATCGTCGCGCGGGTGATCGCTCGCAGTGTCATACCCTCCATCGTAGCGTTCGGGCTCGATCCGACGCCCGACTGTCGGAGGCCCCGGCTAGGCTGGAACGCATGGATGACGGCAGCGGATCGCGCACCCCTGAACCCGGGTACACCCCCATCGCGGTGACCGGCAGGAAGCGGCTCTCGCGTCGCGCTCGCACGGCGATCACGCTCGGTGCGATCGCCGTAATCGTGCTCGGTCTGGGCGGAGGAGCAGCGGCGCTCGTCTGGGGCGCGTCGCGCGACGAAGCGCCGCCGGTCGCAACCCCCGCACCGAGCCCGAGTGCGTCGCCGACCCCTGAATCGGAGCCGACGGAGGCTCCCGCGACCGGTGACAACGACGGATCGGTGCACGTCATCGCCATGGGCGACATGCTGCCGCACGACTCGGTAAACGCCAACGCGCTCGGCGCAGATGGCACGTACGACTACGGCCAATTCTTCTCGGGCATCGCCCCGCAACTCGCCGCCGCCGAAGTGACCTTCTGCAACCAGGAGGTGCCGAGCGCCGGCGTCGACTTTGGCATCAGTGGGTACCCCACCTTCAACGCGCCCGCAGAGTTCGCGCAGGCGCTGCAGGCCACGGCAGGGTGTGACCTCGTGAACATCGCCACGAACCATTCGGCTGACCTCGGCGCCGCCGGTATCGCGGCGACCCGCGGCGTCTGGGACGGGCTGGCACCGGCCGTCGTTGATGGCGCCAACCGCACGGCCGAAGAACAGCGCTCGGTGCCGGTGTTCGAGCAGGGCGGCATCACCTTCGCTCTCGTGTCGTTCGCCGAGTACTCGAATGCCCCCATCGACGGGGTCTCGCTGAACATGATGAGCGATACGGCCCTCGTCACCGATCTCATGACGCAGGCGCGCGCTGCGGCCGACGTGGTCATTGTCTCGGCGCACTGGGGCACCGAAGACTCGCACGAGGTCAACGACCAGCAGCGGGCATTTGCGCAGCAGGTCGCCGATCTCGGTGCCGACGTCATCGTCGGCACCGGCCCGCACGTGCTGCAGCCCACGGCCTGGCTCGACCGCGCCGATGGCGGGCGCACGCTCGTCTGGTACTCGATCGGCAACATGTTCAACACCCAGATTGAACTCGACCAGCGCACCGGGGTGATCGCAGGCTTCGATGCGGTGCGCGACTCGGCAACCGGCGCGGTGAGCATTGCGAACCCGACCGGCATCCTCACCTACATGCACTACGACTGGACGGCGGAGCAGGAGGCGGCGAACGATCTGCTCGCCCGCACGAACCTGTCGATCACGCCGCTGGTGCAGGCGGACGCGCTGCTGGCGACGACGCGCTTCGGCGTGACCGCCGAGCAACAGGTGGCGACATCGAGTGCGATTCTCGGCCCGGACGTCACCATCCTTCCGGAGTAGCGCCGCCTGCCTCCGAGAAGTACGCCCGTCCGCTGGCGAGCTCGGCGCCTCAGTCGTGCGCGAGCGCCCGGTAATCGTCGACGCTCAGACGGTCGCCGATCACGGGGAACTCGCCGCGCACCTCCGCGACCCGCGCGCCGTCGAGTTCGACGACGAGCACCTCTTCCGCGTCGCCGCACTCGGCGACGATGCGCCCGGACGGGTCGACGACGCGGCTGAACCCACCGAGCTGCACGTCGCCCTGCGCGCCGCAGGCGTTCACCGCGATCACCCAGAGCTGGTGCTCCACCGCCCGAGCCTGGGTCAGCAAGCGCCAGTGCTCGCGACGTGCCGCCGGCCACGCCGCAGGCACGATGACGGCTTCGGCGCCGCGGGCGCTCAGCTCTTGCCACAGGCCCGGAAAGCGCAGGTCATAGCAGGTCGTGCTGCCGGTCGGGCCGAGCGGCCCCGGCACGACACTGAGGCTCGACCCCGGGGTGAGCAACTGCGATTCGAGCGACTGATAGCCGAACACGTGAATCTTGCGATACGTCTGCGCGATCCGCCCGGCGCTATCGATCAACACGGCCGTGTTGTGCAGCCGGCCGTCATTCCCGAGCTCCACGAAGCTGCCCAGGTGCACGGCCGAGCCGAGGTCGCGCGCCACGCGCTGCGCCATCTGCACCGTCGGCCCGTCCAGCGTCTCCGCACGCTCGCGGTACTGCTCGAACGAGAAGTAGCCGGCGCTCCACAGCTCGGGCAGCACGAAGAGGTCGACGGGGCCGGTGTGGCGCAGCAGCGCCTCGACGCGGGCGATGCGTGCCTGCGGGAGTTCTGCTTCAGGGCTGGCGATCTGCACGAGTGCGACACGGCGCGCGGACTCGGAACGGGCGTGCTCGGTGACCTGCATGACTCCCAGCCTAGGTGAGGCGCGCCGAGCGCGACAGCGTCTCGGGTCATGCGAAGATGGAACGCGGATCGGTTCGCGCGTGCGAGCCGCGCGAACCGGGAATGGTGAGGGTATGACGATCGATACCGCCGAGCTCCCCGACCCCGAGGGGCCGGAAGATCGACCGACACCGCCGGGCAACCCCGGATGGCTGAGCGACGACGAGCTGAGCTTCGTACGCGGCCGGCTGCCGATCGTGTACGTCGAAGCGGTGCCCGTGCGCCTCGACGGTCTCGGCCAGGTGGTCGAAGTCGGCCTCCTGCTGCGCAGCACCCCCGAGGGTGTGATGACGCGATCGCTCGTCTCCGGTCGCGTGCGTTACGGCGAAACGCTGCGAGAGGCGCTCTTCCGTCACCTCGAGAACGACCTCGGGCCGATGGCGTTTCCGCAGATGCCCGCGGCTCTCGTGCCGGTGCAGGTCGCGGAGTACTTTCCGATGCCCGGCATCTCGCCCTATGTGGATGAGCGGCAGCACGCGGTGTCGCTCGTGTACGTCGTGCCGGTCACCGGAACCTGCAATCCGCGCCAGGATGCGCTCGAGGTCACGTGGATGGCCCCGGACCAGGCGCTGCACCCGGCGAACCTCGACGAGTTCGTGAATGGCCGGGGTGCCCTGCTGCGGCAGGCGCTCTCGTCCATGAGCTGCTGACCGCGGGCGAGGTCGGCCCGCTGCGTCAGTCGCGCGGGCGCCAGGAGATGACGTGCTCGGGCGCGAACCGCTTCGCGCATCGACCGCATGAGTGGACGCGCGTGGGCTTGCGGAAGCGATAGTGCTCGTGCCCCGCTGAGCAGCGCCCCACCCACGGCGCGCGTTCGTGCGCGATCTCGCCGTGGTGCGTGACTCCGCCGACGTAGCCGAGGTCGCGGGCGATGGCCTTCCAGCTCGCTCCATGGCCGGCTTCGGGCCCGGCAAGCGCGTGGGCCACTTCATGGAGCAGCACCTGATGGATCTCATCGTCGTCGAACTTTTCCGCGAGATAGCGCGACACCGTGATGCGACGGTCGGTGTAGTTGCAGAGCCCCGCGCGCCGCTTGGCGTGATCGAATGCGAACGACCAGGGCCGGTCACCGGGTGCGAGCCGCGGCTGCAGGTGCGCCGTGATCAGCGCCTCCGCCCAGACACGAACACGCGCGAGATCGGACACGATCAGTTCCGTTCGAAGAGCTCGCGGGCAGGCTCGGGGGAGTCGACGGCGGTTGCGTCGGTGACCGCGGCAGTGCCGCGCACCCACTCGGCGAACTCACACCCGACGAGCATGCGAGCCGGGTGCGGTCCCCCCGCCAGCAGACGCGGCAACCATTCGAGTGCTTCGAGGTCGGCGTCGGAGGCGACGAAGACGACATTGCCGAACCGGCGGCCCTTCAACACCTGAGGCTCGGCGATGGCGACCGCAGACGTGAAGAGGCGATCGAGTGTGGCTGCCTGACCGCGCACGAACGGGAGCCCCGCGCCGTCTGCCGCATTGACGACGACGACGCCGTCGGGGGTGAGCAGCGGCCGCAGCAATTCGTAGAACTCGACGCTCGACACATGGGCCGGTGTGCGTGCGCCGGCGAAGATGTCGACGACGATCAGATCCATGGCGCCCCGCATGCCCTCGGGTAGCTTGGCGACGACATCGCGCGCATCGCCCCGACGCACGCGAATGCTCGCCCGCTTCGGCAGGGGAGCGGCCTCGCGGACGAGGTCGACCAGTGCCCCCTCGAGTTCGATGACCTGCTGTCGGCTGCCGGGCCGGGTCGCCTCGATGTATCGCGGTAGCGTGAACGCGCCCCCGCCGAGATGCAGTGCAGAGATGGGGCGGCCCTGCGGGCGGAAGAGGTCGATGACGTGCCCGATGCGACGCACGTACTCGAAGAAGAGCTCGCTCGGATCGCGGAGATTCACATGCGACTGCGGCGTGCCGTCGACGACGAGCTGGACGGCTCCGGGCACCCATCGGTCGGTTTCGATCTCGGCGCTCAGCCCCGAGCTGAGCGTCACCGGGTCGGGAAACTGCCTCACGGGCGCGAGAGCCCCAGCTCGTCGATCTTGCGCAGCATGTCGGCATTCGACGGTTCGACCTGGTGGCTCGCATCGGGGTACAGAATGACCGGAATGTTGGTGCGACCGCTGATATCGCGGGCAACGTCGGCGGCCGCCGGATCTTGCACCAGGTCGACGTAGCGGTAGGGCGTGCCCGAACGGTCGAAGATGAGCTTGGCGCGGCGGCAATCGCCGCACCAGTCGGCACCGAAAATGACGGTCTCGGTGGTGGGTGCGGCCGCGCCGGCGATGGGCTCGGTGGAGATCTGATCGCTCATGGTGTCAGCCTACGCGGGGCCGCCGACATCCGATGTCGATTTCGCGCAGAGTGATGCCGGCCGTGCCGGGGGAATGGAACCGATGCGCGCCGTGTTCTGTGACAACAGGAGAGCGTCGTTCCTGCGGATCGCGGCGCATCGCGAACGAACGGAGCACGCACGATGCACGC
The DNA here is from genome assembly GCF_001273845.1 of Leucobacter musarum subsp. musarum. Lineage (GTDB taxonomy): Bacteria > Actinomycetota > Actinomycetes > Actinomycetales > Microbacteriaceae > Leucobacter > Leucobacter musarum. Next base: position 54,271 of record NZ_JHBW01000086.1, read on the forward strand.
ATCAGCAGTCGACGAGCAGGCGCTGAGCCCGCACCTCGCCATGGACGCGGTGACGCTGCGCGTCGGCGACCTCGAAGAGATGTCGTCGTACTACGCCGAGGCGCTCGCGCTCACCCCGATCGAAGAGCGCGCCCGCGGCACCGAGGTGCACCGTGTGCTCGGCCGCGGGTCGGTGCCGTTCGTGCGGTTGATCGGTACTCCCGAGCTGCCACCCGTGCGACCGGGCGATGCCGGTCTCTTCCACACGGCATTCCTGTTCGCCTCGCAGGCGGCGCTCGCCGCCACCGTTTTCCGCACCGCGAGTGATGCGCGCAGCCGATTCTCCGGTTCGTCGGACCACGGGGTCAGCGAAGCTTTTTACTTCACCGACCCCGAGGGCAACGGGATCGAGCTCTACGTCGATCGTGCCCGAGACGAGTGGAGCTATGTCGGCGCCGAACTGCAGATGGGTACCGAGTATCTCGATCCGAATGCGTACTTGCGCGCTCACCTCGACGAGCAGGTGCTCGCCGATGTCGCGCAGCAGGCCGGAGGCGTCGGCCACGTGCACCTGCAGGTCGGCGATGTCGCGGCGGCTCGCGGTTTCTACGTCGACGGTTTGGGGTTCGAGCCGACCGTATCGGGGATCCCGACGGCGCTGTTCGCGTCGGCGGGCGGGTACCACCATCACGTCGCGATGAACACGTGGAACAGCCGCGGCGCGGGCCCCCGTGCGGCACGATTGGGGTTGGGCGATGTCGCCATCACCCTGCCCGCGCGGGAAGATCTCGACGCGCTCGGCGATCGCCTGCGGCGGCGCGGGATCGCGTTCGCCGATACCGGCCGCTCCATCGTCGCGCACGATCCCTGGGGCACCCAGGTCACCCTCGCACTGCCGCAGGCGACTGCGGAGGAACTGCTCAGCGACTGAGGGCGGGGCGGCGTTCGGGGCTGAACCAGAGTCGCCGGGCGAGCACCGCAGCAGCTGCGCCCAGCGCTGCGCCGGCCAGCGTATCGGTGAGCCAGTGGACGTGCAGGGCGGTACGGCTCCAGAGCATCGCGACGATCCAGATGCCCGCGGCGACGATGATCCATCGGGTGAGCTGCGGGCCGAGTCGCTCCGAGCCGATCGCGATGAGGGCGATCGAGACGGCGATCGCGGCCGCACCCATCGAATGGCCGGAGGGGTACGACGCTCCGTGGCTCTCGAAGAGCTGGCCAGACGGACGCACGCGAAGCACGAGCGCTTTCGCCGTCTCGGAGCACGCGACGCCGATGAGTGCGGCAGTCATCAGTGCCGCAGCATCTCGCGGGCGGCGGAGCGCGAGGCAGAGCGCGGCCAAGATGGCGACGAGCGCCGCCGAGCCGGCACCGTCGCCGACCTGGGCGAGGAACACGGCGACGGCGTAGGGGCCGGAGCCGCGTTCGACCGTGACGACGCTGTTCCACCAGGTGTCGATCGGCAGCGCGCCGGTGTGCGTCAGTCGCAGAAACGCGCCGAAGACGGCGACGAGCAGGATCGCGACGATGGCGCCGCCCACAGCCGCGCGGGGCGGTGTGCGGCGTGCGGGGGAGGCCCGCTGTTGCGACGGGGTGCGGCCTGCGGGGGGTTCACTCGGTGCCATCCCGATACGGTAGTGGAGTCGCCTGAGGGGGCGACGCAGGCGTCCATGCATTGAACGAGAATGCATCGCAACGCTGCGCGATCCGCATCCCCGCGAATTCTGGAATGGGAACTGGACATCCCATAACAATGCTGTTACAGTTGGCAGTTGCACTACGGACACCAGTGTGCCTCCATATAGCGGGAGGCCCCGGGAGCTGGCGCGAAAGCGCAGATGAGCCTCGCCCGCGTGATCCCGAAGCAATTCTCGCAAGACCAGGTCAACCGGCCCGACGGGGCCCACGGAGGTAGTTTCCTTGGCTGCTGCGCGCAACGCATCGTCCACCCAGAATCCGAAGAACGGCCGCGATCACCAGCGGCTCTCCTTCGCCAAGATTTCCGACACGCTGTCGGTGCCCAATCTGCTGGCACTGCAGCTCGAGAGCTTTGATTGGCTCGTCGGTAACGATACGTGGAAATCGCGTGTCGTCGAGGCACAGGCTCAGGGGCGCGATGACATCGCGCTGAAGAGCGGCCTCGAGGAAATCTTCGATGAGATCTCGCCGATCGAAGACAACGCTGGCACCATGCAGCTGTCGTTCGAGAACCCGATTCTCGATGAGCAGAAGTTCACCATCGAAGAGTGCAAGGAGCGCGGCAAGACCTACGCCGCGCCGCTGTACGTCGAGGCTGCCTTCTACAACACCGAGACTCAGGTGCTGAAGAGCCAGACGGTCTACATGGGTGATTTCCCCATCATGACCGACAAGGGCACCTTCATCATCAACGGCACCGAGCGCGTCATCGTGTCGCAGCTCGTGCGTAGCCCGGGTGTCTACTTCGAGCGTGCTCAGGAGAAGACGAGCGATAAAGACGTCTTCACCGCACGCGTCATCCCCAGCCGCGGTGCCTGGCTCGAGTTCGAGGTCGACAAGCGCGACCAGGTCGGCGTGCGCATCGACCGCAAGCGCAAGCAGTCGGTCACGGTCTTCCTGAAGGCTCTCGGCATGACGAGCGAGGAGATCCTCGAGGAGTTCGCCGGCTACGAGTCGATCGCGCTCACCCTTGAGAAGGACGCCATCCTCACGCAGGAAGAGGCGCTCAAGGACATCTACCGCAAGCAGCGTCCGGGCGAGCAGGTGGCCATCGAAGCCGCCCGCGCGCTTCTCGACAACAGCTACTTCAACCCGAAGCGCTACGATCTGGCCAAGGTCGGCCGCTACAAGATCAACCGCAAGCTCGGTGTCGACGCCGCCATCACCGACTCGGTGCTGTCGCTCGAAGACATCGTCGCGACGATCAAGTACCTCGTCGGCCTGCACGCCGGCACCGAGACGCTCCCCGGCACCCGTGAGGGCAAGCCGGTCGACGTGCGCCTCGAGACCGACGACATCGATCACTTCGGCAACCGTCGCATCCGCGCGGTGGGCGAGCTGATCCAGAACCAGGTGCGCACCGGCCTCAGCCGCATGGAGCGCGTCGTGCGCGAGCGCATGACGACGCAAGACATTGAGGCGATCACGCCGAACACCCTGATCAACACGCGCCCCGTGCTCGCGGCGATCAAGGAGTTCTTCGGCACCTCGCAGCTGTCGCAGTTCATGGATCAGAACAACCCGCTCGCGGGCCTGACCAACAAGCGCCGCCTCTCGGCGCTCGGCCCCGGCGGTCTCTCGCGTGACCGCGCAGGCGTTGAGGTGCGAGACGTGCACCCGTCGCACTACGGCCGCATGTGCCCGATCGAGACCCCGGAAGGCCCGAACATCGGCCTGATCGGTGCGCTCGCCACGTTCGCGCGCATCAACGCCTTCGGTTTCATCGAGACCCCGTACCGTCGCGTCGTCGACGGCAAGGTCACCGACCAGGTCGACTACCTCACCGCCCACGAAGAGGACGAGTTCCTCATCGCCCAGGCCGGCGCCCCGCTCACCAAGGACGGCGTCTTCGCTGAGAAGCAGGTGCTCGCGCGCCCCCGCGGCTCCGAGGTCATCATGGTCGACGCCGATCGCGTCGGCTACATGGATGTCTCGCCGCGCCAGATGGTGTCGGTCGCGACCTCGCTGATCCCGTTCCTCGAGCACGACGATGCGAACCGCGCCCTCATGGGCGCCAACATGCAGCGTCAGGCCGTGCCGCTCGTGCGCAGCGAGTCGCCGGTCGTCGGCACCGGTATGGAGGGCTACGCAGCCATCGACGCCGGTGACGTGGTCACCGCGCAGAAGTCGGGCGTCGTCTCCGAGGTCTCCGCAGACTTCGTGACGATCGAGCACGACGAGGGCGGCTCGAAGAGCTACTTCATGCGCAAGTTCGACCGCTCGAACCAGGGCACGAACTACAACCACCGCGTCATCGTCAAGGCCGGCGAGCGCATCGAGGCCGGCGAGGTCATCGCCGACGGCCCCGCGACCGAGAACGGCGAGCTCGCACTCGGCAAGAACCTCCTCGTGGCGTTCATGTCTTGGGAGGGTCACAACTTCGAGGACGCGATCATCCTGAGCCAGAACCTAGTGAAGGACGACACGCTCTCGTCGATCCACATCGAGGAGTACGACGTCGACGCGCGCGACACCAAGCTCGGCAAGGAAGAGATCACCCGTGACCTCCCCAACGCCAGCATGGAGGCGCTGAAAGACCTCGACGAGCGCGGCATCATCCGCATCGGCGCCGAGGTTTCGCCCGGCGACATCCTGGTCGGCAAGGTCACGCCGAAGGGCGAGACCGAGCTCTCGGCCGAGGAGCGCCTGCTTCGTGCGATCTTCAACGAGAAGAGCCGCGAGGTGCGCGACACTTCCCTCAAGGTGCCCCACGGCGTCTCGGGTACGGTCACCTCGGTCAAGGTCTTCGACGCGGAGAACGACAACGACGACGAGCTCGGCTCGGGCGTCAACCAGCGCGTGGTCGTCTACATCGCTCAGAAGCGCAAGATCACCGAGGGCGACAAGCTCGCCGGTCGCCACGGCAACAAGGGCGTCATCTCGAAGATCCTCCCGGTCGAAGACATGCCGTTCCTCGCAGACGGCACCCCCGTCGACGTCATCCTGAACCCGCTGGGCATCCCCGGCCGAATGAACTTCGGTCAGGTTCTCGAGGTGCACCTCGGCTGGATCGCCAAGCAGGGCTGGAAGGTCGACGGATCGCCGGAGTGGGCTGCCAAGCTCTCGCAGCAGGCGCTCGAAGCCGCACCGAACACCAAGGTCGCGACCCCGGTGTTCGACGGCGCTTCGGAGGCGGAGATCGCCGGTCTGCTCGACTCGACCCTCGTCACCCGTGACGGCGATCGACTCATCGACTCGTCGGGCAAGACCCGCCTGTTCGATGGTCGCTCGGGCGAGCCGTACCCGTACCCGATCTCGGTCGGCTACATGTACATCCTGAAGCTGCACCACCTGGTCGACGACAAGATCCACGCGCGTTCGACGGGCCCCTACTCGATGATCACGCAGCAGCCGCTGGGCGGTAAGGCCCAGTTCGGCGGCCAGCGCTTCGGTGAGATGGAGGTGTGGGCGCTCGAGGCATACGGCGCCGCATACGCACTGCAGGAGCTGCTCACGGTGAAGTCGGACGACATCCTCGGCCGTGTGAAGGTGTACGAGGCGATCGTGCGCGGGGAGAACATCCCCGAGCCCGGCGTCCCCGAGTCCTTCCGAGTGCTCATGAAGGAGATGCAGTCGCTCTGCCTGAACGTCGAGGTGCTCGGAGCTGACGGCCAGGCCGTCAACCTGCGCGACAACGACGACGAGGCCCACCGCACCGCGGAAGAGCTCGGCATCAACCTCTCCACCCGCTTCGAATCCTCGTCGATCGACGAGATCTAAGCCGGACACCTTCACTTTTCAGTAATTCCCAAGGAGAACATTTTGCTCGAGGGTACGAGTTTTAACGAGCTGCAGATCCGTCTCGCCACGGCAGAGGACATCCGCAGCTGGTCGTTCGGCGAGGTCAAGAAGCCGGAGACCATCAACTACCGCACGCTGAAGCCCGAGAAGGACGGTCTGTTCGGTGAGCAGATCTTCGGGCCCAGCCGCGACTGGGAGTGCGCGTGCGGCAAGTACAAGCGCGTCCGCTACAAGGGCATCGTCTGCGAGCGCTGTGGCGTCGAGGTCACCAAGTCGAGCGTCCGTCGCGAGCGCATGGGCCACATCGAGCTCGCCGCTCCCGTCACGCACATCTGGTACTTCAAGGGCGTTCCGTCGCGTCTGGGCTACCTGCTCGACATGGCGCCGAAGGACCTCGAGAAGGTCATCTACTTCGCCGCCTACATGATCATCGACATCGATGAAGAGGGTCGTCACGAAGATCTGGGCGAGCTGGAGGCCGAGCTGCGTCTCGAGCTGAAGGCGCTCGAAGATCAGCGCGACATCCAGATCGCTCAGCGTCAGCAGCAGGCTGAGTCCGATCTCGCCGCGCTCGAGGCAGAAGGGGCGAAGGCCGATCAGCGCCGCCGCGCCGAGGCTTCCGCCGAGAAAGAGATGACCTCGATCCGCAAGGGCTTCGACGACGACATCGCTCGTCTGCAGCGTGTGTGGGAGGACTTCCGCGGGCTCAAGGTCGGCGACCTCAAGCCCGAGGATGCGGTCTTCGCTGACCTGCAGGATCGCTACGGCGATTACTTCGAGGCGTACATGGGCGCCGAAGCGATCAAGAAGCGTCTCGAGTCGTTCGATCTGGCGAACGAGGCCGAGGTGCTGCACCTGCAGATCGCCGAGGGCAAGGGTCAGAAGAAGATCCGCGCGATCAAGCGCCTGAAGGTCGTCAGCTCCTTCCTGCAGACGGGCGCGAGCCCGGCAGCGATGGTGCTCGACGTCGTTCCGGTGATCCCGCCGGAGCTGCGCCCGATGGTGCAGCTCGACGGTGGCCGCTTCGCGACCTCGGATCTCAACGATCTGTACCGCCGCGTGATCAACCGCAACAACCGTCTGCGCCGCCTGCTCGACCTCGGGGCTCCCGAGATCATCGTGAACAACGAGAAGCGCATGCTGCAGGAAGCCGTCGACGCACTGTTCGACAACGGCCGCCGCGGTCGCCCGGTCACCGGTACCGGCAACCGTGCACTGAAGTCCCTGAGCGACATGCTCAAGGGCAAGCAGGGCCGCTTCCGTCAGAACCTGCTCGGCAAGCGCGTCGACTACTCGGGCCGTTCGGTCATCGTGGTCGGCCCGCAGCTCAAGCTGCACCAGTGCGGTCTGCCCAAGCAGATGGCGCTCGAGCTGTTCAAGCCGTTCGTGATCAAGCGCCTCATGGATCTGTCGCACGCGCAGAACGTGAAGGCTGCGAAGCGCATGGTCGAGCGCGCGCGCTCCGAGGTGTGGGACGTGCTCGAGGAGATCATCCGCGAGCGCCCCGTGCTGCTGAACCGCGCACCGACCCTGCACCGCCTCGGCATCCAGGCGTTCGAGCCGCAGCTCGTCGAGGGCAAGGCCATCCAGCTGCACCCGCTCGTCTGCGCCGCCTTCAACGCGGATTTCGACGGTGACCAGATGGCTGTGCACCTGCCGCTGTCGGTCGAGGCTCAGGCCGAGGCCCGCGTGCTGATGCTCGCGTCGAACAACATCCTGAAGCCGTCGGATGGCCGTCCGGTGACCCTGCCCTCGCAGGACATGATCATCGGTCTGCACCACCTCACCACGATCAAGAAGAACGCTCCCGGCACCGGCCGCGCGTTCGGCTCGATCGCCGAGGCGATCCTGGCCATGGACGAGGGCACCCTCGACCTCGGCGCGCTCGCGAAGATCCGTCTCATCGGCTACACCAATGCCGAGGGCGTGACCTCTGACAAGCCCGTGCTGGTCGAGACCTCGCTCGGACGCGCGATCTTCAACGAGGCGCTGCCCGCCGATTACGTGTACTTCGAGGCTGTCGCCGACAAGGGCTCGCTCTCGGGCCTGGTCAACGACCTCGCCGAGCGCTACCCGAAGACCGAGGTCGCGGCGACGCTCGACCGCATCAAGGACGCCGGTTTCCACTGGGCATCGCGCTCGGGTGTGACCGTCTCGCTCTCCGACGTCGTGACCCCGTCGAACAAGGCGGAGATCATCTCGGAGCACGAGAAGCGCGCCGCCAAGGTGCAGCGCGACTACGACCGCGGCATGATTCAGGACAGCGAGCGCAAGAAGGCGCTGACCGAGATCTGGACCGAGGCGACCGACGAGGTGGCTGCCGCCATGCGCGAGCAGTTCCCCGAGGACAACACCATCTTCCGCATGGTGTCGTCGGGTGCTCGTGGTAACTGGCTGCAGATCCGTAACATCGCCGGTATGCGTGGCCTGGTGTCGAACCCGAAGGGTGAGATCATCCCTCGCCCGATCATCAACTCGTACCGCGAGGGCCTGTCGGTGGCGGAGTACTTCATCGCGACGCACGGTGCGCGTAAGGGTCTGGCCGATACGGCACTCCGTACCGCCGACTCGGGCTACCTGACCCGTCGTCTCGTCGACGTGTCGCAAGACGTCATCATTCGCGAGGAAGATTGCGGCACCCGCCGTGGCCTGGACCTCCCGATCGCCGCTCCCGACGCCAATGGCGTGCTGGTCGGCGACGAGAACGTCGAGAACTCGGTCTACGCTCGTACGCTCGCCGCTGACGCGGTGAACGGCGAGGGTGCGGTTGTGGCTCAGGCGGGCGAAGACGTGGGCGACGTGCTCATCGAGAAGCTGGTCGCCGGCGGCGTCACCGAGATCAAGGTGCGCTCCGTGCTCACCTGCGAGTCGGCTGTCGGCGTCTGCGCGACCTGCTACGGCCGTTCGCTCGCGACCGGCCAGCGCGTCGACATCGGCGAGGCCGTGGGCATCATCGCGGCGCAGTCGATCGGTGAGCCGGGCACGCAGCTGACGATGCGTACCTTCCACACCGGTGGTTCGGCTTCGGCAGACGACATCACGCAGGGTCTGCCCCGCGTGCAGGAGCTCTTCGAAGCGCGTACCCCCAAGGGTGCATCGCCGATCGCCGAGGCCGCAGGCCGCGTCGTGATCGACGACACCCCCAAGGGTCGTGTCGTGCTGCTCACTCCGGATGACGGTACCGAGGAGAAGGCGTACCCCGTGCTGAAGCGCGCCACGCTGCTCGTCGAAGACGGTGACCACGTCGAGCTCGGCCAGCCCTTCCTCGCCGGGACGCTCGACCCGAAGGACATCCTGCAGGTCGGCTCCACCGAGAACGGCAAGCACATCCCGGGCGAGCGCGCGGTGCAGAAGTACCTCGTCGAGGGCGTGCAGGGCGTGTACCGTTCGCAGGGCGTGCCGATTCACGACAAGCACATCGAGGTCATCGTGCGCCAGATGCTGCGCAAGGTGACGGTGGTGGATCACGGCGAGACCGAGCTGCTCCCGGGCGAGCTCGTCGATCGCGCACGCTACCAGCGCATCAACCGCGAGGCGCTGCTCGAGACGAAGCGCGCTGCGACGGCACGCCCCGAGGTCATGGGTATCACCAAGGCCTCGCTGGCGACCGAATCGTGGCTGTCGGCCGCGTCGTTCCAGGAGACGACCCGCGTGCTCACGCAGGCGGCGATGGAAGGATCGAAGGATCCGCTCATCGGCCTCAAGGAGAACGTCATCATCGGTAAGCTCATCCCGGCCGGCACCGGCCTGGGCGTCTACCGCGATGTCGACGTGGCGGCCACCGAGGAGGCGAAGGCGGAGCGCTACCCGAACCGCCTGTTCGCGACCGAGGGCACCTTCGACGAGAACGACCTGTCGTTCGTGGACTTCGACAGCTTCACCGCTGACGAGTTCAACCCGGGCAACTACAGCTGATCCGGCGTTCCTGCGCAACGGGCGTCCGCACCTTCGGGTGCGGGCGCCCGTTGCCGTTTCATCGGGTTGTCGGCTCGCGGCGCGTGGTCCGCGCGATCTTCCGCGAACCTTGTACTGTGGCGGCACAGTGACTGTGTTCTGTCGTCTGCGGACGTCGAACACCACGAACGCTACGAGAGGTGAAGCGATGAGCGACGAGCGCGAGGCATCGAGGGCTGCGGAGACGCCGGAAACCGCTGCCACTCCGGGTGCCCCGGTCGAGGAGACCGAGGCGAGCCAGACCGAGGTACTCCGCGCGGTCGAGCGCTCGCGCGTTCCCGGGTCGGATGAGACCGTCGACAAGGCACCGGGCGCGACGCCCGCAGCCGGCGCAGACGTGAACGAGGCCGAGGCCGCTGCGGCTGCCGAACGCGCGCATCGCGAAGAGGTCTCGCTCGTTGACACCGAGCTCAATCTCGAGCCGCCGTCGGCGCAGACGACCTCGCCTGCCGCGCCGCTGACGCGGGAAGAGACGTCTGGGCTCCCGGCGCTCGACGACCTGCCGAGCGCTGCCGCGGCGGCCCCGGCTGCGTCGGAACGAGACGGCGAGATTCGCATCAGTTCGGATCACCCGATGGCCGGGCTGTACGTGCAGTCGCCGCTGCCGCCCGACATCAAGGGCAATCGCGGTGCGGGCGCACTCATCGCGCTCGTCGCGACGATCGGGTTCGCCATCGTGTTCGCGGGAGTGCTCGCACTCTGGCTCGCACCGACGTTCCCCCCGTCGACGTTCCTCACTGAGGCGTTGGTACCGTGGGTGACCTCGTGGCCCGTGATCGCCGCAGTGGTGGCGTTCTTCCTGGGGCTGCTGCTCGTCGTGCTGATCGTCGGTCGCGCCGGATGGTGGGCGTACGTACTGGGCGGGTTCTTCGTCGCAGCGCTCGTATGGGTCGCCGTGACGCTGTCGCTCGCATACTTCGGCACGCCGTTCGAGACTCCGCGCGAAATGCTCGGCGGATCCCGCGGTTGGTCGGGAGACCTGCAGACGCTCGTGACCCGCTTCGGGCTCACGGTGCCCGCTCTCGGTGCGGCACTCGTCGCGCGCGAGGCGACGGTGTGGTTCGGTGCCTGGATCGGTGCTCGTGGGCGTCGCGTCAAGCTGCGCAACGCGCGTGAACTCGCGGACTACGAAACCGCGCTCGCCGAGTCCCAGACCGCCGCACAGGCATGACCGACGGCCCGCGGCGCGGAGTGACCCGAGGCTATGTCGGGGCACTCATCGGCGCAGCGGGCATTGCCGCCGTGGCGGTTTTGGTCGCGGTCTGGGGCGGCCTCGCGCTCGCGCTGGATCGCGAACCCGTGACCACGGACGGCGTTGCGGCATGGACGGCGCCTGTGGTGATCCTCGTCGCGCTCATCGCCCTCGCGGTGTCGCTGTGGGCCTCGGCCATCGCGCTCCTGCGCGGGAGACGATCGCCCTCGTGGGGAATCGTGCTCGGTCTCGGCTTCGGCGTCTACCTCTGGTGGTGCCTCGCGGGTATGCTCGGCGGCATGTCGGTTGCCGAGACCTGGTTCAGTGCCTTCGCACTCGGCCTGGCGATCATCTGGGGCCTGGCGGCTCTGGCGTTCTGGGCCGTGCTCGCACGACGCGTCTATACCGATCGGCCGGCTCCGCGGTGGCCCTGGGAACGCGATGAGGCGGGCGAGTGAGCGCGGCGAATACGATCGAGGGTCGGGTCAACGCGGCGGTCGACGCGTGGTTGCGATGGGTGCCGAGCTGGAAACCGGGAACGCACCGCGGTCGCGCACGGGTGTGCCGACGCTGCACCGGATCGCCTATTCTCGCCGCGTCGGGGCTCGCCGCCGATGTGCCGCATCAGGTGACGCACGCGCTCGTTTCGCGCATGCAGCGCATCATCGATAAGCGGGTGGAGGAGTTCACCGCCTCCGAGCTCCCCGCGCTGCACGCTGAACTCTCCGACGCAGAGATGTGGAACGCCGGGGGGTACGACCCGTCGCAGGGGCTCGAGCCCGAGTTCGAGGGGCTTGATCCCGATCCCGAACCTGAAGAGGGGGATCAGCCGTTCCTCTTCACCCTCACCGGTCTCGCTGAGGAGTCCCGGCCGGAGCCGCCGCTGCCGCGCCCGCCACTCAGTGCTGATGAGAAGGTGCGCCTGCGGCGGGAGATCGAGCTGGCCGATGCGCAAGCGGAGGAGGCCGGGCGCGAGGTGTGCTTCGCGCTGGTCGCCCATCGCCCGCGCATCGAGGCCGCAGTGCATCGCTTCGTGGAGCCGCTCATTCAAGACATGCTCGACGAGCTGAGTCGCAACCTGGAGCCACCGCAGTAGCAGGCGTTCTCTGGGGCCAGGCATAGGTTGCGCAAAGCCGGTGCGGCTTCACTCGGGGATATGGACACCAACCCCACTCCGAATTCCGCGTCACGCGTGGCTTCCACGCAGCTTGAGTCGAATCTGACACCCCCGAAGCCGAAGCTCCGCCGATCGCGGCGGTTCCGAATTGCGCTCGCGGCGTCCATCACCGCCGTCGCGCTCGTACTCGGCGGAGGCGCTGCCTGGGCCGCCGACCGATTTCTCATCGCGAAGGTCGAGATCTCCGACGTCACGAGCTACGAGGCGGCGCACGCATCGCAGACGACGAGCGAGACCGCCACTGACTCGGACGATGCGGCCACGACCGGCACCGTCGACGGCGATGAATACACGAACGGCGATACCTCGGTCAGCGTGAGTCAGGTGACCACGGGAAGCGGCGACGACACCGTGACCTATTACGTGGCCGATGTGCAGCTCGGCGACGCGACGGACCTCCGATCGGCATTCGCGCAGAATCAGTTCGGCGAGAACATCACCGAGACGACGAGCGAGATCGCAGCCGACAACGGAGCGGTGTTCGCGATCAACGGCGACTACTACGGCTTCCGCGACACCGGCATCGAGATTCGCAACGGCGTCGTGTACCGTGACGAGGGGGCCCGGGAAGGTCTGGCGTTCTACACCGACGGTTCAGTTCGGGTGTACGACGAGACCCAGACCGACGCGGCGACGCTGCTCGCCGACGGCGTCTGGAACACGCTCAGCTTCGGCCCCGCAATCGTCGAAGACGGCGCAGTCGTCGACGGGATCGAGAGTGTCGAGGTCGACACCAACTTCGGCAATCACTCCATTCAGGGCGAGCAGCCGCGCACCGCGGTCGGGGTCATCGATGACAATCACCTCGTCTTCGTGGTCGTAGACGGGCGCGACCCCGGATACAGTCGCGGCGTCACGATGACCGAACTCGCCGGGATCATGCAGGATCTCGGAGCGACGACCGCCTACAACCTCGATGGAGGCGGCTCCTCGACGATGGTGTTCGACGGTGAGGTGCTGAACCAGCCCTCGAACGGCGGGGAGCGCGGTACCAGCGACATCCTGTATGTGGCGGAGTGAACCATGTTCGTGCTGATTCCCGCCTACGAACCCGACCAGCGGCTGCTGAATCTCGTTGCCGAGTTGCAGTCGCGTGCTCCGCGGCTCGAGATTCTGATCGTAGATGACGGCTCGGGTGTCGCATACGCGAACATCTTCGATGCGGCGCGGGTCGCGGGCGCTCGCGTGCTGACCTTCGCCCAAAACCGTGGCAAGGGTGCGGCGCTCAAAGCCGGGTTCGCCTGGATATCCGGGGAGCGGCCCGGCGAATCCGTGGTGACCGCGGATGCCGATGGGCAGCACACGGTAGCCGACATCGAGCGGATCGCCGCCGCGCTGACGGCGGGGGCGGCGAATCGCGACGACGGAAACGCTGTGCCGTCGATGGTGCTGGGCTGCCGCGATTTCGCCGGTGAGGTCCCGTTCCGCAGCCGCTTCGGCAACGCCGTCTCCCGCGGCCTCTTCTGCGCGGTGGCCGGATGGCGACTCCGCGACACCCAGACCGGGCTGCGCGGCATTCCGTCGCAGATGCTCGACTGGCTGGCAACGGTGCCGGGGGAGCGATTCGAATACGAGCAATCGGTACTCTTGCGACTGCGCGGGGCCGGGTACGGCGCCGTCCAGATCCCGATCACCACGGTGTATCTCGAGGAGAACCGCTCCAGCCACTTCCGGCCAATCCTCGATTCCGTGCGCGTGATGCTGCCGCTCGCACTCTTCGCGGCGTCGTCGCTGGCGGCATTCGCGATCGATGCGATCGCACTGTTGGTGCTGCAAGCCCTCACCGGCGCGTTAATTCCGTCGATCATTGGCGCGCGCGTGCTGAGCGCCGGGGCGAACTTCGCGGTGAATCGCCGGCTCGTCTTCGCCAGACGAGGGCGTGCCGGGCTCGTGCGAGAGGCGCTGCAGTATCTCGCGCTGGCGGCGCTGCTGCTCGCCTCGAACATCGTGTGGATGTCGTTCCTGACCGAGCACGGCATGCCACTGTGGCTCGCAAAAGTCGTGACCGAGGGAGTGCTGTTTCTCACGAGCTATCGGGTGCAGCGGGGCGCCATCTTCACGGCGCGTGGCAATACCGAAGTCGCAGCTGATCCTGAGCCGACGACCATTGCCAAAACGCCGTTCAGGGCCGTATAGTTGTGTGTTGGTGTGTTCCACTGGTTCCGTCGTGCCCGCACGTCGGCGTCGAGGGACTGCATCACAGGGTCAGACGCCTCGCCAGAGGCGAACCCCCACGGCATACCTGCACTCGGTTCCGCTTCGGTGGAACAGCAGGTCAGCGTCAGCGCAAGCAGTCGCACATGCTCATCCATTGAAGCATTCCTGTCACCGTGCAGGACGAATGAGGAGAAATATTGCCTACCATTCAGCAGTTGGTCCGTAAGGGCCGGTCGCCGAAGGTCACCAAGACCAAGGCGCCCGCTCTGAAGGCGAACCCGCAGCAGGCTGGTGTGTGCACGCGTGTGTACACCACCACCCCGAAGAAGCCGAACTCGGCGATGCGCAAGGTCGCTCGTGTGAAGCTCCGCAACGGCACCGAGGTCACCGCCTACATTCCCGGCGAGGGCCACAACCTGCAGGAGCACTCGTTGGTGCTCGTGCGCGGTGGCCGTGTGAAGGACCTCCCCGGTGTTCGTTACAAGATCGTGCGCGGCGCGCTCGACACGCAGGCGGTCAAGGATCGCCAGCAGGCTCGCAGCCGCTACGGTGCAAAGAAGGTGAAGTAATGCCCCGTAAAGGTCCCGCTCCCAAGCGCCCCGTCGTCGCTGATCCCGTCTACGGTTCGCCCGTAGTCAGCCAGCTCGTCAACAAGATTCTGCTCGACGGCAAGAAGGGTCTCGCAGAGCGCATCGTTTACGGTGCACTCGAGGCTGTTGCTGCCAAGTCCGATCAGGATGCCGTGACCGTGCTCAAGAAGGCGCTCGACAACGTGCGCCCCACCCTTGAGGTGCGTTCGCGTCGTGTTGGCGGCAGCACCTACCAGGTGCCCGTCGAGGTCAAGCCTCATCGTGCAAACACGCTCGCCCTCCGCTGGCTCACCAGCTACGCGAAGGCTCGTCGTGAGAACTCGATGACCGACCGCCTCACCAACGAGATCCTCGACGCATCGAACGGCCTCGGCGCCGCGGTGAAGCGTCGCGAGGACACGCACAAGATGGCGGAGTCGAACCGCGCGTTCGCTCACTACCGCTGGTAGTACTCAGGTGTCGGGTCGGATCGCCTCGCGCGCTCCGACCCGGCACCCCGAGTCCACCACCGCGACTCGCTCGTTCGAGTCGCAATCTCCCGAACTTTCACCCCCACCCCGGAGGAGAACCCTGTGGCACAAGACGTGCTCACCGACCTGAGCAAGGTCCGCAACATCGGCATCATGGCCCACATCGATGCCGGCAAGACCACCACCACCGAGCGCATCCTGTTCTACACGGGTGTGAACCACAAGCTGGGTGAAACGCACGACGGCGCTTCGACGACCGACTGGATGGAGCAGGAGAAGGAGCGCGGTATCACCATCACCAGCGCTGCCGTCACGTGCTTCTGGAACAAGAACCAGGTCAACATCATCGATACGCCCGGTCACGTCGACTTCACCGTCGAGGTGGAGCGCTCGCTCCGCGTGCTCGACGGCGCGGTTGCCGTGTTCGACGGCAAGGAGGGCGTTGAGCCCCAGTCCGAGACCGTCTGGCGCCAGGCCGACAAGTACGGCGTGCCCCGCATCTGCTTCGTCAACAAGATGGACAAGATGGGCGCCGACTTCTACTTTACGGTCGACACCATCATCAGCCGTCTGGGCGCGAAGCCGCTCGTGATGCAGCTGCCGATCGGTGCCGAGTCTGACTTCATCGGTGTCGTCGATCTGCTCTCGATGCAGGCATTCGTCTGGGAAGGCGACGCCAAGGGCGACGTTTCCCTGGGTGCCGCGTACGAGACGCAGGAGATCCCCGCGGACCTGCAGGCCAAGGCCGAGGAATACCGTGCGCAGCTCGTCGAGGCCGTCGCCGAGAGCGACGACGCCCTGCTCGAGAAGTACTTCGGCGGCGAAGAGCTCACCATCGACGAGCTCAAGGCGGGTATCCGCAAGCTCGTCGTGAACAACGAGATCTACCCCGTGTACTGCGGCTCGGCGTTCAAGAACCGCGGCATCCAGCCGATGCTCGACGCGGTCGTCGACTTCCTCCCGAACCCGCTCGACGTGGGCTCGATCGAGGCGCACGACCCCCGCGACGAGTCGATCGTCATCGAGCGCAAGCCGGCAGCGAGCGAGCCCTTCTCGGCACTCGCCTTCAAGATCGCCGTGCACCCGTTCTTCGGCCGCCTCACCTACGTGCGCGTCTACTCGGGCAGCATCCCCTCCGGCACCCAGGTCGTCAACTCGACCAAGGGCAAGAAGGAGCGCATCGGCAAGATCTTCCAGATGCACGCCAACAAGGAGATCCCGGTCGACGATCTCAACGCGGGCAACATCTACGCCGTGATCGGTCTGAAGGACACCACCACCGGTGACACCCTCTCGGATCCGAACAACCAGGTCGTGCTCGAGTCGATGACCTTCCCCGAGCCCGTGATCGAGGTGGCCATCGAGCCGAAGACCAAGAGCGACCAGGAGAAGCTCGGCGTCGCGATCCAGAAGCTCGCCGAAGAGGACCCCACGTTCCGCGTGAGCCTCAACGCCGAGACCGGCCAGACCGTGATCGCCGGCATGGGCGAGCTTCACCTCGACATCCTCGTCGATCGCATGAAGCGCGAGTTCAACGTCGAGGCGAACGTCGGCAAGCCCCAGGTGGCTTACCGCGAGACGATCCGCCGCGAGGTGCCGAAGTACGACTACACCCACAAGAAGCAGACCGGTGGTTCCGGTCAGTTCGCAAAGGTGCAGATCTCGCTGGCTCCGCTCGAGACCGACGACGACAAGGTCTACCTGTTCGAGGACAAGGTCACCGGTGGTCGCGTGCCGCGCGAGTACATCCCATCGGTCGACGCCGGTATCCAGGACGCCATGCAGTACGGCATCCTCGCCGGGTTCCCCGTCGTCAACGTCAAGGCACAGCTGCTCGACGGCCAGTACCACGACGTCGACTCGTCGGAAATGGCGTTCAAGATCGCCGGCTCGATGGCCTTCAAGGAGGCCGCGCGTCTGGCTCAGCCCGTGCTGCTCGAACCGCTCATGGCGGTCGAGGTGCGTACTCCCGAGGAGTACATGGGCGACGTCATCGGCGACCTGAACTCGCGTCGCGGTCAGATCCAGTCGATGGAGGACGCAAGCGGCGTGAAGGTCGTGCGCGCGCTCGTTCCGCTGTCGGAGATGTTCGGGTACATCGGTGACCTCCGGTCGAAGACCAGCGGTCGTGCCGTGTTCTCGATGACCTTCGATTCCTACGCCGAGGTTCCTAAGGCCGTGGCTGAGGAGATCGTGCAGAAGGCTAAGGGCGAGTAACTCCGCCCCGAGGTCGGCGGCGATGCCGAGCATCGCCGCCGACCGAATCGCTCAGCTCGCGATCACAGCGCTGAGCTTGTAACATAGTGACACCAACCCCGTACCAGGGCCCTCCGAAACCGTCGGAGTCGCAAGGGTACTTAACGTCCTGAGGAGGACCATAGTGGCGAAGGCCAAGTTCGAGCGGACCAAGCCGCACGTAAACATCGGAACGATCGGTCACGTTGACCACGGTAAGACGACTCTTACCGCGGCGATCTCGAAGACCCTCGCCGACAAGTTCCCGTCTGACGTGAACGTGCAGCGCGACTTCGACACGATCGACTCGGCTCCTGAGGAGCGCCAGCGCGGCATCACGATCAACATCTCGCACGTCGAGTACGAGACCGACAAGCGTCACTACGCTCACGTTGACGCCCCCGGTCACGCTGACTACATCAAGAACATGATCACCGGTGCTGCTCAGATGGACGGCGCAATCCTCGTGGTTGCGGCGACCGACGGCATGATGGCGCAGACCAAGGAGCACATCCTGCTCGCCAAGCAGGTCGGCGTCCCCTACCTGCTCGTTGCACTCAACAAGAGCGACATGGTCGACGACGAGGAAATCCTCGAGCTCGTCGAGATGGAGGTCCGCGAGGAGCTCACCAAGAACGGCTACGACGGAGACAACGCTCCCGTCGTCCGTGTCTCGGGCTACGAGGCTCTGCAGGGTACCGAGAAGTGGGTCGACTCGATCGTCGAGCTCATGACCGCTGTCGACGACAGCATCCCGGACCCGGTGCGCGACAAGGACAAGCCGTTCCTGATGCCCGTTGAGGACGTCTTCACGATCACCGGTCGTGGCACCGTCGTCACCGGCCGCGCCGAGCGCGGTACGCTGAAGATCAACTCTGAGGTCGAGATTGTGGGTCTGCGCCCGACGCAGAAGACCACCGTCACCGGCATTGAGATGTTCCACAAGCAGCTCGACGAGGCATGGGCTGGCGAGAACTGTGGCCTCCTGCTCCGCGGCACCAAGCGTGAAGACGTTGAGCGCGGCCAGGTCGTCGTGGCCCCGGGCTCGATCACCCCGCACACCAAGTTCGAGGGCACCGCCTACATCCTGAAGAAGGAAGAGGGCGGCCGCCACAACCCGTTCGAGACGAACTACCGTCCGCAGTTCTACTTCCGTACGACTGACGTGACCGGTGTCATCACCCTCCCCGAGGACAAGCCGATGGTTATGCCCGGCGACACCACGGACATGTCGGTCGAGCTGATCCAGCCGATCGCTATGGAAGAGGGCCTCGGCTTCGCGATCCGTGAGGGTGGCCGCACCGTCGGCGCCGGCACGGTGACCAAGGTTTCCGAGTAAGTCTCGTAGCACCGCCTTCTTCGGCCTGACGGCCGATGATGTGAACCCCCGGGAATTCGTTCCCGGGGGTTCTTGCGTTTTCGCCGCGGTGCGCGCGGCCTGCGCGGGTACCCAGCACCGAAGCGGTATCCTCGAAATCTGATCCACGTCGGCGCTCCCGCGCCGCGCCATATGAAGGGAGCCCACGTGCCGCAGACCGTAGCGGGCCGCATCGCTCACTTCACCCGGCAGTACGGCGTACTCTTCCTGATCGATGCGCTCGCCTGGGCCATCGGGATCCTGGCCGCACTCGTGCTGCGCTTCGACTTCAACCTGATGCGCATTCACTGGGGCTGGACGCTGACGGTGATCGGAGTGACCGCGATCCTGCAGCTGCTATTCGGCTGGGTGTTCTGGCTGTATCGCAACCGCTACCAGGTGGGCAGCTTCGATGAGGTGCGCGTGCTCGTGCTCGACGTCACCGCAGTGCTGGTGGTGGCCTGGCTCTTCGCCTATCTGGTGGGGTATGGCAACGGGATTCCGCGCAGCACGCTGGTGATTGCCGCCCCCATCACGTTCAGTCTGATGGGCGTCGCCCGCTACGTCGTTCGGCTCTACAACGAACGACAACTGCTTCCCGGCATGGAGGCCGAACGGACGCTGCTGTACGGCGCCGGCTATCTCGGAGTGCAGACGGCCAAGCGACTGTTGACCGATGCCAAAGGGTCCACGCTTCCCGTCGGGTTCATCGACGACGATCCCATGAAGCGCAACCAGGAGGTTCGTGGAGTGCGGGTGCTGGGCGGCTTCGCCGATCTCGCCCAGGTCGCGCGCGATACCCGTGCCACCAAGGTCATCGTGTGTATCGGCGACGCTGATGCGACGCTGATGCGCCAGGTCGACGAGGTCGCGAACGAGGTCGGCATGACAGCGCTCGTGCTGCCCCCACTCGATCAAATTCTTCGCAACAACTCGGTGATCTCCGATTTCCGGCAGCTGTCGATCGAGGATCTCATCGGCCGCCATCCCGTGCGACTCGAGACAGAATCGATCGCCTCGTACCTGCAGGATCGCCGTGTGCTCGTCACCGGCGCAGGCGGCTCGATCGGTTCGGAGCTGTGCCGACAGCTCGCACGCTTCGCTCCTCGCGAGCTCATCATGCTCGACCGCGATGAAACTTCATTGCAGGAGTCGCAACTCTCGATCAGTGGTCACGGACTGCTCGACACGAATGACGTTGTCCTCGCTGATATCCGTGACGCCGCCGCACTCGAGCGCATCTTCCTCGAGCGACGCCCCGAAGTCGTGTTCCACGCGGCGGCGCTCAAGCACCTCCCGATGCTTGAGCAGTACCCCGATGAGGCATGGAAGACCAATGTGCTCGGCACGCTCAACGTGCTGCGGGCCGCGGAAGCCGTAGGGGTCGGCACATTCGTGAACATCTCGACCGATAAGGCCGCGAACCCGACCAGCGTGTTGGGGCATTCGAAGCGCGTCGCCGAGAAGCTGACTGCCTACATGGCCGAGCGCACCGGTCAACGCTACCTTTCCGTGCGCTTCGGCAACGTGATCGGCAGTCGCGGTTCAATGCTTCCGACCTTCCGCTCACTCATCGAGTCGGGCGGTCCGGTGACGGTCACGCACCCCGACGTGACCCGGTTCTTCATGACCATTCCCGAGGCCTGCCAACTCGTGGTGCAAGCCGGGGGCATCGGGCGCCCGGGCGAGGTGCTGATCCTCGATATGGGGGAGCCCGTGCGCATTCTCGACGTGGCGCAGCGCATGATTGAGCAGTCGGGCCGCGATGTCGACATCGTCTTCACCGGGCTGCGTCACGGTGAGAAACTGCACGAGGAGCTCGTGGGCGACGGCGAAGGCGACGAGCGACCGTTCCACCCGAAGATCTCGCACGCCACGGTCGATACCATCTCGCCGGAGGTGCTCGACCATGAGGGCTGGGTTGCGCGTATGGATCTGACCGCAGAGGCCGAGGAGCGGGTGCAGTGACCGTGACGGCGCTCGCCTGGGTGGTCGGGGGAGTCGCGGCGCTGCTCAGTATTGCGCTGCCCGTCGCGGTGCGGCCGCTGCTCGTGCGGCTCGGCATCATGGACGTGCCGAATGAGCGGTCGTCGCATGAGCGGCCGGTACTGCGCGGACTCGGGCTCGCAGTGCTGATCGCGATCGCTATCGCGGAAGGGATCGCTGTCGCTGTCCTGGTCGGTTCCGATGATGCGTCCGGCGGGTGGCGGGTGCTCCTCATCGTGGCGCTCGGCACCTTCGCCTCCGGGATGCTCGGCCTGGCCGAAGACCTGCGTGGACTCAGCGTGGGCGTGCGCAGCGTGCTGCTGCTCGGTATCGCCCTCGCCGCAGCGGTTGCGCTGCTCATCATGGCTCCGGCTGGAGGTGGCGTCGCCACCGCAATCGGCGATGGTGCTGCGTCGTTCGGATGGACGGCCGGTGTGGGGGCGCTCCCGCTCTGGGCATCGGTGCTGCTCGCCATCTACGCCGTGCTCTTCATCTCGAGCTATATCAATGTCGCGAATTTCATGGACGGGCTCAATGGCATCAGCGGCTTCCATGGCGTGATCGCCGGGCTCACCTTCGCCGTCTCGGGTTGGTTTGCCGGGATGCCGTGGCTCATCGTCGCCGGCGCCGCTCTCGCTGCGGGATTCGCGGGCTTTCTCCCCTGGAATCTCACCAAACCGGGGGCGTTCCTCGGCGATGTGGGCAGCTACCTCCTCGGGGGAGCCGTCGCGATCACCAGCTTCGCCGCACTGGTTTCGGGGGTGCCGCTGCTTGCAACCATTGGCCCCATGGTCATCTGCTTCGGCGACGTCGCGGTCACGCTCGTCAAGCGCGTGCGGACCGGTCACCGCTGGGATGAGCCGCACAAAGAACACGCGTATCAGCGCATCCAACAGCTCGGGTACTCGCACGTGCAGGCGTCGGCCTGCACCGCGGGCGCCAGTCTCCTCACCTCCGCACTGGGCCTCGCGTCATTCTTCACCGGGCTCGGCGGAGCCCTGCTGCTGCTCGTCGCAGGTCTCGCTGTATTGGTCGTCTACCTCCTCCTGCCGCGCCTCCTGCCGAACCGCAGTTGACGGTCGACACCTCAATGCCTGAGGCGATCCGACACGCGACACGCCCGGGTTGCACGGAGGCTCTCCGCGTGCGAGAATAGACAGGTTCAGTACTCCACGCCCCGGTGTGGGTCACTGCCAGGCAGTGCATAATCGCCCCGAGTGATCGGGGTTCGGGTTAGGCCGCGGGTAGCGAACAACACCCGCACGCCGTTCGGCGGCCAGACATTAGTCCGGCCGCTTTCGTGCGCGCGGGGCCGACTGCTCGTCGATACGGGCGGTCGGTTTTGACAGGTGAACAGAGACCCAGCACGAGGCGCGAGAGCGCCAACGCCAGGGCGCTGGTACGTAAGACGTCCAATGCGGCGCACTTCGGTGCGCAGTACGACGCAAGTAGAAAAGAGAGTCACATGGCGGGACAGAAGATCCGCATCCGACTGAAGTCGTATGACCACGAGGTCATCGACAGCTCCGCACGCAAGATTGTCGACACGGTCACCCGCGCTGGTGCCACCGTGATCGGCCCCGTGCCGCTCCCCACGGAGAAGAACGTGATCGCAGTCATCCGTTCGCCCCACAAGTACAAGGACAGCCGCGAGCACTTCGAGAAGCGCACGCACAAGCGCCTGATCGACATCGTCGATCCCACCCCGAAGGCCGTCGATTCGCTCATGCGTCTCGACCTGCCTGCCGACGTCAATATCGAGATCAAGCTCTAAGGGGGGATCCGGACATGTCAGTAGTACGTAACGTGAAGGGTCTTCTGGGCACCAAGCTCGGTATGACGCAGGTCTGGGACGAGAACGGCAATGTCGTTCCCGTCACCGTGATCGAGGTGGCACCCAACGTGATCACCCAGATCCGCACCCCCGAGGTCGACGGCTACAGCGCCGTGCAGATCGCCGCGGGTCAGATCGATCCCCGCAAGGTGAACAAGCCGACGGCTGGTCACTTCGAGAAGGCCGGCGTAACGCCGCGCCGTCACCTCACCGAGGTTCGCACCTCCGACGCGGCTGAGTACGCGCTCGGCCAGGAGCTCACCGTCGATGGCACCTTCGAGGCCGGTCAGAAGATCGACGTCGTTGGCACCTCGAAGGGCAAGGGCTTCGCCGGTGCCATGAAGCGTCACAACTTCAAGGGTGTTGGCGCATCGCACGGTGCTCACCGCAACCACCGCAAGCCGGGCTCGATCGGTGGAGCCGCGACCCCGGGTCGCGTCTTCAAGGGTCAGCGCATGCCGGGCCGCATGGGTGGCGAGCGCGTGACCGTGCAGAACCTCACCGTGCAGGCGATCGACGCCGAGAAGAACCTCATCCTGGTCAAGGGTGCAGTTCCCGGTGCACGCGGTCGTCTCGTTTTCGTTCGCAACGCAGTGAAGGGGGCGTAGTTCATGGCTACCGCTACCAAGCTCGAGGTGTTCGACGCCCAGGGTAAGAAGGCCGGGTCGGTTGACCTGCCCGAGACCATTTTCGGTGTCGAGACCAACGTCCCGCTGATCCACCAGGTGGTCACCGCTCAGCTCGCAGCTGCGCGTCAGGGTACGCACAAGACCAAGAACCGCGGCGAGGTCTCCGGTTCGGGTGTCAAGCCGTTCAAGCAGAAGGGCACCGGCCGCGCTCGTCAGGGTTCGGTTCGTGCTCCTGAGCACCGCGGCGGCGGCGTCGTGCACGGTCCCGTGCCGCGCGACTACTCGCAGCGCACCCCCAAGAAGATGATTGCTGCTGCGCTCCGCGGTCTGCTGTCGGATCGCGCTCGCGCGAACCGCCTGCACGTCGTCGAGGGCTTTGGCATCGCCGACAAGCCCAGCACCAAGGCCGCACGCGTTTTCCTCGCGTCGGTTGCTCCGGGCAAGCGCGTTCTCGTGGTCGTCGACCGCGATGACGAGCTGACGGCGCTCAGCGTGCGCAACCTGGAGCACGTCCACGTGATCTTCCAGGATCAGCTCAACGCCTACGACGTGGTCGTCAGCGACGATCTCGTCTTCACCAAGGCCGCCTTCGACGCCTTCGTCACCGGCCGTGCCGCTCAGGAGGTCTCGAAGTGAGCTTGAACAAGTCCGCACACGACGTCATCATCCGCCCGATCGTTTCGGAGAAGAGCTACGGTCTCATCGACGCCAACGGCCAGTACACCTTCGAGGTGCAGCCGGAGTCGAACAAGACCGAGATCAAGCTCGCTGTCGAACAGGTCTTCAATGTGAAGGTCGCCAAGGTCCGCACGCTGACCCGCAAGGGTAAGACCCGCCGCACCAAGTTCGGTCTGGGCAAGCGCAAGGACACCAAGCGCGCGATCGTCACCCTGAAGTCGGGCTCCATCGACATCTTCACGGCTGCGCTGTAGAAGGGGCGAAGAGGAACACATCATGGCAATTCGCAAGTACAAGCCGACGACCCCGGGTCGTCGCGGCTCGAGCGTTGCTGATTTCGCAGAGATCACGCGCTCCACGCCCGAGAAGTCGCTGCTTCGCCCGCTTCCCAAGACCGGCGGCCGCAACAACCAGGGCCGGATCACCACCCGTCACATCGGTGGTGGCCACAAGCGTCAGTACCGCGTCATCGACTTCCGTCGTCACGACAAGGACGGCGTCGACGCCAAGGTCGCTCACATCGAGTACGACCCCAACCGCACCGCACGCATTGCACTGCTGCACTTCCAGGACGGCACGAAGCGCTACATCATCGCGCCGAACAAGCTGAAGCAGGGCGACGTCGTCGAGTCGGGTGCCGGCGCTGACATCAAGCCGGGCAACAACCTGCCGCTGAAGAACATCCCGACGGGTACCGTCATCCATGCGATCGAACTGAAGCCCGGTGGGGGAGCGAAGCTCGCTCGTTCCGCAGGCACCTCGGTTCGCCTCGTTGCGAAGGACGGCCCCTACGCTCAGCTGCGTCTCCCCTCGGGTGAGATCCGCAACGTCGACGTGCGCTGCCGCGCAACCGTCGGCGAGGTCGGCAACGCCGAGCAGTCGAACATCAACTGGGGCAAGGCCGGCCGTATGCGCTGGAAGGGCGTCCGCCCGACCGTGCGTGGTGTCGTCATGAACCCGGTGGATCACCCCCACGGTGGTGGCGAAGGCCGCACCTCGGGTGGTCGTCACCCGGTCAGCCCCTGGGGCCAGAAGGAAGGCCGTACGCGCCATCCGAACAAGGAAAGCGACAAGCTCATCGTGCGTCGCCGCAACGCTGGCAAGAAGCGTTAGTCGACAGGTAGGAGAGAGTAGAAGATGCCTCGTAGTCTCAAGAAGGGCCCCTTCGTCGATAACCACCTGTTGAACAAGGTGATTGTGCAGAACGAAGCTGGCTCCAAGAACGTGATCAAGACCTGGTCGCGCCGCTCGATGATCATCCCCGCCATGCTGGGACACACCATCGCGGTGCACGACGGTCGGAAGCACATCCCCGTGTTCGTCACGGAGACCATGGTCGGTCACAAGCTGGGCGAGTTCGCGCCCACGCGTACCTTCCGTGGACACGTGAAGGACGACAAGAAGGGCCGTCGCCGCTAAGCGGTGACGTGAAGGAGGAAGAGAAATGGTGGAGTCGATCGCACGCGTGCGTCATATCCGCGTTACCCCCCAGAAGGCCCGTCGCGTTATTGATCTGGTTCGTGGGAAGAACGCTCAGGAGGCACTCGCCATCCTGAAGTTCGCCCCGCAGGCCGCATCGGAGCCGATTTTCAAGCTGGTGGCCTCGGCGATCGCGAATGCGCGCGTCAAGGCTGACAAGGAAAATCTGCGTCTCAACGAGGACGAGCTGGTCATCGCTCGTGCCTTCGTGGACGAGGGTGCGACGCTGAAGCGTTTCCGCCCCCGCGCACAGGGACGCGCGTTCCGCATCAACAAGCGCACCAGCCACATCACGATCGTGCTGCAGTCGGCTGATGAGCTGGCTGCCGCGAAGAAGGGAGCCTAACGGTATGGGCCAGAAGATTCATCCCTATGGCTTCCGCCTCGGGATCACCACTGATCACGTGTCGCGTTGGTTCTCGGACTCGACGAAGGCCGGTCAGCGCTACGCTGACTACCTCGCCGAGGACATCAAGATCCGTCAGCACCTGACCAAGCAGCTCGACCGTGCGGGCGTTTCGCGCGTCGAGATCGAGCGCACCCGTGACCGTGTTCGCGTGGACATCCACTCGGCACGTCCCGGCATCGTCATCGGTCGCCGTGGCGCTGAGGCCGAGCGCATCCGCGCCGACCTCGAGAAGCTCACCGGCAAGCAGATCCAGCTGAACATCCTCGAGGTCAAGAACCCCGAGGCCGACGCTCAGCTCGTCGCGCAGGGCATCGCCGAGCAGCTCGCTGCTCGTGTGGCGTTCCGCCGCGCGATGCGCAAGGGTCTGCAGGGCGCTCAGCGTGCCGGCGCCAAGGGCATCCGTATCCAGGTCTCCGGCCGCCTCGGCGGCGCCGAGATGAGCCGCTCGGAGTTCTACCGTGAGGGTCGCGTGCCGCTGCACACGCTCCGCGCGAACATCGATTACGGCTTCTACGAGGCAAAGACCACCTTCGGCCGCATCGGCGTGAAGGTCTGGATCTACAAGGGTGACCTGACCAACAAGGAACTCGCTCGTGAGCAGGCGGCCCAGAAGCCGTCTCGCGACCGCGGCGACCGCCGCCGTGCGCCCCGTGGCGCACAGGCCGAGGCTGCACCTGCTGCAGCAGGAGCGGAGAAGTAAGCATGCTGATTCCCCGTCGAGTCAAGTACCGCAAGCAGCACCACCCCAGCCGCACCGGTCAGTCCAAGGGTGGCAACACCGTGGCATTCGGTGAGTTCGGCATCCAGGCGCTGACCCCCGCTTACGTGACGAACCGTCAGATCGAGTCCGCTCGTATCGCCATGACGCGTCACATCAAGCGCGGCGGCAAGGTGTGGATCAACATCTACCCGGACCGCCCCCTCACCAAGAAGCCTGCGGAAACCCGCATGGGTTCCGGTAAGGGCTCCCCGGAGTGGTGGGTTGCCAACGTCAAGCCGGGCCGCGTCCTCTTCGAGGTCGCCGGCGTCGATGAGGAGCTTGCACGTGAGGCGCTCACCCGCGCCATCCACAAGCTGCCCCTCAAGGCCCGTATCATCAAGCGCGAGGAGGGCGACGCGTAATGGCGATCGGTACCCAGGAACTGGCCATCACCGAGCTCGATAGCTTCGAGAACGAGCGACTGGCAGAAGAACTCAAGAAGGCGAAGGGCGAGCTCTTCAACCTTCGTTTCCAGTCGGCCACCGGCCAGCTGGAAAGCCACGGCCGCGTTCGCCAGGTGAAGCGCGACATCGCTCGCATCTACACCGTGCTGCGTGAGCGTGAGCTCGGCATTCGTGCCACGCCCGCTGCTGCTGCGCCCGCAAAGGCGAAGAAGAGCAGCAAGAAGACCGAGCAGGCGGATGCCGCCGCTGAGACGAAGGAGGCCTGAACATGGCTGAGGTCGAGAAGGAACAGCGCGGCTACCGTAAGGCTCGCCGCGGCTACGTCGTCAGCGACAAGATGGAGAAGACCATCGTTGTCGAGGTCGAGGATCGCGTGAAGCACCCGCTCTACGGCAAGGTGCTCCGTCGCTCGTCGAAGGTGAAGGCCCACGACGAGCAGAACACGGCCGGCATCGGCGATCTCGTGCTCATCCACGAGACCCGCCCGCTGAGCGCGACCAAGCGCTGGCGTCTGGTCGAGATCCTCGAGAAGGCGAAGTAAGCCTCCGGGCTTACTGAGTGAAGGAGTAACAAGTGATTCAGCAGGAATCCCGACTCAAGGTTGCCGACAACAGCGGCGCCAAGGAGTTGCTCACGATTCGTGTGCTCGGTGGCTCGAAGCGTCGTTACGCCGGTGTCGGCGACACGATCGTCGCGACCGTCAAGGACGCAATCCCCGGCGGCAACGTGAAGAAGGGCGACGTCGTCAAGGCGGTCGTCGTTCGCACGCGCAAGTCGACTCGTCGCGCGGATGGCTCGTACATCGCGTTCGACGAGAACGCTGCCGTCATCCTCAAGGCCGATGGGGAGCCCCGCGGCACCCGTATCTTCGGGCCGGTCGGACGTGAGCTGCGCGATAAGCGGTTCATGAAGATCGTCTCGCTCGCACCGGAGGTGATCTAGTCCTATGGGCGCAAAGATCAAGAAGGGTGACCTCGTCGAGGTCATCTCGGGCCCGTCGCAGGAACGCGGCGGCTACAAGGGCAAGCAGGGTCGCGTCATCGAGGTCCTGACCGAGACCGACCGCGTCGTGGTTGAGGGCGTCAATTTCGTCACCAAGCACGTCCGCGTCGGCCAGTCGGAGCGTGGCACCCGCGAGGGTGGCATCGAGACCGTCGAGGCCCCGATTCACGTGTCGAACGTCGCCATCGTCGACCCCGAGACGAAGAAGCCGACCCGCGTCGGGTTCCGCGTCGAGGAGATCGAGAAGGACGGCAAGAAGAAGACGGTTCGCGTGCGCTACGCGAAGTCGTCCGGGAAGGATCTCGCATGACCGAGACTGCAGCGACCAACGCTCAGCCCCGCCTGAAGCAGAAGTACCGCGCCGAGATCGTCCCCGCGCTCCGCGAGGAGTTCAACTTCGCCAACATCATGCAGGTTCCGGGGATCGTCAAGGTCGTCGTGAACACGGGTGTCGGCGAGGCTGCGCGTGACAGCAAGGTGATCGAGGGCGCAATTGCCGACCTCGTGAAGATCACCGGTCAGAAGCCCATGGTTACCAAGGCTCGGAAGTCCATCGCGCAGTTCAAGCTGCGTGAGGGCCAGGCCATCGGTGCGCACGTCACGCTTCGTGGCGATCGTTCGTGGGAATTCCTCGACCGTCTGATCAATCTCGCACTGCCCCGTATCCGCGACTTCCGTGGCCTCTCGCCGCGTCAGTTCGATGGAAACGGCAACTACACCTTCGGTTTGACCGAGCAGAGTGTGTTCCACGAGATCGATCAGGATAAGATTGATCGCGTGCGTGGGTTCGACATCACTGTCGTGACCACCGCAAAGACCGACGACGAGGGTCGTGCGCTGCTTCGCGCGCTCGGCTTCCCCTTCAAGTCGGAATAACTGAATAGTCCAAGCGGCGAGGGTGCCCGGGTTTACCCGGGCACCCCATCCGTGTGTCACCTAGGTCGTGCGTCGGTGTACCGGCGCATGAAACCAGGCGAGAAAGAAAGAGTCACTCATGACGATGACTGATCCGGTAGCAGATATGCTCACCCGGTTGCGCAATGCAAACTCTGCGCATCATGACGACGTTTCGCTCCCCGGCTCGAAGCTGAAGGAGCGGATCGCTGAGATCCTCAAGCGCGAGGGCTACATTCAGGACTGGAAGGTTGAGCCGGCACGCGTCGGAACGACCATCACCATGTCGCTGAAGTACGGCCCGAACCGCGAGCGTTCCATCGAGGGCATCAAGCGGGTCTCCAAGCCCGGCCTTCGCGTGTACGCGGGCACCACTGAGATCCCGAGCGTGCTCGGCGGCCTCGGCATCGCGATCCTGTCCACCTCCTCGGGTCTCCTGACCGACCGCGAGGCTGAGCAGAAGGGCGTTGGCGGGGAAGTCCTCGCTTACGTGTGGTAACCCGTCATGTCACGTATTGGTAAGCTTCCCATCGCCGTTCCCGGCGGTGTCGACGTCAAGATCGATGGCCAGAAGGTCACGGTCAAGGGTTCGAAGGGCGAGCTCGCGCTCGTCGTTTCGGAGCCCATCCGCGTTGCGTTCGAAGACGGACAGGTGCTGGTCACCCGTCCCGACGACGAGCGCGATTCCCGAGCGCTGCACGGCTTGACCCGCACGCTCATCAACAACAACATCATCGGTGTCACCGAGGGCTACACCAAGCAGCTCGAGGTCGTCGGAACCGGCTACCGCGTGCAGCAGAAGGGCGCCGGCCTTGAGCTCGCGCTCGGCTTCTCCCACCCGGTGAACGTGGATGCTCCCGAGGGCATCACGCTCGCAGTCGAGGGCAACACCAAGATCACCGTCAGCGGGATCTCGAAGCAGGCTGTCGGCGAGGCCGCAGCAAACATCCGCAAGCTGAAGAAGCCGGAGCCCTACAAGGGCAAGGGCATTCGCTACGCGGGCGAGGTTGTCCGTCGCAAGGCAGGAAAGGCTGGTAAGTAACCATGGCCGCTTCAGTAACCCGGGCTAAGGGTCGGACCGCTGCGCGCGTTCGCCGCCACACCCGCCTGCGTAAGAAGATCGTCGGCACGGAGGTTCGCCCCCGTCTCGTCGTGAACCGTTCCGCGCGCCACGTCTTCGTGCAGATCGTTGACGATTCGAAGGGTCTCACCCTCGCATCGGCTTCGACCATGGAAGCCGACCTGCGTTCGTTCGACGGTGACAAGACCGCCAAGGCACGCAAGGTCGGCGAGCTCGTCGCCGAGCGCGCCAAGGGCGCCGGCATCGACGCGGTCGTCTTCGACCGCGGCGGCAGCAAGTACGCCGGTCGCGTCGCAGCGATCGCCGACGGCGCTCGCGAAGGGGGACTGACCCTGTGAGCAACGAAACGAAGGAGCAGGAAGTGTCTGCAGAGGCCCAGTCTGAGACGACGGCCGCGCAGGCCCCGGCTCAGGATCACCGCAACGAGCCGCGTGAGCAGCGTCGTGGAAGCCGCGATCGCGGCACCCGCAACGAGCGCAGCGGCCGCGATCGCAACGAGAGCCAGTTCCTCGAGCGCGTCGTGACCATCAACCGCGTGTCGAAGGTCGTCAAGGGCGGCCGTCGCTTCAGCTTCACCGCGCTTGTCGTGGTGGGCGATGGCAACGGCACCGTGGGCGTCGGCTACGGCAAGGCGAAGGAAGTTCCCCTCGCGATTGCCAAGGGCGTCGAAGAAGCCAAGAAGAACTTCTTCCGCGTGCCCCGCGTCGGCAGCACCATCCCGCACCCCGTGCAGGGTGAGGCCGCAGCCGGCGTCGTGCTGCTGCGCCCCGCTGCTGCCGGTACCGGTGTTATCGCCGGTGGCCCGGTCCGCGCCGTACTCGAGTGCGCGGGCATCCACGACGTGCTGAGCAAGTCGCTCGGTTCGTCGAACACCCTGAACATCGTGCACGCGACCGTCGAGGCGCTGCAGCTGCTCGAGGAGCCCCGCTCCGTCGCAGCTCGCCGTGGCCTTGACTTCGACCGCGTCGCCCCGGCCCGCATCGTGCGCGCTGAGGCGAAGGCTGCGGCCGACGCTGCCGCGAAGGCAAAGGCAGGTGCGTAATGGCGAAGAGCCTGAAGGTTACGCAGACGAAGTCCGTCATCAGTGAGAAGCAGAACCAGCGCGACACGCTGCGCAGCCTCGGCCTCAAGAAGATCGGCCAGTCGGTCGTTCGTGAGGACACGAAGGCCAACCGCGGCTACATTCGTGCGGTCGCTCACCTGGTAGTGGTTGAGGAGATCGACGCATGAGCGAGAAGAACGAGGAGCGTGAGTCGGTGCTGAAGGCACACCACCTCCGTCCGGCTCCGGGCGCCAAGAAGGCCAAGACCCGCGTGGGTCGCGGTGAGGCGTCGAAGGGCAAGACCGCTGGCCGCGGTACCAAGGGCACCAAGGCCCGGTACCAGGTCAAGGTCGGCTTCGAGGGTGGGCAGATGCCGCTGCACATGCGCACCCCGAAGCTGCGCGGGTTCAAGAACCCGTTCCGCACCGAGTACCAGGTCGTGAACGTTGCCAAGCTCGCAGAGCTCTACCCCCAGGGTGGCGACGTGACCGTTGATGATCTGGTGGCCAAGGGCGCCGTGCGCAAGAACCAGCCCGTCAAGGTGCTGGGCGACGGCGACCTGCAGGTCAAGCTCACCGTGCAGGTCGACAAGGTCTCGAGCTCGGCTGAGCAGAAGATCGTCGCCGCCGGTGGTGCAGTGAAGTAACGATCCGTCAGGATCATGCAGTACTCCCGGGTGTATCCCGGGACGCGGGGGCTCGGGCCGGGCGGCAGCACTGCCGCTCCGGCCTGACCCCCGTTTTTTGCTTGTCCGCCGCCGTCTTTCGCGACGGAGGCTTCAGGCGCACGGCCGATGCCGTGTAGTCTGGAGAAATTGGTTCTCGTCGTTAGGCGAAGCCCCTTACGACGTTCCAGGAGGCAGATTTTGTTCAGCGCCATCGGACGGATCTTCCGGACTCCCGACTTGCGCCGGAAGATCGTGTTCACACTCGCGATCGTTTCGCTGTTCCGGTTGGGGTCTTTCATCCCCGCGCCCTTCGTTGACTTCAACAACGTGCAGGCCTGCCTCGTGGCAAACCAGGCGAGCAGCGGAGGCAACGGCCTCTACGACATGATCAACCTGTTTAGCGGCGGTGCGCTGCTGCAGCTCTCGATCTTCGCGCTCGGCATCATGCCCTACATCACGGCATCGATCATCACGCAGCTGCTCCGCGTGGTCATCCCGCACTTCGAGGCACTCCACAAGGAGGGTCAGGCGGGCCAGAGCAAGCTGACGCAGTACACGCGCTACCTCACCATCGCACTCGCGATTCTCCAGTCGACCACGCTGATCACCGTCGCGCGCTCGGGCCAGCTCTTCGGCTCGCTCGCGAACCAGGCCTGCCAGAACCTCGTGTCGCAAGAATGGTGGGCCGTGCTCATCATCATCATCACGATGACGGCCGGCACCGGACTCATCATGTGGTTCGGCGAACTCATCACTGAGCGCGGCATCGGTAACGGCATGTCGCTGCTGATCTTCACGTCGATCGCGGCACAGTTCCCCGGTGCGATGTGGATCATCAAGGAGTCGCGCGGCTGGGAAGTCTTCTTCATAGTTCTCGGCGTCGGCTTGCTGGTCGTGGCAGCGGTGGTCTTTGTCGAGCAGTCGCAGCGCCGCATCCCGGTGCAGTACGCGAAGCGCGTCGTGGGCCGGCGTACCTATGGCGGCAGCAGCACCTACATCCCGATCAAGGTCAACATGGCGGGTGTGATCCCCGTCATCTTCGCGTCGGCGATCCTCTACCTGCCGATGCTCATCACGCAGTTCAACCAGCCCAAGATCGGTGAAGACCCGAAGCCGTGGGTCGTCTGGATTCAGAACAACCTCGTGCTCGGCGACCAGCCGTTCTACATGCTCGTGTTCTTCCTGCTCGTCATCGGGTTCACATTCTTCTACGTGCAGATCACCTTCAACCCTGAAGAGGTCTCCGACAACATGAAGCAGTACGGCGGCTTCATTCCCGGTATCCGTGCTGGTCGTCCGACTGCCGAGTACCTCAACTACGTGCTGACGCGCATTACGAGCGCTGGCTCGCTCTACCTCGGTGTCATCGCACTGCTTCCGCTTGTCGCCCTGTCGTTCTTCGGTGCGAACCAGAACTTCCCCTTCGGCGGTTCCTCGATTCTCATCATCGTGGGCGTCGGCCTTGAGACGGTAAAGCAGATCGATGCCCAGCTGCAGCAGCGCCACTACGAAGGGCTTCTCAAGTGACTGAGACCACCACCACGCGACTGCTCATCATCGGCCCTCCCGGGGCCGGCAAGGGCACGCAAGCCGGCAAGATCGCGGAACGCTACGGAGTGCCGGCGATTTCGACCGGTGACATCTTCCGCGCGAACATCAAGGGTGGCACGGAGCTCGGCAAGCAGGTGCAGGCCATCATCGAACAGGGTGAACTCGTTCCCGACTCGCTGACGAATGACATCGTCGCCGACCGTCTGACGCAGGCCGACGCGGCCTCCGGGTTCTTGCTCGACGGGTATCCGCGCACCGTTGATCAGGTACACGCGCTCGACGGCATGCTCGACGGCTCCTCGCTCGATGCGGTCGTGCTGATCGAAGCCGATGTCGACGAGGTCGTTGCCCGTCTGCTCAAGCGAGCTCAGGTCGAGGGTCGCGCAGACGATACCGAAGAAGTGATTCGCCACCGGCAAGACGTGTACGCCGCGCAGACTGCGCCGCTCGTCGAGCTGTTCTCGGAGCGGGGCATTCTCCTCTCCGTCGACGGAATCGGCAGCGTGGATGCCGTCGCGGAACGTATCGCCAGTGGGCTCGACGCTCAGCTCGGCGCCCGCGTCGCCTCCTAGATCGTGAGTCCGCGCGGGTTCCTGCGCCGGTCGATCTACAAGTCGCCGGCGCAACTCCGATTGATGATTGAGCCTGGGCTCGCGACAGCTGCAGCGCTTACCGCGATGCGCGAGGCGGTGCGACCGGGAATCACGACGCTCGAACTCGACGCAATCGCGGAATCCGCAATTCGCGCTCGTGGCGGTGCGCCGAACTTCATGCTCGAGCCCGGGTACCGACACACCATATGCGCGAACGTCAACGAACACGTAGTGCACGCGATTCCGACCGAGCGTCCGCTCGCCGCGGGCGACATCGTGGCGCTCGACGCGGGTGCGGTGGTCGGCGGGTGGCACGGCGATGCGGCGTTCACCGCGGTACTTCCTGACTTTGCCGACGATGCGCGCACTGCGGCGAACCAGCGTCTCAGCGAGGTCACCGAGCAAGCGATGTGGCGCGGCATCGCGCGGCTCGCCACTGCCAAGCACCTGAACGAGGTCGGGGCCGCAGTGTCGAGCTACGTGCGGGCACAGAGCGACTACGGGGTGCTTGAGGACTACATCGGGCACGGTATCGGTCGCTCCATGCATGAAGACCCCCCGGTGTTCAACGTGCCGACGCGACGCCGGGGCCCCGAAGTCAAGCCGGGACTGGTGGTCGCGATCGAGCCCATCATCTCCGCAGGAGGCATCGAGACGGACGTCGAAGACGATGACTGGACCGTGACC
Source organism: Leucobacter musarum subsp. musarum (assembly GCF_001273845.1). Taxonomy (GTDB): domain Bacteria; phylum Actinomycetota; class Actinomycetes; order Actinomycetales; family Microbacteriaceae; genus Leucobacter; species Leucobacter musarum. The sequence continues at coordinate 88,517 of NZ_JHBW01000086.1, forward strand.
ATGTCTGACGGATCGATGAGCGCTCAGTGGGAGCACACAGTCGCCGTACATGAGCATGGCATCTGGGTGCTGACGGCCGAAGACGGGGGAGCCAGTGGGCTCGCTCCACTGGGCGTGCATCCGGTGCCGATTCCCTAGCCCTGCTGAACCATTCGTTCGCAGCACGACGGGCCGTTCTCGGCTTTACAAAATGAGACACGCCCGGTACGCTTGATCTTTGGTGCTTTGCGCCTGTTTTTGCGTTCTCGTTTTCGAGACGGTTGAGCGGGAGTCAAGCATTCGCATGACCAGTACACCTACGCAAGCGATAGTGAGGCTATGGCCAAGAAAGACGGCGTCATCGAGATCGAGGGACACATTGTCGAGGCTCTGCCCAACGCGATGTTCCGCGTCGAGCTGACCAACGGACACAAGGTGCTCGCTCATATCTCGGGCAAGATGCGCCAGCACTACATCCGTATCCTCCCTGAGGACCGCGTGATCGTGGAGCTGACGCCCTACGATCTGACCCGCGGCCGCATCGTCTACCGCTACAAGTAGGTCGCTGGGAAGTAACGACTCGCGGCACCCCGCGAGTACGAGGACAGCGAAATACACGAAGGAAACATCATGAAGGTCAACCCCAGCGTCAAGCCGATCTGCGATCACTGCAAGGTCATCCGTCGCCACGGGCGCGTCATGGTGATCTGCAAGAGCAACCCGCGCCACAAGCAGCGCCAGGGTTAAGCCCCGGCGATGGCGGCTGAAGATTCGTCCGCAGTCGGCACGCGCTCTCGCAGAGCACACAACTGAATCACCGATCCAGCGCATCGAAGAACCCACCGGGTCACCGGTGGGGGACACCTCGGGACAGAGGCCCGGACCCCCGGTGCGCACCACACCTCTACAATCCGCAAGGAGAGCCAACATGGCACGTCTCGCAGGAGTAGACATCCCACGCGACAAGCGCGTTGAGATTGCACTCACTTACATCTACGGCGTCGGGCGCACCAGCGCACTGAAGACCCTCGCCGACACCGAGATCGACGGCAACATCCGCGTCAAGGATCTGTCCGACGAGCAGCTCGTCGCGCTTCGCGATTACATCGAAGCCAACTTCAAGGTTGAGGGCGATCTCCGCCGCGAGGTCACTGCTGACATCCGCCGCAAGGTTGAGATCGGCAGCTACCAGGGGCTCCGCCACCGTAAGGGCCTGCCTGTGCACGGTCAGCGCACCAAGACGAACGCTCGTACCCGTAAGGGCCCGAAGCGCACCGTCGCCGGCAAGAAGAAGTAATCGCCGGTCCGTTAGACCTACACACAGAGCTTTTCAGGAGAACACTCAATGGCTGCACCAAAGACCGCGGCTCGCAAGCCGCGTCGCAAGGATAAGAAGAACGTTGCTGTGGGCCAGGCCCACATCAAGTCGACGTTCAACAACACGATCGTTTCGATCACGGACACCACCGGTGCTGTGATCAGCTGGGCTTCCTCGGGCGGCGTGGGCTTCAAGGGCTCGCGCAAGTCGACCCCGTTCGCCGCGCAGCTCGCAGCTGAGTCGGCTGCTCGCAAGGCACAGGAGCACGGCATGAAGAAGGTTGACGTCTTCGTCAAGGGTCCGGGTTCGGGCCGCGAGACCGCGATCCGCTCGCTGCAGGCCGCCGGCCTCGAGGTGGGCTCGATCAACGACGTGACACCGCAGACCCACAACGGCTGCCGTCCGCCGAAGCGTCGCCGCGTCTGAGTGGAACGCTGCGCCGGCTCCGGCCGGCGCAGCTGCCGCTCCCGGCGGCGATCCGCCTCTTCTCGCGCTGGCCTTCCCAGCGCTTCAGGCCACTTCACTCCCGATACCGCATGAGTCATATAGCGGACTCCAGCGAAAGGATCACACACCGTGCTGATTGCACAGCGACCCACTCTGACTGAAGAATCCATCTCCGAGTACCGTTCGCGCTTCGCCATCGAGCCGCTCGAGCCCGGCTTCGGCTACACGCTCGGCAACTCGCTGCGGCGCACGCTGCTGTCGTCGATTCCCGGCGCAGCGGTCACCAGCGTCCGCTTCGAGGGCGTTGCTCACGAGTTCACGACCATTCAGGGCGTGACCGAGGACGTCACCGAGATCATCCTGAACATCAAGGATCTCGTCGTCTCGAGCGAGCATGATGAGCCCATCACCGCGTACCTGCGTAAGACGGGAGCCGGCGAGGTTACTGCTGCCGACATCTCTGCTCCCGCCGGTGTCGAGGTGCACAACCCCGAGCTCGTCATCGCGACGCTCGGTGATTCGGCGCAGTTCGAGCTCGAGCTCACCATCGAGCGCGGCCGCGGCTACGTCTCCGCAGCGCAGAACCGCAATGAGGATGCCGAGGTCGGTCGTATTCCGGTCGACTCGATCTACTCGCCCGTGCTCAAGGTGACCTACCGCGTCGAGGCGACTCGTGCCGGTGAGCGCACCGACTTCGATCGCCTGGTGGTCGATGTTGAGACGAAGCCGGCGATCGGCCCCCGCGATGCCATCGCGTCGGCTGGTTCGACGCTGGTCGAGCTGTTCGGTCTTGCACGCGAGTTGAACACCGCTGCCGAGGGCGTCGAGATCGGCCCCGCGCCGGTTGAGGTCGTCACCGAGGGCGAGCTGTCGATTCCGATCGAGGATCTCGATCTGTCGGTGCGCAGCTACAACTGCCTGAAGCGCGAGGGCATCAACACGGTGAGCGAGCTCGTAGCGCTCTCCGAGGCCCAGCTGATGAACATCCGCAACTTCGGCCAGAAGTCTGTATTCGAGGTGCGCGACAAGCTCACCGAGATGGGCCTCTCGCTGAAGGACGCAGTGCCCGGGTTCGACGGCGCGCAGTTCTACAGCTACGAAGACGACAACAACTAACGATCCGGCATCGCTGGCCTGATCGCACACTTACTGGAGTAAACAATGCCCAAGCCCAACAAGGGCCCCCGCCTCGGAGGCGGCCCCGCACACGAGCGTCTGATGCTCAACCAGCTGGCTTCGCAGCTCTTCGAGCACAAGCGCATCCAGACGACGGAGACGAAGGCCAAGCGCCTCCAGCCCGTCGCCGAGCGTCTCGTGACCTTCGCAAAGCGCGGAGACCTGCACGCACGCCGTCGCGTCATGCGTCAGATCCTCGACAAGTCGGTCGTGCACGAGCTCTTCACCGAGATCGCGCCGCTGGTCGAGAACCGCGAGGGCGGCTACACCCGCATCATCAAGACCGGTTTCCGCAAGGGTGACAATGCTCCCCTCGCAGTGATCGAGCTCGTGCTTGAGCCGGTTGCTCCGAAGCCCAAGGCGAAGAAGGCAGCCGCTGAGAAGCCGGCCGCCGAGGTCGTCGAAGAGGCTCCGGCCGAGGAGACCGCTGAGGTCACCGAAGCTGCTGAGGAGACCACCGAGGCCGCTGCCGAGGAGAAGGCCGAGTAATTCGAGCCCGGTTCCGTCACGAAACCCCCGTCGCAATGCGACGGGGGTTTCGTGCGTTCGGGCACGACACGCCCGTTCATCGGCGTGCACGTGCCGTTCACCCGCAGGGCAACTGGCAGGGGTATGGACGTAACTCCCGCACCGTAGCGTCGTGATGGTCGCCTGGTCCACGGGCTGACGCAAGCCGCCGGATCACGCCGGCGCCCCGGAGTCGCGCGATGCGGTTCCGTCAGTCACGGAGAAACTGGTGCCCCAGAAACGATCACAACGCTTGTGCGCCGCAGCTGCCATCGCAGCTGTCGCGGCAGCACCGCTCATCGCGACACCCGCGTACGCCGCCCCCGACGGATCAGGGGTGGTGATCAATGAGATCTATGCTGCCGGTGGCAACGGGGGAGCCGTTCTGAACGCCGACTTCGTGGAACTCGCGAACCCCACGGCATCGCCGATCAGTCTCGAGGGTTGGTCGCTCCAGTACCGGTCAGGGACGTCGACGAACCCGGCATCGGGTTCGAACGTGATGCCACTGCGAGGGTCGATTCCCGCGCAGGGTTCGTTCCTGATCACCGGAACGGTCGGGGCGAACGGCGCGGCAGTTGCCGGCGCGGATCTCGCGACGAGCCTGGCAGCGGGTGCCGGCGGTGGTCAGATCGTGTTGGCGAAGACGACGTCGCCCATTGCGGTCGGTGCCGAAGGTGATGCCACCACCGTTGCCGACTTCGTGGGCTACGGCAGCGCCACACGGTTCGAGGGGGCGGGGGCAGCCCCGGCTCCCTCGACCACGGCAAGCATCGAACGCACGGCGACGGCCGACTCGGATGACAACGCTGCGGACTTTGTCGCTGTCGCCCCATCACCCACGGGATCGGGGCAGGAGCCCACGGTCGAACCCGAACCTGAGGTGCCGGCCGATGTCACCCCGATCGCCCAGATTCAGGGCACCGGACCGACGAGCCCGCTGGCGGGAACACAGGTCAAGACCCGCGGCATCGTGACCGCGGTGTACCCGACGGGTGGTTTCGCCGGCTACACGATCCAGACCCCGGGAACCGGCGGCGACGTCGATCCGGCAACGCACACCGCTTCGGAGGCGGTCTTCGTCTATTCGAGCGCAACGGTCGCTGAGGCGTCTGTGGGTAGCTACGTGGAGGTGACCGGTGCGGTTTCGGAGTTCAACGGGCTGACCGAGATCACCGTGGCCGCGGGCGGTCTGGTATCGGTCGCGGAAGAGGTCGCACCGGTCGTGCCGGCCGCGATCCCGTTCCCGAAGACGGATGCCGAGCGCGAGGTTTTCGAGAGCATGCTTATCGCGCCGCAGGGCGCTTTTACAGTCTCTGACACGTACGACACCAACTTCTACGGTGAGATCGGCCTCGCTGCCGACAGCTCCCCGCTGCTCAACCCGACGGCCGCCGGTCTCCCCGGCAGCGAGGCGTACACGGCGGCTCAATCGCGCAATGCCGAGATCGGCGTACTGCTCGACGACGGCGCGAGCATCAACTTCAACTCGACGGCGAACAAGGGGGTGCCACTGCCGTATCTCTCGACCACGGCCCCCGTGCGCGTCGGCGCTCCGGTGACCTTCACTGCTCCTGTGGTGCTCGACTACCGCAATGGAGCCTGGAAGTTCCAGCCGACCACGCAGCTGACGCCCGACAACGCGGCGACGGTGCAGCCGGCAACGTTCGCGAACACGCGCACGGAGCACCCGGATGAGGTCGGCGGCGACGTGCGGCTGGCCGGCTTCAACGTGCTGAACTACTTCACGACGTTCGGCGTCGACATTGCGGGCTGCGAGGCCTACACGGATCGCGCGGGCAACAAGATCGCCGTGAGCAAGGGCTGCGATGCGCGCGGTGCCTGGGACCAGGCGAACTTCGACCGTCAGCAGGGCAAGGTCGTCGTCGCGATCAACGCGCTCGATGCGAACGTGATCTCGCTCGAGGAGATCGAGAACTCGGCGCGGTTCGGTCAGGATCGCGATGCAACACTGGCGAACCTCGTCGCTGCGCTGAACGCCGATTCGGGCCTCACCGGTGGCGACTGGGATTACGTACGATCGCCCGCCGAGCTGCCGCAGAACGAGGACGTGATCCGCACGGCCTTCATCTTCAAGAAGGAGTCGATCGCGCCGGTCGACGCATCGGTGATTCTGACTGATTCGCCCGCGTTTGCGAATGCACGCGAGCCGCTCGCGCAGCACTTCTCCGTGACGGGAACTGACACCGATTTCGTGGTCGTCGCGAACCACTTCAAGTCGAAGGGCGACAGCACCCCTGCAGCAACCGGTGACAACGCCGACCTGAAGGATGGCGTCGGCGCATTCAACGGCGATCGTACCCGCCAGGCCGAGGCGCTGGTGACTTTCGCGGCCGACATGGAGGAGCAGGCGGGCACTGACCGCGTCTTCCTCGTGGGCGACTTCAACTCGTACGCGGGTGAGCAGCCGATCCAGACGATTCTGGGGGCCGACTACGTCAGCCAGGGCGCGAAGACCGGCAAGGAGACCTACACCTACGACGGTGCGGTGGGATCCCTCGACTACATCTTCGCCTCGCCGAGTGCGGAGAAGCTCGTCACCGGAGCGGACATCTGGAACATCAACTCCGTCGAAGCCGTTGCACTCGAGTACAGCCGCTACAACTACAACGCGCTCGACCTGTTCGCCGAGGGCCCGTACCGCTCGTCCGACCACGACCCGATCGTGGTCGGCATCTCGGCAGAGGGTGCTGCGTCGGAAACCACGCAGCTCAACTTCCTGAACATCAACGACTTCCACGGGCGTATCGACGCCAACACGGTGAAGTTCGCGGGCACGGTCGAGGGGCTGCGCGCCGAGTACCCCGACAGCAGCGTGCTGCTCTCGAACGGTGACAACATCGGTGCATCGCTCTTCGCCTCGTCGGTGGCGCAGGATCAGCCGACGCTCGACGTGCTGAACGTGCTGGGCGTCGCCGCGTCGTCGGCGGGCAACCATGAGTTCGATCAGGGCTACGACGACCTCGACGGTCGCGTGAAAGCCGCCGCCCAGTTCCCGTACCTCGCGGCGAACGTGACGCGCGACGGCAAGCCCGCCGTGCAGGAGTACGAGATCATCGAGGTCGACGGCGTGAAGGTCGGCGTCATCGGCGCGATCACGCAGGAGACGCCGGCGCTCGTATCGCCCGGTGGCATCGAAGGCCTGACCTTCGGCGATCCGGTGGCCGCGGTGAACCGCGTCGCGGCGCAGCTCACCGACGGCGACCCGGAGAACGGCGAGGCCGACGTCATCGTCGCCGAGTACCACGAGGGCGCTGCCGGCGGCAACGCCGAGCAGTCGTCGCTCGAGCAGGAACTCGCTGCCGGAGGCGTCTTCGAACGCATCGTGAACGAGACGAGCCCCGCGGTCGACGTGATCTACAACGGTCACACGCACGCGGAGTACGCCTGGAACGCCCCCGTGCCCGGCGCGACCGACGGCAGCACCCGCCCGGTGCTGCAGACCGGCAGCTACGGCGCGAACGTCGGCCAGGTCGTGCTCGACTACGATCCGGCAACGGGCGACACGAACGCCACCGTCACCCGCAATGTGCCGCGCGTCACCACCGATGAAGCCGTCTTGGTCGCGGGATCGCCGGTAGTTGCCGAGGTCGACGGCATTGTGCGCGAGGCGCTCGCGAACGCCGCTGAGATCGGCAACCAGCCGATCAGCGAGGCGACCGCCGACATCACGACGGCCTTCACCGGCGAGACGCGTGATGATCGCGGTTCGGAGTCGACGCTCGGCAACTTCGTCGCGGACGCGCTGCTCTCGAGCCTGTCGTCGTCAGACCGTGGCGGTGCCGAGATCGGCGTCGTCAACCCGGGTGGGCTCCGCGCGGAGCTCGAAGCCGGTGAGATTACCTACGCCGAGGCGAACGCGGTGCTCCCGTTCCTGAACAACCTGTGGACCACAACGCTGACCGGCGCGCAGTTCAAGACGGCGCTGGAGCAGCAGTGGCAGCGCACGGCCGAGGGCGCGGTGCCTTCGAAGCCGTACCTGCAGCTCGGCCTGTCGAAGAACGTCAGCTACACGTTCGATGAGACGCGCGAAGAGGGCGATCGCATCACCAGCATCATGGTGAACGGGGCGCCGATCGATCCGGAGCGCGAGTACCGGATCGGCTCCTTCAGCTTCCTGCTGCAGGGCGGCGACAACTTCCGCGAGTTCGCAAACGGAGTGGACACCAAAGACACGGGTCTCGTCGATCGCGACGCCTGGATCGAGTACCTGCGCGCGAACAGCCCGGTGTCACCGAGCTACGACCGTCGCTCGGTGCAGATCAGTGGTCTGCCGACCGGCTCGGTCGAGCCCGGGCAGACGCTCAGCCTGCAGTTCTCGAAGCTGGATCTGACGTCGCGCGGCGTGCCCGCGAACACGCAGGTCTCGGCCTCGATCGCTGCGGACTCGGGTGCCGTTGCTCGCGCGGCTGCTGCAGCCGCGACTCCGCTCGCCACGGCTCCGGTCGTGGATGGCGCGGCGACCCTGGAGTTCGCGATCCCGGCAGACCTCGCGGGGGCCGCAACCCTCACCATCGCCACCGATGTCAGCGGCACGACCGTGACGGTGCCAGTGCAGGTCGACGCCCCGGTCACCGGCGCGGAGGGCGGCGCCAACGGTACCGCGGGTGGTGCCGCGGATGGCGCCGCAGACGGTGCAGGAGCCGCTGCCGACGGAGCATCGGGCGCGGGAGCCGCGGCCGAGGGCGCCGGATCGGCGGCCGGTACGGGCACGAGCGGAGCCGCAGGCACGAACGCCGCGAATGCGACTGACGGTTCGCAGGCTTCTGGCTCGGCGGCTTCCGGCACATCTGCGAACGGATCGCTGGCGTCGACCGGTGGCATGAGCCCCTGGTTCGCTGCAGCAGGAGCAGCCGCGCTGCTGGCGCTCGGAGGTGCCGTGCTCGTCGCACGTCGCGCGCGCATGGAGCGCTGACGGCCGGGTGATCCTCACCTGAGCCACCGGCTCGGTTCGGCCCCGCACCTCGTTCGAAGGTGCGGGGCCGAACTCGTCTCACCGGCGGGGAAGCCCGTACCCGATGCCCTCGCCAGGGCGCTGCAGATCGTCGAGTGCCTGCTGCACGCACGCCGCGTAGAGCTCGCCCCCGTTGGGGTTGGGGTGAATACCATCGCCCGCGAGCGCCGAGCTGGGAGCGCGAGAGATGGAACCGTTCCAGTCCGCGACGACGACGCCGCGATGGGCATCGGCGTACTCGGCGAGTGCTGCATTGACGCCGGGAATCCAATCTCGGTCGGCATGGGCGTTCACCAGTACGAGCGGGCGCCCCTGCGCGCTCGCACGGAGCGCATCGAGTTCGGCAGTGTCGACCGGACCGTTGGTGCCGAGACCCACAACGAGCACCTGCCTAAGCCCGCCGTCTGACGCCAGGCGCTCGGAGAGCTCGACGCCGACGCCCATGCCGCGCGAGACCTCCGCGTCCACGGAGATACCGGGGAAGTGCGCCTCGAGTTCGGGCAGGCTCGCGAGCATCACGGAGTCGCCGATCGCGTTCACCTCCGAACCGGTCGGTGTTGCGGGGGTCGCGGGTGCGCTCGCCGAGGCCTCATCCTCTGGAGCAGGAGCAGCAGGCGACGGGGTCGCGGCTGCGGAATCCTGCACCGCTCGGCCGCGGTCGACGGCGGCCGCACCAGAACTCACCTTCGGCGCCGTGGCGACCGCCACACCCGCAGCCGGCACCGTGGTGAGGAGAACGACCCCGAGCGCGATCGCCACGGTGCGACGGCGCGCGGTGTGATGCGCGGGGCGGAGGAGCATCGCCAGCGATCGGCGCAGCCCGAACCTCCGCACCGGCTCTTCCACGAAGCGGTACGAGAGTGCGGCTGCCGCGACGGTTGCGGCGAGAGTGCACCCCGCGATCCACCATGGCGACACCGCACCGAGCCACGCGGTGATGATGAGCAGCAGCGGCCAGTGCCACAGATAGATGCCGTACGAGCGCTCGCCGATCCAGCGCAGTGGGCGTGCGTCGAGAGCGATGCCCGCCCAGGCGCCCGGGCGTGACACCGCCCACACGGTGACGAGCGCGGCAACGGTTGCCAGCTGGAAGCCGCCCGCAAAGCTCTCCGCGCCCGCTTCGGTGATCGTGAACGCGAGCCAGCCGAGTGTGGCGAGGCCTGCGCACGTGAGCGCGGCGAGCCCGAGCTGCGCGACACGACCGAGCGCAGCCGGAGCCGTGCTCAGGGCGCCGGGCGCGGACGCTTTCGGCGCGGTAAGCATGGCAAGCGCGGCGCCCAGCAGCAGTCCGAACGTGTGCGTGTCCGACCCGAAATACACGCGCGTCGCATCGGCCCCGGTCGCCGCGAGGGTGGCCATGAGCAGGGCTGATGCGACGCCGAGCAGGAGGAGCGGAAGCGCGCGCACCCATCGACGGCGAAACCTCACCAGCGCGAGCAGCAGGAACGGAAGCACCAGGTAGAACTGCTCTTCGATCGAGAGCGACCAAGTATTTCGGAAGAGTTCGGGAGTGTCTGCTGAGAAGTAGTCGGCGCCCGCCGAGATTGACGTCCAGTTGCTCACGAACAGGGCGGCGCCGACGACCTGGCGTCCGATGCCGACGAGCAGGTCGCGCCCGACGAGCAGTGCCAGTGCGGTACAGGTCACCAGTACGAGGCCGAGAGCCGGCAGGAGGCGCCGAGCGCGCCGACGCCAGAATGAGCCGAGCCGCACCCTGCCGCTGGTGCGGTGTTCGCGCAGCAGCAGGGTCGTGATCAAGAAGCCGCTGATCGCGAAGAAGACGTCGACGCCCAGAAAGCCACCGGGCAAGGCTGACGGGAACAGGTGGCAGCCGAGCACCAGGCAGACCGCGATCGCACGGAGACCATCGAGGCCGCCGAGACGGAACGGGCGTGCGGCGGGTGAGGCTGTCTGCTGCGGGGTCATAGGCGAAGGATCGGGCGCGCGGGCGCGCGCCTCGGCCATCCAGTGTACGCACGAGACACGAGTGCGCGCTGCGTCTGGCAGGATCATGGGTATGCCCGACGCCGATCTGACTCGCCTGCGCCTCGACCTGGCGTACGACGGCACGGACTTCGCCGGGTGGGCGATGCAGCCCGGGCTGCGCACGGTGCAGGGCGAGATCGAAGCGGCGATCGCCCAGTTGCTGCGGGTCAAAGCACCCGACTCCGTCCGGCTGACGGTGGGCGGTCGCACCGACGCCGGCGTCCACGCACGCGGCCAGGTCGCGCACGTGGATGTGAGCGCTGCGCACCTGGAGAAGTGGGCGTCGCGGCGGCGCCCGGGTGACCCGGCACCGAGCGAGACCGAGCTCATGCACGTGCGTGCACGCAAGCTCACCGGGGTGCTGAAACGCACGGCACCCGACGTAGTCATCCACTCCGTACGGGCGGTGCCCCCGGAATTCGATGCCCGGTTCGGGGCGCTGCGGCGCCGATACGAGTACCGTCTGCGGGGCGACGGGATGCGCCAGGATCCGCTCACCTCCCGATTCACCGCGCAGATTCCGAGAGCGCTCGATCTCGACCTGATGCAGCGCGCCGCCGACGAGTTGCTCGGGCTCAATGACTTCACGACCTTCTGTAAGGCGCGCGAGGGGGCGACGGCGGTGCGCGACCTGCTCCGCTTCGACTGGCGTCTCACCGATGACGGCGCGTATGCGGCCCGTATCGAGGCAGACGCGTTCTGCCACTCGATGGTGCGCGCGCTGGTCGGTTCCGTGGTCGCCGTCGGCAGCGGACGCCTCGCGCTCGATGACCTGCGCGAGCTCCGCGATGCGCGGACGCGCACGAGTCGCTTCACGGTGATGCCGGCGCTGGGCCTCTCCCTGGAAGAGATCGCCTACCCGGCCGACGACGCACTCGCCGAGCGCGCCGAGGCGACCCGTGCGCGCCGCGAACCGTTGGCGAGCGTCGAACCGGGGGAGTCGACCCCCTCGACGCACTGATCCGGGGGAGTCACGGCACGATCCTGTGCTAAGCTCGTTCCTTGGTGCGCAAGCACCCGATTTGTTGAGCCCTCCATCCGCGCGAGCACCCGTCAGGGACCACGCACCGGAGCGGGATTCACGAACTCCTCCAATTCGACAGAAAGCAGCACTCAAGTGACTCGCACGTATTCACCGAAGGCCGCAGAGCAGAAGCACGACTGGCTGATCATCGACGCCACCGACGTGGTGCTCGGCCGCCTCGCCTCGCACGCAGCAGCTCTGCTCCGCGGCAAGCACAAGACCACGTTCGCCCCCCACATGGACATGGGCGACTACGTCATCATCATCAACGCCGACAAGGTCGTGCTGACGGGCAACAAGGCCGCGAACAAGCGCGCCTACCGCCACTCGGGCTACCCGGGCGGCCTCCGTTCGGTCAGCTACACCGAGCTGCTCGACAAGAACGCCGACCGCGCAGTGGAGAAGGCCATCCGCGGCATGCTCCCCAAGAACTCGCTCGGAGCCGATCTGTTCCGCAAGCTGAAGGTGTACAAGGGTGCCGAGCACCCGCACGCTGCTCAGCAGCCCACCCCCTACACCTTCGGCCAGGTCGCGCAGTAATCGCGCCCCGAAACCTCAGAGAGAGAATTCACAGTGACTGAAGAGCAGACCGTGGCCCCCGAGAGCTACACCACCGAGACGCCGGCCGGCCAGGCCACCGTCGCGACCCCGCGCCCCGCGCTCACCGTTTCGGGTGGAGCCGTCGGCCGCCGCAAGCAGGCCATCGCCCGCGTGCGCCTCGTTCCCGGTGCCGGCACCATGACCGTCAATGGTCGCGAGCTTGCCGAGTACTTCCCGAACAAGCTGCACCAGCAGCTCATCACCGATCCGTTCACCGCACTCGAGCTGGGTGGCTCGTACGACGTGATCGCCCGCATCGTCGGCGGCGGCCCCTCGGGCCAGGCCGGTGCACTGCGCCTCGCGATCGCCCGTGCGCTCAACGAGATCGACGCCGAGCACAATCGCCCGACGCTGAAGAAGGCCGGCTTCCTGAGCCGCGACGCTCGCATCAAGGAGCGCAAGAAGGCCGGTCTCAAGAAGGCGCGCAAGGCGCCTCAGTACTCGAAGCGCTAATCCGGAGCTTCCTGCACATGGGACGCCTGTTTGGCACCGATGGGGTTCGAGGGCTGGCTGGGGTCGATGTGACCGCCGAGCTGGCCCTCAGCCTCGCACGCGCTGCGGCTCTCGTTCTCGGGCGTTCTGCCCGGAGCGAGAGCCGTCGCGCTGTCGCCGTCGTTGCACGCGATCCGCGTGTCTCCGGTGAGTTCATCGCGGCCGCCGTTTCGGCCGGCCTCGCCTCAGCCGGGGTCGACGTGCTCGACGCCGGGGTGATTCCGACGCCGGCCGCGGCGTACCTCGTGGCCGACACCGGAGCCGACTTCGGCGTCATGGTCTCGGCCTCGCACAACGCGGCCCCCGATAACGGCATCAAGTTCTTCGCCGAGGGCGGGCGCAAGCTCCCCGACGACGTGGAAGATCAGATCGAAGCTGCGATCGATGGTGCGACCGTCGCCGTCACCGGCCGCGAGGTCGGCCGCATTCGCCGATTCGCCGATGCCGAAGATCGCTATTTGGTGCACCTGTTGGGCACGCTCGAGGGCCTGCGGCTCGACGGCATCCACGTCGTGCTCGACTGCGCGCACGGCGCCGCAGCCGGCATCTCTCCCGACGTCTTCACCGACGCCGGCGCGAAGGTCACGGTGATCGGCAACGATCCCGACGGCTTCAACATCAACGACGGCGTCGGATCGACCTACCTCGAGCCGCTGCGCGCGGCCGTGCGCGAGCACGGCGCAGACCTCGGCATCGCCCACGACGGCGACGCTGACCGCTGCCTCGCGGTCGACGCTGCCGGTGACGTCGTGGACGGCGACAAGATCATGGCGATCCTCGCGCTGTCGATGGCACGTCGTGGCAAGCTCGAACGCAACACGCTCGTCGCCACCGTGATGTCGAACCTGGGGCTCAAGCTTGCGATGGCCGACAACGGCATCGACGTGGTCGAGACGGGAGTCGGCGACCGCTACGTGCTCGAAGCCATCAATGCCGAGGGTTACTCGCTCGGCGGGGAGCAGTCGGGCCACGTCATCATGAGCGATCATGCGACGACGGGCGACGGCATCCTCACGGGCCTGCACATTGCCGCCGAGATCGTGCGCAGCGGGCAGACCCTCGCCGAACTCGCGCAGTGCATGACGGTGTACCCGCAGGTGCTCGTCAACGTGCGCGGCGTCGACCGTACCGGTGTGCACGGCGATGAAGTGCTGCAGCAGGCCGTCAGCCAGGCCGAGATCGCGCTCGCGGGCAAGGGGCGGGTGCTGCTGCGCCCCTCCGGCACCGAGCCGGTCGTACGCGTGATGGTCGAGGCCGAGCACGAAGAGCAGGCTCAGCGTCTCGCCGACGACCTCGCACAGGTTGTGCTGGAGCGTCTCGCCGTCTGAATCGCATCCGTGAGCAAGGAGCGTCCGGACCCGCCACGTGCGGGCCAGGGCGCTCCTTGCGTTTCGGCTCAGTACCAGTGCGGGTCGCGTGCCTGCCAGGTGTTCCACGCATTGCACGGAGTGCCGTAGACCGACTGGATGTACGCGAGACCCCAGTCGACCTGAGTGTTTCCGTTCGTCAGCCAATCTGCGCCAGCAGTCGCCATCTTCTCGGCGGGCAGAGACTGGGGAATGCCGTACGCGCCGCTCCAGGGGTTCAGCGCGTCAGCGCGCCAATCGGACTCGCCCGTCCAGAGCGAGACAAGGCACGAGAACTGATCGTCGCCCCATCCGTACGCTGGCAACACCGATCGAGCGTGCGCCTGAGCGCCGGCGGGATCCACGACGACCGAGCCGCCACCTGAGCCACCAGAGCCTGATCCGCCGGAATCGCCCCCGCCGCCACTTGAGCCGCCACCCGTACCGTCATTCTCCTGCTGCTCCTGCTGCTGCCGCGCGGCTTCCTCGCGCGCACGCTCCTGTTCGGCAGCCTGCTCGGCGACCTGCACGCCGATCTGATAGCGCCGTTCGACATCGGCGGTGGTGCCGCGCAGCGACGCCAACTGTGCGTACATCGTGTCGCTGCGTTCGTCGGCGAGCGCGACCGCCTGTTGCGCCGTGTGCGCTGCCGCTGCCGCGTCGGCGGCGGCAGCATCGGCGGCCTGGGAGAGGCGCTCGCGTTCTGCGGCAGCGTCGGCGGCCTGCTCGTTCAATGAGGCGGCGTTATTCACTTGCGATGCCGCGCGCTCGGCGATGCCGTTCCAGGTGCCCGACACCTGCGTCGCCATTCCGATCTTCGCCATGAAGTCTTCGGGGTTCTGTGCGTCAGCGAGCGCGCTGGCACTCGCAAGACCCGTCCCGTTCGTGTACAGCCACGACACCATGCGTCCGAGTGCCTCATCGTTGTCGGCGAACTCGTGCTCGGAGGCCTCGATCTGTTGCTGCAACGACGCTTCCTTCGCCTGCGCGAGCTGCAGATCGTGGTTCGCCGCCCTGGCGACTGCCGTCGCATCCGCGGCCGCAGCGGTCGCCGTGCTGGCCTCGCCTTGCGCGCGCTGGAGCGCGCGCTGCAGCTGTGCGTATTCGGCCTGGGAATCGCTTTCGGACTGCTTCGCCGCCTGTACTTCTTCCCAGGTCGGATAATCGTCGGCGCTCTGCTCCACCGCGAGGGCCGGAAGAGTGCCGGTGACGACGATCGCGGCCGCGAGTGCGGCTGCCGCAGTGTGGCGGAGGAGACGGGGGCGACGCATGGAGCCCAGGGTAGACCTTCAGTCTGAGGCCTACACCTTTCTCAGAAGCACCTTCTGCACCCGGTGGTCTGATTCCTTGCGGAGCACGAGACTGGCGCGTGCGCGCGTCGGTCGGATATTCGCGACGAGATTCGGTTCATTGATGTTATTCCAGAATTCATCTGCCACCGCGACGGCGGCGTCATCGTCGATCGAGGCGAAGCGCTTGAAGTGCGAACTCGGGTTCGCAAACGCGCTTTCGCGCAGCTGCAAGAAGCGATGCCGGTACCAGCGTTGAATGTCGGCCGTGCGCGCGTCGACATAGACGGAGAAATCGAAGAGGTCACTGACGGCGAGCGGATGATCCATCGACGCGGGCTGCAGCACGTTGAGGCCTTCGACGATGAGAATGTCGGGGCGTCGCACAATGGTGAACTCGTCGGGCACGATGTCGTACACGAGATGGCTGTAGTGCGGTGCGCGGACCTCGGCGACGCCGGCTTTGACCTGGGAGACGAATCGCAGGAGCGCTCGGCGGTCATAAGATTC
This sequence comes from Leucobacter musarum subsp. musarum, assembly GCF_001273845.1. Lineage (GTDB taxonomy): Bacteria > Actinomycetota > Actinomycetes > Actinomycetales > Microbacteriaceae > Leucobacter > Leucobacter musarum. The sequence goes on from NZ_JHBW01000086.1 coordinate 104,166, forward strand.
GGGGAAGCCCTTGCGATGCGCGATGCCGCGCCGCTCGAGCTCGGCATTGGGGTAGAGAAACCCATCGGTCGTGATCAGTTCGACGTGAGGGGTCTCCGGCCAGCGCGCAAGCAGATCGCGCAGGATGCGCGCGACGGTCGACTTGCCAACGGCGACCGACCCGGCGATGCCGATCACGAACGGGCTCGGCTGCTCATCCGCGCGCTGCAAGAACCCGCGGGTGCGCTGGTGCATCTCACGAGCAGCAATTGCGTACTGGTTGATGAGCCGGCTGAGCGGCCGGTACACCTGCGAGACCTCGGCCAGATCGAGGGGCTCTCCGAGGCCCCGGAACGCCGCGATCTCCCCTTCTGTCAACGGCATCGGAGTCTCACCGGCGAGCCTCGCCCACTCGTCTCGGTCGATCTCGGTGAAGGGCGAGGTGAACTCGGGTCGCACCAGTGCGTGGGTGTCGGTCGAGACGTCGCCGCTACGGGGTGTCAGGGTGTTCTTGGTCATCGTGCATCAATGCTGCCACTAAACTATGGGCCATGTGTGGAATCGTCGGATATGTCGGCCCTAACGACACCGTTGAAGTACTGCTCAACGGACTGCGTCGCCTCGAGTACCGCGGCTACGATTCGGCCGGAGTCGCAGTCGCGGACTCCGCCGGAACGCTGTCGGTGCGCAAGCGCTCGGGCAAGCTCGCCCGTCTTGAAGAACTGTTGGAGGCCAGCCCGCTCGACGCGGCCGGCACAGGTATCGGCCACACGCGGTGGGCAACCCACGGCGGCCCGACCGATGTCAATGCGCATCCGCACCTCGGAGACGATGGCAAGCTCGCACTCATCCATAACGGCATCGTCGAGAACTTCGCCGAGCTTCGAGCCGAACTCGAGGCCGACGACATTGAACTGCTGAGCGAGACCGATACCGAGGTGGTAGCGGCGCTGTTGGGCCTCGAGGTGGCTCGCCAGGGCGATCTCGAAACCGCGTTCCGCTCGGTGGTCGGGCGCCTGCACGGCACCTTCACTCTGCTCGCGATGCACCGCGATGAGCCCGGCAAGATCGTCTCGGCGCGTCACCATTCGCCGCTCGTCGTTGGCCTCGGTGACGGCGAAAACTTCCTCGGCTCGGACGTCGCCGCATTCGTGTCGTCGACGCGTCGCGCCGTCGCCGTGGGCGAAGATAACATCGCCATCATCACGCCCGATGAGGTGCGAATTACCGACTTCGCCGGCGCTCCCATCGAATTCGAGGAGTTCGAGGTTGAGTGGGACGCGGAGGCGGCAGACAAGGGCGGCTGGTCCTCCTTCATGGCGAAGGAGATCACCGAGCAGCCCGACGCGGTCGGCAACACCATTCGCGGGCGCCTCTCGGCCGCGGGCGTCGACATCCCGGAGCTCACGGCGTTGGGTGACGAACGCCTCGCGAACATCGAGCGCATCATCATCATCGCCTGCGGCACCGCGGCCTATGCCGGCCAGGTCGGCGCCTACGCGATTGAGCAGTGGGCGCGCGTGCCCGTCGAGGTGCAGCTCAGCCACGAGTTCCGCTACCGCGACCCGGTGCTCTCCGACCGCACCCTGGTGATCTCGGTCAGCCAGTCGGGCGAGACCATGGACACGCTCATGGCTGTCAAATACGCCCTCGAACGCGGGGTCACCACGATCTCGGTGTGCAACACCCAGAGCGCGACGATTCCGCGCGAGTCGGATGCCGCGGTGTACACACACGCCGGCCCGGAGGTCGCAGTCGCGTCGACCAAGGCCTTCGTCGCGCAGATCACGGCGCTCTACTTGATCGGGCTCCACCTGGGTCGCGTCCGCGGAGCGCTCTCGGCTGAAGACCAGGCCCAGGCCGTCGAACAGTTCGAGGCACTGCCCGCAAAGGTCGCCGAAGCGGTCGACACGCACGATCAGATCGCGCAGCTCGCGCACTGGATGGCCGACACCCGTTCGGTGCTGTTCCTGGGACGTCACGTCGGGTTCCCGATCGCACTCGAGGGCGCACTCAAGCTCAAGGAGATCGCCTACATTCACGCCGAGGGCTTCGCCGCCGGCGAGCTGAAGCACGGGCCGATCGCGCTCATCGATCACGGTCAGCCGGTGTTCGTACTGGTGCCGAGCCCGCGCACCTCGCCGCTCATGCATTCGAAGGTCGTCTCGAACATTCAGGAGATCCGGGCGCGCGGCGCGCGTGTCATCGCCATCGTGGAGAAGGGCGATACCGCCGTGCTGCCGTACGCCGATGACGTGGTCCGCCTTCCGCTGGCGGATGCGTTCTTCGAGCCGCTGCTGCAGGTCGTTCCGCTGCAGTGGTTCGCGCTCGAGCTCTCGTCGGCGAAGGGGCTCGATGTCGACCAGCCGCGCAACCTCGCGAAGTCGGTCACGGTCGAGTAATCGAAGTACCCGCGCCGAACGAGATTCGGTGCGGGGCGTGTGAGGAGCAGGTCATGATTCTCGGCATCGGGGTCGACACGGTCGACATCGCCCGGTTCGAGCGCACGCTCGCGCGTTCGCCGAAGCTGCAGGATCGCCTGTTCACCGTCGGCGAGCGCGAGCGTCCGCTGCATTCACTCGCGGCGCGTTTCGCCGCGAAGGAGGCGCTCATCAAAGCGCTCGGCGGTTCGGGCGAGCTGCGCTGGCACGACATGGAGATCACGCGCGAGCGGGATCGCCCCCCGCAGTTCGTGCCGAGCGAGCGATTGCAGCGCACGCTTGCTGAGCGTGGTGCCGGGCTGCCGCACGTCTCGATGACGCACGACGGCGGGTTTGCGACGGCGTTCGTCGTACTCGAAACCGCGCCCACTGCCGGAGTCGCGGAGTGAGCGCGCAGCGCACTGTCGAGACGCGGCACCCCGATGACCCCGACGCGATGCACGACCTCGGGGTGCAACTCGGGCGTGTGCTCCGCGCCGGCGACCTCGTCATTCTCACGGGGCCGCTGGGCGCGGGGAAGACCACGTTGACGCGGGGGATTGGTGAAGGGCTCGGAGTGCGCGGCCCGGTGCAGAGCCCGACGTTCGTGCTCGCTCGCACCCATCCCTCCCTGAGCGATGGCCCGCCGCTCGTGCACGTCGATGCGTATCGTGTGCGCGATGCCGAAGAACTCGACGATCTCGACCTCGACTTCGAGGGGGCCGTCGTGGTCGCCGAATGGGGGGCCGGTGTCGTCGATACTCGGTCGCACTGGATCGAGATCGTGATCGAGCGCCCGGTCGGAAGCGCCGACGATGATGGATCGGGTGACTCGGCTGGCGCTCCGGCTCAGGACTGGTCTGAGACGCTGGTCGAACCTCGAACGGTGACGATCTCTGCGTGGGGTGCCCGATGGGCAGAAGGAGTGCTGCAATGAGCGAGGTCGCTCCGGAACTCGGCGAGCACGTGCTGCTCGCCATCGACACCGCGATCGGCACGAGTGTGGCCGTGGGGGCGGCCGGCCGCGTCACGGTGGCCTCGAGCGATGACGTGCGCGGTCACGCCGAAGCCATCGGTCTGCTGCTGGAACGGGCATTTGCCGAATCCGGCGTGTCGCCTGTCTCGGTCACCGGCGTCGTCGCCGGGATCGGCCCCGGTCCGTTCACCGGCCTGCGCGTCGGAATCGCCGCCGCGCACGCGTTCGCGACGGGGCGGCGCGTGCCGCTGCTTCCCGTGCAGGGGCATGAGGCGCTGGCGCTTGAGGTCTTGGAGCAGGGGGCCGCTTCGAGCGTCCGCGTAGTGCAAGACGCCCGTCGACGTGAGCTGTTCGTGACGGAGTTCCGTGCGCTGGACTGGGCTGGAATTCCCGAACCGGTCGCGGGGCCTCAGCTCTGGGCTCGCGCGGACTTCGCCGAGCAGCCGGGTGACGTCTGGCCCGAGCGCATTCCCGCGGCGTCGTTGGTGCGTCTCGCCGCGCGCCGGCTCGCGTCGGGCCGGGCATTCGACGACGATCGTGCGCGATACCTGCGGGCTCCGGATGTCGTGCAGCCCGGTGCCCCGAAGCGCGTGTCGACGTGACGAACGGCGATCCGGCACCCCTGGTGATGCGCGACGCGACCTTGGAAGACGTGCCGCATATCTGGGCCCTCGAGGCCGAGGTCTTCGGCGCGGAGGCCTGGAGTGAATCGATGATGCGGGAGGAAGTCACCGGTGACCACCGCACCTACCTCGTGCTCACCGATGCCGGGGGAGCGGTGCGCGGCTACGCCGGTCTCCTCGCCGTGGGAACCGAAGCCGATGTGCAGACGATCGCGCTCTCGGCGTCCGCGCGTGGCGCAGGTGACGGGCGCCGGTTGATGAACGCACTGCTCGACGACGCCGATGCGCGTGGCGTGCGAGAGGTCTTCCTTGAAGTGCGCGCGGACAACCCGGTCGCGCAGCGGCTATACGCCTCACTCGGGTTCGCCGAGATTGGTGTGCGCCCCCACTACTACCAGCCAGATGGCGTGGATGCCGTCGTGATGAAACTTGAGATGCGGCACCGCGAGGGCCGCACGAACGGAGAGGCGGAACGGTCATGACGGTGCGCGAACCGCTCGTGCTCGGCATCGAGACGAGCTGCGACGAAACAGGCGTCGGCATCGTGCGCGGGCGCACCCTGCTCGCAAACGCTATTGCGTCGTCAATGGATGAGCACGCGCGATTCGGAGGCGTCGTGCCCGAAGTGGCGGCGCGTGCGCATCTCGAAGCCATGACGCCGACGATCGAGCGCGCACTCGCCGATGCCGGTGTGCGGCTCGACGAGCTCGATGCGATCGCGGTGACCTCCGGCCCCGGGCTCGCGGGTGCGCTGATGGTCGGCGTCTCCGCGGCGAAGGCGCTCTCGATCGCGCTCGACAAGCCGCTCTACGCGGTGAACCATCTCGTCGGCCATGTCGGCGCCGACCTATTGCACGGCGAGGGATTGCGCGAAGCCGTCGGTGCAGTCGGAGAACTCGAGTTGCCGACCATCGCGCTGCTGGTGTCGGGCGGGCACACCTCGCTGCTGCTCGTGCGGAATCTGGTCGGCGACGTCGAACTGCTCGGGGAGACGATCGACGACGCAGCGGGGGAGGCCTTCGACAAGGTGGCGCGCCTCCTTGGGCTCCCGTATCCCGGTGGCCCGCAGATCGATCGGGTGGCCGCTGATGGTGACCCGAACGCGATTCGCTTTCCGCGCGGCCTCACCCGCCCCAAAGATTTGGAACGTCACCGCTACGACTTCTCCTTCTCGGGGCTGAAGACGTCGGTCGCGCGCTGGGTCGAGCAGCAGGTGTCAGCCGGAGCCGAGGTTCCCGTTGCCGATGTCGCGGCGAGCTTCCGCGAAGCGGTGGCAGACGTGCTGCTCACGAAAGCCATTGCCGCGTGCCACGATCTCGGCGTACCCCGGCTGCTGCTCGGCGGAGGAGTCGTCGCGAACGCACGCGTGCGAGAACTTGCGGCAGAGCGCGCGGCGGCTGCGGGTATTCACCTCCGCGTGCCGCCCCTCTCACTGTGCACCGACAACGGCGCGATGATCGCGTCGCTCGGGGCACAGCTCGTCGCGGCCGGGCATGCGCCCTCGGGGCTCGGGTTCGGGGCAGACTCGACACTGCCGGTGCAGCAGGTGCAAGTCGGGTGAGTAGCGGTCGGCGACGAATTTCGTCGTCGTGCCCGCAGGAAATGCGTGCATCAGTCGAACCTGAGCGTTATCTTTGAAGAGCGAATTGGGGAATACGCCTCATCGATGCTTGATCGAAGGAGAATCATGTCCGACAACCTGCCTGGCAACGAACCCGCTGCGGGACCGGTGCCGCCTGCCGCTCCGAGTGCATCATCGGTGCCGCCGGCTCCGTCCGCGCCCGTCGCTCCGGGAGTGCCGTCCTACGCCGGAGCCCCGGTGCAGAAGAAGGGTCTGGCGCTCTCCGCGCTGATCCTGGGCATTCTGAGCCTCGTCTTCTCGTGGGTGCCGATCGCTGGCGCCGTGGGCGGCATCATCGCGCTCATCCTCGGGATCGTGGCACTCCGCAAGGGACAGTCCAAGGGGCTGTCGCTGACCGGCATCATCACCGGTGCGCTCGCACTGATCATTGGTGCGATCGTGACGATCGGGTTCTTCGTCGCACTGAGCCTGGGTCTGGGCGCCGCTCAGGAGTGCCTGAACGGAGCTGACACCGTGGAGATCGCGGGTCAGACCGTCTCGTGCTCGAGCATCGACTCGTCGGCGTACTAAACCGCGACTCCGCGAATGGCCCCGGAAGCTTCGGCTTCCGGGGCCATTCGCGTCTGCGGCGCACGCCTGCCAGCAGTGCCCGTCAGCAGCGTTCGGTCAGCAGCGTGATGTGCTTGCCGGCCGCATCGCGGGTCAGTACGAGTGTCGCGCTGCGATCGCCTCGGAGTTTCAGCCGTGTGCGCAGCTGCGCCGGGTCGACGTCGGCTCCGCGCTTCTTGATCTCGAGCCGACCGATACCGCGCGCCGCGAGCTCGCGCCGCAGATCCTTCTCGCGAGATGGCAACGTATCGAGCACGCGGAAGGACTGCACGAACGGAGACGCCGTGAGCGTGTCGCTGGTCAGGTAGGCGATGTGCTCATTGAGCATCCCGGCACCGAGCTCGTCGGCGACGGCTCCGATGAGGCGCGCGCGAATCACCGCGCCATCGGGTTCGTGCAGGTAGGAGCCGAGCGTGCGCACCGGTGCGTCGGGAGCATCCGCTGCGGCCGTGAGTTCGTGGGTCTCGGCACCGCGATGCAGCAGCGCGGCACGCTTCACGCCGGTGCGGGCCGCACCGCCGAACCACAGCGCGGTTTCGACGACCTGCCCGTCGACCGAGACCCATTGCGCTTCGGCATCGTCGGGAATGAGGTCGCGGTCGAGCCCCGGCCCCAGCTTCACCCCGACGGGCAACCGGTCTGCGAGGCCGAATGCGAAGTCGAGGGACGGCGAGTAGTCGTCGGGGGAGGCGATGCGGCGGGTGTCGCGATGCCCGGCGGTGCGACGAGCCGGATCGAGAAAGGCGCCGTCGGCGCGATCGAGAGAGAATTGCGTCGCATCCCCGCAGACCACCTCGGGTTCCGGTGCCCCGGTGCTGCGGGCGACGACCCCGAGGTTCGCTGCGGCGAGCCGCGCGGTGAACGGATCGAGTTCGACGGCGATGGCCGAGATGCCTACTTCGAGGAGCGCGATCGACTCCGTGCCGATCCCGCACCCCAAATCTGCGACCCGAGTGCACCCGGCGTCGCGGAATCTGGCGGCGTGGCCGCGAGCAACAACCATGCGGCTCGCCTGCTCGAGGGCGGCAGGGGTGAAGAGCAGGGACCGCGACAGCTCGCCGAACTTCGCGGACGCCTTGCGCTGCAGTGCGCCCTGAGTGAGGACCGCGGCGACCAACTCGGGGGCAGACCCTGCGGCGCGCAGACGACGGTTGAGCGAATCCGCGGTTTCCCCGGCCTCGAGGGCGTTTCCGACCAGCGCGAGCGCTTCGAGGCCGTCCGGGGTCAGCAGAGCGTCCCAGCCCGGCAGGGCGGTGGCAGCAGTCGGCCCCGGGAGCGGATCCCGGGGCCGGTGCGGCTCATGAGCCGATGCGTGCATGCGGCTCAGTAGCTGTAGGGGTCGTACCCCGAGTCGAACCCTGAGAACGCGGCTCCGAGCGACGCGATCATCGTGATCACGAAGCCGACGTACAGCACGACGAAGAGGGCGACGAGCACGAAGTAGGCGTAGCCGATAATGAGCCCGGTGAGTGCGATGCCGCGGCCGGCGTCGCCCGTGCGCTTGATCTGGCTCAGGCCCATGTGGCCGAACACGATTGCGGCGACCGGAGCGATGAACGCGAGGATGATCGCGAGCAGCGCGAAGGTGTTCGTCTGCGCGAGGGTGGTCGCCGTCGAGGCGGGCACGGGCTGTCGGTAGGGCTGTGCGGCATACCCCGTCGGCGCTCCGTATGGCGCCGCTGCGCCAGCAGGGGCGGGAGCTGCGGGGGCCTGCGGGAACGACTGCGTCGGCGCGGCAGACTGGGCGAGATCGGGGAGCGGGGTCGTCGGCTGCTCCGGGTACTGGGGTGTGGACATTGCGGCTCCTCCAGAACGATTCGGTGCGACGGACCCGTCGAGGCGCCATCGCGGGCTTACTCCACATTGTAAGCGCGGCGTTCGCTGTCGGCGATCCTGGCTGACACGGTTGGCACTCCCCTTGCACGAGTGCCAACCGGAGCCATAGACTCGGACCTAGACGCGCTCGCATGGGGTGAGCGCGAACTCACTTTCAGACATTGGAAAGAGGTCAACCGTGTCGGTCGCCATCAAGCCGCTCGAAGATCGAATCGTTATCAAGCAGGTCGAGGCAGAGCAGACCACCGCTTCCGGTCTCGTCATTCCCGATAGCGCCAAGGAGAAGCCCCAGGAGGGCGAGGTCGTCGCAGTGGGCCCGGGCCGCGTTTCTGACGCAGGCACCCGCATTCCGCTCGACGTCACCGTGGGTGACGTCGTGATCTACTCGAAGTTCGGCGGCACCGAGGTCAAGGTCGGCGGCGACGACTACCTCGTGCTCTCGGCTCGCGACATTCTCGCGGTCGTCACGCGCTAAATATCGCGTTTTCGCGCAGCGGCCCCGATGATCCGGACGGATCGTCGGGGCCGCTGTCGTGTATGCGGCGTCGGCGGTCGTAGACTGATTCGATGGGGCAGACGCGTGCAGGGCTCGGATTCGGACTCGGCGCGTACCTCTGGTGGGGCGCATTCCCGTTCTACTTCGGCCTCATCGCGATGGTCGGTCCGTTCGAAGTGGTGCCGTGGCGCGTCGCCACCTCGTTGATCTTCTGCGCGCTGCTCGTCACCGCGACGCGCAAGTGGGCTCAGGTACTGACGATCCTGCGCACCCCGCGTCTGCTCGGCTGGTTCGCCCTCTCCGCGCTGTTCTTGTATGCGAACTGGCAGATTTTCGTCATTGGCGTCATGACCGGGCACGTGCTCGAGACGGCACTTGGCTACTTCATCAACCCTCTCTTCACGATCCTCATCGGCGTCATCGTGCGCAAAGAACGCCTGACTCGCTTGCAATGGGTCGCCGTGGGCATCGCCGGCGTCGGGGTGCTCATCGCCGCGATCGCGTACGGATCGTTCCCGTGGATCGCGCTCGGTATCGCGCTCTCGTTCGGTCTGTACGGTGCGGTGCACAAGCACGCGGGGGAGTCGGTCAACGGCATCACCGGCCTCACGGTCGAGACGATCGCCACGCTGCCGATCGCCGCCGTGCAGCTCGCCATCATCGCCGCGACGACAGGGATCACCGCATTCTCGTTCGGTGCGGATATCACCGTGCTCGTGCTGCTCAGCGGCATCGCGACCGCAGTGCCGTTGATTCTATTCGGCGAGGCCACGCGGCGGTTGCCGCTGTCGTACATCGGATTCCTGCAGTTCCTCACACCGATCCTCAGTTTCCTCTACGGCACGTTCGTGACGCATGAGGAGATTACGGTCGGTCGTTGGATCGGCTTCATCGGAGTATGGATCGCGCTCGTGATCCTCATCATCGACATGGTGCGCACACTGCGCCGTTCGCCGTCGGCGCAGGTGACCACCGCCCCCATACCTTTAGACTGAGATGCAGCACGGGTGCCGCATCCGGCGACCCGCGAATCTCTGACAGACCCACTCCCAGATAGATAGAGGTTCCATGGAACAGCGTGACCCCTTCGCGTTCACCGGCCTGACCTACGACGATGTGCTGCTGTTGCCGGCGCACACCGACGTCATCCCGAGCGAGGCGGATACGTCCACTCAGCTCACGCGGCGCATCCGCCTGAACATCCCGCTGATCTCTGCGGCGATGGACACGGTCACCGAAACCCGCATGGCGGTGGCCATGGCGCGCAACGGCGGCCTCGGCATTCTGCACCGCAACCTCTCGATTCAGGATCAGGCCGAGATGGTCGACCGGGTGAAGCGCAGTGAAGCCGGCATGATCACGAACCCCGTGACGACGTCGGTCGACGCGACGGTGGCCGAGGTCGACGCGCTGTGCGGCGAGTACCGCGTCTCGGGGCTGCCCGTCGTCGATTCGAACGATGTGCTGCTCGGCATCATTACGAACCGCGACATGCGATTCATCGACCCGAAGGATCGCTCGCAGGTGCGGGTGGCCGACGCCATGACGAAGATGCCGCTGATCACCGGCCCGCGTGGCATCTCGCGCGAAGACGCGGCAGCGATCTTCCGGCAGCACAAGATCGAGAAGCTGCCCCTGGTCGACGGCGAGGGGCGACTCACCGGGCTCATCACGGTCAAAGACTTCGACAAAGAAGAGCAGTACCCGCTCGCGACCAAAGACGAGGCGGGTCGACTTCGCGTCGGCGCGGCCGTCGGCTTCTTCGGCGATGCGTGGAAGCGCGCGGGCGCACTGGTCGATGCGGGGGTCGACGTGCTCGTCGTCGACACCGCGAACGGTGACAGCAAGGGCGTGCTCGACATCATCGCCAAGATCAAGGCCGACCCGGCGTTCGCCGCGGTCGACGTGATCGGCGGCAACGTCGCGACCTACTCGGGCGCCAAGGCGATTGTCGACGCCGGCGCCGACGCGGTGAAGGTGGGCGTCGGACCCGGCTCCATCTGCACCACGCGCGTCATCGCGGGCGTGGGCGTGCCCCAGGTGACCGCGGTCTATGAGGCGGCGAAGGCTGCGACGCCGGCCGGTGTGCCGGTCATCGCCGATGGCGGGCTGCAGTATTCCGGCGACATTGCGAAGGCACTCGTTGCGGGCGCATCATCGGTGATGATGGGTTCCCTGCTCGCGGGCACCGATGAGAGCCCTGGCGACCTGGTATTCGTCGGGGGCAAGCAGTTCAAGAACTACCGCGGCATGGGATCGCTCGGCGCGCTGCAGACGCGCGGCGAGCGCACTTCGTACTCCAAAGACCGCTACTTCCAGGCCGACGTGCCGAGCGACGAGAAGCTGATTCCCGAGGGCATCGAGGGCCAGGTGCCTTACCGCGGCCCGGTGGGCGCCGTCAGCCATCAGATGATCGGTGGCCTGCGGCAGTCGATGTTCTACGTGGGTGCGCGCACCATCGTCGATCTCAAGGAGCGCGGCAACTTCGTGCGCATCACCGCAGCGGGGCTCAAGGAGTCGCACCCGCACGACGTGCAGATGGTCGTCGAGGCGCCGAACTACAAGCGCTAAGCCGTACGCACCGCGGGCCCGGATCGGATTCGATCCGGGCCCGCGGTGTATCCGGCCGGATCACCGACAGGCGTAGTGGCACCGCGCCGAGGGTGAACCGGCGGGTGAAGTTCCGACTCGGCACTGCTGCAGTGGCGTCCGCATCACTAGGCTCGCGCTCATGGCTTTTTCTCAGGAAACGCATCCGACGTTCAGATTCGCGTGGCGTCGATGGAGCGGCGCGATGCTCGCGTGTGCGCTCGTCACCGGTCTTGCCGTGTCGGCGATCGGAGTTCCGGCGCCGGCGCACGCGGTGAGCGATGCGGAGCCAGCGACCACCGCACCGATCACCGAAGCGCTCGACGCCCCGGTCGAGGGGGCGATTCCAGAAGATGCGGCTCCTGCAGATCCGGCTCCGTCGACCGAGTCAGCGCCCGAGGCCGAATTCGCTGCACCGGGTGTGTCGTTGTCGCCGGCCAACATCGAACTCGGGGACGCCGCGGTCACCGTCGCCGTGCAGATCACCTATGCGCCGGGTGATCCCGCAGCCGATCGTGAACCATTCAGTGAACTGCGCAACGGCACTGCGGTGAAGTCGGTCGCGGGGTGGCAGCGGTTGACGGGAGAGACCGGCGAACTCACGTGGACGGCGTCGGTGACGTTCGACGGCAGCGACCGAGTCGGGATCTGGACCCTGACGGGCCCTGACCCGCTGCTCACCGGAACGCTCATGGCGCTGCCCGAAATGCTGCGCGCCACCGCCGCGCCGACCGTGTCAGGTACCTTCGCGGTAGGCTCGACCCTGCAGGCGACCTCAGGCACCTGGGCGCCGAGCGTGCCGCAGGCGCCGAACGTCACACTGCAGTGGCTCCGGGGCGGCGAGGCGATCCCGAATGCGACCGCGGCAACGTACACCCTGACGGCGGCGGACGCTCAGGCGAAGATCAGCGTGCGCGCCACGGCGACGCGCACAATTCCGGGGATCGATACTCCCGTCACCGCAGTGTCGACCTCGCCAGAGCGCGCGATCAGGGTGGGCCAGACGCAGGCGGGTCAGGTCGCGATCAGCGGCCCCCCGCAGATGGCGCAAGACCTCACCGCGAAGACATCGGGATGGGCGTCGGGTTCGACACTGAGCTACCAGTGGAAGCGCAACGGAGCAGCGATTCCGGGGGCGACGCAGAACCGCTACCGGCTGGTTGCGGGTGACGTGAATCGTGCCATCTCGGTGACCGTCACCGGGCGACTGGCGGGGTACTCTGACGTCTCACGCACCTCGGCAGCCTCGAAAGTTGTCGTTGCGGCCGCACTCCGCACCGCGACCCCGAAGATCACGGGCACCGCGGTCGTCGGAAAGAAGCTGCAAGCGAGCGCGGGCACCTGGACCACCGGGGCTAAGCTCACCTACCAGTGGAAGCGCAACGGTGCTGCGATCCGCGGCGCCACGAAATCGTCGTACACGCTCGTCGCGGCCGATGGCGGGGCCCGGGTCACGGTCGCCGTCACCGGGTCACTTGCCGGCTACCGCAACGCCAGCACCACCTCCGCGGCGAAGTCCGTGCTGCGCCTGCTCGCTCCCGTCACCCCGAAGCTGGTCGGCACCGCTCAGGTGGGGTCGACCGTGAGTGCGCAGACGGGCTCGTGGAAGCCGGTCTCGCCGAAATACTCCTATCAGTGGCTGCGCGACGGCTCTGCCATTCGGGGCGCGACGGGAGCGAGCTACCGCGTCGCCTCTGTCGACGCTGGGAAGACCCTTTCGGTGCGGGTGACCGGCACGAAATCGGGGTACCAGACCGCGAGCCGCACCTCGGCCGTGAAACGGGTGCCCAAGGTACTGAAAGCCGGGAACCCGCGCATTTCGGGGAGCGCCACGGTGGGGTCGAAGCTCTCGGGCTCGGCGGGCTCGTGGACGGCCGGCACCACGCTGCGCTACCAGTGGTATCGCAGTGGCACGGCCGTGCCCGGTGCCACGGGCACGAGCTACTGGGTGGGTGCGGCCGATGTCGGCCACACCATCACGCTGTACGTCGCCGGATCGAAGAGTGGCTACGTCTCGACCGCGCGTTCGACCGGCCCGACGCGCGTCGTGAGCTATCCCAGCCGCACGACCCCGTACGGCTGGGATTGCCCGGCCTGGGCGCCGATCAAGGGCAACGCCAGTTCGTGGATCTACCACGTGCCGGGCGGGGCGTACTACTCGCGGACAAAGCCCGAGGAGTGCTTCGCGACCAGGTGGGCTGCCGAACAAGCCGGGTACCGCGCGTCGATGCGCTGAGCCGGGCGGGCCTCGGGCTCGGGTCGCCATCGATTCGAGCCTGCGGTCAGTTCGGTACCCCCTGGATACCCTGCCGCGCTCGGCGCGTTCAGTCCGCTCCAGATAGACTGGTCGGGTGAGCAACGAGATCGAGATCGGGCGCGGCAAGCGTGCACGCCGCGTGTACACCTTCGATGAGATCGGCATCGTGCCCACGCGGCGCACGCGCGATCCTGAACTCGTCTCGACCTCCTGGTCGATCGACGCGTTCCACTTCGACATTCCGGTGCTTGGCGCACCCATGGACTCCGTCATGTCGCCGGCCGCGGCCATCGCGCTCGGTGAGCTCGGCGGCCTCGGGGTGCTCAACCTCGAGGGCTTGTGGACGCGTCACGAGAACCCCGAGCCGCTGCTCGAGGAACTGGCGCAGATCACTGACGAGCGCGCCGCCATCGCACGTATGCGCGAACTGTACGCCGCGCCGATCCAGCCCGAGCTCATCACGGCACGACTGAGCGAGATTCGCGAAGCCGGCGTCACGGTCGCCGGTGCGCTGTCGCCGCATCGCACCGCCGAGTTCACCGATACCGTCGTCAAGGCTGGTGTCGACCTGTTCGTGATCCGCGGCAACACGGTGTCTGCGGAGCACGTCTCCGAAGAGGGGCGCGAACCGCTCAACCTCAAAGAATTCATCTACGAACTCGATGTACCGGTCATCGTCGGCGGCGCAGCGACCTATCAGTCAGCACTGCACCTCATGCGCACCGGAGCCGCGGGCGTGCTCGTCGGGTTCGGCGGGGGAGCCTCGTCTACGACGCGCGCCACGCTGGGTATTCGCGCTCCAATGGCAAGCGCGATCGCCGATGTTGCGGGCGCTCGCTCCGATTACCTCGATGAGTCGGGTGGCCGGTATGTGCACGTCATCGCCGACGGCGGCCTCGGCACGTCGGGAGACCTGATCAAGGCGATCGCCTGCGGCGCAGACGCCGTCATGCTCGGTGCCGCACTGGCAAAGGCCTCTGATGCTCCCGGTCGCGGGTGGCACTGGGGGCAGGAAGCGCATCACGAAGATCTTCCGCGCGGCAAGCGCGTCGCGGTCGAGCCAGTGGCTCCCCTTGCCGAGATCGTGAACGGCCCCGCGCACGTCGTCGATGGGAGCGCGAACCTTGTCGGCGCGCTGCGCCGGGCGATGGCGACGACCGGCTACTCGGAGCTCAAGGAGTTCCAGCGCGTCGGCGTCGTATACGCCGAGCGCTAAGCGAGCATTTTGGCACGCAGTAAGCCGGAGTACCTGGGCGAGCCGACGCTCGCTCAGGTCATGTGGCGACCGCGCTGGATCCTGGCACTGCTGCTCGCGCTCGGCATCGCCGTCGCTTTCGCCGCGCTCGCGCAGTGGCAGGCGGGGGTTGCCGTGCAGAATCAGACGCAGCAGCAGGTGGATACCGAGACGGTGCGCCCGCTGTCGGAAGTCACGTCGTTCGACCGGGGCGTTACCGACGCGGGGGCCGGGGTCGTCGTGCAACTCGACGGAGCATTCGCGCCCGAAGACTTCTCAGTGGTGTCGCCGCGCGATAACGATGGCCGCACCGGAGCCTGGGTCGTGGGGCACCTCATCACCAGCGGCGAGCACGCCGAGGCAGGCGCGAGCCTGTCGGTCGCGGTGGGGTGGGCGCCCAGCGCCGACGACGCGCGCCGCATCGCCGAGGAACTGTCGGGTGATCCCGCATTCGCTGCCACCGCATCGCTCACCGGGCGATACATGCCGCCGGAGGGGCCGCAGGTGCCTGATCGCGATGAAGATCCGCAGACCCAGCACACCATGGTGCCCGCCGCGCTCGCCAATCAGTGGCAGGTCGTCGACGGCCCCGTCTACTCGGGGTATCTGGTGCTGCACGATGACTCGGGCTCGCGGCCGTTGCTCGACGCAGCCGGCCTCGATCCTGTCGATTCGGTCGCGCCGCTGCCGGCCGAGACCGTCAACTGGTTGAACGTCTTCTACGCGATCGAATGGGTCGTGTTCGCCGGGTTCGCCATCTTCTTCTGGTACCGCCTCGCGCGGGATGCGTGGGAGAAGGAACACGAACTCATGCTGCTCGAAGCCGGCGCAGACGCCGAATCTGACTCCTAACCCCTCCTCCGACGTCGTGCGAGCGGTGTCAGAGGCCCGCCGTAGAATGGATCCCATGCAGTTGCAGCCCAAGCCCGCCGATTTCCCGCGCATCCGTAAAGCGCTGAGCTTCTACAAGGTCACCTCGGTGATCACCGGCGTCATGCTGTTGCTGCTGTGCGCAGTCATGGTGATGAAGTACGCGTTCAACGTGCAGCTGTTCCTCTTCACCCCCGACGGGTTCGCGCACTTCTACGAACTCGCTCCCGAGGGGCTCGAATCCGACTTCCAGGCGAACGGGTTCGATCTGTTCAAAGCGATTCTCATCGCCCACGGCTGGTTCTACGTCGTGTACCTGATCTCCGACTTCCTGCTGTGGAGCCCGATGCGCTGGGGCTTCGGCAAGTTCCTGCTCATCGCTCTCGGCGGTGTGATTCCGTTCATGTCGTTCTTCCTCGAGGCGCGCATCGTGCGCCAGGTGAACGGCACTCTCGCAACACTCGGGAACGCGACCGACTCGGCCGCCGGCCCCGCCTCGACCTCATCCGCTGCGGCCTCGTCCGCGACTTCCTGAAAGGCTCACTGGAGCGAACATGACGATTCAGTCGGAACAGCCGGGGCACCGCCCCGTACTCGTCGTCGATTTCGGTGCGCAGTACGCGCAGCTGATCGCGCGACGCGTGCGCGAGGCCGGAGTGTATTCGGAGCTCGTACCTCACACCATCACCGCGGCAGAGGTGCAGGCGCGCAACCCGCTCGGCATCGTGCTCTCGGGCGGGCCGTCATCGGTCTACGAAGAGGGCGCACCGTCATTCGATGACAGCGTCTTCGAGCTTGGCGTTCCCGTGCTCGGCATCTGCTATGGCTTCCAGGTGATGGCCCGTGCACTCGGCGGCACCGTCGGCAACACCGGCGACCGCGAGTACGGCGCCACCGATGCGACGCTCGTCGGCGACGGTGGCGCGATTCTCGGCGGCCAGCCGGCGGAGCAGAACGTCTGGATGAGCCACGGCGACGCCGTGCAAGAGGCCCCCGAGGGCTTTGAGGTGCTCGCGAAGACCGCAGTGACCCCGGTCGCTGCTTTCGGTTCGGCCGAGCGCAAGCTCTACGGTGTGCAGTGGCACCCTGAAGTGAAGCACTCGGATCACGGCCAGAAGATCCTCGAGAACTTCCTGCACCACGTCGCCGGCATCGCGCCCGACTGGAACGCCGGCAACGTCATCGCCGAGCAGATCGACCTCATCCGCAAGCAGGTCGGCAACGCACGCGTCATCTCCGCACTGTCGGGCGGCGTCGACTCGGCCGTCTCGACCGCGCTCGTGCACGAGGCGATCGGCGACCAGCTCACCGCGGTGTTCGTCGATCACGGGCTGCTGCGCAAGGGCGAGCGCGAGCAGGTCGAGAAAGACTACGTCGAGTCGACGGGTGTGCGCCTCATCACGGTGGAGGCCGCAGACACGTTCCTGGGTCACCTCGCGGGCGTCACCGACCCCGAAGAGAAGCGCAAGATCATCGGCCGCGAATTCATTCGCGCGTTCGAGCAGGTGCAGCGCGACCTGGTCGCTGAGGCCAAAGCCGAGGGCGAACCCATCAAGTTCCTCGTGCAGGGCACGTTGTACCCCGATGTCGTTGAGTCCGGCGGCGGCTCGGGCACTGCGAACATCAAGTCTCACCACAACGTCGGCGGCCTGCCTGAAGACCTCGACTTCGAGCTGATCGAACCGTTGCGCGCCCTCTTTAAAGACGAGGTGCGTGCGATCGGCCGTGAGCTCGGTATTCCCGAAGCGATCGTCGGTCGCCAGCCGTTCCCCGGCCCCGGCCTCGGCATTCGCATCGTCGGTGAAGTCACCCGCGAGCGCCTCGAGGTACTGCGCGAGGCCGACGCGATCGCTCGCGCCGAACTGACGGCCGCCGGTCTCGACAACTCGATCTGGCAGTGCCCGGTCGTGCTGCTCGCCGACGTGCGCTCCGTGGGCGTGCAGGGCGATGGCCGCACGTACGGTCACCCGATCGTGCTGCGCCCGGTCTCGTCGGAAGACGCGATGACCGCCGACTGGACCCGCGTGCCCTACGACGTGCTGGCTCGCATCTCGAACCGCATCACCAACCAGGTTCCGGAGGTCAACCGAGTGGTGCTCGACGTCACGTCGAAGCCGCCGGGAACCATTGAGTGGGAGTGAGCGTGTAGGGATTGCCCATTTCTGGGCAATCCTCGCTCACTCCGAGATCGTCTCGGTCTCGGTCCGCTCGTAGAGCGGGAAGGCGAGAGCCCGGCTTCGGCCGGGCTCTTCCCGTTTCACCGGTGATAACCACGCGTGGTCAGAGCGACCACCGGCCCGCGAATGCTCCCTTTCTCGCCGAGCGCCTCTGAAGTGCGCGTGCACATGGCAGGGGTTCGGCGAGAAAGGGAGCATTCGGCGTTCGGAGCTCCCGCCCGCACGCACGAAAACGGGCCCGGCGCCGAAGCGCCGAGCCCGTTTGTGTGCGTTGCGAATCGCTAGTTGTTGCCGCGCAGAATCGCGAGGATGCGCAGGATCTCGACGTACAGCCAGATCAGCGTCACCATGAGGCCGAAGGCCGCCGACCAGGCCCACTTCTCGGGCACGCGGTTGCGCACGCCGTTCTGGATCAGCTCGAAGTCCATGACCAGCGAGTAAGCGGCCAGCAACACGGCGAGGCCGCCGATGACGACGCCCAGCGGAATACCGAAGATCGTTGCACCGCGCATGCCCCACGGATCCTGGTTGACGCCGGTGAGCATGAGCACGACATTGACGACCGAGAATGCGAGGTACCCGAAGATCGCGACCATGAAGATCTTGTTCATCTTGGGGCTGGTGCGCACCTTGCCGCTGCGGAAGAGCAGCAGCGTCACACCGAATACAGCGAGTGTGCCGATGATCGCCTGCGAAACGATGCCCGACCACTGCGATTCGAAGATGCCCGAGATGCCGCCGAGGAAGACGCCCTGGAACACTGCGTACAGCACGATGAGGGGCACGCTGGGCTGCTTCTTGAACGAGTTTACGAGGCCGAGCACCAGGCCGATGATCGCGGCCGGGAGCGCGAGAGCCGGAACGAACCAGCCAACCGCACCGAATGCGAGCACGATGACGAACAGCAGCACGGTCTTGGAGATCGTGTTCTCGTAGGTCATCGGCTTGTCGGAGGGCGCGACCACGGGGGGCTGCTGCGCTCCGAAGCCGGCGTCGGTGGCGGGCGTATCGACACCCGGGCGCTGCGTCTGCGCAGCGGGCTGGTCGTAAATGCGGCGCAGCTCGTCAGCGGTAAGTGTCTTACCGTTGAGTGCGGGGTTGTTACTGAGAGCCGGATTGCTCATGCGTCGGAATCCTTTCCAGGCGTATGGGACACGCCCAGTCTACGGAGTGAGCGCTTCGGATGCGCTGTGACTTTTGGACGCCGTTCACCCAGGGCGTAGCGCCGCAGCTCTAGGCTGGGCACATGGTCAGCTCACGCCCCAGCCCACTTGTCATCGGTCATCGCGGGGCATCTGGATACCGCCCGGAGCATACGTTCTCCGCTTACCGTCTCGCGTGCGAGCTCGGCGCTGATTTGGTCGAGCCCGACATCGTTGCGACGAGCGATGGAGTGCTGGTCGTGCGGCACGAGAATGAGATCTCTGGGACGACGGACGTGGCGGATCACCCGGAGTTCGCCGACCGCCGCACGTCGAAGGTGGTGGACGGCGAGCGGCTCGAGGGCTGGTTCACCGAAGACTTCACCTGGGCTGAGCTCGAAACGCTGCGCAGCAGAGAGCGGATGCCGCGTGTGCGCCCCGACAACACCGCGTTCGATGGGCAGGAGGGGATCCTGCGCCTGAGTGACGTCTTTGCGGTGGTCGATGCGCAGAGCGCAGCGCTCGATCGTGAGATCGGGGTCGTGGTCGAGGTGAAGCACGCGCGCTTCTATGCCGATCGCGGCATCGATCTCGCTGCGCTCCTCATCACCGCGCTCGCTGCCACCGGATGGGACGACCGGCCGGATCGCCTGGTCATCGAATCATTCGAGCTCGGCGTGCTCGACCGCCTGTGCGAGGCAGGCGTACGCGCCGCATTTGTCTTTCTCGCTGAGCACTTCGGGTCACCGGCAGACGAGCCAGTCGGCGCTGCACCGCCGCGCAGCTACGCCTGGTACCGCAGTGACGCCGGTCTCGATGCGCTCGCGGCGCGCGTGCACGGCATCAGTGTGGCCAAAGAGAACCTGCTGCGCCGTGATGTGCTGGGCCGGGCGATCGGGCCGACCAACCTCGTCGACCGTGCTCATGCGCGCGGCCTTCGGGTGTTCACCTGGACGCTGCGACCCGAGAACCGTTCGCTCAACGCGCGCTTCCAGACCGATGCGGGGCGCATCGAATGGGGCGACTGGCATTCCGAGTTCGCGATGATCGCGGCCTCGGGAGTCGACGGCATCTTCGTGGATCACCCGGATCTCGGCGTGATGATCCGCGACGGCGTTACGAAGACCTCGGTGGGGTGACGCGTCTGCCGCGCACCAGCACCACGGCGAGCGCGAGTGCTGCGGTGCCCGTGGCTGCGGTCGCGAGGCCGAGCGCATCGACGGTGACCCAGAACGCGCCGCCGAAGGCCGCGAGGGCGGCGATGCACACGGCGACGTCGCCCGCTTTCCGTGACGCATAACCCGCGGGCACCTGTTCGAACCGCGCGAGTGGCACGGCGAGGGCGATGACGGCGGCGACCACGACGAGGTAGACGATCGGTCGAGTCGCCCACCACACCGGAGACGCGGGTGTCGGCCCGCCGCCGGGCAACAGCAGCCCGAGACCGGTGATCGCGATGATCAGGGGCAGATGCCACAGGTACACCGTCATCGCACGCGCTCCGATGAGGTACGCAACCCCCTGCACGGGGCGCAGCCGCATGACGGAGCGCAGCACGGGTCGCAGCACCTCGAAGAGCGCGAGCTGGGCGATGCCGAGGAACACCAGCGAAACGGTCGGCGGGTTGAGATTCTGCAGCATATCTGCCGAGTCCCAACCCGCGGCGACGCTGGCTCCCAGCGCGGCGTAGGCGGCCGCAGCGATGGCAACGAGCAGCCACACCCCACCTGGCCGGGCGCGAAGTCGCTCGGTCGATCCGTCGAGCAGCACGAATCCGAGCTGCTGCACGAACCACCACACGAACGCAAAGTTCAGCCAGCCGAAAGCCTCGATTCCGGTGGCGATTCGGATCGCATCGACGCCGATCGCCAACATGGCAAGGGCGATCGGCGTCTGCCACCGCCAGCGCGCATGCAGTGCGGCGAAGATCGGCACGATGCACTGCGCGAGCAGAAACGCGGCGAGAAACCAGATCGGCGTTCCTGCACCGGAGGCGACGGCGTCGAGCAGTGCCGCATCGATGCCTGCGGCACGGCCCGCGAGCAGCACGACGAGCCAGAAGACGAAGAACGGAAGCGCTGGGCGGGCGAGCCGCACGACGCGTCCGCGCACGTAGGCCATCGCGGTGGCCCCGCGGGCGTGCGAGCTGCGCCACGAACGAAGCCCGGTGAACCCGCCGAGCAGAAAGAAGAGCGGCATGATCTGGCCCACCCAAGTGGCCGCCGAGAACCAGGGCTGCGCCTCGAGCGGTCGCGAGAGCTGCACCCCGTTCGTTCCGACGGTGGCGCCGATCATCAAGAGATGGATCAGGACGACCAGCAGCAGGCTCCCGATACGCGCCGCATCGATGGACAGGTCACGATCGGCAGGAACAATGACCTGCCGCGGGCGCGCATCGGGTCGAGTCACGACTCGTGATCCGCCCGTTCGCCCACCAGATTGGCGTGCATCAAGCGACGGAGCCCGTCGCCCGAGAACCCTCGGTCGAGCAGGTACCCGAGTTTCGCGGTCGCGGCTTCGACGGTAAGGTCGCCGCCGTCGATGACGCCGGCTGCGGCGAGTTCGCGGCCGACGGCGTAGCGATCGAGATCGACCCCTCCGGTCACGCACTGGGTGACCGCGACGACCGGAAGCGCGGCGCACAGCTCGCGCAGCGTGCCGAGCATGCCGGGGCGCGACATTGGCCCGTTGCCGCTGCCGTAGCACTCGAGTACGAGGCCATGCGGGCCGCCGCCGACGGCGGCGCGGAGATCGTCGGCGGTGACGGCCGGCACGAAGCGGAACGACAAGACGCGCGCGGGAGCCGATGCGGTCTCACTGCGCGGAGTGGCTGCCTCTGGCGGCACGCCAGAGCTGTGCGCTGCGAGCGGCAACTCGGCCCGGAACGCGGTGAGTGAGACGCTGTCATGCTTCGTCGTGCGCACCGCCGGCAGCAGGGAGCCACCGAAAGCGATCGCGGCGGGTGAGCCGGGGGCCGCTTTGACGGCAGCGCGAATGGCAAGCGCCAGGTTGTCATCGGCATCGGTACCGGGAGCGCCGTGCGGCAGCTGGCTGCCGGTGATGACGATGGGCACGCCGAGGTCGGCGAGTTCGAAAGCGAGGCGCGCCGCGGTGTATGCGAGCGTATCAGTGCCGTGCGTGATGACGACGCCTCGCGGGCGCTGTGTGCGCACGCGAGCGCGCACGGCGCGGGCGATCTTCGGAGCGGTTTCGGCGTCGGCGTTCGCGCTGTCGATGGCGGGGGAGAGATGGTTGACCCGATGATCGATGCCCAACGGGGCGCAGATGCGATCGACGAGGTCTTCGAGCACATCGGCGAAATCGGGATCGGGGGCGAGCCCGCCGTCGGTACTGCGCATGCCGATCGTGCCGCCGGTGGCGAAGACGAGCACGGAGGGGCGCGCGGAAACAGACATGCCTTCTATTGTGCGGGATCGCGAGGGGTCGAGCGTGCATCGCGCCGCACGCGGCCGAATGTCGGGGGCTGCTCGTAGACTGATCCGTACGATGAGCGAATTCGAACTTCTGGACCCCTCGGGCATTCCGATCGGCGGCAACGCAGGCGGCTCTGACCCGTTGGTCGACGGCCTGAACCCGGCTCAGGCGCGTGCGGTGATCGCGCGCGGGCCTGCGCTGCTGATCGTCGCCGGCGCTGGTTCGGGCAAGACCCGCGTGCTGACGCACCGCATCGCCCACTTGATTCGCGAGAAGGAGGCCTGGCCCAGCCAGATCCTCGCGATCACCTTCACCAACAAAGCCGCTGCCGAGATGCGCGAACGCATCGAGGGGCTGCTCGGCGATGCGTCGCAGGGCATGTGGATCTCGACGTTCCACTCAGCATGCGTCCGTATTCTGCGCCGCGAGGCCGAGCGTTTCGGCTACGTGTCGGGCTTCACGATTTACGACTCCGCCGACTCGCGCGCGCTACTCAAGCGCATCATCAAAGAGCTCGACGCCGACACCTATGGGTTCACGCCGGCCAATTCGGGCTCCAAGATCTCGCGTCTGAAAAACGAGCTCACCGATGCCGATAGCTACTCGAGCACGATGAACGACAGCGACCCGCGCGAGCGGCTCTTCGTCGAGATCTTCAAGATGTACGAGCAAGAGCTGCGACGGGCGAACGCGTTCGACTTCGACGACCTGATCGGGCAGACGGTTCATCTGTTCCGGGCGCACCCTGATGTCGCCGCGATCTATCAGCGACGGTTTCGGCACATTCTCGTCGATGAGTACCAAGACACCAACCATGCGCAGTATTCGCTCATTCGTGAGCTCACGCGGGCGATCGAGCCCGAAGAAGTCGAGCGGCTGGTGCCGCCCGCCCGCGATCGGGAGCTCGACGCCGACGGGCGCATCGCCGCCGCAAGCCTGACCGTGGTCGGCGACTCCGACCAGTCGATCTATGCCTTCCGCGGTGCCGACATTCGCAACATCGTCGAATTCGAGCGAGACTTCGCCCGAGCCGAAGTGGTCAAGCTCGAGCAGAACTACCGGTCCACCCAGAACATCCTGTCGGCGGCGAACGCGGTCATCGGCAACAACTTCGATCGCCAGGAGAAGCGACTCTGGACCTCGGAGGGCGACGGCGAGCGCATTGTTGGGTTCACCGGGTACTCGCAGCACGACGAAGCGCGGTTCGTCGCTGAAGAAATCGAAAATCTGCACCGGGGCGGTCTCGCCTACGGCGACGTCGCGGTGTTCTACCGCACGAACTCGCAAACGCGTGCGCTTGAAGAGCTCCTCATCCGCTCGGCGATTCCCTACCGCGTGCTCGGCGGCACGAAGTTCTACGAGCGCGCCGAAGTGAAAGATGCGATGTCGTACCTCACGAGCATCGCGAACCCCTACGATCCGATCGCCTGGTCGCGCCTCATCGGCGCACCGAAACGTGGCATTGGTGCGATGGCAGAGGCGCACCTCGCGAACTTCCAGGAGGCACACGGGCTGTCGTTCCACGAAGCGATGCTGCGCGCAGATGAAGTCTCGGCTCTTGGCCCGAAGATCAAGGGCGCTGTGCGCCAGCTCGCCGATCTGCTGACCCGAGCCGCTCGAATGGCCGTGGGCGGGGGCGCAACCGATGTCGCCGGTGAGGAAGCGGTGCCGGCGCCGGTCGGCGACCTACTGAAGCTGATCCTCGATGAGACCGAGATGATCGAGAAGCTCCGGGCGAAGCGCGATCCGCAAGACGATGCGCGGGCCGAGAACCTCGAGGAACTCGTCGCGGTGGCCCGAGAGTTCGATGCAAAGCAGCCGGGAGCAGGCCTGCTCGCGTTCCTCACCGAAGTGAGCCTGGTGGCGGCGGCCGACGACCTCGATGATTCGAGCGGCACGGTCTCGCTCATGACGATGCACACCGCGAAGGGGCTCGAATTCAAGGCGGTGTTCATCACGGGCGTCGAAGAGGGGCTGCTGCCCCATCAGATGTCGGTCGACGAAGTCGGCGGTATCAGTGAGGAGCGACGGTTGATGTACGTCGGAATCACTCGCGCCCGGGAACGCCTGTATCTCACGCTCGCCTCGACGCGTGCGACATTCGGTGACGTCTCGGTCGCGATGCCGTCGCGCTTCCTGCAAGAGATTCCCGAGGGGCTCATCGACTGGCGACAGTCGCCTGGCGAGGTGACGGGTCGCGGCGGCACCGCCTCGCGCGCGCTCAACGCTCCGCGCAGTTCGACCGCTTCCTGGTCATCGCGCACTCGCACCGATTCGTCGGTGTCGTTCGCCGGGGCCGGCAGCGGCAGCGGCTCCGGTGCTGCTGCGGTCAGCGAACCGGCCAGCGGCAACATGCAGTCGGCCCTCGACAAGTGGCGCGAACGGAAGCGTCTCGCGAAAGAAGCGCAGGCGGCCGGTGGCGGGTTCCCGAACCTCGTCGGGGGAGCGGTGCGCGACAATGGAGACCTCGAACTGGCATCGGGAGATCGCATTCAGCACGAAGAGTATGGGGTCGGCCGGGTCACCGGAATCTCTGGCATCGGTTCGAAACGCATCGCACACGTCGTCTTCGACTCCGTCGGCGAGCGCAAACTGCTGGTGAAGCTTGCTCCGATCGAAAAGGTCGACGAGTAAACGCTGCGACCTCGTTCTGAATGCCGGTGCGAGGTCGCTTCGGGATCGAGATCCGTTAGCCGAGCAGCTTGCGATACTCCTCAGCAACGCTCATGAAATCGCTCTCATCGGCATCGGTGTCGCCGCTGCCCGCCGACCAGACCGCCATCTGCGCAGACATCGCCCCGTGCACGAGCGCGAGCGCTAGCATCGACTCGCGTTCCGGTGAATCGAGCTTGGCGTGCTCGGGTCGCGCGCGCAGCCAAGCCGTCGCGACAATGTTGAGCTGATATCCCGATTCGAGCAGCGACACCATTGTCAAGCGACCCGCTTCGAGTTGCTCCGTCATGAGTCGCAGTCGATCACGCGCCACTTCGGCGTTGATGTTGCGATGCCCGATCGCCGCGAAGAGCAGGCGGAAGAGCCCGAGCGGAAGATTGTCGGGCGTGCTGTCGAGTACGGAGAACGCGAGGTCACCCTCGGGAATCTCGATCGCGCGGCCCACAATCGCGTCGTCGCGTGAGGGGAAGTAGTTGAAAAACGTGCTCCGCGAGATATCGGCCCGCTCGCAAATCGCGTCGACGGTGACATTCTCGACGCCGAGTTCGAGGGCGAGCGCGACCGCCGAAGACTCGATCGCGTTTTCGGTACGGCGGCGCTTGCGGGCGCGCAGCCCCTCGGGTGGGGCGGCCTCGATGATGCTCACGTGATTGCTCTCCCGCTGCGCCGACTCGAGCGACTCCCCGGAGTGGGAGGGGCGGCGACGCAGTGCGATCGAGTGTAATCACGATCTCTGAGAAAACGGGAACGATCCCGTCGGTAATTTAAGGACCGCGGAGGATATTCACCCCATCATTGTGTAGCCTGTGGGTCTGACAGTTGGGGAAATCGGGGGGTTTGCAACAACGTCACAGAGGAGGGGCGACCCGTGTCCTGGTTCCGCATGCTCGTGCAGAGGCAGAATGCGCACTCGTGGTATGTCTCGTTTGCGGCGTTACTCATGAGCTTGACGCTCGTGGTCGATCTGCTCTTTCACCACTACATGGCGCATCGATGGTTCATCTGGACCCTGCTCGTTGTGAGTCTCGCCGGCGGCATCGGCGCGCTGCTCTCGGGTGCACGAATTCCGCGGTGGATCGGTGTGGTTGCGGTGTGCGTGTTCTTCGTCGCTCAGGGCTACTTCCTGAGCCTGCGCGACGATCCGCAATCGGTGATTTCCTCGGTGCAGCAGTTTCCGATCGTCGCGTTCTATCTCGGGTGGTTCGTGCGGCCGAAGGTCGCCGTGCCGCTTGCCCTGCTCGGGCTCGTCGGCTTCGCCATCGTCATGTTCTCAAACCCGTTGTTTGGCGCGAACGGCAGCATCGGGGCACCCGTTGCCGTGCACGCGCTCCTAGGGCTCATCTTTTGCTACGGCGCGGGGCTGTATCTCTGGCGCAGAGAGGTGCGCATCGAGTCGGCGGATCCGCTGACGGGGGCATTGACGCGTGCACGATTCCAGGAGCGTGCCGCCCATCGCATCGAACGGGCGCGTGCACCGCTGAGTCTCGTGGCGATCGACTTCGACGATTTCAAGTCGTTGAACGACACCCACGGCCATGCGGCGGGGGATGTGGCGCTCGAAACGACGATCGGCGTCTGGTTCGAGGAAGTACGCGTCGGGGATGTCATCGGGCGCATCGGGGGAGATGAATTCGCCCTGCTGCTCCCGGCGACCGATGCGGCGACGGCGGCAGGCATTGCCGAACGGCTGCTCACGGTATCGCCTCATTCCTGGTCATGGGGAGTTGCGGAGCTCCAAGTCGGGGACGACACCGCGTCGCTGTGGCGGCGCGCGGACGCGGCGCTCTACGAGCAGAAGCGCGAGAAGCGGCAGGCGCATTATGGATAGACGCCGGTTGACCCCCGATCTCGCGAGCCTCGGCTCGGAGATATGGATGCGGTTTTTGCGCTGGCAGACCCCGTTCTCCTACATGAGCGCGGCGATACCCGCCCTGCTCGCGGTCGTCTTCGTGTCCGACCTCATCGTCGGTCACCAGCACATGAACCGCTTGATGGTGACCATGTGGCTCGTCTTCTATGGAGTCGCTACCGCGCTGCCGCTGGTACTCGGGCGCAGATACCCGTTGTGGGCAGGGGTGGTGATGTTTGCTGTGATCGAGACCTGGTCGACCTACTTCCTGCTGTTTTCTTCGCACGCGCATGCCGAGATCAATGCCCTCCTGGAACTCCCGTTCGTCGCGCTGTATCTCGGATGGTTCTATCCGCCGGTCTTCGGTCGCGTGCTCATGGTCATCGGCGTGATCCGCATGTTGATCATCCTGATGGTGAACCCGGACCTCGGTATGGGCCTCGCCGATCCGAATGTCATGGTCGGCTACGCGATCCTCATCGCGATCTTCTGCTACGTGGGGGCCCGCACGGTGCAGCGTCAGCTCCATCGTGAGGCGCGCACCGATTCGTTGACCGGCGCACTGAATCGGCGTGGACTGGGCGAGCTGGCGACGGTCGTGCGCAACCGCGCGGCGCGGGCGGGGGAGCCCGTGGCCGTCGCGATGATCGACTTCGACGATTTCAAGGGGCTCAATGATGCGGGGGGCCACATCGCCGGTGATGCCGCACTGATCGAGTCAGTCGAGGTCTGGACCGTGCTCGTGGGGATGCGCGGCACGTCGGGCCGGTCCGGTGGCCTCGTCGCACGGCTCGGCGGCGATGAGTTCGCCCTCGTGCTGCGCAGCGGGCCCAGCGAGCTCGAACAGGCGCTGGACTCGATGCGAGCGGCATCGCAGTTCGCCTGGTCGTGGGGCATCGCCGAGGCGGTTCCCGGCGAGCCCCTCGACATCGCCCTCGCACGCGCTGACGACGAGCTGCTCCGCGCGAAGCCGGCACGCGGTAAGGGTTCGATCACTTCGCGGTGATAGGCTTTTCGTCGGTCGAGCTAGCTCGACATCGAGACATTTTTCTGCCTCGGATCACCCCGACTCCCAAGCAAAGGACAGTACGTGGATCTGTACGAGTACCAGGCACGAGATCTATTCGAACGATACGAGGTGCCGGTACTCGCCGGCATCGTCGCCGACACCCCTGAAGAGGTGCGTGCGGCCGCCGAGAAGATCGGTGGCGTGGTCGTCGTGAAGGCGCAGGTAAAGGTCGGTGGCCGCGGCAAGGCCGGCGGCGTGAAGGTGGCGAAGACGCCAGACGAGGCCTTCGAGGCTGCTCAGGCCATCCTGGGGCTCGACATCAAGGGCCACACCGTTGAGCGCGTGATGGTCGCGGCGGCTGCTGATATCGCACAGGAGTTCTACTTCTCGGTGCTGCTCGATCGCGCAAACCGCACGTACCTCTCGCTTGCGTCCGTCGAGGGCGGCATGGAGATCGAGCAGCTCGCGGTCGAGAAGCCCGAGGCGCTCGCGCGCATCGCGGTCGACCCGATCACCGGCATCGACGCGGTGAAGGCTGAAGAGATCGCGCGCGCAGCGAAGTTCCCTGAGGAGCTCGTCGCCAAGGTCGTGCCCGTCTTCCAGAAGCTCTTTGCGGTGTACGCGGGTGAAGACGCGACGCTCGTCGAGGTGAACCCGCTCGTGCTCACCGGCGCAGGTGACATCGTCGCGCTCGACGGCAAGGTCTCGCTCGATGAGAACGCCGAGTTCCGCCAGCCGCAGCACGCCGAGCTCGCTGATAAGTCGGCGGAGGATCCGCTCGAGGCCAAGGCCAAGGCGCAGGATCTCAACTACGTGAAGCTCGACGGCGAGGTCGGCGTGATCGGCAACGGTGCAGGCCTCGTGATGTCGACGCTCGACGTCGTCGCCTACGCCGGTGAGAACCACGGCGGCGTCAAGCCCGCCAACTTCCTCGACATCGGCGGCGGCGCGTCGGCCGAGGTCATGGCGGCCGGGCTCGACGTCATTCTGGGCGACCCCCAGGTGAAGTCGGTGTTCGTGAACGTGTTCGGCGGCATCACGGCGTGCGACGCCGTTGCCAACGGCATCGTCGGCGCGCTCGAGAAGCTCGGCGATGCGGCGAACAAGCCGCTCGTCGTGCGCCTCGACGGCAACAACGTCGAAGAGGGCCGGGCGATCCTGAACGCAGCGGCGCACCCGCTGGTTACCCAGGCCGCCACCATGGACGAGGGCGCCGACAAGGCCGCCGAGCTCGCCAACGCCCGCTGATCCGAGACGAAAGACTGTAGGAGTAGAACCACCATGTCGATCTTCCTGAACAAGGATTCCAAGGTCATCGTCCAGGGCATCACCGGCGGCGAGGGCACCAAGCACACCGCGCGCATGCTCGCGGCGGGCACCAACATCGTTGGCGGCGTGAACGCGCGCAAGGCGGGCACCACGGTGTCGCACGTCGACGCGCAGGGCAACGCCGTCGAGCTGCCGGTGTTCGCGACCGTGGCCGAGGCCATCGCTGCGACGGGCGCCGACGTGTCGGTCGCATTCGTGCCGCCGGCCTTCACCAAGGATGCAGCCATCGAGGCCATCGATGCCCGCATCGGCCTGCTCGTCATCATCACCGAGGGTGTGCCGGTCAAGGACTCGGCCGAGCTGTGGGCGCACGCCCAGGCCACCGGCAATGAAACCCGCATCATCGGCCCGAACTGCCCCGGCATCATCACGCCGGGTGAGGCCCTCGCGGGTATCACCCCCGCGACCATCACCGGCAAGGGACCGATCGGCCTCGTGTCGAAGTCGGGCACGTTGACCTACCAGATGATGTACGAGCTGCGCGATCTAGGTTTCTCGACCGCGATCGGTATCGGCGGCGACCCGGTCATCGGCACGACGCACATCGACGCGCTCGCCGCGTTCGAGGCTGACCCCGAGACCCAGGCCATCGTGATGATCGGTGAGATCGGCGGCGACGCCGAAGAGCGCGCAGCCGAGTTCATCAAGGCCAACGTGACGAAGCCTGTCGTCGGCTACGTCGCCGGCTTCACCGCGCCCGAAGGCAAGACGATGGGCCACGCTGGCGCCATCGTCTCGGGTTCGGCCGGCACCGCTCAGGCGAAGAAGGAAGCCCTCGAGGCCGCCGGCGTCAAGGTCGGCAAGACGCCGACCGAGACCGCCGAACTGCTGCGCCAGGCATTCGCGGCACTGTAAGCAGCACTCGCCCGTCAACGGGCCGGTCACTCTCAGGTGGCCGGCCCGTTGTGCTGTTGCCGGGTGCGTGCTGAGCGCGTTGTGCCGACGGCACGCCCGCACGGGAGCGTCTCGGCTCGGCAGAACTCTCGCGGAGTAAACTTCTGACGATGAGATCCTTGGTGACCGCGGTGATCGCCGCAATCGAAGCCGCCGCGGTGGCGATCGCCGGGCTCGCCGTCGTCGCGGTTCCTGGGGTGCTGCTCTGGGTCGTGACGTTTGGGCTCTCCGCCGAACCGGCATCGGTCACGTCGGCGGTCACCGGAGTGTGGCTGCTCGCGCACTTCGTGCCGCTGCACTTCGCGGTGCCCGCCGAGGCGGCACTCGCGCTGGGGCTCGCCCCTGAAGCGCTGCAGTTCACGCTCTCCATCGCCCCGCTCGGCATCACCCTCGTCACCGTGCTGCTCGCGCTGCGCTCGGGATGGCGTTTTGCGGCTCGCGGAGGTGTGGGGGCATTCGGTGCGCTGGGCGGCGCGGCTGGGTTCGGCGGCATCGCGTTCGCGGCGGCGGCGCTCGCCGCACCAATGCTGACCTGGCCGCACGCACTTGCCGCCGCGGTTCCGGCCGCCGTATTCGGGACGTCCTCGCTCACCGCCTTCGTCGTGCGGGCCGCGATCGACGGGCACGATTGGTGGCACGCGCTGGTGCGCCAGGCGCAGCGCGGCTTGGAGGCCCTCGGCTGGTCGGGCGCGGCCTCGCTCCCGGCTCGCGGCGCCGAAGCGCTTCGGCTCGCTGCAGCATCGATCGCGCTGGTGATCGGGCTCGCCGCGGTCGCGTTCTCGATTGCCGTGATCACGAGTTACGCCGATGTCACCGCACTGACGCAAAGTCTGCAGCTCGACCCTCTCGGTTCGTTCACCGTCTTCATTTCGCAACTGGCGCTGGTGCCGACGGCGATTATCTGGAGCCTGTCTTGGCTTGCCGGGCCCGGGTTCGCGATCGGAGTCGGCAGCTCGACGACGCCGTTCGAAACGCTCCTCGGCCCGTTGCCGGCGCTGCCGATCTTCGGGGCGATCCCGTCGAGCTGGGGCGCGTTCGGTGGAGTGGCGCCCGCCATCATCGTGCTCGCCGCGATCGTGCTCGGCGTGCGGTTCGCGAGGCGGCCCGCGCAGCGCCGTTCGAGGTTGACGGTGGTGCTGGCCGCACCGGTCATCGCGAGCGTCTGCACCGGCCTCGTCGCGGTGGGGCTGGCCTCGGCCGCAGGGGGCGCGATGGGGCCGGATCGCCTGGCCGAGAACGGCCCGCACCCCTGGGCACTCGGCGGGTTTCTCGCGCTCGAGGTCGGCGCCGGGCTGCTGCTGGGTGTGCTGGCGAGTCGCATGGGTGTGCAGCAGGTGCGCTCCGCGATTCCCGAGCGCCTCACAGACGCGACGCCGGCGCTCGCGGGGTTGACGCTGGGTCGCCGTCGTCGCACTGAGCCAGTCGAGGCCGATGCCGTTTCGGCACGCCTGGCCGCTGCAGGTGCCTTCGACGCCCCAGATGCCTTCGAGACGGTGGAGCTCGAGCGGTCGCCCGTCGACGAGGACCATCTCGACGACGAGTATCGGGACGATGCGTCCGTCGACACCGGGAACGATGAGACGGCAGCGTTCGAGACCGAGCACAGCGAAAATGCAGCGTTCGAGACGGCTGAGTTCGAGACGGCGCAGTTCGAGCGAGCAGACTTCGAGACTGCGCAGATCGACGCAGACGACCTCGAGACGGCGTCGAGCGCCTCGATGCCGTCCGAGACACGGCCGGAGTCCGAGCAGACCTCGCGCGATGCCCATGCAGACCGCAGCAGCGCAGGCCAGGAGCTCAGCGAAGCCGACCTGCTCCGCGCCTACGCCTGGGACGCGGCACCCGAAACCACTGACGCATCGTCTGATGCGGAGGACCGCGGCGAGAAGCGCTCCGGTTGGCGTTGGCCGGGCGGCGGGCACTAAGGTAAGAGGGCAATCCACGGGAGTCCTGACGCGCAGGGCTGAGAGGGAGCACGCGAGCTCCGACCGTCAACCTGATCTGGTTCATGCCAGCGGAGGAAGGAAGCCCTCAATGACGCCTATCCACTTTTCCCGTCGCGCTCGACGATCGGCACTGGTCTCGGTGACGGCAGCAGCCGCATTCGGTCTTCTGCTGACGGGGTGCACCACCGGTGCCGCCGATGCAGCCGATGCGAAGACGGTGACGCTGATCGTGCACGACTCGTTCCCGAACGACGACTTCGCGAAGGCCGCGAGCGCGGCGACCGGCTACGACGTGCAGGTCGTCTCTGCGGGCGACGGCGGCGAGCTCACGAACAAGCTCGTGCTCACGAAAGGCGCCCCCGTCGCCGATGCGTTCTTCGGCGTCGACAACATTTTCGCGTCGAGGCTCGTCGATAACGGGGTGGTGACGACGTACGTGCCCGAGGCGCTTCCGAAGAGTGCACTGCAGTACGCGGTAGAAGCTGAGGGGCCGAGCGCGCTCGGCAACGAGTACGTCGAGCGCACCGGCATGATCCCGGTCGATCACGGTTCCACCTGCATCAACATCGACACCGCTTGGTTCGCCGAGCACGGCGTCGCCGAGCCGCAGACCTACGCCGATCTGGCGAAGCCTGCCTACCGTGACCTCACGGCGCTGCTCGACCCGACCGCGTCGTCGACCGGCGGTTCGTTCCTCGTCGGCACGGTGTCGGAGTTCGGCGAAGACGGATTCGCAGACTACTGGCAGCAGCTCATCGACAACGGCGCCCGCATCGAGCAGGGCTGGAGCGACGCCTATTATGGCCAGTTCACGCAGGGCGGTGAAGATGGCACGCGTCCGATCGTGCTGTCGTACGCGTCTTCGCCGGCGTTCACCGTGAATGACGCGGGCACCGCATCGAGCACCGCCGCGCTGCTTGACACCTGCACGCAGCAGGTCGAGTACGCGGGGGTGCTGCAGGGGGCCGCCAATGAGGGCGGAGCAGAGGCCGTCGTCGACTACCTCGTCTCGCCCGAGTTCCAGCAGACCATTCCTGAAGCGATGTACATGGTGCCCGTCGACAGCTCGGTGGGACTCCCCGAAGCATGGGCGAAGTTCGCTCCCGAGCCCGCTGCCGACCAGACGCACGATCTCACTTCTGCGCAGATCGAGGCCGGGCGCGAGGGGTGGCTGAAGACCCTGGGCGACCAGATCGGACTCTGACATTCTGCGACGCGGGGGAGGCGCGACGTCACGGGCGAGCACCAGCCCGTGGGGCGTAGCGGCGTGGACGGCGGCGACGGCCGTGCCTCTCGCCTTCCTCGCGCTCTTCTTCCTGTGGCCCGTGGTTTCGCTCATCGCGACGGGGTTCGTCGATGACGGTGCGTTCGACTTCAGCGGCATCCCCGAGGTGTTCGGCGCGACGCGCACCTGGCGGGTTATCGGTCAAACTCTCGCTCAGGCCGGCGTTGCGACCCTCATCTCGCTCGCGCTGGGTGTGCCCGCGGCGTACGTGCTCTACCGCCTCGACTTTCCGGGGCAGGCCCTGCTGCGGGGGTTTCTCACCGTTCCGTTCGTGCTGCCGTCGGTGGTGGTGGGCGTCGCGTTCTCCGCGCTGCTCGGCGCGGGCGGCCCGCTCGCGGGGTGGGGCCTTGACCGGAGCTTCGCCGCGGTCGTGCTCGCCCTTGCGTTTCCGAACGTGGGAGTGGTGGCGCGCACCGTGGGCGGATTCTGGGCGAGGCTCGACGACACCTCCGAGCAGGCGGCGCGGGTGCTCGGTGCTTCACGAGTGCGCGCCTGGAGCCTCGTCACACTGCCCGCGCTCGGGCCCGCGCTCGCCTCCGCGGCGTCGCTCGTTTTCCTGTTCTGCTCCACGTCGTTCGGCATCGTGCTCATTCTCGGCGGCTCGGCGTTCGCGAACGTGGAGACGGAGATCTACCGACTCACGGTGCAGTACCTCGACCTTCGGGGCGCCGCCGTGCTGTCGATCGCGCAGTTCGCGATCGTCGGGTTCGCGCTCGTGGTGTCGTCGCGACTGCGCAGAGCGGGCGAACGAGCCGTGCAGTTGCGTGAGGATCGCGTGCACGGGGCGCGCCCCCGTCGCGTCGACATCCCGGTGCTGGTGGTGTTCGGAGCGACGATCACGCTGCTGCACGCGCTGCCGCTCATCACCCTGCTCTCGCGGTCGCTGCGGGATCGCGACGGTGCGTGGACGCTGGCAAACTACGCGGCCCTCGTCGTGCCTCCCGAGGGTCTGCCGATCGACGGCTCGGTGCTCACTGCGATCCTCGCGTCACTCCGCATCGCGGTGGTGGCGGCGCTCCTCGCAATGGTGCTCGGGGCCCTGCTCGCGCTCGTGCTGTCGCGCCGGCCCCGATCCCGAACCCTGCGCCGCGGCATCGACCTGTTCGACGGCCTGGTCATGCTGCCTCTCGGAGTGTCGGCGGTGACCCTCGGATTCGGGCTGCTGCTCACGATGCATCGGCCGCTCGGCATCGGGTTGGATCTGCGCACCTCGACCGCACTCATTCCGATCGCGCAGGCGTTGGTCGCACTGCCGCTCGTGGTGCGCACCCTGCTGCCCGTGCTGCGGAGCATCGCCCCCGAGCTGCGCGACGCCGCCGCCTCGCTCGGGGCGGGGCCGTTCGCGATGCTGCGGGCGATCGATGTGCCGCTGCTCGGGCGATCGACGGGGCTCGCGCTCGGCTTCGCCTTTGCGGCCTCGCTCGGCGAGTTCGGTGCCACGTCGTTTTTGGTGCGGCCGGGGGAGCAGACGCTGCCGGTCGCGGTGGCGGCCCTCATCGGCCACCAGGCACCGGGAAGTTACGGCGCGGGGCTCGCCGGGGCGGTGGTGCTTGGCGTACTCACTGCGGGCGTCATGCTGCTGGCGGAGCGCTGGCGCACTGACGGGAATCGGGAGTTCTGATGCAGACATCTGAGGTGGAATGGGACGTGCTGATCATCGACGGCCGCTCGGGGTCGGGCAAGACTCAGCTGGCCTCGGCCGTGCAGCAGCGATGCGCCGCGGCGGGCCGACCGGCCGAGCTGCTGCATGTCGAAGAGCTGTACCCCGGGTGGGACGGGTTGGGTGCCGGATCGCTCGGCCTCGCACGGGCACTGCGTGAAGGCGGGTTCGCGGCTTATGACTGGATCGCGGAGCGCTTCGGCGCGTGGACGCCGTTGATGCCCCGCCTGCCGCTCATCATCGAGGGGTGCGGAGCACTGACGGCCGAGAACGTGGTGGCGGCGCGCGAGTGGGGCGCGCGGGCCTCGGGTGAGGATCGGGAGCCCCGCGTGCACAGCATCTGGCTCGAGTGCGCGACCGCAGAGCGCAAGGCGCGGGCGCTCGCCCGAGACGGGGACACGTATGCACCCCACTGGGAGCGCTGGGCTGCTCAGGAGGACGCGCACTACGCCGCGCACCAGCCCTGGCTCATCGCGGACGAGGTTCGGGAATGCTGAGACGCAGTGGCGGCGAAATCAGCTGCTCCGCGCGTCGCGTAGACTGATCCGGTGCTGAAAATCGCGGTTCTCATCTCCGGTGGCGGCAGCAACCTCAAAGCGCTGATCGACGCAACCGCCGACCCCGAGTTTCCGGCACGCATCGTCTGCGTCGGTTCCGACACCGAAGCGGCGGGCCTCGAGTACGCGCGAACCGCGGGCATCCCGACCTTCATCGTGCGCCCGCGCGACTCCGGCACTCGCGAGGAATGGGGTCAGGTACTCGCCGCCGCCATCCAGGAGCACGGCGTCGGCAGCGGCCCCGACGCCGGCCTCGTCGTCAGCGCCGGGCTCATGCGCATTCTGCCGCCCGGCTTCGTGCGCGAGTTCAGCCCGCGACTCATCAACACGCACCCGGCGCTGCTCCCGGCCTTCCCCGGCGCCCACGCCGTGCGTGACGCGCTCGCCGCCGGCGCCGAGCGCACCGGCGTCACCGTGCACGTCATTGACGAGGGCGTCGACACCGGCCCCGTACTGCGTCAGGCCGCCGTCGACGTGCAGCCCGGAGAAACCGAAGACGAACTGCACGAACGCATCAAGCAGCTCGAACGCCCGCTGCTCGTGCAGACTGTGCGCGATATCGCACTCGGGCAGCTCACCTTGCCGCGGGCCGGGTGATCCCGCACCGCCGCGGGTGACCCAGCGACCCCTCACACCCTTTCCGAAGCCAGCGAACACGAACCCGAGGAGCCCTTCCGCATGGCAGTTCAGAGCCACGATCCGAGCCTGTACGAACACCGCGACCAGATTCCCGTGCGCCGCGCGCTCATCTCCGTGAGCGACAAGTCCCGCCTGCTCGACCTCGCCGCTGCGCTCGCCGCAGCCGGTGTCGAGATCGTCTCGACCGGCTCGACGGCCTCGACGATTCGCGACGCCGGCCACGCGGTGACCGACGTCGCCGACGTCACGGGGTTCGCCGAGGCACTCGACGGACGCGTGAAGACGCTGCACCCCGCCGTGCACTCCGGCCTGCTCGCCGACTTGCGCCTCGCTGACCACCGCGCACAGCTCGAGACGCTCGGCTTCGCCGCATTCGAGCTCGTCGTCGTGAATCTGTACCCGTTCGAAGAGACGGTCGCCTCGGGCAAGCCCGCCGCCGACGTCATCGAGAACGTCGACATCGGCGGCCCCGCAATGGTGCGCGCGAGCGCGAAGAACCACGCGAACGCGGCCATCGTGGTCTCGCCGGCGCGCTACGACGAGATAATTGCCGCGGTACAGGCCGGCGGCACGACGCTCGCGCAGCGCCGCTCACTCGCGACCGAGGCGTTCGTGCACACCGCGCAGTACGACGCGGCCGTCGCGAACTGGTTCCTCGAGCAGGAGGACGCCGAATGGGGCGCTGCCGAAACGCTCGAGGCACCGTCTGACGAGGCATCGATCGACAGCATCTTCGCGACGACCGAGGGCTACGTCGGATACGAGGTCTTCGGACTGCGCGAGTCGGTGCTGCGTTACGGCGAGAACAGCCACCAGCGCGGCGCACTGTTCACCGAGAACGAGGGCGCAGGCATTGCGCAGGCGACCCAACTGCACGGCAAAGAGATGTCGTACAACAATTACGTCGACGCCGATGCAGCGCTGCGCGCCGCGTTCGATCACGAGCGCCCGGCCGTTGCCATCATCAAGCACGCGAACCCGTGCGGCATCGCCGTCGCGCCCGAGGGTGCTGCTGATCCGATCGCCGCGGCGCACGAGCTCGCTCACGCCTGCGACCCCGTGTCGGCGTTCGGCGGCGTGATCGCCGCGAACCGCGTCGTCACCCGGGCCATGGCTGAGACGGTCTCCGAGATCTTCACCGAGGTCATCGTCGCCCCCGGCTTCGAGCCCGAGGCGCTCGCGATCCTCACCCAGAAGAAGAATGTGCGTCTGCTCGTGCTGCCCGCCGACTACACCCCGAATCCGGTCGAACTGCGGCAGGTGTCGGGCGGCTTCCTGCTGCAAGATGCCGATCACGCCTTCGCGCCGGCGGCCGAGTGGGAGCTCGCCACCGGGCAGCCCGCGGACGCCGACACCCTCGCCGATCTCGAGTTCGCGTGGCGCGCGAGCCGCGCGGTGAAGTCGAACGCCATCCTGCTCGCCTCGGGCGGCGCCTCGGTCGGTGTCGGCATGGGCCAGGTCAATCGCATTGACTCGTGCCGCCTCGCGGTGGAGCGCGCCGGCGATCGTGCGCGCGGGTCGGTCGCGGCATCTGACGCGTTCTTCCCGTTCGCGGACGGACTGCAGGTGCTGCTCGACGCCGGTGTGCGCGCCGTCGTGCAGCCGGGCGGCTCCGTGCGCGACCCCGAGGTCATTGCAGCTGCCGAGGCGGCCGGTGTCACGATGTACTTCACCGGAGAGCGTCACTTCTTCCACTAGGCTGGGGCCTTCTCGCGGAATGGTCGCTGATCTGCAATTTTACTGGTGATTCATCAGTTGTGAGCAAGCCTCGCCTACGTTGCGCGGCGGGGTGCGGGCCGTCAGAATCAAGACGTGGAAATCGTCAAGGGAATTCTGATCGTCTTGCACCTCGTCGCCTTCGGCGCTGTCTTCGGCAGCACGCTGGCGCAGCTCTCAGCAGTCAAAGAAGCGCGCGCCCGCATCACGCCGGGCATTCTGCACGGTGCCTGGTTGCTGCTTGCAACCGGCCTGCTGCTCGTGGGCATGGTCTACGCGACCGGTGGCCAGCCGAACAACGCGAAGATCGGCGTAAAGCTGGTCGTGCTGCTCGTGCTCATCGCCGTCGTGCTCATCGGCCGGAAGAAGCAGCCCACCTCGGCGGGCATGCTCGGCGCGATCGCCGGCCTCTCGCTTGTCAACGTGGCGCTGGCGGTGCTCTGGCACTGAGCCGCGGCTGAACGCGAACGATCTCCTCGGAGCAAGCTCCGGGGGGATCGTTGCGTGTGAGCGGGTTCGGGCGGGCGCACGATCCGCCCCGCCCCGCCCCGCCCATTGCGGATCGGGGTAACTTCGGACCAGTGCGGACGCGGAAATGCATCGTTGCACCGGTCCGAAGTTACCCCGATCGCAGATGGGACGGTGAGGACGAGGCTGCGTTAGGGGCGGATGCCGGCGTCGGCGCCGTGCTCAAGCTCGAAAGCGCGACGTGCGCGTCGAGCCCGCAGGATGCGCCGGAGCGAGAGGAGCGCGAGCGCGACCCAAATGAGCACGCCGATCCACAGCCATGCGGGGCCGAGTGTGGCTCGGTGAGTGGCGAACGCACCGGCGAACACGGCCAGAACGAGCATCCACCAGCCGTATCGATGCTCGCGTTCGAACGCGAGGCGCTGTTGAATCAGGCTGGGCATGCTTCGACGGTACCGCAACGGAGAGGTCGCCTGGCACGCTGCTCTGCCTCACCGCAGCTCTGCCGCCCCGCCCCGCTGCCGATCCGCCCCATTGCGGATTGGGGTAACTTCGGACCGGTGCGGACGCTGAAAAGCGCCGGCACACCGGTCCGAAGTTACCCCAATCCGGCAGGCGCAGGCGCAGGCGGAAGGGCAGGGGCAGGCGCAGGGGCAGGCGCCGCAGGGCGCGGGGCTAGCGCCAGCGGGCTCCCCACGACTGCGATTCGCCGGCCGGGGCGATCTGCTGCGGCACGCCGAGCGGGTTGTCGTCGCTGAGCGCTTCGGGGAGGAGTGCGGCGGGGGCGTTCTGGAATGCGACGGGGCGCAGGAAGCGGGTGATCGCTGCCGTACCGACCGAGGTTGAGGCATCGTTGGTGGTTGCGGGCCAGGGGCCGCCGTGCTGCTGGGCGGGGGTGACGGCGACCCCGGTGGGCCATCCGTTGAACAAGACGCGACCGACCTGCAGGGCCATCGCTCGAACGAGCGTGCCGAGTGCCGCGGCATTCTGGTGCGCAGCCGAGGCCTCCGCCTCGCCGTGGTGCAGCGTCGCGGTCAGATTCCCCTCGAAGAACTCGGGCAACAACGTTGCCAGGTCGGTGCCGTGAGGCACCTCGACGATGATGGAGAGCGGACCGAACGCCTCGTGCGCGAGGGCCTGGTGTGCGAGGCGGAAGTCGGCGAGGCTGACGGCCACGATCGTGGGGGTGGCCCACCCCTGACCTGCGTCGTCGAATCGCACCCCGCCGGTGACGATCGCGCGCACTCCGGCCGCGCCGAGCACGGCGGTGCGGCGCTCGTCGTAGCTCTGCGCGATGCGCGGATCGAGCAAGCGATGCTCAGGGGTGCCCTCGGCGGCGGTGCGGATGCGATCCTGCCACTGCTCGGTCGCCTCTCCCGCCGGCACGAAGACGAACCCGGGCTTCGTACAGAGCTGCCCGGCGGACCCGGTGACGCTGGTGACGAAGCCGGTGGCGATGTCTTCGGCGCGCTCGGCAATGGCGTCGGCGGTGATGAAGACCGGGTTCACGCTGCCGAGTTCGCCGTAGAAAGGGATCGGGGCGGGGCGAGCAGCGGCGATGTCGGCGAGCAGACGCCCGGCCGCGATCGATCCGGTGAAAGAACCGGCACGCACGCGCGGGTCTTGCAGGATCGCCACGCCGGCTTCGCGTCCGTGCACGAGTTGGAATGCTCCCTCGGGCAGACCGGCCTCGCGGATCGCCGTAGAGGCCACGCGCGCGGTGGCATCCGAGAGCTCAGGGTGCCCGGAGTGGGCTTTGACGATGAGGGGGCAGCCGGCGGCGAGGATGGCGGCGGAGTCGCCGCCCATGACGGAGAACGCGAAGGGGAAGTTGGAGGCGGAGAAGTTGATGACGGGGCCGAGGGGGATGTGGGTGCGGCGGATGTCGGGGCGTGCGCCGAGGGCGAAGTCGGGGTCGGCGTGGTCGATGCGTGCGTCGAGGTAGCCGCCGTCGACGATGGTGTCGGCGAAGAGGCGCAGTTGCACGGCGGTGCGGGTGACTTCGCCGTTGAGGCGTGCTTCGGTGAGTCCGGTTTCGCGGAGGGCAATCTGCACGAGGGTGGGTTGTGCGTGTTCGAGGGCGTCGGCGATGGTGACGAGTGCGCGGGCGCGGTGTTCGGCGGTGGTGGCGGCGAGTTGTGGTGCTGCGGCTGTGGCTCGGGCGACGATGGCTTCGAGTTCGGGGGAGAGCGGGGTGGGACTGGGCATCTGGGTGCTTTCGTGTGGGGGCGAGTGGAGGAGCGAGGTGAGCGAGGTGAGCGAGGGGCGAATCAGCGGCTGTGGGATCGGCCGTAGAGCGCGACGACGACCAGAATGATGGCGCCGTAGACCATGTCTTGCACGGTGACGCCGAGGTTGAAGACGACGACGAGGGTCGACACCTGACCGAGCACGAGTGCGCCGGCGAGGGTGCCGAGCACGGACCCGCGCCCGCCGAAGATCGAGGCGCCACCGACGACGACGGCGGCGACCGAGCTGAGCAGGTACGGTGCACCCATCATCGTTTCGGCTTGGTTGTAGTAGCCGACGATGACAATCCCGGCGAATCCGGCGAGCACGCTGCTCAGCATGTAGCCCGAGATGCGGATGCGCGCCACCGGTTGGCCGGTGAGGTGTGCGGTCGCCTCCGACGAGCCAACGAGGAAGAGGGCGCGCCCCCACCCGGTCCATCGCAGCAGCGCGTGCAGCAGCAGCATGAGCACGAGTGCGAGTGGCACCACGGCCGCGATCGATGAGCCGAGGAACGGCAGCTTCGTCGAGGTCATGGCCTTCAAGAAGTCGGGCACATTGGTGAGCTCGGAGAGGCTGAAGTTGAGCAGGAGCACGCCGAAGAGCAACCCGTTCATCGCGATCGTGGTGACGATCGGGGTCAGGCCGATCTTGGCGATGACGTATCCGTTCACGAATCCGATGACGGCGGATGCGGCGAGGGCGGCGATCAGGGCGAGTACGGGGCCGAGCGTGGCGTTCCAGGTGAGAAAGGACAGCGCGGCGAACGCAATGGTGTTGGGAACCGAGAGATCGATGCCGCCCTGGATCACGGCGATTGTCTGCCCGAAGGAGGCCACCGCGAGAATCGATGCGAACGTGACCGTGGTGATGAGCCCGTCGAGGGTGAACAGACTCGGCCGAATCACGCCACTCGCGATGAAGAGCACGATGAATGCAATGAAGACCCATGCGCTCGTGGGAATGCGGCGCAGCAGGGAACGGCCGCCGGGGCGCGGCGTCGCGGCCACGGCCTGGCCGGGAAGTGTGTCAGTCATGGTGTCCTCCCTGGGCGAGTGCCTTCCGGGTGCTGATCACGCGGACCAGTACGGGAATGGCGACTACCGCGAAGATGATGAGCGCGTTGATGATGTACTGCCAGTACGAATTGATGCCGGCGAAGAAGAGCAGGTTGCCGACCAGGCCGAGCGTGATCGCCGCGGCGATCGTGCCCAGCACCGAGCCGCGCCCACCAGCGAAGCTCGCGCCTGAGAGCGCTACCGCCGCGATCGACGTGAGCAGGTACGAGTCGCCGCTGCGGGGGTCGCCGGTCACCGTCGATCCGGCGAGGAGCACGGCGGCGATCGACGCGAGTGCGCCTGAGAGCATGAATGCGCCGAGGATCGCCATGCGCGAATTGATGCCCGCCGCCTGCACGGCATCGCGGTTCGACCCGACGCCGTAGATCTGTCGCCCGAACGCGGTGCGCTGCAGTACCAACCAGACGAATACGGCGACGAGGATCAGCCACACGAGTGCCATCGGGAGGTACGGGAGCGCCTCACCGCTCGTCACGGTGAAGACGGTCTCGCTCAGCGCACCGCCGGGGCGGTCGAGCACGGTGCGGGCGATGGCTCCGATGATGAACGTGCTGGCGAGGGTGACGGCGATGGCCGGTAGCCTGCCGAAGGCGACGAGCAGTCCGTTGAACAGGCCGCACGCGATCCCGATGAGTACGGCGAGCACGAGGGCCACCGGGCCGGGGAGCGCTGCGAGGCTGGTCGCGAAGACGACGTTGCAGAGGCTGATGATTGCTCCGATCGAGATGTCGATGCCGCCGATGAGCACAATGATCAGCTGTGCGAGTGCCGCGATCGCCAACGGGACGACGAGGTTTGCGGCGGATTGCAACTGGAATCGGGTGAGCAGGCTCGGGTTCACGGCGAGATAGATCGCGATGAAGAGCACGAACGCGATGACGGGCGGTGCGGCGCCCTCGTGGAGCGAGCGCTGCACCCAGATCGGGAGCGAACGTCGCGGTGCGACGGGCGTGAAGATGGTGCCGGTGGTCATGAGTGTGCCGCCATTCCTACGGCCGCGCCGACTACGGCGTCGGCGGTGATTTCGGATCCCGCGAGTTCTTGCACGACGCCGCCCCGGTACAGCACGGCGACGCGGTTGCAGAGGTGCACGAGCTCTTCGACCTCGCTGGAGAACCAGACGATGCCGACTCCGGATTCGGCCAGTGCGATCATGGCGCGATAGAGCTCCTGCTTGGCGCGCACGTCGATGCCGCGCGTGGGGTCGTGCAAGATAAGCACGCGTCGATCGCGGTCGATCCAGCGGCCGAAGACGAGTTTCTGCTGGTTGCCGCCCGAGAGCGCCCCGGCTGCTTCGAGCGGCCCCCGCGTGCGCACGCTGAGCGCGCGCAGCACGCCGTCGATCCACCCCTGTTGCCGACGGAGCAGCGGTGCACCGCCCGAGCCGGTGAGCGAGAGCCATGGGGCGAACAGGTTCTCGCCGACGCCCAGTTCGAGCGCCAGGCCCTCGGTCTTGCGGTCTTCGGGCACATATCCGAGTCCCGCTTTCACCGCACGTCTGGGGTTCAGCTTGCCGACGGCAGTGCCGGCCACTTCCCAGTGCTCCGCGGTCGCGGGAACGGCTCCGAACAGGGCTCGCAGCAGTTCCGTCTGCCCTTGGCCCTGCAGCCCGCCGATGCCGAGGATCTCCCCGCCATGGACGGTGAGCGACACGTCGCTCAGTCGGTTCGACTGCAACCCGCGCACGTCGAGCACGACCGGTGCGTCGTCGGGTACGGTCGGTGCCGGCGGGAACTGCTTCTGCGTTTCGCGACCCGCCATCATCGTGATGAGGGAATCCTCGGTCCATTCGCCGCGCGCGAAGGTGCCGACGGCCGCGCCGTCGCGCAGCACGGTGCCGCGATCGGCGATGACCTGCAATTCCTGCAGCCGGTGCGTGACGTAGATGACCGCACTGCCGGTCGCGGTGATGTCACGGATGCGGTCGAAGAGCCATTCCACGCCGGGTGGGGTCAGGGCGCTGGATGCCTCGTCGAGAATGAGGAGTTTCGGGCGGGCGGCGATCGCACGTGCGATCTCGACGAGTTGCCGGTCGGCGAGCA
The DNA here is from genome assembly GCF_001273845.1 of Leucobacter musarum subsp. musarum. Taxonomy (GTDB): domain Bacteria; phylum Actinomycetota; class Actinomycetes; order Actinomycetales; family Microbacteriaceae; genus Leucobacter; species Leucobacter musarum. The sequence continues at coordinate 147,766 of NZ_JHBW01000086.1, forward strand.
GCAGCGTGCCGAGTCGCGCATGCGGGTCGATGTGCGGCAGGTGCAACTGCTCGAGGATCTCTCGAGCGCGCTGCAGGGCTCGGCCGGGGGAGAAGAGGCGCGCCGACCCGACCTCGGGCAGTGCGAGGTTCTCCGCGACGGTCCATTCGGGTACCAACGCGATCTCCTGATACGCGCAGGCGATGCCGACCGCCCGAGCGCGAGCGATGCTGCCGCCTTCCAAGTGCTGGCCGTCGATCGTGACCGTGCCGTTCGTGGGCACCACGGCGCCGGAGAGAATTTTCGACACGGTGCTCTTGCCGGCGCCGTTCTCGCCGACCAGTGCGTGCACCTCGCCTGGCTGGCAGGTGAAGGTGACATTGGCGACGGCGGTCACCGCGCCGTATTGCTTGCTGAGGTCCTGCGCCACGAGGAGTGGCGCAGGACGGTCGGTCGACGTCGGTTGTGCGACGTCGACCGGACCGATCTGCTGGGTCATCTGTGTCTCCTCGAAGAATCGCGGTTACTGCTTGGCGAACTCGAGGTACTCGTCGAGCGTGATGTCGAGACCGGGGAAGTCGTAGCCCAGCTGGAAGTTGTCGGGCATATCGGGCTGACAGAAGTCGGCCGCGTTCTCGGTGGTGATCTCGGCCGGAGCAAAGTACTGCTCCTGGTCGATCGTGTCGCCCTTGAGCAGCTTCACGGCCTGCTCAAGCCCCTTGGCATAGATGGCGGGCTGGCCGAAGACCATGTTGCCCGTGAGCCCGGCGTCTGCGTCATCGACGAGTGTGCATGCCTCGGCGTTGTAGCCGGAACCGCCGACGACCGGCACGAAGTCGATGTTCGCGTCGGCGAAGGCTGCTGGGACGCCTTGGCCACCGGTGAGGAACGAGTACACGCCTCCGACATCCGGGTGCGACTGCAAGATCTGCGACATCGTCTGCTGCGCGTCGGCCTCGTTCCACCCGTTCGCGCCCTCCGCGACGATGTTCACCCCGGCGTCAGTGAGTACTTTCTTCACCGTCGGCATGGAGGTGTCGTTGAGCGGCACGCCGGCGACGCCCTCGAGCACCACGACGTCCTTGTTGTCGCCGAGTTGCGAGACGAGCCATTCGGCGCCGTTCTTGCCGGCGCTCGCCCAGTCGGTGGAGACCGTGTAGACGTAGTCGTTGTCGTAGGGGCCGCCGTTGGCGAAGACGGGAATCCCGGCCGCCTTGGCCTGCGAGATCGCCGCGTCTGCGCCGGTCGCTGAAGCGGGGTCGAAGAGGATCGCGTCTACGCCCTGCGCGATGAGGTTCTGGATGGCGGCGTTCTGTTGAGCCGCGTCGTTGTCGTTCGTGCGAACGATCTTGAGTTCGACCGAGTCGCCGTAGTCGCGCGCGGCGAGGGCCTGCATTGCCGCGAGGCCGGTCTCGCGCCAGGCCTGGCCGCCGAGGGGCTGCTGGAAGCCGATGACGAACTTTTCGCCGTCCCCGCCACCGGCGCCCCCACCGGAGCCTCCGCCCTCGGCGGGTGCTGAACTGCAGGCCGCGAGGCCGGCGGTGAGGGCTGCGATCGCCGCGATGCCGAGGCCTCGGGCGATGGTGCGTGAGTGCTGCATGCTTTCTCCTTTGAAATCAAACTGCGTGGTGCAGGGTTCCTGGCGACGATGCCGGGAGCGTTTCCTCGTGGTTTCGGGAACGTGTTGACGAACGCTGCGTGGTGACACTAACATCAAAATGGCAGCGCTGCCAATAGCGCTAACATAACGACTGTGAAATGATGGCCGCGGCGCTCACGCGCAACTTCAAGGAGGAAGTGCAGATGACATCAACGGAGACGCTCGAGGCGTCGCGCTCGGTTCTGAGTGCGGCATCACTCGGTCTCGAACCGGACGCCCCAGTGCGGGCGCGGACCCATACGATCGGGGCGATCGGGGCCGGTGCAATCATGGCCGATCAGCACCTCGAGGCCTACCGGCAGGCCGGGTTTCCGGTCGTCGCGATCGCTTCCCGAACCCGCGAGAACGCGGCGGCGGTTGCCGCACGCTATGGCATCGATACGGTGCACGCGTCACCGCGCGAGTTGATCCTCGACCCGCGTATCGAGATCGTGGACATCGCGTTTCCGCCCGATCAACAGCCCGAGCTCATCCGCTTGGCGCTCGCTCAGCCCCACGTGCGCGCAGTGCTCGCGCAGAAGCCGCTCGCGCTCTCGCTCGATGACGCGATCGCGCTGCGCGATGAAGCTGCCGCGGCCGGCAAGATCCTCTCGGTTAACCAGAACATGCGGTACGACCAGTCGATCCGCTCGCTCAAGCAGCTTCTGGACCGTGGGGCGCTCGGCGACCCCGTCTTCGCCGCGATCGACATGCACGCGGTGCCGCACTGGCAGACGTTCCTCGCCGAGTACGACCGACTCACCCTCGCGAACATGAGCGTCCATCACCTCGACGCACTCCGCTACCTGTTCGGTGAGCCCGTCGATATCTATACCGCCGGGCGAACCGACCCCCGCACCGAGTTTCCGCACACCGACGGCATCGTCGCGTCGACGCTGCGCTTCGAAAACGGCGTGCTGGCGGTCTCTCGCGAAGACGTGTGGGGCGGGCCGCGCCACGAGGGCTTCGATTCCGATTTCTTTATCTCCTGGCGGGTTGAAGGCACCGAGGGCGTTGCCCGCGGCACGATCGGGTGGCCCGACGGCGCCCCGTCGACCATCAGCTTCGCCTCGGCACGCGAGACCGACGGCGAGTGGGTCACGCCCGAGTGGGAGACCCACTGGTTTCCGCACGCCTTCATCGGCGTGATGGAGCAGGTGCAGCACGCCCTCGACAGCGGCGAGCCGCCCACGCTCACCGTCGCCGACAACGTGCGCACGATGGCGCTCATCGAAGCGGGGTACCGCTCGCTCGACGAGCGCCGAGCCGTACGACTCGACGAATTCGCGCTCGACGCACCGCAGTCCCACTGACCGTATTCACCCACACCCCCAACACGGAACGCAAAGGAGCACTTCCACCATGATTCAGATCGGCATCTTCTCGGGCTACTTCCCCTACGATCTCGAGACCACCGCGCAGAAGATTCAGGAGCTCGGCCTCAATGCGGTGCAGCTCGACCTGCACTTCAAAGACATCGATCTCTCATCGGGTCAGATCACGAAGGAGAAGGCGAAGCGCGTGCAAGACACGTTCCGCGACCACGATGCGCCGATCTGCGCGATCTCGGGCTACACGAACATCGTGCACCCCGACCTCGACAAGCGGCGTTCGAACGTCGAACGCCTGAAAGAGATCATTCGCAGCGCCCGCGACTTCGGTACCCCCTACGTGATCAGCGAGTCGGGCACGTTCAATGCCGAGAGCGAGTGGGATCACGATCCGCACAACCGCAGTGAGGACGCCTACGAGCAGGTGCGCTCGGTGCTCACGGAGCTCGCCCAGGAGGCGTGGGATCACGGCGCCACGTTCCTGCTCGAGACCTACGTCAACAATGTGGTCGGATCGGTTCGCGAGACGTCGCGGGTGTTCAATGACATCAATCATCCCGGTCTCGAACTGCTCATGGACCCGACCAACTACTTCGACGCGAGCAACATCGACGATCAGGCAGGCGTCTTGAATGAGGTATTCGACACGCTCGGCGACCGGGTCCGCATCGCCCACGCGAAAGACGTCAAGCGAGCCGGAGATGACAAGAGCGAGAAGCACGCCGACATCGGCGATGACGACGCGCTCGCCTCGCACACCTTCCGCGGCGTGGGGGAGATCGAACTGCCCGCGGCGGGCCTGGGATCCCTCGACTACGACCTGTATGTGCGTCGCCTGTCGGAGCGCAACCCGAACGTGCCACTCATCATCGAGCACCTCGATGAGTCGGATGTGCCGCGCGCCAAGGAGTTCCTGCGCGAAGTGCTGAAGCGTCAGGGCGTCTGAGCATGCCGACCACTGCATCACCCGCCTCCCGTTCCGCATTCGTCACCGGAGCGGGAGGCGCCCTCGGGCGCGCAATCGCGCTGCGCCTGGGTCAAGACGGCTACGCGGTCGCGGTCGTGGGACGGGGCGCCGAGACGCTCCGTGAAACGGCGGCCCTGCTCGATGAGCACGGCATCACCAACCTGGTGATCGAACTCGACCTGCGCGACACGGCAGCGATCGACGCCGCCGTTGATCGCGCCGAGCGTGAACTCGGACCGGTCGAGGCCATGATCAACAATGCCGCCATCTACCCGGCCACCCCGTTTCTCGAGATTCCGCTCGCGGAGTACGAGGACGTGCTGCGAGTGAATCAGATCGCCTACTTCGCCGGGGCGCAGGCCGCGGCGAAGCGCATGGTGCCGCGCGGTCGTGGAGCGATCGTGAGCATCGGGTCGATCACCTTCCACGGGGGCTGGGAACACCTGGTGAGCTACGTCTCTACCAAGGGGGCCGCGGTCGGGCTCACTCGTTCGCTCGCGCGTGAACTCGGGCCGACGGGGGTGCGGGTCAATGCGGTGTCTCCGGGCGCGTTCCCGACGAAAGCCGAGGAGATCAACGGCGATCCCGAGACCTACAACCGAGCGGTCATCGAGAAGCAATCGATCAAGCGCCGCGGGCGCAATGAGGAGCTGGCATCGGTGGTGTCGTTCCTCGTCGGCGACGACGCCTCCTTCGTGACCGGGCAGACGATCAACGTCGACGGCGGATGGGTGATGGAATGAGCGCGAACGATTGGTACGGCGAAGCCGTGCGGCTCTCGACTGGTGAGCTGCGCCGGCGCAGCGGCGATCTCGCGGCGTTCGCGGAGATTCGCGAAGTCACCCGGTCGAACGGGCAGGAGCGCGGCGTGCGCTCGCTGCAGATCCGCAATGCTGACGGTCTCGAAGTCGAGGTGCTCATCGATCGGGCCTTCGACATCGGCGATGTGCGCTACCGCGGCGTGCCCGTTTCGTGGCGCTCGGGCAACGGATACCGCCACCCGTCGCTGCACGAGGTCGAGGCTGAAGACGGCCTTGCTTGGCTGCGCACGCTCGACGGCTTCCTGGTGAGCGGGGGCCTCGACCACGCACTCTTCGGCGGCGAATACGACGCGAGTCATTACCATTACCCTCCCAAGCAGACCGTGCGTCACGGACTGCACGGGCGCCTCAGTTCGCTGCCGGCGCGGCTGCTCTCCATCGAGGAGGATTGGCAGGAGAACGGCGGGGTGCTTCGCGTTCGCGGTGAGGTCGTGCAGGCGACATCGTTCGGCGAGCACCTGCGGTTGCGCCGCACGATCGAGGTCGATGTGTTCGGCAGCGGTTTCCGCATCGACGACGAGGTCGAGAACCTCGGATTCGAGCGCACCCCGCACATGTTCCTCTATCACATCAATATCGGCTGGCCCGTGGTCGATGCGGGCTCTGAATTCCACGGCGCGGTCGAGGGGCACCTCTGGCAGTCCGACTCGGTGACGGATCAGGGCGCTCCGTTCGATCGCCTCATCGCACCGAAGCGAAACTTCGTCGAACAGGTCTGGGAGCACGCGCTCGCCGCCGACGGGTCGGGTCGCCACCGGGTCGCACTGATCCGCAGCGACGGCGAATTCGGGATCGAGCTCGACTGGGACGCTACGGGGATGCCACATTTCTTCGAGTGGCAGAACCTGCGCGAGGGCCAGTACGGTGTCGGGCTCGAACCGTCGACGCACCACGTCTCGGGTGAGGCGGCCGCGCGTGCAGACGGATCGATGACCTGGCTCGAGCACGGCGAAACTCGCCGGTACCGCACTGCCGTCACGCTGCTCGACGGCGTCGACGCCACCGCTGCCGCGCGCTCGCGCGTGCAGTCCATTGCAAGGAAAGAAGGATCCGCATGACCACCTCGAACGGTGTGCTGAGCGGCTATCGCGTGCTCGATTGCTCCATCGCGATGGCAGGGCCGTTCGCGGCGCAGCGCCTCGGCGACCTGGGGGCGGATGTGGTGAAGGTCGAGCCGACCACGGGGGAGTGGCAGCGTCACACCCCCGCCGGCGGGGTGACCGGCAACAAGGTGAACGTGTCGTTCCTGTCGTTGAACCGCAACAAGCGATCGCTCGCTGTGAACCTGAAGGATCCGGAAGGACGCGCCTTACTCGCAGATCTCGTCGCGGAGTCGGATGTCTTCCTGCAGAACTATCGCCCGGGCGTCGCGAAGCGACTCGGGGTCGACTACGAGTCGCTGCGGGCGATCAACCCGTCGATCGTCTACGTCTCGATCTCGGGCTACGGCGAAGACGGGCCGTACCGCGACCGCCCCGGCCAGGATCTGCTGCTGCAGGCCATGTCGGGTGCGATGCTGTCGACGGGAGCCGTCGGGCAACCGCCGCAGGCCGCGGGCCAGTACCTCGCCGACGCGGTGACGGCCTCGACCGCGTTCGAAGGAGTGCTTGCCGCGCTCCTGCACCGCGAACGCACCGGCGAGGGCCAACTCGTCACAGTGAACATGCTCGACGCGATCACCACGCTGCAGATGCAGGAGCTGTCGGTGTACACCGTTGGCGGAGTGCCGCAGAAGCGCAGTGCCCAGCCGCACGCGCACGTCTACATCCGCTCGCCCTACGGATCGTTCCGCACGCAAGACGGATACATCGTGCTCGCGTTCCCGCCGCTCGAGGTGCTTGCCGACCTCTTCGACGACGAGTCACTGCGCGGTCTCGACGATGAGCAGGCGGCGTGGAGCATGCGCGATGAACTGTTCGCGAAGACGGCGCGCGCGCTCGAAACCCGCACCAGTGCGGAGTGGCTGGCGCTGTTCGCCGAACGCGGGGTCTGGGCCGGGCCGGTCTACTCGTACGAGGATCTCGTGAACGATCCCCAGATCGCCCACAATCAGACGTTTGTGGAGTACGACCACCCGACGGAGGGGCGGGTGAAGACTCCCGGCTTCCCCTACCGGTTCTCGCAGTCGCCGCCTGCCGTGTATCGCGGTGCACCGCAGACCGGCGAGCACAGCCGCGAGATTCTCACGGAGCTCGGAAGGTCGAGCGCCGACGTCGACCGGTTGATCGCCTCGGGTGTCGTCGCTCAGCTCGAGGAAGCGCTGGAACTCCCATGAACGCCTATCGCGGTCTGACGTGGGATCACCCGCGCGGCAGAGTGTGGCTCGAGGCCGCATCCGTGCTGTGGCGCGAGCGCGGCATCGACGTGACCTGGGACGCGCAGCCTCTGGAGGGGTTCGAAGCCCACCCGATCGACGATCTCGCGGACCGCTACGACTTCATCGTGCTCGATCATCCGCACGTCGGCGACGCGCTCGCCACCGGGTCGCTGCAGTCGATCGAGTCGGTGCTCGGTGCCAACGATCCACTGTTCTCGACCGGCTATGTCGGGCCGACGCTCGCGTCGTATCAGAGCGCCGGGGAGACCTGGGCATTGCCGATCGACGCGGCGACGCAGGTGAGCGCGCGCGATGCGCGCGTGGTCGCCGAGGCGCCCGAGACGTGGGGCGATGTCGCGGCACTCGCCGGGCAGCAACCGGTCGCGCTCAGTCTGGCCGGTCCGCACGCGCTCATCACACTGTTCTCCGTCGGCGCCGCACTCGGTGCGCCCCCGGTCGACGTACCCGGCGAGAGCTGGGTGCCGGATCGCGTCGCGCTCGAGGCCCTCGACCTGCTGCGGGCCGTGCACGCCCACGCGCGACCGGAGTACGCCGAGCTGAATCCGATCGGGCTGCTCGAACGCGTCGGCTCAGCCGACCCGCTCGCCTACGTGCCGCTCGTCTTCGGGTACGTCAACTACTCGCTGCCCGATCGTGCCGTTCCGGTCGCGTTCGGTGCCGCGCCCGCGGCAACGCCCGGCGGAACGCCGGGTTCGACGATCGGCGGCACCAGCGTGGCGATCAGCCGTCGCGCCGTCATCACCGACCCGCTCCGCGCCTATCTGCGCTGGCTGGTGGAACCTGCGACGCAGCGCCGGATCATTCCTGAGTTCGCCGGCCAGCCGGCGGCGAGCGCCGCATGGAGCGACGCCGAGGTCGACGTCGCCGCGGCGGGGTTTTACTCGGCGACGCGGAGCACCATCGATGCCTCCGTCGTGCGCCCCCGGTACGCAGGGTTCCCGGAATCGCAGCTCACGGGCTCCGCGATCGTGCGTGCGGCGCTCGCCGCAGAGCTCAGCCCGAGCGACGCGGTCAGCGCGCTCGCCGATCTCGCTCGCCGCTCGCGCGAGCCCGTTTTGGGAGGTCGCTCATGACCCGTATCACCGAACTCGCGACGGAGCAGATCGGCGTCGAACTCGCCGATGACATCCTGACGATCACGCTGCAGCGTCCGGAAAAACTCAACGCCGTCACCCCCGAGATGTCGTACGCCCTCGAGGCGATCGCCCATGCCGCGAACGACGACCCCGAGGTGCGCGTGGTGATTCTCACCGGCGCCGGCGAGCGCGCCTTCTGCGCCGGTAGCGACATCCGCTCGCTCGACGCGTATGCGACGCCGTGGGAGTTCCGCAACCGCACCGACTATTGCGACGCGTTGCACCAGTTGCGCAAGCCGATCATCGCGGCAATCAACGGCTACGCGCTGGGCGGCGGACTCGAAACCGCACTGATCTGCGACATCCGCATCGCTGCCGAGACGGCGCAGCTCGCGGCCCCTGAGGTGAAACTCGGGTGGATCGGGGGCGGTGGCATGAGCGCATTCCTCGCCGCCGCAGCCGGTCCGAGCAACGCGGCGATCATGACCATGACGGGCGACATGATCGACGCGGAAACCGCGCAGCGCTGGGGCATCGTGAGTGAGGTGGTGGCCGGAGACCGGTTGATCCCGCGCGCACGAGAGCTCGCCGCGATCATCGCCTCGCGCCCCCCGATCGCCGTCGAAACGGCGAAGGCCAACATTCGCGCCGCATACAATCTGCCGCAGGAGCAGGCCGTCGCATACGAGCGCGACCTGCAGACCGTCGCCTTTGCGACGGAGGATGCCGCGGAGGGGCGTCGCGCCTTCGCCGAGCGCCGCGACGCCACCTTCACCGGTCGCTGACCCACGGCTCCTGCGGCCGCAACGCAGCGAGCCGCCGCACTGCCGCACACTTCTCGCAACGATCGAATAGGACAACACATGTCTGCTTCCTGGCACCTCTCCCTCTCCGACACACTGCCCGATGATCACGCTTCCGCCACACTGATCGGCCGGGTCTGGGACCCGGCGGTCTCGGGCCCGAGCCCCGTCCTGGTCACGGGCGACGCGGTCTACGACCTGTCGCGCTCGTTCGCGACCGTGAGCGATCTCATGCTCGCGGAGGACCCGGTGCAGGCCGCTCGAGACGCGCGCGGCGCCGTGCTCGGCCACCCCGCCGACATTCTTGCGGCGACCCTCGATGCCGACGCGGGCGCCGTGCGATTCCTGTCGCCGGTCGACCTGCAGGCCGTGAAAGCGGCGGGCGTGACGTTCGCGGTGTCGATGCTCGAGCGAGTCATTGAGGAGCGTGCCCGCGGCAACGCCGAAGAGGCCGATCGCGTACGCGCCCAGGTGCTCGACATGATCGGGGGTGACCTGCGCGCGGTACAGCCCGGGTCGGCCGCCGCGCAGCAGCTCAAGGAGTACCTCATCGAGCAGGGGCTGTGGAGCCAGTATCTGGAGGTCGGGATCGGCCCCGACGCCGAAATCTTCACCAAGTGCCCCGTGCTCGCCTCGATTGGCACTGGGTCAGAGATCGGCGTGCTCCGGGCCTCGGCGTGGAACAACCCGGAACCCGAGATCGCCCTGATCGTCGACCCCGCAGGGCGCATTCTCGGTGCGACGCTCGGCAACGATCTCAATCTGCGCGACGTCGAAGGGCGCAGCGCACTGCTGCTGCCGAAGGCGAAAGACAACAATGCCTCCGGATCGCTCGGCCCCTTCATCCGCTTGTTCGACGGCGGATTCACCCTCGACGACGTGCGCAGCGCAGCGGTGCACCTGCGCGTGGAAGGCGCAGACGGGTTCGTGCTCGACGCGCAGTCGGACATGACGCAGATCAGTCGCGACCCCGAGGACCTCGTGCGTCAGCTGCTCGGACCGCAGCACCAGTATCCCGACGGGGCGGCGCTGTACCTCGGCACGCTGTTCGCGCCGACGGAGGATCGCGGCGAACCGGGGGCCGGATTCACGCACCGTGTCGGCGATGTCGTACGAATCTCGTCGCCTACACTGGGGACACTGGTCAATCGGGTCGCCTACAGCGAAGACTGCGCTCCGTGGCAATTCGGAGTCGGCGCGCTGATGCGCAATCTGGCTCGGAGAGAACTCCTGGGGTGAACATGCACGGTGAGAGCGAGAAGCGCGCGAGTCGGCGATCCACCCGCAGCGTCACGCTCTCCGAGGTCGCCGCGCACGCCGGGGTGTCACCGCAAACCGTCTCGCGCGCGATTCGCCAGCCCGATGTCGTCTCCGAAGACACCCTGGAACGCGTGCAGGAATCGATTCGCGCGACGGGGTATGTGCCGAATTTGGCCGCGAGCAACCTCGCGTCGAACCGCAGCCGCACGATCGCGGTGCTGATTCCGGCAGTCTCAGCGTCCGTGTTTGCCGAGACTGTGCAGGGGCTCGAAACGGTGCTCGCACCCCACGGCTACCACCTCTTCATTGGCACTACCGAGTACAGCCTGCAGCAGGAAGAAGACATGCTGCGCGCCTTCCTCGGCCGGCGCCCCGACGGCATCGTGCTCGTCGGCACCGAGCACAGCCCGGGAGCCCAGACACTGCTGAACGCGGCCCAGGTGCCGGTCGTCGAGTCGTGGGAACTCACCCAGCACCCCGTCGACTCGGTCGTGGGATTCTCTAACTACGCCGCGATGAGCGGCCTCATCGAGCACATTCACGCCCTCGGCTACCGATTCCCGGTGCTCGCCGGCCAGTTCGCCGGGGGCGACGTGCGCGCCCTGCGCCGACGGGCCGCATTCGAAGACGGCATGCGCCGACTGTTTCCGCAGGTGCCCGTGCGCATTCTCGACTCGGGCGCCGCCGGAGTGAGTATGGAAGCGGGGCGCGACCTGTTTCGACAGGCGCGCGAGCAGCTGCCGCAGGCCGACGTGATCATGTTCGCGAGCGATGTGTTCGCCTCGGGCGCCGTGCTCGAAGCCGTGCGATCAGGTGTCGCGATTCCCGGCGACGTGGGCGTCACCGGATTCGGCGGCTTCGAGCTCGGTCAGCACCTGACTCCATCGCTCACCACCGTGCTCGTCCCGAGCCGGCGCATCGGGGAGGAAGCGGGGCGCGTCCTGCTCGAGCGCATCGAGGCCAACCGTGCGCCCGCGACGCCGACGATCGTCGATGTGGGGCACACGCTCGTCACGGGTGAGAGTACGGCCCCGCAGCACGTCTGATCGCGCCGCTCGGCCTCTCTGCCGCGCCGCCGCGCCGCTCTGCTCCGCCGCTCCGCTCCGTCGCTCCACCCTCACCCAATTGCGGATCGGGGTAACTTCGGACCAGTGCGGACGCTGAAAAGCGCCGGCACACTGGTCTGAAGCTACCCCGATCCGGCCGGGGCCGGGGCCGCGGGGGCGGTCGCTAGCGCCAGCGGGCTCCCCACGACTGCGATTCGCCGGCCGGGGCGATCTGCTGCGGCACGCCGAGCGGGTTGTCGTCGCTGAGCGCTTCGGGGAGGAGTGCGGCGGGGGCGTTCTGGAATGCGACGGGGCGCAGGAAGCGCGTGATCGCTGCCGTACCGACCGAGGTTGAGGCATCGTTGGTGGTTGCGGGCCAGGGGCCGCCGTGCTGCTGGGCGGGCGTGACGGCGACACCGGTCGACCACCCGTTGAAGAGCACGCGGCCGACCTGGTTCGCGAGGGCCGCGACGAGTGCGCGCAGGGCGTCCGCGTTCTCGGTCTCGCCGGTGGCCTCGGCAGCGCTCAGGTGCACCGTGCCCGAGAGATTGCCCTCGTAGAATTCGGGCATGAGTGCGGCGAGGTCGGTGCCCTCGGGTACCTCGACGAGGATGGAGAGCGGGCCGAACGACTCCTCGAGGAGCGCCTCGCGGCCGGCACGGAAGTCGTCGAGTGCGATCGAGACGATGGTCGGCGTCACCCAGCCCTGGCCGTCATCGTCGAAGCGGATGCCGCCGGCGATGACGGGGCGCGCGCCCGCGGTGCCGAGCACGGCGGTGCGGCGCTCGTCGTAGCTCTGCGCAATGCGCGGGTCGAGCAGCCGGTGCTCGGGCACATCGGTGGCATTGGTGAGGATCGCATCAGCGAGCGAGCTGCCGACGGGCACGAAGGCGAAGCCGGGCTTGGTGCAGAGCTGGCCCGCGGAACCCGCGACGCTGGTGAGGTATCCGGTGGCGATCTCATCGGCGCGCTCGGCGATCGCCTCTGCGGTGATGAAGACCGGGTTCACGCTGCCGAGCTCACCGAAGAATGGGATGGGAGCCGGGCGATTCGCCGCGATGTCGGCGAGCAGCCGACCGACGCGGATCGACCCCGTGAATGAGCCGGCCTTGATGCGCGGATCCTTGAGCACCTCGACGCCCGCTTCGCGGCCGTGGATGAGCTGGAATGCGCCCTCGGGCATCCCCGCTTCGGCGAGCGCGCGAGTAGCGACCTTGGCGGTCGCGTCTGACAGCTCGGCGTGGCTCGAGTGGGCTTTGACGATGAGG
>NZ_JHBW01000087.1 GCF_001273845.1 Leucobacter musarum subsp. musarum
CGTGCGACCCTTTCGCTTTTTCTGGGACGAGTTTGCGGCCGCGAACAGTGCCGCGAGATCTGATTCGCGCCACACGTGCGTTCGCCGTTGCGATCAGGGAGTTCGCCAGCGGCGCACCGCGAAGTTTTGGAGACTTGGTTCCGGTAGACTGTACTGAGATCCAAACGACGACCGAACCGGAAGTGGGCCGCCTATGGGAGCGATGATGAGTGTCTTGCTCATCCTTGCTCTGGTTTCGATTGTCGCCCACCCCGCAGCCCGACTCTTGGGGCGTCGGGTGTTTGGGGTTTTCGCCATCGTGATGGCCGCGATCTTCGTCGTTCTCCTGTCGCTGGCGCCAGGCGTGTACGGCGGCAACACGATTGTCGAGTCATTCGTGTGGGTGCCGCAGATCGATCTCACACTGACCTTCAGGCTTGATCCGGTCGCGCTCTTGTTCGCACTGCTCGTGACTGGAGCGGGTGCGTTGGTGCTGTTGTACTGCACCCGCTACTTTGAGCCCCGAGAACCCGGACTCGAGCGCTTCGCCGCTGTCTTCATGGGGTTCGCGACGTCAATGCTCGGGCTTGTGCTTGCCGACGATGTCTATTTGCTCTTCGTGTTCTGGGAAGGCACGACGATCTTCTCGTTCCTGCTCATCGGGCACCTCACGCGACTGCGGACATCGACGGCTGCCGCTCTGCAAGCGTTGATGGTGACGACGTTCGGTGGGCTCGCGATGCTCGTCGGCCTGGTGCTCCTTGCCCACCAGGCCGACAGTTCTTTGCTTTCAGAGATTGTTTCCACTCGACCCGAAGGTGCTGTGGGCACCACCGCGGTATTCCTGGTGCTTGCGGGAGCACTCTCGAAGTCGGCGATCTTCCCCTTCCATTTCTGGCTCCCGGGTGCCATGGCAGCACCGACGCCGGTGAGCGCCTATCTGCACGCAGCGGCGATGGTCAAGGCCGGCATCTATTTGATCGCACGCATCACGCCCGCCTTCGCAGACGTACCGGGATTCCGCGAAACACTCGTGGTACTCGGTGCCGTGACGATGCTCAACGGCGGTATTCGTGCTCTGCGCCAGTTTGATATCAAACTGATCGTCGCGCACGGCACAGTGAGTCAACTGGGCTTGCTCGTGATGGTGTTCGGCGTGGGTGATCCGCGTGCAAGCTTCGCCGGCTTTGCGTTGCTGTTCGCGCATGCCGTCGCAAAAGCTCCATTGTTCTTGTCAGTGGGCATTATCGACCACGCAACCGGCACCCGTGATCTGCGCAAGCTCAGTGGGTTGGGGCGTCGGATGCCCGTGCTCGCGGTCATTACTGTGCTCGCGGCAGCGTCAATGGCCGGGGCTCCGCCGTTCTTCGGTTTCGTTGCAAAGGAATCCGCGTTCACAGAATTGTTGGCGGTAGCTGGAGACGAGCCGATTGCCTGGGTCGCGTTTGTCGTTGCAGTCGTCGGAAGCCTGCTAACTGTCGCCTACATGGGACGCTTCTTGTGGGGAGCCTTCGGGCGTAAGACGGGCGTCGCGTCTTGTCGCGTCGCCCGTGACCCCGGTCGATTCATCCTGGTTGCTCCGGCACTCTTCTCTGCTACGGCGCTCCTTCTCGGGATCGTTTCCAGCAGCGTCGACCACGTACTGCAACCACTCGTGCCTGAGGCTCGTGAGCGGGGCATCGAGATCGAGCACCTCGCACTCTGGCACGGGTGGACTCCGGCGTTGCTGGCGTCGGTCGTTGTGTTGATCCTTGGCATACTTCTCGCGCTCCGGTTGAGCCGCACACGCACATTCGCACCACCACCCGTTGAACGTTGGTCCGCCTCGCACGCGTACTGGGTTGTCACTCATTTCGTCGATGTGCTTGCCGTGCGGGTGACCGCAATCACGCAGCGCGGCTCTTTGCCGTTCTACTTGGCCGTCATCCTCATCGTGCTGGTCGCGGCGCTTGGCGGCACGGTGCTGTTCACTGGCGAGTGGCCCAGCGAAGTGGTGTTCGCGACCTCACCGGTGCAGATTCCCATCGCCATCGTGATGATCATCGCCGCGTTGTTCTCGCTGCGTGCACGTACGCGCTTCCAATCAGTGGTGCTGGTCGGGGTCACTGGGTACGGCATGGCCGCAATCTTCGCCATGCACGGAGCTCCCGACCTGGCTCTGACACAGGCCCTGGTTGAAACGGTCACGCTGATCGCGTTCGTTCTTGTCATTCGTCGACTCCCACAGCGGATCGGCAGCCGCGCAACGCGCCCGAAGCGCTGGGCGCGCGGAGCAATTGGTCTGGGAGTTGGACTCGTCTTCGGCGCTCTTGCCGTAATTGCTCTGGGATCCCGAATCGCCGAGCCGATTTCCCTACAACTTCCCGAGCTTGCCTACGCCGGCGGCCACGGGAGCAACGTCGTGAACGTGATGCTGGTCGACATTCGCGGTTGGGACACGATGGGTGAACTCTCGGTGATCCTGGCCGCGGCGACGGGCGTCGCATCCCTCGTGTTCGTGAGTACTCGCGTCGACACCCGACCGAAGATCAGTCGCCGTGCGGCGCGTTCGGCAGCGCAGGAGCATCTCATGCGCGTAGCGGATCCGCAGGACCCGGCGCGGCGCATGTCGTGGGTGCTTGCCGGGCGACACCTTGACCCTGCGCGACGTTCGATCCTGCTCGAGGTCGTGGTGCGGCTGATCTTCCACGGGCTGATCATCTTGTCGATCTACCTGTTGCTGACGGGGCACAATACCCCTGGTGGCGGTTTCGCCGGGGGATTGGTGGCCGGTCTCGCGCTCGTCGCTCGCTATCTGGCTGGAGGGCGGCATGAGCTCGGCGCGACCGTACCCCTCGATGCCGGGCGCATTCTGGGGACCGGACTTGCGATCGCAGTGTCGATGGCATTCCTTCCCATGCTCTTTGGACAATCCGCGCTCGCGTCAGCCTGGGTCGATGTCGATCTCGGCGTCTTCGGTACGCTGCCGCTCGTCACGTCCACACTGTTCGATGTGGGCGTGTACCTCGTAGTCTTCGGCCTGATTCTCGATGTATTGCGCAGCCTCGGAGCCGAGATCGACGAACACGAAGAAGCCGATATTGCAGCATTCGAGGAAGAGGAGGTGAGCGCACGATGACCATGCCACTCGTTCTGGTCGCAGTAATGGTGGTGCTCTACACCTGCGGTGTCTACCTCATGCTCGACCGATCGCTGACGCGACTGCTGCTGGGCTTCCTTCTGGTCGGCAACGCAACGAACATTCTGATCTTTCTGATGTCGGGTTCATTCGGTGCTGCACCGATTTCGGGGGAGACCGCCGCCGAAGAGATGAGCGATCCGCTGCCGCAGGCGTTCATTCTGACGGCAATCGTCATCACGTTCGGCGTCAGCGCGTTCCTGCTCGCGTTGATCTATCGTTCGTGGCGGCTTGCGCACGAGGACGATGATCGCGTGCAAGATGACGAGGCCGATCTCGAGATTGCCACTGCTGAAGCGCTCGCGGCGACCGAGGTCACCGATGAAGACCTCGCTGAAACCCAGGAGTACGACGCCGAGGACTTCCCGGACGAAGTTTCGGATGCTGATCCCGTCGAGACTTCGACCAGCAGTGCCGCTCCCTCCGCGGGGGAGGACGCCCGATGATTCCACTCGTACCACTTGCGGTTCTGATCCCGCTCGCCGGCGCTGCGCTCGCACTCGCGGTGCCCGGGCATCGCAAACTGCAGCAGGGCATCACGCTGGTCGCGTTGAGTTCCGTCGTGGTGCTCAGCGGCGCGCTCATGTATCTCGTCGACGCGCACGGCACCCTGGTGATGGAAGTAGGCGGCTGGGCTGCGCCCTTCGGCATCGCCCTCGTCGTCGATCGCGTTTCCGCACTGATGCTTACGGTGTCATCAGTGGTGTTGCTCGGGGTTTTCCTGTTCTCGATCGGTCAGGGTCTCGCCGACGGCGACGATGATACGCCCGTCTCGATCTACTACCCCACCTACCTCGTGCTCGGCGCGGGGGTGTTCAACGCATTCATTGCGGGCGATCTGTTCAATCTGTACGTCGGTTTCGAGATTCTCCTGGTCGCGAGCTACGTCTTGATCACACTCGGCGGCACCGCCCAGCGGATCCGCGCCGGCGTCACCTACGTCATCGTCTCGCTGGTTTCCTCAGTGCTGTTCCTCGCGGCGATCGGTTTGATCTACGGCGCGACAGGCACCGTGAACATGGCCCAGCTCACGGTGCGGATCGCTGAGCTCCCCAGCGAGGTGCAGTTGCTCCTCAACCTCACCCTGCTCATCGCGTTCGGTATCAAGGCCGCGGTGTTCCCGCTCGCGTTCTGGCTTCCGGATTCGTACCCGACGGCGCCGGCGCCGGTGACTGCCGTATTCGCCGGACTGCTGACGAAGGTTGGCGTCTACGCCATCATCCGCACACAGACACAATTGTTTCCGAACTCAAGCGTTGATCGATTGCTCCTGATCATCGCGGGGCTGACGTTGTTCGTCGGCATCTTGGGCGCGGTCTCGCAACTCGACATCAAGCGCTTGTTGTCGTTCACGCTCATCAGCCACATTGGCTACATGATTTTCGGCATCGGCATGGCGAATTCCGCGGGGTTCGCTGCCACGATCTACTACATCGCTCACCACATCATCGTGCAGACCACCCTGTTCCTCGCGGTTGGTCTCATCGAACGTCAGGGCGGCACCACATCGATCTCGGGCCTGGGCGGACTGATGCGGAGCGCGCCGTTCATCGCGGTGCTGTTCTTCATCCCCATGCTCAACCTCGGCGGAATCCCACCATTCTCGGGGTTCATTGGAAAGCTCGGGCTGTTCACGGTCGCCGCCGACCTTGGAACGCCCGAGGCCTACTGGCTGATCGGTATCGGCGCGTTGGTGTCCCTGCTGACGCTGTACGCGTTGGCTCGCTCCTGGGTGCTCGCGTTCTGGCGTTCGCCATCGAAGGCCGAGGCCAAGGCGGCGAAGCCAGCGACCACCGAAGCACTCGTGCTGCGCGAGCGCGAGCGTGCGCTTTTCGAGCGTCTGCAAGACGCGCCCGATGCGCAGCCGCAAGCCGAGCAGAAAGAGATTCCCCGTCTCATGTTCGCCGCGACGACGGGCATGGTCGTGGTGAGCGTCGCGCTCACCGTCTTCGCCGGCCCGTTGTACGCATATGCAACGCGCGCCGGAGAAGATCTCGCACACCCGGGAGCTGTGGTCGACCAGGTGCTCGGCGACGGTTCGGGTGCGGGCAGTGGCGGGCCGGGCGGCGGCAGCGGAACGACGACGCTCGAGAACGGGGGCGAGCATGAGTGAGTCGAATGCCGGATCACCCCGCGCTGCCCGTCGAATGGAGTGGGGAGTGCGACTGCATGAGCTCCCACTCGTCATCGGACTCGTGCTCTTGTGGATGATGCTCTGGCAAGAGGTATCTCTGCTCTCTGTGGTGAGCGGGCTCGTGGTTGCCATCGTCGTCATGCGATTGTTCTACTTGCCACCGGTCGAACTCGCCGGTCGGTTCAACGTGTGGTTCGCGGCGCAGTACCTGGGGTATTTCATCTGGCACCTGGGGCGCGCCTCATGGGAGGTCGCGTGGCTCGCGGTGAGGCCTGGGCCACCGCCCAAGACGTCGATCATCGCCGTCAAGCTCAACACGCGCTCCGACTTCATCATGACCATGGTTGGCCTGACGAACTCGCTCATCCCTGGCTCGCTCGTTGCCGAGATCGATCGGTTCGAATCGACCCTGTACTTGCACGTACTCAATACGCCGACGCAGCGCGAGCTCACCAAGATGCGGCGTGACGTGCGCACCATCGAACGTCTGCTGGTGTGCGCGGTTGGCTCCAAAGAAGAGATGAGGGCGCTCAAATGACCGTGGTCAATGCCGCACTGCTCATCGCTGCCGGCGCCGGTCTCACGGTGACCGCGCTTGCCGCCATCATTCGGATCGTGCGCGGGCCAACGATTCTCGATCGCATGGTCGCATCCGATGTGCTCCTCACGACGCTGATGCTCGCCGTCGGCGCAGATATGGTCGCTCGCGGGCACACCGACACCATTCCGCTCATGACCGTGATCGCCGCGACAGCGACACTCGCCACCATCGTCGTGGCACGATTCGTCAAGCGTCGTGCAGAGCAACCGGCACCGCCGCAACCATCGGAGGTGGGCCATGTCTGACATCATTCTCGACACGGCGGCGGTGATCTGCGTGTTTCTGGCCGCAGTATTGTCGGTCGCCGCAGGCATCGGGATCCTTCGGTTCCCCGATGCGTTGAGCCGGTTGCATGCCGCGACCAAGCCTCAGATTTTCGGACTCTTGCTGGTCATCGCCGCGATCGCGCTCGATCAACGTTCCTTCGCGACACTGCTCGCGCTCATCCCGGTGTTCGTCTTCCAATCGCTCACCGCTCCGGTGGCTGCGCACATGGTGGGTCGCGCCGCGTATCGCACCGGGCAGCTCGATACTGCCACGCTCGTCGTTGATGAGCTGGGCCCCGCGATCGAGCGAAGCGACCTGTACGGGCCTCGCCTCCCTAACCGTGTCGATCCTGCGGATCGGGGTGTCGGCGACTCCGACGCTTCGCAATAATTTCCGCGGAATCGCCCCACACCGCGCGCATTGCCGAGGTTTGGGGTGCGAAGAAGTCTGAAAGTTCCGCTTGTCGGAAGTTCCGGGCTCTGACATGATGTCGTCATGACACTGCAGTCAGCACCCACCGCCCACGCCGCCGAGTTCGACCCGGCCGAGGAGAGCAGCGACGCCCTGACATTGGGTCGGCGCGTTCGTGCACTCCGCGCGCAACGCGGTTTGACGCTCGAGCAACTCGCCCAGGCCGTCGACCGCGCCCCATCGCAACTCTCAGCGATCGAGAACGGCAGGCGTGAGCCACGCTTGCCCATGCTTCGCTCGCTCGCGGCGGCGCTCGCAGTGAGCGTCGACGATCTGCTGCGCGATGAGGCTCCCTCGGAACGCGCGGGACTCGAGATCGCGGTCGAACGAGCACAGCGCGGCGCCGTGTTCCAATCGCTCGGGTTGCAGCCGATTCGGGTGTCGAAGACGACGAGTGATGAGACGCTGCGCGCGCTGCTGGGCCTGCATCGCGAAGTCGAGCGGTTGCACCGCGAACGTGCGGCTACGCCGGAGGAGGCGCGACGCGCGAACACCGAACTGCGAGCGGAAATGCGTGTGGCAGGCAACTATTTCGCGGACCTTGAGCGTGAAGCGGCCGCGATGCTCGAGCGGGTGGGATATTCGGGAGGTCCGGTCTCGCAACAGCTGGTGTCGAACATCGCGGAGAAGCTGGGTTTCAGCCTGCATTATGTTGCCGATATGCCGCACTCGACACGGTCGGTGATCGACCGTCGCAACGGTCGTGTGTATCTCGGGAGTGGAACTCCGTCGCGCGACGCTCGTGCGCCGATTCTGCGGGCGCTCGCGAGCGTGGTCCGCGGTCATGAAGAGCCGACCAGTTACGGCGACTTCCTGCGCCAGCGCATCGAGGCGAACTATCTTGCCGGCGCCGTGCTGCTTCCCGAGCCGGCGACCGTCTCACTGCTCGCCGAAGCAAAACGGCAGCGGCAGATTTCCATGGAGGATCTGCGCGACGCGTTTGCAGTCTCCTACGAGATGGCAGCCCATCGATTCACAAATCTCGCAACGGAGCGTCTAGGGCTCGATGTGCACTTCATGAAGGCGCATGAGTCGGGCACCCTGATCAAAGCGTATGAGAACGACGGAGTGCGGTTCCCGTCAGACGCACTCGGCAACGTTGAGGGTGCGATGGTCTGTCGCAATTGGACCGCACGCACGGTGTTCGGGCAGCCTGACCACTTCAACCCGTGGTACCAGTACACCGACATGGCGTCGGGCGGCACGTACTGGTGCACCTCGCGAGTCGAACGCGCGAAAGAGGGGCTCTATTCGGTCAGTGTCGGGGTGCAGTTCTCTGACGTCAAGTGGTTCCGCGGGCGCGAGACGCCGCACCGATCACAGTCGTTCTGCCCCGATGATCGGTGCTGCCGGAGCGCCTCGACGGAGATGACGACGAAATGGGCGCCGGCGGCGTGGCCAGAAGCAGCGACACCGACGAGTCTGCTGGCGGCGCTGCCGACTGGCACTTTTCCGGGAGTGGACGCGCACGAAGTCTACGCATTCCTCGAATCACACGAAACGCGGTGAATCTGCTGGACGCCACGCCGCGATGCGGCACAAAACCTCATGCCGAGGTGCGCCGTTGGCCTGGGCTGCGCTAGCGTAGAAGTACCGAGTCGACCGGCTCGCATTGGCTCCGGGAGTAGGAATGGGTGAGGACATGACCAGTGAAAATCATGCCCGTCGCGACGACAGCACAGAAGTGCGATCGACTCAGCAGTTCCGTGAAGATCTCGGAGCCCTCATTCGCACCCGAGCCACCGATCTGACGATCGATGAGCGCGAAGCGGTCGAGGCACTCCCGTCGGGCGCTGCCCTGCTGGTCGTGCGCCGTGGTCCCGATCAGGGTGCGCGGTTCCTCCTCGATCAAGACGTGACTGTCGCCGGCCGACACCCGGCTGTCGATATCTTCCTCGATGACGTGACCGTGTCCCGACGTCACGCGGAGTTCCGGCGGTCAGGTACGGAGTTCACCGTGGCCGACCTCGGGTCATTGAACGGGACGTTCAGCGATGGCACGCGCATCGAGGGTGCGGTCAAGATTGCTGACGGCTCAGAGGTGCAGGTCGGCAAGTTCCGTTTCACGTTCTTCGCCTCGCGATTCGATCTCGCCGAGGAGAACTAGGGTGGTGGCGGCACAGGCCCGCCCGTATTCCTCTGGACTCCTGAGCATCGGTCAGGTCCTCGCGCGTCTCCAAGACGACTTCGGCGATCTCACACCGTCGAAGCTCCGCTTCCTTGAGGAGCAGCGGCTCATCACTCCTGAACGCACGGCATCGGGGTACCGTAAGTTTTCGCAGGAGCATATCGAGCGGCTGCGTCTCATCCTCACCCTGCAGCGTGACCACTATTTGCCGTTGAAGGTCATCGCGGAGGTGCTCGACGAGATTGATCAGGGACGAGATCCCATCATTCCCGGCGCCGCGTCGCGCAGCGCGTCGAGCATCCTTACCCCGAAGCGGGTACTGAGCAGTGAGGAGCTCCGGCGTCTGACCGGGGCGAGCGCGCGGTTCCTGGGTGAAGCGATTGCGGCGGGCCTCTTGCCGGCCGCAGAGGTGTTTCCGCATGACGCAGTGGCGCAAGTAACGTCGCTGTTGAAGCTTGCCGAGCAGGGCATTACTCCGCGACACCTCCGACCGCTCCGCGTTGCGGCTGAGCGTGATGCCGAGCTGATCGCGCACGCCGTTTCGACCCGTGGAGTCAAGCCGGCGTCACCCGCGGCCACCGAGGGAGCGCTTGAACTCGCTGAGCACCTGGACACGGTTCGCTCCGGCGTGTTGCGGCGGCGATTCGGAACGGCCTGATCGACCTGTATTTGGCGTGTTTTCAACCTTCAAGTTCCACTTGAAGTCGACACGATCAAATTGAGACTCGACGGTCGTTGCACGGGGGTCGAGCGCTCGGTAGCGTTGGGGGAGTTCGGCGCCGCTCTCACGGTGCGCCGATGAGAAAGGAACACGATGGAGCACACTCGGCAGCCTGACGGCGATGCGACGACTCCATCGGTGGAGGCGGAGCCAAACGCTGTGTCCGCCGGGGCGCACTCTGACGCGCCCACTGAAACGCTTCAGTCGTATGCGATCGATGCCGATGTGCTGTTCGATGATGGTCTTCCGCGCCCCAACCAAGATGGCGGTTTCAAGGGTGCGACCGCGGCGCGTGCCGCGGGAATCAGCTACCGCCAGCTCGACTACTGGGCCCGCACGGGTCTCGTCGAGCCCACGGTGCGCAGCGCACAGGGCTCGGGGTCGCAACGCCTCTACGGATTCCGAGACATTCTGGTGCTGAAGCTCGTCAAGCGCCTGCTCGACACGGGCATTTCGCTGCAGCAGATTCGCACGGCTGTGTCGCAGCTGCACGAGGCCGGTGTGCATGACCTGTCGCAGACGACGCTCATGAGCGATGGGGCGAGTGTGTATCTCTGCACCTCGAATGACGAAGTGATCGACCTGGTCAGTCGCGGCCAGGGTGTCTTCGGCATTGCCGTGGGTAAGGTGCTGCGCGAGGTGGAGACGTCGCTCGTCGACATGGACGAGCATCGCGAGGAAGCATCGCAAGATCGTGCGGTCGATGAGCTCGCTGCTCGCCGGAAGACCCGGAAGATCTCCTGATTCGGTTCTGAAATGACGAAGGGGCTGACCGCATATTCGCGGTCAGCCCCTTCGTCATTTCACGGGACGCGGTTCGTCGTCAGTCTTCGGTGACCACGGTCGCCGTCGGAGCTCCCGATTCAGAAGCTCGTGCGGCGTCGATGCCGGCGGAACGCAGAATGCGATCGAGGACGAGATCGAAATTCGCTGCCATCTCCTGAGACGCCTCGCCTGGCCACATGTGCACCGGCTTCGCGGCGCCCTGCGCCTGCTGCAGGGAGAGGCGCTCGGGAAGCTGCGGGTTGAGCACGAGCGGGCCGAACATCTCGCGGAGTTCTCGAATACGGAACTGGTGCTCCATCGACTGCGGCTGCGTGCGATTGATCAGGATGCCGAGCGGCTGCAGGCGGGGGCTGACGCCACGACGAATTTCCTCGATTGCGCGAAGTGCACGGTCGGTCGCTGCCACAGCGAACAGGCTCGGTTCGGCGACGACCAGCACGCGGTCGCTGGCTGCCCAGGCGGTGCGCGTCAACGCGTTCAACGATGGGGCGCAATCGATCAGCACGAGATCGTATTCGGATTCGACGATCGCGAGGGCTTCCTCGAGCTTCCAAATGTCGCGTGTCGAGGGGTGTGGCCCATCGAAGTTGATTGCTGAGGGGCTGCCGACCAGCAGGTCGATGGTGCCGCCTTCGTGGTAATCATTCCACCCGCTGTGCGCGATCGCACTGCGCACCGTCTTCTCTTTCGGGCTCTCAAGAACGTTGGCGATATTGGCGTACCCCTCGGGGTTGACGGCGAGCCCGGTAGACACGTCGGACTGCGGATCGAAGTCCACGACGAGGGTCCGCAGACCCCGTGAAAACGCGGCCGATGCGAGGCCGAGCGTCACGGTCGTCTTGCCGACGCCGCCCTTGAGGGAACTCACACTCAATACATGCACACGGCAAGTTTAGTGGATTTGACGTGCGGATCGCCTGACTTCGTTCTCGGCGAAGTCGGATCGCAACGGATTCAGTCGCAAATTTCGCGGTGCGGGCGGGTGCCGGTGCGGCTCAATGCCGAAACCGGTAACCGTGACCATGTATCTTGATATCAAACCAGTTCGACGGTGTGGGCACCCGGCGATAAGCGCAGTAGCAAGGAGGCGGAGTGTTCCAGAAGATCTTGGTGGCGAATCGTGGTGAGATCGCGATTCGCGCGTTTCGGGCGGCGCATGAGCTGGGTGCTCAGACGGTGGCGGTGTTTCCGTATGAAGACCGCAACTCGTTGCATCGGTTGAAAGCGGACGAGGCGTATCTGATTGGTACGGTCGGGCATCCGGTGCGCGCGTACCTGGATGTGGCGGAGATTGTTCGGGTCGCTGTTGAGTCGGGTGCTGACGCGATCTACCCCGGGTACGGGTTCTTGTCCGAGAACCCGGAGCTGGCTGCCGCCGCAGAGGCCGCGGGGATTCGGTTTATTGGGCCGGGGAAGAACGCGCTCGAGATGGCGGGCAACAAGGTTGCCGCGAAAGAGCACGCGATCGCTGCCGGGGTGCCGGTGCTGCGTTCGACGCCGCCGACGACCGACGTGGATGCGTTGATTGCGGGGGCGTCTCAGATCGGGTTCCCGGTGTTCGCGAAAGCGGTCGCGGGTGGCGGCGGTCGTGGCATGCGGCGTGTGGAACGGGTTGAGGATCTGCGGGACGCGTTGGAGTCCGCGATGCGTGAGGCGGAGTCCGCGTTTGGTGATCCGACGATGTTTATCGAGCAGGCGGTGCTGCGTCCGCGCCATATTGAGGTGCAGGTGCTTGCGGATTCGTCGGGTGCGACGGTGCATTTGTTTGAGCGGGATTGTTCGGTGCAGCGCCGGCATCAGAAGGTCGTCGAGATCGCGCCGGCCCCGAATTTGTCGCAGGAGAAGCGTGACGAGTTGACGCGGGATGCGATCGCGTTCGCGAAATCGATCGGGTACGAGAACGCGGGCACGGTCGAGTTTTTGCTGGACACGGCGGGGGAGCGTCAGGGTGAGCACGTGTTCATCGAGATGAACCCGCGCATTCAGGTGGAGCACACGGTCACTGAGGAGGTCACGGATGTCGACCTCGTGCGTGCGCAGATGCGGATCGCGGCCGGGGCGACGCTCGAAGAGCTCGAGTTGACGCAGGATCGCATTCAGTTGCGTGGTGCAGCGCTGCAGTGCCGCATTACGACGGAGGATCCCGCGAACGGGTTCCGACCCGACCTCGGCCGCATCACGGCGTATCGCTCGCCGGGTGGTGGCGGGGTGCGCCTGGATGGGGGCACGATCGATGTAGGGGCGCAGATCAGCCCGCACTTCGACTCGATGCTCGCGAAGCTCACGTGCCGGGCGAGGTCGTTCCCTGAAGCGGTGAATCGTGCTGAGCGTGCACTCGCCGAGTTCCGTATCCGTGGGGTGTCGACGAATATTCCGTTCTTGCAGTCGGTGCTTGCGGATGATGCGTTCCGAGCTGGTGACGTTTCGACGCAGTTCATTGAAGAGCGGCCTGAGCTGTTGCAGATGAACAAGCCGAAGGATCGTGCGACGAGGCTTCTGCAGCATGTCGCGAACGTGACGGTGAATCAACCCAACGGCGCCCGACCCGGGCATATCGATCCTGCGCAGAAGGTGCCCGCGATCGACCTTGCGGCGCCGGCCCCCGCGGGCAATCGCCAGCTGCTGCTCGAGGTGGGCCCTGAGGCGTACGCGAAGCAGTTGCGCGCGCAGACCGCACTCGCGGTCACCGAGACCACGTTCCGGGATGCGCACCAGTCGCTGCTTGCGACCCGGGTGCGTACGAAGGATCTCGCCCGCATCGCGCCCTATGTGGCGCGGATGACGCCCGAGTTGTGGTCGGTTGAGGCGTGGGGTGGGGCGACGTACGATGTCGCCCTGCGGTTCCTGGGTGAAGACCCGTGGGAGCGGCTCGCGGTGCTCCGTGAGGCGTTGCCGAACGTGCCGATCCAGATGCTGCTGCGTGGCCAGAACACGGTCGGGTACACCCCGTACCCGAAACAAGTCGCCCAAGCATTTGTGGCCGAGGCTGCTGCGACGGGCGTCGACGTCTTCCGCATCTTCGATGCGCTGAACGATGTGAACCAGATGCGGGTCGCAATTGACGCGGTCCGGGAAACCGGAACGGCCGTCGCCGAGGTCGCGATGTCGTACACGGGGAACCTGCTGAACCCGACCGAAGACAAGTACACCCTCGACTACTACCTGCGTCTCGCGGAACAGATCGTCGACGCGGGCGCGCACGTGCTCGCGATCAAAGACATGGCAGGGCTCCTGCGCCCGGCCGCGGCCGCGAAGCTCGTGACCGCGCTTCGGGAACGCTTCGCTCTGCCCGTGCACCTGCACACGCATGACACTCCGGGTGGGCAGCTCGCGACGCTGCTCGCGGCAAGCGCTGCGGGCGTGGACGCGGTCGATGCGGCATCCGCACCGATGTCGGGCACCACGTCGCAGCCGTCGCTGTCGGCACTGGTGGCGTCGCTCGCGGACACGGACCGCGACACGGGCCTTGATCAGGACGCGGTGTATGCGTTGGAACCGTACTGGGATGCCGTGCGTGCCGTGTACAAGCCGTTCGAGTCAGGGCTGCCGTCGCCAACGGGTCGCGTGTACACGCACGAGATCCCGGGTGGGCAGTTGTCGAATCTGCGCCAGCAGGCGATCGCGCTGGGGCTTGCCGACAACTTCGAGAAGATCGAAGACCTGTACGCCGCAGCCGACCGGATCCTCGGGCGCATCCCGAAAGTGACGCCGTCGTCAAAGGTGGTGGGTGATCTTGCGCTGCATTTGTCGGCGGTGGATGCCGACCCCGCTGATTTCGAGGCGAACCCGGAGAAGTATGACATTCCGGATTCCGTGGTCGGGTTCCTCGCGGGTGAACTCGGCGAGATCCCGGGCGGATGGCCGGAGCCCTTCCGCTCGAAGGTGCTCGCCGGGCGCAGCGTTGATATCGCGGTCACGCCGGTGTCTGACGCCGATCAGGCGCTGCTCGATGGTACGAGCGCCGAGCGGCGCGACACACTGAATCGACTGCTGTTCCCGCAGCCGACGCGTCAGTTCCTGGATGCGCGCGAGCAGTTCGGTGACGTGTCAGTGCTCGACACTCCGGACTACCTCTACGGTCTGTCGGCCGGTGAGGAGCACGCGATCGATCTCGCCAAGGGTGTGCGGTTGTACGTGGGCCTCGAAGCGATCGGTGAGGCGGACCCGAAGGGTGTGCGGACTGTGATGGTGCGCGTGAACGGGCAGTTGCGTCAGGTGTACGTAAAAGACGCATCGGTCAAGGTTGAGGCCGTGATCGCGGAGAAAGCGGATCGTACGGTTCCGGGGCATGTCGCGGCTCCGTTCTCGGGCACGGTGACCGTGAAGGTCGCGGTCGGTGACGTCGTGGAAGCGGGTCAGCCGGTCGCGTCGATCGAGGCGATGAAGATGGAGGCCGCGATCACAGCGCCCGTTTCGGGTCGTGTGGAGCGGGTCGTGTTCACCGGGACGCGGGCGACCGAGTCGGGCGATTTGATCGCCACCATCACCGAGTAGCGTTTTCGGGCTGACGGCCCGTGCCGGTAGGCTCGGATGTCATGGCGATTCGTGACATCCGAGTCTTTGGCGATCCCGTGCTGCGCACGGTCTGCGATCCCATTGTCGACATTGACGACGGCGTACGAGCGTTGGTGCAAGACCTCATTGATACGGTCGACATGGAGGGCCGTGCCGGGCTCGCTGCGACGCAGATCGGTCACACCCTGCGAGCGTTCAGCCTGCATATCGACGGAGAGATCAGCTACGTACTGAACCCGGAGATCGTGGCGCTCGAGGGCGAACCGGAGCTGACCGGGGAAGGCTGTCTTTCCGTGCCTGACCTCTGGTTCGACGTGCTGCGCTATCCGCGTGCGACGGTTCGAGGAATCGATCTCGACGGCAACCCGATCGAGATCACGGGCGAGGGCTTGATGGCGCAAGCGCTGCAGCACGAGTGCGACCATCTCGATGGCAAGCTGTACCTCTCGCGTCTCGACCGCGAATCACGCGGCGAGGCAATGCGTCAGATTCGCACCTCTGCCTGGTTCTGAGCGGCGCGACGTCACGCATATAGCCCGGGCCGCCACAAATGTGGTGGCCCGGGCTGTACTGTCGGAGGAAGAGCTACCGCGCGACGTTGACGGCCTCGGTCTGCGGGTTCTCGCCGTAGATCCCCGCAATCTCACCCGCGAAGTCGCGGAGAATGTTGTCGCGACGAATGCTCATCTTCGGGGTGAGGTGGCCATTCGCCTCGATAAACTCCGTCGGAAGAATGACGAACTTGCGGATCGATTCGGCACGCGACACGTACTCGTTTCCGGCGTCGACGGCGCTCTGCACTTCAGCGAGCACTTTCGGGTGCACCGCAGCCTCCTCGAGCGTCATGTTCGGGTCTTCGCCATTGTTCTTGAGCCAGCTCGGGAGCATTTCAGGATCGAGCGTGACGAGCGCCGATATGAACGGCTTCTGATCGCCGACTACGACGACCTGCCCAATGATGGTGTTCGAACGGATCGGGTCTTCGAGGGCCGCTGGCGCGACGTTCTTGCCGCCCGCGGTCACGATGATTTCCTTCTTACGGCCGGTGATCGACAGGTACCCGTCGTTATCCAGTGAACCGATGTCACCGGTGCGGAAGAACCCGTCGGCGGTGAACGCAGCCGCCGTGGCCTCAGGATTGTTCCAGTACTCCCTGAAGACGTCGATTCCCTTGATCTCGATTTCGCCGTCTTCGGCGATGCGGATCGTGTGCCCCGGAAGCGCCGGGCCGACGGTGCCGATCTTAAACTTGTGCGGAAGGTTCACCGTTGCGGGCGCTGTAGTTTCCGTGAGCCCGTAGCCCTCGAGAATTTTGACACCGAGGCTGCGGTAGAAGTGACCGAGGTAGTGGCTGAGCGGAGCTGAGCCCGAAACGGCAAACCGCACGTTGCCGCCCAGACGCTCGCGCAGCTTGCCGTAGACGAGCTTGTCGAAGAGCTTGAACTTGAGGCCCAGCACGAACGGCACCTTACCGGCGTCGAGCGCTTCGGAGTGCGCGACCGCAACCTTCGCCGCTGCGCGGAAAATCTTGCCCTTGCCCTCGGACTCAGTCTTCTGCTCGGCCGAGTTGTAGACCTTCTCGAACACGCGTGGCACCGCGAGCAAGAACGTCGGTTTGAACGTGCTGAGTGCGGGCAGTAGCTGCGAGGTGTCGGCCTGGTGCCCGACGCGAACGCCCCCGTGCACGGAGAGCACCGAGATGAACCGTGCGAAGACGTGCGCGAGCGTAACGAAGAGCAACGTGGAAGCGCCCGGCTGGTGCACCAGCTCGGTAAGGGCGGGAGCCGTGTTGCGCGACAGGTCGACAAAGTTGGCGTGCGTGAGCACACAACCCTTCGGGCGCCCGGTGGAGCCGGACGTATAAATCAGCGTCGCGACATCGCTTCCGACGGCGATGGAGCGGCGACGCTCGATCTCGGCATCGTCGATGGCTGCACCCTGCGCTCGGAGATCGTCGAGCGCGCCCTGGTCGAGGCGCCACGACAGCGACACCGCAGGGAGGTCGTCGCGAATCTCCAAGAACCGTTCTGCGTGATCCTCAGTCTCCGTGAGGATCGCTCGCGCACCCGAATCTTCCAACACCCAGTGCACCTGCAGCGGGGATGACGTCTCATAGATCGGCACCATGACGGCACCGGTGTAGTGGATAGCGAAGTCGACCAGGGTCCACTGGTAGCTCGTCTTGCACATGAACGCGATGCGGTCGCCCGGCTCGATGCCGGCGGCGGCGAACCCTTTCGCCAGTGAAATCACATCGGCGCGGAACTCGGCCGCGCTGATGTCGCGCCAGCCCTCGCCTTCGGGGACAGCGAAGAGTGCGCGATCCGGCGTCTCCTGAACTCGCTGCTCGAGGAGATCCGTGATGTTGTCCTCCGGCACCGGCGGAACGAGGATCGGGGTTTCGGACTGATTCACGGCAGCTCCTTCGATACTCATGTATCCGTCATCCGCGACGCGGCGTCTCGCGTCGCACCTTGTTCTGCCACCCTATATGCATACCCCCGTGTCCACCCGGGCTCAGGTATGGTGTTCTCAGTCGAGAGGAATCGTGGGCTGTGCTCTACTGGATTTTTAAACACCTGATCATCGGGCCGTTGCTGAAAACGATCTACCGCCCGTGGCTGGAGGGTGCCGAGAACATTCCCGCGACCGGGCCGGTGATTCTTGTAGGAAACCACTTGTCGGTGATCGACTCCTTCTTCATGCCCGCAATGATCGAGCGGCGGGTCTACTTCCTGGCGAAGAGCGATTACTTCACCGGGAAAGGACTCAAGGGCTGGCTGGTGAAGTCGTTCATGCTGGCCGTGGGCCAGCTGCCCATCGACCGCTCCGGCGGCAAAGCGTCCGAAGCGTCATTGAACACGGGTCTCGCGGTGTTGGATCGCGGTGACGTGCTGGGCATCTACCCCGAGGGCACGCGCAGCCCCGATGCCCGTTTGTATCGCGGGCGTACGGGCGTCGCGCGTCTGATCGTGGAGTCGGGCGCCACGGTCGTGCCCATCGTCATGATCGATACGGAGAAGGCCATGCCTATCGGGGCAAAGGTGCCGAAGATCCGTCGCATCGGAACCGTCGTCGGCAAGCCTTTGGATTTCACTCGTTTCGCTGGGATGAGCGCCGATCGGTTCGTGCTGCGCAGCGTCACCGACGAAATCATGCTCGAGATCCAGAAACTGAGCGGCCAGAGCTACGTCGACGTGTACGCATCGAGCGTGCGCAACCGCTGATCGCCTCCGTCGAGAGCGGCAGCATGCGCCGCGAAGGTGCACGTTCGCTTCGAGCGTCTCACTCAGTCGTCCCCGCGTCGTCGCGGGCCCGCCTGAGGCAGTAGGCTGACAGGGTTGCGGCGATCCGCCGCGACGATTTCACGTACCTACTGTGAGGGATCGCAATGACTACCCAGATTCACGAGACTGCTGCCGAACGAGCGTTCGCGGAGCTCGACGCCTATCAGGCGCTCGAGGCCAAGCAGCAGCCGGTCTGGCCCGATCCCGATGCCGTCGCCTATGCGTCGCGTGAACTGTCTGCACAGCCTCCGCTGGTCTTTGCCGGCGAAGCTGATCAGCTGCGCGAGCGCCTCGCCGCTGCGGCGCGCGGTGAAGCCTTCCTCTTGCAGGGTGGCGACTGCGCCGAAACGTTCGCCGCGGCGACGGCCGACAAGATCCGTGACCGCGTGAAGACGCTGCTGCAGATGGCGGTCGTGCTCACCTATGGCGCCTCGATGCCGGTGATCAAGGTCGGCCGCATGGCCGGTCAGTTCGCGAAGCCGCGATCGAGCAACGAGGAGACCCGTGAGGGTGTCACGCTTCCGGCCTACCGCGGCGATCTCGTGAACGGCTACGACTTCACGACTGACTCGCGCACTGCGGACCCGCAGCGACTGGTGCAGGGGTACCACGTCTCCGCGTCGACGCTGAACCTCATTCGCGCGTTCACGCAGGGGGGCTTCGCAGACCTGCGTCAGGTGCACGCCTGGAATCAGGGCTTCGTCTCGAACCCGGCGAACCAGCGCTACGAGTCCCTGGCCGCAGAGATCGACCGCGCACTCAAGTTCATGGCCGCGTGCGGTGTTGACAACGCAGCACTGACGCAGACCGAGTTCTATGTCAGCCACGAAGCGCTGCTGCTCGACTACGAGCGACCGCTGACGCGCGTCGACTCGCGCACGGGCAACCTCTACGACACCTCGGGGCACATGCTCTGGATCGGTGAGCGCACTCGTGACCTCGACGGCGCGCACGTCGAGTTCCTCTCGCACGTGCGCAACCCGATCGGTGTGAAGCTCGGCCCGACGGCGTCGGTTGACGATGCGTTGCGTCTCATCGACAAGCTCGATCCTGAGCGCGAGCCCGGCCGACTGACGTTCATCACGCGCATGGGCGCGGGCAAGATCCGCGACGTCCTTCCGGGTCTCCTGGCGGGCGTGCGTGACGCCGGTGCGACTCCGCTGTGGGTCACCGATCCGATGCACGGCAACGGCATGACGACGGCTACGGGCTACAAGACGCGCCGATTCGACGACGTCATGGACGAGCTGCGTGGCTTCTTCGAGGCGCACCGCGAGGTCGGTACGTTCCCCGGCGGCATCCACATCGAGCTCACCGGTGACGATGTCACCGAGTGCCTCGGAGGTTCGGAGAACATCGACGAAGACACGCTTGCGACGCGGTACGAGTCGCTCTGCGACCCGCGCCTCAATCACATGCAGTCGCTCGAGCTCGCGTTCCAGGTGGCTGAGGAGCTCAAGAAGATCTCCTGATTCGCTCGCGACGAACGCCCCGTGCACCGCCGAGGTGTGCGGGGCGTTCGTGCGTTGAGTCTCAGAGACTCAAGCTGGACCTACAGTGAGATCGTGCTGCGCACGCGAATCTCAGTGCCTGCCGCGACTTCGGTGCCGGCCGCCGGGTCGGTGCTGATGGCCTTGGCGAAGCTGCGCAGCGCATCAGGAACCAAGGTGCTCGGGGCGAAGCCCGCGTTGGTGAGTGCGTCCATCGCCTCTTGCAAGCCCATGCCTGACACGTCGGGAACGGGGAAGAGTTCGGGGCCGAGCGACACCTGCAATCCGACGGGATCGCCTGGGCGCACGGGGTCGGTCTGCGGAAGCAGGGCGATTACGGATCCCTTTTCAACGCTGTCGCTGTAAGCATCCTGCTGCAGGGACGCGTCGACTGTCAGCTTGCGGTCGGCGAGCGTCGCCGTTGCATCGGCGACGGACGCGCCAGAAACGTCGGGCAGGGTGCCCGCTGAGGTGATGAGGTCGACCACGCCCTGTTCGGGGTAGGTGTCGCCGAGAGCGTCGCCGTCGCTGCCGAGCGCAGCGAGCACCGTACCGGCTTCAGCGTCCGAGAAGCGCTGTTCCACGACGGAGCCAAAGGCGAACTGCGCCTGAGCGATCGCCGACTCGGCGTCGCTTTGGGGGAGCCCCACGAGTGTCGGTACCGGCAGCATTTGCGGCCCCGTCGACTGGCAGAGCTGCACCGCGGTGCCTCGATCGACGCGTGCGCCGGCCTGCGGATCGCTGCCTGCCGCACTGCCTGCCGGCACCTCGAGGCTCGGGCACTCGACGAGCGACACCACGAGATCGTGCTGTTCCAGTGCGGTTTGCGCGGCCGCGATCTCTTGCCCGGAGACATCGGGTACAGACACTTGTGATCCGGGACCCTGCCCGAACCACCATCCGATGCCTCCGGCAGCGACGACAAGCACTGCGGCGAGCAGCGCGATCCAACGGCCTCGGCGGCTGCGCGATCGGGCGTACCCAGCGGCACGATCAATGGAGGTGGCAGCTGCGGTGGTATTCGCCGGCGACTCTGTCGCGTCGATCTGCGGGGCGACCGTGGTGGCACCGGCGCCCGACGCCACCGCCCACTGCTGCTGAGGGTCGAGCACCGAGGTGGACGGCGTTGGGATTCCCTCGTCGGCCGCTCTGGGCAGTACCCGCGTCGATCCCAGGGGTGCGTCACGTACCTCACCATCGCGCAGGGCGGCGAGGGCGATGCCGGCGTTATCGGGTCGCGCGTCGGGCTCGCGCTGCGTCATCCAACGTACGAGGTCGTCCAGTTCCTCGGGAATCTCGGGGGTGACGAGCGACGGCAGGGGAACCTCGGAGTGCGCGTGCTGATACGCGATCTGCATCGGCTGCTCGCCCGTGAACGGCTGAGCCCCGGTGAGCATTTCGTACAGCATGATGCCAAAGGCGTAGAGATCACTACGCGCGTCGGCGATCCCGCGCGTGACCAGTTCGGGGGAGAGATAGGCGATCGTGCCGAGGAGTGCCTGGCCGGTGGTCGTGTTGGCTGACACGGCGCGAGCGAGACCGAAATCACCGAGTTTGATCCGGCCGTCGTCAGCCAGCATGACATTCTCGGGCTTCAGATCGCGGTGCACAATGCCCGCTGCATGCGCCGCAGCGAGGCCCGAGAGCACCGCATCGCTGATCTCAATCGTCTGCTCGGTGGTGAGGCGGTGCTGCTGTTTGAGGAGGTCTCGGAGCGTAATGCTCGGTAGGTACTCCATCAC
This sequence comes from Leucobacter musarum subsp. musarum, assembly GCF_001273845.1. Lineage (GTDB taxonomy): Bacteria > Actinomycetota > Actinomycetes > Actinomycetales > Microbacteriaceae > Leucobacter > Leucobacter musarum. The sequence continues at coordinate 21,300 of NZ_JHBW01000087.1, forward strand.
GAGATAGGTGCGGCCGAGGTCGTGTCCCTGGTCAAAAACGTTGACCAGATTGGGGTGCGACAGGCGTGCGGCACTCCGTGCCTCCTGCTCAAAGCGACGCGTGAAATTGTCATCTTCGGCGAGATGCTCGTGCATGACTTTGACCGCGACGCGCCGCTCCAAACGGAGGTCGGTCGCCAGATACACCATGGCCATACCGCCCCGCGCAATGCGCGAGCGGATCGCATACCGATCGTCGAGCGTCTGCCCGATCAACGGGTCGGTGGGCACGGTAGTCACCCGTCGAGTCTACGGAAGTCTGATGCGACGAATCATGACGCGCGCCGGAGTCGCGCGGATTGCGCGAGATGCGAGGCGCTGGCACAGTAGAACCGTGGTAGACAACACCTCTTCTGATCGCAGCCCGCTGACGACCGCGCCCATGCTCGGCATCGCCGACCTGGTCGACCGTCTCGGCGTCACGCCGGGTCGACTCCATCGCCTGATCGAGGAGCACTACCTCGCGTCCGTGCGCATCGACGGGGTCATGCGCGTACCCGCAGAATTTCTGCAGGGCGACGAACCGCTGCCGCCGCTGCGCGGCACGCTGCTCGTGCTACACGACGCGGGCTTCTCGGAAGAAGAAGCGGTGATCTGGCTGCTCGCGGAGAATGCGGAGTTGGGCGAGCGTCCGGTCGATTCGCTGCAGGCGGGGCGTAAGAGCGCCGTGCGGCGCGCCACGCAGTCGCTCGCGTTCTAACGCGACGACCTGACGTCGGTCGCCCGCCTCAGAACTCGCGTCGGGCGGCGCGATCCGCGAGGCGCGCGAGTGCATCGCTTGCATCCCGACGCACAGGAGCACCGGCGAGTGAGCCGAGCGCGCGCTCGACATTTCGACTGATCATCTCTTCGACGCGATCGACCGCACCGCTTTCGCGAATCGTGCGCTGCAGGATCGCGACCTGCTCCGCATCGAGATCGTTGCCGAGCAGATCATCGAAAATGCGGCGCTGCGTCGTCGGCAGGTGGTGCCGGGCCAACGTCACCAGAACCGTGCGTTTGCCTTCGATCAGGTCGTCGCCGGTGGGCTTGCCGGTGACCGCGGCATCACCGAACACCCCGAGCAGATCATCACGCAGTTGAAACGCGACGCCGATCGGAAGCCCGAAGTCTCGCATCGCCTGTTCATGCGATTCGTCGGCGCCAGCGAGTGAGGCTCCGATCAGCAGCGGCGCCTCGACGCTGTACTTTGCCGACTTGTAGACGAGCACCCGGGTTGACCGCTCCAATTGCAGGTCGTGCTCGGCGAACTCGGGCTGCTGCTCTTCGAGTAAATCGAGATACTGGCCGATCGCGACCTCGCTGCGCATCCGATTGAAGTGCTCGCGTGCGCGAATCGCGGCCGCTGCAGTCGCTGCATGAGTGCAGGCTGAGTGCATCAGCTCGTCGGCCCACGACTGGAGGAGGTCGCCGAGCAGAATCGCCCCGGCGATACCGAAATGCTCGGAGGCGCCCGACCAGTTCGCGGCGGCGTGCCGCTCGGCGAACGCGCGATGCACCGCGGGGCGCCCGCGTCGCGTATCGGAGCGATCGATGATGTCATCGTGAATCAGCGCAGCCGCATGGAAGAGTTCGAGCGCGCACGCGGCGTCGAGTACGCCGGAGAACGCACCATCGACATCGCCGGAGATGTCGAGTTCGCGCACGGAGCGGTAACCGAGCGCAGCGAATTGCGCACGAAATCGCTTGCCGCCGCTCAGGAAGCGTTCCGCCGAGTCGAGGAGCGGGCTTGCATCGTCACCGAGCGGCGCCAGATCTTCGCGATGCCGAGCCAGAAAGTCAGTGATGCGCTCCTGGACGAGGGCTGCGAGTCGGGTCGTTTCTTCCACGCGCCTAGCCTACTCACGGCTGGGAGTCGTAGACTGACGGGTACCAAGTTTTCACCGAGCCGGGAGGGTCGTCATGGCGCTGTCAGAACACGAACAGCGGTTGCTTGACGAGATGGAGCGCGGCTTCTATCAGAGCGAAGCCGACGTCATGCAGGCGGGATCATCAGAGCATCGCCGGTTGAACTACCGCTCGCTCGTGCTCGGCATCGTCGTGGTGATCATCGGTATCGGCGTACTCATCGGAGGCGTCGCAGTGCAGCAGTTGTGGCTGGGTCTCATCGGTTTCGCTGTCATGCTGGGCGGCGTCATGCTCATGTTGTCGCGACGGTCCACGGACACGCTGACCGTCGAAGACATCACGTCGACCCCGTCCGGCGGCGGTTCGAGCAAGGCTGCGCGTGAGTCTTTCAGCGAGCGCATGGAGCGCCGCTGGGACCAGCGCATGGAGGGCGAACGCTGATCAGAAACGCATCGCGTTTCTGAACCGCGTTCGGCGGCGCTACAGCGCCGGCCCACGGAGTGGAGCGCGGGGTGGAACGCTGATCAGAAACGCATCGCGTTTCTGGACCGCGTTCGGCGGCGCTATAGCGCCGGCCCACGGAGCGCAGCGCGGGGTGGAACGCTGATCGATGCGCCGTAGGCGCGCGTGATTGCACCGTGAACGGGTGTCGGACTGAGTCCGGCGCCCGTTTTGTGTTTCCGGGGTGACCACTCGCGCACACTCGCACTCCCTCGGCCTGAGTGCAGGCATCTCACTGCCATCGGGTGCGTGCAGTCGTGCCCCCGGTGGCTGGGATGCGCCGTCTGAGGCTGGGGTACACCGTCTGATTCTGCATCGGCGGCGGAACTCCCTCCACTTTGCTCCCCAGCGTCGCTCGGCGGTGCGATCTTCGGAGATATGACGCGGAGTCTCGGCGATATTTGGCGACTGCGCGGGCAGTTGCGGGCCCGGTCGCGCGCGTCTTTCAGGGGCATGCATCGGCGAATTTTCGCGAATTCGGGAATAAAGTGGAGCCAATCTCGCAACTGGTGGAGGAAAGTGGAGTAAACTGGGAACTAGAACGAGACGGTGGAGGGAGGGCCCATGCTTCTGGGAACCTTCACGCCGCGCCTGGACGATAAAGGCCGGTTGATCCTGCCGGCGAAGTTTCGGGATGAATTCGCGGATGGGCTCGTCATTACTCGCGGTCAAGAGCGCAGCCTCTATGTGTTCAGCGAAACCGAGTTCCAGGTGCTGCACGATCAGGTCCGCTCGGCTCCGCTCGCCTCCAAACAGGCACGCGACTACCTGCGCGTGTTTCTCTCGGGGGCGCACCCCGAGACGCCGGATAAGCAGAGCCGCGTCACGATCCCGCAGAATCTGCGCACCTACGCCGGGCTCGACCGTGACGTCGCGGTCATCGGTGCCGGCACGCGCGCTGAGATCTGGGATCTCGACGCCTGGCAGACCTACTTGGCGGCGCAGGAAGCGTCGTTCTCCGAAATTGAGGAGGAGGTGATCCCGGGGCTGTTCTAGCCCGGAATCCCATGACGCACGACATCTCACGCGATCCGAGCGAGCTGCACACGCCAGTGCTCCTCGACCGCTGCATCGAACTCCTCGCTCCGGTCGCAACGACTGCCGGGAGTGCCGACGGGCCGGTTATCGTCGACGCAACGCTCGGCATGGGCGGGCACACGGAAGCTCTGCTCGAGCGCTTTTCGAACCTCACGGTGATCGGCCTCGACCGTGACACCGAAGCGCTCGCGCTGGCCGGAAAACGACTGGAGCGCTTCGGTGCCCGCGCAATCCGCGTGCACGCCGTATACGACGACATCGCGCGGGCGGTACACGACAGCGGCTTCGACCGGATCGACGGCGTGCTGTTCGATCTCGGCGTGTCGTCGCTGCAGCTCGATGAGGCCGATCGCGGTTTTGCCTATGCGCAGGACGCGCCGCTCGACATGCGCATGGACCAGAGCCGTGGCGAGACCGCCGCCGATGTCCTCGCACAAGCGCCTGAGGGGCGACTCCGCGCGATCTTCGAACGCTACGGCGAGGAGCCGCTGGCGGGGCGGTACGCGCGAGCCATTGTCGCTGCCCGCGCACTCGCGCCGATCACGCGCAGCGGGGAGCTCGTCGACGTGCTGCAGGAGGCCACCCCCGCAGCCGTGCGCGACCAGCGGCATCCCGCCAAGCGCGTGTTCCAGGCGCTGCGCATCGAGGTCAACGCAGAGCTGGCCGTGCTGGAGCGCGCGATACCCGCAGCACTGAACCTCCTGGCCGTCGACGGTCGTGCCGTCATCATGTCGTACCAATCGCTCGAAGACCGGTTCGTCAAGCGCGAGCTGTCGCGCCGGTCGACGTCGACCGCTCCCGCCGGGCTTCCGGTGGAACTGCCCGAGCACCGCCCCGAGTTCCGTCTGCTCACTCGAGGCGCGGAACTTGCAGACGATGCAGAACGGGCCCGCAATCCGCGGGCCATCCCGGTCCGGCTTCGCGCCGCCGAACGAGTGAGGGACGTGCGATGAGCGCAACGCTTCCGGTCAACTTTGACTCCGCCGCGCTGCGGCTCGGTGCGCCGGCTCAGGCGCCGACGACAACGCCGGGGGAGCGCCATCTGCGGCCGGTCTCGGTGCCGTCAGCGGTACCCCGCCCGCGCCGCAGTCCGCTTGCCATCGCGCTCGCGGGAGTCGGCATCATCCTCGCCATCTTCGCCACGCAGCTCGGCCTCAGCATCGCGATTTCACAGGGCGCCTACGAGACGCGCGCGCTCGAAACCGAGCAGCGCGACCTGGGCCGCGTGGAGCGTGTGCTGTCACAGAACGTCGACAAGCTGGCCTCCCCGCAGAACCTCGCGGAGAACGCTGCCGCCCTCGGAATGGTGCAGAACACGCGCCCCGCAACGCTGCGTCTGAGCGACGGCGCGGTGCTGGGTGCGCTTGATTCCGAGACGACCGAAGCCAGTGGCAACCTGATTCCGAACTCGACACTCGAGAACATGCCGGTCGTCGACGCTGCGGGATTGCTGGTGCCTCGCGGACAGGCCGCGGGCGCTCAGTCGGAAACCATGGATCCGCCGGTACGGTTGTCGGGAAAGCTTCCGGCTCCCGACACCCACTAGCGCGTCCCGTCGGCGGCCGAGAGGGAGAGGTACGGCATGCTGAGAATGCGCGGTTCGTCGCTGCGCCGAGCCATTGCGCTTGGCATCATCGTCGTCGCCTCACTCGTCTTTCTCGTGCGACTCGTCGATGTGCAGGTGGTCTCAGCCGCGGCGCTGAACGAGGACGCGAAAGACAAACGTGCGGTGCCCGTAGCGATTCCGAGTGTGCGCGGCGACATCGTCGATCGCAACGGCGAGGTGTTCGCGACGACCGATGAACGCTACGACGTGCAACTCTCCCCGAAGAACACGAAGCTCAACAAGGGCGTGTTCTACCGTGCCGACACCGAGCGCGGCGTCGGCACGGTCGAAGTGACCGCCGCGCAGGCCTTTGCTGAGATCGGCAAGATCACCGGTCAGAGTGCGGACGACATTCAGCAGATCGTCGATGACGCGCTGAAAGACAACCCGAAGTCTGACTTCGCCTACGTGAAGCGATCCATCGATCTCACCCAGCTCAACGCACTCAAGGCGCTCGACATCCCATGGCTCACGTTCGAGAGCCAGCATCAGCGCACCTATCCGAACGGCGCGGTCGGGGGCAACATTGTCGGGTTCTTCGGCGCGGACGACGAGCCGCTGGCGGGCATTGAACTTTCGCAGAACGCGTGCCTGACCGGCGTGGACGGCACCGAGACCTACGAGCGGAGCGAGGACAATGTCGCGCTCCCGGGCAGCGTCGTGGTGACGCGCAAGGTCCAAGACGGCGGAACGGTGGAGCTCACGCTCGATCGCGACCTGCAGTGGGAGGCGCAGCAGGCCATCAACCAGCAGGTGCAGAATGTCGCGGCCGAGTGGGGCCTGCTCGTCATTATGAACGTGAAAACCGGTGAGCTCGTCGCAGTGGCCGAGGACGGCTCGGTCGACCCGAACGATGTCGACGCGGGCGACCCCGGAAAGCGCGAGGCGCGATCCTTCACGAGCCCGTACGAGCCCGGCTCGACATTTAAAGCGATTACCGCTGCGGCACTCATCGACCAGGGCGTCTCGACGCCGCTGTCGCAGAATCTGACGCCTGACTATCTCACGCCCGAACCCGACGTGCGCTTCGGTGATGCGTTCTCCCACCCGGAGATGCCGTGGACGTTGACTGGGATTCTGACCCAGTCGTCAAACGTCGGCACCTCGATGCTCGGCAATCAGTTGAGCCCCGAAGTGCGCTACGACTACCTCCGTAAATTCGGGATCGGCGAGTCCACGGAAGCGGGTATGCCGCTCGAGGACTCCGGTCAACTCGCGAATTACACGGGTTGGGATCGCCAGACTTCCTACAACACGATGTTCGGCCAGGGGCTCTCGTCGACGATCGTGCAGACTGCAGGTGTCTATCAGACCATCGCGAACGGCGGAGTGCGGGTGCCGCCCGCGCTGGTCGCGGACTGCGTCGCGGCGGACGGTACGAAGACCGCCATGGATCACGGGGACGATGTGACTGCGATTCAGCAGAGCACGGCGGCCGACATGATGGCCATGCTCGAGACCGTGACCACCGAGGCCTGGTTCAAAGACATCCTGGCGATTCCGGGGTATCGGATCGCCGGCAAGACCGGTACCGCCGAGCAGGTCGATCCGGCGACGGGACTGTATCGCGATACCTACGTGAACTCCTTCGCCGGTATCTTCCCGGCCGACGACCCGCAATATGTCGCGGTAGCATCAGTGGCGTTCCCATCAAATGGCGGCGACGGCGGCGTCGCCGCGATCACGGCGTTCCGTGACGCGGCTGAAGCGACGATTCGCACCTTCCACATCCCGCCGTCGACGGGCGAGTTCACCCCGCTCCCGACCGAATATTGACACACGCCCCAGGAGGCACACACCCGTGAGTACCGGAGATGCCTTGAGCATTCGCCCGCAGAGCCCCAATCCCGCTTCGCTCGAGGCGGTGGTCGGCGACTTCGGATTCACGGTCGATGGATCCGTCGCAGGACTCGCCGCGACCGGGGTCTCGCTGGACTCGCGCGACGTGCGCCCCGGGGATCTCTACGTCGGGATGCCGGGTGCGCACCGGCACGGTGCCGATTTTGCGGCGCAAGCCGTGCAGTCAGGCGCCGTCGCCATCCTCACGGACGCGGCCGGTGTGCACCGGGTGCGCGAAGCGGGCCTCGATGTGCCCGTGCTTGTTTCGGAGTCGCACCCGCGCACGGTGCTCGGCGAGGTGTCGGCGCGGGTCTATGGCACGGCGGCATTGTCGGCCCGCACCTTCGGAGTGACCGGAACGAACGGCAAGACCAGCGTCGTGTACCTCATCGCCGAACTGCTGCGCGCCGCGGGCATCACCGCCGGATTGAGCTCGACCGCTGAGCGCCGCATCGGCGACGAGGTCATCGTGAGCAACCTGACGAGCCCCGAAGCCTCCGAATTGCATGGACTGCTCGCCCGCATGGTCGAGGTCGGAGTGTCGGGCGTCGCGCTCGAGGTTTCAGCGCAGGCGGTCGTGCGTCACCGACTCGACGGCGTGCATTTCGACGTGGTCGCGTTCAACAATTTCTCGCAGGATCACCTCGACGAATTCGGTGATCTCGAAACCTATTTCGCGGCCAAGCTGGCGTTGTTTGCTCCGGAGCACGCCGCGCGCGGGGTCGTCGTCGTCGACACTCCGTGGGGGCAGCGCGTTGCGCGCGAGTCGAAGATCCCCGTCACCAGGCTGGCCACCGAGTACGGCCAGGACGCCGATTGGCATCTGGCGGTCACCCGGCAAAACCTCGACGGCGTATCGTTCGTTCTGCAGGGGCCGGAGGGCGCGCACTTCCGGGGCAGCGTGCCGGTGTTCGGCCGGTTCATGGCCGAAAACGCGGCGTTGGCGCTCATCATGCTGCACGAGGCAGGCATCCCGCTCGCCCAGGTCGAGGCGGGTCTCGAACGGGGGCGCATTCCGGTGTTCATTCCGGGGCGGCTCGAGCAGATGACGCTGCCCGGAAGCGACGGGCCCCGCTTCTACGTCGATTACGGACACACCCCGGGTGCATTCGAAGCGATGCTCGATGCACTCGGCGAAGTCGCTCCGGGAAAGGTGATCTTCTTGTTCGGAGCCGACGGGGATCGCGACACCACGAAGCGCGAGGAGATGGGTCGTATCGCCGCAGCTGGGGCTGACACCGTGATCGTCTGCGATTATCACCCCCGCTCCGAGCCGCCGGAGGTGATTCGCGCGCAGCTGCTCGCCGGAGCCCGTTCCGCACACCACGCGACGGTCATTGAAGAGGGTGACCCGCGCACCGCCGTGCGGCTCGCCATTTCGCTTGCCGAACCCGGGGATGTTATTTTGTATGCCGGTCCAGGACACGAGGACCACCAAGAAGTCGCCGGGAAATTCCTTCCGTACTCGGCGCGTGACGAAGTTCGCGGCGCGCTCCGCGAGGCAGGATTGCTCCCGTGATTGAACTGACACTCGCCGAGATTGCGACCGCCGTCGGCGGACGCCTCGTTCCGGGAGCGACCGGCGTGCCCGACACGACGATCGTCTCCGGTGAATCCCAGACGGACTCGCGCGAGGTCGGCCCCGGGCATATCTTCTTTGCCCGCCGCGGCGAAGAAACCGATGGGCACCGCTTCGCCGATCGTGCCATCGACGCGGGCGCGTCGTTGCTCGTCGTCGAACACGAAGTCGACGACCGAGTTCCGCAGATCGTGGTCGCCGACAGTACGATCGCGCTCGGCGATCTCGCGACCGAGGTCGTGAGTCGAGTGCGTGCGGCAGGGAATCTGACCATTGTCGGGATCACCGGCTCGAACGGCAAGACCACGACCAAGAACCTCGTGCAATCCATGGCCGAGCGCACCGGAGCCACGGTGGCCTCAGCGAAATCGTTCAACAACGAGGTCGGCGGGCCGTTGACGATGCTGCGCGTTGCCGCAGACACTCGCACGCTGGTCGCCGAGATGGGCGCGAGCGGCGAGGGCGAAATCGCCCGGTTGACCGCCATGGCGCCTCCGCACATCGGAGTCGTGCTCACCGTGGGGCTTGCCCACGCCGGCGAGTTCGGTGGCATCGAAACCACCTTCCGTACCAAGAGCGAGATGGTGCGCGACCTTCCCGAGTCCGCCGTCGCCGTGCTCAACCGCGATGATCCGCGCGTTGCACAAATGGCCGACTTGACGCGCGCGCGCGTGCGCTGGTTCGGTCTGGGCGCGGACGCGGACGTGCGTGGTGCCGACATCGAATCATCGGCCGAGGGCACGCGGTTCACGATCCGCGCCGACGGTGCAGAAGCTCCCGTGCACTTCCGGGTGCTGGGGGAGCACCATGTGATGAACGCACTCGCGGCGGCAACGGTCGGCCTCGAACTCGGCCTGGGACTCAGCGACGTCGTCGCCGAGCTCGAAGCGGCGACACTCGCCGCACCGGGGCGCATGGAGGTGCTCGGTGGCCGTGACGGCATCACGATCATCAACGACGCTTACAACGCGAGCCCCGACTCAATGAGCGCGGCGCTCCGCACGCTGGCGCAGATTCGCAAGCCAGACGGGCGATCCGTCGCCGTGCTGGGTGCGATGAGCGAGCTCGGCGAGTACTCGATCGAAGAGCACATCCGGGTCGCTTTGCAGGCTGTGCGCCTGCGCATCTCAGAGCTCGTCGTCGTCGGCGCCGCAGCTCGCCAGCTGCACATCAGCGCGATCAACGAGGGATCGTGGGACGGCGAGAGCGTGTTCTTCGAAACTCAGGACGAGGCATTCGCCTACCTCTCCGACACACTCCGCCCGAATGACACGGTCATCGTGAAGTCCTCGAACGCCGCAGGGCTGCAGCAACTCGGCGACCGACTCGGGGAGGCGCACGCATGATCGCGCTGCTGATCGCGGGCGGGTTCTCGCTGCTCTATTCGCTGCTGCTGACACCGCTGTTCGTGCGAATATTCAATCGCCTGCGCTGGGGCCAGCCGATCCGTGTCGACGGACCGAAAGAGCACGAGGTCAAGCGCGGCACCCCCACCATGGGTGGCATCATCTTCCTCTCGGGGTCGGTGATTGCGTACTTCGTGGGCAAACTCATCATGGGAGAGCAGCCGTCGCCTTCGGCGTTGCTGGTCATTCTCATGGCGGTCGGGGCCGGGCTCGTCGGGTTCATCGACGATTTTATGAAGACGCGTCAGCAGCAGTCCGCCGGGCTCGGCGGCTGGGCGAAGATCGCCGGTCAGGTCATCATCGCCGTCTCATTCGCAGTGCTCGGACTGCAGTTCGCGAATGAGGCCGGGATTACACCGGTCTCCACCCACATCTCGGTGTTCAGGGACCTGCCGTTCGACTTCATGACCTTCGGAGCGATCGCGGGCGTCGGCCTGGTCGTGATCTGGGTGATGGTCATCGTGACGGCAACGACGAATGCCGTGAATGTGACTGACGGCCTTGACGGACTCGCCGCGGGGTCGGCCATCTTTGCCTTCGGTGCCTACCTGCTGATCGGGTTCTGGCAGTCGGCGCAGAGCTGCATTAGCACGGGATCCGAACCCGGCTGCTATGACGTGCGCGATCCCATGGATCTCGCGGTCATCGCCGCGGCATTCCTCGGCGGCGTCGCCGGCTTCCTGTGGTGGAACACGAATCCCGCACACATTTTCATGGGCGACACCGGCTCCATGGGCATCGGCGGCGCCATCGCGGCCCTCGCGATCCTGACCCACACCGAGGTGCTGCTGCTGCTCATCGGCGGGCTCTTCATCATCGAGACCGGTTCGGTCATCGTGCAGCGCATCTACTTCAAGGTGACCCACGGCAAACGTATCTTCTTGATGAGCCCGATCCACCATCACTTCGAGCTCAAGGGATGGGCGGAAGTCACGGTCGTGGTTCGATTCTGGATCGTCGCGGCACTGTTCGTCATCGCTGGGGTCGGTGCCTTCTACGGCGAATGGCTGCTGCAGCAGCCGTGAAAGGACACGACGCGATGAGCATGGGCGACACGAACGCGGAGGCGCAGGAACCCGGGGGGTCGGCGGCAATCTACGCACGACTGGTGGCCGACCGGGTCTCGGCGCTCTCCAGCTGGCACCACGACTGGAGCGGATTGCGTGTGGCCGTGCTCGGCCTCGGCGTGACCGGGTTCTCGGTCGCCGACACGCTGGTCGAACTCGGCGCGAGGGTGCGGGTGATCTTCGGAGCGCCCGATGCGGAGCGCGAACGACTGCTCGACGTCATCGGTGCGGAACGATTCGTGGATGACGATGACACGGCGCAGCTCGCGGATCTCACGGACTTCGATCCCGAACTCATCGTGGTGTCGCCGGGCTATCGACCCGATCACCCGCTGACGACGTGGGCGACTGAGCGCGGCGTGACCGTGTGGGGCGATATCGAGCTCGGATGGCGCCTGCGAGATAAGACCGATCGCGTCGCCGATTGGATCTGCATCACCGGCACCAACGGGAAGACCACGACCACCCAGCTCACCGCGCACATGCTCGCGGCGGGGGGACTTCGCGTTACGCCGGCCGGGAATATCGGGACGCCGATTCTTGACGCACTCCGTGATCCGCAGGGCTACGACGTCATCGTCGTCGAACTGTCGAGCTTTCAGCTCGAGCGCCTCGGCCAGATCTCGCCGTACGCGAGTGCGTGCCTGAACTTCGCTGACGACCATCTCGATTGGCACGGGAGCCCCGCGGCCTACTGGGCCGCGAAGGCAAAGGTGTACGAGCGCACGCAAGCCGCCTGTGTCTACAACCGTGCGGACGCCGAGACGGAACGCATGGTCGAAGCAGCCGATGTGATCGAGGGTGCTCGCGCGATCAGCTTCGGTCTCGATACCCCGCCCTCGAGCGGATTCGGGGTCGTCGAGGGAATTCTCGTCGATCGCGGGTTCCATGCGGGTCGGCGATCCGAAGCCTATGAGCTGGTGACCGTCGACGAGCTCGCCGAGCACGATCTCGGTGCGCCCCACATGGTGCAGAACATTCTCGCGGCCAGCGCACTCGCACGCTCGCGCGGAGTCGAACCCGGCGAAATCGCGAGTGCGATCCTGAGTTTCACGCCGGACCCCCACCGTGCGCAGCACCTCGGCGAAATCCGCGATCTGCGTTGGATCGATGATTCGAAGGCGACGAACGCGCACGCTGCCGACGCCTCCTTGCGCGCGTTGACGGATGTCGTCTGGGTGCTGGGCGGGCTCCTCAAGGGCGTCGATATCGACGCGCTCGTGAGTGCCCACGCGCATCGACTGCGCGGGGCCATTGTCATCGGTCGGGATCGAGCTCCCGTGCTCGAGGCGCTGCGGCGGCACCTCGGCGAACGACCGGTGATCGACATCATCGACGCCGACCTGGACGCGGACGGGATCATGCGCGCGGTCGTGACGGAAGCGCTCGGGATCGGCCAACCCGGAGACATCGTGCTGCTCTCGCCGGCGGCGGCCTCGATGGACCAGTTCGAGAGCTACTCCGATCGCGGCCGTCGGTTCCAGGCGGCTGTGCGAGAGCTGGAGTGATGTCAGCGGGTGCGGGGCCGAGCGACGGCACGGGCAGAGCTCCGATTCAGGCGATCATCCGTCTGGGCGGGGTGCTGCGCACCGGGTCGGATCGCACCGTTGTCGCGCTCTACACCATCACCTTCCTCTTGGTGGGGTTTGGCCTCATCATGGTGCTGTCGTCATCTTCGATTACCTCCTATCTTGCGGACCAGGGCTTCTTCGGCGGCTTTTGGCGGCAGGTGATCTTCGCGGTGATCGGCATCCCACTGATGCTCGTTGCCGCAGCGATGCCGATGCAGTTCTGGAAGCGGTACGCGTGGCTGTTCCTCGGTATCGGCATCGTGCTGCAGCTGCTCGTGTTCACGCCACTCGGCGTCGAGGTCTACGGCAACCGCAACTGGATTCAAATCGGCGGGTTCACCGCTCAGCCCTCTGAAGCGCTGAAGCTCGCCCTCGTGGTCTGGGTCGGTGCCGTCTTGCAGCGCAAGGAGCCGCTCCTCGGGCAGATGCGACACGAGCTCATTCCGGTGGTGCTGCCGGGCGCCGTCATTGCGCTCGGCGTGGTGCTGCTCGGCCGAGATCTCGGCACGGTACTCATCATGGCGGCCATCGTGTTCGGTGCGATGTACTTCGGCGGCATCAGCTGGAAGACACTCGGGGTGACCGCACTGGGCGGAGCCCTGGCGGTGGCTTTCTTCGTGCTATCCAGTCCGAACCGCATGCAGCGGCTCCTCAGCCATGCAGGCGGCACTGACGACTACAGTGGCATCGACTGGCAGGCGACGCACGGGCTCTGGGCGCTCGCTGGCGGCGGGTTCTTCGGGGTCGGACTGGGCAATTCGAAGGCGAAGTGGTCGTGGCTCCCCGCAGCCGACAACGACTACATCTTCGCCATCATCGGCGAGGAGCTCGGCTTCATCGGCGCACTGCTGGTCATCGCGCTATTCGTCGTACTCACGGTGGTTATGCTGCGCCTCATCACACGTACGCGCGACCGCTTCGGCCGCACGGTCGTCGGGGGCATTCTCGTGTGGATCGTGGGCCAGGCATTCGTGAACATCGGCGTCGTGATCGGCATCCTCCCCGTGCTCGGGGTGCCGCTCCCGCTCATCAGTTCGGGAGGCACCGCACTCATCGCGTGTCTCATCGCCATCGGCGTGGTGATTTCGATCGCGCGCGATACCGCACAGCACTCAGAGGAGATCTCACCGCAATGACCCACTATCTGCTCGCCGGCGGCGGCACCGCCGGGCACGTGAACCCGCTGCTCGCCCTCGCCGATCTGATCCGCGCCGAGGAGCCGGACGCGGTGATCGTGGTGCTCGGCACCCGAGAAGGGCTGGAAGCGCGACTGGTTCCGGAACGCGGATATGAGCTCGTGCACATCGAACGGCTTCCGTTTCCGCGTCGACCGAACCTCGCCGCGTTCCGTTTTCCCTGGCGATTCGCTCGGGCGGTCTCGCAGGTGCGCGCCCTGATTCGTGAGCGCAACATCGATGTGGTCATCGGATTCGGCGGATACGCGGCGGCTCCGGCCTATCGTGCCGGCGCGCGCGAGCGTATTCCGGTGGTGATTCACGAGGCGAATGCGAAGCCTGGAATGGCGAACAAGCTCGGCGCACGGAGCACGCCGTACGTCGGGGTGACGTTTGCGGGCACCCCGATCACGGGCGCCCGTGTGACCGGAATGCCGCTGCGGCCGGAGATTGCGGGGCTCGATCGGCAGGCGCTTCGTGCCGAGGCCCGTGCCCACTTCGGGCTCGCTCCCGACCACCGCACATTGCTCGTCACTGGCGGGTCGCTCGGCGCGCGGGCGTTGAACCAGGGAATTTCTGGTTCGGCCCGCGAACTGGTGTCGGCCGGAGTGCAGGTGCTGCACGTCTGGGGCGGACTCACTGAGCTCGCCGACCCGGGGGTGCCGGGCTACTCGGTGGTGCCGTATTGCGATCGCATGGATCTGGCCTTTGCGGCCTGCGATCTTGCGGTGTCGCGCGCGGGATCGACCACCGTGAGCGAGCTTGCCGGACTGGGAGTCCCGTCAGTGCTCGTGCCCTATTCGGTCGGCAACGGCGAGCAGCGTTTCAACGCGGCGGGCGTCGTCGAAGCGGGCGGTGCTCTGCTGGTGGAAGACGGCGAGCTCGGCGCCGAATGGGTGCGGCACACCCTGATCCCGCTGATCGTCGATGATGCGCGACTCGCCGACATGTCGGAGCGCGCGCGCCGCGCAGGCTCGCTCGATGGAACGGCGCGACTGCTGAGCCTCGTGCGCGAAGCGTTAAGCGCGACGCGCAGCGCGTGAACTCGTCGCGCGGGCGTCGCGCGATACTCTTGATTGTCGGTTCGTGCTGAGGAGGCGCCATGATCTATCCCGATCTCGAGCTGGAGATCCCTGAAGATCTCGGCAACGTCCATTTCGTCGGTATCGGCGGGTCGGGCATGAGCGGAATCGCCCGCATGTTGCATGAGGCGGGGGTGCGCGTCACTGGTTCTGACCGGAGCGCGAACTACTCAACCGCGGCGCTCGAGGCCCTCGGCATTCACGTGAGCATCGGTCACGATGCGGCGAACGTCGGCGACGCGGACACCCTCGTCGTGACGGGTGCACTCTGGACGGACAACCCCGAGTACCAGCGCGCACTGGAGGCCGGCATTCCGGTGCTGCACCGATCACAGGCGCTCGCCTGGCTCGCGCGTTCCGGGCGACTGGTCGCGGTGGCCGGCGCGCACGGAAAGACGACCTCGACGGGCATGCTGGTGACCGGGTTGCTCGGACTCGGTGCTGATCCGTCGTTCGTCAACGGCGGCATTATTGAGTCGTTGGGAACGAGCTCTGGAACCGGAGCAGACGACCTCTTCGTGATCGAGGCGGATGAATCCGACAAGTCCTTCCTGCTCTACGACACTGCTGTCGCGCTGATCACCAACGTCGATCCCGAGCACCTCGACTTCTACGGCTCGCGCGAGGCGTTCATGCAGGCATTCGTCGATTTCGCCCGCGGGGCGAGCGAGCAGATCGTCATCTCTGCGGACGACCCGGGAGCGCGCGAAGTGCTCGAGGCTGTGCGTGCGCAGGGGAGTGCTGCCGCGATTCGCACCTTCGGTCGAGACGAGAGCGCCGACGTGCGCATCGTCGAGGTCGATGACTCGGGGCCCGTTCGCTTCACCGTCGAAATCGCAGGCGAGCGCTACAGTGCGCAGCTTTCCGTGTTCGGCACGCATAACGCGGTGAATGCGGTCGGAGCGCTCGCGGTTCTGACCGGGCTCGGCTGGGCGCCCGATGCGGCACTCACCGCCATCGCCGAGTTCGGGGGTACGAAGCGACGGTTCGAGTTCCACGCAGAGGTGGGCGGGGTGCGTGTGTACGACGACTACGCGCACCACCCGACCGAGGTTGCTGCTCTGCTGGATTCCGCGCGCGCGGTGGTCGGGGACGGGCGGCTCATCGCGATCCACCAACCGCACCTCTACAGCCGAACGCGCCTGTTCCACCGCGAATTTGCCGAGGTGCTCGAGCAGGGCGCTGATCACACCGTGGTGCTCGCTGTTGACGGCGCACGCGAAGATCCGGCGCCCGAGGTGACCGGCGCGCTCGTGTCTGACGACTTCGTCGATGCTGAGCGAGTGACCTATCTGCCCGAGTGGGGCGACGCCGCGGCGTACCTCGCCGAGATCGCACGGCCCGGCGACGTCATGGTCACGATGAGCTGCGGCACGGTGTATCGCATCATTCCTCAGGTCGTCGAGGCGCTGCGCGACCGGTTCGAGCCCGAGGCGCGGTGAAGCGGCCGAGCGGGTTCGATCGCTCGCCAGAGCCAGAGCCCGAAGCATCGCGGCCCGCTTCCGCGGAGCCGCGCACGCCGGAGCGGGCGCGCGGTGCAACGCCGTTCGACGCGAGCGCGGCGGAGCGCGGCGACGCGCCATCGATCGTGGATCGGCTCCGAGGGCGCCGCGCCGGGATGAGCAAGCACCAGAACGCCTCCGCGCCCGACACTGGGCTTGAGGCCGTGCCTGAGGCGGGTTCCCCCGCGTCGCCGGTTGATGACGCCGAATCGTCGAGCCGCGAGGCAGCGGTGGCACCGACGGTCGATCTCAGCGATGTGCGCGCAATTCGCGCGGGTGCAGAGACGTCGCTGGAGCGCCGGCGCGAGCGGGGCGAGCCCGACAGCGTGCGTGCCGCAGAACGTCGACTGAAAGCTGCCGCGAAGCAGCGGCGCGCGCGCTTCCGTCTGGAACGGAAGCGTTTCTCTGCTGCCTCGAGAGGGCGACGGCGATTCTGGATCATTGCTGGAAGCGTCGGCGCGGCCCTCGCCCTCTTCGTTGCGGCAGGGGTGTTCACACCACTCATGGCCGTACGCGACGTCCGCGTCGAAGGCGCGGCGACGGTCAACGAAGCAGACATCTCGGCGGCGCTGCAGCGCTTCACCGGCGTGCCTCTTGCTCTCGTCGACGATGCCGAGGTGCATCGCGCGCTCGAACCTTTCCCGGTTATTCAACGCTATGCCGTTGAGCGCGTGCCGCCCCACACTCTCATTGTGCGGATCCAAGAACGCGTGCCCGTCCTCTCGGTCGCCGGTGACGCGGGGTTCTCGATCTACGATGCCGCTGGAGTGCTGCTCGGTACCGCAGAGGCGGCCCCGGCCGGAGTGCCGGTTGCCGGTGGCGCACTCGCCAACCTCGATTCTGACGCGTTTCACTCGGCCGCTCGGTCGTTGCGCGACATGCCCGACGAGCTTCGGGCTCAGATCGTGGGCGCGACGGCGACGAGCGCGCAGGACGTGACGTTGACGCTCGCCTCGGGAGTTGAAGTGCTCTGGGGCGATGCGACGGATACGCGTCGCAAGGCAGTGGTGCTGCAAACGATGCTCACTGCACTCGCCGATCAGTCGGTGAGCCGAATCGATGTCTCGTCGTCCGAGGCTCCCGTATTCGTGCAATAACGGCGTGGCGGCATGCGCACGGACGCGTTCGGACGAAGTTTCGTACCGGTCGCGGCGTGTCTGCCTCTGGTGGCGGGGCACTCCCCATACGGTGGTGCGCAGGAAATGTATACGGCGATACTAACACTTAACCTTAAGTAGAGGTTGAAGGTTAGGGGCGGAGGAACCACGTGTCAGCGAACCAGAACTACCTTGCGGTGATCAAGGTCGTCGGCGTCGGCGGCGGCGGCGTGAACGCCGTCAACCGCATGATCGAACTCGGACTCCGCGGAGTCGAGTTCATCGCTGTCAACACCGATGCCCAGGCGCTGCTGCTCAGCGATGCCGACGTCAAGCTCGATGTGGGGCGCGAGCTGACCCGTGGTCTCGGCGCCGGCGCCGACCCCGAGGTCGGGCGACGTGCGGCTGAGGATCACGCCGAGGAGATCGAGGAGGCTCTGTCGGGGGCTGACATGGTCTTTGTCACCGCGGGGGAGGGCGGCGGTACCGGAACGGGCGCCGCTCCCGTGGTCGCGCGTATCGCGAAGTCGATCGGCGCACTCACCATCGGCGTCGTCACTCGACCGTTCAGCTTCGAGGGGAAGCGCCGCGCTGCACAGGCCGATTCCGGGGTGCACACGCTTCGCGAGGCCGTGGATACGCTCATCGTTGTACCGAACGATCGCCTGCTCGACATCAGCGAGCCGGGCATCAGCATGATCGAAGCATTCGCCGCCGCGGACCAGGTGCTGCTCGCCGGAGTCTCGGGGATCACCGACCTCATCACGACACCGGGTCTCATCAACCTCGACTTCGCCGACGTCAAGTCGGTCATGCAGGGCGCGGGTGCGGCACTCATGGGCATCGGTTCCGCACGGGGAGCCGACCGCGCGATTAAGGCCGCTGAGCTCGCCGTCGCATCTCCGCTGCTCGAGGCATCGGTCGAAGGCGCGCACGGCGTGCTGCTGTCGATTCAGGGGTCATCCAACCTCGCGCTCAGCGAGATCTACGAGGCCTCCACGCTGGTGCAAGACGTGGTGCACCCTGAAGCCAACATCATTTTCGGTACCGTCATCGATGACACGCTCGGCGATGAGGTGCGCGTCACGGTGATCGCTGCCGGCTTCGACGAGGAGCCGAGCCCCCAGGTCACCGGCCCCGAGCGTGGACGTCGCGGCAGTCATGTCGAGAGCCTGGAAGACGTCGCCGCGCCGGCACCGCGCGCCGCGGGTGCGACCGCGGAGGCTACGGGCCTGGGCTACCCGGGATTCAATGCATCGCAGGATCGCGAGGCCGCTACGCAGAATCCGCCGACCGGGCAGTTCGGCGAGGTGCTCTCCAACCCTCCGGTCGAGGCGCAACTGTCGGATCCGGCATTCGACGGAGATGACGACGACGATCTCGACATTCCCGAGTTCCTCCGGTAGCGGCGACGGGTCGCGCACATGGCAGACGATGCAACGCTCGCATACCCGGGGCTCGGGGATCGCCTCGCCTCGGTGCGCGCCGAGATCGCTGACGCTGCCCGGGCCGTGGGGCGGCAGCCCGACGATCTGACGCTGATCGTGGTGACCAAGTTTCACCCGGCTGCTCTGGTCACGGAGCTCGCGGCGCACGGCGTTCGCGATGTGGGTGAAAACCGGCACCAGGAAGCCCAGGAAAAGGCGGAAGCGGTAGCTGATCCCGCGCTGTCCTGGCACTTCATCGGACAGTTGCAGACGAAGAAGGCACGCCAAGCCGCCCGCTATGCCCGTGCGATTCATTCCATTGATCGCGAGCGTCTCGTTGATGCCCTGGACGGTGTCGGTACGCCGCTCGACGTGTTCCTGCAGATCAACCTCACGGATGATCCGGGGCGCGGGGGAGTTGCACCTGCAGGCCTCGAAGCACTCGCCGAGCGCACATTGCGCGCCGAAGATCTTCGCCTGCGTGGCGTCATGGCAGTTGCCCCGCTCGAAGAGCCGCCGGCCGCGGCATTCGAGCGACTCGCCCAGTATTCCGAGCGCGTGCGCGCGCTCGCACCCGAGGCGACCGCCATTTCTGCGGGCATGACGCACGACTTCCGGGAGGCCATTGCCGCTGGCGCGACACACCTGCGGATCGGCAGTGCAATCACGGGGAAACGCCCGGACCCCCGGTAGTCTCGAAGCACCGCACCGTTGGGAGAAACAATGAGCAACCCGCTGAAGAAGACCATGGTGTTCCTGGGCCTCGCCGAGGAAGACCTCGACGCGCAGAGCACCGAGTCGCCGCAGCCGGCGGCCCCCCGCGCTGCCCAGCCAGCGGCGACTGCGCCGAAGGCCGACACGCCGCGCCAGGCGCCCCAGCGCGCCTCCGTCACCCCGCTGCGTCGCGTGACGCCGACACGCCAGGCGGCGCCCCAGGCGTTGAACGAGATCCTCACGGTGCACCCGACGGCGTACGGCGATGCCACGGTCATTGCGGAGAGCTTCCGTGACGGTGTTCCCGTCATCGTCAATGTGTCGCGCATGAACGACGGTGACGCCAAGCGCTTGATCGACTTCGCGAGCGGACTGACGATGGGCCTGCACGGGCGCATCGAACGTGTGACGAGCAAGGTCTTCCTGCTCTCGCCCGAGCACATCGAGACCGCTGGTGATGATTCTCAGAAGAGCGACAGTGGTTCGTTCTTCGTCGCGCCCTCGGCCTGAGCGTGCAGATCGTTGGGGCGATCGCCTTCATTCTGATCCTTGCGCTGCGCGTGTACACCTTCGTGCTGTGGGCGAGATTCGTCCTTGACTGGGTCACGGTACTCAATCGCAATTTCCGGCCACGCGGATTTTGGGTCGTTCTGGTCGAGCTCGTGTACTCGGTGACCGACCCGCCGATCAAGCTGTTCCGTAAGGTGTTTCCGCCGATTCGACTGGGTCAGGTGGCGCTTGATCTGGGGTGGATGCTCACGATGATTGCCTGCTGGATCCTGATCGCGATCCTCTCCGCCCTGTAGTCAGCTGCGCTTCGCCTGCGCGAACCCGACTTTATTTGCTAGCGTTGTTCTAGACCACGTCAGTGGTCCCGAAGCGAAAGAGACGTAACGATGGCCTTGACTCCCGAAGATGTCGTGAACCAGAAGTTCACGATCACCAAGTTCCGCGATGGCTACGATCTCGACCAGGTCGATGATTTTCTCGACACCATCGTCGAGGAGCTGCGCCAGCACGAGCAGGAGAAAGCCGAACTGCGCTCGCAGATCGACGATCTGACCGCGCAGCTCGCGGCCGCCGGGTCGAGCACTGCTGCTGCGGAGAGCGCTGATGCCTCCGACGGTGCAGCATCTGAGCAGACCATCGTGGTCGAGGCGCCGGCACCGCAGCCGGTGGCAGCGCCCGTGGTTTCGGCACCGGCCGCCTCGACCGATACGGCGCTTCCGCAGCCCGATGCAGTCAAGTCGAGCGCCATGCTGCAGCTCGCGCTCGAGCTGCACGACAAGCACGTGCACGAGGGCGAAGCGACCCGCGACAAGCTCATCTCGGACGCTGAGGCGAAGCGCGATCAGATGATCCAGGACGCCGAGCGCACCGCCAAGCAGCTCGTCGACGAGGCCCAGAAGCAGCGCGCTGAAGAACTGCGTCAGCTCGGCGAGGAGCGCAGCGACCTGCAGTTCAAGATCAAGGATCTGCGTCAGTTCGAGAGCGAGTACCGCTCAACGCTTCGCTCCTACATTCAGTCGCAGTTGCGCGGACTCGACGGCTCTCCTGAGCCGGCCGGCGCGCCTGACGGCCTGCAGTAGTAGTCGCGAACGTGAACGACGGTTCCGAGGCGGTGGGCATCCCCACCGCCTCGCGACGGCGTGCGCTTGTGCCGCTGCTCCTCCTCGGAGTGGCGGCTGTGGTGTTCTCTGTCGATCAACTCGTGAAGAACTGGGTCGTCGACCATCTGGTCGAGGGCCAAACGGTGCCCGTGTGGGGCGAGCTGCTGCGGTGGCACTTCGTGCGCAATCCGGGAGCTGCGTTCTCATTCGCAACCGGTTCGACCTGGATCTTCACCATTCTGGCGGTCGCTGTCGTGGTGGTCGTTCTCTGGCAGATTCGACGACTGCGCTCAGTTGCGTGGGCGCTTTTCCTCGGGTTGCTCCTGGGCGGCGTGCTCGGCAATCTGACGGATCGTCTGACACGTGAGCCGGGTTTTCCGCAGGGCCACGTAATTGACTTCATCTCGACGCCCTGGTTGTGGCTCGGCTTCAATGAAGCGATCTACAACATTGCCGACATCGCCATCGTCTCCGGGATGATCCTATTCATCCTGATCACGCTTCTCGGTGTCTCGATCGATGCCCGACCTCGCAGGGATCGCGATTCGACGTCCGATGCCGATGCTACCGATCCTGCAGGGGAGCCACGCGACGACGCACACGGTGCAGAAGACCAGGCACATGGAACACCGTAGTTTTCCGGTCCCCGACGGTCTCGCGGGCGAGCGCATCGACGCCGCACTCGCCAAAATGCTCGGATTCTCGCGCAGCTTCGCCGCGGAAATCGCGAGCTCTGGCGATGTCGTGATGGACGGTCGGACGCTGGGCAAGTCGGATCGTTTGACGGCAGGCGGCTGGCTCGAAGTGTCGTGGCAGGAGAAGCGCGGCCCCGAGATCGTTCCGGTCGACCTCCCGGAGCTCGGAATCGTGCACGATGACGACGAGATCGTCGTGATCGACAAACCCGCGGGCGTTGCTGCGCACCCATCATTGGGCTGGCAGGGCCCCACAGTGCTGGGCGCACTGGCGGGAGCCGGGTACCGGATCGCCACCTCAGGCCCGCCCGAGCGGCAGGGCATCGTGCATCGCCTCGACGCGGGCACCAGCGGACTCATGGTGGTGGCCAAGAGTGAGCGTGCGTACAGCGACCTCAAGCGCGCGTTCAAGGAGCGCGAGGTGGAGAAGATCTATCACGCCGTCGTGCAAGGTCATCCGGATCCGTTCGCGGGGACCATCGACGGGCCGATCGGTCGCCATCCCGGTCATGAGTGGAAGTTTGCCGTTACGCGCGACGGCAAACCCTCGGTGACGCACTACGAGACGCTCGAAGCTTTCCCCTACGCCACGCTGCTCGAGATCCAGTTGGAGACCGGTCGCACACACCAGATTCGTGTACACATGGCTGCCCAACGGCATCCGTGCGTGGGCGATGGCATGTACGGCGCCGACCCGACGCTCTCGGCCCGACTCGGGCTCACGCGGCAGTGGCTGCATGCGATGCGACTCGGCTTCCGTCACCCTGGGTCGGGAGAACGGGTGACGTACTCGAGTCGATACCCTGCAGACCTGCAGCACGCGCTCGACGTGCTCGACGCCTAGTCGCTCGAGCTGCGGCGGGCGCCGCGACCGTGGAGGCTGAGGTTACCGCGATCAGTCGTGTACAGCCGCACACCGGCAACCTCGCGACCGGGCCGGCGATCCGCCGTCACGCGAATGCGGTCCCCACTGAGCCGGCGCCCCGAACGGGCGACCGTCCAGAGGTCGACGCGATCCGCACCGTATCGACGCAGGAGCGAGTTCGGCACGACGAATCGGTAGCTGGGGCCGCCGGTGTCGCCAGATGAAGATGCGTCAGCGCGATAGGCGAGTCGGCCGGGAATGGCCGCCGCGCGCGCGACCTTGCGTCCGGCAAGAAGCAGCGTCGCCCCCGCAGCATCACCGGTGAGCAGTCGCGCGATCCATCGTGAGCCTCCGCGGACGACGCGGCGGTCGAGGTACGGGCGCGAGGCACGGTACACGCGGTCCGCGAGTCGCGCTCGAATTCCGGTTCCGGCACTCCGCAGCGGTGAATCGTTCGATGTCGGCGACATCGAGATGGTCAATTCGAGCCCGCCGGGAACGGCGCGAGCTCCGAGCGCTCGAGGGAGATGTTCGAGTTCAGGCGCCGACGCGATGAGGCGTTCCAGGCCTGACACGTCTCCGGCCCGAATGAGTTCGAGCTTCAACCGGTCCGTCGGATGCGCGATCCGCGCGTCGCTCGACTCGGCAAGGAAGTCGTTCAGAAAGGCGCGGTGCAGATCGACCCATTCGTGTCGACGTTCAGAATCCATGAGCATCCAGCGCTTCGGTGCATAGAACCGCAAGCCCTTGCGCGTGAAGAACTGACGGATGAGGGTGCTGCTGCGTGTCTCATCTGGAACACCGGCACGCAGCGTCTCGGCAATCGTGCGACATGACGACACGTAGTTCTGCGGGTCGATCGCCTGGCTCGAAATGTTTCCGCCGTCGTCGCGCAACGCGATGAGGTACAACGGGCCGGATCCCGAGAACAGGATGCGGCGAGCGAGCACGTAGGCGCGCGTCACGAAGATTCCGTCTTCCAAGCGCACTTTGCCCTCGGGGAATCGGAACCCCTCCGTCTCCAGCATGTCGCGCCGGAAGAGCTTCTGCGGTGACAGGCTTTCCATGGCGCGCTCGAGCGAGATCGGGCCCTCCGGGTGACGCTCGAACAACGCCTGCACGTGGCGACCCCCGGTTCCGGCGAATCGAGGGATCACGACGTCGGCCTCCGCCTCGTCGGCCTGATCCGCCATCACGCGGAGCGCATGCGGCACCATGGTGTCATCCGCGTCCATGAACAGGACGTAGCGTCCTTGCGCGCGTTCGAGCCCCCGGTTGCGTGGCATCCCGGGCCACCCGCTGTTCTCCTGATGCACCACGGTGATTCGGTGATCGAGTGCGGCGAAGCGGTCGAGCTCCGCGCCCGATCCATCTGTCGAACCGTCGTTGATGGCGATGATCTCGATGTTGCGCAGATCTTGAGCGATCAACGACTCGAGCGTTCCGGTGAGGTAGGGCATCGAATTGTAGACAGGAATCACGACGCTCACGCGCGGGATGCGTTCGTTCACTGGGCAACTCCTCGATGTATCGCTGGCGGCGGCGGCCCATGTCGATGGAACCTCGTCGCAGGAACGTGGTCTTGGAGAACGCGTTCGTACCCGCCGTCCGTTCACCCTACTCCCGACGAGGTTTTGAACGGCTGTGACCAACCGGTGTGGCGACCCCCCTGTGGCGGCCCGCTGTGAGCCTCCCTGCACAGAGCTTGATACGCTTCCGAGGCATGGATACTCAGGCAGCGACGACCACTCCCGTGCAGGAGGACCCGAAGCGCATCGAGTATTTTGAGGTGTTGCGCGTCGTTGCGACGATCGCGGTGATCGGGATCCACGCCGCGATTACCGAATGGCATGCGATTCCGATCAGCGAGACTAGATGGGTCGAGTTGACGTGGATCAACGGCGCACTCCGGTTCTGTGTACCGATCTTCTTCATGATCTCGGGAGCGCTCTTCCTCGACCCCCAGCGCACGCTTCGGGCCCGTTCCTTGCGACGACGAATTGCACGTCTCACCGTCGGATATGCCGTGTGGTCGCTGCTGTACGCCGCGCTCACGGTGTATGGCCCCGGTGGGAGCCGGGATCTGTGGGAGTTCATCTCCGAATTCGTGACCGGTCACTTCCACTTGTGGTTCCTGATCGCACTGATCGGGTTGAACCTGGCGACGCCGATCCTGCGCCGGATCACGACCGACCGTCGCATCTCGTGGTACTTCGTCGCACTCGCGGTTCCGTTCGCGGCGGTGTTCCCGCTGCTCGAACCCATTCCGGGTGCCGGCGACCTGCTGCGGTCGGTGCTCGGCACGATGCGCTTCGACCTCGTGCTCGGGTACTCCGGCTACTTCGTGCTCGGCTATCTGCTGCACACGGCGCGCGGCACGACACGAGCACGCGTGGGGTGGATCATCTGCGCGGCTGCGGGCATCGCGGCGACGGTATGGGGCACGATCGAAGCTTCGCGTGCAGCCGGAGAGACTGACGAGCGGTACTTCGACTTCGTGTCGATCACCGTGGCCGTCGTCGCTGTTGCCGTCTTCGTCTGCGCGCGCGATTGGAACCTGTCGCATCGTCTGAGCGCCGGGTGGACTCGCGCGGTGGCCCTGTTCGCGGGGGCATCATTCGGAATCTATCTCGTGCATCCCTTCTTCCTGTGGTGCCTGCGGCAGATCGGAATGACGACGGAGATCGCCAGCCCGTGGATCTCGGTACCCGTGCTCACCGTCGCTGTCGCTGCACTGAGTCTGGGGGCCTCACTGCTCTTGCGCTGCATCCCGTGGGTGCGCGGGGTTCTCGCTTGATCGCCTGATCACGCCGCGCCGCGCCGCGCGCTGTCTCGCGAAGTGTCGAATGTCAGAGGCGCGCAGTACCCTGGTGATGGTCCGCGAGAGGGGTTTCACCGGTGTCAGATTCAGACGGGTTCGTGCATCTGCACGTGCACAGCGAGTACTCGATGCTCGACGGGGCGGCGCGTGTCGGGCCACTCATGGAGGCCGCTGCTGCGCAGGGAATGCCGGCGATCGCCGTCACTGACCACGGCAACACGTTCGGTGCCTTCGACTTCTGGCGACAGGCCAAAGACCACGGGCTCAACCCCATCATCGGCATCGAGGCGTACCTGACGCCGGGCACGCACCGCACAGACAAGACACGTGTGCGCTGGGGCGACGGCGGTGGCGACGATGTTTCGGGCTCGGGCGCCTATACGCACATGACCATGCTGTCTGAGTCGACGGAGGGCATGCACAACCTCTTCCGGCTCTCGAGCTACGCGTCGATGCAGGGGTACTACTTCAAGCCGCGTATGGATCGCGAGCTCCTCCAGACCTACGGAAAAGGGCTGATCACCACGACCGGTTGCCCGTCGGGTGAAATCCAGACCCGACTGCGCCTCGGGCAGTACCAGGAGGCGCGTCAGGCAGCCGCAGAATTCCAGGACATCTTCGGGCGCGAGAATTTCTTCTGCGAGTTGATGGATCACGGACTCGAGATCGAGCGCCGTGTGCAGAGCGATCTCGTGAAGATCGCCCGCGATCTCTCGATTCCCCTGGTCGCGACAAATGACCTCCACTACGTGCACGAGGCCGATGCCGAGGCGCACTCGGCGCTCCTGTGCGTGCAGTCGGGGTCGCGCCTAGACGATCCGAACCGCTTCCAATTCAACGGGTCGGGGTACTACTTGAAGACGGCCGCTGAGATGAGGCACATCTTCCGCGACTTCCCGGAGGCGTGCGACAACACCCTCCTTATCGCCGAGCGCTGCAACGTCGAATTCAACACCTCGGCGAACTATATGCCGCGATACCCGGTGCCCGCAGGGGAATCCGAAGATAGCTGGTTCATTAAAGAGGTCGAGCTGGGCCTGCAGTACCGGTACCCGAACGGCATTCCCGATGATGTGCGCAAGCAGGCCGAGTACGAGATCGGCGTCATCACGCAGATGGGGTTCCCCGGCTACTTCCTCGTCGTCGCCGACTTCATCAATTGGTCGAAGAACAACGGTATCCGCGTCGGCCCCGGCCGCGGTTCGGGTGCCGGTTCGATGGTGGCGTACGCGATGCGCATCACCGATCTCGATCCGCTGCAGCACGGGCTGATCTTCGAGCGCTTCCTGAATCCCGACCGTGTTTCCATGCCCGACTTCGACGTCGACTTCGATGATCGCCGTCGCGGCGAGGTCATCAAGTACGTGACGGAGAAGTACGGCGACGAACGTGTCGCTCAGATCGTCACCTACGGCACGATCAAATCGAAGCAGGCGCTGAAAGACTCGTCGCGCGTACTCGGGTTCCCCTTCGGCATGGGCGAGAAGCTGACCAAGGCGATGCCGCCCGCCGTCATGGCGAAAGACATCCCCCTCTCGGGTATCACCGACAGCAAGCACCCGAGGTACAAAGAGGCAGCCGAGTTCCGCGCGGTACTGCAAGAAGACCCCGAGGCGAAGACGGTCTACGACACCGCACTCGGGCTCGAAGGCCTGAAGCGGCAATGGGGTGTGCACGCCGCCGGCGTGATCATGTCGAGCGATCCGCTCATCGACATCATCCCGCTGCAGAAGCGTGAACAAGACGGGCAGATCGTCACCCAATTCGATTACCCGACCTGCGAAGGCCTCGGGCTGATCAAGATGGACTTTCTGGGGTTGCGCAACCTCACGATCATCTCGGATGCCCTGGAGAACATCCGCCTGAACCGCGGCGAGGAACTTGATCTCGAGCGCCTCGAGCTCGACGATGCACCGTCGTACGAGTTGCTCGCGCGCGGCGACACACTCGGGGTGTTTCAGCTCGACGGCGGGCCGATGCGCGGCCTGCTGCGCCTTATGAAGCCCGACAACTTCGAAGACATCTCCGCGGTGCTCGCGCTGTACCGCCCGGGCCCCATGGGTGCCGATTCCCACACGAACTACGCGCTCCGTAAGAACGGCCTGCAAGAGATCACGCCGATTCACCCCGAGCTGGCCGAGCCGCTGAAAGACATCCTCGAGACGACCTACGGCCTCATCATCTACCAAGAGCAGGTGATGTCAATCGCGCAGCGGGTCGCGGGCTTCTCGCTCGGCCAGGCCGATATTCTGCGACGCGCCATGGGCAAGAAGAAGAAGTCTGAGCTCGACAAACAGTACGAAGGCTTTGCCGGCGGCATGAAAGAGCGCGGGTATTCTGAGGCCGCTGTCAAAGCCCTCTGGGACATTCTGCTGCCCTTCTCGGACTACGCATTCAACAAGGCGCACTCTGCGGCGTACGGCGTGGTGAGTTACTGGACCGCCTATCTCAAAGAGCACTATCCCGCCGAGTACATGGCGGCGCTGTTGACGAGTGTCGGCGACTCCAAAGACAAACTCGCGATCTATCTCAACGAGTGCCGCCGCATGGGCATCAAGGTGCTGCCGCCGGCGGTGAATGAATCGTTCGCAAACTTCTCTGCAGTCGGTTCCGATATTCGATTCGGCCTCGGCGCGATTCGCAACGTCGGTACGAACGTTGTCGAGGCGGTGCGGGAGGCGCGCGAGACCAAGGGCAACTTCGAGACCTTCCACGACTATCTCAAGAAGGTATCGCTGGTCGCGCTGAACAAGCGCACGATCGAATCACTCATCAAAGCGGGTGCCTTCGACGGGCTCGGGGGTACGCGACGGGCGCTGGTCGAAATCCACGAATCTGCGATCGAAAGTTCGGTCAAGGAGAAGCGTGACGCCGAGAACGGCAATGTCGGTTTCGATTTCGACAGCCTGTTCGCTGAAGTCGCTGAGTCCGACGGCGCCGGTGATTCGGTGTCGCAGGTTCCCGATCGCCCGGAGTGGACGAAGAAAGACAAGCTCGCGTTCGAACGAGAGATGCTCGGCTTGTACGTCTCGGATCACCCGCTTCGCGGACTCGACGCCGCCCTTGCGAAAGAAGCGAGTGCCACCGTGCAGCAGGTGACCAACCCCGAAGCGAGCCCGAGTTTTGACGGCGAGATTGTCACGGTCGCCGGGCTCCTCACGAGTGTGCAGCACCGCACGGCGAAGTCCGGCAACCTGTACGGCATGGTCACGATCGAGGACTTCACCGGCGAGGTGCAGGCGCTGTTCATGGGGAAGTCGTATCAGGAGTTCGGCAGCCTATTGCAGCCAGACAGCGTGGTGGCGCTCCGAGGGAAGATGAATGCGCGTGACGACGGCATGTCCATGCACGCCTACGGGGTCAAGCCGATCGATGTATCTGCGCAAGACGACGCGTCGATGCTGATGATCTCCCTTGCGGACTCCCGAGCGACCGAGAAGGTGATGGGGGAGTTGAAAGACACACTGGCGCGTCACCGGGGCGACAGCGAGGTGCGTTTGAACCTAATGACGTCAACTGCGATCCGCGTCTTCGAACTTCCGCAGCAGGTGCGCATTACGGCTGATCTCTTTGGCGAGCTGAAGGGCCTCCTCGGTCCCCGGTGTTTGCTGCCCGTAGAAGATCTGCTGTAACCATGCGGCAATCCGGCCGGAGTAGGGTGTGCGTATGAGCGAGTCACAGCAGCAGATCATCGACGCCCTGGGCGTGCAACCCGAGATCGACCCGCAGGCGGAGATCGAACGTCGCGTCGCTTTTCTCGCCGCATACGCCGTTGCTATTCCGGGGGTGCGCGGCTTTGTGCTCGGAATTTCCGGCGGCCAAGATTCGTCGCTGGCGGGTCGGCTGGTGCAGCTCGCGGTCGAACGCTTGCGTGCCGCGGGTCGCGAGGCGGAGTTCGTCGCCGTCCGACTGCCGCACGGCGTGCAACAGGATGAAGATGATGCGCAACTCGCACTCCAGTTCATCGCGCCCGATCAAACGCTGACCGTGGATATCAAGCCCGCGACAGCCGCGCTCGATGCGGCCGTGTCGGATGCCCTCGGCTCACCGGTCACCGATTTCAATCGTGGCAACATCAAAGCGCGTATGCGCATGGTCGCGCAGTACGCTATCGCGGGCGACCGAGGACTCCTCGTGGTCGGCACGGATCACGCTGCGGAAGCGGTGACCGGCTTCTTCACCAAGTTTGGCGACGGGGCGGCCGACGTCGTGCCGCTCGATGGATTGACCAAGGGGCAGGGCGCCTCGCTGCTCCGGGCACTCGATGCCCCGGAGCGGCTCTGGAAGAAGGCGCCGACCGCAGACCTGCTCGACGACCAGCCGGGGCAGACCGATGAATCGAGCCTCGGAGTCAGCTATTCCGAGATTGACGCGTTCCTCACCGGGAACACGGTCGACCCGTCGAGCGTTGAGAACCTCGAGCGCCGGTACCGCGCGACGGAGCACAAGCGCCGTCTGCCGGTCTCGCCCAGCGATGACTGGTGGATGCCGGCTGAAGGAGAGAAATGACGAACACGACCTACGTTCTGGCCGGGGGCTGCTTCTGGTGCCTGGATGCCGCGTATCGAGCACTCCGGGGCGTCACTGATGTGGTGTCGGCATACACGGGTGGCGAGAACGACCATCCCACGTATGAGCAGGTGTGCACGGGAACAACGGGGCATGCGGAAGCCGTGGCAGTGACGTTCGACCCGGAGGTCATTCCTTCTTCGGTGATTCTGGATGCGTTCTTCACGATGCACGACCCGACCCAACTCAATCGGCAGGGCAACGACGTGGGAACGCAATACCGATCCGCGATGTTCCCGGCAGACAACGCGCAACGGGCCGAGTTCGAGTCCGCCCGCGAGCGGGCGGGCGGACTCTGGCCTCGTCCGGTCGTTACGACGATCGAACCACTCGGCGCGCTGTACCCGGCTGAGGAGTACCACCAGGATTTCTTCGCGAAGAATCCGACCCAGGGATATTGCCTCGCGGTCGCCGTGCCGAAGGTGAACAAGGTTCGGGCGTCGTTCGCCGAGTATCTGCGCTAGGCAGCATTCAGCAGCGCATCCGCCTCGGCGACGTCGCCTTCGCCGAACGGCGCACTCTCGGCAGCGTCAGAAGGTGCCGGGGTCACCGACCATCCCGAATCCGACGGGGTGAGTGCGTCGTCGGCGAAGGCTCCGGGACTCGCCGGCGTCGCCGACGCGTCAGATTCGATCGGTGGGGGTGTGGCGTTCTGCTTCGCGAAGGTGCTTGTGCCCCAGCGAAGGTCATGGCCGATGGCATCGGCTTCGACTTCGACGGAGGTGCCCGACTTCTCCTCGGTCTCCCACGCGCGAACGCGTAACCGCCCATTCACGATGACGCGGTCGCCGGTGGAAAACGAGGCGGCTGAGTGGTCGGCGAGGCCTCGGAAGGTGTTGACCGTCATCCAGTTGGTCTCGCCATCGACCCACTGCGAACGCTCACGATCGTATTTCCGCTCGGTCGCGGCGATGCGGAACGTGCAGAGCGTTACTTTGCCCGGTGTCGAAATCAGTTTGGGGGTCGTCGCAACCGTGCCGACGACGCAGACAGTGGTGGTCATGCTTCGCTCCTTCGTTGATGCCGTGAACGGCGGGGAATGTGATGAGCGGGCGGCGCGTGCCGTGCGGAGTCCGTGCCGCCCGCTCACCCATAGCCTGCGCGATCCACGCGGCTCCCACCGGCGGGTGCGCGCGAATTGTGGATGACGCGGGGGTAGACCGGGAGAATACCCAACAGTGAGCGGATCATTGTGCCTGAGCGTGGGAGGGGATCCTGTTCCAGCGCATCACCAGCCAGGTCGCGCACCCGCTTTGTACACTGTGCGTGTGCCTACTGATCCGCATCCCTCCCGCCGATCTGCGTTTGCCGCTGTCGCAGCGCTCGCGCTGAGTGCACTGCTGCTCGGCGGGTGCGCAATACTCGAGGGCCCCACACCCGAGACACCGAAACGGGAGACGCAGGCTCCGCCGGAGACCACCCCCGAGTTGGTGCCCGGGGGGTCCGCCGCCGAGAATCTGCCGTATTTCACGGAAGTGCTGCGGGCGTTCAGCGCCGGCACGGGGGCCGTGCAGGGCGCACCGATCGTGCAGGCCGTTGCCGAAGCCGGTTTCGACAAGACCGCGATGCAGGTGAGTTTCGACGCGAGCAAGACCAATCTGCCCGCCGACAACATCTTTGTGTCGGTGCGCATCGGTACGGACTGCCTGATCGGTCAGGTCGTTGCGGCTGATCGGAGCTTCGTCGCTCAGAACGAACCCGCAGTCGGGCCGAACCAGGATTTGTGCCTGATCGGGGAGACCGCGCCCATCAGCTGAGCAACGCTCCGCGCGGTAGAGTGGTGGCGATCCGCATCCATTCCTGCCCACAAAGGAGTTCGGGGCGCCTCCGCGCCCGAAAGTGTCTATGGCTGAGTACATTTACCAGATGGTTCGCGCGCGCAAGGCGCACGGCGACAAGGTGATCCTCGATGACGTGACCATGGCGTTCCTGCCGGGCGCGAAGATCGGCGTGGTCGGCCCGAACGGCGCCGGTAAGTCCACGATTCTGAAGATCATGGCGGGGCTCGATACCCCGTCGAACGGTGACGCGATCCTCACCCCCGGATACTCCGTCGGCATCCTGATGCAGGAGCCGGAGCTCGACGAGCACCTGACGGTTCTCGAGAACGTGCAGCAGGGCGTCGCCGAGATCAAGGGCAAGCTCGATCGCTTCAACGAGATCTCAGCGGAGATGGCGAATCCCGACGCCGACTACGACACGCTTCTCCCCGAGATGGGCGAGCTCCAGGAAGCGATCGACGCGGTTGACGGCTGGGACCTCGACAATCAGCTCGATCAGGCGATGGATGCACTCCGCTGCCCGCCGGCCGACGCCATCATCTCGAACCTCTCGGGCGGTGAGAAGCGCCGCGTCGCGCTGTGCAAGCTGCTGCTCGAGAAGCCTGATCTGCTGCTCCTCGATGAGCCGACGAACCACCTCGACGCCGAAAGCGTGCTCTGGCTTGAGCAGCACCTTGCGAAGTACCCGGGTGCGGTCATGGCCGTGACCCACGACCGGTACTTCCTGGATCACGTCGCCACGTGGATCTGCGAGGTCGACCGCGGTCGCCTGTACCCGTACGAGGGCAACTACTCCACGTACCTGGAGCAGAAGGCCGCGCGTCTCGAGGTCCAGGGCAAGAAGGACCAGAAGCTGCAGAAGCGCCTCAAAGAAGAACTCGAGTGGGTGCGCTCGAACACGAAGGGGCGTCAGGCGAAGTCGAAGGCCCGTCTGGCCCGCTACGAGGAGATGGCGACGGAGGCAGAGCGCACGCGCAAGCTCGACTTCGAAGAGATCCAGATTCCCGCGGGCCCGCGTCTCGGAAATGTCGTGCTCGAGGCGAAGACGCTGAACAAGGGGTTCGACGGGCGCACGCTCATCGATGGCCTGTCGTTCTCGCTGCCGCGCAACGGCATCGTGGGCATCATCGGCCCGAACGGTGTGGGCAAGACGACGCTCTTCAAGACGATCGTCGGCATCGAACCGCTCGACGGCGGCGAGCTCAAGATCGGCGAAACGGTCAAGCTGAGTTACGTCGACCAGACGCGAGGCGGCATCGACCCGAAGAAGACCGTGTGGGAGGTGGTCTCGGAGGGCCTCGACTACATGAAGGTCGGCAACGTCGAGATCCCGTCGCGCGCCTATGTCTCGACCTTCGGGTTCAAGGGGCCGGATCAGCAGAAGCCGGCCGGCGTGCTCTCCGGTGGCGAGCGCAACCGACTGAACCTGGCGTTGACGCTCAAGCAGGGCGGCAATCTACTGCTCCTCGATGAGCCGACTAACGACCTCGACGTCGAGACGCTCACGAGCCTCGAGAACGCGCTGCTCGAGTTCCCGGGTTGCGCCGTCGTCATCACGCACGACCGGTGGTTCCTGGATCGCATCGCGACGCACATCCTCGCCTACGAGGGCACCGAGGAGAACCCTGCGAACTGGTACTGGTTCGAGGGCAACTTCGAGGCCTACGAAGCGAACAAGATCGAGCGGCTCGGTGCCGACGCGGCGAAGCCGTCGCGGGTCACCTACCGCAAGCTCACGCGCGACTAAACCGCGGCGAGGCGCGGCTCCCGTATGGGGGCCGCGCCTCGCTTGCTGGGGGCGCACATCGATCGCCTCGTGGGCGGGAGCGCGGCGAGGTGAGAGGGGATCACTCATGGCACGGACGCGCGTCGATATGGAACTGCGCTGGGGGGATCAGGACGCCTACGGGCATGTGAACAACGTCGCGTTCGCGCGATTTCTTGAGGAGGCGCGCGTGCGCACCTTCTGGCTGGGGTCGGGGCGGGAGCGCACCGGAATGGAGCGACATTTCCGGGGCGACGATCCGAACGGCCCGAAGATGCTCGTGGCGAGCCAACAGATCGAGTACACCCGCGTGCTCGAGTATTCGGAGCGTCCGATCACTGTCGAATTGTGGATCGGCAAGCTCGGGGGTTCGAGCCTTGAAGTCCACTATGAGATCGTCGATGGCGCGGCTGCCGAACGCTCGGTCGTCGCAAAGGCGATCTCCCACATCGTCATCGTCGACGGATCGACGCTGCGTCCGGTGCGTCTCTCTGAGGTCGGTCGAGCTTCCGTCGAGCCCTGGATAGACGAGCCGCTGCGCATGCGGCGCGGCTGAGCGCGGTCTTTCGGCTTACTCCTGGCCGGGCAGCCGGATCATGCTCTCCTGCGCCACACTTGCGACCAGGTTGCCGTCACGGTCGAAGAAGCGGCCGTGCGCCAGCCCCCGACCGCCCTGCGACGTCGGCGAATCGAGCTCGTAGAGCAACCACTCGTCGACTCGGAACGGGCGGTGGAACCACATGGCATGGTCGAGACTCGCCGCCCGCATCCCCGGCGTGGCCCAGGGAATCCCGTGCTGGCGCGCCACCGGTTCGAGCAGCAGGTAGTCGCTGCCAAAAGCGAGCGCTGCAGCGTTGAGGAGTGGTGAGGCGTCGAATGCTTCGCGGCTGCGCATCCAGACGCGTTGCGTCGAGGTGCGCTCGGCAACGCGCAGGATGATGTCTGACTCGGCGTAGCGAAAGTCGAACGGTCGATTGAGCACCCACGAGGCACGTCCATCGCCACCGAGGTGGCCGTACTTCTCCCAGACAGTCGGCAACGTGTTCGGGTCGGGGACAGTGGTGAGGTCGATCGTCTGTTGGTGCTCCACACCCGCATCCGGGGTCTGGAACGACGAGATCATCGACATGCGCGCCTCGCCGTGCTGATAGGCCTGCACGCGTCGGGTCGAGAATGAGCGCCCGTCGTGGAGGCGGTCGACTTCGAAAGTCATCCGTTCGTCGCTATCGCCCGGGCGCAGGAAATAGCCGTGCATCGAGTGAATCTGCCGATCGTCGGGGACCGTCGTGCCGGCAGCGGCGATCGCCTGACCGAGCACCTGTCCGCCGAAAGATCGCCCGTGCGGGGTGGGCAGCGGCGGGCCGGTCAGGATGTTCTCACGGGTGCGTGCGCCCGAATCGAGCACGGTGAGCATCTCGAGCAGGTTCGGTGATGCGATCATGAAAGCCTCCGTCGTGTGCGCGCGGACTGGAATGGCCCCAGTCTAGGGCTGCGGCCGGGGTGCTCTGGCCTGCGCGGACTAGACTCGGCAGCGATGCCTGCGATCCTTTCGCTCGCCGATGCGGCGACACGCGACGACCTGAAGATCTTCCTCGAACGACTCCTGCGCGCGGGTCAACCCGAGGTGCGGATCGTGTCGCGGGGGACTGCGCTCGCGGTGTTCGGGTGCACGCAGGCGCCGCGCGGGATCACCGATCCGGTGCCAGTGGTGCTCGTCATGCGTGCGTTCGCTCTGGCAACGTCGACGGAGCCTGACGTCGACACTACGGTCGAGGCGCGCGCGCTGCTCGACCGCATTGCCCGACTCGGGTTCATCGGCCGTGAGTTGGAACTGCCGGTTCCCAGCCCGATGGCGGCATGGGCCGGCGTACTGCCACCCACCTCGGGCTGGATCCCTGCAGGTTCGCTGGACGCGGCTTCGGTGCGCGGGGTTGCACTCGAGGGAATCGACCGCGTGGCCGCGGCGCTGCCCGCCGATCCCGGCGAAGCCGTGGTGCACCGCGTTCGAGCAACGGTGTGGGGGTTGGAGATGGCGCCCGGTGTGCCGGCAGCGGCCGCATTCGCCGCCGAGACGCTGGGGTTTCTCGGTGATGACGCGCCGGTCCACATCGCGCGTTCGCTGACGTGGACGCGTCTCACTGCGGTGCGCGGGCATGTGCTGGTGCGCTCGCTTCTGGGGTAGTCGAGTTGCGCGTCCAGCGAATCCCTCGTTCCTCGGGTAGGATATGACGGTCAACAAGAGGAGTGTGTAATGGCCAACCCCAACGGCATCATCGACCCGCCCATCGACGATCTGCTCGAGAAGGTCGATTCGAAGTACGCCCTGGTGGTCTTCGCTTCGCAGCGTGCCCGTCAGATCAACGACTACTACACCGATCTGCACGACGGCAATCTTTTCGATAACGTCGGCCCGCTGGTCGATTCATCGGTCGACGACAAGCCGCTCTCGATCGCCCTGCACGAGATCGTCGAGGGCAAGCTCACGATGACCCGGCGCGCTGAGGCCACGCCAGAGCTCGACGAAGAGGCGTAAGTCGCGATTGCAGCCGCAATCTTTCGCTGTGCTCTGCAATCTTGAGTGATGCGGCTCAGCAATGTCGGTGGCGTCGGATACCCTGAAAAGGTCCGACGCCACCGGCGTTTTTTCATCTGGTGGATGTACTTCCGCCCCGTCATCGCAGTTCTAGGAGACCCGTGTCGTTGCGTCAGTTCACCTCAGAGTCCGTTACCGAGGGGCACCCCGACAAGATCTGCGATCGCATCTCGGATACGATCCTCGACGCGATGCTCGCGCAGGACCCGGGCGCTCGCGTCGCCGTCGAAACGCTCGTGACCACGGGCTTGGTGCACGTTGCCGGTGAGGTTTCCACGACGGGGTACGTCGAGATCCCGCAGCTCGTGCGCAACGCCGTGCGTGAGATCGGTTACACCAGCTCCGAAATGGGATTCGACGCGTCCTCCTGCGGTGTGTCTGTGTCGATTGGTCAGCAATCGCCCGATATCGCCGGCGGTGTCGACACGTCGCTCGAGGTCCGTAGCGGTTCGGGTGACGACGACGCGCTGAGTCGTCAGGGCGCGGGTGACCAGGGCATCATGTTCGGGTTTGCCACCGACGAGACGCCAGAACTCCACCCGCTTCCCAGCTGGATCGCGCATCGTCTGGCCGAGCGCCTCACCGAAGCGCGCAAGAGCGGTGAGCTGCCCGAACTGCGCCCCGACGGCAAGACGCAGGTGACGATCGGGTACGACGGAGATCGTGCCGCGAGTGTCGAAGCCGTCGTGGTGTCGACGCAGCACCACGCCGATCTGACGCAGCCCGCGCTCCGTGACGCGATCGAGCGCCTCGTCATTCGTCCAGTGCTCGAGCGCGTCGAGCTCTCGAGTGCAGACGCCGACCTCTTCATCAACCCGGCCGGCCCGTTCGTCGTCGGCGGCCCGATGGGCGACGCCGGGCTCACCGGCCGCAAGATCATCATCGACACCTACGGCGGCGCGAGCCGACACGGCGGTGGCGCCTTCAGTGGTAAGGACCCGTCGAAGGTCGACCGTTCTGCCGCGTATGCGATGCGCTGGGTCGCGAAGCACGTAGTGCGCGCCGGGTTGGC
Source organism: Leucobacter musarum subsp. musarum (assembly GCF_001273845.1). Taxonomy (GTDB): domain Bacteria; phylum Actinomycetota; class Actinomycetes; order Actinomycetales; family Microbacteriaceae; genus Leucobacter; species Leucobacter musarum. Next base: position 58,502 of record NZ_JHBW01000087.1, read on the forward strand.
CTCGCGCGCGGAACTGCAGGTGGCGTACGCGATTGGTCGTGCCCACCCGGTCGGCCTCTACGTCGAGACCTTCGGCACGGAGACGGTGCCGCTCGACCGCATCGAGCGCGCCGTGCGAGAGACGTTCGACCTGCGACCCCTCGCCATCATCCGTGATCTCGAACTGCTGCGCCCGATCTACGCGAAGACGAGCGCGTACGGGCACTTCGGCCGCGAACTGCCCGAGTTCACCTGGGAGGCTACCCCGCGCGTCGCAGAGCTGCGGGCCGCCGCCGGACTCTAGGCACGCGTATGGCGTCAAGCGCGTCACCGGTCTCCGCACGCGGATGGTCGGGGTATGAACGGGCTGAAGGGGCACAGGGCCGACCCATCGCGCAGATCCTGCTCGACTCCGCTCTTCCACAACTCGATCACCTCTTCGACTATGCGGTGCCGCCCGAGCTTGCCGACGAGATTCGCGTGGGGCAACGCGTACGTGTGCCGTTCCGCTCGCGAGAACGCAAGACATTCGGGTTCGTCGTCGGATTCTCCGAGCGCAGCGACTTCGGCGGCGAGCTGTCGCCCGTCGCCGATCTCGTCACCCCCGTACCCCAGCTGACCCCGGAAGTCTGGCGCCTGGCTCGTGCGGTCGCCGATCGCGCGGGAGGCTCGGCGGGTGACATTTTGAGGCTCGCCATTCCCACGCGCCAAGTGCGCGTCGAGAAACAGCACTTGGCGGCGGCGTTGGCCCCGGAAACGAAGAGTGCGGGCGCAGCGGGTTCGACGGTCGCGGAATCCAGGGAAGCCCCTGAGGTTTTGGAGAGCCCGGAGGTCGATGGCGTCGATCCGGCCGAGGCGGAAGCGATCACGGCGACCGCGATCGCCGACGACGTCGCGCTGTCGGCGGAACACACCATCGCCGAACAGCTCACCGCCGGAGCACGTCTTGCGCTGACCGCGTCGCACGGTCCTGAGCGGCTGCACACGGGGGAGTGGGTCGGCGGGTGGGCCGGGCAGCTGGCACGCATTGCACTCGCGGTGTACGAGTCACGGCGCAGCGTGATCATCATTGCGCCTGACTATCGCGACCTCGACCAACTGCGCGATGCACTCGCCGCATTCGGGCACGAGCACGTGGTCCGGGTCGATTCGCGTCAGTCGAATGGCGAGCGCTACGCGGGGTTCCTCCGCGCGCTCGACGCCGAACCCCGCATCATTCTCGGCAACCGCTCTGCCGGATACGCGCCAGCCCACGAACTCGGGGCGATCCTCATCTGGGACGACGGCGACCCCGTGCTCGCCGAACCCTTGACCCCCTACGTGCATGCGCGAGACGCCGCCCTCGTGCGTGCCGAGCAGACCGGTGCCGGGCTGTTCTTCGCCGGGCACACCCGCAGCGCCGAGGTGCAACGACTCGTCGACCTGGGCTACGTGCGAGCGCAGCGCAACCCGCCGCGGCGCGCCCGCATCCAACATGCCGACGCGTCGTTGGCGCCCGACGCGTTTGCGGGCCGCGTGCCCGAGTTCGCCGCGCGCACGATCCGTGAAGGGCTGCGGAGCGGACCGGTGCTCGTGCAGGTCGCCACGCCGGGCTACGCCCCGGTCGCGGTGTGCGCCGAGTGCGGTGACCTGGCTCGATGCCAGGTCTGTGCGGGACCGATCGGCTTCCGAGCGATCGGTCGAGCATCGTGCCGCTGGTGCGGGGAGCACCCGGCTCGCTGGCAGTGCCGCACCTGCGACGGGCGCACGCTCGTTGAGCGCGGTATGGGGTCCGGGCGCACCGTCGAACAGTTCGAACGGCAGTTCGCCGGCGCGCGCGTGCTGCTCAGCGACGGAGACCATCCGCGGGAACGCGTCGACGCTCGACCCGCCATCGTCGTCGCAACGCGCGGCGCCGAGCCGCTGGCCGCGGGTGGCTACCGCGCAGTCGTGCTGCTCGATGCCGAGCGCCTGCTCAGCATCGAAACCCTCCGCGCGGGTGAAGACTGTCTGCGCTGGTGGGAGAACGCTGCAGCCCTCACCGCAGCAGACGGCGTGTGCCTCATGGCTTCGGGTGGGGGCCCGGTGGTGCGTGCCTTTGTGACCGGTCGCACAGAAGAGTGGTTGCACGGCGAGCTGCGGGACCGCCACGCGTTGCGGTATCCGCCGGCGGTGCGCGTGGCGAGCGTCAGTGGCGGGCCCGACGAGGTCGAGCGCGCGCTGCTGCAACTCGCGGAGGTTCCGGGAACCGATCATCTCGGGCCGACGCAGGTGCCCGCGGGTGGCCTTGCGAAGACGCCAGCGGGCCTGGTGCGCGCCATCGTTCGGTTCGACTATGGTCACGGTGCAGAGGTCGCAAGCCGCCTGCGCGGCGCACTCGTCGCCGATGCCGCCGGCTCGGCCTCGCGCACGCGCGGCAGCGCTCCAGGGCGGGCACGCCCCGAAGCGCTCCGGCTGCGGTTCGACGATCGCGGCGTCTTCGACGGCTAGGTCGTCCGCGTCGTGCGGCTCAGACCGCTGCGGCGTCGCGCAGGCGCTCCGCGACGAAGTCCACGTCTTTGTCGCCGCGCCCCGACAGGTTCGCGACGATGACCGCGTCCGCGGGCAGCGTCGGAGCGAGCTTGATGACCTGCGCGAGTGCGTGCGAGGACTCGAGCGCCGGAATGATGCCCTCGACTTTCGAGAGCGTCTGGAACGCGGCGAGCGTCTCCGCATCGGTCACCGACACGTACTCAACGCGCCCGAGCTGCTCAAGGTGGGCGTGCTGCGGTCCGACTCCCGGGTAATCGAGCCCCGAAGCGATCGAGTGGACGGGCGATGGTTCTCCCGATTCGGTTTGCAGCACCTTGGTGCGCATGCCGTGCAGCGTGCCCGGCGTGCCGAGCGTCATCGTCGCGGCGTGACGGTCGCCCTCGAGCCCCTCACCGGCGGGCTCGACGCCCTGAATGCGTACCGACTCATCTTCGAGGAACGCGTCGAACAGGCCCAGCGCATTCGAGCCACCTCCCACCGCGGCCACCAGCACATTGGGCAGCTTGCCCTCGGCCTCAAGAATCTGTGCGCGGGCTTCGCGGCCCACGACCGATTGGAAGTCGCGCACCATCGAGGGGTAGGGATGCGGCCCAACCACGGAGCCGATGGCGAAGAAGTACTCGTCGGGAGACGCCGCGTAGACGCCGAATGCCGAGTCGACGGCCTCCTTCAATGAACGACCGCCTGCTTCGACGGCAACGACCTTCGCGCCGAGCAGTTCCATGCGTACGACGTTCGGGTGCTGCTTCTCAACGTCGATCGCACCCATGTGGATTTCGCAGTCGAGCCCAACGAGCGCGGCCGCGGTTGCAAGCGCGACGCCGTGCTGACCGGCACCCGTTTCGGCGATGACCTTCGTCTTGCCCATTCGCTGGGCGAGCAGTGCCTCGCCGAGGCAGTGATTGATCTTGTGGGCCCCGGTGTGGTTCAGGTCTTCGCGCTTGAGGTAGATCTTCGCGCCGCCGAGCCTGCGGGTGAGGTTTTCGGCGAAGTAGAGCAGCGAGGGGCGACCGACGTAGGTGCGCAGAAGCGCCTGCAGCTGATCCTGGAAATCCGGATCCTGCATCGCCTCGGCGTAGGCCGTGGCGACCTCGGCGATCGGGCCGGCGAGGAACGGCGGCAGCTCTGCGCCGCCGAACTCGCCGAAATTACCTTCGGCGTCGGCACGGTAGGGGGAAGTCTGAGTCATGGGTGGTCCTTTGCTTCATTGCGCCACTCGGAGACGAAAAAACACCGCCCTCGAGAGGCGGTGTCGGTGTGCATGCGCACGAGAGGGAGACCGCCTAGGCGGTCCACCACTGCTGCACGGTACGCATACGAGGAGCATAGCAGGATCGCAGCGGGCCGCACGAGCCCGAGTCAAGTGGGAGAATGGTCGAATGCGTATCGTCTTCGCGGGCACTCCCGAGTTCGCCGTTCCGAGTCTGCAGGCGCTCGTCGCCGCCGGTCATGACGTGGTCGGGGTCATCACCCGCGCCGACGCACCTCTGGGGCGCAAACGCGTGCTCACGCCGTCACCCGTGGCGGCGGCGGCCGATGCGCTCGGCATTCCTGTGCTGAAGGCGAATCGATTGGATGCCGCGGCGACCGAGTGGGCGGCGGGCCTCACGCCCGAACTCGGTGTGATTGTGGCCTACGGCGGGCTCGTGCGCACCCTGCTGCTCGAGACCCCCGTTCACGGCTGGATCAACCTGCACTTTTCCGCGCTGCCGCAGTGGCGCGGCGCAGCTCCCGTGCAGCGCGCGCTCGCGGCGGGCGAGCAGCGGCTCGGCGTCACCGTGTTCCGTCTCGTGGAGGCGCTGGATGCCGGGGACGTGCTCACGCGCGATGCTCGCGAGGTGCCCGAGGGCACGACCGCCGGTGCGGCGCTCACCGATCTCGCGTCGTTCGGCACGGCGGCATTGGTCGATGCGGTGGCGCTGCTCGCAGAGAACGCCGAAGCCGGGGAACCGCAGGAGGGCGAGGCGAGCTACGCGCACAAACTGTTGCGAGATGACGGCCGTCTTGACCTCTCACGGCCGACCGTCGAAGTGCTGGCGACGTGGGCCGGCATGACGCCCGAACCCGGAGCGTTCGTGCTCCATGACGAGGCACCGTTGAAGCTGCACGCGGTGCGTCGTGCTGAGGCTCTGCCCGGCGCGGTGGCGGGCCAGGTGGTGCTCGCGGACGGCGAGGCCGTGCTGCAGCTGGTCGACGGCGCGCTTGGACTCGAACGTGTGCAGCCGGCCGGCAAGCCCGCGATGGATGGCGCCGCCTGGCTGCGCGGCCGCGACGGAGAGGCGGTGGTGTCATGAGTGCGATTTCGAAGCCGAGACTCGTGGCCTATGATGTGCTGCGCGATGTAGAGGATCGCGATGCGTATGCGAACCTGGCGTTGCCTGCGCGCATCCGCGAAGCCGGGCTCGACGCGCGCGATGCGGGTCTCGCCACCGAGCTGGCGGCGGGTGTCTTGCGCTGGCGCGGCCGCTACGACCGCATCATCGAGCTCGCCGCTCGGCGCGAGATCGAGCGGATCGATAGTCGTACGCGCAATGTGCTTCGACTCGGCGCTCATCAGCTGCTCGGCATGCGCACCGCCGCCCACGCTGCGGTGAACGAGAGCGTCGAGCTGCAGCGGCGCGTCGGCAACCGTGCCGCTGCGGGATTCGTGAACGGAGTATTGCGCACGATCGGACGCACCGAGTCTGCCGAGTGGGATACGCGCATCGCTGAGAACGCGCGGAACGCCGACGACGCACTCGCCGCTCAGTCCTCGCACCCCGCGTGGGTGATCCGTGCCGTGCGCGATGCGCTGCACGCCGAAGGGCGGCGGAATGAGCTCGAGGAGCTGCTCGCCGCAGACAACGTCGCGCCGCGGGTGAGCCTGGCGGTGCTGCCGGGCGCCGGTGTCGCGCCGGAAGACATCGCCGACCGCGACAATCGGGTGGAACTCACGCTCACCGGCCCCTCGCCGCTCGGACTCGAAGTCGGCGGCGGCGATCCGGCACGCGCGATCGAGGAGACCGGAGCGCGGTCCGGGTTCGCACGGGTGCAGGATCAGGGTTCGCAGCTCGCTGCGCTCGCGCTCACCCGGGCTCGCCCGGTGCAATCGGGGGAGCGCTGGCTCGACTTGTGCGCCGGGCCCGGCGGAAAGACTGCCGTGCTGGGGGCCGAAGCCATTGCGGGCGGCGCGACGGTGCGCGCGAACGAAGTATCGGAGCACCGGGCCGAGCTCGTGCGCCGATCCGTGACCGGAGTCGCGGAGGCCGTCGAGGTCGTCTCGCACGACGGCCGTTCGGAAGCGGCTTTCGGAGCGTCTTCGGGCGCGACGTTCGATCGGATTCTCGTCGACGCTCCCTGCTCGGGTCTCGGCGCGCTGCGCCGTCGGCCAGAAGCGCGCTGGCGCAAGCAGCCATCGGATCTGCCCGAGCTCACGCAGTTGCAGGGGGAGTTGCTCGACGCGGCGGCGGATCACCTCGCACCCGGTGGGCTGCTCGCGTATGTGACATGCTCTCCGCACCTCGCCGAAACTCGGGTCACCGTTGATCGTCTGCTCCGACGACACCCCGAGCTCGTTGAGCGCAGCGCGCGCGACGCCGTCGCCGCAGTGGCCCGGGGAGCGATCGACCTTCCGGGGGAGACGCTGAGCGCGCAGCTCTGGCCGCACCGGCACGGCACGGACGCGATGTTCATCGCGCTGCTCGAACGGCGCTGACGACTGGTCTGCGGCATCGGGCCGGTGATGCATGCACGACGAGGATCTAGCGGATGTCGGCGGTCACGTCTAGCCTGAGGCCATGACCATGAATCCGGGCCCGGAGGCAGGGCGGCCGCCGGTGCCGATCGCACCGCCGGCCGGTGGCTCGCGCACGTTCGCCCACGTGCTCGTCAATACCGCCGTGGCCAACCTGACGACCAACTTCCTCTGGTTCGCCGTCGTCTTCTGGGTGTATCTGGAGACCCGAAGCATCTTGGCGACCGGGGTGCTCGGCGGCGTGTACATGATCCTGCTGGCGGTGTGCTCGATGTGGTTCGGGTCACTGGTCGACCGACTGCGCAAGCACCGCGTGATGCTGATCTCGGCGTGGTCGTCGCTCGCGGCGTTCGGAGTCGGGTGCGCCATCTTTTTCGCCGTGCCGAGCCCGGAGCTGCTGAGACTCGACCGGCCCTGGTTCTGGGTGTTCACCCTCGTCGTGCTCGCGGGGTGCGTGGTCGAACTGCTGCGCAACCTCGCGCTGGCCACGACGGTGACGCTGCTGGTTCCGGTCGAGAAGCACGCCAATGCGAATGGCCTCGTCGGAACCGTGCAGGGCTTGGCGTTCATCGCTACCAGCGTCTTCAGCGGATTGTCGGTCGGGTTGCTCGGCATGGGCGGCACCATCATCATCGCGACGGTCTGCGTGGGCGCGCCGATCCTGCATCTCCTCGCGCTCCGCATCCCCGAACCCGAGATCGTGCCCGATCCCACCCGCAGCGCCGTCGACTTTCGGGGAGGCATGGCTGCGATGCTCGCAGTGCCGGGACTGCTGGCACTCGTGTTCTTCTCGACGCTGAACAACCTCTCGGGAGGGGTGTTCATGGCGCTGCTCGATCCGTACGGGCTTGAGATGTTCCCCGTCGAAGTGTGGGGGATGGTGTTCGGGCTCGCCTCGACCGGATTCATCGTCGGCGGCCTCGCGGTGGCGAAGTTCGGCCTCGGGAAGAATCCGATCCGCACCATGCTCGTGCTCGTGATCCTGCTCGGGGTGCTCGGAATCGGATTCACCCTGCGCGAGTGGCCCTGGCTGTTCATCACGGGAATCTGGGTGTTCATGGCACTGATGCCCGCCGTCGAAGCGGCGGAGCAGACCGTGATCCAACGCGTCGTGCCGTTCGAGAAGCAAGGCCGTGTCTTCGGACTCGCAATGACCTTCGAAGCGGCCGCAGCTCCGATTACTTCGCTGCTCATTGCGCCCATCGCCGAGTTCTGGATCGTGCCCTACATGCGCGAGCCTGCAGGAGCTGCAGACTGGGGGTGGTTGCTCGGCGACGGCCAGAGTCGCGGCATCGCCCTCATCTTCGTGTGGGCGGGCGTCGCGATGGTGCTCCTCGGTCTCGGGGCGTTTCTGACTCGCTCCTATCGGGTGCTGTCGCGGAGCTATGCGGCCGTTCCGGCGCCGAACGCGCACGATTCCGACGGATCGACGGGCACGGGCGAGGTCCCGCCCGTTCCGGGTGCGGGCGCCGTCACTCCCACGTAAGTGTGGGCGAGGCGCTGCTGAAGTCGACGTAGGGCTGCAGGGCTTCCTCGCCGTACTCAAGATCAGCTCGCGCCACCTCGCCCGATCGCGACACGTCCAACGCGATGTCGGCGGCGATCCATTCATAGGTCGTCACCCGGGTGGGGGTGCCGTAATCCGGATCTGGAATCATCGCAGCCATCCGGTCGTCGACCCCGGCCTGCAGCGTTCGAGTCACGGTGCCGTCGACTGCAGTCCACCCTTCAGAGAAGGTGCGCTGCACGGACATCCCGCAGCTCGTCTCCAGGGTCTGAGCCGCGAGGCACTCCGTGAGCGACGCGGTGACGAGACGGCGGAACTCTGCGACGCCAGCGTCTGAGAGCACCGGAGTCGCAGCTGAGAACTCGGTAAGCGCGGAGTCGTCCGCGAGCACCAGTCGGTCCGTGCCCGTCGAAAGTTCGAACCAGTCGGACGTGAACTCGACGGGATATGCGATCGGGAACCCTTCCAGCGCGTTGTCTTCCGGGGCGGCGCCGCCGATGCGCAGATCCATCCCCTCGAACGCCCCGGCGTACAGGTGCACGGTCCCGTTCGTCATCAGCCAGGAATCGGGAAATTCCCAGAACGAGAATTCTCGGGTGACCGAGACATCCCCGACCTCGTATGCGACCGTCACGACCCGGTCGCCGAGGTCATCCGAGTCGCGCTCGTCGAGCACCTCGATATCGGTGATCGGAGCGGCGTCGATCGCGTCGCGCAGCGCCTCGTCGGTGAGCAGCGGCTCGAGGCCGTCGACACCGGCGAACTCCCGGGCCGTGGCGCCATCGCCATTCGCCAGCGCGGTGAGATAGGAAACAGCCGTATCGCTTGCACTCAGCTCGAGGTCGCTCGGTGCCTCGTCTGACGGGTCACCATTCGACGAGGCGAATCCGATCACCATGAAGATCGCCACAATACCGAGACCGATGAGGGCGCCCCAGCCGGCTTTGCCCGTGCCTTTTGCGGCGGGGGTTGCGAGGGGCTCGGTGGCATTCGATGGGGGTGACCATGCTGTGGGAGCCGCGGGCGCGACCGGTGGGCCCGGCGCGGGCTGAGGGGGTGACGGATTCGCATGGGCGAAGTCCGCGCGCACGGGCTCTGGATGCGGTGGTGCGACGGGAACCTCGGGAGGTGCCGTCACCGCGGGCTGCAACTCGGGATCGACGGCAAGGAACGACGGATCAGCCGACGGGAGTTCGGGCATCGCGGGAGTCTCGGGCAGCACCGGTGCAGCGCCCAGCTCGGGCGAACCCATCCCGGGCGGCATCGTCAGGCCGGGCGGTGGCCCGAACGACGGCGGGGTCAGCCCCGGAGACGGTGCGAGCCCCGGCGGAGGCAGCAACCCCGGGGGAGCAGCGGAGGTCGGCTGCGGCTCATCGGGCAGCAGCGGATGCGCGTCCTCGGGGTCCGTCATGGCTCCAGACTAGAGCGTCTGAGTCAGCGTCGGTGGGAGGCCGTAGGCTGTTCCCGTGACCGCGCAGCGTATTAACCCGAGCATCCTGTCCGCCGACTTCGTCAACCTGCAGTCCGAGCTGGAGGCGATTCGTTCTGCCGACCTCGTGCACGTCGACGTCATGGATAATCACTTCGTTCCGAACCTCACCATGGGCCCGCCAATCGTCGAGCGCATTCAAGCGGTGTCGCCCGTGCCGCTCGACGTGCACCTCATGATCTCGGATGCGGATCGCTGGGCGCCCGCCTACGCAGAGCTCGGTGCCTACTCGGTCACCTTCCATGCGGAGGCCGCAGCAGATCCCGTCTCGCTCGCACGCGCCCTGCGCGAGCGCGGCGCCCGAGCCGGTATCGCACTGAAACCGGGCACCGACCCCGAGCCCTACCTCGAGCTGCTTCCTGAGTTCGACCAGGTCCTCATCATGACCGTGGAGCCCGGCTTCGGCGGGCAATCGTTCATGCCCGACATGATGCCGAAGCTGCGTCGCTTCGCAGACGCCAAGCGGCGGTTCGGCCTCGACGTCTGGCTACAGGTCGATGGTGGCATCACGACCGAGACGATCGGGGTCGCCGCGGAAGCCGGAGCGGATACCTTCGTCGCGGGTTCTGCCGTATACGGGGGCGTCCCGGAAGCACGTATCGCAGAGCTGCGAGCTGCCGCATCCGCCCACACGCACTGAGCCGAGAGCGACGGTGCGATCCGGCACCCCGCCGAAACCCGGTAGGCTAGTCCCGTGAAATCGTTCGAGGTGCTGTTCGCCGAGCTCAGCGAAAAGGCGGCCACCCGCCCCGAAGGCAGCGACACCGTCGCGCGCCTGGATGCCGGCGTGCACACGATCGGCAAGAAGATCGTCGAGGAAGCCGCCGAGGTCTGGATGGCTGCCGAGTACGAATCCGACGCAGACTGCGCGGAAGAGATCAGCCAGCTGCTGTACCACCTGCAGGTGCTGATGCTCGCGAAGGGCCTCACCCTCGAAGACGTCTACGCGCATCTGTAGCATCGGCGCGCCGGGATTCCCGAGCGCCGATGCTCGCCGCTGACCTCTCACTCTTGGCCGGCAGAACCGGCCGCACGGAAGGATTTCCACGCACCATGCTTCGCATCGCAGTTCCCAATAAAGGCTCGCTCTCCGAGACGGCCGCCGAGATGCTCGCGGAGGCCGGCTACACAGGGCGTTCCGACAGCCGCAAGCTCGTTCACGCTGACACGCGCAACCAGGTGGAATTCTTCTACCTCCGTCCGAAGGACATCGCGACCTACGTCGGCTCGGGCGCGCTCGACGTCGGCATCACGGGGCGTGATCTGCTGCTCGACTCCGGTTCTGGCGCGACCGAGATCGAAGAGCTCGAGTTCGCGGACTCGACGTTCCGGTTCGCCGCGCCTGCCGGGAGCGGCATCACCGAGCTCGCTGACCTCGCCGGCCGCCGGGTGGCGTCCAGCTACACCAAGCTCGTCGACGATTTCCTGCGCGAGCGCGGCGTCATCGCCGAGCTCGTCAAACTCGACGGAGCAGTCGAATCCGCGGTGGAGCTCGGTGTCGCCGACGCCGTTGCCGACGTCGTTTCGACGGGTGCCACACTGCGGGCGGCCGGGTTGGAGATCTTCGGCCCGGTGATTCTCCAGTCCACGGCGGTGCTGATCGGTGGCCCGAAGCAGCACGCCGACATCGAACGCCTGCTGCGTCGACTGCGCGGCGTCCTGGTGGCTCGGAAGTACGTGATCATGGACTACGACCTGCCGGTCGAACAGCTCGAGGAGGCGACGCGCATCGCCGGGGGCATCGAATCGCCGACCGTGTCGCCGCTGAAAGACGAGCGCTGGGTGGCCGTGCGCGTCATGGTGCGATCGGACGACGCGAACCAGATCATGGATCGCCTCTACGACCTCGGCGCACGCGCGATCCTCGTGACAGCCATTCACGCCGCGCGACTCTGAGCGGAGCATCATGTCCATCGCAACCCGTGTGATCCCGTGTCTCGACGTCGCAGGCGGGCGCGTCGTCAAAGGGGTCAACTTTCTCAACCTCCGCGACGCCGGTGATCCGGTCGAACTCGCGGCACGTTACGCGGCGCAAGGCGCTGATGAGCTCACCTTCCTCGACGTTACCGCGACCGTCGACGACCGATCGACCACCTACGACGTCGTGCAGCGCACGGCTGAACAGGTGTTCATTCCGCTGACCGTTGGCGGTGGCGTGCGCGGCGTCGACGACGTGGCGCGTCTGCTCGGCGTCGGCGCAGACAAAGTGGGCATCAATAGCGGCGCAATTGCCCGACCCGCAGTGATCGGCGAGATCGCCGATCGATTCGGGGCCCAGGTGCTCGTACTGTCACTCGACGTGAAGCGTAGCGATCGCATGCCCTCGGGCTTCGTCGTGACCACGCACGGCGGCAAGCGCGAGACCGATATCGACGCGCTCGCCTGGTGCCGCGAGGCGGTCGAGCGCGGCGCGGGTGAACTACTTGTCAACTCGATGGATGCGGACGGAACGCTCGCGGGCTTCGACCTCGAGCTCACCCGACTCGTGCGCGACATCTCGCCGGTACCCGTGATCGCCTCCGGCGGCGCAGGGGCGCTGGAGCACTTCGCCCCCGCTGTCGATGCGGGAGCCGATGCCGTGCTCGCCGCGTCCGTGTTCCACGACGGGACCTTCACCATCGGGGAAGTGAAGCGCGCGCTCGCAGATGCGGGGTACGAGGTGCGCCTGAGCGATGCTGAGCCGGCATCATGACCGCGATCGATCCCGTACCCGCAGATCTGGTTTTCGGGGCCGACGGCCTGTTGCCGGCGATCATTCAAGACGACGCCAACGGTGATGTGCTCATGCTCGCCTGGATGGACCGCGAAGCCGTGCGGCGCACTCTCACGACGGGCCGGGTCACCTTCTGGTCGCGCTCACGGCAGGAGTATTGGCGCAAGGGCGACACCTCCGGGCACCGACAGTACGTGCGCGGCGTGTCTATGGATTGCGACGGCGACACTCTGCTCGTGCGGGTGATCCAGGTCGGTGCGGCGTGCCACACCGGCACGCGCACCTGCTTCGACGATCGTGAGATCACTGCGCTCGTCGGCGACCCTGCCAACGACTGAGCGACACCGAGAATTGAGGCGCCGAGGGCCTCTGCGGCTCCAGGCTCACATCCGACGCGCGGTAGGCTGACACGGTGAGCTTGACGACCTCGCGCGCCGCGTTCGACGCCGCGCGCGCCTCCCACGCAGTGATTCCGGTGTGCCGCGAAGTGTTCGCCGACGCAGATACCCCGGTCGGCATCTACCGGAAGGTTGCGGGCTCGCGCCCAGGCACCTTTTTGCTGGAATCGGCCGAGCAGGGCGGCGTCTGGACGCGGTTCAGTTTCGTCGGCGCCGGCAGCTTCGGAGTGCTCGGTGAGCGCGGCGGTCGTGCCCACTGGTCGCCGGCCGACGGTGGTGAAGTATCGGAGGAGCGCCTGCTTCCCGGTGGCATCAGCGAGTTGGCGCCCGTCGAGGCGCTGAGTGCGGTCTACGAGCGCTGGAGGTCGCCGCAGGTCGAGGGTTTGCCGCCGCTCGCGAGCGGATTCGTCGGGTACCTCGGGTGGGAGACGGTGCGCCAGTTCGAGAAGCTCGAGCACGGCCCCGTCGACGGGCCAGGCCTGCCGACGCAGGGGCTCAGTTTCGTCTCCGAGCTCGTCGTCATCGACCATCGTGAGGGGAGCGTTGTACTGCTCGCCAACGTGCTGCACGATGCTGCGCTCGGCGATCCCGCACCGTCAGAAGCGAACGACGACCGTGCGCTCGCCGATGCACAGTGGGCGGACGCGCAGGCGAGACTCGACGCGCTGCAGCACGCGCTCGCCGCTCCTGAAGCTTCCCCGTTGAACTCCGTAGACCGTGATGCGGCCCCCGACCCGAAGCGTCTCACGTCGACACCGGAGTACGTCGCGGCAGTCGAAGCCGCGAAGCAATACATCGTCGACGGCGACATCTTCCAGGTGGTGCCCTCGCAACGATTCGACCAGCCGTGCACCGCAGCCCCTCTCGACGTCTACCGAGTATTGCGCCATCTCAATCCGAGCCCGTACCTCTACCTGCTGCAGCTTGAAGACGCCGCAGGGCATCCGTTCGCGGTTGTCGGTTCGAGCCCTGAGGCCCTCGTGACGGTGCAGGAGGACGGTCACGTCATGACGCACCCGATCGCCGGCTCCCGGCCGCGCGGAGCCTCGGTCGAAGAGGATCAGCAGCATGAGCGCGATCTCCTCGCCGATGCCAAGGAGCGCGCAGAGCACCTCATGCTCGTCGACCTGGCGCGCAACGATCTGCTCAGAGTGTGCGAACCTTCGTCGGTTGAGGTGACCGAGTTCATGCGCATCGAACGGTTCAGCCACATCATGCACATCGTGTCGAGCGTCGAAGGCCGAGCGCGCTCGGGTCAGAACCCGATCGATGTATTCCGCGCCACCTTCCCCGCGGGCACGCTCTCGGGCGCCCCCAAGCCGCGTGCACTGCAGATCATCGATGAGCTTGAGCCCGTGCAGCGCGGAGTCTACGGCGGCGTCGTCGGATACTTCGGGCTGGGTGGAGCCGCGGATCTCGCGATCGCGATCCGCACGGCAACGATCAAGGACGGCGTCGCGATGGTGCAGGCCGGTGCCGGAGTGGTCGCCGACTCGGTACCCGAGACCGAGGACGCCGAGTGCCGCAGCAAGGCCGCGGCGCCGCTGCGGGCGATCGCCATTGCGAACACGCTGCACGCGCTGGGGGAGGCCCACGATGCGGCCTAAGCTGTTGACCATCACCGGGCTGGCCGCGGCCGGTGCGCTTGCACTGCTTGCCGGATCGCAGACCTGGATCTCATTCATGCTCGATGGCACCCACAGCCTCGAAACCGTCGCCGGGCATGATGTGAACTCCGCGGTATCGCCCATTGCTATCGCAATCTTCGCCGCAGCGCTGGCCCTCACGATAGCCGGCCGGGTGTTCCGGCGGGTGCTGGGTGCACTGATCGTCTTGCTCGGAGCGGGCCTCGCCGCGCTCACCATCAGCGTCATTGCGCAGCCGCTCGAGGCGATCGCGGGAACCATTACCTCACTCACGGGGATCACCGGGGCGAACACGACGTCACTGGTGGTGTGGAGCCAGCTTTCTGCCTGGGTGTGGGTGTGCGTCGCCGCCGGGGTGATCGCCGCACTGCTCGGGGTGACCGTCGTCGTCTGGGGCGGCCGATGGGTGACCGGTGGACGCAAGTACGATGCGTCGGCACCGGCGGTTGCGACTGCAGCAGGTCAACCGGATCGCATCTCCGACTGGGATGCCCTCTCCGGCGGTGACGACCCGAGCGACGACGAAGAGCTCGATGCTGACCGCACCCCCGATACAGACGCGGAATCTGCGGCGGATGACGATGTCGCCGGGGAGGCGCCGAACGGTGCTTCTGATTTCCGCTAGTCTGGAACCGTCGAATTCTGTTCAGAGGAGATTCATGAGTACCCAGCACGGAGACCCCGGTCACGGCGATTCGCCCGCCGCATGGACGGCGGTCGTGGTGATGCTGCTCGGCATCGCTGCCGGCACCGTCTTCTTCTTCCTGCACAACGCACTGATGGTGTGGGTGTGCGTCGGCGTCGTCGTGGTGGGCGCATTGCTCGGGTGGGTTCTCTCCAAGGCCGGCTACGGCGTCAACGGGCCGAAGTTCACCCCTCCGGCGCACGACTGACGTGCTCGAAGATCTCCTCGCAGGTTCGCTCGAAGACGCTGCGACTCGGAAACTGACGCGACCCTTCGCCGAGGTTGAGGCGGATGCGCTGGCCGCGCGACCTGCGCTCGACGCACTCGCCGCGCTGGCGCCGGCCGATCACATCAAGGTCATCGCCGAGGTGAAGCGCGCAAGCCCATCACGCGGCGATCTCGCCGATATTCCTGAACCTCAGGACCTGGCGACGCAGTATGAAGCCGGTGGTGCCAGCGCGGTCAGCGTGCTGACGGAGGAGCGCAAGTTCAAGGGCTCGCTCGCCGACCTCGAAGCGGTGCGCAAATCGATCAGCATTCCGGTGCTGCGCAAAGACTTCATCGGCGACGAGTACCAGGTACTCGAAGCGCGAGCAGCCGGCGCTGACCTCGTGTTGCTCATCGTCGCGGCACTTGAGCAGCCCCGACTCGAGCGTCTGCACGACCTTATTCGTGAACTGGGCATGACCCCGCTCGTCGAAGCGCACAGCGATACGGAAGTCGCCCGTGCGGTCGACCTCGGTGCACAGCTCATCGGGGTCAACGCCCGAGATCTCCGGACCTTCGAGCTCGACCGTGATTTGTTCGGCCGTGTGGCCGACCAGATACCTGCCGGAGTGACTCGGGTCGCGGAATCCGCGGTGCTCAACGTGTCCGATGTCGAGCACTACCGCTCAGCCGGTGCCGACGCGGTGCTCGTCGGCGAAGCGCTCGTGACGAGCGACCCCATCGCTACGCTGCAGTCATATCTCAGCGTCTGACTGAATCTGTAGAGGACACTGTGACCGATCAGAACCCGGCGACGACGAGTCTGCGCGACCAGCACGGCCCATTCTTCGGAGAATTCGGCGGCCGGTACATGCCAGAGTCGCTCATCGCTGCCATCGACGAATTGACCGAGGCGTACGCCGCGGCCCAAGCAGATCCTGAGTTCCGCGCCGAACTCACGGAGCTGCTGCTCTCGTACGCGGGCCGCCCGTCTCCGATCACTGAGGTGCCCCGCTTCGCCGTGCATGCCGGAGGCGCACGCGTCTTCTTGAAGCGCGAAGACCTCAACCACACTGGCTCGCACAAGATCAATAACGTGCTCGGACAGGCGCTCCTTACGAAGCGCCTCGGCAAGACCCGCGTCATCGCGGAGACCGGGGCGGGGCAGCACGGGGTGGCCACGGCCACGGCGGCTGCGCTGTTCGGTCTCGAATGCACGATCTATATGGGCGAGGTCGATACCGAGCGTCAGGCGCTCAACGTCGCTCGCATGCGGCTGCTCGGCGCCGAGGTCATCCCGGTGCGCACCGGATCGCGCACGCTGAAAGACGCGATCAACGAGGCGTATCGCGATTGGGTCGCGAGCGTCGATCGCACCAACTACATCTTCGGTACGGCAGCGGGCCCGCACCCGTTCCCCGCGATGGTGCGCGACTTCCAGAAGATCATTTCCGAGGAGGCTCGCGCGCAGCTGCTCGAGCGCGTCGGTCGTCTTCCCGATGCGGTCGTCGCGTGCGTGGGCGGCGGATCGAACGCAATTGGTATGTTCGATGCGTTCCTCGACGACGCCGATGTTCGCTTGTATGGCGTTGAAGCAGCTGGAGACGGCGTCGATACCGAACAGCACGCCGCATCGATCGAACGCGGTCGACCCGGAATTTTGCACGGTGCGCGGACGTATGTGCTGCAGGACGCGGATGGGCAGACCATCAAGTCGCATTCGATCTCTGCCGGCCTGGACTATCCCGGTGTCGGGCCGGAGCACGCGTGGCTCGCCGACATCGGTCGTGCCGAGTACATTCCGGCGACCGACGACGAAGCGATGCAGGCGCTGCGGCTCCTGAGCCGCACCGAGGGCATCATCCCCGCAATCGAGTCGGCGCACGCACTCGCCGGCGCGCAGCGCATTGGCGCGGAGCTGGGCGAGGGCGGCATCGTCTTGGTCAGTCTTTCCGGGCGCGGCGATAAGGATATGGCGACGGCTGGCCGATACTTCGGTCTTCTCGACGAAAACGGACCGGAGGTCGACGGATGAGCGCGGCGGAATCACAGGTCGCGCGCGCGATTCGCGCGGCGCAGCAAGATCGCCGCGGAGCCTTGATCGGCTATCTTCCCGTCGGCTTCCCCGATCTCGACACGAGCATCGATGCGGCGATCGCCATGGCACGCAGTGGAGCTGATGTGCTTGAGTTGGGTGTCCCATACTCCGATCCGGTGATGGACGGAGCGGTGATTCAAGAGGCGACGCAGACGGCGCTCGCTGAAGGATTCCGTCTCTCGGACGTCTTCGAGGCCGTTCGGCGCATTCGTGAAGCGGTGGACACTCCGGTACTCGTCATGACGTACTGGAACCCAGTGCTGCAATACGGTGTGGATCGTTTTGCGCGGGAGTTGGCCGCTGCGGGTGGCGCCGGGCTGATCACGCCCGACATCACTCCGGATTCCGCGTCAGACTGGATCGCGGCGAGCGAGGCGCACGGGCTCGATCGCGTCTTTCTTGCCGCACCGAGCTCGACCGATGCGCGTCTCGCGCTCGTCGGCGACTCGAGCCGTGGATTCGTGTACACCGTGTCGACCATGGGCATCACGGGTGAGCGCGCCCAGCTCGATGCGGCGGCTCGCGGGCTGACCCAGCGACTGCGCGAACAGGGTGCAGAGATCGCCTGTGTCGGAATCGGCATTTCCACCGCCGAGCAGGTTGCCGCGGCACTCGACTACGCCGACGGTGCGATCGTCGGAACAGCGTTCGTTCGCGCGCTGCGCGACGGCGGCGTGGCGCAGCTCGCCGACACGGTGCGCAGTATCGCGGCGGGTACCGCGCGGTAAGATTGACCCGTCTTCCGCACGGCGATTCCGCGCGGTTTCCATCGAAGTCCCGCGGCAGCGCGCCGCGATCGAAAGAGGAGTGAATGATTCTCCCGTTGAGCATTCCGAGCCCAGAACTGCAGTATCTGCAGATCGGGCCGCTGCGGATCTACTTCTACGCACTCTGCATCATTCTGGGGATCATCATCGCCGGGATCTGGACTGCCCGTCGCCTCGGTCAGCGCGGAGGTGAACGCGGCGCAGTCTTCGATTTCCTCGTCTGGTCACTGGTCCTCGGCATCATCGGCGCGCGTTTGTACCACGTGGTGACGCACTGGGGCGACTACTTCGGCGCAGGCAAGAACCCGCTCGAAATCTTTGCCTTCTGGAACGGCGGCATCGCCATCTTCGGTGCGCTGATCGGCGGGGCCATCGGCGTACTGATTGCCTCGCGCATCACCGGAATCCGATTCTGGTCGTTCGCTGACGCACTGGTACCGGGTCTGCTCATCGCGCAAGCGGTGGGTCGTGTAGGCAACTACTTCAACCATGAGCTGTTCGGCGGACCGACCACGTTGCCCTGGGGGCTGGAGATTGAGGCGAGCAACGCTGCGTTCCCCATCGGACTGCCGGAGGGGACCCTGTTCCACCCGACGTTCATCTACGAGGCGATCTGGAACCTGCTCGGTGTCGTCGTGCTGCTCGCGATTGAGCGCAAGTGGCGTCCGCGCTGGGGCACCTTCTTCGCGCTGTATCTCATCTGGTACGGCATCGGCCGCTCGTTCACCGAGTCGCTCCGCGTGGACCCGAGCCTGCTCTTCCTGGGCATCCGCACCAACGTCCTTGCCGCACTGATCGCCATCCTCGTCGGGGTCATCCTCTTCATCGTGCGCCGTCAGCGTCACGTCGGTATCGAGAACACGGTGTACTTGCCCGGGCGTCGAAACCCGAGCGACACGGTGCTTCAGGACACGGCGAACGCCGACGAGTTCTATCACATCATCGATCGAGGAGACGCGAGCGAACGCGACGCTGCGGAAGCGGTCGACACCCCATCTGACGCCGAAGACGTCGTCGAGGCCGCTCCGGTAGCCGAGACGGACGCCCCCGGTAAGACCCACTAACCGAAGGAGACCGCTGCATGCGTCACGCCAAGATCGTCGCCACCTGGGGCCCCGCTGTTTCCAGTTACGACCACACGCTCGCGCTGATCCAGGCCGGCGTGAATGTGGCTCGCCTGAACATGTCCCATGGCACCTACAACGTGCACGAGGGCATCTATCGCAATATCCGTCGCGCCGAGGCCGAGGTGCAGCGTCCCATCGCAGTGCTCGCCGACTTGCAGGGGCCGAAGATTCGCCTCGGTGTGTTCGCCGATGGTCCGTACGAGCTCGAGGTCGGCGACGAATTCGCAATCACGACCCGAGAGATCGTGGGCGACCGAACGATCTGCGGAACGACGCACAAGGGACTTCCCGGAGATGTGCGCCCCGGAGATCCGTTGCTCGTCGACGACGGCAAGGTCGCTCTGCGCGCGGTGAAAGTGACGGAAGACACGGTGTATACGACCGTTGAGATTCCGGGCAAGGTGTCGAACAACAAGGGCATCAATCTGCCGGGCGTGGCCGTCAACGTTCCGGCGCTCTCGGACAAGGACGAAGAAGATCTGCGTTGGGCGCTCGCGCTGGGCGTCGACTACATCGCACTGTCGTTCGTGCGTGACGCCGCCGACATCACGCGCGTGCACGAGATCATGGACGAAGCCGGCGTGCGTCTGCCCGTGATCGCCAAGATCGAGAAGCCGCAGGCGGTCGAGCATCTCGAAGAGATCGTCGCAGCTTTCGACGGCATCATGGTGGCACGTGGCGATCTCGGAGTCGAGCTGCCGCTTGAGCAGGTGCCGTTGGTGCAGGCTGAAGCGGTGTCGATCGCGCGACGCAATGCGAAGCCGGTCATCGTGGCCACCCAGGTGCTCGAGTCGATGATCGAGAACCCGCGCCCCACCCGAGCTGAAGCCTCCGACTGCGCGAACGCCGTTCTCGACGGTGCCGACGCGGTGATGCTTTCGGGCGAGACCAGCGTCGGCGCGTACCCGGTGCAGGCTGTCGCGACGATGGCTCGAATCATCGAGGCCACGGAGGATCACGCGCTCGGCCGCATCGAACCTCTCGGGAGCGCTCCCCGCACCCAGGGCGGTGCGCTCACCCTTGCAGCTTCTGAGGTCGCTGATTTCATCGGAGCCCGCTTCATCTGCGTCTTCACGGAGTCCGGTGACACTGTGCGTCGCATGTCGCGATTGCGCCGACCGATTCCGATCGTCGGCTTCACCCCTGACGCCGGGACGCGTCGTCGCATGGAGCTGACCTGGGGTGCGCAGAGCTATGAGGTGCCCCGTGTCGGCAGCACCGATGAGATGTTCGAGCAGGTCGACAAGGTGTTGCTCGAGCACTCTCGCGCGGAGCTCGGCGAGAAGGTCTTGATCATTGCCGGATCGCCTCCCGGAGTGGTCGGCACGACGAACACGCTGCGCATTCATCGCATGGGTGAATCGACGGGGCTATTGCCTGAGGCCGGTCCGCGTACGTTCGGCAACTAGCCCGTTCGCATGCGCGCGACGCGCCCACCGGGGCCGCGTCGCGCGCAACCTTCGCCTGTCTGTGCGCTAGGCTGGTGGAGTTCGCCGAATTGGTGGAATTGGCAGACACGGCGCACTCAAAATGCGTTGCCGAAAGGCGTGCGGGTTCAAGTCCCGCATTCGGCACGAACTCGATGCCCCGCTGCAGTGACTCACGTCACGCAGCGGGGCATCTGTGCGTGTGGGCCTCGGTGCGAACGCTCGAATTCAAGCTGCTTTTCGGAATTCCGCAGTATGAATGTCGTAAGCTGGACGGGTGAATGACCAGAGCACTGCACCGAGCGCTCCGCGACGCGTTGTCGTTGCGGAAGACGAATCCCTGATCCGTCTCGACATCGTCGAGACCCTGCGCGATAACGGTTTCGAGGTGGTCGGCGAGGCCGGTGATGGCGAGACCGCCGTCAAGCTCGTCGAGGAGCTGCGCCCGGATCTCGTGGTCATGGATGTGAAGATGCCGCAGCTCGATGGCATCTCCGCAGCAGAGCGCATCAATAAGACGCACATGGCCCCGGTTGTGCTGCTCACTGCGTTCAGCCAGCGGGAGCTGGTGGAGCGCGCAAGCGAAGCCGGTGCGCTCGCCTATGTCGTGAAGCCGTTCACCCCGGCCGACCTGATCCCCGCGATTGAGATCGCCCTGTCGCGATTCCAGCAGATTGTGGCGCTCGAAAGCGAAGTCGCCGATCTCGCTGAGCGTTTCGAGACCCGCAAGCTCGTGGATCGCGCCAAGGGCATCTTGAACGACAAGATGGGCCTGAGCGAGCCCGAGGCGTTCCGCTGGATTCAGAAGGCGTCGATGGATCGTCGTCTGACCATGCAAGATGTCGCCAAGACGATCATCGATCAGCTCGGGCAGAAGAAGGAGTAATCTGTCGCCGTCGAGTTCGACCGCGAATACAGGAAGGCCCCGGCCCGCGAATGCGGGTTCCGGGGCCTTCCTGTGTGCCGGAGACTAGTCGCGCTGCTGCTTGTAAAAATTGGTGATGCGCACCGTGGAGCAACGGCTGCCGTGTTCGTCGGTGATCACGATCTCGTGGACCGCAATGCTGCGCCCCAGCTTGATCGGAGTGCACACGCCGGTGACCAGGCCAGACGTCGCCGAGCCGGTGTGCGTCGCGTTGATGTCGACGCCGACCGCGACATACCCCTCAGGGGCGACGAGATTCGCATGCATGGATCCGAGCGATTCTCCGAGCACCACATACGCGCCGCCGTGCAGGAGGCCGATCGGTTGCGTATTGCCCGCGACCGGCATGGTCGCGACCGCGCGGTCACGGGTGAATTCGATGGCTTCGATGCCCATGCGATCGGCAAGGGCACCCATACCGCGTTCGCGGATGTAGGCGAGACCATCGATCGGTGCGGCGTCTGCGTGTGCGGGGGAGTCAGTCATGGGAACCTTTCGGAGACGATGTGACACGCGCGACTCGACCGTATCGGTGCACGCCCTGGGGAATGTCGGCGGCGGATTGTAGGCTGATGCCGTGTCGAACACTCAGCCTACTCTCATGGTCATCGATGGCCACTCGCTCGCATTCCGTGCTTTCTACGCCTTGCCGGTAGACAGTTTCCAGACGCAGTCGGGTCAGCACACGAATGCGATTCACGGGTTTATCGCGATGCTCATCAATCTGCTGGGCAACGAACAGCCCGATGCACTCGCGGTCGCGTTCGATATTTCTCGACACTCGTTCCGCACCGAGGAATACCCGGAGTACAAAGGCACTCGCGGCGAGACGCCCGCAGAGTTCAAGGGGCAGATCCCGCTGCTGCAAGAGGCGCTGCACGCGATGGGTATCCGTACCCTTGAGAAGGAGAATTACGAGGCCGACGACATTCTGGCGACGTTGTCGACGCGTGCCGCAGAGCGTGGGTACCGGGTGCTCGTGGTCAGCGGTGACCGCGACACCATCCAGCTCGTTGATGATCGAGTGACCCTGCTCTACCCGTCGAAGCAGGGCGTGAGTGAGTTGACGCGCTACGACGGCGCGAAGGTCATGGAGCGTTACGGTATTCGGCCCGAGCAATACCCTGAGATCGCGGCGCTCGTCGGGGAGACGAGCGATAATTTGCCCGGCATCCCCCGCGTGGGTGAGAAGACGGCCGTGAAATGGATCAATCAGTTCGGCTCCCTCGAAGAGATCCTGCGTCGGCAAGACGAGGTCGGCGGTAAGGTCGGCGAGAGCTTGCGTGAGCACGCGCACCTGGCCGAACGAAACCGTCGGTTGAACCGTCTGGTGCGCGATGTCGAGCTCGATGTCGAACTCGATGAACTCAAACGTGGCGAGATCGACATGGCGGCGGTGCAGCAGATCTTTGCGAAGCTTGAGTTCCGCACGCTGCTCCAGCGCGTGGGCAAGCTTGCCGGCGCAGAGGTGCCCACGGGCGGGTCGACGGTGTCGGCCGCCGTGCCGCTCGCGCCCGAGCGGCCGGAGTCGAAGAATCTCATTGACGAGGAACTCGCAGATTGGCTGCAGAAGAACGAGAACCCCGCAGTACTGGTTCGTGAGCTTGATGGCGGCTTCGAAGTGGGGGTGGCGACCCCCGAATCCTCGGTTCGATTCGATTGGCAGCCGGGCGGGCGCGACTACACACTCTTCGAGGAGTGGCTCGCATCCGATGCACCGAAGACCTTCTATGACGCGAAGCAGCAACTCGCCGTCGCGCGGCGCGGGGGAGTGATCATCGGAGGGATCGCGGGCGATGCTCTGCTCGCCGCGTGGGTGTTGCGCCCGTCGAACGCGGAGAAGAGCATCAACGATGCGGTATTCCGGTATTTGGGGGAGCAGGTGCCCGAGGGTGATCCCAATCAGCTCGTCCCCGACGAGGGCAGTGTCGCCGATATCGCGACACTCGCCTGGTACGTCGTGCGCCTGCACGCCGCGATCGTTGAGCGATTCGAATCGCGGGCCGGCGAGGTCTATCGAGATATCGAGTTGCCGCTCGTACCGGTGCTCCACGCCCTTGAGCACCGCGGGGTGCAGATCGATGAGCCGCTGTTCGCCGCGCAAGACGCGGAGCTGACGGCGCGTGTCGCCGAACTGCAGCAACAGGCGTTCGATGCGATCGGCCATGAGGTCAATCTGTCGTCGCCGAAGCAGCTGCAGGAAGTGCTCTTCGACGAGCTTGACATGCCGAAGACGCGCAAGACCACTCGTGGGTACACTACCGATGCGGCGGCCCTCGCTGACCTGCAGACGAAACAGCCCCACCCGTTCCTCGATGCACTGCTCGGCCATCGCGACGCGAACAAGCTGCGTCAAATGGTGGAGTCGCTCATCAAAGCGGTGCAGCCCGACGGCCGAATCCACACCACCTTCGTGCAGACGGGTTCGAGCACCGGACGACTTGCGTCGACCGATCCGAATCTCCAGAACATTCCCGTGCGCTCGGAAGAAGGGCGTCGCATCCGCGAGGGCTTCATCCACAGCGGTGAATTCTCGACGCTGATGACCGCGGACTATTCCCAGATTGAGATGCGGATCATGGCGCACCTGTCGGGCGATGCCGGGCTGATCCAGGCGTTCAATGAGGGCGAAGACCTGCACCGGTTCGTCGGCGCCCGGATCTTCGGAGTCGCACCCGACGAGGTCACCAACGAGATGCGATCGAAGGTCAAGGCGATGTCGTATGGTCTCGCATACGGCCTGTCGGCGTTCGGGCTCTCGAAGCAGCTCAACATCTCCGCTGCCGAAGCCAAGCAGCTCATGACCGACTACTTCGAACGCTTCGGCGGCGTGCGCGACTACCTGCGCTCCGTCGTCGACCAGGCGAAGCGCGATATGTTCACCGAAACCATCTTCGGTCGTCGCCGCCCGTTCCCGGACCTCGCGAGCCCGAATCGCGTGCTCCGCGAAAATGCCGAGCGCGCCGCGCTGAACGCGCCGATTCAGGGGTCGGCAGCCGACATCATCAAGCGCGCCATGATCGAAGTGGAACGTCGCATGAGCGAGGCGAATCTCTCCTCGCGCATGTTGCTCCAAATTCATGACGAGCTCATGTTCGAGGTCGCCGAAGGCGAGTGGGATGCGCTCGAGGCGATTGTGCGAGAGGAAATGGCGGGCGCGGCTGAACTCTCGGTGCCACTCGAGGTGCAGGTCGGGCACGGTCCGAACTGGAACGCGGCGGCGCACTGACCGGTTCGCGTAACCCGACTTCCGCGTGATTCCGCCACTGGCTCAACAGTCGAGTGGTGAAATCACGAGTTTCGGGCTGGCCGGGCGACCCGCACTGCTTGGATAACTCTCATGAACATCACCAAACACGACTTCGGCATTTTCGTCACGGAACGACGCCGTGACGCCGGCCTTACTCAACGACAACTCGCCGAGCACCTGCACGTCACTGAGTCCGCCGTCTCCAAGTGGGAGCGCGGTCTGTCGTACCCCGACATCACCCTCGTCGCCCATCTTGCCGACGCACTCGGTGTGAGTACCCAAGAGCTCATCAGCGCCAGCGAAGATCGACTCGGTCGCGCCGACCAGCGCGACGCACGCACCTACCGGCGCTGGCGGGGCGCCGTGCTCTGGACCAGCCTGAGTGCGTACGCCGCGGCGATCCTGGCCTGCTTCATCGTCAACCTCTCGGTCTCGCACACGCTGTCCTGGTTCTGGACGGTGCTTCCGGCAGTGCTGTTGGCATTCTGTCTCACGAGTCTGCCACTGCTCCCGATCCCGAAGCCGGGTTGGAGTGCGCTGTGGGGTGCCGTACTGAGCCTCGCCGCGCTCCTGTGCGTGGTCTGGATCGGTTCCGACGGCGGATCCTGGTTGCCGATCGCGCTCGCTTCTGTGCTCTTTGGCCTGATCGTGGTGTTCGGCCCGATCTGGCTGTCGCTGCTCGAACTCCCCGCTGCGTTGTCCAGGCATCGAACTGTTATCGCGCTCGCACTCGACACCGTGGGGGCACTCCTCCTGCTGCTCGTGATCATGGTGTCAATCGGCGCCCCCGAACTCTGGCTGCACCCCGTGCTCCCTCTCGCCGCGATTGCGCTCGCCCCGATTTGGGTGAATGCACTGGTGCTGCGATACCTCCCGTTGAACCGTCTCGGCCGCTGGGCGGTTGCGATCGCGATCGCAGGTGCGTGCGCATTTGCGATTGACCGTGCCGTCGATCGAGTGCTCGGTGAAGATTCAGGCGGCACCCTCGATCTCACTCGCTGGGACGACACCACGATCAACGCGAACGTGCAGTTCTTCGTGCTGCTGGGTGCACTGCTCATCGCGCTCGTGCTCGGTGTCAGCGCGATCGTTCGTGCCTCGCGTACCGGACGCGCCGTTCCCACCGTGTAATTGATCCCGGGCGTGTTCCCGGGGTACCATAGAGCGTCACATCTGTGGCGACTCAACCATGTCCACACGTGGGAGCGCTCGCGAACCGTCGGGTTCGGCCAAGATCGGCGCGCTTCCGCCTGAATACCCTGTCCATTCTGGAGACCAATTACATGACGAACGCAACGACCGAACGCAAGCAGGTTGCAGTAAACGACATCGGCTCGGCCGAAGACTTCCTTGCAGCGGTCGAAAAGACCATTAAGTCCTTCAACGACGGAGACCTCATCGAAGGCACCGTTGTGAAGATTGACCGCGACGAGGTGCTCCTCGACGTCGGGTTCAAGACCGAGGGTGTCATCCCCTCGCGCGAGCTGTCCATCAAGCACGACGTCAACCCCGATGAGGTTGTCAACGTCGGTGACTCGGTCGAGGCACTCGTGCTCCAGAAAGAGGACAAAGAGGGTCGCCTGATCCTGTCGAAGAAGCGCGCACAGTACGAGCGCGCTTGGGGCGACGTGGAGAAGATCAAGGAGAACGAGGGCGTCGTCACCGGCACCGTCATCGAGGTCGTCAAGGGCGGCCTCATCGTGGACATCGGGCTCCGCGGCTTCCTCCCGGCTTCGCTCATCGAACTGCGCCGCGTGCGCGACCTGACGCCGTACCTCGGCCAGGAGATCGAGGCGAAGATCCTCGAGCTCGACAAGAACCGCAACAACGTGGTGCTCTCGCGTCGTGCACTGCTCGAAGAGACGCAGTCGGCGACTCGCTCCTCGTTCCTCGCCGAGCTCAAGCCCGGCCAGGTGCGCAAGGGCGTCATCTCGTCGATCGTCAACTTCGGTGCGTTCGTCGACCTGGGCGGCGTGGACGGCCTCGTGCACGTCTCCGAGCTCTCGTGGAAGCACATCGAGCACGCTTCCGACGTCGTCGAGGTCGGCCAGGAAGTCACCGTCGAGGTGCTCTCCGTCGAGCTCGACCGCGAGCGCGTGTCGCTTTCGCTGAAGGCGACGCAGGAGGATCCGTGGCAGGTCTTCGCACGCACCCACGCGATCGGCCAGATCGCCCCGGGCGTCGTCACCAAGCTCGTTCCCTTCGGTGCATTCGTCCGCGTTGCCGATGGCATCGAGGGCCTCGTGCACATCTCGGAGCTGTCGGGCCAGCACGTCGAGCTCGCTGAGCAGGTCGTTTCGGCCGGCCAGGAGGTCTTCGTCAAGATCATCGACATCGATCTCGAGCGTCGCCGCATCTCGCTCAGCCTCAAGCAGGCGAACGACGGCGTCGATCCTGAGGGCACCGAGTTCGATCCCGCGCTCTACGGCATGACCACGGAGTACGACGAGAACGGCGAGTACAAGTACCCCGAGGGCTTCGATCCCGAGACCCAGGAGTGGAAGGACGGCTTCGAGTCGCAGCGCGAGAAGTGGGAGCAGGAGTACGCTGCTGCCCAGGAGCGTTGGGAAGCACACAAGAAGCAGGTCGCTTCGATGCTCGCCGAGGCCGCTGCGGCTCCGGCAGTCGAGGCACCGTCTTCGAGCTTCTCGAGCGATTCGGCTTCGACCGGTGCTCTCGCCGACGATGCGGCACTCGCCGCTCTGAAGGCACAGCTCGAGGGTAACTAACCCTCACGGCACGCTCCGCGTGCCAGTTACGAAGGCCCGGTCCCCGTTTTCGGGGGCCGGGCCTTCGGCGTTGTCGCCGAGATCAGACGGTTGCGGGCGCGGTTCTCTGACGACGATCGCGCAGCGCGCGCCGCAGTCGCCTGATCAAGAGGGTGCAGACCGCGATGACACCGACGAGTGCGAGCACCGGTACGATGACGGCGAGCACCGTGAGCGCGGCCGCTGCGAAGTCTTCGAGAGCGCTCGAGACCGCCGCTCCAGCTCCCGCGGTCATCGCATTGATGAGGGGTCGAGCGATCGTTTTCAGAAGATGCGGCACCAGTGCAGTGGTCACACCGAGGACGAATGGCCAGATGCTCCCGGATTGCACGAGGGTCGAGGGGTCAGACACGGCCCAGGTATCACTGCCTGAGCCGGCCGCGAACACCATGCCGCCCGATGCCGGCCGAACGATGGTGTGGAGCACGTCATTCACGGAGTCGAGCGCGGGAATCTTGTCGACGAGAATCTCGATGGCCAGGAGTGCGCCGAGAATCCCGAGGCTCCACCCGTTCTCGAGCCAGACCCATCCATCGGGCAGCTGCACGATCGAGGTATAGCGTGAAAGCAGGCCGAGCCCGAGCAGCGGAATGTAGGCGTTCAAACCGGCTGACGCCGCGAGCGTCATGCCGGTGAGGATTTCGAGCATGGTCACCTCCTGCGTCTCAGCATACGCAGATCACCGGATAGGCTGTGCGGCATGCAGGTGATCGCACTCACGGGCGGGATCGCCGCGGGAAAATCGACGATCGGCAAGCGACTCGAAGAGCTCGGGGCCACGCGAATCGACGCCGACGAGTTGGCTCGTGCAGCGGTTGCGCCGGGTTCGCCGGGACTCGCGGCCGTCATTGATCGTTTCGGACCACAGATGCTGCTCGCCGACGGGTCGTTGGATCGCGCGGCCCTCGGGGCCCGAGTGTTCGGCGATCCCGCTGCTCTCGCCGCACTCAACGCCATCGTGCATCCTGAGGTGCGGCGCCTCTTCGCCGAACGGTCACGCGCGGCGGAAGCGGCGGATGCTTCGTCCATCGTGGTGTACGAGATACCGCTGCTTGTCGAGACCGAGGCCCGCGAGGGCGAATGGAATCAGGTTGTCGTCGCGGAAGCCGATGTCGAGACCCGTGTTGCTCGCATGGTGCACCTCCGCGGCATGGCCGAAGACGATGCTCGACGTCGTATCGCGAACCAGGCGACCGATGCCGAGCGTCGAGCCCTCGCCGACCACGTGATCGATACATCGGGTACGGAGCCGGAGACGATCGCGCAAGTCGACCGGCTGTGGCGGCGCCTCACTACATCCGGCTGAATTCGGCGATCCAGTTCAGCTGCAACTGCGCAATGAATGCGATGACCGCGTAGCAGACGAGAATGACGACCCAGCTCCACGAGTAGCACTTCGCGAAGAAGCGCTGTGCGCCAGCAGACACCGGAATGTCTCCAACGGCGTAGGGGCGGAAGAACGAGACCCACCAGAGCGGGATCATCACGGTCCACACCACCATGCACCACGGACACAGCGTTCCGATCACAAAGACGCTCTGGCTGAAGAGCCAGCAGATGAGGGTGAACCCGGCCAGCAGGCCGACCTGGTACAACGCCCAGAACCAGGCCGAAAAGCGTGCCCCGGCGAGCAGTGCGACACCCACGGCGATGGGCGCGACAAACGCCGAGACGCCAATGATGGTGTTGCTGAAGCCCAGGAGGGAGCCTTGCCACGAGGCCATGTTCGGGCCGCAGGTCACGAGAATGCTCACCGAGCAGTTCGGAATGTAGCCGGGATCTTGGAGTGTCTTGATGTATTCGGTGAGCAGTTCGAACGACGCGAACCAGCCCACGACGCCGGCGATCAGGGTGAACAGGGCGAACGCGATAGGCCGCGAATGCGCGCGGAGTTCAGAGCTCATGGGGTGATCGTAGCGGCCGCACCTGCGAATTCATCTGCTCTGCACCAGGCGACACCTCCGTGACATAATGGAGGGCGTACGGCGCGCCGAACCGGCGAAACGTGCGCACAGTCTTTTGATGGTCGCAAGACCCTCACCGGTCGAAGAACGACCGAGCGCGGATGCGGGGCATCCGCGGAGAATAGGATTCGCGGGTTACCCCGCACGAGAAGTGTCCCCGGGCAATGCTTCTGCACCTCGGGGCAGAGGAGACGCCAGTAATGGTGAACGAGACGAATACAGAACCCAACACAGAGCAGGCGGACGACAGCACTGAGGTTGCAGAAGCGACATCAGTTGCCACTCCGGTAGAGGGCGCATCGGCTGCAAGCGAATCTCCCCAGTCGGCCGATGTCGACCCGGAGGCCGCACCCGCTGCGTACGGTGACGCCGCTGAGGCGGGGGAGTCGGCAGATGATGCGTCTCCCTCCGACGCCTCCGAGGAGTCGCCGGGGGCTCCGGCGAAGCCGCAGCTGCTGCTGCCGCTCGCCGACATGACTCCGGAGGAGCGGTTCCGGGCCACGACGCGACTGATCTTCCTGGCGCCCGACGTGCCCCCGGTGGCCCCGCGCTCGCGGCGCTCCGATTTCCGTCCGTCTGAGTTGCGTCAGCTCGACGACCTGCTTGATGAGCGTTTCTCGCGCGACGATGCGCCAGAGAATCGCGAGTCACCCGCACAGCAGCGCCGCAACCGGCGGCGCAACGGTGCTGAATCGGCAGCGCACCCCGACGAAGAAGCGCCGCGTCGCCCGCAGCGTCAGGCCCCCGTCATCACGGAGCCGCAGAAGGTGAAGGGATCCACCCGCCTCGAGGCGAAGAAGCAGCGTCGACGCGACGGTCGTGATGCTGGTCGCCGCCGCGTGGTCATCACTGAGTCGGAGTTCCTGGCGCGCCGCGAGGCAGTCGATCGCGAGATGATTGTGCGCACGACTGCGGATCGCGTGCAGATCGGTGTGCTTGAGGACAAGGTACTGGTCGAGCACTACGTTGCTCGGTCGAGCGAGAACTCGCTCATCGGCAACGTGTACCTCGGTCGCGTGCAGAACGTGCTGCCGAGCATGGAGGCGGCATTCGTTGACATCGGCCGGGGCCGAAATGCAGTGCTGTACTCGGGCGAAGTCGACTGGTCCGAGTTCGAGGGCGGCAATACCGCCCGCCGCATCGAGAATGCGCTGAAGCCGGGCGATCAGGTGCTCGTGCAGGTGACGAAGGACCCGGTCGGTCACAAGGGTGCGCGTCTGACGAGTCAGATCTCGCTACCTGGGCGATTCCTGGTGTACGTTCCCGGCGGCGCGATGAACGGTATCTCGCGGAAGCTTCCCGATACGGAGCGCGCGCGGCTCAAGAAGATCCTGAAGGAAGTGCTGCCGAGCGGTGCCGGCGTCATCGTCCGCACGGCTGCGGAGGGCGCGAGCGAGGATCAGCTGACCCACGATGTGCAGCGCCTCACTCGTCAGTGGGAGTCGATCCAGAAGCGGGTAGAGAAGGGCGGCGGGCCGGTGCTGCTGCACTCGGAGCCCGACATGCTGATCAAGATCGTTCGCGACGTGTTCAACGAGGACTTCCACCGCTTGACGATCTCGGGCACAGATACGTACGAGACGATCGAGCGCTACCTGTCGCAGGTGGCTCCGGATTTGCTCGAGCGCGTCGAACGCTTCACACATGAGCGAGACATCTTTGACGAATACCGAGTGACCGAGCAGATCGCCAAGGCGCTGGACCGCAAGGTGTGGCTGCCCTCGGGCGGATCGCTCGTCATCGATCGCACCGAGGCGATGACGGTGGTCGACGTCAATACGGGCAAGTTCGTCGGTTCGGGCGGCAATCTCGAAGAGACGGTCACGAAGAACAATCTCGAGGCCGCTGAAGAGATTGTGCGCCAGCTGCGTCTGCGTGACATCGGTGGCATCATCGTCGTCGACTTCATCGATATGGTGCTCGAGTCGAACCGCGATCTGGTGCTGCGCCGCATGGTCGAGTGCCTGAGCCGGGATCGTACGAAGCATCAGGTCGCCGAGGTGACGTCACTCGGCCTCGTGCAGATGACCCGCAAAAAACTGGGGATCGGGCTGCTCGAATCGTTCAGTGAGCCGTGCGATGTCTGCGCAGGTCGTGGTGTGATCGTGCATCATGAGCCGGTGGCCAAGCACCACCGAGCAGAGTCGTCGCCGCGCAATGCGAAGCGCGCCAAGGGGCAGCAGCCGCACGTCGATGCGAAGTCCCAGACGCACGCGATCAGCGACGGGGCGAAGAACATGCTCGCTCAGGTCGCGGCGTCGACGCTGCACGCGCCGAAGCCCGAGCACGAAGAACTCGCTCAAGCGATTCAGGCGGCAGCTCGCGAGGTGGAGTCTGCCCCTGCGGCTGAGTCCTCCGCTCCGGTGACCGGCCGCGTGTCATCGCGGAGCGGGTCTCGCGACGCCGATCGCTCTGATGCGGGTCAGCGCTCGTCAGGTCAGCGCGCCCCGCGATCGGAATCCCAGCCGCCGGCGACCGGGTTGCTCGATTCGGTGCTGAACGCGCTCCCTGATGCCCCGGCTGCCGGCAATGGACGCGCGCGCAACCGCCGTGTGAGTACAGCGCCTGTGCGTGGGGGAGCCGAGCCGAGTCGCGCGGATGCCGCGTCGGGAGAGAGCGAACCGGTGAATGCCAAGCAGGCGGCCCAGCGGGCGCTCGCGGAGGCGCTCGACCTCACAGCACTGCGGAGAGACGCAGAACGCGAGTGACACGCGGGGGCGCCTATTTGACCAAAATCGGTGCTTCGAGATAATATTGACCGTTGGTGCTGCTCTGTCGGGCAGCAAACACAGGCTTCGAACGCGGCACTGCTGCGATTCGGCTCGTAAGACGATCCTCGAGAAAAGGGTATGAAGTGGTTTACGCAGTAGTGCGCACAAGCGGACGTCAGGAAAAGGTCGAGGTTGGCTCGATCATCACCGTCAACCGTGTTTCGGGTGACGCCAAGGGCAAGCTCGAGCTTCCCGCGGTGCTCCTCGTCGACGGCGACCAGGTGACCACCGACGCTGCAAAGCTCGCAAAGGTCAAGGTGACCGCAGAGGTGCTCAACGACCTCCGCGGCCCCAAGATCGTCATCCAGCGATACAAGAACAAGACCGGTTACAAGAGCCGCCAGGGGCACCGTCAGGATCTGACGCGCCTCAAGGTCACCGGCATCAAGTAATCCGCCTCGGAACGATTCAAGGAGTAGAGACTCATGGCACATAAGAAGGGCGCCAGCTCCACCCGTAACGGTCGCGATTCGAACGCTCAGCGCCTCGGCGTGAAGCGCTTCGGCGGCCAGCAGGTGAACGCAGGCGAGATCATCGTGCGTCAGCGTGGCACGCACTTCCACCCCGGCGCAAACGTCGGTCGTGGCGGCGACGACACCCTGTTCGCTCTTGCAGCGGGCGCGGTCGAGTTTGGTGCTAAGGGCGGCCGCAAGGTCGTCAACATCGTGACCGCCGCCTAATTACAGGCAGTCAACGGCGAGGCGGGCTTCGGCTCGCCTTTTGCCGTATCTAGGGCAGGGAAAACAGTATGGTCACGTTCGTCGATCAGGTGCAGGTGCACATTCAGTCCGGGCGCGGTGGGAACGGCTGCGTGTCGATCCGTCGTGAGAAGTTCAAGCCGCTCGCCGGCCCAGACGGTGGTGCCGGCGGACACGGCGGAGACGTTGTGCTCGTCGCCGACCCGCAAGTGACGACGCTGCTCGAGTATCATCGTCGACCGCACCGCACTGCCGAGAACGGCGGATTCGGTGCCGGCGATTATCGCGATGGAACGAACGGTGCCGAGCTGCTGCTTCCGGTGCCGGTCGGCACGGTGGTCAAGAATGAGGCAGGGGAGACCCTGATCGACCTCACCGAGGCGGGTGCGCGCTATGTCGCCGCACAGGGCGGTGTTGGCGGTCTGGGCAATAACGCACTTGCGAGCACGAAGCGCAAGGCCCCTGGATTCGCGCTGCTCGGCACCGAAGGATGGGCGGGATCGCTCACCCTTGAGCTCAAGACCATCGCCGATGTCGCCTTCGTGGGGTACCCGTCGGCCGGCAAGTCCAGCTTGATCGCGGCGATGAGCGCGGCGAAGCCGAAGATCGCAGACTACCCGTTCACCACCCTGCACCCCAACCTCGGTGTGGTGCAGTCGGGTGACCATCGCTTCACCGTCGCCGACGTCCCTGGATTGATCGAGGGCGCGAGCGAGGGCAAAGGCCTGGGGCTCGACTTCCTTCGCCATGTCGAGCGTTGCAGCGCGCTGCTGCACGTGCTCGACTGCGCGACGCTCGAACCCGGCCGCGACCCGATTTCCGATCTTGAGATCATCAAGGCAGAACTCGCCGCGTACCCGGTGCCTGAGGGGCAGACTCCGCTGCTCGAGCGCCCCCAGCTCATCGCGCTGAACAAGATCGATGTACCTGAGGGGCGTGAGCTCGCGGACTTCGTGCGCGGCGATCTTGAAGCTCAGGGGTATCGGGTTTTCGAGATTTCGACGGTGTCGCACGAGGGGCTGCGCGAGCTCGGCTTTGCGCTCGGTGAACTTGTGGACCAGGATCGCCAGCGGCGTATTGCGTCCGAGCCGGTGCAACCGCGCATCGTGCTGCAGCCGAAGGCCGTCAACGATGGCGGCTATCGCGTGGTGACGGAGGGCGGAAGTTACGGCACGCTGTACCGCATCCTAGGTGCGAAGCCCGAGCGCTGGGTGGCGCAGACCGACTTCAAGAACGATGAGGCAGTTGGATACCTCGCCGATCGTCTGCAGAAGATCGGCATCGAAGACGCCCTCGTGAAGGCAGGCGCCACTGCGGGGTCTACCGTGGTGATCGGCCCGGGATCCGGGGTCGTGTTCGATTGGGAGCCAACCGTCACCAGCGCTGCTGAGGTGCAGATGGGTGCCCGTGGAACCGACCTGCGCGTCGACCAGAATGACCGTCGCACGAACAAAGAACGTCGCGTTGAATATCACGGGATGATGGACGCGAAGGCCGAAGCTCGTGCCGAGCTCGATCGCGAACGCGAGGCGGGGCTCTGGAAGGACGAATCGTGACCCACGGGGCCGACCTGCTCGCGGCGCGGCGCGTCGTCGTCAAAGTCGGTTCCTCGTCGGTGAGCGGCGACAACGCGGCGCAGATCCCTGATCTGGTCGCGTCACTCGCCCGACTGCACGCCGGTGGTGCGCAGGTGATTCTCGTTTCGAGCGGTGCGATCGCGACGGGGGTCCCGTTTCTCAATCTCGATGAGCGGCCCGAAGATCTTGCCACGCAGCAGGCCGCGGCGGCGGTCGGCCAGAACATTCTCGTCAATCGCTATCAGCGAGCGCTGACGACTCACGAGATCATCGCCGGTCAGGTGCTGCTCACCGCGCACGATATTGAGAACCCGACGCATCGCGGCAACGCCCGTCGAGCGATCGAACGCTTGTTGCAGCTCGGGATCCTGCCCATCATCAATGAGAACGATACGGTCGCGACGCACGAGATCCGCTTCGGCGACAACGATCGCCTTGCGGCACTGGTCGCCCGGCTGGTCGATGCTGATCGTCTGGTGCTGCTTTCCGATGTCGACGCGCTCTATACGGCGCCGCCGATGATCGTCGGAGCGAAGCGCATTGCCGAGGTCGCGTACGGGGATCCTCTGGCGGGCATCGAGATCGGCGAAAGCCAGTCGGGATGGGGCACTGGCGGCGCGGCGACGAAGGTGCAGGCGGCACGACTCGCTGCCGACGCCGGCGCGACGGTGTTGCTCACCGAGACGCGGTTGCTCTCGGCGGTGCTCGACGGTGCGGATCACGGCACGCGGTTCGAGGCGCGCCCCACGGGCGGCTGACCCGCCCGGAACGCACTAGGCTGAATCTCATGTCTGCAGGAGATGCCTTCCTCGAGCGCCTGTCGCTCGCTCGCACCGCGGCGCGCACGCTCGCGACCGCCACCACGGCTCAGAAGAACGCGGCACTCGCCGCGATCGCTGATCGCCTCGAAGGCTCGATTCCACAGATCGTGGAGGCCAATGAGCGAGACCTGGCGCGCGGGCGGGAGCAGCAGATCGGTGTCGGCCTGCTCGACCGGCTGCGACTCGACGCGGAGCGCGTGCGCGGGCTCGCAGCGGCGGTTCGCGATGTCATTGCGCTTCCCGATCCGATCGGTGAGGTCGTGCGCGGGAGCACGCTGGCCAACGGCATCGGTATCAGTCAGGTGCGCGTGCCGTTCGGTGTCATCGGCGCGATCTACGAAGCCCGACCCAATGTGACCGTGGATATCGCTGCGCTGGCGCTGAAGAGCGGAAACGGCGTCGTGCTAAGAGGTGGCAGCGCCGCCGAGCACACGAACGGTGTGCTGGTCGGGGTGATTCAGGAAGCCGTGTCGAGTGCGGGGCTCGCGGGCGACGCGGTGCAGACGATCGACCCGTTCGGGCGAGAGGGGGCGGGCCGCTTGATGCGGGCGCGCGGATATGTCGACGTGCTCATTCCCCGCGGCAGTGCCGGGCTCATCTCGACGGTGGTGAAGGAATCGACGGTGCCCGTGATCGAAACCGGCTCGGGTATCGTGCACGTGTTCGTCGACGCCACGGCAGACGCCGAGATGGCGGAAGCCATCGTGCTCAATGCGAAGACGCACCGGCCGAGCGTGTGCAACGCAGCCGAGACGCTCCTCGTGCATCGTGACGCAGCACCTCGCCTGCTGCCGCGTCTGGTCGCTGCACTCCGTGCCGCGGACGTCGAACTCTGGGGTGACCCGGCAGCGCAGGCCGTGAGTAGCGATCTTGCCGCTGCGACGGCAGAGACCTGGGAGACTGAGCATTTGGCGCTGGAGATGGGCATCAGGGTTGTCGACTCGCTCGACGAGGCGATTGCGCACATCGACCGGTACTCGACCCGTCACACGGAGTCCATCGTCACGAGCGACTACGTCAATGCCGAACGCTTTCTCGCCGAAGTTGATTCTGCGGCGGTGATGGTGAACGCGTCGACGCGGTTCACCGACGGCGGAGAGTTCGGGTTCGGTGCCGAGGTCGGCATCTCCACTCAGAAGCTCCACGCACGGGGTCCGATGGGCCTCCCCGAACTCACGAGCACGAAATGGCTGGTGCGCGGCGCTGGCCAGATTCGTTGATCTGAACCGATACACTGGATCGGTACCACCCAACCGTTATGAATGCAGGGGACCCCATGTCACTTCTTGCCACGATCGCAGTCGCCGCCGAAGAGGGGCACCACGTCGTCAACGAGCTGCCGTTCCCGGCGATCGTCTACGGCATCATCGCTTTCGCGATCTTCACGGTGTTCGCCGGTGTCGTCTTCTCGTTCCGCGACGTCGCGAATCGTCACGCCGCGAAGGCCGAGGCCTACGCACGCGAGCACGGTTCGGACTCGCACCACTAATCGAACGAGTCGACGTGTCGAATCCGCGTCGCATCGGGGTGATGGGCGGTACGTTCGATCCCATTCATCACGGTCACCTGGTCGCGGCTAGCGAGGTCGCGCAGAGCTTCAATCTCGATGAAGTGATCTTCGTGCCGACGGGGCGACCGTGGCAGAAAGAGAACGTATCGCCGAGTGAGCACCGGTATTTGATGACGGTGATCGCTACCGCTTCGAATCCGCGATTCACCGTGAGTCGAGTCGATGTCGACCGCGCTGGCCCGACCTATACGGTCGATACGCTGCGCGATCTGCATGAGCAGATGCCTGACGATGAGCTCTTCTTCATCTCGGGCGCGGACGCCGTCGAGCAGATCCTGGGGTGGAAAGACGCGGATCACCTGTGGGATTTCGCACATTTCATCGCGGTCTCTCGCCCGGGGCATGAGCTCTCGCTTTCAGGATTGTCATCAGAACACGTAAGCTTGTTGGAAGTTCCCGCGCTCGCGATCTCGTCGACAGACTGCCGAGGCCGAGTCGCACGAGGTTATCCGGTGTGGTACCTCGTTCCTGACGGTGTCGTGCAGTACATTGCGAAGCACGGGCTTTACACCGAGGAAGCGACAGAGTGATGAGTGAGCAGGACGAACAACGACCGCTGACCCGCCGAGAGCGGCGCATGCGGGAGCTGGGGGAGACCGGCGCCATGGACCTCGCTGAGGCCGTGCCCGGAACTTCCGCCCCGGCCGCCGTCGAACCAGAGCCGACGGGTGATGCCCCGGCGACGCAGGCATCGGTGCCGAACGCGCCGACAGATTCGGCGCCGGGCGCGCAGGCGGACCCCGCAACGGGCGACATTGAGATCTCGCCCGTGAACCCCGACGGCACCCCACGCAGTCGTCGCGAGCTGCGCCAGTTGCGCGAAGCCGCGCTCGCGGAGCGTGCTGCGGCCCAGCCCGAGAACGCGTCGAGCGCTGAGCCGGCCCAGGTCGAGACTGTCGTGCCCACGGTTCCGGTCGAACCGGAACCCGCTGCGGCAGAGGAGCCTGCCGTTGCCGACACCAGCGCTGCACCCGAGATCGCCGAACCCGCCATTGCAGATGGCGAAAACGGTGCCGACTCCGCACCGTCGGTCGATGGTGCCGCTACGCCGTCAGCCGCACCCGAGGTCGATTTCGATTCACTGATTTCCCCGCCGACCGAGCCCTTCACCGTTGAAGAGCTGCGCGAGGCTGAATCCGCAGCGAATGCTGCTGCGGAAGACATGCTTCCTTCAGATGAGCCTGCTCAACCCGCCGACGAGTCAGCGGCCCCCACCGAACCGGCGAGTGAGCCCGCGAAGTCGAAGCGACGCTTCCCTTGGCAGCGCGCCAAAGCCGATGACGCCGAGCCGACCCCCGAGGCTGTGCCTGCGGAGTCTGCGGAGACCGCACCCGCCGAGCCGCTGCACCCTGCGAGCGAGGCGTCCGCGGAGTCAGCTCCCGAGGCGAGCGCTGCATCGGAGGCCGAAGCGGAGAATGCTGCGGTGCGTGATGCGGATGTGTCCGCGGCGTCACCGGCCGATGCCGCTGCGCCGACCGCAGTCATCGATAGCGATGCGATGCGAGCAGTTTCGGAAGCGGCGCCGGAGTCGATCCCTGAGGTGGTTCCGCCTCGTGAGCCCGCAGACGATCTTCCGGTTGTTCCGGCCGCAGAGACGGTCGCCCTGCCCACGCAGGCGGCAGCTGTCGCGCCGAAGCAGACAGAGCCTCAGGCCGCCCCCAGCAGCCCCGAGCAGAAGTCCAGCTATTCGTTCCCGGATATCGCACCGCCAGAAGAGTGGCGCTCTGTCTTTGATGACCCCGCTTCGCGGCAGTTCCCGACTCCGGGCACGCAGCCGGGCGGCGATTTCGATGACCTTATCTCTCGCGCGGTTGCGCAGGAGGGGTCGACGGGCGGCACCGGCACCTCGGCGCTGATCCTGCCGACGATGCCGGAGGATACGGGTGGACTTACCGGCCCGCTCGGTGCAACCGGTGACCTGTACGTCACGGGCTCACTGCACCTGCCGAAGTCGCTCGGCGAGACCGGTGGCCACTCCGCGATTCACGATTCGATCGAGATGGACCCGATCACCGGTGACCAGCTCAGCGAGCCGTCGGGAGACGGCAGCGGCCCCGCGCCGGTGTCGGCGCGTCACGCGGTGAGCGCGCGCGTCGATTCGGGTATGCCGGTCGTCGCGAAGCCCGCGCGCGAGAAGAGCAAGCTCCCGCTCATCCTGTCGCTGACCGGCGGCGGACTGCTGATCGTGGTCGTCGCACTGGGTGCGTGGGGCGCGAGCAACGGATTCTTCGGCTGAATCGCCGAATCTGACCACTTCTGAACGAAGGAAATGAACTGAACGCAGCAGCTGCTCAGACCCGGGACGTGCGCGCCGATGTGCGCACGGCCGTGATCGCCGCCGACGAGAAGGGTGCGACGGCACCGGTCGCACTCGAAGTGACCGAGCAATTCGGCCTCGCCGATGTCTTCCTGATCGTCACGGGCGCCGTGGAGCGCAACGTGCAAGCGATCTCCGACGGCATCGAGGACGCACTCAATGATTCCGGCGTGCGCACCGTGCGCCGTGAGGGCCGTGAAAGCGGACGGTGGGTGCTGCTCGATTTCGGCGACTTGATCGTGCACGTCTTCCATCGCGAGGAGCGCGACTTCTACCAGCTTGAGAAGCTGTGGCAAGACGCGCCGCTCATCGACACGGCCGAGATGCTGCCGGCTCGGGAGTCTGACGCGGGCACCGTCGGCGCCGAGTCGTGACGCGCCCGGGAACGCCCGATTTGGCTACCTCCCGGTCACATGCGGTAAAGTAAAAGAGTTGTCGAGCGAGCATTCGCTCGACTTCCACGGGTCTATGGCGCAGCTGGTAGCGCACCTGCATGGCATGCAGGGGGTCAGGGGTTCGAGTCCCCTTAGATCCACCAAATGAATGCCCCGCTTCGGCGGGGCATTCGTGTTTTTCGGGGCGTTGTCGAATCGATGCTTGCCCTCTCGCGAAGGCTCACTCACACTTGACGCATAACGTGGTCATGGGAATCACGTGTGATGCTTGGGGAGACTCACAATGACGCTGCACCCGCACCCGCGCAAGACCTTGCACTCGCGCTCAGTCCGCCGGGCCGCGCGTGCGATCCCCGCTCTCGTCATTGCCGCGACGCTTGTCGCCTGCGGGAACGGGTCGAGCGCGCCGCAGAGCGGTGCTGGCGATGCAGTCGCCGAAACCGGAAGCAGCAGCGCGGCGGTCGAGCGCCCGGCGGCACCCGAGGGCGAGCTGCCCACGTCTCTGCAGCAGCAACTGGAAGCCGCACTGGAGGCGACGATGCAGCAGTACGGGGTGCCCGGCGCGGCGGCCGGGGTGTGGATCGACGGAGAGGGCTCGTGGACGGCGGCGAGCGGGGTCGCCGACGTCGATGCGAAGTCGCCCGTCAGCACGGACATGGTGTGGCCGATCCGGAGCATCACGAAGTCATACACGGTCACCCTCATTCTGCAGCTCGCGGACGCCGGCAAGCTGAACCTCGACGACACGATTGATCAGTACGTCGACGGGGTGACGAATGGCGACCGCATCACGCTGCTCGAGCTCGCGAACATGTCGA
Organism: Leucobacter musarum subsp. musarum; assembly: GCF_001273845.1. GTDB lineage: Bacteria > Actinomycetota > Actinomycetes > Actinomycetales > Microbacteriaceae > Leucobacter > Leucobacter musarum. Next base: position 98,663 of record NZ_JHBW01000087.1, read on the forward strand.
GCGGCAACGCCGACTACGTGAACGACGCGTTCGTCGCCGACTTCGCGACGCACCCTGACCACGTGTACACGATCGATGAACTGAACGCCTTCGTGATCGACCAACCGGCGCAGTTCGAGCCCGGCTCGGAGTACCTGTACACCAACGCGAACACGAATCTGCTCGGCGCCGTCGTCGAGAAGGTCACGGGCAAGCCGTACGCAGAGGCGCTGAATGAGATGATCTTGTCGCCGCTCGAGCAGAGCGGTACGACGTACCTGGGGAGCGGCGATGACTGGGCTGCTCCGCACGCGACCGGGTACATCCCGAAAGCGGATGGCCTTGAGCCGCAGGACGAGACGCCGTCGATTCTCGGCGCGGCCGGTGCGTTGTTCTCGACGCTCGACGACGGTCGCGTGTGGGCTCAGACGCTTGGGAGCGGCGCACTGCTCGACCCCGCCACGCAGGAGCTGCGCCGTGACGGGCATGCGATCCCGAAGCCGCCGTACGACACCTACGGCACCGGCATGGGGCACACCGGTGATTGGTGGGGGCATAACGGCGAAGGCCTGGGGTTCACCGCGGCAACATTCTTCAACCCCGATCTAAATGCCAGCATCGTCGTCTACATGAACGCCTCCAACGTGGATGCCGGGCATCCGGCCGATGCCGCCTTCCGTGCACTGGCGAAGGTCGTCGAGTCGCAGGAGTAGCGCCTACGACACGTGCACCCAGGGGCGGCGTGTGAGGTCGGGTTCGGCCTCCCGAAGCACCTCGCGCGTCATCGGAGCGATCTCTCCCTCGCCGAAGAGCAGGAATCGCAGCAGGTTGGCGAGCGGATTGCCCTCGGTCCACCGGAAGAAGATGTGGGGGGTGCAGCGCAGATCCTGCCGCAGGTGCAACGCGACGGCCGCAATGCCGTTCGGCACCGTACTGCCGTGCACGGTAAGAATGCGGTAGCCGTGCCGCTCGACCCCCTCGACGAGCAGTTCGTTCTCGAAATCCGAGCTGTCCGAGACCACGATCTCGATGAACAAGACGTCGTCGTCGGGGAGTCGGTGCGCCACGCGCGCGTGTTCGAGCTTTGCGCGGTACCGTTCGGCGCTGAGGTCGTTGGGTTCATGCGCGATGAGTCGCACGATGCCGCCCGGCGCCTGATCGATGAACGCCTGCGCGCTCGGGGTGAGGCGTACCGCGGTCGCGCGGAGTTCGGTCGACCGCTTCACTCGTGAGAAGAAGCTGACGACGATGATGCCCACGATGAAGCAGGCGGCGATCTTGATGCCGTCGGGCCGTTCGATGATGTTGGCGATGGTCGTATAGACGAACACCACCGAAACGATGCCGAACCCGGTAGTCGCCCCGCGTTGCGAGCGACGGCGTGCGGCGAGCGTCACGGCGATGGCGGCCGAGGTGATCAGCACGAGCACGCCAGTGGCGTAGGCGCCGCCCTGCGCGTCGACGCTCGCCTCGAAGATCACGGTGATGAAGAATGCGACCGCCGTGAATACGAGCACGAGCGGGCGGGTTGCTCGCGCCCAAGCCGGTGCCATGCCGTAGTGCGGCAGGTAGCGGGGAACGAGGTTGAGCAGGCCGGCCATCGCCGAAGCGCCGGCGAACCAGAGGATCGCGATCGTGATCAGATCGTATGCCGTGCCGAACCCCTCGCCGAGGTACGTGTGGGCGAGGTACGCCAGTGCGCGCCCGTTCGCCGCACCGCCCGGTTGAAACTCCGCAGCGGGAATGAGTGCGACGGTCGTGATCGATGAGGTGATCAAGAATCCGCTCATGATCAGCGCTGACGTCGTCAGCAATCGCTTGGCGCCGCGAATGCGGCCGGTCGGTTGCAGTTCGGTGTCGCCGGGGTCGCCCTTGATCTGCGGCATCACGGCCACGCCGGTCTCGAATCCGGACAGGCCGAGAGCGAGTTTCGGGAAGACGACCAGCGCTACCGCGACAACGAAGAGCGGGTTGCCGTGCTGCGTGGTGAGCACGCTCCACCAGTCGCCGAGCATGACCGGGTGCGCGATGAGTTGCACGATCGCGACGACGATGACCACCACGTTCACGATGAGAAACGCGCCGACGAGCACGGTGGCGAGCCGGATCGCTTCGCGGAATCCGCGTAGGAAGACGATGCCGAGGCCGGCGAGCAGCGCGAGCGTGATCACGATCTCTTGACCGTGGAGTGCCTCGGGTGCGAACGGGTTCTCCACCAGGTGCGCCGTGGCATCGGCGGCCGACAGGGTCATTGTGATCATGAAGTCGGTTGCGGCGAACCCGAGCAGGGCGAGCACGGTCAGCTTGCTGCCCCACCGCGGCAGCAGCTTCGCGAGCATGGAGATCGATCCGGTGCCGTGCGGGCTCTCCTCCGCGACCCGGCGATAGACGGGGAGCGCGCCCGCAAGCGTGACCGCGACCAGGATGATGGTGGCGAGCGGCGCCACGGCCCCTGCGGCGAGCGCGGCGATGGCGGGTTGGTAGCCGAGCGTTGAGAAGTAGTCGAGCCCGGTGAGGCACATGACGCGCAGCCAGTGGGTGCGCTGGTGCTGGTCGGGGCGGCCATGCGGGCCTGGTTGCTGTCCGGGGGAGACCGTGGTGTCGGCGAGGAGCCAGCGACGCAGGCGAGTTCGCGCATCGCGCTGCGGAGCGCCCAGGGTGGGGGCTTCGAGCGATGATGCGTTTGCGAAGGTGTGCATGCCACTATCGAACACCCCGAGGGGTGCCGGGTGGAAGATCCTTACGGTTTCCATACGGGGCGAGAGCCCCTGCATACGGAGTCCTTACGCGGCGGCAGCACGCTGGCCACGGGCGGAACGTGCTCGACGCGTCAGCGCGCGGATGAGCACGCCCTGACGCGGGCTGAACAGATACACGAGAGTGAACGCGGCGCCCTGCACGAGAATCACGAGACCACCGGAGGCGGCGTCGAGCCAGTAGCTCACGAGGATGCCGATGACGGAGCAGGCCGCCGAGAGGATCGGCGCGATGACGAGCATGCGCCCGAATCGGTCGGTGAGGAGATACGCGGTGGCCCCCGGGATGATGAGCATCGCGACGACGAGGATCACCCCGACGACTTGGAGTGCGACGACTGCGGTGAGCGCGAGCAGGCCCAGCAGGAGTGCGCCGAGGGCTCGCGGATTGAGGCCGATGGCGTGCGCGTGGATGGGGTCGAATGCGAAGAGCGTCAGGTCGCGTCGTTTGATGATGAGGATCGCGAACGCAATCGCTGCCAGCACGCCGATCTGCAGGAGGTCGCCATCGGAGACGCCGAGAATGTTGCCGAAGACGATGTGACTCAGATCGGTCTGACTCGGGATCACCGAGATGAGTACGAGGCCGAGCGCGAACAGGGTGGTGAAGACAATGCCGATCGCCGCGTCTTCTTTCACACGACTCGTGTCCCGGATGGCGCCGATGAGTGCGACGGCGAGGAACCCAAAGATGAGTGCTCCGAGGGCGAACGGGGCGCCGACCAGGTAGGCGAGCACCACGCCGGGGAGCACGGCGTGCGACACCGCATCGCCCATGAGCGACCAGCCGGTGAGCACGAGCCAGCACGACAGCAGCGCGCAGACGACTGCGGCGATGACGGTGGTGATGAGCGCACGAATCATGAAGTCGTATTGGAGCGGTTCGAGCAGGTAATCGAGTGGGTTCATGCGGCGGCCTCCGGAGACGTGACGTCGCCGAGCCCGAAGGCGCGTGCGAGTTGCGGGGGATCGAGTGCGTCGGCGACCGCGCCGTGGAAGAGCACGCGGCGCAGCAGCAGGGCGGCGTCGTCGGCGAGTGCGGGTAGTGCGTGCAGGTCGTGAGTCGACACGAGCACCGTGCGCCCGGTTTCGGCCAGTTCGCGCAGCAGCCTGACGATGGTCGCCTCACTGCGCTGATCGACTCCGGAGAACGGCTCGTCGAGCAGCAGGATCTCGGCGTCCTGTGCGATGCAGCGCGCCACGAACGCGCGCTTCTTCTGCCCTCCCGACAACTTGCCGATCTGCCGTTCGGCCAGGTCGCCGAGGTCGACGCGTTCGAGCGCGTCGGCGACCGCGCGGCGATCGCTCGCCCGAGCGCGACGCGTCGCCCCGAGTGAGCCGTAGCGGCCCATCATGACGACGTCGGCGACGGACACCGGAAACGCCCAGTCCACGTCCTCGCTTTGCGGCACGTAGGCGACGATGCCGCGCTTCCGGGCGACAGCTGGGGCGAGTCCGGCGAGGCGAGCCGTGCCCTGCTCGGGGCGAATCCCACCCATGATGGTTTTGAACAGCGTCGACTTGCCGGAGCCGTTCATGCCGATGAGCCCGGTCACACCCCCGGCAGGCACGTCGAGCGTCGCCGCGTCGAGCGCGAGTACGTCGCCGTAGCGCACGGTGACGCGATCGACGGAGATCGCGGGGGAGCTGGTCATGCGGATCCCTTCGTGCCGTGCAGTGCGGCGGCAATGGTGTCGGCGTCGTAGGTGAGGAGGTCGAGGTAGGTGGGAACCGGGCCGTCGGGAAGCGAGAGCGAGTCGACGTACAGCGTGCCACCGAAGCGGGCGTCGGTGCTCGTCACCACCTGCTGCATGGGGCGATCGGAGACCGTCGACTCGCAGAACACTGCCGGTACATCATGCGTGCGCACGAATTCGATCGTGCCGGCGATCTGCTGGGGCGTCGCCTGTTGTTCGGCGTTCACCGGCCAGATGTACTGCTCGGTGAGTCCGGCGTCGCGCGCGAGGTACGAGAATGCGCCTTCGCAGGTCACGAGCGCGCGCTGTGCCTCAGGGAGATCCGCCACTGCGTCGCTCAGGCGATCCTGCACCGCCTGCAGCTGCCCGCGATAGGCGGCGCCGTTCGCGGCAAACTCGTCGGCGTGCGCGGGGTCGAGGTCGCTGAAGGCGGCAACGATGTTCTCGACATAGATCTGCGCGTTCGTGGGGCTCATCCAGGCGTGGGGATTCGGCTTGCCCGCGTAGGCATCGCCGGCGATGTCGATGGGCTCGATGCCGTCGGAGACGACGACGTGCGGCACGTCGGCCTGCGCGACGAACCGGGAGAACCAGGCCTCGAGCCCGAAGCCATTGTCGAGGATCAGATCGGCCTCGGATGCCTTCGCCACGTCGAGCGGCGTCGGTTCGTACCCATGGATCTCGGCGCCGGTCTTGGTAATGGAGCGCACGTTGATGCGGTCGCCGCCGACGGTGCGCGCCATATCGGCGAGCACCGTGAACGTGGTGAGGACGACGGGGGCGTCAGGATCGCCATCCCAGTCGTCATCCGACCAGGTGTCGCGCGATCCCGCACTGCATCCAGCGAGCAGCAGGGCGACGATGGCGAGGGCCGCGGTGCCCAGGCCGATGCGGTGCGCGAAGGTGCGTCCCGAGAACGAGGTCATGCGACTCCCAAGGTGAGGTGGTGCAAGTGTCAAAGTTCGGCATGGCGAACTTTTGAATTCAGGTTAGCGCACTACCGCTCGATCCGCGAGGACCGCCAGTGAGTTGTACACTCGATCACCGTGATGTCTCGCAGCGCGATCCCCGACCTCGGCGTCGTCGCCGTCGGGGGCGCACTCGGCACACTTGCGCGATACGGGATCACCTCGGCGATTGGCGGGCCGGAGTCGACCAATGGGTTTCCGCTCGCCACACTGCTCATCAATCTGTTCGGCGCATTTCTGCTCGGGATGGTCGTGGCGATCGTCACCTCCCGCGGGAGTGCGGGGCGGTGGCGCACGCTGCGCCTGCTGCTCGGCACGGGCGTGCTCGGCGGCTTCACCACGTACAGCCTGCTCGCGGCCGATCTTGCGCAGGCCGCCCTCGCCAGCCAGTGGGGCGTCGTTGCCGGCTATGCGGCAACCACCCTCATCGGGGGAGTGACCGCGAGTGGGCTCGGCCTGGGTGCCGGGCGAGCGCTCGCAACGCGTGGCGCGCCCGCAGGTCAGACGGGCGGGGCGGCCTCGTGAGCGCGGGGTGGCTGGCGGTCGTCGTCGCGCTCGCCGGCGGCGTCGGGTCAGCGCTGCGCCACGCCGTCGACACCAGCGTGCCCGTGAGGTGGCGCGAACGGTACCCCTGGGGCATTCTCATCATCAACCTCACCGGCTCGTTCGCACTCGGCTGCGTCACCGGCATGATGTGGGATCACCCGCTGGCCGCGATCATCGGGAGCGGCCTGCTCGGCGGGTACACCACGTTCAGCACGGCGAGCCTCGATACCGCGCAACTGCTGATGGCGCGTCGCTGGGGCGCGGCACTGGTCAACGGAGTCGGCATGCTCGTCGTCGCCGTGGCACTGGCCATCGCCGGTGTGCTATGCGGGGCCCTGCTGCGCTGAACTGTGCGCGATGAGGTGAGCGTCACACGTTCAAGTGCGAGCTACCGCACCTGACGCGCGCGGAACCGGAGGTCGGGGTGCGCGTACGCGTCTTGCGACTCCACGAGGAGCAGCTCTCGGGATTCGGCCGCGTAGGTGCGCTCAAGGAGCGCGTAGACGCTGGCGGTCGTGCGTTCGAGCGCGTCTGCGGGGTCTTCGCTGCGGCGCACATGCGCCGTGAACAACGCCGCGGTGACATCGCCCGAACCGTTGACCTTGAACGGGATGCGGGGCGTTTCGATGATCCACGCGCCGTCGGGCGTCACCGCGAGCATCTCGATGACGTCGGCAGGTTGTTCCGGGCGATCGACGCTCGTGACGAGTACGGTGCTCGGCCCGAGGTCGCGAGCGCGGTCGACCGCATCGAGCGTGGAATCGAGCGTGTCCGGTGTCGTGTCGGTGAGGAAGCCGAGTTCGAACTGATTCGGGGTGATCAGGTCGGCGCGCGGGACGACGCGGTCCTTGATCAAGCGTTGCACCTCGGGCGCCACGTGGCATCCCGATTTTGCATTGCCGAGCACGGGGTCGCACGCGTACAGGGCATCGGGGCTGTGGTGCTTCACCCGGGCGACGGCGTCGAGGATCGCGTCACCGATGCTGTCGCCGCCTTGGTAGCCCGAGAGTACGGCATCGACACCGGCGAGCCCGCCGCGCTCTTCGATGCCGATGACGATGTCGCGAACGTCGTCACCTGACATCAGCGGGCCGCGCCACGAGCCGTACCCGGTATGGTTCGAGAACGCGACGGTATACACCGGCATGACTTCGACGCCGATGCGCTGCAGCGGGAACACCGCCGCTGAATTACCGACGTGGCCGTACGACACCGAGGACTGGATCGAGAGAACGCGCATGGATTCGATCCTGTCATTGGTTCAATGGGTGAACCAATCGTGGGAAGTTCCCGTGGACCAAGAGGCGTGGGCTGACACCGGTGCAAGCCGGCTGCTTCTAGAGTTCGGTCGTTCCCGACTTCCCCGGACTCTCCTGCCCCAGCACCTTCGCCGCTGCGATCTTCACTGCCGCCATCACGCGGCCTCCGGGCACGCCCCAGTACTGGGCAGATTCGCCCGAGACGCGCAATAATCCGAGATTCGGATCGTCGAGCCCACCCTTGAAGTAGGCGTCGACCTCGCCGTCCCAGAGCTCTGCGGCTTTCGCGCGATCATCGACGAATGCGGCCTCGCCCGCTACCGAAAGCCAGCTGCCGGTTTCGGCGAACGCCAGGTTCACCTGAGGGTTCGAACGAATCGCATCCGCTTGATCCCCCTGCAGCCCAATGAAGAACCAGACCGTGCCGTCGTCCGTGATCTGCTGCGGCGTCATCGGATGCGAAACGATCTTGCCCGCAGCGGTCGCGGTGGAGAGCATCACGAAGCGCTCCTCGCGCATGAGATCGATGACGGTTTCCGGGGTCAGCTCGCTGTGGGTCATATGTGCTCCTTGTCTGGGTGTACCGGGACCACCAGCTTTGCGCGGCCACCTGCTGCTGGGGAGGCGGTTGACAAGGAGGTGTCAAATGGCTCGATGCGGAGTGAGGACGCCCTGGGGGTCGAGCGCGGCCTTGATCGCGCGCTGCACGTCGAGGGCGGTGTCGTCCAGTTGCCACCCGAGTTCGTGGCGCTTCACCGAGCCGATGCCGTGCTCACCCGAGATTGTGCCGCCCAATGACAGGGCGAGGCGCGTGATGTCATCGATCACCGCATCGGCCTCGGCGATGCCCTCGGGCGTATCCGGTGCTTCGACGGTGCTGTGCAGGTTGCCGTCGCCGGCGTGCGCCACCGTGGACACGCGCTTGCCGTGTCTGGCCGCGATCTCACCGATCCCGTGGAACACCGTCGCGAGTGCGGCGACGGGAACCCCCACGTCGCAGGAAATCTTCAGGCCACGCGCGTTCAGCGCCGGATTCGAGAGGCGGCGTGCCGCGAGCAGTGCATCGGTGTCGGACACCTCGATGTCGTCGGCACCCAGTGACGCGCACAGGGCGGTGATGCCGACGGCGCGCTGCTCGGCATCGAGCCCCGTCGTCTGGCCCACGAGCATCGCGCCCGCGGGAACACGCAATCCACTGGGCTGGAACGACTCGATGATCTCGACGCTCAATGCGTCCATGAGTTCGAGTACCTCAGGGTGCAGGTCGCTGCCCACGATGGCAGTAACGGCTCGGCCCGCCGATTCGAGCGTCGCAAAGCTCGCGCGGAACGTGCGGGGCGTGCCCGGTGCCACTGGCTTGAGGCGCACGGTTGCCTCGGTGATGACGCCCAGGGTGCCTTCCGAGCCGACGAAGAGGCGCGTCAAGTCGTAGCCGACGACGTTCTTACGGGTGCGCGAACCGGTGCGCAGCACTCGCCCGTCTGCGAGCACGACCTCGAGCGCGGCGACCGAGTCGCTCGTCACTCCGTGCGCGACGCAGCGCAGTCCGCCGGCATTGGTCGCGATGTTTCCGCCCACGGTGCTGATGCGGGCGCTGGCCGGATCGGGCGGAAAGAACAGCCCCAGCTCGCGTGCCGCATCATCGAGCTCAGCAGTGATCACGCCGGGCTGCACGACCGCCAGACGATTCTCCTCGTCGATATCGATGATGCGGTTCAACCGTTCGAGCGAGATGACGAGCCCGCCGGGGTACGCCATCGCGCCGCCCGCGAGCCCCGTTCCGGCGCCGCGCACGCTGACCGCGACGCCGGTGCGGTGCGCCCAACTCAGCGCAGTCGCAACGTCTGCGGTTGACTCCGCGAACACCACGGCGGTGGGGGCGCCATCCAGCAGCGCCCGAGAGGAATCGCGTGCGAACGGAGCAACGAGCTCCGGATCGGAGACCAGTCGATCGCCCAGAGACGTCCGCAGCTCGGCGATCGGCGGCACCGCACCGCTCGGTGCAGCGTGAGGGGTCGGAACAGCGATCACACGGGCCTCCTTGGTCGAACCCCCAGGCTATCGCGGGTGAGCGATCCGACACCCCGTGCGCATGGGAGGATGGCAGGTATGACATCGCCAGCCGGAGCCGGTCGCTACGCGCCCAGCCCCTCGGGTGATCTGCACCTCGGGAATCTGCGCACCGCGCTGCTCGCGTGGTGCTTTGCACGCGCATCGGGGCGGCGATTCCTAATGCGCATCGAAGACCTCGACCGCGCGCGGGATACAGGAGCGGCTCAGCGGCAACTCGGCGATCTCGCACGCATCGGGATCGACTGGGACGACGAGCCGGTTCAGCAATCGGATCGGGCCGCTGCCTACGCCGCCGCGATCGCTCAGCTGAGTGATGCCGGCCTCGTCTATGAGTGCACGTGCTCCCGCAAAGACATTTTGGCTGCGCCGAGTGCTCCGCACGCGCCACCTGGCGCCTACCCCGGCATCTGCCGCGAGCGAACGCCGGCCGAGCGCGCCGAGGCCCGAGCGCGCATTGCTCCGAGGCTGCCCGCCGTGCGGCTGCGTGTGCCCCAGGGTACGTCAGCGCCCGGCTTCATTGATCGAGTGCTCGGCCCGGTGCACGGCGACATCGATGATTTCGTGCTGCTGCGCGGCGATGGAACGGTTGCGTACAACCTCGCAGTGGTGGTGGACGATGCTGCGATGGGCGTCGACCAGGTCGTGCGCGGTGACGATCTGGCGCCGTCGACGCCTCGGCAAATACTGCTGCAGCGTCTGCTCGGTCTGCCCGCGCCGCCCGAAGTCGAGTACGCGCATGTCCCACTCGTGCTCGGACCGTCAGGGGCGCGTCTCGCGAAGCGGGACGGTGCCGTCACGCTCGGACAACTGCGCGATGCCGGCGTCACCGACGGCGAGGTGCTCGGGTGGCTCGCGACCTCGCTCCACCTGGCACAGCCGGGGGAGCGCGTGACCGCGGCGACGGTGCTCAGCAGGTTCGACCCGGCGGCAGTGCCGACCGAGCCGTGGACCTGGCGGCTCGCTACTTCTTGAGGGCCCGGATGATGCGGGAGAGCGCCCGCCCGGCGACCCACACGAAGGGCACACCCACGGCGAGCAGCGCGATGATGTTGGGTTCGAACCGAGTCGTTCCCTCACGGGTGACATAGGAACCCAGCGGCACGGCGAAACCGCCACCGCCACCGCCCGAGCCTTCGCCCTGGGCGACGCCCTCGCCGGCACCGGCACCTTCGCCCGCACCAAAGCCGTAGGCCGTGTAGGCCACAGGAATGAGGGTGGTTCCGTCGACCTCGACAGGATCGCCGTACGCCGAGTGGACGCCGACCTGGACGAGGGTGTCTGCGATCTGCTTCGTGAGGTGAGTCATGCGGCCCACCCTACTCGCTCGACCTAGGCTTCGTCAGCCCCGTGACGCGATACGCGCACCGCCGCAGGAACGGGGCGTTTCGGTTCGATGTGATCGCCCGACGACACGTGCTTAATGCGACGAATGACCCACGGCACGAAGTGCTCGCGCGCCCACACAACGTCCTCGCGCCGGGCCTCGCGCCAATTGCGGATCGGCAGTGGCGGCGGATCGAGCGGCACCAGGTCGTGAGGCACGCCGAGCGCATCCAGTGCCGCGAGGGCGATGGTGTGGTGGCCGAGCGCATTCAGATGCAGTCGATCGCCCGCCCAGTAGCGGCTGTCGTGCAGTTCTTCGAGCGCCCACTGATCGACCACGATGCAGTCGTGCCGCTGCGCGACCTTGCGCACGTTCTCGTTGTAGATCGCCACTTTGCCGCGAATCGAACGGAACACGGGCTGGAACGCGGTGTCGACTCCCGTGAAGAGCAGGATCGTCGCTCCGCCCACACTCAGCCGTTCGACGATCCGCTCCAGCTTGGCGGCGACCTCATCGGGGTCGGTGCCGGGGCGAATCACGTCGTTACCGCCCGCGCAGACGCTGATCAGGTCGGGGCGCAAATCGAGCGCGGCCTCCACCTGCTCGTCGGTGATCTGCTGAATCAACTTGCCGCGCACCGCGAGGTTCGCGTAGGCGAACTCATCGCTGTAGGCGCCGAGTACCTCGGCGAACCGATCGGCCCACCCGCGCAACCCGCCCGGGCTGTCGGCGTCGGGGTCGCCCACGCCCTCAGTGAACGAATCGCCGAGTGCGACGAATCGAGACCAGGGGAGTTCGACGTCGCTCCGGTCGATGCTGCCATCGTGTGCCATTGCTCACCTCGGGGAATTCGGTTACTTACGGGTTCGAATCGAAGAACCCGGCCGTCGCATACGCATCGCACAGGTTCTGCCGAGCGCGCGGCGTTCGGCGTACAGCGATAGTCTAGAACGTCGTGACAGATTCGGACCCGGGCCTCCACCTTCCGGGCACGAGTGCAGCTGAGCACCTGCCCCCCGCGTACCCGGAGCGCGCCGCGCACGGTACCGCCGGCACGCTCCGTGCCTGGCAAGAGGAGGCCATCAAGCGCTACCTTGACGAAAGCCCGCGCGACTTTCTCGCCTCAGCAACGCCCGGTGCCGGCAAAACGACATTCGCACTGCGACTCGCGGCGATCCTGCGTTCGAACCACACCGTGAAGCAGATCATCGTCGTCGCGCCGACCGAGCATCTCAAGACGCAGTGGGCGGACGCAGCGGCGCGAGCCGGCATCAGGCTCAACCCGTCGTATTCGAACAGCGATGGTCTCGCTTACGGGCGCCACTATCACGGAGTTGCCGTCACCTACGCGCAAGTCGCGATGAAGCCGGTGCAGCATCGCTTACTCACCGAGCACGAAGACACGCTCGTCATTATGGACGAGGTGCACCACGGTGGCGACGCGCTGAGCTGGGGTGACGCCATCCGCGAGGCCTACGGCAACGCGCGCCGGCGCCTGTCGCTCACGGGAACCCCGTTCCGCTCCGACGAGGCGCCCATTCCGTTCGTGCAGTACGCGCCGCAGGGCGACGGCTCCCGGCTCTCGATGACGGACTACGACTACGGGTACGGCCGCGCACTCGCCGACGGCATCGTGCGCCCCGTCATTTTCATGGTCTATGCCGGCAAGATGCGTTGGCAAACGTCGGCGGGCGAAGAGATGGAGGCCGCGCTCGGCGAGGGCAATACCAAAGATGTCACGTCGCAGGCCTGGCGCACGGCGCTTGACCCAGCCGGTGACTGGATCGGAAAGGTGCTGCGTGCCGCAGACCGACGCCTGACCGAGGTACGCCAGCAGATCCACGACGCCGGCGGGCTCGTCATCGCGACGGATCACGCATCGGCGAAGTCGTACGCGCAGCAGCTGCACGACATCACGGGGGAGCCAGTCGCGCTCATTCTTTCGGACGACTCCGGAGCCTCGGAGAAGATCGACGAATTCTCGAAGGGCGAGTCGCGCTGGATGGTGGCGGTGCGCATGGTGTCTGAAGGTGTCGATGTGCCCCGGCTCGCCGTCGGCGTTTACGCAACCAGCTCCTCGACCCCGCTGTTCTTCGCGCAGGCGATCGGTCGATTCGTGCGATCACGGCGACGCGGCGAGGTCGCTTCGGTCTTCATTCCGAATGTGCCCGCGCTCATGCAACTCGCCTCGGAACTCGAAAAAGAGCGCAACCACGTGCTCGAGGGGCCGAAGAGCGCCGAAGAGATGTGGGATGCCGAGGCCACGCTGATGGCGGAGGCCGAGCGTGGAGACCAGGCGTCGTCCGAGCTGCTTGCGGGCGAAGGTTTCACCTACCAAGCACTGTCATCAGATGCGCACTTCGACCGTGCCGTCTTCGACGGTGCCGAGTTCGGCGGTTACGCGGAGGTCGAAACCGAGGAGGAGCTCGAGTTCCTGGGCTTCCCCGGGCTGCTCGAACCGCAGGAAGTCGCGGCGCTGTTGCAACAGCGCCAGGCTCGCCAGGCGCGACGCAGTGCGAGTCGCCAGGGCATTCTCGAACACGCGCCCGAGCGGTCGGAGTCGCCCGAGGCGCTGCATCGCACCCTCGGTGAACAGCGCAAGCTGCTCAACTCGCTGGTCGGCATGTACTCGAAGGTCTCGGGTGACGCGCACAAGGATATCCATTCGGAGTTGCGTCGCGTCTGCGGCGGCCCGGCCGTGGCTCAGGCGTCGGTGACGCAGCTGCAGAAACGCATCGAACTGCTGCGGCGGCGTCTGCAACCGTAAGCTGGCCACTATGGCCAAGAAGCAGTCCGGGGGAGCATCCACCCCTGCCACCGTCGCCCTGACCCATGCAGGGATCGCGTTTTCGGCGCACGCCTACACCCATGACCCGTTGATTACCGACTTTGGTCTGGAGGCAGCACGCGAGCTTGGGATCGCCCCGGAGCGGGTGTTCAAGACCCTGCTCGCCGAGGTCGACGGCTCGCTCGCCGTCGCCGTGGTTCCCGTTGCGGGGATGCTCGACCTGAAAGCTCTTGCGGGCGCCCTCGGTGGGAAGCGCGCCGTCATGGCGGATCCGGCGGTCGCGGAGCGCAAGACGGGCTATGTGGTCGGCGGCATTAGCCCGCTGGGGCAGCGCACGGCGCTGCCGACGGTGATCGATCGCACGGCGGATGCGTTCGACACCGTGCTTGTCTCCGGGGGACGTCGCGGTCTCGACATCGAGCTCGCTCCGGACGATCTCGCGCGGGCCACAGCCGCGATCCGCGCGGCGATCGGACGCCCATCCGGGCGGTGATGACGGGTCGCAGTGCGCGACGCGCGCGAGATCCCAGGCCGATTCGATTCGCCCCGAGAATTCGTGCTAAGTTATCTTCTGTTCGGCCGATGAAGGTCCGGATCGTTCGCGCGGGTGGCGGAATGGCAGACGCGCTAGCTTGAGGTGCTAGTGCCCGTATTAGGGCGTGGGGGTTCAAGTCCCCCTCCGCGCACGAACGTAAGAGGCTCTCCTTCTGGAGGGCCTCTTTCTCGTTCCCCGACCCTATTCCGAGAGCGGCGCGACGGCAGGATCGCCGACTCCCGCGCGGGTGCCCCCGCGTTGCGATGCGACTCCGGCGATCACCACGATCGCGATCCCGATGAACTGCACCGGCCCGGGCGCCTGTCCGAGTACGACCGCACCGAGCAGCAGGCCGATGGCCGGTTCGATGGCCATCAGCGTGCCGAACGCGGTCGGGGTCATGCGCTTGAGCGCGAGCATCTCGAGACCGAAGGGCAGCACGGGGGCGATGACGGCGAGGCCGAGCGCGATGAGGAGGAACCGCCACTCGAAGTTCGCGGCGAGGCCGGGCACTCCCACGGCGGTTGAGCAGAGCGCTGCGATGGGAATGGTGATCGCGAGCCCGCTGATGCCCGGGAAGCGGTCGCCGACCTGCTGCGTCAGCAGGATGTAACTGCCCCAGCCGACTCCCGCGAGCAAGGCGAAGCCGATTCCGGGCAGGTCGGCGGTTCCGTGCCACGGCTCGGTCAGCAACACGACGCCGATGAGGGCGAGCGCCGGCCATGCGATCATGCTCTTCGAGCGGCTGCGCAGCGCGGCGACCGCGAGCGGCCCGAGAAACTCGATCGCCACGGCGGTGCCGAGCGGAATGCGGGCGACCGCGGCGAGGAACGCCACGCTCATGAGTGCGCTCGCGGCGCCGAGCCCGAGAAGCGGCAGCAGGTCGCTCCGTCTGATCGATCGCAGGCGGGGGCGTGCGATGAGGAGAAAGATGATGGCGCCCATCGTGAGCCTGAGCCACGCCGTGGTGGCGGGGCCGACCTCGGTGATGAGCGTCACCGAGAGCGCGCTCGACAATTGAATGAGGAACATTGCCGTCACCGCGAGGCTCCAGGGCGGAATGCGCCGCGCCGCGGTCGGGTGGCCGGTAGTGACGGGTGTGCGCTCAGGCATGGGGTGACTCCACACGACGAGCCGCACCCACGCCGGGTTCGAACACGGTCATGGTGAAGTGTGTCGTCGTATCGCCGTCGTTGCGATACTCGTGAGTGGTGCTCCCGGCGAACGTGATGGCGTCGCCGGGGCTCAACGAGTACTCCGTGCCATCGACGCGCACGTTCAGGGCGCCCTGCAGTACGTGCAGCAGCTCCTGGGTGCCGTCGGTGTGGGGCTCGCTCGCGAGTGCGTCACCGGGTTCCATCGTCCAGTCCCAGAGCTCGACCACGTCAGGGGCGTCAGTCGCGGTGAGGAGGGTGCCGACGCCCCCGTGCTCGCCGCGCCAGAAGGCGGTGCCGGATCCGGCCGGAGTGACTCGGGCGATGGCGGGCTCGGGTGGCTGGACCAGAGCGGCGAGCCCGATGCCGAGCGCATCGCTCAGGCGCAGCAGGGTGCCGATGCTCGGATTCACCGCTCCCTGCTCGACATTGACGACCATGCGACGGCTGACGGTCGCGACGTCGGCGAGCCGGTCGAGGCTCCAGCCGAGCGCGGTGCGTTCTGCTCTGACGCGCTGCCCGATGAGGGATGCGAGCGCTTCGGGTTCCAGTGACATGAGTGCAGAATAGTGCACTCATGTGTGCAATATCAATCTCGGTCGGCTGGCATACGCGCGGTGCTCCCGCGCCGCCCGCGCGCCCGCACGAGCTCGCCAACCTTCACCGCGATCACACCCGCGATGATCAGTGCGGCGCCGAGCCACTGTCGTCCGGTCGGAACGACAGCGAGCAGCACAATGGTCCAGAAGATGCCGAAGAGAGGTTCGGAATAGCCCGTAAAGCTCGCGACGGTCGCCCCGAGGCGGCGAGCGGCGGCCACACCGAGCACGTAGGCGAGCACCGTCGAGACGAGCACCATACCGGTGACCGCCAGCGCCGGGGGCAGCTCGGCGCCCGCGATCACGACGGGATCGGCCGTCGCGCGGAACGGCAGCAGGCCGGTGCCGCTCACCACGGCGAGCAGGATCGCCGCGACCGCGAGACCCAGGCCTACGAATGGCAGCGGTGCGATGCCGTGGTCTGCCGACGCGCCCGTCGCGTAGTAGGCCGCGTTGCCCACCGCGGCCACCAGTGCGAATGCGATGCCGAGCGGATGCAGCGCACCGCCGGCGTCGCCGCTCGCGGAGATCGCGATGAGCCCGGCGAGCGCGATCGCGGCGCCGAGGAGCGTGATCGCGCCGGGCGAGACGCGGGTGCGAGCCCAGAACCAGAGCATCAGCAATACGGGGCCGGTGAACTCGATGAGCAGCGCCAGGCTCGGGGGAATGAACTCGACGGCGAGGAAGAACGCGAGCTGACACCCGGCGACCGCGAGCAGCCCGAAGAGCACCAGCGATTTCCAGGCACGTCGCACCAGGTGCCAATTGCCGCGCAGCATGACGAGCGTCGGGCCCGCGAGCACGATCGCCGCGCAGAGAATGCGCGCGGTCGCGGCCGCCCCGGGCGACCAGCCGGCAGCGATCAGTGCGCTCGCGAAGATGCCAGAAAGCGCGAAGCTCGCCGCGGAGCCGATTGCGAGGAGGAATCCCGTGAGGGGAACGGAGCGCGTCATCACGTCGCGAGCCTATCGCGCGGCTCGGACGAACGACGGGCCCGCGTGGAAACGTGCCCCTGGGCGTCATCTCCGGGCCGCTCACCCTCGTGCAGACTACGCTGGGAGCATGACCGTCGAAACCCCCGAAAGCGCCGAGCACGAGCTGTCAGAAACGGCACGAGTCGCCCGCGACCTGATTCGCATCGATACGACGAATCGTGGCGGTGGCGACGCGGAGCCCGAGCGGCCAGCCGCCGAATATGTCGCGGCCTACCTGCGCGATCTCGGGCTCGAGCCCGAGATCTTCGAATCCAATCCGGGCCGGGCGAGCGTGATCGCGCGCGTCGCCGGTTCGGATCCGTCGCTGCCCGCGCTGGTGCTGCACGGCCACCTTGACGTCGTGCCCGCGGATCCGGCGAACTGGACCGTCGATCCGTTCGCCGGAGTGATCAAGGACGGCATGCTGTGGGGGCGAGGCGCCGTCGACATGAAGGACATGGATGCCATGATCCTGACCGCCATCGCCGAACTGCTGCGCGCTGGCGAGCGGCCGCGGCGAGAGGTCATCCTCGCCTTCTTCGCGGATGAGGAGAACGGTGGCGTCTATGGCGCCCAGTACCTTGTCAACCAGCACCCCGAACTCTTCGCCGGTGCGGCCACTGCCATCAGCGAGGTCGGCGGGTACTCGATCGATATCTCGGGAACGCGCGCCTACTTGATTCAGACGGGGGAGAAGTCGCTCGAATGGATTCGTCTGCGCGCGCGCGGCACCGCTGCGCACGGCTCTCGCGTGTGGCACGACAATGCGGTGACGAGACTGGCCGAAGCGATCGCCACGCTCGGTCGCCACGAGTGGCCGGTGACGCTCACCGATACCACGCGCGAACTCGTTGACGCGATCGCGGGCATCCTCGGGGCGGACCCGCACGAAGTCGCCCCGGAGGAACTCATTCTGCGTCTTGGCAAGGCGGGCGGGTTTATCCAGGCGAGCCTACGCAGCACGAGCAACCCGACGGTGCTGCAGGCCGGCTACAAGCACAACGTGATCCCTGATACGGCAGAGGCCCTCGTCGACGTCCGGGCGCTGCCCGCCGACCAAGACACCGTGCTCGACCAGATTCGCGCCATCGTGGGCGACGACATCGAAGTGGAGCAGGTGCACTCCGACATCGGTCTCGAGGTGCCGTTCGCCGGTGAGCTCGTGGAGGCGATGACGGCCAGCCTGCGCCGTGCCGACCCCGACGCCCGCGTGCTGCCGTACCTGCTCTCCGGTGGCACTGACAACAAGTCGCTCGCGCGTCTCGGCATCACCGGGTACGGATTCGCTCCGCTTCGGCTCCCCGCCGACCTCGACTTCCCGGGCATGTTCCACGGCGTCGATGAGCGCGTGCCGCTCGATGCGCTCGACTTCGGCCATGCCGTGCTTGTCGACCTGCTCCGCACCTACTGAGACGGGTCGCGCGGTCGCGACGGTGACCGCGCCGTCGCTCACGAGCGGCGACCGATCGTCCGCGAGCCGCGCCGCGCGCCGCCGGTCGGGGACTTCTCCCGGCCGGTGGGTTATTCTGGTCCGCGGTCCACATGCCGCGCGTCCGATTGACGAGGCCGCGCAGCCAGGAAAGGAATCATGGGAATCTTCGAGGCGATCCTCCTCGGTATCATCCAGGGGCTCACCGAGTTCTTGCCCATCTCGTCGAGTGCGCATCTCCGCATCGCGAGCGAGCTGCTCGGCATCGGTGATGCCGGGGCAGCGTTCACCGCGATCACCCAGATCGGCACGGAGGCCGCGGTCATCGTGTTCTTCTGGCGGGACATCGTGCGCATCATCGGCCGATGGGCTCAGTCGCTCGGCGGCAAGCGCGTGCCGCGCAACGACCCCGACGCACTGATGGGCTGGTGGATCATCATCGGCACGCTGCCCATCGTCGTGCTGGGATTGCTCTTCCAGGATCAGATCGAGACCACGCTGCGGTCGCTGTGGTTCGTGGCGATCAGCCTCATCGTCTTCGGCCTGCTGCTCGGGATCGCCGATCGCGTCGGCCGCAACACGCGCCCGCTCGAGAAGCTCACCTGGAAGCACGGGCTTATCTACGGGTTCGCGCAGGCGCTCGCGCTCATTCCGGGCGTCTCGCGATCGGGCGGCACCATCACCGCGGGTCTCTTCATGGGCTACCGTCGTGAGGCTGCGGCACGCTACTCCTTCTTGCTCGCCATCCCCGCAGTGCTCGGCTCCGGTTTCTATCAGGTGTTCAAGGCGCTGCGCGCGCCGGCCGGTGAAACTCCGATGGGGCTGACGCTCATCGCCACCGTCGTCGCCTTCATCATCGCCCTGTTCGTGATTGGCTTGTTCATGAAGTACATCTCGAAGCGCAGCTTCTTGCCCTTCGTGATCTACCGTGTCGTCATCGGAGCGGTCATCATTGTGCTGCTCTCGACCGGTGTGCTCTCGGCCGACGGCGGAGCCGTCGCGCAGGGTGCGGCCGATGCCGGCCAGTCCGTGCTCGTGGCGGGAGCACTGCGTTGAGAACCTGGACTCCTCCGGAACTGCCCGACCTGCCCGGTGAGGGCGTCGCACCCAAGCTCTTCAACACCGCGACAGAGCGCCTCGAGCACCCCGCGATTCCGGAGGGCCGCGCGCACCTCTACGTGTGCGGCATCACGCCGTACGATGCGACGCATCTCGGGCACGCCTTCACCTACCTCACGTTCGACATCATGCAGCGCGCTTGGCGCGATGCCGGCATCGAGACCGTTTACGCCCAGAACATCACCGACGTCGACGATCCGCTCCTCGAGCGTGCGAACGATACCGGGGTCGATTGGCGAGTGCTGGCTGACGAGCAGATCGGGCTCTACCGCTCCGATATGCATCGCCTCGGCATGCTGCCGCCCGAGCACTATGTCGCAGTGACCGAGCAGATCGACGAGATCGCCGAGGCCGTGCGGGAGCTGCTCGACCGGGGGTTTGCGTACCACGTGCTGACCGAGGACGCCGCCGGATCGGATATCTACTTCGACACCGCGGCCGCGGAGCGCGAGTCGCAGTGGCGCCTGGGTGACGTGGCGCCCTACGACCGGGATCTCATGCTACGTCTGAGTGCGGAGCGCGGCGGTGACCCTGAGCGGCCCGGGAAGCGCGGTGCGCTTGACCCGTTGCTCTGGCGCGCGGCGCGCGCGGGAGAGCCCTGCTGGGAGAGCCCGGTTGGCGAAGGGCGACCCGGCTGGCACATCGAGTGCTCGGTGATCGCTCGCGGCGCTCTCGGCGGTGCGTTCACCGTGCAGGGCGGCGGTTCCGACCTCGTGTTCCCGCACCACGAGTTCACCGCGGCACACGCGACAGCGCTCTCGGGAACGCCGCTCGCTCACGCCTACTGTCACGCCGGCCTCGTCGCCTACCAGGGGCACAAGATGTCGAAGTCTCGGGGCAACCTGGTCTTCGTCTCCAAGCTCCTGAACGGGGGCGCCGACCCCTCGGCGATCCGACTCGGTTTGCTCGCGCACCACTACCGTTCGGAATGGGAGTGGCACGACGCCGATCTGGAGACCGCTCAGCGACGTCTCGATGCCTGGCGTGCCGGCCTGACGCGGGAAAGCGCGGAGCCCGCGGCTGCGGCGGCGGTGCTGCGCCAGCTACGCTCGGCGATTGCCAATGACCTCGATACGCCCGTCATGTTGGCGACGCTCGATGCTGCGCTCGATCAGGGCGTGGACTCGCCCGGCCTCATCTCTGACGCAGTGCTCGCGCTGTTGGGAGTGCGCCTCTAGGGCTGCGCTCCCGGCCGCTCCTCGGAGTCGTCATTCTTGTCGTCTTCGGGGGGCGCGCCGCCAGCTTCGGTTCCGGACTCGTCGGGTGCCGTGCGATCCTGCACGGGAGCCGTCGCAACGGCGTCGACATCGCGCGCGAACCGCGAACCGCCCTTCAAGAACTTCTCGAATTCGAGCGCAATCGCGTCGCCGGTCGTCTCCGCGGCGAGCTCCTCATCGCGATTCTCTTCGAGCTTGCGAATATAGCGCGTCATCTCGTCGTCGGACTCAGCGATGCGGTTGATGTTCGCCTCCCACTCGTTGGCTTGCACGAGCAGCTCCCCGCGGGGAATCACGATGTCGAGGAGTTCTTCGAGCTTGTCGAGCAGTGCGAGTGTGGCCTTGGGTGACGGCGTGCTGTGCACGTAGTGCGGCACCTGCGCCCACAGCGAGAGCGTCTCGATGCCTGCGTCGCCCAGTGCGAGATCGATCACCGATGAGATGCCAGCCGGCCCCTCGTACGTGCTGCGCACCGCCCCGGTTTCCGCTCTTCGTGCCTCATTCTCCGACGTCATCGTGGTCACGATCGGGCGAGTGTGCGGCGCATCCGAGAACATCGAGCCGAGAATCACGACAAAATCGATCGCCCAGACATCGACCAGCTCGACGATCTTGTCGGCGAAGTTCTGCCAGTCGCGGGCCGGCTCGACGCCGGCCAGCAGGAAGAGATCGGTGACTGGGGTGCCGTCGATGCGTCGCACGGTCTCGCGAGTTGCATCGTCACCGGGAGCCGGGTTCTCGCCCGGACGCTGGACCGGACCGTAGAGGCGCGTGTCCGGCCATTCGAGCTGACGCTTGCCCGCGTCATCGAACACGAGTTTGGGGCGATGCACCTGGAAGTCGACGTACCCCTCGGCGCTGATGACATGCAGAACTTCGGAATCGATCAGCCCTCCGAGGTGCTGCAGCACCTCCGTCGTTGCGTCGCCGGCATCGCTCCAGCCCTGGAACGCAAGAATGAGCACTCGGGGCCGTGCAGGAGGAACAGACATAGCATCCAGGGTATCGGCTGTGCATCGGTAGACTGGTGCTGATGAATGCATTCCTCTCTGAGCGGACTCCCGCCACCCGCCCCGCCGCCGTCTTGTGGGACATGGATGGCACCCTGATCGATTCGGAGCCCGTCTGGCTCGAAGCCGAAATCGGCATGCTCGACCGCTACGGCATCGAGTTCACCGATGAGATCCGCGACGCCCTAGTCGGGTCTGGGCTGCAGGCCGCAGCGCGACGCTTTCAGGAACTCGGGGTGCCCCTGAGCACCGACGAGATCATCTCCGAGTGGACGACCTCAGTCATCGCAGGCCTGTCGTCATCCGAACCGCTCTGGCGCCCCGGCGCTGTCGAGCTGCTCCATTCGCTGCGCGACGCGGGCATTCCGAGTGCACTCGTCACGATGGCGGTGCGCGAGATTGCGGACGCCGTTGTCGCAATGCTCCCTGCAGGTCTTTTCGTCGACATCATCGGCGGTGACGAGGTCGCTCACGAGAAGCCGCACCCCGATCCGTATCTGCGCGGAGCAGCGCTCGTCGGCGTCGATATTTCTGATTGTCTCGCGCTCGAGGACTCGGTCACCGGTGTGACTTCGGCAGAGGCATCCGGCGCCGTTGCGATTGGCATCCCGAATCTGCTCGACCTCTCGACCTCTCCGGCGCACGAGATCTGGCCGACGCTCGCGGGCATCGACGCCGATGCGCTGAGCGCCCGATTCGCCGAGTTGCGCGATGTGCACCCGTCTGCGGGTGCTGTCGCCGAAGGTTCGGATTCCGGATCACCGGCACTCCGCGGCCCGCTCGTCTACGGAGACCGCGTGCAACTGACCGGCCCGAAGGGCCGCATCAATACGATCACGCTGGTGACTGGAGGCGAGTTCCACAGCCACCGCGGCGTCATCGCCCACGCCGATATCGTCGGGCTCCCCGACGCATCGGTGATCGCGAACAGCAGCGGAGAGGAGTACCTGGCGCTGCGCCCGCTGCTCTCTGACTTCGTGATGTCGATGCCCCGCGGCGCGGCGATCGTGTATCCGAAGGACGCGGCGCAGATCCTCTCACTTGCCGACATCTTCCCGGGCGCTCGAGTGGTCGAGGCTGGTGTGGGTTCGGGGGCACTTTCCCTGCATCTCTTGCGCGGTGTCGGCACCACGGGGGAGCTGTTCTCGTTCGAGCGTCGCGAGGAGTTCGCCGATGTCGCCACCGGCAACGTGGCGGCGTTCGCCGGCTCGATCCCACCGAACTGGACGGTGACCGTCGGTGATCTGCAGGAAACGCTGCCCGCGGTCTGCAAGGGCGGAACGATCGACCGGGTCGTGCTCGACATGCTTGCGCCTTGGGAGTGCGTCGACGTCGCTGCCGATGCTCTGGCGCCCGGCGGCGTCATCATCTGTTACGTCGCGACCGTGACCCAGCTGTCGCGCACGGTCGAACAAATTCGTCGACACGGCGGATTCGCGCACCCCCAAGCGTCGGAGACGCTGGTGCGCGGTTGGCACGTCGAAGGGCTCGCGGTGCGCCCGGATCACCGCATGGTGGCGCACACCGGCTTCTTGGTGACCGCGCGCCGGCTGGCGCCGGGCACCGTGCTTCCCGAACTCAAGCGCCGTGCGTCGAAGAGTGACTTCAGTGCGGCTGATCTCGGCAACTGGCTACCCGATCTCGGCCCCGAGGGCGAGGCGCCCGCGAGTGCTGAGGTCTGGACGCCGGAGGCTGTGGGCGAGCGGGTCAAGAGCGACAAGATCCTGCGTAAGAAGGTGCGCGAGGCGCGTCAGTTCGCGGATGAGCGCGGCGCTGAACTGTCTGAATCCGAATAATTCGGGCCCGGGTGCGAGCGTTCCGTGTGCTCGTGCCCAGGGCCGATTCGATAAGATGGCCGGGTTCACATCGGCTTCCTCGAGAGGTGCTCATGCTTCGTCGCATCGTTCCCGCAACCGCAGCCGCCGTGCTGCTTCTGGCCGGGGTCACCGGCTGCAGTGCGCAGCAGGCGCAGGCGGCCGACTGCTCGTCGGTGCTGCAGCCCGGCGCGCTCAGCGACGGAACGACGGTGCTCGGCGCCTTTGGTGAGCAGCCGCAGGTCTCGGTGCCGAAGAATGTCTCGATCGACACGACACAGCGCACCGTCGTCGACTCCGGCGACGCAGATGGTCACGTTGCCGACGAGGGCACGGTCGTGGGCGTTAACATGGCGTTCTTCGCGTCGACGGGCGGCGATCCGCTCTACGAAAGCGCTGGGTTCTCGGATGACACTGCGAGCCCAGAACTGCTGCTCGTCTCCGCTGATGTTTCGAACCCACTGAGTGAAGCGGTGCGGTGCACGGTGCCGGGTGACCGGGTCGTGCTTGCGCTGTCGCCAGATGACAGTGCGCAGCTCGCTGGGCAGCTGGGTGCTCCGACCGGTGCCTCCATTGTGGGCGTGATCGACGTCGAGACGACCGGTCCGCTTCGCGCCGATGGTCCGGTGCGCGGCCTGCCCAACGGGTACCCCGCAATCGTGACGACCGAGGGCGGTCGCCCCGGCCTGGTGTTGCCGCCCACGGAAGCGCCGGGTTCGACGACTTCCGCAGTGCGCATCGAAGGCGACGGCAAGCAGGTCACCGCGGACGACAGCGTGATTGCTCAGGTGCTCTCGGTCGACTGGAGCGGCACCGTGCAGCAGAACACCTGGGATTCCAGCGTGATCCGCGTGGGGTCGGAAGCCGACATTGCTCAATCCGGGAACACCTACCGCACGGAACTCACCGGCGCGAAGGTCGGCTCGCAGGTGGTCGTGCTCGAACACGAGTCGGGGTCGACTGCACGCGTGGTCGTCGTCGACATCGTCGGAGTCAACTGAGTTCGGCAATGGCAGGCGGCTCGTCCGGTACAACGGCGGGTGCGGATCGCGGCGCGTCCGCGCAGCGATCGCGCGTGCCGAGCGAGCAGCGACTCTTCAGCCTCGTACTCGCGCTCGTCGTCAGCCCGAACGGCTCGACGAAGCGCGAGCTCCTCTCGTCGGTGTACGGGTACGCCGATCGCTACTCACATGGCGACATCAGTGCGTCGCTGGAGAAGCAGTTCGAGCGCGACAAGGAGCAATTGCGCGAACTCGGCATTGCTATCGAGACATTCGACGATCCTTCCGAGATCGGCAACAACCAGCTCACGCGGTATCGGATCGCCAAGGATCTGCTGCAGTTTCCGGCCGACCTGCGGTTCAGCGAGCGCGAGCTCATGCTGCTCCGTCTTGCAGCGCTCGCCTGGAGCGAGGGAAGCCTGAGTGCCGAATCGCGACGCGCGGCCATGAAGCTTGAGGCGCTAGGGGCCGGACTCGACGTGCAGCACCTCGGTATTGCTCCGCGACTCGGTTCAGTGGAGCCCTCGGCCGCGCCACTGCAATCCGCGATCGACGCTGGCCTGGTGGTGACGTTCGCCTATCGCATGCCGGATCGCGACACGGCGCTTGAACGCCGCGTCGCCCCGTTGCGCTTGCATCGCGCCGAAGGTCGCTGGCATTTGGTGTCGTGGGATCTGGACCGCGCCGCGCCGCGCACGTTCTTGCTCGCGCGCATCGAGGGCACCGTGCACGTGCTCGAAGAGCGCATTCCTGATGACCTCTCGCCGGTCGTCGACACCGCGATCGCCGACCTCGAACGGTTGCGCGTTGAGCGCCGTGCCGTGCTGCGGGTGCGACGCGGCAGTATCGCCGAGGCACGGTTGACCTCGCGTGGAGCTCCGGTGACGCGAACCGAGGCTCCCGCCGACGCCGACGCGGAGAACGGCACGAGTGACGTCGAAGTCGGAGTGCTCGATACGCATCTGCTCGCCGCTGAACTCATCGGCTTCGGCCCTGATGTGACGGTGTGCGATCCGCCGGAGTTGCGGGCGCTCGTCGTCGCGGGACTCCGGCGCATCGCGGCAGCGCACGGCCGAGGTGCCGGCCTCGACCAGTCAAGCGCCGAACCCCACGAAGGAGGCCACCGTGCGTAGCGCGCTCCTCGGCCCCGATCGCGTCACGCTGCTCCTGGCACTCGTCGCCTACTTGCGCGAGGCTGGCCCCGTGCCGGTGCCGGAACTCGCCGAGCGATTCGGGGTCGCCCCGCGGCTCCTCCGCACCCTCGTTCGATTTCTCGGCACCGCCGGCGTGCCCGGCGAGACGCTGAGCTACCAAGATGAAGACCTCTTCGACATCGATTGGGACGCGCTCGAGCTGAATGACACGGTCAGCCTCACGCGCACGGTCGCCGTTGAGGAAGCGCCTCGCTTTGCGCCACAGGAGACCGCGGCACTCGTGGCCGGGTTACAGGCGCTCACCGCCATGCTCGGGCCCGAAGACGCGGCGTTGGCCCGCAGCACCGCAGAGAAACTGGGTTCGGCTCTGGGGTCGTCTGGCCTCGCCGCGGTCTCGATTGCGCCGTCGACGGAGCGTCCGGAGGTCGCGGTCATCTTCTCCGCAATTGAAGCGGGGCGACGTCTCTCGTTCCGCTATCGCGATGCGGCGGGTGCGGAGACGAGCCGCACGGTGCTCCCTCGATTGCTGACGCAGGGGACGGGTACCTGGTATCTACGCGGATACTGCTTTGAGCGCGCCGCGGAGCGTACGTTCCGGCTTGATCAAATCTCGGGGCTCCGCCTGGTCGATGCAGACCTGCCCGCTGGCCAGGTCACGGCTGCGCCGTTGCCTGAGACATCAGTATCCGGCCCGCGCATCGCCACGTCGCGCCAATCCGCTGCGATTCGGCCGGCCAATCAGGATCCTCCGGCAATCGTCATCGAAGCGCTCGCCTCACCGCAGGCTGCTGCCCGGCTGCGAGGATTCGCCCCCGAGATCATCGAGGAATTCGACGACGGACGCCTGCGTCTGCAGATCGCTGCGTGGCACCCGTGGGCCGCGGTGCAGGTCGTGCAGGTGCTCCCCGGTGACATCGAGATCGTCGCGCCAGCGTCAGCGCGCGCCAGCGTGGCGGAATGGGCGGAACGCGCCCTGGCGTCGTACGACGAGTGACGGGGCGCAGACGGCGGGTTCTCGGTATCTGCTGAGATACACTGAGGCAATGGCTGAACAGGCGCGGAAGCGGCGCAATCCCGAGGGGCGCATGAGCCTCGGGGAGCACCTCGTCGAGTTCCGTAAGCGCCTGCTTATCTCCGCTGTCGCGATCGTCGTCGCGCTGGTCGCCGGCTGGTTCCTCTCCGACTGGGTGTGGAACATGCTGCGCAGCCCGGTGCAAGATCTTGCTGCGGTCGGGCGCGACGCGCAGATCTCCTACGGTGACATCTCGAGCGGGTTCGACACCAAGGTGCAGATCGCGCTGTTTATCGCCGTCATTCTTGCCTCGCCAGTGTGGCTCTACCAGATCTGGGCGTTCCTGGCGCCGGGGCTGACCCGCCGGGAGAAGCTCACCGGTGTGGGCTTTCTCGCCGCAGCGGTGCCGCTGTTCCTCGGCGGCGCCTACGCTGGCTGGCTCGTTTTGCCGAACATCGTTCGATTGCTGGCAAGCTTCCAGCCCACCGAAGACACCTTCAATCTCAACGCACGAAGCTATCTTGATTTCGCGATCAAGCTGGTGCTCGCTGTGGGCGTCGGGTTTGTGATGCCGGTGCTGCTCGTCATGCTGAACTTCATCGGTGTGCTCAGAGGCGCGTCGATCTTGCGGAGCTGGCGGATTGCGATTTTGGCCATCATTCTCTTCGCCGCGATCGCGACGCCGGCTGCCGATCTGATGAGCATGTTCTTGCTCGCCGCACCCATCATCGTGCTGTACTTTGCGGCCGCAGGAATCTCGATTCTGCACGACCGGCGCGTCGACAGGCGCCATGCCGAGGAGTTCGCGGCCTACGACCTCGATGCGCCGCAACGCGCGAACGATACGAACTAGCCCGGCCATCGCTGAGCGATGACCGGCGCGACAGAGGGGGACACCGTGCCAAATGAGGCGCCGCTGATCGAGACCGCCGTGGATGCGTTCGCCGCGTCGCTGCAGTATCCGCTCGATGCGTTCCAGCGCACCGCGTGCGAGCGCCTGGAAGAGGGGCGCAGCGTGCTGGTTGCCGCACCGACCGGGTCGGGCAAGACCACGGTCGCGGAGTTCGCGGTCTATCTTGCCCGTCGCGCGCGAGATGCCAGAATCTTCTACACCGCACCCATCAAGGCGCTGTCGAACCAGAAGTTTCGCGAGCTCTGCGCGACATACGGCGAGGACGAAGTGGGGCTCCTTACCGGTGACGTAAACGTCCGCGGCGACGCGCCGATCGTTGTCATGACGACGGAAGTGCTTCGCAACATGATCTATGCGGGCTCGCACGCGCTCGATGAGCTCGAGTGCGTGGTGCTCGACGAGGTGCACTACCTCGGTGATCGGTTCCGCGGAGCGGTCTGGGAAGAGATCATCCTGCATCTGCCGCAGCGGGTGCGCATCGTCGGGCTCTCCGCGACCGTTTCGAACGCCGAGGAATTCGGGGACTGGATGCACGCGGTGCGTGGTGACACCGACGTGATTCTCTCCGAGCACCGTCCGGTGCCGCTGTACCAGCACGTCCTCACCTCGCGCGCGCTGCTGCCGTTGTACGTCGACCGTGCAGGTGAACTCGCGACCGGAGGTCGCATCAACCCGGAGCTGCACGCGCTCGATGGTCGCGGCGGGGCTCGCGGTGGTCGCGGGGGTCGCGACGGGCGATCCGGTCGGGGCAGTCACGGCTACGACTCGGGCCGAGATCGCACGCGCGGGCGGCCCCCCGTGCGGCGGTCGAAGCGGATCTCGCGATCCGACATCGCCCGAGCACTCGACGAGACCGAACTGCTCCCCGCCATCGTCTTCATCTTCAGTCGCAACGGGTGCGACCAGGCCGTGAAGCAGTGCCTGTACGAGGGCATCGCACTGACGACCCGGGAGGAACGCGACGAGATCCGTCGTATCGCCCGTGCCGAGATCGCCGGCATGACCGACGAAGAGCAGCGTGTGCTGGGTGCCCGCGAGTGGCTGGCCGGCCTCGAACGCGGCGTCGCGGCCCACCACGCCGGCTTGCTGCCCGCCTTCAAAGCGGTCGTCGAACGACTGTTCCAGCGACGACTCGTGAAGCTCGTGTTCGCGACCGAGACCCTGGCGCTGGGCATCAACATGCCGGCTCGAGCCGTGGTGATCGAGCGCCTCGACAAGTTCAACGGCGAACAGCGTGTGTCGCTGACCTCAGGGGAGTTCACACAGCTCACCGGCCGCGCTGGGCGACGGGGCATCGACCACGAAGGGCACGCCGTTGTCGTGTGGAGCGATGGGGTCGACCTCGAAGCACTGGCGCACCTGGCCGGAGCCCGTTCGTTCCCGGTGCGTTCGAGTTTTCGCCCCACCGCGAACATGGCGGTGAACCTCCTGCAGCGCATGGATCTCACGCGGGCGCGCGACACGCTGGAGCTGTCGTTCGCGCAGTTCCAAGCCGACCGCGCTGTCGTCGATCAGGCGCGCGAGCTGCGCGCGGAGCAGGAGTCGCTCGCCGGGTACGACGAGGCCGCCGCCAGGGCTCAGGGATCGGATCGGAAGCGATGGGAGGATCGCGCGCGCAAACTGCGTCGACGCGTCGAGCGCGGACGGCGTCAGATCGCCTCGCGCACGGGCACGATCGCTCGCACGTTCGACCGTGTCGTCGATCAGTTGCTCGAGCTCAAGTACGTCGAGGCGGATCGCAATGGTGACGTGAACGTGACGCAGTGGGGCAACCTCTTGCGCAGAATCTATGGCGACCGCGATCTGCTGATCGCCGAGTGCATTCGCGAAGACACCTGGCGCGGCCTGGATGCCGCCGGTCTCGCTGCCATGGCCTGTGTACTCAGCTACGAGCCTCGCCGAGATGATGAGGGAGAACCGCGACTCCCGGGTGGCCCGGCGTTCGCGGCTGCCTACGATCGTGTGCTCGACCTCTGGGTGCGTCTCGATGATCTCGCCGAGCGATCCCGACTCACGCGCAGCGAGCTGCCACACGCCGGGCTCGCCGCGACCATGCATGGCTGGGCCACAGGTCGGCCGATCGAGCGGGTACTCGAGGCCTCAGGTATTGGCGCGGGTGATTTCGTGCGCTGGGCGAAGCAGACGATCGACCTGCTCGACCAGGTCGCTCAGGCGTGCGAAGCCGCCGTGCTCGACGAGCTCGATGAAGACCGGCTCGGTGCGCTCGCTCGGCTGGCGCGGGAGGCCAAGCGCGCAGTAAAGCGCGGCATCGTCGAAGCGTCGAGCTCATCGTGACGCGGTGGGTACGCCGGTCGGTGCTGCTCCGCGCCGACCGCAGTGGTGTGGTCGCGCTGCGACGGTGGGTCGCCATCCTGAGTGCGGTCGCGGGCGGTCTGCTGCTCGATGCGGCGACGCCGGGCCTCGCCTGGTGGCCGCTCGTCTTCCCCGCGGTCGCGCTCATCTGCGCTGCAGTCTGGCAGCAGCCTGCAGCGTGGGCGCTGCTGAGCGGCTCCGCTGCCGGCGCAGCGTTCTGGATGCCGCACATTTCGTGGCTGACCCTGTATCTCGGGCCGATTCCGTGGGCGGCGCTCAGCTCACTCATGCTGCTCTGGTTCGGCCTGTTCGGAATGCTCGCCGCCATCGCGACGCGCGGGCTCGCCCGCTTCGGCCGCGACCCGCGCGCGTCGGGGCGTGACTATCGATTCGCCTGGGCGATCTCGATTGCGCAGGCGGTCACGGTCGCCGGCTTGTGGGTGCTGCGCGAGCAAGTACAGGGAGCGTGGCCCTACGGCGGGTTCGCTTGGGGGCGCTTGGCGACGACGCAGGCCGATAGCCCGCTGCTGCAATCGGTATCGTGGTTCGGATTCGCGGGTCTGGGTGCCTGCATTGCCGTGGTGTGCGCGTTCCCCGTCGCGGTCGCGTTCAACCGTCGTTCGCGCTTGACTGAGATGTCTGTTGCGGGTTCCGCGCGTCGCGGCCTGCTGCGGCGACCGCTGATGGTGAGCACGGGGGCCGGGCTCGCCCTGCTCGTCGTGCTGGCGCTCCTGCCCGCGGCACCACTCGAGCAGACGGGGACGCTGCGCGTCGCCGCAGTACAGGGCAATTCGCAATCCGGAATCTTCGACGACCGTGAAGCGGGCGGCGTGATCCGGGATCACTTCGACGCGACGGAGCATCTGCTCGATCGGTTGGAGGCGACGGGCGAATCAGTCGACGTCATCGTCTGGCCCGAGAACAGTGCGGAGTTCGGTCTGCCGGAGAATCTCATTCGCAGTCAACGGCTTGCGAAGCTGTCGCAGCGCGCTGGCGCGCCGATCGTCGTGGGATCGGTGCTCGCGAACCCGGATGGCACCTACAGCAACAGCTCACTCATCTGGCAGCAAGACGGCCCGACGGGGGACCGCTACGACAAGCGCTACCCGGTGCCGTTCGCGGAGTACATGCCCAACCGGCCGTTCTTCCACGCCATCGTGCCCGACCTGGTCGACCTCGTTCAGCTTGAGTACTCGCCGGGCACCCGGCCGGCCGCGCTCGACGTTGAGACGCCCGCGGGGGTCGTGCAGGCAGGCATCGCCATCTGCTTCGATATCATCTTCGACCCGCAGGCGGTGGAGATGGTGCGCGACGGAGCCCAAGTGATCTTCGCCCAGACCAACAACGCCGATTTCGGACACACCGATGAAAGCGTGCAGCAACTGGCGATCGCGCGAACGCGCGCGGTGGAGACGGGGCGCGCAGTCGTCAACGATTCCACCGTCGGCACGAGCGCCATCATTGCCCCGGACGGATCGGATCTCGCGCGGCTGCGCGCATTCACGGCAGACGCGATGGTGGCGGAAGTGCCGCTGGTGACCGGGGAGACCCCGGCCTTGCGTTTCGGCGCAGCGATTGCGTGGGTCGCGACCGGGCTGGGAATCGCGGGTGTGATCGCCGGAATCGTCGGATTGGGGCGGCCGCGGCGCACGCTAACTTGAGGTGCCGCGGCGCTGCCGCAAGAGCTGGAGTCGCTCTTCGAGCAACTCCTCAAGCTCTTCGCGCGTGCGACGCTCGATCAGCATGTCCCAGGGCGTGCGCTGCGAGGCGCCCTTCTCTTCGAATTCCGCACGTGCGGCTCGACCGGCTTCGTCGTCGAGAAACCCGATCTCACCGCTTTTCTGATCGACCCACTCTGCGGGTGGCTCCGCATCGGCATCGAACATGACGGTGAAACGGACGCCGCGATCGGTGAGGTACTCGATCGAACGGCGTGGGGAGAGCTCGACGCCCGCCTCGCCCTGCAGGCTGGTCGCGCCGATGCGCGTTCCTCGGAGTGTTCGATCGGCCATGTGGGAACCCCCTCGTGTGTGCCGTCCACGTCGCGTCGTGGCGCCGGTGCCTCCAGTGGCAGAGTACCGCTCGCGCCTGGCTGCGCGATACCCCCGACCTGGGGATTGACTGGCCGTCCAGTACCCTGGATGCAGGTATCACCACGATTGAGGAGTACATGTGACCCAGATTCTCGAGGCCGGCAGTCTCGCCGGCCGACGCGCCCTGGTAACGGGATCATCCCGCGGTATCGGCGCGGACACGGCGCGCTACTTCGCTGAGGCGGGCGCCGACGTGGTTGTCAACTTCCGCAACAAGGCCCCTCGGGCCGAGAAACTCGCGAACGAATTCCGTGAACTGGGCGTTCGCGCGCTGGTGCAGGGCGCTGATCTGACGGATCCCGAGTCAGTGCAGTCGATGTTCGACGCTGTGCGCGAGGAATTCGGTGGCCTGGACATCTTGGTGCTCAACGCGTCGGGTGGCATGGAGAGCGGGATGGGCGAAGACTACGCACTGCTGCTGAACCGCGATGCGCAGCTCTCGGTGCTCGACGCCGCGCTCCCATTGTTGGGTGAAGGATCGCGTGTGGTGTTCGTCACCAGCCACCAGGCGCACTTCATTCGCACGACACCGACGATGCCTGAGTATGTGCCGGTTGCGGAGTCGAAGCGCGCGGGTGAGGATGCACTTCGAGCGCGCATCCCCGAGCTCGAATCGCGTGGCATCGGCTTCACCGTCGTGTCGGGCGACATGATCGAGGGCACGGTGACCGCAACGCTGCTCAATCGTCTCAATCCCGGCGCGATTGAAGAGCGTCGTGAGCAGGCGGGCAAGCTGTACAACGTTTCGGAGTTTGCGGCTGAAGTGGCGCGCGCGGCCGTCGACCCGGTGCCTGCAGACCATACGCGACTCGTGGGTGACACGTCGAGCTTCGGTGCAGACGCATAGCCTGACATCCTCCCAGAACATCAACGCGGTGTTCGATAATCGAACGGTACCCCCTACCGGGTTCGATTATCGAACACCGCGTTTGTTCTATCAAAGTAGTGACTCCGGGGCGCTGTGTTTCCGGGGTGTTACGAATCGGAAACGTCTGCGGCAAAAGTCAATAAGTTCCGTCAAAAATTCGGCAATCTTCCGCGCGTCCCCGCACGCGAGGCAGGAACTGCGATGTCGTTTGCATTTCGCCGAAGAAACAGAGTGCTACATTTTGGGCTCAGCCACCGCGCAACAACCGGGGAGCCTTTGGGTGCCTCGGTGAGCGCATGACCGCACCGGGGCGCACGACGTCCCGACGATCGAGAGGACGTCGATGCCGCAGCGCTCGCCGATCACCCACCCGGGCTCGACTTTCCCCGCCCCTGTCGGACTCTACGATCCCGCAGACGAGCGCGATGCCTGCGGGCTCGCCTCCGTGGTCGCGCTGACCGGTCAGGCCAGCCACACGATCATCGAACAGGCGCTTGAAGCACTCGAGCATCTGGAGCACCGCGGCGCGGTCGGCTCAGATGCGGGAACCGGCGACGGCGCCGGCATCTTGAGCGACCTGCCCGACCTCCTCATCCGCGGGGAGCTCCACGCGCAAGATGCCTCACTGCGCCTGCCCGAGCCGGGCGCATATGCTGCCGGCCTCGCGTTCCTTCCGCAGGCGACCACGGAACGCCGTGCCGTGCAGTATCGCATCGCGGCGATCGCCGCTGAAGAGGGGCTGAGCGTGCTCGCCTGGCGCCCGGTGTCGGTGCGCCCCGACGTGCTGGGTGAAAGCGCGCGCATCGCGAGCCCGGTCATCGAACAGCTCGTGCTCGTCGCCGCGGCAGGGACGACGCTCAGTACGGACGACCTCGAGCGTCAGGCATTTCGCACGCGCAAGCGCGTGCAGCATGAGACGGGCTGCTACCTGCCGTCGCTCAGCGCGCGCACCATCGTCTACAAGGGCATGGTGACGACGCTGCAGCTGCCCGGTTTCTACCCGGAGCTCTCCGATGCGCGATTCACCAGCCGGTTCGCCATTGTGCACTCCCGCTACTCCACGAACACCTTCCCGTCCTGGCACCTCGCCCAGCCCCTGCGCATGGTCGCGCACAACGGCGAGATCAACACGGTGCGCGGCAACCGCAACTGGATGCGTGCGCGCGAAGCACAGCTCGAATCGGAGCGACTCGGCGACATCTCGCCGCTGCTGCCGATTTGTTCGGAAGGGGGCAGCGACTCTGCCAGTTTCGACGAGGTCTTGGAACTCCTGGTGCAGGCGGGACGGTCACTGCCGCATGCACTTGCGATGATGGTGCCGGAAGCGTGGGAGTCGGAGTCGGGTCTGTCACCCGAACTCGTCGATTTCCTCGAGTACCACTCCCTCGTCATGGAGCCATGGGATGGGCCGGCCGCCATGATCGCGACTGACGGCACCGAACTCGTCGCGCTGCTGGATCGCAATGGTCTGCGCCCGGGTCGGTATCTCGTGACCTCCGACGGGGTGCTCGTGATCGCGAGCGAGACCGGGGTGCTCGACATTGCGCCCGAACGCGTCGTGCAGCGCGGTCGGTTGCAGCCCGGCCGCATGCTGGCGGTTGATCTCACGACCGGCGTCATCCGCGATGACGAGGCCGTCAAAGCAGAACTCGCGGCATCGCAGCCGTGGGGCGACTGGCTCGCCGAGGGGCGCATCCGGCTCTCTGAGCAGCCGGAGCGCGAGCACCTGGTGCATCCTCCCGCCTCGATCGAGCGACGCCAGCGCACCTTCGGATACACCGAGGAGGAGCTCCGTGTGCTGCTCACTCCGATGGCTCGGGACGCGATCGAGCCGCTCGCCGCGATGGGCAGTGACACCCCGATTGCGACGCTGTCGGATCGGCCGCGCCTCGTCTTCGACTACTTCGTGCAGCAGTTCGCGCAGGTGACGAACCCGCCGCTGGACGCGCTTCGCGAAGAATTGGTCACCAGCCTGCGCGCCGGTCTGGGGCCGCAGGAGAATCTGCTCACGCAGTCGGCCGATCATGCGCGCCAGGTGATCCTCGACTTCCCGGTGATCAATAACGACGCACTCGCGCGCATCCAGCACTTCGGTGACGACCCGGAGCGGGAGCGCGCGGTCACGATTCGCGGGCTCTACCCGGTTGATTCGGGTGCCCGAGGACTCGCCGACCGACTGGACGCGATGTGCCGCGAGGCGAACGCCGCGATCGATGCCGGCGCCGAGTTCATCATTCTCTCCGACCGCGATTCGAACAAGGATCAGGCCCCCGTGCCCTCCCTGCTCGCCGTGTCGGCGGTGCATCACTACCTGATTCGCGAGGGCAAGCGACTGCGCGTCGCTCTCGTCGCCGAGGCCGGAGACGTGCGCGAGGTGCACCATGTGGCTGCGCTCATCGGCTACGGTGCGGCTGCGGTGAACCCGTACCTCGCGATGGAAACCGTGGGACTTCTGGTGCGCGACGGGTCGATTCCGGAGGTGTCTGAAGACGCCGCGATTGCCGGGCTCATTAAGGCGCTCGGCAAGGGGATGCTGAAGGTGATGTCCAAGATGGGCATTTCCACGGTCGCGTCGTATTGCGGTGCACAGACCTTTGAGGCCATCGGCCTGTCGCAGCAGGTGGTCGATCGCTACTTCACCGGTACGACCTCGCGGCTCGGCGGAATCGGGCTCGACGTCATCGCGGCTGAAGTCGCGGCGCGGCATCGCTCTGCGTACCCCGACGATGTCGCGGCCCACGCGCATCGCACCCTCGAGACCGGCGGAGAATACCGCTGGCGACGCGGGGAAGAGCCGCACCTCTTCGATCCCGAGACGATCTTCAAGCTGCAGCATGCCACCCGTACCGGGCGTCGCGACATCTTCACGGCGTACACGGCACGGGTCAACGAGCAGCAAGAGCGGCTGATGACGTTGCGCGGCCTGTTCAAGTTCGCACCGCAGCGGCCCGCAGTGCCGCTCGGCGAGGTCGAGCCGGTCAGCGACATCGTGAAGCGTTTTGCGACTGGCGCGATGAGTTACGGCTCCATCTCACCCGAGGCGCACGAAACACTCGCGATCGCGATGAACCGGCTCGGCGCGAAGTCGAACACGGGCGAGGGCGGCGAATCTGACGATCGGCTGCTCGACCCCGAGCGTCGCAGCGCGATCAAGCAGGTCGCCTCCGGTCGCTTCGGCGTCACCTCGATGTACCTCACGCACGCCGATGAGATCCAGATCAAGCTGGCGCAGGGCGCCAAGCCGGGGGAGGGCGGGCAGCTGCCGCCGACCAAGATGTACCCCTGGATCGCCCGTACCCGTCACGCGACGCCGGGCGTGGGCTTGATCTCTCCGCCGCCTCACCACGACATCTACTCGATCGAAGATCTCAAGCAGCTGATCTTCGACCTGAAGCGTGCGAACCCGTCTGCGCGGATCAGCACGAAGCTGGTCGCGCAGAGCGGCATCGGGCCGGTTGCGGCCGGTGTCGCCAAAGCCCTCTCCGACGTGATTCTGGTGTCGGGTCACGACGGCGGTACCGGCGCGAGCCCGATGAACTCTCTGAAGCACGCCGGATCGCCGTGGGAGCTCGGCCTCGCCGAGGCGCAGCAGACGCTGATGCTCAACGGCTTGCGGGAGCGCGTGGTGCTCCAGGCCGACGGGCAGCTCAAGACGGGCCGCGATGTGGTCATCGCTGCGCTACTCGGGGCCGAAGAGTTCGGCTTCGCGACCGCTCCGCTGGTGGTCTCCGGGTGCATCATGATGCGCGTCTGCCATCTCGATACCTGCCCGGTGGGCGTCGCGACGCAGAACCCCGACCTGCGTGCGCGCTACACCGGTCAAGCCGAGCACGTGGTGAACTTCTTCCGCTTCATCGCCGAAGAGGTGCGCGAGATTCTGGCTTCGCTCGGGTTCCGCTCGATCGACGAAGCCGTGGGCGATACCTCGGCGCTCGACGTCGACGATGCGATCTCGCACTGGAAGGCATCGGGGCTCGACCTGACGCCGATCCTGCGTGGACCGGTGTTCGCCGAGGGTGAGCCGCGCCGTCACGGACGC
Source organism: Leucobacter musarum subsp. musarum (assembly GCF_001273845.1). Taxonomy (GTDB): domain Bacteria; phylum Actinomycetota; class Actinomycetes; order Actinomycetales; family Microbacteriaceae; genus Leucobacter; species Leucobacter musarum. The sequence goes on from NZ_JHBW01000087.1 coordinate 135,297, forward strand.
GAGCAGGATCACGAGCTGGGCGAGCACTTCGACGTGCAGCTGATGCCGATGGCGGCGGATGCGCTCGAGCGCCGCGACCCTGTGGTGATCGACCTACCGATTCGCAACATCGATCGGGCCGTCGGCACCACGCTCGGCCACGAGGTCACCAAGCGCTTCGGCGCGGAGGGGCTCGCCCCCGAAACCATCGACATCACCCTCACCGGTTCGGCCGGGCAGTCGCTCGGCGCCTTCATGCCCGCAGGCATCACGCTGCGACTGGTGGGAGACGCGAACGACTACGTCGGCAAGGGACTTTCTGGCGGCGAGGTCGTGATTCGCCCGCACCCCGAATCCGGGCACCCCGCTTCGGGCAACGTCATCGCCGGCAACGTGATCGGGTACGGGGCGACGAGCGGTTCGCTCTGGATCGCGGGCGTCGTCGGTGAGCGGTTCCTGGTGCGCGGCTCGGGAGCGACCGCCGTAGTCGAGGGCACGGGTGACCACGCGCTCGAGTACTTCACCGGTGGCTTCGCGCTGATCCTCGGGCCCACGGGCCGCAATATCGGTGCCGGTATGTCGGGTGGAGAGGCGATCCTGCTCGATCTCGACCCGGCCGACGTCAATTCGGCCGAACTCGCGTCGGGCTCGCTGCTGCTGCAGCGGTTCGGCGGAGCGGACGACCTCGGCCCGGGGCTGCCCGACGGCGAAGAGCGCGCGCTGCGGGAGAAGATCGTCGGGCTCGTCAAGCGGCACGGCGAGCAGACCGGCTCTTCGGTCGCCGCCGAACTGCTCGAGAGCATCGAGCGCGACCCCGAGGGCACCTTTGCCCGATTCACGCGTCTGATCCCGCGCGGCTACTCGCGCGTCCTCGAGATTCGAGTGCGCGCCGGTGAACAGGGCATCGACCCCGATGGCGACCGTGTCTGGTCCGAGATCTTGGAGGCGACTCATGGCTGATCCCCGCGGATTCCTGAAGGTGCGCGAGCGCGAACTCGCGCCGAAGCGACCCGTCGAACTGCGACTCAAGGACTGGAGCGAGGTCGTCGACCCCGCGAACCCGAAACTCGTCGCCAAGCAGGCGTCTCGTTGCATGGACTGCGGCGTCGCGTTCTGCCACCAGGGCTGCCCGCTCGGCAACCTCATTCCCGAGTGGAACGACCTGATGTTCCGCGGTCGGGAGCGGGAAGCCATCGAGCGTCTGCACGCGACGAACAACTTCCCCGAGTTCACAGGTCGCGCCTGCCCGGCACCCTGCGAGTCTGCCTGCGTGCTGGGAATCAACCAGCCCGCGGTCACGATCAAGCAGATCGAAAACAGCATCATCGACCAAGCGTTCATGAACGGCTGGGTCGTGCCGCAGCCGCCGTCGCGACTCACGGGCAAGACCGTGGCGGTTGTCGGATCGGGGCCCGCGGGCCTCGCCGCGGCGCAGCAGCTGACCCGTGCCGGTCACACGGTCGCCGTCTACGAGCGCGATGAGGAGCCGGGCGGCCTGCTCCGGTTCGGCATCCCCGACTTCAAACTCGAGAAGACGCTCGTCGCGCGCCGCGTGGAGCAGTTGAAAGCCGAAGGCACACGGTTCCGGTGCGGCATCGAGATCGGCCGCGACATGTCGTGGAGCGAGCTTCGTCGACGTTACGACGCCGTCATCGTCGCGACCGGCGCCACGGTGCCCCGTGAACTGCCGCTGCCCGGCCGCGAACTCGCCGGCATCATGCCCGCGATGGAGTACCTGTCGGCCTCGAACCGTGTGCAGTCGGGCGCGCTCGCCGAGACGCCGTTCGACGCAGCAGGCAAGCACGTGATCGTGATCGGCGGCGGCGACACCGGCGCCGACTGCATCGGCACCGCGCACCGTCAGGGAGCGAAGTCGGTCACGAATCTCGCGATCGGCAAGAAACCGTCCGAGTTCCGCAGCACGGGTCAGCCGTGGCCGGTGCACCCCACGCTGTTCGAGGTGTCGAGTTCGCATGAGGAGGGCGGAGAGCGGAAGTTCCTCGCGTCGACCGTCGAATTCGTCGCCGGCGAGGGCGGTCAGGTCATCGGGCTTCGCGTGGCAGAGACCGGCTTCACCGACGAGGGCCGCGTGCCGATCGCCGGTACCGAAGAATTGCTCGATGCAGATCTCGTGCTCATCGCGATGGGATTCACCGGCCCCGAGGAGATCGAAGACCCCGCGCATCGTCTGGAGCGCTCGAAGCGCGGCGCATTCGAACGGCAACGCGACTACGCCACCGAGCTTCCCGGTGTATTCGTCGCCGGCGACGCCGGCCGAGGTCAGTCGCTGATCGTCTGGGCGATTGCCGAGGGCCGTGCCGCCGCCGCGTCGGTCGATCGGTACCTCACGGGCGACACCGTGCTGCCGAGCCCGGTCACCGCGCACGACCGCGCATTCGTCTGAACGGACACCGCCGCGGGGCGGACTACGCTGAGCAGGTGCACGATGAACTCGCTCAACGTCTTCGAACCGACCTCGCTGCGGCGCCGTACCGCGCCGCGGCCGTCTCCGCCCTGCTCGGGTCCGTGGCCGACGACGCTCGCCAGCGCGGCGTGTTCGCGCCAGCGCGCCAGGCTCTCGCGGGTGCGCACGGTGCGCTCGCGACGCTCGTTCGCGTCTTTCTGCTCGGTGAGGCGGTGCCGGATCGCGACATCGAGGCTGCATTCCCTGCACTCGGCGCCATCGGCGCGCACCAGCTCGGCCTGATTGTGGCCGACGGTGTGGCGGCGGAGCAGACCCTTGACGCGTCCGATGGCGGTGTAGTCCAGTCATCGGCATGGTGTGCGGCACTCTCGCTCAACTCCGTGGTCGTCGACGCCGATGCCGAGTGGTGGGTGCTCTCCGATCTCGACGACCAATTGCGTCGCGGCCCGGCCCAGCCCGACCACGTCATGGGTGTCGGCGGCGCTACGCGCTCGTTGCTCGCGCAGTCGCCCCGCCGAACGGTGGAACGAGCGCTCGATCTCGGCACCGGCTGCGGCATCGTGGCGATGCAGCTGACGCGGTTCGCCTCGAGCGTGGTCGCGACCGACATTTCGGAGCGGGCCCTCGCGCTCGCCCGCATGAACGCCGTACTGAACGACGTTGCCGATCAGATCGAGTTTCGGCAGGGAGATCTGTTCGCGCCGGTGCTCGACCAGAAGTTCGACCTGATCCTGTCGAATCCTCCGTTCGTCATCACGCCCCGTGGCGCCGGCACACCTGTGTACGAGTATCGCGACGGCGGACTTACGGGTGACGCGCTCGCAGAGCGGGTGATCACGCAGGGGCCCGAGCACCTCGAAATAGGGGGCACGCTCCTCTGCCTGGCGAACTGGGAGTCGCCGTGGGGCACCAACGGGCTCGGGCGGGTAGGCGACTGGATCGAACGCGCGATCGGGATCGCCGGACCACTCGCGGCCTGGGTGCTCGAGCGGGATCGCGTCGAGCCAGCGACGTACGCCGAAACCTGGGTGCGCGACGGGGGAGCGCGACCGGGAGATCCCGCGTTCGAAACACTCCTTGACGACTGGCTCGCCGACTTCACGGCTCGACGCATCACGGCGATCGGTCTGGGATCCGTGCGCGTGCGACGACGCCCCGCGACCGCTGAATCCGTGGTCCAACTCGACTCGGCGCTGGGCGCATTCTCTGCGGCACCTGGGGACCAGCTGCAGCGCGCCTTCTCCGTCGGCGCGGCCACCGCGGCGGCCGACGCCGCGACGGTGCTTGCGACTCGCTGGGTGCTCGACGACGCCGTGGTCGAAGAGCGGGAGCATCGCCCGGGCGAAGAATCCCCGCGCCGCATCACCCTAACCACTGATCAGCCCATCGCCCGACAAGTTGCCGCCGATGCACTGTTGGCCGCCGCCGTCGGAGCCTGCGACGGAGAGCTCACGCTGCGGCAGATTGCCGACGCGCTCGCGACCCTCCTCGAAGTCGACGCAGCCGCGGCCGCCGACGCGCTCGTCGCCGGAATCACCGAACTCGCGTGGTTCGGAATGGTCGCACCCGTGAGTGAGGTCGTGCCGGGCAGCGAAGCTGCGCCGGTAGACTGATTCGGTGATGCGAACGATCGACCTGCGCGGCTCCGACCTGTCGCGATCTGCGTTGCTGCACCTCGTGCCGCGTGCAGCAGTCAGCGCTGATGTCGCAGTGGAGCGAGTGCGGCCGCTGGTCGCCGACGTCGCGGAACGCGGCGAAGCGGCGCTGCGAGACCAGGCCCGCAGCTTCGACGGAGTCGCAGATCATGCGCTCCGCGTGCCGACAGAAACGGTGCGTGCGTCGTTGAACGACTGCCCGCCTGACGTCGAAGCGGCGCTGCGAGCGCTCATCGCGCGGCTGAGAGTCGCCTCGGCCGCTCAGGTTCCCGAAGCACGAGAGTCGCGCATCGCAGATGGCGCGGTGATCCGTCAGCGCTGGCAGCCGGTGTCCCGGGTGGGGCTCTATGCACCCGGTGGAAAAGCCGCCTATCCGTCCTCGGTCGTGATGAATGCGGTGGCGGCGCAGACCGCTGGTGTGCCCAGCTTGGCGCTTGCGTCTCCGGCGCAACTCGAAAACGGCGGCCTGCCGCACCCCGCGGTGCTGTGGGCGGCCGCGTTGTGCGGCATCACCGAGGTCTATGCCATCGGCGGCGCAGGAGCGATCGCCGCATTCGCGCACGGTGTGCCGGAGATCGGCCTTGACCCGGTCGACGTTGTGACAGGACCGGGCAATGTGTTCGTCGCTGCGGCGAAGCGCGTGGTGAGCGGCCTCGTCGGCATCGACGCCGAGGCCGGGACGACCGAGATTCTCGTGATCGCCGATGACTCGGCTGATGCCGCATTCGTGGCGGCCGATCTCATCAGTCAGGCCGAGCACGACGAAGCCGCGGCTTCGGTGCTGGTGACGGATTCGCCTGAACTCGCTGATCGAGTCGCGGCCGAGATCGCGGATCGCGCAGTCTTGGCATTCCACGCTGAACGCGTGGCGACGGCTCTTCGCGGCCCGCAATCGGGCATCATTCTGGTCGACGATCTCGCGGCAGCAGCGCGGGTGAGCAACGCGTACGGACCCGAGCATCTCGAGATCCACACCCGCGATGACGAAGCCGTAGTGGCACAGATCACCGATGCCGGTGCCATATTCCTGGGCGCCTACACGCCGGTCAGCCTCGGAGACTACCTCGCCGGCTCGAACCACGTGCTCCCGACGGGTGGTACCGCCCGTTTTGCCTCGGGGCTCGGCGCTCACACGTTTCTGCGCCCGCAGCAGATCATCCGATACGACCGTGACGCGCTCCAGTCCGTCGAGCAACCGTTGCGCGCACTCTCGCAGGCCGAAGGCCTTCCTGCCCACGGAGACGCCGTGAGCGTTCGATTCGAATCAGCAATGGAGACCCGCTGATGCATTGCCCGTTCTGCCGCCACCCCGATTCGCGCGTCATCGACTCGCGCACCGCTGATGACGGACTGTCGATTCGTCGCCGCCGCCAGTGCCCGGAGTGCGGGCGACGATTCACCACCACTGAGACGGCAAGTTTGACCGTGATCAAGCGATCCGGCGTCGTCGAGCCGTTCAGCCGCGAGAAAGTGATGAGCGGCGTGCGCAAAGCGTGTCAGGGGCGCCCCGTTACCGAGGCAGACCTCGCCGTGCTGGCCCAACAGGTCGAGGAATCGGTTCGCTCGAGCGGCATCGCCCAGTTCGATGCCAACGAGATCGGGCTGGCGATCCTGCCCCATCTGCGCAAGCTCGACGAAGTCGCTTACCTGCGCTTCGCGAGCGTGTACCAGGCGTTCGAGTCGCTCGAAGACTTCGATGCCGCGATCGAAGAATTGCGTGCTCGCCCGGCCGCGGCGGCTACTGCATCCACAACTGATCCGGAGGCCTGACCCGTGCGCTGCTACCCGTTGCTGTTCCAGACCGTGCTCCGCCGCATGGATCCCGAACGGGCGCATCACCTCGCGTTCCGTGTGATTCAGGCGATTCCGTTCGCCGGTGCAATCGCGCGCCGCGTGACTGGTGCCGATCCGTCGCTGCGTGTCGCGACGCTCGGTACCGTGTTTCCCAGCCCGTTCGGGCTCGCCGCCGGATTCGATAAGAATGCGACCGCGATCGCGGGGCTCGGAGCGCTCGGCTTCGGCCACGTCGAAGTGGGCACGCTGACGCGACACGCGCAGCCCGGCAACCCAAAGCCCCGCATGTTCCGACTCGTCGGCGACCGAGGGCTCGTGAACCGCATGGGATTCAACAACGGTGGCTCCGCAGCGGCCGTGCCGCGGATCGAACGTGCGCGACTCGCACGCCACCGGCCGATCATCGGGGTGAACATCGGCAAGAGCCGGGTGACCGAAGTCGAAGACGCCGTGCACGACTACGTGTGGAGCACCGAGCGTCTCGCCCCCATCGCGGACTACCTCGCGATCAACGTCAGTTCGCCGAATACCCCGGGCCTGCGCGGGCTCCAAGAGCTCGAAATGCTCGAGCCTCTGCTCGCGGCAGTGCGTGATGCCGCCGGAACAACTCCGGTACTCGTGAAGATCGCCCCCGATATGGTCGACGAACAGATCGATGGCATCGTCGCGCTGGCGCGCAAGACCGGACTGAGCGGCATCATCGCGACGAACACCACCATCTCTCGCGACGGGCTCAGCGCATCTTCGGCGGAGATCGAGCGCATCGGGGCCGGCGGCCTCTCGGGCGAGCCGCTGCGCGATCGTGCACTCGATGTACTGCGACGCATCCGAGCGATTGAGCCCGATCCCGAATTCTGCGTCATCGCCGTCGGCGGCGTGACGAGTGCGTTCGACGTGCTCGAGCGTTTGCGGGCCGGTGCAACACTCGTCCAGGGGTACACGGCCTTCATCTACGAAGGGCCGCTGTGGGCCCGCGCAATCAACCGGGGACTGCGACGCGCCGGCTACCGGGGGAGTGCTGCCCCGAAGTGACCCGGCGGGTTCCCAACAACCCCCGCTTACTGCATTGCCTCGGTTCTTCTGCAACGCAGTGAGCCCCGCACCCCAGATGAAGGGTGCGGGGATCACTGCGTATGGGGGATGAACCTCAGCTGGGGAATGAGCCTCGCTTGACGAGCGCCTTGGGTGCGCGGAGCGGGCGGAACTGGAACGCGCGCATCGCTGCGTACCAGCGGAAACCTGGCTGCACGCGATCTTCACCGAACTTGTCGCCCAGCTTGCGCTTCAACCGCATACCGAGGAAGACGGCGTCGAGCACGGCGAGACCGACAAACGCCCAGATCACGAAGAGGCTCACGACTTGAATGGGGCCGGGGATGAACGTCATCACCAGCACCACGAGCATCATCGGGATCAGCATTTCGCCGACGTTCCATCGAGCGTCCACATACTCGCGGACGTAGCGGCGCTGCGGGCCGCGATCGCGCGGACCGAGGAAGCGCTCATCGCCCTGCATCATGCCGACGCGCATCCGCTCGCGAGTCTCTGCCTGCTGACGACGCTGCTCTTTGACAGCGGACTTGTCGCGTGAGCCGACGATCGGGCGAGCGTTCGCGGCCTGGGCCTGCTTGCGCGAGGGCGTCGGGCGGCCCTTGCCTACGACGGCGTCGTCGCCACCTGATGCCTGCTGCTCGTTCGCAGCGCCCTTCTCTGCCACGCGAATCCTCTCCGTTGGCCGCGCCGAGGCGCGGAAGTCGTGGGCTGCACGCAAACGCTGCGCCCGGTGGTGCTGCACGCGCTCGGTGCATGCGGGTGATCGGCCGGAACCGACATACCCCCAGAGTACCGTGCTCGGCTCCGCGTTCACGACGCGCCCGGCGCGGTAGACTGCTTGCGAACGATCACGACGTGAGCGAGGAGTTACGTATGAGCATCGATACGATCGCACCGGCGGGTACCGCGGCCGCAGCAGAACAGGCGCACGGCGTCGCACTGAGCGAAAACGCACGAGACAAGGTGCGCAGCCTGCTCGCCCAGGAGGGGCGAGACGACCTGCGATTGCGCATCGCCGTGCAGCCCGGCGGCTGCTCGGGTCTGATCTACCAGTTGTTCTTCGATGAGCGCGAGCTCGACAACGATGCAGTGGTCGACTTTGACGGTGTCGGCGTGGTCGTCGATGCGATGAGCATTCCGTATCTCAACGGTGCCACGATCGATTTCGAGGACACGATTCAGAAGCAGGGCTTCACAATCGACAATCCGAACGCGCAGGGTAGCTGCGCATGTGGCGACAGCTTCAGCTGAATCCGCGCCCGCGCGACACCAGTATCCGCGACACCCCTTCGTGGTTCGGGGAACGGTCGTGTTCGCGCTAAGCTGTCAGGGAGTCATCAGCTTCGCTCGCATGCGTGCGAATCGAAGCGAAACAATGTTTTCGAAAGGTATGCGGTGCGTTCCAATCGTCGAATGAAATGGGTCGCGGCCCCGGTAGCGCTCTCCGCAGCGCTGCTCCTGGCGGGCTGTACTCCCGAGCAGCAGCGAGGCTTCCTCCCTGCGGGCTCCGAGGGGGCCACGAACCACACCGATGGAGTGACGGGCCTCTGGGTCACCTCCTGGATCGTGCTGCTTGCAGTGGGCGTCATCACGTGGGGGCTCATCATTTGGGCCACCATCGCGTACCGGCGCCGGAAGGGTCAGACCGGTCTGCCCGTGCAGCTGCGCTACAACATGCCGATCGAGACGTTCTTCACGGTCGTTCCCGTGATCCTCGTGATCGGCTTCTTCGCGTTCACCGCACAGGAACAGTCGAAGATCGAGGCGCGCTACGACAACCCCGAGAACATTGTCGAGGTTGTGGGCAAGCGCTGGTCGTGGGACTTCAACTACGTCAACGACGATGTCTACTTCCAGGGCGTCCAGGTGCAGACCGATGACGACGGCGAGGCCGAGGCCGACACCATGCCGGTGCTCTACCTGCCGGTCGACAAGACCACCGAGATCCGTCTCGAGACCCGCGATGTCATTCACTCCTTCTGGGTGGTGGAGTTCCTCTACAAGAAGGACATGATCCCGGGTCAGACGAACTACATGAGCTTCACTCCGACCAAGACCGGCACCTTCATGGGCAAGTGCGCCGAACTCTGCGGCGAGTACCACTCGATGATGCTCTTCCAGGTCAAGGTCGTCGAACAAGACGAGTACGACGCTTACGTCAAGTCGCTCCGCGAAGCCGGGAACGAGGGGCAGGTCTCTGAAGATCTGAACCCGAACCAGGAGAAGTTCCAGAGCGACCAGGCCAAGGCTCAGAACGAGTAACGAGGGATACGAAAACATGAAGAAGGGCAATGTCATTGTCTCGTGGCTGACGTCCACGGACCACAAGGTGATCGGGTACATGTACCTGATCAGCTCCTTCGTGTGGTTCCTGATCGGCGGCCTCATGGCTCTCGTCATCCGTGCGCAGCTGTTTGCGCCGGGCCTCGAAGTCATTCCGACCAAAGAGCAGTACAACCAGCTGTTCACCATGCACGGCACCATCATGCTGCTGATGTTCGCGACCCCGCTGTTCGCAGGCTTCGCCAACGTCATCATGCCTCTGCAGATCGGCGCTCCTGACGTCGCCTTCCCGCGACTCAACGCCTTCGCGTTCTGGCTCTACACGTTCGGTTCGCTGATCGCCGTCGGTGGCTTCCTCACCCCGCAGGGAGCGGCTTCGTTCGGCTGGTTCGCGTATGCCCCGCTGTCAGACATGACGTACTCGCCAGGTGTGGGCGGCAATCTCTGGGTGCTTGGCCTCGGCGTTTCCGGTTTCGGTACCATCATGGGCGGCGTGAACTTCATCACGACGATCATCACGATGCGCGCTCCGGGCATGACGATGTGGCGCATGTCCGTGTTCACCTGGAACACGCTGATCACCTCGATCCTGGTGCTGCTGGTGTTCCCGGTGCTCGCTGCGGCGATGTTCGGCCTCGCCGCCGACCGAATCTTCCACGCTCAGATCTACAACGGTGAGGGCGGTGCCATTCTCTGGCAGCACCTCTTCTGGTTCTTCGGTCACCCCGAGGTGTACATCATCGCGCTGCCGTTCTTCGGCATCGTGTCCGAGATCTTCCCGGTATTCAGCCGCAAGCCGATCTTCGGTTACAAGACGCTGATCTACGCAACCATTGCGATCGCCGCGCTCTCCATGACCGTGTGGGCTCACCACATGTACGTGACCGGCTCGGTACTGCTGCCGTTCTTCGCACTGATGACGATGCTCATCGCCGTGCCGACGGGCGTGAAGATCTTCAACTGGCTCGGCACCATGTGGCGCGGATCGATCACGTTCGAAACGCCCATGCTCTGGTCGATCGGCTTCCTGGTCACCTTCGTCTTCGGCGGTCTCACGGGCGTCATTCTCGCGTCGCCGGCACTCGACTTCCACCTGTCGGATACGTACTTCGTGGTCGCGCACTTCCACTACGTGGTCTTCGGAACGGTCGTGTTCGCGATGTTCGCGGGCTTCTACTTCTGGTGGCCCAAGTGGACCGGCAAGATGCTCGACGAGCGTCTCGGCAAGATCCACTTCTGGGTACTCTTCATCGGGTTCCACACCACGTTCCTCGTGCAGCACTGGTTGGGCGTCATGGCGATGCCGCGTCGTTACTACACCTACCTGCCCTCTGATGGCGTGACCTGGGGCAACCAGCTCTCGACCGTTGGCGCGATGATTCTCGGCGCATCGATGATTCCGTTCCTGCTGAACGTGTACATCACCGCGCGCCGCGCACCGAAGGTCACGGTCAATGATCCGTGGGGCTACGGACGTTCGCTCGAGTGGGCGACCTCCTGCCCGCCGCCGCGCCACAACTTCACGTCGATCCCGCGCATCCGTTCGGAGTCGCCCGCATTCGATCTCAACCACCCCGAGATCAGCGGTGTGGAGCAGCCGATTCGGCAGACCGAGCGCGAGCTCGCTGACAAGCAGTGAGCTGAGGAGTCACCAGTTATGAAATCCAATATCGTTATCTTCTGGATTCTCACGGTCTACTTGGTCGTGCTTGCCGCGGTGTACACCGTGTGGAACATCATTGCTCACGGTTATGTCGAATGGGTCGGTTCCACCGCGATTCTGTTGTCGGGTGCCTTGACGGGCTTCATTGCCTCCTACCTTGTGCTTGTGCAGCGCAAGCAGGGCGGCGTGCTCGTCGAAGATCTCGAGGACTCCGATATCGACGATGGAGACCCGGAGCTCGGCGAATTCAGCCCCTGGAGCTGGTGGCCGCTCGTGCTCGCGTTCGGCGCCGCAATCGTGGTACTCGGCCTCTGCATCGGGTTCAACTTCTGGCTGTCGTTCTTGACTCTGCCCATCGTCATCGTCGGTGTCGTCGGTTGGGTGTACGAGTACTACCGCGGTAACTTCGCGCGCTAAGGCGGTTGCAATTGGGAATCATCATTCGACGCGGTCGCAGCGAAGACGGCGCAGACGTTCTTGGACTGGCGCGCCAGTTCACCACGGGCCGCGAGCCCATCGGTCGCGATGAGTTCACCGTCGCCTTCGACAACGTGCTGCGGCACCGCGACCAGGAAGCGAACGTGCTCTTCGTTGCGGAGCTCGAAGATCGTGTGGTCGGCTACTCGTTGATGACGGTCTCTCGGCTGTTGCACGCCCCGGGTCTTACCGCACATCTCCAAGAGATCGTGGTCGACGAAGGTTCACGCGGCCACGGAGTCGGCGATCGACTGATGCAGGCTAACGAGCATTACTGCATGGGACGTGGCGTGCGACAGCTGTCGGCCTCGACCGCTCGATTCGGGTCCTTCTACAATCACCGCGGCTTTGAAGCGGTTGGTGAGCACTATCGCAAGATTCTCGAACTGGGATAGCGCATGACGGAACGTCGTGCGCGGCGAAAGCCCGGCGAGAACCGTCAACGTCTCCGAGAGGCCGGACTCATCGAGTTCGGCCTCTTTGGCTTTCAAGGGGCATCAACCGCCGGCATTGCCGCGCGGGCAGATGTGCCCCAACCACACGTCTACGCGAGCTTTGCGACGAAGCAGGCTCTTTTTCTCGAATGCTGCACCCTCGCATCGCAGATACTCACCGGGCTCGTCGTGCCCAGCCTCGTCATAGGGGACGTCGACGTCTCTGGGCAAGACGCAGAGCTTCCTCGAGTCAGCCCTCAGGCGCATTGTGGCGCCATGGAAGTAGTCAGCAATATCACGACGCCGGCCGAGCTTCAGTGCGTGTTGCAGGCATTCGCAGCGTTAGGTGTCGCCGAGCTTCGTGCCCCACTCGCACGGATTCTCGCAGAACTACGAGATCGTCTCGGATCTGCTTGGATGACTGCTCGGTTCGGGAGTGTTGCGATCGATTCTCTGGATCGTGCCCTCTGCGACATCAGCTGACGCCTCAACATCGCTCGAACGACGTATCCGCGTGCCTCAAAGCGGGACGCGAGGGTCACTGATCGCGAGTTGAACCGTGCGGCGCCCGCCCGTGTCTTGAACGAGTGCGGCAAAGCTGGTGCGGAACTTTCGGTACGCGCAAGGTATGCGGAGGAGTGCTTTACCGTCGAATCGTGTGTCGGCCCCGGGTCGTCCCCGCGCAGCGCAGGAGCCAGACTGACCTGCCACGTACCGTACTCGGCGGTGTGCATGAGCCAGGGCAGCAGCTGCTCGCGAAGCTACCGCGCTGTAGTGGTTTGGATGATGTCACGCGTGCGCGAGGGGTTCGTTTGCCGGCAGCCGGTAACGTGTGCACCTCTGGCGGCTCGGCATGTTGGATTGAGTCGGTACTGCGGCTTCGTGAACCGCATTCGCCGTGGGGGTGGAGAACGCAGAACGCCCCATCCGAAAATGTTCGGATGGGGCGTTCTTGTGAGCCGCGGAGCGGGACTGAGGGGTTAGTGGCCCTCGTGGTGTCCCTGCTCGAGTTCACCCTTGCTGGGGGGAACGATGCGGTCTTCGAAGAACCAACGGCTGAAACCGGCTCGCAGTCGCTTGGAGAACGGGATGCGGCCATCATCGTTCGGGCGGAGCATCAGCGGCGCGTAGTCGTGGTAGCTCACCAGTTGCCACGACTCGTATGCGTCGAGCGGCTTGTGCACCTCGATGAACTCACCACCGGGCATTCGGACGATGCGACCGGATTCGTAGCCGTGCAGCGCGATTGAGCGGTCCTTCTTCTGCAGGGCGAGGCAAATGCGCTTCGCGACCTGGTAGGAGAAGATCGGCCCGAAGATGAGCAGGAACTGCAGCGCGTGGATGACGCCTTCCATCGACAGCTGGAAGTGCGTCGCCATCAGGTCGGAGCTCGCACCGGCCCACATCACTGCGTAGAACGTGACACCGGCAGCGCCGATTGCGGTACGCGTCGGCGCATTGCGGGGGCGGTCCAGGATGTGGTGCTCACGCTTGTCGCCGGTGACCCAAGCTTCGATGAAGGGGTAGACCATGACGAGCACGATGAACAGGCCGATGATGCCCAGCGGCAGCAACATGTTCCACGACCATGTCCAACCGAACCACTCGGTCTCGAGGCCCGGAGGTACGAGACGGAGCATGCCGTCGGCGAAGCCGATGTACCAGTCAGGCTGCGTACCCGCCGACACGGGGGATGGGTCGTACGGTCCGTAGTTCCAGATCGGGTTGATGCCGACGAGTGATGCGATCAACGCGATCACACCGAACACGATGAAGAAGAAGCCGCCGGCCTTCGCTGCGTAGACCGGGAGGATGGGGAAGCCGACCACGTTCTGCTGCGTCTTGCCCGGGCCAGGGTACTGGGTGTGCTTGTGAATGATCACAAACGCGAGGTGCATCGCGACGAAGAGGATGACCAGGGCGGGCAGCACCATGATGTGCAGCATGTAGAGGCGACCGACGATGGCAGTACCCGGGAACTCGCCTCCGAAGAAGAAGTACGACAGGTAGGTGCCCACGACCGGGATCGCCTTGATGATGCCGTCGATGATGCGGAGGCCGTTGCCGGAGAGCACGTCGTCGGGGAGCGAGTAGCCGGTGAAGCCCTCTGCCATGGCCAGGATGAAGAGCACGAAGCCGATCACCCAGTTGAGCTCGCGCGGCTTGCGGAATGCGCCCGTGAAGAAGATACGGAGCATGTGCAGGCCGATGGAGGCGACGAAGAGGAGCGCTGCCCAGTGGTGCACGTGACGCATGAGCAGGCCGCCGCGCACGGAGAACGAGATATCGAGCGTCGACGCCATCGCGGCCGACATCTCCACGCCCTTCATCGGCACGTACGGGCCGGTGTAGTGCGTTTCAACCATCGACGCCTGGAAGAACAGCGTCAGGAAGGTGCCCGAGAGCAGGATGACGACGAAGCTGTAGAGCGCGACTTCACCGAGCAGGAACGACCAGTGGTCGGGGAAGACCTTGCGTCCGAACTCCTTGACGGCGACACCAATCTTGGTGCGCTCGTCGATGTAGTTCGCCGCAGCGGCGGTGAAGCGACTCGATCCGCTCTGAGCCTGCTGGCTCGACGGTGTTTCGGTGACGGTGCTGCTCACTTGAGACGCTCCCAAAAGCTCGGGCCGACGGGTTCGTGGAAGTCGCTCTGCGCGACGAGGTAGCCCTCGTCGTCAACAGTGATCGGAAGCTGGGGAAGCGGTCGCTTCGCCGGCCCGAAGATCACCTTGGCGTGCTCGGAGACATCGAACTGCGACTGGTGGCAGGGGCACAGCAGGTGATGCGTGTGCTGCTCGTAGAGCGCCACCGGGCAACCGACGTGGGTGCAGACCTTCGAGTAGGCGACGATGCCGTTGTACGACCAGCCCTCGCGCTCGGGAAGCTCCTTGAGGTCCTTCTGATCGAGTCGCATGAGCAGAACGATGGCCTTGGCCTTGGCATCAAGCAGATGGGTGCTGCCACCACGCTCGTCGAGCGTCATCTTCTCGAAATCCTCGTGATTGAGGGTTTCGGGAATGACGTGGAAGGCGGAACCGATCGTAACTTCGCTGGCCTTGATAGGAACGCCAGAGGGATCGCGCGCAAGACGCACGCCCTCCGTCCACATCGTGTGATGCAGCAGTTCCACGGCGTCGCGATCCTGCGGCGCCAAGCCGCGAAGCAGCGTGATGCCCGGCAGCGGGAACGCAATCAATGCGCCGATCAAGCTGTTGCGCACCAGCGAGCGACGGGAGAAGCCCGACTCCTCATCGGCCAGCTTGAAGACCTCGGCCGACGCCTCGCGGGTCGGCGTATCGCTGGCAACGTCGTGGCGGATGTCGATCGACTCGTGGTCGGCCATGATGGCCTTGCCCCAGTGCACCGCACCGATGCCGACGGCGAGCAGGGCGAGTGCCATGCCGAGGCCGACGAACATGGTGTGCAGGCGCACCGCCATGAGATCTCCCGTTTCAATCGGGAAGAACATGTAGGCAAGCACGGCGCCGAGGCTGCCGGCGATCGAGAGGTAGAAGAGGGTGTAAACGGTGCGTTCAGCACGTTTCGCCTTCTTCGGATCAAGATCCGTGACGCGCTTGCGATGCGGGGGCAGGCCCGGATTCTGCACGGCGTCGGACGAGATCACCGCGGTACCGACGGCGGCTTCGACCGAGCCGTGGCCGTCCGCGGCGACAACGGCGTGTTCGCCGTTGTGCTTCGCTTCCTCTGCCATGTTGCTCCTTGACTCCTGACTCATGAATGCTGTGTGCGTCGTCGACTAGTTCGACTTCGCGGTGACCCAGACCGTGAGGCCGATCACGGCACCCAGTCCGATCACCCAGATGAAGAGGCCCTCTGCGACCGGGCCGATCGACCCAAGGGTCAATCCACCGACGGCCGGCTGGTTCTCGATGTACTTGAGGTACGAGATGATGTCGGCCTTGTCCTGCGGAGAGATGTTCGCGTCGTTGAACACGGGCATGTTCTGCGGACCGGTGATCATGGCCTCATAGATGTGCGTCGGGGCCACCCCGGTGAGCTTCGGCGCAAACTTGCCCTCGGTGAGCGCACCGCCTGCCGCGGCCACGTTGTGGCACATCGCGCAGTTGATGCGGAAGAGCTCGGCGCCATTCGCAACGCCCTCGTCGTCACTGTCGGCCTGGAGGTACTGCGTCTCAGGCAGTGCCGGGCCGGGAGCGAGCGAGGCGACATAGGCCGCCATCTGCAGCGTCTGCTCCTCGGTGAACTGCTGAGGCTTCACCATGCCCTGCGGGCCCTGGAAAGCAAGCGGCATACGCCCCGTGCCGACCTGGAAGTTCACCGAGGCCGCGCCGACGCCGATCAGCGTCGGGCCGTCGTTCGTTCCTTGAGCTGCGGCACCGTGGCAGGTGGCGCAGTTGGCGCCGAAGAGCTTCTCGCCGGCTTCGATGGTGGCGGGCGAGGTCAGATCGACCTCTGCCGTTGCCGACGTCTGGCTGAAGCCGGCGTACGCGGCGCCGGTCACGAGCAGACCGACTGCGACGAGAGCGGCTGTGGCCAGCGGGTGCCGGCGGCCGGACTTGCGCAGGTTCTTCTTGGTGCGAACCATGTTGTCGATGACTCCTGACCCTACTTGAGGACGTAGATGACGATGAAGAGGATGATCCACACGATGTCGACGAAGTGCCAGTAGTACGACACCACGACAGCAGTGGTCTCTTCTTTGTGCGTAAAGTTCTTGACCGCGTAGATGCGACCAATGACCAGCAGGAATGCGACCAGACCCAGCGAGACGTGGATGCCGTGGAAGCCGGTGGTCATGTAGAAGGCTGAACCGTAGGGATCAGAAGCGAGGGTGATGCCCTCGGAAACGAACGTCGCGTACTCGAACGACTGGCCCGCGACGAAGATCGCTCCCATGAAGAACGTGAGGTAGAACCACTCGACGGTGCCCCACTTCTTCGGGCTCGCTCCGGTGGCGCGCGGCTGCATGCGCTCGGCGGCGAAGACGCCGGCCTGAGCAGTGAACGAAGACGCGACCAGAATCAGCGTGTTGATCAGCGCGAACGTGAAGTTGTGCTTCTCGGTCTGTTCTGCCCACAGCTCGGGGTTCATTGCGCGCAGCGTGAAGTAGATCGCGAAGAGGCCCGCGAAGAACATGACCTCGCTGCCGAGCCACACGATCGTGCCGACGGCGACGATATTCGGTCGCTTCACCGCAGGCACGGCTGACTTGGTATTCATAGTGGTCGTTGTCACCCCTCCATTATGGCTGAAAGTCAGGTGTGCATTTTCACTCGGACACGGCGCGCCGAACTTTCTGCATCCTTCCCCGGTAGCCTACCGTCTTCCGGGGGCCCTGAAGCGCCTCAAGCGACCCGCATTCATCCGATGAAGTGGCGCCACGACGCGGTTTTCGGGCCCTCGATAGAATCGAGCCATGATCGACGAACGTACCTGGCCGACTGTACTAACGACACTGCTCGAGGGCGACGATCTCAGCGTCTCTCAGGCCGAGTGGGCAATGTCAAGGTTCATGACGGGTGAGGCCAGCGGGGCTCAGATCGGGGCGTTTCTGGTTGCGCTCCGCTCCAAGGGCGTGACGGTCGATGAGACCATCGGTTTCCGCGACGCCATTCTTGCGGAAGCGCTACCGATTGAGCTTCCGGCAATGTCGCTGGACATTGTGGGCACCGGTGGCGATCGTTTCGGCACCGTCAATATCTCGACCATGGCGTCGATCACCGCGGCGGCCGCTGGTGCGCCGGTCGTCAAGCACGGCAACCGTGCAGCGAGCAGTCTGTCGGGGGCGTCCGATGTGCTGAGCGCACTCGGCATCTATCTCGGTCTTGACGCACGGCAGTTGGTGACCGCATTCGAAGAGTCCGGGATCGCGTTCGTGCACGCCGCGCGATTCCTCCCCGGTTTCCGTCACGTGGCCGAAGCACGCAAAGATCTCGGCATCTCAACGGTGTTCAACTTCCTCGGGCCGCTGTGCAATCCGGTGCGCCCAGAGGCGTCGGCAGTCGGCGTCGCGGATCTCGACCGAGTCCCGATTTTCGTCGGTGTGTTCCGCCTTCGCGGTGCCTCCGCGCTGGTCTTCCGTGGAGATGATGGCCTCGACGAGCTCACGACTACCGGTCACTCCCGACTGTGGGAGGTCAGTCGAGGCGGGCTCACCGAGCACGACATCGACCCGAGAGATCTGGGGATCCCGCGCGCGCAGATCAGCGACTTGGTCGGCGGCACCCCGGAGGAGAACGCCGAGGTCGTGCGCCGCGTTCTCGCGGGCGAGACCGGCCCGGTTCGCGACATCGTGCTGCTAAATGCGGCGGCAGGCCTTGTCGCCTTCGACTTGGCCCAGAACCCCGAGTCGGTCGAGCGAGCACTGCTCGATCGCCTCGCGGAGAAACTGCAGGTCGCCGCTGACGCCATCGATTCCGGACGAGCTGCGGCGAAGCTCGCAGCATGGGCCGGGGCGACTTCGGCGGCTGGCGCTACTCCGGTTTCCCAGTAGTTGCTGGCTCGGTTGTTGCCGTGGCACTCTGCGTCGACCGAGCGGGAGCGTCGCGGTCGAGCCGGTAGTACTTCGCAAGGAACGGCATCGGATCGATGGGTTTGTCGTTCACGCGGAGTGCGAGGTGGAGGTGTGCGCCGAAGGCGATTCCCGTCGCGCCGACTTTGCCGGCGGGATCGCCCATCTTGATGGTGTCTCCCACCTTCCACGTGTGCGAGTCGTTCTGCATGTGGCAGTAGCGGCTGGTCACCTCTTGGCCGTCGATCTCGTGCTCGAGCTTCAGGCCGAACCCGCAGCCGTCGGTGGCGTAGCCCGCCTCGAGTACCGTTCCATCGGCGATGGCGAGTACGGGTGTGCCAGCGCCCGCCCCGAAGTCTTGCGCGTCATGAAACTGCGCGACGGGTGCGGTGCGATACCCGAACGTGTCCGTCAGCGGAACCGGTGACGCGAAAGGATAGTTGACCAGGGAGCGTGCGCGGAACTCGTATCCGATCGTTGAGGGCTCGTCCGTGTCGACGATTGCGACTTCCGTGAGCGTCGAAGGCACGTCGTTACCTGTGACTTCCGAGAAGAGCTTCTGCTGTGCGGCAGGCGTTTCGAGCGCGTTCGACTGCTGCACCAGCGGCAGTGCGAGCGTGCCCACGAGTGCGCAGACGCTGATACCTGCGGCAAGTCGTGCGATGCGATGACGCGGCCGAGGCACAGGGGAATCTGCCAGTGGGGCATCGTCGGGCACGTGGGCGACGCGCGGGCTGACTACGGAGTCGCCAGGACCGAGCGTCGTGCCGGACGTACCAACGTGCTGCGCCGGGCGAGGTTCAGGATCGGTCATGCGGGCTTTCGGGTTGGGATCGGGGTGCTGATCTTCAACCCGAAAGATAACGTTCAGGTTACAAGATCTGGTGACCTCGTGCCAGGTCGGGGCGGAAAACCCGCCCCGACCTGCAGTTATGCGGACTCCTCGAGTCTGCGCATGTGCCGTCGCCGTACGAAGACCAGAGCTCCCACCGCGATGAGGACCGCGCCCAGAAGTGCCGTTGCCGCGACCGTGCCGCCGGTAATGGGGAGTGTCCCGTGATCGTCGCTTCCCGATCCACGCCCGTCGCTGCTACCGTCCGCACCGCGTGAGCCGGCTCCGGCGGCGTTCGAACTCGCCGCGGCGCTAGCGTCGCTGGCGGCAGTCGCGGCTCCCGCTGAGCCGGATCCGCCGTCGACTGCAGCGTCGGCATCGGCGGTGGCGTTGGCCGAGTCGGCGTCTGAACCGGCGTCCGCAGCACCCGAGGTCGACGGAGCGACCGGGGGAGATGAGACGACCCCGATGTACGGGACGCTGGTGGCCGCATGTGCAAAGACCCAGGCGGACACTGTCGCGCCGGCGTGTGCATCAGTGAGTGCGAGTTCCGTGCTCGCGTGCTCGAGGGCGACGGCGCTCCAACGGTGCGAGATCGAGTCGGGCGCCGCGGCAAACTCCGGGTCGATGACGGTGAGCACCGCTCCGACTCGGGCATCGCCTGACAGCGTTGGCGCGGCGGCTTCGAGGGTGGCTTCGGGGCCGGTTCCGAGTTCGAGGTCGCCGAAATCGATGTGATCCTGGGAGAAGATGAGCGCGTCGGTCGTCGACGGTGCGAAGTCACTGCCGCGGGCTGCCACCCAAGGTACATACCCTCCGGAAGGAATCCGGGGAATGGTCACGGTGCCATCCGCGTCGGCAAAGACGCGGGCCGAAGTCACAGAGGCACCCGCTGCATCGATGCCGCGCAACTGTGCGGCCGCGTCATCGAGGTCGATGAGGGTGTCATCGCCTTCGACGACGCGCAGCACCGCTTCGCCTCCGAGTCGTGTGAGGCTGACATCAGCGAATGCACCATCGTTCGTTGCTCCGTCTGCAATCGTGAACTCTGGAGAATCGTCGGAGTAGTCAGCGTTGCCGCCAAGTGACTCACCCAGCGCGAACCGGGCGTTCGAGACATCGGTGGCGAAATTCAGGGTGTACGCGCCGTCGGGCAGGAACCCGAGCTGCCAGGCCCCGCTGGCGTCGGATTCGGTTTCCTGCTCGAACACGTACGCCCCGACTCCGTCATCCCATCGGTAGGCGGATACCTCGACGCGATCGAGCACCGTATCACCCTCACGGACGATTCCGCCGATGGTGGCATCAACCGCGTGGGCGGCTGGCGAACTCCACGGGAGTGCGATGCCAGCCAGCGCGAGACCGACGACCACGGCGGTGCCGACGAGCCGGTTCGATCCGGCACCCGAACTGTGCATCGCCCGCCGTGGTCCCGACGCCGCCGCGAGGCGGCCGATGACGTGGTCGATGCGGGGCGCTGTGCGGGAGAGTGACATCGTGCGCTTTCTGTTGATGAACTGAATGAGATGCATGATCAGGCCACCCGCGCCTTTCCGAAGGGGACCACGGACACCGGGCCGATGAGCCCGTACGACTGGCTGGCGATGGAGCCGTACACCGCGGGGTTGAC
This sequence comes from Leucobacter musarum subsp. musarum, assembly GCF_001273845.1. GTDB lineage: Bacteria > Actinomycetota > Actinomycetes > Actinomycetales > Microbacteriaceae > Leucobacter > Leucobacter musarum. The sequence continues at coordinate 156,018 of NZ_JHBW01000087.1, forward strand.
TACACGCAGGCGATTGATGAGCGGAGAGGCGACTTCGATGCGAAGCGTGTTGCGACCCGAACGTACATACTCCGAGATGTCGAGCTCGGTGTCCGTGAGGTCAACGTGGGCGACTGGTGCGCTGTTGACCCAGACCTTAAACGTGTCGAGCACCTGACCGAGTGAGAGTCGGACGCCACCGGTTCCTGCGCGCCACGCCCCGTCGAGGGTAAACGTGGTGCGATAGGTGCCGACGCCTGCAGTGTCCGCGAACCCGAGATCTTTCCAGGCGCCGAGCGGCGTCGAATCGATCTGCGTCGTCGAACGCTCCGTACTCACCCCGTCCCCGCCGGGATGCCAATCTTCAAGCGCGAGCGACCAGTCGTTGAGCGCAATGGGGTCGGGAAGGGCGGGGACGAGTGTGCGCTTCTCTCTGCCATCCGCAAACGCGACCGTGTGGGTTCCGTGTTGCGTGGAATGCAAGACAACCGTTCCGTCGCGTTCGACGGCAATGGCGTCACCTGTTGTGGCTGTGACCACAGCTCGGGGTGTGACGGTTCCGGCCCAGCCTTCCGGCGCGAGCACGACCACGGTGGACTGCGCAGGGTTCAGACGAATAGTGAGTGAGACCGTGGCACCGTCGCGGGTGTAGCGCGCGATCGGTCGCACCTCCCCGGTCCACGAGTCGAGTTCGTACGGCACGTGCGACTCGGAGCGGGCGGTGAGTGCAACCTCCTGTTCAATGCGCACAAGCTTGTCTTTTGCGGGGTTGTGTTTCGCGTTCACGAGGTAGAAGTAGTCCACTCCATCAGCGACGCGGTGGATGTGTTTGAGGTTTGAGAACGCATAGCTGGCGGTGCGCTGCACGCCGAGCGCAGCGAGCGCAACGGGGATGTCGTCGTTGCCAGCAGCCGACGCCACATTGGGCAGCGCGTGCAGCGCGGCGATGATCTCGGCCACCCGTTGGTTCGTCGCCGCGTCGCGGTAGCCTGTCGACGCCGGCTTGCTCCAGTCACCGAAGAACACCAGCGGAAGCCCGCCCTGCGCGAGTTCCAGCAGGCGTTCGCCGGCTCGCACCGACATCGTCGCCTCGTTGCCGCGGAACCGGTCGATGTCGAGAATCAGGGCCCGATAGTTTCCACCGTCGGGAGCGAAGCGACCGCCGGCAAGCACTGATGCCTCCTGGAAGAGGCCGGATTCGTTCAGGAATCCGTGCGTCCAGCCAATCGGTATTCCCGAGGCGGTTGCCCACGGCGCGCCGATGCCGGTTTGCGCCCAGCCCTTTTGGCGATAGAACGCGATGTCGTATTCGGCGCGCCCCTGACGCAGTACCCACTGCGTCCGTGCGATCGCTGCCGCGACGCGATCGAGATGCCCCCACACCGGGGTGCGGGGTCCCCAGGCCTCCGAATAGCCAACGCCTCCGTTATACGGGGAGAACGCTGCGAAACCCGGCCATCCGGCACCCGGTGCCGCCGCATACGGGAACCCGTGCAGGACGGTCTGATTGACGCCTCCGCAGAAGGTTTCGGCCAGTGTGAACAGCACCTCATTACGCCAGGTCGTGAGGTATGCCTTATTGAGGTATGCGGAGGATTCGCAACTGAGCAGCGTGCGTCCGGCGATGTCGCGGCCGCTCGCGAGCACTCGGTAGTCGTCGATGTTCTTCGCCCCGAGTGACTCGGTCTCAGGAATGTCGACGATGCCGGCCTGCTCGAGCGAATCCTGCTCGAGGCCGTACGCCTGCACCCGGTACTCGAGGCCGTATGAGTGCGCCCAATCGCGAAGCGGGATCAGATGGTGTTCCGAGTACAGCTCGCTCATGACTTGGTTGTAGTCGTCGCGCACCCGGGTCGTCACGATGTCGTCGAAATCGTACTGGTACTTCTCCTTGGTCTCGACGATGGCGGCGAGGAATGGCAGGATGTCGTAGCTCATGCGGGTCTGGAACTCGGCGGCGATCGCCGGAGTCCACAGGGTGGCGTGCGTCTCGATTTCGAGAGAGTCTTCGAAGAACGTGCCCCCCACCGAACCGAGGAGTTCGATGATGCGCGGGGTCAGCAGATTCGTCTTCCAGTAGTCGATGAGCGTCTGGGCGCCCGCCGCACTGAAGTGATCGACGACATAAGACGTCGGGTTCGTGTGATCGCCGCCTTCGGGGCGTTGACCGCTGCCGCGCTCCCAATAGGTGAGCAGTACCCAGTTGCCGCCCGTGCCGGGTGCCGTCCACGAGAGCGTCTCGCCGGAAGCCTGGGCGGTGAGATCGATGAAACTGCCCCGCTTGAGCACCGTCGGCTTGTTGGTCACGACGGTGACGATTTCGAACGCATGCACTGCGATCAAGTGGCGCTCTGTCACGCCGGTATCCGGTGGAGTGATCGGTTCGGGCAGTGCGCCGCTGAACTCGGCGCCCGGTGCGAGGGTTACGCTGCCGTGCGCGAGCTCCTTGATCGCGGCCGCAGATTGCGGTGTGATGTTCGGCGTCGCCGCCGGCCATGACGGTCCGAGTGTGATATCGATCTCGATGCCTTCTTCGGCCGCGGTCTGCAACGCGCGTTCGACGGCGGCGACCCAGTGCTCGCCGCCCCAGCCATACGTGTCGAGATCGAGCCCGCCCTTGACGCTGTGGTGCACGTCAGAGATCTCCAGGCCGCCGAACCCCGAACGGGCTGCTTGCTGCACCTCTGCAGCGATTTCATCGAGGTCGACCTGACCATTCGGCCACCACCAGCGGAATCGGGGCGCGGTCGCCGCCGTCGGCGCCGTGAAACCTTCGAGGGTGGGCGTGGCGGCGGCACTATCGCCCGCGCCCAGGGGCGGCGCGCCCCAGGCAGGGCTCGCGGATGTCGCGGCCGCGACCCCAGCGGCCGTAATCGCCGAGTATCTGAGCAGTTGTCGGCGAGTCAGGCCAGACGGCTGCCCGTGGACGGGTGAAGACATGCGTGTGCGCTCCCTTGCGACAACGGCGTCAATGCACCTCTGCACTCGCCGTTGAGTTGAATCGTTTCAAAACAGTGCGCCTCCCAGCTTAGTGAACGGCCGGAAACGACGTCAACGTTTCGGGGGAGTCACGAGCGCGTGTCGTCGTCCTCACGCATGTCGTGCGAGTGCTCAGATGCCGTGGAGAGATCGCGCTTCGCAATGGGGCGACCGTCGGGGGAGCGGCGACCCGTGGCGAGCGACGCGTCGCCCGAAGCCGTGTGGTCAGCGCGTTCGGGCCCGCGCGGCTGGATGCGCCCGGGGTCGAGCGTCCGCTGCACATCTGGCGGAGTGATCTGCTGGATCGGACCGGTGGTCGCGTCGACGTACCAGTCGGTGAGGGCTGGGTCGTCGCTGTCGAAGCCGGCACCGGCGCCCTCGTCGGCGGGCACCTGATCGGTGCCGAAAACGAAGTCGTCTCCGTACTCGTCGATGCCGCGACGCACGCCCTGCGCGATGGCGGCTCGGGCATACGCTCGGCGGATGAGGTACGGATCGGTGCGCAGATCCTTCGCCCACGACATCATGATCCCGATGACGATCACGGCGAACGGGAGCGCCGATACGACCATCAGTGACTGCAGACCTGAGAGGGTATCCCGCCCGCCGGCGAGCAGGAGCGACACAGCGATCAGACTGAGGAGGAGACCCCAGACAATCGTGACCCACTTCGCCGGCTCCGGGCGCCCACCCTGCGACATCGAAGCCATGACGATCGAGGCTGAGTCGGCCGCGGTTACGAAGAATACGAGCACGGCGACCATCGCGACCACCGACGTGATTGCGCCGAGGGGCAACTCATGGAGCACTTCGAAGAGGACCGCCTCACCCGAACCGCCGGCTTCGAGATCGGCACCCCGAGACGTCTGGAAGATCGCGGTGCTGCCGTAGATCACGAACCAGGCAACCACAATTGCCGAAGGCACCAGCACAACGGTGGTCACGAACTCTCGAAGCGTGCGACCGCGCGAAATTTTGGCAATGAACATGCCGACGAACGGCGTCCACGAGACCCACCATGCCCAGTAATACGTGGTCCAGCTCGAGAGGAAGGTCGTCGCGGCTTCTCCCTGGTTTGGGTTGCGGGCGAGCATGGCGGGCGCCTGCGCGAAGAACTCGATGAGTGAGGCGGGCATGAAATTCAGGATGTAGACGGTCGGGCCCGCGATCAGCACGAAGACTCCGAGCGCGCCCGTCAACGCCATGTTCAGGTTCGAGAGCCGCCGAATGCCCTTCTTCACGCCGGAGACCGCGGAGGCGATGAACAACGCCGTCAGAATGGCGATCGCGCCGATGATGAACGCGTTGCCCATCGGGCCGAGTCCGGTGACCAGGCGGAACCCGCTCTCGATCTGCAGCGCACCGATACCCAGCGAAACCGCGGTGCCGAAGAGTGTCACGATGATGGCGAAAATGTCGATCACGCGCCCGAGCACGCGATGACTGCTGCCCGGGAATACGGGTTCGAAGAGCGCGGAAATCAGCGGCGCGCGCCCGCGACGATACGCGCTGTAAGCGATGGCGCCGCCGACGAGGGCGTAGAACGCCCAGGCGATCGGGCCCCAGTGGAGAATGGTCTGCGCCAGAGCGGGCAATGCGGCATCGGCACTGCCCGGTTCGACGTCGACTCCCGGTGCCGGGTTGAGAAAGTACGTGAGCGGTTCGAGCGGCCCATAGAAGAGGAGACCGATTCCGAGCCCTGCCGCGAAGAGCATCGAGATCCACGACGTCGTCGTGAATTCGGGCTCTTCGTCATCGGCGCCCAGTCGGATTCCGCCGGTGCGACCGTAACCGACGACCAGCATGAAGCCCGCCACCGAAATGGCGAGTGCACCGAAGAGCCAACTGAAGTGCTCGGTGACCCATTGGAGTGACGAGCCGCCGACGACCGCAATCGAATCTGGAGCGATGAACGCCCAGACGATGACCCCGAGAGTGAACGTCATGGCGACGCCGAACACAACCCAGTTCGTCGCGAAACGCACGCCCGTCTGCTCCACGCCGATGCCGGGAATCAGGCCGGGGTGGGGGAGCGGCGGCGGCGCGGGCAGTGTGATTTTGCGAGTGCGTTTGCCGGGCGGCTGCGAGGTGCTCATGCGTGGGATCCCTCTCCGTTCGAAGCGGTCGGTGCGGGGTGAAGCAAGTCGATTGCGGCGTGCTCAGCCGTGGGCGGCGGCGATGAAGCGGGCGATGCGATCCGGGTCCTTGACCCCGCGGCTCGACTCCACGCCGCTCGAAACATCGACTCCACCCGGCCGCGCCGCGACGATGGCGTCGGCGACGTTCTCGGGGGAGAGGCCGCCGGCCAGCAGCCACGAGTCGCCAATGCGTTCGCGCAGTTCGCCCGGGACGCCAAGGGGAGCGACATTCCAGGAGGATCCCGATCCGGGCACGGCCCCATCCAGCAGCAGTCGTTCCTCGCCGAGCTCGCCGGCGCGGAGCTGCGGAGCGTCGGCGAGCGACGTCGCGCGCCAGACCCGCGGAATGATCTCCTGGGCCACGGTGACGTCGCGCGCGGTGTAGGCGCCGTGGAGCTGCAGCACGTCGAACCCAAGGTCCGCGGCGATACGAGCGGCCTCGTCGGCGGGCAACGTATTCACGACCAGCACCGTGTCGATGCCGGCGCGGACGGCGCGCGCAGCACTCAGTACGTTGCGCGCCTCGTCACTGCTGGCGTGGCGCGGGCTCGCGGGGCTCATGACCACCCCGACCGCGTCGGCGCCGAACTCTGCGGCGAGGGCGGCGTGCTGCGGTTCGCGCAGTCCGCAAATTTTGACGTACATCCGGTGTCTCTCGTTTGGCCCTGGCCCTGCACTCGTAGTGCCGGGCGTCTTCGACACTTCAGCGTAGCCCGATCGCTCCGGTTCGTGTCGGGGCGGTGCGCCGGAGAGCGCGTATGAACTCCTCGTGAATGCAATACGCAAGCGCTACTTCGCACCTTAGGATCGGCTCGTGCGCGCGGTCTGGGAGGTGTTCATCGTGTGTCTGCGCCTCGGGTGCACCTCATTCGGCGGGCCCATCGCGCATCTCGGGTACTTCCGCACGGAGTTCGTGGTGCGTCGCGGTTGGGTCACCGATGCCGCGTACGCCGAGTGTGTGGCTCTGTGCCAGGTGCTGCCCGGGCCCACCTCGAGCCAGGTGGGATTCGCGATCGGCCGGTATCGCGCCGGCGTCGCTGGCGGAGCCGCGGCCTGGGTCGGCTTCACATTGCCATCCGCACTGCTGCTCGGGGCGTTGGCCCTCGGGGTGATGACGTCGGAGGGCGACCTCAGTGATCCGAGTCTCGAACGCGCGCGTGAGGGGGCGATTCGCGGGGTGCTCGCCGTCGCGGTCGCGGTCATCGCGCTGGCCGTGCGCGGCATGGCGGTTGCGCTCGCGCCGGATCTGGCTCGCGCCCTCATCGCGATCCTGTGCGGCACGCTCGTGCTCGTCTGGGGGAGCCCTGGGGCATCCCTCGGCGCGGTGGTCATCGGTGCCATCGCCGGCCTCGTCTGGCTCCGGGGGAGCACCGATGCGACCGAAGCGGTGTCGGGGTCGCCGCTCGCAGCGCCTCCTCGACGTGCGGTGGGTGCTGCGATCGCACTGGTCGTGTTGCTCGGAACGCTCCCGCTGCTCGCCGTGCTGACGCGCGACCCGACGGTGCAGTTGCTCGACGCGATCACGCGGGCGGGTGCCACAGTGTTCGGCGGCGGGCACGTGGTGCTCGCGATGCTGTACAGCGAACCAGCCGTGGGGCAGAGCATTGCTCAGGATCACCTGCTCCTCGGCTACGGCGCGGCGCAAGCGGTGCCGGGGCCCATGTTCACCCTCGCGACGTACCTGGGCATGGTGTTCGAACCCGATGCCGCGTGGGGTGCGCGCATTGCGCTCGCGGGCGCTGCGACCATCGCGATCTTCCTTCCCGGGATGCTCCTCGTCACCGCCGTTGCACCCGTGTGGTCACGGATGCTGCGTTCGCCGCGTGCGCGCGGTGCGCTGGGCGGTATCAACGCGGCGGTTGTCGGAGTGCTGGCGGCCGCGTGGTTCGATCCGGTGCTCGTGCACGGTGTCGACGGTCTTCAGACCGTCATCTTGGCCGGCGCGTCTGTGGCTGCACTGCACGCGCGCGTGCCGCCCTGGGGTGTGGTGCTCGGCGGCGCGCTCAGCGGCGCGCTCGGGTGGCTGGGGTAAGTCGGGGCGGTCACCAGGGGAGGAGCGATGATGCTCGGACTACGATGACACCATGGTCGACGATGCATTTTCACCCGTGCTCGGATTCACCTGGTTGAACCGAGACGCTGAGTACCCAGCAGTGTTCGGGGGCGACCACGAGGAGACCTGGGAAGGTCGCGTCGTCGGTACGCTCTGGGGCGGCGAACACCTGGTCGTTGAGGTCATCGACGACCGGACCATGCGCATCGTTGACGCCGGCACCGGGGAGTGGCACCACCTCAATCGCAATCGCGACGCTGCGGAAGTCTGTCTCGCCGCGTTTAGCAGGTATGCGAACTCCGGTGCACCGACAACGGCTCCCGCAATGATGACGGCGGAACAAGCTGCGGCGAAACTTGCCGCCTTTCGAGCAGGCGCCATTGTGCCCGCGCCGCCGGTTGTCGCGCCAGCATCACACGATCAGCGTCTTGCGGCGCTCAGGGCTGCTCTGGGCGCGGCTGACCCTGCGGCGCTCGACGATTCGTGCTGGTGGTCTGGTCCGCTGGAGGAGGCTGCAGACGATCTGCTCTGAGCTCGTCGTCCGCTGTGCGCTCTGCGGGTGCAGAGCGGCGTGAGCAGCTCTCTGGGAAGGCTTTGTTTACTTAAGCTGACATAATATAGATTATCGTGCGAATTGCATGCCGGGCGGATCGCTGGCCGGTGCGTTCGTATCCCGCCGATTGATTGGCGACCGTCGCGCCCGGAGCCGTACTTGCGGGTCACCCGATTCGAGACGCGCGTCACCGGCTCGCTGGTCTCGAAGGTGCTGACTGCCGGCGCGTCGTGAGCGGCCAAGTTTCCGGGTTTCGTATTCCGAGTCGCCGTGTGCTGCGGTAGCCAACGTGCGTCCGATGCACTAGGATCTGAAATATAGAGTACAAGTGAGTGAATGGATGCAAGGATGTCGGTGCTGCTGCGCGGCCGACCTGACGCGCTTGACCTCGTGGATGACACGATGGCTCGTGGCCTCAGGTATCGGTCGACGAGTTGCTGCGTGATTGTTTCGCGCTCTGCAGAGAAATCTCGGGTGCCGTCTCAAGTGAAATTTCGCACAATGTCATGAGACTCGCGATGCGGATCGTTGCGCACAGCCAGTTCGGCAGTGACCTGGCCCGAGCCGCGGAAGAATTACTGCGGTTCGCCGCGGATGAACGTCTGTTGCCCGGCTGGTCGACCTACGTGGCGCGTCAGGCCACCGATGGCGCGAGGCTTCTTCGTGTGGCTCTCGGTGCGCGTGACGATGCACTCGCGGTGTGCGCACTGCGACACCTTAGTGCTGCATTTCCTGAATCAACACCCACCCGAATGTGAGTGGACACCCCACCGGAAGGAACCTGCTCCATGCCCGCACAACGCGCGCGACGCGCGGTCACGACCCATTACGACCGCCGCAACGCGGAGGATGCTATTCAGACACTCGGCGTCGTGCTCGGTGGCGTCGTGCGTATCGTGACCCCGAAGCTCGACGTCGACGGTGAGCTCCACGTACTCGAGATCATCGAGCGCGCCTGCATCGCCGCGGAGGAACGAGACGCTGCGGCGCACACCGCTGTCGCGCTCGAATTCTACGATTGGCTCATCACGCGGTGCCCGAATGCGACGCTCTCGGAACTCGCGGCGACAACCCTCGCCCAAATGCGGATCCGATACGGTCGCAAACTCGAGGAGCGCACACCGAACTGGCAACTGCTGTTGCACGGATGGTCAGGCATGCGCACGGCACTGCTCACCGGCGATCCGATCGCGGCCGAGCTCGCATTCGAAGACATGCACCGACTCCCCCTGGCACACCGGGCGTGGGAGCCGGCGACCTGGCGAGACGCCGAAGACGTGCCGTCAGACGCCCACTGAGTGCGCGACCGCGAACGAGCCTAGACGCGCCCGGCGGCCAAGTGCAGCATCGAGCGCATGGCCAGGGCTGCAGCGGCGACTCCCCCGAACTCGCCTGCGCTCAGCATCAATGCGGGGTTACTCGTTGCAGCCGCGATCGCAGCGAGGAGGAGCGCCCCCCCGACCGTGATCCACCCGACCAGTGCGAGCCCGATCGATGTCGTTGCGCCGAGCACCACTGCACCTCGAGATGCGGCAGGACGCACCAGGGCAGCGAGCGAGAATGCAATGACGGCGAGCGCGATTCCGCCGTAGACGTCGCTGGGGCGGTGCCAGCCATAGGCGAGCAACTGCCAACCGACTGCCGCAACGAGAGCGGTGCCGAGAAGCGCGACGAAGCCCCGAGCGGCCGCAGGGACGGCCCAGACCAGGGCCGCCGTGAGTGCGGCGAAGACCGTCATATGGCCGCTCGGGAAGGTGTTCGCTGCATCAAGCTCGAACAGTTCGGGTCGCGTGAGGAGGCGGAGCTTCAGGAGCTGTGACGCGACGATCGCGGCTGCAGGAATGACGGTCACCGCGATCGCTCGAGTGAAGCCGTGCGAGATCCACGCGATGACGCCGACAATGATCAGCGCAATCGCGACGGTTGGAATGGAGACGAGATTCAGTGGCGGCGGCGGGTCGGTGGTGAATTGCGCCGCATCGAGCACGCTGTCTTCTGCGCGCTGCCCGAGCGCATTGCGTACGCCGAGCACATACGAGGCGATGCCGACGGCAGACCAGAAGATGAGGAACCAGACGGCTCTGCGGCGGCCGCTCACCCGGATCCCGGTCACCGCGTCGCGCCGAGTTCTTGAGGGGCCGCTCGCTGATCAGCGGTGCGCACAGCCCACAGCGCCAATGCGGCGGCAGTCGACACGTTCAGGGAATCGACGCCGTGTTCCATCGGAATGACCACGGATCGTGTGGACGCCGCCAATGCGCGCCTGCTGAGCCCTGCGCCTTCCGTGCCGAACATGAGGGCCAACCGGTCCGGGAGTGCGTCCGCGTAGTCGGCGAGATCTTCGGCGTCGTCTCGCAGCGCGAAGGCGGTCAGCTCGAACCCGGCGTCGCGAATCAGCGGGCCAGCCTCGCGCCACTCGGGCAGACGGGCCCACGGCACCTGCAGCACGGCACCCATGCTGACGCGGACAGCCCGGCGGTACAGGGGGTCGGCGCATGCCGGGGTAAGGAGTACGGCATCCGCACCGAGCGCGGCAACGGATCGGAAGATCGCGCCGACGTTCGTGTGGTCTGCGAGGTCTTCGAGCACCACGACGCGACGCGCCTGCTGCAGCAGCTCGCCGGGGTCGAGCGGAGCAGGGCGATGCATCGACGCCAGGGCGCCGCGGTGCAGGTGGAACCCGGTGAGTGCGGCGAGCTGATCGGTCTCACCCACATACACCGGAACATCGGGGTAGGCCGCGAGCAGTGGCTCGACCTTCGGCACCCACTCCTCGAGCAGCAGTACCGAGCGCGGGCGGTGGCCGGCGCGCAGGGCGCGCTCGATGACCTTGGGCGACTCCGCCAGGTAGAGGCCCTCTTCGGGCTCGCGCACGCGGCGCAGTGCGACGTCGGTGAGCTGCGTATAGTCCGCGAGCTCGGGCGCCGTGAGATCGTCGATTCGTGTCAACTTCACGCGGTGCGCTCCCCCGTGTGGGGATGCGTCGCTGGAAGCTCAGAGACAGGTCGACCCGTGGAACGAATGAGCGGAGCGAGAAAATCGACGATTGCACCTGATGCGTCGGCCACGGCTTCGTAGTGCACGAGATGCCCGACGCCTGGCACGATGTGGAGCCTCGCGTCGCGCAGACGCCGTCGCAACTCCAGCTGTTTGGCGAGTGGCGTGATGTCGTCGCGGTCGCCGGCGATCAGCAGTGTCGGCATTGTCAGCGCGGCTGCAGCCTCGGCGACAGTGTGCGAGACCGAGGCCCGGAAGGCTTGGAGCAGCGTCGTCGAATCCGCGAATGCACTGAAGTACTGCGCGTGCTGGCCGTGGATCCACTGGCGCAGGTCGCGATCTCCGGTTTTCGCCATCACCTCACTCATCAAGCGCACGATCAGCGGATTGCCGAGCAGCTGCCGCGCCGCACGCTCGGGCAGCAGATCGGCGGCGCGGTAGTACCCGATCGCGAGTTGGGTGAGTGCGGCCTGCGGCCCCTCGAGTGCCGGCGCGGAAATCGGGTTGATGAGGATCAGCCGTCGCGGCGAGAGGCCAGCGCGGACTGCGGCAGAGACCACTAGGGTGCCGAACGAATGGCCGAGCACATCGGCACCGTCGGGCGCGACGGCAGTAACAAAGGCCGACAGCCATTCCCCGTAGAGCTCGATGTCGTGCGCATGTTCGGGAACCGGTGGAGTCTCACCAAAGCCGGGCAGGTCGGGGACGATGACCCGCAGCTCGGGGCGCAGCTCGACGATGCGGGCGGCAATGCCGGCGAGACCGTGATGATCACCACGGAACCCGTGCACGAGCACCAGGGTCTCGCCGGCATCAGCACCGTATCGCCACGCGCGCGTCTGCATGCCGAGCGTGGGAACGGCGAAGTCGGTCGGGTCGGAAATCACAGGGAAATTCTACCGGTGGCCGCCGACAAACCTCCTGATGCGGCACGCGTCGTCCCCGCACTCGATAGCATCGATGGAGACGAATTTTCGCCGTCGAAAGGACTGATGTGACCGCAACGCTTCCGCTCTGGGCGACCGACCTTGCCGTCTTTGATACGGAGACGACCGGCATCGACACCAACGAGGCCCGCATCGTGAGCGCGACGGTCGCCCTGCTCGGCGATGGCGGTGACGTCAAAGAGCGCTACGACTGGTTGCTCGACCCGGGTGTGGAGATTCCAGCGGCAGCGGTGCAGGTTCACGGCATCAGCACGGAAATCGCGCGCACGAGCGGCATCGAGGCGTCAGTCGGCGTGCGACAGATCGTCGAGCAGCTGCTCGAAATGATCGAGCGAGGTTTTCCGGTGGTGGCGTACAACGCACCCTTCGATTTGTCCCTGCTCTCCGCCGAAGCCGCACGGCACGGTGTGCCGCTCCCCCGCGAGCTCGCACCCGTGATCGACCCACTCGTGCTCGATAAGCAGTTCGACCGGTACCGCAAGGGAAAGCGCACCCTCGAGGCGGTTGCCGGCCACTACGGTGTGGTCATCGGCAATGCGCACGACGCCGGTGATGATGCGATCGCTGCTGGCCGTGTGCTGCAGCACATCGCGACGAAGTACGCGGACGTGATTCCAGGCGAACTCGACGAACTCCACCAGGCTCAGATCGGATGGGCTGCTGCCCAGGCCGCCAGTTTTCAGGACTACATGCGCCGCGTGCGCGACCCCAGCTTCGTCGCCGACGGGCGGTGGCCGCTCCGCTGAGCGCTCCCGTGCTCACCGCCTGCAACGTGGGGGTACAACGAAGGGCGGGCGATCCTGATCGGATCGCCCGCCCTTCGTGCGGAACTGCGATTTAGGCGCCGAAGCCCTTGAAGCGCTGGTTGAACTTCTCGACGCGGCCGGCCGAGTCCATGATGCGCTGCTTGCCCGTGTAGAACGGGTGCGATGCGCTCGAGATTTCAACATCGATGACGGGGTAGGTCTCGCCGTCGAGTTCGATGGTCTTCTCGCTGGTCAGCGTGGAGCGGGTGAGGAAGGTCTCGCCCGACGCGAGGTCGCGGAACACGATCGCGTTGTACTCGGGGTGGATTTCGGTCTTCATGGGAGTTCCTTAGTGTTTGCCTGGGGGTGAGTGTGTAGCAGCACGCTCTGAGGACTTGGGATCGGCGGATTCACCGCACCAACGTTCTACTTTAGCAGACTCGTTCTCTGGGCGGTGCGCACATGCGTGCTTACGCCTGCGGAGCGGGGCGCGCGATCGCCGAGTAGCGTCCGTTGTGCACTGACAGGTCGAACGGCAACCCGAACGTGGCTTCGAGTGCGTCAGCGGTGAGCGTCTCGGCGATGGGGCCCGCAGCTTGGATCGTGCCGTTGCGCAGCAGCAATACGTGCGTGAAGCCCGGCGGCACCTCCTCGACGTGATGCGTAACCATAATCATTGCCGGTGACGCCGGCGACGCCGCGAAACCGGAGAGCATCTGGAGCAGGCGTTCGCGAGCGCCCAGATCGAGGCTGGCGCTCGGCTCGTCGAGCAGCAGCAGCTCGGGGTCGGTCATGACCGCGCGGGCGATCAGTGCGCGCTTGCGTTCGCCATCACTGAGCGTGCCGAATGCGTGATCGGCGAACTGTGCGAGGTCCCACTCGGCGAGAATGCGATCGGCCTGGCGCACGTCGATGCTGTCGTACTGCTCATTCCAGCGGCCCTCGACCGAGTACGCCGCGGTGAGCACCACATCGCGCACGAGTTCCGAGGCCGGGATGCGGCGGGCGGACGCCGACGAGACGAAGCCGATGCGGTTGCGCAGTTCGAAGACGTCGACCTTGCCGAGTCTCTCGTCGAGCACCTCGACGCTGCCGCTCGTCGGAAAATCGTTCGCGGTGGCGAGCTTCATGAGCGAGGTCTTGCCGGCTCCGTTCGGGCCGAGGATCACCCACCGCTCGGAGTCGTCAACCGACCAGGTGATCCCGTCGAGGATCGGCCGGCGGTCGCGCACAAAGCTGACATCGGTGAGGCGGAGCACATTGACCATGGCCCTCAGCCTATCCTGGGAAGCATGACTTCTCTCGGCGCCACACGCCCCCTGGTCGTGCTCGATTGCGACTCCACCACGATCCAGGACGAGGTGATCGAGCTGCTCGCAGATGCAGCGGGCAGCCGCGCCGAGGTCGCCGAAGTGACCGAACGCGCGATGCGCGGAGAACTCGACTTCGCCGAGAGCCTGGCGGCACGCGTGGCGACGCTCGCCGGTACGCCTGAGACGGTCTTCGACGACGCCTACCGACGCGTTCGGCCGACCCCGGGCATCACGGAGTTGATCACTGCGGTGCACGATCGGGGCGGCCGCGTCGGCGTGGTCTCCGGAGGCTTCCATGAGGTGCTCGACCCACTCGCGCGTGACCTGCGGCTCGACGCCTGGCGAGCGAACCGGCTGGAGGTCGTGGACGGCGTGCTCACCGGCCGCACGGTCGGGCCGATCATCGACGCAGCGGCGAAGGCTGCCGCCCTGCGTGAGTGGGCGCAGGCAGAGAATATTCCGCTGAGCGCGACGATCGCCATCGGAGACGGTGCGAACGACCTCGACATGATGGCGATCGCGGCGATCGGGGTGGCGTTCAACGGAAAGCCGGTCGTCCGCGAGCGCGCCGACGTGTCGATCGATGACGACCTGTCGCTCGCGATCCCGTTGCTCGACCGGCTCTCCTGACCGCCTAGAGGTTGTTGAGTACCTCGGTATCGCTCGGGATCACCCCGTTGTCGAGCAGCGAAACACCGAGGTGCTTGAGCGCCGTCAGCGCCACATTCTGCGGCATCGGGCCGTACGAGACCCGTGCGACGCCGAGCGCCTCATACTCTGCGGCGGTCAGTGCCCCGGGCAACCCGATCACGCTCACCTTGCGCTCCCCGATGCCCTCCACCAGTGCGCGGGTGTCGTCGGCGTCGAGCACGCCCGGCACGAAGATCGCGGTCGCGCCGGCGTCGAGATAGGCCCGGCCGCGCTCGATCGCGTCGGCGATCGATTCGGCGCGTGGCCGGTCGCCCCCACGCACCAGCGCGTCTGTGCGGGCATTGAGCACGAACGAGACTTCCTCGCGCTCACCGGCCTGCACCGCCGCGCGCATGATCGCGACCGATTCGTCGAGTGGGCGCAGCCGGTCTTCGATGTTGGCCCCCGAGGCACCGGCCCCGATCGCGCGTCGCACCGTCTCCCCCGCGTCGGCGAACCCACCGTCGAGGTCGGCCGTGACCGGCAGATCGGTCACCGCGGCGATTCGGGCGATTGCGGCGATCATGGAGTCGAGCGGAATCTGTTCGCCGTCTGCATAGCCATGGCTCGCAGCGATGCCGTGCCCCGCGGTCGCAATTGCGCGGGTGCCCGGCAGGTCTGCGACAACGCGGGCGCTCGCGGCGTCCCAGACGTTCACGACGCGCAGTACCTCGGGCGCGGCGTAGAGTTCGGCGAGGGTTTGGGCGTCGACGGCGACGCGAGTGGCGGTACGGGGCTGCTCTGGAGTGCTCATGCGCTCAGGCTAGTGCGCGCATCGAACACCGCGAAAGGGGGTAGACGCACAGAACGCCGTCGACCGCTCGCTCTCCGCGAACAGGCGACGGCGTTTATGCAGAGAACGCTGAGGAGGATCAGTGGCCCATGCCGAGACCGCCGTCAACCGGGATGACCGCGCCCGAAATGTAGCCGCCGTCGTCGCCGGCGAGGAAGGCCGCGGCACCCGCGATCTCCGCCACCTGGCCGAAGCGTGCAGCGGGAATCGAGGCGAGGTACTGCTGCTGCTGTGCTTCGGGAAGCGCAGCCGTCATATCGGTCTCGATGAACCCCGGGGCAATGACGTTCGCCGTGATGCCGCGCGATCCGAGCTCCCGGGTGAGCGAGCGAGCGAAGCCGACGAGGGCGGCTTTCGACGAGGAGTAGTTGATCTGGCCCGGGCTTCCGTAGAGACCAACGACGCTCGAGATCAGGATGACACGACCGAAACGACCCTTCAGCAGGCCCTTCGCGGCGCGCTTGACGACTCGGAAGGTGCCGGTGAGGTTCGTATCGATGACGCTCGTGAACTCCTCCTCGGTCATGCGCAGCAGCAGCGTGTCCTTGGTGATCCCGGCATTCGCCACCACGACTTCAACGGGCCCGAGCTGCGCCTCGATCTCGGTGAATGCGGCATCGATCGATGCGGCATCGGTCATCTCCGCACGCACGGTGATCGAGCCCTCCGGGCCCTCACCTGAACGCGACGTAATCGCGACGCGGTGTCCCTCGGCGATCATGCGCTCGGCGATGGCGTATCCGATGCCGCGGTTCCCGCCGGTGACGAGGACAGTGCGCGAAGTGGTCATGGGGTTCCTTCCGTACGGACAATTGCGCACCAGCCTACCGACGCGCAACTCGGCAGACGCGCATGCGCGTTGTCGGGCTTGGATCCAGCCGGACGGCGTAGGCTAGACGGGTACGGAGAAGGGGCGCATGGCGAAGAGTTATGACGTGACGTCGGCCGGGGTGAACCCGGTCGAAGATCGCGCGCACCGTATGCGTATGTACTTCATCGCCATGAGTCTGCGCGTGCTCTGCGTGGTGTCCCTCTTCTGGGTGCGCGGGTGGTGGGTGCTCCTCGCTGCTGCCGGTGCGATCATCCTCCCGTGGTTCGCGGTGCTCGTGGGCAACGCAGTAGCCCACGGCGGTGAGCAGACCCCCGATGCGCCCGACCCGCTGGAACTCACTGCAACGGAGCCGGGGCCGGCCGCAGCGCCGAGCGCGGCGTCAGAGGTCATCGTGATCGATGTCGATCCCGAACGCCGGAGCACACCTGCGACCGGAGCTGGGGCCGACACCGGTTCGAGCGCTGCCGAGGAGGCCTCGTGAGCGGCGTGGTCACCCCGACGCTGACTCTCGGGGGCACGCCGGAGCATCGATTCATGTGCTCGCGGGCGGGCTGTCGGGATGCCGCGGCATTTGCGATCCTCTGGCGCAATCCGAAGATTCACACGCCCGAACGCCGCAAGACCTGGCTGGCGTGCACGGAGCACCGTCAGGTGCTGCACGATTTCCTGGAAGCTCGCGGCTTCCCGCTCGACGTACGAACGGTGGAAGAACTCGATGACTGATCTGCGCACGTCCGTCGACGATGCGGCGGGGCCGGAGAGCGTCCCGACGCACGTGGGGTGGAGCTTCTTGCGGTCCGGTCGGTGGGCGGGCTATGTCGCGATGCTCCTGATCTTCTCAATCGCGTGCGTGCTGCTCGGCAACTGGCAGTTCGCTCGTCGCGCTGAAGCGCGAGCGGAGATCGATCGGATCGACAACAACTATGACGCGGTACCGGTAGCTCTCGCGGAAGAGCTGCCCGATCCCGCGCAGTTCGATGAGGATCGCCAGAAGTGGCGCACGGTCACCGTGACGGGCGAGTACGTCGGCGATCGGTATCTTGCGCGCAACCGTCCCGGGCCACAGGGGGTCGGGTCCGATCTGATCCAGCCGCTGCGCACCGACGACGGGCTGCTGTTCTTCGTGGACCGCGGATGGGTGCCCGTCGATGGTGCCGCCGCGGAGCATGTGGATGATGCCGACCTTCCCACTCCCCCGTCTGGGCGCGTAACCGTCGAGGTGCGCCTGCGTGCTTCGGAGCCCGCGATTGCGAACCGCACGACCGCTGGTCGCGCCGTGGCCAGTATCGAGTTGCCGGAACTCGCGACCCTCGCTGGCGCACCGACCGAGTCGTATACGGGGGCGTACGGCATGCTCGTCGCTGAGTCGCCGACGGCTGATCACGGCGTGCTCCCTGCAAAACCCGAGCGTGACGAGGGGCCCCATCTGTCGTACGCGGTGCAGTGGTACATCTTCATCATCATCGCCGCGATCGGCGTGGTCTATGCGGCCCGTCGGGAGTATCGCACCTTTAATGCCGGCAGCGATGAAGTGGCGGCGCAGGATCGGCGAGAGGCTGAACGCAAACGGCGTCGCGGCCCGAGTGACGCCGACATTGAGGACGCGCTGCTCGATGGGTGATGCGTTCCAGCCTCGGGGCTCGCGACTGACGGCGATCTCCGCCCTGGTGATCGTGCTCGGCAGCGCCCTGCTGCTCTCCGCCTGCGCGGCACCGGTCGATCCCGTCGAGGCGCGCGAGTCGCTCTCAGACGTCACCCAAGATCCGGCGCCGCCCGAGGCCGCTGATGCGTACAGTGCCGAGTCGCACCCGGATCCCGTCGTGGATGCCGGATCGTGCGAGCCCTATCTGCTGATCACGGCGCGCGGAACAGGCGAACCCAGTTCCGGGCAGCTCGTGACCGGCATGACGCGAAAGATCTCGAAGGCGCACGCAGGCGATGTGCGCGTACTTGACGTCGACTACCCGGCGGACAGCGATGTCAAAGAGGGCGGCACGATCGGGGCGCGGACCCTGGTCGACATTCTGAATGTGCAGTCGGAAGCCTGCCCGGATCAGCGATTCGTGCTGCTCGGATATTCGCAGGGCGCACTCGTGATCGGTGACGCCCTCTCGGCCCCCGAAGACCGGATGGTCGGCGAGACCGTCGGCACCGTCGATGAGGGTGCGATGGAACGCGTGCTCGCGGTCGTGCTGTTCGGTGATCCGCGCTTCGATGGAGCGGCTGAATACAACGTCGGAAGCTTCGATGCGTCGCTCAACGGGCTCCTTCCCAGGCCCGAAGACGCGCTCGACGCGGTCGCCGACCGAATACGCGACTACTGCGTCGCCGGCGACTTCATCTGCCAGAGCAGCCTCGACTTCGACGAGAAGCCGCATATCGCGTATTACTCGAACGGCATGCCGTCCGAGGGTGCCGAATTCGTGCTGGCTCGGATCGACGCCGCGGAAAAGTCCGCGAACGACGACAAGACGTCACGGACTCCCCCGTCGTCGAACGTCACGCCGACTCCGACACCGTCTGACAGCGACGGCTGAAGCCCGCGCGCCATCCGAGGCGCGTGGGAACGCGGCGTCCGCTCAGGCGAGTTCGATGAGCTCCAGGTACTCCTTCGACCAGTGATCTTCGGTGGCCTCGGGCATGATGAGCACGCGCTCCGGGTTGAGCGCCTCGACAGCCCCCGGGTCGTGCGACACGAGCACCACTGCTCCGGAGAAGTGCGCGAGCGCATCGAGTACTTCTTCGCGGCTGGCCGGGTCGAGGTTGTTCGTGGGCTCGTCGAGCAGCAGCACATTCGCGCTCGAGACGACGAGCATAGCGAGCGCGAGGCGCGTCTTCTCACCGCCTGACAGCACGCCGGCGGGCTTGTGGACGTCGTCGCCCGTGAACAGGAATGAGCCGAGTACGCGTCGCGCTTCGGTCTCGGTGAGGTGCTGCGACACCGAGACCATGTTGTGGAGCACGCTCGCCTTGACATCGAGCGTCTCGTGCTCCTGCGCGTAATACCCGACTTTCAGGCCGTGACCGGCGATGAGTTCTCCCGTATCGGGCTCGTCGACGCCCGCGAGCATGCGGAGCAGCGTCGTCTTGCCGGCGCCGTTCAACCCCAGCACGACCACCTTCGACCCGCGATCGATGGCGAGGTCGACACCCGCAAAAATCTCGAGCGACCCGTACGACTTCGACAGCCCCTCGGCCATGAGCGGGGTCTTACCGCAGGGCGCCGGGTCCGGGAAACGGAGCTTTGCGACGCGTTCGACTTGGCGCTCGTCTTCCAGGCTCGCGAGCATCTTGTCGGCTCGCGCGACCATCTGGTGCGCGGCGGCGGCCTTCGACGCCTTCGCGCCGAAGCGCGCCGCCTGATCCTTCAGTACCGACGCCTTCTTCTCGATATTGGTGCGCTCCTTGCGGCGGCGCTCCTCATCGGCGGCGCGCTGACGCAGATACAGCTTCCAGTTCATGTTGTAGATATCGATGACCTGGCGGTTCGCGTCGAGATAGAACACGCGGTTCACGGTTTCGCCGACGAGATCGATGTCGTGGCTGATGACGATGACCCCGGCCTTCGAGTTCTTGAGGAACTCCCGCAGCCAGACGATCGAGTCGGCGTCGAGGTGGTTGGTCGGTTCGTCAAGAATCATCGTGTCGGCATCCGAGAACAGAATGCGCGCCAGCTCGATGCGACGACGCTGACCGCCCGACAGTGTCTTCAGTGGCTGATCGAGGATGCGATCCGGCAAACCCAGGTTGTTCGAGATCGAGGCGGCCTCAGATTCTGCGGCGTAGCCGCCGAGAGCCTGGAAGCGGTCGGTGAGGTTGCCGAAGCGCTTCATCGCCTTTTCGGCGACGGCGGGATCGTCTGAGCCCATGTCTTCGGTCGCCTTCGCAATGTTCTGCTGCAGCGTGCCGAGCCCGCGCGCATCGAGAATGCGATGGCGGGCGATCTGCTCGGGGTCGCCGGTGCGCGGATCCTGCGGCAAGAAGCCGAGCTCTCCGGTCACCGTAATCTTGCCTTCGGCAGGCTGCAGCTCCCCCGAGAGCGTGCGCGTCAGCGTCGTCTTGCCGGCACCGTTGCGCCCCACGAGCCCGATCTTATCGCCGGGATTCACGCGGAAGGTCACCTCCGACATGAGGCGTCGTGCACCGACGTCGATGGCGAGGTCTTCGACCGAAATCATGCTGTGGGGCTCCCAGATACACCGTCCGTGCGTCTGCACGGCAACCGCAACAGTCTAGTGGACGGTGCTGAGATCACACCCCAGCGAGGGCGACCTCGTCGGCCCAGAGCACGGTGTCGGTGCGCCCGACGAGCCGAGCGGCGGGCAGCGCGGGCTCAGCCGCAGTCACCACCTGTGAAATGGCATCGGCTTTGCCCGCGCCGGCAGCGATGAGCCATATGTGCTCCGCGCGATTGAGCGCGGGGAGTGAAAGCGTGACGCGCTCAGGAGGCGGCTTCGGCGAGTTCCGGATCGCCAGTGCGCTGGGTGTGTCGGCGGCGACCGCATCGATCTCCGGGCGACCGGGGAAGAGCGACGCGACGTGCCCGTCTTCCCCCACACCGTTGAGTGCGAGGTCGATGCGGTCGATACGCGCGACGATCTCGGCGTAGGCGGTTGCGGCGTCGTCGAGCGTCAGACCCGCGTCAGCGCCCGCCACCCGGTGCACGAGCGCCGGGTCCGTCTCGACGTGCTGCAACAGCGCGCGGTCGGCGAGCAAGTCATTGCGATCCTCGTGCCCCGCTGGCACCCACCGTTCGTCGCCCCACAGCACGCGCACTCGCGACCACTCCACGCGATCGCGCTCCGCGTGTGCGCCGATCGCTTCGAGCACCCGTGCACCCCCGGTGCCACCGGTGAGCACGATGCAGGGAATGTCCCCCTGCGCCTGGCGGTCGGCGAGTAATTCGATGGCGGCGGAGGCAGCATCGGCTGCGAGGCTCGCCAGGTCAGTGCGTGACTCGATGCGCATGATGCAGCCGAACTACGCGGTGATCTCGGTGCGGTCGCCCGACCACAGCGTGTGGAAGCTGCCGTCGCGATCGGTGCGGCGGTAGGTGTGCGCGCCGAAGAAGTCGCGCTGCCCCTGGATGAGCGCCGCAGGCAGCCGTTCCGCGCGCAGCCCGTCGTAGTACGCCAGCGACGACGAGAACGCGGGGGCCGGAATCCCGGTCTGCGTTGCGTGCACGACGACCCGGCGCCACGCCTCCTGCCCGCGCGTCAGTGCCTCGGCGAAGTAGGGCGCGCTCATCAGGAGCGGCAGGTCGGCCTCGGCCTGATACGCATCGGCGATGCGATTCAAGAACTGCGCGCGAATGATGCACCCGGCGCGCCAGATCCGCGAAATGGCTCCGAGGTCAATCGTCCAGTTGTGCTCCGCAGCACCCGCGCGAATCTCGTCGAATCCCTGCGAATACGCAACGATCTTCGAGGCGTAGAGCGCCTGTCGCACGTCTTCGATGAAGGCGGCCTCATCGGCGACCGCGACGCCCGCGGCGGGCCCGGGCAGGGCCGACGCGGCGGCGCGCTGCTCCGGGTGCGACGACAGCGACCGGGCAAACGTCGCCTCGGCGATTCCAGACACCGGTACCCCGAGCGCGAGCGCGGTCTGCACCGTCCACGCCCCCGTGCCTTTCGCGCCGGCCTGGTCGAGAATCACGTCGACGAGCGGCTCCCCCGTTGCGGCATCAATCTGACGCAGCACCTCGGCGGTGATCTCGATCAGGTACGACTCGAGCTCGCCCTGGTTCCACTCGGCGAAGATGTCTGCGATCTCTGCCGGGGATTTGCCGGTGCCGCGGCGGATCAGGTCGTACGCTTCCGCGATGAGCTGCATATCGGCGTACTCGATACCGTTGTGCACCATCTTGACGAAGTGCCCCGCACCATCGTGGCCGACGTGCGTGACGCACGGTTCGCCCTCAGCGACCGCAGCGATCGACTTCAGAATCGGCCCCAGCGTCTGCCACGCCTCGTCAGAGCCGCCCGGCATGATGCTCGGACCGTTCAGTGCGCCCTCTTCACCACCCGAGATCCCCGCACCGACGAAGTTGATGCCGGTCTCCCGCACCGTGCGCTCGCGACGAATCGTGTCGGGGAAGAACGCGTTGCCGCCATCGACGATGATGTCGCCCGGCTCGAACACTTCGACCAGAGCATCGATCGTCGCGTCGGTCGCGGCACCGGCCTGCACCATGATGATCGCGGTGCGGGGGCGCGACAGCGATGCCGCAAACTCCGCGTAATCGTATGCCGGCACGAATCCGGCCTCGGGGTGCTCCGAGATCAGCGTCTGGGTGCGTTCCGGGCTGCGGTTGAGCACCGCGACGGTGTTGCCCTCGCGGCTCGCGAGGTTGCGTGCGAGGTTCGCACCCATCACGGCGAGGCCGACGACCCCGATGTTCGCTGCGCTGTCAGTCACGCTCGCTCCTTCGTCAGTGTGTTCAGTGCTGGGATGCGGCAGCGCGCGTGCGCGAGAGTTGCTCGAGCACACGGCCGTACATCACGTCTTCATTGAGCCCGCGCAGTTCTTCTGCAAGGCACTCGCTCAGCGTGCGCCACGGCAGCACGATCTGATGGGTGGGTTGGCCCGGCTGGCTGAGCGCCGCATGCGTCGGCGAGAGCCGCTTGAGCTTCGCTTCGCCGCTCGCGCGCACCAGCTTCACCGAGTGCAGCCCTTCGGCGTGCAGTGCACGATCGAGGAGGGTGCAGGTCGTGGGCACATCGAGTGCGAGTTCCAGCCAGGCCGCGAGCAGCTCCGTCGAGGGCGACGCCTCCGACCCGACCACTTCGACCGCGGTGACCGGTTCAAACGGGGGCTGATCGAGCACGGCAGCAAGATACTCGCGCCACCGGGTCAAACGCGTCCATGCAAGGTCGGTGTCGCCGGCGGAATACCCCGCGATGCGGGTGTCCCACCCTGAACCGTCCGGTGCTGCCGCGTCGGTGATCCTGCGCTGCCCGATGCGACCGAGCGGATCGGCGCCCGGGCGATCCGGAGCCTCATCGGGCCACCAGACCGCGACCGGGGCGTCGGGCAGCAGCAAGCCGGTGACCAGGCCCTCGACCCCACTCGCGACATCGCCGAACGCGCGGAGCACGATGACGTCGCTCGCGCCCGCGTCAGCCCCGACACGGATCTCCGCGTCGAGACGTGCTTCGGCGTCGGGAGTCGCCTGCAGCACGATGACTCGCATGGGGTGCTCGCTCGAGGCGTGATTCGCCGCTTCGATGACGGACTCGTCGAGTTCGCCCGACGCCGAGATGACGAGCGTGAGCACGTGGCCCAACGCTGAGACGCCGCTCTCCTGGCGCATCGAGACGAGCCGGCGGGTGACGGCGCTGACGGTGGTGTTCGGCAGGCTCTCAATCATGGGCGTCTCCAGGTGCGACCGTCGCGGGCGAGCATCTCATCGGCGGATGCCGGGCCCCAGGAACCGGGAACGTAGGGCTCGAGCGACGCGTCTTGCGCTGCCCAGTGACGCTCGATGGGATCGAGGATGCGCCATGAGAGTTCCACCTCGCGCTGCCGCGGGAAGAGCGGGGCGTCACCCAGCAACACGTCGAGAATCAGACGCTCATAGGCCTCGGGGCTCGCCTCGGTGAACGCGTGGCCGTACCCGAAGTCCATCGTCACGTCGCGCACGCGCGTGCCACTGCCCGGCACCTTCGCGCCGAACCGAATCGTGATGCCCTCGTCGGGCTGCACCCGGATCACGAGCGCATTCGAACCCTGCTCCTGGCGTTGCGATTGCCCGAAGAGTTCGCCCGGTTCCTTGCGGAAGACGACGGCGATCTCGGTGACGCGGCGCCCCAGACGCTTGCCGGTGCGGAGGTAGAAGGGCACGCCCGTCCAGCGACGCGTCTGCACTCCGAGCTTCATCGCGGCGAACGTCTCCGTGCGCGAATCGGGTGCCATGCCCTCCTCGTCGAGGAAGCCGTTCACGAGCTCGCCGCCCTGCCATCCGGCCGCGTACTGGCCGCGGGCGGTCGCGTGCTCCAGATCTTCGGGCAGCACGACCGCTTCGAGCACCTTCTCCTTCTCGTCGCGCAGATGCTGCGCCGAGAGACTGATGGGTTGCTCCATCGCGGTGAGCGCCAGCAATTGCAGCAGATGATTCTGGATCACGTCGCGCGCTGCGCCCACGCCGTCGTAATAGCCCGCGCGGCCACCCACGCCGATGTCTTCCGCCATGGTGATCTGGACGTGGTCGACGTAGTTGCGGTTCCAGATCGGCTCGTACATCGCGTTCGCGAATCGCAGCGCGAGAATGTTCTGGACCGTCTCCTTGCCCAGATAGTGATCGATGCGGAAGATCGAGTCGGCGGGGAACGCCGACTCGAGCACATCATTCAGATCGCGCGCTGAGGCGAGGTCATGACCGAAAGGCTTCTCGATGATGACACGACGCCACCGCTGATCATCGGGTGTGCGATCGACCAGCCCCGAACTCGAGAGATGCTTCGCGACCTCGGGGAACGCCGTCGGCGGAATCGAGAGGTAGAAGGCGTGATTGCCCATCGTGCCGCGCTCGCGGTCGAGTGTCTCGACCGTGTCGCGCAGGCGATCGTACGCCTCGGGATCGTCGAACTGGCCCTGCACGAAGCGAATGCCCTCGGCGAGCTGCTGCCAGGTGTCTTCGCGGAACGGCGTGCGCGCGTACTTGCGCACCGCATCGTGCACGATCTCCGCGAAGTCACGATCTTTCCAATCGCGGCGGGCGAAGCCGACCAGCGCGAAGCCGGGGGGCAGAAGCCCCCGGTTCGCGAGGTCGTAGACCGCGGGCATGAGCTTCTTGCGCGACAGGTCTCCGGTCACCCCGAAAATGACGAGGGAGCTCGGGCCGGCAATGCGGCTGAGCCGCGGATCGTCTGCTGAGCGCAGCGGATTGCCCGGCCGGGTGGAACCCGAAGATTCCCAACCCGGGCCGGGCATCGCGAAGGCGTCTGCCGTGTCGTTCACGCGGCGTTAGATCGCGAAGCCGAGCGCGCGCATCATGTCGCGCCCATCGTCGGTAATGCGCTCCGGCGTCCACGGCGGCATCCACACCCAGTTGATGCGGAACGCGGTGACGAGCCCGTCGAGCGCTTCAGCGATATCGTTCTCGATGACGTCGGTGAGCGGGCAGCCCGCGCTGGTGAGCGTCATGCTGATGACGAGCGCATCGTGCTCCTCATCGAAGGCGAGATCGTAGATCAGGCCGAGATCGACGATGTTCACGCCGAGCTCGGGGTCAGACACGTTCTTCAACGCGTCAAGCGCCTGCTCGCGGAACTCCGGGTCGATCGACTGCGGTGCCGTCGTGGTTTCCTCGCTCATACGACCAGCCTACGCCCTAGGCCGACTCGAGGAAGCGATCGTAACCCTCGTTCTCGAGACGATCGGCCAACTCGGGGCCGCCCTGCTCGGCAACACGGCCGTTGACGAACACGTGCACGAAGTCGGGCTTGATGTAGCGGAGGATGCGGGTGTAGTGCGTAATCAGAAGGACACCGAGGCCGGTGTTCTCCTTGGCGCGGTTCACTCCTTCGGAGACGATCTTCAGCGCGTCGACGTCGAGGCCGGAGTCGGTCTCATCGAGCACCGCGAACTTCGGCTTGAGCAGTTCGAGCTGCAGGATCTCGTTGCGCTTCTTCTCGCCGCCCGAGAAACCCTCGTTGACGTTGCGCGCGGCGAACGACTCGTCCATGCGCAGGTTGCCCATGGCTTCCTTGACGTCCTTCATCCAGGTGCGGATTGCGGGCGCTTCACCGTCGATGGCAGTCTTCGCCGTGCGGAGGAAGTTGGCGTTCGTCACGCCCGGAATCTCCACCGGGTACTGCATCGCGAGGAACATGCCCGCCTGAGCGCGCTCATCGACGCCCATTTCGAGCACCTCTTCGCCGTCGAGCAGGATCGACCCGCCGGTGACCTCGTAGCGCGGGTGGCCGGCGATGGCGTACGCCAGCGTCGACTTGCCCGAGCCGTTCGGGCCCATGATGGCGTGGGTCTCACCCTGCTTGATGGTGAGGTCGACCCCCTTGAGGATCTGCTTCGCACCCTGCTCGGTCTCGACGCTGACGTGCAGGTCCTTGATTTCCAGAACGGAGCTCATTGTTCAATCTCTTTCGTAACGTTGGGGTCGATGTACACGTCGCCGTCTGCGATCTCGACGGCGTAAACGGGAACCGGCTCATACGCCGGAAGGTTCTGCGGAACGCCCGTGCGGAGGGAGAATGCCGACCCGTGGGCCCAGCATTCGAGGGTGTCGCCCTCGACGAAACCCTCCGCCAGACTGATCTGACCGTGGCTGCAGGTGTCGCCGATCGCGTGGATCTCGCCGTTGCCGTCGAGCACGATCGCGATCGGTACATCGTCGACCACCACGCGGGTCGCCTGATCCTGCACCAGATCGCTCACGGCGAGCACCTTCTGCCTCGGCATCAGCGGACGGAGCCGGCGAGTTCGGCCTCGACCGCCGCCTGCAGGCGCTCCTCGGTCGCGGCATCACCGATCTGGGCGATGACCTCGATAAGGAAGCCGCGGACCACGAGCTTCCGCGCCTCTTCAGCCGAGATGCCTCGGCTCTGGAGATAGAAGATGTGCTCGTCATCGAAACGACCGGTGGCACTCGCGTGACCGGCGCCCTCGATGTCGCCGGTCTCGATCTCCAGGTTCGGGATCGAATCCGCGCGCGTGCCCTCGGTGAGCACGAGGTTGCGGTTCTGCTCGTAGCTGTCGGTGCCGGTGGCGTTGTTGCGGATGAGCACGTCACCAATCCAGACCGTGTGCGCCCCCTCGCCCTGCAGCGCACCCTTGTAGGTGACGCGGCTGCGCGTGTGGGGTGCATCGTGATCGAGGTAGACCTGGTGCTCAAGGTGCTGACCTGCATCGGCGAAGTACGCGCCGAGCGCTTCGCCGTTCGCGCCCTCGTGGTCGAGGTGAATCGAGGGGTTCAGGCGAACGATGCCACCGCCCAATGAGACGACGATGTGCGTGATCGAGGCATCGCGGCCCACCGTGGCGTAGTGGCTCGCCAGGTGGATCGCCTCATCGTTCCACTGCTGCACACTCACCACGGTCAGCTTGGCGCCGTCGCCGACGACGATCTCGACGTTCTCGGAGAGCTGCGCGTCGCCCGAGTTCTCGATGATGACCAGGCCCTGAGAGTGCGGAGCCGCTTCAATGACGGTGTGCGCAGCGCGCGGTGCGGCATCGAGTGCGTCACGCGTGATGATCGCGGTGACCTGCTCCTCCGACGAGATCGTCACGAGGTGAGCTTCACCGAATGCAGACCAGGCCGCGGCGGCACCGCGCTCCTCGGGAATCCCGGCGCGGCCGACGCGTGCGTCATCGCGAGGAATCCACTCGGAACTGACTCCGGCGATCTCCGTCACCGATACCGGCACGCGCGCACCGTCGAGCTCACCGTGCAACACGGCGTCGAGCTTCGCGACCGGGGTGTACTTCCAGACCGCTTCGCGGCCGGTGACCGCGGCGAAATCTGCGACATTCGTCGATTTCGGGCGATCCGATCGGGTCTGCACGGGCACGCGGTTGGCCCAGTCTCCGTCGGAATGCTCGGTCAGGCCGTGCTGAGCCGTTTCTTTCGTAGCGACAGCTTCGGTCATTATCCGACGGATCCTTCCATGCCCATCTCAATGAGCTTGTTCAGTTCGAGCGCGTATTCCATGGGCAGCTCACGTGCGATCGGCTCGATGAAGCCGCGCACGATCATTGCCATGCCCTCTTCTTCGGCGAGGCCGCGGCTCATGAGGTAGAACAGCTGCTCCTCGCTGACGCGGGAAACAGTGGCCTCATGGCCGAGCTCAGCGTCGTCGGTGCGAATGTCGATCGCCGGGTAGGTGTCGCTGCGCGAGATCGTGTCGACGAGCAGCGCGTCGCACACCACCGAGTTGGCGGAGTGGCGTGCGTTCGCCTCGATGCGGACCTCACCGCGGTAGCCCGTGCGGCCGCCACCGCGGGCGATGGACTTCGCGAGAATCGACGACTTGGTGTTCGGAGCGAGGTGAATCATCTTCGCGCCCGTGTCCTGGTGCTGCCCCGGGCCGGCGAACGCAACAGAGAGCGTCTCGCCCTTGGCGTGCTCACCAGTGAGGTAGATGGACGGGTACTTCATCGTCACCTTCGAGCCGATGTTGCCATCGACCCACTCCATGGTGGCGCCCTCTTCAGCGATTGCACGCTTCGTCACGAGGTTGTACACGTTGGTGGACCAGTTCTGGATCGTCGTGTAGCGCACGCGAGCGTTCTTCTTCACGATGATCTCGACGACGGCAGAGTGCAGCGAGTCCGACTGATAGATCGGAGCCGTGCAGCCCTCGATGTAGTGAACGTAGCTGTCTTCGTCAGCAATGATGAGCGTGCGCTCGAACTGACCCATGTTCTCCGTGTTGATGCGGAAGTAGGCCTGGAGCGGGATCTCGACGTGCACGCCCTTCGGAACGTACACGAAGGAGCCGCCCGACCACACGGCGGTGTTGAGTGCGGCGAACTTGTTGTCGCCCGACGGGATGACCGTGCCGAAGTACTGCTCGAAGATCTCCGGGTGCTCTTTGAGTGCGGTATCGGTGTCGAGGAAGATGACGCCCTGCTCTTCCAGATCTTCGCGGATCTGGTGGTAGACGACCTCGGACTCGTACTGAGCTGCGACACCGGCGACGAGGCGCTGGCGTTCCGCCTCGGGGATACCGAGACGCTCGTACGTCTCCTTGATTTCCTCGGGCAGGTCTTCCCAAGTGGTCGCCTGCTTCTCCGTGGAGCGCACGAAGTACTTGATGTTGTCAAAGTCGATCTCAGAGAGATCGGCGCCCCATGCCGGCATCGGCTTGCGATCGAAGATCTGCAATGCCTTGAGCCGACGCTTCAGCATCCATTCGGGCTCGTTCTTCAGTGCCGAGATCTCGCGCACGACCTGCTCACTCAGGCCGCGCTTGGCGATCGCGCCGGCCTCGTCGCTGTCGTGCCAGCCGAACTCGTACTGGCCCAAGCCTTCGAGCTCGGGTCGGTCGATCAGTACCTCAGGCATGATCCCTCCCTCATTCTTCGTCTCGCACGGAAACCCGGTGTCGAGCCGGAGGGATCCGGCCTGACGGCGTGTGAGCTCGGCGAGCTCACGCACACATCGGGTTCCCTGCAGCGGTGCAGTATTCTGGGCCTCGGACGGGGCCGGAGCGATCCGATGCGGAGCATCGAACGCCCGACGTATCGTTCGCAACCACAGCTTCCCATTCTACAGGGTTCCGATAGTTTCGGTGGGATGTCCGCTCAGGGCTTCGCAAACTCAGGGGAAGCGCCCGAGAGGAGACTCGTTGTCCAGCGCGCCCATCGCCAGCACGTCCGCCCCCAGAGCCCCGCGCTCCGGGATCGGCACCCCG
This sequence comes from Leucobacter musarum subsp. musarum, assembly GCF_001273845.1. Lineage (GTDB taxonomy): Bacteria > Actinomycetota > Actinomycetes > Actinomycetales > Microbacteriaceae > Leucobacter > Leucobacter musarum. The sequence goes on from NZ_JHBW01000087.1 coordinate 185,411, forward strand.
TCGCGGTTCCTGCGCGTCGTCGCCTGGATCTCGTTCGTGTTGAACACGGTCATCATCGGTACCGGCGGCGCGGTGCGCCTCACCGGATCCGGCTTGGGCTGCCCGAACTGGCCGCTCTGCTCGCCCGGTTCCCTCGTGCCGACCGAAGAACTCAGCTACCACTCCTTGATCGAGTTCGGCAATCGTACGATCTCGGGCCCGCTGCTGATCAGTGCGATCCTGGTCGTGATCCTCGCGTGGCGCATCCGAACCGCACGTCGCGACTTGTTCGTCATCTCGATCGTCGTGTTCGGGTTGGTGCTGCTGCAGGCGCTCATCGGCGGTGTCATCGTCTGGCTCCACCTCAACGCCAACCTCGTGGGCATTCACTACGTCATCTCGCTCGCGCTCGTCTGTATCACCGCGGCATTCCTGGCGCGAATGTACGAACCGGGCACCGCACGCGAACGGGCGGTGCCGAAGGGATTCGCGATCCTCACCCACGTCACGACGCTCTTCATGGCGATCACGGTGCTGTTCGGGGTGCTCACCACGGGCTCGGGCCCGCATTCGGGCGACGCGACCATTCAGCGTGACGGCGTCGATGCGACGCTCATGAGCCATATCCATTCCTTGCCCGGATACGCCGCTTTCGCACTGACGGTGGCCGTGCTCGTGTGGGCGGCCGCCCGGCGACTCCGCCCGTTGAAGTGGACGGTCGTGTTGCTCGCCGCACTGATCGTGCAGATCTCCGTCGGGGTCTACCAGGCGCGCCATGGCCTGCCAGAGCTCGCGGTCGGCGTGCACATGGTGCTCGCGGCGCTGACGGCGGCGACGATGACCGTCGTCGTGCTGCGCCTCAAGCGTCCGGTCGCGTCAGAGTAGCGCGGGGCTCTCCCTCGCATCTATCGCGCAAGAACTCCGCATTGCTCTCAGTGCGCCAGGCGGCGTCGACGTCGATGATTGCGTACGTCGTGACAACGCGGTGACCTGGCTGAAGCGTGCACCGTCGCGCAGCCGTGGTTGAACCGCGGGTGCGCGACGCGTCCACCCGTCGCGAGCCTGCGGTACGACACGCCCGCGAGTGAGCGAATTCTGCCATTCTGCGTGCAGATACTGACGAACATTGCTCACTCCGCCGGAGGTGCGCGAAAGAAACCACTCACCCCAGCTCGTGGCTCCGAGGTCACCGTCCAGACCGTGCGCACGCAGGCGCGCGTGGGCGTTCCTTAGAACGGCAGCAGCGCGTCGATGGCGATGACCAGCGAGAGCACCGAGAGGTAGATGTTGGCCGTGTGGAAGACCTGCATCGGCTTCCCCGCCTCGCCGCGGATCGCATGCGCGTACAGGCGGTGGGCCTGGTAAATGAAGTAGCCGCCGAAGACGAGCGATGCGACGGTGTAGGTCCATCCCATATCGGCTACGGGAATGAGGAGCAGGCTCGCAGCGACCGTCGCCCACGTGTAGAGAATCACCTGCAGGCCGACCGTGACCCGCCCACGGACCACGCCGAGCATCGGCACGCCAGCGTTCGCGTAGTCGTTGCGGTACTTCATCGAGAGCGGCCAGTAGTGGGCTGGCGTCCAGAGGAAGATCACGAGGAACAGCACCCATGCGGGCCAGTCGAGCGAGTTGTTGACGGCAGCCCAGCCAATGAGCACGGGGAAGCACCCGGCGATCCCGCCCCAGACGATGTTCTGCTCGCTGTGGCGCTTCAGCACGATCGTGTAGATGACCACGTAGAAGAAGATCGCGCCGGCTGAGAGCGCCGCGGCGAGCCAGTTCGTGGTGGCGGCGAGCCATACGACGGAGAGTGCGCCCATGACCCAGGAGAAGATGAGCGCGTTGCGATCCGAAATCTCGCCGGTGACGAGCGGACGGTTCTCGGTGCGCTTCATCTTGCGATCCATGTCGCGGTCGATGTAGCAGTTGAACGCGCCAGCAGACCCGGCGCTCATCGCCCCGCCGATGAGCGTTGCGAGCACCAGCCAGAGGTTCGGCAGACCGCCCTGAGCGAGGATCATTGCCGGCACCGTGACGACGAGCAACAGTTCCATGACCCGAGGCTTCGTCAGGGCGACATAGTTCTTGACCGTGCGGCCGAACGAGGGTCGCCCGGCGGTAGCGCGGGCCTGAGTCTGGGCTGGGATCTGCGTGGACATCACCTCCTATGGTACCTCGCCGTTCGATAAGATTGTGCGAGGTGCGGCAAGGCTGCGCGCACGCTTCCGGTCGAAAGGGAACTCTTGGCGAACGAACTGCAGTGGAACGAACTCGACGATCGCGCAGTGGACACTGCGCGCGTGCTGGCGGCTGACGCCGTGGAGAAGGTCGGCAACGGTCACCCCGGCACCGCGATCAGCCTCGCACCGGTCTCGTATCTGCTGCATCAGAAAGTGCTGCGCCACGACCCGACCGATCCGAAGTGGGTCGGTCGTGACCGTTTCATTCTGTCCGTGGGCCACTCGTCGCTGACGCAGTACGTGCAGCTCTACCTCGGCGGGTACGGGCTTGAGCTCGAAGACCTCGAATCGCTGCGCACCTGGGGGTCGAAGACTCCGGGCCACCCGGAGTACGGTCACACCGACGGTGTGGAGATCACGACCGGTCCGCTCGGCCAGGGTCTCGCTTCGGCCGTCGGCTTTGCCTACGCGGCGCGATACGAGCGCGGGCTGTTTGATCCGGACGCGGCGCCCGGCACAAGCCCCTTCGATCACTTCATCTATGTCATCGCCGGCGATGGCGATCTGCAGGAAGGCGTCACCAGCGAGGCATCTTCGCTGGCAGGGCACCAAGATCTGGGCAACCTCATCGCGATCTACGATTCCAACCAGATTTCGATCGAGGACGACACCGATATCTCGTTCTCCGAAGATGTCGCGAAGCGCTATGAGTCCTACGGATGGCAGGTGCTCGAGGTCGATTGGAAGAAGACCGGCGAGTACGTCGAAGACATCGCTGAGCTGCATCGCGCCATCACGGCTGCCCAGGCCGAGACGACGAAGCCGTCGCTCATCATCTTGAAGACGATCATCGGTTGGCCGTCGCCCGGGAAGCAGAACACCGGCGGCATCCATGGATCGAAGTTGGGTGCTGAGGAGCTCGCGGGCCTCAAGACCGCGCTCGGGTTCGACCCGGATCAGCATTTCGCAGTCGCCCCTGACGTCATCGAGCACGCCCGCGAGGCCGTGCCCCGCGGTGCGGCAAAGCGGGCCGAGTGGCAGGTCGGCTTCGACTCCTGGGCCGCGGCGAACCCCGAGCGGAAGGCGCTCTTCGATCGCATTGAGGCGCAGGAGTTGCCGGCGGAGGCGCTCGACGTGCTCCCCAGCTTCGCACCCGGCGAGAGCATTGCGACCCGCGCTGCGAGCGGCAAAGTGCTCGCGGCCCTCGGCCCGGTCATGCCCGAGCTCTGGGGCGGGTCCGCTGATCTCGCGGGCTCCAACAACACCACGATTCCTGGTGTTCCGTCGTTCGTGCCCGCCGAACATTCCACCTCGACCTGGCAGGGCGATCCCTACGGCCGCGTGCTCCACTTCGGTATTCGTGAGCACGCCATGGGCGCAATCCTCAATGGCATCCAGTTGCACGGCAAGACCCGCAGCTACGGCGGCACATTCCTGATCTTCAGCGACTACATGCGGCCCGCCGTTCGCCTCGCCGCGTTGATGAATGTGCCCAGTGTGTTCGTGTGGACGCACGACTCGATCGCTCTCGGTGAGGACGGCCCCACGCACCAGCCCATTGAGCAGCTGGCGACGCTGCGTGCGATCCCGAACCTCGCTGTCGTGCGCCCGGCCGACGCGAATGAGACCGCGATCGCCTGGCACGAGATCCTCACGCGCACCGCGGGTCCCGCTGGTATTGCGCTGACCCGCCAGAATGTGCCGGTGCTGCCTCAGGGTGACGGCTTCGCCACTGCAGAGCAGGCTGCCGAGGGCGTGCGCCGCGGCGCCTATGTGCTCGCCGACTCCCCCAGTGATTCGCTCGACATGCTGCTCATCGCCACGGGCTCCGAGGTGCAGTTGGCCGTCGAAGCGCGTGAGCGACTTGCCGCCGAAGGCATCGGTGCACGCGTCGTGTCCGCACCGAGCCTCGAATGGTTCGCCGAACAGACCGCGGAGTACCGCGAGAGTGTGCTTCCTGCGAGCGTCACTGCTCGTGTCAGCGTTGAGGCAGGCCTCTCGCTCGGCTGGGAGCGCATTGTCGGCGACCGCGGCCGCTCCGTCTCGATCGAGCACTTCGGAGCGTCGGCTGACTACGAGACCCTCTTCCGCGAATTCGGGATCACGACCGACGCCGTTGTGGCCGCTGCCCACGCGTCGCTCGCCGCCTGAATCTGCCCTCCCGAAAGGAACATCACGCGATGTCGAATACCCGTACCGCCGCCCTCAGCGAGGCCGGCGTCAGCATCTGGCTCGATGATCTCTCGCGTCGACGGCTGGAGAGCGGCGAACTGGCGCGCCTGCTCGAAGACGTCAACGTCGTCGGTGTCACCACGAATCCGACGATCTTCGCGAACGCGATCGGCGGAGGCGACGGATACGGCGATCGTCTCGCCGACGCCGCATCGCGCGGCCTCGACGCCGACGCCGCGATCGTCGAGCTCACCACCGCCGATGTCGCCGACGCGTGCGACCTGCTTGCAGACGTGTTCGCGTCGACCGACGGTCGTGACGGCCGCGTTTCCATCGAGGTCGAGCCCGGCCTGGCACGCGACACCGCCGGCACTGCGGCGCAGGCGAAGCAGCTGTGGGCACGAGTCGACCGCCCGAACGCGATGATCAAGATCCCCGCGACGGTCGAGGGCCTCGATGCCATCACCGAGACGATTGCTGCGGGCATTAGTGTCAACGTCACGTTGATCTTTAGCCTTGAGCGCTACCGCGAAGTCATTAACGCCTATCTGACCGGTCTCGAGCGCGCGCGCGAGGCGGGCATCGATCTCGCCGGCATCCACTCGGTCGCATCGTTCTTCGTCTCGCGCGTGGATTCCGAGGTCGATCGCCGACTGCGCGAGATCGGCACACCCGAAGCGCTGGCGCTCACCGGCCAAGCTGGCATCGCCAACGCGCGTCTCGCCTACGAAGTGTTCGAGCAGTCGTTCGCGAGCGAGCGGGCCCGATTCCTGGTCGGTCTCGGCGCCAACCTGCAGCGTCCGCTCTGGGCATCGACGGGTGTGAAAGATCCGGCGCTTCCCGACACCGCATACGTCACCGGGCTGATCGCGCCGCACACGGTCAATACGATGCCCGAGGCGACGCTGAATGCGTTCGCCGATCACGGCGAAACCCCGGGTGACACGGTTACCTCGGGCTATGCGGAAGCGAACCAGGTGCTCAACGCGATCGACGCACAGGGCATTGCCTATTCCGAGGTCACCGAACTGCTCGAGCGCGAAGGCCTGGAGAAGTTCGATGCTTCGTGGGCGGACCTGCTCGGCACCGTGGAGCGTGCGCTCCGCGAGGCACGCTGATCATGACGCTCGACGTTCGAGTAGCGCAGTTCGGCGAGGCTGCGCACACCGCCCTTGCGCAGCTCGTCGCAGACCGCGTCGCGAGTCGCATCTTTGCGCACGATGCGACGCTCTGGGGTTCGGCAGCGGAGCCCGAAGCATCGATTCGTCTCGGCTGGACGGATATTACCTCTGCAGCCAACGATCTGATTCCTCGAATCACCGCACTTCGCGACGCGTTCCACAAGTCGGGTGTCGATCGCATTGTGTTGTGCGGCATGGGTGGCTCGAGTTTGGCTCCCGCAGTCATCACGCAGTGGGCAGACGTCGAGCTGACCATGATCGACTCCACCGCTCCGACCGAGGTGCGTCGTGTACTTGCAGGCGATCTCGCGCGAACCGCCGTAGTGGTGAGCTCGAAGTCGGGCAGCACGATCGAAACGAGGAGCCACCTCGCCGCGTTCGAAGACGCGTTCCGCGTCGCGGGAATCACGCCGTCGGAGCGTGTCGTCATCGTGACCGACCCCGGCTCCCCGCTCGAGGCAGAATCGATTGCTGCCGGGCGTCATGTCTTCACGGCAGATCCCACGATCGGCGGCCGCTTCTCGGCACTCACCGCGTTTGGGCTCGTGCCCTCCGGACTGGCGGGCGTCGATCTTGCTCGCTTGATCGCGGAGGAGCAGTCTGTGCGTGACATCGTCGCGTCGGATGACGGGGAGAACCCGGCGCTGCGCCTCGCGGCTGCAATCTTTGCGGGCCTCCCCTGTCGCTTTGTGCTGGCCGTCGCTGAGTCGCCCAGCGCGCGCTGGGGGTTGGGCCGTTGGATCGAACAGCTCGTCGCGGAATCGACGGGCAAGGACGGGCTCGGGGTGCTCCCGATCGCGCTCCATGCCGATGCGCCAGAACTGAGCACGGTGCCGCAGAGCGCACAGGTGGTCGCGGTGACGGATGAGTCCGACGCGGAATCTGCCGCCTCGTTCTCCCCCGACGTCTCGGTGTCGGGCTCTCTCGGTGGCCAGTTCCTCCTGTGGGAGGTCGCGACTGCTGCGTTGGGCCGGCTGATGGGGATCGACCCGTTCAACCAACCCGACGTCGAATCGGCAAAGGTCGCTGCACGCTCCGCACTTGCCGCGCAGCCGACGACTACTGCCCCCACGGGCACGGTGCTCGCCGAGCTCGCAGGGGCCATCCTCCTTGCGGAACCCGAGGGCGCGCACGTCGCTGATGCCGCGTCGCTCGTCTCCGCGCTGCAGCAGGCGGCCGCTGACGCAGGCTATCTCTCGCTTCAGGCCTATGCGGATCCGCACGGCGATGCCGTCGTTCCCCTGGAACAGCTTCGAGACCAGCTTGCCGGAGTGCTGCAGATTCCGGTGGCGCTGGGTTGGGGGCCGAGCTACTTGCACTCGACCGGACAGCTGCACAAGGGCGGGCCGGCGAACGCCGTCTTCCTGCAGATTTCCGACGCATCGCCTGAGCCCTTCCCCATTCCGGGCGGTGACGGGGGCTTTGATGCGCTCATCACCGCTCAGGCGCGAGGCGATCGCAGCGTGCTCATCGAGCGCGGGAGACCGGTGTTTGCACTGGCTGCGGATGACCTCGCGGCAATGGTTCGTGCATTGGGCGCAGCGCTGACCTGAGCGATACCTGCACCAACGACGAAGGCCCCGGTGGAACACCGGGGCCTTCGTCGTATCGCGGACTGAACTATGCGGACTTGCGCGCGGTACCGCGACGGGTCCGCAGCTTCTCCAACGCAGCCTCAAGGAGCTCTTCGGCTTCCTCAGGGGTACGGCGCTCCTTCACGTACGCAAGGTGCGTCTTGAAGGGCTCGTTCTTCGGGAGCAGCGGCGGATTCTCCTTGTCGCGGCCAGCCGGAAGGCCAGTCGTCGGGGAATCGATCTGCTCGGGAATTTCGTCTTCAGGGACGTCAGCCGCGAAATAGCGAACCGTCTCATTGCCGAGAGCGTCCCAGTACGAGATCTGGGTGCGTTCAGCGCGGGAGCCGTGATCCTTTTCGCCCATCGGGCCGGATCCGACGCGAGCGCCACGAATGGCGTTACTGCCTGCCAAGAGTTGCCTTTCTAATACGGGTGCGGGGTGCGGTCGCTCTGTCGATTAGACGACGGAGAAACGCGCGATCAGCCCGAGCCCGACGATTGCCGCGAACCACACGAGTGAGACGACGATCGTAATGCGATTCAGGTTGCGCTCAGCAACGCCCGATGAACCGAGGCTCGAGGTCACGCCGCCACCGAACATGTCGGAAAGACCGCCGCCACGCCCCTTGTGCAGGAGGATGAACAGCGTCAACAGCAAGCTCGTCAGCACGAGGATAACGAGCAGAATGATCTTCAAAATGAGCACGAAGTGCACCTTTCAGGGGTCGCGGGCGCGAGAGGCCAGACCCCAGTATACCGGGGCCGGGTTCAGCCGGCCGTGACGTGCTTCTTGAACTGGATGATTCGCGTGAATTCATCGACCTTCAAGCTGGCGCCTCCGATGAGCGCGCCATCGACATTCGGCTGGGCAAGGAACCCCGCGATGTTCTGGCTGGAGACCGAGCCGCCATACAGAATCCGCGTCGATGCCGCGCGCGCGTCATCGCGAATGTCGCGGAGATGCTCGCGCAGCGCGCGAGCCACTTCTTCGGCCTGCTCGGGAGTCGCGGCCTGCCCGCTTCCGATCGCCCAGACCGGCTCGTATGCGACGACGAACTCGGCGTCACTCGGGAGAAGCGCGAGCGCGGCGGTGAGCTGCGCGACCGGGATCGCCGCGGCACCGTGCTGTTCGAGATCTTCGGCGGTCTCCCCCACGCAGATCACCGGAACGATGCCGGCCTCGTGCGCGGCTCGAGCTTTGTTGCCTACGACCTCATCACTTTCGCCGTGGCCGTCGCGTCGCTCAGAGTGCCCGACGAGCGCATACGCGACGTCGAGCTTCGAGAGCATCGCAGCAGAAATGTCTCCGGTGTAGGCGCCGGATGCATGGGGTGAGAGATCCTGTGCACCGAGACCCAGCGAGAGCTTGTCAGCTGCAAGCAGAGTCTGCACCGAACGGAGATCAGTGAAGGGCGGGAAGACGACGACTTCGGCATCGCTGTAGTCGTGGCGCACGTCTTGCAGCCCCCAGGAGAGCTTCTGAACCAGCGCGATAGCTTGCAGATGATCGAGATTCATCTTCCAGTTGCCGGCGATGAGCGGTGTGCGCTCGGCCGGCGGGAGCGGCTCGCGCACGGACGGCACGGTGGACTGATCGGGTGCGGTGTCGCTCATGCGAGTACCTCCAGGCCGGGGAGGGTCTTGCCCTCCAGATATTCGAGACTCGCACCGCCGCCGGTGGAGATGTGACCAAATTGATCGTCGCTGAAGCCCAGTGCGCGAACTGCAGCAGCTGAGTCGCCCCCTCCGACGACCGTGAAACCGCTCGTGTCGGTCAACGCTTGGGCGACCGTACGTGTTCCTGACGCAAATGCGTCAATCTCGAACACGCCCATGGGGCCGTTCCAGAAGACCGTCTTCGATTCGGCGATGACCTGCGCAAACGCTGCGGCCGACTGAGGGCCGATATCGAGGCCGAGACCTGACGCACCGAAGCGGGACGACTCGATCGCGTCAGCCGGCACGGTTTCGAACGCGGCGTCGGCGCCGAACTTCTCCGCGACCACGATGTCCGTCGGGAGCACGATCTGCACGCCACGGCGCTCCGCATCCGCGAGGTACCGGCGAACCGTGTCGAGTTGATCTTCCTCGAGAAGACTCGACGCAACCGCATGACCCTGTGCCTTGAGGAAGGTGAAGACCATACCGCCGCCGATGAGGAGCGTGTCGACGCGTTCGATCAGGTGCGAGATGACGCCCAGTTTGTCGGAGACCTTCGACCCGCCGAGTACGACCGCATACGGCCGTGCCGGATCGACCGTCAAACGCTGCAGCACCTCGAGTTCCGCCGCGACCAATCGGCCAGCAGCACTCGGGAGTATCTGTGCGAGTTCGAAGACACTCGCTTGCTGACGGTGCACGACTCCAAAACCGTCGGAGACGAACGCATCGGCGCCAGTGGCGAGTCGCTGAGCAAATGCGAGCCGCTCATCAGGGTTCTTGCTGGTCTCAGCAGCGTTGAATCGGAGATTCTCGCGCAGCACGATGTCGCCCTCGGAGAGACCGGAGATCACGGCCGAGGCTGCGTCTCCGATCGTCTCCGGGACGAACTCGACCGGAGCCCCCAGGAGTTCAGCCATGCGTTCCGCCACCGGCCGCAGTGAGTACTGCGGGTCGGGCTCGCCCTTCGGGCGGCCCAGGTGGCTGATCAGTACGAGCTTGGCGCCCGCATCTTTCAGCTCGCGGATCGTCGTGAGCGACGCGCGAATGCGGCCGTCATCGGTGATGACGCCGTCGCTGAGGGGAACATTGAGATCGACGCGGACGATGACCGTCTTGGCGCGCAGGGATCCCAGGGTGTCGATGATGCGCATAGGGTGTGGGGGCTCCTTGAACGGCGAGTTAGATCAGGCCGGGCGTCTGCGTACGCGCTGCCTCAAAGCGACGCGCGACGTCCTGCCAGTTGGCGATGTTCCAGAAGGCCTTCACATAGTCCGCGCGCACGTTGAGGTAATCCAGGTAGTACGCGTGCTCCCAGACATCCAGCTGCAGCAGCGGAATGGTGCCTGCCGGGAGGTTGCCCTGCTGGTCGAAGAGCTGCACGATGTTCGGACGCTGTCCGAGCGCGTCCCAGGCGAGCACTGCCCAGCCCGAGCCCTGCACACCGAGCGCGGTGGCGGTGAAGTGGGCCTGGAACTTCTCGAAGTCGCCGAAGTACTCGTCGATCGCAGCTGCGAGCTCGCCCTCAGGCTTTCCGCCACCCTCAGGCGAGAGGTTGTTCCAGAAGATCGTGTGGTTCACGTGACCGCCGACGTTGAACGCCAGGTCCTTTTCGAGCTTGTTCACGGCAGCAAGGCTGCCGGTCTCGCGGGCCTCAGCGAGCTGATCGAGAGCTGTGTTCGCTCCGGTGACATAAGCCTGGTGGTGCTTGTCGTGGTGCAACTGCATGATCTTGCCGCTGATGTGCGGCTCAAGGGCAGCGTAATCATAGGGAAGTTCAGGAAGTGAGTAGGCAGCCATGTGGCGATCCAATCTCTCGGGGACAGTCGATCAACTTCAGTCTATGGCTCGGCGCCACCCTCGTGGAGAGGATGGCGCCGAGTGACACCGGGGATTGCCGGGATGTTCGCCTTGCGCTAAATTGCGTCGAGCTCCTCGGGGAGGCTTGCCTCGGTACCCGGGATGCCGCGCGACTCGGCCTCCTTGTCGGCCATGGCGAGGAGACGTCGAATACGCCCGGCCACAGCGTCCTTTGTCAGCACCGGCTCGGCTCGCGCACCGAGATCATCGAGACTCGCCTCGCGGTGGGTGAGACGCAGCTCCCCCGCGTACCGCAGGTGCTCAGGCACCCCGTCACCGAGAATCTCGAGCGCGCGTTCCACGCGTGCGCAAGCCGCCACCGAAGCCTGGGCTGAGCGTCGCAGGTTCGCATCGTCAAAGTTCACGAGACGATTCGCCGTCGCACGCGTTTCACGCGCACGACGCAGCTCATCCCAGCTGGTGCGAGCGTCTTCAGCGCCCATGAGTCCAAGCATCTGGCTGATGGCTTCGCTGTCGCGGATCAACACCTTGTGCTGCCCGCGAATCTCACGACTCTTCGCATCGACGCCAATGCGCCCCGCGGCGCCGACCAACGCCATGGCGACCTCGTTGCTCGGGCAGGCGATCTCCAGATTCGCGGATCGGCCGGGCGCCGTGAGTCCGCCACGGGCGAGAAACGCACCGCGCCAGATCGCCGCGAGTTCGGGCTGAGCGCCCGTGGTCAGGCGGTTCGGAAGACCGCGGATCTGGCGACGACGCTGGTCGAGGAGTCCGAGCTGACGCGCGAGGGTTTCGCCATCGAGCACGCGGACGAGGAACTGGGGCGCACCCGGACGGGTGCTCGACGGGGGCAACTGCTTCGCTTCTGAGCGGATGCCGTACAACTCGGCCAAATCCTTGCGCACGCGCTGGACGATCTGCGGAGTGTGCAGTTCGGCCTCGAGGGCGATTCGGCCGGAAATCGTGTGCAGCCCGCCTGCAAGACGGAGGATCGTGGCGACCTCGGCGACGCGTTCGCCGGTGCGCTGCACCGGGAATCGCACGAGTTCACTTTTGACCTCGGTGGTAGACAGCACGAATGGGGTCCTTTCGGGAAGGGGTGGTTCGGTAGATCGGTCGACGGTGCAGCGTCGACTACTCGCGACCGAGGTCGCGATGGCGCAGATTCACACTGACGCCCGGCAGCCCGGCGAGCCGGTCCGCGAGTTCTCGCGCAGTCGCAACGGAGCGGTGTTTGCCGCCGGTGCATCCTACCGCGAGCGAAGCATGTCGTTTGTTCTCTCGCTGGAAGCCCGCGAGCACTGGAGCAAGAGCTGCGACGTAGTGGTCCAGGAACTCCGTCGCACCTTCGCGACTGAGCACGTAGTCTTTCACTTCTGGGTCGACTCCGGTCAGGGCGCGCAGCTCGGGCTCCCAGAACGGATTCGGCAGAAAACGCATGTCGACCATCAGATCGACATCGGTCGGCGCGCCGTATTTGAAGCCGAAACTCGATACGGAGAGCTGCAGGCCGGGAGTGTTGTCATCGGAGAACAGCTCGCGGGTCGCCGTCGAGAGTTCGTGCACGTTGTAACGCGAAGTGTCGATGACGACGTCGCTGGAGGCCCGAAGCTCTTGAAGACGCTCGCGTTCCAAGCCGATACCCTCGGCGAGGCTGCGCTCATCGCCCTGGAGCGGGTGCGGCCGACGAACGGATTCGTATCGACGCACCAGGATGTCGTCCGTTGCGTCGAGAAACACGACGCGAACGGTCGCGTTATCACGGAGCTCGGCGACGGTGGCCTGAATGTCTTCGAACAGATCGCGCCCGCGAACGTCGACAACCGCGACGATGCGCGGGAGTGCTCCCCCGGAACGATCGGCCATATCGGCGAGCGTCTTCAGCATCGGCAGGGGAAGATTATCGACGACGTACCAGCCCAGATCTTCAAGGGTGTTTGCGACGGTGCTGCGACCTGCGCCGGACATGCCGGTGACGATGAGGATTTCCTGTCGAGTTGCCGCGTCGTTCATGCGCCGTGCTCCTCTCCTTGCATCGCGTCCGGTGCGGCCTCTAGCTTAGCGCCCGGCTGGGGATCCGTTTGCAGGTGGGCGAGAATCTGCTCACCCAATTTCTCGCCGACGCCCGGCGCTGCTGCGAGCTCGGCGAGGGAGGCCGCACGCAGACGGGTCACCGACCCGAAGTGTTTCAGGAGTGCCTGCACGCGCTTGGGCCCGAGACCGGGAATCTCGGAGAGCCGACTCGAGATCGACGTGCTGCGTCGCTGCCGTTGGAAGGTGATCGCGAAGCGGTGTGCTTCGTCGCGAACCCGTTGCACGAGGAAGAGCGCCTCGCTCGTGCGCGGAAGGATCACCGGGAACGGGTCGTTCGGCAGCCAGATCTCTTCGAGGCGCTTGGCGATGCCGCAGAGTGCCACATCAGTGATCCCGGCTTCCGCGAGCGCGCGCGCCGCCGCCCGAACTTGCGGTTCTCCGCCATCGACGATGAGGAGTTGCGGCCGGTCTCGGTAGATGCCGCTGGGAGCCTCGCCAGACTCGCGTGCGGCGTTCAGCTGAGCGGCGCGGCGCGAGACCACCTGATAGATCGAGTCGGTGTCGTCCGTGGTCTGCTCGATCCGGTACTTGCGATACGCGCCCTTGGCGGGCAGCCCGTCCTCGAACACCACCAGTGACGCCACGACTCCGGTTCCCTGCAAATGGGACACATCGATGCATTCGATACGCAACGGAGGCTCGTCCATGTCGAGCGAGCGCTGCAACTCGGCAAGTGCATCGGTACGCGCGGTCAGATCTGCGGCGCGCTTCAACTTGTGCCGAATCAGATGCTCGCCGGCGTTGAGCACCGCCCGGTCCATCAATTGCACTTTGTCGCCGCGCTCCGGGACGCGGATCTGCACCTTGCCCTTGCGCGGGCGTCGTGCGGCGAGCGCCACTTCCAGATCGGGAGCATTGGCGGGAAGCCGCGGTACCAGGACCTGAGGCGGCGGTTCGCGTTCGCCTTCGTATGCGGATTGGAGCACTTGTTCGAGCAGCGTTTCAGGGGAATCGTCGAGCTCCACATCCACGATCCAGCTGCGTTCGCCGCGAATTCTGCCGCCGCGAATGATGAACTGGTGTGCGGCTGCGGCCAGCTCATCCGAGCGCAGTCCGAACACATCGAGGTTCACGTCGAGTGCCAGCACCACCGCGTTCTTCTCCATGACGTGTTCGACCGCCTGGGCCTGATCGCGCAGTCGAGCGGCGTCTTCATAGCGCTGTTCGAGCGCGGCTGAGCGCATGGCGACCTGCAGGTCTTTCAGATGACGCGTGTCTCCCCCGTTCAAGAACGAGACCAGAGCATTCACTCGGTCCCGATGCTCGTCGAGGGTGACGAGCTGCGAGCACGGACCGCTGCAGCGCCCGATCTGGCCGGCAAGGCACGGACGGCCCGTCGACATCGCGCGATGGTAGTCGCTGTCGTTGCAGGTGCGAATCGGAAATGCCTGCTGCAAGAGCGCAGTGGTTTCACGCAGCGCCCACACCTTCGGATACGGCCCGAAGTACTTTGCGCCGCGAATACGCTCATTCCGCGTGATGACGAGGCGGGGCGCCTCTTCTCGCAGGGTCACCGCAAGATACGGATAGGTCTTATCGTCCTTGAACTGGACGTTGAACGGCGGCTTGTACTCCGTGATCCAGGTGTGCTCCAGTACGAGTGATTCAGTGTCCGTCGCGACCACGGTCCAGTCGAGCTTCGCCGCGAGCGAGAGCATCGTGCGCGTACGCGGCATGAGCGAGTGCAACGGTTGGAAATAGTTCGCGAGCCGCGCACGCAGGTTCTTCGCCTTGCCGATGTACAGCACGCGACCGTGTCGATCGCTGAAGCGATACACCCCAGGTGACGTCGGGATTTCCCCCTGAGCCGGACGGAAATCGGCCCTGCGGTCGGTGTCGATCAAGCGGACGCTTTCGCGCGACCGTTCAGGACCTCGGCGAGGAACTGGCCAGTGTGACTCTCTGTGACGGTCGAGAGCTGTTCAGGGGTGCCTTCCGCGATGATCATGCCGCCACCGGAGCCGCCCTCGGGGCCCAGATCGATCACCCAGTCGGCGCTCCGAATGACGTCGAGGTTGTGTTCGATCGTGATCACTGTGTTGCCCTTCTCGACCAGGCCGTTCAACACGAGCAGGAGCTTGCGCACGTCTTCGAAGTGCAACCCCGTCGTCGGTTCATCGAGTACGTAGATGCTGCGACCGTTCGACCGCTTCTGCAGTTCTGTTGCGAGCTTGACGCGTTGCGCTTCACCACCGGAGAGGGTCGTCGCGCTCTGCCCCAAGCGCACATAGCCGAGGCCGACATCGACCAGCGTCTTCATGAACCGGTGAATCGACGAGATCGGCTCGAAGAACTGCTCGGCTTCCGCGATGGGCATCTCAAGAATCTCGGAGATGTTCTTTCCCTTGTATCGCACCTGCAGCGTCTCTCGGTTGTACCGCGACCCGCCGCAGACCTCGCACGCGACGTACACGTCGGGGAGGAAGTTCATTTCGATCTTCAGGGTGCCGTCACCGGAGCATGCCTCGCACCGACCGCCCTTGACGTTGAAGCTGAAACGACCGGGCAGATAGCCGCGAGTCTTCGCCTCAGGAGTTTCTGCGAAGAGATTGCGGATCTTGTCGAAGACACCGGTGTACGTCGCGGGGTTGGAACGCGGCGTACGGCCGATCGGCGCCTGGTCGACGTGCACGACCTTGTCGAGGTGTTCAAGGCCGGTTACCCGCGTGTGCTTGCCCGGCACTAGGCGCGCGCCGTTCAACTGGTTGGCGAGCACTCGATAGAGAATGTCGTTCACGAGCGTCGATTTGCCCGAGCCCGAAACACCGGTCACCGCGGTCATCACTCCGAGCGGGAACGTGGCATCGACGTTGCGGAGGTTGTTCGAGCGCGCACCGATGACCTTGAGTTCGCGCTTGCGGTCGCGTTTGCGCCGACGCTTCGGAGTGTCGATGCCTCGCCGACCTGCCAGGTAGTCACCGGTCATCGAAGCGGTGTTCTCGAGCAATTCGTCGTACTTGCCTGAATGGACGACGGTTCCACCCTCGACGCCGGCACCTGGGCCGATGTCGACGATCCAGTCTGCGGCCTCGATCGTTTCCTCGTCGTGCTCGACGACGATCAGCGTATTGCCGAGGTCGCGCAATTTGATCAGGGTTTCGATGAGGCGGCGATTGTCTCGCTGATGCAGCCCAATGCTGGGCTCATCGAGCACGTACAGCACACCCGTGAGACCGGAGCCGATCTGGGTGGCGAGACGAATGCGCTGCGCTTCGCCGCCGGAGAGCGTGCCTGCCGCCCGTGCCAGAGTGAGGTAGCCGAGACCGACCTCGATCAGGAAGTCGAAGCGCAATCGGATTTCGCGAAGCACCTGCGCGGCAATCTTCGCCTCGCGGTCCGAGAGCACGACCTCGTCGAAGAAGCGCTTCGCGTCGGTCAAGCTGTACTCGCCGACGCTCGCGATGGACTGCGCGTCGACGGTCACCGCGAGCACCTCTGGCTTGAGTCGCTGCCCCTGGCACGTATGGCACGGCACTTCGCGCAGGAACTCAGACCAGCGATCGCGCTTCGTGTCTGACTCCGCCTCCGCGTATTGGCGTTCGATGAAGGGAATCACCCCTTCGAACCCCGAGGAGTACTTCACTTCGCGCCCGAACCGGTTGCGCCAGCGCACATTCACCTTGAAGTCGTTGCCGTAGAGAACGGCCTGTTGCACCTCTTCGCCGAGATCGGACCATGAAGTCTTCAGCGAGAAATTGAGGTCGTCGGACAGGCCGACAAGCAGCTTCTCGTAGTATTGGTACAGGCTCTTGCCCTGGCTGGTCCAGGGAACGATGACGCCTTCCGCGATGGAAAGCTCGGGATCACCCAAGACCAGATCTTCATCGACCGACATGCTGGTGCCGAGACCGGAACAGGTCGGGCATGCGCCGAAGGGTGCATTGAACGAGAATGTGCGCGGCTCGATTTCGGTAAGTTGCACCGGGTGCTGGTTCGGGCACGAGAGATGCTCCGAAAAGAGCTGCACTCGATCAGCGGCATCGGCGTCTTGATCGACGAATTCGATCGCGACGATGCCGCTTGCAAGTCTGAGTGCGGTTTCGAGCGAGTCGGTGAGGCGGCCGAGGATCTCGGGGCTGGCGACGAGCCGGTCGACGACGACCGAGATGTCGTGCTTCACCTGTTTCTTCAGCTTGGGCGGATCGGAGAGCTGAATCATCTCGCCGTCGACGAGTGCGCGAGAATACCCGCTCGCGGCGAGGTCTTGGAAGAGGTCGACGAACTCCCCCTTCTTCTTGCTCACGACCGGCGCGAGCACCTGGTAGCGCGTGCGCTCGTCAAGCTCCATCAACTGGTCGGCGATCTGCTGCACCGTCTGTGAGGCGATTCGCTCCCCACACACGGCGCAGTGCGGCACGCCGATGCGGGCCCAGAGCAAACGCATGTAGTCGTAGATCTCGGTGATCGTGCCCACCGTCGATCGAGGGTTGCGGTTGGTCGATTTCTGGTCGATGGACACGGCGGGGCTCAAGCCCTCGATGAAATCGACGTCGGGCCGATCCACCTGGCCGAGGAACTGTCGGGCATACGCGCTCAACGATTCGACGTAACGTCGCTGCCCCTCGGCGAAGATCGTGTCGAACGCCAGGCTCGATTTGCCGCTCCCGGACAACCCCGTGAACACCACCATTGAGTCGCGCGGAATCGACAGGTCCACGTTCTGGAGATTGTGGACGCGCGCCCCTTGCACGCTGATCTGGGCGTGAGCGGATGAGGAGCGGATGGGGGCAGTGGGCGTCGTAGTCACCGCTCCATTCTACGTCGCCGTTGCCGAGAATTCGAACATACGTACGACGACTCGCCGCTCGACCCTGGCGGGTTCGGCCGCACGCGAGTACTATCGACATAAGACAACGAAAGGATGCTCCGTGTCCCTGCCGCAGCTCTCCCCCGTCGCGCGTCGATCCACCCGCGCACGTACCGATCCCGCCGTCGAGCGCGTCCATGCGCTCGTCACGCAGATCGATCACGAGCGCCTGGATGCCGCTGAGGCATTGCTCGCCGGCGTGCTCGCGCATCAAGCTGCAGACTCGCGAGGGCTGAGCGCCTCCGAAGTTCAGTCGTTGGCACGTTTCGGGGTGACGGAAACAGAACTCCGCGAGCCGACCCCGCTTGCAGCGACGACGCGTGGAATGCTGTGGGATCGCCAAGTCGCCGATCGAAGCGCGACGGTGACGGAAACCGCCGAGATGCTCGGCGTGACTGCGGCCCGGGTGCGGCAGCGGTGCGCGGCTGGCTCGCTGCTCGCGCAGCGTCGCAGCGACGGTTGGTACCTGCCGCGATTCCAGTTCCCGCATGACCGCGAGCTCAACGGCTGGGGCACGGTGGCGCGGGCGATTCCGGCGGGCACCCCCATGCTGCTGGCTGAACGGGTACTGACGTCGCCGGCACCGTCGCTTCGGGGCGATGGGGAGGAACTCGCTCCGTTCGAATGGCTCGCACAGGGCGGAGATCCGGCGGCCGCGGCCATTGCGGTCGACGATGCGCTGCATCGACTCCCATGAGTGAACGATTGCCCGAGGTCGATCCTTCTCGTTTCCCCGACCTCGAGGCCGACCCCACCTGGGTGCGCTCACTTCCTGCCGGCACCGCATTCGCTCGTATTTCGAAGACGGCCGGCCCGCACCCCGTGCGCTGGCATGATTTCCGGAACTACGGCCCGCTCGACGCCCGGTTCGACCCGCACCCCGAGCCCGTCGGTGAGCACCCCGGGGAGGGCGTGCTCTACGCGGTCCTCGAACGGCCAGCGATCACGGCGTTCGACGCCTGCGTGCTCGAAGTGTTCCAATCAACGCGCATCATCCGTCGCTCCGAAGATGCGCCCGAGGTGACGATCTTTGCGGTGACCCGAGAGCTCCGGCTCCTCGATGTCAGCGACAGTGACTGGATCTCCGTCGCCGGCGGCAACGCCGCGATCTCATCGGGTGAACGCGCACAGAGCCGGCGATGGGCGCGCGCGATCCGACAGGCCTACCCTCAGCTCGACGGCGTGATCTCTGCGTCTTCGGTAATCCCCAGCGAGCGCGTCGTCGCGATGTGGGCCCCGGCACAGTCGGCGCTCCCCCGCCATCCGCTCGCGCGCATGCGTTTGGATCGTGATGAGCTCTCGGGCGTGGTCGATCGCGCGGCCGATCGCTACGGATATGTGATCCTGTGAGTCCGGTGCGCCGGTGTCCGAATTGTTCAATACGGATGGCTCGGCGCCGCCTACGCTGAACCCATGACGCTCACATTCGATTTCATCGGCATTGTCACCGCAAACCTCGGCGCTTCGCTCGCGTTCTACCGTTCGCTCGGTCTGAACATCCCAGACGGGCAGGACGACGCTCCGCATGTCGAGCACGTGCTTCCGAATGGCATGAAGCTCGCATGGGATCCGGTCTCGACACTCGAAAGCTTTATTCCCGGATTCACGCTGCCGAAGGGCGATAACCGCATCGCGTTCGCATTCAGCGCCGAATCCCCCAGCGCCGTCGACGAGGCATATGCCCGCATCGTCCGCGAGCATCCGAACGCCGGCGAGACGGCGCCGTGGGATGCGCCGTGGGGTCAGCGCTACGCGACGGTGCTCGACCCAGACGGCAACTCGATCGATCTCTACGCGGCGCTGCCAGACTCGGACTAGCGTGCCGCCGCGGAGGGTTCCGCCGATGGTGCCACACGTCGGTGCAGGGCGGCCGGGGACACTCCCGCGGTGCTGCGCAGGTCGCGGGTGAGATGCGATTGATCGGCGAATCCCAGGCGCGCGGCAACGTCGGACGCGGTGGCTCCCGACCGGAGCAGGGTGCGGGCTCTCATCGAACGCTGCACTTTGCGGAGTGCCGTGTACCCGTACCCGAACTCCGACGCCATACGGCGGTGCAACTGACGTTCTGAAGTGTCGAGTTCGGAGAGCAAGGCCGGGAGGGAGAGGCCTCGTTCGGCACTTCGCCGCACGCACGCTCGCCAGTCGACGGGGTGCTCGCGGTCGAACGCGTGCATGCCTCGCCGACTGGCGCGGACCTCCCGCAGTTCGCGGAACAGCTCCGCTCCCAGGTCATGTGCGTAGTCAGCGGGGGCCGCAGCCAGCTGCTCCATGCCAAGCCTCAACTTTCGGGCCAGGCGGGAATCGATGACCGCGTCCGCGACGATCGATTGATTGCGCAGCTCGGTGAGCGGGTGGGTGAGGAATTCGCTGGCGGTTCCGGGCTGAAAGCGAATACCGACGGAAGCCGCTGAACCGGGCGTCGCCGCGTCAGCATGGATCACACGCGTCGATGGCCCCGCAATGCGCAACTCATCGCGATGCAGCACGAGGTCAGTACAGCCATCGGCGGGGATGAGTACACGGCGAGTGTGCTCCTCGGGCAACGCATGCGCGCGATCACCGGGGTGATCGGCATCGGCGCGCCACAGCACGCCGATGCCCGCTACGGCGAATTCCCGGTACATCTCGTCCGCCTCCGATTCGGGCCTAGAGGTGGCCGGCCTGATCCATGCTGCGCAATTCGCGTTTGAGCTCTGAGACCTCGTCGCGGAGCCGCGCGGCGAGCTCGAACTTGAGCTCCTCGGCGGCGACCAGCATCTGGTCGGTCAGATCAGCAATCAGTTCATGCAGCTTGCCGGCGCCTTCGCTTGCGATCGCTCCCGCGCGCGCTGCTGCCTTGCCCTTGGCGCGCTGCGACGATCCGCCCGAACCGCGTTGCGCGTGCGCCCCCGTGCGAGACAGCACGTCTTCGGTATCCGCCGCCTCGCGCTGCAGCATCTCGGTGATGTCCCCGATCTTCTTGCGCAGGGGCTGAGGATCGATGCCGTGCTCCGCGTTGTACGCGACTTGGATTTCTCGGCGACGATCGGTCTCATCGATGGCCTCACGCATGGAGCGCGTGACGCGATCGGCGTACATGTGCACCTCGCCGGAAACGTTGCGCGCGGCGCGGCCGATCGTCTGGATCAAGGAGGTGCTCGAGCGCAGGAACCCTTCTTTGTCGGCGTCGAGAATGGCGACCAGTGAGACCTCGGGGAGGTCGAGACCCTCACGCAGCAGATTGATGCCGATCAGCACGTCGTACACACCGGCGCGAAGCTCGGAGAGGAGCTCGACGCGGCGCAGGGTATCGACATCGGAGTGCAGATAGCGCACGCGTACGCCCGACTCCTCCATGAACGTCGTGAGCTGTTCGGCCATCTTCTTCGTGAGCGTCGTGACCAGCACTCGCTCGTCGCGTTCGGCTCGGAGGCGCACCTCTTCAAGGAGGTCGTCGATCTGGCCCTCACTCGGTTTGACCACGATCTTCGGATCGATGAGGCCGGTCGGTCGAATGATCTGCTCGACGACGCCATCGGCCCGCTCGAGCTCGTACTTACCGGGAGTGGCCGAGAGGTAGACCGTCTGGCCGACGCGATCTTTGAACTCGCTGAACTTCAACGGTCGATTGTCGAGCGCGCTCGGCAGGCGGAAGCCATGGTCGACGAGCGTACGTTTGCGCGACGCATCACCTTCGAACATCGCACCGATCTGCGGCACGGTGACATGCGACTCATCGATGACGACGAGAAAATCGTCGGGGAAGTAATCGAGCAGGCAGTGCGGAGCCTCGCCGGGGCTGCGCCCGTCCATGTGCATCGAATAATTCTCGATGCCCGAGCAGAATCCGATCTGCTCCATCATCTCGAGATCGAAGGTGGTGCGCATGCGCAACCGTTGCTCCTCGACCAGCTTGTTCTGCTGCTTGAGTTCTCGGGTGCGCACGTCGAGTTCTTCCGAGATCTGCCCCATCGCGCGATGCATCACCTCCCGACTCGCGACGTAATGAGAGCCAGGAAACACGGAGATCGTCTCGACCTGTTTGATCACGTCACCGGTCACCGGATGCAGGTAGTACAGCGCTTCGATTTCGTCGCCGAAGAACTCGATGCGAATCGCCAGTTCCTCATACATCGGGATGATCTCGACCGTGTCGCCGCGCACGCGAAAGTTGCCGCGAACGAATTCGATGTCGTTGCGCTGGTACTGCATGTCGACAAAGCGGCGCAGCAGCACGTCGCGATCAAGTCGATCGCCGACGGCGAGCGGCACCATCGCCTCGTAGTACTCCTCCGGTTTACCGAGTCCGTAGATGCAGGAGACGGTGGAGACGACGACGGTGTCACGCCGGCTCAACAAAGCGTTGGTCGTCGAATGCCGCAGGCGTTCGACTTCGGCATTCACGGAGGAGTCTTTCTCGATGAACGTGTCCGTCTGCGGCACGTAGGCCTCGGGCTGGTAATAGTCGTAGTAGCTCACGAAGTACTCGACCGAATTGTTCGGAAGCAGGCTTCGGAACTCGCTCGCGAGCTGCGCGGCGAGCGTCTTGTTATGGGCGAGGACGAGAGTCGGGCGTTGCACCGCTTCGATCAACCAGGCCGTCGTTGCGGACTTGCCGGTACCGGTGGCTCCGAGCAGCACCACGTCGGTTTCACCGGCGTTGATGCGATGCGCGAGCTCTTCGATCGCCTTCGGCTGATCGCCGTTCGGCTCGTACTCGCTGACCACTTCGAAAGGGCGGACGCTGCGCGTGGGTTCCATGTCTCCGAGCGTACTCGCGGCCGCCGACATTCGTCGGCGCGGCTCCGAGAACGCGCTGAGGAGGAGGACCGCGGCGATACACTCGTTCCCATGTCGATCGAGCCGCCACGCATCACGGTGCTGGGCGAGATTCGCGTCGATGGTGTCAATCCCGGGGGGCGACTCCCCCGCGCACTCGTGGCCGCAGTGGCCAGCGGGGCTTCATCGGGCATGAGCGTCGCCGCGCTCGGCGAGCTGCTCTGGGGCGATGCGCTTCCGACCCATCCCAAGGCGGCACTGCAGAGCCTGGTGTCACGCGTGCGTGCGGCCTGCGGGCCCGTCATCGTGACGACGGCCGCCGGGTACGCGCTCTCTGCCGAGTACGGGAGAAGCGATTGGGCCATCGCGCGAGCGGTGGCGCAGGACCGGGAAGATCCCGAGGCGCGCACGCCCGAACGCCTGCAGCATCTCGAGGCGGCACTCGCGCTCTGGGCCGGTGAACCCGGTGCCGATCTGGGCGATGCGCCGGTTGGGCTGATGCTCGCGGAGCAGGCGGCCGCGGTACATCTCGAGATTCGCATGCAGCGAGCGCTCGGCCTGCGTCACGCCGGTCGCGGACGAGACGCTCTTGACGCCTACCGAGGCCTGCTCGAAGAGCGTCCATTCGATGAGCATTTGCACGCGGAGGCGATCGGAGCGTTCGTTGCACAGGGCGACACTGCGGAAGCACTCGCGGTCTTCGCCGGCCTGCAAGTGCGACTTCGCGAAGTCTGGGGCGCCTCACCCGGCCCCGAGGTCGTGTCGGCCCATCTCCAAGCGCTGCGCGCATCGGAGGGGCCGGTCGATGGGTCTCGACTCGATACACGTTCTGCGAGCCGCACGCGCGGTGCGCTGCCGGGGCCGCTGGACGGATTGGTCGGGCGCGCTGCCGACCTCGCCGCATTGGAGTCGTTGCTCGACAGTCACCGCCTGGTCACGGTGCTCGGCATCGGCGGGCTCGGCAAGACGAGTCTCGTGCAGGCTGCCGCCCATCGAGTCGAACAGGCGGTAGTGATGGTTCGCTTGGCGAGCGTCCGCGCGGGCGCTGACCTCCTCGGCGCCGTTGCCAGCGCACTCGGTGTGCGCGAGGCGACCACCAATGCGCGTCTCTCAGACGTGCGATCGGATCTCCGTGCCGTGGTGCTCGCGGAACTGGCTGAGCGCCCGACGCTCCTCGTGCTCGACAACTGCGAGCAGATCATCGCGGACGTTGCTCGCTGGGTGGACGATGTGCTGGGCCAGATTCCGACACTCTCGGTGCTGACGACAAGTCGGGCACCGCTCGGGCTCCCGGGCGAGCAGGTGTTCGAGCTGGCCCCGCTGCAGGTCGCCGGTGACGGCACCGGGTCGGCGGAACAGCTCTTTGAGCGCCGCGCCCGCTCGATTCGCGCGAGTGCCGCCGGGGACGTTGCGACCGTTGCTCGTTTGTGCCGCGCCCTTGACGGACTTCCACTTGCGATCGAACTCGCGGCGGCGCGCACGCGAACGCTGAGCATCTCCGAGATCGAAGTCCGACTGCAGCAGCGTTTCACGCTGCTGCAGGGCGGCGATCGGAGTGCGCCCGAGCGCCACCAGACCTTGCGTGCGGTCATCGACTGGAGCTGGGAACTACTCGATGCGACGTCGCAAGAGGCGTTGGCGGTGCTCGCGCTGCTGCCCGGCGGGTGGAGCACTGCGACCGCCCTTGCTGTGCTCGAACTGAGCGGAATCGCCACCGAAGACGCGGATGCGGCGCTCACCTCCCTGGTCGAGCAGTCGATGTTGACCGCCTACGACGATGTCGGAACTCACACGGTGCGGTTCCGAATGTACGAAACCGTGCGCGAATTCGGCCTGGATCGCCTGCGCGAGTCGGCGACGACGGAACGCGCCGAGCATGCCGTCACCCAGTGGGCACGCGGGTTCGTGCGCGAGTTCGCCCCGCAGCTTTACGGCGTGCCTGGAGCGATCGGCGCGGCGCGGCACCGCGAGGTACGTGCGGAGCGCGACAACCTGGTGGCGATTCTGCGTCACGCAATCCGACAGAACGACTCGGAGACAGCGGTGCTGATCGTGTGCCTCTTGGGGCACACGGACATCGTGCGGGGTGCGCACACCGAGCTCCAGGTGGTGTGCGCAGAAGCCGCGGACCTTGTGATTCAGACGGCGCGGGCGCGTCTGCGATCGGAGCTCGAAGGGCTCCCCGACGAGGCGATCGTACTGGCTCAGCTGACCTGCATCGTCTGGTTGGCGAGCATCGAAGATGTGCGCCTGCCCCGACTTGTCGCGCTGCTCCGTCTGGTGATGAGACGGGTGAGCGCGGTGCGCTCGGTGTTGCGCGGCATGGCCGCGATCATCGCGGTATTTCCGGATCTCGAGCGGGTCGCCGCAGAAATTGCTCGGATGCGTGCCGTCGGCGATCCCGAAGGAATGCTCGCCGGTGCCCTCTTCGCTGCGATGCTCGATGAGAATCTCGGTGAGCATCGCCGTGCGGAGGAATCGGCCCGCGAGGCCTGGCGCGATGCGCGGAGCTCTGGCCAGGTGTGGCTGGAATCGATGGCGGCGAACACGCTGGCGCAACTCGCGAGCCAGTCGGCACGCCCGGGCGACGCACTGACCTGGCTCGATCGCGCGGCGGCAGGTCTGCACGCGTTCGATGCGGAGGATGAAGCGGACGAGCGGAACTGGTTGCGAGGGTTGACCCTGCTGTCGCTCGGTCGCACCGGAGAGGCTCGAGTGCTGTTCGAGGGGCTTGTCGATGCCCATCCGGGGTCCCGGGATCGCCATCAGTTCGCAGCGATTTCCTGGTTCGGGCTGGCCGAGGTCTCGCGCGCCGAGGGCGACACCGCAGAGTCGTTGCGGCGGTTCGCCCGTGCCATGCTCGCGTTTGAAACCCCGGAGCAGCGGGCGTCGCCGTGGTATCTGGTCGCCATGTCGGGCATGCTTGCCGCCGCGTGTCTCGATGGCACGCTCACGAACGCTGAACGCGCATCGTGGGCGAACCGAATTCGCACCCGCGTGATCGCCATGCATCGCGTGCAGCAGGGATACATCGATCGCCCGATTCTGGGCACCGCATTGATCGCCTGGGGCGCGTGGGCGATCGACCATGACGAGCTGATGGACCACGGTATTGAGGCGCTGGCCTGGGCCGGTGTGCTGGGGGCGCGTCAGGATCAGCCGGCGCTGCGCCTCGAGGCGCACCGGGCCCGTGCGTTCAAGGTGCTCGACGCCCGAGGTGTTGACGGTGCGTCGCGCATCGCCGACACCGCCGCGGGTGCGGCCGCTGCCGCCGCGGAGACGCGGGTGCCGCGAGCACTCGAGGTACTCGCGGCACGCGTTTCCCGGCGTTGACCCGCGTCTACGCCTTCCGCATGTAGGCCCGGACGGTGAGCGGTGCGAAGACCACGACCACCACGGCGGCGCCGAGCAGCGAGGTCCACAGATCGACCCCGACGGTCCCCGAATTCGCCAGGTCGCGCACCGCGGTGACGAGGTGCGATACCGGATTGATATCGGCGAACCACTGCAGCCAGTTCGGGAGCGAATCAGCGGGCACGAACGCGTTCGAGAGGAAGGTCAGCGGGAACAGGATCAGCATCGAGATGCCCTGCACGCTGGCTGCGGTGCGTGCAATCACGCCGAAGAGCGCGAAGATCCAGCTGAGCGCCCATGCGCACGCGATGACGAGCAGGCTGGCGAGCACCACGCTGGCGAGCCCGCCGCCCGGACGCCACCCCATCAGCACGCCCATGAGCATCGTCATGGTCGTGGCGATCGCGTACCGCACGGTGTCGGCGAGGAGCGCTCCGGAGAGCGGAGCGATGCGCGCGATGGGCAGGGACCTGAAGCGATCGAACACGCCCTTGTCCATGTCTTCGCGGAGCTGTGTGCCGGTCACGACGGAGCCGGTGATGACGGTCTGCACGAGAATGCCCGGGATGAGCTGCGGCAGGTACGTCTGCACGTCGCCCGCGATTGCGCCTCCGAAGATGTAGGCGAACATCAGGGTGAAGATGATGGGTTGGATCGTGACGTCGACGAGCTGTTCGGGGGTGCGCCGGATCTTGATGAGGCCGCGGTACGCCATGGTGCGCGTGTGCGCGAAGCTCTCAGAGAGGCCGGGACGACGGTGCAGCGACCGCGCGTGCGCCGGGACGATCGGGGTGAGCGATGCGGGTGCGGGTGCGATGGTGCTCATGCGTGGACCTCCTGTGCGCTGGAGCGCTCGGGTTCGCTCGGGGTGTCTGACGAGGCCGTGGAGTCGGGCGCCCCGGTGATGGTGAGGAAAACCTCGTCGAGGGTGGGCTTCTGCACGCTGATCTCAGTGACCGAAACGTCGGCTGCGCGCAGCTCGATGAGGAGGTCGGCGAGGCGATCGGGATCGGTCATCGGCGCGGTGAGGCGCGACCCCTCGGGTGAGCGCACGGCCGGCACTCCGAGCACGCGCTGCACCGCGTCGAGGGCGGTCTGCACCTCAAGTTCCGTGCGGTCGCCCCGCTCGGCGACGCGCAGGTGCAGGGACGCCGTGCCGACCGAAGATTTGAGTTCTTCGGCCGTGCCCTCGGCGACGACGCGCCCGTGGTCGATGACGGCGATGCGATCGGCGAGCTGGTCGGCCTCGTCGAGGTACTGCGTGGTGAGCAGGACGGTGGACCCGGTGGCGACCAATTCGCGAATCGTCTCCCACATCTGGCCGCGGGTGCGGGGGTCCAGGCCCGTGGTCGGTTCGTCGAGGAAGATGAGCGGCGGCTGGGCGATCAGTGACGCCGCGAGGTCGAGACGCCGACGCATGCCGCCCGAGAAGTGCTTGAGGGGACGACGCGCGGCCTCGGTCAGGCCGAAGCGCTCGAGCAGTTCCTCGGACTTGGCGCGCGCCTCACGGCTCGACAGGCCCAGCAGCCGGCCGAAGATGACGAGGTTCTCCGTTGCTGACAGCGCCTCATCGACCGAGGCGTATTGCCCGGTCACGCCGAGAAGCTGGCGCACGATGTGGGGCTCGCGCGCGACATCGTGCCCAAACACGCGGGCCGAGCCGCCGTCCGGGCGCAGGAGCGTCGCGAGCATGCTCAGGGTGGTGGTCTTGCCGGCGCCGTTCGGGCCGAGCACGCCGACCACGGTTCCGGTGCGC
The DNA here is from genome assembly GCF_001273845.1 of Leucobacter musarum subsp. musarum. GTDB lineage: Bacteria > Actinomycetota > Actinomycetes > Actinomycetales > Microbacteriaceae > Leucobacter > Leucobacter musarum. Next base: position 212,749 of record NZ_JHBW01000087.1, read on the forward strand.
ACCTGCAGGTCGACTCCGTCGACCGCGCGGTGCGTTCCGAACACCTTGACCAGAGACTCGGCCTCGACGGCCCATTCGCTGTGTTGTTGGATCATGGCATCAGTGTGATGCTCGGCGCTGTCACAGCACTGTCGGAGCGCTGTCAGCTCGGAACGGCCGCTGTCAGGCGGACTGGATGGCGGTCAGCCGACGGCAATCGTCGCGGGCAGCGGCAGGTTGCCGATACCCGAAACGCGCACGTCTGCGAGCCCCTGCCACGCCGCCGCCTGCGCCAGCAATGTCGCCGCGACTTCCGATGTTCGCGCGGGCGCGCGCTGTTCTTGCCACGCGGCCTGCACGAGCAGCGTGTTGGAGGCCCGATCGGCTTTGAGATCGATGCGGCCGGCCAGTGTGCCGCCGACCATCAGGGGCAGGCAGTAGTACCCGAACGTTCGCTGCTCTTTCGGCGTGTAGATCTCGATGCGGTAGTGGAAATCGAACATGCGCTCGGCGCGGGGACGGAACCACACCACCGGGTCGAACGGCGTGAGCAGGGCGTTTGGTGCGAGGCGCGACGGCACCGCCGCGTCGCGGTGCATCCAGGCGCGTTCGGGTGCTCCTGAGCGCGTGCGCCACCCGTCGACGACGACGGGCAGCAGCACGCCGTCGGCTTCGAGCTCGGCGACGGCCGCGCGCGCCGGCGTCGACTTCAGCCGGTGGTAATCCGCGAGATCGGCGAGGGTACCGATGCCGAGCGACCGGGCGGCCCGTTCGACGAGCGAGCGCTGCGCGCGTGCCGCCGATACGTCATCGAGGCCGGCCGCCGGCAGCACCTGCTCTGCGAGTGCGTATCTGCGTTGGAACCCGGTGCGCCCCGCGGTGACCACCTCGCCCCAGGCGAAGAGCACCTCGACCGCGCGTTTCGTGTCGCTCCAGTCCCACCAGGGCCCGCGGTTCGCGCGGGGGCCGTCTTCGAGATCGCGTACGAGCGACGGGCCCGCATCGGCGAGGTGCGCGCGCACCCGGTCGAGCACCGGGGCGAGGGCGTCTGCGCGGCCCGACCGCTGGTCGCGGAGGCGGCGCTCAGCCATGCGCCACTGGAACAGCGGACGATCGCTGACCGGAATGAACGCCGCCTCGTGCGCCCAGTACTCCGTGAACTCCCCGCTCTCCCAGAGATGCCGGTCGAGCGCGTCGGCGTCGTACCGGCCGTGGCGCGAAAACACGGGCAAATGGTGGCTCCGCGCGAACACGTTCACCGAGTCGATCTGCAGCACGTGCAGTCGCTCGAGAGCCGTGTCGAAGGGACGGCGCACGCGCAGCTTCGCCGTGTTGGCGAAGCCTTGTGCGGCGAGGGCGACGCGTCGGGCCTCGGGTGCGCTGAGCGAAAGAGTCATGCGGGTACGCTATCGCGCGCCACCGACATCGCGGCGCGGCGGGTCAGGAGCGCCGGGTGATCCGGCACTGCCGATCTGCGGGACCGGAAACCACACGGCCCCGTCGGCATCGGCGGGCGTGTGCGCGGGAATCGGCACGTAGATCACGACGTGCAACTCCGTGGCATCCGAGGGGACTAAACGATGATGCTCGAAGATGACCGGCCCGGCGTCCGGGTGCACGAACGCGCGCTGCCGCGAGGCGAAGCGTTCCACGGCGTGCTCGGCCCACTGGCCCCGAAAATCGGCGCTGTGCGCGTGCAGGCGCGAGATGAGTGCGCGATGCCGGTCCGAGTCGAGCCGCACCCCCGACTCGGCTCGGAACTCGGCGAGGAAACGCCGGCTGTCGCGCTCCCAATCGGGAAGCAGCGCGCGCAGTCTGGGGTCGGTGTAGATGAGCCAGAGCAGATTGCGTTCAGGCTTCGGCGTCGAGGCGATGGGGCCGTAAAGCCACTCGTAGTGATGGTTCCAGCCCAGAATCGCCCAGTCCGTGCCGACGATGAAGGCCGGGTGGTCGAGCGCATCGATGAGTCGTTGCAGGTGGGCCGGAGTGGCACGGTCGGGCACGTCGCCGGCGACATCGCCCGTCTCGACGAGCGATCGTACGTACTCGCGTTCGGCATCGGTCAACGCGAGAACTCGGGCGACCGCGTCGATGACCTGGCGCGACGCGTTGATGTCGCGCCCCTGCTCAAGCCAGGTGTACCAGCTGACGCTCATGCCCGAGAGCGTCGCCATCTCCTCGCGGCTGAGCCCCTGCGACCGGGCCGCACCCGCGCGGCCACGCCCCGCAGCCGCAGGGAGACCGAGCCCGACGCGATCCCGCTGGCGCCGGCGAGCAGCGAGAAACTCACCCAGTTGCACGCGTCGTGGAGTGCGAGGCCGAGGCATACTCTGATAGTACTGCCAGTACTAGGAGTGACGCTCTCTTCCGCGAAGTACTGTGCCCGTGATGCAGTGAATCATGCCTCCATATCGCTCACGCACGGTCACCCACGGACGCAACATGGCGGGGGCGCGTGCGCTCCTGCGCGCCGCCGGCGTTCCCGGTGCCGACATCGGCCGCAAACCGATCATCGCCGTGGCGAACTCGTTCACCGAGTTCGTACCCGGGCACACGCATCTCGCGCCGGTCGGGCGCATCGTCTCTGATGCGATCACCGAAGCGGGCGGAGTGCCACGCGAATTTAATACCATCGCGGTCGACGACGGCATCGCGATGGGCCACGGCGGCATGCTCTACTCGCTCCCCTCGCGCGATCTCATCGCCGACTCGGTCGAGTACATGGTGAACGCGCACTGCGCCGACGCGCTCGTCTGCATCTCGAACTGCGACAAGATCACGCCCGGCATGCTGCTCGCTGCCCTCCGGCTGAACATTCCGACCGTGTTCGTGTCGGGAGGCCCGATGGAGTCGGGGCGCGCCGTGCTCGCAAATGGCATGGTGCGCACTCTCGATCTCGTCGATGCGATCTCGGACGCGGTGAACGAGAACATCTCGGATTCGGACCTGCAGACCATCGAGGAATCCGCGTGCCCGACCTGCGGCTCGTGCTCGGGCATGTTCACCGCCAATTCGATGAACTGCCTCACCGAGGCGATCGGACTCTCTCTGCCGGGCAACGGCTCCACGCTTGCGACTCATACGGCGCGACGGGCGCTCTACGAACGTGCCGGATCGCTCGTCGTCGACATCACGAAACGTCACTACGAGGGCGACGACCACACCCTGCTCCCCCGCAGTATCGCGACCCCCGAGGCGTTCGGCAACGCGATGGCGCTCGACATCGCCATGGGCGGCTCGACGAACACGATCCTGCATCTGCTCGCGGCCGCGCACGAGGCCGGGGTGGCGTTCGGCCTCGACGAGATCGACGCGGTCTCCCGCCGCGTGCCGTGCCTCGCCAAGGTCGCCCCGAATGTCGCCGGCGATCGCACCTACTACATGGAAGACGTGCACCGTGCGGGCGGCATTCCGGCCCTCCTCGGTGAGCTGCGCCGCGGCGGGCACCTCGACGACACCGTGCACACGGTGCACGCGGCCACCCTCGGCGAGTGGCTCGACGAGTGGGACGTGCGCGGTGGCACTGCGTCTCAGGAGTCACTCGACCTGTGGCACGCGGCTCCCGGCGGCAAGCGCTCTTCGACGGCGTTCTCCCAGTCAGAACGTTGGCAGAGCCTCGACGTCGACGCGGCAGGCGGCTGCATCCGCGATATCGCGCACGCCTACTCTGCGGACGGCGGGCTCGCGGTGCTCCGGGGAAACGTCGCGGTCGACGGCGCGGTCGTCAAGACGGCCGGCGTCGACGAGTCCATCTGGCACTTCGAGGGCACCGCGGTCGTGTGCGAGTCGCAGGACGAAGCCGTCGAAAAGATCTTGAACAAGCGGGTGAGTGCCGGCGACGTCGTCGTCATCCGGTACGAGGGCCCGAAGGGCGGACCGGGCATGCAGGAGATGCTCTACCCCACGTCATTCTTGAAGGGTCGGGGTCTCGGCAAGAGCTGCGCGCTCATCACTGATGGTCGCTTCTCGGGCGGCACCTCCGGGCTCTCGATCGGACACATCTCCCCCGAGGCCGCGGCCGGTGGTGTGATCGCCCTCGTCGAAGACGGCGACCGCATCGTCATCGACATTCCGACGCGCGAGCTCACGCTCGACGTTCCCGCTGCAGAGCTCGACCGACGGCGCGCGGCGCTGGAACTGGCGGGCGGCTATCGCCCGCGCTCCCGCGAGCGCGAGGTGTCGCCGGCGTTGCGCGCGTATGCCACTTTCGCCCAGTCGGCCGATAAGGGAGCGGTGCGCATCGTGCCCGAGATCTAGACGAGCGTCGCCAAGACAACACGACGGCCGCGGAGGAGTTACTCCCCCGCGGCCGTCGTGCTGCGCTGCGTGTTAGGCGAACCAGAGACCGAGCTCGCGCGCGGCCGACTCGGGCGAGTCGGAGCCGTGCACGAGGTTCTGCTGCACCTTGAGGCCCCAGTCGCGGCCGAGATCGCCACGGATGGTGCCGGGCGCCGCCGTGGTCGGGTCCGTGGTGCCGGCCAGGGAACGGAACCCCTCGATGACGCGGTCACCGGTCGCCCGGATCGCGACCGACGGGCCCGACGACATGAACTCCAGCAGGGGCTCGAAGAACGGCTTTCCCTCGTGCTCGGCGTAGTGCGCAGCGAGCAGCTCGCGGTCGGCGTGCACGAAGCGGAGATCGGTGAGCGTGTACCCCTTGGCCTCGATGCGGCGGATGATCTCGCCGGTCAGCCCGCGGGCGACGCCGTCGGGCTTTACCAGGATCAGGGTCTCTTCTGCCGACATGCATACTCCTCATGGTTCGGTGATCGGGAAGTGCTCGGGCGGGTGGCCCGAGCACCGAGTGTAGCGAATTCAGGCGGTGTCGCCCTGTGCTGCCATCCACGCGGCGCGGTCGCGGTCGATGCGGGCACCGCGCACCATGCAGTAGATCCAGAGCGCGGTGAAGAGCACACCGACGATCAACGCCATGGGCAGAATGATCGCGGTGAGTAGCATGAGTGCGTGCAGCACCCACCCGGTGATGATGCCGAAGCGGCCGCGACGCATCCCGGCGAGGCCAACGAGAATCACGACCGCGAGACCGCCACCCAGGTAGAGGCCGAGCTCGCGCGGCTCGAGCGTCGCGAGCCCAAACAGCGTGAGGCCGATCAGCACGACGATAAAGAGCTCGAAGCCGAGCACCACGGAGGCCAAGGCCTTCTGGGTGGACGCCGGGCCGCGCCGGGCGCCGGCAATGCGCATGGCGGAGTTGTGGGCCGCGGTCTCAGACGGAGACAACTGCAGTTCGGGATCGTGCCCGCCCGCTCCCTGCCCCTCGCGCTCGGGCTGCGTGCCGCTCATGCGATCCCCCAGCCCTCTGCACGCGCGAACGCGATGGCTTCGCCGGCGAGGAGCACGCTGCCCACGACAAGCACGGCGCGACCGTCGGCGCGTGCCGCCCAGGCGCGTGCCTCATCCAGTGCCTCGGGGAGCGACTCGGCGACCTCGATCGGCGTGCCGGGAATCTCCTCCTCCGCGAGCTCGCGCAGCTCATCACCGCTCGTCGTGCGCGGCGAGTCGACGGGGGTCACCGTGACGCGATGCGCGATCGGTGCCAGCGTCGAGAGCAGCCCGGTGGCATCTTTCTCGGCAAGGACGCCCACGACGAGCGCGAGCTCTTCGAACGAGAACGACTCGGTGACGGCCGTGACCAGCGCGGCGGCACCGTGCGGGTTGTGCGCCGCGTCGACGTACACGATCGGCTCGGTTCCGATGAGCTGAAGCCGGCCCGGTGACGTCAACGCTCCGAAGCCGTAATCGACGACCTCGGTCGGCAGCGGGCGATCCGCACCGAAGAACGCCTCGGCGGCGGCGATCGCGAGCGCCGCGTTCTCGGCCTGGTGGCGGCCGAACAGCGGCACAAAGATCGGATCGTAGGCGAGACCGGAGAGCCCGACAACATCGATCTGGCGCCCGCCGACCGCGAGCCGATCGTCAGCGAGCGCGAAGTCGCGGCCCTGCACGTAGAGCCGCGCACCGTGGCGGGCAGCCGCGTCTTCGAGTTCGGCGAGCGCATCGACCTCTTGCCCGGCTGTGACCACCGTGGAGCCGTCCTTGATGATTCCGGCCTTCGTGCGCGCGATCGTCTCGACGTCGGGACCGAGAATCGCGGTGTGGTCGAGACCGATCGGCGTGAATACGGCGACCTGGGCTTCGACGATGTTCGTCGCGTCCCACTCGCCACCCATGCCGACCTCGATCACGGCGACATCGACCGGTGCATCGGCGAACGCCGCGAACGCGAGCACCGCCAGTGCCTCGAAGAAGGTGATCGGTGCGTGCCCGGCAGCAACGAGTTCGGCATCGACCACCTCGAGGGGCAGCTTCAACTCGTCCCACGCACCGGCGAGCACTGAGCCGTCAATCGGCTCTCCATCGAGCTGGAACCGCTCGGTGAACTCGACGAGGTGCGGGCTGGTGAACAGCCCCGTGCGGAGCCCGTGCGCCTGCATGAGCGAGGCGATGGCGCGACTCGTCGAGGTCTTGCCGTTCGTGCCCGCGACCTGGATCACCGGGTACGAGAGCTGGGGCGACCCCGCGAGCTCGGCGAGTCGACGCACTGGCTCGATGCGCGGACGCGGGTTCGCCTCGCCGACGCGCTCGAGGAGTTCAGCGTAGACGCGTTCTGCCGGCCCGGTCATGCCGCGCCTCCGCGCGTCGAAGCGGACTCGGTCGCGTCAATCGTGATGACGATCGGAGCTTTCTCCGCGCCGATAGCGCGGGCTCCCGACACGTGCACGCCGCCACCCGGCGAGACGAGATCGTCGACGATCGCGTCGATCCCGATCGCCTCCTGCACCGCGAACCCTTCCGCGAGCGTCTCGGCGGCAATGAGGGCGGCGTGCGCCTCCAGCGCCTCGACGTGCGCAGGCTCTGCGTTGATCGCAAGCACGATCCGGTCGCTGACGTCGAGGCCGGCGTTCTTTCGTGCCTCTTGGACGGCGCGAATCGCATCGCGAGCGATACCCTCGGCCTCGAGTTCCGTCGTGAGCACGGTGTCGAGGATCGCGAAACCGCCACCGGGCAACAGCGTCAGAGCCGGCCCGCCGTCGGCGTCTCCGGAACCCGCGCGCAGGGTGAGCTCGTATTCGTGCGGTTCGAGCGCGATACCGCCCGCGACCACTACGCCGTCGGTCTCACTCCAATCACCGGTCTTCGCCGCCTTGATGGCCTGCTGCACCTGCTTGCCGAGTCGCGGGCCGGCCGCGCGGGCGTTCACGGCGAGCGTCTGTACGATCCCGTGCTCATCCGCGCTCGTGTCGGTTTGCTGCACGAGACGCACGGACTTCACGTTGAGCTCTTCACGGAGGATGCCCGCGAACGGCTCGATCGCGCCGGGGTGCTCCGCGACGACCGTCAATTCTGCGAGCGGCAGACGCACGCGCAGGCCGCGGCTCTTGCGGAGGGCGAGCGCCTGCGACGTGATCTGGCGCACCTCGTCCATCGCGTCGACGAGCTCGTCGTCGCCCGAGAACTCCGCGGCATCGGGCCAGTCAGCGAGGTGCACGGATCGGCCGCCGGTCAGGCCGCGCCACAGCTCTTCGGTGACGAGCGGAGCAAGCGGGGCGGCGACGCGCGCCACCGTTTCGAGCACGGTGTACAGCGTGTCGAAGGCCTGCTGGTGCTCGGGCTTGCCCTTGTCGCTCGCGACGCCCTCCCAGAACCGGTCGCGCGATCGCCGCACGTACCAGTTGGTCAGCACCTCCGCATATGCGCGCAGCGCTTCAGCGGCCGAGGTCGTGTCGAGCCCTTCGAGGTGGGACTGCACATCGCGGATGAGGCGCCCCGTCTTCGCGAGGATGTAACGATCGAGTGGGTCCGTCGAATCAGTGCGTCGTTCGGCCGTGAGCCCGTCGGCATTCGCGTACAGCGAGAAGAAGTACCAGGTGCTCCACAGCGGCAGGATGAATTGCCGCACGCCCTCACGGATGCCTTCCTCGGTGACAACGAGGTTGCCGCCGCGAACCACGGGCGACGCCATCAGGAACCAGCGCATCGCGTCGGAGCCGTCGCGGTCGAAGACCTCGTTCACGTCGGGGTAATTGCGCAACGACTTCGACATCTTGTTGCCGTCGGAGCCGAGCACGATGCCGTGGCTGATCACGTTGGTGAATGCCGGGCGATCAAAGAGCGCGGTCGCGAGCACATGCTGCACGTAGAACCAGCCGCGGGTCTGCCCGATGTACTCGACGATGAAGTCGGCCGGCTGGTGCGTCTCGAACCACTCCTGGTTCTCGAACGGATAGTGGGCCTGCGCGAACGGCATCGATGCGGAGTCGAACCAGACGTCGAGCACGTCTTCGATGCGGCGCATCGTCGATCGGCCGGTCGGATCATCGGGGTTCGGTCGCGTGAGTTCGTCGATGTACGGGCGGTGGAGGTCGACCTCGCCGTCGGCATTCCGTGGCAGCTCGCCGAAGTCCGCCTCGATCTCGGCAACTGAACCGTAGACGTCGACGCGCGGGTACTCGGGGTCGTCGCTCTTCCACACCGGGATGGGGCTGCCCCAGTAGCGGTTGCGGCTGATCGACCAGTCGCGCGCGCCCTCGAGCCACTTCCCGAACTGACCGTGCTTCACGTTCTCGGGGACCCAGGTGATCTGCTCGTTGGTCTCGAGCATGCGTTCCTTGATGTCCGTGACGCGCACGAACCAGCTGGAGACCGCCTTGTAAATCAGCGGATTGCGGCAGCGCCAGCAGTGCGGGTACGAATGCTCGTAGCTCTGCTCGCGCAGCAGGCGTCCGCGCTCGCGCACGAGACGGATCAGCGGGCGGTTCGCATCCATCCAGAGTTCACCGGCGACGTCGGTCACGGCAGCAATGAACCGGCCACCCGCGTCGACGCTCACGATGGTCGGCATGCCTGCAGCGGTCGTGATGCGGTAGTCGTCTTCGCCGTAAGCCGGCGACTGGTGCACGATGCCCGTGCCGTCGGTGGTCGACACGTAGTCGTCGGCGAGCACCTGCCAGCAGTGCTCGGTGCCCCACGTCTCGACATCGGAGAAGTAGTCGAAGAGCGGCTCGTAGCGGACCCCGCTCAGTTCGGACCCAGCGATCACGCGCGAGACCGCGGCGACCGCGGCGTCGGCTGAGTCGTAGCCGAGATCCTTGGCGTGCGCGCCGACCAGATCTTCGGCCAACAGGTACGCGGCTGTCGCGTCAGCGCCGTCGCCCGCACCCGCGGGGCCCGCGGGCACCACCGCATAGGCGATGGCCGGTCCGACCGCGAGCGCCGCGTTCGTGGGAAGCGTCCACGGCGTCGTGGTCCATGCGAGGGCGCGCACGCCGGTGAGGTTGAGCTCCGCTGCGCGCTCCCCGATGAAGGGGAACGCCACGGTCACCGAGGGATCCTGACGCATCTGGTAGACGTCATCGTCCATGCGCAGTTCGTGGTTCGACAGCGGGGTCTCGTCACGCCAGCAATACGGCAGAATCCGCGAGCCCTCGTATGCGAGACCCTGATCGTACAGTCGCTTGAACGCCCAGATGACGCTCTCCATGTACGTCAGATCGAGCGTCTTGTACCCGTGCTCGAAGTCGACCCAGCGCGCCTGACGGGTGACGTAGTCCTCCCACTCGCGGGTGTACTGCAGCACCGATTCACGAGCCTTGCCGTTGAACGCCGCAACGCCCATCTCTTCGATCTCGGACTTCTCGGTGATGCCGAGCTGCTTCATCGCCTCGAGTTCTGCGGGGAGACCATGGGTATCCCACCCGAAGCGGCGCTCGACCTTCTTCCCGAGCATGGTCTGGAACCGCGGGAAGACGTCTTTGGCGTAACCGGTCAGCAGGTGGCCGTAGTGCGGCAGGCCGTTCGCGAAGGGCGGGCCGTCGTTGAATACCCACTCTTCGGCGTGCTCGCGCTGGCGGATCGACTCCGCGAATGTGTCGTCGGCTGACCAGAAGTCGAGCACGCGCTGCTCGATCTCGGGGAATCGGGGTGACGGCGAAACACCGAATGCTGCGCCCGCTGCGGGCGACGAGGATTCTGCGTGGTCTGACGGGGTTCCCGTGGGCTGCTGAGGATACGGCATGGGTCCTTCTCGATTCCGGCGTCGGTCGTTACTCCTGTTGCCGGGACGAGCTCCGGATCGCGATCCGTCTCCCGCGGTACCACCCCGCTTGTCACCACTCGCCCGGCGCCGGGCGTCGCGGTAACCGCTTCATTCGGCGATGACGGGCCGTGACCGTTCGGTTCTATTGCGCCGAGCGCATTCCGGTTTCCCGGAACCCAGGTGGCGGTTCTTCCGAAGACTCCCCGGTGATGGCCGGATCGCAGTCGATAGGAAGAGTGTACCTCAGCGGGAAGCGTCTCCCCTGTGCGCATTGTCGTGAGCTGCGCGCGGGCCAGGACGCCGCGTATTACGTCACTAGCCGAGCCGAGATCGCCCATTTGATCACGAAGAGATAACGATGCGGTAAATGCGAAATTCCCGATCAAGCCATATATAACTCGGTATCCCGGGCGTGTTTCTGCCCTCTGTGCCTTGCACATCCGTGCACCACGTTGTTAGCGTCGAAGCAGCGTTGAGGCCGGCCGCGTGCCAGACCTCCGAAATCGCGCCGGGGAAATTCTGCCGAGATTCGGTACCCGATGCGTCGGAGTGTCACGGGCGGCTCCGTCTCCGCAATAGACAACTGGCCAATTGTGAGGCCGCCGGGCGAGACGCGCGCGAAAACTGCCGCGTTCCCGTCGCTGTATCTGGCGTGCCTCCGATTTCGTCGTGCCACGAAACGAGGAGTTGAGAGTGACCAGTACAACCGCATCACCCGCAATCGAGGTGTCACATGCGTACAAGGTGTTTGGGCGCCGCCCGAAGGAAGTGGTGAAGCGCCTCCGGAAGGGCGCGACGCGCGACGAGGTTCGCGCTCAGGGAACCGCAGCGGTGATCGACGCCAGTTTCACCGTGACCCAGGGCGAGATTTTTGTCGTGATGGGGCTTTCCGGTTCAGGAAAGTCGACCTTGATTCGCATGTTGAACGGCCTGAACGAGACGACCGACGGCTCGATCACCGTATTCGGGAACGAGGTCGTTGGCCTCAGTGGATCCGATCTCCGCGAGCTCCGCCGCGACCGAATGTCCATGGTCTTCCAGCACTTCGCCCTGTTGCCCCACCGATCCGTGCTCGACAATGTCGCGTACGGGCTCGAGTTGCAGGGCGTCGGCCTGGCCGAGCGCCGCGAACGCGCTGGCGGCTGGTTGCAGCGCGTCGGACTCTCGGGCTGGGAGGATCGCCTCCCCGGTGAGCTCTCGGGCGGCATGCAGCAGCGCGTCGGCATCGCCCGCGCCTTCGCCGCAGACACCGACATCTTGCTCATGGACGAGGCCTTCTCGGCGCTCGACCCGCTCATCCGACGCGAGATGCAGGAGCAGTTGGTTGAGCTGCAGCAAGAGCTGAACAAGACGATCGTCTTCATCACGCACGATCTCAACGAGGCGATGTTCCTCGGCGACCGGATTGCCGTCATGCGCGACGGCCGGATCGTGCAGGTGGGCACCCCCAATGACATCCTGACCGATCCGGCGAACGACTATGTCGCCCAGTTCGTGCAAGACGTCGACCGCGCTCGCGTGCTGACCGCCGGCGACGTCATGGAACCGCCGCGCGCCGTGGTGCCGGCGAGCTCCGGACCCCGGACGGCGCTGCGCACTATGCGCGATCTACAGACGTCCGCCTGCTTCGTCACCACCGGGTCGCGGAAGCTGCTCGGTGTCGTGCGCGACAAGGACGTGCTCCGTCAGGTGCGCGAAGGCGGCACCGACATCACCGAACGACTGCGCCCGACGCCGTCGATCGTGAAGCGTGAGCAGTTGATCTCCGAACTCTTCGAGCTCGCGGTCGAAAGCCCGCTCCCGGTCGCCGTCACCGACGATGAGGATCGCCTCATCGGCGTGGTGCCTCGCGTCACGCTGCTCGCAGCGCTCACCGACCTCCCCGCCGTCACGACGGAGATTCCGGTCATCGAACCGACGCCGACGATTCCCGCCGACATGATTACCGCAACACTCGGCGAGACCTCGGAGGCCGATGCCGCCGAAGATCTCGCCTTCGGAACTGAGGAGGTGCGCTGATGGACGGGTTCCGCATTCCGCTCGGCGACTGGGTCGCCTCGGCCCTCGACTGGATCAAGGACACCTTCGACGGGCTCCTCGATGTCATCACGATTATCGTCAAGTTCTTGGTCGAGGGCCTCGCCGACGGTCTCACCTCCGTGCCCGCCATCGTGCTCATCGTCGTGTTCGCCCTCATCGGTTGGGTCGTGCGATCGTGGCAGCTCGCGGTCGGCACGCTGGTGACGATGCTGCTCATCGTCGCCATGGATCAATGGGAGAACGCGATGCTCACGCTCGCACTCGTGCTGATCGCCGCTGCGATCGCCATCGTCATCGCGGTGCCGCTCGGCATCGTGGCGGCGCGAAACGACACCTTCAGTGCCGTGTTGAAGCCGGTACTCGACTTCATGCAGACGATGCCGGCCTTCGTGTACCTGATTCCCGCAGTGACGTTCTTCACCGTCGGTTTCGTGCCGGGCGTGTTCGCCACCGTGCTGTTCTCGGTGGCGCCGGGTGTGCGGTTCACCGAGCTCGGCATCCGGAGCGTCGATTCCGAGACCGTCGAGGCCGGATACGCCTTCGGCGCGGCTCCCGGCATGATCCTCCGCGGCATCCAGCTCCCCCTCGCCACGCCCACCATCATGGCCGGCATCAACCAGGTCATCATGCTGGCGCTCTCCATGGCAGTCGTCGCCGGCATCACCGGCGCCAACGGCCTCGGCAAGGAGGTCGTTGCAGCGATCTCGACGCTCGACACTGCCAAGGGCGTCGAAGCCGGCCTCGGCGTTGTGATCCTCGCCGTCTTTCTCGACCGCGTCACGGCGGCCCTCGGCAACCCCGGCGACTACCCCCGCTCCGTGCTGGGCACGCTGCGCCGCCGACGGGATGCCGCACGCAAGCAGACCGTGGCGAAGGCCGCCTAACCACAACTCACTTCCCATTTGGCGCACTCCGGTGCGCCGCACGAAAGGACGCACGATGCAGAAGAAACGAACGATTGCCGGAGTCATTGCCCTCGGCGCCGCGGCCTCCCTGGCCCTCGCGGGGTGCTCGAGCGACGGCGGATCGGCCGATGGCGGCGACAAGGGCACCGTCAAGCTCGGCTACCTGCCGGCGTGGACCGACGGGTTGAGCACGGCCTACCTGCTCGAAGACCAGCTCGGCAAGATGGGCTACACGGTCGAGATGGACGAGCTGACCGAGGCAGGCGTGCTCTACGCGGGACTCGCCGGCGGCGACTTCGACATCTACCCCTCCGCCTGGCCCGAGGTGACCCACGCGTCGTACATGGAGCAGTACTCGAGCGACATCGAAGACCTCGGCGCCTACTACGACGGCGCGGTGCTCACGATGGCGGTGCCCGACTACGTCGACATCGACTCGATCGAAGATCTGGCGGGCGACGCAAAGCGCTTCGACGGCCAGATTATCGGCATCGAGCCCGGTGCGGGCCTGACGAAGCAGACGCAGGAAGTGGCGATGCCGGAGTACGGCCTCGACTCGGACTACGAGCTCGTGACCTCGTCGACCGCCACGATGCTTGCGACGCTGCAAGACAAGATCAAGAGCCAGGAAGACGTCGTGGTGACCCTGTGGCGTCCCTTCTGGGCGAACGACGCCTTCCCCATGAAGGATCTTGCCGACCCCAAGGGCGCGATGGGCGACCCGGAGGCGCTGCACTTCCTCGCGAAGCAGGGCTTCGCGGAGGATATGCCCGAGGTGGCCGACTACATCGCGAAGATCAAGCTCGACGACGAGGCCTACGGCGCACTCGAGGGGCTCGTGACCGGCGACGAGTACAAGAACGACCCCGAGGGCGCCGTGGACGCGTGGCTCGAGGAGTACGGCGACGCCTACCCCGGATTGATCGCCAGCTGAGCGATGCTTTCGGTACGCTGCGCGCGGGCCGACTCACGGGAAGCTCCCCGGGGTCGGCCCGCGCGCGGCGTTTAGGATCGAAACGGCGGGCGGATCCGGCCCGATCGGCACCGAGGAGGCACCCGATGAGTACGTCCCCTGCAGCAGCACCCGAGCCAGAGATCCGCGACCTGCCACTCACACACCTCATCGTGGTGCGCGAGACCGTTCCGTTCGATCACTTGCCGTCGTTCTACGATCGTGCGTACCCGACGCTCTTCGGCGCGCTCCAACGCCTCGGGGGCGCCCCCGCCGCTCCCCCGATGGCGGTCGTGCATGGCAACCCGACGGCGGCCGGCCTTGACCTGTCCGTTGCCGTGCCGATCGCGTGCTCGCTCGCGGAGCTCGGCGACCCGGATGATGCGGCCGTGTCGTCGGAAACGATCCCCGCAGCCCGCACGGCGACGCTGCTCGTGCGCGGCGACTACTCAGGTATCGGTCCGGGATATCAGCGTCTGCACGAATGGATCGTCGCCGCGGGCGAGACGGCCGGCGATATCTCATGGGAGCAGTACCTCACCGAACCCGAGCCGGGCGGCGACCCGGCACTGAATGAAACACTGCTCGGAGTGCCGCTCCGTGCTCAGTGACTCCGGGTAAGCTGGACGTCACACCATCAGGCACCAGTGCAGCGAAATCTGCCGCACGATCACGCGGTGCCGTCCACATCGAACCCCGATCCCGCGATGTCACGGGATCGAGAAGCGGAGCCCCACGCATGAGCGCGATTCCCGACAAGCCGGCACTCGAAGGCCTCGAAGCGAAGTGGGGCCCGGTCTGGGAGCAGCAGGGCACGTACGCCTTCCCGCGCGAGCGCGCGACGCGTGAGAACGTCTACAGCATCGATACGCCGCCGCCCACCGCCTCGGGTTCGCTGCACGTGGGGCACGTCTTCTCGTACACCCACACCGACACGGTCGCCCGCTATCAGCGTATGCAAGGCAAAGACGTCTTCTACCCGATGGGCTGGGACGACAACGGCCTGCCCACCGAGCGACGCGTGCAGAACTACTACGGTGTGCGCTGCGACCCGACGCTCCCCTACGTCGAAGGATTCGTGCCTCCGCACGAGGGCGGCGACGGCAAGAGCATCAAGGCGGCGGATCAGCAGCCGATCTCGCGCCGCAACTTCATCGAGCTGTGCGAGCGTCTGACCGAGGAAGACGAGCAGCAGTTCGAAGCGCTGTGGCGCACCCTCGGACTCTCGGTGGATTGGACGCAGAGCTACCGCACCATCGGCCCCGAGTCGTTGCGCGCCTCTCAGCTCGCGTTCATCCGCAACGTCGAGCGTGGCGAGGCGTATCAGGCTCAAGCGCCGACGCTGTGGGACGTCACGTTCCGCACCGCGGTCGCGCAGGCTGAGCTCGAAGATCGCGATCAGCCGAGCGCCTACCACACCCTGGCGTTCCACAAGTCAGACGGATCGGGCGACATCCTCATCGACACGACCCGCCCCGAGCTCCTCGCCGCGTGCGTCGCGCTCGTCGCGCACCCCGACGACGAGCGGTACCAGCCACTGTTCGGCACCACCGTGCGTACCCCGCTGTTCGACGTCGAGGTGCCGATCGTCGCGCATCACCTCGCGCAGCAGGACAAGGGCACCGGCATCGCCATGATCTGCACCTTCGGCGATGTGACCGACGTCATCTGGTGGCGCGAACTCAACCTGCCGAACCGCGCGATCCTTGGGTTCGATGGGCGTATCATCGCCGAAGCCCCCGAAGCGATCACCAGCGAGGCCGGCATCGCCGCCTACGCGGATATCGCGGGTAAGACGGTCTTCAGTGCCAAGCAGACGGTCGTCGAGGCACTGCAGGCGTCTGGCGAGCTCGTCGGCGACATCCGCAAGATCACGCATCCCGTGAAGTTCTTCGAGAAGGGTGACAAGCCGCTCGAGATCGTCTCGACCCGTCAGTGGTACATCGTCAACGGTGCGCGTGACGAATCCCTGCGCGAGCGGCTGCTGGCACACGGTCGTGAACTGTCGTGGCACCCCGACTTCATGCGCGTGCGCTACGAGAACTGGGTCGAGGGCCTGTCGGGCGACTGGCTGATCTCGCGCCAGCGCTTCTTCGGCGTGCCGATCCCGGTCTGGTACCCGCTCGATGCCGAAGGCAACCCCGTCTTCGATCAGCCGATTCTTCCCGCAGTCGAGCAGCTTCCGGTGGACCCGTCGAGTGATGTGCCTGCGGGCTACACCGCTGATCAGCGCGGCGTAGCGGGTGGCTTCCAGGGCGAGGTCGACGTGATGGACACGTGGGCGACGTCGTCGCTCACCCCGCAGCTTGCGGGCGGGTGGGAGCGTGACCCCGAGCTCTTCGATCTCGTCTTCCCCTACAGCATCCGCCCCCAGGGCCAGGACATCATCCGCACGTGGCTCTTCTCGACGCTGCTGCGGTCAGAACTCGAGAGCGGTCAGCTCCCCTGGCAGCACGCGGGCATCTCGGGGTGGATCCTCGACCCCGACCGCAAGAAGATGTCGAAGTCGAAGGGCAACGTGGTGACCCCCGCGGGCATGCTCGACCAGCACGGCTCAGATGCCGTGCGCTACTGGGCGGCCTCTGCGAAGCTCGGTACCGACGCGGCGTTCGACCCGCAGAATCCGACGCAGATCAAGATCGGTCGCCGCCTCGCCATCAAACTCTTGAACGCCGCGAAGTTCACCTTGAGCTTCGACGCGTCTGGCGCGGGCACCGTCACCGAGGCGCTCGACCGTTCGGTGCTCGCGGGGCTCGCCACCGTAATCGATGACGCGACCCGCGCGTTCGAGAACTACGATCACGCCCGAGCGCTCGAGCTCACCGAGTCCTACTTCTGGACGTTCTGTGACGACTATCTCGAGCTCGTGAAGGAGCGCGCGCACAACGGCAGCGGCCAGACGCAGGCCTCGGCGGTCACCGCACTCCGCACCTCGCTCTCGGTGTTCGTGCGGCTGCTGGCTCCGTTCCTGCCGTACGCGACCGAAGAGGTGTGGTCATGGTTCGGCGAGGGATCGGTGCACCAAGCCGCGTGGCCGGTGACCGCCGAAGCGACCGATCTCGCGGGCGAGGGTGCCGATGCCGGGCTGCTCGGGCTCGTTGGTGGCGCACTCGTCGGCATCCGTGGTGCGAAGACCGCCGCGAAGGCTTCGCAGAAGACGCCGGTCTCCGTCGCCGTCATTCAGGCGCCCGCCGCTGACCTGCCCCGCCTCGAATCCGCCTCGGTCGATCTCGCGGCCGTTGGCCGCATCGCAGAACTGCAGCTCGTAGCGTCCGACGACGACGCCTCGGGCGTGGTCGTCGCCGACATCCAGCTCGCGCCGGTAGAGGCCTAAACATGCAGCTGGGGGCGCGATGGCAGACGGGGGCGACCCCGCACCGCGGCGTGCCCCCGCTGCTGCATGCCGCAATTGCTCACCAGGAGTCGGCACATCCGAACGCAGATTCCTGGACGCTGACGTGGCTCGAGGGCCGGCCGCGCTGCGTGCTCGACGATCTCGCTTTCGTCGGGCTCGACGCGCGCGGTCGTGTGCTGAGCGGCGCACTCCCTGGTGCGTCCCCGGCAGATCGTGCAGGGGCACCGGACCCTGTCAGTGGCTCGTCGCTGTCGGTAGCAGGTCACGGCGAGCATCTCGACGACGACGAAGACGACTGGTTGAGCTGAGGAGTGCGCATGACGAAACGACCACCCGTGACACTTCGTGTAACGGTGCTGCTCGCGACCAGTGCGGCGGTGGCCGGCATGCTCGCCGGCTGCGCCCCTGAACCCACTGCAGAGCAGGGCTCTTCGGACCCGACGACTTCGAGCACTTCGACGCGTGCACCGTCAGACACCAATGCCTCGAGTGACAGTGCGTCCGAGAACACGGGAGAATCCGCAGACGACGCGAACGCCCACGCTACAGCCGACAGCACCGCGAAAGGCGGCAATGGGAGCGGCAGCTGGGAGGAGACCGGCATTCCCGGCGGCGGCGATGGCAAATCGGCGGTGCTCCCTGCCTCGTTCCCGAGCACTCAGTTCGTCGTGCCCGCCGGAGCGACGGTCGACGATGCGGGTGAGCGTTCAGCGAGTGCCTGGTTCGTCGTACTGCGTGCGCCGGATCGCGCTGATGCTGACGCGCTGTGGCAGAGCGTCATCTCGCACAGTGGGTTCACCGTGTCGGCATCGGAGGAATCGGGCGATGGCGGAATTTCAGCGCACCTCGACGGGGCCGGGCTCAGCGTCGACGCGTTGCTGATTCCGAACGACGATGGCTCGGTGCTGTTGAGCTACGACCTCGAACGCGCAGGGTAGTCGGTGCGACTCGCGCTTATCCGCCACGGCCAGACTGATTGGAACGTGGCCGGCCGTATGCAGGGTCGCACCAATATTCCACTCAACGCAGCCGGACGAGCGCAGGCCTCTGACCTGGCGAGGGCACTCATCGACGGCGAACCTTGGGACGCGGTGGTGTCGAGCCCGCTGACTCGCGCGTCGATGACGGCTGAGGTGCTCGCGAATCAGCTCAAGCTAGGTGCAGTGCTCCCAGTGGCAGAACTCGTCGAGCGCTCATTTGGCGCAGCAGAGGGTATATCGCCGGCGGAAGCGCTCGAGCGTTGGCCTGATCGACAGTACCCGGACATGGAGGGCGCACAAGCCGTCGCTGCGCGCGCCAGCAGGGCGCTGGAGCGCATTGCGGAGTGTCGACCTCAACAGCGAGTACTCGCCGTTTCGCACGGGTCGTTCATTCGGCATCTTTTGGCGCACGTCGCCGGAACCCGGGTCGAGCACATCCCGCGTATCGGAAACGTGGAGATGTCGATGCTCAGTCGAGACGCTGACGGAAGGTGGAGCGTCGATACTGTCGCCGGCGTTTCACTGGCGATGTGAGCGAGACAATCCGACGGCAATGCGACGGCGACTCGATTTAGGCGATCTCGAGGCCGCCGCGCGATTGAAGGATGCGCGGAGCCGCGTCACCCGCGACTGATTCCGGAGTGACGATCACCTTGGTGATGTCGCCATCTGACGGCACCTCGAACATGACGGGGCCGAGAATGCCCTCAAGAATAGCCCGGAGTCCACGTGCGCCGGTCTTTCGTTCAACTGCTTGTTCAGCGATGGCTTCGAGAGCGGCGTCTTCGAATTCAAGACTCACTCCGTCGAGTTCGAACATGCGCTGATACTGCTTCACGAGCGCGTTCTTCGGCTCGGTCAGAATGCGGGTCAACGCATCGACGTCGAGTGGATCGACCGTCGCCACGACCGGAAGGCGGCCGATGAACTCGGGAATCAGACCGAACTTGTGCAGGTCTTCGGGCTGCACCTGCGAGAAGAGCTGGTCGTCGTTTCGCTTGCTCGACACCGGCGCACCGAACCCGATACCGCCCTTTCCGAGTCGCGAGCCGACGATGTCTTCCAACCCCGCGAAGGCGCCCGCGACGATAAAAAGCACATTCGTCGTATCGAGCTGGATGAACTCCTGGTTCGGATGCTTGCGACCGCCCTGCGGAGGAATCGAGGCGACCGTACCCTCGAGAATCTTGAGGAGCGCCTGCTGCACGCCCTCCCCCGACACGTCTCGGGTAATTGAAGGGTTCTCCGCCTTGCGCGAGATCTTGTCGATCTCATCGATATAGATGATGCCGGTCTCGGCTCGCTGCACATCGAAGTCAGCCGCCTGCAGCAGCTTCAACAGGATGTTCTCGACATCTTCGCCGACGTACCCGGCCTCGGTCAGCGCCGTCGCATCGGCGACAGCGAAGGGCACGCCGAGCTGCCGGGCAAGCGACTGCGCCAGATAGGTCTTGCCGCACCCTGTCGGACCGATGAGCAGAATGTTCGACTTCGCGATCTCAACCTGTTCGGAGGCCACCTCGGCGCTCGCCAGCGTGGACAACGCTCGTACGCGCTTGTAGTGGTTGTACACCGCGACGGCGAGCGATTGCTTCGCACGCTCTTGCCCGATGACGTACTGGTTGAGGAAGTCGGCGATCTCACGCGGCTTGTGCAGCGTGAAATCTGAGGTCTCTGGCGCCTGGTGCTCGGCGAGCCGCTCTTCAATAATCTCATTGCAGAGCGCGACGCACTCGTCGCAGATGTAGATCTGCGGGCCCGCAATGAGCTGCTGCACTTGCTTCTGCGACTTGCCGCAGAAGGAGCACTTCAGCAGCTCGCTGCTTTCGCCGATCTTCGCCATGCGGAGCTCCTTCACCTACTCGGTCTGATCCGGTGTCTTCGAGACTAGCGGGAGCCTCCGACATTGATGGGCGGCACGCCGGAGCCCCGGGGTCACCCCCGGGGCTCCGGAATACTACTGTGCGATCACCGGTTGCGGATTCTTACGGCTCGTCAGCACCTGATCGACGAGGCCGTATTCGAAAGCCTCTTGTGCGCTGAGGATCTTGTCGCGATCGATATCACGGTTCACCTCTTCGATGCTGCGCTTGGAGTGCTTCGACAGCGTCTCCTCAAGCCACTCACGCATGCGGAGAATCTCGCGCGCCTGAATCTCGATGTCTGATGCCTGGCCGTGACCGCCCTGGCCGCTCGACGGCTGGTGGATCAGCACGCGTGCGTTCGGCAGTGCGAGTCGCTTACCCGGGGTACCGCCGGCGAGCAGCACCGCTGCAGCCGACGCCGCCTGACCCAGGCACACCGTCTGCACGTGCGGACGGATGTACTGCATCGTGTCGTAGATGGCCGTCATCGCGGTGAACGAGCCGCCCGGCGAGTTGATGTACATGGTGATGTCGCGCTCGGGGTCCTGGCTCTCGAGTACGAGCAACTGCGCCATGACATCGTCGGCGGATGCGTCATCGACCTGCACTCCGAGGAAGATGATGCGATCCTCGAAGAGCTTGGCGTAGGGGTCTTGGCGCTTGTATCCATATGCGGTGCGCTCTTCGAAAGAGGGCAGCACATAGCGCGATTCAGGCATCTGCAGGCCTGAGCCGCCGGCCTGGGGTGCGTATGAAGTATTCATCGAGTCGATTCTTCCTGTCCGTCTCGTCAGTTGCTGCTCGTGCCGCCGCCGCCGACGACGTCGGAGGCGGAGTCGCGAATGAAATCGATGAAGCCGTACTCGAGCGCCTCATCGGCCGTGAACCAGCGATCGCGGTCACCGTCTTCGTTGATCTGCTCGACCGACTTTCCGGTCTGCGCCGCGGTGATCTCAGCGAGGCGGTTCTTCATCGAGGTGATGAGCTGCGCCTGCGTCTGGATGTCACTCGCGGTGCCGCCGAAGCCGCCGTGGGGCTGATGCAGGAGCACGCGCGCGTTCGGGGTGATGTAGCGCTTGCCCTTGGTGCCCGCGGTGAGCAGGAACTGTCCCATCGACGCCGCCATGCCGATACCGACGGTGACGATGTCATTCGGCACGAACGACATCGTGTCGTAGATGGCCATGCCAGCGGTGATCGAGCCGCCGGGCGAATTGATGTACAGGTAGATGTCTGCTTCCGGATCTTCCGCCGCGAGCAGGAGGATCTTCGCGCAGATCTCGTTCGCGTTGTCATCGCGCACCTCCGACCCCAGCCAGATGATGCGATCCTTCAGCAGTCGCTCGAACACACTGTTCGGTGGCGTCTGTTCAGCCATGCGGCGCTCCATTCGTTGTTGCTTGATTCGAGCGTACCGATTCGCGGGCCGCACGGGAGTCGTGTTCGCCGTGGGCGCATGGTGGTGCTCGACGACTGAGAACCTCCGGAGACGCAACGATCCCCCGTCTCTCACCGAGACGGGGGATCGTTGGAGACCGGTTGGTGCGACTTACTTGTCGCCCTCAGCTGCCTCAGCAGCGGCCTTCTTGGCTGCGCGGGTTGCAGCGGCCTTCTTCGCGGCGGCCGAGCGGGCAGCCTTCTTGGCTTCCTCATCGTCTGCGGCGGGCTCAGCTGCGGCCTTCTTCGCGGCCGGCTTCTTGGCAGCGGGCTTCTTCTTCGCCGGTGCTGCAGCGGCCTCGGCCTCGTCTGAGCTCTCCGCGGAGTCGCCCGACTCGTCATCGGTATCGACCGCGGTGAACTCGCTCAGGTCGACGGTGTTGCCGGCCTGATCGACGACGGTCGCCTGCGCCAGCGCCACTGCGAGTGCCTTGTTGCGCGTGACCTCGCCGAGGATGACACCCATCTGGTTGCCCTGGCTGATGGCCTGGAGGAACTGCGTGGGCTCCATGCCGTACTGCTGTGCCGACTGGAAGATGTACTGCGAGAGCTCGTTCTGCGTGGGCGTGACCCCCTCGGCCTCGACGATGGCGTCGAGCAGCAGCTGCAACTGGATCTGCTCTTCAGACGACTTGCGCACCTCAGCGCGGTGCTCATCGTCTTCGAGACGGCCTTCGCTCTCAAGGTGGCGGTGCACCTCTTCTTCGACGAGTTCTTCAGACACGGGAATACCGGCCTGCTCGATCAGCGTCGCGGTGAAGAGGTCGCGTGCCTGCTGGCCCTGAGCGAAGACCGAGGCCTTCGAGACCTGATCCTTGAGGCTGTCGCGAAGCTCGGCGATGGTGTCGAACTCGCTCGCGAGCTGCGCGAACTCATCGTCGGCCTCGGGGAGCTCGCGCTCCTTGACAGCGGTCAGGGTGAGCTCGACCTCCGCGTCCTGACCTTCGTACTCGCCGCCGAGCAGCTGCGACGTAAAGTTGGTGGTCTCACCTGCGGTGAGCGTCTCAACCGCTTCATCGGTGCCGACGAGCAGGTTGCCTGCGCCGATCTCGTAAGAGACTCCGCTGGCCTGATCGACCTCGACGCCGTCGATGGTTGCGGTGAGATCGAGCTCAACGAAATCGCCGGACTTGGCCGGGCGATCCACGGTCACGAGGGTGCCGAAGCGCTCGCGCAGCTTGGTCAGCTCGTCTTCGATCGCAGCTTCGTCGACCTCTGCGTTGTCGACGGTGAGCGTGATGCCGGCGTACTTCGGCAGCGTGAACTCGGGGCGCACCTCGACCTCGAAGACCAGCTCGAGCGTGCTCTTCGGGTCCTTCGCGTCTGGCCACTGGGCGACGTCAGCGGTGGGGCGACCCATCGGGCGCTCCTCTGCCTCTGCGATCGCGGACTGGTAGAAGTCATTGAGCGAGGCGTTGACGGCCTCCTGAATGACGGCCTCGCGGCCGACGCGCTGATCGATGATCGGCGCGGGCACCTTGCCCTTACGGAAACCGGGGATCGAGACCTGCTCGGAGATGGTCTTGTACGCCTGCTTGAGGTACGGCTCCAGCTCGTCGAGCGTGACCTCCACGCTCAGCTTGGCGCGGGTGGCAGTGAGCTTCTCAGCTGTCGTCTTCGGCAATTTGGCCTCTCATCATCTGAATTTCGATCGGATGCCGGTTTCGGGCCGGCGGACCCTGGTCGGGGCGACAGGATTCGAACCTGCGACCTCCCGCTCCCAAAGCGGGCGCTCTAGCCAAGCTGAGCTACGCCCCGGTGAACCCGGGTGTCCCGTGTGATGGCGCGCGAACGCGCACAACCCGAGCAAGTCTAGCCGAAACACTGACTGAACGAGTGCACCTGATGCAGCTCCGAGTGTCAGCATGCGTGTAGATGGCTCCGGCAACGCAACAGGCCCCGCCGGAGCGGGGCCTGAGAAGTGGAGGGGATGACGGGAATCGAACCCGCGTAATCAGTTTGGAAGACTGAGGCTCTACCATTGAGCTACATCCCCGCGCTACGTGCAGCACGTGGTGCCGAAGCACCCCACTGAGCATAGTGCATTCGTGGCGAGTGTTCGAACGGCGGCTTATTCGGCGCGTGTCGCGTCTCGATGATGCGCCGTGGTTTCGAGGTATCGCGCCGCATTCTGGCGCACGGATTCGCGATCGTCCGCGTTCAACTCCCGTACGACCCGACCGGGTACCCCGACGACCAGTGAGTTCGGAGGGACGACCATGCCCTGCGGCACGATAGCCCCCGCGGCGACCAAGGTCCCCGCTCCGACGACGGCACCCGTGAGCACCGTCGCGTGCATGCCGATCAGACACCCCGCTTCGATGATCGCGCCGTGAATCATCGCGAGATGACCGACCGACACGTCATCGCCGATGATGGCCGCGTCGCCGCGCTGCGTGTGCACCACGGCGCCGTCTTGAATGTTCGTGCGCGCCCCGATGCGCACGGCATCAGAATCCCCGCGCACGACCGCGTTGTACCAAATGCTGGAATCTTCAGCGATCTGCACGTTGCCGACCACCACGGCTCCCGGGGCCACCCAGGTGGACTCGTGGATCTCGGGCGCGCCGTACGGTGCCACCGCAATGACGCGTCCGTGCAGATTGGGGTTCTCGGTCATCATCGAATCCCATCGTTGAGTGGGAAGCACCTCCCCGAAAAATGCGAACAGCCCTTACCGAAATGGTAAGGGCTGTGGTCGCTCCCCCGGCTGGGCTCGAACCAGCGACATCCTGATTAACAGTCAAGCGCTCTGCCAACTGAGCTACAGGGGATCATTGCGTCTGCAACCCCATAAGGTTAGCAAGCTCGAAACGAGCAGTGCAAATCGAACCGGCCCGGGCGATTCGCAGGCCTCTACTCGTCCGCAATTTCGTCGTATGCGGTGGCGCGCAACGCCTGAGCGAGGCGCTGCACATAGCCGTGATCCGCATTGCGGAAGATCTCGTTGATGTCTCCGCGGCCGACAAAGCGACCCTGCTGCATCACGAGCACCTCCTGCACCAACGCTTCGAGCATTCCGATGTCGTGGCTGATCAGCAGCATCGTCGCTCCCGTGCGCTCGCGATACCAGCGCAACAGTTCGACGATTTTGGGTCGATTGTTCGCGTCGACGCCGAGGGTCGGCTCGTCGGCGATCAGCAGGCTCGGGTCGAGCATGAGCGACCGGATCACCGCGACGCGCTGACGCTGACCTTTTGAGAGTTCGTAGGGATACTCCTGGAGTTTCGCGAGCGGCATCGCCACGATGTCCATCATCTCCGCGATGCGCTCGCCGAGCGACTCGCGGTCGAAGTGCTTGCTGCGCTCGACGATCGGTTCGAAGAGGATGTCGCCGACATTGAGTTCGGGCGTGAGCGTCGCCCCCGCGTCTTGCGCGAGATGCCCGACATGGGCGGTGAGTCGTGCCTTGGTTCGACGGCCGAGACGTTTCATCGGTACGTCCATCACCGTGGCTTCGCCGCCCGTCAGCTTGATGCGCGACGACTTCTCGTTTGCATCAAGCGCCCGACCTGCGAGAAACCGCGTGAGTGTCGACTTCCCCGAGCCGCTCTCTCCGAGCAGTGCGATCACATTCCCGCGCGCGACTTCAAACGTCAGGCCCTCGACCGCTTCGAATTCCCGACCGCCAGCGTGCGCCGGGTACGAGAGTGAGAGATCGGAGACGCGGATCGTGGGATCGGCATCGACTACGGGCTGGGGCATCCTGGAAACTCCTCCGGGGTTCGCGGCGTCCTGCGGCTGTCGAAAGCCTAGGGCATGTGCGAGTTCGGTCCAGGAATTTTCCCGGCACGTTGCTCATTCATCGCGCAGGCTGCGCCGCGCAGCCTCGAGCGCCACCAGTTGCTCCTGGATGCGTCGCGCGCGCGGATCGCTCGAATCACCGAGTCGCTGGTGCCGTGCGAGCAATTCGCGCTTCAGCTCAACGAGGTCCCGATCGAGCAGTGAGACCACGACGTCTCTGGAGTAGGCGGCCAGCTGTTCGCTTTTGCTCTGCGGAATGGGCAGTGGCACCATCGCGAGCTCACGCACCAACCCGTGATGCGTCTCGGGAACGGCTGCGATCACCGCGTCGAGCCAGCCGGGAGAACCGAGCTGTGAGAGGCCGACTGCCAACCCATCGCGCACGATGCGCAGATCGGGTTCGAAGACCTGCGCGGTCACGGCCTGCTGCAGCAGGTCCGCGCCGATACTGTCGCCCTGCTGCAGCATCGCAATGATCGCGTCGCGTTCGAGGCGCGTTGTCGAGGCATTGTGCAACATGGACACGCTGATGCGGCGTGGTGCCTGAGGTTCGGAGCTTGCGCCCCCCGCACCACTGGCGTAGGGGTCGCCTGCAGTGCCGTAGGGGTCGTCCCCCCCGAACGCATCGCTGAGTGAGTCCCCATACGGGTCGCCAGGGCCAGAGGCCTGCGCGGCGACGCGCTGACGGGCAGGCGCCCCACGCTGCTGCCCGCGCTGTTGCGCGCCACCGCCGGTGCGCGGCTGCGGCCGCGGGGACCGCTCCGCGCCGCGCACGGCCTGCTGCACCTCCCCCAATTCTGCACCGAGCATGCGTGCGAGCTCGCGCGTGTACCCGGGTCGAAGCGAGGCGTCTTTGATCTCCGCGATGATGGGTGCGGCCTCCCGGAGTGCCGAGACGCGCCCTTCGACGCTATTCAGGTCGAATCGCGCAATCGCCTGTCGCAGCGCGAATTCGAACAGGGGCACCTTGCGCGTGAACAGTTCGCGCACGGCTTCATCCCCGCGATGCTGCCTAAGGTCGGAGGGGTCGAGACCTTCCGGAGCGACCGCGACGTACGTCTGCGCGGTGAACCGCTTCTCTTCGCTGAATGCGCGCAGCGCGGCCTTCTGGCCGGCTTCGTCGGGATCGAAGGTGAACACGACCTCGGCTGCAGAATCATCGCCCATGATGCGGCGAAGTACCGCGATGTGGTCTTTGCCGAATGCCGTGCCACAGGTCGCAACGGCGGTTTCAATGCCCGCGAGGTGACAGGCCATGACGTCGGTGTACCCCTCGACCACCACGGCGCGCTTGCCCCGCGAGATCGCCTTCTTCGCAAGATCGAGTCCGTAGAGCACCTGCGACTTGTGGTAGACGGGAGACTCGGGGGTGTTCAAGTACTTCGGACCGTTGTCGTCGTCGTAGAGCTTGCGAGCACCGAAGCCGAGCGTCTGGCCGCTCGTATCGCGGATCGGCCACACGATCCTGCCGCGGAAACGATCGTAGGCACCACGCTGGCCCTCAGAAGCGAGCCCGGAGAGCACGAGCTCTTGCGGGGTGTAGCCCTGCGCGCGAAGATACCCGGTCATGCCGTCCCACCCTCGCGGGGCGTAGCCGACACCGAAGTGCGCGCACGCGGCCGCATCGAACCCGCGGGCCGTGAGAAATTCGCGTGCGGTCGTGGCTTCGTCGCTCTGCAGCTGCTCCACGAAGAACGCCGCAGCTGACTGGTTCGCCGCGAGCAGACGCGCCCGATTCGGCCCATCCTCGCGCTGAAACCCACCTTCTTCGTACGTCAGTACGTAGTGGATGCGTGCGGCCAGGCGCTCGACGGTCTCCGCGAACGTGAGGTGGTCCATGCGCTGCACGAAGGTGAACGCGTCGCCCGACTCGCCGCACCCGAAGCAGTGGTAATACCCGAGTGCTGGGCGCACGTGGAAGCTCGGGCTCCGCTCATCGTGGAACGGGCAGAGCCCCTTCATCGAGTCGATGCCGGCGTTCTTCAGCGTGACGTAGTCGCCGACGAGATCCGCGAGATTCGTGCGCCGCTTCACTTCCTCAACGTCGCTCGCCCGAATCCTGCCTGCCATAGGGCAGAGTCTAGCGCCGCACGACGCGCTCCTGAGCGCGCCCGCACGCTCCCCGCGCATGCCCCGCTCGGTGCAGCGCGCGGCACGGTGCCGGTCGCGTCACACGAGCGGGATGTCGCAGAGTCGCTTGTGCCAGGCGATCGCCGACTGATCGGTGAGCGAGGCCACCTGATCGACGATGGCGCGCTTCCGCCCGGCGTCGTCCGACGCTTCACGGAAATCAGCGGCGAATGCGGGCTCAAGCTCGCTGTCGCCGGTCTGCCACAGGACGTCGAGCAATTCGTTCAGCAGCTCGCGCTGCCGGCGGTAGGTCGGTTGCCGTCGACCGCTGGCCATCACGAACGCCGCAACGATGCCTTTGAGCACGGCGATCTCCGCTCGAATCTCACGCGGCACGATCACCGAGGCGCCGTACCGAGCGAGTGGAGCCCCGTCAGCGGACTCGAGGGTCGCAGCGATCGAGCCGCGCGCGAAATGCCCAATCATGTCGCTCGTAAAATTCTTGAGCTGTGCCTGATGAGCGCGCGTGCCATCCCATCGGGTGAGCCAGTTCGAAGTTTCTGCGATTCGATCGTACGCAGCACCCAGCTCGTCGCGCGAGAACGAGCCGTCGGCCCACTCGGAGACGTCGGTGATGAGCCCGTCGTGCCCGGAGCGTGCGGTCAAGATCTCAGGATCGATGAAACCGCTCACCACCGCGTCTTCGAAGTCATGCACGGAGTAGGCGATGTCATCCGAGAGGTCCATGGCCTGCGCCTCCGCGCACTTCTGCCGCTCGGGAGCGCCCGCCCGGAGCCAGGAGAAGACGGGAGCGTCGTCGGCGAAGTATCCGAACTTCGCGCTGCCGGGCTCCGCTTCAGCCAAACTCCACGGGTACTTGCAGCTCGCGTCGAGCGTCGCCCGCGTCAGGTTGAGCCCCACACTGCGACCGTCGGCATCGAACCGCTTCGGCTCCAGCCGGGCCAGCACGCGCAATGTCTGCGCATTGCCCTCGAACCCGCCCGCATCGGCGACCCACTCGTTGAGGGCCTTTTCACCATTGTGCCCAAAGGGCGGGTGACCGAGGTCGTGGGCGAGGCAGGCCGTATCGACCACGTCTTGTGCGAGATGCAGGGCGACGGCGAGCTCGCGTCCGATTTGCGCGACTTCAAGGGAGTGCGTCAGGCGGTTGCGCGCGAAATCGATGCCCGCAGTCGGGCTGAGCACTTGCGTTTTGGCGGCGAGCCGACGCCAGCCGCTGGAGTGCAGCACGCGCGCGCGATCGCGGGCGAAATCGCTGCGACCGCCGCCGTGTGACTCCGGAACGTAGCGTTCCGCGTCTGCTCGGTCGTACCCGATGGGCAGCCCGGGGTCACCCACCGGAGTCGTCTCGCTCGGCCTCGGCGAGGTCGGCGTAGTCAATGCCTTCGCTGGTGCGGCTCTCGAGCCAACGATCGGGCAGCACAACGCGCTTCGGGCTGCCCGCGCGACCGCGCTGCCCTTCGGCTCCCTCACCCGGATACGGCATCGAGCCGTCCATCGTGGCGAAGATTTCGTCCATATGCGCGATCGACTCGACCGCAGCCAGCGCTCGGCGCGTATCGCCGCCGACACCATAGCCCTTGAAATACCAGGCGACGTGCTTGCGAATGTCGCGGCAGGCATGCGGTTCATCGTCGTCGTAGAACTCGACCAGCAATTCGGTATGGCGACGCATGGCTTCCATAACGAAGCCGAGCGGCGGCTTCGCGATCGCCGCCTCGGCCTCCGACGCGCTCATCTCGCCGGCTTCGGCGCGGAACGCCGCGGCGAGATCCCCGAACAGCCAGGGGCGTCCCAGGCAACCACGGCCGACGACGACACCATCGCAGCCGGTCTCGCGAACCATGCGGATCGCGTCTTCCGCGGACCAGATGTCGCCGTTGCCCAGCACGGGAACGCTGGTGATCGTCTCCTTGAGCGTCGCGATCGAGCTCCAATCGGCGTGACCCGAGTAGAACTGATTTGCGGTACGACCGTGCAGCGCAATGGCGGCGACGCCCGCACCCTCCGCCGCACGCGCGGCGTCCAGGTAGGTGAGGTGATCCTCATCGATGCCCTTGCGCATCTTCACCGTAAGCGGGATGTCGCCCGCGGCGCGCACGGCCCCCTCGACGATGGCGCGGAACAGATCACTCTTCCAGGGCAGCGCCGAGCCGCCACCCTTGCGCGTGACCTTGGGCACCGGGCAGCCGAAATTGAGATCGATGTGGTCGGCCAGGTCTTGATCGACGAGAAAGCGCACCGCCTCGGAAACGGTCTTCGGATCGACGCCGTAGAGCTGAATCGATCGAGGCGTTTCGCTCTCGTGGTGCTTGATCAAACGCAGCGACGCGGGCGTGCGCTCGACCAGCGCACGGCTCGTGATCATCTCGCTGACGTACAGGCCGGCGCCGTATTCTCGGCACAGTCGACGGAACGCAGTGTTGGTGATGCCGGCCATGGGTGCGAGCACGACCGGCACGTCGAGTGCGAGCGGGCCGATGCGCAGGCGGGCGTCACCGAGAGTCTGGGAAGTCATATCCGCTCTATTCTCGCAGATCAGGAGGCGGTGGGCGTGTCGACCGCGCCGCCGAAGCGACGGTCGCGGGCATGGTAGATGCGAATCGCCTCCCACAGCTCGCGCCGCCCGAAATCGGGCCAGAGCGTGTCTTGGAACACCATCTCGGCGTAGGCCGACTGCCACAGCATGAAGTTGCTCGTGCGCTGCTCCCCCGAACTGCGCAGAAAGAGGTCGACGTCAGGGAGTTCAGGCACATACAGGTGGCGCTCAATCGTGCGCTCGGTGATGCCGTTCGGCGACAGACGCCCGGCGCGCACCTCCGCCGCGATCTCTCGCACCGCATCGGTGAGCTCGTTCCGACCGCCATAGTTGACGCACATGGTGAGGGTGAGCCCGGTGTTCTTCGCGGTCGCGCGCTCGGAGGCCTGCAGCTCGCTAATGACCGATCCCCAGAGTCTGGGTCGTCGACCGGCCCAGCGCATGCGCACGTTCCAGGCGTCGAGCTGCGCACGCCGTCGACGCAGCACGTCGCGATTGAACCCCATGAGAAACCGCACCTCGTCGGGCGAGCGCCGCCAGTTCTCGGTCGAGAAGGCGTACACACTGAGATGCCGCACGCCCGCCTGAATCGCTCCGGCGACGACATCGAGCAGCGCCTGCTCCCCCATGCGGTGGCCCTCGACTCGTGGCAGGCCGCGCCGATTCGCCCACCGTCCGTTGCCGTCCATGACGATCGCAACGTGCTTCGGGGCCGGTCCGGCGAATTGCGGCGGCTGCTCTCCGGTCCAATCGACCGGAACGAGCGTGGTGGGCGCGGAGTGCATGCCTGCCAGTGTAGAGGCGCGCCGCCGAGCGTCAGTTGCGCGGCGCGCTGAAGGAGCGGAGCCCGCGCTCGAGGTGGAACTGCGTGTACGCCGCAGCGATCCCGGCCGCCTGGCCGCGCTCGCGCTCAGTCGCCGACAGGGCCCCGTCCCAATCGCCGACGAGCAGCGCCTCGAGCAGCGCGATGCTCCCCGGATCGAGTCGGGGCGACCCGGGCGTACGGCATTCCTCGCACACCACGCCACCGAGTTGCACGACCACCGCCGTGTGCGGGCCGGGGCGCCCGCATCGCACGCAGTCGGTGAACCCCGGTGTCCAGCCCGCGATCGACAGCGCACGCAGCAGGTACCCGTCGCGCACCAGTTCCGGAGGAATCCGGGCCGCGGCGAGTGTGCGGAGCGCGCCGACGAGGAGGCCGTAGAGTTCGCGCGATGTGTCGCCCTCGCCCAACCGTTCGGCGGTTTCAACGATCACGTTGCCGGCGCGATATCGGTCGTAGTCGGCGCTGATCTGCGGGCCGTAGGCCCCCAGGGTCTCGGCCTGAGTGATGGTGTCGAGTGTGCGGCCCTCGAAGCACTGCAGATCGGCGACCATGAAGGGTTCGAGACGGGCGCCGAACTTCGACGAGGTGCGTCGCACGCCCTTGGCCACCGCTCGCAGCAGCCCGCGTCCGGGCGTGAGCAGGGTGACGATGCGGTCGGCCTCGCCCAGCTTGTGGGTGCGCAGCACGACCCCGGGTTCGCGGTAGAGGGGCACCCCTTCAGTATCGCGCAGTGCGTGATATCCACGTGGAGATTCCGCGAGCGGCGCAACTGCAGGTGCGCGAGAATGGACGGGTGTTCGACGAGACGTTCCGGATCCCGCTGTACGCCGATCTCACTGCCGTGGGGGTCGGCAGTTTGCAGGGCGCGATGTTCGCCGCCGGGTTCAAACGCATCGACCTGCTCGGCGTCGCGATCATCGGCATCTTCTCGGGGGTCGGCGGCGGTTTTCTTCGCGACGTCTTCCTCGGCCAATCGCCCGTCGCGTTCACCGACAACCTGTACCTGCTGGTCGCGACCGGTGCCGCGTTCCTCGGCATGCTGCTGTCGCGGGTTCTCGAGAAGGTCGACCCCGCCATCACGGTGCTCGACGCGATCAGCATCGGCATGTTCGGCGCGATCGGAGCGACGAAGGCGCTCGCACTCGGCCTTCCGGTGATCCCCGCGCTCTTCATCGGCACGGTGTCGGCCATCGGCGGAGGGGTGCTGCGCGATCTGATGCTCAACATTCCGATCGCGGTCATGCACGTCGGCTCGCTGTACGCGGTGGCAAGTCTCGCCGGCGTCGTCGTGCTCGTGGGTCTGCTCGCACTGGGTGTGCCGGTGATCACTGCCGGCATCGTGTGCGTCATCGTGACCGCCCTCGTGCGCTTGCTCGCGGTGCGCTTTGGCTGGAGCCTCCCCGAGCAGCGCGCCATCAGTCGCATCCAGTTGCGTCGGCAGCGTCAGGTCGAACAGGCGATCGAAGAGGCGCTGCACACGGGAACGCTCACACTGCCGATCACGCTTCCCGATACTGATGATGTCGCCGGGTACGGGCGCCATTCGGCGATGCCGGATCGCGAGGACGACGACGATCCGACGTCTCACGAGCGCTAGGCGATCTGCAGCAGTCGCCAGGGTTCAGGCTCGCGGGCCGCTGCGACGCCGACCGACCTTCGCTTCGGCCTCCCGCCAGGCGCGTTGGGCCGGCGTCTCCCCCGCGGGTGCGGCACCGCGCTGTGAACGGTCAGCGCTGCCACCGCGCGACAGGTGCCAAGCATGGGTGATCGCGAGCGCGAGCGCGTCGGCGGCGTCGGCCGGTTTCGGCGGTGCGGCGAGCCCGAGCAGGCGCGTCACCATGGTGGTCACCTGCGCCTTATCGGCGCTGCCGTATCCGGTCACCTGCGCTTTGACCTCGTTCGGGGTGTAGAGCGCCACGGGAATGCCTCGGCGCTCCGCGAGGAACATCACGACACCGCTGATCTGGGCGACGCCCATGACGCTGGGGAGGTTCTGCTGGGCGAACACGCGCTCCAGCGCGATTGCTGCTGGCTTCTCGCCGTCGAGCAGACGTTCGATTGCGGAGCCCAGCTGGTGCAGGCGCGCGGGCAGCTCGGCGGTGGCCGGGCTGCCCAGTACCTCGACGTGCTCGAAGGTGACGCGACGACCGGCCCCGGCCGTCACCACGCCGATTCCGCAGCGGGTGAGACCGGGGTCGATCCCGATGATGCGCGTCATGCGAAAGTCGCGCCGAGCGCTCGGGTCACTCGTCTTCGGCGAGTTCGGCCTGCACCTCAGAGGTGAGGTCGAAGTTCGCGAATACGTTTTGCACGTCGTCGCTGTCTTCCAGTGCATCGATCAGTCGGAAGACCTTGCGCGCCGTATCGGCGTCGATCTCGACCTTGAGGTTCGGCACGAACTCGGCGTCGGCCGAGTCGTAGTCGATTCCCGCATCGACGAGCGCGGTGCGGGCGGCAACGAGCTCAGACGCCTCGGTGACGACCTCGAAGCTCTCGCCGTTGGGTGCCGCGTTCACTTCTTCGGCGCCGGCCTCGAGCACGGCGCCGAGCACGTCGTCTTCAGTCGTGCCCTCTGCGGGCACGGTGATGACGCCCTTGCGGGCGAAGTTGTAGGCGACGCTGCCGGGATCCGCCAACGTACCGCCGTTGCGGCTGAGTGCCGTACGCACCTCGGCGGCGGCGCGATTCTTGTTGTCGGTGAGACACTCGATCATGAGCGCGACGCCGTTCGGGCCGTAGCCTTCATAGACGATGGTCATGTATTCGACGGCGTCGCCGTCGAGACCGGCTCCGCGCTTGATCGCGCGGTCGATGTTGTCACCGGGAACCGAGTTCTTCTTCGCCTTCTGCACGGCGTCGACGAGCGTCGGATTGCCCGAGAGGTCGGCGCCACCGATGCGCGCGGCAACCTCGATGTTCTTGATGTACTTCGCGAACGCCTTGGCGCGACGCGAATCGATGACGGCCTTCTTGTGCTTGGTCGTCGCCCACTTGGAGTGTCCGGACACGGGAGCTCCTCTTGATCGTGATGGAAAAGGGTGGTCTGGGATTGATTCTACGAGCGCTGCGGCCCGGCATCTGACGGCGCTGGCCAGGCCTCAGCGAACAGATCGCGCACTTCGCCGAGCAACTGCGGCATCGCCTTCGTCTTCGCGATGATCGGGAAGAAGTTGGCGTCCGAGCGCCAGCGGGGTACGACGTGCTGATGCAGGTGCGCGGCGATGCCGGCCCCCGCGACCTCTCCCTGGTTCATGCCGATGTTGAAGCCGTCGCAGCGCAGCACCTGCTTCGCGACGCGCATCGCGATCTGCGTCAGCTCACCGATTTCGGCAACCTCGTCTGCGGTGGCCTCGTCATAGGTCGAGACGTGGCGATACGGGCAGACGAGCAGGTGTCCGCTGTTGTAGGGGAACAGATTGAGGAGCACGTAGGCGTGCTCGCCACGAGCGACGATGAGCGCCTCGGAATCGGTACGGCCGGGCGCTGCGCAGAACGGGCAGTCGTGCTGCTCGGGCTGCGAGTGATCGGCGACGTACACCATGCGGTGCGGCACCCACAGTCGTTGCATGTCGTCGGCGACGCCCACGGCACCGCTCTCGTCGAGGGACTCGACCGGAGCAGTGCCGTCGGCGCGGTCGCCTACTCCGACCATGCGGTGGAGACCTGCTCGTGCGAACGAATCGCACCGGTGATGCGCGCGATCGCCTCGGCGACCGGCACGCCGTTCATCTGGGTGCCGTCGCGGAAGCGGAAGCTGACGGCACCCGCCGCGCGATCTTCCTCGCCCGCGATGAGCTGGAAGGGGATCTTGGCCTTCGTGTGCGTGCGGATCTTCTTCGGCATGCGGTCGTCACCGTGATCGACCTCGGCGCGCACGCCGTGCTCACGGAGCTGCGCAATGACACCGTCGAGGTACTCGCCGTACTGCTCGGCCACGGGGATGCCCACGACCTGTGTCGGCGAAAGCCACACGGGGAACGCGCCGGCGTAGTGCTCGAGCAGGATCGCGAAGAAGCGCTCCACCGAGCCGAGCAGGGCGCGGTGAATCATGACCGGCTGCTTCCGCGTGCCGTCGGCCGCCTGGTACTCGAGTTCGAACAGTTCGGGCTGGTTGAAGTCGAGCTGCACCGTCGAGAGCTGCCAGGTGCGGCCGATCGCGTCTCGGGCCTGCACGGAGATCTTCGGGCCGTAGAACGCCGCGCCACCGGGGTCAGCGACGAGCTCGAGCCCCGACTCTTCTCCGACCTCGCGCAGGGTCTCCGTTGCGATCTCCCACTGTTCGTCGGAGCCGACAGACTTCTCGGGATCCCGCGTCGACAGCTCGAGATAGAAGTCATCGAGACCGTACGCCCGAAGCGTCGCGAACACGAACTCGAGCTGCTGCTTGATCTCGCCCTTCACCTGATCGTCGGTGACGTAGATGTGCGCATCGTCCTGGGTAAGGCCGCGCACGCGGGTGAGGCCCGACAGCGTGCCGCTCTTCTCATAGCGGTACACCGTGCCGAATTCCGCGAGACGCAGCGGCAGCTCGCGATAGCTGCGCGCCCGGGCGCGGAAGATGAGGTTGTGGAACGGGCAGTTCATGGGCTTCAGGTAGTAGTCCTGGCCCTGCTTGATGACATTGCCCTCGGCGTCTTCGACCTCGTCGAGGTGCATCGCCGGGAACATCCCGTCCTTGTACCAGTTCAGGTGCTGGCTGGTCTCGAAGAGCGAGCCCTTCGTGATGTGGGGGCTGTTCACGACCTCGTAGCCGTTCTTCAGCAGCTCTTCGCGCATGAACGTCTCGATCTCGTGGCGGATGATGCCGCCCTTCGGGTGGAAGACCGCGAGGCCCGACCCGATCTCGTCGGGGAAGCTGAAGAGGTCGAGTTCGACGCCCAGCTTGCGATGATCGCGCTTCGCCGCCTCTTCGAGGCGCGTCTGGTAGGCGCGCAACTCGTCCTTGGTCGGCCAGGCGGTGCCGTAGATGCGCTGCAGCATCGGGTTCTTCTCGCTGCCGCGCCAGTAGGCTCCTGCCGAGCGCATAAGCGCCCAACCGTTGCCGAGCAGGCGCGTGTTGGGCACGTGCGGGCCGCGGCACAGATCTTTCCAGCACAGCTCGCCGGTCTTCGGGTCGACGTTGTCGTAGATCGTGAGCTCTGCGCCACCGACCTCGACGCTCTCGCCGTTCTCGTCACCCGCCGATCCGCCCTTCAGCCCGATCAGTTCGAGCTTGTACGGCTCGTTCGCGAGCTCGGCGCGCGCTTCGTCTTCGGTGACGACGCGACGCACGAAGCGCTGCCCCTGCTTGACGATCTTCTGCATCTCAGCGGAGATCGCTTTCAAATCTTCAGGCGTGAACGGCGTCTTCGGGTCGAAGTCGTAGTAGAACCCATCGGTGATGGGCGGGCCGATGCCGAGGCGCGCCTCGGGGTTGATGCGCTGCACCGCCTGCGCGAGCACGTGGGCCGCCGAGTGGCGCAGAATGTTGAGACCGTCGGCCGACTCGATCGAGATCGGCTCCGCCGTGTCCGTCTCCGTCAGCTCCGTCGCAAGGTCGCGCAACTCGCCATTGACGCGCATCGCGACGATCGAACGATCGGGGAACCGGGAGAAGCCATCGGCCACGGGTGAACTCCTGCACTGTGGGTGTCGGAAATGCTGCGCACGCCGTTGCGGTCGCGCAGGACCGGCACTGCGCCGATCACCGTACGATCCTACTGCGTTCCCCCGACGTGCGGCGCGGAGTCGGCCGCCGCGTCGACACCCGATGCAGAGCGGAACCGCGGCCGACCTGCGGTGAACCATACGATCGCGCCGACCAGCGGAACGACGGCGATGAACACGATCCACGCGATCATCTTCGGCCACGTCAGCTGCGGTTCGAACTTGGCGAGCGACAGGATCGCGGTGAGTCCGATGGCGGCATGCGTCAAGGCGAAGACGCCGGGAACCACGTCGAGCGCGGTGATGGCCGGAGGAAGCATGCCTCTCAGCCTACTTGCGCCGGTCAGCGCCCGAGCACGCGGCGGGTGTAGTCGTTCGCGAACGTTCGCTCGGGGTCGAAGACGTCGCGGGCGGCGAGGAAGTCGTCGAATCGAGGGTACGCAGACTCGAGATCAGACCGCCTACGACCGTGCATCTTGCCCCAGTGCGGGCGGCCGTCGTAGCCGCGCAAGATCGATTCGACTGCTGAGAAGTAAGGCTCCGGATTCTCTCTCCAGTAGCGGTGCACCGCGATGTACGCGCTCTCGCGACCGTAGGCGGTCGAGAGCCACAGGTCGTCTGCTGCGGCGAAGCGCACCTCGATCGGGAACGATACCCGCCACCGTCGTCGTTCGATCAGCGCGCGCACCTCGCGGAGGGCCGCAGGCAGAGCTTCTGCAGGAATGGCGTACTCCAGTTCGCGGAAGCGTACGCGTCGCGGGCTGGTGAACACCGCGTGGGAGTCGTCGGTGAACGAGCGCCTGCCGTAGACCGCAGCGGCGAATCGGTTGATCACGGGCGTGGCAAACCCCGCCACGGTGCCGACACTGCAGATCGCCCAGTGCGCCGCCGTTCCGAGCAGTTCGTCCTCCAGCCAGCCCCGCACCGCGTGCGGCGTGGCGAATGCCGCGTCAGGGGTGAGACGCGCGTTCGACTTAGTCGACAATCGGTCCGTGTGCGGCCACCAGTACGCTTCGACGTGGTCGATCGCGCGTGCACGGTCGAGCAGGTCGTCGATGACTGCGAACGGTTCGGAGCGCTCGACGGCGTGCAGCAGAAACGTCGGGACGCACTGCAGTTCGACGGCGACGAGCACGCCGAGTGCGCCGAGTCCCAGTTGCACGGCCGGAAGCCATTCGGGGTGCGCATCGGTCGCGATCCTGCGGATCTCCCCGGTGCCGTCGACCAGCGTCACCGCAGTGATCTGCGTCGCGAGGCCGCCGAAGCCGATCCCCGTACCGTGAGTACCGGTCGAGACGGCACCGGCGATCGTCTGCGTGTCGATGTCGCCGAGATTCTGGACGGCCAATCCGAGAGGACGCAGGATCATCGGGAGTTGTCGCAAACGTGTGCCGGCACCGATGGTGACGCGCCGCGACTCCGGATCGTGTGCGATCAGCCCGGAGAGCGCTGCGACATCGACGAGCACGCCATCCGTCATCGCAATGTCGCTGAACGAATGCCCGGCGCCGATCGCTTTCACGGTCTCACCGTCTGCCGCTGCACGACACACGATGTCCGAGAGCTCTTCGGCGGATGTCGGTGCCAGAATCCGTATGGGGTGAGCATGGGCGCTGCGCCCCCAGTTCTCGACGATGCGACCGCGGCGGGTACGCAGGCGGTCGAGTTTCGGATCCGACGACGATCTCGAGTCAGTCACAGGAACGCCTTCCCCTCGCCGCGATAGGTGGGTACCGAATCGATCACCTGATCTCCCTCTACGACGTGCAGCACATTCAGATGTTCAGAGATCTCCCCCGATTTCGCGTGTCGCAGCCACACCCGAT
This sequence comes from Leucobacter musarum subsp. musarum, assembly GCF_001273845.1. Taxonomy (GTDB): domain Bacteria; phylum Actinomycetota; class Actinomycetes; order Actinomycetales; family Microbacteriaceae; genus Leucobacter; species Leucobacter musarum. The sequence goes on from NZ_JHBW01000087.1 coordinate 250,991, forward strand.
CGCCGACCTCGAGGCCGCGCGCGGCGGCTCCGCGCAGCGGAGTCTGCACCTCGCCAGCGGCCTCGCGCGGCAACGTGCTCAGCCCTGGAGGCCACACCGGGATCGGTTGGCGGCTGGCCGTCGATGGTCCCGACGCGATCCACCCACCGCCGAGCACCGTCGCGACCGCTGGAGCGGGGCGGCGCACCACGGAGAGTGCGAAACCCACCGCGGGAGCCGGCGCGAACTGTTCGTAGTGATCGAACAGGCCTGGGCCGAAGAGCCCGGACCCCGCCGCGATCTCCGTGACGGAATCATCGAGCCGAGTGGATTCGATCGACCCCGTGCCGCCCCCGTTCACGAATTCGAGGTCGTTGCCGTGTGCTCGGACGACCGACCGCACCAGGGCGACCGCCTCCGCTCGTCGTTCGGCGAGTTCAGCCATCGACGCGCGTTGCATGGCGCGAATTGCGATCCTGCCCGGACCCGAATTGGGAACGCCCGCGACCTGCGCCTCGTACGCCATGATGCCGACCACCCGAAACCCCGCACGCCCCGCAGCCGCGGACGCCAGACTCGCGAGCCCCGCCGGCGACCGCACCGGGGAACGGAAGACCCCGACGTGGCCCAGAACCGGCGAGTGCAACGAGGCGTCCAGTTCCAACGCCACCCGAACGGTCTCGCGCTGCGCCGGCGGCAGCACGCTGTCGATACAGTCCAGCTGAGACACATCATCGACCATCAGGGTGATCGCGGCAGCCCGCCGCTCGTCGGTCGCGAGCGCCGCGATCGCCCCGCGATCCGCTGTGGGGTAGGCGACCACAATGTCGTCGAACCCGGCATTCGCGAGCCAGAGCGCCTCAGGCAGGGTGTACGCGAGCACTCCCGAAAACCCGGGAATCGCGAGCACCGATTCGAGCACGGCCCGCACCCGCAACGACTTGCTCGCGACACGTATCGGCGTCCCCTGCGCTCGCCGCAGCAGATCGTGAGCATTGTGCGCGAGGGCACCCCGGTGCAGCACGCCGAACGGCGGATCGAGCTCGCACGTCGCAGCATCGATGCGGGGCCAGTACGCCGCAGGGTTCGCCCAGGGGTCCCCTCGTGGCGCTGTCAGGTCAATCATCGAACACTCCTCACGTAGTGCACGCTCCAAGCGCCGAGCAGCGAGCACACGCCGCTGACGAGAAACAGTGCGAGAAATCCTCCGGTAGCGCTCACGACGATCGCCCCGAGCAGTGGTGCGAGCGCCTGCGGCACGGCGTTCGCAATGTTCATGATGCCGAGATCTTTGCCCCGGGTCGCGGCGTCAGGGAGCACCTGCGTCGCAAGCGCCTGATCGACGGCGAGGAAGCACCCGTACCCGAGGCCGAGCAGCACTGCGGCCACCAACGCGAGCGAATAGCCCGGCCACACCGCGAGCAGCAGGCCGCCGACCGCCTGCAACCCGGCCGAGACGGCGACGAAGACCTTGCGCCGGCCGAGGTGATCCGAGAGCCTGCCGCATACGAGCGAGGCCACGACGGTCATGGCGGTGTACACGAGCGACAAGACAAGCAGGTCGTCGTCAGCGTGTGCCCGGTGGAGCCCGAATATCAGGAAGTACAGCAGGAGGCCCGTGCCGAGTGCATTGCCCGTATTCACGAGAATGCGCGACAGCAGCGTCCAACCGAAGTCGGGGAAGCGACGCGGGCTGATCCAGAACCCGCGGGCCACGGCAGCGGCGCTCCAGGGCGCGCGGTGACGGCGGTCGAGCGGCGAATCCGGCAGCCGCAGGGCGGGGAGCACCAGCACGCAGAGCGCCACCGCGAGGCCAATGTACCCGGCGATGATGCCCGTCAGCACCACGGTCACCAGCAGCAGGCCGAGCACCACCCCGACGCCCTGCGGCGCCGAAACGAACCCGGAGACGAGGCCTCTCTGAGACACGGGCACCTGGTCCGCGATCATCGCGGTCAGCGCCGCTGTCAGCGCGCAGAACCCGGAAATAGCGAGTGACCAGCAGACTGCGATGCCCCAGTACGACTCCTGCAGCCCGAGTGCCATCAGGCAGCAGCCGAACAGCAGGGCTCCCCCAGCGATCCAGGGGCGGCGTCGCCCCCACCGCGACGTCGTGCGGTCGGAAAGCGCCCCCGCCAGCGGATACGCGATGATCGCGCAGACGGCAGAGATCCCGCTCACCGTGCCGAAGGCGACGACGCTCCCGATCCAACCATCGGCCCGCACCAATCGTTCGACCTGTGTCGGGAGGAGCAGTTGCATCGGCGCGAGCTGGGCCATCCACACGCCCAGCCACGCAACTGAGAACGCAGCGATCCACGGGGCCGAGACCCGGCGTGATGGTGGGGTAGTCGCCTCCGCCTCAACCGACGACGGCACGTCGGTCTCGCGCGCCCGGCCGCGATCTCGACTCACAGCGACCGCGTATCCGCGTGCACGAGGATCGCCGCAACCACAGTATCCAGAGCCAGCACGGGCGCGACCCCATCGACAATGTGCGCGATGGTCAGGCCGTCGGTCAATGCGACCACGACGGTCGCGATCTCATCGACGGGAACGCGCCACCGAGTTCCTGAGATCTGCCCGGCCTCGACAAGCAGGTCGGCGACGAGTGACCGGTAGCTGTCGTACTGCGAGCGCACGAGTGCCCGGGAGTCGTCATGTCGCGACGCATCGAGCGTCAATTCGAGCATGCCGTGCTCGCGTCCGGGATGCTGCACCACGGTCTGCATGTAGCGTTCCATGCCGTTGCGGACGAAATGCCGAAGAACAGCGTCGCCGGTGGCGTCTGAGGTCTCGACACCGCGTTGCGCGCCTGCCCCACTCGCGAACACCGCGTGCACCGCTTCGCGTTCGTCTCTGACGACCCTCTCGACGACCGCCTCGAGCAGGGCATCGCGGGAGTCGAACGCGTAGTGGAGGCTCGCAAGGCTCATGCCCGCCTCTTCAACAATCGCGCGAGTGGATGTCGCCGCGAGCCCCTCTCGGCTGAGCACCCGCAACGCGGCATCGACGAGCGCGGCTCGACGCTGATGCACAGGAACACCCATCAATCCTCCTCGTCGAGAATGTGGGTCAACTGTCCCAGATTCGCCGGAGGAACGCAATGGGGTGAAACGCATTAGGCCCGCAACGCGTAATCGCTGCGGGCCTAATGCTGGTGTGGTGGGCGATACCAGACTCGAACTGATGACCTCTTCCGTGTGAAGGAAGCGCGCTACCAACTGCGCCAATCGCCCGTCTGCACTGGAGTTTCATGTCTGAAACTGCGCGGTGCCAACCTGATCGATCATACACGGATCGCAGGCTCACTCTGCCCCACCAGTCTCGAGGCGCAGTATTTCGCGGAATCAGGGCTAATCGGTCGGGCGTGTCGTAATCGGCGCGAGATCACTGTTGAGCTGTTCATCAAGTTCGGCGCTCACCTCGCTGAGCTGCTGCAGATCATGGCGGAGCCCGTTGTATCGGTCGATGTCGCCCTGCAGATCGGCGAGTTCCGTATCGAGGGCGGCGCGACGCTCGGTGAGTGCGCCGGCGATCACGGCCTGCGCATTGGGGTCTTCCGCATACGTGCCGGCCGCGACATCGGCCGAGAATGCGCTCGCGTCAGCGTTGAAGACCTCCACCGCCTGACCGTACGATTGCTTGCGCGACTCCACATCGGCACGCAGCGCCGTCATTTCAGACTGCAACTGATCGGCTTGCTGCTGCAACTCCTGAAACACCGTGTGATACGTGTCGAACCCGTCGATCAGGTCTGATCGCTGCTCGAACCACTGCGCGTAGTGCCCTTCGAGCCAGGGCGGAAGCTCGCGCACCTCGGTACCAAAGACCGAATGCAGCTCGTTCGCGAACGCGGTATCTGACAGATGCTCGTACACCGACATGCGCTCTGCGAGTTCGGGGTGCGCGGGAACCAGGTCGTCGTAGACCTCGCGCAGCTTCGCCGTCATGAGCGTGCGATCGCCCTCCCCCATGCGCGACCACACGGCGTGCAGCAGCTCGTGAGCCGCGGTGACCTCGACGATTCCACTCACGCGCTCATCAGTGACGTCGAACAAATGGATTCGGTCGCCCGCATAACACCCGAGCACGTGACCCTGTTCCGAGTGGTCGACTTCGGCGCACTGCTCATTGAAGTGCTGACTCCCGTCGATAGTCGGGTGCGTCGCGGTGAAGATGCGCAGACCCGCGTCGGTCAGCTGCAGCGACTCCGAGAGCTCTGCCACCTGCGGGCTGAACTCAAACCCGATCGCAGCGAAGCGATCTTTGAGCTCCTGCCGATGCATCATGACGAACGCCACGAGCGCGACGACGAGCAGGAAGACCGCGAAGCCCACCCATCGCTTCACCACCGACCCCGCGCTTTCGGACATGCATCCACAGTATCCGGGGCCGCCGACACGCATGCGAAAACTTCCAAAAACGGCGAAATCACGCCAATACTGCGTGCGGCGCGCCCGGGATGGCGAGCCTGATTTGCACCCCCGCTCAGGCTTCCCTATAGTTAATCAGGTCGCGGAAACGCGGCGGAAATGCGGATGTAGCGCAGTTGGTAGCGCATCACCTTGCCAAGGTGAGGGTCGCGAGTTCGAGTCTCGTCATCCGCTCCAGCGGCCGAGCTTGCTCGGCCGCTTGTGGTAACAACCACTACGGTGGCGTGGCCGAGAGGCGAGGCAGCGGCCTGCAAAGCCGTATACACGGGTTCGAATCCCGTCGCCACCTCGTCTATAATTTCATAGCCTGTACAGGCGCGATTGGCGCAGCGGTAGCGCGCTTCCCTGACACGGAAGAGGTCACTGGTTCGATCCCAGTATCGCGCACTCCCGAAGACCCTTGAGAAATCAAGGGTCTTCTTCATTTTACACGTGGTCAACATGCCATTGGTCAATATCTGGTCAACATCGTTTCGTGTCCTGACCAGCACATTCGGTCAGAGTCCGTGGTACCCTGTCTGATGACCCGCCAGCGACGGCGCGTCTGTGCAGGATCCCCGTCCGACTCGGCTGGGCGGGAGCCTAGGGCAAGCCGAGCAGCGAATACAGGCCCTCCGACGGGAGTCGCACCCCGCCGAAGCAAGATAGCGAGATCAGCGAAGATCACCACCGCTATGGAGCTTCGATGACCACCACTGCCCGCACCCGCACCACCGTCCGCAAGACCGGCACCGCCACCAGCGATGAGCTGCTGCGCGCCTACACGATCCCCGAGGTCGCCGAGCGCCTGAGTATCAGCGTGAAGACCGTGCAGCGCATGATCGAGCGCGGCGAGCTGACCGTGTTCTACCCGCGTGGCAAGAAGGGTAACAACAGCCCGCTTCGCATCTCCGAGCAGGCGCTGCGCGACGTATTCGCGCGCACCGCCGCCTGACCTCCGCAAGAGCCGTCTCAACAAAGAGATGGCCCTCGCGGTATCCCCGGTCGTCACACCCGGGCGAGGGTCATCGGAAAGAGTTTCGTATGCCCAAGCATCCCAGTCCGAAGCGGGTCTCGCGCTATCGCGGACGCCGCCACCGCGCCTACAAGTTCGAGGTGCGCTCTGCCTTCGTGTCGCGCGAGCGGCTGCACGACGCTCTCTGCGTCTCCGGCACGGTCGAGGAGCACCTGTTCGTCGGCCACTACCGCGACGACACCGAGCGGCATGTGCAGGGCTACCTGCGCACGGCGCGCGGCTCGAAGCTTACCGAGCGCGAGGCTGTAGCCCGCATTGCCTCCGGTGGCATCCCTCCCGAGCTGATCCGCGTGGTGCCCTTGGCGGGGCGCAATGCGGTGGAGGCGTTCGCCCACTACCTGACGCACGTCGACGAGATGCTGCAAGCCCGGTACCACCGCGAGGAGTTTTTCGCGAGCGATCCCGAGGGCATCTGGGCACGTGTCGATGCCTGGCTCGGGCGCAAGGCGCGTGCCGACGAGAAGAGCGACACCGAGGCGCTGGTCGAGCGTCTGCGCCAGCGCCTCATGGACGGCGAGATTGCGCTCCACGACGTCCAGCTCGACTACCCGAAGCTGTGGGCTGCCTATCGGGGCAGGTTCAACGGCCTCGAGAACGTGCGCGAGAATGCCCGCAAGCTGCGCGAGGAGGCCGAGGAGCTGCGCGAGTATCAGCGCCGGGAGCAGACGCGAAAGGCTGCCGCTGACGAGCCCGCTGTGCCCGCCCTGCCTGTCGATGACGCGGCCCGCAAGCAGCGCGCCCGTGAGCGTCGCGAGGCCGAGGATCGTGCGCTGGCGGAGTCCGCTGAGCGGCGCGCTCGCGAAGATCGTGAGCGCGAAGAGCGCGACCGCGAGCACGACGCCCAGATCGCTGAGCGCGTGCGTCAGCACGACCGCCGCGAGGAGCTGCGAAAGCTGATGGACGCCCGCGAGGTCGAGCTGCGCGCGCAGGCCGAGCGCGACGGGCTCGACGCCGAAGCGCTCGAAGACCTGCTGCTTGATGACGAGACCTTGAACGAGTACGACGCCGAGCTGAATGCTCTCGTTCCCATGTAGACCCGAGCTGCCCAGGACGTGGCGGCTGCGAGTGCCCGACCGGGTGCGAGCTGACGACAATGACGAAGGAAGTAGACCGATGAGCGAGATCGATTACGCGGCGCTGGACGCCGCTGACCGTGACCAGACGCCGAAGAGTTCGCCGAGGGTGCGGGCTGCGGTGAAGAGCACCGCTGAGCGCGTCGAGGAGGCTGCGGCTGCGCTGGCGAGGCTTGAGGCGCAGCTCGCCGAGGAGCGCGAGCTTGCCGTGCTGCGCGCCGCCTACGCGGTGCAGCGCGGTGCCGAGGCCAAGAAGTCGATGAAGCGCACGGCGCTGATCGACGCGTTGGCCGTGTCGTTCGGGATCGCGTGAGCCGATGCCGAACGCCGGGGTTGGGGTCAAGGGGTGGGGCGTAGCCCCGGCCCCTTGCCAGCCGTATTTGTGGGAGGTGAGCGTAGCGAAACCGACCACAAATGCGTTGCTGGCCGGGTCACGGGCGCCTCACTCTGCCAGCAACACCAGCGGTGAGGTGCCCGTGACCGCACGGAGTGCGCCAACGACGAGCAAGGAGACGAGACGATGAACGACAGTGAAGAGACGAAGACGACGCGCGAGGCGTTGGTGCACGACGTGCACCTGCGCCTCACGGAAGATGACATGCGCCTGGTGCGCGGTGTCGCCGAGGCGCTGGGCGTGACGCAGAGCAAGGCGCATCGGCTGATGCTGCGGCGCCATGACGGCGGTTCGGCAGCGGTCGCGGCTGCCCCGGTGCTCGACGATGTGAGCGACGCGCTTGAGCGGTTCGCACGAGCGCACGAGCTGCACGCGGTCGCGCTCGACCGGGTGGGAGCGAACCTCAACCAGATCGCGCGGCACCTCAACTCTGGGGAGAGTGCACACGATGGAGAGGTGATCGCTGTGCTCAATCAGACGCGGCATGTGCTGCGCGATACGAGGTTCTACCTGCGCCGCGACCCGGAGAAGATGCTCCGGTGGCTCGGCCTCCATGAGCTGATGATCGAGAGCGAGGCTGCCTGATGGCGTCGAGTGCGATGAGCCCGACCACGAGCACGGGTCGCGGCTGCAACTACATGGTGCGCGGCACCGCGCACGACGGTTCGGGCGAGCCCCGCGCCGTCTACGTCGGCGGCGTCGACGGCATCATCCCGGCGGTCGCGCCGGGGCAGTTCGCGGCGATCCGCCGCCGGTTCGGGAAGGAGGGCGCCAAGCGCCAGGGCATCATGGGCTACATCTCGTTCAGCCGCGAGGAGCTTGACCCCGACGACCCCGACGCGGGCATCAAGGCGCTACGCATCGGGCAGCGCCTTGTCGGCAAGCAGTACCCCGGTCACCCTGCCCTGCTCGCAGTGCAGCGCGACGGGGTGGGCGGCCTGTGGCACGTGCACTTCCTCGTGTCGGCGGTCAGCGACCGCGACGCGGTGCACGTCTACCGGCGCAAGCCCCGCAAGGGCGAGCAGCCTGAGCCCGACGGCCTCATCGAGCAGCAGGATGCCCACGCCGCCGGGCGTGCGGTCAGCTCCGCCATGACGAACGCGTGGCGGTTGCAGCACACGGTAGACAGCGTGCTCGCCGACGAGGAGTTCATGCAGTCCATCGGACTCGACGCTTATGACAACGAAGCGCTGATGGAAGAGCACCGCGTCGGCATGGCTGACCGCGCGACCGCTGCCGAGCTTGAGGATCAGCACGCGGGCAACGACTGGCGCGCGCATCTGCGGGCGGTGGTCGCCGACGCGCAGGCCGAGGCGACGAGTCTGGACGAATACCGCGATCTGCTCAGTGCTCGCGGCATCGAGCTGAAGACTCGCAGGAGCAAGACGGGCACCGACTTCGGCGATGGAGTGCCGGTGAACTTCAGCTACCGGCTCACCGACGCGCTCGGCAAGCAGCGCAACGCTCGCGCCGGTGGACGTGACGGCATCGGCAACGATCTGGGGTCGGCGGCAACGCTCGCCCGTATCGAGGAGAACATCGCGCAGCAGCAGCAGCAGCCGCTGTCTCTGCCCGCACCGACTCCCGCACCGCAGCAGGCTGCACCGTCGTTCAGCAGCGGGCTCGCAGGGCTACGCCGCAAGCGCGACGAAGAGGAGCACGAGGCGCAGCCGGTAGAGCGGGTGGCGGCCTCTGAGAGTCCTTCTGAGGCTGTGGAAGCACCCGAGTTGAGCACGGCCCCGCCGAAGGCAACCAAGGCCGTCAGTGGGCCGCCTGTGAAGCCTCGGCGCAGGCCCGTTCCGTTCGTGGTCGAGACTGACCGCGAGCGGCTGGCTAGGGAGATGCGTGAGGAACGGCAGCAGCCTCGCCCGCAGACTCCGGCTGAGCAGTACGGCTTCGGCGAGTGACGACCCTTCTATGGGCAACGGTGCGCAGCACCGGCGGCAGCCCTGACCATACGCAGGATGCCCCCGCAGTCGTGACGGCGACGGGGGCATCCGGACGGGCGTTGTGCTGGCTACCGCTTGTTGGCGTCCAGCTCGGCCTTGGCCTGGTCGGGTGCGTCTTGAATCAAGCTGAAGAAGTCGTCGACGCTGAGCGAGTAGTTGCGCTCAATGTAGGCGGCGAACTCGTCCACCGTCATGCCGTTGTTGGCGAAGATTGCTTCCGTACCGGAGTAGTCGCCCGCCTCACCGGCTGCGACCAGCGCGGCGACGAGCTTGTCGAACGCGGGCTTGAGCTTGGCGTCTGCGTTGGCCTGCTCGGACTGGGCGGCCTCGTTCTCGGCCTTCTGCTCGGCGTCGGCCTGGCATTCCTGCTCTTGCTCAGCGAGGATCGCGTCACCCGCGTCGGTGCCCGCCTTGGAGTAAGTGCCGCCGCTCATGGTGATGACCGATCCGTCTTCGGACTCGGTGAACGGGTCGGTGTTGCTATATCGGCCCTCCTGTGTCCAGGCTACGGTCGTGCGGGTCTTGTCGAGCGTGCCGACGCTGGTGTCGGAGTCGTCCATGTCGGTCTGACCGACGTTGTCGCAGCCGAAGTCGCCCCAGGTCGCGGTGTCGCCGTCAACGGTGATGATCGCCGGGTCGCTGCCCTTGCCGGTCTGGCCGTAGTAGGTGCCGGAGGCGGCGGTGCCGCTGCTCCCGGCGCAGCCGGTGAAGGCAAGCATCACTCCTGCGGCGAGCAGTGCGGATACGGTCTTCATCGTCTTGGTCTTGGTCTTGGTCTTGGTCTTGGTCATCGGGTCTTTCGTCTCCTGTCGTTGGGTGTCTGGTCGCCGACAGGTTGGGCCGTTCGGGGCTCGGATCATCCGTCGCTGGCGAGGCGTTCGGGCGGTTGTTCCCAGCGCTGTCTCGACGTGCTGTTTCTGCTCGTCTACCAATCAATCATAGGGGCACGTGTACGTTCCTGCACGTATCACAGCATGGAACGCGAGCGTGCTAGCAGTCAGCCTTGTAAAGATGCAGCAGGATTCACTCAAGACGAAGATCGGTACGGCGCTGAGAGCCCAGCGAAAGCGCTGGGGTCTCTCACAAGAGCGGCTGGCGCAGCGGGTCGGCCTTACGACCCGATACATCGCCGGGCTGGAGAGGTCAGAGTTCAACGTCACGGTCGACACGCTCGACGAGCTGGCTAGGATCCTCGGTGTCGACCCGGTCGCGCTGTTGAACGGCGAGCTGCGGGACGAGTTGCCCGAGCAGCGGGACGCACCGGCGGACGCGAACCCGGTGAAGCGGCGGAGCGCGAAGGGTGCTGATCGCTCGTGAACGCCGGGTACCAGGGCGCGCCGCGCCCACGTGTTCTTGCCGTCGGCCTGACCGATGCCGAGATCGAGGAGATTCGGCCGCTCGCGGGGAGCCTCGTAGTCACTGACGCGTTGAGGAGCGTGCATCCGGAAGAGCATGATGTACTGATCCAGACAGAGGCCGACTTCGCTGACTTCGCGGGCCACTTTCCAAGACGCATCGTCTTCTCCGAGCCCCCTGCGCAGCGAGATGAGAGCGGTCGGCTAATAGTCGGCTCGATCAAGACGGACCGGAGCGTCACGAGGAGGGTTACGCGTATCGCTCCTGCCCGTGACTTCGCTGTGCAGCCTGAAGCGCAGGAAATGGGCGTCGAATCCCTGGTTCGCCGAAGCTGCATGCCGACGCCAGGTGAGCACTACGCGGGATTCAAGACGCCCGTGAAGCCCTTTCGGTCGGAGATGATCTTCCTCCGGGAACTCCTGAACGATTCGTTGGCTATCGCGGGGTTCCTTGAATATGATTCTGAGTTCCCTCTGGAGGATAGCTGGTACAGCTATGATTCGGCGCTCTGGCTGCCTGACATCGCACGGTCGCATCTGGGCGAGTGGACACGATTCGCCTTCTCCCGCTGGCGCGAGGCGGATCCCGATGCGTTCCCCGAGAACGCCGAGTGGAAAGCTGCCGACCTCTGGGCTTCGCCCGAGGAGAGCGCTGCACGCCTCACGCTCCGCGAGTTCGATGAAGCGGAGGCCCGTCGCCGCGAGGCTGCGGAGCGAGAGCGTGCCGAGCTGGCCGCAGCGGTCGATGCGGCAGGCGAGAAGGGCGCGCATTGGCGCTCGATTCTGACCGACACCGGCGACGAGCTCGTCGCGTCGGTCAAGGGGGTGTTCGACGGCTTCGGGTTCGAGGTCGTGGACTCCGACGCCCTGCCCCAGAACAAGGGCAAGAAGCGCGAAGACCTGCGCGTCTCCGATGGGGATTGGATCGCCCTCGTCGAGGTGAAGGGCTACGGCGGCGGCGCGAAGTCGAATGACCTCCAGCAGGTGACCGGCGCGAGCACGGCGTTCGCTGCGTCGGAGGGTCGAGCCCCTGACTCACTCTGGTACGTCGTCAACGCGTTCAGGGAAGACGACCCCGGTCAGAGGAGCGTCGCCCTCGTGAGCCGTGACGACGACCTCACGTCGTTCGCTGAGAACCACAACGGCTGCCTGATCGACACCCGTGAGCTGTTCCGGCTGCGCCAGCTGGTCTGCGCAGGTCAGCTCAGCACCGACGAGGCTAGGGCTGAACTGAAGGCGGCGTCGGCGCGGTACACGAGCCCGTCAGGTGTGAAGGCGTGAGAGCAGAGAACCCGAGGTTTCATGCCTCGAGGTCGAAGGCTGTATGCACGGTCTCGGGTACCAGTGCCGGAGCGGCAAAAATGCAGCAGCGGGAACGTGGCGGGTTGCATTATGGATAGACATCCAACGCGGGTGAGACCAGCGGCGAGGTCGCACCGAGAGCAGTGCGCGATGCCGCTATCGCTTCACGAATGGCGTCAGCTGTGACCTCCGCCTCGCGCATGAGCTCAACGATCGCCGAATAGTTCCGCCAATGCCGGCTCCACAATTCGCTATCGACAATGCTCTCGAAATCAATGCGCGTAGGGGATCCCCATCGTTCAAAGTCTTCGAGGCGCGCTGCCCGTATATCTAGGTCAGCAACGCCGCGGGTGCGCGGCGACAGGCGCGCTGCGCTGTGCAACCACGCTCGCCATTCCTTGTTGCCTTTGCTCTGATTACATTTGCCACAGGCAGGAACCAAGTTTTGAATCTCAGAGATGTAACCCGTGGGCTTCTTGCCAACCACGAGCGGACGAAAGTGGTCCCACTCGGTTGATGCTCCTCCGCAATATGCGCACACGACGTCATCCATACCGAGTACGCGCAAAGCCTCCTCGATCTCGGCCTCCGTCGGCCAGATGACCGGGATGATCCCATTCACAAATGAGTTTGTGATGCTCGACGTGCGCCCTGTTATGCGGACGGGCTTCGGCATGGCGAAACGTAGGTGCGTTGGCATACACCGACGGTAGCGCAGATGGACGTACGTAACAGTCACCAGCTACGTGACAGGCTTCCGGGGTTATTCGTGCGACGGTCAGTACGTTAAACCGGAACTCCACCGGTTTACGTTGTGATTAGCGGTGTGGAAATGAGGGCGAACAAGCATGCATGCGGAGCGCCGTAGCGACAAATCCACGCTCACGATGCTGAAAGCTCCGTTGTGTCCCGAGCGCTCCGCAGTCCTGCAGATGCAACATAACGATGACTCTTTACGAATGCGCTCCCCCGCCCTGTTCTGCTGTGCGCAATAGGTGCAGGTAGCGTGAGGGTTGAGGGATCGCCGGGCGTGCTGAGGAGAAAGACCTGGTAGGTGCTTGCGCCATAACCATTCGCTTGCCCCGCTTTGATCACTCCTGACAGCAACCGCTCATCGGCATCGAGAGACTTCGACAGCCGCTTAGCATTGGCGGAGTTCCAATCAACGGCATCGAACCAGCGGCGCACGCTTGGAACTAATGGCTTGATCTCGCTGTCTACATAGAACGCTAGGTACTGCGTGAGCCGGACCGACTTCCCAGCCGGAAGCACATACGCGTTCTTCCCAAGTTGCTTGTAAAACTCCCACGCGTCGCTACCGCGCACAACAAGGGTGTCTCGCCCTATCGGCACAGGCCTTGAGTCAGCCACCGACTGTGCCCTGTCGAGCGAACGTAACCAGACTTCAGCCTTCGGATCGATCCATCCGGCAAGACGAAAGAGTTTCTGTACTTCGACCGAGATGTCGTTGTCGAGCAAGCTGCCATGGTGCGCTACCCGATTCCGCAGCTGGTTGACCGACTGCAAATACTCAGCGAGCACGCTTCGATCCGCACGAGCGTAACGAAATACGTGCTTTAGCGAGTGACGCCACAGCTCTTCCTGCGCCGTGGAAAACATCGTGGCCCAGAACCCGAAAGTCAGCCCTGAGTAGACCCGCCCAGCCGTCGTGTTTTTCTTCTGTTTTTTCAACCGAGACGTAACCTCAAGAATATTCTGGTGTCCGTCTAGCCACGGAGAACCTGGTGGCAACATGGGATTCGTTCCAGCACGTTCAACCTCCCGCACGATCGCGTTCCGCAATAGCACCTCAAAATGCGCAATGAGTTCGAAGAGTGCACTTGAAGCACATGCGTTCCATTCATAGAGACGGCTCGCAAGTTCGGAGTCGCCTGAAGCCGCCTCGAGGTACTCGGCAAAGCGTTCAGGAGAAACCCAAGCCGTATCGATGATTGCGCTCACGATCTCATGCTATCCTGGGTGCAGCCCCGGCTCGGCCTCTATCGGCATCCGCAAGGATTCGCGCGACATGCCCCCGGGGCTTTGCTCTTCTCGTCAGCGGTTAAATCCCTCGAGAAACTAGACGTTGAAGCGGAGCGCCATCGCGTACCACTTCCGCAAGGCTTCAGGCGAGTGCCAAAGACTTGAGATGCGAGCGAAAGGGTGTACGCACACCGGGTCTGACCGAAGCCCGAGCAGTCGACCGGGCAAGCAGTTCCCCTGGTCTGCCAACGGTCTGCGCACGCGCACGCACGCGAGTTAGTCGCGAGCCCGCCGCAGTCATGTACCAAAGTGCGTACACCCTTTCGCTTCTTGCGCTCCAAAAGGGTGTACGCGCTCTCGGCAGCGCCGCGACCTCGTTCTGCCGCGTGATTCCGACACTTCTGACCGCTGATCCGCCGCCGAACCTGCGTACACCCTTTTGCGTTACCCAGTAGCAAAAGGATGTACGCACGCTGGGGCAGCCCTGCGGCCTGTTCTGCCGTGTGATTCTGCGGTTCTCCGCCGCCGAACCGCCCCGATTCCTGCGTACACCCTTTTGCGGAGCCCTCGACACCCGTCTGGCGCAGCACCGGCGACATGACGGTGCCCTGCGCCCGCGAGGCGGGGGCAGGGCACATGTCACAGACCCGCGCCGGGCCCGCGCCAACCGATCAGCTCGCGCGCTGCTGGGCCATGCGGCGGGCCAGCTCGTCGTCGCGGTTCCCGCTCGCCTGGTAGCGCATCGCCGCCTTCACGGAGGAGTGCCCAAGGCGATCCATCGTCTCCTTCAGGGTCGCGCCGGTCTGAGCGTAGCGGGTGCCCGCGAAGTGCCGGAGCCCGTGGAACGGCAGGTCGGGCCGTCCGGCGGCGACGACGGCCTTGTGCCAGTGCCGCCAGAACGAGGTCTGCGGCAGCCAGCCGCTGCCGTCGTGGTTGGTGGTCAGCAGGGCATTGCCGATCTTCCCACGGGCCTGCGCGGCGATGATGCGAGCATCGTCGCCGTAGACAACGACGTTGCGCACGCCTGCGAGGGTCTTGACCTCGCCGACGTCGCGCCCGTTCTTCTTCGTGAGCACGACCTGCCGGGAGACGCTGATGCGCACGCAATCGACCTCACCGGCCTCGTCGCGCTCGACCACGACATCCTTCGCCCGCAGTTCGGTGTTCTCGCCCCAGCGCAGCCCGGCACCGCAAGCGAGCACGACCAGCGCCTTGTAGCGCTTGTCGATGCTCGACAGGATCACGTCCAGCTCGGCATCGGTCGGCGGTTCCACCTTCTTACCGGTAGATGCCGTCGAGCCGCCCCGGATCTGGCAGGGGTTCTTCTCGATGATGCCGTCGTCCACGGCGGTCTTCAGCACCGACTTCATAAGGTCGTACGCGCGGGAGGTCTGGGAGATACGTCCCGTCTCGAACTGGGCCGCACGCCACTCACGCACCATTTCGGGCGTGATCTCGCCGAGCTTGCGCCCGACCATATCGGCGAGCGGTCCGCCCTTGCCCGGCGTGTCCTTCTTGGTGGCCACGCCCGCCGGGCGCAGGTATCCCTCGTAGTTCTCAACGGTGCGGGGCCGCAGCGGCTCGCCGCGCGAGTTCGTGCGCGTCTCGATCCACTTCGCCGCGTACTCGCCCAGCGTCACCTCGCGGCGGGCGGCCTCTGCCGCCGCCTGCTCGGCCTGCGCCGCGCGCGCTGCCGGGGGCTGCCAGGTCTCCTTGGCGATCTCGGCCTGACGTTCCGCCAGCCAGTGGCGGGCCTCGGTGATCGCGGCGAACGTCGCGGGGGCCCAGTGCAGTTCGCCGTCGGGGCCGACGTACCCGGCGGTGTACCTGCCGTTGCTGCGCTTCCTGACGCGCCCGAACTTCTCGCGCTGCTTGCGCTTCTTCTCAGCCATCGTGCTCTCCCGGTCAATATCTTCTGCCCGAATGTGACCTTTTCGGCCCCATTCTGACCTGATGGTCTTGGGCTGTATCCCTTGTTAATAAAGGGATCGGGAGTGAAACTGAGGTGCTCCTAGTCTATCGCAATAACTATTCGATCCCAGTATCGCGCACAGAAGAAAAGCCCCGGTTCCCCCGGGGCTTTTTGCATTCCGTGACCTCGCGAGAATCGCGAACGCGATGCCACGCACACTTCGGCCCCCGAGCGCTCACGCATTCGGAGGCCGAAATTGCGTCAGTGCCGCGAAAAACTACTCGTTACCGATCGCGCCGTCGATGTTGTCGCGAACTTCGGTGATCTTGTCGCTGAACTTGCCGCCGGTGATCTTGTCGGCGAAACCGGCGACGCCGTCGAGCACCTTGTCGCTGATTTCCTCGGCCTGATCACTCTTTAGCGCATCCTGCAGCTTCTCAGCATTCTCGTTCACCACTTCACCGGCCTTGCCGGCGAGGTCGGAGGCCTTCTTGCTCAGATCTTCGATGCCCATTCGTTCGTCCTTTTCGTCAGCGCACCGGCCGGTCGCGGCGCATCTCCACTCATTATGACTGCATGGCATCTTCTGAGGGAAGAGCCATATGTCAAGGCACTCCAACGCTTCGACATACGCTGGAACAATGCGAGCCTCCGACCCCACCCCCATGGCGGTGCGCCAGGCCTACGACCAGCGCGCCGTCGAATACGCGGAACACTTTGCCGACGTCGCTGCCGCGCACCCCGACGACCGCGCGCGTATTCGCGCTTGGGCTCACGCCCGTTCCGGGCCCGTGCTCGACGCCGGCTGCGGCCCCGGGCACTGGACCGAGGAGCTGCGGCAGCACCGAGTCGATGCAGAAGGCATCGATCACTCCCCCGAGTTCCTGGCCATCGCCGCAAGCCGATTCCCCGACGCTCGATTCCGCCAGGCTTCCCTCGAGCAGACCGGGTGTGCCGATACAAGCCTGGACGGTGTCCTCGCGTGGTACTCGGTCATACACACCTGCCCCGAAGAGCTTGCTGCGGTGCTCGCGGAGTTCCGCCGCGTGCTGCGCCCAGGCGGGAGCTTGCTCGTCGGCCTGTTCGCCTGGTCGCATCTCGAACCCTTCGAGCACGCCGTTGTCCGGGCGTATCGCTGGCCTCCCAGTCAGTTCTCTTGCGTGCTGCATGAAGCAGGCTTCAGCGTGCTCTCGGTCATCGAACGCCACGAACCGGGCACCCGCCCCCAGTGCATCATCGAGGCCCGCCGCTCTCCCGACGTCGCCTCCGAAACCGGAAGCGGCATCTCGCGCAAGTGATTGCACCGTGCAGCAGCTCCGCGCAGACTGGTGGCACGCTCACCGCTGAGAACGGAGACCCGCATGAGCCCGATCGCGACGTTGCACAGTTTCGTATTCGACTGCCCCGAACCTGCCGCTCTGGCAGAGTTCTATCAGCGCATCTTCGGGGGCACGGTGGTGGCCGACGGCGACGACTGGGTCGACCTCAAGATCGATGGGCTCTCCACGACACTCGCGTTCCAGGAGTCCCCCGGTTACATACCGCCGGATTGGCCAGGCGACGACGGCGCGCAACAGGCGCACCTCGACATTCGGGTCGACAACCTCGATGAAGCGCACCGCGCACTCCTCGAAATTGGAGCACGCTTCGCGGCAGACAACGACACGTTCCGCGTGTACCGCGATCCAGTCGGTCACCTGTTCTGCACGGTGCGCGGCTGAGCCGCGAGCGTCCACCAAGTGGGCTGATGCCCGGAACAGAGCATGAAAGTACGGAGCATCAACCGCTCCGGGTCACCCACGGATCCCGTGTTCGCGCACGACTGCGGCGACCGCATCAACGAAGCGGCTCCGGTCAAGCACGTGACCTTCGCGGCGCATCCCATCGTTCGTGATACGGAGTACGCGTTCGGGCGAGAGGAAGCTCTCGCGCCCCTGACTGTCCCAGCCCCCGGTGCCGACTGAAACGAAGCCACGGTGCTGCTTCGTGCTCAGGTAGCACCCCGCGGTGGTCTCGTTGTCGATGCGAGCAATGATGAGCACCGGTCGATCTTTGCCACGACCATCGTTCTCGACGTAGGGCACCCAGGTCCAAACGACTTCCCCGGGGTCAGGATCGCCGTCAGGGTTCGGCTCGTAGCTCGGCCGCAAGAGACGCGTCTCCGACGCGGTGAGCTCGCGCGTTGCCGTTTGGCCATCGCGCCCCGGACTCAGACGCTCGTCGTGCGAGGCCGTCGCAGTTGCCGGTCGGTTGCGGCGATCCTGTGCAGATGGTTTCGGACCTGAGCCCGAACGCTGATCGGAATTCTGCCGGCCCGAAGACTTGAGAAACGCCGTCAGAAACGAACGACCGAATTCACCGAGCGCTCGCGCCCACCCTCTGTTCGACGGGGTCCCGTTCATATCGTCTCCTGATTCGACGGTGCGGCTGGCGCTACTGAGAAACTTCGCTGGCCGTCAGTGCGTTCAAGCGCGACATGCAGCGCAGGTACTTCTTGCGATACCCGCCGTCGAGCATGCCGCCGCCAAAAATCGTCGTGAGCTGCGCGCCGGTCGCGCGTATGGGAATCTGCGCGTCGTACACACGGTCGATGAACGCGACGAATCTGAGTGCCGATGACTGATCGGTGAGCTCATGCACATTCCGCAGGCCGATGCACTGCACGCCCGACAGCAGCCCGCTGTAGCTCGACGGGTGCACAGTGGCCAAATGCTCGATCAATTCGGAGAAATCGTCGTCGGTCATACGCTCGTGCGCAGAGGCCACATCCGCCAACACGAAGCGATACTCGTCATCAGTCAATGCGATGGCGTCGCTCTCGAGGTCGCGCTGACGGTAATCGACGCCGTCGATGCGAATCGTCACGAAGCGATCGGACATCGCTTGAATCTCGCGCATAAAGTCGGCAGCTGCGAACCGCCCCTCGCCGAGCGCGTTGGGCGGCGTGTTCGAGGTGGCGACGAACTTGGTGCCGGTCGCGGTGAGGTCACCGATGAGACGCGTCATGAGCATGGTGTCGCCTGGATCGTCGAGTTCGAACTCATCGATGCAGATCAGCCGGGCTCCCTGCAGCACACCGACGGCGCCGCTGTAGCCCAGCGCACCGACCAGCGCGGTGTATTCGATGAAGGTGCCGAAGTACTTGCGACCGGCCGTGGCGTGCCACGTGGCCGCGAGCAGGTGGGTCTTACCGACGCCGAAACCGCCATCGAGGTAGATGCCCGGCTTCGTCGGCGCAGGAGCGGCTGAGTCAGCCGACTTCTTCTTTCCGAATCCGAAGAACCCTCCGCGAGACACCGTCGGTGCGGGTGCGGCGAACGCGCGCAGCAGCTCGCGGGCTTCGTCCTGGGAGGGGTATTCGGGATCCGGCCGGTACGAATCGAAAGAGGCGCGATCGAACTGGGGCGGAGGCACCAGGGTCGCGACGAGTTCGGTACCGGAGATCGTGGGTCGCCGGTCGACGAGCCGGGCGGCGTTGTGCTGGGTGTCTGAGACCATCGGAGCCAGTGTACCCGCGTGACCGTGCTTATCCGCGCCAGGGAGGATGCGGCAGCGCGCGTGCGAAGACGCGCGTCGTACGCTCCCACCCTTCCTGGTCTATATTCCACAGTTTCACGTGCTCCGCTCGCTGCACCAGGCGCAAGTGCACCAAATCCGGTCGCAGATCGGCAAGACGCTCCGCGCCATCAGACGGAACGAACGTGTCACCGCGGCTTGCATGTATCAGCACCGGAATGCGGAGATCGCGGGCGAAAGTTTCGGGGCGCAATTGCGCGATCGGGAGCCCACCGTTCTCTCCAGCGCCGACCCACCCGCGCGAGAGCATGCCCACACCGATACCGGCAATTACCTCAGGTACCGAGGCGGCCGCAGCGTGATAGCGGAGGAGCGCGTTCCAATCGACGGCTGGCGAGTCGAGAATCAGACCATCGATGACGCCGCGGTGCGGACCACGTGTGGCCGCGACCATGCAGGCGGTACCCCCCATCGACCAGCCGACCAGGGTCACGCGTTCCGCCCCGCGACGCACGGCCTCCGCGACGGCGGCATCGACGTCGCGGCTCTCGGAGAGGCCGACTCCGTACCGACCGCGCAAGCCCTGTGGCGCACCGGGATCATTCCGATAACTGATGATCAGATTCGTGACCCCGCTCTGCGCGAGCGCAGTCACGCCGCGCAGCGTCTCCCCCGGCAGTGCTCCACGGCCGTGCACGTGAATCGCCCACCGACGCTTTCGGGGCCAGCGCGGGTGCACGATCCAGGCATCGGCATCGCCGAGTTCCGTTGCATAGGTGATGCGCTCGGTGCGCAATCCGAGTTCTTCGGGTTCCGAGTACCACCAGCCCGTGATGCGCCCCAGCACGCCCGGCAGCAATTCACCCCGATCGACGGCGATGAGATCGCGCACGACGTCACCTCCGAGATGCGCCACGACCTCGCCGACGCGCGCGTGACCCGCCACGCCCTGGAACAGGTACGAGTATCGCCCCGGCAGATCTGCATCAGTTCCGCGAAGCCGCACCGTGGGCACGCCCCCTTGCGGGCGAGCCGTGCCATCGAGCCCCGCAGCATCGACCGAGACGACTTCGACTGGCGACTCGGGGACGGCAGCCGGCGTCACGGCGCGTCGCGCAAGGGCGACGCCACCGAGTACGGCGCCCGCTGCTCCGGCGAGCATCGTTCCCGCGAGCGCGCCCAGCACCCCGCGCCCGACCGCCCGGCCCCGTCGCGACTCAGAATCCACCATGGTGACGGCCTCCTCCTTCGCTTCGTCGATCCCGGCGTGGCATCCACCCGAAGTTCACAGCAAACTCTAGTGTCACCAGTGTGATGGCACGCATCGGTGGCGCCCCCGTCGACTTCGACATGGCTGCAGAGCAGCTCCGTTCCGCGCGCTTGCGCGGCGAACTGGTCTCCCAGGAAATCGCGGCACCCGAGCGCATCGCGCCGCATTCGATCGCGCTCGCCGCAGGCGTATCCCGCGCGTCGCAGCACGACCCTGCATCGAGTACGGCCACCGATTCTCCCTATGGAGCCGGGCGCATCGTGCTCATGCACGACCCCGACGCTTTCGACGAGTGGGGCGGCCAATTCCGCATTGTGTGCTTCGCCCAGGCGCCGCTCGAACTGGAGATCGGTGTCGACCCATTTATCTCAGATGTCGCCTGGTCCTGGCTCGTCGATGCGCTGGACTCGCGCGGCGCCCAGTACACCTACCTTTCTGCCACCGCCACGAAGACGCTCTCGAGCAGTTACGGCGCCCTGGAGGCGCGTGGAGAATCCGCCCAGATCGAACTGCGCGCGTCGTGGACGCCGATCGGCAACGACTTCGGGGTTCACGCCCAGGCATGGTCGGAGCTCTTGTGCCTCTTAGCCGGACTCCCACACGCGGAGGGCATAGACTCCATCGCGGCGCGACGCTCGCGCCAAGCCGCGGAAGGGGCATAACGCATGACGGTCTCCCAGTCGGACCTCGATACCCACTGGACCATGGTCAGCGACCCCGAGGGGCTCGAACGCGCCGCCGACGCCCTCGCCGGCGGAACCGGACCGGTCGGCGTTGACGCCGAGCGCGCGTCCGGCTTCACCTATGGGTCTGAGGCCTACCTGGTGCAGGTGTTTCGTCGTGGTGCGGGCACGTTCCTGATCGACCCCATCGACATTCCAGATTTTGCGCCGCTGCAGCACGCCCTCGCGGCGGAGGAATGGATCTTCCACGCGGCGACTCAGGATCTCCCCTGCCTGGCTTCGATCGGGCTCGTGCCGCAACGCATCTTCGACACCGAGCTGGCTGCGCGACTCCTCGGGTACGAACGCGTTGGCCTCGGGGCGATCGTCGAACTCAAGCTCGGCATCAGACTCGAAAAAGCGCACTCTGCCGCAGACTGGTCGCAGCGTCCGCTCCCAGAATCCTGGCTGGAGTACGCGGCGCTCGACGTTGCGCTCCTGCCTGACCTGCGCGACGCCATCGCGGCGGATCTTGACGGACAGCAGAAAGCAGAGTTCGCGATCGAGGAATTCGAAGCGGCGCGCACCAAACCCGAGAAGCCGCGCCCCGCAGAGCCGTGGCGCAAACTCTCCGGCGGCCACCTCCTCAAATCTGCGCGCGCCCTGGCACTTGCCCGAGAGCTTTGGAACGCCCGCGACGCACTCGCCCGCGAACGCGACGTGGCACCCGGTCGGCTGATCCCGGACGCCTCGATCGTCGCCGCCGCGGCCGCAAATCCCCGGTCGAGCGGCGACCTCGCGCGCCTGCAGACGTTCCGCGGGCGTGCCAGCCGCAGTGAGCTCGAGCGCTGGTGGTCTGCGATCCTGCGCGGGAAGACGACAACGGACCTGCCGGGACCGAAGCAGCGCGACCCAGAGGCGATTCCGCATCACCGCGCGTGGGCGCAGCGTCATCCCGAAGCTGCCGCACGACTCGACGCCGCCCGACCAGCAATCGAGGCTGAAGCCGAGGCGCGCTCGATTCCTCTGGAGAACCTACTCACCCCCGACACGCTTCGCCGGGTCGTATTCCAGCCGCCCGCCGACCGCTCTGCGGAAAGCATCGCACTCCGTCTCACGGAGCTCGGAGCGCGCCCCTGGCAGGTTGGCATAACCGCACCAATTATTGCCGACGTAATTGTAGATCTCCCATAACGCTGTGCGGTGATTCCCGCAGATTTTCAGCATTCTCGGCGCCAGGTCGTGACGCGTGAGACTCCGTCTCTCTAGGATGGAGGAAACGCAGATCACCAATGCTGATGGAGGCGAAGTGGCCGCAATGAGAGAAGTTGTGTTCGTGGACGGTGTCCGCACCCCGTTCGGGCGTGCCGGCGACAAGGGAATCTACGCAGGGACTCGTGCCGATGACCTGGCGGTCAAGGCACTGCAAGGGCTGATCGAGCGCAACCCCGAGCTACCGCTCGAGCGCATCGACGACGTGGGCATCGCCGCGACGACCCAGCAAGGCGACCAGGGGCTCACGCTCGGCCGCACAGTGTCGATGCTTGCGGGCATCCCCGTCACCGTGCCCGGGTTCGCCCTTGATCGCATGTGTGCCGGCGCACTCACGGTTGCGTCGTTCATGGGCGCAGCGATCGGATCGGGTCAGTACGACCTCGCGATTGCCGGCGGAGTCGAGCACATGGGTAAGCACCCCATCGGACTCGACGCAGACCCGAATCCTCGCTTTGTTGCCGAGAAACTGGTGAGCCCGGATGCACTGAACATGGGCATCACCGCGGAACGACTGCACGACCGCTTCCCTGCATTGACCAAGGAGCGCGCGGATCGTTTTGGCATGCTGAGCCAGCAGAAAGTGCAGGCCGCCTACGACCGTGGCGATATCCAGGCCGACCTGATTCCGGTGGCGACTCGCTCGGAAACCGGATGGGGTCTCGCAACCGAAGATCAGGGGCGCCGACCGGAGACGACGATGGATGGCCTCGCAACGCTGAAGACCCCGTTCCGCCCGCATGGTCGCGTCACCGCGGGCAACGCGTCCCCGTTGACCGACGGCGCGACCGTCTCGTTGCTCGCCGGCGCCGACACCGCCCGCGAACTCGGCCTCGGTGCAAAGATGCGGCTCGTCGGCTTCGGCTTCGCTGGTGTCGAGCCCGAAGTCATGGGACTCGGCCCGGTGCCGTCGACGGAGAAAGCGCTGCGCCGCGCCGGCCTTACCATCGACGACATCGGCCTCTTCGAACTCAATGAGGCGTTCGCCGTCCAGGTGCTCTCATTCACCGACCATTTCGGCATTTCCGACGACGACCCGCGCGTCAACCCCTGGGGCGGCGCGATCGCCATCGGGCACCCGCTCGCTGCATCGGGCGTCCGTTTGATGACGCAGCTCGCGCGCCAGTTCGCGCAGCGGCCCGACGTGCGATATGGCGTGACCGCGATGTGCGTCGGCCTCGGACAGGGCGGCACGGCGATCTGGGAAAACCCGCATTTCGACGGCAAGAAGGGCAAGTAGCGCAATGACCGACTACAGCAGCATCGATTTCACTCCGCTGATCGAAGCGTCTGACGACGAGGTCATCACGGAGTCGTTCGTGCGCGATGTCACCCTGCCGTCCGGCGGCACACTCGCGCTGATCACGCTCGACAACGGACGAGACCATACCCGACCGAACACACTCGGACCGCGCACCCTCCAGTCACTCGCGATTGTGCTCGACGATCTGCGGCGCCGCGCGGCCGCCGGTGAGATCGTTGCCGTCGCGGTGACAGGGAAGCCGTTCATCTTCGCCGCGGGAGCCGATCTTTCGAAGGTATCAACGCTCGCGACCGAGCAGAATGCTCGACTCATGGCGCAGTACGGCCACTTCGTGCTCGGCAAGTTCGGCGAGCTCGGGGTTCCCTCATTCGCATTCGTGAACGGCCTCGCCCTCGGTGGCGCGATGGAGATCGCCCTCCATTGCACCTACCGCACCCTCGATTCTTCAGCCGCTGCGCTCGCCTTCCCCGAGGTGTTCCTGGGCATCATTCCGGGGTGGGGCGGAGCGACCATTGTTCCGAATCTCATCGGCATCGAACAGGCACTCGAGGTCATCGTCTCGAACCCGCTCAAGAACAATCGGATGCTGAAGCCGCAGCAGGCACTCGACATGGGCCTCTTCGACGCGATGTTCGGGGCCGCAAGCTTCCTCGAGCGCTCCCTGGCCTGGGCCGACGGGGTGCTGGGAGGATCCATCTCCGTGCAGCGACCGCACGTGCCGGGCAAGCTGGAGCGCCTGACCAAGTGGCCCGCCGCGATCAAGATCGCACGCGACACGTTGAAAGCGCGACTGGGCACCGCAACCCGGGCGCCGTACGTCGCGCTCGATCTGCTGAGTGCCGCAAAAGACAATGACCTGAAACGTGGATTCGAACGCGAAGACGATGCACTCGCCGAGTTGATCTCCGGCGACCAGTTTGCAGCTTCGATCTACGCCTTCGATCTGGTGCAGAAGCGTGCGAAGCGCCCCGCCGGAGCGCCCGACAAGGCGCTCGCCAAGCCGGTGCTCAAGGTCGGCGTGATAGGTGCTGGGCTCATGGCGAGCCAATTCGCACTGCTCTTCGCCCGGAAACTGCGGGTGCCGGTGCTGATCACCGACCTCGATCAGTCACGCGTCGATAAGGGACTGGAGTACATCCGCGGCGAGATCGCGAAGCTGCGCGACAAGGGGCGTCTGAGTGCGGACGATGCCAATCAGATCACCGAACTTGTACGCGGCACGACCGATAAGACGCAGTTCTCGGACTGCGATTGGGTCATTGAAGCCGTGTTCGAGGAGCTGGGTGTCAAGCAACAGGTATTCGCGGAGATCGAGCCGATCATTTCCGAGACTGCCGTGCTCGCAACGAATACCTCTTCCCTTTCTGTCGAAGAGATCGGCGCGAACCTCGCTCATCCTGAGCGACTCGTCGGCTTCCACTTCTTCAACCCGGTCGCCGTGATGCCGCTCATCGAGGTGGTGCGTACGCCCGCAACGGACGACGCGTCACTCGCCACGGCAATGGTTACGGCTCGCAAGCTGGGGAAGAACGCGGTCATCACCGCGGATCGCCCCGGCTTCGTGGTCAACCGTCTCCTGGCGAAGGTCATGGGCGAAGCCGCACGTGCTCTCGATGAGGGAACCCCGCTCCCCGTCGTGGAACGCGCGCTCGCACCGATCGGACTGCCGATGGGGCCGTTCGAACTCATCGATCTCGTCGGTTGGAAGGTCGCGGCACACGTGCAGGACACGATGGTCCATGCGTTCCCCGACCGGTTCTACGCGTCAGAGAATCTGCACCGTCTCGCCGAGGTCGAGTCGCCCCTGGTGAAGACGAAGCTCGGCAAGGTCGAGGAGCTATCAAAGGCCGCCAAGAAGGCCGGCGTCTTCGGCAAGCACGCCGTCGGTGAAGATGAGATCCTACGCCGTGTCGAGAATGAAGTGGCGAACGAGATCAAGATCATGCTCGACGAGGGCGTGGTCGCGGCGGCGGAAGACATCGATCTGTGTCTCATCTTTGGCGCAGGCTGGCCGTTCCAGGCCGGCGGGGCGACACCCTACCTGGATCGTTCAGGAGCGAGCGAGCGAGCATTCGGCGGTACGTTCCATGATCCGCGCATTGCCGGGGCGCACCGGTCGTAACGCGGAAGACGGGCGGGGCGTCCTCAAGTTCAGCGAGGGCGCCCCGCTCCTCTCAGTTCTCGGGGACGGTTTCCGTCTCGGGGCGCGCGATCGGAATACGGGTGCCCTGCACCTGCTCCACGACATTCGCCGCGATCTGCGACGCCGTTAATCCGGCATCGTGGAGCAGTTCGGCGCGCGAAGCATGGTCGGGAAACGCATCCGGCGTTCCGAGCTCGCTCACCGCGGTGTCGACGCCCGCATCTCGAAGTGCTTGACGGATTCGGGTGCCAATTCCACCGACGCGAATGCCGTCTTCCAAGGTGATGACCAGTCGATGGTTCCGCGCTGCGTCGATCACGGATGCGGCGACGGGCACCACCCACCGCGGATCGATCACTGAGGCAGTGATACCGTCGCGCTCAAGCAAACCAGCCGCTTCCAACGCGACCTCGGCGAGTGGCCCGACGGGAACGAACAGCACGTCACCGCTAGCGCTGTGATCAGCGAGGCTCGACGGACGCACCGCTTCTCGCAGCACATCGACACCGTCGACGGTACGTCGAAGGGCGCTGATATCGTCACCGACTGCGCCCTTGGGATACCGGAGCACGGTGGGTGCATCGTCGACGCGCACGGCTTCGGCCAGGAGCTCGTCCAGGCGCGCTGCATCGCGAGGCGCAGCGATCCGAATGCCCGGCACGACCTGCAGGGTCGCGAGATCCCACACGCCGTTGTGGCTCGCCCCATCGGGCCCCGTGATTCCGGCACGGTCCAGCACGAACGTTACGCCGGCGCGATGCAGGGCCACGTCCATGAGCAGCTGATCGAACGCACGATTCATGAACGTCGCGTAGACCGCGACGACCGGGTGCATCCCGCCGTAGGCGAGCCCGGCAGCACTCGTGACTGCATGCTGCTCGGCGATGCCGACGTCGATCACGCGGCCCGGATACGCTGCGGCGAGGCCGTCCAGTCCCGTGGGCGCCAGCATCGCAGCGGTGATCCCGACAATGCGGTCATCGGCCGCGGCGAGCTCGATGATCCGGTCTCTGAAGACCGACGTCCAACTGCGTCCACGCGTTGATTCAACGGGTTCGCCGCTGCCCGGATCGATCTGCCCGATCGCATGGAACTGGTCGGCGAGATCGTTCTCTGCCGGAGCATATCCGCGCCCCTTCTCGGTGATCACATGGACCAGAGTCGGGCGACCGTATCCTTTTGCCTGCTGCAGTACTTCTTCCACCGCGGCGAGGTCGTGGCCGTCGACGGGGCCGAGATACTTGATGTCGAGATTCGAGTAGAGGTCCTGGTTGTCCGATGCCCGGCTGACCATGCCGCGCATCGCTCCGCGCGCCGCGCGGTAGACGGTGCGACCCGGCGCGCCGAGACGTGAAAACAGCTTCTCGCTGCCCTCCTGCAGGTCGCGGTAGGCGTCTTTCGAGCGCACGGAATTCAGGAACCGTGCCATGCCGCCGATCGTCGGAGCGTATGAACGCCCGTTGTCGTTGACAACTAAGACGAGGTTACGATCGTTGTCGTCGGTGATGTTGTTGAGTGCTTCCCACGTCATCCCGCCGGTGAGCGCGCCATCACCCACCACGGCGACGACGTGCCGATGCAGCTGGGTGGGGTCAGATTGGGCGCGCCGCGCGAATGCTCGAGAGATGCCATCCGCCCAACTCAGCGAACTCGACGCATGCGAACTTTCGACGATGTCGTGCTCGGATTCAGTGCGCTGAGGATACCCGGCCAAGCCGCCACGACTGCGGAGACCAGAAAAATCTTTCCGCCCGGTCAGGAGCTTGTGCACATAACTCTGGTGGCCGGTGTCGAACACGATGGGATCGCGCGGCGACTGAAACACGCGGTGCAGCGCGATCGTCAGCTCGACGACCCCCAGGTTCGGCCCGAGATGACCTCCGGTCCGCGATACGGCAGCGATGAGGAACTCGCGGATTTCCGCGGCCAGGTCTTGGCACTCATCGAGTGTGAGCGCGTCGAGATCTCGAGGCCCTGAGATTCGATCCAGGATCGCCATGAACTTGGCCTCCGTTCCGTTTCGCCGCATGAGAACCGCGAATCTGATCAGTCTAGTAGCGCCGCAAACGAGCGTGGGCCCGGATCGCCGAAGCGACCGGGCCCGCGCAATGCACGCAGCGGCTAGACCAGCGAACGCAGCACGTACTGCAGGATGCCACCGTTGCGGTAGTAGTCCGCTTCGCCCGGGGTGTCGATGCGAACCACCGCGTCGAAGGCGACCTGCGAACCGTCGGCCTTGGTTGCCGTCACAGCGACCGTGCGCGGCGTCTCGCCATCGTTGAGCGCAGTGATGCCCGAGATATCGAAGGTCTCGGTGCCGTCAAGGCCGAGGTCATCGGCGCTCTGCCCTTCGGGGAACTGCAGCGGAAGCACGCCCATGCCGATGAGGTTCGAGCGGTGGATACGCTCGAAGCTCTCGGTAATAACTGCCTTCACGCCCAGCAGTCGGGTGCCCTTCGCCGCCCAGTCGCGCGACGAGCCCGAACCGTACTCCTTGCCGCCGAGCACCACCAACGGAATACCCGCGTTCTGGTAGTTCTGCGAGGCATCGTAGATGTACGACTTCGGCGCATCGGCCTGCGTGAAGTCGCGCGTGAAGCCGCCCTCGACGCCCGCACCGTCGTTCTCCGCAGCCAGGAGCTGGTTGCGGAGACGGATGTTCGCGAACGTGCCGCGGATCATGACCTCGTGATTGCCGCGGCGCGAGCCGTAGGTGTTGAAGTCCTTCGGTGCGATGCCATTCTCGACGAGGTATTGACCTGCCGGCGTCTCGGCCTTGAAGCTGCCCGCCGGGCTGATGTGGTCAGTCGTCACGGAGTCACCGAGCTTCGCGAGCACACGCGCGCCCGAAATATCGGTGACCGGTGACGGCGTGAGCTCCATGCCGTCGAAGTAGGGCGCCTTGCGCACGTAGGTCGACTTCTCATCCCACGCGAACGTGTTGCCATCGGGGGTCGGCAGCGAGGTCCAATGCTCGTCACCATCGAAGACCGTGGCGTACTTCTGCGTGAACATGTCGGAGTCGATCGACTCGTCGGCGATCTTCTGGACCTCGACGGGGTCGGGCCAGATGTCGCGGAGGAACACGTCGTTGCCCTCGAAGTCCTGACCGAGAGCCTGGGTCTCGAAGTCGAAGTCCATCGTTCCGGCAAGCGAGTACGCGATCACCAGCGGCGGGCTGGCGAGGTAGTTCATCTTGATATCGGGGTTGATGCGACCTTCGAAGTTGCGGTTGCCTGAGAGCACCGCGGTGACCGCGAGATCGTGATCGTTGACGGCGTCGGAGATCTCCTGGTTCAACGGACCCGAGTTGCCGATGCAGGTCACGCAGCCATAGCCGACGGTGTAGAAGCCGAGCTTCTCGAGGTCGACCTTCAGGCCCGACTTCTCGTAGTAGTCGGTGACGACCTTCGACCCGGGAGCCAGCGTCGTCTTGACCCACGGCTTCGCCTGGAGACCGCGCGCTGCCGCATTGCGAGCGAGCACGCCCGCTGCGAGCATCACCGAAGGGTTCGAGGTGTTGGTGCACGAGGTGATGGACGCAAGCGTCACCGCGCCGTGGTCGATCTCGAACTCGCGCCCCTGCGCGTCCTTGACCTTGGCAGGGTTGGCCGCCCGGGCGTAATTCTTGAGGTCCGTCTCGAACTGCGACTTCGAGTGCGACAGCTCGATGCGATCCTGCGGGCGCTTCGGGCCGGCGATCGACGAGACCACGGTACCCAGATCGAGCTCGAGGTACTCGCTGAACTCGGGCTCGCGCGACGCGTCGTGCCACATGCCCTGCGCCTGCGTGTAGGCCTTGATGAGTTCGAGCTGCTCTTCCGAGCGGCCGGTCAGACGCAGGTAGTCGAGCGTCACATCGTCGACGGGGAACATCGCTGCCGTCGAGCCGAATTCGGGGCTCATGTTGCCGATCGTCGCACGGTTCGCAAGCGGAACCGATCCGACACCCTCGCCGTAGAACTCGACGAACTTGCCGACCACACCGTGCTTGCGCAGCATCTGGGTGATCGTGAGCACCACGTCGGTGGCGGTGACGCCCGCGGGGATCTGGCCTGAGAGCTTGAAGCCGACCACTCGGGGAATCAGCATCGAGATGGGCTGACCCAGCATGGCCGCCTCAGCCTCGATACCACCAACACCCCAACCGAGCACACCGAGGCCGTTCTCCATCGTGGTGTGCGAGTCGGTGCCCACGCAGGTATCGGGGTATGCGAAGGTTTCGCCGTCGATGTCGCGGGTGAACGTCACACGGGCCAAGTACTCGATGTTGACCTGGTGCACGATGCCGGTTCCGGGCGGAACGACCTTGAACTCGTCGAACGCGCCTTGGCCCCAGCGAAGGAACTGGTAGCGCTCCCCGTTGCGCTGGTACTCGATCTCAACGTTGCGCGCGGCCGCGCCGGGAGTGCCGTACACATCGGAGATCACCGAGTGGTCGATGACCATCTCGGCGGGCGCCAGCGGGTTGATCTTGTCAGGGGTGCCACCCAGGTCGACAACGGCCTCGCGCATCGTCGCGAGATCGACGACGCAAGGCACGCCCGTGAAGTCCTGCATGATGACGCGCGCGGGGGTGAACTGAATCTCCGTGTCGGGCTGCGCCGAAGGATCCCAATTGCCCAGGGCTTCGATGTGCTCACGGGTGACGTTTGCGCCGTCTTCCGTGCGGAGCAGGTTCTCCAGCAGCACCTTCAGGCTGTAGGGCAGCCGCTCGTGGCCAGGGACCTGATCGATGCGATAGATTCCGTATTCGTTCTCGCCGACGGCGAGGGTGCTCTTCGCGTCGAAGCTGTTGACGGCTCCCATTGAGCTCCTCCAATGTGTCTCGATGTCGAGATAATTCTATACCCGAACCGACACCACCATTGTCACGCCGACGGGGCGTTTTGCCCAGTGTTCTCCTCAGATTCTCCGCTTGGATCATCTGATGATCGGGGCAGACGATTGAGGACCATCCACGTAAAGACCACCACCAGTGCGAAGAGCGGCACCCCCATGACCAGGCGAGCGATCCCGAGCGCATCGGTCGCCGCTCCCCCGTCGTCGCCACGCGCGGCGAAGTAGAGCGGGAGCTGGACGGCGAGTCGCGCCACGAACAGCGCCGCCCAGAGCAGGGTGAGCCACGTCGCGATGCGCTTCAGCGCCCGCACCCGGCGCCAGCCGGTCAGATCGCCGCGCAGTGCTCCGAGCGCGAGTCCGATGAGCGGCCATCCGACCGCCGCCGACAGGAGCAGCCCCAGCGACCAAACGATATTCGTGATGAAGCCCGGAACGTAGTAGTCGGCTCCGCGCCCCGTGAATATCGTTGCCGCGACGGCAACGGCGACGCCGGCCGCCCCAGAGAAGACCGACACAAGCGGTTCGCGCCGCAGCAGTCGAATCACGATGAGCACGACGACGAGAGCGGCCGGCGCAATCGCCGACAGTCTCGCGTCGCGGGTGAGCGTGAAGAGCACGAGAAAGAGCAGGCCGGGCACGAGGGTTTCGGCGATACCCCGCCACCCTCCAATCGCTTCGAGGACGCCACGACCCGAAAGCGCCTCTCCAGACATTCCGGCGCGCACGGTGCGCCCCAGCGCGCCTCCGAACTCACGCGTCACCGACACGGGTTCGGCCGCAGGCGGCGGGATCAGCGGAGTCCGCTCAGATTCCGGCTGTGAACCCTCAGGCGCACTGCGTTCTGGCCCTGCAGAACCTTCGGGGCCGGTCACACTGCGAGCGTTCCGCCTTCGGGTGCCTGGCGTTCGCCTTGCACTCCGGCGGGTACCTTCAGCGGCAGCAGCTCGCTCGGCGGCATGGGCTGATCACCGCGCACCACGACAAGCTCACGGAACAGGTCGAAGACCCGTTCACGTGCACCTGCATCGACAGCTGCCTTGCCCATGATGACGCCGCGGAGCATCCATCGCGGTCCATCGACGGCGATGAAGCGCGCGGCACGAGTGCCTGCTTGTTCATCAGGCGCGGGGGTCTGCACGAACAGCTCCGTTCCCAGCACACCCTCCTCTTCCGTCGCGGTGCCGCCCTGAGTGGTCATCTGATGGGCAAGTTCTGAGCGCACCCCGTGCCAGAGGCCGGTCGTCTTCGGTGCGGCGAATGCCTGCACCTGCAGCAGCGACTCCGCGTACTCCAGCGACACGGCGACGACACGATTCGCACGCTCATCGACCTCAAGGCGCAACTGCAATCCCTCACGAGGCGCAACCTTGATGCCGCCCAGGTCGACATACGGACGCATTGCGGGGACTTCGCTGACATCGAACGGACCCGCCGTTTCGCGATCCGTGGGCGCAGACTTGCTGTCGTCGGGCGCGGCAAGCTCTGCGTCGCGCACCTCCAACGCGTCAGCGGCGTTCGGGTCGAGCTCGTCAGACTCGGGCGTCTGTGCATCACTCATGATTGCGTCTCCTCCTGCGGCCGGTATTGGCCGATTGCGGCGCTCATGCGCCGACTGTCTGTCTTCAGTTCTGTACGCCGGTCGAGCCGAAGCCGCCGGTGCCGCGGACGCTCTCCGGAAGCTCCGGCACCGGAGTGAACACCGCACGGCTCACGGGCATGATGATGACCTGGGCGATGCGATCCCCGACCTCCACGGCAAACGCAGCCGAGCGATCCGTATTCAGCAACGTGACCTTGAGTTCTCCGCGATAGCCCGCATCGACGGTGCCGGGCGAATTCACCACCGTGATACCGTGCTTCGCCGCCAAGCCGCTGCGCGGCACGACGAACGCGACGTATCCATCGGGAAGAGCGATTGAGACACCCGTTCCGATGAGCGCTCGCTCGCCCGGTTCGAGCACGACTGACTCCGCGGCCCTGAGATCTGCTCCCGCATCTCCGGGGTGGGCATACGTGGGGGCGAACTCGGCGACAATCGGCACCTCAACAACATCACTCACCCGCTCAGCGTATCTGATCGGGCCGCACATGCGCTGGATCGGCTGCTCCCAGCTCGGCCCGCGAGATAATGGCAGCATGACCCGTGATGCCTCCGCACCGACGACTTCCTCCTACCGGGAACGACTGCTCCCCGGCCCGAGCCTGTTCATTTCACTCATCCTGGTGATCCCCGCGGTAGCCCTGGTGTTGACTCCGATCAATGCGCAGTGGGCGATTCCGACCGGCGTCATCGTGTACGTCATTCTTGCGCTCACGTTCTTGCTGCTCAGCCCATCGATCGAGGTCGCTGACG
The DNA here is from genome assembly GCF_001273845.1 of Leucobacter musarum subsp. musarum. Classification (GTDB taxonomy): domain Bacteria; phylum Actinomycetota; class Actinomycetes; order Actinomycetales; family Microbacteriaceae; genus Leucobacter; species Leucobacter musarum. Next base: position 283,711 of record NZ_JHBW01000087.1, read on the forward strand.
ATTCACTCGTCGCCGGGCGTGCGCGGATCCCGCTCCATCACCTCGGAGCCGTCGAACTTCTCGGAGCCGAAGCACTGAAAGCAGCGATCGGACCGGGAGCTGACGCGCGGAACTACCTGCTCTTGCGCGGATGGATTCATCGGGGTGTGCGGATTGAGGTCACGGATGCGAACGACCCGGCGCCGTTTTGGATCCTGACGACCCGACACCCGCAGAAGCTCTCCGCCGCCATCGCGTCGACGCGAAGCGACGCGCACGAGGCCTGAATCTCTCGCACTACAACTGTGGCTGCGTGTTCGCCCGATTCCGGGCGGCACGCAGCCACAGTCGTTTCAGCGGGAATTACGCTGCGCACTCCCGACAGATCGGCCCGAGATCGGTCTCGTGGTCGATCTGTGAGCGGTGACGCACCAGGAAGCAGCTCACGCAGGTGAACTCGTCATCCTGCTGCGGCAGCACGACGACATCGAGTTCGACGTCAGAGAGGTCGTTGCCTCCCAGATCGAAGCTGGGATTGTCGGCATCCTCTGAATCGAGGCCCGAGGCGCCCTTGGCTGGTCCACGCTCTTTCAACGCCTCGATCGAATCGGCGTCTTCTTCGGTCTTGCGCGGGGCGTCGTAATCGGTGGCCATTCTCTCCTGCATTCCCGTGCCGGTCTATCGGCACCTTATCCTTCGAGCGGCCATAGTCTGCCGCACGAACCTTGTCTGGCGCAAACTGTTCCGCTCAGAGTTCTCTGAGCGCGAAGTCGCACACACCCTCTGCGCGGGCATATCGCCACGCGCCCGCGTCAATGCGCTGAATCGCCAACACTCTATGTCACTCTGGTTCGCGACTCACGAAGGAGATGCGCCGATGGACGAACTGCGCTTTGTGCGCCGAGATGACCGGTCGCTGATCGTCGCGAACGACGCCGGCGACGAGTTCCGCTTCCTGGTAGACGAGGCCGCGCTGAGCGAGCTTCGTCACTTGTCGCGTCGCGAGCGTGAGCCCGGAAAAGTCGGGCCGCGTGAAATCCAGGCGCTCATCCGCTCCGGGAAGTCACGCGCCGAGGTGATTGCGGAGACCGGGCTCGACGAGGCCGACGTCGAACGCTACGAGGAGCCAGTACTCGCCGAGCGTCGCTACATCCTTGAGCGTGCGCACGCTGTGCCGGTGCGCACCGATGCGCTTGACGAGGCGGATGAGCGTTTCGGTGCGGTCATCGCCGAGCGACTCATCGGGCTCGCGTCGGACACGAGCGAGTGGAGTTCATGGCGCGATGAGGAGCGGGGGTGGATGGTCAGTCTGGAGTTCATCTCGCATGACGTTGCCCATCGCGCCGTGTGGACGTTCGATCATCGCAAGAACATTCTCGCGCCGATCAATCCGGACGCGGTGAACCTGTCGAAGCAGGGCGAAGTCGGCGACCGATTGATTCCGAAGCTGCGCGCAGTCGACGGTGGGGAACGTAGCGGCCGCTTCGAGGCGAATACGTTCGCGGAAGATACCGGCGAAGATTTCTCTGCCGACGCTTCCGACATCGAGACCGAGTCGGGTCCCGAAGCGGACACCGACGCGACGCCGCCCGCAAATTCGAATGCCGAGTACGAGCGCCGCAAAGAGATCGATCAGCGCGCCATCTCATCAGACGCCGCAGCACCGGCGGATCTCAGCCAGACTGCAGATCTGCTCGATGCGCTTCGAAAGCGGCGTGGGGAACGGGACCAGGTCAAACGCGATGCCGCCCTGCAGCCTCAGGAGCTTGATCTGGACGCTCTCGCAGATTCTGGGCCGGCGATTACACCGTCTCCCGTGGAACGCAAGGACGACGACTCGACGAACGACGCGACCGCACCCGTCTCGCTTCCGGAAGCCTCGGAGCGCGCTGCATCCCCTCGCAGCATCTGGGGCAACGCCGGGGTGTCGGCCCCCGGCTCGACGCGCGACCAGGCACCCCAGGGTAATTCTGGCACCCCTGATATTCAGGAGCGACCGAGCTCGATGCGCCCGAACGAACCGGCTTCGTCCGGCGAGTCCGAGCGCCCTGCGAAGAAAGGTCGGGCCTCGATTCCGAGTTGGGACGACATCCTGTTCGGCACCCGCAGCGACGAAGATCCAGCGCAGTAGACGCTGAGTTGATGGCCGCTCAGGCCTCGGCGCGCGCTCGAGCTACCGCGGCCACGGCGTTCGCGAATCCTGTTCCGGCGAGCGCGCCGGCAAGCGCGAGCGGCACTCCCCGTTCCTCATCGGTGAATGATCCGTGTTGCCCCACCATCGAGAGCGATCTCGGGTCGTCGAGATGCGAGTAGTAGGCGATCTGTTTGCGTGCGGCGATCATCACATCGCCGAGACGCGGAGCGACCTCTGGTGCGATATTGCCGAACGCTCCGGATCGCACGGCCGCCTCACGCGTGAAGATACACGCACGTCCGCCTTCGGCCTCTTGCCAGCGAAGAGCGACCTCCTCCGCATCGGCGCCATCGCTGAGATACAAAGCGCGAAAGCGCGGCTCCCCGCCGATGTCATCGACCCCGGAGAGCAGCAGTGAATCGGCGCCGATCATGACCTGCTGATGCGCTGCAACATCGACCATGCCGTGATCCGCGGTCACCACGACCCCGACATCGCCGGGCAAGCCTCTGAGCAGTGACTCGAGTGCGCCGTCGAGCTGCTCGAGACGGTGTCGCCACGCGTCGCTCTGCCAGCCGAATTCATGTGCGGCCTTGTCAAGCTCATCGACGTAGAGGTAGACGACTGCCGGCTCGCCGCCGCGCAGCAGCTGAGATGCGGCCGAAAAGCGATCCTCGATTCGCTGCCCGCCGACGTACTCCGCCCCGGCGAGAATCGCCTCGGTCAGCCCGCCTGACGCGTGCGCCGGGCGACCGATCGCGAAGGCGCGCGCTCCGAGATCGCCGGCAAGATGGAACAGCGGTCGCGCGCGTTGCCACGCCGCACGATCCGCGATCCCGTCCCAATCACGCAGTGTCGTGATCAACCCGAGTTCGGGGTGCCGAATTCGATAGCCGATCAGCCCGTGATCCCCCGGGAGTGCTCCCGTCACCAGAGTGGTGAGCGCGGCTCCGGTCGTCGACGGGGCGACCGTTTCAATGCGTTTGCGCTGCAATCGCCCGAGGGTCGGCGCATGTCCGATTGCGGCTGAGAGATTCGCGCTCCCCAGACCGTCGACCACGATCATGACGAACGAGCGGATCGCCGGGAGGGTGACATCGGACGCGATGCGCAACTCCTCGGGCACCGCGTGCCCGGCACCGCGGGCCATCGCCGCCAGGCCGCTTGGCAGAATCGCGGCAAGCCTCGCACCGTTGTCGGTCGTCGTCGGTAGCATGATTTCCATTATGACCGACCCCCGCACGTCATCCGCCGGCACTCCGGATGCACCCCATGAGCTCGCCGGCGAACGCATCGAAGATATCGACATCTCGCAAGAGATGGAGGGCTCTTTCCTCGAGTACGCCTATTCGGTGATCTACTCGCGCGCGCTTCCCGACGCGCGCGACGGGTTGAAGCCGGTGCAGCGCCGCATCCTCTTCATGATGCAAGACATGGGTCTGCGCCCCGAGAAGGGGCATGTGAAGTCCGCTCGCGTGGTCGGCGAGGTCATGGGCAAGCTGCATCCGCACGGCGATTCGTCGATCTACGACGCGCTCGTGCGTCTCGCACAGGGATTCGCCCTCCGCTTGCCGCTGATCGACGGGCACGGCAATTTCGGTTCTCTCGATGACGGGCCAGCCGCGTCCCGATACACCGAAGCACGGCTCGCGGGCGCAGCGCTCGCCATGACGGAGTCGCTCGACGAGAACGTCGTCGATTTCGTGCCGAACTACGACAATCAGATCATGCAGCCCGAGGTGCTGCCGTCTGCGGTTCCCAACCTGCTCGTGAACGGCGCCAGCGGCATCGCGGTCGGCATGGCGACGAACCTGGCACCGCACAACCTCATCGAGGTTGTCGATGGTGCCAAACACCTGCTGCACCATCCCGAGGCGACCGTCGACGAGCTGATGGAGTTCATCCCCGGCCCCGACCTTCCTGGCGGCGGCACGATCGTCGGCCTCGACGGCGTGAAAGACGCCTACCGCTCTGGGCGCGGAGCCTTCCGCACCCGCGCCAAGGCGTCCGTCGAGCAGCTCGGACCGCGACGCACCGGGCTCGTCGTCACCGAGCTCCCCTACCTCGTGGGTCCCGAGCGCGTGATCGAGAAGATCAAGCAAGGTGTCGACGCGAAGAAACTCTCCGGCATCTCCGATGTCGCCGACCTGACCGATCGCAAGAATGGGCTGCGTTTGGTCATCACGTTGAAGACCGGGTTCTCCCCCGAAGCCGTGCTCGAGCAGCTCTATCGGTACACGCCGCTCGAAGACTCGTTCAGTATCAACTCGGTGGCGCTCGTCGAGGGGCAGCCGCAGACACTCGGACTCCGCGAAATGCTGCGGGTCTTCCTCGATCACCGCATCTCCGTTGTCACCCGACGCACTGAGTTCCGTTTGCGGAAGCGTCGCGAACGTCTGCACCTGGTCGAGGGGCTACTCATCGCCATCCTCGACATCGACGAAGTCATTCAGCTCATTCGCACGAGCGATGACGCCGAAACCGCCCGCACTCGGCTCATGCAGGTCTTTGACCTGTCTGAGCTGCAGGCCGAGTACATCCTCGAGTTGCGCCTGCGTCGCCTCACGAAGTTTTCGCGGGTCGAGCTCGAGGCCGAGCGTGACGAGCTGCAATCAGAAATCGAGTCGCTCCTGGCCATCCTCGGCAGTGACGAGCGCCTCCGCGGCGTGGTCGCCGACGAGATGGATGCTGCTGCCGAAGCATTCGGCACCCCGCGGCGCACCGTTCTGACCGGAGCGGTCATGCGCCCGACCCGTTCGGCGGCTTCAACGGCCTCGCTTGAGGTCGCCGACTCCCCCTGCACCGTGCTGCTCTCGGTCACCGGTCGGGCCCTGCGCATCGAGCGTGATCCCGAAGCCCCCGAGTCGACCCGGCCGGCACCGCGCGCCACGAAGCATGGCGCCGTGCTTGCGAGCATCGACGGCACGGTTCGTGGTGAGCTCGGGGCGATTCTCTCGGACGGCACACTGCAGCGATTCACCCCGGTCGACCTCCCGTCGGTTCCCGCCGCGAGCATCGCGTTCTCCGCGGGTGCAAAACTTGCGGAGTACATCGGAGTCACCGATAAGAAGCTCCGCGTCGTCGGCATCGTTCCGCTCGACACGGAGACCCCGATCGGGCTCTTCACTCTGCAGGGAACCGTCAAGCGCGTCGTACTCACCGACCTGCCCGCCAAGCCGAGCTTCGAAGTGATCGCGTTGAAGAGCGGTGATGCTCTGGTCGGCGCGTTCGTCGCCGCAGACTCTGATGAATTCGCGATCGTGACCAGCGACGCACAGCTGCTGAGGTTCGGCGCCGGGTCTGTTCGCCCCCAGGGCCGGCCCGCTGCGGGTATGGCGGGCATTCGTCTCGCTGCCGACGCACGAGTCGTGTTCGCCGGATCGGTCGCGGCTGATGCCGAGGCCCGCGTCGTCACTATTGCCGACAGCTCGATCACCCTTCCCGGCACCGATGTCGCAACGGCGAAAGTTTCTGACTGGGCCGAGTTCCCGGCAAAAGGCCGCGGCACCGGCGGCGTGCGCGCTCAGCGCTTCCTCAAGTGGGAAGACCAGATCGCGTGCGCTTGGGTGGGTACCGGAGAGCCGCGCGCTCTGGCCTCTGATGGCACCGCTCGCAAACTTCCCGTCGAACTCGGCAAGCGCGATGGCTCAGGCCAGCCCATCGATGGCTCGGCTGCCTACGTGGGCGTCGCTCCCTGACATTCTCCGCGCCGGCGATACTTCGGCCCCGTGCCTCCGCGAACGCGGGAGCACGGGGCCGAATCCACCCTCACACCGGTAACCTTGGCGAGAACGTCTCGCTCGAGTTAGGCGTCGATGCGCTCGCGATCCAGGTCATCGGCATTCTCGATGATGAACTCCTTGCGCGGTGCCACATCGTTGCCCATGAGCAACTCGAAGATTTGCGAGGCCGAATGGGCATCTTCGACGCGAACGCGCCGCAGTGCACGATGCTCGCGATCCATCGTGGTCTCCGCGAGTTGATCGGCATCCATCTCGCCCAGGCCCTTGTAGCGCTGGATCGGCTCCTGATACTTCTTTCCGCGCTTCTTCAGATCAGCGAGCAATGCATTAAGTTCGCGTTCGCTGTACGTGTAGATCACATCATTGGGCTTCCGGCCGGCATTCTGCACGATGACGCGATGCAGCGGGGGCACGGCAGCGTACACGCGACCCGCTTCGAGCATCGGTCGCATGTAGCGGAAGAACAGCGTGAGCAGCAGTGTCCGAATGTGCGCACCATCGACGTCGGCGTCGCTCATCAGGATGACCTTGCCGTAGCGTGCGGATTCGAGTTCGAAGTCGCGCCCCGAACCTGCGCCGAGCACCTTGATAATGGCGCCGCACTCTGTGTTGTTGAGCATTTCGGCGACCGAAGCCTTCTGCACATTCAAAATCTTGCCGCGAATCGGAAGCAGCGCCTGGAACTCGCTGTCGCGCGCCGGGCGGGCCGTGCCGAGCGCGCTGTCACCCTCGACGATGAACAGTTCCGTCTCGGCGACCTCCTTGGAGCGGCAATCGATGAGTTTCGCCGGCAATGACGAGCTCTCCAGCGAACTCTTGCGCCGCGCGGTGTCGCGCTGCGCGCGCAACGCGATCCGCGCCTTCATCTCAGAGACCATCTTCTCGAGCAGCGCTGCCGTTTGGGTTTTGTCGGCCTTCTTCGAGGACTCGTAGCGCTCGGTCAGGCCCTGAACGATGGCTTTCGTCACGATCGCGCGCACGGCTGCAGTGCCGAGCACCTCTTTCGTCTGCCCCTCGAACTGGGGTTCGGGGACCCGCACGGTCACGACCGCGGTGAGTCCGGTCAGAATGTCATCCTTCTCCGGCTTGTCGCTGCCCGCTTTCAACTTCCGAGCGTTGGTCTCGATCTGCTTGCGGAAGAAGCGGGTCAGTCCCTGCTCGAAACCGGTGAGGTGCGTGCCGCCCTTGGGGGTCGAGATGATATTGACGAAACTCTGAATCTCGGTGTCGTACCCGGTTCCCCAGCGCAGTGCGACGTCAACCTCGCACTCGCGTTCGACCTCTCGTGAAACCAGATGACCCGTTTCCGCGTCCATGACAGGAACGGTCTCGCGGAACGTGCCCGTATCGGTGACGCGCCAAGTCTCGGTCAGCGGAGCATCGACCGCGAGGAAGTCGACGAACTCCGAAATGCCACCCTCGTACGCGAATTCATGCACCGGAGCGACACCGTCGTCGCCTCGGGATTCTGACCGTTCATCGGTGATCGCGATTGCCAGGCCCGGAACGAGGAACGCCGTCTGCCGCGCGCGCGCGACCAGCGACTCCGGCTCAAATCGTGCCGACGCCAAGAAGATCTGCGGGTCGGCCCAGTAGCGAACACGCGTTCCGGTCACCCCCCGTTTCACCTTGCCGACCACGCGGAGTTCAGACGCCTCTTCGAAGGGCGTAAAAGCGCTGTCCGGGCCATCGCCTGCGAAGATCCCGGGCTCACCGTGACGGAACGACATCGCCCAAGTCTTGCCCTCTCGGTCGACCTCGACGTCGAGTCGTGAGGAGAGCGCGTTCACCACAGACGCACCGACGCCGTGCAGGCCACCTGACGATTGGTAGCCACCGCCACCGAACTTTCCGCCCGCGTGCAACTTCGTGTAGACGAGCTCGACGCCGCTGAGCCCACTCTTGGGTTCGATATCGATGGGTACGCCGCGGCCGTTGTCGGCAACGGTCACGCTGCCATCATCGTGCAGCACCACGCCGATGGCGTTGCCGAAACCGCCCAGCGCTTCATCGACCGAGTTGTCGATGATTTCCCAGAGGCAGTGCATCAATCCACGCGAATCGGTGGTGCCGATATACATGCCCGGCCGCTTACGCACCGCTTCGAGCCCCTCGAGCACGGTGAGATGTCTCGCGGAATAGCTGGAATCTGCCACGACTCGGATCTCCTCAGGTTGATGACGGATCTACCCTAGGCCACACCACGGACATCGGCGGTCAGGCGATCCGGCGAGTGCCCAGGTCGAGTCCCCGGGCTACGCGGTCAGCGAACCACGGCGGCAGAATGCGGGAATTTTCGGGAGGTCGTGCTTGGATGGTGGCGTAGTGATGAAAGAAGAGGAGGATGCCATGACGACACTCGAGCAGGATCGAACCCAAGAGGTTGAGTCCGCAGATCGTCCCCTGAGTGCGCTGGACCGTTGCGATAGCTGCGGTGCGCAGGCATACGTCCGGGTGCTGCTGGGCGGAAGCGAATTGCTCTTCTGCGCGCATCACGCGAACAAGCACGAGTCAAAGCTGCGCCCGATGGCGGAGACCTGGCACGACGAGACCCATAAGCTCAACGCGTAACTCGCGAGACAGAAAGGGCCCCGGTGAAGTGATCTTCACCGGGGCCCTTTCTCATGTGCGTCGATCGACGCCGCGAATCACTCAGTCGAGGTAGTCGCGCAGCTGCTGGCTGCGCGACGGGTGCCGCAGCTTCGCCATCGTCTTCGATTCGATCTGGCGAATACGCTCACGCGTGACGCCGAAGGTGTCACCGATCTGGTCGAGCGTCTTCGGCATACCGTCGCCCAGTCCGAACCGCATGCGGATCACGCCTGCCTCGCGCTCCGAGAGCGAATCGAGCAGCTGTTCGAGCTGCTGCTGCAGCATCGTGAAGCCCACCGCGTCGGCAGGAACGACCGCTTCGGTGTCTTCAATGAGGTCACCGAACTCGCTGTCGCCGTCCTCACCGAGCGGCGTGTGCAGCGAAATGGGCTCGCGCCCGTACTTCTGCACCTCGACGACCTTCTCAGGGGTCATATCGAGCTCACGGCTCAGCTCTTCAGGCGTGGGCTCGCGACCGAGATCCTGCAGCATCTGCCGCTGCACGCGGGCGAGCTTATTGATGACCTCGACCATGTGCACCGGAATACGGATCGTGCGCGCCTGATCGGCCATTGCTCGCGTGATGGCCTGACGGATCCACCAGGTCGCATAGGTCGAGAACTTGAAGCCCTTGGTGTAGTCGAACTTCTCAACCGCGCGGATCAGACCCAAGTTGCCCTCTTGAATGAGGTCCAAGAACTGCATGCCGCGGCCCGTGTAGCGCTTTGCCAGCGAGACGACGAGGCGGAGGTTCGCTCCGAGCAGGTGGCTCTTCGCGCGCTGCCCGTCGCGGGCCACCCACTTGAGCTCGCGTTCGAGCTTCTTCGCCAGACCCTTCTCCGTCGAGAGCTTCTCTTCCGCGAAGAGGCCGGCCTCGATACGCATGGCGAGCTCGACTTCTTCAGCGGCGTTCAGCAACGCCACCTTACCGATCTGCTTCAGGTAATCTTTCACCGGATCGGCGGTCGCACCGGGAATCGCGGTCGTGATGGTCGGAACGTCTTCCTCGTCACCGGCCTTCAGCACGATCGCGCCGGTCGGCAGCGGCTCGGTGATCACCGGAGCCGCCTTCTCCTCTTCAGCGGCTTCGGCTTCTTCATCGACCTCGGGAGCGTCGAGATCGATCTCGTCCTCGGTCTTTTTCGTCGCGCGCTTCGCTTTGGTCGCGGCTGGCTTCTTCGCCGCCGTCGATGCCTTCTTCGCTGCAGCCGTGGTCTTCTTGGCTGCTGCCGTCTTGCGCGGAGCCGCAGTGGTCTCGGTCATCTCGCCGGCCTCCTCGGTCTGTCCTGCCTGCTGGGTCGCACCCGCTTTGGATGCTCGAGTCGTGGTCGTGGATGCAGTTGCCACGCAGCCGCCTCTCTCGTTCAGATCTCGGCCTGTGCTGACGGTGAAATCGCCGTCAGGTGCTCACAGCATGAAAACCCATGTCAAGCCCGGCGTATTCCCGCGAGCGAGAATAAGAGCCGGATTGCATGGGCTGCACATCAATTATTGCACGGACCCCAGGAAGTTCTTGCCACTCGACGCGCCGGGTGCTATTTTCACACCGCTTCTGGGGCGTCATCTTCGGGGCGTTGACGCTGATGCTCCGCAAGGTACCGTTCCAACTCGCTTGCGAGCTGGTCGGCCGTCGGAATCGAACCGTCTTCCGCGACCAAGGGCGATCGCGGGCTCTGGTCTTCCATGTATGCGTCATAGCGCTGCTCCAAGTTGCGCACCATCTCCGCGGACTCCTCGTTCTCCGCGATCTGCGTGTCGACCTGTGCGGTGAACTGTCGCGCCAGCCGTCGCACCTCGTCGGTGGGCAGAATGAGTCCGGTCGCCGCCATGATGCCGTCGAGCGCGGAGTACAGCGCATCGGGGTATTCCGTGTTCGCCAGATAGTGCGGGATCAGCAAGGCGAACCCAGCCACCTCTTCACCGAGCCCGTGCAAGCGATATTCGAGTACATGCGACGCCGAAGCCGAGAGCTTCGTGGTCGGCTTCCACACGGACCGCGCTTCGATCAGATCATCGCGGGAACCACTGACAGTCATCGAGATCGGCCGCGTGTGCGGCACGGGCATCGGGATCGCGTGCGACCAGACGGTGATCGAGACCTCAAACTCGTGCACGAGCAGCAGAACCGTGTCGATGAACTGCTCCCATCGGAAGTCGGGCTCGTAGCCGCTGAGCAGCAGGAACGGGGCACCGAGCTCGTCGTGCAACAAGGACAGCGTCAACTCTTCGGGGGCGTAGTCGACGAAGTGATCTTCATCGAACGTAATGATGGGACGTCGTGCCCGGTAGTCGAGCAGCAGATCGGCGTTGAACCGCACCAGTTCTTCGGGTTCACCGTGCTTCCACAGGAATTCTTCAAGCTGCGCGATGGCGCCGCCGGCATCACTCAGGCCCTGCATCGCCACGACCAGGGGCAGGCCGCGCGGTACCCGAGCTCGGCGTTCCGAGTAATCAGCAGAAAAGATCGATTCCGTCACGCTTCAATCCTACGAACGGCGCGCATCACGAGCCGCGAAATCATCACGCCCTCAGCGAAACCCTGCGCAATGGTACTCGGGCGCTCCGGTGTAGGCTGGTCGAGGCGCGCCCTGCACATTTCGGACGCCCTTCACATTGCGAGTATTCCGAGGGAGACCCCACTTGGCCGATCAGCAGTTTGACATCGTGGTTCTGGGCGGCGGAAGCGCCGGCTACGCCGCGGCGATCCGCGCGACGCAGCTGGGATTCAGCGCCGCCGTCATCGAAAAGGACAAGTTGGGCGGCACGTGCTTGCACCGCGGCTGCGTCCCGACGAAGGCGCTGCTGCACTCCGCAGAGATTGCCGATGTCGCTCGCGAAGGCGAGAAGTACGGCGTGCTGTCCAGCGTTTCGGGCGTCGATATCGCGGGCGTCACTCGGTTCCGCGAGAACCTCGTCGCCGGCAAGTTCAAGGGTCTCCAGGGGCTCCTGAAAGCCAACAACATCACGGTGATCGCGGGCGAGGGCAAGCTGGTTGCCGCGAACACGGTGCAGGTGGGCGAAGATCGCATCATCGGCAAGAACGTGGTGCTTGCGACGGGTTCTTTCTCGCGGTCACTCCCCGGCCTCGCCATCGAGGGTCGCGTGATCACGAGCGAGCAGGCTCTCGAGCTGCAGGAGATCCCGAAGCGCGTCGCCATTCTCGGCGGCGGCGTCATCGGCGTCGAATTCGCGAGTGTCTGGAAGTCGTTCGGTGCAGAAGTCACCATCATCGAGGGCCTCCCCCATCTCGTGCCGAACGAGGAGGAGTCCATCTCGAAGCAGCTTGAGCGCGCCTTCCGCAAGCGCGGCATCGACTTCAAGCTCGGCGTCCGCTTCCAGTCGGTCACCCAGGACGCCAACACCGTGACCGTCGCTCTCGAAGACGGCAACACCGTCGAGGCTGATTACCTGCTCGTCGCCGTCGGCCGCGGGCCCGTCACCCAGGGCCTCGGCTACGAAGAGGTCGGCATCGAAATGGACCGGGGCTTCGTGCTCACGAACGAGCGTCTCTCGACGAACGTCGCGGGCGTGTACGCCATCGGCGACATCGTTCCCGGACTGCAGCTCGCGCATCGCGGCTATCAGCAGGGCATCTTCGTTGCAGAGGAGATCGCGGGCCTCAACCCCGTCATCGTCGAAGACGTAAACATCCCGAAGGTCACGTACTGCGACCCCGAGATCGCTTCGGTCGGCCTGACCGAGGCGAAGGCAAAGGCGCAGTACGGCGACGACCGCGTGGTCAGCTACGAATACAACCTCGCCGGCAACGCGAAGAGCTCGATTCTCGGTACGGCGGGCAGCGTTAAGGCAGTGCGCGTCGTTGACGGCCCCGTCGTCGGCGTCCACATGGTCGGCGCCCGCGTCGGTGAGCTGGTCGGCGAAGCGCAGCTGATCGTGAACTGGGAGGCCTACCCCGAAGATGTTGCCCCCTTCGTGCACGGCCACCCGACGCAGAACGAGACGATCGGCGAGTCCATGTTGAAGCTCGCCGGCAAGCCGTTGCACGCCATCTAAGCGCTGCGCACAGACTGATTACTACGAACGGAGATATGCACGATGAGTGAATCGGTGGTCCTCCCCGCACTGGGCGAGAGCGTGACTGAGGGCACGGTGACCCGCTGGTTGAAGAACGTCGGCGACACCGTCGAGGTCGATGAACCGCTGCTTGAAGTCTCGACCGACAAGGTCGATACCGAGATCCCGTCGCCCGTCGCGGGCGTGCTCGAGGAGATTCTCGTGCAAGAGGACGAAACCGCTGAAGTGGGAGCAGTGCTCGCCAAGGTCGGAGACGGAAGCGGTTCTGCAGCAGCAGCGCCTGCAGCTTCCCCGGCCGAGGCCTCCTCGGCCCCTGAGCCGGTCGCGGCCGAGACGCCCGCAGCCGCAGAGCCCGCACCCGCGGCAGCGACGGCGACGGAGTCGGCACCTGCTCCCGCGGGCGGCGATTCGCAGAGCGTCACCCTGCCGTCACTCGGTGAGAGCATCACCGAGGGCACCGTCACCCGCTGGCTGAAGAGCGTCGGTGACACCGTCGACGTCGATGAGCCTCTGCTTGAGGTATCGACGGACAAGGTCGACACCGAAGTTCCCTCGCCGATCGCGGGGGTACTTCAGGAGATCCTCGTACAGGAAGACGAGACCATCGAGGTGGGCGCCGAACTCGCTCGCATTGGCAGCGGCTCGGCTCCGTCCGCACCGGCTGCTCAGGCACCGGTTGCTGAAGCCACTTCTGAGGCGCCCGCTGCGGCTCCGGCACCGGCCGCGCCCGCTGCTCCTGCTGCACCTGCACCTGCACCTGCACCTGCAGTCGAGGCTCCGGCCAGCACCGCTCCGGCTGCTCCGGCTCCCGCGGCGTCCCACGCCGCTCCCGACGAAACCGAGAGCAACGCCGGGTACGTCACGCCAATCGTCCGCAAGCTGGCGAACGAGAAGGGTGTCGATCTCGGCACCATCTCCGGCACCGGCGTTGGCGGTCGAATCCGCAAGGAGGACGTGCTGGCAGCTGCAGAGCGAGTCGCGACACCCGCAGGTGCAGCAAGCGCGGCTCCTGCGGCATCGACTCCGACGGTCGAGGTGTCCGAGCTGCGCGGCACGACGCAGAAGATGAGCCGTCTCCGCAAGGTGATCGCTGAGCGCGCGGTGGCGTCGCTGCAGTCGACTGCTCAGCTCACAACCGTGGTCGAAGTTGACGTGACGCGCATTGCCCAGCTGCGGCAGAAGAAGAAGGACGAGTTCCTGGCGAAGTCCGGCTCGAAGCTTTCGTTCCTGCCGTTCTTCGCACTCGCGGCGGCGGAAGCGCTTCGCACCTACCCGATCATCAACGCCACGGTCGACGGCGACTCGATCGTCTACCCCGACACCGAGAACATCAGCATCGCTGTTGATACCGAGCGCGGGCTGCTCACGCCGGTGCTGCGGGAGGCAGGCGAGAAGAATCTCGCTCAGATCTCGGGCGAAATTGCCGACCTCGCGGCGCGCACGCGCGACAACAAGCTCACGCCTGATGAGCTCAGCGGTGGCACTTTCACGCTTACGAACACGGGATCGCGTGGGGCGCTCTTCGACACCCCGCTCGTCTTCCTGCCGCAGGTCGCGATTCTCGGCACCGGCGCAGTCGTGAAGAAGCCGGTCGTCATCTCGGGCCCCGAGGGTGATTCCATCTCGGTGCGTTCGACCGTGTACCTCGCGCTCTCGTACGATCACCGAATCGTCGATGGCGCGGACGCGGCGCGCTTCCTGTCGCTCGTGCGCGAACGGCTCGAGGCCGGACAGTTCGAGGGCAACCTCGGAATCTAAGGCGTCTGGGCTCACGCCCGCCCCGTCACGCGCTGCGCCGCGGTCGTTCTCTGAATCGATCGCGGCGCAGCGCGTTTTCCGTCGAAACCACAGCGCTCCTCGGCGGCCAATCGTGATCGGCGAACTCGAACGTTCGTTCGCACACCTCAGCGACCGCCTCGCGCGCCCGTTCGACAGACCACGGGTGTCGAGGGTTCGCCAGCTCTGCGGCGGCGAGACCGATCGCGTCGCCCAGAATGTCTGCGACTGCCACGGTGTCAGCCTGTCGGAGCATGCGTCGGAGTTCGTGCATCGGCAAGCCGAGCCCTGCGCAGCCCACATCGTGGCCTGATTTTCGGTGCCTGCGTTCGGCGCCTCTCGGTACTCCGCAGCTCCCCGTTGCGCGGCGCTCCCACGCCGATTCGAGCCACTGCCAGGCCGTGCTCACGAGTGCCTGTGCCGCGCCGGCACGCGCCGTGTTCGGCGAGCGCGGCCGAAAGCGCGCAGCACCTCGCGCCAGATCAGGCTCAGTACGCGAGGTCGATCCCTGGTTCATGTGTGGCAGTCTGCCGCGCGATCGGCCATTGCCCCGTGTGCTCGTGCGCGAACGTGGACAAGTCAAGCGCTACGGCTCCGAACGGTAGGTGTGAGCGCGTCAAGCTTTTCTGAGCGCCGGTCCGCTCGCAGTGCGTCAACACTCCCCTCGTTTGCCGGTATCCTGGAGGGTATGGCAGCAGAGCAGGCGAAGCGCAACGGCCGCATTCGGCAGATGATCGAGATTTACCGCACTACGAAGGTGCACGATACGAATCTGCCGTGGATCCTGCTGCTGTGCTTCATCGCTCCGATTCTCGTGGCGGTGTTCCTCGCCTGGCTGCTTCCCGGCAGCTGGTTCGCGTGGGTGTTGTGGCCGATCACCGGCGTACTCGTCGGCATCCTCCTGGTGATGATCGTGCTGGGCCGTCGCGCAGAGCACACCGCGTATGAGCAGATCTCCGGTCGCCCGGGCGCCGTGGGCGCGGTCGTACAGAGCGCGCTGCGTCGATCCTGGCGCGGCTCCGAGGTTCCAGTCGCAATCAACCGCGCGCAGGATGCGGTGTACCGCGTCGTCGGCCGCGGTGGTGTCGTGCTCATCTCTGAAGGTTCGAAACAACGCACGCAGCGCATGGCCGCAGACGAAGAGCGCAAAGTGAAGCGCGCACTCCGCAATGTTTCCGTTGTGCATTTGTATGTCGGGCCTGATGGAGATGGGGTGCCGCTGCCGAAGCTGTCGCGCACGCTCGTCAAGCTCAAGACGGTCATGAGTCGTGCAGAAGTCGACGCCGTGCACAGTCGGCTTTCCTCGCTGCAGAGCACCCCGGTCGGCATCCCCAAGGGCATGGATCCGAACCGCGTCCGTTCACAGCGACCCCGGTAACCGATGCCCGCATCGTCCCCGCAGCGATTCGGAGAACTCGAACCCAGCGAGTGGCCTGGCGAACGGCTCGGACTCCCGGAGACGGGGCAGCGTTCGGTAGCTCGCTTCGGTCGTCGAGTTCTTGCGATCCTGATCGATTGGGCACTTGCCGCCCTCCCGGCGTACCTGTTGATCGGCGGATTGCACCCCGAGCTCTGGAACGTTGTCGTCTTCGCGGTCATGCAGGTTGTGTTCATTCCGACGATCGGCGGGTCTCTCGGCCACCGACTGCTCGGCTTGCGCGTTGTGCCGCTGACCGGCGGGTGGGTCGGCCTGTGGCGCCCGGTCGTTCGCACGCTGCTGCTCTGCCTCGTCATCCCCGTACTGGTATGGGACTCAGATCAGCGTGCATTCCACGACAAGATCGCCGGAACCGTGCTCGTCCGCGGCTAATCGCGCCGCCTCAGCCGTGTTCGCCAAGCACCAGCCGATGAACATCGCGTAACACGCGCGAAACATGGGACTCATGGTTCTGAAATCATGCTCGCGTAGGGTGGAACCACACGATCGGCGCGCTGAGGAACCGAATGCCTCCGGCCGAACAACACCCGAGGAGCAGCATGTTCACTACCCCGCAGGAAGTCATCGACTTCATCAAGGAAACCGACGTCAAGTTCGTCGACATTCGTTTCACCGATCTGCCGGGGGTGCAGCAGCACTTCAACATCCCCGCAGCGACGGTAGATGATGATTTCTTCGAGGTCGGCCAGATGTTCGATGGCTCTTCCATCCGCGGGTTCGCCGGCATCGCCGAGTCTGACATGCAGCTCATCCCTGACGTCACGACGGCGTACCTCGACCAGTTCCGCGCCGAGCGCACGCTGATCGTGATCTGCGACATCTTCAACCCGCGCACGGGCGAGATCTACTCCAAGGACCCCCGCCAGGTCGCCAAGAAGGCCGAGCAGTACCTGGCTTCGACCGGCATCGCCGACACCGCGTTCTTCGCCCCTGAGGCCGAGTTCTACATTCTGGATTCCGTGCGGTACGAGACGACGCCGCGTCGCACGATGTACGAAATCGACTCCGAAGAGGCGAACTGGAACTCGGCCCGCAAGATCGAAGGCGGCAACCTCGGCAACACCACCCCCGACAAGGGCGGTTACTTCCCCGTCTCCCCCGTCGACAAGCAGGCGGATCTGCGTGACGACATCTCGCTGCGCCTCATCGAAGCCGGACTCGAGCTGGAGCGCTCGCACCACGAGGTGGGCGCACCCGGCCAGGCGGAGATCAACTACCGCTTCGACACCCTCGTCAAGGCCGCCGACGATGTCCTGAAGTTCAAGTACGTGGTGAAGAACACGGCCGAGCTCTGGGGCAAGACTGCGACCTTCATGCCGAAGCCGGTCTTTGGCGACAACGGCTCGGGCATGCACACGCACATGTCGCTCTGGAAGGGTGGCGAGCCCCTCTTCTATGACGAGAACGGCTACGCGCAGCTTTCCGACATCGCCCGCTGGTACATCGGCGGCATCCTGCACCACGCACCCGCGCTCCTCGCATTCACGAACCCGACGATCAACAGCTACCGTCGCCTGGTCAAGGGCTACGAGGCTCCGGTGAACCTGGCCTACTCGGCAGGCAACCGCTCGGCCGCAGTGCGCATCCCCCTGACCGGGTCGAACCCCAAGGCGAAGCGCATCGAGTTCCGCGCTCCCGACGCGTCGGGCAACCCGTACCTCGCGTTCGCTGCTCAGATGATGGCGGGCCTCGACGGCATTCGCAACCGCATCGAGCCGATGGATCCGATCGACAAGGATCTCTACGAGCTGCCCCCCGAGGAGGCCAAGAACATTCCTCAGGTTCCCGGATCGCTCGACGAGGCCCTCGACGCACTGTCGGCCGACCACCAGTTCCTGCTCGAGGGCGGCGTCTTCACGGAAGAGCTCGTCGAGACCTGGATCTCGTACAAGCGTGAGAATGAGATCGCTCCGATGGCGCTCCGCCCGCACCCGTTCGAGTTCGAGCTCTACTACGGCGTCTGATCTCTCGGAGATACGAGTGAGCCCCGCTGACCTGCGCAGGTCAGCGGGGCTCACTCGTTCGTGCCGACGACGTCATCGTCTTCGGGTGGGAGGGACTTAGGACTCGAGTTCGTCTTCGAACTCGGCGCCGTCTTCTGCGAGCAACGCCTCAAGGAATGTTTGTAAGTACTGCACAACGATCAAGTTACACTTCGATAACGAATTGCGCTAGCCCCGAGTGTGAACGCCGTGTAAATATTGCATGGCGTGACGGCGGAGGTCGCCCATGCGCCGAAGCATCGAATCAGTGCAACGGGAATCGGGGGTCGTCGTCGTATCCGAAGAATTCTCGATTCACCACGGCACGCGCGCGACGGGCTACCCCGAACCACTGCTCCTCGAGCTCAGACGTACGATCGCGCGGAAGGCCGAGTACGCCGGCGATTCCTGCGAGATCGTTCCAATCGGTCGGCAGCGAATCCGAGCCACGCCCGGTCCAGAGCTTTAACGCGGTGCGCACCCGGCTCGCGAATCTCCACGATTCGAGCAGGTGTTTCGCATCTTCCGGCGTGAGGAGGTCGAGCTCGGTGGCTGCACTGAGCGCCCCCACCGTTGACACCGTTCTGAGCTCAGGATGCTGTGACGCACCACGCAGTTGCAGCAGCTGCACCAGCCACTCGACATCGCTGATCCCACCGGGCCCCAGTTTCAGATGGCGCTTGGGATCGGCGCCGCGCGGGAGGCGCTCCGCTTCGACACGAGCCTTGATGCGTCGCACCTCGCGAGTCTCCGCATCTCCGAATTCAGCAGGATAGCGAATCTCGTCGGCGAGCGCGATGAAGTCAGCGCCGAGTTGTGCGTCGCCGGCGACGAAGCGGGCGCGCAGGAGCGCCTGCGCTTCCCAGGTCACCGACCATCGCTCGTAGTAGGCGCGTGACGCGTCCAGGCTCCGGGCCAAAGGCCCGTTCTTGCCCTCGGGGCGCAGGTCGAAGTCGAGATCGACGGGAAAGCGCGGATCGGCGACGGCACGCCGGAGCTCTGAGATGAGTCGAACCGCCTCGCGGGCAGCGGTGTCGTTCGGCGTGCCCGATCCGGCCCGATAAATGGCGACCAGGTCGATGTCTGACGCGAACCCGAGCTCGCGCCCACCGTATCGCCCCATGCCGATGAGCGCGATCTCGAGGCCGTGCGGAGAGCCGGGTGATGCTTCGGCGCGAATGGCGAGGAGCAGGGCGTCGAGCAGCGCCGTGTGCGCGGCGTCCAGCCCCGCTGCAACGGCCGCATCGTCGATGGCACCGACCACGCGCCCGAGCGCCAGGCGAAGCACTTCGCGTCGGTGCACGGTGCGTAATGCGGTCGCTGCGGAATCGAGGCCTGCGCGGCGCGAGGCGATGGCGCGCATCTCGTCGAAGAGCATCGGCAGCGGCATCGGTTGCAAGCGTTCGTCGCGCTCCAACCAGGCGACGGCCTCGGGCACCGATTCGAGCAGGTCGGCGGCAAACCGGGAGTTCGAGAGCACACGCATGAGACGTTCGGCTGCCTCGGTTCCGTCGCGCAGCAGTCGGAGATACCAGGGCGACTCCCGATTTGCTTCACTGACCCGACGAAACGCCAGCAGGCCGAAATCGGGGTCGGTTCCCTCGGCCAACCACTGCAGGAGAACGGGCATGAGGTTGCGCTGGATACGAGCGCGACGGGTGGTGCCGCGCGTCAGCGCCGCCATATGTCGCATCGCTCCGTCGGGGTCTGAGAAGCCGATGCTCGTGAGTCGGGCCCGAGCCGCTTCGCTGCCGAGTACGAGCTCCTCCTCCGGCAGCGCCGCAACGGCACTCAGCAGTGGGGCGTAGAAGATCTTGACGTGCAGTTCACGCACTTCTCGTTTAATGCGCTCCCAGTGCTGCTGCAAGTCTGGAGCACTCTTCGCGAGTCCGCTGGCACGGGCGAGCACGCGAAGTCCGTGCTCATCGACGGGCATGAGCGCGGTGCGGCGAAGATCGCGCAGCTGCAGTCGGTGCTCAAGCACCCGAAGCTGCCGATAATCCGCGGCGAGTCGGTCGCCGTCTCCTCGTGCAATGTATCCGCCCTCGACCAGCGCGCGCAGGGCAGGCAAGGTACCGGCGACGTGGAGGCGATCGTCGTACTGACCATGCACGAGCTGCAGCAGTTGGGCGCTGAACTCGATGTCGCGCAGCCCTCCGGGGCCGAGCTTCAACTGCACATCGAGGTCTGTATCGGCAATGTGCTCGGTCACGCGTTCGCGCATCCGCTGCACCGACCCGACGAAGTCGTCACGATTGGCTGACGCCCAGACGCCCTCACGGGTCTGCGCCACGAACTCGCCCGCGAGCTCGAGGTCTCCGGCGAGGGGCCGAGCCTTGAGCAGCGCCTGAAATTCCCACGCCTTGGCCCAGCGATCGTAGTACGAACGCATGGAGCTCAGTGTGCGCACGAGTGCTCCGTGCCGCCCCTCGGGTCGCAGGTTCGCGTCGAGTTGCCACAGGGGCGGCTCGACCGCGGGGTCATGGATGCCGCGCATCACTTCGCTCGCGAGCCGCGTACCCAGCCGGATCAGCGCATCGCCGTCGAGCACATCGTCGTCTGCGCTGTCGACGACGAACACCACGTCGACGTCCGAGACGACGTTGAGTTCACCGGCACCGCACTTGCCCATCGCCACGATGCCCAAACGCAATGCGTCGAGCCGCTCCCGGCTCACCGCCGGGCCAGATGCACCCGTGGCGAACGTCGCGCGCGCGACCGTCAACGAGGCATCGATGGCCGCTGCGGCGAGGCCCGAGAGTGACGCGGCGACGTCTTCGAAGACCTCGGTGGCCACACCTCGACGTCCGGCGTCGAGGTCGTAGAGCATCAGTGTGGCGAGGAGTTCTCGATACCGTGCGCGCAGCGCGATCCAGCCCGATTCACCGCACCTCACCGCACCGTCGGAGGTGTCGATGACTGCCTCGGCGAGCTCGGCCCGCGCACGTTCGGCTTCGATCACCGCCCCACCGTCGCGCAAGATTTCGACCAGGCGGTTCGGGTGCCGTGCGAAAAAATCGCCCAGGGCCGGTGACGCACCCACGAGCAGGCACAATCTGCCGAATTCGTCGAAGTCGATCTCGCTCAGCACGCCCCGGTGCTGATCCGCCAGCTCACGCACCCGGCGAAGCGCGGCGTCGGGATCGGCGGCAGCGGTCAACGCCGGGAGAAACTCGCTCGGCACGTAGCCGAGCTGCGCCCCCAGCGCGGTCAGCGAGTCGCGGGCCTCGCCGAGGTCTTGAAACCCCGCACGTGCGATCTCGGAAAGGGTGATCGTCGCGTGCTCCCGTGCCATACGTCCAGACTACGCGTCAGATGGTGTCGAGCATCGACGACAGCTCGTACGGCGTCACCTGGCTGCGGTACTCGGCGACTTCGCGGCGCTTGTCGCGGATGAAGTAGGCGAAGACCTGCTCCCCGAGTGTTTCGGCGACCAGTTCGGATCGCTCCATCACGGCGAGCGCGTGGTCCAGGCTTGTCGGCAGCGGGTCGAACCCCATGGCCCGACGCTCGCCATCGCTGAGCGCCCAGACGTTGTTCTCGGCCTCGGGCGGCAGCTCGTACTCCTCGCGGATGCCCTTCAAGCCTGCGGCGAGCAGCATCGAGAATCCGAGATACGGGTTCACTGCGCTGTCCATGCCGCGGTACTCGACGCGTGCGGCGTCGCCCTTACCCGGCTTGTACATCGGTACGCGCACGAGTGCAGAGCGGTTGTTGTGCCCCCAGCTCACGAATGACGGAGCCTCGTCGCCGCCCCACAGACGCTTGTACGAGTTGATGTACTGGTTGGTGACCGCGGTGATCTCGGGGGCGTGGCGCAGCAGGCCGGCGATGAACCGACGACCGGTCTGTGAGATCTGGTATTTGGCGCCCGGGTCGTAGAACGCATTCGTGTCGCCCTCGAGCAACGAGAGGTGCGTGTGCATGCCCGAGCCCGGGTGCCCCGCGAGCGGCTTCGGCATGAAGGTCGCGTGCACGCCCTGCGCAATGGCGACCTCTTTGACGACCGTGCGGAACGTCATGATGTTATCGGCGGTCGTCAACGCATCGGCGTAGCGCAGGTCGATCTCGTTCTGGCCCGGACCGGCCTCGTGGTGGCTGAACTCCACCGAGATGCCGAGCTCTTCCAGCATGTTGACGCTCTCGCGCCGGAAATCGTGCGCTGTTCCGCCGGGAACGTTGTCGAAGTAGCCCGCACGGTCCACGGGAACCGGCCCACGATCATCGAAGTCCTTCGACTTCAGCAGGTAGAACTCGATCTCGGGATGCGTGTAGAAGGAGAACCCCTCTTCCGCGGCGGTGGCGAGCGTGCGCTTGAGCACGTTGCGCGGATCCGCAACGGCGGGTTCTCCGTTCGGCGTGCGTATGTCACAGAACATGCGGGCGGTCGGCGCCGACTGGCTGCGCCAGGGCAGCAGCTGGAAGGTTGAGGGATCCGGAACCGCGAGCAGATCGGACTCGTACGCGCGCGTCAGGCCCTCGATGGCCGAGCCATCGAAGCCGATGCCCTCACTGAACGCCCCCTCGACCTCAGCCGGTGCGAGCGCGACTGACTTCAGCGTGCCCGAGACGTCGCTGAACCACAGCCGAACGAACCTGACACCGCGCTCCTCGATCGTGCGCAGAACAAAATCTCGCTGCTTGCTCACGCTTCCTCCGTCCGTTGCTCAGGATGTTGCACTCGTGCGCGCCGCCCGGAAAGGCATACGCGCGCCGCTGGCCTCAGACTATCCCGCGACCATGACGATCGTGTTACGTCTCAGTCGTCGGCCGATTCTTCTTCGCGCCAGGCGCGAGCGCGCTCGGCGACGATCTCGTTGGCGCGCGCCGCCTCTTCGCGTGTGGCGAACGGGCCGATGCGATCGACCGAGAGCGATTGCGGCCCCTCTTCGATGTCGCCGGTGCGCGAGTTGTACCAGTACGTCTCCGAAGGATCCTCGATCCCCCACTCTCGCTTGCTCATCGTTCTCTTCCTTCTGCGCTCTCGCGCTGCCAGATGACGTTCGCGGTCGGCGGTGCCGAACGTACTTCCTAGACTAGAGGCATGCCTTTCGACGCACACGGCCATCTCGTACCCGGCACTCGCCCCGCACCGCGCGCAGTGCCCGCGGCGATCACACGGCCGCCCTATGTCGGCCTCGCTGTGCCGCCGCCCTACGTCGGCGACAACACCTACTCCGAGCAAGAAATCGATCGCATTCGAACAGCCGGGCGCATCGCGTCGGGGGCGCTCGACGTAGTAGGCGCGGCCGTGCGACCGGGCGTGACCACGGCCGAGTTGGATCGCGTGGCGCACGACTACGTGATCGCTCAGGGCGCGTACCCCTCGACGCTCGGGTATCGGGGCTACCCCGCATCGTCATGCACCTCGGTCAACGAGGTCATCTGCCACGGGATCCCTGACGATACCGTGCTGCGCGACGGCGACCTCGTCAACGTGGATGTGACCGCCTACCTCGATGGCGTGCACGGCGACACGAACCGCACCTATCGCGTCGGCGAGGTTTCCGAAGAGATCGACCTGCTCATCGAGCGCACCCACGAGGCGATGCTGCGTGGAATTCGCGCGGCGAAGCCGGGTCGCGAAGTCAACGTCATCGGCCGCGTCATCGAAACGTATGCGAAACGCTTCGGCTACGGCGTGGTGCGCGACTTCACGGGCCACGGCGTCGGCACCTCGTTCCACAGCGGGCTCATCATCCCCCACTACGACTCTGCACCGGCGTACAACGATGTGATCGTGCCCGGCATGGTGTTCACGGTCGAGCCGATGCTGACCCTCGGTACGCACGAGTGGGAGCAGTGGGATGACGGCTGGACGGTCACCACGCGAGACCGCAGCATCACCGCGCAGTTCGAGCACACCGTGGTGATTCGCGAGGACGGGTTCGAGCTGCTGACCGTGTCGGGCGACTGACACGGCGCTGCGGCGCGGTGAGGGGAATGGGTCGGATCATACGCCGGGTTCTGTCATGATCGGCGAGCCGATCAGTGACGGTCATCTCTCTCGGAGTGCCGTTGCCGACACTCTCTAGCGGCCTACCCGAGGACTCGGCGGGGCGCGTCATCATCCTCTGTCTGGCCTTGCTCCGAACGAGGTTTACCTGGCCGCCCGTGTCACCACGAGCGCCGGTGGTCTCTTACACCACCCTTTCAGCCTTACCTGCACGGCGAGCCGTGCGGGCGGTCTACTCTCTGTTGCACTTTCTCGCGGGTTGCCCCGGGTGGGCGTTACCCACCGTTCTCCCCTGCGGAGCCCGGACGTTCCTCGGCGCTCAGAAGCCGAAGCTCCGGAACGACGCGACCGTCTCACCGGCCCATTCCCAGAGACCAGCTTAGAGCACTGCAGCCGCTACTCCTCGATGCGAACGAGAATGGCACCTGTTCCCGGGCAGAAGACGAGCTCATCGGGGGCTGCCGACCTGATTTCGCTGAGCTCGGCGGGCGCGAGCGCCATGTTGCTCGCCTCGGACACGTTGCCGCGCAGACGGGCGGCACCGATGCCGATGCGGGCCCGAAGATCTTCGTACACACCGAGCACATCGCG
The DNA here is from genome assembly GCF_001273845.1 of Leucobacter musarum subsp. musarum. GTDB lineage: Bacteria > Actinomycetota > Actinomycetes > Actinomycetales > Microbacteriaceae > Leucobacter > Leucobacter musarum. The sequence continues at coordinate 307,937 of NZ_JHBW01000087.1, forward strand.
CTGCACCTCGGCGGCGAGGCCGTCGCGTTCCTCCTGCTGCGAGGCGATGTCGCGATCGATACGCTGCTCGGCCGAGGTGATCGCGGCCTGAATGTCAGTGCGGCGCGCGTCGACCCCATCGAGCACGGACTGCGCCTCGTCGAAGGCGATACGCGCCTGCTCTTGCACCTCCATGAGCTCGAGCTCGCGATCTTCGAGTTCCGACTGACGACGGGTCAGAGTTTCGAGTTCCGATTGCAGTGCCTGCGCCTCTTTGCTCGACGTGCTCGCGGCGAGCAGCTGCTGGTCACGGTCGCGACGCTGCTGCACCAGTGCGACGTCGGACTCGACACGTTCGAGCTCAGCGTTCTGCGCATCGAGCTCACGCTGCGCCGCCATGTATCGCGTGCGCACTTCTGATGTCTCACCGGCGAGACCGGCGAGCTGCTCGCGTTCCGGCAGCGTCTTGCGCTGACGGCGGAGTCGCGCGAGCGTCGTATCGAGATCTTGGAGATCGAGCAGGAGTCGCTGCTGTCGCGGGCTGGCCTTCATGAGGTTCAGCCTATCGCGGCGTGGCGATCCCACGGTTCACTCGGCGTGGGCCCCCACCGAGAAAGTCCACGGATCGGTGCGCAGTGAGCTCACCCGGAACTCCACTCCCGGGAGCAGTCGGCCCAGCGTCGCCGCGGCACCGTCGAGCCACAACGATTCGCTTGCCCAGTGGGCGACATCGATCAGCGCAGGGCGTCCTGCCACACCCGCAGCCTCGCTCGCCTCCTGCGCCGGGTGATGGCGGAGGTCCGAGGTCAGATAGACGTCCGCCGAACGCACGAGGGGGTGGTCGAGCAGGCTGTCCCCTGCGCCGCCCAGAAGCGCGACACGGCGAATCGTTCGCTCCGGATCGCCCGCGACCCGCACACCCGAGACGGTCGCGGGCATCACCGCGTCGACCCGCTCGGCGAAGGCGCGAAGTGTCAGCGGTTCCGCGAGATCCCCGACGCGTCCGATACCGATCGCCGCATCGCTCGCGTGCGGCACGATGGGCACCGAACCGGTGAGCTCGAGCCGTTCGGCGATGACCGCGGAGACGCCTCCGGCCGGCTGATCAGCGTTGGTGTGCGCCGCATACAGCGCGCAGCCGCCGCGGATCAGGTCTGCGAGCAGACGCCCCTTCGCCGTGTCCTCCGCCACACTGTGAATGCCGCGAAGCAGCAGCGGATGGTGGGTCAGCAGGGCGTCTGCATGCCAGTCGAGCGCTTCGCCCACGGTTTCCGCAGTCGCGTCGACCGCGAGCAGTACGCGCCGCAATGGCGCGTCGTCGGCACCCGATACGAGACCGACTCGATCCCAGCTCTCGGCGGTCTCCACCGGCCACAGTGACTCCGCCGCAGCGCGCAGGTCGGAAAGCACCGGCGCAGTCGGCTGCGCGGCGCTCATCGGCGCAACAGCTTTCGTGCGATGACGTTGCCGAGCAGTTGCACGAGCTGCACGATGGCGATGATAACGAGCACCGCCGCCCACGTGATCCACGGATTGAACTGGCGATAGCCGTACTGCAGCGCCAGGTTTCCGAGGCCGCCACCGCCGATCACGCCCGCCATCGCCGTCATGTCGACGACCGCGATGAACGCGAAGGTGTAGCCCAGAACCAACGGACCGAGTCCCTCGGGAATCAAGACGGACAGAATCGTGCGCACCGGCCCCGCACCCATGGCGCGTGCCGCTTCGATTACCCCCGGAGGCACCGTGAGCAGATTCTGTTCCACGAGTCGCGCAATGCCGAAGGTCGCGGCGAACGAGAGCACGAAGATCAGGAAGCGATCGCCGATACCGGTGCCCACAATGACGCGGCCGAGCGGCTGAATCGCCGCCAGCAGGATCACGAAGGGAATCGGTCGGAAGAAGTTGACGAGCAGATTCAGGACGAGGAACACGCCGCGGTTTTGCAGAATGCCGCCCTGTCGCGTGACGGTGAGTGCCGTTCCGATGAGGAGGCCGAGCACCCCGCCGATGAGCATCGCGAAGACGACGTACACCAGTGTCTGAAACGTCGCCTCGAGGAACTTACCGCTCTCGAGCAGTTGAATGAGGTTGTCCATTACGCGAGCACCTCCAGGGTCGTCTCCTGAGCAAGGGCGGCGATGGCGTGCTCCACCTTCAGATCTTCGCCGATCAGTTCGAGGGTGAGTTTGCCGAAGCTGCGGCCGCCGACATCGGTGATGCCGCCGTGCACGATGCTGACGCCCACGCCGCGCTCGGCCAGCGTGCGGAAGACGACGGGCTGATCCACATCGCCGTCCCTGAACGTCAGCGAGACGAGGCGCCCGCGGTGCCGCTCGCGCAGCGCTTCCAAGTGCTCGGCCTCGGGTTGCGTCGGCAGAGCGGTCGCGACGAAGCGCTGCGTCGTCTGCGATTTCGGCGCAGAGAACACTTCGAAGACATCACCCTGTTCGACCGCGCGACCGCTGTCCATGACCGTGACGCGATGCGCGATCTCGCGCACCACCTCCATCTCGTGGGTGATGAGGATGATGGTGATCCCGAACTCCGCATTGACGCGTTTGAGCAGTGCGAGCACCTCGTGCGAGGTCTGCGGGTCGAGGGCGCTCGTCGCCTCATCGGCCAGCAGCACGCCCGGGTTCGTGGCCAGTGCGCGTGCGATGCCGACGCGCTGCTTCTGCCCACCAGAGAGCTGGTCTGTGTAGGCGCTGGCCTTGTCGGCGAGACCCACGAACTGCAGCAGTTCGGCGACGCGGCGCTTGCGCTCCTCCGCCGGGACCCCAGCCACGATGAGCGGGTATTCGACGTTCTTCGCCACCTTCTTCGAGTGGAACAGGTTGAATTGCTGGAAGATCATGCCGATATTGCCTCGGGCGACGCGAAGCTTCGACTCGGGCAGGGCGGTGATGTCATCATCACCGACCAGGATCTGCCCGGCCGTCGCACGCTCCAGACCATTCACCAGGCGCAGCAGCGTGCTCTTGCCGGCGCCGGAATAACCGATGATCGCATGGATCTCGCCCGAGGCGACGTCGATGGACACGTCGTCAACGGCGACGATCGGTTCTGAGCTGGGGCCTCGGCCCGGGTAGCGCTTCGAGACGCCGATCATCTGGACGCGGGTCATCGCGTCTCCCTTCGGATAGACGGAAACGGGGCGCTCGGAAAACCGAACGCCCCGATCCTATGCGCTGCGCGCGTCAGGCTGCGACTTACTTGCTGGCCGCGATCTGCGCCTCTGCGTCGTCCTGGATTTCCTGGAGCTCGGACACCGGGGTGTCGAGGAGGATCGCGGAATCGCCCGAGTTCTCGAGCACGCCCGCCTGAACGTCTGCGTTGGTCTGGTAGATCTCGACGAGCTTCTTGTAGGTCTCGTTGTCCTTGTCTTCGGCACGGGCCGCGAAGATGTTGATGAAGTACTTCGCACCCTCATCGCTCGGGTCGTCCTGGTACAGGGCATCCGAAAACTTCAAGCCGGCATCGGTGACGAAGTCGTTGTTGACGACCGCGGCATCGACGTCAGAGAGCGAGGTCGCGGTGAACGACGCATCCATCTCGGTCACCGTGACCTTCGACTTCGCTGCATCGATGTCGTCCGGGGTCGAGAAGAGCGTGCCACCGTCGGTGAGTTCGATCAGGCCGGCCGACTGCAGCACGTTCAGCGCGCGAGCGCGGTTGCTGGGATCCGAGGGAACCGCAACGGTTCCGCCCTTCGGAACCTCGTCGAGCTTCGTGTGCTTCGTGGAGAAGATGGCGAGCGGGTAGATCGCCGTCGCCCCGACCGGCACCAGATCGTCATCGTTCGACACGTTGTAGTCGGCGAGGTACTGGATGTGCTGGAACTGGTTGAGGTCGAGCTCGCCCTCGCTCAGCGCCGGGTTGGGCTGGTTGTAGTCGGTGAAGTCAGTGAGTTCGACCGTGATGCCTTCCTCAGCGGCGGCATCAGTGAAGGTCTGCCAGTACGGGTCGCTTGCGCCGACAACACCGATCTTGACGGTCGTGTCAGAGCCGGCGTCGGAGTTCCCCGAGTCGGAGGCAGAGGTCGAGCAGCCGGCGAGGGCCGTGGCGGCCGCGATGGCTAGTGCAGCGAGCGAAGCGGCAAGAGTGCCGCGCTTCGTGAAGGTCATGAGATTCCTCAATGTCATTGGGGATGCGGGCGTTCGCCCACGGTACCGTTCCAGCATGCGACACGGGCAGGAGCGCCGTGAAATCTTGACGTCACACGGCGTCATGCGCCCCGTGGCGCGCCGATCGCCACGCGCGGGTGTCATCGTGGGATACTGGAATCGGACGTTCAACGTCTCCGGCGGGCAGGCCGAACCACTCAGGTAACCCCAGGGAAGGAACCCTCCGTTCACATGAACCAGCGTGCTGATGCTCACCTCGAAGCGTGGAAGGCGAAGCAGGAACTCGCCGAGCGGATGATCCCGCTCATCGGTCAGCTCTATCGCGATCACGATGTCGTGATGTCTATCCACGGCCGCAGCCTCGTGGGCCGCTCCCCGATCGACATCATTCGCGCGCACAGCTTCGCCCGCAAGATCGATGACGCCGAACTTCCCCTCGAAGAGACGGCGGCAATCGTTTCCGCGCTCGCCGAGATCCAGCCCGGACCCGCATCGGTCGACCTCGCGCTGCTCGCCAACGATTACCGTGCCGCAGGCGCGGGCGACCTGCACGCGTACCTCCGCGAAGCCCTCGCCCCCGCCATCGGCGCGCAGCCCGGCACCGGCACCGATGTGGTGCTCTACGGTTTCGGCCGCATCGGCCGTCTCCTCGCCCGCATCATCATCGAGCACTCCGGCAGTGGCAACGGCCTGAACCTCCGCGCGATCGTCGTGCGCCGCGGCGCAGAGAACGACCTCGAGAAGCGCGCGAACCTGCTGAAGCGCGACTCGGTGCACGGGCCGTTCAACGGCACCATCAAGGTTCTCGAAGACGAGAACGTGATCCTCGCCAACGGCGTGCGCATCCAGGTGATCTACTCGGACGACCCCGCCAGCGTCGATTACGCCCAGTACGGCATCGAGAACGCGATTCTGGTCGACAATACGGGCCGTTGGCGCGATGCCGAGGGCCTCGGCAAGCACCTCGAGAACCCCGGCATCGACCGCGTCTTGCTCACCGCGCCGGGCAAGGGCGATCTGCTCAACGTTGTCTTTGGCGTGAACCACGATGCGATCACCGATGACCAGCGCATCCTCAGCGCCGCGTCCTGCACCACCAACGCGATCACGCCGGTACTGAAGGTCCTGAACGATCGCTTCGGCGTCACCCGGGGGCACGTCGAGACGGTGCACTCGTACACGAACGATCAGAACCTCACCGACAACTTCCACAAGGGGGCCCGTCGCGGCCGCTCGGCAGCGCTCAACATGGTGCTCGCCGAGACCGGCGCGGCAAAGGCGGTCGCGAAGGCGCTGCCCGAGTTCGCCGGCAAGCTGACCGGCAACGCGATCCGCGTTCCCACCCCGGATGTGTCGATGGCCGTGCTGAATCTGCAGCTCGAGGCAGAGACGACGCGTGAAGAGATCAACGCCGCACTGCAGCAGGTTTCGCTGACGGGGGCGCTCCGCACCCAGATCGACTACGTCGAATCCGACGAAATCGTCTCGACCGACTTCGTCGGCTCCAACCGCGCGGGCATCGTCGACGGTCTCGCGACCATCGTCACCGGAGACAGTGCCGTCGTGTACGTCTGGTACGACAACGAGTACGGCTACAGCTGCCAGGTCGTGCGCATCATCGAACAGCTCGCAGGCGGGCACCCCGCTCACCTGCCGGCGCTCGAGAGCTGAGGCGTCGCGGCCCTGCTCGCCCCGAACATCGACAGAGAGAGAGAAAGGACAGATCATGTCTGAGAAGTACCTCATCGGAGTAGATGGATCCGAGCAGAGCAGGGTCGCCCTCGCCTGGGGCCTCGCCCGCGCCACCGAGCGCGGGGCCTCAGTCGAATTGATTCACGTCGCCGACGACTCATTCCTCTCGGAAAGCGTCGCGTTCCTTTCGGAGGCGCAGGCGGCCTCTGAGCAAATGCTGCAGGCCGAAACCGAGCACGCCCGCGCACTGGGCTTCGCCGGGGCGATCTCAGGCACCGCCGTCGTGGGGCACCCGATCGCCGAGGTTGAAGAGGCGTCGAAGCGCGCAGACCTCGTCATTCTCGGCGCCCACCAGGGCGGCCGTTTCTCCGGTTCGTTCTTCGGTACGCGCGCGGTCAAGGTTGCGGCCACCTCGCACTGCCCGGTTGCGGTGATTCCGAAGACCGAGCCTCGCCCGAACGCCCCTGTGGTCGTCGGAGTCGACGGATCCGATGCGTCACGCAAGGCCATCGCATTCGCGGCGGCACAGGCCTCGATTCGCGAGGTTCCGCTCGTGGCGGTGTACGCATGGATGCCACCGCTGACCCCCGGCCTCGAGTACCTCTGGAGCGAAGAGCTCGTGGAGTCTCAGCGCAGCGTCGCCGAAGAGGCGATCGCGATCGGCATCGCGGGTCTCGCCGAGCGGTACCCGGATCTCGACGTGCGTCGAGAAATCGTGCAGTCGGCTCCGGTCGCCGCACTCGTGCAGGCGGCTGAGGAGGCCGAGATGCTCGTGGTGGGCAGCCGCGGTCGTGGCGGCATCTCCCGACTGCTCCTGGGGTCGGTCAGTCACGGGGTGCTGCAGGCGCTGCCGTGCCCCACCGTCGTCACTCGCGCGTGAACCCACGACGCTCCGTCACCCAGGCCCGCCCGCGGCGCGCCCAAACGGCTTTCATCAGCGTCGCCTGGGTGGCGTTCGCTGCGCTTGCCCTGACGGGGTGTGCTCCAGAACCCGCGAGCGATCCGGCTCCGACTTCGTCGCCGGCATCCACGACTTCGGCACCCGCACCGACGACCCCGGCTCCCCCGAGCCCCGAGGAGCTCCGACTCGCGCGTGCCACAGAGATCGTCGACGCAGAGAACACGGCGCAGCGCGCGGCAAGCATCATGATGGCGTCTACGCCCAGCGCTGACCCCGCAACGGTGGGGTCATTTGCCGAGGTGCACGGACTCGGCGGCTTCCTGCTGATGGGTGCCAATGTGCCTGCCGACGCCGCTGCGCTGAGCACCGTGACGGCCGCACTTTCCCCCGACCCAGGGCTGCCTCGACTGATCGGCATCGATGAAGAGGGCGGCGAAGTCACGCGCCTGCCCTGGGACACCCTTCCCGGCGCTGACACCCTCAAGTTCGCTGCACCCGACGACGTGCGCGCCGCCGCTTCCGGGCGTGCGGCGCTCCTTGCCGAGTCGGGGGTCACGGTCAATTTCGGCATCGTCGCCGACGTCACCGGTGAACCGAACTCATTCATCTTCTCGCGCACGCTCGGCGCCACCGGCGACGATGCGGCTCCTCGCGTCGCAGCCGCCGTCAGTGGCGAGCACGGCACGGTACTCTCCACGCTCAAACACTTTCCCGGGCACGGCGCGGCACCCGGCGATTCGCACAGTTCCATCCCGACGACAGACCTGACCCGTGCCGATTGGATGGCGAACGAGTCGGTGCCATTCGCTGCCGGCATCGACGCCGGCGCCGAGTTGCTGATGTTCGGGCACCTCTCCTACACGGCTATCGATGCCGCGCCGGCGTCGCTCTCGACGGAATGGCATCGCATCGCACGCGAAGAACTGGGGTTCACCGGCGTGGCCGTCACCGATGACCTCGGCATGCTTCTGAACTCGGGAGATCCGGCGTATGCGGATCCGGCGACGAATGCCGTGCAATCCGTGCTCGCCGGCAACGATCTACTGGTACTGGTGGCCGGTGCCGACGAATCCACGGTCGCCGCATCGATCGACGGGATCACCGCGGCGGTCGATGCCGGCACCCTGCCGCCGGAGCGCCTGCGAGACGCCGCAATCCGGGTGACCGACCTGCGTCTCGCGCTGGCCGAATAACGTGTACCGTTTCCGTCGTTTCGTACCTCCAGAAAGGACCCCACCTGTGAGCACCGTCCGTATCGAGCGCGTCATCACCCACGGCAGCATCATGGTCGACCGGGGCGGCCCCGAGCCTGAAGCGGTTCCCATCGACAACAACGTTTGGCTCGTCGGCGACGACGAACAGGTCGTCGTCATCGATGCCAGTCACGACGCCGCCCAGATCGCGGACGCAGTCGGCGATCGGGACACGCTCGGAATTCTGCTCACGCACGGCCACAACGACCACGTGAATGCCGCGGTCGAACTCGCGCAGCGACTCGACACCCTCCTGCATCTGCATCCCGACGATCTCTTCATCTGGGCCGATACCTACGGCGATACGCTTCCCGATATCGAACTCGCCCACGGCGCCGAGTTTGCGGTCGCCGGCGTCGACCTTCTGACGCTGCATACTCCTGGCCACACCCCGGGCTCAGTGTGCTTCGCTGCACCTGCACTCGGCACTGTGTTTTCGGGTGACACCCTCTTCCAGGGCGGCCCCGGCGCCACTCGCTGGAGCTATTCCAGCTTCCCGCAGATCCTCGACTCCATTCAGGAGCGCCTGTTCACGCTTCCCGAAGCCACGGTCGCGCGCCCGGGTCACGGCGACAGCACGACGATTGCGGCCGAAGCGTCCGCCCTGCCCGAGTGGATCGCGCGCGGCTGGTGAACCTTGTCGGTGCGGGTCCCGTCGCGCGCACCGACTAAGCTTGCGTGGTTGCCGTGCCGCGGCAACGCAGCCGAGCACCCCTTTCGAAAGGCCCGCATTCGATGACGCAACTCACCCCAGCCCGGCGCGCGTTCGCCCTGTTCGCGCTTGCGCTCGGCGGCTTCGGCATCGGGGTTACCGAGTTCGCAACCATGGGCTTCCTCCCCGAGATCGCGCGCGACCTGCTCCCCGGTTTCGCTGATTCCCCAACCACCGTCATTGCGCAGGCGGGGTGGCTGATCACGGCGTATGCACTCGGTGTGGTCGTCGGCGCTCCGACGTTTGCGGTGCTCGCAGCGCGCATGTCCCAGACGAAACTGGCGTTTCTGCTGCTCGCGCTCTTCATCGTCGGCACGCTCGCGTCGGTATTTATGCCCACATTCGGCACCCTGGCGCTCACCCGATTCATCGCTGCACTTCCGCATGGCGCCTACTTCGGGGTCGCCTCGCTGCTCGCTGCTCGCATCATGGGGCCTGGCATGCAGGGTCGCGGCATCGCGTTGGCGCTCTCAGGGCTCACGGTTGCGAACGTCATCGGTGTGCCGCTGGCAACCTGGATCGGTCAGATCGCCGGGTGGCGCTGGGCGTACGTGCTCGTCGCGGTGATCTTCACGGCGACACTGTTGCTCTGCGTCGCGTTCCTCCCCCGCTTCCCCGGCAACCCCGAGCGCAGCCCGCTCAAGGAGCTGTCGGCGCTCAAGAATTTTCGCCTGTGGATTATGATCGGCGTCGGCGCGATCGGCTTCGGCGGCTTCTTCGCGGTCTACTCGTACATTGCGGAGGTGACCACTCGCGTTGCCGGGCTCTCTGCCGGCGCAGTCCCGTGGGTGCTCGCCGGGCTCGGAATCGGCATGACCATCGGCAACCTTGCCGGCGGCTGGGCGAGCGACAAAGACTTGACCCGCACGATTCTCTTCGGGTTCTCCGCGTTTATCGCCGTGCTCGTCGCCTACGCGCTGTTTGCGACCACGCCGCTGGGCCTGATCACCTGCACCTTCTTGCTCGGCGTCACCTCATCGATCCTGATGCCCTCGATCCAGTCACGTCTCATTCGGGTGAGCGATGAAGCCGCCCTCTTCGGCGCCGCCGTCAACCACTCCGCGTTCAACATCGGCAACAGCCTGGGTGCCTGGCTGGGCGGTGTCGTGATCGCCGGCGGCCTCGGCTATCTCGCCCCCGGATGGGTGGGAGTCGCACTCGGCGCCATCGGCATGACGCTCGCCCTCATCGGCGTCGCGGTCGAGCGGCGCGACAAGGCGCGCAATCTCAATACCGTCGGGATCCCGGTCCCCCGCTAGCGAATCGGGTCGGGCGGCGTGCCCTTTCCGAAGGGCGCACCGCCCAGCCGCTCCCGACCATGGGGCTGCTGCCAGTTCGCGAGGTTGGGACCAGCAGGCACGATGGCTGTCGGATTGATGTCCGTGTGTGTCGCGTAATAGTGCTGCTTGATCTGCGCAAAGTCGATCGTGTCGCCGAACCCCGGCGTCTGAAACAGATCACGCGCATACCCCCACAGGTGCTCCATCTCGCTGAGCTTGTTGCGGTTCGCCTTGAAGTGCCCGTGATACACGGGATCGAATCGGGCGAGCGTGGCGAACAGACGCACGTCGGCCTCCGTGATCGTCTCCCCCATCAGGTACCGACGAGTCGAGAGACGTTCTTCAAGCCAATCCATCGCGTCCCAGAGTCGCGTATACGCTGCGTCGTAGGCCGCCTGACTCCCGGCGAAACCGCATCGGTAGACGCCGTTATTCACTTCGGTGAATACCCGCTCCATGACCGGCCACATGTCTTCAACCAGGTCGGCCGGCAACAGGTCGGGGGCGCCGGCTCGATGGAACTCGCGCCACTGTGTCGAGAAGTCGAGCGTGATCTGTGGGTAGTCGTTCGTGACGACTCCACCCGTCGGGATATCCACGATCGCCGGCACGGTGATCCCGCGCGGGTACCCGGGGAATCTGCGGAAGTAGTGCTCCTGGAGTCGCTCGCTCCCCAAAATCGGGTCGACGCCACCGGGGTCGAGATCGAAGGTCCAGGATCTCGCGTCGTGCACGGGGCCGGGCTGACCGAGCGAAATGACGGATTCCAAGCCCAGAAGGCGCCGAACGATGAGGGTGCGATTCGCCCACGGGCACGCCGCGGCGGCGATCAGTCGGTAGCGCCCCGGCTCAACCGGCCAGGCCTCGGCGCCCGTCGTGAGCCCCGCATGCAGGGACCCGATCTTCGAAGCCGGTGGCGATGGCAGCGCACGCACCGCATCCGGGTCAGCGACGATGCGATCTTCGATGTACTGAGTATCTCGTTCGAAGGCCTCGCCTCCGGTGACATAGCTGCCCATCGTGGTGGCATCGCGCTCTGGCATCTTGGCCCCTCCCGGTCGTCTCTTCAGGCTACGCGTGTTCGACTGGGGGCAGCGTGTGGAAGCGGCGATCGTGGTAGACCATCGGATCTGCTGCGTCGCCGAAGACCGCGCCCAGCACTTCTGACACGACGACGACGGAGGAGCCGACGCCGAGCGTGTGCAGCGGTCGGCAGCGGAGCGCGACTCGAGACGCCGGAAGATACGGTTCTCCCGTGGTCAGCCGGTCCCACCCCTGTTCCGCAGTGAAGCGCTCAGCGCCCGACACCGCGAACGACTGGGCGACATCGACATGGCGTGAATCGAGCAGGTGCACGAGGTGCGTCTCGGCCCCGAGAATGCCCCCGGCACTTCCGGTCGCACGGGTCACCGAAAATGCGATCGCGGGCGGATCGATGCCCACCGAGGCGACACTCGACGCCGTGAGGCCGACCGGGCCGTCTTCGGTCATCGCGGTGATCAGCGAGACGCCGGCCGGGTGCTCACGAAAGGCTTGCTTGAGTGCGTCGGCACCGCTCACCCCGCTCGCATCGAATTGAACCGGAATGCCGTGCGCAGCCGAGGTCATACGTACCCGTGCCTTTCAATCGTCGAAGTCGCGCAGTCGCGACCCACACGATCTTCAACGGTACCGCGATGCAGCGCATTCCGAAGAGTTCAGGCGTAGGCTGAGCCACATGGAGCTGCGCGATATTCCCTTCACCACCATCGATGGCGACCCGGCTTCGCTCGCCGACTATGCCGACCGTGCCGTGCTGGTGGTGAACGTCGCGTCGAAGTGCGGGCTCACGCCGCAGTACGAGAAGCTCGAAGAGCTGCAGCGCACCTATGGGGATCGCGGTTTCACGGTGCTCGGATTTCCCTGCAACCAGTTCATGGGGCAGGAGCCGGGTGATGGCGGAGAGATCAAAACCTTCTGCTCGATGAACTACGGGGTGACCTTCCCGCTCATGGAGAAGGTGAAGGTGAATGGACGCCGCAAGCACCCGCTCTATGCAGAACTGCGTGAAACGACCGATGCTGACGGCAAAGCCGGGCGCGTGAAGTGGAACTTCAAGAAGTTCCTCATCGCGCCCGACGGCACCGTGTCGCGGTTTCGACCCACGACCGAGCCTGACGCTCCAGCGATCGTCGCCGCGATCGAGGCGGCGCTCCCCCGCTAAGACTAACGCCCCCGCGCCGCCCATGAGCCGCGCTCCCATCCCCCACGCGGGTGGCGATGATGCGGATGCGGGTGCGGTCGACCCGAGTGCATATCGTGCTCGAAGTCATGGTCGTGGGCTCCTTCCTGGCGCGAATCGTGGCGGTCGTCCCGCTCGTCGCATGTCTGGCCTGACCGGGCAAACCGGCGGTGGCGACGCATGCCGTGCGGCATCCGCAGGCTCCGCGGCGGTCGCGTGCCCGGTTCCCACCCGAGTTGCTGCGCGACGGCGTCGAGCGTGCGTACCGCAGTCGATACACCCGCATCACCGATGGCTTCGGAAAGGCGAGCGTCAGCGCGCTGCAGCGCCGCACGCGTGCGTTCCACACCGGCACGACCGGCTTCCGTCAGCGTGAGGCCAGACTCGGATCGGGTAACCCAGCCGATCTCGACGAGACGGCGAACAGCGAAGTGGCGACGGGGTCCGTGGCCACGCCGCCCCATGCCGCGAGGGTGTGCCGGGCGACGGTCTTCGGTGCCTGGTACGGCATCGCGCTGATCGGCGTCGTTCTGAACTGACTCGTTCTGCGGAGCCTGCTCCGAGCCGTTCGCGTTCTTGCGATCGAGGCGGCGGAGGAATCGCCACTCATCGAGCGTCAGCCCGGCTTCGCCGAGCGTCAGTCGCCGGGACTCGCGCATGACGTGGCTGGCTGTCTTGAGCGAGCGTCGCAGGGCGCGGAGGTCGGCGTGGTCAGGTGCAGTGGCGCCGGCGCTGTGGCCGACATTTTCGTCTACAAATGCGCTGTGCATCGTGTTCCTTACTTGTCATGTTGCATGTATATGTAGTGTGACATTCACTTCAGTACATGTCAAGGTACATGTAAGATGTTCGCTGTGAGCAGATCCGACGACATCGACGACATCGCGCACGCCCTCGCACGCGTACGGGGCCGAGGCAGGGGTCCGCGAAGCCCCTGGGGCCCCGGCGGCCACGACGGCTCCTTTGGCCGCGGGGGCCCTTTTGGCACTCCAGATCACGACGCCCCCGGGACCCCCCAACCACACCACCATGGGCACGGGCCGCACGATGGGAGACGCTTCGGCGGCCCCGCACTCATGCGACTCGTCGAGACCCTTGCCGCAGCGGAGACCCCACTGGGTGTCGGCGCGATCGGTGAGGCGATCGGCGTTGACCAGCCCCGCGCTTCACGGCTCGTGCAACAGGCGGCCGAGCGCGGGCTCGTCGAGCGCAAGGCAGATCCGCATGACGCACGTCGCACCCGCATTGCCCTCACGGACCGCGGTCGCGGGTTTGCGCGCGGTGTGCGCGGCGAACGACGCGAAGCCCTCGGCACCGCGCTTCAGCAGTTCACTGATGCGGAGCGGGCTGAGCTTGCGCGACTGCTCGACAAGCTGGCGACCCACTGGCCGGAGTAGTACCGCATGCGCCACGGGCAGAGAGAAAGAAAGTATGGGTGGGCCCGGAGGGACTCGAACCCCCGACCCTCTCGGTGTAAACGAGATGCTCTAACCAACTGAGCTACAGGCCCCAATCGCCGCGACTCGCCTCAGCAGCGCAGCCGTATCAGCATACGCGAGGCGAGGCGCGACTCAAAAATCGCTCGACTCAGGCGAGTGTCGCGAGTGCGTCCCGGTAGGCCCCGAAGTCGCGAGCTTCGCCCGGAGCAGTCTCGAAGGAGGCAAGCACGCGGCGATCCTCACCGATCACCAAGGTGGCGCGCGTCGCAATGCCGGCTTCCTCAACGAAGACACCGTATTTGCGCGCCACGGCGCCGTGCGGCCAGAAGTCGGAAAGAATCGAGAACTCGTACCCCTCGTGCTCGGCCCAGGCCTTGAGCGCGTACTCCGAATCAACCGAAACGCCGAGCAGGCGCACGTTCTGGTCGGCGAAGATCGCGAGGTTGTCGCGCAGCTCGCAGAGTTCGCCGGTGCAGATTCCCGAGAAGGCCAGCGGGAAGAAGACGAGCGCGACCGGGCCTTCGGCGACGAGTTCTGAGAGCACGAGCTCTTCACCATGCTGATCGGAAAGCGTGAAATCGGGTGCCTGCGCACCAACTGCGAGAACCATCGAGACTCCTGTTCCGGGCGACGCCGCCCCTCAATATGCGATTGCGATACACACTGTAGCGCTCCCGATCAGCCTCGATATTTACCCGTCAGTTTGTGCGGAAAAGACACCCGGGCGGCTCCGATTGCCTGATTGGTCGTGCAACTTCGATAGTCTGGTGCGACACCCGCGAATCCAGCGGGCGCCTTTCGTGCTGCGCGCCGACGCATCAACCAGCGTCTCAGGCTCGCGCACGCCTCATGGTGAATGGAGCACAAATCTTGGCTGTGAACACGCAGGATCCGTACGCACCCGACAACAATGATCAGGACCCGCAGGAGACCGCCGAGTGGCGAGAGTCTCTTGATGCGGTTGTTGATGAGCGGGGAGCCGGCCGTGGCCGGGAGATCATGACGAGCCTGCTCGACCGCTCGCGCCAGCTGCATCTCAATGTGCCGCAGGTGCCGACGACCGACTACGTCAACACGATCGCGTCGGATGATGAGCCTGAGTTCCCCGGCAACGAGGAGCTCGAGCGCAAGTACCGCTCCTGGCTGCGCTGGAATGCCGCGATGACGGTGCACCGTGCGCAGGCCCCCGGCATCGGCGTCGGCGGCCACATCTCTACGTATGCGTCGGCAGCATCGCTGTACGAGGTCGGCTTCAACCACTTCTTCCGCGGGCAAGATCACCCCGGCGGCGGAGACCAGATCTTCGCGCAGGGCCACGCCTCCCCCGGCATGTACGCTCGCGCGTTCCTTGAAGGCCGCCTCTCCGCAGATCAGCTCGACGGGTTCCGCCAGGAGAAGTCGCACCTCGGCGGCGGTCTCCCGAGCTACCCGCACCCCCGTCTCGCCCCCGATTTCTGGCAGTTCCCGACGGTCTCGATGGGCCTCGGCCCCATCAACGCGATCTACCAGGCGCAGCTCAACAAGTACCTCACCAACCGCGGCATCAAAGATGCGTCGGATCAGCACGTGTGGGCGTTCCTGGGCGACGGCGAAATGGACGAGGTCGAGAGCCGCGGCCAGCTCCAGGTGGCCGCAAATGAGGGCCTCGACAACCTGACCTTCGTGATCAACTGCAACCTGCAGCGTCTCGACGGGCCGGTGCGCGGCAACGGCAAGATCATTCAGGAGCTCGAGAGCTACTTCCGGGGCGCGGGCTGGAACGTCATCAAGGTCATCTGGGGTCGCGAATGGGACGACCTGCTGAACCGCGACGTCGACGGCGCGCTCTTGAACGTCATGAACACCACCCCTGACGGTGACTACCAGACGTACAAGGCCGAGAACGGCGCGTACATCCGCAATCACTTCTTCGGCAAGGACGAGCGGGCGCAGCACCTGGTCGACGACTACACCGATGATCAGATCTGGCAGCTGCGTCGTGGTGGCCACGATTACCGCAAGGTGTACGCGGCCTATGCCGCCGCTCTGGCACACAAGGGCCGTCCCACGGTCATCCTGGCGAAGACCGTGAAGGGCTACGGGCTCGGTCCGCACTTCGAGGGCCGCAACGCGACCCACCAGATGAAGAAGATGACGCTGGACGATCTGAAGACGTTCCGCGACACCATGCGCATTCCGATCTCGGACGCGCAGCTCGAAGCCGACCCGTACCGCCCGCCGTACTACTTCCCGGGCGAGAACGACGAGGCGATCCAGTACATCCACGAGCGCCGTCGCGCGCTCGGCGGCTACTTGCCCGAGCGTCGCACGAAGCACACGGAGCTCACGCTTCCGGAGCCGAAGACGTACGCGATCGCTGCGAAGGGTTCGGGTACGCAGGAGGCCGCCACCACCATGGTGTTCGTGCGTCTGCTCAAGGATCTGATGCGCGACAAGTCGTTCGGCCCGCGCATCGTGCCGATCATCCCCGATGAGGCGCGCACCTTCGGTATGGACTCGTACTTCCCGACGTCCAAGATCTACAACCCGAACGGGCAGAACTACGTCTCCGTCGACCGCGAACTGCTGCTCGCCTACAAGGAGAGCCCGCAGGGCGTGCTGTTGCACGTCGGCATCAACGAGGCCGGCGCAGCCGCCGCGTTCACCGCCGTGGGTACCTCGTACTCCACGCAGGGCGAACCGCTGATTCCGATCTACATCTTCTACTCGATGTTCGGGTTCCAGCGCACCGGCGACGCGTTCTGGGCTGCCGGCGACCAGATGGCACGAGGCTTCATCGTTGGCGCCACCGCGGGGCGCACCACGCTGACTGGTGAGGGCCTGCAGCACGCCGACGGCCACTCGATCGCCCTCGCGGCGACGAACCCGGCGGTCATCTCGTACGACGCCGCGTACGGCTACGAGATCGGCCACATCATGCGTTCGGGCATCGAGCGCATGTACGGCGGAACGCACCCGGATCCCAACGTGATGTACTACCTCACGGTGTACAACGAGCCGCTCGTGCACCCGGCTGAGCCCGAGAACGTTGATGTCGATGGCATCGTTCGCGGCATCCACAAGGTCGGAGCGGCGACCGGGGGAACGCACCACGCGCAGATCCTCGCTTCAGGCGTCGCAGTGCCGTGGGCACTCGAGGCGCAGCAGATTCTCGCGCGCGATTGGGATGTCGCAGCCGACGTGTGGAGCGTAACGAGCTGGACCGAACTGGGACGCGATGGCGTCGCAGCTGAAGATCACAACTTCCGCAACTTCGGCGACGCACCGCGGGTTCCCTACCTCACCGAGAAGCTCCAGGGCGCCGAAGGCCCCGTGGTCGCCGTCAGCGACTGGGCCACCCAGGTTCCTGAGCAGATCCGCGCGTTCGTGCCCGGTGACTACTCGGTGCTCGGTGCCGACGGCTTTGGCTTCTCGGACACCCGCGCCGCAGCCCGTCGCTTCTTCGGCATCGACCGCGAGTCGGTCGTCGTGAAGGTGCTCCAGCGCCTCGCACTGCAGGGCAAGATCGATGCCGACGTACCGCGCCGCGCCGCCGAGCAGTACCGGCTGAACGACGTGAACGCCGGAACCACCGGCGGCGCCGGCGGGGAGTCCTAAGCGCGCCCCGCGGCGAGCGACTCGAATCCCATGGACCGAACCAAGTCCCAGGAACTCGCCTGGCTCCGCACCATTACGGGGGAGCTCTCGACACGAACCATTACCCGGCTCGACGAGACGCTCCCCTGGTACGGAAACATGCCGCCGAGCCGACGCTCCGCCGTCGGACTCGTCGCACAGACCGGGATCAGTTCGTTCATTCAGTGGTACGAGGACCCGACCTCAACACCGTGGATCGCGTCCGACGTCTTCAGCGCAGCTCCCCGTGAGCTGCTGCGCTCGATCAGCCTGCAGGAGACGCTGCAGCTGATTCGCGTCGTCGTGTCGGTGGTTGAGGATCGCGTCGCCCCGCGCAGCGAACCGTTGCGCGAGGCGGTGCTCCACTATTCACGCGACGTCGCATTCGCCGCCGCCGATGTCTACGCACGAGCGGCTGAAGCACGAGGGCTGTGGGACGCGCGCCTGGAGGCACTCGTCGTCGATTCGATCCTGACCGGTGAGAGCGACGACGAGCTTCCCAGCCGCATCGCCGCACTCGGCTGGCACGGAGACGGCGAGGCTGCGGTGCTGGTCGGCACCGCGGAACGGTTTGTCGATGTCGATCAGCTCCGCCGATCGGCACGACATGCCGGGGCGGATGTGCTCATCGGCCTGCAGGGAACGCGCCTCGTGTTGGTGCTCGGCCGGCTCGAACCGCCGGCGAAGGATCAGGTGAATGGCGGTGAACCGCTGTCGTTCATCGATATCGCTCATCGTCTTGCCGACGGCTTCTCTGAGGGGCCGCTCGTACTCGGGCCCGCAGTCGCGAACCTGGTGGATGCCTCCCGGAGTGCACGAGCGGCACTCGCCGGAGTTGCAGTCGCACGTTCGTGGCGACACGCCCCCCGCCCCGTGGCCGCCGATGATTTGCTCCCCGAGCGTGCACTCGCCGGCGACGGCCTGGCGCGCCGCACGCTGATCGAACAGATCTATGAGCCGCTCGCCGCGCACTCGGGCGAGCTTTTGGAAACGCTCTGGTGCTACCTCGACAACGGCCGTTCGCTCGAGGCAACTGCGCGCGAGCTCTTCGTGCATCCCAACACCGTGCGCTATCGCCTCAAGAAGGTCTCCGATGTCATCGGGTGGAACGCGACCGGTGCACGCGAGGCGCTGATCTTGCAGTCGGCACTGATCGCCGGATCCATCGCTCAGAACGGCCGCCGATCGCCCGCCCCAAAGCGCGAGTCGAATCGCGGCTGAGCGCGCGGGAACACCTCGAAACGGCGCCTTTCTGACGCACTCCCACAAAGAATTCCGCGAAGTGTGGTCGAGAATATGCAGGCCAACCGACCCCGATCTGAGAAACTGGAACACGTGATCGTCATCGCAAGCCCCGGACAGGGCTCACAAACCCCCGGATTCCTCGCCCCCTGGCTCGAGCTCCCCGGAGCTCGAGAGTTTCTTGGCAAGGCGTCCGAGCACGTCGGTATCGACCTCATCGCCCACGGCACGACGAGTGACGCAGACACGATTCGCGACACCGCGATCGCCCAGCCGCTCATCGTTGCGGCGAGCCTGCTCGCCTGGCGCGAACTGTCGGCGCGCGTCTCCGTCGCCAATGCCGGCATCGCCGGGCACTCGGTCGGCGAGTTCGCGGCGGCCGTCGCTGCAGGTGTGCTTTCCGACGCCGACGCGCTGCGCCTCGTCGCGGTGCGCGGTCGCGCAATGGCCGATGCCGCGTCGCGCGCAGAGACCGGCATGGCCGCGGTCGTCGGCGGAGTCGAGAGCGATGTGCTTGAGAAGATCGCCGAGCACGGTGCGACGGCTGCGAACCGCAATGGCGGTGGCCAGATCGTCGCAGCCGGCTCGCGAGCGGCGCTTGACGCGCTTGCCGCAGATGCCCCGCGGGGCGCACGCGTGATCGCGTTGCAGGTCGCCGGCGCGTTCCACACCGAGGCTATGGCGTCGGCGATCCCCGTGCTCCGTGAAGCCGCGGTCGGCATGTCCGCGGAACAGCCGAAGCACCCGCTCTGGTCGAACGCCGATGGCGCCCTCGTGACCGATGGTTCCGCGTTCGTTGACTCACTCGTGTCGCAGATCGCGCAGCCGGTGCGTTGGGATGCCTGCATGGCGAGCTTCCAGAGCGCGGGAATCACCGGACTCATCGAGCTTCTCCCAGCCGGCGCACTCACCGGCATCGCGAAACGCGCGCTCAAGGGCGTTCCCGCAGTCGCCATCAAGTCCCCTGAAGATCTCGACGCGGCCGTGGCTCTGATCACCGGCCCCGCAGCCTGACCGAAACGGAATCGCATATGACTGCTCTCGTGCAGCCCTCGGGCCCCGCGCACACGCGCATTCTGTCGATCGGTGCCGCCCGCGGCGACCTCGACGTGCCGAACGACGATCTCGTCGGCCCCATCGACTCTTCGGATGAGTGGATTCGCCAGCGCACCGGCATCATCCAGCGCCGACGCGCGAGTCGCTCGGTCGAAGCCGTCGACCTCGCCGTCGAAGCCGGCGAAGAGGCAATCGCGGCTTCCGGCCTGGATCGTTCCGAGATCGATGGGGTCATCATCTCCACCATCTCCAACGTCGCGGTCACCCCGTCGATGGCTGCCCTTGCAGCGCACCGACTCGGCTTGACCCCCGCCGCAGCCTTCGACATCTCCGCCGCGTGCGCGGGGTACGTTTACGGCGTCGCCCAGGCCGACGCGCTCGTGCGCGCCGGCATCTGCCGCAACGTGCTCGTGATCGGCGCGGAGAAGCTCTCCGATATCGTCGATCCGACCGATCGCAGCATCTCGTTCCTGCTCGCTGACGGCGCCGGGGCCGTCGTGATCGGGCCGAGCGATCACGCAGGCATCGGCCCCACGGTGTGGGGCTCCGACGGCGAGAAGTGGGACACGATTCGGGTCACCTCGACCTTCGAGGAGTACCGAAACAATCCGGGTGTCGTCGCCTGGCCGACGCTGCGCCAAGACGGCCAGACGGTGTTCCGCTGGGCCGTGTGGGAGATGGCGAAGGTTGCACGGCAGACGCTCGAGGCGTCAGGCATTGAGCCGGGAGATCTCGCCGCGTTCATTCCGCACCAGGCCAACATGCGCATCGTCGACGAGTTCGCGAAACAGCTGAAACTGCCGGAGACCGTGGCGATCGCACGCGATATCGAGATGCAGGGCAACACCTCCGCAGCATCGATCCCCCTCGCGATGCACGCGCTGCTGCAGCAGCAGCCCGAGCTCTCGGGTGGCCTGGCACTCACCATCGGCTTCGGGGCCGGGCTCGTCTACGGCGCCCAGGTCGTCGAGATTCCCTGACCTCTCGCGCCACACCCGGGAGTGTTCCCCCGGTACGAGGCCGACCGACATACACTTTTCACCGACCGAAACCCATATCAAGGAGAAACACACATGGCATTCAGCAATGAAGAGGTCCTCGCAGGTCTGGCTGAGCTCGTCAACGACGAGACCGGCATCGCAGCGGACGTTGTCGCACTCGACAAGTCGTTCACCGATGACCTCGACATCGACTCGATCTCGATGATGACCATCGTCGTCAACGCCGAAGAGAAGTTCGACGTCAAGATCCCCGACGAGGAAGTCAAGAACCTGAAGACCGTCGGCGACGCCGTCGACTTCATCGTCAAGGCTCAGGCCTAAGCACGCGGTTTCGAGCGCAACGCGGCGGTCGCAGCATTCCCGCTCATTCGCGGGACACTCCCGCCGCGTTCGCTCGCTCCTCCCCCACTACTTTCCGGTCCACCCCACATCTCGGAGTACCCACACATGACGAAGAAGATTGTCGTTACCGGCATCGGAGCCTCCTCGCCGATCGGCGGAACGGCTCCTGAGAGCTGGCAGGCACTGCTCGCTGGCGAGTCCGGCGTGCGCACCTTCGAGAACGACTGGGCCGAGACCTACGGACTCGCCGTCAACTTTGCGGGCACGGCCAAGGTCGACCCCGCAGAGGTGCTCGATCGACCGGTCGCGAAACGACTTGACCCGTCGAGCCGATTCGCGCTCGTCGCGGCACTCGAGGCCTGGGCCGACGCGGGCACCCCCGAGGTGCCGTCGGAGCGACTCGGTGTCGACTGGGCCACCGGTATCGGCGGTCTCTGGACGCTGCTCGATGCCTGGGACACCCTGCGCGAGAAGGGCCCCCGTCGAGTCATGCCGCTCACGGTGCCCATGCTCATGCCGAATGCCCCCGCGGCCGCGGTCTCGATGCATCTCGAAGCGCGTGCGTTCGCACGCACGGTCGCTTCCGCCTGCGCGTCGAGCACGGAATCCATCGCGAATGCCTACGAACATCTGCAGGCGGGTCTCGCCGACGTCGTCATCGCGGGCGGCGCGGAAGCCGCGATCCACCCCATTACACTTGCGTCGTTCAACTCGGCACAGGCACTCTCGAAGCGCGTCGATTCGCCGGCGACCGCGTCACGCCCCTACAACATCGACCGTGACGGATTCGTCATGGGCGAAGGCGCTGCCGCGCTCGTGCTCGAAACCGAAGAGCACGCGCTCGCTCGCGGCGCCAAGATCTACGCTGAGATTGCGGGCGGCGGCGTGACCGCTGACTCCTACCACATCACCGCGAACGATCCCGAGGGCAAGGGCGCGATTCGCGCCGTGCACCTCGCGCTCGAGCAGGCGGGCGCCACGCCCGATGACGTAACGCACATCAACGCGCACGCCACCTCGACGCCGGTGGGCGATATCGCGGAATACGTGGCGCTCCGCAGCGTATTCGGTGAGCGCGTCACTGAGATTCCGGTATCGGCCACCAAAGCCGCGACGGGTCACCTCCTCGGCGGCACCGGCGCGCTCGAAGCGATGTTCTCCGTGCTCGCCGTGCAGCACCGCATCGCTCCCCCGACGATCAACCTCGTCGATCAAGACCCCGAGATTCCGCTCTCCGTCTCCGGCGACGCGCAGCCCTTGGGTGATGGCCCGCAGCTGGCGATCTCGAACTCCTTCGGCTTCGGCGGCCACAACGCCGTGTTGGCGATTCGCTCGTACGAGTAATCGCTCCGACACCGCACACACCCCCGAACCTCTGCGAGAGGGTCGGGGGTGTGTGCGTATCGCCTGGTTGCCCGGGCGTCTGAGTCGAACCTATCCGGCGGCGCAGAACTCGTTGCCCTCAGGGTCTACGAGCACCCACCAGTGACCCGCTGCTCCTTGATCGACCTCGGTGACGCGTGTCGCCCCGAGCGCCTCGAGTCGAGCGACGTGCGCGTCCAACGACATATCCCCCGCGTGTACGTCGAGGTGCAGACGGTTCTTACCCTGCTTCGATTCGGGCACCTCTTGGAAGAGAATGCGACGGCCGGCACCGACGCCGCTGTGCGCGTCGAACGGATCCTCAGGATGCCGCACGGCGGCGAGCCCCCGGAACGTGCGCGCGCCGGGAGACCCACTGACCGCGGCCTCCGGCACGTGCCCCGCCGCAAGCAGTTCTGCAATGAGCGGCTCCGGGCTCTCCACAACATAGTCGAGGGCTGCAGCCCAGAACGCCGCCTGACGGTCGGCGTTCGCTGCATCGATGACGAGTTTCCAGTGCAGTGCCATGCGGGTATTCTCACTCGTGCCGAACCGCCGCGCAAGCAGACCGATGACGTCGCGTGACGCCGACGGCACGCTCCACCTCATCCACGCGGTACGGTAGACGGATGACGCCGTTCTTGCTCATCACGACACGCGGCGAAGATGACGTCGCTGCGGATGAGCACGCAGCGTACTGCCGGTTGACGGGGCTCCTTCCCGACGAGCTCGCATGGATTCGCGCGGATCGGGCACCGCTCGGCGAGATCGACTTCAGCGCGTACTCCGGCATCATCCTCGCGGGGAGCCCCTTCACCGTCAGCGAACCCGATGAACGCAAGTCTCCGACTGAGCGCCGCGTCGAACGCGAGCTCGCAACGCTGCTCGATGACGTCGTGCGTCGCGACTTTCCGTTTCTGGGCGTCTGCTACGGCGTCGGCACGATCGGGTCGCACCAGGGCGCCCGTGTCGACCGAACGTACGGCGAGCCCTCTCAAGCGGTGCGCATCAGTCTGACAGACGAAGGCCGCGCGGACCCGTTGCTCCACGAGCTCCCGACGTCATTCGATGCGTTCGTCGGGCACAAGGAAGCCATCAGCGAGGTGCCGCCGAGCATCACGGTATTGGCCAGTTCGCCCACCTGCCCCGTGCAAGCGTTTCGCGTGGGCAAGAACGTCTATGCGACGCAGTTTCACCCCGAGCTCGACACGGCGGCATTCACGTCTCGGGTGCGCTCGTATGCCGGTCACGGGTACTTCGAGCCGGCACAGGCCGACACGATCATTGCGACCGCGGAGGCGGCCGACGTGCGCGCCTCGCACATGGTGCTTGGGCGATTCGTCGAGGAGTATCTTGACGCCGGCCGCGGCGACCGCGCCCCGGCGCCTTCGAGCGACTACTCGAAGAGCGCCTGAGCGAGGTAGTCGCCGCGCTGCACGCCGCCGGGTACGGCCCACAGACCCGAACCGATGTGCCGGATGTACTCGTTCAGCAAATCGGTCTTGAGCGAGCGCTGCACCTGTACGAACGCGGCAGGGTCGCGTTGGAACGAGATGAAGAACAGTCCAGCGCCGAGCTGCCCGAGGCCGTTCGAGCCGTCGACGTAGTTGTAGCCGCGGCGCAGCAGGCGCACGCCAGCATTCTGTTCAGGGTGCGCGAGCCGTAGATGTGCAGCCATGTCGATTGCCGGTGCCGATGTGTCGACGGCGTCGGGGGCGGTGAAATCAGCGGCGGTGAACTCTGTGCCGCCCGACAGCGGACCGCCCTCTTGCTTCGTGCGCCCGATGATGCGTTCCTGCTCGCCGAGCGAAGCTCGGTCCCAGGTTTCGATCGTCATCTGGATCTTGCGAGCGACGAGGTAGCTTCCGCCCTGCAGCCACGCGGGTGCTTCCGATCCGACCCACACGTGTTCGTCGAGCGCCTGGGTTTCCTCGGCCATCACGTTCGCCGTGCCGTCTTTGAATCCGAAGAGGTTGCGCGGCGTTGCCTGTACGCGCGAGGTGGACGACGTGCGCCCGAACCCCAACTGGCTCCAGACGAGATGCGCGCGACCCGCGGCGATCCGCGACAGATTGCGGATGGCGTGGACGGCGACCTGCGGGTCGTCGGCGCACGCCTGAATGCAGAGATCGCCGTCGCTCTGGTCGGCGTCGAGCAGGTCGAAAGCGAACGAGGGCAGCGGTGCGAACGCCTTCGGCAGGCGGTCGCGAATGCCGAACGGATCCTCCACATCATCGCGTCGATCGAACAGCGCGCGCCCCAGCCCGAAGGTGAGGGTGAGATGCGCGGCTGCGAGCCCCTCGGCCTCCCCCGTGTCGTCCGGGGGCAGCAATGCGTTCTCGGGCTCGACTCCGGTTCCGAGCGCACGGCCACGGGTGAGCATCGCGGCGGCTTCCGTCCAGTCTTGCAGCAGCGAGATGAGGTCGTCTCGGTTCGTGCCCGAGAGCATGCGGAACGACGCGAAGTGCAGGCGATCCTGCGCGGCCGTTGCGATGCCCGCTTGGTGCGCGCCGAAGAACGGTACGGTGCCGGATCCGCCTGAGCCACCGCCGGCATACGCCACCGAGGCGGCGACACCGCCGGCGGCCGCACCGGCCGCGAGGCCCGCGACACCCGCGCCGACGAGGCCGAGGAGCCCGCGACGAGACGGGCGGAGGGGCCCCGCGGCCGAAGCCTCGGAGCCCCTCGCGTCATCCGGCGCGCCGGATGCAGAGTGGTCAGTCATGCGACTAGCTTGCCACGACCGCCGCGGTGAGCTTCGACAGCGGCTCGCTGAGCGCGCTCAGCTTGGCGGCGAGCTCGTTGCGCTCCGCCTGCGTCACGGTGTCGTAGAAGACGAACCCGTCGGTGTAGTTGCCGTAGGTGGCGAGCAGCGCGAACATGTCGTCGAAGCGCTCGTCGAGCTCGTCCACGAGATCCTGATTGCCGTTCGTCACGGCGAGTTCGCGCACCGTGTCGAAGGCAACCTGAGCGCCCTCCACGTTGGCGGTGAAGTCGTAGAGATCGGTGTGTGCGAACTCGTTCTCTTCACCGGGGAGCTTGCCATCGGGCGCCGCCACCTCGTCGAGGAGGCCCTTTGCGCCCTCAGTGATGTCGGCCAGGGTGAGGGTGAAGTCCGGCGACGCGACCTTCTCCTTGAGCTCGGTGATGTCGGCGACGAGCTGGTCGCCGACGACCTTGCGCTGCTCGGGGGTCAGCGGCGTCAGATCGGGGTCGCCCGGGTAGTCGCCATTTGCGACGGCCGCGTCGTTCCAGAGATCCATCTCAATGCGGTGGAAACCGGTGAAGTCGAGTCCCTCTTCATCAGCGCCCGGCTTGCGGTAATCGATCTTCGGGTCGAGATCGCCAAACTGCTCGGCGGTCGGCTCGATGCGCTCGTAGTTGATGCGCGCGAGCGGGAAGAGGCGCTTTGCCTCGTCGTCATCGCCGGCGACGTAGGCATCGACGAAGGCCTGCACCTGGGGCAGCAGTTCTTCGGTCTGCGCCTTCACATAGCCGACGTACTGCGCGATCACCGCGTCGTCCTCGGGCGACGTCTCGATCGCGTCGCCGCTCACCGAGAATGCGGCCTGGCCCACGCCGGCACCGATCATGCCGGGCTTGCAGCTCGTGAAATAGTCGCCCGGGCCGACCTGCACGGTGAGGTCGCGGCTCGCACCGGGAGCAATGTTCTCGACCTCACCGACGATCGTCAGCTCGTTGCTGCCGAGCACGTAGAACTCGTTGACCTTGATGCCGTCGTTCTGCACGGTGAAGGTCACGGTGCCGCTCTGCGCGGTCGCGGTCTCGACGGTGCAGTCGGTGTCGCTTGCCGTCACGGCGATCGCGTCACCGCTCGGCGCTGCGTTGGGTACGCAACCGGTCAGCAGCAGCGCTCCGGCTGCGACGGCCATCAGTCCACCGGCGGTGCGGCGGGAGGAGACGAGATTCACAGGGTTCCTTTCGAGGAAGCGACGGCCGGTTCGGCTGCCGCGCGGTGTGCACGTATCGTGCGCTCCTGCGCGAACGAAGCGCGGAGGAAGAGCGTGAGGGTCAGAATGAGGTAGGCGAACCAGGCGACGACCTCGAGCTTCGTCATCTCGGGCGAGAACCCGAGGGTGCCTTTGAGCAGCGCCCCCAGGAAGCCGTCGGGAGCAATGACGTGCGAGATCTGGAAGGCCCATGCCGCCGCGCCGTACCAGCTCGCGACGAACGCGCTCGCACCGAGCGGCGGTTCGGCGAAGGGGCCGGGCAGCACGGCCGCCTCCTGCAGGTCGTGAATGCCGTAGGCGAACACCCCGGCAGCGAAGACAATCAGCAGAATTCCGGACCAGCGGAAGAAGCGGGTGAGGTTGATCCGGATCATGCCGCGGAAGAGCGCCCACCCGATGATGACCGCCAGGATGATGCCGGACACCGCGGTGACGAAGCCGAGCAATGGCGACAGCTGGCTCGCCCGCGTGGTCGCCCAGATGAACAGGGCAGTCTCGAGCCCCTCGCGTCCGACCGAGACGAAGCCGAGCAGGGCGACGCCCCAACCGCTGCCGAGCAGTGCCCGATCGACCTGGCCGCGCAGCTCCGAGCTGAGACCGCGCGCGGCGCGCAGCATCCAGAACACCATCCAAGTCACCATCACGACGGCGACGAGCGAGAGCGAACCGCCGATGATCTCCTGCGCTTGGAACGAGAGGCCATAGGCGCCGAAGGTCAGCACGGCACCGACGATCATCGAGAGCAGGATCGCCGCAGCGACGCCGATCCAAATCTTCACTGCAGCGTCGCGCCGCCCGAGTTGCTTCACGTAGGCGAGCAGCACACTCACGACGAGTGCGGCTTCGAGGCCTTCGCGGAGGCCGATCATCAGCGTCCCGATCATGCGCGGCGACCTTTCATCAAACATGCGATCTGAGTAAGGCACGCCTTACGGAGCGAATGTATCACATGTTCATCTGATGTGAGGTTGGCGCAAAAAAAC
Organism: Leucobacter musarum subsp. musarum; assembly: GCF_001273845.1. GTDB lineage: Bacteria > Actinomycetota > Actinomycetes > Actinomycetales > Microbacteriaceae > Leucobacter > Leucobacter musarum. Next base: position 335,113 of record NZ_JHBW01000087.1, read on the forward strand.
GGGCGCGACCCTCGAGAGGGTCGCGCCCGTGAAGACGCGGCCGCCGATCAGTCAGAGATGATCGGCGACACGCTGCCGATTACTCGGCGAAGTGCGACGACAGGAACCAGCGATCCTTGTCGAGCTGCTGCGCCACGGCGATGACCACGTCCTGGCTCACCAGGTCGACGTCGTCGAGGCCCTTGACCGCGGCATAGACCGTCTCGAGCGTTGCGTCGATCTGAGCGACGATCTCGCGAACGGTGACCTTCGACTGCTGGAAGCCGTCGCTGAGCTGCGGGGTCGTGGTGCGCGCCGCAACGGTGCCGATGCGGGCGTCGATCGGCAGGCCGAGAGCGACGATGCGCTCTGCGACGGTGTCCGATGCATCCTGAGCGTGCGCGACGACCTCATCGAGGAACTCGTGCACGCCGATGAAGTTCTCGCCGCGTACGTGCCAGTGCGCCTGCTTGCCGTTTACGGCGAGCGCCACGAGGTCGTGGACGACGGGCGTCAGGTACTGCGCGACACCGGTCGGGCGATGCAGGTCGCCCTGGGCTGCGGGAACGGTGATCTGCTTGGTAGACATCGAGTGAATCCCTTTCGTTGGTGTGCGTTGACAACATTCACACTACGCCGATTTCAGCCAGGCGCAAGCAAGGCAAGGCTTGGCTGAACATCGGAAAACTCCCAGATGAAGGGCAGGTTTGCCTAACCGAGGATACGTCGCAGCAGCTCCTCGGGAGCGCGCCGCGGGCCGGTGAAGAAAGGCGTCTCTTCAATGACGTGACGACGCGCTTCGACGGCGCGCAGTTCGCGCATCAGATCGACGATGCGCACCAGATCATCCGCTTCGAACGCGAGCAACCACTCGTAGTCGCCGAGTGCGAACGACGCGACGGTGTTCGCGAGCACGTCGCCGTAGTCGCGCGCCGCCATCCCGTGTTCGCGCAGCATCTTGCCGCGGTCGGCATCGGGCAGGAGGTACCAGTCACGGCCGCGCACGAACGGGTAGACGCACACGTACTCCTTCGGTGCATCACCGGCGAGGAACGCGGGCACGTGGCCGCGGTTGAACTCGGCGGCGCGATGCACGCCGACGTTCGACCAGACGGGCGCGAGCCGACCGCCACTCCACTCCCAGACGGTGCGATACGCGAGCTGCAGCGCTTCGCTGGTAGGCGCGTGCCACCAGATCAGCACGTCGGCGTCGGCGCGGAACCCCGAGACGTCGTACCAGCCTCGCGTGGTGAGGCCATCGATGGCGTCGAGCTCGGCGAGCAGCCCGCGCACGATCCCGTTCAGCGCCGGCGAAACACCCAGGCCGCCCGAGGGTCGCGTTTCTTTGAATACTGCGTACATCGTGAAGTTCGTCGCCGCGTTGATCGCTTCGGCAACGTGGCGGTGGTCGACCTGCGGTCGCTGTGCGTCAGACATGTGCTCTCCTCGGGCTGTGTTCGTGAAGTTCGTTCGGAATCGCCGTGCGCCGGTCAGTCGAGCACGCTCGCAAGCACCGGAATGCCCGTGACCTCGCCGTGGCGCATGCGGCAGCTGTCGGCCGGCGCCTCGTCGGGGAAGGCAGGGAATGAGCCGAGTACATGCGGTTCGACCGATTCGCCGCGCTCGCGCGCCGCGCGTTCGAGCACCATGTCGACGAGGCCGGAGACGAAGGTCCGGCGCACACCGACCGTGCCCGCGCGCACCGCGCGAACCCCGTGCTCAGCGGCCGTCTCCATCGCCTCGATATCGAGATCGAAGGCGACCTCCATATGGTCAGAGATGAACCCGATCGGCGCGAAGATGATCCGGCGCACACCCTCGGCGACCAGCCCCTCGATGTGATCATTCACGTCGGGCTCGAGCCACGGAGTGCGCGGGTCGCCCGAGCGGGAGCAGTAGGCGAGCGACGACGTGAATTCGACGCCGTGGCGCTCGCGCAGATCGGCGTCGATCGTGGCACGCACATCTTCGTGCTGCTCCCGGTACCCGGGCCCGGTCACCGCTGATGCGTCTTGCATCGTGTCCGGGATCGAGTGCGTGACGTAGACGATGTGCGCGCCGGCGAGGCCGTCGTCGAGCTCCGCCGCTGCGTGCTCGATCGCTTCGCGGTTCGCGTGCACGAAGCCCGCGTCGTTGAAGAATGGTCGCAGAATGTCGATCGCGGGCGCATCTTCGCCGAGCGCCTCGACGGCTGCGGCCAGGTGCTCGCGGTACTGCCGACTCCCGGAGTACGAGGCGTACGCACTCGTCACGAGCGTGAGGATCCGCTTCGCGCCGAACGCCGACGCGTCGCGCAGCGTGTCGACCGTGTACGGGTGCCAGTTGCGATTGCCCCAGATGACCGGGAGCGCGATCCCCCGACTGCGCAGCTCCTGCTGCAGCGCCGTCACCAGTGCGAGGTTCTGATCGTTGATCGGACTCCGCCCGCCGAAGTGATGGTAGTGCTCCCCCACCTCGGCCAGGCGATCCTCAGGGATTCCCTTGCCGCGAGTGACGTTCTTCAAGAACGGGATCACATCGTCAACGGCATTCGGGCCCCCGAAGGAGCAGAGCAGCAGGGCGTCATACGGCAGCGCAGGTGCGGTCATACCTGCACGCTACCACCGGGTTTCCTGTAGATCTGATGTATAAGATCGGATGTGCGGTGAGGCGCGAAATTCGTCACTGCGGATCGGGCAAAACCAGGGTTGATGCCTCGAATGTCCCCACCAGCACAGGCCCCACAGGTGCGCTCCGATAACATAGGATCACCATCCGTCCCACGCAGCAAGAGGTCCGCCATGTCCAGTGCCATTCGGGGCTCACAAAAGGCCCGAGACACCCTCGACTACCTGCGCGACAAGATCTCTTCGAGCGCCTGGGCCGTCGGTGAACTCATTCCGAAAGAACCGGAGCTCATGGAGCTCATCGGTGTCGGCAAGTCCACGGTTCGCGAAGCCGTTCGCTCGCTCGCCGCGTTCGGCATGCTCGAAACCGTGCCCGGTGTCGGCACGTTCGTGCGATCCCGCACACCGGTCAGCACGCTCCTGACCGAGTTTCTGGGTGACCACGATCTCGAAGAGGTGCTGGTCTACCGGCGCTCACTCGAGATCGAGGCGGCCCAGCACGCTGCCGTGCACCGCACCGAGGAGCACCTCGCCGCGCTGCGCGAAGCCGCACTCCGTGACCAGCACGCTGAAGCCGACGCGGTCGCCTCGTGCGAACAGAGCACGAACCCCGGCTCCTTCCATCTGCTCGTCGTCGAGGCCAGCGGCAGCAAGCTGTTGCTCGATCTCTACCTCGGTGTCATGTCGGTGCTGCAGCGCGCGAGCGCTCAGGGCCGCGTGATTCTCGGCACCACCCTCGAAACCATGCACCTCGATCACGGTGCCGTGCTCAGCGCCATCGAAGCCCGCGATGTGCGCAACGCGGCACACTCCATGGCGCTGCACGTCGACCGCGACCTCGGGCTCCGCACCGACATGCTCGATTTCAGCCAGCACACGGAGCGAGCCGCATCGCTCATCGACGCGGGGTACGACCCGGGCGAGACCTCGGGCGACCCGGTCACCGCCGCTGAGCACATCGACGCACCCGCGGCGGCTCGAGAGTCGATCAGCTGAACCGAGCCATCGCTAAGATAGAACGGTTACTCAGGGGGCGTTAGCTCAGTCGGTCAGAGCAGCGGACTCATAATCCGTCGGTCGCGGGTTCAAGCCCCGCACGCCCTACGACGAAAACTCGCAATGCAGTGTAGTCGCATCCGAACAGTTACATGCGTCTGGCCTCTTTATCTCGGGTCAGAGCCACGCGAATTACGGTATGAGTTTAGGGGCCGCACAAAAACGATTCCGGCGGCGGACGAATTTTGCTCGCTCGAATACGACGGCCGTGTGTGCAATTCGTAGATGGCACTTCATTGAGCAATGGTCGCAGACAGAAAACGTACTTGTAGACGAGTAATCAGTCGACGCACTACGGCCCGAGCGCCCCCGCCCCTAGCTCTTGCGATTGTACGCTCCACCTGGAATATCTCCACCCCAGTGCGATTCCATTTCGAGAGCGGCACGATAGAGCACACGCGGTCGTGCACATTGACGGCTCAGCGCGGCAAGGCTGTGGGATAGGAGCAAACATGAAGTTCAAACCCCAGGAGCAGCACGGCTCCACATCCGATTCGAAACAGGCGTCAGATGCTCCTCGCGTAGAGCGGAAGATTGACGAGGCCCCGACGCATGGTGCTCGCTCTCCCTGGGAAGACGAATGCGAACCGGCACGCTCGGGAGCCGATCCTGAATGCAATCATGAATCGGGGATGCTCGATGCGATCGTTCCACTCTTACATGGCTGACTTCGAAATCGATACGGTTACTCCTCGACCGAAAGCACCCTGGTTTGCATGGTTGCTAACCCCGCGTTGGGGGTCGGACCGCGGGCCGGAGGATTCAGATGGTTAAGTGATGGGGCCTACGGCTCAAAAACGTCTAGCTCTTCGGCGGATCTGCCGGGCCGCCGGAGGCGACGTCCTCCTCCGTCATCGGATCTTGAAAGCTCTGCCCATCTCGAGATTCGGATCGACGCGAGTCTCCAGCGTTGTCGCCACCTTCGTTTTCTTCGGCGGCTTCTTTATTGGGGTCCAGCGAACGTGGGTCATCGGGGAAGCTATCGCCAAGGCTGCGAGGATTTGGTGTCATCATGTGGCTGAACCTAACAACCGACCGTCGCGTACTCCAGACCATTGACAAACATTGAGCGTGAGGGCTTTCAGTCTCTCTCAGCGCATACGGGTTCGCTGAGCTCCGAACACACCGGAACGGTCATTTTTGACGTCTTGACCCTGCTGAGCTGCCCCGAATCGCGAAGTGATCCTCGATGAATCCGAGGGCTCAGCGCTAACCGCCGAATCGTCCACGCCGAATGGCGTGCGGTCCTTTCGGAACGCTCTCTCGCGGGCGAATTCGTGAGCGGTGCTCAGCATTTCTGCCTGCTCGAGTGCGCGATGGCCAAGTGCTACAAAGACGTCGGCGTCGAGGCCGAGTTCGCTCGCGTGCTCGGCCAGAGTCTGCCAGAGACCCAATTTGCCGACTACAGCGCTGCGCAGCAACTCGACTTCCAGCACGAGCGACATTGGCGACCGTGAGAACACGCGCCCATTGAGTTTCAAACGTCCCACGCGCTCACCGACCCATGCCGCGGCTTGGCGATACGGTCGACTGCGTACGTCAAGATCGTTGATGAGATGGGAGAGGAACGCTCGTTCGAGTCGCAATTCCTCTGCGAGCTCGGAGAGCTCGGTGTAGACCGGGGTATCAACGTAGGTGTCGCACATGCGCCCGATGCGCTCAGCTCCCGCAGTGGCACCAGTCAAATGGTCGGAAAGATACAGTCCGAGCAGTTCCCAATCGATCTGGGGCGCCTCGGCCAGCGATCCCAGCTCTTCGGGAGCACCTGCAGATTCGGCACCTCCCGTCGGCGTGCCGTGCAGCGATGCGAGTCGCGCTTCGTCCAGGGATCGGGCACGCAAGGGAATCGACTCGGCGCCCGCCCCTTCGACCATGCCCTGCAGGAGCTCACGGAGAGCGTCTTCGGCGGTGTGTTTCGGCACCCAGCCCAGTGTCGTTTTGGCATGCGCGGCATCCATATGGGGCGCCCCTAGCGCGAGGTCGAACCACCCCGCATCGACGGCAATGAGACCTGATCGATGGGCGGCAGTCATGAACCCGCGCACGATCGGTGTAGGAAGTTCGAAGTATCGGCCGTGATCCACGATTTCGGCCAGCACCTGAGCACTGAGTACATCATCCGCACATACGTTGAATGCTCCAGCCGCTCGCTGCACGACGATGCGCGCATACGCATCGGCCAGGTCGTCAGCATGGACGGCCTGGATACCGCGTAACCCGGCCGGCAACGGCACCGCAGGCAAATGAGCATGTCGCAACGCCTGAACGGGCACGGCGGGGCTCAGGAAGTACCGCTGAATCGATGACGCCGCGTCCCGCTGGAATACGAGCGCGGGCCGCACACGTGACAACACGATGTCGGGATGCTTGGTAGCGAAGGCATCAAGCAACTCTTCCTGCGCTACTTTGTCAATGCTGTACTGGGACGTTTCGATACCGCCCCGTTGCCAGTCCTCGGAGCGCGGCACGGTGGACGGATCAGCAGCGTACACGCCGACCGAAGAGGCAACCACAACATGCGCGACGCCCGCTGCAGCGGCCGCATGCAGTACTCGTCGCGTCCCCTCGACGTTCACTCGACGGAGGAGTTCACGTTCAGCGATTGGTTGAATGAGCCAGGCAAGGTGCACCACGGCGTCGACGCCCGCAAAGACACGTGTGAGCTCGTCGATAGCCGTCAACTCTTCAGATGCGGCACCGATATCAATTGATGCCCACTCGCAGGCGGAATAAGGTTCGGCAGATACGTCCGGTGTTCGGCGCGCGATACCCACCACGGACCCCACCTCCGGCGAATTGGCGAGCGCACGCAGGAGCGCTGTTCCGGTGTTTCCTGTAGCCCCAACCACAGCGATGCGGAGCGAAGATTCGGCGGTTTCAGGACCAGATGCTGCGTACTGCGATTCGGGCATTGAGCTCCTCCTGGTTCGTGGACGTCGATCGATATGACTTCAACGCTCGTGCGATATCGCACCTCGTCACAGGGGGTTGCGCGGAGCACAGTGGTGGGTCAAGCCCCCTGCACCCACGCGAAGGAGACCGTACTGTCGGAATCACAGCTGCTCATGAGTGACGAATGAGAGGGAGGGTGCATCGATGGTCGAATCTGTATTGGGTGGACGCGTCGACGAACTTGCGCAGGAAATTGCTGAGCTGGCCGCACGCACAGGCCGTTCGGTGGCGGTAGCCGAGTCACTCACCGGCGGGCAATTGGGAGCCGCACTCGCAGCAGCCCCCGACTCGAGTTCGTGGTTCCGCGGCGGCATCATCGCGTATCACCCGGAGGTCAAGTACACACTGCTCGGGGCTCCACGCGGGGCGGTGGTTACAGAAGAGACAGCTGTAGCGATGGCCGAATCTTCCCAGCGTCATCTTCTCGCCGACATCACCGTCGCAGTAACCGGTGTCGGTGGGCCGGATCCGGATGAGGGGAAACCGGCCGGGACTGTCGTGCTGGCCATCGTAAGCACCGATGCTGCTTCCCACGTCACGAACTTTACGTTTGCAGGTTCACCCATCGACGTTATGCGCCAGACCGTCGAGGCGGCGCTCGAGGCTGTGCTTGCGCGGCTTCACGCCATCGGGTGAGAACGATGGAGTGATCACGCCAGGCACACGTGGCCCTGCCTCCTTCATCACGGGGTGGGTCGCCCACTCACGCGACGAGCGCCAATGGTGGCGTTGGGTTACATCCTTGGTCGCAATTTCGCAGGTGAGTGAGAGCGCGTCGAGTCCGTTCGCGCACAGTCGATAGCGGCGTTGAGGTTCGCAAGGCGATCTGTTGCTGCGTCAGTCCAAGACAAATGGCGAGCGACACATACGCTCGTTCTAAGGGCGACAGGCAGCGCAGCACGTCACCGTCGGCGGCACCTTCGAGCACGCGACCGAGCGAGTCGTTGTTTTGCGCGTGGTTGCTGGACTGGAGATACGCAATTTCAATGATCCACTCGGTAAGAGATCCTTGATAATCGGCGAAGACGTGAGCCCGCGGCCAAGCGGCAAGGTACGTCCTTTCGAGCAGCACTTCCGCGTGCTGCTGGTCCTGGGTGAGGGCGAGAGTGAAGGCAAACACGCTCCTGAAGGTTGCGTCATACACCTGCGCAAAGGCTCCGATGTCCCCCAATCCAACCGCCCGCATCACCTCACGTTCATCCAACACAGCGTCGTCGGCTCGCTGTGACGCGGACGGATCTAAGGTGGTCATGATCAGAGGGTCCCATGAACTAGGCCAGAGACAAGGTCGGTTGCAATTCAAGGCTCAGAGTGTTATGCCGAAGCACATCTCGCTCACTGGATGAGCGCAGCGAGACGTTTCATCTAGTTCGGAGTATTTGTACCTTCACCTGCACTGATGACACCTGCTGAGCTCACGAATGAGCCGGACCGACTGGCCAATTACATACCGGGTAGCATCTGCTCAACTACATGCGGTGCTGGTGGCCCTCGTGCCAGAAAAGTTGGTCGTAGGTAGGCGACTCAAGCACCTCTGCCTGCTGCGCATGTTTCAATCGTGGCTCCGATGCTCGAAACATCGCGGTGAGAACGCCTACCGTCTTTGGGTTTCTTCCGCGTTTCGATCTAATCTGCTGAGGTGAGGGAAAGTAGGGACCAAAACTCTGGCAACGGGCCTGGTGAGGCTGTGAAGTTTGATGGCGCGGCGTCGTTCACTGCGTTCGCTGAGAGTGTTGTGGCGTTGCTAGCCGAGCAAACTCCACTTCCCGATTGGGCAGTATCTCGGGTAGCAGACGGCGAGCAGATTCTCATCCACGTCCGACATCACGAACTGGCCATCGTGGGGGAACGCGTTACCTGGAACGAATCACTTTGTAGCCGCATGAGTTCAGGGGGCGCGCACGTGGTCCCCGACACACGAAGAGATGCTTCTTACGCAGACCTTGAGATGGCAGAGCACGTGGGAGCGTATGCCGGCTACATTTTTAAAGACAGTAACGGTGAACAGTTCGGCGTACTCTGCGGCGGCCGTCGCGCCCCACTCGTTGAGGGCGAGCACGTCGACGCGTTATTTATCCAGCGCCTCAGCGAGCTGCTCTCACAGCATCTTGCGCTCTCGCTCGCGGTTGATGCAGAGCGGAGGCAAACTCAGTTGGCGAACATCCTGGCTGAGACAGACCCTCTTACCGGTCTGCTCAACAGGCGCGGCTGGGAACACGCCGTCGCCGACGCACAAGAAAGGGTCGATGCGTTCGGGGATGCTGTAGCAATCGGGATTGTAGATCTCAACGGATTGAAAGCGACCAATGATCAGCTCGGGCACGCTGCAGGCGACGACCTTATTGCTCGCGCAGGGCGGGTGCTTCGTATGAGCGCTCGTAGCTCAGGCCGCATTGCGCGCCTCGGAGGTGACGAATTCGGTATCTTGGCGGAAGGGATAGGTTCGGTGAATACTCCCAAATACTTTGCAAGAATCGAGTCGGCACTTGCGGAAAGTGGGCTCAGCGCTGCAGTAGGTTATTCGGTCGCGAATCCCGGAAATCGTGACCTCATGAGGTCGATGCTGAAGGCAGACCAAAACATGTACGCACATAAGTCCCGGCAGCGGAGCGGCCGCTCGGAGTAACCGCCATCTTACGGTTCACGAGAGTCGGTACCTAGTGCGAGGATCTGCGCAATTGATATAGATCCGCGATCGCGGATGCGAACACCCATACTTCGATCGATACCTAGCGGAGCCCTGAAACACGGAAGTACCACCTCCCCACGAAACCAAGACTTTCGGCCGAGCGCTCCAGTCCTTGTGGAAGGACTGCAGATCCGCAGATGTGTCGGCCCACCCCCGACCAATCCGATCGAACACGATGCAGTGTGGGCAACGGGACGCTACGTGACGTGTGTCGTGTTGATCATCGACGCCCTATTCCCACGAATCCATTCATTGATTCGGCATCCACAACAGTGGCGAGGCGTCGGCGATCATGCGCTGATTCGCAAGCCATACCCACTTTCTGGCGTCACCGCCAGCCCTACATCGGGAACCATCTTGAAGATACATTTACATGCATGCAATATATTGTCGAGCGACGCCAAGTGCCCGGAGTGGGCACCGTGACGGCGACATTTCGCATCGTCACCGCCGGCATCTCAAGCGCTGACCGTACCCTTCTTGATGCCAAGCTCGACGGCGGCACACTCGCCGCATTTCGCGATCTCCCGGCAATTAAGCGCATTTTCAGCGCGAAATAGAAGCGCCGATACCCCTGCTAGATGAATGGCGAGACATGGGCGCTTCTCGGGGACCCCGATGCGCACTATGGTTTCGCGAACAACGACTTAGCGACAATGAGTGCCGCCCCCTCCTTGGGAAGGTGGAGAGGGCAGCGTGTCGTCCAGCCACAAAACTGTGGGGTAGTGCAGGGAACTGGTACGACACATCTAGGGTGCACCGGGCACCTTTGGCGGGCAACAGGGTTGCCCACCGATTCAGTGTTTGGTTATGTCATTATGCGTCGGTCCCCGCGGCGCGTGCGGCACGGACGCGGAACCAAAGGCCCACTTCTTTCGCGGCACGACAAGTTGTAAGAGCATCCGGTGCGGCCCCCATATCCGCGGGTGACTCCCGAAAGCCATCCGGAAGCGGCTCAAGTTCATATTTCGAGGTCTGGTACCCCTTACTCCATTAATCAAACTGGTGCTCGAACTCGAGCTCATCAAACACGACTCGAGCATCAGCGTGCCTGGGATCCCGGCCAATTCCCACCTCGAGAGCGTCGACAGCGCCTGGAGTGCCCCTCAGGAAATGAAGAAAACGGTCGCCCTTGGATAGCAGGATGCCCGAGATACCAACGGAGTCGTAATGCTCTCGAGCAAGAACAAGGAGCTGCTCAAGGTCGTCAGGGCAGAAATGAGTGATCGCATTACACGTGTCCACGAGTAACTTCAGCGCTTCTGAGTGGCGTTAAGTCTCATTCAGATCAGTTTCCCTCGTTCTGCATTTCTCGCACATGCCGTACCTCAGCAACGGCGGGCACTTCCTCACTTACGGGCTGATTGTTCCCGATCTCATGAGAACACATGTTGCTCGCGGTGCAGTGTCCGTTGTCGTCCTGGACGATGCAGTGCATAACCTCCCCTCTTCGACTTCCGATATGAAAGTCCTCTTTGACTTTGGCCCTTGAGCTGAACCACACAACGCGGAAGATGTACAAGACCCATGCGCATAGGCACATGGATGTTCGCTTTCCTGTGGCAGCAGTGCGAGACTCCATGCATGGGGAAATTAGTGCACGGGAGCCATGAATACGATTTCGAGGACCGTTTACTGGCGCACCTCCAATTTGCCATCGGTCAGAAGCTACGCAGAGGTGAAGGCTTCTTTCTCAGTTGGCAAAAGGGTCACAGTGAAGGAGACGGTCGCACATCTGCGTGGCTATCACCTCACGTGACGATTGCGTTTCATTACTCAGGCAGTAAGGAACTCGAGATGAGCAAGCCATGGCTGAGGGTGTTAGGTGCGCTCGCGCACACGCCACGTGGTCTCGTCGCGATCAGCGAGCACGATGCCGAAAAGTTTGCGAAAACTAACCCCGACCTCGTTTGAGATCGTCCTCTATCCTCAGCCTCACCTCGAGAATCACGCCTTCCCCTTCTTTTACAGAACCCAAAAACAACCACGAAGATTCGGTGGCCTTAACGCGGCAAACGGCGCCACGTTATCGCCTGTTCGACGAGTCGCTCTCCACGAGAGGCCTGGCAGAGCGTGGCTCTAGGCCCCGGCAAATAGCCGGTCCGCGTATCGCAGCGGTCGCTCGTGTGCAGAGTCGAACTCGGGAAGCCGGGGCTGGATGAGTTCATCGAAGGATGGCTCATCGGTACTGTACGGGTTCTCGAAGTCACCGCTCGCGAACGGGTGGTTCTGGAGTTCGTAATCCCACGCAGCGCGCAAACGTTCACGGAGTTTGCGAACGTCAGGGTTTTCGACGATATTACTCATGGCCGTCTCCTACGCCGCCAGAACGGGGTTACGCTTTGCCCATTTCAGGGCGTCCATCTCAGTGAGCACAACGAGCCCGCGCGAGCTGTGCGAAATCGCAAGGAGTGCTCGGAGCCAGTCTTGGTTGAGTTCTGGCTGTTTCCCGCCCGAGAAGCGGAACGCAATCGGTGAATGCTCTGAGATCCAGAGCTCGTAGCGGCCGCTCCCCTTCGCGGTGGGGAGTGACCAGCTGAGGAAGAACGGTTCTCTCCGGCTGAGCTTTTGGCCGATCACCACTTTGAGGTGGGCCAGTGTGCGGTCTTCAAACTCGTATTCACGGTTTCCGTGTGTGATGTACCCCATGCCGAGAAGTATGACACAAGTTGTGCAATTCAGGAAACAATTCACTTCTTGGGTTAATTATTGTGTCTTCCATAATCTTGAGAACCATGGCAAGATCTTTTATCGTCCAGCCTCGATCGTCCTTGTGTACCCCATACACCGTCGAGGTTCGGGACGCGTCGATTCGCACAGATGAGACATCCTGCCCCCTCGTTTCCACACCCGGGCGAGGGGGCAGATTTGCATCCAGGGCAGGATGTCGAAACGCCGCAACTCTCGCAACCGCATATCGCGGCACTTACACACCTGAAAGCATTATTCCTGTCGTCGCGCGTGTGGCCCGATAGCTTCTCAGATTCGCGACGACAGGCGGTCGTCTCCTCTGGTGAAGTTGCGGAGACGGCCGCTTTATTCGTGATGTGTCAACGGTTGCGCGTACTGTAAGCATCAATTTTTTTGTCACTAAATGTATATTCGCGCAGGCTTCACCCCAAAGATACTCTTCTGAAGCAGCCCGAACGTTTCGCGTTCATTCGGCGTCAAGTTGACGTCACTCTAGGGCCTGCGGGAAGGCTCATCTCATGAGCATCACCCTCCCGCTCACAGCAGAAGTATCGTGGGCGAAAGTAGAAGACGGCTTCTATGTTGGAAGCCGAGGCGGAGAGTTTCTTGGCTACATCGATCAAGATGACAGCGGACTCTACGTCGCGAGCGACATGTACTCTCATCCCATCGGCGAGTATCAATCTCTCAGCCAGGCGATGCGTGCAGTCGACGAGGAGCATCATGTGCGAGAAGTGCAGAACGAACGGAACTGAGATGAAGACAGAGACTCATAGCCCCGAGGCGCTGAAGTTCGTGGTCTACACCAGCAACGCGGTCACCCGTTTCTATGCTGACGATCTCGAACAGCTCCTCGTGCTCGCGCGAGCCCACAACCATTCGGTCGGGATCTCCGGCATCCTCCTGTATAAGAGTCACCGCTTCATCCAGTTCCTTGAAGGGCCTCCCGGTGCCGTCGATGCGCTGATGGAGAGGATCAGCAGGGACCCGCGTCACACGGACGTACGTGTCGTGGTCGATGACCTCCGTCTAGATCGTCAGTTCCAGGACTGGAGCATGGGTTACCAGGTCACGAGAGACGATGCGGAACCCCTCCCGGAGGGTTTCCGGGATTCGTTTGCCGACATCGAAGCAGCCCCCGACTCGTTCACGACCGGTCGTGCCGCGAAAGAACTCGCGCTGTGGTTCCGCGTCCGTTCAGCACGCGCGGCCCGGGCGGCTGCAGCTTAGCCGAGAGAAGCGCGCGAGTACTTCTCGCGCGCGGCGCACGATTGACGCTCACGTGCCGTAGGCTCCGCCTTGGGGTACACCTGCAACGCCTCTTCTTCGAATCCCACAGTTCCGAAGAAGAGGCGTTGTGCTTTCTCCGGTAGTCACGGATGATTACTTCACTGCCTCGTGCGGTCGGATTCCATCCCCGGCTCGCGGGGCAGTGCCAGTGGTGGGATACTTATCGCGGTCGCTCGTCAGTCCATCCCCAATGCGCAGACGAGCGGCCAACACGCTTGATACACGTGCACAGCCCCCTCAGCTCGGGAAACCGAGCACTGAGGGGGCCTTCGTGGCTTCTGGCCCGTTCGGCAGTAAGTTGGGGGCATGAAGATCTCAGCGCACTTCTCGCGCCTTCCCGAGAGCGTGCGGCAAACCGTACTCGACGAGCTCGATCGAGAAGTCACTGACAGTTTCGCGATTCTCGAGAAACTCAACCAGAACTCCGATACTCGGCCCGAAGAGATCCGAGCAGTCGAGGGCGATATCGTGCGAGCTTCAGAGCTCCGATCAGCGTTTACTGGAGAGTAGCTCTCCCTCGAACGACGTTCGCTGCGGGAACGGAGCACAATGTTTTTTCTCTTCAGCGACAGCGACAGCGACAGCGACAGCGACAGCGACAGCGACAGCGACAGCGACAGCGACAGCGACAGCGACAGCGACACGTTCGCCACTCCCCCGGCGACACATTGAGCGACACGCCAAATGTCGCGACATCGACTCGCGACATGTCCCCGTTACGCGCGACTCGCGACATCTATCGAGCTGTCAACGATGTCGCGTCACTCTTCAACCTGCCGCCTACTGCTCCAGCCGGGGCCTCAAGCAGCGAGTGTCGCGTCGCCATCAATGTCGCGAAGATGCATCGCGAGCACACTCATCGCAGCGAGAACATCCTCGGCCTGGACACCCTGAGTCGGCGATTTCAAGAGCACTTTGTTGAGCCGGTACTCGATCACTTTGCGCTGCAACGATGTCGCCTCGACGATCGCAGCAAGCTGATGCGTGTCCACGAGCGTGTACACCTGAGTTGTCGCAAGCGACGCGTGACCCAATAGCTCCTGCACACCCCGAAGATCACCCGTCACACGGAGCCCGAGACTCGCAGCCCTGTGTCGCAAGTTATGGGTACTCCAGTCATCACCGAGATACCGCTTCAGCCACTTGTACACGGTGGCGGGGTGCAGGTGTCCCCCGAACCGGCCTCGGAAGTAGAACTCTTGACGTCCCTGCATCGCTTCGAGCTGCTCGAGCAGACTTAGCGTTAGAGCGTCGAGCGGAACCACGCGCTCCTTGGAACCTTTGCCGGTCACGCGCAGCAAGTCACCGTCACGGTTCATCGGGTGGGCGCTCGCGATCTCTGCACGTCGCAGCCCTTGCGCCGCAGCGAGGCTCAGCATGGCCGATTCGATCAATGGTGCTCCGTCGAACGCCTCGATCACGACATCTTCTGGCGCCGGCCTCGGGAGGTATCTGGGGACTCGCACGACGGCGAGGTGTTTCGCTGGGTTGTTCTGGATGAACTGTCGCTTACGAGCCCAGTAGAAGTAGATCCGATACGACGCGTACACCTTCTTGCGGTACGCCGCGGACCAATGCTCAGTGCGCTCGTCAATGTAGGACTCGAGGCTCTGTCGGCTGACCGAATCTGCGGGGCCGATCGCTTCGAGTAAGCGTCGCACGTCACCGAGCCGCTGTTCGAGCGTCCCCGGCGATCGGCCCTGGCGGAGCAGATGAAGCCGGTACTCCTGGAGGAGTTTGGCGTCGTCCGGAAGTGTCACACTGCTGCGAGCGAGCGCGAATCTCGCGCGTCACGCCATTCGGAAAGAACCTCGACTGGGCTCCAAACTCGTAATCCGTCGGTCGCGGGTTCAAGCCCCGCACGCCCTACTCACACGCGTGAGCGCGCCAGCAACCGTCCGCGCGCTCACCACGACTCGACATCAGGAATTTGGTCAACGACCGTCGATTCGATTCGCTGCAAGAGCGTCACCGTGCCGACTTCACTGCCCGGATACTGTTCGGTTTCCTCGGTGAGTACGACTCGAGTGCCCAACATGCGCGCCGATTCGGTATCGAAAATGAGCTGAAACGAGTTTCCACGGAACTCGTTCACGGTGATGGCGGTTCCTGCGGCAATGAACGGTGGATTTCCCAACGAATCTGGAGCCGGATCGTAGGGTTCAGCCACGACCCCGGGAAGCTCCCCGAGCAGCCGCAGTGCAGCCGCACGCAGCGCATGCGGTGCCATCGGGTCGCCCACGATATCTCCAATTTGGGACTTCACGGCGTCGTCGTCAGAGCGAGGTTCAGGGAGCAGGAAGTCGTCGTTCTGCGCACGCGCGAGAAGAAACGCGCGCAGTTCAGCGGTGTCTGTCGGAGCTTCACGGAGTGCCTGTGCGTCGGCCTGGACCTGTGGGTACATGGCGTTCGCTTCAGCTTGACCCTCCGGGGTCACCGGATAGCGCCCGGCAATGGATTGCGACTCCCGGCTCTCAAGAGAGATGTGCTGTGCAATCTGCTGCAACGCATCCGCCTCACTGATGCCCGCAGGGAGTGCAGACACGATCTCCGTCGGTGATTCCTCTTGCTGCCGGAACGTCCAGATGCCGCCATCATCGGCTGGCGCATAGCTCACGCGATGCTCACGGGTGCGATAGGTCACATCGCTTCCGTCACTCAACCACGGTTGAGTCATGATCTGCTGGTAGCTCACCTCAAAGCGAAGGTATTGTCCGTCGTGAACGGTGATCTCAGGGAGAAGTTGGGCGGACCGCTCGAGCAGCGCGGATGCTTCTGCTCCCGGGTCTGGAGTTGCGACCGGACCGAACACCGCACTGGGCGCCACAACGGCGACCGCCCCCACCACGGCCCCCACGGCAATGACACCGGCGCCGCCCCACGCTCGAGCTCGGCGTGAACCCCAAAACCTGCGGGAGCTCTTCCTGCGGGGAGTGTGCCGCCCTGCCGCGATGTGTCGTTCAAGCGCTGCGAGGCCGCGGGCGTCCTCGGCTTCCGTTGGGTCAATCCCTTCGCTGCGAAGATCACGCAGCCGGGTGAGTTCATCGAGTTCGTACATAATCTCGCTCCGTCGTGCTAGCTGCGCTCGCGTCAATATAAGTTCGTAAGGTTTTTCGGGCTCGGTGCAACCGCGTGCGCACGGTGCCTTCGGCGATGTGGAGCGCCTCCGCAATGCCCGCGGTATCCAAATCGCTCCATGCTGCGAGACCGAGCACATCTCGGTCCCCGCGCGACAGACGCGTCATCGCCGTGGCGAGCGATCGCGCGGTCACATCGGCATCCAGGCGATTGTCGACATCAATTCCAGGATCGACACCGCCGTGTAAAGAGCCTTCTCCCCCGAGGCCGCCGACGCGCGCTGCAAGCTTCCACGCGTGTGCTTCCTCGCGCCGTCGCCGTCGAATGAGCTGGGTGGCAATGCCGAGCAGCCACGGCAGCGCGCTCATGACACCGTCGCGGAATCGATGTCGGCTCTCGAATGCGACGAGGAACGTTTCGCTCCGGAGATCCTCCGCGCATTCGCGACCCAGCCGAGATGCGATGTAGCGGAACACAGGCAGCGAATGCCGCCGATAGATCTCCGTGAATTGGCCGGGGTGCTCCAGCGCTTCCGCGATGACCTCTGCGTCGGATCGCACGTAGGTTTCTCTCATACTGAGTATTGTCGCCAAAACCTAAAAACGTTCTCAGATTTTTTCGGCGGTTCATCCGCAGCGGGATACTCCGACCCCAAAGCGCCCGTTCAGCGTCGCAAGAATCCCACCAACACGGCGATGAACGGCAACGCCGCCGCGACCATGAGCGCGGTACCGAGCACCGGCACCGTGCTGACCACCACGGCGCCGGCAATCAACAGACCGGTGCCGGTCACTGCGGCGATGATCCGGCGTTGCGCGGTTTCGAGTCGCTGCAGACGCCGCTCGAGACGCGGCAGCCCCACCTCGAGATCGTCATCGTCGATGCGGCCCAGGATCGCGTCGAGGCGCCCGGGCACACGTGCGGCGGCCTGCACCGTCCGCAGCGCCCGCCCCGCGAAGTCGCGAACGAGGTTGCCGCGTTCCTCGCGAATGAGTTGTTGCGCGTAGGGTTCGACAGCGTCCCACAGGTTGAAGCGCGGGTCGAGCGCGCTGCAGACGCCTGACGTCAGCGAGATCGCGCGAACGATGAGCAAGAAGTTTTCGGGGAGCTGGAACGGGAGGGTACGGATGACATCGCTGAACTGACGGCCGAAATCGCGGAACTCGCGCGGGTCGACGTCGCGGAGCTCCGCGAAACCCATGCCGCCGAATCGGGCGAAGAGCTGTGTCATCGCCCGCTCGAGCTCGGCGGTATCCGCGCTGGGCAGCAGCACACCGACCTCTTGCATGGCATTGACCAAACCGCGCCCGTCGCGCGAGGCCGCGGCGACGAGCAGCGACCGCAGAGCGGAGCGCGTGCCTGACGGAACCTCCCCCATCATGCCGAAGTCGATGAACGTGAGCCGCCAGTCGCCATCGGTCGGCGTGACAAAGACGTTGCCGGGGTGCGGGTCGGCGTGGAAGAAGCCGTGGGTGAAGAGTTGATCGAACATGACGCGCGCGAAGCGCAGCGCGACCTCATGGGGGTCGATGCCGGCAGCGCGCAGCGCGTCAACGTCAGTGATCTTGATCGCGGTGACGTCTTCGAGCGTGAGCACCCGCGTACTGCTGCGCTCCCAGACGATCTCGGGTACTCCCACTCCGGGGTCGTCCGCGAAGTACTCGCGGAAGCGTTCCGCATTCGCGGCCTCGTGCAAATAGTCGATCTCTTGGAGACTCGTTGCCGCGAACTCTTCGACGAGCGCTGGCATGTCGACGCGTCGCGAGACGAGCCTCACATGGCTCAGCCAGCGCCCCACCCGTCGCAGCGCTGCCAGGTCGACCGCGACGACTCCGTCAATGCCGGGCCGCTGCACTTTGAGCACCGCGCGCTCGAACCCGGCATCGGCCGCGAGTGCGCCACTAAGCACTGCGCGGTGCGCCTGGCCCAGCGAAGCCGCAGCGACGGGTTCCGAGTCGATCTCGGTGAACACCGAACCGAGCGAGACCCCGAGCTCGTGTTCCGCGAGACGCGCAATATCGGCGAACGACTCCGCCGGAACTTCGTCTTGCAGACCTTCGAGCTCGGCCGTCACCTCCGGAGGCAGCACGTCGAGCCGCGACGACATGAACTGCCCAACCTTGATCATGAGACCGCGGAGCTCAATCGCAAACCCGTGAAACGATCGCGCGAACCGCTGCATCCGCCGCGATCGCGTGCGCTCCGCGATGAACCCGAGACCGAACCGCGGCAGCACCAATTCGAACCACCACGCCACGACGAGGTGCCGCGATGCGAATCGCAGTATTCGGCGGTACCGGGCTTGGTCGGTCTCGGCGGCCGCCGCAGAGCGCGAGTGCGACTCGAGCGGTCTTTCGACCGACACCCCTTAGTCCTGCGCCAAGATGCCGTACAGCTCCCGGCGTGCGCGCTCGAGCACATCAACCGCCTCGGTCACCTGCTCCGGAGTCCCGGTGCGACCGACCTGGGCCGCAGCCTGCGCGAGATCGAAGCCAGCCTGCGCAAGCGCGCCGTGACGTTTCGGCGACTCGCCGGACGCAGCGGTCTTCCAGGGCGCTTCACCCTCGCCCTCGGCGACGGCATCGCGCCCGGCATCGGTGAGGGCGTACGTTTTGCGCCCGTTCGACTCCTCGGCCGTGATCAAGCCCTCGTCGGCGAGGAGCTGCAACGTCGGGTACACGGAACCGGCGCTCGGCTTCCATGATCCGCCACTGCGCTGCTCGATCTCACGAATGATCTGGTAGCCGTGCATCGGCTCCTCGGCGAGCAGCGACAGCACTGCGGCACGCACGTCTCCGCGAGCGACTCGAGAACCGGCGCGCTTCTCGAACCCGCTGCGCAACTGGTCTACGGCTTCCCAGAGCGACTCTCCGGCAGCTCCCGGGGTGAATCCGAAACTTCCGAATGACTGATGCATGACCGCCTCCGATGCTCGTTCGAACGATACTCAGCAACATAATCCGACATGCTGAGCGATACATGGGAGCCCGCTGCCAGAATGCTCGTCATCGCGAGCCCGTAGACTCGGGAGTTATGGCGATCGGATCGACGATGCACACCTTCGAGGTGGACCTGGCCGACGTGGACCGCGGCGTGTACGAGCAGTTCACGCTTCGGGTCGCGAAGCACCCCTCCGAGACCGAGGCGTTCATGGTGACGCGCATCTTGGCGTACTGCCTCGAGTACGTCGAAGGCATCGCCTTCGGTGGTGGCGTGTCCACGACCGACGAGCCCGCCGTGCTCGTCCGCGACCTCACCGGCGCGATGACCGCCTGGATCGAGGTCGGTGCACCCGATGCGGCGCGGGTGCATTCCGGGAGCAAGCTCGCCGAACGAGCCGTCGTCTACACGCATCGCGATCCGGCGAAAGTACTCACGGCGTGGTCGGGCAAGACGATTCACCGAGCCGACGATATTGCCCTTTTCGCCGTCGATTCCGCGCTCGTCGACGGCACCGTCGCAGCACTGGCGCGTCGCAACACCCTCACCGTTTCGCGCACCGAGGGGCAGGTGTACCTTGATCTCAACGGCACCAGCATCTCGGGCACGGTCGACGAGCATCGGATCACCGACGCCCGATAGCCCGTTCACTCGGGGTCGATCTCCGGCAGCAAACGCGGCCCAGCTCCTTCGGCCCCGAGCGCATCCTCGGGGTTGAAGACTCGGCACGTCCGCAATGAGAGGCATCCGCAGCCGATGCAACCGGTGAGCTCGCGTTCCATCCGTTCGATTTCGCGCCGGCGCGCTTCGAGGCGGCCGCGCCAGTGCTCGCTGATGCGCTCCCAGTCGCGCTTACTCGGCATCCGGTCGTCGGGCAACCGACCGAACTCAGCCGCCACCTCCGAGAGCGGGATGCCCATGCGCGCGGCGAGCCGAATGATCGAGACCCGGCGGAGCACGTGTCGCGCATACCGGCGCTGATTGCCCGCGGTACGCGTACTGGCGATGAGGCCCTCGCGCTCGTAGAAGTGCAGAGCAGACACCGCGACGCCGGTGCGTCTGGCAACTTCACCGACGGTGAGCAGGTCGGTAGGCGCTCGCGACACGGTCGACTCCTCTCCACTTGACCTCAACGTCACTTGAGGTTTTACCGTAGCTATCATGCCACGTGACACCTCAGAGATCCCGATCGCTTCAGACACCCGGCTCCCCGAGCCGCGCCGCACCCCCGCACCGGGAAGCTGGGGCGAACTCTTCAGCCCGCAGTTTCTGCCGGCAGCACTCGTGCTCGCCGGTGGCGTCGCGATGTACGCGACGAACGTGTACGTGACCGCAGCGCTGCTCCCGTCAGCCGTGAAGGAGTTCGGCGGAGCCCAGTACTTTGCTTGGGCGGCGACCGCGTTTCTCACCGCGTCGGTAATCACGTCGATGCTCGTCACGCGCACCATCGCACGATTCGGCCCAGCCGCCGCCTACGTCGCGGCATTTCTCGTGTTCGCTGCAGGCACGCTCGTGAACGCCGCATCGCCCGGCATGGAGGTACTCCTGATCGGCCGCGCCGTGCAGGGCCTCGGCGGGGGCCTGCTCGCCGGGCTCGGCTACGCGGTCATTCGCTCCGCCCTCCCCGATCGGCTTTGGACGCGCGCGGCCGGGCTCGTCTCCGCAATGTGGGGCGTCGGCAACCTGCTCGGACCGACACTCGGCGGAGTTTTCGCACAGCTGGGGTGGTGGCGCGGCGCCTTCGTGCTGCTCGCCGTGATCGCGCTCGTGCTCGCCTGGGTGTCGCGGCGCGCCGTGCCGGGTGCGCACGCCGCAGGGCACGAAAGCGCCTCCGTACCGCCCGTGCCGGTGTTCGCGCTCGTCTTGCTCGCGCTGGCCGCCGCCGCATTCAGTGTGACCGCGGTGCTCCCTCGCGGCACGAGCACGGTCATCGGACTCGTCGTCGCGACGGCACTGCTCGTCGCGTTCGTGCTCCGCGAGCGCCGGGCAGCGGCAACCGTGCTCCCTCGATCGACGTACCGATCCGGCAATCCGCTGAAATGGGTGTATCTGACCCTGGGCCTACTGAGCGCAGGAGCGATGACCGAAGCATTCATTCCGCTCTTCGGGCAGCAGTTGGCGGGGCTCTCCCCCATCACCGCTGGTTTTCTCGGTGCGGCGCTCTCCGTCGGCTGGACCGTTGCGCAGCTCAGCAGCGTGAATCTCACCTCGAGCCGCGGCCGAAGCACCGTCATCGTGCTCGGGCCGGCGCTCCTTGCTGTCGGCCTCGGCACCTATGCGGCGTTGGTGGCCGCAGACGCAGAGGCGTGGCGCGTAGCAGCCTGGGCGATCACACTGTTCGCGGCCGGCTGCGGCATCGGCATGGCATTCCCGCACTTGAGCGTCGCCGCGATGCGCAGCACTGACGATCCCGTCGAAGGCGCGAAAGCCGCCGCCGGTGTGAGCACGACCCAGCTCATCGCGAACGCGGTGTCTTCAGCGGTTGTTGGAGTTCTCGTCGCGGCGGGCGGCCCGGAAACGCTGGGCTCGGCCCGAACGATGGCGGTCGGAATCGGCGCGGGTGCGGCACTCGGGCTGGTGACTGCGGTGCTGGCGATCCACCATCGCTCGTCGCCGGCATCGATGCGCGAGTAAGCCGGTGTCGGCGTCGTTTCAGATGATGATCGTCGTGCGCGAGGCGTCATCGGGGCCGACGCCGGGCCGAGCCCGCGTCGCACCCCAGGCGATCGCGATGCCGATGAGCACGAGCACGATGCCGCCCACAACCGCGGCGATCGCGAGCGCTACTCCTGGCCAGACGAGGGCGAGCACGCCCGCGACCACCAGCACGGCGCCGGGCACGATTGCCACACCCGGTCGCACCCGCGCGAATCGCATGCCGACCGCGAGCCACAGGGCACCGATCGTAATGAGCCCGAAGCCGGCGAAACTCACGAGCGCGCGTGCCGTCGCCCCGGTGAACGCCATCGCGATCAGCCCCGCGACGATCAGCAGTGCGCCGCCTATTGCGGCGGTGATCGACCCGCGACCGCGCACCAGCAGGGCGATGCCGTTGGCGATGAGCGCCGTACCGAAGAGCACGACCAGAATCCAGCTCGCCGAGAAGAACGGCCACACCACGAGGCCGACTCCGATCAGCGCGACGACCACGCCGATGGCGATCACTGTCGCCTTCGGAAACCGGCGTCCGGGCTCGCCCGAAGCGCCTGAGTCACGGGGAGACGGGAACGGCATCGGATACTGGGACACGGAGACCTCCGGGCGGTGCGGTTCGACGGAGCGGTTCAACGCTGCGGGTGCGGCGTTGGCCCCATCGTATGCGTCGAGGTCGAGCAGACGCCTCGAATCTGCAGGCTGATCGCCAGCAGCGTACGCGTCGCCTCGCGGCGCACCGCACCGTTTGCCACAATGGTGGGCGATGACCCCCGATGATTTCTCACGACCGGCGCTTGAGGTTGCGCCGATGCTGCTCGGCGCACTCCTCACGGTCGATGCTCCCGAGGGTGCAGTCTCTCTCCGCGTCACCGAGGTCGAGGCATACCACGGTGTCGGATCGCCAGGCCCACCAGACCTCGGGTCGCACGCACGAAACGGCAAGACTGACCGCAACGCATCGATGTTCGGCCCGCCCGGCCATGCCTACGTCTACTTCTCGTACGGCATGCACTTCGCGATCAATGTGGTGTGCTCGCCCGAGGGCACGGCCTCCGGGGTGCTGCTGCGCGCCGGCGAGGTGCGGGCGGGCGCCGATCTGGCGCGGCGACGGCGTAGCGCCCGTCGACCAGAATCGACACTTCAACCGCAGCAGCTCGCGCAGGGCCCGGGCAATGTAGCGCAGGCACTTGGGATCCGCCGCGAGGTGCACGACGGACACTCGCTGTTCGCGGCGCCGTTCAGCCTGGTGCTCCCCGAATCCCTGGCGCCTCGCATCGCGCACGGGCCACGCGTCGGTGTTGCCGGTGCGGCAGGCGGGCCCGAGTTCCCGTGGCGTTTCTGGATTCCGGACGACCCGACGGTGTCGGCCTTTCGCGCAGGTCGAGGTGCTCCACGCCCGGAAGTCGTCGGCCACCCGTTCGACCCGCAGACCCGCTGGCCGTTCGCCTAGCCTCCCGGGCTCAGCAGTCCGGTCTCGTACGCGAGAATGACGAGCTGCGCGCGGTCGTGAGCGTGCACTTTCGACATGATGCGGTTGACGTGCGTCTTCGCCGTGTGCGGCGAGATGACCAGAGATGTGGCAATCTCCTGGTTCGAGCGACCCCGCGCAACGAGCAGCAGCACCTCCCGTTCGCGCTCCGTGAGCAGCGCGAGTTCGGGGGCTGATGCAGCGTCGGCGCGCGGTGCCGCGGGCATCACGTACCGAGTGATGAGGCTTCGCGTCGCAACCGGTGAGAGCAGCGCTTCCCCCGCGTGCACCGAACGAACCGCGCGCGCGATGTCATCGG
This sequence comes from Leucobacter musarum subsp. musarum, assembly GCF_001273845.1. Classification (GTDB taxonomy): domain Bacteria; phylum Actinomycetota; class Actinomycetes; order Actinomycetales; family Microbacteriaceae; genus Leucobacter; species Leucobacter musarum. The sequence goes on from NZ_JHBW01000087.1 coordinate 358,836, forward strand.
GCTCCGACCCTTTGCCGATGAAACCACTCGCACCGGCGCGAAGTGCGGCGACCACGTAGGCATCTTCCTCAAAGGTGGTCAGCACCAGCACGTGCGTCGCCGCGTTCAGCTGGTCTGCGCAGATCTGCTCGGTCGCGGCGATCCCGTCGACGACGGGCATCCGAATATCCATGAGCACGACATTGGGGCGCAGGATCGCCGTGCGTTCCACCGCTTCGGCCCCGTTGGCAGCCACGCCCACCACCGCGATATCGGGGTGCCCGTCGAGAATGTCGCTCACGGCCTGACGGATCAACATCTGGTCATCGACCACGACGACGCGAATGGTCGGGCCTGCGGTCATACGCGCGCGCCTTGCACCGGGAGACGCACCTCGAGCACGTAGCGCGCGCCCACGACACCGTCAGCACTCGCGCCATTGACGGGACCCGCTGAGACGCTACCACCGAGCGCCGCTGCGCGCTCGCGAATGCCGACGAGTCCGTAACCGCTCCAGGCGGGGGCGCGGTGCGCGTCTCGGCGCGGTTCGGTGGGCACACCGTTCGCAATGCGCACCGACACGTGCGATGCGGAGATGTCGATGGAGCACTCAACCGGCCCATCTGCGCCGTGCTTCTGCGCGTTCGCGAGCCCCTCCTGCACGATCCGATAAGTGGCCACTCCGACCGCATCCGGTACCGACGAAGCTGCACCGGTGATCGCCGAGTGCACCTCGAGGCCGCCGGCCCGAAGGTCGCTCACGAGCGCCGGGATACGCGCGATCCCGGGTTGCGGTGCGTCCGGAATTGCCTCGATGGCACGGTCAGCCGCTTCACCCGACGCTGCGATCTCCTCTGACCGAAGATGCCTGAGCAACTCCCCGATTTCTGAGAGCGCTCCGCGCGCTGAACTGCGGATCGTGCCCAGCGCCGACTCTGCCCGCTCCGGTCGGGTGCGGAGTGCGCTCGATGCGACGCCGGCGTTCAGGCTGATGACCGAGATCTGGTGCGCCACCGTGTCGTGCAGGTCACGCGCGATTCTGAGCCGTTCTTCGGAGACGCGACGCGACGCTTCGGCTTCACGGGTCTCCTCCGCGCGCCGCGCGCGTTCCGTTGCGGCTTCGAACAATTCGCGGCGCGACCGCGCACTGTCGCCGAGCGCGCCGGCGATCGCGGCGGCCGCGGCCGCCTGCAGCAGCCGAGGATCCGACGATTGCCAGCCTGTCACCGCGAAACTGATGACGAGGATCCATGCCGCGCTCACGCCGACCGTGATGGCCGTCACGACCCGCTCCGAGTGCGAAGCGAGGCTGTACGCGGCGATCGCGAGCGCGAGCATGGGGCCGAGCGTCGGCCAGCCGAGCCCACTGGCGACGAAGAACAGGATGAGTGCGGCACCGAGCACGAACACGGGCCAGCGGAGTCGCAACGCAAGAACTCCTGCCGACACGACGATCAGCGCGACCAGCGCAAGATCCCACCACACCGGAAGTTCGATCGCCCGACCGCTCCCAGGTGGACCGAATCCGCTAGGCGACCCTGCAATTCCAGGGGAACCGGGGAATCCGAAGAACCCAGTGCTCCCGGCGAACCCGCGGAGCGCGGGGAGTGCGGAGAGCACCCCGGCGACCACGACCACACCGACGACGACCACTTCGATTCGCCAATTCGCATCACCACCACGGAGCGCCCGAGCATCGTGCGAAGCATGCGCAGAGGAGACAGGGAGAACCGACACGAGCACCAGTGTGCCCGTGATTCCTATGCGTGGCATCCACCTGACGCGGCAGATCCGCATACCGCAGATGCAGTACCCAGGTGCACCCGACGGGGTGACGCGCGGGAGTCTGACAGCCGCGAGACTCGCAGCAGCAACTGAAAGGACCTCCATGTATTGGACCATGCTCCGCAGCGAGCTGCTCGGCCGACGCCGCCAAACGATCGTCGTCGCCGTCGGCCTCGCCATCGCGATCGCCCTCGTGATCGTCGTGTCATCTCTCTCGACCGGCATCAAGCAGGCGCAGACGCAAGCGCTCGAGGGGGTGACCGGCGTGGGCACCGACCTCACCGTCACGGGGGCAGCTGCGGAGCCCGGTCAGGGCGGCGGCGGTCCGCGCTTCGACTTCGGCTCCGAGTCGGGAGACACCGATGACGCAGGCACGACGCGGGTGGCGCAGTCGAACCTCATGACGCAGCCGGGTCGCGGCACGCTGGATGCCTCGGCGGTGAGCACCATCGCCGAACTCGACGACGTCGCCGCCGCGACGGGCACGCTCAGCCTGACCAACACCTCGTTCTCGGGAGAACTCCCCGACATGTCGCAGACAAGCGACCCGGCTGCCGGTGAAGCCGCGACCGGCGATGCAGCGGGGAGCGCACCCGGCGGCTTCGGCGGAGGCGGCGGCGGTTTCGGCGGCGGATCGTTCGGCGTCGACAGCTTCAGCGTGCTCGGCGTCGATCCCGCGGCCACCGATGTGGGGCCGCTCTCTGCGACCGAAATCACCGATGGGCGCGCACTCACCGCGGATGACGCCGACGCACTCGTCGCCGTCGTCGACGCGAGCTATGCGACCGCCCAGGATCTCGCGGTCGGCGACACTCTGGAGGTGGGTTCGGACTCCGTCGAGATCGTCGGCGTACTGGCGTCGACCAGCACCGACGCCGATGCCGCGGCCAACGTCTTCCTGCCGCTCGGCACCGCCCGTGTACTTTCTGACTCCGATGACGTCGTGTCGACGGTGTACGTCGTCGCGAATGACTCCTCGTCGATTGACGGCGTGCAGGCAGAGATCGAGAGTGCCCTGCCCGACGCGACGGTGAATTCGCAAGCTGACCTCGCCGCACAGGTGTCGGGTTCGCTGGCGAGCGCTTCATCACTGATCGGCAGCCTCGGCACGTGGCTCTCGATGATCGTGCTGGCCGTCGCCCTGGCGATTGCCGTGCTGCTCACCGGCGCCGGCGTCGCCCGACGCACTCGCGAGTTCGGCACGTTGAAGGCCATCGGCTGGTCGAACGGACGCATCATCGGCCAACTCGCCGGAGAATCGGGCGTCCAGGCCCTCATCGGCGGCGCAGCGGGGCTCGTGCTCGGCCTGGGCGCGATCGGGATCATCAACCTCATCTCGCCGACTCTGCAGGCGGCGACGGGGTCGGGCACGGCCGGTGGCCCCGGCACCGGAAGCGGCATGCAGGGTGGCGGCATGCAGAGTGGCGGCATGCAAGGCGGCGGCATGCCCGGATCCGACGCCGCAGGGAGCACGTCGGGCAGCGATGCCTCCGGCGCCATGGGCGGCTTCGGTGGCGGAGGCGGGTTCGGCCAGACCGCTTCGAGCACGGCAGACATCGTGCTGCACGCACCCGTCACCCTCTGGGTCGTGCTCGCCGCGCTCGGCCTGAGCCTGCTCGGCGGCTTGCTCGCCGGCGCCTTCGCCTCGTGGCGCGCAGCCCGACTCAGCCCCGTCGAGGCACTGCGCGCCGTCGCGTGACTCACCGACCACACCACTTGCAGATCTGAGGAGCACCATGTCACTCACCACCACGGAGACAGCCGTTTCCGCATCACCGGATTCAACGCCAGCCCCCATCTACCGGCTTTCCGGCATTACTCGGCAGTACGAGAAGAAAGGCCAGCGAATCACGCCCCTGAGCGGACTCGACCTCGACATCGCCACCGGGGAGTTCGCCACGATTCAGGGCCCGACCGGCGGCGGCAAATCAACGCTCCTCCAGCTCTTGGGGGCGCTGGATCGCCCCACCTCTGGCACGATCACCCTCGATGGCACCGACCTCTCGCATCTCTCGGACGCCGAGCTCACGCGAGTGCGCAAAGAACGCATCGGTTTTGTCTTCCAGTCGTTCAATCTGCTTCCTACGCTGACCGCAAGTGAGAATGTGGACACCGCGCTTGAAGGTCGCGGCATCTCAACCGCTGACCGTGCCGCGCGCGTTGGCGCGGCACTCGCGAGAGTCGGCCTCGCCGAGCGCGGCGAACACCGGCCGATGGAGCTCTCGGGAGGCCAACAGCAGCGCGTTGCGATCGCTCGAGCGCTCGTCGCGGAGCCGCACGTGCTGCTCGCCGACGAACCCACGGGAAATCTCGACGAGTCGATGCGCGACGAGATTCTCGGCTTGCTCGAGCAGCTGAACGCCGAGGGGCTCACGATCATCGCGGTCACTCACGACTCGGCGGTCGCGAAGCGAGCGAATCGCCGATTGCGCCTCGAACACGGACGCATTCGCGATATTACTCGTTCGTAGAATTGCTCTCGTTTGTCTCGAGCGCGGACGCGCCGCTTTGCGGATGGAACTTCGCGAGGCCGACAACTCCGATGACCGCGACCGCGCCCGAGACGACGAAGGCGACAATGGCCCAGGCGGGGGCGCCCGCCGCCTCATCGAGCACGACGATGCCGATCAACACGGCAATGATGGGGTCGATCACGGTCAGCCCGGCGACCACGAGATCTGGCGGACCAGAGGAATAGGCGTTCTGCACGAAGACCATGCCCATGAGTGCGCCCGCGAGCAGCGCCGCGACGCAGACCCAGGTGAGCCACTCGAACTCCCCCTGCTGCAGCCGACCAATGACGGCCTTCGCAAAGGTGGCGACGAAGCCGTAGAGCACCCCGGCGCCGACGATGTAGATCAATGCGACACTGCGGTGACGGAACCCGATGAAGAGCGCGAGAATCAGCGCGAAGACGACGCCGAATGTGATCAGAATCTCGATCAGTTTCGTGTCGGTCACGGGCTGATCAGAGGCCGTGAACGCCGCGATCGAGACGAAGATCACGATGCCGAGCACCGCGAGGCCGATCGACCAGCGCACGCGTTTGCCCAGTTGCACACCGCTGACGCGCGAATTCAGAATCGACGTGATCACGAGCCCGACGACGCCGATGGGCTGCACGATGATCAGCGGCGACAACGACAGCGATCCGATCTGGAATGCCACCGCGAGACCCAGAAACAGCGTGCCGACGACCCACGATGGGCGACGGAGCAGGTTGGCGACATGACGAAACGAGAGCCCCGAGCCGGCACTCTCGCCGGTGATGCGCTCGACCTTGTTGAGTCCGCGCGACTGATACTGCGCGCCGAACGCGAGCAGTGCCGCACCGACGAGCGCGAGCGGAATACCCAAGAACTGCTTGGGGTCGAGCGTCGTCACCTCAGCCATCGCGTCGGCGAGACCAATGCTCGCGACGTGCGAGGCGGCGATGATCAGGCTCGAATGCACACCATCACCCTAGCGGGTGGTCGTCGCCGTGACACTGCGGCTGGCCGCAGGGTTGCCGTTACCGGTCGCCCTCGTCCCCGCGCATCAGTTCCACGAGCCTTGCCGCAGCGCGCGGTACCTCGTCGTTCACGATGATCTCGTCGAACTCGTCGGCCGCCGCGAGTTCGACCTTCGCCGTCTCCAAACGGCGTGCGCGCTCTTCCTCGTCCTCGGTACCGCGACCGACCAGACGGTCGACCAGCTCGTCCCAGCTCGGCGGAGCAAGAAACACCAGACGGGCTTCCGGCATGCTCGCGCGCACCTGACGTGCACCCTGCAAATCGATCTCGAGGAGCATCAGCTCGCCGCGCTCTGCGGCTTCGACGACCGGACGACGCGGAGTGCCGTAGCGAGAACGGTTGTGCACCGTCGCCCACTCCAGCAGATCGTCCGCAGCGAGCATCCGATCGAACCCTTCGTCGTCGACGAAGTAGTAATGGCGGCCGTGCTCCTCACCGGGGCGAGGGGCGCGCGTCGTCGCCGAAACCGAGAGCTTCACTTCCGGGAAGTGCTCACGAATATAGGTCGCGACCGTGCCTTTCCCGACAGCCGTCGGACCGGCCAGCACCGTCAGCGGCGGACGAGGGCCGACGCGCACGGTGCCGGTGCGATCCCGCACGAACGACTCGAGCCGATCGCGCTGCAGCTTGCCGAGACCGCCGAGGCGCTTGCGCTCGGAGATGCCGAGATCGTCGCGCACGCGCTCCGCCTTCACCGCCCCGATCGCCGGGAACGAGAGCAGGAAATCGGTAATGCGCAGGGACGCAGCCGGGGTGCCCGGCACACGCGACTGCTCCATCACGCGGAACGGGGACACCTCGCCGGAGCGGAGACGGCGCTTCAACTCAGCACGGGCCTGGCGTGCCGCGATGGCGGCGCGGTTGGCCGCAACGCGATCCACCTCCGGCATCGTCCGTTCACTCGTCGTCAACAGTCCACTCCCCTGATATCCCTGTGCGCATTCGTTGCGTAGTCGGGTTACAGCCTAGGCCGCTTCGCGGCTCAACGCGAAGCGGATCGCCTCAGCGCGCTCGCGGATGCGGTCACGGAGCCCGTCGGGACCGCCCTGCAGAATGCTCCGGGACTCGTTCGCCAGCAACGCGTGCCCGATGCCGCCGAAGATTTCTGCCGCTTCCTCGATGCGGGCACCTTGGTGCCCGAACCCCGGCGCGAGCACCGGCAGTGCCGGCCCAGCGGGCCGCTCCGCGGTCTCGATTTCGAAACCCGAGAGGTCCAGCGTCGCTCCGAGCACCACGCCGACGGAGCCGATCGACGCGGCGCCTGACGCCGAGTGCTCAGCGTTCCAGGCCTCCGCATCCGCCACCATCGCCGCAGCGACCGTACGGCCATCGGCGCGGCGCGCACGCTGCACGTCGACTGCTTCAGGGTTCGACGTCGCTGCGAGCACGAACAGGCCTTTGCCGTGCGCCGTCACGTGACGGAGCGCACCCTCAATCGTGCCGAAGCCCTGATACGCGACCACCGTCATGGCGTCGGCCTCAAGCGGAGATCCCGGCGCCAACCAGGTGTCGGCGTACGCACCGAAACTCGACCCGATGTCGCCGCGCTTCACGTCGGCGACGACCAGCACGCCGGCCTCACGTGCATCCGCGAACACCCGCTCGAGCGCCGCAAACCCCGCCGAACCGAACCGCTCGAAGAACGCGATCTGCGGTTTCACACAGGCCGCGACCCCGGCGGCGGCGGCGACCCCGTCGCGCCCCATGCGCTCGGCCCCCGCCGCATCGTCCGCGACGCCCCAGGCGTCGAGCAACGGCCCATGCGGGTCGATGCCGGCGCACAGGTGCCGGCCCGCAGCGAACTCCGCCGCGAGCCGGTCACCAAATGTCGTCGACGTCATCAGCTGGCGAGCGCCGCGTCGCGGTCGGCCTGGTACTCCTGCAGCGACTTCACGTCGAACCCGACGCGCTGCGCCGAGATCGCCCCGACCGCGGCCGACAGCTCGGACACCGTGGTGAAGATCGGCTTGTCTGCGGCCACCGCTGCGGCGCGGATCTCGTAGCCATCGGCACGCGCCGAGCTGCCCGACGGCGTGTTGATGATCATGTCGATCTCGCCGCGGTTGATCAGATCGACGATCGTGTCGCCGTCGGCGCCGGCGCTGTGCTTGCGCACGACCTCGGAGTCGATGCCATTGCGGCCGAGCACCACCTGGGTGCCTTGCGTCGCGAGAATGCGGTAGCCGAGCTCCTGCAACCGCAGCGCGGGGAGCACGATGGAGCGCTTGTCGCGATCCGCCACCGACAAGAACACGGTTCCGCTCTGCGGCAGCTCGCTGCCGGCCGCCGACTGGCTCTTCGCGAACGCGGTCGGGAAGTCGCGGTCCATGCCCATGACCTCACCGGTGGAGCGCATCTCGGGCCCGAGCAGCGAGTCGACCACGAGGCCCTCGTGGGTGCGGAATCGCTTGAAGGGCAGCACGGCCTCTTTCACCGCGATCGGTGCGTCGATCGGGGCGCGCGAACCGTCGCGCTCGGGCAGCAGGCCCGCGGCGATGAGCTCGGCGATGCTCTCACCCGCCATGATGCGCGAGGCGGCCTTGGCGAGCGGGATCCCGAGCGCCTTCGACACGAACGGCACGGTGCGCGATGCGCGCGGGTTAGCCTCGAGCACGTAGAGCACGCCCTGGCCGATCGCGAACTGCACATTGAGCAGCCCGCGCACCCCGATGCCCTCGGCAATGCCGAGCGTGGCCTCGCGCACCTGGGCGATCTGGTCGTGGCCGAGCGTGACGGGCGGCAGGGTGCAGCTCGAGTCGCCCGAGTGCACACCGGCCTCCTCGATGTGCTCCATCACGCCGCCGACGTACAACTGCTCGCCATCGTAGAGCGCGTCGACGTCGATCTCGATCGCGTCATCGAGGAAGCGGTCGACGAGCAGCGGGTGGCCGGGGCCGACGAGAGCGTGGCCCTCGATACGACTGAAGTAGCCGTGCAGCGACTCCGTGTCGTAGACGATCTCCATGCCGCGGCCGCCGAGCACGAACGACGGGCGCACGAGCACGGGGTAGCCGATCTCCTCGGCGATGCGAATCGCACCCTCTTCGTCGATCGCGGTGCCGTTGCGCGGCGCGAGCAGGCCTGCGCGCTCCAGGATGCGCGAGAATGCTCCACGCTCCTCGGCCAAGTCGATCGCCTCGGGCGTGGTGCCCAAAATCGGGATCCCGGCATCCTTCAGCGGCTGCGCGAGCCCGAGGGCCGTCTGCCCGCCGAGCTGCACGACGACGCCCAGCAGCTCGCCCGACGCCTGCTCGGCGTGGATGACCTCGAGCACGTCTTCGAGCGTCAGCGGCTCGAAGTACAGGCGATCCGAGGTGTCGTAGTCCGTCGACACCGTTTCGGGGTTGCAGTTGATCATGATCGTCTCGTAGCCCGCGTCAGACAGCGCGAACGATGCGTGCACGCACGAGTAGTCGAACTCGACGCCCTGACCGATGCGGTTGGGGCCGGAGCCGAGAATGACGACCTTTTTGCGGTCGCTCGGCGCCACCTCGGTCTCGAGGTCGTACGACGAGTAGTGGTACGGCGTGAGCGCCGGGAACTCGCCCGCGCAGGTGTCGACCGTCTTGAAGACGGGGCGCAGGCCGAGCCCGTGACGCAGGCCGCGGATCTCAGATTCAGAGACCCCTCGGATCGCAGCGATCTGCACGTCGGAGAACCCGTGATCCTTCGCCTCGCGCAGCACCTCGAGCGTGAGCTGCGGCGCCTGCTTCACGGCCTCCGCGACCTCGTTGATGAGCTGGATCTGGTCGAGGTACCAGGGGTCGATCGCGGTCGACGCGAACACCTGCTCGATGGTCGCGCCGAGGCGCAGCGCCTGCTGCACGTCCACGATGCGGCCGTCGGTCGGGCGCTTGATGATCTCGAGAATCTCGGCGACCGGGCGGGTCTCTTCGCCCCAGTGGAAGGAGGTGCCGCGCTTCTCGAGCGAGCGGAGCGACTTCTGCAGCGCCGTCGTGAAGTTGCGGCCGATGGCCATCGCTTCGCCGACCGACTTCATGGTGGTGGTGAGCGTATCGTCGGCGGCGGGGAACTTCTCGAACGCGAATCGCGGGGTCTTCACGACGACGTAGTCGATCGACGGCTCGAAGCTCGCCGGGGTCTTCTGCGTGATGTCGTTGGGAATCTCATCGAGGCGGTAGCCGAGCGCGAGCTTCGCGGCGATCTTCGCGATCGGGAAGCCGGTGGCCTTCGACGCGAGCGCCGACGAGCGCGAGACGCGCGGGTTCATCTCGATGACGATGATGCGGCCCGTCACAGGATCGACGGCGTACTGAATGTTGCAGCCGCCGGTGTCGACGCCCACGCGGCGAATGATGTCGATGCCGATGTCGCGCAGCTTCTGATACTCGCGGTCGGTCAGGGTGAGCGCGGGCGCGACCGTGATCGAGTCACCGGTGTGCACGCCCACGGCGTCGACGTTCTCGATCGAGCAGACGACCACCGTGTTGTCGGCGGTATCGCGCATGAGCTCGAGCTCGTACTCCTTCCAGCCCAGGATCGACTCTTCGAGGAGCACCTCGGTGGTCGGGCTGTAGTGGAGGCCGTCGCCGGCAATGCGCACGAGCTCTTCCTCGGTGTAGGCGAAGCCCGAACCGAGACCGCCCATGGTGAACGAGGGACGGACCACGAGGGGGTAGCCCAGATCCTTGGCGAACTCCTTCGCCTCCTCGATCGTGTGCGCGATGTGCGAGCGCGCCACGTCAGCGCCCGCTTCGAGCACGAGCTCCTTGAAGATCTGGCGATCCTCACCGCGCTGAATCGCGTCGACCTTGGCGCCGATGAGCTCGACACCGTGCTTCTCGAGAATGCCGAGGTCGTGCAGTGCGATCGCCGCGTTGAGTGCCGTCTGGCCACCGAGCGTCGGCAAGATCGCATCGGGGCGCTCCTTGATGATGATCGACTCGATGACCTCGGGGGTGATCGGCTCGACGTAGGTCGCGTCGGCGAAGTCGGGATCGGTCATGATCGTCGCCGGGTTCGAGTTCACCAGGATGACGCGCACGCCCTCCTCGCGGAGCACGCGGCACGCCTGGGTGCCCGAGTAGTCGAACTCGCAGGCCTGACCGATGACGATCGGGCCCGAACCGATGACGAGAACGGAGTTGATGTCTGAACGCTTGGGCATGTCTTTAGGCCTCCGTGGCGGTGGTCTTGCGCTCGGTGACCAAAGCGCGGAATCGATCGAAGAGGTAGAACGCGTCGTGCGGGCCGGCGGCCGCCTCGGGGTGGTACTGCACCGAGAACGCGGGGATGTCGAGGCACTCGAGGCCCTCGACGACCTGATCATTGAGGCTGAAGTGGCTCACCTGCACGCGACCGAAGCCCTCGGGCGCGTCGATCTCGCCCTCGATGGGCGCGTCGACGGCGAAGCCGTGGTTCTGCGCGGTGATCTCGACGCGACCGGTGCGCTTGTCGAGCACGGGCTGGTTGATGCCGCGATGCCCGAACGGCAGCTTGTAGGTACTGAAGCCGAGCGCGCGCCCCAGCAGCTGGTTGCCGAAGCAGATGCCGAAGTAGGGCACGCCGTCGCGCAGCAGTTCGCGCAGCACGACGACCTGCGCATCGCTCGCTGCAGGATCGCCGGGACCGTTCGAGTAAAACAGCGCGTCGGGCGCGATCGCGCGGATCTCCTCGAGCGAGGTCGACGCAGGCAGCACGATGACGTCGAAGCCGTGCTCCGACAGGTACTGCACCGTGGCGCGCTTGATCCCGAGATCGAGCACCGCGATCGAGCCGACGCGGTCGACGCCCTCGGCCGCCGGAACGTCGTAGCGCTCCGGCGTCGTGACGGCCTCGGAGAGGTTCTTGCCGGCCATCGACTCCTGCTCGCGCACGAGTTCGAGCTGCGCCTCGTCCGAGAGATCGAAGTCGACGCCCGAGAACACGCCCGCGCGCATGGCACCGGCCGAGCGGATGTGGCGGGTGATCGCGCGCGTGTCGACACCGGAGATGCCCACGACGCCGTCATTCACGAGGTCTTCGTCGAGCGAGCGCTCGGCCCGGAAGTTCGACACGCGCCGCGCGGGGTCGCGGACGATGAACCCGGCGACCCAGATCTTGCGCGACTCCATGTCGGTGTCGTTCACGCCCGTGTTGCCGATGTGCGGTGCCGTCATGAGCACGATCTGCCCCGCGTACGAGGGGTCGGTCAGCGTCTCCTGGTACCCGGTCATGCCCGTCGAGAACACGACCTCGCCGAGCGTGCGCCCGGTCGCCCCGTATGCGCGCCCCACGTATCGTCGGCCGTCTTCCAGCACCAGCACGGCGTTGCCCGTGGGCACCGCCGCAGCCGGGGGCACGGTGACGCCTTCGGGCGTCACGGCGGTTGCCGTCTCTTCGGTCGTGTTCGTGGTCACGCATCCTCCTGGGTGGTGTGGGAAGGGGTATGGGTCTGAGAAGCCGGCGCAGCTGGGTCGGCCAGCGCAGCCGGTGAGAGTGCGGCGATGGCGCGCTCGAAGCGCAACTGTTCGGCGGGGTCAGTGAAGCGGAAACTCGATTCGACCTCGCGGCCGTCGGTTGCCTGCCACTGCAGCAGGGACAGGCCATCGCGCTCGACTGCCTTGCCGACGCGGCGACTCGCGACATCGGCGCCGAGCACTCGATTCGCCGGCAGGTGCACGGGCGACTCGCCAGTCACCGCGACCGTGACGCCGTCGGCGCGGATGGCCAGGTCGGCGAAGCCCTTGTAGCGCAGGCCCGGAATCGACAGCCGCTCGAGCGGTGCACCGATCGGGGTCGTCGAAACGTAGCTCGCGTGCGGGAACTCGGCGAGCACTGCGCCGACCAGTGCCGCGCCGTGCTCGGCGAAGCCGCCGTGGCGACGCGCTCGCGCGCGCCATCCGAGCCACATGCCGAGCAGAATGATTGCCGCGATGGCGATCATGATGATCGCAAAGGTGCCGCGGCTCATCGGGCGGCTCCTGCGGCAGCCACGGTTTCGGCGGCGACGAGCTCTCCGTCGTCAACCGTGAGATACCCGCGACGCACGGTGAAGGCGACGCGGCCGGGCAGCTCCATACCGAGGAACGGCGAGTTCACGCTTTGACCGCGCAGGTGGTCGGTCGAGAACGTGCTCGTGCCGCTCGGGTCGACGAGCACGAGGTCGGCGGGCTGGCCCGCTTCCAACGCACTCGGGTGCCCCTCGAGTCGGCCGATCTCGGCCGGGCGCTGCGAGAGCAGTACCTCAAGCTCGGCCCAGCTCGCGTGCGCCTCCTGCACGAGAGTGAGCAGCGCGATCGGCAGGGCGGACTCAAGGCCGACCATGCCGAACGCCGCGGCGTCCCACTCGCAGTCTTTCGCCTCGACGGGGTGCGGCGCGTGATCCGTCGCAATCATGTCGATGATGCCGTCGGCGACAGCCGCGCGCAGGGCGCGCACGTCTTCCTCGCGACGCAACGGCGGATTCACCTTGTACCGGGCGTCGTAGCTGCGCGCCAGCTCCTCGGTGAGAATCAGATGGTGCGGCGTGACCTCCGCTGTGACCTGCACGCCGCGGGCCTTGGCCCAGCGAATCACCTCGACCGAACCCGCCGTCGACAGGTGGCAGATGTGCAGGCGCGCCCCGATGTGCTCGGCGAGCAGCACGTCGCGGGCGATGATCGACTCTTCGGCGACCGCGGGCCAGCCCTTCAGCCCGAGCTCGCTCGACAGCGCGCCCTCGTTCATCTGGGAGCCCTCGGTCAGGCGCGGGTCTTGCGCGTGCTGCGCGATCACGCCGTCGAAGGTCTTCACGTATTCGAGGGCCCGACGCATGAGCAGCGGGTCATGCACGCACTTGCCATCGTCGGAGAACACGCGCACGGCAGCGCGCGAGTCGGCCATCGCGCCGATCTCGCTGAGGCGCTCCCCCGCGAGATCTTCGGTGACCGCACCGATGGGGCGGACCGTCGCGTAGCCCGCCGCATCGCCGAGTGCCTGCACCTGCTCCACGACGCCCGCCGTGTCTTGCACGGGCAGCGTGTTGGCCATCGCGAAGACGCTCGTGAAGCCGCCTGCAGCGGCCGCGCGCGTGCCCGTGAGCACCGTCTCCGACTGCTCGAACCCGGGCTCGCGCAGGTGGGTGTGCAGGTCGACCAGACCGGTGAGGGCAACGAGTCCCTCCGCGTCGATGACGCGCTCGCCCGCACGGGGCTCGAGACCGCCCGCGGCCTGGGTCGCGCGCTCGACGATGACGCCACCTGCGATGCGCAGATCCACCGCCGCCGCGTCGGAAACCTGCTGCCCGCGCTGCGTGAGCGCGCCAGCCAGACGGGCTCCGCGGATGAGAATTCCTGAGGTCGTGTCGGTCATGCCTGCTCCGTTCGTTCGCCGGAAAGTAGAAGATAGAGGGCCGCCATGCGCACCGAAACACCGTTGGCGACCTGCTCGAGCACCGTGGATCGCGCCGAGTCGGCGGCGCTCGACGAGATCTCGAGACCGCGGTTCATCGGGCCGGGATGCATCACAATCGCGCGTTCGGTAAGCGCCGCCAATCGCGCGTCGTCGAGGCCCCAGATGCGGGCATACTCGCGCTCGTTCGGGAAGAAGGCGGCGTGCATGCGTTCGCTCTGGATGCGCAGCATCATGACGACGTCGGGCTGCTCCTCGCGCAGCGCAGCGTCGAAGGAGTGATGCACGGTCACCGGCCACCCGCGGGCGCCGTACGGCAGCAGTGTCTCGGGGGCGACGAAGCTCACGTGGGCGCCGAGCGCCGTGAGTAGCCAGAGATTCGATCGAGCGACCCGCGAGTGAGCGATGTCGCCCACGATCACGACGGACACTCCATCGAGATCGCGGCCGCGGCTCGCGTCGCCGAACAAGCGACGACGCATCGTGAACGCGTCGAGCAGCGCCTGCGTCGGGTGCTCGTGCGTGCCATCGCCGGCGTTGAGCACCCCGGCATCGATCCAGTTGCTGCTCGCCAGCTTCGCCGGTGCACCCGAGGCGGGGTGGCGGATCACCACACCGTCTGCACCGATCGCCTGCAGGGTTTGCGCCGTGTCTTTGAGCGATTCGCCCTTCGACACCGACGAACCCTTGGCGCTGAAGTTGATGACATCGGCGCTCAGGCGCTTCGCGGCGGCCTCGAACGAGATGCGCGTGCGCGTCGAATCTTCGAAGAAGAGATTCACGACGGTCTTACCGCGCAGAGTGGGGAGTTTTTTGATCTCGCGCTGCTGCGTCGCCGCCATGTCTTCCGCGGTGTCGAGAATCAGGATCGCCTCGTCGCGCGACAGGCTCCGGGTGTCGAGCAAGTGCCTCATGCGGTGGGCTCCGTGCTCGCCCCGGGCTCCACGCTGGCGCGACCGTCATCGGCGGTCTCGCCCTCCGAGGTGATGGTCACCTCGTCGACGCCGTCGTGCTCCTCGAGCCGCACCGCAATGCGTTCGTGCTTCGCGCTCGGCAGGTTCTTGCCGATGTAATCCGCGCGAATGGGCAGCTCGCGGTGGCCGCGGTCGATCAGTGCGGCGAGGCGGACGACCTGCGGCCGCCCATGATCGTTCAGCGCATCGAGCGCGGCGCGCACGGTACGACCGGAGTACAGCACGTCGTCGACCAGCACGACCGTGGCACCGTCGATACCGGCTACCGGCATCTCGGTGGGGTGCGGCGCGCGCGTGGGGTGCTGCGCCAGGTCATCGCGATACATCGTCACGTCGAGGCTGCCCACGGGCACTTCGACGCCTTCGATGCGCGAGATGATCTCACCGATGCGTCGGGCGAGGTGACTGCCGCGGGTCGGAATGCCCACGAGAACGAGCCCCTCGACGCCCTTGTTGGCCTCGATGATTTCGTGCGAGATTCGGGTCAGCGCACGCGAGATTTCAGCGCCTTCCAGCACCGTTCGCGTTCCCATTAACCGAGCCCCCCTTCCCCGCCTCACGGGACGGAATTTAAAGAAAAGCTTGCAACCCCGCCAGCCTACCGCATCTGCAGGCCGCGATCGTCCGCTCCATCCGCGAGAACGACGAAGCCCCACCTCCGGACATGCCGGCAGGTGGGGCTTCAGAGCGAGGCGTCAGGCGCCGGCGTGATCCGCGATCTTGCCGAGCACACCGTTGACGAACCGACCGGAGTCATCGGTGGAGTACTCTTTCGCGAGTTCCACGGCTTCGTCGATCGCGACCGCTGCGGGCACCTCATCGTTATGGATGATCTCCCATGCCGCAAGACGCAGCAGTGCTCGATCGATGTGAGGCATGCGCTCAAGGGTCCATCCTTGCGCGTAGCTCACGATGAGTTCATCGATCTCGTCTCGGTGGTCGGTGACCCCGTCGACGATCTCGCGGGCGTACAACCAGGACGCTGCGCGATCGGGTTCACCCGCGGCGCGCTGCGCTTCCGCGTTCACGATCGCCGCCATGGACTCGCCGCGCAAGTCGGCCTGGTAGAGCATGTCGAGCGCGCGCTTGCGCGCCTTGGTACGTGCAGACATTCAGGATTAGTCGTTGACGCGGCCGAGGTAGTCACCCGTGCGGGTGTCGACCTTGACCTTCGTACCGGTCTCGAGGAACAGCGGCACCTGGATCTCGGCGCCGGTCTCGACGGTCGCGGGCTTCGTGCCACCGGTCGAGCGATCGCCCTGCAGGCCGGGCTCGGTGTAGGTCACCTCGAGCACCACCGATGCAGGGAGCTCGATGTAGAGGGGCTCGCCCTCGTGCAGCGCGATCTGCACCTGGAGGTTCTCGAGCATGAACTTCGCAGCGTCGCCGACCACGGTGTTCGACACGGTGAGCTGGTCGTAATCGCTCTGATCCATGAAGACGAAGTCCTGGCCATCCTGGTACAGGTACTGGAAGTCGCGGCGATCAACGTTCGCGGTTTCGATCTTTGCACCCGCGTTGTAGGTCTTGTCGATGATCTTGCCCGACACGACATTCTTCTGCTTGGTGCGCACGAAAGCGCCGCCCTTGCCCGGCTTCACGTGCTGGAACTCCACCACGCTCCACAACTGGCCGTTGTCCTTGATGACGGTACCGTTCTTGATGTCATTCGAGCTGGCCATGCAGTGTTTCTCCGGATTCTGTAAAGTTCAAGCGCCCAAATACGCGCCGAACCAGCATACACGGCACCCATTTTAGACGCTCTCTACAATGCAGGGGCTGTGGCGTGCACGATTCTTCTAAGCTCGCAGCATGCACATGATCTTTCGAACACTCTGGCATCAGTGGTTCGTCGGCCGGCGCGGCGAGAAACTCGGATTCGACGGGGTCTCGCGATCCCGATTCCGCGTGTGGCCCACCGATCTCGACATCCTCCGCCACATGAACAACGGCAAGTACCTGTCGATCATGGATGTCGCACGATTCGACCTCATCCAGCGCAACGGCGTATGGGAATTGTTCGCGCGCGAGGGCTGGTACCCGGTCGTCGTCGGCCAGACCATCTCGTACCGCAAATCTTTGAATCCGTGGATGCGGTTCTGGATCGAATCCCGCATCCTGGGTTTCGACGAGCAGGCGGTGTACATGGAGCAGCGATTCGTGCGCCCCGACACGCAGCGACGACCCGACATCTATGCCCGCGCAGTGGTGCGCGCGCGCATCCTCCGGCGGTCGGGCGGCGTCGTGCCGGTCGACGAGATTCTCGCAAAGAGTGGCGCCGACCCCGCCCAGCTCGTCGTGCCCGACGACGTGCTTGAGTGGGGGCGCACGACGCGACTCCCGTCGACCCGAACGGACGCGATCAGCGATTGGACCGACTCGCGGCGCTAACCCAGTGGGGTACGCGCTCCGAGGTGGGGGCCCTGATTCCCGATCTCCCGGCAGGTGATGCGGATCGCCCGCTCGCTGGCATCGTAGACGTGCCTGGCCGCGAGGCGCCCCTCGGAAAGCGGCCCCGCAAGCCAAGTGAAGCTTGCATTGTCGACGGGCGGTTCGCCCGCGGCCGCACGCATCAGCTGCAGCATAAGCATTTCGGGGAGGGTCGCGTGCGGCCCGTGGTCGAACCCGAGTCCGAGTATCGGTGGGCGAGCTTCCGACGGCACGGCTCTGAAAGTCCAGACGGCATCCGCGCCCGGCACCGCGGGCGAGCCCTCCGGAGCCGCGTCGAGCAACGGGAACTCCCGCTCGGCTTCCGGCCCGAACACGAGTGGTGCACCCTCCGCGGATTCGGCGTACGCCTGACCCACACCCGACTCAGCGGCACGCGTGAACCCAGCAATCCAGCGATCGCGGCCAAGACCGTGCGGGGCGGGCACCGCGAGGTACTCCCCCGTTGCAGCGCCACCCTCGCGCCCCGCGCCACGAGTGCCACGACCCGCGCATGCCTCGTCGTCATGCGGCAGCACTCGCGCGATCTCCGCAAGATCGACCCCTGCGGCGGCAAACGCCTCGGGCTCGGGCAACGATACGCCGAGCCAGCCAGCGGCAGTGCGCGCCGCAGCGAAGGAGCGCTCGGCGAACGCGGTTGCTGCAGCACCCGCCACGTCGGCAAACGCCGCGTGCGGCAGAAGCCTTGACGCCGCTCGATCGAGCTCGGTATCCGCCGCCGCAGCCGCAACCGCCGCTGCGTCTCGCGTGCCGTGCACGGCGAGCGCGGCATCGAGTTGGGTCGCGAGCTCCGGGAAGAGCAGTCTCGCGAGCTGCACTCCGCCCCCTCCATCGGCACCTTCCACCGGCAGCGCTGTTGCGTCACCAGCGATAGCCATTGCTCCATCGATGCCGACCGCATCATGCTTCGCGCGCACGTCTTGCTCCTCTCACCGTCGCCACGATACCTCTGAGCGCAGCCTCATGTCGCACACGTGCACCTCAGCCCCGAACCCGCGACGACGCGACTTCGTCGACGACGAGTGCGCGCAGGGCGTCGGGAAGCGTCCGCACGTCGTCGATACGTCGCGCGTCGGGAGCGTAGCGCACCACCGTGTCGCCGGCGCCGAGTCCGATCGCGTGCACCCGAATGCCCGCTCGACGGAGACGTTTTGCCGCGTGCTCGGCGGCGAGCGGATCGTTGGATCCGCCGTCGGTGACCAGAATCACCACGCGACGCCGCTCGAGCGGTTCGGTGGGAAGCTGACCCGAATCGACTTCGAGCCCGAGCGTCGTGACAGCAGCGCGCAGTGCCGCGCCGTCGTTGGTCGATCCACGCGGCTCGCGCAGCGCAGCGTGCACGGCGATGCGGGCCGCATCACTCATGCCCGCAGAAAGCGGTTTGACCACTTCGACCGTCGAGTCGAACACGATCAGGGCCACCCGGATGTCGAGCTCCAGCGGCAGCCCGCCCACGCGTTCGGCTTCAGCGACGTCGCGAGCGACACCCGCGAGGCCCTCGCACATGATGAGCATGGCGTCCGAAGCGAGGGAGGCCGCGGCGCCCTGCATCGAGGCTGAGCGGTCGACGATCAGCACGTAATCGGTGCTGCCCGCGCGACGTGTGCGCCGCATGCGCAGGGTGTGATCTCGAAAAGCGCGCGGTTGCGGCGCACCGGCCCGGGCCTCGGCAACGGCACTCGCCAGGGCCTCGACGGCGAGCTCGGACCCCGTGGACCGTGGCCGTGAGCTGGGGTGTCGACGCGGCACCAACCTGTCGGCGATCACCTCCGCCCAGACCGACCGCATGCGCTCGATCTCAGCTGAGAGCGCTTCGGCCCGCGTGCGATAGGCATCGAGCGAGACTCGCGCGGCGCCACCCCCGGTTCCGGCACCGGCGTTCTCTCGGCGCTGCGTCGGCGAGGAGTCCGGTTCCGCGTCGCGCGCGCGATCTGACGGTGCCGGCAACCTGCTGTCGAGGTGGCCCCCGCCGGGCATCGGCGTATCGAGCATCCGCTCAACGAATCCGGCGTGCTCGGCAGCGAACAGGTCTGCCCCCTCCGCCCGCTCGCGCCCCTCGCCCGCACGTGCGCGATCGTCTGTTGCGTTCGGATCCGCACCCGGGTCAGGCGTGGACTCGGCATCATCGGCCGACTGCGCACTCGCGTTTGAGTCGCCGCTTCCGGGAGCCGTCAGCCCCATGTCGGCGGGCACGTCACCGGGATGCTCCGACCCGCGAGCGTCGGCGTCCGAGTTCGCCCCATCGGCGTCCAAACCGCGCTCACGCGCGTCAAGCGCCAGCAGACGTTCGTAGCCCGGAAGCAGGAGTGCGATCGCGCGCAGGTAGCGTTGCAGTGCGGATCGACGCCGATCGGTGTTGAGCACGCGACGCACGCCGAATACTCCAGTGCTGACGTCTGGCTCGGCGTTCACCGCCTGCCATTCCGCGCCGACCTCGCGGTCGAACCCGGTGATGCCGGCCGTATCCGATACGTCGGCTGCCGCCGCAAGCACCAGGACGACCCACTGCAGATGTCGCGGAAGTGCCGACACGTCGGTCGGCAGGCTCCGTGCCAGTGCTGCGCCCAGCGCGGACCGCAGCCCCGGCATCACACCAATGAGCTCGGCAACGGCTTGCGCGCGGTGCACAGCGTCAAAGAGCGGAGTCGCATTCGGACGAAGCCGTGCGAGCGACGCCCGCCGTCGAGATCGAGGTACTTCAACGCGTTCAGCTCGGGGACCCTCCCAGAGATGCAGCAGTGCGAGCGCGACGGTCTCCCGCACCCCGTGACCCCGCGCGGCGTACCAGCCGAGACCGACGGAGAGCCCCTCGTCGGTGCGCTCCCAGCGATCGCCATCGCTGACATCGAGGGCGATGCCGACGATCGCGCGTACGGCCTCCAACTGGGCTCGGATGTGAGCCCGCGCCTCTGCGTCGACGCCGGGAACCGCTTCGGCTGCACGCTCGGCACGCGCTGCCACAGGGGCTGCCGCAGGCGTAGCGTCCGGGTCGATCATGTCGCCACCCTATCGCCGGGCTCCGACATTCGCGCCCGTGGTAGCGTGACGCTCATGTCGCCGTTCGTCACCGATCCCGTCGTGCTCGAGGCGGCGGAGCTTCGCGCCGAACGCCGTCGCATTCTGCGCGCGCTCGCCCCCATCGACACCGGCGCGCACCTCGCAGACGTCGACTCGCAACGCGTCGAACTCGAGCACGACCTCGCCGCCACGGAGGGCGACCTGGCGGCGCTGCTGCAGCACCCCGATCACGGTGCTCGGATCGACCGCGCGCTCGACGAACGGGCGGCGACGCTTCGACTGGCCGCCCACGCGCGCGTCGATGCCCGCCGCAGCGAGCGCCTGGACGCCGACGCCGACGCCATCCTCGCGAGCGCCTCGCACCCGGCTCATTCCGGTGGCGCCCGTGAGATCACGCGCGGCGAGTCGATTCGCATCGCCGCCCTCCGCAGCGCGGCGCGAGACCTGCGCGAGGGCCGCCAGCCACACGCTCCAGGCACCGAGGCCCCGGCAGCGTCCAACAATTGGCGATCCGGCGTCACCACCGAGCAGCGACGCGACGCGGTCCTCGATGCACTCGGCGCCGTGCGCATCCGCGAGGCGCGCGTCCAACTGCGGGACGGCCTGCTGCGCACCTCCCAGATGCGCGGCATCATCTCGGAGGCGCTCCCCGGGCTGCGGCTCGGTGATCCGGTGCTGCTCATCGGTGAGACCGGCGGCGCGAAAACCGCGCTCGCCGAATACCTCTCCCGCCACGGACTCGGTCGCGAACCCGAACTCGTGTCGGGCTACGGCGACATCACGAGTGCACAGGTCATCGGTACGCACGAGCTCCGGGCGGAAGACGGTGCCACCGTCACCGTGTTTACGCCCGGGCCACTTGTGCGGGCCATGACAGAGGGCCGGCCGGTCATTCTGGACGAGGTCAACGCCATGCCCGCCGAGTTCTTGAAGCGCCTCAATCGCATCCTGCAGCTGCGCCCCGGCGACTACCTCGACGTGCAAGAGGACGCGGGCCGGCGCGTCGAGATCGCTCCGGGCTTCGCCATCATCGCGACCGCGAACGAGCAGACCCCGCACCGCTATCGCGGCCTCGACCGGCTGAGCGCAGAGCTCGTCAACCGATTCGGCGCCCACGCCTACCGCGTGCACTACCCCGACTCGGGCAACGACTACGCCGACTTCCCTGCGGAGAATGCCCTGCTCGCGGTCGCGTCGGTGGCAGACCAGCACGGCCGACTCCCCAGCCACGTACCTGTCGACGCGCTGACCCGCGTCGCCCGCGCCGCGTTCATCAGCCAGCAGGTGTTCGCCGGAGCTCACGGCACCGGGTTCTCCGAATACGTCAGCTCCGAGCGCAGCATCGACGGTCGGCCCGGTCTCGAGGAGACGGTGCTGGCGCCCCGAACGCTGGTCGCGATCCTGCGCAAGGTGGCCGGCAGCGCCGGAGCGATTTCCCTCGAGCGCGCCCTCACCCGCTTCGTCGAGGGCACGATGCACCGCGAAGACCGGCGCGTGCTCGCACTGATCCTCGAGGGGCAGGGATTCCGCCTCGGCGGCCTGTGAGCCGAAGCTGCCGGATCGCCTTCGCGCTAGTTCGCGATCTCCTGGTACGCGAAATGCAGCATCGACTCGTCCACGCCGGCGAGCACCCGCGGCTTGCCGATCTCGTCGAGCACGATGAATCGAAGCATGCCCGCACGCGCTTTCTTGTCGCGCTGCATCGCGGCGAGCAGCCCCGGCCAGCGGCCAGCGGGGTACGCGAGCGGCAGCGTGAGCGACGACAGGATGCGCCGGTGCCGGTCGACCGCTTCGTCTGACAACGCGCCCGCCATCCGTCCGAGTTCGGCAGCGTACATCATGCCGATCGAAATCGCGACGCCGTGCCGCCATTGGTAACGCTCAGCGTGCTCGATCGCGTGGCCGAGGGTGTGCCCGTAGTTCAGGATCTCTCGGAGCCCGCCCTCCTTGAAATCTTCGGAGACGACCCGGGCCTTGACCCCGATCGACAACTCGACGACGCGCTGGAACTCGGGAGTCGACGGGTCGGTCGCCCGGTCGACGTCACGCTCGAGGATGTCGAGGATCTCGGGCTCGGCAATGAACCCGCACTTCGCGATCTCGGCGAAACCGGCAAGGATCTCATTGCGCGGCAGCGTGTCGAGCAGCTCCAAGTCGCAGATGACCGCGGCGGGCGCGTAGAAGCTGCCGACGAGGTTCTTTCCCTCAGTGGTGTTGATGCCGGTCTTGCCCCCGACGGAGGCATCGACCATGCCGAGCACGGTCGTGGGAATCTGCACCAGGCGCACGCCCCGCAGCCAGGTCGCCGCAACGAACCCGGCGAGGTCGGTCACCGCGCCACCACCGAGGCCGATCACGGCATCGGTACGCGTGAAGTCGGACTGTCCCAAGATCTGCCAGCAGAATGCAGCCACTTCGACGCGCTTCGCCGATTCGGCATCGGGCACTTCCGCGAGCAACACCTGGGTGTAGCGCCCCTGAAGCGACTCACGGAGGTCATTGGCAATCTTGCCCACGGTCGGCGTATGCACGATCAAGACCTTCGCCACGCGGTCACCGAGCGCCTCGGGCACGCGCTCGAGCAGCCCACGACCCACGGTCACCGTGTACGACGTCTCCCCTGTGACCTGAATCTCTGTCACCTGCGTGTCGCTCTGCGCGGCCTCGGTCATTCGTGTTCCTCCGTGGATACTGATCGGTCGGTGCGTTGCGGGCGCTGGCTTCGGCCGTTGCCGCGAGCCCACTGCGCGACGCGGCGCACCAGTTGTTCCTGCGTCGCACGGTCGGTGCGGTAGGTGACATCGGCCACCTCTTCGTAGAGCGGGCGCCGCTCCTTCAGAATGC
Organism: Leucobacter musarum subsp. musarum; assembly: GCF_001273845.1. Lineage (GTDB taxonomy): Bacteria > Actinomycetota > Actinomycetes > Actinomycetales > Microbacteriaceae > Leucobacter > Leucobacter musarum. The sequence continues at coordinate 381,727 of NZ_JHBW01000087.1, forward strand.
GCCCCCACGCCTCCGGATCGTCGCGCAACAGGGGTCGACGCGACAGATTTGCCGTGCGCAGCACGGCTTCCTGCGTCGTCATCAGCAGCACGACCGGGTGCGAGTTCAACAGTTCTCGGGTCCGCTCCGACAGCACCGCACCGCCGCCGAGGGCGACAATGCGGCATCCTTCAGCAGCGAGTTCCTCCGCGATGACCTCGGCTTCAATGCGCCGAAACTCGGGTTCGCCGTGTGCCGCAAAGAACTCGGTAATCACACCGTGTCGACGCACGAACACGGCATCAGTGTCGACGAACGGCACGCCCAGCTCACGAGCGACGCGCTTGCCGAGACTGGTCTTGCCCGCGGCCATAGGACCAACGAACACGATCGCACGATCCGGAAGTCGTGCCCCCGGCTTCCGTCGCCGGCGTCGTCGATTGCGCGAGCGCGCGGGAGCGGCTCCGGCGGCAACACTCTCGGCCTTCGCTCGATCAGACCGCGGTTCTCCGCGGTCTGTCTCCGCAGCCGCTGCCGCCTCGGCTGCAGTGATGATCTGCAACGGGCTCGTGGGAGGCGATGGCTTCGGGCGATGCGCCGGTGGCCCGGCATCGCGCGCGATGCGCCGATGCGCGCTCATCGCGCTCGACCGCTCACGACTCGATGACGGTCGCCAACCGCTCCGGGATGGCCGCAACGTACGCCTCGAGATTGCGACGCGTCTCGGCGACGCTGTCGCCGCCGAACTTCTCGGTCACCGCATCGGCGAGCACGAGCGCCGTCATCGCCTCGGCGACGACACCCGCAGCGGGCACCGCCGACACGTCGCTGCGCTGATGGTGCGCCTTCGACGCCTCACCGGTGGCGACATCGACCGTCGGAAGCGCGTGAGGCACCGTCGCGATGGGCTTCATGCCGGCACGCACGCGAAGTACCTGCCCAGTGGTCATGCCGCCCTCGATGCCTCCGGCGCGCGTGGTTTCGCGCGCGATGCGTCCGCCCTCAATATGCAATTCGTCGTGCGCGACCGACCCGCGACGGCGCGTGGTCTCGAAGCCGTCACCGACCTCGACGGCCTTGATCGCCTGGATGCCCATGAGGGCGCCGGCCAGACGCGAATCCAGACGACGATCCCAGTGCACGTACGATCCGAGCCCCGGCGGCAACCCGTAGGCGAGCACCTCGACGATGCCACCGAGCGTGTCGCCCGACTTCTTCGTGTCGTCCACCTCGGCGACCATGCGAGCGCTCGTCTCCGCGTCGAAGCACCGCAGCGGATCAGCATCGAGCGCGGCGACATCGTCGGGGCGCGGCAGCGGCGCATCTTCGGGCACGGCGACCTCACCCATCGAGAGCGTGTGGCTCACGAGCCTGATGCCGAGCTCCGCGAGGAATGCGCGGGCGACGGCACCGAGCGCGACGCGGGCGGCGGTCTCGCGCGCGCTCGCGCGCTCAAGCACCGGGCGCGCCTCATCGAAGCCGTACTTCTGCATCCCCGCGAGGTCGGCGTGCCCCGGACGGGGGCGCGTCAATGGCGCACCGCGGCCGCGGGACTTCTCGGAGAGCTCAGTCGCCTCAGCAGACATCACTTCAGTCCACTTCGGCCACTCCGTGTTGCCGATGCGAATCGCGACGGGGCCGCCGATCGAAACGCCCTGCACCACTCCGCCCGAGACATTGAGTTCGTCTTGCTCGAACTTCATGCGCGAGCCGCGGCCATAGCCCAGCTTGCGACGAGCGAGATCTTCACGGATCCCGTCAAGCGAAACGGGCACGCCCGCAGGCAGCCCTTCAAGGACGGCAATCAGTTCGGGGCCGTGAGATTCTCCGGCGGTCAGCCAACGCAGCATACCCGCTATCCTCCCACATCACGGCGGCACCAACCGACTCCGCAACGCAAGACGGCTCCCCCAGCTGCGACGTCAGACTGCGGCGCGCATCGCCCGGAGCACCTCGGCTTCGTTTTCGAGCGGGCGATCCGGATCGCCATTCAGGAACAGGCGCACCTGCACAAGGGCTTGTTCCACCAGCATCTCCGTGCCAGCAACTGCGGTGCCGCCTGCGGCCCGCCAGCGCGCGGCCAGCGGTGACGGCCAGGGATCGTAGGCCACGTCGAAGAGGGGCACGGCGAGCAGCGATTCGGGAACATCGATCGTCGCCGCTGCCTGCCCGGGAAGCGCCGAGACGACCAACGTCGGCGAGGCCCGCAGCGCGTCTACGTGCGCTTCGACGACGAAGGCTGCTCCTCCGGCCCCCGGCGCGTCCCTCGAGAAGCGCGAGACGAGATCGGCCACTGCTGAGCGATTGCGCGCGCGCACCGTCACGTGCTCTGCTCCCAGACGACGCAACGCCAGAATCGCCGACACAGCCGTTGCGCCAGATCCCAGAACAACGGCGTTCCTCACGTCGAGCTCCGCGCCAGTAATCGCTGCAGCCAACCCCGCGACATCAGTATTGGCGCCATACCAACCGAGTTCGCGTCGCACCAGCGTATTCACGACACCACTCTCTCGCGCGACCTCGTCGAGCTCGAACGCGATTCGGTGTGCTTCGACTTTCAGCGGCATCGTGACCGAAAAGCCGAGCCACTCGGAGCCGCGTTCGGCGAGAAACGCTTCGAGCTCGCGTTCACCGCACTCGATCGCACGATATGCCCAGTCGAGGCCGAGCACCCGATACGCGGCCTCGTGAATGCGCGGCGAACGCGAGTGGGCGATCGGCGAGCCCAGCACTGCCAGTTGTGCGAGGCTCGCCACCGATGTCGTCATCTCAGTCGCACCGCGTGCCGCCGGCGTCGCGGTGCGCCGTGCACCATTCGCCGAGTTTCGCCACTGCCGCATCGTGCTCCTCGTTGGTCGTCGAGAACACCGTTTCACCGGTCTCGAGGTTGATGGGCACGAAGAACAACCACGTGCCATCTGCCGGATGGATCGCGGCATCGATGGCGACGTCACCGGGCAGACCGATCGGCCCCACGGGCAGACCGGGGTTCGCATACGTGTTGTAGAGGTTCGATGCGTTCGCGCGCTCTTCCTCGGTGGTCCACACCGTGTGCGTATTCCCCGTACCGTAAGCGACCGTCGCATCCGACTGGAGCAGCATGCCCTGATCGATGCGGTTCAAGAACACCCGCGCAATCTTCGGGAAGTCGTCGAGATTCGCGCCGGCCTCGCGCTGCACCACCGACGCGAGCGTGAGCACTCGCCACTCGTCGCCCTCGGGGACGCCGTGCTCGGCAAGCGCCTGCTTCATGCGATCAACCATGGTCTGCACGATCGTCTCGGCCGTGTCGCCGGGCTCGAACGTGTAGGTCGCCGGGAACAAGAATCCCTCGATGGATGGGAACTGCGCCGGAACTCCGAACTTCGTGGGGTCGGCAATTGCCGCCTCGAAATCGGCCATCGGAATGCCGACCACATCGGCCGTCGTCTGCAGCGCGTCCATCGCGGCCATCCCCTCGGGGATCGTGACGGTGAGCTCCATCACATTCGCCGGATCGAGCATGGCGTCGAGGGCCGACTGCGCACTCATCTCGAGCTTCAAGCGGTACGTTCCGACTTGGAACTGCACCTCTTCGTCTTGCTCGAGCAGGAGGTCGTAGAAGGCCTCAGGAGTCTTCACGACGCCCGCCTCGGCGAGGGCATCTGCCACGTCCGAACCGATCTGCCCCGACGTCACCGTGATCAGCACCTCACCGTGGCCTTCACCCTCATAGTCGTCCGAGGTCCACCCCAGCGCCTTCGAGATGCCGGAGCCATAGTGCGACCAGAGATAGGCCCCCGCGCCGGCGAGGCCGCCGAGCAAAAGAACGGTCACGAGCAACGAGATGATGACGCGCCGCCCCGTCTGGCGCTTTTCTTCGCGCGTGCGTGCATTCATTCCGTGGCCTCCTCGGTCACTGGTGTGTGCATTTCAGCGGACGTGTCGCTCACGTCAGCCAGATCTTCTCGAGCCTGTTCGGCCGTCTCGTCGACACCGGGCAGCAGCACCGGATCGCCGGGCGCCGTGCCCCGCGCCCGCTCGATATCGAGCGCGTGCTGCAGAATCACCACGGCTGCCGCCTGGTCGATGATGGAACGACTCTGTTTGGTCTTCTTGCCCGCTTGCCGCAGTTGACCCTGCGCGGACACCGTCGACAGCCGCTCGTCGACGAGACGCACTGCGATAGCATGCGGTCGCAGGTGAGCCGCCAACCGCCCGGCAAACGCCTCGGCGTCTTCGGTCGAAAGTGTGCGCTCGCCGCGCAGATTCAACGGGAGCCCGACCACTGCTTCAAACGCATCGAGATCGCTCGCGATGGCCGTGATGCGATCCAAGTCGGCCGTGCCCGACCTCTCACGGGGCACGGTCTCGACCGGAGTCGCAAGCATGCCGTGGCGGTCGCTTCGAGCAACACCGATGCGGGCCTTGCCCACATCGATGCCGATACGCACGCCGACACGCACCGTCAGCCGACCAGGCTCCGGCGGATCTCAGCCAGGGCGGCATCGATCTGCGAGACGTCGGTGCCGCCGCCCTGGGCGAGGTCGTCCTTCCCGCCGCCGCCGCCGCCGAGCACCTGAGCACCGACGCGCACGAGCGCCCCGGCCTTCGCGCCGGCGTCACGGCCCGCAGGGGTCGTTGCGGCGATGACCACGGGCTTTCCGGCGGCATCACCGGCGAGCACGACGACACCCGCTTCGGCGCCAAGCTGCTCGCGCACGCGCAGTGCCAAGCCGCGAATATCGTCTGCCGACCCGACCGATCCCAGGGAGGCGATCACGGCGCGAACACTGCCGAGCTGCTCGGCGTTCGCGAGCAGCTGCGGAACGCGCTGACTGAGCTTCTCAGCTTCGAGGGCGGCGATCTTCTTCTCGGCCGCGCGCAACTGCGACCCCAGATCTTGCACCTTCGAGACGAGCTCGGTGCGCGGTACTTTCAACCCGCCCGTGAGCTGCTGCACGATTGCGCGCTCTGCGGCGAAGTTGCGGAACGCCTCGATACCGACGAGCGACTCCACACGACGGTTCGTCGAACCGACGGAGCTCTCCGAGATCAGATTGATCATGCCGATCTCCGACGAGCTCGCCACGTGCGTGCCCGCACAAAGTTCACGCGACCACGGGCCGCCGATGTCGACGACGCGCACGCGGTCGCCGTACTTCTCACCGAACAGCGCCATTGCGCCGAGCGCCTTCGCATCGTCGAGTGCCATTTCGCGCGTGACGACTTCGAAGTCAGAGCGGATGGCGAGGTTCGAGATCTCCTCGATCTCGCTCTTCGTTTCCGTAGACAGCGCCTCGGAATGCGTGAAGTCGAGACGCAGATACCCCGCCTTGTTGTACGAGCCCGCCTGGTGGGCGCCCTGGCCGAGTACTTCGCGAAGCGCCGCGTGCACGATGTGGGTACCGGAGTGGGCCTGCGTGGCGCCGCGACGGTACTCGGCATCGACACGCGTCTCGGCGCGTGCATCGACGCCGATCGTACCGATCGTCACCTTGACCGTGTGCACGATGAGGCCAGGCACCGGCTTCTGCACGTCGAGCACCTCGGCTTCGAATCCGTCGCCCACGATGAGCCCCTGATCCGAATCCTGGCCACCCGACTCCGCGAAGAGCGCGGTCTCTGACAGCACCAATTCGGCAACGTCGCCCTCGCGGGCTTCGCGCACGGGGGCACCATCGACGACGATGCCGAGGACCTTGCCCTCGTGTACGAGCTCGTCATACCCCGTGAAGAGCGTCTCGCCCAGACCGCGCAACTCCTTGTAGACGGACAGATCGGCGCGCTGCCCCTTCTTCGCCTTCGCATCGGCTTTGGCGCGATCCCGCTGCTCCTGCATGAGCGACGAGAACACCTCAGCGTCGACCGGCACACCGGCTTCTTCGGCGATCTCGAGCGTGAGCTCGATCGGGAAGCCGTGCGTGTCGTGAAGCAGGAAGGCGGTGTCGCCGGGCACACTCGAGCTTGCACTCTTCGCGGCGTCGACCGCAGTGTCCAAGATCTGGATGCCCGAGGCGAGGGTGCGCAAGAAGGTCTTCTCCTCGGCGTATGCGACCCGTGAGATGAAGTCGAAGTCGTTGGCGACCGCCGGGTAGCCCCCGGCCATCGCGTCGCGCGACACCGGGAAGAGCTCGGCAAAGCTGGGCCCTTCGACACCGAGCAGGCGCATGGAGAGCGTGACCCGGCGCAGCAAACGGCGCAAGATGTAGCCGCGGCCCTCATTCGACGGCGTCACACCATCGGCGATCAGCATGAGGCCGCTGCGCACGTGATCGGCGATGACGCGCAACCGCACATCATCGGTGTGATCCGCACCGTAAGTCTTGCCGGCGATCTGGGCAGCACGATCGAGCACCGGGCGCACCTGGTCGATCTCGTACATGTTCTGCACGCCCTGCTTGATGAACGCGACGCGCTCAAGGCCCATGCCCGTATCGATGTTCTTCTTCGGCAGTTCACCGACGATGTCGAAATCGACCTTCGATCGCACGTTCGTGATCTGGTACTGCATGAACACGAGGTTCCAGATCTCGACATAGCGGTCGTCATCCGTCGCCGGGCCGCCATCGATGCCGTACTCCGGCCCCAGATCGAAGAAGATCTCGGAGCAGGGGCCAGCCGGGCCGGGCTGCCCGGTCGACCAGTAGTTGGTGTCCTTGCCGAGCTTCTGAATGCGCTCGTCGGGCAGCGTCGAGTGCTGCTGCCAGAGGGCGAGCGCCTCATCATCTTCTTCGTAGACGGTGACCCAAAGGTCCTTTGCGTCGAAGCCCAGGCCACCATCGGCCTCACTCGAGGTCAGCAACTCCCACGCGAAGCGGATCGCATCTTCCTTGAAGTAGTCACCGAAGGAGAAGTTGCCGCACATCTGGAAGAACGTGCCGTGACGCGGGGTCTTGCCCACTTCTTCGATGTCGTTCGTACGGATGCACTTCTGCACGCTCGTCGCGCGCGGGAAGGGCGCGGGAACGATTCCCGACAGATACGGCACGAAGGGCACCATGCCGGCGACCGTGAACATGAGGCTGGGGTCATCGCTGATGAGCGATGCTGAAGGAACAACCGAGTGCCCCTTCTTCTCGAAGAAGTCGAGCCAGCGACGGTGAATTTCAGCGGTCTGCATCCGGGGTCCTTCTGTGGAAGTCAGTGGTGAAGTACGTGGGGTGGAGTGCCGGGGTGCGGGATCAGCCGCGCTCGCGCAGGGCGTCGCCCAATTCAGCTGCGTCAGCCTCCGAGAGCTCCTCGTCAGCCTCGGCTTCATAGCCCGCGGTGAAGGCGCGGCCGAACTCATCCACTCCGCGATTCACGCGAGCGAAGAAACGACGCCCCTCAGGAGTCTGATTGACGAAGTGCGCACCGACGAATCCCAGCGCGACTCCGGTGACCAGCCAGAACAGCTTGCCCATGTCTCGATCCTCCCAACGGCAGCGGTCGCGCCCAACGGCGCTCGTGCAACGGCACCCAACAAGCTTAGCGGGTGGGCCGTTCGGTCTCGGGTACCCCTCACAGCCGTTGGGGCCCATAGACGACGAAGGGGGCGCCGGATCGAATCCGGCGCCCCCTTCGAGCGGAGTGTACTGAGGCTTAGCGGCCCGAGTAGTACTCGACGACGAGCTGCACTTCGCAGGTCACGGGGACCTCAACGCGCTTCGGGCGGCGCACGAGACGCGCCTGGAGCTTGTCGAGCTCGACCTCGAGGTAGCCCGGAACGTTCGGGAGAACCTCGGCGTGGCCGCCGGCTGCAGCGACCTGGAACGGCTCGATGGCCTCCGAGCGTGCCTTGACGTGAATGAGCTGCCCCGGCTTCACGCGGAAGGAGGGACGATCGACGATCTTGCCGTCGACCAGGATGTGGCGGTGCACGACGAGCTGGCGCGCCTGCGCCGTGGTGCGTGCAAAGCCTGCGCGGAGCACGAGTGCGTCAAGACGCATCTCGAGCAGCTCGACCAGGTTCTCACCGGTCAGGCCGTCCTGGCGGCGGGCTTCCTTGAACGCAATGGTGAGCTGCTTTTCGCGGATGCCGTACTGGGCGCGAAGACGCTGCTTCTCGCGCAGACGAACGGCGTAGTCGCTGTCGCTCTTGCGCTTGGTGCGACCGTGCTGGCCGGGGCCATAGGGGCGCTTCTCGAGGTAGCGCGCAGCCTTGGGGGTCAGCGCGATCCCGAGCGAACGGGAAAGTCGGGTCTGGGAACGAGTACGCGACGTAGTCGACACGTGGGTCCTTTCGGGTTTTCTGTCAATCACAGTGCATGCTCGCGCACGCACAGGTTCTCTCGGCCAGGCTGTGCCCGCATCAACGAGTGATGCACGCGACACAACGAACCGTTGTTCGGTGAGGGAACGACCAGCGCAGAAACCCGGCTACAGGGCGACTGCCGTTTGCTTCTCACCTGCAGCCTGCAGTGAAAAGCAAAGTTGGCCAAGGAAGATCTTATCACTGATTCGGCGTCGACGCCGAACCGCCTAACTTGGGTCGCCGCTCGAGCCTCGAGTGATCCGACGAAGCTTCTCGAGACGATCCGACACTTCCCGCTCGTTCCCGTGCTGAGTCGGGGCGTAGTAGACGCGATCTCGCAACTCGTCGGGAAGGTATTGCTGAGTGGAAACGCCGCGGGGGTCGCTGTGGGGATACCGATAGCCCTTTCCGTGCCCCATGCGCTTCGCACCCGGATAGTGGGCGTCGCGCAGATGTTTGGGCACGAGACCGAAGCGGCCGGCCTTCACATCGGAGATCGCGGCGTCGATGGCGCTGATGACGGCGTTCGACTTCGGCGCCGTCGCGATGTAGATGGTCGCTTCGGCGAGCGGGATGCGCGCCTCGGGAAGCCCGATGAGTTGCGTGGCCTCTGCGGCGGCCACCGCGATCTGCAGAGCCTGCGGATCCGCCATTCCCACGTCTTCCGCAGCGTGCACCATCAGTCGGCGCGCAATGAAGCGGGGATCCTCCCCCGCCTCGATCATGCGCGCGAGATAGTGGATGGCCGCGTCGGGGTCGGAGCCGCGCATCGACTTGATGAACGCACTGATGACGTCGTAGTGCTGATCGCCGTTCCGGTCGTAGCGCAAGAGAGCGCGATCAATCGAGACGGCGACGGTCTCTGCCGTGACCACCGGTCGTTGTTCGCCCTCCGCACTCGCGATCGCGGAAGCACCGGCGGCTTCGAGCCCGGTCAAGACACGGCGCGCATCGCCCGAGGCGAGCTGCACCAGCGCGTCGATCGCCTCGTCATCGACATCGACGGCATCGTTGAGTCCGCGAGGATCATGCACAGCGCGCTCGAGCAGCGTGCGCAAGTCGGCGTCTTCAAGCGGCTCGAGCGTGAGCAGGAGCGACCGAGAGAGCAAGGGGCTGATCACCGAGAACGACGGGTTCTCCGTGGTCGCGGCGACGAGCGTCACCCATCCGTTCTCGACGCCGGGTAGCAACGCATCCTGCTGCGCCTTGGTGAAACGATGAATCTCATCGAGAAAGAGAACGGTCGCGATCTGATACAGGTCTCGGTCGTTCAGCGCCCGCTCCATCACGGTGCGCACGTCCTTAATACCCGCCGTGATCGCCGACAGCTCGACGAATCGTCGGCCGCTCGAATGCGCGATCGCCTGCGCCAGCGTGGTCTTGCCGGTACCCGGCGGGCCCCAAAGAATCACCGACACCGCTCCGCCACCGCCTTCGGCGTCTGCAGCCAACGTGCGCAACGGCGACCCGGGCTTCAGCAGATGCTGCTGCCCGACGACCTCGTCGAGCGATTGCGGGCGCATGCGCACCGCGAGCGGCGCAGTCTGCGCGGGTACGGGTCGGGCTTGCACGCCTCCATCGTAACGAGCGCGGGATCACCTCCGTTCGAACTCCTCCCGGCGCTCGGGTTCTCAGCCGCGCACTATGGCATAGTGGGGGTGACTATTCCGTCTGGCCGGAACCCCGGCCCCACACACGACAGGTGAGCAGAATCGTGAGCGAAGCGAGCAACGAGACGTCCTGGGGACGAGTCGATGAGGACCGCACCGTGTACGTGCGCGAGGGCGATGCCGAACGCGTCGTGGGGTCCTTCCCCGATGGCACCCCTGAGGAAGCACTCGCCTACTTCACGCGCAAGTTCGCAGACCTCGAAGGTCAGGTGACGCTGCTCGAAGCGCGCATCGCCCGAGGTACCGCCGATGCGTCTGCTGCCGATACCGTCGCGAAGCTCCGCGAGTCGCTCGTCGAACCCGCCGCCGTCGGCGACATCGTCGCGCTGCGTGAACGCGTCGAGAAGCTCGGGTCGAAGACCGCTGCGCTCAGCGAGAAGCAGCAAGCAGAACGCGAAGCGGCCCGGCAGGAAGCCGTCGCCCAGCGCGAAGCGATCGCGGTCGAAGCCGAACGACTGGCCGCACAGCCCGAGGCTTCTATTCGTTGGAAAGACACCAGCCAGGCCTTCGAGCAGCTGTTCACTGATTGGCAGACCGCGCAGCGCACGGGCCCTCAGATCCCGAAGGCGCAAGCCGACGCGCTCTGGAAGCGCTTCCGCAGCGCTCGCCAGAGCTTCGATGGTGCTCGCCGTGCGCACTTCGCTCAGATGGACGCCACGAACAAGGACGTGAAGCAGCGCAAGGAGCGCATCATCGCCGCCGCGGAGGCGTTGGCACCGCGCGGCATCGAGGGCATCCCCGCGTATCGATCGCTGCTGGACGATTGGAAGGCAGCCGGGCGCGCGAGTCGCAAGCTCGACGATCAGCTCTGGGCTCGGTTCAAGGCTGCGGGTGACGTGCTCTACGAGGCAAAGGCCGCCGAAGCCGCCCAGACCAACGAAGAGTATGCAGAGAACCTCACTGCAAAGCAGGCACTGCTCGACGAGGCAGAGCCCATTCTGCAGGTTACCGAGCACGCAGCAGCGCGCAAGCAGCTCACCGCGGTGCAGCTGCGCTGGGATGAGCTCGGTCGCGTGCCCCGCGAGGCTCTTCGAGACATCGAGGGTCGTCTTCGCAAGATCGAAGATCACGTCAAGCAGCTCGAAGAGGAGCACTGGCGCAAGACGAACCCCGAAACGAAGGCTCGGAGCGAAGGTCTGCGTGGGCAGTTGGAGTCGTCGATCGCCGACCTGACTGCTGAGCTCGACGCCGCGCGGAGCGCCGGCAACGCCCGCAAGGTCGCCGACGCTGAAGAGAAGCTTGCGACGCAGCAGTCGTGGCTCGCGGCACTCGGCGACTGACGTTCGGCACGACCTTCGAGCCGCGAGCTCGAGTTCTCCACAGTTTCGCCGCACGCACGTTCGGGCGGGTCGTACTCCCATCATGATGGGTGAATGACCCGCCCGAATGTCTTTCCACCGCTTCCCAGCGCACGCATCCCCCGCCGAACGCCTCCGGCACTGGGGCGGTGGCCGGTTGCGGTCATCGCCGCTGAGCGCCTGCGTGGATCACTCGTCTCGTGCGGCCCGGGGTACCGGCCGATCGGCTGGCCCGAGAACCCTCGGATACGGCTCGCCGCGCTCGAATCGTCTGTATTGCTCGGGCGTAGCGATGTTCCGCTGATCGCGGTTGCTTCCACCGCTGCGTGGGTGTGGGGCGTGGCTCGAGCACCGCGCACCCCTCTCGAATTCTCAACGCAACGACGACAGCGGTACCCGTACATACCTCCTCCCGGAGTGGTCATCCACGAGTATGCTCTCGACACCAGCGATGCATCGTGGTTCGGAGGGCTCGGCGTCGCGGCGCCGATTCGCGTCATCTGCGACCTGCTCCGTACGCCCGGCGATTTCTCACGGTCAGATCGGGTCGCCTGCAGACTGCTGCTCCTCCGTATTGACCGCGCACGACACGCGGTGACCGAGGCTCTGCAGCGGGGCCCACTTCGCCACCGACAAGTCGCGCTGCGCCGCTTGGCCGCTCTGTGAGCGCTCCACACCAAGTTCAGTGAGCAGGCACTGACCGGTCAACTCAATTCGTGATGCGATAGACGTCGTACACGCCGTCGATGCGCCGCACCGCGTTGAGCACGTGTTCGAGGTGCGTCGCGTTCGCCATCTCGAACACGAAACGGCTGATCGCGAGGCGCGCGCTTGACGTGTTCACCGAGGCCGACAGAATGTTCACGTGGTGCTCCGAGAGCGTACGAGTGACATCCGAAAGCAAGCCTGAACGATCAAGTGCTTCGACCTGAATCTGCACGAGGAAGACACTCTTTGACGTCGGCGCCCATTCGACCCCCACCACGCGGTCTTCCTGCTCGCGAAGCGCGAGGAAGTTATGGCAATCCACACGGTGCACTGAGACGCCTTGGCCCTTAGTGACGAACCCGAGGATCTCATCGCCGGGAACCGGGGTGCAGCACTTCGCGAGCTTGGCGAGCACATCGGACGCCCCGGTGACCACGACGCCGCTGGAGTCGGTGGTCTTGGGTGCACGCGGAGCCTCGATGATCGGCAGCGTTGCAAGCGCCGGTTCCGTGGACGTCTGCTCGTCGAAGACCAGCGCGGTGACCTTTTCCACCACAGACTGCGCAGAGACGTGCCCCTCGCCTACGGCAGCGTAGAGAGCCGTGACGTCGAGATATCGCAGTTGCAGGGCGATCTGTTGCAGCGCCGCAGAGTTCATGACCCGGTGCAGCGGAAGGCCCTGCTTGCGCAGCGCCTTGGTGATCTCGACCTTGCCGGCCTCCGCCGCCTCTTCGCGACGTTCCTTCGTGAACCACTGACGGATCTTGTTCTGCGCCCGCTTGCTCTGTACGAAATTGAGCCAGTCTTGGTTGGGCCCGGCATTCGGATCCTTGGAGGTGAATACCTCGACGACATCGCCGTTCTGCAGCGCGGTTTCGAGCGGCACGAGGCGCCCGTTGACGCGCGCGCCCATGGTGCGATGGCCGACCTCGGTGTGCACGGCATACGCGAAGTCGACGGTCGTTCCTCCCGCCGGGAGCCCGATCACGCGCCCCTTCGGAGTGAAGACGTAGACCTCTTTCGCGCCGATCTCGTAGCGCAGCGCATCGAGGAATTCGCTCGGGTCTTCAGTCTCGGCCTGCCAGTCCGAGATATGCGCTAGCCACGCCATATCGTTTGACGTTTGCGTCTGGCCCGACTGACGCTGCTTGTACTTCCAGTGGGCCGCGACACCGTACTCGGCACGCTGATGCATCTCGACGGTGCGAATCTGAATTTCGACTGCTCGGCCGTCGGGCCCGATCACCGTGGTGTGCAGCGACTGGTACAGGTTGAATTTCGGCGTCGCGATGTAGTCCTTGAACCTGCCAGGTATTGGAGTCCACCGCGCGTGCACAGCACCCAAGACCGCGTAGCAATCGCGGATAGAGTTCACCAGCACACGGATTCCCACGAGGTCGTAGATCTCGTCAAAATCGCGACCTCGCACGATCATCTTCTGATAGATCGAGTAGAGCTCTTTCGGGCGACCGGTGACCTCACCGCGGATCTTCGACTCGCGGAGATCACTTTCGATGGAACTGATCACCACGCCAACGAGTTCATCGCGTTGCGGGTTGCGCTGCGCGACGAGGTTCTGGATCTCGGCGTAGAGCTTGGGCTTCAATACGGCGAAAGAGAGATCTTCGAGTTCAGTCTTCATCGACTGAATGCCGAGTCGATGCGCCAGCGGCGCATAGATCTCGATGGTCTCCTGCGCCTTGCGCTTCGCGGAATCGCTCGACACGAACCCCCAGGTTCGCGCGTTGTGCAGTCGATCAGCCAGTTTGATGACGAGCACACGAATGTCTTTCGACATTGCGACGACCATCTTGCGCACCGTCTCGGCCTGTGCCGAGTCGCCGTACTTCACCTTGTCGAGCTTTGTCACGCCATCGACGAGCATCGCGATCTCGTCGCCGAATTCCTGGCTCAATTGGTCGAGCGTGTACTCCGTGTCTTCGACGGTGTCGTGGAGCAACGCAGCTGCAATGGCCACGGGCGCAATGCCGAGGTCGGCCAAAATCTGGGCGACTGCGATGGGGTGGGTGATGTACGGCTCGCCACTGCGCCGTTTCTGGCCCCGGTGCGCGCGTTCGGCAACCGCGTAAGCTCGTTCGATGACCGACAGGTCGGCACGAGGGTGGTTGCCTCGCACGGTGCGAATCAACTGATCCACGGCACCCGGGGCGCTGCCCCGCGAGAAGATTCTGGGCACCAGGCGCCGGAGCGCCGTCGTGCCACTGGTCGTTGCGTCTTGTGTCGCCACGGCTCACCTCCCTGGAATGATTGAACGCTACACCCCGCGCCCAGCGCGGAGCAAAACGAGCGACGCGGCGTGCGCACCCCGATAGATACACGAAACGCCGAGGGAGACGGTCACCCGTTCCCCCGGCGTTTCACAGACGCGCATTAGCGCACCGGCTCCTCGAGCCCGCCGTCGCCCGCGTCTGCCACGGCATCCGCGGTGGTGGCGTCGTTGCGTTCACGCAACCGCAGCACCTTGGCATCGCGCTTCTTGATCGCTGCCTCGCCCTCGCGCAGGTGCGCATAGGCCGGAGAGGCGATGAAGATCGTGGAATACGCTCCCACGAAGATACCGATGAAGAGCGCGAGCGAGATGTCGCGCAGTGTTCCCGCGCCGAGCACGAATGCACCGATGAAGAGAATCGAGCCGACGGGCAACAGCGCGACGATCGAGGTGTTGATCGAACGCACCAGCGTCTGGTTCACGCCCAAGTTCACCGATTCCGCAAACGTGCGTCGATCGTTCAATTCACCCGGGGCCGTGTTCTCGCGGATCTTATCGAACACCACGACGGTGTCGTACAGCGAGTAGCCCAGAATCGTGAGGAACCCGATCATCGCCGCAGGCGTGATCTCGAACCCGGAAATTCCGTAGATGCCAGCCGTGATCACCAGGTCGTGGAGCAACGCGATGATGGCGGCGAGCGACATCTTCCATGTGCGGAAGTAAATCGCCATGACCAAGGCCGCGAACAAGATGAACACGATCAGGGCGATGATCGCCTGACGAGTGATGTCTTGCCCCCATGCAGGCCCGATGTAGGAGGTCGTGACCTCATCGACCGGCACATCGTACTTCGTGGCGAGCGCTTCGGCGACGACTCGGTTCTCCGCGTCGTCCAGCGCCTCCGTCTGCACGCGTATGTCGGTGGGGCCGAGCTGAGACACGCGAGGCGCGCTCGACGGCAACGCCTCCCGGACCGCCGCCTCGGCGATCGCCGGGTCGCGGTCCTGGCCATCGGCGAGGTGCACCTGGAACTGGCTGCCACCGGTGAATTCGATACCGAACGCGAACCCGCCACGCAGCATCGGGCCCGCGATCGAGATCACGATCAAGATCAGCGAGATCAGGTACCACGTCTTGCGTCGACCGACGAAGTTGATGGACTTCTCACCGGTGTAGAGCGCGTTGCCGAACTCGGCGAATGAGCGACGAGCCATGATCAGCTGTCCTTTCCGGTCGAGGCGTTGGCTGCGAGGGCCTTGCGCTCGGCGATCGTCTGGCGACGGGCGGCTTCGCCCTGGCTGCGTGCGTTCTTCTTACCGGCGCCCTGGCTGGACATCACCGGCTCGCGGAACTGCATGCGACCGCGGTACACCGCGCCGAGCTTATTCGGATCGAGCCCAGAGAAGGGGTGCCCGCCCTGGTAGAACCGAGTCCGTGCGAGCAGCGTCATCATCGGGTGCGTGAAGAGTGCCACGACCGCGACGTCCACGAGGGTCGTCAGGCCCAGTGTGAACGCGAAGCCCTTCACGTTGCCCACAGCCAGGATGAAGAGGATCACCGCGGCGAGGAAGTTGACGCCGTCCGAGGCAAGCACCGTGCGGAACGCGCGCTTCCATCCGTGCTCGACCGCGCTCTCGATGGAGAATCCGTCGCGCAGCGCGTCACGAATGCGCTCGAAGTAGACGATGAACGAATCCGCTGTAAATCCGACCGCAACGATGATGCCCGCGACGCCGGCCAACGACAATCGGTAGCCCTGTCGCCACGAGAAGAAGGTGAGCAGGAGGTAGGTCAGAATACCGGCGATCACCAAGGATGCGACGGTGAGCGAACCCAGGGCGCGGTATTGGAATGCGGAGTAGATCACCACGAGCACGAGGCCGATCAACCCGGCGAGAAGCCCCGCCGCGAGCTGGTTCGTGCCGAGCGTCGCTGAGATATCTTCCTGGCTTTGCACGGTGAAGTCGATCGGCAGAGCTCCGAACTTCAGCTGATCGGCGAGCGCCGCAGCCGACTCCTGGGTGAACTGGCCACTGATCGACGGGCGACCGTCGAGAATCTGAGCCTGCATCGTCGGAGCGGAGAGCACGCGACCATCGAGCACGAACGCGAACTGATTCTGGGGCGCAGTTGCGCCGAAGAGTCGCGTGCTGATCTTGCCGAACGTCTCGGTGCCCTGCTTGTTCATGATGATCTGCACGACCCACTCGCCGGTGGAGGCGCCCGTGGAGGTTGTACCGACCTGAGCCGTCGCGTCGCTGATCACGGAGCCGTCGAGCTCGACGGGGCCCAGAATGTACTTCAGCGCGCCCGTGTCGTCACAGGTAATGAGCGGACGGTCGTCAGGAGCGTCACCGGCTCCCAGCGCATCCTCGGAGTTGCAGGTGAAGGCATCGAACTTCTCCTGGAGCGCCGGGGTGATCCAGGCAAGATCGCCAGCGCTCTCGGGAATCGTCTCGGGGTCGAGATCGCTCGTGTCAGTCGCGGCCGCATCGTCGGCTTTCGCGTCAGCATCCTTCGCGTCAGCATCCTTCGCGTCATCTTCCGCAGCTGCCGCTTCGTCTTCGCTGACTTCGGTATCCGCTGTCGCGGCACTCGCACTGACGTTGTACGTCAGGACCGGGCGGAAGTCGAGCTTCGCCGAAGCTTCGATGCGCTGCAACGTGGCTTCATCGGCCTTCCCGGGAATCGAGACCG
The DNA here is from genome assembly GCF_001273845.1 of Leucobacter musarum subsp. musarum. Lineage (GTDB taxonomy): Bacteria > Actinomycetota > Actinomycetes > Actinomycetales > Microbacteriaceae > Leucobacter > Leucobacter musarum. The sequence goes on from NZ_JHBW01000087.1 coordinate 398,527, forward strand.
AGATGTGCTGGTTACCCTGCGTCGTAATCTCGGCCTCGGAGACGCCGGCTGCGTCGACACGCTGACGGATGATCGACACTGCTTGCTGCAGTTGGTCGCCCGCGACCGTCTCGCCATCGGTCTGCTCCGCCGCGAGCAGAATCTGAGTTCCGCCTTGCAGGTCGAGCGCCAGCTTCGGCGTCCACGTAGCGCTGCTCCGGAACACGCCATAGGCGATGAGACCGGAGAGCCCCACAATGATGATCAGAAGGAAGATGAGTGAGCGACGGGCTCGCCTCACGGCGGGTGAAGACGCCAAGACTGGACTGCTTTCTCTCTACGCGAGCGGGGATGGTTGCGGCCCGAGAGCCGCAACCACAGGATCAGGCCTTGGGCGCTGAACCGGTTCCCGTCTCATCGGCATCGGGGGTTTCGCCGGTGTTGCCCGCGATTTCGGACTCAGCGGCGGCAGCGCCATTCTGCGCAGCCGTTTCGGCATCCGCAGCGGCATCCGCGATCGGCGACGTCTCGTTCTGAGCACCGAGACGCTCGCCGAACGCGGGGTCGTCATCGGGCGCAAGATCTGCAGCGGGTGCAGCGGCAGCTGCATCAACCGGCGATACGACCTGCGACACCGCGTTGCGGTGCACGACAAAGGTCGAGGTGCCGCTGCGCACGGTCACCTTGTTGTCTTCTTCGTCGATCGAGTCAATCGTGCCGTAAATGCCCGACTGCAGCATCACCTCGGCACCGGGACGAACATTGTTCTGCAGCTCCTGCATCGCTGCCTGACGCTTCTTGCCGTTGCGGAACATGAAGAAGATCAACAGCGCGATCAGCGCGAACATCACAATAGTGATCGGGTCCAGAGCCACAATGGTCCTTTCAATGGGCGTGCACGTGCGTCTCGTGAGGCACAGATTCGATCAGTTTATCGGGAGGTCGCTGTGAATGCTCCCCGCCATCTGATGATTTTCTGGGCGAATCGCATGCCCCTACCCGCACGAGCGAGTGCGACTACCCCACCGTCGGGGATTCAAGACCCACGTGCTCCCATCCGAGGCGCGTCGCGACGCGTCCGCGGGGCGTGCGCGACAGCAATCCCGTGCGCACGAGGAACGGCTCGACGACCGCCTCGATGGTCTCCGCCTCTTCGCCGACCGACACCGCGAGCGTCGATAGGCCGACCGGCCCGCCATTAAAGCGCTCGACGACCGCTCGGAGCACCTCGCGGTCGAGTCGGTCAAGTCCGTGCTCGTCCACATCGTAGAGCGCCAGTGCGGCTCGCACGGTGCCGGTATCACCCGGCGCCTCGTGCACCAGGCTGTAATCGCGCACGCGTCGCAGCAGTCGGTTCGCGATGCGCGGCGTTCCGCGTGAACGACGGGCGATCTCCTCGACCCCGGTCTCAGACAACGAGAAGCCGAGCAGTCCGGCTGCCCGGCGCACGACACTGGCCAGCTCTTCATCGGCATAGAACTCGAGATGCGCGGTAAACCCGAAACGATCGCGCAGCGGGTTCGGGAGCAGCCCGGCGCGAGTCGTCGCGCCGACGAGCGTGAATGGCGCCAGGTCGAGGGGCACCGAAGTTGCTCCGGCTCCCTTGCCGACCATGATGTCGACTTTGAAGTCCTCCATCGCCAGATAGAGCATCTCTTCGGCGCTGCGCGCCATGCGATGGATCTCATCGATGAACAGCACTTCGCCCGGGGTGAGCGCGGAGAGCACAGCGGCGAGGTCGCCCGCATGCTGAATCGCCGGGCCTGAGGTCTGATGCAACGGCTTGTCGAGTTCAGCGGCGACGATCATCGACAGCGTGGTCTTGCCGAGCCCGGGCGGCCCAGCGAGCAGGATGTGATCCGGAGTGTGTCGACGCATGGTCGCGGCATCGAGCAACAGCGACAGCTGCCGACGCACCTTCGCTTGGCCGACGAACTCTGCGAGCGTCGCCGGGCGCAACGCCCCCTCGTAGCCCTGCTCGGAGGGGGTCGCCTGCGCCGACAACTCCCCCGTCATCGGGCACCCCTCGACGCACGATTGCCGCCGCGACCCGCTTGGAGCAGCGCCAGGGCTGCTCGGAGGAGCCCGGCATGGTCTGAGGGCGCCCCCGCCGCGAGCGCGTCATCGACGGCGACTCGAGCATCGGATTCGCTCCAGCCCAGGCCCGCAAGCCCGTCAGCCACGGCGGCGGCGGTCGCCTCACCTGCGTCCGGAACCGAGTCGGCTTCATTGCCAGGCCCCGCACCGAGCGCGATCTCGGAGAGCTTGCCGGCGAGCGAGACGGTGATGAGTTTCGCCGTCTTCGGACCGATGCCCGACACCTTGCGAAACGGTTTCTCGTCGTCGTTCGCAACGGCGCCGGCAATCTCACTGGGCGTCAAGGCAGAGAGCACCCCGAGCGCACTCCGCGGGCCGACACCCGACACCGCGATCAGGTGGCCGAAGACGTCGAGTTCCTGCTGCGAGGCGAACCCGAAGAGCGTGAGCGAGTCTTCGCGAACGACCAACGACGTCAACAGGAGGAGTTCATCGCCGGGCACCGCTTGAGCGACGCGCCCGTGCGGCACTTCCACACGCATACCGAGGCCGCCGACCTCGATCACTACCCAGCCGGCACCGGAGGCGAGCACCGGCCCGCGAATCGAAGCAATCACCCCATCACCCTACGAGGTTCCATCGACATCGGCCGCAGCGCCACTCCGTGCACTCGAACATATGTACGATTCGGGAGCGACGCTGCCGATGCGTCAGGCGCCGAGCTGAGCCGACTCTGCGGTCACGCCAGTTGCAGCCGTATTACGGATCGATCGGTTCACCGAACTGATGATCGCCTTGAGCGTGGCCCGACTCGTATCGGGGTCGATGCCGACGCCCCACAGCCGCTGACCGTCGACCTCGAGGTCGACATACGATGCAGCGACTGCGTCGCCACCCGAGCTCATCGCGTGCTCAACGTAATCGAAGAGCGTCACGGAGTGCCCACCTTCGTTCAACGCCGTGATGAACGCGTCGACCGGGCCGTTGCCGCGAGCCGTCGTTTGCTGATCTTCGCTCCCCGCACGGTAATCGACGGTGAGTTCGGTGACCCCGTCACCGGCACTCGTCGAGGAGGTGCGGAAGATTTCGTAGTGCCCCCAGCGCTCGGCATCGGCGTGCTGCGACGGAAGATACTCATCCTGGAAGATGCGCCAGATCTCGTCGCTCGAGACCTCGCCGCCCTCAGCGTCGGTCACCCCCTGCACGACCGAACTGAATTCGATCTGCAGACGACGAGGCAGGTCGAGGTGGTGATCCGTCTTGAGGAGATAGGCGACGCCGCCCTTACCCGACTGCGAGTTGACGCGAATGACTGCCTCGTACGAGCGGCCCAGGTCTTTCGGGTCGACGGGCAGGTACGGCACGGCCCACTCGATGTCGTCGACGGTCACACCCGCGGCTTCGGCATCCTGAGCCATGCGCTCGAAGCCCTTCTTGATCGCGTCTTGGTGCGAACCAGAGAAGGCGGTGTAGACCAGGTCACCGGCCCACGGGCTGCGCTCGGGCACCCGAAGCTGGTTGCAGTACTCGGCCGTGCGGCGTACCTCATCGAGACGCGAAAAATCGATCTGAGGATCGATCCCCTGCGTGAACAGGTTGATGCCCAGGGCCACGAGATCGACGTTGCCCGTGCGCTCGCCGTTGCCGAACAGGCAGCCCTCGATGCGGTCGGCGCCGGCTTGATAGCCGAGCTCGGCGGCAGCGATGCCGGTGCCTCGATCGTTGTGCGGGTGCAGAGACAGGATGACGTTCTCGCGGTGGTTCAGGTGCCGACTCATCCACTCGATCGAGTCAGCGTAGACGTTGGGCGTCGCCATCTCGACCGTCGCGGGGAGGTTGATGATCACCTTGCGCTCCGCAGTCGGTTCAAACACCTCGAGCACGTCGTTGCACACCTCGACGGCGTACTCAAGCTCGGTTCCCGTGTACGACTCGGGCGAGTACTCGTAGTAGATCTCGGTATCGGCGCAGATGTGCTCGCTCGCCTTGCACAGTTTCGCGCCATCGACGGCGATCTGCTTGATGCCAGCGCGATCCGATCGGAACACGACGTCGCGCTGCAGAATGCTGGTCGAGTTGTACAGGTGCACGATGGCGCGCTTCGCGCCGATCAGCGATTCGTAGGTGCGGGTGATGAGGTGTTCGCGGGCCTGCGTCAGCACCTGAATGGTGACGTCGTCGGGGATCGCGTTGTCTTCGATCAGGTGCCGCACGAAATCGAAATCGGTCTGGCTCGCCGACGGGAAGCCGACCTCGATCTCTTTGTAGCCCATCTTCACGAGCAGGTCGAACATGATGCGCTTGCGCTCGGGGCTCATCGGGTCGATGAGCGCCTGGTTGCCGTCACGGAGATCGACGGCGCACCAGCGCGGGGCCTCCGTGATGCGGCGCGAGGGCCAGGTGCGATCCGGCAACTCCACGTCGATGATCTCGTGGAACGGGCGGTAACGGTGCGTGGGCATTCCCGAAGGCTGCTGCAGATTCTGCATGGACTCGTCTTTCTCGTCGAAAACTTGCTCAGCCAAACACAAACGCCGCGACGAGAGAGGCCAGAGACTGATTAGTTCGAAGTCGAGGACTCGTCGCGGCAGCTAAGAAGAAGCGAGCCGAACAGCATGTGGATCACTCTAGCACTTCGCGGCTCCGCGTTCAGACGAGGTGCGCGCCTCGAAGTCGCACACGTGACCTCGGCGCTCACCGCACGAGTGCCCTAGCCTGGCATGCATGGCCACTCGTTCCCGCCTCGCCCGCACGACCGTCGGTGCACTGCTGCTCGCGGCACTCGCGTTCCTCGGATGGGGACTCCCCTCGACCCCGGCCCACGCCGACGTCTCTGACTTCTCCTACCGGAGCTGGCATGTCGATGTGCACCTCGACACGGATGCCGAGGGCCGGGCAAGCGCTCACATCACGGAGACGCTCATCGCCGAGTTCCCCGATGTCGATCAGAATCGCGGCATCGTCCGCGGCCTCCCCGAAAAGTACGAGGGCGTCGATACCAATCCGTCGAATTTCACCGTCACCGATACCCGAGGCGATGCGGTGCCGTTTGACATCGAGGAAGACGATGGGTTCATCGCGGTACTCACCGGCACCGATGAGTACGTGCACGGCGAGCAGACCTACGTGATCTCATACACGCTGCGCGATGTCGTGCTCGCGCGCGCGGACGGCGACGCAGACGAGTTCTTCTGGGACCTGATGGACTTCGAGCACCTGCAGCCCGTGGCATCGTTCAGCGCCACAGTCAACTTCTCAGATGCACTGGCGGATCACCTCAACGGCAATACGCGCTGTCTTGCGGGTGCTGCCGGCTCGACCGACACCTGCGCGATGACGCGGGCGGGCACGTCATTCGAGATAGCGCCGCTCGCCCTTGCCCCTCGGCAGGGACTCAGCGTGGCGATCGGGCTTGTTGCCGGTACCGTCGCTCAGCCAGCCGCTCGGCTGCCGAACTTCACACTCGACACGTTGCCGTTCATCGTCGGCGGCGCGGCTCTCGCCGCGGCAGGTGCGGGCGTCGGGTCTGCACTCTCCACGCGTCGGAAGCGCGCTCACGGGCGGGGCACCATCGTCGCACAGTACGACGTGCCCGATTCACTCCCGCCGCTCATCGCCGGCCCCCTCGTCGGGGCGTCGGAGAAGGCGGCCTCCGCCCAGCTCGTGCACCTCGCGGTGCGCGGAGCGATCCGCATTGAAGATGGCGAGACAGAACACGGCTTCTTCGGCGACAAGCCCGGCCAGCCCGTGCTCCGCCTCATCGACCCATCACGGGCCGCCGATCCGCTGGATGTCGCAGCGCTGCGCGAGCTCTTTCCGTCAGGGACACCGGGCGAGGCGTTTTCGGTACCGAAGCGCGACGAGAAGTTCGGCAAGCGCATGGCGGCGCTGCAGTCGGCGGGCACCACCGCAGCGACGGATCGCGGGTACTGGGAACGCATCGTGAGTCGTCCCGCCCGGCGCTGGGGGTGGATCTCCCTGGCGTGCGTCGCGGTGCTCGCCGTGCTCACGTTCCTCGCGCTGGCGCAGCGCAACAACGGACTCGCGGTCGCGTTCATCGCGATGGGGCTGTTCGCTGCGGTTCTCGCGATCGGGTCGATCGTGAAGCAGCGCGTGAGCACACCAACGGGCGCGGAGGCTCGTGAATACCTCGAGGGCGTCCGCGAGTTCATCCGCGTCGCGGAGGCCGATCGCCTGCGGATGCTGCAGTCGCACACGGGTGCGGAGCGTGCAGCGGATGGAACTGTGCACGTCGTGCACCTGTACGAACGTCTGCTCCCCTATGCCATGCTGTTCGGCCTGGAGAAAGAATGGACGCGCGTGCTCCAAGTCGCCTATCAGGAACACGCTGCGTCCGTGCCACTGTGGTACCCAGCGGTCGGGCTCGCGGGGATCGAACACGCGACGAGCACGATCTCGCAATTCACGCAGTCACTGCATTCATCCGTGAGCTACACCTCGAGCAGCTCTGGCGGATCGACCGGCGGTGGGTTCGCCGGAGGCGGCGGGGGCGGAGGCTTCTCCGGTGGACGGTGATCGGCCCGCACCCTCGCCCCGACCGTTCAGCTGCGTCGGTACTTCGCGTCACCAAACCCGATGATGAGGTAGCCGATGAACGCGAACAGCCAGAGCAGGAAGAACGAGAACGCGCCCCCCTTGCCAAAGCGTTCACCGAGACGGATCGCCACGAAGATGCCGAAGATGATGTTCACAATCGGAATCAGGTAGAGCAGCCCCATCCACGCGGAGTACCCGGCTACCTTCACCAGGATGAAGACATTGACGATCGGGATGATCGCCAGAATTCCGGGATATCCCGCCTTCGAGAACACGCGCCAGAGCGCGATCGCGATGACAATGTACCAGGCGATGCCGACGATGCCGTAGCTCTGGAACAACGTGGTGATCTGCGTCTCGTCCGTGATATCCATGGCGACCCCTTCGATGCGCTGGCACCCCTGCAGCGCCACCTACGCGAGAGCTTAGTTGAAACCGAGCTTTCCCAGTGCTTTGGGATCGCGCTGCCACTCCTTCAGTACCTTGACCCGCAGCGACAGGTAAATACGCCGGCCGAGCAGCGCTTCGATCTCCTTGCGTGCTCTCTCGCCCACGTCGCGGAGGCGCGACCCGCGGTGTCCGATGATGATGCCCTTCTGGCTATCGCGCTCCACGTACAGGTTTGCGTAGATCTCCAGAAGTCCGTCTTCGCGCTCTTCGCGGTCTTCGACGGTCGCTGCCAGCGAGTGCGGCAGCTCGTCGCGCACGCCCTCGAGCGCCGCCTCGCGAATCAGCTCGGCGATACGGTCGTCTTCTCCTTCGTCGGTCGTCTGCTCTTCCTCGTACAGCGGAGGCGACACCGGCATGAGTTCGAGCAGCACGTCGGTCAACACGTCGAGCTGATCATTCGTCACTGACGAGATCGGCACCACCGCGTCCCATTCGCGGAGCTCACCGAGGCGCGTGAGCTGATCGATGATCTCGCCGTTCGACGCCTCGTCGACTTTGGTGAGTACGGCGACTTTCTTCGCACGGGGGAAATCGTTGAGGCGATCATTGATGAACTTGTCGCCGGGGCCGAGCTTCTCGGTTGCGGGGACGCAGAACCCGATGACGTCGACATCGCCGAGTGTCGCTTCGACCAGCGCGTTCAGACGCTCACCGAGCAGGGTGCGCGGACGGTGAATCCCCGGAGTGTCCACGATGATGAGCTGGCCATGCGCGTGATGCGCAATACCTCGGATCGCCCGCCGCGTCGTTTGCGGCTTCGGGCTCGTGATGGCGATCTTCTCCCCGACGAGGGCATTGGTCAGCGTCGATTTTCCGACGTTCGGGCGCCCCACGAACGAGACGAATCCTGCCCGGAACTCCGGCGAATCCACCGTGGTCTCCTCTGGCTGCTCGGTCATAGTTCTTCCTCTCCGTCGACCTGCCCGACCCAGCGCGCTTCGACAGTGCGCAACCGCTGTCTCCGTCTTTCCGTGTCGGCGGCCGTGAGCTCAATTCCTGCAATAGTGACGGTATCGCCGCGCTCAGGCAAGCGACCCAGGGTTTTCGCAACCAATCCGCCGACGGTCTCGACCTCGTCGTCCTCCAGTTCGATGCCGAAGAGCTCACCGAGTTCGTCGACCGATAGGCGCGCTGCGACGAGGAATGAGCCGTCGTCGCGAGTGATGATCTCGGGAACATCTCGATCATGCTCGTCCGAGATGTCGCCGAGCAGTTCCTCAATCAGGTCTTCCAGGGTGACGAGCCCGGAGATGCCGCCGTACTCATCGACGGTGAGCGCAAGATGATTGGACTCCTGTTGCATCTGCCGCAGCAGCCGGTCGGCGCGCTGCACTTCGGGCACGAAGATCGCGGGTTTCGTGATGCGTGTGATTGGAGCCTGCTCGGCTTCTTCGGGCCGGCGGAGCATGAACCCGCTCGCATCTCGGAGATAAGCGATGCCGACCACGTCATCGACGTCGCCGTCGATGACCGGCACGCGCGAATGCCGCGCCGCGAGCAGCTGCTCGAGAGCTTCACGAACGGTCTGATCCGCATCGACCGTCACCATGTCGATACGGGGCACCATCACCTCGCGCACCAACGTGTCGCCGAATTCGACGAGCGAGTGAATGTAATCGCGATCGTCGTCTTCGAGCACGGCCTGCTCAGCGGCCTGATCGACCATCGAGAGCAGCTGCTGCTCGTCGCGAATGCGCCGATTCGTGCCGCGCCCGGGAGTCACTCGATCACCGAAGTGCACGAGACCCGTGGCGATCGGGCCGAGAATGACGCGCAGTCCGCGCAGCAATGGGGCCGCGAAACGAATGACGGCGTCGGGGTGGTGCGATCCCACCGTGCGCGGGCTCGACCCCACCAGTACGAAGGTCACCGCGGTCATAACCAGGGTGGCGAGCACCAGCTCAAGCCACAGCTGCTCAAGCGAGTATGCGAGCACCAGTGTGATGAGCACGGCCGACAGTGTTTCGGCGAACACGCGCGCGAATCCGAGCGCATTCGCATGTCGCGCCTCGTCTTCCGCGATCGCACGAATCGCAGCGCCGGTGCGCGGTGATTCTTCGGCAAGCGCGAGCAGTTCGGCCTTGGAACGCACCCCGAGCGCGGCGTCAGTCGCAGCGAGCAGACCGCCGACTGCCAGCAGCACCGCCGCAGCTGCGAGAAAGAGCAGTGCGAGCGGCAGACTCATCGAGAGCGCTCGTGCATGGCGAAGGAGAGCAGCAGATCGCGCTGCAGCCCGAACATCTCCGCCTCCTCCTCCGGGTTCGCATGGTCGAACCCGAGCAGGTGCAGCATGCCGTGGGTGAGCAGCACGGAGATCTCCTGGGGCAGATCATGCCCCGCCGCGTCTGCCTGCGCCTCGGCAACCTGCGGGCAGATCACGATGTCTCCGAGGAGGCCGGCGGGAGTCTGCGCGTCGGACCGCCCCGGGCGAAGCTCGTCCATGGGGAAGCTGAGCACGTCGGTCGGCCCCGGCTCGTCCATCCATTGCACGTGCAGGCGCTCGATGGACCCCTCGTCGACGAGCATGACGCCCACCTCGGTATCGGGGTGCACGTGCAGGGACTCGAGCACGAATGCGGCAAGGCGCTGCATGCGCCCGACCTCGACGTCGATCCCTGACTCGTTATTGATCTCGACGCTCACTGGGCGCCTCCGTTCTGGTGCTGCTGGGCCGACTGATCGTATGCGCTGTAGGCGTCGACGATGCGACTGACGAGATTGTGCCGCACGATGTCGTCAGAGCCGAGTTCGGCGAAGTGGATGTCTTCGACTCCGCGGAGAATGCGGTTGACGACGCGCAAACCGCTCGCCGCGATCGGCAGGTCGACCTGCGTGACGTCGCCCGTGACCACCATCTTCGAGCCGTAGCCGAGACGCGTCAAGAACATCTTCATCTGCTCGGGGGTCGTGTTCTGCGCCTCATCGAGAATGACGAAGGACTCGTTGAGCGTGCGGCCGCGCATGTAGGCGAGCGGCGCCACCTCGATCGTGCCGCTCGCGAGGAGCTTGGGCACCACGTCGGCATCCATCATTGAACCGATCGCATCGAAAAGCGGCCGGAGATACGGGTCAATCTTGTCTTCGAGCGTGCCTGGGAGATACCCCAAACGCTCACCGGCTTCGACTGCGGGTCGCGTCAGAATGATCTTCGCGACCTCGCGGCGCTGCAGCGCCTGCACGGCCTTCGCCATGGCGAGGTAGGTCTTCCCCGTTCCGGCAGGCCCGATGCCGAACACGATGGTGTGCTGATCGATGGCGTCGACGTAAGCGCGCTGCCCACGGGTCTGGGCGCGCACGGCATGCCCGCGCACCGACAGAATCGGTTCGCTGAGCACCTGCGCAGCCGTCGGCCCCTGACCGTCGTGCACCATGCGTGTCACCTCCTGCACGTCGCGGCGCGACACCGCACCACTGCGACGTGCCAATTCGAGTATTTCGTTGACGACTTGCTCGGCGGCACGCACCGCGCCAGACGGCCCGTGCAGCGTGAGCACCTGGTCGCGCGCATGGAATCGCACATCGGGGTGCTGCGCCTCCAAGTCAGAGATCAGCTGGTCGCGATGCCCGAGGAACGACGCGAGGTCGACTCCGGCGAGCAGGATGGTGCGCTGCAGCTCAGGATCAGGCGTCACCGAGTGAACGCTCCTCGAGGTCGCCCGCGAGCACGTGCGCGTGGACGTGGAACACGGTCTGACCCGCGGTCGCACCGTTGTTGAAGATGAGGCGGAACTCACCGTTGGCGCGCTCGTCGGCGAGCCGCTTCGCGACCGCGACCATCTCCGCGAGGGTTTCGGGCTCGGCCGCCGCGAGCTCCACAACATTCTCGTACGCCGTGGTCTTCGGGATCACGAGAATGTGTACCGGTGCCTGCGGGTTGATGTCGGGGAACGCGATGACGCGCGCGGTCTCCGCGAGGATCTCGACCGGGATCTCGCCGGACACGATCTTACCGAACACGGTGTCTACTGCCATGCGTCCAGTCTAGACGCTGCCGGGAGGCGCCGCCCCGTCGTGCCAGCGGTACTCGACCTGCGGTCGGCCGCGCGCGCCGTAGCGTGGCTCGCGCACCAGGCGGTCGGCGTCTGCGAGGTACTCCAGATAGCGTCGGCTCACCTCGCGCGAGATTCCGAGCCCGGCGGCGACTTCACTCGCCGTGCTCGGGCCGCGATCGCGCACCACACGGGTGACCGACTCGAGGGTGGCCGCGGCGATCCCCTTCGGCAGGGTGCTCACGGGCGTGGTTCGCAGCGATGCGAGCATCGCATCGACTTCGTGCTGTGTTGCGTCGCCGGTGGTCTGATGCGACCTGCGGTGGTACTCCCGGAACGCTTCGATTCGCTCGCGGAACATCGCGAACGTGTAGGGCTTGATCAAATACTGCACCGCCCCCAGTGCCACCATCTCGCGCACCACGTCGACGTCACGCACACCGCTCACCGCGATGACGTCGGTGCGCACGCCGCGTGCGCGTGCGTGCCGCAGCACCTCGAGGCCCGTCCCATCCGGCATCGTCACATCGAGCAGCACGAGGTCGGCGGCCAGTGCGGGGTCGGTGACGGCGCGCGCCGCCGAACGCGCATCGCGGCACTCGGCCGCCACCGTGAACCCACCCACGCGCTGCAGATGGGCGCGGTGCAGTTCGAGCGTGAGGGGATCGTCATCGACGAGGATGACGCGGATGGCGGCAGATGATCCGGAAGTTTCGGAAGCGATATGTGTCACGGCGCCACCTCAGCGGACACGGTCGGAACGTTGCTGGCGGGCACGACCGCGGTGAACCGCGTCGGCGCGCTCGACACTGCCACGTCTCCCCCAACGTTCGTGACGAGTCGGGACACGAGCGCGAGCCCGACCCCGCGTTCCTCCGGAACCGCACCCATCGCGGTCGTCTTGGTCGAGACGCCCCAGTCGAACACGCGCTCGAGCAGCGCCGGATCGATGCCGTCGCCCGAATCCGAGACGGTCACGCGCAGCCCGCCCTCCATCGTCCACACGATTTCGAGACAGACGCTCCTCGGCCGCGCCGCGCCGGACGCGGCAGCGTCGATGGCGTTGTCAAGAAGATTGCCGATGACGGTGACCAGGTCCATGGTTGACAGCGCGATCGTTTCCACGAGCTGTGCGTCTCCGGGCGCGAGGTCGATGTCGGCGTCGAGTTCCACGCCGCGTTCGGCCGCCTGCGCTGTCTTGCCCAGGATCAGCGCGCTCACGATCGGGTCGAGCGCGGCCGGCGCGGTCACACGATCGACGAGCTCCTGACTGCGCCGCGACGTGTCGGCAAGCATCTCGATCGCGTCAGAGGTACGACCGAGTTCGAGCAGCGCGATCGCGGTGTGCAATCGGTTGGCGTGCTCGTGGGTCTGAGCGCGCAGCGACTCGCTCAGCGTGCGGAGCGACTCGTGCGAGACGAGCGCCTCGTGCACCGCCGACGCAGACAGGTCGCCCGTGATGCGCCGCGTCGCCAGCCGTCCGAGTAACGCGGCGAGCACTCCTAGTGCGACGAACACGGCACTCACCCCGAACACGAGCGGCAGATCCTGCACGATCTCACCGCCGATCGACTCGACGGTGATGCCGACCGACACCCAGCCCAGCACACGGTCGGGAGCCGTCGAATCGCCCACCGAGACCACGGGGGCGATCGTGCGCACGGAGGGGCCCAGCGTGCCGGTCCATCGTTCGGAGAGCACCGTGGGGGTGGCGGGGATCGTGCCGCGATAGTGCTGGCCGATCTCGCTCGCGTCCGGGTGCGTGAACCGGATGCCCTGCGCGTCCATCACCGTGACATAGCTCACGCCGGCCTCACGGCTCAGACGCGAGACCAGCGCGCGGAGCTCCTCGGCGGGTTCCGAATCGATCCCCTCGCCCAAAGCCGTGGCGGTCGTGGGAGATGCGGCGAGAGCGAGCGAGAGCGCGTGCGTCGTGCGCTCGGCCTCGCCGTACTCCGCGCGGCGGCTGTCCCAGACCAGGAGCGCCGTAACCGCGACCGTGACGACGAGCACGGCGGCGGAGAGCACAAGGAACACCCGGGACGTCGCGCTGCGCGCCGTTCGCGGTACCGCCTTCGCTGCCATGCGGAACATTGTGGCACGGACCAGGCCCGGCTCGAACGCTCCAATCGCACCCCGCCGGGGTCCGATAAGCCCGAAATGCGCTCGTCATCTTCGCGCCGCTTAGCGTGTTGAACGCGACGGCACCGAGCGCTTCTCGATCACCGCCGCATTGCACATGGACAACGGCGTTCTCAGGAGGAACTTCATGGTCATCCCGGCCCCCGCGCGGCATTCCCGCTCGAACGAAGCACACGACCCACGCCCGGCCCGGCGGCGTCGGTGGGACAAGCACACCTGGCTGTACGTCTCCGTGATCATCGCAGTCGTGCTCGGCGCCGCGGTCGGCTTGGTGGCACCCGACTTCGCCGTTGCCCTTGAGCCGCTCGGCAAGGCCTTCGTCGGTCTCATCAAGATGATGATCGCACCGATCATCTTCTGCACGATCGTGATCGGCGTCGGGTCGATCGCGAAGGCGGCGACGGTCGGCAAGATCGGCGGCCTCGCCCTGGTCTACTTCATGGCCATGTCGACTCTTGCACTCGCCATCGGGTTGGTCGTCGGCAACGTCATCCACCCCGGCGCCGGCCTCGACATGCAGGGCGCCGAGTACGCCACCGAAGGCGCTGCAAGCGGCACGCACGAGTTCTTGCTCGGCATCATCCCGACAACCTTCTTCTCCGCCTTCACCGGCGAGAGTGTGCTGCAGGTGCTCTTCATCGCACTGTTGGCAGGCTTCGCGCTGCAAGGGCTCGGCGAGCGCGGCGCACCGATCATGGCGGGCATCAAGCACCTGCAGGCGCTGGTCTTCCGCATTCTCAGCATGATCCTGTGGATCGCGCCCGTCGGCGCCTTCGGGGCAATCGCAGCCGTGGTCGGCAAGACCGGCATCGCCGCGATCTGGAGCCTCGGCGTACTGATGATTGCGTTCTATCTCACCTGCATCGTGTTCATCGTCGGGGTGCTCGGCACGCTGCTCTACGCCGTCACCCGCGTCAACATCTTCAGCCTCATGAAGTACCTCGGCCGCGAGTACCTGCTGATCGTCGGCACGTCGTCATCGGAGTCGGCGCTCCCCCGCCTCATCGCCAAGATGGAGCACGTCGGGGTCTCGAAGCCCGTCGTCGGCATCACGGTGCCGACCGGCTACTCCTTCAACCTCGACGGCACCGCGATCTACCTCACCATGGCGTCGCTCTTCATCGCGACGGGCATGGGCGACCCCATGAATTTGAGCGAGCAGATCGGCCTCCTCGTCTTCATGATCATCGCATCGAAAGGTGCCGCCGGAGTCACCGGTGCGGGTCTCGCGACGCTCGCGGGTGGGCTGCAGGCCTACCGCCCCGAACTCGTCGACGGCGTCGGCGTGATCGTCGGCATCGACCGTTTCATGTCGGAGGGCCGCGCGCTGACCAACTTCACCGGCAACGCGGTGGCAACGCTGCTCATCGGGTCGTGGACGCGGCAGATCGACTCCGAGCGGGTGCGTCGCGTGCTCAGCGGCGCGCTCCCGTTCGACGAATCGATGCTCGCCGGCGACGGGCACGGCGCCGCGAACACGACATCGACCGCGCCGCAGCCGCAGCGTGCCGTCGCCGAACGGGTTCCCGCCGAGGTGAACTGAGCGTACTGGGCGCTGGCGGGCCGGGGACGAAGTGCCTCGGCCCTTACCAGCGCCCGAACGTCGTATTCAGCACGGCCATCGCAGCCGGACCCGCCGAAGAGGTGCGGAGCACGGTCGTGCCCAGCACGAGAACGTGTGCCCCCGCCGCTTCGAGCGCGTCGAGCTCGGCATCAGCAAACCCGCCTTCTGGGCCGACGACGAGTACGACGTCGTCGATCGCACTTGCACTGACCGCGGCGGATCGCCCCCACTCCGACAGTGTCAGCGCACCCCGCGGATGCAGCGCGATCACCGCGGAACGATCACTCCGTGCCAGGAGTTCGAGGTCGGACAGTGCGACGGGTTCGCCCACAACGGGAATCGCAGCCCGCATCGACTGCTTCGCCGCTTCACGCGCGATACGCTGCCACTTGGCGACACCCTTCGCGGTCTTCTCCGCACCACCCGCGCCGTCCCAGCGCGAAACGGAGCGGCTCGCCTGCCAGGGCACGATCGCGTCGACGCCGAACTCGGTCGACTGTTCGACAGCGCGCTCGTCGCGATCGCCCTTGGCGAGTGCCTGGACGAGCACCAGGCGAGGCCCGACGGCGGCGTCACCGCCCTCGGCGTGATCAATGCGCACGCTGAAGCGATCCTTCGCGACGTGCTCTGCGGTGCCGGCACCGATCGCACCGCGACCATTGCCCACGAGAATGCGCTCGCCGACGCGCAGCCGGCTCACGCGAACCGCGTGCCGCGCCTCCTCACCGGTGATCTCGACCAGCGCGCCCGGAGCGAACGCCGCATTGTCGAGATCTTCCCGGTAGTAGAGGTTCGCCATGCTCAGCCCTGGCGGAAGAAGCGGTCGCGAATCTTGCCGAAGAAGCCCTGGTGGAACTCCCCGAGATGCGGCTGCTCATCCTTGCGCAGCGCGGCGAGCTGGCGCACCAGATCTTTCTCTCGGTTCGACAGCTTGGTCGGCGTCGCGACCTGCACCGCAATCTTGAGGTCGCCGCGCGTCGTGCTGCGCAGCCCCTGGATGCCGCGCCCGCGCACCGTCAGCATGTCACCCGACTGGGTGCCGGCTTCGACCTCGACCTCGACCTCGCCGTCGAGCCCCGCGAGTTTCGCACTCGCGCCAAGAATCGCGTCAGTCATCGACAACTGCATCGTGCAGAGCAGATCGTTGCCGTCGCGGCTGAAGATATCGTGGTGCATCACGCGGAACTCGATGAAGAGGTCGCCATTGGGCCCACCGCCCGGGCCGACCTCGCCACCGCCACGCATCTGCAGGCGAGTGCCGGTATCGATGCCCGAGGGCACGTCGATCGGGAAGGTGCGGCGCTCGCGCACTCGCCCCTTGCCCGCGCACTCGACGCAGGGATGCTCGATGACCGTGCCATACCCCTGGCAGCTGCCGCACGGGTGCATCGTGACCACGTTGCCGAACAGCGAACGGACCTGACGCTGCACCTGACCCTGGCCACCGCACACATCGCAGGTGACGGGGTGCGTGCCGGGCTGGCAGCAGCTGCCCTGGCAGACGTTGCAGAGCACCGCCGTATTGACCGTGATCTCACGCTGGGTGCCGAAAATGACGTCTTCGAGCGAGACGTCCACGCGAATCATCGCATCGTCACCGCGCTCCGAACGCGAGCGCGGGCCGCGCTGACCGCCGCCGAAACCGCCCCCGAAGAACGTCTCGAAGATATCGCCGAAGCCCGCCGCACCGCCCTGGCCGCCGCCCATGTCATAGCGCTGACGCTGCTCGGGGTCGCTGAGCACGTCGTACGCGTGCGTCACGTCTTTGAACTTCTCTGCCGCGTCTTCGCTCGGATTCACATCCGGGTGCAGCTGGCGCGCCAAACGCCGGTAGGCCTTTTTGATCTCTTCGGGGGTCGCCTCGCGGGTGACTCCGAGGGTCTCGTAGTGATCGGCCACGCTGTTGTACTCCTAGGGGTTGGTGGTGGAAAGTGCTGGTCGGATGAGGCGGCGGATTACCGCTCTTCACCCAGGAATCGGTTGAGGTATCGGGCGACCGCGCGCACCGTCGAAATGTTGCCGGCATAATCCATGCGCAGCGGGCCGAGCACGCCGAGCTTCGACACGGCGATGCCCTCTTCGTACGTGGACGCGATAATCGAGGTCTCAGACAACCCGTACGGCTCGTTTTCGCGCCCGATCGACGCAGAAACCTCTCTGCCTTCGTGCGCGAGTTCGCCGAAGAGTCGCAGCAGGGTCACCTGCTCTTCGATCGCCTCCAGCACCACCGGCAACGATCCGGCGAATTCGCCGTCGGGGCGCGACAGATTGGCTGCGCCGGCGACGGCGATGCGGTCGTTGCGATTGGCCTGGAGCTGGTCGGAGACGACGGTCAGTACGCGCCGCACGAGGTCGATTTCGTCGGGTTGCGCCCAGGTCTCGATATCTGCTTCGAGTTCTGCGACGGCCGCGGCTGCAGATTCGACGTCGATGCCGACCGCCGCTTCAGCGATCCGCTGGCGCAGGCCGTGCACCCAGGCCTCGGTGACGCGCGAAGCCGGCAACCAAGCGACCTGCTGCTCGACGACCCCGCTGCCGAGAATCAGCACGCTCAGCACGCGATCTTCACCGAGCGCCACGAGATCGATGTGCCGTACCGCGGTGCGACGCAACGACGGGTACTGCGCCACGGCGACCTGATTGGTGAGCTGCGAGAGCAGACGCACGGTGCGGGCCATAACGTCGTCGAGGTCTGAAGAATCACCGAGGAACCGCTCGATCGCCGTGCGCTGAGCGACCGTCAACGGGCGAATGCGAGCCAGAGTGTCGACATAGAGCCGGTACCCCTTGTCTGTGGGGACACGACCTGACGACGTGTGCGGCTGCGCGATCAGCTCGTCTTCTTCGAGCAGCGCCATATCGTTGCGGATCGTCGCCGCAGACACCCCGAAGCTGTGGCGATCAACGATCGCCTTCGAGCCCACGGGTTCGTTCGAGGAGACGTAGTCGTTGACGATCGCGTGCAGTACAGCAAGGCTGCGCTCGGAAACCATTGCCCCTCCTGACGCCGAATCGTGGATGCGGGCCACGCGCACGGGCGCTGGCACTCGCATATTCCGAGTGCTAAGCCTACCGTAGTCCGACGATCAGGCGGCATTCGGAGCGGCGGCTCCGTGTTCGCCTGCGGCGAGATCTGAGGCGTGAGCTCGATGCACGTCAGCTGCCGAGCAGCCGGTGCACGACGGTATCCGCGAGCAACCGACCGCGCAGGGTCGGGATCACCCGGCCACCGATCGCGGCTCGCCCGTCGATGAGGCCGTCGGCGATGAGCTGCGGAATCGCCCGGCGCTCCTCCGCCGTCAACACCTCCGCAGGCAGGCCCTCGGCGATCCGGGTTTCGAGCAGAATGCGTTCTTCACGGCGTGACGCATCGATGAGGGTCTCGCGCGAGTGCGCCGGGGAGACGCCCGCCGCCATGCGTTGCGCATAGGCACCCGGGTGCTTGACGTTCCACCATCGAACGCCGCCGACGTGGCTGTGGGCGCCTGGACCCGCAGCCCACCAGTCTTCGCCCGTCCAGTACGAGAGATTGTGCCGGGAGCGGGTCTCCGGGGTGCGCGACCAATTGCTGATCTCGTACCACGAGAAGCCAGCCGCAGCGAAGCGCGCATCGGCGAGCTCGTACATCTCGGCGTGCAGGTCCTCGTCGGGTTCCGCCACCTCGCCACGTCGAATCTGCGCTGCGAGTTTGGTGCCGCGCTCGATGATCAACGCGTACGCCGAAATGTGATCGGGAGCGCACGCGAGTGCGGCGTCGATCGAGCGTTCCCAGTCGGCAAGGCTTTCGCCTGGCGTGCCGTAGATGAGGTCGACACTGACCTGGAGGCCCGCGTCACGAGCCCATTGGGTGACGAGCGGCACGCGCTCGGGCGAGTGGGTGCGGTCGAGTGTGGCGAGCACGTGCGGCACGGCCGACTGCATGCCGAAACTCACGCGGGTGAAGCCGGCCTCAGCGAGCGTGCGCAGGTACGCGGCGTCAACGGAATCCGGGTTCGCTTCCGTCGTCACTTCGGCTCCCTGCGCCAGCCCCCACTCCTCGCGGATGCGGCCGAGCATGGTCGCAAGGTCGCTCGCCGGCAGCAGCGTCGGCGTGCCACCTCCGAAGAACACGGTCGAAACCGGGCGTTCAGGCAGACCCGCGTCGCGGAGCACCGACGCCCCCAAAGCGAGCTCCTGGCCGACTTGGGATGCGTAATCGTCACGGGTCGTGCCGCCGAGCTCGCTCGCGGTATAGGTGTTGAAGTCGCAGTACCCGCAGCGAACACGGCAGTACGGGACGTGCACGTAGACGCCGAAGTTTCGGTGTTCGGCCCCGATAGCGACGCTCGCAGGAAGCGAGCCGTCTTCGGGAGCCGGATCACCCTCGGGGAGCGCGCTCGGCACGGCGGATCACCGACGGCTGCTCGGACGACGCTGATGCGTGGTCGACACGGGCACTTCGGAGGTGGAGGAGTCGTCGCCTACAGTCGCGACCGGTTCAGTCACCGGGCTGGGTTGGGGTGAATCTGCGGGCGCTGCAGATGCTTCGGGCTCACGCGAGTCTTCTGGCAGTGGTGACACTTCTGTCACGGGCAAAGCTTCTGTCTTGGGCGATGCGTCGGGCTCGGGCGATGCATCGGGCTCATCTGAGGCTTCCGGCTCGGCAGATGCTTCCGGCTCGGCAGGCTCTTCGGGCTCAGCGAACGAGACCGTCTCCTCCTCCACGATCAGTTCTGATGCCGCACTTGGCTCGGACGGCTCATCGGACGCGGGAGTCTCGCCTGACTCTTCGAACTCCGGTTCGAGCACTTCAGGTGCCTCCGGCGACGATTCGACACTCTCGACGACGTCGGCAGCATCGCCGTCGACAGTGATGGCGGCAGGTTTCTCATCGTCTGCCGCCCCCAAGTTGGGTGCAGGTTGTGCGCCCGGGGCGAGGCTCGCGAGCTGCGATTTCACGGCGTCGAGCGCGATGCGCACGTCGGCACGCCCCTTGAGGCCCAGCAGCCCGCTCTTCGGGGCAGCGACGAATCCGCGGGCGACTGCCCACACGGTGTCGTCGGGACGGAATTCAATCGCGAAGCGTTGCTCGCCTACGGCGCCCTGATCGTCTCGGGTGCCCCACGCGAAACCGACGCATCGTTCGTCATCGATGGTGTAGATCACGAGTATGCCTCGCGGGTCTTGGCCATCTGCGTGCAGCGTCGCTGTTGTTCCGGCGACGATGAACGGTTCGCCGTCGGGCCCGAAGTGCTCTTCGAGCTCACCCGCGGCTTCAGGGATGCCGTCACCCGAGAACGACGGGCCGGCGTATTCCGCGCCCGAGCCGCGCACGATGTCGGTGACGCGCACGCCCGAACCGCGTTGCGCGCCCCAGGTCATGAGCAGACTCGATGCGAGCAGGAAGCGCTCCTGTCCGCTGCCGAGACGCAGTTCTTCCTCGTACGAGGTCATGCCTTCCGGCGGAAATTTGACGATATCGGGTTGCTTCGACGCGCCGACAGCGGCATACGTCAACGGCATCTCGACGTGGCTGCTGCGGCGCGGGGGCTGCTCCTTGCTCATCGCTTGGCGCCTTCCTTGCCCTCCACATCTCCGGAGAGCGCTGCGATGAAGGCTTCTTGGGGAACTTCGACGCGCCCCACCATCTTCATGCGCTTCTTGCCCTCTTTCTGCTTCTCGAGCAGTTTGCGCTTGCGGCTGATGTCGCCGCCGTAGCACTTCGCGAGCACGTCCTTGCGAATCGCGCGGATCGTCTCGCGAGCGATCACTCGCGCGCCAATCGCTGCCTGAATCGGCACCTCGAACTGCTGGCGCGGGATGAGCTTGCGGAGTCGCTCCGCCATCATCGTGCCGTAGCTGTAGGCATTGTCGCGGTGCACGATCGCGCTGAAGGCGTCGACCGTGTCTCCCTGCAGCAGGATGTCGACCTTTACGAGGTCGGCTTCCTGATCACCCATGGGTTCGTAGTCGAGGCTTGCATAGCCCTGCGTACGACTCTTCAGGTGGTCGAAGAAGTCGAAGACGATCTCGCCGAGCGGAATGCTGTAGCGGAGCTCCACGCGCTCCCCCAGGTATTCCATGCCGAGCAAGCTGCCGCGGCGGCTCTGGCAGAGCTCCATGATGGCGCCGACGTAGTCTTTCGGCGCCAGGATCGCCGTCTTCACGACGGGCTCGCGCACGTTGCGGATTTTGCCGTCGGGGTACTCCGACGGGTTCGTCACCGTCACCTCAGTGCCGTCTTCCTTCGTGACCTGGTAGACGACGCTCGGCGCGGTGGCGATGAGGTCGAGGTCGAACTCGCGGCGCAGGCGCTCGGAGATGATCTCGAGGTGGAGCAGGCCTAGGAAGCCGCAGCGGAAGCCGAAGCCGAGCGCGACTGACGTCTCGGGTTCGTATTGGAGTGCTGCGTCTTCGAGCTTCAACTTGTCGAGCGCCTCACGCAGCACCGGGTAATCGGAGCCATCGAGCGGGTACAGACCCGAGAACACCATGGGCTTCGGGTCGGTGTAGCCGGGCAGCACCTCGGTCGCCGGGTTGCGCTTTGCGGTGACGGTGTCGCCGACCTTCGAGAGCCGCACATCTTTCACACCGGTGATCAGATAGCCGACCTCGCCGACGGCAAGCCCCTGCGTCGGTCGCATCTCGGGCGCCGACACGCCGATCTCGAGCGCCTCGTGGTCGTACCCGGTCGACATCATCTGGATCTTTTCGCGCGGCGACAGATTGCCATCGATCATGCGCACGTAGGTGACGACGCCGCGGTACGGGTCGTATACCGAGTCGAAGATCATCGCTCGCGGGGCGGCATCGGCCACGCCCACGGGCGCGGGGATGCGCTCAACCACGCGATCGAGGAGCTCTTCCACGCCGGCACCGGTCTTGCCCGACACCTTCAAAATGTCGTCGGGATCGCCACCGATCAGATCAGCGATCTCGCGCGACACGCGCTCGGGGTCGGCAGCCGGGAGGTCGATCTTGTTCAGGACCGGGATGATTTCGAGGTCATTCTCCATCGCGAGGTAGAGGTTCGCGAGCGTCTGCGCCTCAATGCCCTGCGCGGCGTCGACCAGCAGGATCGCCCCCTCGCACGCGGCGAGCGAGCGCGACACCTCGTAGCTGAAGTCGACGTGCCCCGGGGTGTCGATCATGTTGAGAGCGAAGTCACCCGCATCGGTTGCCCAGTGCATGCGCACCGCCTGCGACTTGATCGTGATGCCGCGCTCGCGCTCGATATCCATCTTGTCGAGGTACTGCGCGCGCATTTCACGGTCGGGCACCGTTCCGGTGACCTGCAGCATTCGGTCGGCAAGCGTCGACTTGCCGTGATCGATGTGCGCGATGATGCAGAAGTTGCGGATCTTCGCGGGGTCGGTCGACGCCGGTGCCGGGGGGTTCAAGCTGCGTGGAGACATTGTTCGCAATTATCGCACGCGCAGGCGCCGGATCGCGCGCGTGCCGACTTCTGGTCGTTCTGGAGCATCAGAAGGGTTCACCCGGGTAGGGCCCTCTGAACGCATCGCCATCCGATTGTTCTCCATCCTCATCGTCACCCGGCGACCTTTTCGCCGACGCAGCCCCCTCAGCGGAGCGCGCGAATCTCACGCGGCCCGGAGGCCGGTCTGCGTATGCACGACCGGCGGGACTCGTCCAGTGCAGCACACCGTCGCCGCCCTGCCGCACGCGCCAATCGGAGTGGTGTTTCAGCACGTGGTGACCACGGCACAGGTGGGCGAGGTTGTCGGTGGCAGTCGCGCCCCCGAGCGCCGCGTCGACCGTGTGGTCGAGGTCGCACCGCGCGACGGGGACGCGGCATCCGGGAAAGCGGCAGTGCTGATCGCGTGCTCCCAGCCGACGGCGCATGCTCGCGCTCGGGCGGTACCGGTCAACGCTGAGCACGTCGGCGGTCTGGGGCTGCGTCACGACGCGTTGCCACACGGGTGAGGAGGCCGCGAGTGCGCGGATGCCCTGCAGCGGTACCGGGCCCGCACCGACGAGCTCGGCCACCGGTGCGCTATTGCCCGATCGTGGCGCGTGCAGCGCCTCCCAGGGCACGATGACCTGCACGCGGGCATCGATGGCGCGTTCGCCGGCCCGATTGCCGTCGGGGTGTCGCGCAACACGCAGCCCCGCCTCGCTGCCTCCCAACACCAAGTCACACAGTACGTCGGCTCGCACCTGGTCACGCATTCGAGTCGTCGACACTGGATCCACCTCGCGAGCGATGCGCGTCAACCGGTCGTGGATCGCGAAGGCTTCGATGGTCGGCAGTACCGCTGTCAGCTCGGACATTCCATCGGCTCCCGCGGTCACGACAACGCGGCGCTGGCGCACGGCCTCCTCGTGTCGCTCATCGAGGGTGCGCTCTGCATACTCCTCGGCGAGTCTGCGTGCGATTGGCCGCAGTCGGTTGGCCGTCTCGACGCGCGCGTGCACGAGCACTTCGCGTTCGTAAGCCGCGCGGCGCGCCACTACGGTCGAGGCATCGCCCGCCCCAATCACGAGGCCGGAATCCACGATGACTCGCGCATGCGTCGCCGTGATCTCGCCGCTCGCGAGTGCCGAGTGCGCGCTGCGATAGTGACGGCGCAGCGTATACGCCGCATCCATGCGCGCCTCGGCGGCGCGCTCGCTCGTTCCGAGCAGGAGTGCAGCCTCCGCACGCAGTGACCGGTACTCCAACTCGGTACTCCGCCCTTCCCCGGGTTCGGTGGCGAGCTCGACCGCCGCACCGAGAAACTCGCTCCGCGCCGCATCGAGGGCCCGTTGCACGCCTTCGAGGTGCTCCACCCAGGTCAGCAACTCATCGACTCGCGCACGCCGAGCCGCACCGGCTGCGGAAAATGAAGCCGACAGAGCCGACAGAGCTCCTGCGGCCGCACCAGTCACAGCCAACTCGCCGCCTGTTGCGGGGTACTCACCGGTGCCGGGGGTCATGCTTCCATCTCACCAGGGACCACCGACATTCTTGACACGACAGCAATACCGGGCATCACGTCCCGAGTTCTGCTAGACTCGACTCTTGGCTTGCGTGTGGTCATCACCACACCACCCGTAAGGTGCCCTCTCTCACCGTGCGGATCAAACCCGTCAACTGGATTTCAAAGGACACATCTCAACGTGGCAAACATTAAGTCGCAGCTCAAGCGCATCAAGACCAACCTCAAGGCGACCGAGCGGAACCGTGCGTACAAGAGCGAGCTCCGCACCGTCGTGCGCGCGACCCGCACCGCTATCGCCGTTGGCGACAAGGCAGCTGCCGAGGCAAAGCTGAAGGTTGCAAGCCGCAAGCTGGACAAGGCCGTCTCCAAGGGCGTCATCCACAAGAACCAGGCTGCGAACCGCAAGTCGAGCCTGGCTGCTCAGGTCGCAGCGCTCTAACGCTCACTGCGCAGCAGTATTGAGGGCCCCGCTTCTGCGGGGCCCTCTTTCGTTTGCCCACACTGTTCCAGCGGTCGCTAACGTGGCGCGCGACGAGGTCGCGCTTCGAGCGGGCCACCGCATTTCAGCGCGACGACGCCCGCCCGCGCTTCGCGACGAAGAGCAGGTACTTCTCAAGCGCGTACTCGGGGTCACGGCTGCCACCCTTCAGCAGCCACTCGGTTTCCGCGGCCAGATCGATGGCCCGCGCGAGATCCTCCTCGCGCCACCCCCGCACCTCGCGCAATGCGCGGTCGACCTGCCACGGGGCCATGCCGAGCTCCTTCGCCATTTGGCCGCCGGATCCCGCGGCTCCGTACACCCGAGCCATCGCGCGTACCTTGATATTCAATGCCGCGAGCATCGGAATCGGATCGGTGCCGGTCGAAAACGCCTGACGCAGCAGCACGAGCGCGTCGGCAGCGCGCCCCGCTGTCGCGGCGTCTGCCACGCGGAAGGCGTTCGTCTCCACGCGCCCTTCGGTAGCGCGGGTGACCTGATCTTCGTCGATGCGCGTGCCCACGTCAGAGACGAGTTGAGTGATCGCGCCCGCGAGCTCACCGATTCCGCCTGAGTACGCCGCAGCGAGCTGGCGCACGGCGCCCGGAGTCGCCTGCGCGCCGGCCCGACGGAACTCGGCTTGCACGAACGCCAGGCGGTCCTGATCCTTCTTCATTTCAGGGCAGACCACCTCGATGCCGGCCCCCGCGCCACCACGCACCAGATCGAGCAGCGCTTTTCCGCGCTGCCCGCCAGAGTGTCGCAACACGAGCGTCGTGTCGTCTGCGGGCTCGACCACGTAACGCTTCGCATCTTCGAGGAACGCGTCGGAGCACTTCTCAACGCCGTC
This sequence comes from Leucobacter musarum subsp. musarum, assembly GCF_001273845.1. Taxonomy (GTDB): domain Bacteria; phylum Actinomycetota; class Actinomycetes; order Actinomycetales; family Microbacteriaceae; genus Leucobacter; species Leucobacter musarum. Next base: position 423,494 of record NZ_JHBW01000087.1, read on the forward strand.
GACCCGAATGAGCCGGGGCTCGGCAAAGAGCGACGGACTGGCGATGGTGAAGAGCTCACCTGCCGTGTACGAAGCGGCATCGACATCGTGTACTTCGAGGTCGGTGTGCGCATCGACGAGGGCAGACTTGATCGCCTGGCCGGCGCGGTCGGCGAGAAAGGCCTCGGGACCCGAAATGAGCACGACAGAAGCCGGTCGTGCCTCGCTCCAGTCCAGCTGCTGAATCTTCGCCTTCGCAGAACCCGCCCGGGTTGCCGCTTTCCGTGCCTGTGCCACCTCACCAGCCTACCGGCGCGCTCCGACATCGAGGCGCGTGCGGCCGTCCGTCCCGGTAGAGCGCCGATGTCATTTTCCCCGCTCCACCCAGGTGCGCAGCGCCCCCGCACGCCCGCTCAGCGCGATGGACCCGAGCTGATCCGTGCGCAGCGCTCGCGTTCCCGCCCGCGCCAGCCCGTCGAGCGCTGAGACCGTCGGATGACCGTACGAGTTGTCTGCCCCGACCGAGATCAATCCGACTTCGGCGTGCACGCGCGCAAACAGCGCTGGATCGAGGTCAGACGAGCCGTGATGCGCGACTTTCATGACGTCTGCCTCGAGCGCCGCGCCTGACCGTTCGAGTGCAAGCTGTTCAGTCTCCCCGGTATCGGCGAGGAGGAGCACGGTGAGTCCACCGGCGTCAACCCGCAGCACCTGGCTGGCCGCGTTCGTATCAGCGGGCACGATATCCGGGGCAGGCGCAAGCACTTCCCAGCGCAGGTCGCCCAGTGCACCGCGCACGCCAGCAACCCCGGCTGTCACGGGCACGCCGGCCTCCGAGAGCGTCGAGACGACCGGCCTCGCGCCCCCATCCTCACGATTGTTCGGCGCCACCAAAGCGCGATCGACACGATCGATGATGGCTGGGAGGGCACCGACATGGTCGCGATCGTCATGAGACAGGACGAGGATCGCCACACGCCCGATGCCGAAACGATCGAGGCATGCGGTCAGCAAATCAGCGTCATCGCCCGTGTCGACCATCATGACCGCGTCAGGTGCGGCGGGGTCGCGCAGCATCAATGCGTCACCCTGCCCCACGTCGCAGGCCACCACGCTCCAGTCTCCGGGAGTGCCGATCTGATCGGCCGTCGGCACGATCAACGTTGGGCCGAGGAACACTCCGGCAGCCGCAGCCGAGAGCGCGGCGAGCCAGACCCGTATCTTGGTCGGACGCGGACGCACCTCGCCCCAGGGGTCGGGCCCGCTCGCCAGCGAGGAGCGGGATTCGGCGCAGGCTTCTCGACCCACCTCGCCTGCGCTGCGACTCCCCCGAGCACTCAGGCCTTGCAACCGGCCTCTTCGCTCTCCCGGGCGATCGCGCAGAATCCACCACACGATCAGCACCAGCGCCTCGACCGCTCCGAGCAGCAGCGCGCCGCTCCATCCACCTGGCCAGAGCCAGCGCGCGGCCGGAAGCGCTGCGGTCACCGCAGCGGTCGCTTCGATCCATCGCGCCGCAATCGCCGCGCCCCACACGCACACCGCCGCCGCTGAGCTCGAGACTGGTGCTGTGAGCATAGCCAGCAACCCGAGTCCCGTCCCCCACGGTGCGGCTGGCGCGGCAAGCACGTTCGCGACCAAGCCGGCAGCAGGAAAGCCATCTTGCACCAGCAGCAAGAGCGGACCGCAGGCGAACTGTGCGGCGATCGCCACCGCAACAGGGAGGCGCACCCACTGCGGCACCGCGAACATTCGACCAATCGCTCGCGAGATGCCGGGTGCCCAGAGCAGGATACCCGCGGTGGCCGTGACCGAGAGCGCGAAACCGGGTTGCAGCGCCTGCCAGGGGTCAGCGATCAGCAGGGTGAGAATTGCGAGCGCCAGACAGGGAAGCGCCGAGGCGCGCTTTCCGCCGTACCCTGAGACCAGCACGACCGCGGCCATCACCGCTGCCCGCTGCAGGCTCGCATCGGGCCCGACCACACCGACGAAGCCGAGGAGTGCCACCGCCGAACCGATGATTCGCCCCCGCCGCCCGACACCGAGTCTCGCGACGACCGAGGCCATGGCCGATACGACCAGCGCGCAATTGGCGCCGGACACTGCGACGAGGTGGGTCAATGAACTCTGCTGCATGTCGGCGTTCAGCTGCTCTGAGACCAGGGACGTATCGCCGACCGCAAACCCCGGCACGAGCGATGCCCCGGGTACGCCCGCTGACAGATCGCGCAATCCCCCGCGCAGATGCGTCGCCCACCGGCTGAGGGCCGCCTGTGCTCGATGCACCGTATTCGCCCCATCGGGGTCGCTCCTCATCTCGGCCTCCGACACGCGCACACCGTACGCGGCCGATGATCCGGGTTCGAGCACCACCAGTCGGCCCTGCACTTGAAGCCGAGAGCCCGGGGCCCACTGCTCCACCCCTTTCGGGTCGTCGAACCACAGCACCACCGGCACCGACCCGCCGCGACTCAGCGCTGCAGCAGACACCCACCCGGCACGTCGTCCGTTGGCATCCGTGCCGAGCTTCGGAAACGCACGCAGCGTCACCTTGAGTTCGAGCGGTGAGCCGCGCTCGGCCGCACTGCGGAACCCCGGGTCTGCTCGGACAGCTTCGAGCACGTCCACTCGCGCGCCCAGTACCACGGCGAACCCGCACAGCAAGACTACGCAGGCGAGCACACGTCGCGCCGTCAACCAGCGAGTCAAGATGATCGCGATAGTGCCGGCCAGTGCCGCACCGATGGCGAGCCGGGCGCCAGTACCCGGGAGCACGATGCACACGGACACGATGGCCCAGATCACGAGTGCCGGGGCGAAGAGCCGCCAGATTCCCGGTGGCGCGCGCGTCGCGGAGACGAATTGGTCGGTCGCGGGCGCGGAGTCGCCGCTCACGGCTGAGGGATCATCACGCCCGGGTGCGGAGCGGCGTGTCACGGCACGACCAGATCTCTGAACCCCTCAAGTGTCTTCGCTCCGATCCCGGAGACTTCGAGCAGCTCATCCACAGAACCGAACCCACCATTCGCCTCCCGCCAATCGACGATGCGCTGCGCGAGCGCAGGCCCGATCCGCGGCAGCGTCTCAAGGTCGGCGACCGTCGCCGAGTTGAGCGACATCTTGCCCGCGCTCGCACTTGCCCCTGCAGGCCCGCCAGCGCCCGCCGGCGCCTCGGCCGCCGAGCTCTGCCCAGTGGAGAGCCCACCCGCGCCTTGTTCGGCCCAGATCGCAGCCAGCGCGGCGTCGGGCACGACGATCTGCTCGCCGTCGACGACAGTGCGCGCCAGGTTCACCGCGTCGAGCTGAGCCGCTTCGGTCGCACCGCCCGCCGCAGCAATCGCGTCGGACACGCGAGCACCCTCAGGCAGTTCGACGACGCCCGCGGCTGACACCGCGCCGACCACGTGCAGGGTCACTCTGCCGCCGGTTGCGGCAGAGTCTGCGCCGTTCGACGACCGCGCGCCTGTGGCGCCGCCCCCGGGCTCGATCACTCCATCGGTACGGGAATCCTCATCGGAACCACCATCGCCGGCGTTTTCCCCAGCAACGAGATCGGTGTCGAAGGAAGCTGCGTCGTCGGGCACCGCGTGCCCGCGGGCCATCGTGATGCCGATCGCCACGGCAACGGCTGCGACGAATACCACGACGCCGACGAGCACCGGGAGGGCGACTGCGCGCTTCAGCCGGTCGCGGATTCGCGTCGCGGGCTCCCAGGCCAGAGGCCCGGGGGCAGCAATGCTCGACAGACCTGACGACTCATCGCGGGCCCAGTGTCCGCGTTCGAGCACACGCTCTGAAGTCCAGGCGTGGGCGATTTCGACCGGCACGGTGTCCTGAACCACGGCCTGAGTCTCGCGCCCACGATCTGGCTCGATCGCCTCATGTCTTGCCGCACCGCGCCCGGCTTGCTCCACATCCATGCCGAAACGCTATGGGGGCGTCGGGTACGCACAACGCCCGTGGCGGCGATCTGTGAACAGATCTCCACCACGGGCGTCATACGCGACGCTGTGGACGCGTGCGGTACCGCGCGAGCACGATGCCGCGCCGCCGCGACCTACGCCGCGGGCTTCGTCGCGATGCTCACGATCTTCGGCACGCGCACGATGACGTTGACGATCTGGCGGTCGCCGATCGCGCGCTGCACACCGGCCGATGCGCGGGCCGCCGCTTCGGCGTCCGCCTCAGACACCGAGGCGGGGAGCGTCAGGCGATCCCGCACCTTGCCATCGACCTGCACGACCATGGTGACCTCGTCTTCGACGAGCAGCGACTCGTCGGCGGACGGCCACTCGGCGAGCGCGACGCTCGGCTCGTACCCGAGCTTCGCCCACATATCTTCGGACGCGTAGGGTGCGAAGAGCGACAGGATCTGGGTGATCGCCTCAGCCGACTCGCGCACGGCCGGGTCGGCAACACCGGCGCCCGAGTCGATCGCCTTGCGCGTCACATTGACCTGTTCCATGAGGCGCGCGACCACGACGTTGAACTTATACGCCTCGACGAGCCCGGGGGCATCGGCGAGCAGGCGGTGGGTCGACCGGCGGAGCGCCTTGTCGCCCGCCGCGAAGTCGGCGCCGCGGGCCGCCCCCGAGGCTTCGACGTCGTCGACGATGCGCCAGGCGCGTGCCAGGAACTTCGCAGAGCCCTGCACCGACACGTCGGCCCAGTCGATGTCGTCTTCGGGCGGGCCAGCGAACGCGAGTGTCACGCGCAGCGCGTCGGCGCCGTGCGCCTGCAGCTCGCTCGCAAACTCGACGAGATTGCCCTTCGACTTCGACATCTTCGCGCCGTCTTGCAGCACCATGCCCTGGTTGAGCAACGAGGTGAAGGGCTCGTCGAAGTCGAGGTAGCCGAGATCGTGCAGCACCTTGGTGATGAAGCGCGAATAGAGCAGGTGCAGAATGGCGTGCTCGACGCCACCCGCGTACTGATCGATCGGACCCCAGGCGTTGACGACCTCGGGGTCGAACGCCTGCGTGCTGTCGGTCGCCGACAGGAACCGGAGGTAGTACCACGAGCTGTCGACGAACGTATCCATCGTGTCGGGGTCGCGCGTCCAAGTGTCGCCGGTCTCGGGGTCGACGACGGTTGCCCACTCGGTGGCCGCGCCGAGCGGCGAAGCGCCCTTCGGCTTCAGATCGAGACCCTCGGAGGCGGGCAGCTCGACCGGCAGCGCATCGGCGTCGACCGGGCGCATCTCGCCGTCGGCACCGTGCAAGATCGGGATCGGCGTGCCCCAGTAGCGCTGGCGCGAGATCAGCCAGTCACGCAGGCGGTACGTCGTCGAGGCGCGGCCGGTGCCGCGTTGCTCGAGCACCTCAATCGCGCGCGCGATCGCCTCAGTCTTCGGCAGGCCGTCGAGCTCAGCCGAGTTGACCAGCACGCCCTCGCCCGCCGTCGCGACGCCGCTTTCGGCGGGATCGGGCAGCTCGGCGCCGTCGGCGTCGCGCACGTCGACGACGACGCGCACCGGAAGTTCGAACTTCAGCGCGAAGTCGAGGTCGCGCTGGTCGTGCGCGGGCACCGCCATGATCGCGCCGTGACCGTAATCGGCGAGCACGTAGTCGGACGCCCAGACCGGGATGCGCTCACCGTTTACCGGGTTGACCGCGAAGTGGTCGAGGAAGACGCCGGTCTTCTCGCGATCAGCGTTCTGACGCTCGATCTCGGTCTGCTTCTGCGTCGCGGCCAGGTACTCCTGGAACGCCGCACGCGACTCCTCGGACGCGCCCTCGGCGAGCTCCGCCGCGAGGTCGGAGTCGGGGGCCACGACCATGAAGGTCGCCCCGTGCAGGGTGTCGGGTCGGGTCGTGAAGACGGGCACCTTCTCAGCGCGGCCCTCAATCTCGAACTTGACCTCGGCACCGCGCGAGCGGCCGATCCAGTTGCGCTGCATGTTGAGCACCTTGGTGGGCCACTGGCCTTCGAGCGCGTCGAGGTCGTCGAGCAGGCGATCCGCGTAGTCCGTGATGCGGAAGTACCACTGCGTCAGCTTCTTCTTCACGACCATCGCACCCGAGCGCTCAGACGTGCCGTCGGCGAGCACCTGCTCGTTGGCGAGCACGGTCTGGTCTACCGGATCCCAGTTGACCCAGCTCGCCTTGCGGTAAGCGAGCCCCTTCTCGTACATCTTCAGGAAGAGCCACTGGTTCCAGCGATAGTACTCGGGGTCGCTCGTGTGCAGCACGCGGCTCCAGTCGAACGACGGCGCGTACAGGCGGAACGAGGCCTTCTGCTGCGCAATGTTCGCGTACGTCCACTCGCGCGGGTCGACGCCGCGCTTGATCGCCGCGTTTTCGGCAGGCAGGCCGAACGAGTCCCAGCCGATCGGGTGCAGCACGTCGTAGCCGCGCCCGCGCCAGTAGCGCGCGAGCACGTCACCGAAGCAGAACGCCTCGGCGTGGCCCATGTGCAGGTCGCCCGAGGGGTACGGGAACATGTCGAGCACGTACTTCTTCGGCTTCTCCGAACCCTCGTTCGGCACCTCGAAGGGCTTCAGCTCATCCCATACGGGAAGCCAGCGGTCTTGAATCGCCTGGAAGTCGTAGCCTTCGGCGTCGCGGCCCTGCTGCTCGGTCACACATACCTCGATCTCGTTCGGGATCGCCCGCCGTCGCGAGCGCACACTTCCGTCCAGGATACCGCGTCGAGCGCTGCGGAATGCTCGCGTCGACCGCGCCTGCGGCGCATACTGAGACGACGCCGTGCGATCCGCCATCCGATGCCGACAGCACCCGGCAGTCACCGACAGGAGCCGACATGCCATTCACCCCGTTCGACGCCGAGCTCGACCTCGAAGTCAGCCGCATCATTCGCGCGCCCCGAGCAGTCGTCTGGCGGGCGTGGAGCGACCCGGAGCGCCTCGCGCAGTGGTGGATCCCGGGGCCGATCACCACCCGCATCGACCGCCTGGAACTCGTGCCCGGAGGCGGATTCGTCATCCGCATGAGCGAGGACGGCACCACATTCGTGCCGCACATGAGCGCCGTCTTCCTCGCGGCCGAGACGGCCCGGCGCATCGTCTTCACCAACGCGATTGACGCCGAATGGCGACCGGTGGCTCCCGCCCCGATCGCGCTCACCGCCGAATTCACGTTCACCGATCACCCCGAGGGCACGGAATACCGGGCGATCGCTCGTCACGTGACGGCGCAGGATCGCCAGACGCACGCGGACCTCGGGTTCACGGAAGGGTGGACCGCTGCGACCGAGGGCCTCGCGAGCATCGCCGAGGGTGAGGCGTCCGGCGCCTAGTCTGCGATCGCTTCGGGCGTCAGCGCGGCCATCAGTGCCGCCGCTTTGAGGTGCTTCTCGGCGACCTCGCGCTGCGGCACCGAGTCGATCGTGATGCCACCGCCCGCGCCGAGGCGCGCGCCCACGGTGGCGGTTGCGCCGCCGTGGGCGCGCTCGCGCAGCAGTTCCACGCTGCGGATGGTCATGGCGATCTCGGCGTCGCCTCCGCGATCGACCCATCCGAAGCACCCCGAATAGAGCCCGCGCGGGCCGCCTTCGATCTGCTGAAGCAGCTCGACCGCGCGCCGCTTGGGGGCGCCGGTCATCGAGCCGCCCGGGAAGGTCGCAGCGATCGCGTCCCAGATCCCGGAGTGTGCGCTCAGCCGGCCGGCAACGGTACTCACCAGCTGATGCACGTGCGCGTGGGTCTCGACCTCGAGGAATCGCTCGACCCGCACCGTGCCCGGCACGCACACGCGGCTCAGGTCGTTGCGCATCAGATCGACGATCATGAGGTTCTCAGCGCGCTCTTTCGGATCCGCCGCGAGTTCCTCCGCGAGCTCCCGATCTGCGGCCGCGGTGTCGCCTCGGCGCCGCGTGCCCTTGATCGGGTGCGTCACCACACGATCGCCGCGCACAGAGAGGAACCGTTCGGGGCTGGCGCTCACGAGCGCCCGGTCCCCCGCATCCATGATGCCGCCGCGTATCGGCGTGCCCAGCGTGCGCAAACGGGCGTAAACGTCGACGGCACTGCGCGCATCCTGCGGCGCCCCTGCCGCATCCGCCGTGTCGGTGAGGCACAGCACGTACGCATCGCCCGCCCGGATCGCGGCGCGGCACGCATCCACCTCTCTCGCGTAGCTCGCGTCGTCGCGGCGCCACTGCGGATGCGTTGAGACCTGTACCCCGGGCGCGATCGCGGCGCCACGCGGCTCGGCCGAATGCCCAGGTTCGGGTACGGATGTGGGTGTGGATGTGGGTGTGGGTGCCGCTGCGGCGAGGAGGCCACCGTGCTCGGCGAGCCAGGCGTCGATCGCGTGTTCGCTCGGACCGTGCAGGCGCGCGGTCAGCGATTCATGGTCGATGGCGAGCACCACATCGCAGCGAAGCGCGAACCCGGGTGCGAGCTGGGCACCACGATCGTCGCGGCCGCTGCCGCCGAAATCGGCAAGCGGCTCGATGCCGAGCAGCGCGACTCCGAACTCGTACCCCAGCGCTACCGCCCAGCCGCCGGCCCAACCGCCACACACTGAGCGGTCGCCGCTGCCCACGGTCGGTGCCGCATCGGCAGCCCGCAACGCATCGAGAAACGCCGACTCGCGACCGCGTTCGGCTCGGTGCACCTCCGATGCGAGCGCAAAGTACGACACTCGCGATTCTCCGGGGGCCGAGACCTCGCCGTCGAACCAGCACCAGGCCCGCCCTGCGGCCGCGAAGCGCCGGGCGAGCGCAACGGCGTCCTCGAAAAACGTGCCAACGAAACGCACGGCACCACTCGGTGCAGCGTGCGGATCGGACCGGTCTTCAGGCATCGTCACAGCGTACCGCCGGTGCTACGCTCGCGACATGCAGATCGACGGAATCGCGGAGTCGCGCACGAACTTCGCTGCGGCCGCGGTCTGGGCGGTCGAGGTGGTCGACGCGCTCGGCGACGCGGACTGGGAGGGGCCGGGGCTCGGCGCGTGGAACCTGCGCGCGCTCGTCGGGCACACGAGCCGTGCGCTCCTCACCGTCGAAACGTATCTCGCCCGGCCCACGGATATCGAGGTCGTGCGCAGCGCCGAGGAGTACTACGCGCGCAACCTCGCGCACCCCAGCACCGATGAGTCTGCCGTGCTGCAGCGCGGCGTCGATGCCGGCGCGGCACTCGGCGCTGACCCGGCGTTGGCGTTCGCGGAGATCGCCGCCCGCGTGCTGCGCGCCGTGCGCGACGCCGGCAATCCGGTGATCGAGACGATCGTGGGCGGCATGCGACTCGACGCGTACCTCCCGACCCGTGCGTTCGAACTCGTCGTGCACGGCCTCGACATTCAACGCGCCACCGCCGGCTCACGCGGTGCATCGTCGAGCGGGCCTGGCGATCCGCCGGCCGAGGTGCTCGCGGGTGGCCTGCAGTTGGCCGGGTCGCTCGCGGCCCGAGGCGGGTCAGGCGCCACGCTGCTGCTCGCGCTCACCGGCAGAGCATCTCTGCCCGCGGGATACTCGGTGCTCGCAGCACCGGCTGCGGTGCCCGATAGCGATCACCCGACTCCGCACCGGAGCTCCGCGTGAGTTCCGTGCCGGACTCGAATGGCGCGGGGCGCCACGAGCCGGCCTCCGAGCCGCACCTGCTCGCCGCGGACTCCTTCCGAGTCAGCACGCACGCGGGCGAACCCCAGGTGCGGGCATTCAGTGCGCACCTGACGCGCTTCGCAGCCACGGCGACCGCCGCGTGGTTGGAGCGCGATTGCACCGCAGATCCGCAACGCATCGCGGAGGCACTCGCCGCGTTCATTTCCGAGGCCCGCGAGCGCATCGCCGTGTCGGGCGATGGATTCCCTCGGCTCGAACTCTGGTCGGCGAGCGCCGAGGCCACCTCTGAGGCGTCTGCACCGAGTCTGGCACTCGCGCTGCGCCCGCTCCCCACGCTCGGCGATCAGGTGTCACTCGTGTCGGCACCGCGCGGCGTTGCCCCCATGGCCGAGCGCAAGGGCCCCAATATCGCCCGCTATAGCGCGCTGGCCCGAGATCTTGGGGGCGAGCCGCTGCTCACTGATGAGGCCGGCTGGGTGCTCGAGGGCGCGACGACCAGCGTCATCTGGTGGCCGGATCGCGGAACCGCGCACCAGGGTTCCGTTGTGGCGCAGGCCGCTCGCGTGCCATCGGTCACCGAAGCCACACTGCGGGCGGCAGCGACAAACCTGTCGCCCGCGCGTGTTACCCCCGACGAACTCCGCGCGAGCGAAGTGTGGTCGGTGAATGCGCTGCACGGCATCCGGCCGGTCACGCACCTCGACGGCACGCCTCTCGTCTCGCCCAACCCCGAGCGACTCGAGCGCTTCCGCGCCGTGCTCGACCGGAGCTGGGAGCCGGTCAGAGCGACAGACGGGCCGCGCTGATCCCCTCCGGCAGCTCGGTGTGGGTGATCAGGATCACCGCGCGGTCATCGGGGACCGCGCCGAGCAGGTCGGTCAGCAGTCGATCGGCGAGTTCGCGGTCAACCCCGGCAGTCGGCTCGTCGAGCACGACTACCGGGAAGTCCGCGAGGATGGCGCGTGCGAGCGCGATGCGCTGCGCCTGACCGCCCGAAATCCACGCGCCGTCGGCGCCCAGACGCGCGTCGAGTCCGCCGCGCTCCAGTGCCCAATCGGCGAGCCCGACCTGATCGAGCACGGCCCACAGGTCGTCATCGTTCGCCGAGCCGCGTGCAGCGCTGTCGCGAGCGAACTTGAGGTTTTGCCGCAGGTCGGAGTCGAACAGGTACGGGCGCTGCTCGCAGAGTCCGATGATTTCGCGCACACTCTCGGGTGCCAGTTCGCGAACATCCCGGCCGCCGACTGCGAACCCGCCGCGCGACTCGAGGAAGCGCACGAGTGCCAGAGCCAACGTGGACTTGCCGGCCCCGCTCGCTCCGGTGATCACGAGGGTCTCCCCCGCCGCGACGCTGAACGAGACGCCCGCGACCGCATCGTGGTCGGCACCCGGGTGTCGCACCGCGAGCTGCTGCACCTCGACGAGCGGCGCCCCCGGTTCGGGCTCGAACGACGACACGGTTTCATCTGCGTCGTCGGCGAATGCGGCCGGCACGAGCTCCGCCGGAAGCGAGCGCTCGGTCAGGTCGGCGACGCGCTCCGCGCTCGCCTGCACTGCGCGTCGTGCGCTGAGCGCTGCCGGCACCTGGGCAAACACTTCGAACACCGCAGCGGGAACCACGACGGCGGCAGCGAACAGAGGTGCGGTGAGGGCACCAGGTTCCGTGCCGAGCGCGGGCAGCATCACGAGCAGGCCGACGATCGCCGCGAGTCCCGATGCGAGTCCGAGCACGGCGCCCGAGAACCCGGCGGTGCGGATGCGGCGGAGCTGCACCTGCGCGAGCCGACGCTCGGCGTCGCTGATGCGGGCGCGCTGGTGATCCACCGCCCCGAATGCGGACAGCACCTCGGCCGCAGAGAACCGCTCGAGGAGCGCGTCGACGACGTCAGCGCGCGCGGCGCTGACCCGGCGATCATCGGCCCCCGAGAAACGCGATGCCACGGCCACGGCTGCGCCGCCGCCAATGAGCAGCGCCGCGAGCAACACCAGGGCGGCGGGCACCGAGATCACCGCGATGACCACCACGCTGAGGGCCGTAACAGCAATGCTCACGATGAGCGGCTGACGCACGCGCAGGGGTTCGTCTTGCAGCTGATCGACGTCATCGACGAACGCGGCCAGCACCTCGCCGCGGCGATGGGACTCGATGCCGCCCGGCACCCGGGGCACGAGCGCCGCGAACGTGCGCGACCGCAGCGTGGCGAGCTGTGCGAGGGCCGCATTGTGGCTGAAAAGCCGCTCCGCATAGCGGAACGCGGCACGCCCGATCGCGAGCGCCCGCACCCCCACGATCGCGAAGGTGAGGTGAAGTATTGGCGGCTGCTCGCCCGCCCGAACGATGAGCCACATGCTCAGACCGAGCAGGCCCACCACGCAGGCATCGGCCAGAATGCCGAGCACGATGCCGGGAGCACGGCGTCGACGGCTGGGCATCGCACGCTCGAGCACGGCCCGCTGTGCTGCGGTGCGCTTCAGGCCGGTGCGCTGCCCGTCCGTGCGTTGCGCAGTTTCGGTGAGCCGGCTCATTGTGCCACCTCCGAGATGGACGTTTCGGTGCCGGGAGCTTCGGCGGCGGCCGGAACGACCTGCACGACGCGGTCGGCCGTCGCCTGCAGTGCGGCGCGGTGCGTCACGAGGAGCACGGCACGGCCGGCGTCGGCTTCGGCGCGTGCGATCTTGCCGATGCGCGCCTCGCTCGCGGCGTCAAGGGCAGAGCTCGGCTCATCGAGCACGAGCGCGCCGCAGTCGAGTGCGCGCGCCCGGTACAGTGCGCGCGCCACGGCGATGCGCTGCGCCTGTCCGCCTGACACCCCGGTACCACCGGCGCCGAGCTCGAACGCCGTATCGAGGTCGGCGAGGTCCACGTCGGCCAGTGCCGACCTCACCAGCTCATGATCAACGGAATCGGCTCCGAGCGCGACGTTGTCGGCGATCGTGCCGTGCAGGAGGCCCGGGCGCTGGCCGGCCCACGCGAGGCGCTCGGGTGCGGTGATCGTACCGCGAATCAGCGCGTTAAAGCCGAGGAGGGCTGCAAGCAGCGTGGACTTGCCGGCGCCCGAAGGGCCCACGAGCGCGACCACCTCTCCGGGGGCGACGTCGAAGCTCACGGGGCCGACCACGCGGCGCCCACCGCGCGCCACACTCACGGCGTCGAAACGCACGCCGCGAACCGCTTCCGCATCGGCGCCCGCTGCACCAGGCGCTGCAGGAGTCGCCGCGCGCACACGTGCAGCGTCGCCGTCTTCTTCGATGATGTCGAAGACGCGGGTGGCCGCCGCAAGCCCCTCGGTCGACGCGTGGAAGGCCGAGCCAACCTGCCGAATCGGCACGAAGGTCTCCGGCAGCAGCAGGAGCACGAACAGGCCGAGTCCGAGGGGAAACTCACCACTGACGAGCCGCGTGCCCACCGTCACAGCGACCAGCGCGATCGAGAACGTGCCGGCGAGGTCAAGCACGAACCCGGAGAGGAACGTAACGCGCAGCACCGTCATGGTGCGCGAGCGGTACTCGTCGGTCTCCCGAGCGATGCGCGCGACCTGACGCCGCTCGCGCCCGAAGATCCGCAGCGTCGCGAGGCCTGCGACGACATCGACGAACGACGACGACAGTCGCTGCAGCTGATCCCACTGGCGATCCTGCACCGTCTGCGTTGCGAGGCCGATCAGAATCATGAACACCGGGATGACGGGAAACACCACGACGACGATCAGTCCGCTCAGCGGATCGGCGAGGAGCACGGCAAGGATCAGGATCGGCGTCGCCGCCCCAGTCAGGATCAGCTGGGGAATGTACCCCGAGAAATAGCCGTCGAGCGCATCGAGCCCGCGCCCGAGCACCGTCGCGAGCTCGGCGTCGCTCGCGCCGCCATCACGCTGCGGGGAACGGCGGTCGAGCGCGTCGAGCGCCGCAGCCCTGAGCTGCGCCTTCACGGCGACGGCGCCCCGCGCGGCGACGACGTCCATGCCCCAGCTCGCGGCCGATCGCACGAGCACGGCAGCCAGAGCGCCGGCCACGAGCCACGGCACCTGATCCGGAGCGAACGCCCCCTCGTCGATGCGACCCCGCACTCCGGGAATCCCGTCCATGAACGGGAGTGCCGCAGCGGTGATCGCCTGCGCCAGGCACCATGACCAGGCGAGAACTGCCCCGGTTCGCAGCAGGCCGAGCCCGGCCCCGATGAGCAGAACGCCACGGGCTGCGCGCGCATAGCGAAGCAGTCTCGGGTCGAAGGGTTTCACGAGATTCCTGACAGGTCGAAGCGGTGCGGTGCGGAGCCGCTCGAGGCAGTCTACGGGAGCCCGGGGCTTCACATCAGATGAAACCCCGGGCCACCGGCATCAGTGCGCGCCCGCGGGGATTGCGTCGCGGGTCAGGCGCTTCCGGAAGACCCAGTAGGTCCACGTCTGATAGGCGAGCACCAGCGGAAGCGTGAAGACCGCGACCCAGGTCATGAGCTCCAGCGTCTTCTGCGAGCTCGCTCCCCCGGCCACCGTCATGGAGTAGGCGGGGTCGATGCTCGACGCCATGAGGTTCGGGAACATCGACATAAAGATCGCGAGGAGCGCGAAAGCGATCGCCACCGCGTTGCCGGTGAACGCCCAGCCCTCGCGGCCCAGCACATTCGCCACCCATCCGCCGATCAGGGCCACGGCGGCGACGACCGCACTCGCCACGATGACCCAAAGCCACGGGCTCTCGAGGTGCTGCAGCACCGTCCAGACCAGGAAGGCGGCACCGGCGACGATCGCCGCGACGCCGACCTTCGTGGCGAGCGCCCGCGCGTGTTCGCGCATCTCGCCCGCCGTTTTCAGCGACACGAAGACGAGCCCGTGGGTGAACGTGATGAGCAGCATAGTCAACCCGCCGAGCAGTCCGTACGGGTTGAGCAGCGTGAGCAGTGTGCCCTCATAGAGCCACCCGCCGTTCTCCATCGGGATGATCGGCAACCCCTGCGCGAGGTTCGCGAACGCGACGCCCCAGAGCAGCGGAGGGATGACGGAGCCCCAGAAGATGAACTGATCGAACCAGCGGGTCCACTGCTGCCCCTTGCCGAGGTGCCGGTATTCAAACGACACCCCGCGCAGAATCAGGGCGACGAGGATCACCAGCAGTGCCAGGTAGAACCCCGAGAACATGGTGGCGTACCACTCGGGGAACGCGGCGAACAGCGAAGCGCCGGCGACGATCAACCAGGTTTCGTTGAGGTCCCAGACCGGGCCGATGGTGTTGATGATGAGTCGACGGTCGGTGTTGTCTTTCCCGAGGAACGGCAACGACATGCCGACGCCGAAGTCGAACCCATCGAGCACGAAGTACCCGATGAGCATCGCGCCGACGATGAAGAACCAGAGTGTGGTGAGTTCCATGTCCGTCTCCTAGTAGACCGTCGCGAGCTGCTGATGGTCGGGTTCGCCTGATCCGCCGTCGGCCGTGTCGCCCAGCGCGATCTCGGGCGGCCCCTCTTTGGCGGCCCGGGTGATCAACTTGAACTCGACCACGGCGAGCGATCCGTAGACGACGGTGAACACGATGAGCGAGATGAGAATCGCCCACCCCGGAACCCCCGGAGACACGCCCTGTTCCGTCGTCATCACTCCGAATACGATCCAGGGCTGACGACCCATTTCCGTGAAGATCCAGCCCACCAGCGACGCGAGCATCGGCAGCGGTGCGGTCCAGATGGCGACCCGCCACACCCAATCGGGCAGTTCTGCGTTCTTCCGGGTGATCCAGAGCCCGACTGCGGAGACGAGCGCCGCGAGTGCGCCGAGGCCGATCATCCACCGAAACGCCCAGTACGTGACCCAGATGATGGGAGCGAACTGGCCATCGCTCGGGCAGGTGAGCAGCGAATCCGCGCCGCAGTACTGCGCGGTGAACTCTGCCTGCAGATCGCGGATGCCCTCGACGGAACCGTTGAATGTGCCGTTCGAGAGGAATGACAGCAGGTACGGCACACGGATCGAGAAGATCTCATGAGCACCGTCGGGCGTACCCAAGCTGAAGATCGAGAACGAGGCGTCGGCACCCGAGGCGTTGTTGTAGAGCGCCTCGGCCGCGGCCATCTTCATCGGCTGGGTCTCCGTCATCACCATGCCGAGCGAGTGACCGGTGAGGCCCACCCCCATGAACGCGATGATGTTCGTCCACGCACCGAAACGCAACGCCGTGCGCATCTCTTCAACGTGCTGCCCGCGACGCAGGTGCCACGCGGCCGTCGACACGATGACCACGCCGGCGAACATGACCGCGGCGAAAATGGTGTGGGGAAACTGCGTCACCGCGACCGGGTTGGTGAGTACGGCACCGATGCTCTCGAGCTCGGCGCGGCCACGCTCCTCGTTGATCGTGAAGCCCTCGGGGTTCTGCATGAACGCATTCGCCGCGAGGATGAAGTAGGCCGAGGCGACGGTGCCGAGCCAGACGAACCAGATGGTCATGACGTGGATCTTCTTCGGCAGCTTGTCCCAGCCGAAGATCCAGAGGCCGATGAAGGTGGCCTCGAAGAAGAAGGCGATGAGGCCCTCCATCGCGAGCGGTGCACCGAAGATGTCGCCGACGAAGCGGGAGTAGTTCGACCAGTTCATGCCGAACTGGAACTCCTGCACGATGCCGGTGACGACGCCCATCGCAAAGTTGATGAGGAAGATTTTGCCGAACAACCGCGTGAGCCGCAGGTACTTCACTTTGCCGGTCTTCACCCACACCGTCTGCAGAATCGCGACGAGCAGGCACATGCCGATCGTGAGCGGCACGAAGATGAAGTGGTACAGCGTTGTCAACCCGAACTGCCACCTGGACAGGGTCAACGGATCGAGGAACTCGTTCATTTCACGCTCCTGAACACAGAGCGCGCACCTCACTCAGAGATGCACTCCCTTAGTGAGATCCGCCACGAGATGTCATTCTCGCCGGAGCCATCGGCGGGATGCCGACTGACTCGATTCTACCGAGTCTGTGAGTTTGCTGCGAGTTTGGTTTGGCGTCGAAGCATATTTCACTCGGGGTCGAACGGAATATCTCTCGATGCCGAGTGAGGTCGCACATATCGGGTTTCGCACGCGACATCTGGCGTGCCGCACCGGTCAGTTTTTCGGGCCGGATCGCTACACTCTGGGGCGTGACCGACTTCCTCAGCACCCTCATCGAGTGGATCCGCGACCTCGATCCGGTGCTGCGCACGCTGC
Source organism: Leucobacter musarum subsp. musarum (assembly GCF_001273845.1). GTDB lineage: Bacteria > Actinomycetota > Actinomycetes > Actinomycetales > Microbacteriaceae > Leucobacter > Leucobacter musarum. Next base: position 440,188 of record NZ_JHBW01000087.1, read on the forward strand.
TCGCCGGAGTCGGCATGCTGCTCGAAACGTCGGTCTTCGTCGGGCTCATCGTGCCCGGCGACACCATCGCACTCGTCGCGTCGGTCGGCGTCACCTCGACGCCGCAGTTCGTCTGGCTCGTCATCGCTCTCGTCCTCGGCGCCATCGGCGGCGAGAGCATCGGCTTCTTCCTCGGCCGTTGGGCCGGTCCACGCATCCGTGCGAGCCGGGCCGGGCGCAAGCTCGGCGAGCGCAACTGGCGCATCGCCGAGCACTACCTCGGCGAACGCGGGGGCGTCGCCGTGTTCCTGTCACGGTTTCTCCCCGTGTTGCACTCGCTCATTCCGCTCACCGCAGGGATGGCGGGCATGCGATACCGCCGCTTTCTCCCCTGGACCGCATCGGCGAGCGTCGTCTGGGCCTTGATCGTCGTATCGCTCGGCTCCGGTGCCGCCGCGGGCTTCGACCAACTGGCCGGTCAGGTGAAAGGTGCGGGTTTCATCTTCGCCGGGTTCGCCGTGGTCGTCGCCATCTCCGTCTGGCTCGTCAAGCGCTGGTTCCTGAAGCGCGAGCAACGGCACCTCGACGTGGACGCTAAGCTTCACGACGACCCCACGCCCTAGACTGGCACGGTGACTTCGCCCGTGCAGCCCGACCACCGACCCCGCTTCGCGGCTCGTCTGGAAGACTGGCTCCACGTGCGGCGCGCACGTCGCGCGATCTCGCGGGGCAAGAAGCCCTCGGTGATCCCGTACATCGGCTACGGCACGACGGAATGGGTGCGCGTACTCGGGCGCGTGCTGTACCTGCGGCCCGAGAGCCGCGAGCACACGCGCTTCCGACCCGACGTGGCCGAAGTCTCGCGCGTGCGCGGCTGGCGCACGTTCACGAGCCTTTCCGTGCCGCATCAGCCGGTTCGCGTGCTCATCGACGGCAAGCCGGTGACCGAGGTGATCGCAGATCGCGGCGGCGTCATCGATGCGATGGTACCGGTGCGCCTTGAACCCGGCTGGCACACCGTCACACTGCAGGCCGGCGACAGCGAAGCGGCCGACGCCCCCGTCAATGTCGTGACCCCCGACGCCCGGCTGGGCGTGATCTCAGACATCGACGACACCATTCTCATCACGGCGTTGCCCCGCCCGTTCGTGGCCGCCTGGAACAGCTTCGTGCTCGACGAGCACGCGCGATCCGCCACCCCCGGCATGGCCGTCATGCTCGATCACCTCGTCGCCGAGCATCCGGGCTCCCCCGTCATGTACCTGTCGACAGGCGCCTGGAATGCGGCCCCGGCGCTCAGCCGCTTCCTCGCGCGCAACCTCTACCCGATGGGTCCGCTGCTGCTGACCGACTGGGGGCCGACTCACGACCGCTGGTTCCGCAGCGGCCGCGAGCACAAGAGCCGCGAGCTCCGGCGCATCGCGCGCGAGTTCCCCGGCGTGAAATGGGTGCTGATCGGCGACGACGGCCAGCACGACGAGACGCTGTATCACGAGTTCGCCATGGCGCACCCCGAGAGCGTGGCCGCGGTGCTCATCCGCCAGCTCTCCGTGGGTGAAGCCGTGCTTGCCGGCGGCCGGTCGAAGGCGCGACTGCACCGCAGCACGAGCGGTGTGCCGTGGGTGTATGGCCCCGATGGTGCCACACTGCGCGAGGAGCTGCGCAAGCTGGACCTCTTGTGACGAGCCCGGTCACCCGCCCGTGGCGGCGGTTCAACCGTGACCTCACCGGCCGGTTCACCGTCTCCGTGCGACCGGCCTGGTGGCAGCTCGCGAAGGGCGCGGCGGCAGCGATTCTGACCTGGTTCGTCTGCCTCGCGATCTTCCCTGAACAGCTCCCGATCTTCGGCGCGATCGCAGCCCTGATCGTGATGCAAGACAACGTCGATCAGTCGCTCACCCGCGGCCTGGAGCGCGTCATCGGCGTGTTCGTCGGGGTCACCGTCGCGATCGGCGCCGGCGCGCTGTTCGGACCGCAGTCGTGGCTCTTCATCGCGGCCATCATCGTCGCGATGGGCGTGGGATGGCTACTGCGCATGACGCCGTCTGCGGCGAATCAGGTGGCGATCAGCGCACTGCTCATGATCGCACTCGGGGGCATTCAACTGCACTACGGCGCCGAGCGACTCATCGAGACTGCCATCGGTGCAGCAATTGGCGTGCTGCTCAATGCGCTGATCGTTGCGCCCGTGCGCACGACGTCCGTGCATCTCGCGATCGTCGATCTCACACAGCACTCCGCTTCGGTGCTCCGTCGCATCGCAGACGCGCTGGATGAGCCGCGTAACGCCGCGTGGCTCGCCGAGATGCTTGCCGAGGCGCGTGGGCTCCAAGACGAGCGGACCCGCGTGCACGCACTTCTGCGCCAGGCGCGCGAGAGCCTGCGCTTCAACCCGCGAAGCCGCCGCTATCGCGAGGGCCTTGCGATCGACGATGACCAATTTCAGCGGCTGCAGCGCATCGTCACGCAGGTCATTGGCATGGCCCGCGCGCTCGCCGACAACTACGCCGCCGACCTCGTCGACGATCCATCGGTCATCGGCATGGCAGAAGAAATGCGCCGCGCGGCGCACGACCTCGAGTTACTCGTCGCCGCGCCTGAGACGCATGATTCGCCGCACGCGGAGCCGCCAGCGTTGACGACGCCGTTCACGATCCCTCGGCCGAACCCGGAGCACTGGGTGCTCATCGGCTCGCTGATGGAGGATCTGCGACGCGTTCGCGGTCGCATCACCGGCGAGCTCGACTGACGCGGCGGCCGCACCGCCGCACCGCCGCCGCACCGCGCAAAACGCCGATTGGGGCAACTTCGGACCAGTGGCGCAGCCGCTTTCGCGGCGCGCACCCGTCCGAAGTTACCCCAATCGCACTGGTCGCCCGTGGGCGAACGATTACTGGGCGAGCGCCGCCTGCACGTCGAGCGTGATGGTGACGTCGGAGCCGAGCAGCAGGCCGCCCTTCTCCAGCGGAGCATTCCAGGTGAGGCCGAAATCTTCGCGCTTCACGACCGTGGTCGCGGTGAAGCCCGCCTTGTAGTTGCCGTACGCGTCCTCACCGAAGCCGCCGAACTCGAAGGCGAAAGTGACCGGCTTGGTCACGCCGCGCAGCGTGAGGTCGCCGTCCACGAAAAAGTCGCCGTTCTCCTCGCGCGCGCCCGTCGACACGAAGGTGAGCTTCGGGAACTCGTCGGCCGCGAAGAAGTCTCCGGTTGCGAGGTGGCCGTCACGGTTCTTCTCGTTCGTGTTCACCGAGGCCACGTCGGCGCTCGCGGTCACGGTGGAGTCGAGCGGGTTCTCACCGGTGGTGAAGGTCGCCTCGAACGACTCGAACTTGCCCTTGACCTTGCTGATCGCGAGGTGGCGCACGGAGAAGCCCACCTCGGAGTGCGTGGGGTCGATGTTCCAGGTTCCGACGCGGTAGCCGGGGATCTGCTCTGCGGTAATGCTCATGACGTGCCTTTCGTTGGTCGTGCGAGGTACTGCTGAACACAACTATTACATGCAAACGAATATTCCCGAACTCGTCCAGAAATGTTTCGTCGCGTCATTCGGGCGCGTCATCGTGGCGATGACTCCCCCGCGGGCAGTACCGTACCGCAGTCGGCTGACTAGCGCGGGCGCTTCTTCGCGCTCGCACGCGCGTTGCGCACGAGGTCACTGTCAGCAGCGACGGGGGTGAACGTTCCGTAGCGTCGGCGCGCCGCTTCGCCGATCAGGAAGTCGCTGAGCGCCGGGTTCTTCGGCAGCAACGAACCATGCAGGTAGCTCCCGATGACATTGCCTGTGCGGGCACCCTCGAAACCGGCGCCTGGCGCATTTCCTGCACCCTGCACCACACGACCGAGCGGCTGTGACCCCGGGCCGAGCGTCGTCGCGCCGCTGTGGTTCTCGTATCCGATGATCTCGCCGAACTCGGTGGTGTCGAGCACGATGTTGCCGATCATTCGCTCGGTGCCGCCGAGCGTCTCGACGTCGAGCACCCCGATGCCCGTGAGCTCCTCGCCCTGGTGCGTCACAAAACGGTGCCCGAAGAGCTGGTAGAGGCCGCAGATCATCAGCATCGGCACCCCGTCGGCGGCAAGCGCCCGAATCTCATCGGCGCGCACGCCGAGGTCGAGCGCAACGCGGCCCTGACCCGAATCCTGCCCGCCGCCCCCGACGACGATATCGACTGACTCGGGCATCGGGTCACCGGAATTCACCTCGACCACTCGAGGGGTGTATCCCTGCGCGCTCGCCCGACGGGTGAGCGCGAGTACGTTGCCGCGGTCGCCGTAAATATTCATGTCGCGCGGGTACAGCGACACAATGGTGAGTTCGCGATCGGTCACCAGACATCCTCCACATCCGTGAGTTCGGCAAGCGCACGACGCAGTTCCAGCATCGCGGTATAGGTGCAATAGATGCGCCGGGGTCGGCCCGTCGTATTCGCCCGGAACGCGGCAAGCGCCTCGCGCAGATCTTCGTCGACGCGTGCGACCGGCACGTCATCGTGCTCAAGTCGAAGGGCCATATCCCAAGCGCGCGTGCCCGAGACGGTGTCGACGCCGGCCGCCGAGAGCGAGGTGAAGTCGACGTCCCAGAGCCACGACATATCTCGACCGTCGGCGTACTGGTCGTTGATCGCGATCATCGCGGCGACGCCGGCCGCCTCGAACGACGCCAGGCCGAGTCGGAACCCGGCGGGATTCTTCACGAGCACGAGCTCGAGCGGCTGCCCATCGAGTTCGAGCTGCTCGCCCCGACCGAATGCGGGGCGAATCTCGGCGAGCGCGGTGACGAGTTCTGCACTCGTCGCAGTCGGGGCTGGCGGCGCCGCTGCGGAATCGAGCGGGCCGGCATCGATGATCTGACGCACCAGCGCGAGAGCCGACGCGGCGTTGAACGTGTTGTAGAGCCCTTCGAGGCGAAGCGTGGTGCGCAGTTGCTCACCATCGATCGAGAACAGAGCTTCGTGATCACCGACTTCGAGGAGCGTCACGTCGGCAGCCTCGCGCACCTCGGCCCCCTCGGCCGAACCGGCAGCAGTCGTATGGAAGTCATCGTCGCTCGGGAACGTGGCAAGCAGGTCGTTCGAGAGCCCGAATTCGCGCACATCGATCGACGCGCCGCCGCTGAGCTCCGTCGCGACGCCGGCGCGAGCCCGCGTGCGCCGACCGATCGCAGCGACCAGGCGATCCTCCCGGTTCACGACCAACCCCTCGGTGGTCGCATCTGCGATGCGCTCGAGCAGCTTGGCCGTCGTGTCGATCTCGCCGAAGCGGTCGAGCTGATCGCGCAGCACGTTGAGAAGGAGTGTAAACCGGGGCGGTACGCGATCGATGAAGTACATGGCGTGCGCCTCATCGAGTTCGAGCACGGCGATATCGGCGTCGAGTCGCCCCCGAACATCGCCTTCCTGAATCGCCGCAGCAACGACACCGCGGGAGAAATTCGATCCGGTGCGGTTCGTGAACACCCGAAGCCCACGAGCCTCCAACAGCTCGACGACCATCTTCGTCGTGGTCGTCTTGCCGTTCGTACCGCTGATCGCAACCACACCGTACGGCAATTTGCCCAGCACCCTCCCGAGAAACCCGGGGTCGATCTTCTCGATCACCAGGCCGGGCAGTGCAGAGCCGCCGCCGCGCAGGCGGGCGATCTGTCGTACCGTCTTTCCGACGACGGCTGAGAGCACATCACGCATGCGTCCAGCCTAGTGCGACTGGGCTAGTCGTCAGCGGCGTGACGACCGCGCGTATCCCCGCGCAAGGCCCAAGGCAGCAACTCAGGGCGCACTCGACGCGTGCGTTCGACGCGCTGCTCCTGGCGCCACTGCGTGATCGCCGCGTGGTTGCCGCTGAGCAGCACCTCGGGCACCGCACGATCGCGCCAGGTTGCCGGCTTCGTGTAGCTGGGGTACTCGAGCAGCCCGTCTTCTTCGTGCGACTCCTCGACGAGGCTCTCGGGGTTGCCGACGACTCCCGGCACGAGGCGCCCGATGGCTTCGATCATGGCGATCGTCGCCACCTCGCCCCCATTAAGCACGTAATCGCCGATACTCACGAGACGCACGCGACCGCGTGACGCGTATTCGTCGAACACGCGCTGATCGATTCCCTCGTAGCGGCCGCAGCCGAAGACGAGATGCGATTCATCTGCGAGCTCTCGCGCCATCGCCTGCGTAAAGACGTCACCCGCAGGCGATGGGAAGATCACGAGCGGATCATCACCCGCGTCGTCAGCCGTGAGTACGGCATCGAGTGCTGCACCCCAGGGCTCCGGCTTCATGACCATGCCGGCGCCACCCCCGGTCGGGGTGTCATCGACCGTGCGGTGCTTGTCGTGCGCGGACTCGCGCAGGTCGTGCACTCGCAGGTCGATGAGCCCTCGCTGTCGCGCCTTGCCCAGAAGCGACAGCTCGAGCGCGTCGAAGTACCCCGGAAAAATGGAGACGACGTCGATCTTCACCGTGCGTCCTCAGCCTCGGACGCGTCGAACAGCCCCGGTGGAGGGGTGACCCGCACCACTCCGGCGGCAATATCGACGGAGGGCACGATCGCTTCGACGAACGGCACGAGCACCGTGCCGTCTTCCGTCTTCACGACCAGCAGGTCTTGCGCGGGCAGATGCTGGATCTCGCTGACGACGCCGAGCTTGACCGGCGGCTCATCGGCTCCGGGTGCGTCGCGCACGACATCGAGGCCGACCAGCTGGTGATGATACCACGCATTCTCTTCTTCACCGGCTTCGACCGCCTGCTCATCGATCCAGAGAATCGCGCGGACAATACTTTCGGCCGCGGTGCGGTCGCCAACCTCCGCAAAGAACCCGACCGGTGAATCGTTGAACCAGCGCAGCTCGCGGAGCGTGATGGTGCGACCGAACCATTCGGATTCGGCCGGCACCTGCAGGTGAAACTCGGCCCCGGGCACGAAGCGCAGTTCGGGGTTATCGGTGAAGAGTTCGAGCTTGATGCCACCCTTGAGACCGTGTGGTTTCGTGAGGCGGCCAACGCGCAAACTCCCCGCCCCGCTAGCGGGACGGGGAGCCTGCGAACGACCATTCGGGTTGGCCATCAGGCGCCGCTCTCCGTTTCGGAATCGGCACCGTCGGTATCGACGACGTCGACACGCACCCGATCGCCGTCGGCGAGCGACGAGACCAGCGTGCGCAACGATGACGCCGTGCGCCCGCCGCGGCCGATCACGCGGCCGAGATCGCTCGGGTGCACACGCACCTCGAGCACGTCGCCGCGACCGGAATCGCGAGCGTCGACGCGCACGCGATCCGGGTGATCGACGATGCCGCGCACGAGGTGCGCCAGCGCGTCGGAGAGCGCCTGTTCAGCCAAGAGGATTACGCCTCGGTCGACTCTGCAGCGGCCTCTTCGGCCGGAGCCTCGGTCGCCTCTTCAGCCGGAGCTGCAGCAGGCTTCTCAGCCTTGGGGCGCAGCACGGTCTTCTTCGAAGCGTCAGCCTCGAAGACGGCCTTGGCCTCGGGAGCGAGGATCTGCGACTCGGTGTTGCCCTCGCCCTTGAACTTGCCCCAGTCGCCCGAGAGCTTCAGGATGGCGGCGACCTGCTCGGTCGGCTGTGCGCCGACGCTCAGCCAGTACTGCGCACGCTCGGAATCGACCTCGATGAACGAGGGGTGCTCAGTCGGGTGGTACTTGCCGATCTCCTCGATCACGCGACCGTCGCGCTTGGTGCGCGAGTCGGCGACGACGATGCGGTAGTACGGTGCGCGGATCTTGCCGAGGCGCTTCAGACGAATCTTGACAGCCATGAGTGACTCCTTGATGAAAGTGAACGACGCCGAACCTGCCGGCGAGGCGGTACGGAAGCGTGGGCGCGCGAGATGCGCGAACTCGTCAAGTTTGCCACACTCGCGGCGCATTTGCAATTTTCGTCACGACCTGGACTTTTAGTCGAGAATCGCTCCCAACACCCACGGAAACGCCAGCAGTGCGGCCACGACCACAGCGCCGATGGCGGTGTTCCACACCGCCGACCGCCGACGGAGGCGTTTCCCCGCGATGTCGATGTCGAGCCGAGGCCGCGGGGCACGCGGGTCGCTGTAGGTCGCCACTTGGTGAGCGAGCTCCGCACCCCAGATCTCGGCGAATCGAAGCAGCGCGGTGGTTTCGGCGCGATCGAAGCGCCGTCGCACGCGAGTGGATGCGACGATGACGCGATCCTCGACGATCTCGACATCCCAGAACCGGCCGAGATCGATGAGGCACGCCATCACGTCGGGGGTGAGCAGTTCGAGCGCATCCCGCTCGTATCCGCTGGGGACGTGCAGCACGAAGTGCCGGCCGAAATCGCCTTCGAGTTCAAGCTGTTGGCCGCCGCGAAGCACGGCGCGCACCCGGCCGTTGCGACGCGCGTCGATGAACAGGTGCGGCAATGGGCGTGTCGATTGAAAGCTCGCGAACCGGAATGTGCCGAGTGGGCCGCGCGGGTCGTTCTTGCCGCCCGCAAACACGGCGAGTCCGAGTTGCAGCTCATCAGGGGACGCGATCGGTGTGCGCGATCGGCGATGCCACATCGACGGCTCCGAGGCGAGCCAGAATTCAGAGCGGTACCGTGCCCCCGCCGACCCCGGCGCGGGCGCGCGCCCTGCGAGACGACGCGGCAATGGTGGCGCGGGTGCCCCAGCAGCCTCGCCGAACAGCACCCCCTGCTCGGGCGGCGTGATGCCATAACGCGCGAATCTCAGCCCCCGACGTTCCGCAAACTCCGCGAACGCGAGCCCTCGCCGCGTATCCGAAGGCATGCGCAGGAGCAGCACCGCCGCCAACCAGAGCATGATCGAGAGCCACATTCCGACGACAGTGAACAGCCCGCGCAGAGCCTCCAACCATCCCGGCAGCACCAGAGGAACGGGCATCTCGAGCACCAGGCATGTCCAGAGCAGCGTGCACGCTGCAGCCGGAGCGATCAATACACCCCCGAGTGCCGCCTGCCGAAACGCTTGGGGTGCCACTGCACGCACACGCGACCACGCCACGCGCCGCGGCCATTCCGCACGGAATATCGCAAGCCGTGCGTCGCCGCTCCCAGCGTCGCCACGGCCCGCTTCGTCACTCATGCGCAGGGACTAGCGCAGCCCCTTGCCGAGCATCTGCTGCAGCTTCGCGAGATCTTGTTCGCTCGGCTGCGCTCCGCCCGAGCCGAGCCCGAAGCCTGAGCCGCCCTGAGCCGCTGCCGGCTGTGCGGGGAGGCCGGCGGCCTCCTGGGCGCGCTTCGCCGGGTTGCCCGAACGCTGTTTCCCCTTGCCCTTGGACTGCTGCTGCTTCTTGCGACCGCCGCCACCCATGCCCGGCATCGGACCCATGCCCGGAATCTGTGGCACGCCACCCCGAGCAACGGTCTTCATCATCTTCGCGGCCTGGTCGAACCGCTGCACGAGCTGGTTCACATCGGTCACGGTCATGCCCGAGCCCTTCGCAATGCGCAGGCGGCGTGAGCCATTGAGCAGCTTCGGGTTGTCGCGCTCGGCCTTCGTCATGGACTGGATGATCGCCTCGGTGTGCACGATCTCGCGCTCGTCGAAGTTGTCGAGCTGGGCCTGCATCTTGCCCATGCCGGGCAGCATGCCCATCATCTTCTTCAGCGAACCGGCCTTGCGCAGTTGCTGCATCTGACCGAGGAAGTCGTCGAGCGTGAACGCGTCTTTCGCGATCTTCTCGGCAACCTTGCGCGCTTCGTCTTCGTCGAACGCCGACTGCGCCTGCTCGATCAGCGTGAGAATGTCGCCGAGGTCGAGGATGCGGCTCGCCATACGGTCGGGGTGGAACGGCTCGAAATCGCCGAGGCCCTCACCGGTCGATGCGAACAGGATCGGGCGGCCGGTCACGCTGCGGATCGACAGCGCCGCACCACCGCGCGCATCACCGTCGAGCTTCGTCAGCACGACACCGGTGAAATCGACGCCTTCCTGGAACGCCTGCGCCGTCGCGACGGCGTCTTGACCGATCATCGCGTCGATCACGAAGAGCACCTCGTCGGGCTGCGTCGCCTTACGGATGTCGGAGGCCTGCTGCATCAGCTCGGCATCGACGCCGAGTCGACCGGCGGTATCGATGATGACGAAGTCGTGGTGCTTCGCCTTCGCTTCGGCGACGCCGCGCTTCGCGACCTGCACCGGATCACCGACACCGTTGCCCGGCTCGGGCGCGAAGATGTCGGCGCCTGCCTGCTCGGCTACGACGCCGAGCTGAGTCACCGCGTTGGGGCGCTGCAGGTCGCAGGCAACGAGCAACGGCGTGTGCCCCTGATCGCGCAGCCACTTGGCGAGCTTGCCGGCGAGCGTCGTCTTACCGGCGCCCTGCAGACCCGCGAGCATGATGATGGTCGGCGGGTTCTTCGCAAACTCGAGTCGACGCTGCTCGCCGCCGAGAATCGTCACGAGCTCTTCGTTGACGATCTGCACGACCTGCTGCGCCGGGTTGAGCGCCTGGTTCACCTCGTCGCCGAGCGCCCGCTCGCGCACCTTGCCGGTGAACTCCTTGACGACGTCGAGCGCAACGTCGGCTTCGAGCAGCGCGCGCCGGATTTCGCGGACCGTGCTGTCGACGTCGGAAGCCGACAGCTTGCCCTTCGAACGGAGGTTCTTGAGGGATTCGGTCAGTCGAGCCGAGAGGTTTCCGAAAGTAGCCATAGCCCCAGCATTCTATCGCGGGTCGCGGGTGTGACGTTACGCTGAACGCATCACCCGTGTATCCACGAGGAGTCGCCAATGCTGACCGAGTTTCTCCGAGATCAGGCCACCGCAATCGCGTGGCTCGCACTGATGGCCGGCGGCTGGTTCGGCTGGTCGCAGGAAGATCCGCCCAAACGACTGAGCGGGTGGTGGGGTACGGGCTCGGTCATCGGCCTGCTCGTCTCCGTCGCATTCGGCCTGCTGGTGTGGCGCAATTGGTCGACGCCGAGTGCACTCGAGGGCAACTACTGGGTGTTCGGCGTCATCGTGCTCGCCGAGGCCGTGCTCATCGGCGGCGGTTGCATCGTCCTCGCCCGTCGCGGCGCGACACGCTGGTACGGATGGTGGATTGGGCTCTGCGTCGCCCTGCACTTCGTGCCGTTGGCGTGGCTCTTCGCCGACCCCTCATACGGCATCCTGGCACTCGTACAGGTGATCGGCCTTCTTGCCATGCGGCCGGCGCTCACGCGTTCGACCGCCACCACCAGCCGGTGGGCCTGCCCCTGGATCGCAGGCACATTCTTGCTCTTCGCGCTCGTCTCGGCGGCGCTGTTCGTCACGCGCTACGGGTACCCCTGGTAAGGATCACCCGACGAGTTGCTGGGCGAACACGTGCGGGGTGAAACCCGTCAGGTCGCCGATACCCTCGCCCTGCCCCACGAGCTTCACGGGCAGGCCCGTCTTCTCCTGCACGGACAGCACGAAGCCGCCCTTCGCGGAGCCGTCGAGCTTGGTGAGCACGAGACCCGTGACGCCGGCGTGCTCGATGAACGCTTCGGCCTGAGCCAGCCCGTTCTGCCCGGTCGTCGCGTCGAGCACGAGCAATACCTCTGACACCGGGGCCTGCTTCTCGATGACGCGGCGCACCTTCGTCAGCTCATCCATGAGACCGCCCTTGGTCTGCAGCCGGCCGGCGGTGTCGATAATGGCGATGTCGTACTGCTGCTCGACTGCCCGCTGCACCGTCTGGAACCCGACCGACGCCGGATCTTGCCCGGCCTGCTGAGGCTTCACGATGTCGACGCCGGCGCGATCCGCCCAGGTGGCGAGCTGCTCGACGGCGGCGGCGCGGAACGTATCAGCGGCTCCAACGAGAATGCGCTTGTCGAACGCCGTGAGATAGTTGGCGAACTTGCCGATCGTGGTCGTCTTGCCGACCCCGTTCACGCCGACGACGAGAATCACCGCGGGGCGCTCTGACAGGTTGAGGGTGGGGTCGTACTTCGCGAGACGCTCTTCGATCACGTCGCGCAGCATGCGACGCATCTCGGCCACCTCGGTGACCCGGTGCCGCTCGATATCGGCGCGCAGTTCTCCGAGGATCGCGTCGGTGACGTCGGGGCCGAAATCTGCCGTGATGAGTGCCGTCTCGAGGTCGTCCCAGGTCTCCTCGGTGATGAGTTCGGGACCGCTGAAGATGTTGCGGAACGCTTTCGAGAAAGACCAGGATCGCTCTGCCATACGTCGAGTCTACCGGCGCGGTCGGCGCCGTGTTTGCTCACTCCACGGGCGACCAGACGTGCACGTTCACGTGCGTTTCGGGCTCGCAGCGACGCCATTCAACCGCAGCGGTTTCGGGTACAGCGGCCGACCCGAGCCAGTACGTGGTGTCCGGATCCCACCCCGCGATCACACTCGCGGTGTGCTCGTCGCACGCGATCACGGTCCCAGCGCTGCGCAAGTATCCGGCCACGCTGAGATGCACGGCGTCCCAGTCCGCCGCAACCGCACGCCAGTTCGGCATCACCCATGCCCCGCGGCGCCCGGTCGTCTCGCGCCAATCCCACTGCTTCTGCAGCGTGACGTCTGTGGGGTACCGGCGGCAGAGGTCGGCCCAGTGCTCCGCGCGGTCGATCCGGAACACCCGAGCACCATCTGCCACGCGCACGGCTCGCACTTCGGCGATTTCGGGGCCGTGCGAATCCTCTTTCAGGTGCAGTTGCACGGGCCCGAAGCGCGGGATCTCGCTCGTCGTGCGTACGAGCCCCCACGGCGGCTTCGACCACCAGTGATTGGAATGACCATCGGGCAACTCGTGCAGTTCTGATCGAGCGCGCTGCTCCCAGTACCTGGTCTCGTTCTCCCAGGCGATCAGCGCCGCGAGCGCGCTCTCGGGTGGGGCGAGAGGCGACGGCGCTTCCTCCGGTTCGGTTTCGTGCGCGATCCACTCGGTCTCGACGTCGTGCGCCGCTCCCACCGGTCGTTCCCACCATTCCGCGGCTTCGGACGACACGATGGCGCGCGCGAATCGCAAGAGGCCGGGGCGGGCTTCCGGCATCGCCGCGAACACGTCGTGCCCGTCTGGCGGCTGCCAGTAGCGCGCCGAATCTACCGACTCGATCAACGCCTCGAGCAGCAGTTCTGGGGTCAGCGGAATCAAGGGCACTCGCTCTAAGGCGTCAATCCGCCGAACGTTCGGCTCTGCCGAGCCGGGTGCACACAACATGGCCACCTCGAGGCACACGCGACGCCCCCGGGGGCCTTCGAGCAGCTCCTCGGGAGTCACGGATCAGTCCTCTTCGCGGCCGACCCGCTGGCCGACGACGGCGGAGATGCCGTCCTGACGCATCGAGACGCCGTAGAGCGCGTCGGCGATCTCCATCGTGCGCTTCTGGTGGGTGATGATAATGAGCTGCGAATTCTCGCGGAGCCGTTCGAAGACCTGCAATAGACGGCCAAGGTTCGCGTCGTCGAGCGCGGCCTCCACCTCGTCCACGATGTAGAACGGGCTCGGTCGGGCCTGGAATATCGCCATCAGCCACGCCACCGCCGCGAGCGAGCGCTCGCCGCCCGAGAGCAGCGACATGCGCTCGACCTTTTTGCCGGCGGGTCGCACCGCGATGTCGATGCCGGTGTTCAGCAAGTCGTCGGGGTTGCTCAGCGCGATCTCGCCGGATCCACCGGGGAACAGGATCGGGAACACCTCGGCGAAGGCCACCCGGGTGTCTTCGAACGCCGCAGCGAAGATGCCCTGCATCTTCTCGTCGAGGTCGGCGATGATCGCCATGAGGTCGGTGCGCGTCTTCGCGAGGTCCTGCAGTTGCGCCGTGAGGAAGCTGTGACGCTGTTCGAGCGCCGCGAATTCTTCGAGCGCGAGCGGGTTGATGCGCCCAAGCTCGGCGAGGCGGCGCTCGGCCTTTGCGAGCCGCCGCTCCTGTTCGGCGCGCACGAAGGGAACCGTGCGTATCGGCTGCGCGGCTTCAGATGCATCCGACGCGGTCTCCACGGAGACTGCGTCCGACAATTCGTCGGATCGCTCCCCCGCAGCATCGAGTCCGAGTTCGGCGGCGAGCTGCGCCTCGAGATCATTCGCGTACGCAGGCGCTTCCGACGGTGCATCGGAACGCGCGGTCGCAGGTGCGGCCACGGGTTCCCCCGTATCGATCGGCACGGCGACTTCAGGGCCGTACTCCGCGATCAGCACGTCCTCGACCAGTCCCAGCTCATTACCGGAGCGCTCGAGCAGCGCAGATAGCTGCAGCTTGCGCTCATAACTCTTCAGTTCGGCGCCGTGCACGCGCTCGGTGAGCGTTTGCAGCTTCTGTCGCACGGCGGATTCCTCCGAGCGCAGCAGGGTGAGTTCTTGGCTGTGGCGCGCACGCTCCTGCTCGGCCTGCTGCTGCGCAATGCGCGCCTCGGCCAACGAACGATCGCAGGCGTCGAGGATCGCGGGAAGCAGTGCGGCGACGCGCTCTGCCTGCGCCACCTGCCGCGCGCGCAGCACCGCTCGGCGGGCGGCTTCGTCGGCAGCGCGTCGTTCAGCCTCGAACTGCTCGGCGAGCGTTGCGCGCTGCGCTGCCGCGGCGCGCGCCCGTTCGCGCGCGGTTTCCAGTGCGAGGCGAGCTTCGAGCTCCGCTGCGCGGGCGCGCTCGACGTCAGCCCAGACGCCCTCGCGCTGACTGGCGTCGAGCATGGGCCGGGGTTTCGACGATGCCTCAGCATGGGCATGGACTGCCCGCTCCGCCTCCGCCGTTGCGCCGGTCGCAGACTCGGCCACCGACGCGAGCGCCTGGCGGGCACGCTCGGCTTCGGCCACCGCCGACTCGGCGCGCGCCGAGAGACGATTGCGCTCTTGGGAGACCGCGGCAAGGCGAGCGTCAGCGGCTCGGAGGTCGGAGAACGCCTCCTGCGCGTCGCTCTTCGCGCGGTTCGAGGCCGCTCGCAGTTCCGCGAGCTCGGCTTCGCGCTCTGCGACCGACTCGGCAACCGCGGCGCGCTGCTGCTCGGCCTGTTCGAGTTCCGCCGTGAGTTCGATGCGTGAAGGAGCCTGCCCCGACCCGCCGCTCAGCGTGTGCGCCGTGACGACATCGCCGGCTGAGGTCACCACGGTGAACCCGCCCGACGGCCAGTGCGCATGCAGAGCTTCGGCCGTCGTGATCGCACCGTCGAGATCAGCAGCGATGTAGCTGCGCTCGAGGAGTCCACGCACCCCTGCGGGGGCGTCGATGAGCGCGTCGATTGCGCGCGTCGCACCAGCAACTGTCGGCGCGTCGTGGGTGCTCAACTCAGCCGCATCGGATCCACGGCCCGCGGCGCCTGCGATCACGGCCCGCAACCGGCCGAGGTCCTGCGTTCGAGCCGACGCTACGGCGCGCCCCGCGGCCGCTGCCGTATCGGCGACGAGGGCGTCCGCAAACGAGCCGAGCGCCGCAGCGATCGCGGCTTCCGACCCTTCCGCGACGCGCACGTGGTCGGCCACCCGACCCACAATGCCCTCGGGGGCGTCGCTCAAGAGCGCTCCCGACGCATCGCGACGATCAAGCGACCGGGTCAGCGCGCTGACACGCGCCTCCAAACCCGCAAGTTCCTGTTCCAGTTGGTGCAGGTGCTCCCGCACCGCGTCGCGCTGCTGCTCTGCAGCGGCTTGTCGTTCCTGCGCAGCCCGATACGCCGCGTCGCGATCTTCGCCCGACTGTTCATCGCCCGAATCGTCGGCTAGGTCCTCGCGCTCCTCGAACCCGGTGAGCGCGAGCCGCGCCTCCTCAGCGCGGGCCTCGGCGCCGGCGACCGCCGCCTCGCGCCGTTCGACCTCCTGTGCGACGGTCGCGCGCTTCTGCTCTGCGGCTTCAGCGCGCCCGCGCAACTGCGAGAGCTGCAGATCGTGCTTCGACACGAGTTCGCTCTGCGCGGCGATGTGCTCGTCGATGGCGTCGAGCGATTGCTGCGCCGTGCGCGTCGCCGACTGCGCCCGCTGCCATGCAGCTTCCGTCTCCGGAACCAAGCTCTCGAGCCGGGCGGCCTCCTCGCCGGCCTCCTCAACCGAGGCACGCGAGAGTCGTGTCGACTGCTCGGGCGCCTCTGCCTGCGTCGCCAGGAAGGTCAGTCGCTGCTGCGTCTGAGCGTAGAGCCCGCGCAATTTCGATTGCACCGATTCGAGGCCGATCGTCACGCGTCGAGCCGCATCGAGCTCGTCGCTCTGCTGCTCGTGCTCGAGACGTTGAATGCGCAGCTGCTTCTGCTCGACCTGCTCTTGCAGCACGATGCGTTCGGAGTGCTGCTCCGACTCATCGCGCGCAAGCCCATCGAGCTCGGCGCGCAGGCGGTGCACATCGTCGGCGAGCAGACGCGCCTTCGCGTCGCGCACCTCGGCGGCGATGCCCTGCGCCGCACGCGCCACTTCAGCCTGCCGGCCGAGCGGCTTCAACTGGCGACGAATCTCACCGGCCAGATCGTTCAGACGCGTGAGGTTCGTCTCCATGGCCTCGAGCTTGCGCAGCGTGCGCTCTTTGCGCCGCCGGTGCTTCAGAATGCCCGCGGCCTCTTCGATGAACCCCCGGCGATCCTCCGCCGTCGCGCGCAATACGGCATCGAGCTGCCCCTGGCCGACGATGACGTGCATCTCGCGCCCGAGACCCGAATCGCTCAGCAGCTCCTGCACGTCGAGCAACCGGCACGACTCGCCATTGATCGCGTACTCGCTCGAGCCGTTACGGAACAGCGTGCGGCTGATCGTGACTTCGGTGTATTCGATCGGCAGTGCGCCATCAGCATTGTCGATGGTGAGCTTCACCTCGGCCCGCCCCAGTGGGCCGCGCGTCGAGGTGCCGGCGAAGATAACGTCTTCCATCTTTCCGCCGCGCAGCGTCTTCGCGCCCTGCTCGCCCATCACCCAGGCGAGCGCATCGACGACGTTCGACTTGCCCGATCCGTTCGGACCGACGATTGCGGTGACCCCGGGCTCGAACTGGAATGTGGTCGGCTGTGCAAAGGACTTGAAGCCCTTGAGCGTGAGGCTCTTGAGATGCACGCCGGTCCTTCCTCGTATCGTGAGCGCCGCACCCCCGCGCGGGCACTGAGTTCACCTTAAGGCAACCTGTGATCGGCCCGGCAGTGGCGCGCGGCGAGAGATGTCAGATGGTGACGCCCACCGGGATGATCGTGCCGTCGGCGTCGCGGAAGCCGAAACCGAACGCGCGATCCGCGGCGATGTGCACGAACCAGGCTGCGCCCGCAAGCGCCACGTACACGAACCCACCGTTCACCCCGCCAGTGATGAAGAAGACGATGAGCCCGATGACGAGCAGCACAACCGGGGTGATCATGGTGTGCAGCGTGTTGTAGAGCCGCACCCGGCTCGGCTTCAGCCTGCCGCGTTCAGAGAATGCACCGAGCAGTGACACGTCAGGGCCAAGCCCGAAGACCAGTGCCACGATGACCGCAAGCGGGCCCAGGGCGATGCAGACGAGCACGATGACGGCGAACCAGACGGCGGCGCTCATGCCCCAGCTCAGACGCATGAAGTTCATAGGGCGATTCTACGGCCCCGCAATGGCCCAATCTGCCGAGTCACGGTGGCGACGCGGGCAGCGGCGAGCGCTGCGGCGAGCGCGATGCAGCATCGACTCAGGCACTGCCGCGAGTGCGGCGCGAGGAGTACCGTGGCGGTGTGCACCCCGACGATCTGCCTCCCGAGCCGCCGTCCGGCACGTTGATCGCGCGGCCAGAGCGCCGGTACGCGACGGGCCGCGGCACGGTCTGGGTGCGACGCGGTGCGCTGATCCTCACTGCCCTCACGGTGGTGGGCAGTCTCCTCGCGTATCCAGCGCTGCCCGATGCCATCCCGACGCATTTCGACAACGCTGGCCGCGCAGACGGGTACGGCCCGAAGTCGACGCTCCTCGTCGTGCTTGCGGCGCTTACCCTCATCGTGGTGATGCTCGCGATCGCATCGCACGTGCCCCGCCTGTTCACCTATCCCGTTCCCCTCACCGAGGAGAACGCCCAGCGCCTCTACCGCGCGGGCGAGCAGATGATCGTGTGGAAGACGGGCATCGTCGCGGTGATGCTGCTCGGTCTCGCACTCGCCGTGCTGATTCGGTTGCCGATCCTGGTCTTTGCGATTGCCGGGCTCGTGAGCCTCGTCGTCTCCCTCATTGTGGGGATCGTGCGCATGGTGCGGGTGTAGCGGCAGTGCCATCCAGCTAGTGTGAACGCATGAATTTCGCCCATGACCCGAATTCCCTGGCATCCGAGGACGCAGCCGACCCCGCGGCATTTCGCGTCGGCCAGGCAACGGGGTGGGTGCGGCGTCTCGCTTACCTCTCTGCCGTCATCGCGGTGGGCAACGTCGCCACGCATCTGCACCGTCTCCCCCAGGAGATGCCGACGCATTTCGGCATCACCGGTGAACCAGACGCTTGGGGACCACCTGGGGCAGCTATCGCGGGTATCGTACTCATCTCGACGCTCGCCGCAGTGTTTGCCTGGCTTTCGACTCGCCGCGTGCCACTGAACCTGCCGTTCCCCATCCACGAAGGCAACGAAGCGCGAATACGCCGCACTGCGGGGCAAATGCTCGCGCAGATCGCCTTCGCGGCCGGCCTGCTCGCGGTCAGCATGTCGTACGCAGCGCTCCAACTGTGGAATACGAGCGCACTCACCCTCGGCGCTGTAGCGCTCATGGGCGGGTCGGTCACCGTCGGCATGATTCGGCTGTTCGCTCAGGGATCCCGCTAGCCTGAACCCCGTGAGCACGAACGACCAGACTGCAGCCCCGACATCCCTGCGGGTACGTGACGCCGGCGAACACGATCTCGCGGCCATCACCGAGATCTACAACGATGCGGTACTCCACTCCACGGCGATCTGGAACGAGACCCCGGTCGACATCGAGAACCGACGTGCATGGATGCGCGATCGCGCGCGCTCCGGCTTTCCGATTCTGATCGCCGAACGCAGTGACGGCGGGGCGATCGCCTACGCGTCTTTCGGCGACTGGCGCCCATTCTCGGGGTATCGACAGACGGTCGAGCATTCCATCTACGTGCGCACCGATGTGCGTCACACGGGAGTCGGCGCACTGCTCATGGGCGAGCTCATCGCCCGGGCGCGGCTGCTCGGCAAGCACGCGATGATCGCCGGCATCGATGCAACGAATGCCGCCTCCATCTACCTGCACGAGAAATTCGGATTCACGCGCGTCGGCACCTTCCCCGAGGTCGGCGCGAAGTTCGGCTCCTGGCTCGATCTCACGTGCATGGAGCTGCGACTCGATCACGCGGCCTCCCCCGCACCCATGACAGCAAACGGCACGAGCACGGCAGACGACACCGACGACGCCGAGCGCACCCCCACCATCACCGAGGTACGCGCCGAGATCGACGACCTCGATCGCCGCATCGTCGATCTGATCGCGGAGCGTCAGCGCTGGGTCGTTCGCGCAGGATCGCTGAAGTCCGACGAATCCGCTGTACGCGCGCCTGCCCGCGTCGAGCAGGTCATCGAGAAAGTACGGGAACTCGCGCGCACCGCGAGCGCCTCCCCCGACGTCGTCGAAGGGGCCTATCGTGCCCTCATCGCCGGGTTCATCGACCTCGAGCTACACACCCACCGCATCATGTCGCAGGACGGCCAGAATCCCCAGACTGCGCAGCCGTAGCCCCACTCGGCGGGCAACGCAGATAGGTCGGCTTGCCCGGGCCTCCGCGATCGACGCGGTGCGCACTCATCGAGGCGCCACAGATCGGGCACTTCGGGTCCGCGGGGGCGATGTACGCCGGCTCGTTCGGGTCACCGAGCTGCGCGGTCCCCTCGAACTGATAGAAGAATCGCCGCCAGGCCGCCCAGAAACCGGGCTGACCGTCCCACGGCGTCGCATGCCAGAGTCGTCGTTTTCGTTCGCGCACAAACGAAATGGTATCACGTTCGTTCACGCACGAACGAGTTAGAATCGTCGGCATGGCACAGCTTCCCGGCGATCCGCTCGAACTCGACCGTCAGGTGTGCTTCGCACTC
Organism: Leucobacter musarum subsp. musarum; assembly: GCF_001273845.1. Classification (GTDB taxonomy): domain Bacteria; phylum Actinomycetota; class Actinomycetes; order Actinomycetales; family Microbacteriaceae; genus Leucobacter; species Leucobacter musarum. The sequence goes on from NZ_JHBW01000087.1 coordinate 460,088, forward strand.
GCCGTCGCGAACCGCAGCGTCATCGGGGTGTATCGCCCCATCCTTGAGCCACTGGGCCTCACACACCCGCAGTACCTCGTCATGCTGGCACTCTGGGGCGGCGAGCCGCTGCGATTCGGAGAGATCGCCGAACTGCTCCATTTCGACCGCGCCTCACTCTCGCCCATCATCAAGCGGCTGGAACAGGCCGGGCTCATCGAACGCACACCGGTCGCGGAAGACGAGCGCACATTCACGCTCGCTCCGACCACGGCGGGCACCGCGCTTCGCGAACGCGCACTCGAAGTGCCTCCCGCCGTCGTCGATCGACTCGGCCTGCCCATCGAGCAGCTCGTCGCACTTCGCGATCAGCTGACGGGCATCATCGCCGCGGTCGAGCGCTCCGCGACTCGCGACTAAGCTCCCGCGCGCACGCACCATCACTCCGGGCCGGCCCGCCCCGCCTCGCATCGCGCACCCCGCGAATCGCGCGAACCCCACGAACTGCGCCAGCCCCGCGAACCGCAGCGTTACTGAATCGTTTCAGAATGTCATCACACCAAGGATAGGCTTACCTCGGCAACCTCCGATGATTGCGTTCTGCGTAATCTCAGGTGCTCTTCTGTGTTGATCACTCCACGCGCCGACTCGCGAACAGCTCTCGATTCGGCGCGCCGAAAGGATGCAATCCCTTGTCCCGAAGAATCCTGAAGCCGGCGCTCGCTGCAGCGCTGGTTGCAGTCGTCACGCTGAGCGGCGTCTCGACCGCACAGGCGGTGACCGGGCGCGTGAACTTCGCGCACGGCGCCCAAGTCACCGCCAGCTCGACCCACCCATGGAACAACGGCGCGCTCGCGGGCGCGAACCTCGTCGACGGCTCCGTGCAGACCCGTTGGGCCGCAGCCGACGATGCCACGTTCCCCATCACCATCGATCTCGATCTCGGCGAAACGAAGACCTTCGACGAGGTCTACCTCGACGAATACACGGATTCGGGCACCGACCCACGCGTCGATCACTTCCAGCTCCAGCAGTGGGACACCGACTCGAGCAGCTGGAGCACCTTCGGCTCGTACAGCGGCGGTATCGGGCACAGCAAGACGATCGTACTCGATGAGCACGTCAGCACCGAGAAAGTGCGTCTGTCCATCACCGATATGCTCCCCGGCGAGATCTACACGCCAACGCTGAGCGAGATCCAGCTCTACTCCAGCGATGACCCTGGCTCAGGAACGGGCGGCGAACCCGCCAACGATCCGTTCTACGCCGGATTCGACAGCACGCCGACCGCACAGCCCGACTCGATCGGTGCGAACGCGCAGGCTCTCCTCATCGATACGCCCTCCGAAAACGGCAACAACACGCTGCGTGCTGTCACCTCCGACGCCGGCATCGTGTTGCAGCAGGTCACCGAAGAGACCGGTCAGGTCACGCAGAGCCTGGACCTGTCGCAGTACCTGGACACCGTAACCTCCGCTTCCGCCGCCGTCGACTGGGATCAGGCCGCACCGCGCCCGCTCAACGTCTATGTCATTGGCGAACGCGATGGTGAGCGTCAGCTCCTCACCGTCACCACTCCCGGTGCGGGCACACTCGGTACGGCGTCGACCTCGACGTTTACCGTGACCGACGCCGCGAAGTTCAAGTCACTCACGGGGGTGGCGCTCGCCGACTTGCAGCTGCTGAACCCGTTCAGCACCGGCATGCTCGCGGTGTACCGCGACGGCGACGCCTACGCCGGAAAGCGCCTCACGTACGCGCTGTCCCCTCAGGCAGGTCGCGAGCCCTTTGCCCTGCCGTTCGACGGCGCCGCGCGATCCTTCGCTTCAGATTCCTACGGCAACGTCTTCTCGAGCAAGCCCGGCCAGGTCGACTCCGTGTCACTGTACAACCTGACATCGCCGGCCACCGCGAAGGTCGACGGACTCGCCACGGTGCAGCAGTGGCTGCTCGACAACAATGGCTTCATCGCCGTCAGCGATGATCAGGGTCACGTCGCGCTCGTGAACGCGAACACGTCTTCGGGCGTGCAGTCCACGCGCTCGGTGCTCGACATCGGTGACGATGCCGCGTCCCTGGCCTACGTCAGCTACCTGAACGAGCTGCAGGTCACGACGGCTCGCGGCAATGCGATTCTGCGCTACTCGACCGACACTGGTGCCGCCCGCACCTCGCTCGACGTCGCCGGCACTGTGATTGCCGGATCGCTCCGCTCGCACATCGGCTGGCGCCCCGCCACGACGATGCTCGTCACACTCGATTCGGGCGCATACTCGTACCGCACGGAGTACATCACCGCTCCGAAGCCTTACTCCACGCTGACGCTGAATGCAGCCACCCGGGGTGCCGGCATCGATTTCGCCTACGGGGCCGCCGGAACCGACATCGCCCTGAACCGCGTCTGGTTCGAGTACAGCCTCGACGACGGCGCGTCGTGGGCGAAGCGCGGCGAATCGTGGAACTCCGCGATCTCCGACATCGGCTCGGTCACGACGCTCCCCGGCGCACAGCCCGGGCCGCTGAATGATGAGGCGCCGTACCTGCGTCAGGAAACCGGCGAAGATGTGTGGGCGACCTCGACCACCAGCTCGTTCTCGTCGCAGTTGCAGGTACCGACCGAGCAGCTCGATGCGCTCTGGCGCTACCGGGTCGAAAGCGCCTACGGCTCGCGCGCCAGCAACACCACGCGCATCGTCTTCGCTGACGAGCAAGAGGTCGATACGAGCCTGCGCGTCACCGCTCAGCCGGAGTCCGCTCGCGTCAGCGTGGGCGAGCAGACGTCACTGAAGTCTGAAGCGACCGCGGCCGACACCCCTGCCGTGCAGTGGCAGCGCTCCACCGACGGCCAGACGTGGGCCGATATCGACCAGGCGACTGCGAGCACCTACACGTTCACCGCTGCGGCGAGTGATTCGGGTGCGCAGTTCCGCGCCGTATTCAGCTCGGGCGGTTCCGAGGTCGTGAGCGACCCCGCAACCGTGAGCGTGATGGCGCCGGCCGGGATCTCGCTCGGCGCAGCACCTGCGGGCGCGGTGACCGCGAGCGAGGCACAGTTCACGCTCGACCTCTCGAAGTACGCGCACGACTGGATGCGCGACACCGCGTCGCCGAACGTCACGCTCGGCGCCACCGGCTTCGACTTCGCGAACGGCACCGGATGGAGCAACGCCACGACTGGCGAGGCCCAGTTGACCTGGCAGGGCACCGCCATCTATCGCCCCTACGGCGGATACCTGGGGCTCTACATGGCGATCGCCGATCCGTACCTCGCGGTGGGAGCCGACGGTCGCGCCACGCTGACTGCCGAGGTCGCCTGGAACGATGGCGGCGGCCACTGGAGCGGGCCCGTCGACAGCAGCTACCGTCGGGTCATCGTCGCGACCTTCTCGGCGAGTGAACTCGCCGCGGCGAATGATGGGTCACTCACCTTCTCGGGTACCCCCGAGTGGGAAGGCCGCAGCTACACGCAGGGCGCCGGGCTCACCTACCCGAACAGCTTCCCGCTGTCGTTCGTGAGCTACTTCGATGTGTCGAACCAGCCCTGGTTCTATGCAAGCGGCAGCGACCGCGACCCCGAGAAGGCCCCGCTGGCGGTCACCGCGACCGCGGCAGTGTCGACCGATGCGCCTGCGACCGACGGCACGCGCATCGATCATGCCGACCCGCTCGGCGATGGGAAGAACCCGTTCACCCCGGCATCGCCGACTGTCGTCGAACAGCCGAGCTCGGTCACGATCGCCGTCGACGGCACGGCGACACTCACGGCGAGTGCCGCAGGCTCCCCCGCACCGACCGTGCAGTGGCAGCAGCTCGTCGACGAGGCCTGGAACGATATCGCCGGCGCCACTGAGCCGACATTCGTCACCCCGAAGCTTGCTGAGGGCACGTACTCGTATCGCGCAGTGTTCACGGGTGGAGGCGAATCGGTCACAACCGATACCGCCGTCGTCACCGTGACGTCTGAGCCAATCGATACCGATCCCGACGGCGGCCCCGCGCTGGTCGTCACGCCGGGCGCCGATCTCGCGAACGAGACCGCGGTCTCGGTGTCGGGATCCGGCTACGAGAAGCACACCAACACCTCGGGCGCGTATCTGCTGTTCGGATACTCGACCAAGGCGCCCTCGCAGGGCGGCAAGCTCGGCACCGATTACGATTACATTCCGGAAATGGCGAACCAGCGCTTCATCGCGTGGCCGGACTCGGCGACGGCAGGGTCGGCGCAAGCCGTCTTCGCCGACGGCGGCTTCACGGCCGACGGCCTCACCGTGCAGTCGAAGTTCATCGGCGCCTCGGGCGCAGTGGTCGATTGCCTGGCAAGCGGGATCACCTGCGGTGTCTTCACCATCGGCGCACACGGTGGCCGCGACTCGGCACTCGAAGCGTTCACTCCGGTGACCTTCGCCGGTGCGGGCACGGACCCCGGAACCGACCCCGGCACGGATCCGGGAACCGACCCCGGGACCGACCCGGGAACTGACCCGGGAACCGATCCGGGAACCGACCCCGGAACCGACACGGGCACCGACCCGGGAACTGACCCCGGAACCGATCCCGGTACCGACCCGGGCGTTGATCCCGATCCGATCTCGGTCACGCCGTCGGAAGACGACTTGACTGCTGAGCTCGAGGGGCGCATTGTGGCCCCGCCGACGGCAATCGCAGGCTCAACGATCGAGGTCGCTATCCGCGACGAGTACGCGCGGCAGAACGTCGCCGCGTACCTGTTCTCGTCGCCGACGGATCTCGGAACGCACACGGTGAGCGCGAACAACACGTTCTCCGTGACGCTGCCCGAAAACGTGACCGGTCAGCATCGCCTCGCCGCGTATGATGCGTCCGGCGCCATCATCGGATGGGTGCCGATCGCGATCGCCTCAGCCGACGAGCTCGCTGCTACGTCGCAGCTCCCGGTCACCGGAGCGTCTTCCGCGCTGCCGGTGGGCGTGATCGGCGGTGCTGCACTGCTCATCGTGCTCGGTGCAGGCCTCGTGCTCGCACGCCGAGTACGCGTGCGTTCGCGCGCGTAGAGGCGGAATCAGCGGGGGTCGCGCGGCAACGCACGGCCCCCGCTGTCGTTTCTGCGGGGTGCTTTTCTGCTGGCTACAGGCTAAGCATGGCCACGGTGACCACCGTAACCAGCAGCACAACGGCGATCCCGGCGCCGCAGCCGATGCCGATCAGCGCCCCGTAGCCCATCCGCGACGTTCGAGCTCCCGATGCGCGTGCGGCGGCGATGAACTCCGGCCCTCCCTGGGTCACCCACGACCCGGCGGCCGACACTTGCGTCAAGCCTCGACTGAGGTCGACGCCCGCCGCGAATCGATCGTGGTCGAGCACGGTCGCGACCGTGCCTGCGATGCCGTAGCGCAGCACCCGGTTGACCACGGTCGGGTCGGCGAGCAGCGGATAGCTCTGCCCCCGCACGACCAGGGTGATGCGCTGTGCCGCGGACTTCACCGTTACTTCGGTCGCCGCCACGCTGAACACTTGAGCCCACCCCGTGGCAGTGATGACCCACAGCGTGATCCACCCGTTGCTGATCTCTGCGCGCGCCGGATAGTAGGCACCGGTCGAGTTATCTCCGTAGGCACCGGTGAACACGGCATACGGATACTGAAACTGCTGCGGCTGCGGATACTGCGGCTGCGGAACCTGCGACGAATACAGCTGCGTCATCGTGCCAGTCTATGCCTGACGTGTCTCAGCACGCCGTGTCACCCGGCTCGTCAAGCGCGTTGAGCAGCGTCGTCAGATCAGGTGCCACCACCGTGGAGACTTCGAACTCGGGCTCTGTCCCGTGCACGATCACACCATCCGCGCGCTCAGCCAGATACGCGTAATCGCCGCGGACGCTGAGCAGAATTGGGGTGCACTCCCGCCAGTACGCGGTGACCTCAGCCGCTGCCGCGGCCGTGTTCGCCGCCTCCAGGCTCAGCATCTCACAGGCATTCCACGCGAATCCGTCGGCGTCCTCGACCGCGTAGTCGTCTCGGCTCAGAAACCAGACCGCATCGTCGGAGCTCGACAACTCGCTGAAGGAGTTGACCCACGTCATTAGCGCAGGAGACGCATTCTCGAGGGCATTGGGCACCCCAGATTCCGCCGGCACCGAGGGGCGATAACGCCAACCCGCTCCCCCGAGGTTCGCAATCGCACGGGTCGCCTCATCTGCCATGACTTCAGGATACGGTGCGCCGCCTCTGGCACTTCGGGCAGAAGTGAGACCCACGCCCACCTAAGGTGATGCGTGTGATGGGGGTGCCGCACCGCGGGCAAAGCTGTGCGGCACGACCGCAGGTATTTAGCGAGTAAGCAAAGCAACCAACTTATCTTCGTCTATTGCGTTCGTTTCGGATTAGACCAGTCCACGGACTTTCTACGCGCGATAGGAAATCACCCGTTAGTTCAAGGAGTCGCGACCATAAGAGTTGATGAGCGGTCGCTCTGCTGAGATCGGATAACTACGCCGGCGTCTCTCTGGCTACAGCTCGGTTTACAACGTCAAACACGTCGCGCACTGCACCTGGCAGTGCTCCGTGCTGAGCGGGATTCTCGGCTGCCTGCTTCACCGACTTGGATGCGTTGTCGTTCATCGAGGTGGTAGCGAGGGCCTCCACATCGGTGATCAACTCGCGGACGCTTTGGTAGCGACGATCTGGCTGGGAGTCGATGCACTTGTGCACAATGTCCTCCAGCGGTGTCCTCACACTTCGTCCGATGTTCTTGCGCCCGGTGAAGATGTACAGAAGCACGAACCCAGCGGCGAAGATGTCATGGACTGCACTGAAATCCTTGAAGGAACCGAGCGCGGGATCAATCTTCGTGCCCTTCAGCTCTGTTTCGGTCATCGTAAAGTCCGATCCCCTGCGCTTCGCGAGACCGAAGTCGGAGAGCTTGACGAGGACGGCTGAACCGCCGAACGTCTTCAGTAAGACATTTCGCGTACTTAGGTCACGATGGAAGTGCCCTCTGGTGTGGATGAAGTTCAAACCGTAGAGAAATTGGAGTGCGATGCGCTTGCGGCTGGTCAACCCGAATGCAGGCTGGTTGTTGCGCTTGGCGACATAGTCTTCGAGCGAGGTATCGCAGTGTTCCATTGTGTAGGACCAGTCCGACTCCTGGAAGCGGTGGACCTCAAGAACGTATGGGAACTGGAGTTCCTTCATTAGCTCAAATTCTCGACGAAAGCGCTCCTTTTCTCTGTGGTCAGCTCCAGGTTTGAGCTTTTTCCGAGCAAGGGTCAGCCCGTAGTTTGGATCAGTGAATCGGTGGACCACTGCAAAGGCACCTTCTCCGACGGGTGTCAACTTCACTGAACGAGAGTCGGACAGCGTTACCGCCTGATCGCCGAGGCCGAATACTGGAGCGTAACTCTCCACGTGTACCGGCGTGAAGCCCTCAGGGATGGGGCTGCCCCCGCTATCCACCAGCCATGCCGGAGCGTTCTCGATGACCCGGCGGTACTCGGGTGACATCGTGAGTTCGTGGCCTGCCTTACTGAGCACGGTGCGCGCCTCCGTCAGCAAGTCGATGAGGTCCAGAAGTTTCCGGGAATTGTCGGCATTGAAGTGCCCGCTGGTGCCACCACGAGCCTTGTAGTTCATCCACTTGAATTCGGCATCGAGACCTTCATGAATGTAGGCAAATGCTCTGGGCAGAACCGACTCGCGTCGGTATAAGTCGAGATAAGTCGAGTCGAACTGCTTCTCGTAGAACGTTCGCTCGAAGCGTTCGACCCTCTCCTGCTCCAAAGTCTTCATATGTCGATGCTATCGATGAGAAATGCAACTTCTACTTGCAGCGAAGGAGTGGCCAACTAACGTTGCTCGTTTTCTCATTCGCTCTCTGATTCGCCATCCGCAGGACGCGCGCGCAGAATCTACGCTTGCGGTAAATGAAACGCAAACGTACCCGCAATACTGGTCTCATGTCCTGCATCCCACTCCATTCCGCAACCCTCATCAGTGCAAACCTGCTGGAGCAGGGACGTCAGAGTTGAACGTCCAAGATCATCCGCACGGAGCAGGCGCGTCTTCGTCGATCACTTCAGCAGTGGCTGTTGTCCCTAACGGATGGATCTACGAGCGAAACGATGACAACTCCGCGCGCTTTCTGTTGGGCACGGAGGGTTCAAATCCACTGATCTGCTTCGGAGTTAACCCCAGCACTGCGGTGCCCGACGAACTTGATCAGACACTCAGGCGGGTGCGAGGCTACTCTCAGCGCAATGGGTTTGGCAGCTGGATGATGTTCAACTTGTATCCGCAGAGGTCAACCGACCCCGAAGGCCTCCACGACGCCTACATTGCAGAGCTAAAGACAACGAACGAGCGACGGATTGCAGAGTTCATTAATGGCCGTGCATTGACACTGCTTGCAGCCTGGGGCGAACCGATCACAACACGCCCCTACTTGAGGGACATGTTGGCGGACATCGTAGGCATCACCGACGCTTCGGCTTGCAGTTGGCAATCAATCGGTGCCCTCACGACCAAACTGCACCCGCGACATCCATCGCGCGGTGCGTACCTTCCGCTGCGGGACTTCGACATTGCGTCCTATCTAAAACGGCTCTGAGTCGAAGTGGGACTCTGGGAGTACGCGTGGTCTCTACTGGAACGACAAACGATGACTTTGTCACAGCGGAAGTCGCCCGTCATCAACTGCGCTCAGCGAAGTGGGCCGCGTTTAGGCCGTATAACTCCATACGATGGCTGACGGCGAATGCGCCAGAGGACGAAGCAGAGAATGGCTCCTTGCGGATTGGCTAACTTATGCCGCGCAGGTATTGTTCGAACGCTGGAGTCCACCTACGCGGTACACTCGTCGGCAGTGCAGCGATCCGGTTCCAAGTGCAGGCGTACCTCGACATCCGTCCCGGAACAAGTCGATTCCGAGGTAAACGCCCGTGGTCATCTCCTCTCAAAGATGTTTCTTCAGAGGAGTGTGCCCTCTTGCCGTGATGTGTACGGTTTGGGAGAGCGTGGTCAGTAGATTGCGCTACGCAGAGCGCGGTTCGATACATTGACTCAAACACCAGAGAACGGCGCATTCAATTCGGAGCCTCCGAAAGACCCTGCGGCAGGTCAGAATGTCGCTCATACATGAATCACAGGCCCCCTGTGCTTCCGCTCCTGCCCCAAATGTGCTCTGCTATCCGTCAGGTGCGCCGCTTCTGGCACCTCGGGCAGAAGTGCGACCCACGTCCACCGAAGGTGATGCGCTTGATGGGGGTGCCGCACCGCGGGCAGGGCTGCCCGGTGCGACCGTATGCGTTGAGTGAGTGCGCGAAATACCCTGCCTGCCCGTTCACGTTGACGTACTGCGCATCAAAGCTCGTGCCGCCCTCGACGAGAGCCTGTGCGAACACCGCACGCAACAGTGCGAGCAACTCCACTGCCTTGCGCGGGCCGACCGCGCTGCCGGGTGTCTCTGGGTGCAGGCGTGCTCGCCAGAGCGCCTCATCGGCGTAGATGTTACCCACACCGCTGATCAGCGTCTGATCGAGCAGCAGCTTCTTGACCCCGGAAGTACGCGAGCGCAGCGCGGCGATGAAACGGGCATCGTCGAAGGCCTGGTCAAGCGGGTCGCGCGCGATGTGCGCGGCCTGCGTCGGAATCACGCCGGGCCCGTCGTTCGCCGGGTGCAGCGCATCGAGCGCCAGCGATCCGAACAGCCGCTGGTCGGCGAAGTCGACCCGCAGCTCACCGTGGTCTGGGTGCGCGATCCACAGCCGAATGCGCACGTGCCGGTCGTCGACCGCGTCGTGCGCGCGCAGCAACACCTGGCCGCTCATGCCGAGGTGCGCGAGCAGCGCTAGCGGCTCCCCCGCGGCTGACCGACCGCTCGTCGGCACCCACAGGAACTTGCCTCGACGCTCGGGTGCCGCCAGCGTGAGTCCGGTCACGCGCCGCTCGAAATCGGCAGAGCGTGCCGCGCCAGCCGCAGCCGTCAGTGTCACTCCGTGGCCGCCGAGACCATCGTCGCCCGCAGTCGGCAGATGGCGCTTCAACGCGCGCGGATCCATGACCTGAGCCGAAACGACGCGGGCGCCGGTCACGGCGGGCGCCAACCCGGCGCGCACCACCTCGACTTCGGGGAGTTCAGGCACGCCGGCGCTTCGCGGGCGTGCGCAGTCGATTCACGGCGTCGCGAGCCGCGGCAAGTTCGGCGGCTTTCTTGCTGGTCCCTGCCCCCTCGCCGACGATGCCATCGAGAACCACCCTCGACGTGTACCGTCGGTCGTGGTCGGGGCCGGTGCCGCGCGTTTCGAACGGCGGGTGCGGCAGCCCGCGGCGCGAGGCCTCCTGCTGCAGTGAGGTTTTCGGGTCGAGCGCCTCGAGCGACTCGAGGAACCGATCGGTGTCTTCGAGCAGTGGCTCGATCAGATCGAGCACGAAGCGGGTTGCGGTCGCCGGGTCGGTGGAGAGGTAGACCGCTCCGATTACCGCCTCAACTGCATCGGCGAGCAGCGAATCCTTGTCGCGCCCACCGGTGAGTTCTTCACCTTTGCCGAGACGCAGCAGTTCTCCGATGCCGTGCTGTCGAGCGACTTCGGCAAGCGCGACAGTCGACACCAGTGCGGCGCGGCGCTTCGCGAGCTCGCCCTCACTGAAATCGGGGAAGGTCTCGTAGAGCTTCACGGTGACGGCCTGCCCCAGCACCGAGTCGCCGAGAAACTCGAGTCGCTCGTTGTGCGGCGCACTGCCGTGCTCGTACGCCCATGAGCGATGCGTCAGAGCCAGTTGAATCAGTTCGGGATCGGCCCGAACGCCGAATGCAAGGAGAAAGCCGCCGGGGTCCCCTTCCGGGGAGCCCGACGGCTCTACAACGCTCTGGGTCAACTCAGGCGTCAGCGACCTTGCGGCCCTTGTACTCGAGGAAGAGGGCGTTGCCCTGCGAATCCTCGACCACGCGGGCGCGGTGCGGGAGGCTGTACACGGTGCGGCCGTTTTCAACGGTCTTCACCAGAGTGGGGGCCTCGGCCTTCCACGCCGAACGGCGGTGGCGGGTGTTCGATCGCGACGTCTTCCGCTTGGGAACAGCCATGATGCTCTCTTTCCTACTTGCTTTCGGACTCGGGAGTCTCACCCGAGCCGTGGTCTTCTTCAGCCTCGACTGCGTTGGTCTTCGCGCCTTCCGGAGCAAAACCCGCCAGCGCCGCCCACCGCGGATCTACATCCGTGGTGTTTGCCACCGCAGCCTCGGTGTCGCGCAGCTCACCGGACTCGGGATCGAGTCCCGGACAGTCCGGACGACACACAGGCTGGAACGGCAGTGCAAGCACTACCGCGTCTCGGAGCGGGGGTTCAAGATCCACGTGATCACCGTGAACCCCATACTCTTCGGCCTCCGTAGGAGTATACGCGAAAAGTTCCTGGAACTCGACTTGAAACGGCGTGGTGAAATCTTTCAGGCATCGACCGCACTCGGCGTGCATGGTCGTCGCGATCTCGGTCGAAGCCAGAATGCCCTCGTGCACCGATTCGAGACGCACATCGAGATCGAGTTCGACACCCGCAGGAATCTCAGCGAGCCCCTCGCCGAACTTCTCGGGAACCGTCAGCGTGCGCGAACGTTCGCGCATCTCCCCCGGACGGTTGATGATGTCGCGGATATTCTCCTCGTAGACACGGCTCTTACTCACCGAAGCAGTCTACCGCGTGCGCGCCCGGGCCTATGCCGGGTGACGCTTCTCGAGGAAGCGGGCGACGGCGTCGGGAACGTACGGGCTGACATCGCCACCCATCTCGGAGACCTGTCGCACCAGCGTGCTCGAGACGTGGGCATGCGCCGGGTCCGGCAGCATGAACACGGTCTCGACGTCAGCGAGACTGCGATTCATGATGGCCATGGGGGTTTCGTACGACACATCGATCTGCGACCGGATGCCTTTCACGAGCACCGAGGCATCGACCTCGGTGCAGTAGTCGACGAGCAGCCCAACCGACCATGATGCGACGGTGATGTTGGCAGGTGCGCCGGCGTCGGCGAGCGACTTCTGAATGAGCGACATGCGCTCGGTGATCGGCAGCATCGCCGTCTTATTCGGATTGTGCACCACCAGCACGTGCAGCTCATCGAAGATGCGCGCTGCGCGCAGAATGACATCGAGGTGCCCCATCGTGACCGGGTCGAAGGAGCCGGGAACCACAGCGATTTTCGTCATGGCTTCAGCCTAGGGGGTGACCCATGCCCCTGAGCCTGAGGTCCGCTGTGATCTGCGATCCGGTGCGATCAGTTCTCGGCCCGCCCGCGCCGCCAGTACCCCATGAACGCGACCGATTGACGGTCGATGCCGCGCTCTGCAACGAGATGCCGACGAATGAGTTTGATGGCACCGGCCTCACCCGCCAGCCACGCGTATCCCTCCGAAGATCGCGTGTCGCTCGCGGCCGGGGTTCCGGTCAGCGCGTCGACGCCGGGAACTTCCCAGAGGATGTCACGGTCCACGTCGATCTCCTGCAGCTCGTCCTGCGCCGCCGCCGCCGATCGCTCGACATCAACGAGCCCGCCCGGGAACACGGATTCGAGTCCGCGCACCGCCTCCACCAGAGCCGCACCCGGCGCAGCGGGATCGCGCTGCAGCACGGTGAGCTCGACTCGCCCCGACGCGAGCAGCGCATCTGCGTCGAGGAGTGCGGCGTCCGCGCGATCCGCCACTTCAAGAATGACGTGTGCGCAGGCCGTGGCTTCAAGCGATGCCAGAATCCCGGCGATCGCAGGAAGCGCCGTGTCGTCTCCGACGATCAAGAATCGTTCGGCGCGCTGCGGAGGGATCCACCCGACCGCGGTGTTCGGGCCGGCGAACTGCGCATCCGGGCCCAAAATCGTCAGCGCGGCCCCCGGAATGGCTTGCTCTGCCCACGCCGAGGCCGGGCCGGGGTGGGTGTCGTGCCGCGCGAAATCGACCGTGACCCGCACCTCGCCGCCCGTGCGACTCACATCGCGCGGTGTGTACGTGCGCATCGGCGGCCGCTCATCATCGGCCATCGCCGCCCACGACTGGTACCAGCCGTCGCCGTTCTCCAGCGCGGGAATCTGGCCGTGCTCGTTGGGAAGCAGCAGCTTGATGCGCTGGTCGAGCCCCGCGAAACCGAATCGTTCGAGCTCGGGGCCGGCGAACACGACACGCACGAATCCCGGGGCCGGTCGGCTCACCTCGGTCGCGGTGACCTCGAACAAGCGGTAGGCGGTGGTGCTCATGCGGTTCCTTCCGGGGCATCGGTGGGGGCTGTAGGTGCGCGCTGCGGCTCGGGATCGATGGGGTGCGGTGCTCCGACAGGGACGACCATCGGCGTGCCGGCAATGGGGTCGGGCACGATGACCGAAGCGAGTCCGAACACCTCGGCGATGAGCTGCTCGGTCACGATTTCACCGGGCGCGCCCTCTGCCACGATCTCACCGTGTCGCATGGCGATGAGGTGATCCGCGTAACGTGTCGCGAGGTTGAGCTCGTGCATCACCACCACGATCTGCGTGCCTCGAGTGCGTTGCAGCGTGACCAGCAGTTCAAGTAGTTCGACCTGGTGGGCGAGGTCGAGGTAGGTGGTCGGTTCGTCGAGCAGCAGGATGTCTGGCTCCTGCGCCAGGGCCATGGCGACCCACGCGCGCTGCCGCTGACCGCCCGAGAGCGCGTCAACGGATCGCTCGGCGAAGGCATCCATGTGGGTGAGGGCAAGCGCTTCGGCCACGACCTCATCATCATGCTGGTTGCGACGACCGAGCCATTCGCGGTGCGGCGTACGCCCGCGATCGACCAATTCGGACACTGTGATGCCGTCGGGGGCGATCGGTGCCTGGGGCAGCAGGCCGATGATGCGTGCGACCTGCTTCGTGTGCAGGCGTTGGATCGGCTCGCCATTGAGCAGCACCGCACCGCTGCGGGCCTTCAGCAATCGTGCGAGCGTGCGCAGCAGCGTCGATTTTCCGCAGCCGTTCGCCCCCACGATCATCGTGATCCCCGATTCAGGAAGCACAAGGTCGAGGCCTGTGATCACCGGGTCGCCGTCGTAGCCGACGGTGAGGTCTTTCGCGGCGAGCAAGTGGGAGGTCATACTCGGGTCCTTCCCCGCATGAGCAGAACGATGAGGAACGGGGCGCCGATCGCCCCCGTGATCACGCCGATGGGCATAGCAGTCGGGAACGCATGCTGCGACACGGCATCGGCGAGCAACACGATGAGGGCACCGACCAGTGCCGATGCGAACGGACGCGACTCGGGGCGACGCACGAGACGCGTGGCGATCGGCCCGGAGAGAAACGCGACGAATGCGATCGGCCCGGAAAGCGACGTGGCCACCGAAATGAGCAGCACCGCCAGCACGATGAGCAGCAAACGATCCCGCTGCTCGCGGACGCCGAGTGCTCGCGCCGTGTCGACGCTCAGCGCCAGAAGCGGAATGCGCCGCGCCGCGATCAAGGCGATGACGAGCAGTGCGAACAGGATCGGCGCGATTGGCCGCAACTGGTCCCAGAGACTGCGCGAGAGTGAGCCGGTCATCCAGACCACGGCCTCGTGCGCCTGGTTCACGTCGGTTCGGGTCAGCGCATACGCGATCACGGCTTGGAGGCCTGCGGCGACCGCGACCCCGGCGAGCACGAAGCGCATCCCCGAGAGACCGCGCTTCGACGCGACCGCCCAGATGAGCAGCGCCGTGGCGAGCGCACCGATGACCGCGGCGGCCATCACCGTGGTACCCGAGGCGGCGAAGAAGGCGATCGACACGACGGCCGCCGCACTGGCACCCGACGAGATGCCGATCACATCGGGGCTCGCGAGCACGTTGCGCAGCAGGGTCTGGAAGATGATGCCGCCGAGCCCGAACGCTGCCCCCACGAGCACCGCGCCGAGTGCCCGCGGCGCCCGAATCGTGCTGACCGAGAACGACACCCCGGGGATGCTTTCGCCGCGCAGTGCCGCAATGACCTGGTCGAGCGGCGTGAATTTCGTGCCCCAGACGAGCACCAGAGCGGCGAGCACTATGACGCCGCACGCGAGCACAGCGATCACGACGGCATCGCGGAGACGCCTACTGCGGCGATCTGCTCGCAGACGTTCGGGAGTCACGAGCGCGGGTGATCCGCCACTCACGATCTGGCTCATACTCCCACCATCCGCCCGCGTCGCAGCAGCACGATGAAGATCGGCGCCCCGATCGCCGCCGTGACGATGCCGACCTCGAGCACGCCCGGGCGGGCGATAACGCGACCTGCGACATCGCAGACGAGCAAGAACGCAGCGCCGACCGCGGCCGAGAGCGGCACGATACGTCGATAGTCGGTCCCCGCGAACGCGCGTACCGCGTGCGGCACCGCCAGACCGACGAACCCGATGGGCCCGGCGAGCGCCGTCGCCGTACCGCAGAGCAGCACCACGGCACCCGCGCTGGTCACGCGCAGCAGGCCGACCTGCACGCCGAGCCCGCGCGCGGCGTCGTCGCCCAGCGCGAGCGCGTTGAGCTTTCCCGAGCTGAACACCGCGAGCACCGCACCAAGCATGAGGAAACCCGACAGCTGGGCAAGCGTCTCCGGCGTCGCGCCGGTGAGCGAACCGAGCTGCCAGAACCGGTACCGGTCGAGCGTGTTCTGGTCGAAGATGATGATCGCCGCGATACCCGACCCGGCCAGCGCCGTGATCGCGGCACCCGCGAGCGCGAGCGTCACGGGCGTCGCTCCCCCGGGGCTCGCCGCAGCGGCGAGATAGCCGAGCGCCACCGCGACGCCGGCTCCCGCGAACGCGAGCCACACGGTCGCGAACGGTTGCTGCAACCCGAACACCGACATGCCGAGCACCACGAACAGCGCCGCACCGGCGTTCACACCGAGCAGACCTGGATCGGCGAGCGGATTGCGCGCCATGCCTTGCATCAACGATCCACCCATGCCGAGCGCGGCGCCCACGAGCAGCCCCGTGATGGTGGTCGGAACGCGCGACAGCACGGCCGCCTGATCGGTCGATGCCGCATCAGGATGCGTGAACGCCGCCCACGCCGTCGCGAGCGAGACGTCGCGCGCGCCGATCGTCAGCGACAGCAGCACCGCGGCGATCAGCACGACCACCGCGACGGTCAGCATGAGGCTCAGCGGACGCCGCCGCCGAGTGACTCGGGCGACCGCCGCAGTGGCAGCGGTCACTTGACCTTGGCTGCGGCGTCGTCGAGGCGCTGCGTGAGATTGTCGATCGCCCACGGGATCGACAGCACCGAGGGCGAGGAGAGTGCCATCAGCACGTCCTCATCATTGGTGAGCACGACGGTGCCGTTCGCGACCGCCGGAATCTTGCTGAGCAGCGGATCCTTCTCGAGCGTCGACAGGTCGCCGCCCTGCACGAACATGATCGCGACGTCGGCGTCGAGCTTGTCGGCCTGCTCAGCGCTGATACTGAACACGAAACCCGATTCGTTCTTCGAGAGCTCTTCCACACCCGGGGCGATCGTGAGGCCGAGGTCCTGCAAGAACTGCACGCGGGTATCTGCCGGCGTGTACACCTGAATCTTTCCGAGATCCGCCGCATCCACCCAGGCGACCATGCCGGTCTTCCCGGCGAGGTCAGGATGCTGTGCGAGCGCGTCAGCAATGGTCTTTTCGGTCTGGCTCACGAGTTCCGTGGCCTGCTGCTCCTTGCCGAGCGCCTTGCCGACGAGCTCGGTGGTATCGCGCCAGCTTGTGCCGTACGGCTGGCCCGGGTAGGCGACCGTCGGTGCGATCTCGCTGAGGGTGCTGAAATCCTGATCCGAGAGCCCGGAGTTCGCGGCCAGGATCACATCGGGCTCGGTGTCCGCGATCTTCTCGAAGGGAACGCCGTCCATTTCGGAGTACAGCACGGGGGTCTCCGCGTCGGCCTGCGTGAGCGCGTCACTGATCCACTCGAGCACGCCGTCACCGTCAGTGTCGCCGTAGCTCTGCTCCGGCATGCCCACCGGAATCGAGCCGAGCGCGATCGCCGCATCCGCACTGCCCCAACCCACGATTGCGGGGCGCTCGGGCTGCGCGCCGATCGTGGTCTCGCCGAGTGCGTGGGTGATGGTCACCGGGAACTCGCCGCTCGAAGCGTTGGAGTCACCTGCGGTGTCGCCGGAACCGCTCGAGCAGGCGGCGAGAGCGAGCGCCAGCACGCCGGCGCCAGCGGCCCCGGCAATTCGCAGCGCACGACGGTGAGGCATCGTTCGAGTGGTCAACGGATCTCCTTCGTCATGAAACATCAGATCATACGAAGCTTACACTTGCTCGTCGCCTGTGCCGCCTGCACCGTGTCCAGGTTTCAGCCTCGCACCAGCGGCACTAGAGACCGTGTTGCTTGGCAAAAATCACCGCGTGCACGCGGTCGCGCAAATGCAGCTTTGCGAGCACCCGCCCCACGTGCGTCTTCACCGTGGACTCCGATAGAAAGAGGTCAGCACTGATCTCGGCGTTGTTCTTTCCCTCTGCGATCAGCCGAAGCACATCGTGCTCCCGCTCCGTCAGGGCACTGAGCGCCGCGACGTCCGCCTCAGCTTCCGCGCTGGCGGCGAACCCGAGCGCCGCGCCCGAGCCGGTGCCCGCGCGCAACTGCTCGAGCAGGCGCCGCGTCACACTCGGAGCCATCGTCGCGTCACCCGCGGCGACCCGATGAATGGCGTCAACGAGCTCTGTGGGTCGGGCGTCTTTCAGGAGGAACCCGCTGGCCCCCGCCTGAATCGCTCCGGTCGCGTACTCATCCAGGTCGAAGGTGGTGAGCACCACGACCCGCGTCTCCGGGAACCGACGCGCAATCTCTGCCGTCGCCTCGATCCCGTTCATTCCCGGCATGCGCACATCCATCAACACGATGTCGCATCCCCCCGGGCCGAGCTCGTCGAGCCGTGCGAGCGCCTCCGCCCCATCGGACGCTTCGGCGACAACATCGATGTCTGACTCCGCAAGCAGCACCAGGCGGAAGCCGGTGCGTATCAGCTCCTGGTCATCGACCAACATGATTCGGATCGGTGCGGTGCTCACAGCGTCTCTCTTTCTGCAGCTGAAGTGGTGAATACTTGCGTCCCCTCGCGGGCACCGGCGTTCACGGGAAGTTCCGCCCAGAGACGCCACCCTCCCCCGTCGGCAGATCCGACCGGGCCGGATTCGATGTGCCCACCGAACACGCGCGCCCGCTCGGTGAGGCCCGTCAACCCGCGCCCCGAACCGATCCCCGTCACGGGCGCCGCCGCGCCGGCCGCCGGCCCGAAGTCGCGCACCTCGACGGTCGTGCGCTCCGCGTCCCGATGCAATTCGACGCGCACCCGGGCGCCTGTTCCCGCGTAGCGGAGCACATTTGTGAGCCCCTCCTGCGCGATGCGATAGATCGCCAGATCTTGACCGCGATCCCCCGCTGAGGCGCCGGAGACGTCGAGCGAGACGTCGAGCCCCGCGTCTCGGAATCCTGCGACGAGTTGCGGCAGATCCTCCACCCCCGGCTGCGGCAGCAGCGCCGCCTGCTCATCGGGAGTGTGGAGCGCCCCGAGCAACCGGCGCATCTCGGCGAGGGCGGTTCGCCCGGTCTCGGCACTGCGACGCATCGCGTCGGTCGCCGCCTCGGGCGCCGTCGCCGCAGCGCGCGAGGCGCCTTCTGACAGCGCGATCATCACCGAGACCGAGTGCGCGACGATGTCGTGCATCTCGCGTGCGATGCGCGACCGCTCCTCGGCAACGGCGAGCTGCGCGAGCTGATCGCGCTCCCGGGCCAGTTGATGCGCGCGATCAATCACCGCGGCGATGTAGCGCCGACGATTGCCCAGGTTGATTCCCAGCATGAGCACCGCGAGCATCCACAGCGCGCCCATGATCGTGATCGTCACCAACTCGCCGAAGCTGCGCACCGCGCTCGTCTCGGCGACCAGGAGATTCGCGGGGCTTGCGCTGCCGACATCACCGAAACCTCGCCAGTACGCGAGGAGACCCTGCAAGATGATGCCCGCCGTCGCGATGGCATACCCTAGCCAGGCCGCGGTGACGCTCCGGTACACCGGAACGGCGTACAGCAAGAACATCAGCGCAACGCCATTCGCGAATGACTGAATTCCCTGCTCGCCAAAGGTCACCACGACAATGACGATCAACCCCGCTAACGGGTACTTGCGTCGGAACAACAGGGCCGTGGCAATAATGAGGATGCGCGCGGCGGTGATGAGCACCCAAGGCCAGGTCAGCTGGATGGGCGGCCCGGGCCACTCGATCGACTCAGTCGCTTCGTTCCACTGCTGCGTGCTGAGCACATCGAGCAAAATGCCGATGCCGCTGCCGATGAAGTACCAGACGACGATCGTGATATCGACTGCCAACGGGTGCGCGGCGAACGCCCGCCGGATCACACCCGGCGGGCGCGGCAGTCGCACCTCGGCATCGCGCGTCATGCTTTCACCCTACTGCCGGGCGACCACACCACTGCGACGCTCAG
This sequence comes from Leucobacter musarum subsp. musarum, assembly GCF_001273845.1. GTDB lineage: Bacteria > Actinomycetota > Actinomycetes > Actinomycetales > Microbacteriaceae > Leucobacter > Leucobacter musarum. Next base: position 479,484 of record NZ_JHBW01000087.1, read on the forward strand.
CGTGCGTCGCGGCGCTTGAAGAGCACCGCAGCCGGAAGCACGACGACAGCGACCCAGCCGACCATCGCGGCAAGCGCCACCCAGAAGTTCGGGCCAGTGCTGACCTCGACGACCCCCTGGGAGAGCAGCGACCCGAGCTGTGCCGGCAGGTACGGCGTGACGGCGGCAACCCACTCCCAGCCGGTCATCCCGAGCAGCTGGAACGCGATCGGCAGTACGAAGGTCACGCCGGCGACGACCGCGATGCCGCCGGCCGTCGACCGCAGCAGCGCAGCGACGCCATAGGCGAAGAGCGAGATCAGCACGAGGTAGGCGATCGTACCGAGCGCACCCGAAATGACGATGCCGCTCCCGAGTTGAGCCGCGGCGCTCGGGTAGCACAGCACCGCCACCGCGAGGCTGCCGCCGACCAAGACGAGTGCGCCGATCGCTGCAACCGCCGCGAGCACGAGCGCTTTGCCGAAGAACACCGGCGTGCGCTTCGGCACCGCCGTGAGCGTGGAGAGGATCATGCCACTGGAGTACTCGCTCGAGATCGCGAAGACGCCGAGCACTCCGAAGACGAGCGCCAGGAAGGGGGTCGCGAACGTCGCGATGATGAGGAGATAGCTTTGCAGCCCCGCGGCATCCGCCGTCAAGAATGACGGTGCGCCGTCAGTCGAGGTGTTGCGGAGTTCGTTGCTGAAGAAGAACGCGATGGCTGCGCTCAAGGCGATCCCGAACAGCACCGTAATGATGAGCGTGATCTTGATGCTCCGCAGCGAGGTGAGTTTAATGCGCTCGGATTTCAGCACGCCGCCAAAGCTGACGGGGCGGGCGACGCGATCACGGGTCTGACGGGTGCCGTGCTGTGGGGTCTGGTGAGGCGTCGATGCCGAGCCGGCATCGATGACGATGGAGGAGGTCATGAGAGTCTCGATTCTTCGCTGGTGCGGTGAATGCGGTCGGTGTGTGGGGTGCGAATCGCCCGCGCTATGCGGTGGCGTACTCGACTTCGCCGCGGGTGAGCTCGAGATACGCATCTTCCAAGCTCGCGGCGACCGGGCTGAGTTCGTGCAGCGCGAGGCCCTGCGAGGCGGCCAGGTCGCCGATCTCTGCGGCGGTGAACCCGCTTGCCGTGAACCCTTCATCGCCGAGCGGTTCGAGTGCTGCGCCGTCGCGATGCGCTTCCATGAGGAGCGACGCGAGCCGTGCCGCGTGGGGGCTGCGCACCGTGACGCGCGTGGTGCGCCCGCCCGAGACGAATTCAGCGATCGGCGCATCGGCGACTACCCGACCCCGCCCGAGCACGATGACGTGATCGGCGGTCTGCGACATCTCGCTCATCAGGTGGCTCGACAGCAGTACCGTGCGCCCCTCGGAGGCCAGGTGGCGCAGCAGCTGGCGCACCCACAGCACGCCGTCGGGGTCGAGCCCGTTGACGGGTTCGTCGAGAATCAGCACCTGCGGATCGCCGAGCAGCGCCGCCGCAATGCCGAGTCGCTGTCCCATGCCGAGCGAGAAGCCCCCGACGCGGCGATTCGCCACCGCGGCGAGGCCGGTCTGCTCGAGTACGGCGTCGACGCGACGATCCGAGATGCCGTGCGTCGCGGCGAGGGCACGCAAGTGGCTGCGCGCGCTACGACCCGGGTGCACGCCCTTCGCGTCGAGCAGCGCACCGACCTCGGCGATGGGCGCCTGCGCGTCGGCGTAGCGTGCGCCGTTGACGGTGACGGTGCCGGCGGTGGGGCGATCCAGCCCGACCATCAATCGCATGCTCGTCGATTTGCCCGCGCCGTTCGGCCCGAGAAACCCGGTCACCTGGCCCGGCTTGATGTTGAAACTCACGTCGTGCACCGCGGTCTTCGTGCCGTAGTGCTTGGTCAGTCCACGTGCTTCGATCATGGCGTCTCCGTTTCTCCGTGGGCAATGCGGCATGTGCCGCAGTGGGGCGATGGTTCCACGGTAGGCGGGATTCTCAGTCGATGCATCGATCCGCGGTGCGATTGTGGGTGGTACCTGGGTACCGTTGCGTGCGCGGGATCGCCGAGCCTACGATTTCGCGAGGTTGTCGAGCACACCGGCCTCGTGATCTCGCGCGATGAGGGCGGCAAGCCCGGGGGCTGTCGTCAGCTCAGGGTCTTGGGCGAGCAGCGCGGCGGCGATCTCGCGGGCGTGCGCGATCAGCGGGCCGTGCTCGGCGACGCGGAGCAGACGCAGCGTCGAACGCCCACCCGATTGCGCAGTGCCCAGAATGTCGCCCTCACGACGGAGTTCGAGGTCCACCTCGGCGAGGGCGAAGCCGTCAGTCGTCGCCGCAACGGCGTCAATGCGCTCACGTGCGACGGTGCCGGTTTCGGCACGCGTCATCAACAGGCACAGACCGGCGTGCTCGCCGCGGCCGACGCGACCGCGCAACTGATGCAACTGCGAAATGCCGAACCGATCGGCGTCGCGCACGATCATGATGGAGGCGTTCGGCACATTCACGCCCACCTCAATGACGGTCGTCGCGACCAGCACCCCGACCTCGCCCGCGGCAAAGGCACGCATGACCCGATCTTTCTCGTCGGAGGGCATGCCGCCGTGGAGACCTTCGACCCCCGCGCGCGCGAACGCCGGCTGCGCACGCAACTCTTCGACGGTTTCAGCAACACTCGCCAAACGTCGCGCCTCGCCGGGGGCGTCTCCGTCGGTGTCGGCCGCGTCATCGAGGCCGTCTTCCACCTCACCCGGTGCGATCGCGGGGCAGACGACATAAATCTGACGCCCTGCGGCGAGATCTTCGGCCGAGCGCGCCCAGACGCGCGCGGCACGCGCCGGCATCTCGATTTCGGGGACCGTGAATGTCTCGATCCCCTGGCGGCCCGGAGGCAGCTCACGAATCGTCGTCACCTCGAGATCGCCGAACGCGGTCAACGCGACCGTTCGCGGGATGGGCGTCGCGGTCATCGCGAGCACATGCGGTTGCGCGCCTTTCTGCCGCAGGGCTTCGCGCTGGTCGACGCCGAATCGGTGCTGCTCGTCGACGATGATGAAGCCGAGGTCCAGGAACGTCACGCCCTCGCTCAGCAGCGCATGCGTACCGATTGCGATGCGCGACGCACCGGAGACGAGTGCGAGGAGCACGCGCTTGCGCTCGGCGACTGGCATGCGACCGGTGAGCAGTACCGGCTGCAGTTCAGCGGTCAGCTCGGGGCCGAGGGCGTCCACGACCGATCGGTAATGCTGTGCGGCGAGCACCTCGGTCGGCGCGAGCAGTGCGCTCTGGCCCTCGCTCTCGGCGACCTGCAGCATGGCGCGAAGCGCGACGAGGGTCTTGCCCGAGCCGACCTCGCCCTGCAGGAGGCGATGCATCGGGTGCCCCTCGGCGAGCTCGGCGCTGATGGTTGCGCCAGCGCGCTGCTGATCGCCGGTGAGCTGGAACGGCAGCGCCGCGTCGAACCGTTCGAGCGGCCCGCCTGCGCCGCCCGTAGGTCTGGGTGTACTCGACTGCAACCCCGCACGGCGGCGACGGTCGAGCAGCGCGAGCTGCAATTCGAATGCCTCGCGGAATCGGAAGCTGTCGCGCGCACCGCGCCAGTCGGCGTCATGCTGCGGGCGATGGATGCGTTCGAATGCGAGCCCGAGAGAAACGATGCCCTCGTCGGCTCGAATGTGCTCGGGAACCGGATCGTCGAGGTCTCCGAGCGCGTCGAGCGCCAACTCGACGGCGCGCTGCAGCGTCCAGGTCGGCATCTGCGCGGTCGCGGGATAGATCGGCACCGGAGTCTCTGACCACGCTTTCGCCGCCGCCTCGTCGAGCTGGTCGGCACCGGGAACGTCGTCGCGGTTCTCGAACAGCTCATACACCGGGTGCTGCAACTGCAGGCTGCCGCGATACTCGCTCACCTTGCCCGCGAAGAGCCCGCGCTTGCCGGGAAGCAGTTCGCGCGCGCGCCAATCCTGGTTGAAGAAGGTCAGCGTGAGGTGGCCGGTGCCATCGGTGACACGCACCTGCAGCAGCTTGCCGTTGCGCCGCTGCATCTGCCGCTGCTGCACGTCGAGCACCTGCGCGACCACGGCGATCTGCTCGCCGAGCGGCAGACCGTTCAACGGCGTCAGTTCACCGCGTCGCGAGTATCGACGGGGGAAGTGCATCAACAGATCGCCGACCGTCTGCATGCCGAAGGCCTGCGCGAGCGGCTTCGCGGTGCGGTCGCCGACGACACCCGGAAGGGGCGTGTCGAGGGTGGCGCGGGTCATGTCTCCAGCGTATCGGGGACCACCGACACGCTACGCTCGTGTGGTGACGAGAATCATCGCCGGAGTCGCCGGATCCCTGCGGCTCGAAGTCCCCAAGGCCGGCACCCGACCGACGAGTGATCGCGTGCGCGAGGCGATCTTCTCCACGCTCGGCTCCTGGGATCTCATCGAGGGAACCCGCGTGCTCGACCTGTACGCAGGATCTGGAGCTTTGGCGCTCGAAGCGGCGAGCCGCGGTGCCACCGACGTCACGCTCGTCGAGAAGCATCCGCAGGCCGCCGAGGTAGCGAAGCGCAACGGCCGCATCGTCGCCAACGCGTTCGAACGCTCATCTGAGTCGGCTCCGCGCATCGAGGTCGTTCGCCAGGCGGTCCAAGCTTTCGTCACGGCAGCGGCCGAGCGCGATCCTTCGCCGCAGTGGGACGTCGTGCTGCTTGATCCTCCGTACGACCTGTCCGAGCAGGAGATCGCCGACAACTTAGCGGCGCTCGTTCCGCTGCTCGCTCCGGGCGGCGCGGTGCTCGTCGAACGCAGCACGCGCTCCCCTGAACCGGCATGGCCTGCCGGCATCGAGTTGATTCGTGAGAAGCGCTACGGCGAGACCGCGCTGTGGTGGGCAGAATCTGCTTGACGGCAACGCATCGCGTTGCGCAGATTCTGCCGCCGAAAGGCGGTCGCTGCATAGCGAAGCAACGCTTCGCGCGAGTTCTGCCGCCGACAGGCGGTCTGCTTGACGGCAACGCATCGTCCGCCCGCACACGCACAACGGGCCCGGGATTTTGCGATCCCGAGCCCGTTGCACTTACCAGCGCTTAGGAGCGCGGCAGCAGGGTGTACTTCGACGAGAGGAACTCGTGGATGCCCTCAAAGCCGCCCTCGCGGCCGATACCCGACTGCTTCACGCCACCGAACGGTGCCGCAGCGTTCGACACGAGGCCGGTGTTCAGGCCCATCATGCCGGTCTCGAGCTTCTCGATCATGCGGTGCCCGCGACCGATGTTCTCGGTGAACACGTAGCTCACGAGACCGTACTCGGTGTTGTTAGCGATCTCGACCGCTTCCTCCTCGGTGGAGAAACGGATGATGCCGAGCACCGGCCCGAAGATCTCCTCGCGCATGATCGCAGCCTGGGGGCTGATGTGATCGATCACGGTAGGCTGGAAGAAGAACCCGGGGCCGTCAACGGTCTCGCCACCGGTCACGATCGTGCCGCCGGTCTCGACGGCATCCGCGACGAGACGAGCCGTGTTGGTCACGGCCTTCTCCTCGACGAGCGCACCGATGTCGTTGCCCTCGTCGGCGCCACGGCCGATCGACATCGCCGCGACCTTCTCGCCCACGCGACGAGCGAACTCGTCGGCGACTGACTCGTGCACGATGATGCGGTTTGCCGCGGTGCAGGCCTGGCCGATGTTGCGGAACTTCGCAAGCATCGCACCCTCAACAGCCTTATCCAGATCGGCGTCTTCGAAGACGACGAACGGCGCGTTGCCGCCGAGCTCCATCGAGGTGCGCAGCACGTTCTCAGCAGCGGCCTGCAGCAGCTTCACACCCACCGGCGTCGAGCCGGTGAACGAGAGCTTGCGCAGACGCGGATCGGACAGCAGCGCGCTCGACTGAGCGCTCGACTTCGACGTCGCGACGACGTTGACCACACCTGCGGGCAGGCCGGCCTCTTCGAGCAGCTGCGCGAAGAAGACCGTGGTCAGCGGGGTGAGCGCGGCGGGCTTGATGACGACCGTGCAGCCGGCAGCGAGCGCCGGTGCGATCTTGCGCGTCGCCATGGCCAGGGGGAAGTTCCACGGCGTGATGAAGTAGCAGGGGCCCACGGGCATCTGCGAAACGATCATCGTGCCGGTGCCCTCGGGGTTCTGGCGGTAGTCGCCGGGAACGCGCACGGCTTCTTCCGAGAACCAGCGGAGGAACTCGCCACCGTAGTTCACTTCACCGCGAGCCTCGGCGATGGGCTTACCCATTTCCATGCTCATCAGCAGCGCGAACTCTTCCTTGCGCTCCATGAGCAGGTCGAAGGTGCGGCGCAGGATGTTGGAGCGTTCGCGGCTCGACGTCGCGGCCCACTTTTCCTGCGCTTCAACTGCGGCGTCGAGTGCGCGCACAGCGTCTTCGACGGTTGCGTCAGCGATCTGCTTGATGACCTCGCCGGTGGCGGGGTCGTGCACGTCGATCGTCGCACCCGACGACGACGGCTCCCAGGTGCCGCCGATGCCGAGACCGGACTGGACGCGGTCGAGCAGCTCCTGCTCGTTGGGCTTCAAAGCCATGTTCGGTGTCCTTTCAAAGAGTGCGGGATCGTCGGATCACTTGGCAGCGAGCGCGTCGGCGACGACCTGCAGGCCCTCGCGGAGCAGCTCGTCGGAGATCGACAGCGGAGGCAGGAAGCGGATCACGTTGCCGTAGGTGCCGCAGGTGAGCACCACGACGCCCTGCTCGCCGGCTGCCTTCGCGATCGCACCGGTCAGTGCTGCCGCGGGCTTCTGCGAACCCGACTCGACGAGCTCGACGGCCTTCATCGCGCCGCGACCGCGGATGTCGCCAATACGATCGTCCGACTTCTGCAGCTCTCCGAAGAACTCGTCGATGATCGCACCGATCTCGCGGGCGCGCTCGGTGAGGTTCTCACGCTCGTAGGTATCGATGGTCGCGAGAGCCGCAGCACAGGCGATGGGGCTGCCGGCGTAGGTGCCGCCGAGGCCGCCGGCGTGCGCCGAGTCCATGATGTCGGCGCGGCCGGTCACTGCCGAGAGCGGCAGACCACCCGCGATGCCCTTTGCGGTGGTGACGAGGTCGGGAACGACACCCTCGTGGTTCGCGGCGAACAGATCGCCGGTGCGCGCGAAGCCGGTCTGCACCTCATCGAGGATGAAGACGACGTTGTTCGCGGTCGCCCACTCCTGCAGCGCGGGCAGGAAGCCCTCGGCGGGAGCGATGAAGCCGCCCTCACCCTGGATGGGCTCGATGATGATCGCCGCGAGGTTGCCCGCACCGACCTGCTTCTCGATCTGCGTCAGCGCAACCGCTGCGGCATCGACGCCCGAGAGGCCGTCGCGGAAGGGGTACGAGGTGGGTACACGGTAGACCTCAGGAGCGAAGGGACCGAAGCCATCCTTGTAGGGGATGTTCTTCGCGGTCATGCCCATAGTGAGGTTCGTGCGACCGTGGTAGGCGTGATCGAAGACGACGACGGCGTTCTTCTTCGTGAAGTGACGAGCGATCTTGATCGCGTTCTCGACGGCCTCGGCGCCCGAGTTGAACAGCGCCGAGCGCTTCTCGTGGTCACCGGGGGTGAGCTCGTTGAGCTTCTCGGCGACGGCGACATAGCCCTCGTAGGGGGTGACGGTAAAGCAGGTGTGGGTGAACTGCTGCACCTGGTTCGTCACGGCTTCGACGACCGCGGGTGCCGAGTTGCCGACACCGGTCACGGCGATGCCGGAGCCGAGGTCGATGAGCGAGTTGCCGTCGACGTCGACCATGACGCCGCCGCCTGCGGCGACGATGGAGACGGGAAGCGCGACGCCGACGCCGGCAGCGACTGCGGCGTTCTTACGCGCGAGCAGCTCCTGTGACTTGGGGCCGGGGATGCTGGTGACGAGCTTGCGCTCCTGCGGAAGCGAGGGGCCGCCGGTGACTTCAGCCATGACTGATTCTCCTTGTGAGTTTCGGAACGTGCCCGCGACCTGAATCACGGGTTCGTTGTGATGCGGGTTCAGCCTAACCCCTGTGCCATGTTTCGTAATCTGCCAGAATGGTGACGCGAGGCACCTTGTTTCACCAACATGGCACGCTTCGGGAAAGGCCATGATGAGCAACGCAACACCGCGCGATCCGTCGGCACCGCAGTCGGGCGGGGCACCCGCAGCTCCCCCACCGCCGGCCCCCACCATCCAACTGGGCGAGCTGCTGCACCAGTACCAACTCGAGCTCTCACTGATCGCGGGCGCCAGCCGCGAAGCAGCTTCGCGCCCCGTGCAGTGGGTGCACGTCAGCGAGCTCGAAGACCCCGCGCCATTTTTGACGCCCCGCACCGTGCTCCTCACGACCGGCGCCCGCTTCAGCGCGCTCGATGACGCGCGCGACGCCGATGGGTATGTGCAGCGTCTCATCGACGCCGGCGTCACGGCGCTCGGCGTCGCGGTCGGGCTGCACTGGGAGCGGGTTCCCGCGTCCATCGTCTCGGCGTGCGACCGCCTCGACCTCCCCCTGTTCCGCGTGCCCTACGACACGGCGTTCATCGAGATCGTGCAGACGGCCGCCCGACTCCTCGATGCGCAGACCCGCGATCGCGATATCTGGTCGCTCGAATCCCAGCGGGCAGTCGCGAATGCCTCCCTGCACCGTGATGGGCTCGGAGCCGCCATTCGCGAAGCCTCGGGCCGACTCGGGCGCTGGGTGTGCCTCACCGACCGGTTCGGGCGCATCGTCGAGTTCGCTCCGCAAGCCCAGCGGTCCACGTTCCCGGCCGACGGGGTGCGCCGGGAATCCCGGCGTCTCATCGAGCGCGGAGTGAGCGCCGGCCGCATTGAGAACGAAGACGGTACGGGCATGCAATTGCAGGCGCTCGGCCGCCAGGGGCACGTGCTCGGCGTGCTCGCGGTTGAAGAACGCGGCGTCGCCGACAACGCAGAACGCGCCCTGCACGGGCTGGTCGCGGCGCTCGCAACGGTGCAACTGGAGCACCGCAGCGGCATCCGATCAGCGCAGACCGCGCTTCGCGACGCCATTCTCGAACTCCTGCTCGCCGGCCAGATCGAACTCGCCGAGCGGCTCTCGCGCGGCACGCTGTCGCGCTTCCCGCAGGGGCCGGTGGTGGCGGTGCGTTACGCGGTTCCGGATCACCTCGACCCCACCTTCGCCGAAGATCTGCAGTCGCTCGACGCCGGCAGCCCCGGGCTCTTCACCGCCGCGCTCAACGGCGCACCGCTCATGGTGGCCGAGGTGCGCCACCTTCCGGCGATCCGGCGTCTATTCGCCTCCCACCAGCTCGCTGCTGGCGTCTCCGATCGCGGCGCACTCACCCGCTTGCACGAAGCCGCGGCCGAAGCCGACCTCGCGCTCGATCGAGCCATCGCGACCGATGCCGGTGGATCGGTCGACTACCTCCCGGCACTGCATCAGGGAGTGCTGCATCTGCTCGATGCCCAGCCCGAGGCACGGCGACGCGCGCAACTGCTGCTCGCGCCGGTACGACACCACGATGAGCGTCACGACGACCGCATTGAGGAAGCGCTCACGGTCTGGCTTGCGCATCACGGGCAGACCAGCGCCGCCGCCACCGAACTGGGGCTGCACCGGCACACGCTCAAGGCCCGGGTACACACTGCGGCCCAATTGCTGCAAAACAACCTCGACTCGCCCGACACGCGAGCGGAACTCTGGGCCGCCCTCAGGCTCACCGGGCGCCCGGAAGAGAACCCAGAGCGCCCGGCACTGCGCGACTGATTAGTCCCATGTCTCGTCTGGCGGGATGCTGTCCACGATCGTGGAGGTGATGGCGCTTGCGCCAATGACGTCGCCGGGAGAAAAACCCGGGTACTCGCGTGATTCTCTTTCGACCACGTTCCGGGTACCGATCAGCCTCCCCGTGGCATCGTCGAAGATCAGCTGCGTGGTGATGTCAGGGAGCACGTGAATCGAAATGCTGGTGCCCGCTCCGATCGAGATCGTCGAACCCGTAGGCGAGTTCCACTCCTGAGCGGCGTCGTAGCCCGCGAAGTACGTGACCTCGAGTTCTGAATCCGTGGCGAGCAGGCGATAGGCCCCAGCGCGAAGTTCGCCGGGCAGACTCTGGTCAGCTGCGATCGACCAGGCACCGTAGGCGATGGCGCCCTGCTCGGAGGAGATGGGCAAGTCACCGTTTTCGCGCTGGCGCGCCTCCTCGAGAACGTACGCGCGCAATCCGTCGACGTCGGTTGGGGCCTGCGACCGGCCCGCCTCGACTCCACGCGGCCAGGTATCGTCGTTCTCTGCCCCCGGCGCGGGTTCGGCCGACGGGCCGGTCACCGCGTCATCGACGACCGCGAACTCTTCGCGCACCTGGCGCTCGAGGTCGCCGCCTAAGGGGTACACCAGCTGTCGACCGTAGTCTGCGGACTGGCGCACGGTGTAAGGCGCGTCATGATCAGCGGGGAGATACGTCGCCACCTCCATCTGAGACTTCACCAGCGCCGCCGGCTCCCCCTCGTTCACATAGTCATTCACGTTCCACGACGACCCGATTCCCTCGGAGCGAGAGGCGACACGCATGTACTGGCCCGGAGCCAACTCGGCATCGGCGGCGAGCACCTGATCTGCTGCTCGCCCCAGAAGCTCGGCGGCCTCCGCCGAGGTATCGGCCGGTGCGATCGGACCGAATACGGGGGCCGGCGTCGCCACAATGGCGACCCCGGCAATAGCTCCGACCGCGATCACCCCGATACCCGCCCAGGTCACTCGCCTGCGGCGGGAACGCGCGCGCACCCGCGTCGGCGACTCGACGTCACCCGAGAGGCTCCGAGCGAGATCGCGCTCGAAACGCGCGAAGCCGCGCACCAGATCGTCGTCGCCGGGTTCGACGCCGCCGACGCGTTCACGCGCTCGGCGCACGGACGACAGTTCGTCGTGCTGCATTGCGTTGTTCATCAGTGTTCTCCACTTCACGGGCCGCGCCCGCTGCAAGTTGTGTGCGAAGGATGCGCCGGACACGATGCAGTCGAGACCGCGCGGTGCCCTCCGGAATGCCGAGCGCGGTTGCGATGCCCGCGGAGTCGAGCTCCGACCAGGCCGAAAGCATCAGAACGTCGCGGTCACGCTTCGGCAACCGCGCGACGGTAGCCGCGATTGATCGAACGGCGGTATCCGCGTCGAGGCGCGAGTCGATCCCCTCACTGGGGTCATGGCCCGAGTGCACGGTACCGTCACCGCCGATGCCGCCCACTGCGGAGACGAGACGCCACAGATCGGCTTCCTGCCGTCGGCGCCGACGAATCAGGCGCGTGGCGATCCCGAGTACCCAGGGCAGTGCTCCGGGAACCGCGACGTCGTAGGTGTCGCGTCGTTCGAACGCCACCAGGAACGTCTCCGCCACGATGTCGTCAGCGGCCTCACGGCCGAGTCGCGAGATGGCATATCGAAACACCGCAGCGGCATGTCGCCGGTACAGCTCGGTGAAGGCCTCGGGCTGCTCGCGCGCGCTGGCGATGATCTCGGCATCGCTCTGCACGTAACTGGATCTCATACCGAGTATTGCCACCCCGGCGCCTGAGCGTTCACGATTCGTCTCAGATCATTGAAACCGGCGCAGGATCAGCCCGACGCGGTCTGCGCGCGCACGTCGATGCGCACGCTCACCTGAATGTCTCGGGCGGTGACCTCGGGCGCAAAATCTTTCGCCGCGGCCATACGCATGACAGGCGGGCCGGGGAACCCCGCGTCGCTCGCGTCTTCGACTGAAGTGATCTCGATCCCAGGTGCGCCGAGCGCTGCCGCGTAGTCTCCTGCCGCCGCACGAGCGTCAGCGACCGCCTCGGCTCGAAGCTCGCTGATCACGGCTGCACGATGCGCCGCGCTGAGCTCCCACGTCGCGTCAGCATCGGCGCCGTCCTCGATCAGGCCCGCGATGAGCTCGCCGACACGCTGCGGGTCATGCAGTGTCACCGACACCGACACCACAGCGCTGTGCTCGACGACTCGCACGCCGCCCTCGCCCGACCATGAATTGCTCGAGGTGCTGATCGGGTCCGCAATATAGGCGTCGGCCCCGCCCGCGGCGGCGACAGCGCGAAGACGATCGAGCACGCGATCCTGCAGCGCGCTGGCACTGGCGACCACGTTCTCGCGCGATGCGTCCGCGAATCGCGCGGATGCTCGCACGGTTGCCTGGTCCGCGGGAAGCGATCGTGTCGCTGCGCCGGTCACTCGAATCTCAGTCATGGCTGCTCCGATCGTCGGTCGAATCCACGTGCCGATGCCTTGCGCGTGCACGTCATGGCACCACAGTAGAGGCTGACGGCGCATCGGCGCCAGGAAGTCGCACGGTGTACGGATCCCACCCCTGCGCAGTGAGCGCTTCGCCGTCGAGCCGCAGGCTCGTCCCGGCGCCGGATGGCACCACGGCACCGATCCGGTGGAACCCGCTCGGAAGCTCAATTGCTGCAGGGAATGTTGCCAGAAGTCCGTGGTCTTCGCCGCCGGTGAGCATCGCGGTCAGCGGCACCGGCACCCCTTGCTGCTCGCCGAACGACGCCAGCAGGTGCTCCGCTGAGAAATCGATGCCGACTCCGCTCGCACGCGCGAGGCGCTCCGCGTCGATCGACAACGAATCTGACACATCCATCATCGCGGTCGCCCCGAACTGCGCGGCAACGACCCCCAGCGGAATCGGCGGCGCGGGCGCGAGTTGCGCCGCGAGCACTTCGGGGTGCGTCGCCCAGAGCCGGGGCAATGCACGATCGTGCGCGATGCCGTCGCCGTCGGCCGCCTCCGCGAAGAGGAGCGACAGGCCGAGACCAGCAAGGCCGAGCTCCCCCGCGTACGCGACGACATCACCCGGGCACGCCCCGCCGCGCAGCACCGGAGCCCGTCCGTCAAGGTCACCGATCGCGGTCACCGCTGCCGTCACGACGGGGGCGCGCCCGAGGTCACCCCCGACCACCCCGCACCCCGGCGCGAGCGCGCGGCACGCAGCATCGAGCCCCTCAGCGATGCGCTCGAGCAGCACGACCGGGGTGTCGTGCGGCACGGCGAGCGCAACCGTGAGCGCCGTCGGCCGCGCACCCATCGCCGCGACATCAGACAGATTGGTCGCCGCCAGCTTCCAGCCGAGTTCGAATCCGTCGTGCCAGGCAAGTCGGAAATCGGGGCCCTCGATCATGGTGTCGGTCGTCACCACGATGTCGCCGGAATGCCGCATCACCGCGCAATCGTCGCCGGGGCCGACCGACGCCGCCTCAGCGCCCGTGAATCGAGCGAGCACACGCGCGAGCACACCGCGCTCTCCCAACGCTCCCACGGTCATTTCGGATTCTTCGACAGGCGTCACGACTCCACGCTACCGGGCGACCGCCCCGAGTGCCCGAGACGGCACCGTGCGGCGATCCACCAGATGCCGACGAGTAGGCTGGCCGGGTGAAGTCTCGTGCCCTGAAGATCGCCGCATCGACCGCCGCACTGCTGGGCGCAGCATCCATGCTCACCGCATGCGCACCGACGGTGCCCATGACCGCGGCCGACGATGCCAACAATCCGGCGTGCGCAAATGTCATCGTGCGTCTACCCGACACGGTCGCGGGGCAGGATCGCCGCACCACCAACGCCCAGTCGACCGGGGCATGGGGCGACAGCGCGGTCCAATTGATCTGCGGCACCGAACCGAGCGGGCCGACGACCGATGCCTGCGTCGATGTGAACGGCGTCGATTGGGTGATCGACGACTCAGCCGCGCCGATCTACAAATTCGAGCCGTACGGGCGCACCCCTGGCATCGTGGTGTACGTCGATTCCGAGCAGGTCAGCGGCACCGAGACCACCGTCGACCTCAACAACGTCGTGCAACAGTTGCCCCAAGAGCGCCAGTGCACGGCACTCACCGACACGTTCGACATTCCCGGCGCGAAACAATAAACATCGCGCCGTGAGACGCCCCGATCGTGCCGTCGGTCAGTAGGCCGGGCGGCGCTCGATCGCGAGCTCGATGAGCTCGGTGATGAGGTCGGTGTAACTGAGACCCGACTCCTCCCAGAGGCGCGGGTACATCGAGATCGGCGTGAAGCCGGGAAGCGTGTTCAGTTCGTTGAGCACCGGGCCTTCTGCCGTGAGGAAGAAGTCGATGCGGGCCAGCCCGGCGCACTGCGCGATCTCGAACGCGTGCACCGCATCCCGCTGCAGCGCCGCGAACTCCGCCTCCGTCACCGATGCCGGCAGCTGGAGTTCGACACCCGACGCTCCCAGGTACTTCGCGTCGAAATCGTAGAACCCCGAACCGCTGATGACGATCTCGCCGATGACCGAACTCGTGCGCGGGCGGTCGTCGCCACGCCCTTCGAGTACGGCGATCTCGACCTCGCGGCCGATGATGGCGGACTCGATGAGCACCGTGCGATCCTCCGCGAATGCGATCTCGAGCGCGGCGCCCAGGCCCGCCTGCTCCGTCACCTTGCTGACCCCGACGCTCGAACCGGCACGGGCCGGCTTCACGAAGAGCGGATAAGTCAGGCCCTCGTCGAGACGCGACACGAGATACGGGTCGTGATCGAGCTGCGAACGCGTGACGGTGTTCCACGGGGCCACCGCGATGCCGGCGTCGGCAAGCACCGTCTTTACCGCGTGCTTGTCCATGCACAATGCCGACCCGAGCACACCGCTGCCGACGTACGGCATATCGACGAGTTCGAGCATGCCCTGCACGGTGCCGTCTTCACCGTAGGGTCCGTGCAGCATCGGCAGCACGGCGTCGACGTGGCCGAGACTGCGCAGCGTGCCCTGCTGGTCGATCACGGTGACCGCGCGCGTCGCGGTCGACGCCGGCCAGAGCACACGCGTGCCGTTGTCGCGCACCTCGGGCAGCACCGCGGCGTCGAGTCGGTATTCCGAAAGATCTTCTTCGCGCATCAGCACAGTCGCGCCGTGCTTCGTGATGCCGACCGGAATCACGTCGAACTTCTCGCGGTCGATCGCGTGCAGCACGCCGGCAGCGGTGACGCAGCTGATGCCGTGCTCGCTCGATCGGCCGCCGAACAGCAGCACGACGGTGCTCTTCGCGTGTTCGCTGCCCTGGGGCTGGGGCTCAGTCACGAAGTTTCTCCTTTAAAACGGTTGAATAGTCGCCGGATTCTTCCGGCCTGCGGCGCGGCGAGACTGAGCTCGGCCTGAGGCACCTCGTCTTCGGTCGCCAAGTGCGGGCCGAGGTGCTTCGGCGCCATGCGGCCACTGAGCACCATCTGCACCTGCTCCACGATCGGCATGACGATGCCCCGCTCACGGGCGAGCTCGAGCACGGGCGGCACCGACGTGATGCCCTCGGCGACCTGCTGCATCTGCTCGCGGGTCTCCTCCTGCGTGTACCCCTGACCGATGAGTCGCCCCGCGGTGTTGTTGCGCGAAAGCGGAGACTGGCAGGTGGCAATCAGGTCGCCCAGGCCCGCCAACCCCGACAGCGTCGCCGGGTCGGCCCCGGATGCCACCGAGAACTCGGTCATCTCTGCCAACCCACGCGTGATGATCGCGGCTTTCGTGTTCTCGCCGTACCCCACACCGTCGACGATGCCGATCGCCAGTGCGATCAGATTCTTGAGCACGCCACCGAGTTCGGTCCCCACCACATCGGTGTTCACGTACGTGCGGAAGTAGTGAGCATTCGCGGCCGTGGCCACCTCTTGGGCAACGCCCAGATCGACGCACGACGCGACCGCTCCAGTGGGTTGCTCCTTCGCGATCTCGAGCGCGATGTTTGGGCCTGACACCACGGCGATGCGCTCGGGGTCGAGATCGAGCGTATCCGCGATGACTTCGGACATGCGCATGGTGGTGGTCTTTTCCACACCCTTCACCAGGCTGACGAGCACCGAGCGACGATCGAGATACGGCTCGAGGTCGATGAGGTTCTGCCGCAGTGTCTGACTCGGGACGGCCAGGAAGACGAGGCGAGCACCCTTCAGCGCGACCGAGAGATCGTCGGTGGCGCTGAGCCGCTTCGGCAGATTGATTCCCGGGAGGTACTGACTGTTGCGCTTCGCGACGCGGATCTCATTCGCGACCTCCGGGCGACGGGCCCAGATCGTGACGTCGCACCCCGCATCGGCAAGCACTTTGGCAAACGTGGTGCCCCAGCTGCCGGCACCGATGACGGCGACCTTGCGGCCGCGATTCTTCGTCGCGCTCGCGGACACCACGGGTACGGGTCGAGTACTCAAAAGCGTCCCGTTTCGCTCTGTTGGTGCTTACTCGGATCCCAGCGCTCAGCGGGCGGGGTCTCGCCGCGCAGTTCCGCGAGCAGCGCAGTGATGGCGTCCATAAGCTCGCGCGTCGCTTCGTTGATGACACGCTGATCGAGGGGCCGGCCCTTGAACTTGCTCAGATCGAGCGGCGCCCCGATCGATACCTCGATCGTCTTCCGAGGGAACG
This sequence comes from Leucobacter musarum subsp. musarum, assembly GCF_001273845.1. Taxonomy (GTDB): domain Bacteria; phylum Actinomycetota; class Actinomycetes; order Actinomycetales; family Microbacteriaceae; genus Leucobacter; species Leucobacter musarum. The sequence goes on from NZ_JHBW01000087.1 coordinate 495,822, forward strand.
GATGCAGTCGCTTCGCATACCGCGGCATCAAGTGCTGCGTACCCCAGTGCGCCACGGGGATCAGCGGAATGCCTGATTCAAGGGCGAGACGCACTGCTCCACTCTTGCCGCGCATCGGCCAGAGATCGGGGTCGCGGGTCAGGGTGCCCTCGGGGTACACGATGACCCCTTGTTGGCGTTCGATCAACAGTGACGCCGCGCTCATGGGGTTTCCGTCACGGGCGGCGGAGCGCGCCGCACCTTCTCGCTGCACCGGGATCTGACCCGAGGCACGCATCAGCCAGCCGAGTACGGGCACCTTGAACAGGCTCGCCTTCGCCATGAAACGCGGCAGTCGACCGAGATGCCAGACGGCGGCACCCATCGCAATCGGATCGACTTCGCTGTAGTGATTGGGCGCGAGGATGAAGGGACCGCTCTCGGGCAGCTTCGACTTCGGCGTGAAGCGATAGCGAACCATCATCGACCAGAACGGCAGAATCAACGATGCGAGCGCCCAGAACGCTGAGGGCCGGCGTTTCTCCGCGGAAAGCCGGCTGCGGAATTTCACCGTGTCAGTCATACGTCCATTATCCCGAAGCGGCGGTGGCCCGGAAGCATACGCTCCGGGCCACCGCCGCATTCGCAGAAAATGATTGCTGCAGGATCAGCTCTCGTAGACGAAATCTGCCCCGAGCAGGTGCAGCTTCTCGATGAAGTTCTCATAGCCGCGAGAGATGATGCCGAGGTTCGTGACCTTCGATTGGCCTTCTGCAGTGAGCGCTGCGATGAGGTGGCTGAACCCGCCGCGCAGGTCGGGAACCTCGATATCGGCGCCGCGCAGGTGCACGGGCCCGGTGATCACCGCGGCCTGCTCGAACTCGCGACGCTTGACGCGACGGTTCTCGTCGTGCAGACCCTCCTTGTACACCACGATGTCCGCTCCCATCTTCACGAGTGCGTCCGTGAAGCCGAAGCGGTTCTCGTACACCGTCTCATGAATCGTCGACTCGCCCTGAGCGAGTGTGAGCGCGACCACCAGGGGCTGCTGCCAATCGGTCATGAAGCCGGGGTGCACGTCGGTCTCGATGACGACGGGCTTGAGCTCTCCACCCGGGTGCCAGAAGCGGATTCCGTCGTCGTGGACGTCGAAATCGCCCCCGACCTTGCGGAACACGTTCAGGAAGGTCATCATCTCTTCCTGCTCGACACCGCCGACGAAGATGTCGCCCTTGGTCGCGAGCGCGGCAGCAGCCCAGCTCGCGGCTTCGTTGCGGTCGAAGATCGCACGGTGGTCGTAGCCGCGCAGCTCGGGAACGCCCTCGATGAAGATGACGCGGTTCGGCTCCATCGAGATGATGGCGCCCATCTTCTGCAAGATGCAGATGAGGTCAACGATCTCGGGCTCGATCGCTGCATTGCGCAGCTCGGTCTGGCCCTCGGCGAGCACGGCGGTGAGCAGCACCTGCTCCGTGGCACCGACGGACGGGTAAGGCAGCTCGATGTTCGCTCCCTTGAGGCCATCCGGAGCGGTCAGGCTGATGCCGCTCGGCAGCTTCTCGATGACGGCACCGAACTGGCGCAGCGCATCGAGGTGGAAGTCGATCGGACGGTCGCCGATGCGGCATCCGCCGAGGTCGGGGATGAAGGCTTCACCGAGGCGATGCAGCAGCGGCCCGCAGAAGAGGATCGGGATGCGCGACGAGCCCGCGTGCGCATCGATGTCAGCCTGATGCGCCACCTCGACGTTCGACGGGTCGAGGCGCCACTCCCCGGCCTGATCACCCTTGGTGATGAGCACGCCGTGCAGTGCGAGCAGTCCGGCGACGACGCGAACATCGGAGATGTTCGGCACGTTGCGCAGCACGCTCGGCGTCTTGCCGAGCAGCGCCGCGACCATGGCCTTGGTCGCGAGGTTCTTCGCACCCCGCACCTCGATGCGGCCCTTCAGCGGCCGTCCACCGTTGATGATGATCTCATCGGAGGTGAGGCCGACTCGGGCGCCGGCGCGCTGCGCGTCGAGCTTGCGCCCGGCGGCATCCGCGTCTTCAGTCGCGGTCTCGACCGCAGTGTCTTGGGTCGTGAGCTTCTCGGTCATGCGGCCTCCACGGGAGTCGTCGTCGGCATCCAATTCGGGCGTTTCGCCTCGAACTGGGTGATCGCATCCGCGTTGCGGAGCGTCAGGGAAATATCGTCAAGGCCTTCGAGCAGGCGCCAACGCGTGTAGTCGTCGACGTCGAACGCTACGGTCAGGTCGCCGACCGTCACCGTGCGATCCTCGAGGTTCACCGTGAGCTCGATGCCCGGCTGCGCATCGATGGCGGCCCAGATCCGCTTCACGTCGTCTTCGGGAACAACCGCAGCGAGCAGACCCTGCTTGCCCGAGTTGCCGCGGAAGATGTCAGCGAAACGCGGAGAGATGACCACCTTGAACCCGAAATCGCGCAGCGCCCAGACGGCATGCTCGCGCGACGAGCCGGTGCCGAAATCGGGGCCCGCGACGAGGATCTGCGCACCCTGGAACGCCGGCTGGTTGAGCACGAACTGCTCGTCCTGGCGCCAGTGGTAGAAGAGCGCATCGTCGAAACCTGTCTTGGTGACCCGCTTCAGGAAGACGGCAGGGATGATTTGATCCGTGTCGACGTTCGAACGCTGCAGTGGCGCTGCGATGCCCGTGATCGTGGTGAACTTATCCATGGCTCAGGCTCCTGCCTGCTCGGAGACGGGCATGATCGGAATGCGTCGCCGCACCGGGAGTTCGGAGCCCTCAGGCGCGTCGTGCGACACCCCGTTCGCCGCATCGTCCTGCAGATCCCACGGGCTCGAGAGCGTGCCGCGAATCGCGGTCGCCGCTGCGACCAGCGGTGAGACCAGGTGGGTACGACCACCCTTGCCCTGCCGGCCCTCGAAGTTGCGATTCGAGGTCGACGCGCACCGCTCACCCGGCGCCAGCTGATCCGGGTTCATGCCCAAGCACATCGAGCAGCCCGCGAAGCGCCATTCACCGCCGAATGCCTCGACGATACGGTCGATACCCTCGGCTTCGGCTTCAGCTCGCACGCGAGCGGAACCGGGAACCACCATCAGTCGCACGCCCTCCGCCTTTTGCTTGCCCTTGATGAGCTCGGCGAAGGTGCGCAGATCATCGAGTCGGCTGTTGGTGCACGAGCCCATGAAGACCGCGTCGACCGGAATCTCTTTCATCGGGGTGCCCGCAGTGAGATCCATGTATTCGAGTGCGCGCTCGGCTGCGGCACGCTCGTTGGGATCGGCGATGAGCTCGGGGTTCGGCACCGTGTCGCTGAGGAGCACGCCCTGACCGGGGTTCGTGCCCCAGGTGACGAACGGCTCGAGCTCGTTCGCATCGATGAACACCTCGGCATCGAACACCGCGCCCTCGTCGGTGGGCAGCGTCTTCCAATATGCGACCGCGTCATCCCAATCGGCGCCCTGCGGTGCGTGCGGGCGACCCTTGACGTACGCGAAGGTCGTCTCGTCGGGAGCGACCATTCCGGCGCGCGCACCGGCTTCGATCGACATGTTGCACATCGTCATTCGGCCGTCCATTGACAGGCCACGGATTGCGGAACCGCGGTACTCGAGCACATACCCCTGCCCGCCGCCGGTACCGATCTTCGCGATGACTGCGAGGATGATGTCTTTCGCCGTCACGCCCGGGCGCAGTTCGCCGTCGACGTTGATCGCCATGGTCTTGAACGGCTTGAGCGGCAGCGTCTGGGTCGCCATCACGTGCTCGACCTCGCTGGTGCCGATACCGAACGCGAGTGCACCGAAGGCGCCGTGCGTCGAGGTGTGGCTGTCACCGCAGACCACTGTGATACCCGGCATTGACAGACCGAGCTGCGGGCCGACGACGTGCACGATGCCCTGCTCGCGGTCGCCCAACGGATGCGCGCGCACGCCGAACTCAGCGACGTTGTGACGCAGCGTCTCGATCTGCAGACGGCTCGTCGGGTCTTCGATCTCACGGGTGATGTTGAGCGTCGGAGTGTTGTGATCCTCCGTCGCGATCATGAGATCGACGCGACGCAGCGGGCGGTCGGCGACACGCAGACCATCAAACGCCTGAGGGCTGGTGACCTCGTGAATGAGGTGAAGATCGATGTAGATCAGGTCGGGCTCGCCATTTTCGCCCTTGACGACCACGTGGTCGTCCCACAGCTTCTCTGCCAGGGTCCGCGGCCGACCGGCCGCCTCCGTCGCATTCTGCTCGCTCATGTGTGCTTCTCTTCCCGGTTCCGTGCACTCAGCACTGTGCTGTTCAACACCGCGCGGCACGAAACTATTTCGCAAGCTCTGACGCGGCGGATCGACCATGCGCGAACTCCGCGACGGGCGGTCGATGGACTAGACCCCGTCGCGGCTGTGAAGAAGCAGAGCCCGCGAACGCATGCCGAGAGTCTACCACCGCGCGACCCGAGCACCCTGCATTCGGTGCCGAGCCGCGCGCTGGCTCCTAATGGCGGTTCGCGCGATCGTGGTGCTGACTGTTCGATTCGTGCGGTTCGGCCATGCCGAGGTGGAGGTGCTCACCCTGCGCGCGCGCCTCGCGGTTGGCCTTGATGACGCTCGCGATCGTCGCGATCGCCATCGCCCCGACGATGAAGCCGAGTGAAACTCCGGTCGTGATCTCGGGAACGGGAACGTGCTCGCCACCGTTAATGAACGGCAACTCATTCTCATGCAGGGCATGGAGGATCAGCTTGACGCCGATAAAAGCCAGAATCGCGGCAATGCCGTACTTGAGGTACTCGAGACGTTCGAGCAACCCGCCCAGCAAGAAGTAAAGCTGACGCAGGCCCATGAGCGCGAACACGTTCGCGGTGAACACGATGAATGGGCTCTGCGTGATACCGAAGATCGCCGGAATCGAGTCGAGGGCGAAGAGCAGATCAGTGAATCCCAGGGAGATCAGCACGAGGAGGAAGGGAGTGAACATCCGCTTGCCATCGACGGTGGTGCGCAACTTGCCACCGTCGTAGTGATCGCTGAACGGCATGACCTTCTTGATCTGGCGAATGATCCAGCTGTCGCCCTCATCGTCGTGACCGCCGGGCTTGATCTGCTGCCAGGCCGTCCAGATCAGCCACGCACCGAACACGAAGAAGATCGCGATGAATCGTTCGATGACTGCGGCACCGACCAGAATGAACGCTCCGCGGAAGAGCAGTGCGAGCACGATACCGATCATGAGCGCGCGCTGCTGGTAAGCACTGGGCACCTTGAAGCTCGCGAGGATCAGCACGAACACGAAGAGATTATCGATGGAGAGGCTGTACTCCGTCAGCCAGCCTGCCAAGAATTCGGTGCCGTGCTGCACGTCGCCGAGCAGGAAGATCGCTCCGGCGAAGACGAGCGCGAGCAGCACGTAGAACCCGACCCACAGGCTTGCCTCCCGCATCGACGGAACGTGGGGACGACGAATGATCAGGGCGAGATCGACGACGAGGATCACGACGAGCGCGACCATCGAACCGATTTCGAACCAGAGCGGCAGAACTGAGGTCACCGGAGTGCACTTCTTTCGGCAGGGCGCGGCAGGCGCGCAAATGACCGAAAGTCTCTCCCCGGTGCTCGACATGACGCCTGCAGCACCGCGCCCGCACCGGCGCCGCTACGGAGCGGCACGTATTGACGACACGGGCGAACCGGGATACTCCCCTTCGCTCGCAACAGTGTACTCGCACAGGCGGGTCGCGTCGCACGTCGTTCACGAACGCTCAATCGCGCTGCGCTAGCATCATGCCATCCACATCCGCAGAGAGGGCCCCACGTGAGTCAGCGACCCAACACCATCGAACGCAGCACCGAAGCCGGCCCCGGGGCCGCCTCTCGCACGCTCGCAGGATTCATCTTCGCGAGCCGCTGGCTGCAGGCGCCGTTGTATCTCGGCCTCATCGTCGCGCAGGCGGTATACGTCGTGCTCTTCTTCGTCGAGCTCTGGCACCTGGTCGAGAACGTCGTCGCGACCGGGCACATCACGGAGACCGACGTGATGCTCAGCGTGCTCGCGCTCATCGACATCGTCATGATCGCGAACCTGCTCATCATGGTGATCATCGGCGGGTACGAGACCTTCGTGTCGAAGATTCGCGTCGAGGGGCACCACGACGAGCCCGAGTGGCTGTCGCACGTGAACACGAACCTGCTGAAGGTCAAGCTTGCGGTGTCCATCATCTCGATCTCGTCGATCCACCTGCTCAAGACCTTCATCGAGGTGGGGCGCATGGATGGCGGCGTGGTGCTGAATTCGAACGGCACTGTGCTGTACTCGTCGGAGGGCGTGATGTGGGAGGTCGCCATTCACCTTGCCTTCATCGTCTCCGCGATCGCGCTCGCCTGGATCGATCGGATGAGCCAGCACCACGTGCCGGCGGCCCCGAGCGGGCTGAGCGCCGGAGCCATCGAAGCAGGACTGCGCGGAGACGCACCTGCAGCTGCGCCGACGCCAGCGACGGTGACTGCGGCGCCCGCAGCCGACGGCTTCGTCACCGTGCGACTGCCGGCAGGCGCACAACTGCCCGAGGGCGCCGAAGTGGTCTCGCACGACCGCTAAGGTGGTATTCGGCCGGGATTCCCGGCCCACGCGCGAGTGGCGGAATTGGCAGACGCGCTGGATTTAGGTTCCAGTGTCTTCGGACGTGGGGGTTCAAGTCCCCCCTCGCGCACGTGGCGTATCAGCGCACCGACTCGGCCCCGGCAGATGTCCACATCGCCGAGATATCGGTGAGCGGCACCGTCGCGGGTCCCGCGCCGTGCACTTCTCGGAACGCTCGCGAGAACGCGGGCAGGTGCGCGTAGCCCAGATCACGGGAGATGCGCGATGCTGCCTGCCCTTCGTTGAGGCGGTTGCGTGCGCGGGTCATGCGCGCCGCACGAAGCCAGGTCGCGCTCGACTCCCCCGCGCGCTCGCGAACGAGCCGTCTGAGATCGCGCTCGCTGTCGTCGAGCAGCGCTGCGATGTCGGCAAAACTCCATTCGGGCCGCAGCGACACGGCGCTCGCAAGGGCTGCGAGCCGGTGGTCATCCGTGTCGGTGGGCGCAAGAGAGCCCTCGCGGAGCACCGAAGCGAATCCCGCCTCCACGCGCTCGGCTCCGGGTCCGGTCGCACTCGGCCGGGCATACGCATCGATCATCCACGCGATCGCCTCGATATCGAGCCGTGGAGCCACCTGCACGGGGGCAAGCGGCACCCCCACGGCACCCGCCCGGCCCGATCGATAGCCGATGGGCAGCATGAGCGACCCGGCCGGCACCGTGACTCGGTTGCGCAATCCTGCAGGGAGCACCACAGCGTCTCCCTCGCGCAGGCGCATCGGCCGCCCACCAATGGTCACGTCGACGACGCCGAGGGCTGCCCACACGGCGACGTGCGCGCCGTTCACCCGCTCCCAGGTGCGGGTCTCCGCCAGTGCGACCGTGGGAACGATCTGCGCCCGGGCGAGCTTGGCACCCGTCGCGGTACGTCGCCACTCGCCGGGCGGTGATCCGGCAATCTCACGAAATGCCCGCACGAACCCGGGCACGCTGCGAAAGCCGACTCGGTGCGCTGTCCATTCGAGATCACGGCCGCTCCGCAGGAGTTCGGCGGCAGCATGAATGCGGGAGCGACGCACCCAGGCGGTGAGCGACAGACCGGTTTCGGCGCGGAACCTCCGCTGCACGGAGCGCATGCTCCAGCCGGTAACCGCGGCATCAAGCGCGGCAGCGAGGTCGAGGTCGGGATTATCGGCCAGCGTGTCGGCGAGGTCGTGGAGTTCGGCCGAGACCGGCGCCGGAGGAGGCTCGAGCAGCGCAGACTCCTCAATACGCACGGAAACGCCGCGCGCCGAGCCGTCATCGAGATGCCCGAGCCCCCTCGAGAAGGCCTCGAGCAGCACCGGCAGGTGTTCGATCGCGCCGGAAATCCGCGCAATGACCGCGGGCCCCGATGCGTGTCCGGGAACCGGGAGCACGATGCCGGTTACTGACGCTCGGGCCGCATCTACGATCGACCCCGCCGGCACCCAGAGCGCTTCACCCTCCGCAATACTGCAGGCGACGTCACCCACGGTGACCCTGCATGCACCGCGCACTGCGACGTACAGCAACGGTTCGGCGAGGCGCCCGGTGGGTCCTGGTAACACGGTGTCGTTCTCCATCAACAGATGCAAGTTAGGCTCTACTAACTTAGGTTACCGCGCGGCGATTCGACCGCGCTGAACTCGATTCCACGGAGGTGCGCCGCATGGCGAAACCCCTTGCCCCGATCATTCTGGCCGCCGCGCTGACCGCGCTCCTCGCCGGTTGCAGCACGAGCAGCGCAGCGACTGATGCCGACGCCACCCAGGCCTCCGACTCCTCGGGCGACTGGCCGCGCACGATCACCCACGAATCCGGCGAGACCGAGATCGACGCGGCACCGCTGCGCATCGTCTCCACATCCCCCTCCATCACCGGCAGCCTGCTCGCCATCGATGCACCGCTCGTCGCCTCCGGCGCGACCACGGTCTCCCCATTGACCGACGACCAGGGGTTCTTCACCCAGTGGGCCGAGGTGGCCGAAGACCGCGGCGTCGAGATCGCGTACACCGATCTCACCCTCGACGTCGATGCCGTCGATGCGTTCGAACCCGACCTGATCATCGGCTCCGCGAATGGCGGCGACGCCACCGCCGACGCCTACGATCAGCTTTCCGAGATCGCCCCGACCGTCATGCTCGATTACAGCAGCATCACGTGGCAGGAACTCACGACCGAGCTGGGAGAGATCACCGGGCTCGAAGACGCGGCGGCGGATCGCATCGCCGAGTACGATGATTGGGTCGCCGACCAGGCCACCCGCATTGCGCTCCCGGAGCAGCCGACCACCGCCCTGGTCTACATGGGCGTCGACGGCTCGTGGGCCTTCACGGCCGACAGCCCGCAGGCAGAACTGCTCACGTCGCTCGGATTCACCTACGCACCGGTCGCCGAGAAGTACCAGACCGACGACGCGCAGGGACGCGGCGTCGACGTGCTCACCTCCGAGAACACGTCGGCCGGTCTTGCAGATGCCGAAACCGTGCTCGCTGTCGCCATGGGTGGCGGGGATCCTGCCGCAGACTTCTCCGGCGATCCGTTGCTCGCTAATCAGCCGGCCGTACAGAACGACCGCGTCTTCTCCATGGGTGCACAGGCGTTCCGCCTCGATTACTACAGCGCGAAACTGACCGTCGAGCTGTTGGTCGACACCTTCAGCAACTGACCGCGATGACCATCACCTCACCGGGGCGCCGCGCCGATGCGCACGGCGCCCCGGAGCAGCCCGGACAGCCCTCCGATGCCGCCCCGGCGAGCCCAACATCGCGTACCCGCCGCTCTCCGCGCGGGCGCACCGCGGCGATGCTCGGTGGCGGCGTCGCCCTGCTCGCCGCAGCGTCGGTACTCGGCCTGGGTCTCGGCTCCCACCCGGTGCCGCCCGGAACGGTCGTGCAGGCGCTCGTCGCGTACGACCCGAGCAATGATGCGCACCTGATCGTGGTGCAGTCTCGTCTGCCGCGCATCCTGCTCGGCGCGCTCGTGGGCGCCGCGCTCGGACTCGCGGGGGCGCTCATGCAGTCGATGACGCGCAATCCGCTCGCTGACCCCGGCATTCTCGGAGTCAACGCGGGTGCGTCGCTGTGCGTCGTCGTTGCGATCGCATATTTCGGAGTGCACAGTGTCACTGGGTACATCTGGTTCGCGTTCGCCGGCGCCGCACTCACCGCAGTGCTCGTCTACGCGCTGGGCACGGCACGACGGAGCGCCGCGACGCCGGTGCGCATCGCGCTCGCAGGCACCGCCGTCGCGATCGTCATCTCCGCGCTGACGCAGATGGTACTCATCAGCAACGAGACGAGCTTCACGATCTTCCGGTACTGGGCGCTCGGCTCACTCCAGGGGCGCGGAGCGGATGTCATCTGGTCGGTGCTGCCGTTCATCGCGGTCGGATTGCTCGTGTCCGGTCTGCTCGCGGGGCCGCTCAACGCGCTCGCGCTCGGCGACGATGCCGCGAGTGCCCTCGGTACGCGCGTCGCAGGGACCCGGATCGGCGCCGCAGCAGTGGTCGTGGTGCTCGCCGGTGCCGCCACCGCGGCAGCCGGTCCGATCGGGTTCATCGGCCTGGGCGCCGCGCACATTGCTCGATTCGCTGCCGGCAACGAGCACCGTCGGCTCCTCCCCGCATCGATCGTCGTCGGCGCGGCCCTGCTGGTCACCGCGGATACGCTCGGTCGTGCGCTTGTCGCCCCCGCAGAGCTGCAGACCGGCCTCGCTGCGGCCCTGTTCGGCGCGCCACTCTTCATCGCACTCGTGCGCTCACGCCGGGTCGCCGCACTGTGAGCGGGCAGGTGGTCGCGCAGCGCCGTGCTCCGCGGTCCCGGATCATCGCGCAACTCGGCAGCTGCACGTTTGTGATGCGGCGGCGTCTCGCACGCAGCGTGGCGATCCTCGCCGCCCTCGTGGTCGTCGTCGTGATCGCCGCAGTCATTGTGGGGAGTCAGCGACTCGAACTCACAGAGATCACGGCCGTGCTGACCGGAGACGCCCGACCAGCACTCGAACGCTCGGTGTTCAACCGGCGCCTGCCGCGCGCACTGACCGCCGCGCTCGTCGGCGCGCTGCTCGGAATGAGCGGTGCCGCGTTCCAGTCGCTCTCGCGCAACCCGCTTGGCTCCCCAGACATCATCGGGTTCACTTCAGGCGCGGCGACCGGCGCGGTCTTTCAGATCGTGGTGTTCAACGACGGAATGCTCGCCACCGCGGCCGCTGCCGTGCTCGGCGGTGTGCTGACAGCACTGATCGTGTACGCGCTGTCCCGCCGCGACGGCATCACTGGCGGCCTCCGGCTCGTGCTCGTCGGGATCGGCGTGGGCGCCGTGGTGAGTGCGATCACCGCCCTGCTCATCGCCCGCGCCGACGTCGACGACGCTCTGCTCGCGCAGGTATGGACGTCTGGCTCGCTCATCGGTCGCGGCTGGCCGCACGTGTGGGCCGCCACGGCGGCGCTCGCCGTCGTGCTGCCGTTGCTGCTCTGGCTCGGCCGCGATCTCGCACTCATCGAGATGGGCGACGACAGCGCACACGGGCTCGGGGTACGCGTCGAACGCACGCGATTTCTGGCGATGATCGTCGCCGTCATCGCCGCGGCGGTCGGCACCGCGGCGACCGGGCCCATCGCATTCATCGCGTTCGCATCCGGGCAGATCGCACGCCGGCTCGCCCCGGTTCCCGGAGCCCTCATCGGCCTCTCCGCTCTCGTCGGCGCTGCTCTCCTCGTCGGCGCCGACCTCCTCGCCCAGAATCTCGACATCGGCCTGCGCACGCCGGTCGGGCTCGTCACCAGCGTGCTCGGCGGCGTCTACCTCCTGTGGCTCCTCGCACGCCGCGCTTGAACGGAACTCCATGCACCACGCACCCCCCACCCCACGGCTCGCCGCCGCGCACCTCGACGTCGACTACGGTCACCGGCAAATCATCTCGGACCTCACGTTCGCCGTACCCGACGGTGGGTTCACGGCCGTCATCGGCCCGAACGGGTGCGGCAAATCGACGCTGCTGCGATCCCTCGCCCGCATGATGACGCCGAGCTCGGGAGCCGTCACCCTCGACGACGCCGATCTGTCGGCCATGCGGGTGAAGCAGGTCGCCCGCACCATCGGCACCCTGGCGCAATCTCCGGTCACCCCGGCGGCAATCACCGTGGCCGATCTCGTTGCGCGAGGCCGCAATCCGTATCAGTCGCTGCTGCGCCAGTGGTCTCCCGACGATCAACTCGCCGTCGACGGAGCGCTCGCCGAAGTCGGATTGACCAGTGATGCCGACCGCCTCGTCGAAGAGCTCAGCGGCGGGCAGCGCCAACGCGCGTGGATCGCGATGGCACTCGCGCAAGAAACCCCGATCCTGCTGCTCGACGAGCCCACCACCTACCTCGACATCGCGCACCAAATCGACGTGCTCGATCTCTGTTCCGAGCTGCACGCACGCGGTCGCACACTGGTCGCGGTACTCCACGACCTCAACCTCGCGGCGCGGTACGCCACCCACATCGTCGCGATGCGCGACGGCCGGATCGCCGCCGCGGGCTCCCCCGATGAGGTACTCACGGAACCGACCCTGCGCGAGGTGTTCGGGCTCGACGCGCGCGTCATCGATGACCCGGAGACCGGTCGACCGCTGGTGATCCCGCGCGACCGCCGGAGGCCTCAGAACCACACACCCATGACCGCTGCGGCACCCGTCGCGGCAGAACAGGAGCGCTCATGACGCAGCCCACCCCCGAAAGCTCGACCCCGCTGCAGGAGCGATCCGCCGTGCAGTCGTCTGACCACAACCGAGGCCTCGTGCTCGGCACCGCGACCGTGCGCAGCATCGACGACATCACGGCGGAACTCGCCCGCGTCGTGCTGCACATCGAGGGTCTCTCCGACGAGCCCCTCTGGACCGCACCCAACGTCGCAATTCGTTTCTACCTCGACGACCGATTCGAGGCGTCAACCCGCGTCTACACCGTACGGTCTGCCGATCTGCATGCCAACACGATCGAGGTCGATGTCGTGCGGCACGGTGCGCGCAGCCCCATGATGCAGTGGCTGCAGACGCTGCGCGTCGGCGACACCGTCTCATTCGGCGGCCCCCGTCCACACTTCCCCATCCCGGAAACCGAGGGCCGTGCGGTCGCGATCTTCGCCGACGCGACCGCGATTCCGGCGCTCTACGCGATCCTGATGCAGGCGCGCCCAGGTCTGAGTGGAGTGGGCTGGGTAGCGACCGACGACGCGGTGGCCTTCGGCGAACTCCCCCAGCTACCAGGGCTGGAACTCACACGGGTGGCACCGGGCGCCGGGTTCTCGGAGCAGCTCACGTCGATCGACCTGCCCGGCGAGATGGTGGTGTGGGGCGCCGGCGAGCGCGACGAGATGCGCACCGTGCGGTCGTTCTTCCGTTCGGAGCACGGACTCGCGAAAGACGACGTCGCCGTGTTCGGCTACTGGAAGCGCGGCACGACCAATACGCAGATCGATGAGCAGCGCCTTGCCGCTTACGAGAAACTGCTGGCAGAGGGCGGCTCGCTCACCGAACTCGACGACCTGTCGCTCGCCATCTGACCCGTAACGCGCTGGTTCGGGCGCCTGCATTCCACGGACGCCCGAACTAGCGGGTCAGCGCTGCGCTGCAGTTCAGTTCAGCGCTGCGCGGCGAATCAGTGCTGCGCAGCGCGTCGACGCAGCGCGTCGACGCAGCACGAGCGCGGTAGCACCCACGAGGAGCAGCGCGCCGCCGATGGCGAGCGCGTGCAGCGCCGACGTCGCACCAGTCTGCGCGAGCGCGGCCGTCGTTCCGGCGCCCGCGTTCGAGCCGGCGTCGGAGGCCGAGCCGGAAGCAGAGCCGGAAGCTGCGATGGTCACATCGCCCGACGCTGTTCCCGTCGTCGGGTCGGTACCGTCGGCGTTCACTGCACCGTTCGCCTGCTCACCGTCGACCGGTGCGATCTCGACCGCCGCCCCACCGACCTCGACACCGTTGATCAGCAGCACGACGCGGTGCGCGCCGCTCAGCGACTCGGGCAGGGTCGCGGCCATCGTGAATGCGCCGTCGGCATCGGTCGTCACGTCGGCCAGTTTGACCGGGTCGGAGTGCAGCTCCAGCGAGAATCCGCTCGTGGAGGGCGCAAACCCGGTGCCGTTCACCGAGATCGTGCCACCGGGCACCAGATCGCCCTGCACCGAGAGAGTACCGAGCACCGTCGCCGGGTCGGTGGGCTGCTCGGTTCCGGGCTCTTCCGTGCCGGGTTCTTCGGCCTCCGGCAGCGTCGCCTTGTACGCCATCGCGTAGGCAAGCTTGCCCGGCTTCGCGGCCTCGTACGGCTGCGAAAGCTTGTCCCACTCGCCCTTGTTCTCCTTCTTGCCGTCATTCCACTCGGCGAGTGCGCCGAGATCCGTGGCGGTGAAGCCGCTGTAGACGACGCCATCCTTCGGCAGGGCCACCTGCTGCTCAGAGAGCGCCCGCACGGTTGCGAGGTAGCTCTCGCGATCGCTGCTGTTCCAGCTCGCGAGGTAGTCGGGGTTGCTGTCGCGCAGCCATGCGCCCCAGTAGAACTCCTGGAACGGGATGGTGCCCGACGCGAATCCGATGTCGCGTGCGAAGTACAGCAGGCTGCGGTTCGGGTCGTCTGCGAAGTTCTTTATGCCCACCGCGGCCGGAAGCTGATCGGGGGTGATGGCCGAGCCGTCGACCTGCTCGAGCCACGTCCACTTGTTCGCGATCATCGTCTGCCAGAACTGCTCGGGCGCCTGGTCGGAGAGGTTCGCGACCACGCGCAGACGCACGTGCAGGTCGAGCCCGCCGTCGGGCGTTTCCGTAAGCGACGTGAGGGTGTGGTGCCCGTCGGTGAGGTACGGCACCCCTTCGGGGCCGATGACGACGGTCTTCATCGCCGCCCGGCTCTTGTCGGTCTCGCCGCCCAGCGGCAGTTCGCAGGTGAACGACGCGGGATCGCGGAGCGTCGCCGTCGGTTCGGCGGCGACGGCATCCAACTGTCCGTTGGCCTCGCACCAGTCGCCAAAGCGCTTGTTCACGGCATCCTTGCCCATGGTCGCGTCGTAGCGCCCGAGCTTGTAGTAGATCTCGTCGTAACCGATCGACGGCTGCGTCGGGTGTACGTCACCGATGCGCACGTCGAGCAGATCGCCCGCTTCGGCATCGGCGTAGCCACCCGCAGCGGCGGTCTCGAGAGTCGGCTCGGCAGCCTGCGACGCGCCGGAATCGGTGATGGGGTCGGCGAACGCCGGTGCGGCGACGCCCGCGGCGAGCGGTGCGGCCAGCAGCGCGGTGGCGACGCTGAGCGCCGCGAACCGGCGGCGCGCACGCGGAACGGCAGAATTCGGGGTGGGGAGCACGGAGGCCTTTCCTGATCGAATGTCGGATCGGCGCGACCGTTTCCAGCCGCAACCTCGACCATCATTCCGAGCGTGGATGAACCAGAAGTGTCCCCCCTGCAACCCCGGGGTGAACGGAATCGTTCACCCGCGCGGCCGCTCCGAGTCTGGCTAGTCGCTCAGCACGAACTCCGCGCACACCCCCAGGTGGTCGCTCGCACCGAGGCGCTCGGTCGATGACGCGGTCGCGGTCAGGCCGCGCGTGAGTACGTGGTCGAGGCGGGTCACTGGAAACTCCTCGGGCCAGGAGAACCCGAAGCCACCGTTCGTCTGCCGCGGCTCGGTCAGCAGAGCGGCGATCGGCGCGAACGCGCGATCGTCGGTGCCGGCATTGAAGTCGCCGACGGCGAGGATGCGGGCGCTCCCGTCTGCCCGCACTGTGTCGGCGAGTTCGGCGAGCATGCGATCCCGCGGCCCGTGCTCTCCGATGCGCGCCGACGCGGCGTGCACGACGTACACCTCGACGTCTCCGCCCGGAGCCGCGACCGTTGCGCGCAACGCACGATTCCAACCGAGCCCGAGATCAAGCGGTTCATCGGCGGTAATCGGGTATGCGCTCCACAGCGACACGGACCCCGCTCGCGAGAGATAGGGATACCGCTCGGCGAGCACCGCGTCGACCGCATCGCGCGAACCACCGTCGAGCTCCTGAAAGGCGATGAGATCGGGAGCCGCATCGAGCGCTGCCTGCGCCGTGCCCGCCGGGTCGCCAACGGCACCGTGCAGATTCTGGCTGATCACGCTGAGCGTTCGACCCCCCGCTGCGACGCTCGCGGCGGCGTCTGTGGAGACGCTGAGCGGCAGCACGCGCGGCACGAAGACGACGCACCACGCGATCGCTGCGGCGACGGCCACGATGACAGCAAGGGAGCGGCGGCGCACGAGTGCGGCGATCAGCACGAGCGCAATGGCAATCCCGAACCAGGGCAGTACGGCTTCGACCGCAATCGCCAGGCCGAGCGCATCCGGCAGGAGGTGCGGTACGGCGACGAGCACGCCGAGTATGCCTGCGAACGCAGCCAGAATGATGCCCGGCCGTCGCCGACGTGCGTTTTCGTTCATGGCTGCTCCCTCCGCCCGGATCTCGGCGCGAAGCTCCCGATGCTACCAACGCGGCACAGGCAGTTCCTGGGCAGACGCGGAATGCCTGACCCACACCGGGTTTGCCGATCGGCTGCCCTGCTGTTAGGGTTCCCGTGGTCAGCACGACCCACAACCCAAGCGAGGTGAGCCCGATGTCCAGTGACAGTAATAGTCAGCAGCCGGGCTCCGCGCTCCGGTTCTCGCACGCTCGCTAACGGCACGTACTCCCCCGAGCACGTCTCCGCCGTTCGCTGCGAGGCTCCGCGTCTGCCCGGCTCCCATCCAGCCGCCCGACACTTCTCGGGCGCCGTGGCGCGTTTCTGCGCCCGAGCGAAGGAGTTCTCATGACCACTCAGCCGATCCCCACCATCGATGACCGCTTCGCCGAGATCATCACGCATCTCGACGGCACCGACCTGCCCGCGCTGACGCACGACCTCACGTCGGTCTCAGTCGCGGAGCTCGTGCCGCTGTTCGAGCGCCTCGACCTGCGCCAGCGCGCGGTGCTGTTCCGCCTGCTGGCGAAGCCCCGCGCGATCGAGGTGTTCGAAGCGCTGCCGCCCTCACTCCAGGGCGATCTGCTCGACGGGCTGCAAGATGCCGAAGTCAGTCGGCTCTTCGCCGAGCTCGACCCCGACGACCGGTTGTGGCTGCTCGACGAGGTACCGTCGGTGCTCGCGACCCAGCTGCTGCGCGGGCTGCCCGCAGAGGATCGCGCGCTCACCGCATCCCTGCTGGGGTATCCGCAGGGCAGCGTCGGGCGACGCATGACCCCGGAGTACGTGTCGACCCGCGCCACGCTGACGGTCGCAGAGACCCTCCAGCGCGTGCAAGCGCACATCGATGACGCCGAGACCGTCTACACGATTCCGGTGCTCGACGGCACGCGCACTGTCGTCGGCGTGGTCAGCCTGCGCGAATTGCTCGCGGCGCACTCAGACGCCGTCATTTCGGAGATGATGCGGCCCGTGCACACCGCGGCGGCGACCGAATCCGATGAGACGGCCGCGCGACGCTGCGCCGATCTCTCGCTGCTCGCGCTGCCGATCGTCGACAGCGAGGAGCGCCTCGTCGGCATGCTCACGATCGATGACGCGATCCGCATCCTCGAGAATGTGGAGAGCGAGGACGCCGCGCGTCAGGGCGGCTCCGAGCCGCTGCGCCGCCCCTACCTCTCGACCCCGGTGCGCACCCTGGTGCGCTCGCGCGTGGTCTGGCTGCTCGTGCTCGCGGTGGGCGCGACGCTCACGGTGCAGGTGCTCGAGATCTTCGAGGCGACGATCGAGCAGGTCACCGTACTCGCCCTGTTCGTGCCCCTGCTGATCGGCACGGGCGGCAACACCGGCAACCAGGCAGCGACCACCGTCACCCGCGCACTCGCGCTCGGCGACGTGCGACCGCGCGACATCTTCCGCGTGCTCGCGCGGGAACTGCGCACCGGGGCACTGCTCGGGCTGCTGCTCGGAGCGCTGGGGTTCGGGATCGCCGGGACGCTCTACTCGCTGCCCATCGGGGCCGTGATCGGACTCACGCTGCTCGCCGTCTGCACGGTCGCGGCCGTGGTCGGCGGCTGCATGCCCCTGCTCGCGCGCGCCGTGCGGGTCGACCCTGCAGTGTTCTCGAACCCGTTTATCTCGACGTTCGTCGACGCCACGGGTCTGCTCGTTTACTTCGGCATCGCCTCGGCGGTGCTGCGGCTCTAAACCAGCCGCAGCACCGCCACGGGCGGCAGGGTTACCAGCCCTCGGTGAGCACGCGGTCGAGCGCCGACACCACGAAGTCGGCGCTCTCCGCGGTGAGGCAGAGCGGCGGCTTCACTTTCAGCACGTTCGACCGCTCCGAGGTCGTCAGCACAACGACGCCCAGCTCTTTGAGCCGCTCGCAGATCGCCGCCGCCTCGGCCTTCGCCGGTTCGAGCGTCTCGCGATCCCGCACCAGCTCGACCCCGAGATACAATCCCTCGCCGTGCACTGGGCCGATGATGTCGTGCTGCTCGGCCAGCCCGCGGAATCCGTTCGCCAGGCGCTTGCCGACCACGCGCGCGTTCTCTTGCAGCCCCTCCTCGGCCATCGCGTCGAGCACCGCGATGCCGACGCGGCAGCTCAGCGGGTTGCCGCCGGCCGACGAGAAGAATTGACCCTGGCTCGCCAACGCGTCTGCGACGCGCTTCGACGTGATGACGCCGCCGATCGGAAAGCCGTTGCCCATCGGCTTCGCAATCGTGATGATGTCGGGCACCGCCCCCGACTGCTCGAAGCCCCAAAAGCTCGATCCCATACGACCGAAACCGACCTGCACCTCGTCGGCGATGCACAGGCCGCCGGCGGCACGCACCCGTGCATAGGCATCGACGAGATACCCGTCGGGCAGCAGCACACCACCCGCGTTGCCGAGCACCGACTCGCAGATGAACGCGGCGACGTCGCGACCGTCGGCCGACAGCTCGTCGAGATCTCGACCGAGATCTGCGGCGTACGCGGCGCCGGTGTCGTCGCCCCGATAGGTGCCGCGAAAGCGGTTGGGTACGTCGGCGACGTGTACCCAGTCGGGGCGGTTCTCGAGCGCAAACGGGTTGTCGTAGGCACTCGTCGTCACGGCATCCGACGCCATGGTCCAGCCATGATACGCCTCGCGCAGCGCGACCACGGTCTTGCGGCCGGTCGCCGCCTGCGCGAGTCGGAGGGCGAGATCGACGGCCTCGGAGCCGCTGTTGACGAGGAGCACCGTGTCGAGTTCGCTCTCCGGCGGCACCAGTGCGAGCAGCCGCTCGCTGTACTCGGCGAGCTCGCGGTACAGGAACCGCGAGTTGGTGTTGAGCACGCGGATTTGCCGGTTCACCGCGTCGGCGACGCCCGGGTGGCCGTGGCCGAGCCCGGTGACGTTGTTCACGATATCGATGTACGTGCGGCCCGTCGTATCGACGAGGTGGTGGCGCCAGCCGCGCTCGATCTGCATCGGCCGATCGTAGTAGCGCTCCTGCGCGCTCGCGAAGATCTGTTCGCGGCGGTGCAGCTCGTCACCGGACTCATCCCGCTGGGCGAGGCGCGGCAAGCCCAGTACCAGTGCCGCGTCATGCGTGAAACGGCTCCATGCGGGTACCCTCTCCGGAGCCACGAGCGGGGCGCGACCGGGTTCGGGTTCAGCCACCGCGAAGATGGGCGGTTCGGCGCCGTCGAGCGCCTCGCTGCGACACAGGGTCACTGCGAGGGCGCGGGCGTCTCCGGAGGCGGCGAGGCGCCCGAGCGGGCCACCGGCTGCGACCGCATCGCCCGCTTCGAGCGACGCAGCGACACCATCGATCGCGAGGAACCACCCGCCGTCGAGCTCGAGCAGCAGGCCTTGCTCGGTGGCGACCGCAACCGTCCCTGAGACCGGGGCGGTCACGTCGAGGGCGTCGCCGCCGGCGACCCAGACCTCGGTCGCGATCGGCCAGGTCGCCGCGGCCTCAGTCGCGTCGATCGCTGCACGCGTTAGACGATACACCCCGTACGGGAGCACGGCCGCAGCGTTTCCGGCGCGCAGTGTTGCCGTCACCAGGCTCGCCTCGGCGTCGGGCTCGAGCCACGCGCCAGACGCGAGTGCTTCGGATTCGACGCCCGGATCCACGATCTCGACGTCACCGTCGAGTCCAGGCAAGAGCGCCCGCAGCGGAGCGCTCGCGACCGCCTGGGGCAGCGCCACGAGCTGCAACCCGCTCCCCTGCGCGACGCCCTGGAACCCAAGACGCGCCAGCACCTGCTCCGTCGCCTCGGCGAGCGGCACCGAGGTTGCCGCGTCGAAGATGGCCTGCTCGCCGGCGATGCGGTCGCGGGCGTAGTCGTTGTCGCCGTCGATCTGCAGCTGCCGCCACCCGCTCGCGACGAGCAGTGCGGCCCGCAGCACGACGAGCGGCCACACGGCGCGCGCCTCGGCGGCCGAGAGCGGTGCGTCGCGATGGAACGCGGCGATCGTGTCGAGCAACCGCAGCGGCCGCTCGGGCTCGTGGTGCAGCAGCGAGCTCGCGGTGACCGAGAGCTCGGCGACGCGCCAGCCATACGAGAGGTCGCCGAGGTCGAGCACGGTCGACGGGTGCACGCGCGAGTCATCGCCGCGCACACCCGTCACGTTGTCGTCGGTGAGGTCGCCGTGGATCGCCTGCACCGGCAGCGCATCGACGAGCGGAGCGAGCGCTTCGTCAGCCGCGGTCGCGGCGAGCACTACGCGCTCGTGCAGGTCTTCGTCGGTGATCGCGTCGACCAGCTTCGAGGTCTCGGCGAACGCCACGCGCATGTCCCACATGTGCTCGCGATCGAGCCCGGGGTGGCGCAAGTCGGCGAGCGCATTCGCCGAGGCGGCCGCCAGCGCCCCGAATTCCTCGAGCACGACGGGCGCAAAGTAGCCGAGGTCGACCATCGGCTCGCCTGCGGCGAACTCGCTGCGCCGCACGGCGAAGCCACCCCAGCGCTGCGTCAACTCGCCGTTCAGCCCCGGCAGTACCGGCGCCGCCTGCACGCCCGCAGCGCGATAGGCATCGATCGCCGCGTGCTGCGCGTCACGCGCGTCGTCGGCGAAGATCGGGTTGTCGATGCGCAGCACGCTGCGGGTGCCGTCGGCGGCGGTCAACGCGAAATTGCGATCTTGGTTGCTGCCGAGTTCTGAGGCGGTCACCTCGATCCCGTAGCAGTCGCGGGCAATCGTTACGGCGTCGGCCTCGGTCACAGCGGGTCGCACCAATCCACCCGGTGATGATTCAGTCATCGCGTGGTCTCCATCTCTGATGTCGATGATGTCACTCGTGTGTTGGGTGCTCCATCGCGGTGCGGCGCGGATGCGCGTGCGGTGCGGGGCACTCGGGCTCGGGCCATGGGGCCGCACAAGCCGACGTCGAAGATCGTGGGTGTCGCGGGCGCGGGCCTCCGCTACCCGGCGAGTGCCTGGATGGCCGGGGCCAGCGCCGTGAATGCACGGGTGCGGTGCGAGTGCGCGTCTTTCTCCGTGCTCGTCAGTTCTGCAGCGGATCGCGTCTCGCCCTCCGGCTGGAAGATCGGGTCGTATCCGAAGCCGTGCTCCCCCGCGGGTTCGCGCAGCACCGTCCCCTTCCAGACGCCGAGCTCGCACACATCGCCGTCGCGCGAAGCGCCGGGCAGGGCAAGCGCTGCAGCGCACACGAATCCGCCGGCGCGATGCTCATCTGCGACGTCCGTCAGCTGCCAGAGCAGCAGGTCGACGTTCGCACGATCGTTGCGTGCCGGGCCGCCCCAGCGCGCCGAGAAGATGCCCGGGCAGCCGCCCAGCACGTCGACCGCGATGCCCGAATCGTCGGCAATGGCCGGGAGCCCGGTGTGTTCGGCGGCAGCGCGCGCCTTAATGAACGCATTCTCCTCGAAGCTGAGGCCGTTCTCGACCGGTTCGGGCCCGTCGTAACCGATGAGCTCGATACCCGGGATCAGCGGGCCGAGAATGCGCCGCAGCTCCTCGAGCTTGTGCGCGTTGTGCGAGGCGAGCACGACGGTCGTCATCTCAGCGTCCTTCCGCCAGCGCCGCGCGCTGCAGCTCGGAGAGTTCGGTCGTGCTGACGAGCGCGAGATCGAGCAGCGCATCGAGCTCGTCTCGCTTGAACGGTGCGCCCTCGGCGGTGCCCTGCACCTCGACGAAGTCGCCGGAGCCGGTCACCACCACGTTCATGTCGGTCTCCGCGCGCGAATCCTCGACGTAGGCGAGGTCTGACAGCGGTACCCCGTCGACGATACCGACCGAAATTGCGGCGACGCTGTCGGTGAGCGGCTTCGCCTTCTTCGCGATGAAGCCGCGCTCGCGCGCCCACTCGAGCGCGTCGACGAGAGCGACATACGCTCCCGTGATCGACGCCGTACGGGTGCCGCCATCGGCCTGCAGCACGTCGCAGTCGATGACGATCGTGTTCTCGCCAAGCGCCTTCGTGTCGATGACGGCGCGCAGGCTGCGCCCGATGAGGCGCGAGATCTCGTGGGTGCGGCCGCCAACCTTGCCCTTGATCGACTCGCGCTGCATGCGCTCGTTCGTCGAACGGGGCAGCATCGAGTACTCGGCGGTCACCCAGCCGGTGCCCTTGCCCGCGAGCCAACGCGGCACCCCAGGAGTGAACGACGCCGTGCAGAGCACTTTCGTGTTGCCGAATGAGATCAGCGCGCTGCCCTCAGCCTGCGCGCTCCACCCCCGCTCGATGGTCACGGGGCGGGTCTGCTGCGGGGTGCGCCCATCGGCGCGAAGGGTCTCAGTCATCTGGGGCTCCCGGGGTTCAGGCGGATCGGATACGTGGGTACAGTCTGGCGCGGCTGCCTAGCGCGGCAGGCGAATCGCGCCGGTTTCGAGTCGGTCGACGGCATCGATGCCGATCCCGAGCATGCGCCTCGCGAGCTCGACGAATGCAGCGGTATCGGGCCCGGTCGCCTCGTAGCGCAGCTCGGGCTCACCCGACCCGGTTGGGCGCAGCAGCCCGCGATCGGTGAGCACCTGGAAGACCTCGTTCGCAGTCTCGATGTCGCTCGATACAAGGGCCACATCGGGGCCGACGACCTGGCGAATCGCACCGCGCAGGAACGGGTAGTGGGTGCAGCCGAGCACGAGGGTGTCGATGCCCTCGGCGACGAGCGGCGCCAGGTATTGCTCAGCGACTTCGTGCACTCGAGCACCGCTCGTCTCCCCCGATTCGACGAGTTCGACGAACTGCGGGCACGCGGCAGAGGTGAGGGCGATCTCGGGCCGCATGGCGAAGAGGTCATCGTAGGCGCGCGATTGAATCGTGCCCTGTGTGCCGATGAGCCCGACGCGTTGATTGCGGGTGATCGATGCCGCGCTGCGCACGGTCGGGCCGATGACCTCGACCACGGGAACGTCGTATCGTTCACGGGCGTCACGCAGCACGGCAGCCGACGCGGTGTTGCAGGCGATCACGAGCATCTTGACGCCCTGATCGACCAGCCCGTCGAGAATTTCGAGCGCGAAGCGTCGCACCTCGGCGATCGGCCGGGGCCCGTAGGGGGTGCGTGCCGTGTCGCCGACATAGATCATGGACTCGCTGGGCAGCTGGTCTCGGATTGCACGGGCGACCGTCAACCCGCCGACTCCGGAGTCGAACACCCCGATGGGCGCGAACGCGTCAGAAGCTTGCGAACTCACTCGACCAGACTACCCGAGGGGCGTCGAAGCCGGTGCGGGGGCCGAATCTCCGAGCGCGGCGAGTTTGATCCAGGTGTGCCGATGCAACTCGGTCAGACCCGCACTCGCGATACCCGCGTAGTGCGCTTTCGCGCCGTACCCCTTGTTCGACGCCCAAGCGTACTCCGGGTGCGCCTCATCCGCGTCGCGCATCAGGGCGTCGCGCGCCACTTTTGCTCGCACCGAAGCTGCAGCGACACTCGCGCAATCGCGATCGGCGCCTACTCGGGTGCGCACATCGAGCGGGGCGCGCAGCACGCCCGACAGCCAGTCGTGCGATCCGTCGAGCAGGATCACCGCTCGTTCGACCGGCACACCCGTCGAGCGCAGTTCGAGTAGCGCGCGCCGCGCCGCATGGCCCAGCATTGCGGTGATGCCCTGGGCATCAATCTCTTCGGCGCTGGCGAACCCGACCGCCCCACTGCCCCACTCGCGTACGAGCGGTTCCAGAGCGTCGCGCCGCTTCTCGCTGAGCAGTTTGGAGTCACGCAGCCCGTCAGGAAAGCCATCGGTGCCCGCCGTGACCGCATGCACGCCCACGGCGACCGGGCCGGCGATCGCGCCTCGACCGACCTCATCGATACCGATGACGATCTCGGCGCCCTCGGAGAAGTATGCGTGCTCGACATCGAGCGTCGGATCTTTCGATCGAGTCGCGGCAGCGTCGCCCGCCAACGGCTACTTCGCCTTCGCCGCGTCGACGCCGGTGAAGGTACCTTCGGGAGTACCGAGCCAGGTGAAGTGGTTGAGCGGCCAGTTCAGCACGAATGCGCGGCCGACGACCTCATCATCGGGCACGAAGCCCTTGCCCGGCTGGTCTTGGTTGTAGCGCGAGTCCTTGCTCTGATAGCGATTGTCACCCATGACCCAGAGCGAGCCCTCGGGCACGGTGACGTCGAAGTCGATCGCCGATGCTCGGTCTTCACCTTCGGGCTTCACGATGTAGGGCTCATCGATCGGCACACCGTTGACCATCACGCGGCCCTGGGCGTCGCAGCATTCGACGTGGTCGCCACCGATGCCGATGACGCGCTTCACCACGTACTCGTTGCTGGTGTCGGCTGCGAGGCCGACCGACTGCAGCACGCGTTCGAAGCCCTGCGGAGGCTCCGTGCTGCGCGGGTAGAGCCACCCGCCAGGATCTTTGAAGACCACGATATCGCCGCGCTGCACGGGCACGAGGTCGGGAACGAGCTGGTTCACCAGGATGCGATCGTCGATCTGCAGCGTATTCTCCATCGACTCCGACGGAATGAAGAAGCTGCGCACGAGGAAGGTCTTCAGCAGGAATGACACCAGGAATGCCACGACCAGAATGACGAGCAGGTCACGGAGAAAACCGACGACGCCTCCCCGCCGGGTTCGACGCGTTGAGGTCGATGCCTCGGCTTCACTCATGTGGGTGCCCCTGTCGATGGGTGTGGTGCTGCGGTGGTGCGGATACTCAGGTCTCGCCTACCGGTGAGACACTTCAGGCTCCCACCCTATTGCCGGGGGGAGCCTGAGAGCGTGTCGGCATGCCGTGGACATGCCGTGAGTGAAGCGTTCGATTAGAAGCGCTTCTCCTTGATCTTCGCCTTCTTGCCGGTGAGGCCGCGCAGGTAGTAGAGCTTGGCGCGACGCACGTCACCGCGGGTAACGACCTCGATCTTGTCGATCGCGGGCGAGTGCACGGGGAACTTGCGCTCCACGCCGACCTGGAAGCTGATCTTGCGAACGGTGAAGGTCTCGCGAACGCCCTCGCCGTGGCGGGAGATCACGATGCCCTGGAACACCTGGACACGCGAGCGGTTGCCCTCGATGATGTTCACGTGCACCTTGACGGTGTCACCGGCACGGAACTCGGGGATGTCGCTCTTGAGCGACGCGGCATCGACGTGGTCGAGCTTCTGCATGGTTGTCTACTCTCTGCGCCCGCCGCAAGTCGGAACGCGGATATCGAAAAAGTACTGAGGTGTTCGGCTCACGGTTCGTGCGGACCCTCGCGGCAGTGCCGCACCGTGGCACAAGGATCAATTATGCCACACTTCGGGGGCCCGACGCACCGTCTGCCTGCACATCCTCACGCAGTCGGCCCACCACCCGGTGCCGCGCGACGACAAACCCCGCGTTTCGCGAGACCTCGAGCAGTTCGAGGTCGAGCCGCCTGGGCAGCAGCGGCCGGCCCGCCCCCAGGGTCACCGGGGCGATGGAGGTGAGCACCTCATCCAGTGCGCCGAGGTCGGCGAACTGCCCGGCCAGGTCTCCGCCGCCGACCACCCAGAGGTCGCGCTCCCCCGCCGCCGCGTGCAACTCTTCGAGCGCATCGGCGATGCTGCCGCGGCGAAACCGCACGTCGGGCGCGCCGCCATGACTCGTGCGGGTCGGCAGCGGAAGTTCGCGCGTCGTGAACACGAATGCGGGCAGGTCGTACCCCCACTCGCCGTTCTCGTGTGCCAACACCCACTCGTAGGTCGTCGAACCCATGACGATCGCGCCGACGCCGCCGAGGAACGTCGAGTAGTCGCCCGGGCCGCCCTCCTCCAGGTCTTGGCGCAGGAGCCAATCAAGCGAGTCATCGGGATCAGCAAGAAACCCGTCGAGGGTGGTCGCGGTGTAGAAGATCGTGCGGGTCATGCGCGGCTCGTTTCACGGGAATGCGGGGTGTTCAGGGCGCTTCCAGTGTGACTCAGGCCACCGACATTGATAGATATTCATTCGACTGCGTCAGGACTGGCAGCCACGCGCGCGCATCACGCAACGCGCTGCACGGATGCCGAGACGGCATCCGGGGCTGCATGAACGGCCAGAAATGGCCGTTCACCTGACTGCGTCAGGACTGGCAGCCCGGGCACCAATAGAGTTTGCGGGCGCCGAATTCCTCGAGCACGATGTTCGTGCCGCATCGCTTGCAGGGCGTGCCCTCCAGCTTGTACACCGAGTGCCGCTCGTCGCGCTCCTCGAGCGCTCGCTGATACGCCTCACCGGTCAGCCCATCGATGGTGATCATCTGCCCCACCGTGATGCCGATCTGCAGCAGGTGCGCCCAGTCATCCCACAGCGCTTCGAGCACCGTACGGTCGATCGCGTTCGCAGGCGTGTGCGGGTTCAGCTCTGCACGGAACAGCATCTCGGCCCGGTACACGTTGCCGATTCCCGCGATCACCGACTGATCCATGAGCACCAGACCGATGGGCGTCTTCTTGCGCAGTGCTCGCGCGACGAAACGCTCCCGCTCCTCAGGGGTGTTCGCATTCGCCGGGTCGGGTCCGAGCTTCAATACGACCGCGTCGACCTCGGCAGGAGTGAGCACCTCGCACGCGGTGGGGCCGCGCAGGTCGGCGCACACCCGATCGTTCAGCAGACGCACACGCACCTGACCGACCGGCTCGGGCGGAAACTCTGCGGAGGCATCGGATGCGCGATCCGACTCGGCCATGCGCACCCGACTGCGGCGCGGCGCCCCGATAGAGGTCACTGAGTCCTCGGCATCACGGTCGAGAGGCCGGGCCTGATCGGGCCGCGAGTACTCGCCGGTCTGACCCAGCTTGGAGTGCCCAGGGGTCTGGCCGTGAATCTGAATCGACGCGTCGACCCGCACGTCTCCGGCGAAGTCCCAGGCGCCGTAGATGCCGAGATGCACGCGCAGCCAGTGCCCGCCCGCAAATTCGAGGAACATCTGCTTGCCGACGGCGCGCGCATCGGTCATTTCACGGCCGCTCAACAACGCGGCGCCCTGAGCGAAGCGCCCTTGGGGGCTCGTCACCTCAGGCGCGGTGCCAACGAAGTTGACGGCGAACTGCCGAGCGATGCGGTGTACGGAGTGGCCCTCGGGCATTAGAGGCTGTCGACCTGCTTGCCGACGATCTCACCCGTGCGCTCGTACTCGCCGAGCTGCCCGATGCGTCGCACGTGGCGCTCGTCTCCGGGGAACGGCGTCGAGATGAACAGCTCGATGAATCGAATCGCGTCGGCGACCTCGTGCTGGCGCGCGCCGATCGAGATCACGTTGGCGTTGTTGTGCTCGCGCGCGAGCGTCGCCGTCGATTCGTTCCACACGAGCGCGGCGCGAATGCCCTCGACCTTGTTCGCTGCCATCTGCTCACCGTTGCCCGACCCGCCGAAGACGACACCCAGCGCTTCGACACCTGCTCGCTCGTCGCGAGCGACTCCCACGGCGGCGTTGATGCAGAACGACGGGTAGTCGTCGAGCGCGTCGTACTCGGCAGGCCCGTGATCGATGACTTCGTGCCCCAGCCCACTCAAGTGGTGCTGCAACTGCTGGCTGAACTCGAGCCCGGCGTGGTCCGTGGCGACGTGAATACGCATGGGGTCAATGCTACCGGTGCGCGGAAGCTCAACGGCCCCGCGCACCGGTGACACGAGTCAGAACTGCGGCCCCTGAGTACGACCGCGCTTCAGCTCGTAGAATCCCGGCACACTTGCCGCCGCAACAATGCCGTCCCAGAGCGTGAGCGCCTGCTCGCCCTGCGGAGCCGGCGTGACGACGGGACCGAAGAAGGCCACGCCATTGACCGAGATCACGGGGACCCCAACGTCGGGCCCGGCGATCTCGAGTGCGTGCGCCGTGTTGCCGCGCACCTCGTCGTCGTACTGCTCATCGTCGGCGGCTGCAGCGAACGCCGCATCCAGGCCGAGTGCCGCAAGCGCATCGGTCAGGAGGGCGTCGAAGTCATCGCGGCCGCCGGGGTGAATCGCTGTACCGAACTCCGTGTAGAGCTTGCCGACCATCTCGGCTCCGTGCTCGCGACCGACGGCGACGGCGACGCGGCCCAAACGATGGCCGTGACGCATGGCCTCATCGTACGGCCCGGGCTCATTGCCCTCGTTAATCACCTTCAGGCTCACCGGATGCCAGACGACGTCGAAGCCGCGCTGCTCGGCGACACTCGAGACCCATCGGCTCGTCATCCAGCACCACGGGCAAATCGGGTCGAACCAGAATTCGACAGACGGCTGCGCTGACGGCGATGCGATTTCGGTGCTCATGCGGCTCAGCCTACTCGCGGGCCGACGGGAACCGGGAAGAGTTGTTCGATGCGTTCGCGCTGGGCGTGATCGGGGCGCCACCGCTCCCCTGCCCGGGCGTTCTGTCGCACCTGCTCAGGCGTCGTGGCCCCGGCGATGACGCTCGTGACGGGCGCATGATCGAGCAGCCAGCCGAGCGTTGCTTCCAGCATCGTGACGCCCCATTCGGCGCAGTGCGCCCGATAGGCATCGAGCGCGTCCCAGTCGGCCTGTTCGGCGACGTGGGGGCGTTGCCGCATGATGCGACTGTCGGCGGGAAATCGCGTGCGAGTGAATTTGCCGGTCAGCAAGCCGTTGGCGAGCGGGAAGAACGGGAGAAACCCGAGGCCGAGATCGCGGGCCGCCGGCACGACGTCTCGGTCGGCGTCACGCTGCACGAGGCTCAGCTCGTTTTGCGCCGAAACGAACGCGCCCGTGCCGAGTTCAGTCGCGGCTTCAGCGGCGAGACGCATCTCGTCAGCGCTGAAGTTGGAGTGCCCGAACGCGCGAATCTTGCCCTCCCGCACCAGCTCGTCGAGTGCCGCGATAGTGACCGAAATGGGCGTCGACGGGTCAGGCACATGCAGTTGGTAGAGATCGATGCGGTCGGTCCGCAGGCGGCGCAGCGATCCTTCAATCGACGCACGAATGAACTCCCGCGAGCCGCGAGCACCGGCATAGGGGGCGTCGGCGTCGGGGTGCCCAAACTTCGTGGCGAGCACGATCTCATCGCGCCTGGAGCCAAGCGCACGCCCCATCATCTCCTCGCTGCGCCCGAAGGCGTACCCGTAGAGATCTGCGGTATCGAAAAGGCTGATGCCTGCGTCGATCGCGGAGCCGATCACCGCGTCAGTGCCGGATTGCGTCTCAGTTGCGGCACCGGGACGCCCGAAGTTGTTGCAGCCGAGGCCGACGGTCGAGACGAACAGGTCAGAGGCACCGAGCTGGCGTTGCATGGCTTCCACTGTAGAGGAGCGGCGAACGGCTGCGCGGGCGCACACGGGTGTCGGCGCCGACTTCTCCGGCGGCCGCATGAATTTCTTCAAACGCGCGTCACGATCCGCTCGTGCCTCCGTATTACGAGTGACCACCGGGCGTTGCACGAGCCCGGTGACGACCGAACGAAGGAAGATCCATGCACGCCACATCAGATGCCTCGCCAATGCAGACCACTCGCCGCACCCGCGGAAAGACAGCGGTGGCGATGCGCCGGCTCATCGATTGGGCCGTGCGCGATCGCGGTGACATCGTGTTCACGATCGCCTGAGCCGCGTCGTTCCGAGCGGGATGATAGGCGCCGGGCCTAGGCTGGGCGCATTACGTATTCCCGATCGTCAGGAGCTTCAGTGCCAGGAACGAACCTCACCCGTGCGGAGGCGCAGGAGCGCGCCGCAGTCGTCTCGACGGATCGCTACGAGGTCGCCCTCGACCTCACGACCGGCGCGCAGAATTTCGCCGCCGTCACCACGATTCACTTCAGCGGCACCGCCGGGGCGTCCACGTTCATCGACCTCATCGCCGACTCGGTAGAGAGCGTCGAGTTGAACGGTGCCGCGCTCGACCCGGCCGAGGTCTTCGCCGATTCGCGCATCCAGTTGCCCGGTCTCGCCGCCGAGAACGTGCTCAGGATCGCCTCGACGCAGCGCTACACCAATACGGGTGAGGGGCTGCACCGCTTCGTCGATCCCGCCGATGGCGAGGTCTACCTCTACTCGCAGTTTGAGGTGCCCGACTCGCGCCGCATGTTCCCGGTCTTCGAACAGCCCGATCTGAAGGCAACGTTCGCATTCACCATCACCGCGCCCGCACGCTGGCACGTGGTCAGCAACCAGCCGACCCCCGAGCCCGCCGATGCCGGTGTCAAGGCCGCTGCGCAGGGCGAGGATTGGGCCGAGCAGGCCATCGCGACCTGGTCATTCGAGCCGACGCCCGTGATGTCGAGCTACATCACGGCGCTCATCGCCGGCCCCTACCACGTCGTGCGTTCCGAGCTCACGAGCCGAGACGGTCGCACCATTCCGCTCGGTGTCTTCTGCCGCGAGTCGCTCGCACCGCACCTCGATGCCGACTACATCTTCGACAAGACCCGCGAGGGTTTCGAGTTCTTCGAAGAGCAGTTCGACTACGCCTACCCGTTCGACAAGTACGACCAGCTGTTCGTGCCCGAGTACAACATGGGTGCGATGGAGAACGTCGGCGCGGTGACCTTCACCGAGGCGTACGTCTTCCGCAGCCAGGTGACCGACGCGATGCGCGAGCGTCGCGTGGTCACGATCCTGCACGAACTCGCGCACATGTGGTTCGGCGACCTGGTGACGATGCGGTGGTGGAACGACCTGTGGCTCAACGAGTCGTTCGCCGAGTACATGTCGACGCTGGGTGTCGCCGAGGCCACCGAATGGACCGACTGCTGGACGACGTTCGTCGCTTCGGAGAAGTCGTGGGCGTACCGGCAGGATCAGCTGCCCTCCACGCACCCGATCGTCGCCCCGATCCGCGACCTCGAAGACGTGCTCGTCAACTTCGACGGCATCACGTACGCGAAGGGCGCGTCGGTGCTCAAACAGCTCGTCGCCTGGGTGGGTCGCGAGCCCTTCATGCAGGGCGTGCACGACTACTTCGTGAAGCACCACCACTCGAACACCGAGCTGCCCGACCTGCTCACGGAGCTCGAAGCCCGCAGCGGCCGCGACCTCACCGGCTGGTCGAAACTGTGGCTCGAGACCGCAGGCGTCAACACGCTGCGCCCGGAGTTCGAGCTCGATGCCGACGGCCGCTACGCGAGCTTCGCCATCGCGCAGTCGGCGATCGCCGAGTACCCCACGATCCGTCCGCATCGCATCGCCGTCGGACTCTACGAGGTCGAGGGCGACGTGCTGCGCCGTACGCAGCGCATCGAACTCGATGTGGATGGCGATCACACCGACGTCGCCGAACTGGTCGGAGTGGCGCAGCCTGCGCTACTGCTACTGAACGACGACGATCTGACCTACGCGAAGATCCGCCTCGACGAGCGCTCACTCGAAACGGCTGCGGCGCACCTCGGCAGCGCCGAGGATTCGCTCGCACGCGCGCTGCTCTGGGGCACGCTTTGGGATGCGACGCGAGACGGTGAGTTCCCGGCGAGTCGGTTCATCGACATCGTGCTCGCGCACATCGGCCGCGAGACGGCATCGACCACGCTGCGCACCCTGCTCGGCCAGCTGCTGCTCTCGGCGGCGAGCTATGTGGCGCGCGATCGACGCGAGGCGACCGGGGCGAAGGTCGCGGATGCGCTGTGGGAGCTCGCGGCGAACGCCGAGGCGGGTTCCGACCGACAGTTCCAGTTCGTGAAGTCGTTCGCGCAGGCTGCCACGAGCGCCGCACAGCTCGATATCGTGCAGGCTCTGCTCGACGGCGACCGTTCGCTCGACGGGCTGGCGATCGACACCGACCTCGGGTGGGAACTGCTCTATTCGCTCGCCGCGGGCGGCCGCGCCACCGACGCGCAGATCGATGCGCGACTCGCGGAGGATCGCACGGCGAACGGCAACCAGTCGGCAGCGCACGCGCGCGCGGCTCTGCCGTCGGCCGATGACAAGGCACGCGCCTGGAGTTCGGTGTTCGACGATGCCGACAAACCGAACGCGATCGTACGCGCCACCGCTGCCGGGTTCACCCATGCGCACGACCTCGCCGTGCTCGAACCGTACGTCGAGCGCTTCTTTGCCGCGCTGCTGCCGATCTGGGAGTCGCGCAGCTACGCGATCGCTGAAGAGCTCGTCGAGGGCTTCTACCCGGCGGAGCTCGCGAGCGAGGCGCTCGCCCAGGCGACTCGTGCGTGGCTCGAAGCGAACGGCGATGCACCGGCGGCCCTGCGCCGCATGGTTTCTGAGCACCTTTCGGGAGTCGAGCGCGCGCTGCGCGTGCAGGCGGCCGACCAGGAGGCCTAAATGGAGGGCGACGGTGTCGAGGAGGCAGTCGGGAGTGCGTTCCACGACTTCCTGACCACGTATCAGGTGCCGCTCACGATCGCGCTCATCGTGATCGTGGCGGTGCTCCTGAACTGGCTGCTGCGCAAGCTCCTGATGCGCACGGTCACGCATGTGGTGCGCGGAGTCAAGAAAGCGCAAGACGTCGACACGACATCTGAGATGCGCGCGGCGCCCTACGTGAGCGCACGCGCCGTGCAGCGCACGCGCACCCTCGGCACCGTCGGCCGCGCAGTGATCACCTGGGCGATCGTGGTGATCGCACTGATCCTGATCCTCAGTCAGCTCAACGTCGATCTGGGCGCGCTGCTCACCTCTGCGGGCATCGTCGCCGCCGGCCTCGCCTTCGGGGCCCAGAACATCGTGAAAGATATCTTGAACGGCGTCTTCATGGTGTTCGAGGATCAACTCGGCGTCGGCGACGTCGTCACGATCGGCACGGTGAGCGGCACGGTCGAAGACGTCGGCATCCGCGTGACACAGGTGCGCGCGATCGATGGCACGCTCTGGTTCATTCGCAACGGCGAAATCCTCACCCTGGGCAACGCCTCGCAAGGGTGGGGCCAGGCCGTCATCGACGTGACCGTTGACGCCCGACAGGATCTTGCGCACGTCACCGAGGTCACCCTCGATGCGGCGAAAGAGCTGCTGCGTTCCGAGCGCTACGCCCGCAAGGTTACCGGTTCGCCCGAACTGCTCGGCCTCGAAAGCATCTATGGCGACCGCGCGACGCTGCGACTCACTGTGCGTACGCGGCCCGAAGCGCAGTGGGAGGTGCAGCGCGGCATCCGAGCCGAACTGCGCCGCAAGTTCCGCGAGCACGACATCACCCTGGCAGACGAGCTACCGAAGCCGCCCGGAGGCGCAGCATGACCAGCATTCCATTGACCCCCGGCGGCTCCGGCACTCACTCCGCGCCGAATCCGCAGCAGGCCGCCGCACCCACTGCACCCGCGAAACTCACGCTGCGGTCGGGCGAGCATGGAGACGCGGTAACCGACACCGTGTGGGCTCAGGTCGGCGGCACTCCCACGTTCGAGATCATCGCCGAGGCGTTCTACCGCGGGGTGCGCACCGACGAGGTACTCGCCCCGATGTATCCCGATGACGACTGGGAAGGTGCTACTTGGCGCCTGCGCGCCTTTCTCGAACAGTACTGGGGCGGGCCGACGACCTATTCCGAGCAGCGCGGACACCCGCGACTGCGCATGCGGCATCAGCCGTTCGCGGTCACTCCGGATGCGCGCGAGCGCTGGCTGCGTCACATGCACGCGGCGCTCGACGAGGCCGCACTGCCGCCGATGCATGACGCTGCATTCCGCGACTACGTGGAACGCGCCGCGACCGCGATGGTGAACCGCTTCGAATGAGCTGTTTACGGCCGCAATGTTTCGCATCGCGTCAGTCGAAATCCGGGCATCTGGCTTACTAGACTGCAATTATGAGCCTGCATCTCACCGACGATCCTGCAGCCGATGAGCTGCTGACGAACAATCCACTCGCACTCCTCATCGGCATGCTGCTCGATCAGCAGATCGCCATGGAGGTCGCGTTCGTCGGCCCGCTCAAG
Source organism: Leucobacter musarum subsp. musarum (assembly GCF_001273845.1). GTDB lineage: Bacteria > Actinomycetota > Actinomycetes > Actinomycetales > Microbacteriaceae > Leucobacter > Leucobacter musarum. The sequence continues at coordinate 529,565 of NZ_JHBW01000087.1, forward strand.
ATTCAGCAGCGCGTGGGCGACGTCGATGCCCGCACTATCGCGGCGACCGACCCCGACGTCTTTCTCGAGGCGTTCAAGCAAACTCCCGCGGTGCACCGGTTCCCCGGCTCGATGGCGACGCGCGTGCAGACGCTCTGTCAGACACTGGTCAACGATTGGGGCGGTGACGCGGCGGCGATCTGGACCGAGGGCGATCCTGACGGCAAGACCGTACTGAAGCGCCTCAAGGCCCTCCCCGGTTTCGGCGAGCAGAAAGCCAAGATCTTCCTCGCCCTGATTGGCAAGCAGCTCGGCTTCTCAGGCGCGGGGTGGCGTGAAGCCGCCGGCGCGTATGGCGAGGAGGGGTCACGACGCAGCGTCGCCGACATCACCTCGCCAGAAACGCTGCTCGAAGTGCGTGAGACGAAGCGCGCGGCGAAAGCCGCCGCGAAGCAGGGGCGCACTGCATGACGCGCGAATCAGTGCGGCGTCGAACGACGGAGCCGACGTGCTGATGCCCGATGCACACGCGCTCAATGGCGCAACGACATTCACGCAATCGGCCGAACGCGTCGTCGCCTACCTACGCGAGCACACGCCACTCACCGACTGGTCGGTCTCACGCGTCGCGAACGGTGAGCAGATCCACGTGCACGTGCAGCATGACCAAGTGCTGTCGGTGGGTGACCGTGTCGACTGGAGCGAATCGTTCTGCAGTCGCATGTCGAACGGCGCCGCACACGTGGTTCGCGATTCCCGTGCCGATCCCGATTACGCCGACCTCACCGCAGCTGCCGATGTGGGCGCGTACGCTGGGTACACGATCCGTGATGACAACGGCGACCTGTTCGGTGTGCTCTGCGGGGTGCGGCCTGAACCGCTGCGCATCGAAGAGACGGTTGATGAAGAGCTGGTGCGACTCCTCAGCGAGCTGCTCTCCACACAGCTCGAGCTCTCGCGCAACATCGACCGCGAGCGTCGCAGTATCGCCATCGCCGACGCTCTCGCCCACTCCGATGCGCTCACCGGGGTGCTGAATCGTCGGGGTTGGGATCGGGTCGTCGCCGACGCTCAGGAGCGCGTCGATGCCTTCGGCGATCCTGTCTCGATTGCGATCATCGATCTGAACGGACTCAAAGCCGTGAACGACCGCGACGGCCATGCCGCCGGCGACCGACTGATCGCTCGAGCGGCCGAAGCGTTGCAGGCTGCCGCTTCGCCCGCGCACCGCGTCGCCCGCATCGGTGGCGATGAATTCGCGATTCTGGCGAACGGCGTCACGACGCATCAGCTGCCCGCGCACTTCCAACGTTTCAACGACGCGCTGAACGCGGCGGGAGTATCCGCATCGCTCGGGTGCGCCCCTGCGGTGCCGGGCGTCGCAACGGTCTTGGAGGCGATCTCGACCGCGGACGCGGAGATGTACGCACGGAAGCACGCGGTAGATATCTGACCTCAATCGCGCGAGGCCACGAGCGTCAGTCACGACAGTGCCCGGTGCGTCGATGGCACCCCTGATCGGTGTACGCTCGTAGGGCTGCCCCCGTAGCTCAGTGGATAGAGCAACGGCCTTCTAATCCGTTGGTCGCAGGTTCGAATCCTGCCGGGGGCACACATGAACAACGCGCCCGCACCCCGTCGACCTGAGGGGTGCGAGCGCGTTTTCTTCGATCTCGAGCTAGCCGCGCGCGAGGTGCTTCGGGCGCTCGAGGAACAGCACCGCGACGACGCCGACGAGCATCACGATCGCGGGGAGCAGCAGCGTCTGCGACATCGCGTCGGAGAATCCGGGCACGATCTGTGCGGGCAGCTGCCCGCCACCGATGCCGCCCGACGCGTCAGCGTCCCCGGGCAGGTTCGCTTCGAGTCGCGCCTGGATGAACGCGGCGATCGCCGCCGAGCCGATCGCCGATCCGATGGTGCGGGTCGTGTTGTAGATGCCGGCTCCGGCTCCTGCCTGGCGCGGGTCGAGGTTGCGCGTCGCCGTGGTGGCGAGCGGGCCCCACATGCCCGAGTTGCCGACACCGATGAGCAACGACGGCAGCAGGTAGACCCAGATCGGGGTGTCGGCGTTCATGAGCGCCGAGTACCAGAACAGCGCGCCCGAAACGAGCAGCAGACCGGGGACGAGCAAGAAGCGAGCGTCGACGCGATCGAGCAACCGACCGACGAGCGGCGAGAGCACGCCCGCAGCAACCGCCGTCGGCACCATGAGCAGTGCCGACTGCGTGGGGGTGAGACCCCGCGCGAGCTGGATGAAGAACATCATCGGCAGCGTCATGCTGGTGACGACGAAGCCGACGACGGAGATACCGATGTTTGCGATCGAGAAGTTGCGGTCGGTAAAGAGTCGCAGCGGCACCAGGGGCTCGCTCCGCGTCTTCGCCTGCTGCCAGATGAAGAGCCCCATGACGATGACGCCCGCTGCGATCGTGCCCCAGATCCATGCGGCCCAGTCGTACTTCTCGCCCTCTTGGAGGCCGAACACGATGAGGAACAGCGAGACGGCCGAGAGGAGGACGCCGAACAGATCGAACTTGTGCTCGTGGGTGTCGAGTTGCGGCACGAGGATCGCGGCGAGTACGAAGCCGATGATGCCGACGGGCAGGTTGACGAAGAAGATCCACTCCCAGCCGAGGCCGTCGACGAGCAGTCCGCCGGCGAGCGGGCCGACGAGCAGCGCGACGCCAGAGGTGGCACCCCACAGACCCATGGCCGCGCCGCGCTGAGCGGGCGGGAAGGTGCGGGTAATCACGGCCATGGTCTGCGGCGTCATGAGCGACGCGCCGATGCCCTGCACCGCACGGAAGAAGATGAGCCACTCGAGCGAGCCCGAGAGCCCGCACCCGAGTGAGGCGAGGGTGAAGATGACGAGGCCAACAAGGTAGACGTTCTTCGGCCCGAAGCGGTCGCCTAGGCGGCCGGTGATCAAGAGGGGAACGGCGTACGCCAGCAGGTAGGCGCTGGTCACCCATACGACGTTGTCGAGGTTGTTGGTGTTGGGGTCGAGTGCCGCTTTGATCGCGGGATTCGCGACCGAGACGATCGTCGTATCGACGAGGATCATGAAGAAGCCAATGATCATCGCCCAGAGCGCGGGCCAGGGGCTGCGCGGTGCGGTGTGCGACGCGCCGGTCGCCGCCGCAGGGGTCGCTGCGCTGGAGGTGTCGGTCATTGCCGTGCTGCCTTTCGGAGTTGCAAGTAGTGCTCAGTGTGTGGTGAGGCGCCAGGGCCCCAAGGGAATGCGGGATCAGCCAGACGCTGCAACAGCGTCTGCAACCACTGCAGGTCGGCGTGTCTCATCGCGGCCGTTCGCTCGATTTCGATCACGTATTGCATCGGCGCGTGCGCTGCCGTCGCCGCGTCGAGCGCCTGCTCGGCGTGCTTCAGGCTTTCGGCAAGTGCGGACCGTCGTTGGGTGAGCAGCATCAGGGCGTCTTCGCGCGTGAGGTTGTGCGCCTCGGCGAGAGCCACTCTGAAGTCGGTCGCGCGATCCACCCGCGGCAGCTGCTCACGCACCCAGGTCACCAGTGCTGCGTCGCCGCGGTCGGTCAGCGCGTAGGTCGTGCGCTCGGGCCGGTTGCCGTCGCGGTCTACCCCGATCTCTTCGAGAAGCCCGTGCTCGAGCAGTCGCGCCACCGTGTGGTAGAGCGTGCCATTCGTGACTTTCAACAGCCGATCGCGCTCGCGGGCGCGCAGCAATCGCATCATCTCGTACGGATGCATGTCACCCTCGCGCAGCAGCGCGAGGAGCATCACGCCGAGCGGCGTCAGCTTCGGATTCATCATCATCCCCCAATTAGTCCACATGGAATATACCACTCCGAACAGCGAACCTCGACCAGTAGGATCCTGAGGTGCCCGTTCCCCAACGCCAGAAACTCCCCTTCGAGGTCTGGGCTTTGGTTGCCGGTGGGTTTACCGTGGCGCTCGGCTACGGCGTGGTGGCGCCCGCGATCCCTCAATTCGCGCTCGAATTCGACGTGTCGAGCTTCGCCGCATCCGCCATCGTGAGTGCATTCGCACTGATGCGACTCGTGTCGGCACCGCTCGCGGGCTGGGTCGTCGGCAGACTCGGCGAGCGCAGCACCTACATCATCGGCATTCTGGTCGTCGCCGGCTCAACAGGTGCCGCCGCACTCGCCGTCAGCTACCCGCAGTTTCTCGTGCTCCGTGGCATCGGCGGCATCGGCTCCGCCATGTTCACCGTCGCGGCGACCGCACTGCTCATCAAGGTCAGCCCGCCTCACGCCCGCGGGCGCGTGGCGAGTGTGAACGCCGCCGGCTTCCTGCTCGGCGGGCTCCTGGGACCGGTACTCGGTGGGGCGGTCGCCGTATTCGGTCTCCGCGCACCGTTTGTCTGCTACTTCTTCACCCTGATCGCAGCGGCGACAGTCGTCGCGATCGCACTCCGTCGCTCTGCGACTGCCGGCCGCACCCCGCGCGGCTCCCACGACGAACGCGCGGAGCTCACGCTGGGTGCGGCGCTTCGCATTCCGCAGTATCGAACGCTGCTCTGGTCGGTGTTCACCTTCGGATGGTCGTCGTTCGGCGTGCGCGTCTCGGTCATCCCGATCCTCGTCGCCGTCACCTTCCACGGAGACGCAACCATGGCGGCTTGGGTGCTCGCCGCCTACGCTGCCGGAAACGCGCTCCTGATCTTCCCCTCCGGGAAATGGAACGACACGGTCGGCCGCAAACCGCTGCTGGTCAGCGGAAGCGTCATCCTGACCGCCGCCTACGCCGCGTTTCCCGCCGCGCCCGTGCTGTGGGCTGCCATCGTCATCATGTTCGTCGCCGGCGCCGGGTCGGCTCTCGTGAATCCCGGACAGCAAGCGGTGCTCGCCGATGTGCTCGCAGGCCGACGAGGCGGCGCCGTCGTTGCCGGCTACTCGATGATGAGCGATCTGGGCGGCGTACTCGGCCCGCTGATCGCGGGCGCCATCGTCGACATCGCCGGTTTCGGCTGGGCGTTCGGCGTCACCGCTGCACTCATCGCCGTCGCGGCGATCGCATGGTCGCTGGCGCCGGCCTCACGACCACTGCTCGATGACACGGGGACGCCGGGACGAGCCTGACCTCGGGTCACCCCTCGAGGTCGTCGACCCCCGGAAGCCAGCTGAGCCCGGGCTTGCCCCACCCGTTCTTTCGCTGCGCCTTCTGGGCACCGCGATTCTCCGGGTGCACGAGTCGGTCGACGTACAGCAGCCCCTGCAGATGATCGAACTCGTGCTGCAGAATGCGCGCGAACCACCCCGATGCACTGACCTCGTAGCGCTCGCCATCGATGTCTTGTGCGCGCAGCAGTGCTCGCGGTGACCGGCGCAGGGCGAACCGCTCGCCCGGAAACGACAGGCACCCTTCGATCTCGTCATCGTCGGGCAGTCCCGGTTCCGCGGGGGTGATCCAGAGTTCGGGATTGATCGCAACGCCTCGCTCGGGCGCCTCGTCCTGGTCCTCATAGATCCAGACGAACACCTGCTGGTCGACGCCCACCTGCGGCGCTGCCAGCCCGACTCCCGGAGCCGCAACCGTCGTCTCGAACATGTCGTCGACGAGCGTGCGCAGGGTGTCGTCGAATGCGGTGACTGGGGCGGCAGGACGATGCAGTACGGGCTCGCCAGAGATCACGATGGGAAGAACAGCCATGCCCGCCAGTTTACGGCGTCGCCCGTGCCAGACGCGCCGCCCTCAAGCCCGCCAGGCGATCCAGCAGCCGAATGCACGCGACTAGACTGGAGCGATTGCGAGCGATCACCGACGCTCGCTACGCAGCAGCGAGGAGCAATCGTGCCGAACACGCCAGCGGACCAGATCGTCTGGATCGACTGCGAGATGACAGGCCTCGACGTCGATGCCGATGGGCTCTGCGAAATCGCGGTCATCGTCACTGATTTCGACCTGAAACCGCTCGACGCCGGGTTCGAGATCGTGATCAATCCCGGCGAAGCCGCACTCGCGCACATGAATGATTTCGTGCGCACGATGCACGAGAAGTCGGGGCTGCTGCCGAAGATCGCCAGTGGCGCGACCCTCGCCGACGCCGAGCAGCAGGTCATCGACTATCTGAAGCGGTTCGTCACGGCCGGCCGTCGCCCGCTCGTCGCCGGCAACACGATCGGCATGGATCGCCGGTTCATTGCGAAGTACCTGCCGACGCTCGAAGAGCGCCTGCACTACCGCAGCGTCGACGTATCGACCATTAAGGAGCTCAGCCGCCGCTGGTACCCGGCCGGATACTTCGCAGCGCCCGAGAAGCGCGGAGGGCACCGTGCGCTCGCCGATATCGCCGAGTCCATTCAGGAGCTCGCCTACTTCCGCGACGCCGTGATGGTCGCGCAGCCCGGACCCGACAAGGCGGCCGCAACCGAGCTCTCGCGCGCCGCGATCGAGCGCTACGCGAGCCTCATCGACACCGAGCAGACCGAGCCCGAACAGCAGTAGTCCCACTCCCCTGCGCCCACTACAGTTAAACCTGGATTGGGCAATGCGTGCCCACAGCATTGGGGGATGCATGAGTGACAGCAGTACCGCCGCAACTCTCGCGGATGGATCGACACCACGACGGAAACGGCAGTTCGGCGGGCTGAGTATTCAGTCGAAGCTGCTCATCATGCTGCTGGGCGTGAGCCTGATTTCATCGATTGTCGTTGGTGCGATCGGATTCGTGAATGGCCGGCAGTCGCTGCAGGATTCCGCGATCGATCAGGTCACGACGATCCGGTCGATGCGCGCTACGGAGATCGAGACCGCGATCCAGACGATCCGACTCGATGCGTCCCTGCAGTCGCGCAACTTGAGCGCACAGACGCTTTCGCGAGAGATGAACACTGCTTTCGACGAGTTGCAGGATCGCCCTGCCCTCACCGAGGCCCAGGATGCGCAACTCAGCGACTACTATCGCGACACGTTCATTCCCGAGCTCGAGAAGCGCGCCGATCACGCCTACGGCGACGAGGCGTTCATTCCCGATTCCACTGCGGGCAAGTATCTGCAGATGCAGTACACGATCAAGAACGAAACGCTCGATGACGCGGGTTACGATGCTCAGCTGCGCGCGAACGACTCGGGCGACGGTTCGAGCTACTCGGCCGCTGCCGACCGCTACGGCGACTATCTCACCCGACTCATCGATCAGGCCGGGTACGAGGACGCGCTCCTCCTCAACCTCGACGGCGACGTCGTGTATTCGGCCTTCAAGGGCGTCGAACTCGGCACCAACCTCAACTCGGGCCCGTATCGCGACACTTCATTCGCAGAGAAGTACCGCGCGGCCATCGCGACGAACTCAGTCGATACCGTGATGATGACCGACTTCGAGCGCTGGATTCCCTCACTGAACGTGCCCGCAGTCTGGGTCATCTCACCGGTCGGCAACGATACGGGTATCACGGGGGCGCTCGCCTACCAGGTCTCCATCGATCGCATCAATAACGTCATGACCGGCAACGAGCAGTGGAAGCAGCAGGGCCTCGGAGATACCGGCGAGGTCTACCTGGTCGGTCGCGACAACCTCATGCGCAGCAACTCGCGCCTGCTCATCGAGGATCCCGAGAACTACGCTCAACTGGCCGTCGACGGGGGCAACTCCCCCGCGGTTGCCGAGCGCATCATCGACGTGGGCGGCACCACCATGCTGCAGGAGATCAACACCCCCGCGATCGAGGCGGCGAAGGCCGGCGAGAGCGGCGCCCTCGTCGGCCGCGACTACGTGGGCAAGGAGAGCATCTCGGCGTACGCACCGCTCGACATCGAAGACGTCGACTGGATGATCGTCGCGCGCATCAACACGTCTGAAGCGTTCGCCCCAGTCGCCGCGTTCACCCGCAACGTGCTGCTCTCGCTGCTCGGCATCCTCGTCGCGGTGTCGCTTCTTTCGCTCGTGCTCGCGCAGGTATTCACCCGCCCGATCCGCCGCCTGGTCGATGCAACGCACCACATCGCCGAAGGCGACCTCGACGTGCGCGTACCCGATGCGTCCCGCGACGAGTTCGGCGGCCTCGGCAGCGCATTCAACGACATGGCGTCGAGCCTGCGCTTGAAGCAGGATCTGATCGACGAGCAGCGCGTCGAGAACGAGAAGCTGCTGCACACCCTGATGCCCGAGAGCGTCGCCGCCCGTTACAAGCAGGGCGACGAAGCCATCAGCGAGGCGCACGAGAACGTCTCGGTGGCGTTCGCGGAACTTGTCGGCTTCGACGAGTACGCTCGCGGCCTGACGCCCGAGGAGGAGATCAGCCAGCTCAACACGCTGATGCGCGCGTTCGATGAAGCGGCCGAGAAGGCCGGCGTCGAGAAGGTGCGCACGCTGCGCGGCGGCTACCTCGTCTCATCAGGTCTCGTCGTGCCGCGTGTCGACAACGTGCGCCGCAGCGTGGAGTTCGCGAAGTCACTCTTGACGGTCGTGGAGCGCTTCAATGCGCAAAACCGTTCCTCGATCTCGGTGCGCGCCGGCGTCGACACCGGCACCGTGACGAGCGGCCTCGTCGCTCGCACAACCCTCGCCTACGACCTGTGGGGCGATGCCGTGAGCCTGGCCTACCGAGTGCGCTCGGTCACGGGCGACCCCGGCGTGTACGTGAGCCAGACCGTGTACAACCGCACGCAGGAGATCTTCGAGTACGTCGAGGCCGGCACCGTCGAGTCGCGCGGCGAGCACGAGACGGTCTGGAAGGTCGCCTGATATGGCTGATCTCTTCGCTCAGGCCTGGACGTGGTGGATCATCGTTCTCGCCGTAGGTGTGCCCGTGGTACTTGTCGGACTCACGGAGCTCATCTCGTTCCTCACGCGTCGACGTCACCCGCTTGCGGGGCCGGTGCGGTTCTTTCGCAACTGGGTCATCCCGTCGGGTGCGCTCTTCGCCCTGCTCGCATTCGCGATCACCTCCCCCGCCGAACTCGTGTGGGTGCGCGTCGCTGCGACGGTCTTCGGCTTCCTGCTGATCCTCCTCGTGCTGTCGTCGTTCAACGCGGCGCTCTTCGCGAACGCGAAGCCCGGATCCTGGCGCGAACGTATTCCGTCGATCTTCATCGAGATCGCACGTCTGGTGCTGGTCGTCGTCGGCCTCGCAATTCTGTTCTCGTGGGTGTGGGAGGCCGACGTTGGCGGCCTGTTCGCCGCACTGGGCGTCACGTCGATCGTCATCGGCCTCGCGCTACAGAACGCGGTTGGTGGTGTGATCTCGGGCCTGCTGCTGCTCTTCGAGCAGCCGTTCAAGATCGGCGACTGGCTCGACACCGGCAGCGTGCGCGGTCGGGTCGTCGAGGTCAACTGGCGTGCGGTGCACATCGAAACCGGATCCGGCATTCAAATCGTGCCGAACTCTACCCTCTCAGGTGCGTCGTTCACGAACCTCAGCGAACCCGCCGGCCCCTACTTCGCGACGTCCGCAGTGAAGTTCACGACGGATGATCCGCCTCACGAGGTCATGGCGCTCCTGGTCGAAGTGGCGAATGCGCTGCCCCTGAAACGCCGCAGCGAGAGCGCAACGGTCGAATACTCGGGCAACGCGGCGTTCGAGGTCTCGATTCCAGTCGATGGCCCCTCGGATGCGCAGCGAGCTCAGACGCTGTACCTGTCATGGCTCTGGTACGCAGCGCGCCGGCGTGGTTTCGCGCTCGACGGCGACTCCACGGATCCGATCGCCGAGCCCGAACGCCTGGACGCTGCAATTGAGTTCGTTGCACCGACGCTGCATCTTCGCGAAGATGGTCGCGAACTCGTGCGGAAGACCGCGCGACTTGAACGCTACGGTGTGGGCGAGGTCGTTCTGCCGACCGGCGCGGTCCCCAATGCGGTGCAGGTGGTCGTGTCTGGCCGCGCATCGGTGGCGCTCGAGTCAGACGGCGGGCGCCTGGAGTTCACCTCTGCTGGGCCGGGAGACCTCGTCGGACTGACGGCATTGACGCGTGAGCCGTCTCACGCAGTTGTGGTCGCTGGTGAAATTCTGACGGTACTGTCGCTGCCCATCGACACGATCGACGCACTCATCGCGTCACGACCGCGGCTGGCGGCCGAGATCGGCGAATCACTCGATCTCAAGCGCAAGCTGGCCGCCGAAGCCGCGCAACAGATCGGCATCAATCGCGGCATCATTCGACGCACGTAACCGCGAATGCGGCCCCCGGTCTCGCGCAACACGCCGAGACGCCGTGGGGGCCGCACGGATTGGCGTTCGATCGCGGCATTGGGTTATGATGATACGGTTGCCTGGTTCGCTTCGGCGGGCCAGAACAGCATGGTGGCTATAGCTCAGTCGGTAGAGCACCGGCTTGTGGTGCCGGTGGTCGCGGGTTCAAGTCCCGTTAGCCACCCCAAGAAATACGAAGCCCGTCTCGCACTGGAATCCAGTTGCAAGACGGGCTTCGTTGTGTGTTTTCACGCACACGCAGAGCGACGAGCGCGGGGGCCAGCTGATGACCTCCCCCGCGACTCGCTCAGCGCGCGGCCGAGCGACGAGCGATATCGTCGTGCGTGTAACTCGCCAGCGGATTGCGGCCTGCCTTCTGACGCAGTGCTGCGCTCAGCAGGTGCCGCAGGTGCGACCACTTCCCCGCGCGCACGACCCGCGTGCGCAAATCGTACGTGTCCGTATACGCAACGCGAGGCGCCCAGATGGGTTTGCGTCGACGATTGCCGAGTTTCGACGTGAGATGCAGGAACACCTGGGTGCTCGCCAGCGCTGACGCCACGTCGACGCCGATCGAGATCGAGGGCAAAGACGCCGGAGCGTGCGCGTCGTCACCCTGCACCGTCGCGAGCGATCGCAGGTCGGTATATGCCGGAATATAGGGCAGGCATCGGGCGAAGTCGACACCGAGCTCGGCGATTTCGTCGAGCGGCGCCCGGTCGCTGAAGCCCCGGTAGCGTTCGAAGGTCCACGCGGAATGCGGATCGAACGAGGTGACCTGGGCCGCGAACCCGATGTTCATCGCAAGCACATCCGGGATACCGATTCGGCGGGCTTCGCGAGCGACGAGGGTTCCGATGTCGGGCATCGTCATCTCGGTCTCGTCGAGCACGACCGAGGCACCGTGCATGAATTCCTGCACGTTATGGGCGTTGACGCCGTCGGTGAAGAGGTCGACCGCCGCATCAGGATTGATGTCGTGCAGCCGCTCACGAAACACCTCGGCCTTACTTCGCATGAACGTGGAGTGCACCGCGCCGTCAACACGGTTCACGTTCTCGGGCTCGAAGACTTCAGGGTCGGCGATACTGAAGCTGCTCACGCCCATGCGCGCGAGCTTCAGCCCGAGCTGAAAGCCGACGCCGCCCACGCCAGCGATCGCGACGCGGGATCTCGTCAGAGCCAGCTGCTCGTCTTCACTCCAGAACCCGTAATTACGCGCGAACTCGAGTTCGTGCGCAGCTCGATTCGTCACAGCGCCGGCTCCGTGAGTACACGCTTCGGAGCACGCCCCACGAACAGCATGCCGGGTTCAGCCGCCCGATACTGATCGATGAAGTCTCCACCTCGCGCATTGACGCGTTCAGCCGATGCCGGAATGTCGATCTCGATGGGCAGGTTGTAGTCAAGGTAGTGCTCCACGTAGCGAGGCTCACCGATGCGCGAAATCGCAATGGAACCGTGGAGATGCCGCTCAAGCCAAGGCTCGATGATGGCGAAGGTCCGCTCAAGACCGTGATTGGCGACGTAGGCCAGCATGACGGCGAAGAGGTGCCACTGCGCCATCTCTTGCATCACGGCCTTTTCGTGCCGCGCAATCACTCGGGAGACCTCGACGCTCACGGTGTTCAGGTCGCCAGGGCTGAACGAATCAGGGCAGAAGTCTTCGACTGGCAGCGGGTGATCCTCACCGCGAATGATGAGTCTCGACACGCCGATCACACGCACTCCGTCAGCGTGATTCTCGAACACGGCAAACGTGGCAGATCGCGCATCATCGGCATCTCGGTCGGTACCGTCCTCTTGGAGCTCGCTCGCATCAAGTTGTCCGGTCTGATCGACGTACACCCTGCGGCGCAGATCGAAGTGCGCGAGGTACTCTCGCTCGAACCCGGGAAGCGGCACGTCATGCACGGCGATGAGGCCGACGGCCAGGCGCGATGCCGGGTTGTCAGCGAAGACGTCAGAATCGACGACGGGAATGACGTCGTGATTCGTGACAGAACGGTCGATATGAGACAACGCCGGGGCCCTCCTGAGGCTACATAGCTGTGACGGCCATGGAAATCATGAATCCCCGGGCGATGACCGCGAACGACTCCTGTGTACTCTCATTTTGCACCAATTGCGATATCCAATGCACGGAATGCAATGTCCGGCGAGTCGCGATACGAGATACGGCGAACTCATGGCATAACGCGCGCGCCTGAATTGACAGAAACACGCGAGTGATAGCATGTGGCAACTACGGTCGTCGACGATGGGGGGAACGGTGCAGGGAGAGAATTGGAACCGGGCGAGCAGTGTGCGCTCCCGCCCAGGCTTCGATGACGCGCGTTCGAGAATGCTCTCTGCTGCGGTGCAGCACGTCGAGTCGGTCGGCCTGACCCTCGGTGTTACCGCTGGTTTGATCGAACAGATCGCGAGCAACGCCGGCGTCAGTATCAAGCAGTTCGCGCAGGCCTGGCCGACGCACGAGGCGTTCCTCGCCGATCTCTTCACCGAACTCGCGAATCAAGCGCAGATCGACCGAGCCGACACCGAGACGCTGCTTACGACGTGGCAGTACCTCAGCATGCGGGTCGGCGACCTGCGGTCGGTCGAAGGCCGACGCAGCGTACTCATCGACATCATCCGCACCGCTGCGGAGTACAACTTCGATGTCATCACCGCCTCCAGCAAGTGGCGCACCTACGCCGCCCTCTCGACGACCATCACGGCGTGGCCAGATGGCGAAGCCCGTACGCGCGTGCTCGATGCGCTGCGCGCGAGCGAAATGTCGTTCGTCGAAACCATGGAGAATTTCTACCGCAATGTGCTGCCAACCGTGGGTTATCGACTCAAACCGATGTTCCACAACGACTACCAGCCGTTTGTCGTCGCCGCAGCTTCGGTCATCGAGGGCCTCGGCATCGTGCGTGCGACGGTTCCGTCGCTCGTACAGGCCCACTTCACTCGCGAGACCGAGACCGAAGCCGAATCGTGGTCGGTTTCCGCGCTCTCCTTCATGGGAGTCGTCGACGCATTCATCGAGCGCGACCCTGAGTTCGATGCCGATGAGGCGATTTCACGCCTGAGTTCCGGCGTCGACGTCACCCCGCCTTCAGAGAACAACTCCTACTGACGGTGGGTGCCGCTCAGCGGCACTCACAATCGATGATTAGGAGATGTCGGCGACCATGCCTCGGCGACGCAGTCGATCCAGCGTCAGCGCCAGGGTGACCGGACGACCAAAGTAGTAGCCCTGCGCATCGCGCACGCCGAGGTCGATGAGAATCTCGGCCATTTCTCGACTCTCGATCCCCTCGACGATCACGCGATGCCCCAAGTTGTCGCCGAACGACTGGAATGCCTTGATGACCTCTCGCTGTCGCGCATCGTCGAGGTTGTCGATCAGGCCCTTGTCGATCTTGAGGATGTCCATCGGAAAGTGCACAAGTGCGCCGACGACGGAGTCGTCGGAGCCGTAGTCGTCGAGTGCGAGCAGCACTCCGGCGCGCTGCAGGCGCTCGGCGTCGCGCCGCAGATCATCGGTCACGGTGCGCAGCGACCGCTCGTTGAGCTCGATGCACAGCTTGATATGCGGGTAGGCCTGCGCGGCTTCTCGGATGAACGGACCGAGCTGGTTCTCGCTGATCTGCCAGAGCTCGAGGTTGACCGTCATGCACTCGACCGAAGGTTCGATCGCGCGAAACTGCTCAGCGGCATCGAGCGCTTTGCGGATGACCTGCTGCGTCAACTCATTCATGAGCCCGAGACTCTTCGCACGAGCGATGAGCGAGGGCGCCGAGATCGGGCCGAGTTCAGGGTCTACGTAGCGGGTCAGCGCTTCGAACGCCCACAGACGATTGGTCGACATGTCGACAATCGGCTGGAACGCGAGCATCAACCGGTTGTCTCGAATCGCACGCGCGACAATTTCGTTCAGACGCGTCGAACGATGCGAGGAGACACTCACGCTGCTGCTCTCAACGACGCTCCCCTGACGTCGCGTGCGCTTCGCGTGCAGCATTGTGCGATCAGCGTCTTCGACGAGTGACTGCGCATCGATCTCCCGGTGGCTGGAGAACGCCAAGCCAGCACTCACCACGGGCCGCATGAGGTGACCTTCGAGATCGATCTGTTCGCTGAGCGCAGCAACGATCTGATCGGCCGAATCTTTCGCCTGATCGATCGAGACGAGACCGGTGAGAATGACCACGAACTCGTCGCCGCCGACGCGTGAGACGAAGTCGCCACCGCCGGCCGCACGCTGCAGTCGGCGCGCAATCGCGCACAGCAGTTCATCGCCGGCGCGGTGGCCGTAATTGTCGTTCAACTTCTTGAAGTTATCGAGGTCGAGGAAGAGTAGGGCGATGCCCTCGTGATAGGGACGGTGCTCGTTCGCTTCGACGAGCGCCTTCTGAAAGGCGCCGTAGTTGGGCAGGCCGGTCAGCGGATCGCTGTTCGCCCGCTGTTCGAGCGTGTCGACTTCCTCTTGCATGCGCGCCGCCTCGGTGGCGAGGTGTGCGAGCGTCGAGAGGGTGCGCTCGTCATCGCGACTGAACGTGCCCCCACCGACCTTGCCCGACGCGACGAGAAACTGATCGACGCCCGACTCAACGCGCACGGGCGCACCGATCTCTCGGCGCTCGGGGGCGCCACCGCGCAGTTCGACCTCGTCGGCGTGCACGATCGCCTGTGCGCGGTCGCGCAGCACCCCTGCAAGCGCTTCACCGCTTTGCCGGGGGAACTCGATGGCCGCATCGACAACGGCGTGCAGACGGGCCTCCACGTCATCGGAGCGCGAGCGCTGCGCGAGCACGTAGAAGATCGATCCGGCGAGCAGCACCACGAACGGGGTCAGACTCACGTTGGGGTCGCCTTCGAGCCAGGAGATCACGGACGCATCGAAGTAGTTGATGAGAATGGCCGCTGCGGCGACGATGCAGATGACGACGACGACCCGCAACGGACGCACCGCCGAGGTGATGACGCTGCGGTCGGATGCGGATCGCGTGCGTTGGCGAACGAATTCGACGATTAAGAATACGGAGTAGTAGGCCGCCGTCGCCAGCACGAAAGCGACGATGAACCAGATGTCGAGCGCGGCGAGGCCGATCCGCACTCCCACGAATGCGCAGGCGCCGAGCGTGCTCACGCCGGTGAGGTAGCAAGCGTGCACGACGTTGCGCCGCATGATGGACTGCGAGATGAGCACGCCGATCGCCCAGACGGAGATGCCAAGGAACGGCGCGCCGTGCATCGGCTCGATCGCGAGCATCACAATGGACACGCCGACGACCGGGTATCCGCGGTCGTACCCGATGCGCAATTGGAACGGCCCGCAGATGATCACGCTGGCGATCACGGTGAGCACCAGCGTCCAGGATCTCGGCTCTGATCCGGCAAGCGCCACGACGCCGACGACGACCGCGACGATCGCGATCACGATGAACGGCGCAGCGAAAACTCGGTCTCGCGCCGTCGTTGCTTCGCGTCCCACCACGACCCCATTCTCGAATATGCCTGTCGCAGCATTCTAAATGCGAGTGGCAGCAGCTCATTATGGCATGCGTGGGATGTCGCGACTCACCTATTCGTCACCCGCGAATGAGCCGTTCTGTGTAGGGTGAAGACATGCTCGAGATCTCACACGAGGACTTCGAATCTCTGGTCGCCGACGGCCTCGATTCGCTGCATGACGACATGCTCGCGCAACTCGACAACGTCATCTTTCTCATCGAAGACGAACCGGTAGACGGCAGCGATACGCTCGGGGTCTACGAGGGCTTCTCCTTGGCAGAGCGCGGCGTCTACGGGTATGGCGAAGAGCCGGATCGCATCATTCTCTTCCGGGACAACCTGCTGAGGCACTGCGCCGACCATGACGAACTGGTGCACGAGATCCGGGTCACGCTGGTGCACGAGATCGCGCACTTCTACGGCATCTCAGAATCGCGCATCCACGAGCTCGGATGGGGGTGACCATGCAGGCAACGGATGCGCAGCGCAGCGCAGAGCTGGCAACACGCCACGAGCCGATCTGGCAGACCGTGGTGTGGGACGATCCGGTGAATCTGATGTCATACGTCTCGTACGTGTTCCAGCAGTACTTCGGGTTCTCACGGGAGCGCTCGGAGGAACTCATGCTGCGTGTGCATCACGGTGGCAGCGCGGTGGTCGCCGAGGGCGCTCGCGAGGCGATGGAGATGCACGTCGAAGCGATGCACGGCTACGGTCTCTGGGCGACCGTGCGCCAGGGAGGAACCTCATGAAGCTCCTGCCGATCCCCGGTACAGGCTTGCGGCTGCTGCTCGACCACGACGAAGCCGCGATGCTCGACCAACTCATCACGCAGCTCACACAGCTGCTGCAGAGCCACAGTAGCACCGCGCTCGATCCCGACCCACTGTTCGCGAGCCTCGAAGTGGGCGGATCGGACGAGACTCCCGAGGATCCGGCGCTCGCTCGACTGTTTCCCGACGCCTACGAGGATTCAGACGAGTCAGGCACGTTTCGCAGCGTCACCGAACAGGGACTCATCAATCGCAAACTGCAGGATGCGATGGAGGTGACCGCGGCACTCGGACTCGGCGCCGATGCCATCGACGAGACCTCCGCGGTCGAAGTGGAGATCACCCCTGCATCGTTGCCCGCATGGGTGCGCACCGTCACCGCACTGCGGTTAGCGATCGCCGCCCGCATCGGTCTCGATGAAACGGAGGATCGCGAACGGCTGCTCGAGCATGAGGACTCGCGGGGTACCGTGCTCGTGTTCGACTGGTTGGCCGCGATCCTCGAATCCGTGCTCGCGATCTTCGCGTCGGTGACTGCGGACGCCGCGGGAGATCACAGCGACGACGAAGTCGAGTGAGACCGACTATCCCTGATCAGGCCCCGGGGCTTCCAGGGAACGCGGGTCGACGACGGCCCCGCGCCCGGTGAGCAGGCTCGCCGAGGTGACACCGTCGGTACCGAACCGGCCCCGCACCTCATCCACCGCGTGATCGACCGCGCGCCAGCCGTCGTCGTCGCTCCACAGCGCCGCGAGATCGCTGCCTGCGGCGACGAGTTGTTCGGCACGCACGCCGATCAAGCGCACCGCTCGACCACCGCGGTCGACGCCCTCGAACAGTTCTTTCGCGGTCTGGAAGATGCGCTGGGTCGCGTGCGTGGCTTCTCCCAGCGTTCGGGAACGGGTGATGGTCTCAAAGTTGCCCCAGCGCACTTTGATCGAGATCGTGCGCGATTCGAGCCCGGCTGCGCGCAACCGCTCACCGGCGCGCGTCGACAGTCGCAGCAGTTCGCGGTGCAGCACGGCCACATCCGAAACGTCGTGGGCGAAGGTCTCCTCATGCCCGATACTCTTTTCGACTCGCGTCGTCTCGACCCGGCGGGCATCGCGACCGTTCGCGAGGTCGTGCAGGCGCTGCGCGCTGGCACGACCGACGATGCGTTCCAGCGCTGAGAGCGGTTCACGAGCGAGCTCCCCCACCGTGTGGATCGCTCGCGCATGCAGCGCGCGTTCGGTCGCCTGCCCAACTCCCCACATCGCTCCGATCGGCAGGGGATGCAAGAACTCGAGCGTGCGCGCGGGAGGAATCTCGAGGATGCCATCGGGTTTCGCCCGCTGAGACGCGAGCTTCGCGATGAACTTCGTGCCGGCCAGCCCCACCGAGGCGGGGAGCCCCGTGCGCTCGCGCACGCGCTCACGGATCGCACGCGCGATCTCCACGGGAGCGCCGAAGAGCCGCACGGTGCCCGCGACGTCGAGGAACGCCTCGTCGATGCTCAGCGGCTCGACCAGGGGCGTGAACTCCTCGAACACCGCCATCACCGCGCGCGATGCCTCGCGGTACTTCGCGTAGGTGGGCGTGACGAGCACGAGCTGCGGGCAGAGCTGCTTGGCGCGCGCGACCGGCATCGCCGACCGCACACCGAATTTTCGCGCCTCGTAGCTGGCACTGGACACCACGGACCGCGAGGTGTCGTGCGCCGCAGCGACCGGCAGACCGCGCAGCTCGGGGCGTTCGAGCAATTCCACGGAGACGAAGAACGAGTCCATGTCGACGTGCAGCATCGAGGCGATCTCACGCGGCGCTTCGAACATACGTACTATTTCACCACGTCAGCGGGTCAGCTGCCAGTCTCAAGCACGAGTCGCGCGAGTTCCTCGTCGACCACAAGCTCCGTCACGATTCGTGCGGCAAGCGCACCGCGCAGGCTATCGCGTTTCGCCGTACCCGAGACGACGCACAGGCGACGCGGAATCCGTCGCACGACGTCGAGCGACGGCCCGCTCGACCGTTCATTCATCGCGATTCCGTCAGTGCTGCCGTCGCTGCGGTAGAAGACCGTGCCGCAATCACCGACGACGCCCGATCGCACGAGATCCTGCAAATCATCACGGTCGAGGTATCCGCCGGAGTAGATACGGGATCTGGGGTCTCCGATCCGAGATCCCAGACCGAAGACGTACAGGTCGCTCGACGCCTGGAGCTCGAGCACCCGGCTCACGGATCGTTCGCGCCACATTGCACGACGAGTGTTCGGGTCGTCAAAGATTGCGGGAACCGAGAACTGATAGACCGAAGCGGCGAAGGCATTGCCGAAGCCGCCGAGCAGCTCGGCTGCGTACGACACCCCCGTCGTACGCACATTCGCCGCGCCGTTCATCTGCACGATGCGCGCCTCGTGCGCGGTCTTCGACGGCAGGTGCCGCGCCACGGCGCTCATCGTGGCGCCCCAGGCGACGCCGATGGTCGATCGATCGCCGACCGCTGCCGCGACCCGGTAGGCGGCCGTGCGCGCCGTGCGCTCCAAACGATCGGCCTCACTCGCGCGTACGGGTGACGATACGACGTGCGCCGTGATGCCGTAGTGCTCGGACAGGCGCTGCTCGAGCTGGGAACGCGCCTCCTGGGGCGAGTGCACCTGAATCTCGACGAGGCCGGTGTCGCGCGCATAGGTGAGGAGCCGCGACACCGATGAGCGAGAGACTCGCATCTCTTGTGCGATCGCCTCCATGGTGAGGTTCTGCAGGTAGTAGAGCTGCGCTGCACGCAATGCTTCCCGTGATTTGGACGGATTTGCAGACACCGGTGCCCCTTTCGTCGCATGAGATGAACACATAATGCACATACGTGCAACGGTCTTGCAACTCAGTGCACGAGTGGAGGAAGCTGAGGCCAACGCTGAAAGGTTTGGAGCCATGAACGATCGCACCACGACTATTCGCCCTGCTGTCACGCGACTGCAGGATCGCCCACACGCCGACGTGCTGATCATCGGCGGGGGCATCAACGGGATCGCGACTTTCCGCGAACTGGCACTCCAGGGCGTCGATGTCGCGCTCGTCGAGCGCGGAGACTTCGTGTCGGGCGCGTCGTCGGCGTCGAGCCACATGGTGCACGGCGGGGTGCGCTATCTCGAGAACGGCGAGTTCCGGCTCGTGCAAGAGGCGGTGACCGAGCGCAATCGCCTGCTCCGCACCGCACCGCACTACGTGCGCCCCCTCAAGACGACGATTCCGATCTTCTCGACGTTCTCGGGCATCCTATCTGCCCCCTTCCGCCTGCTGGTCACGCACGGTCGCGGCAAGCCGAACGAGCGCGGCGCCGCGCTGATCAAGATCGGCCTCACGCTCTATGACACTTTCTCCCGCGATGGCGGCCAGGTTCCTCGCCATCAGTTCCACGGCAAGCGCCGCTCGCTGAGCGCGCTACCTCAGCTGAACGACGGCATCAAGTACACCGCGACCTACTACGACGCGTCGATGCACGACCCCGAGCGCCTCGCGCTCGACGTGCTGCACGACGGCGCCGTCGCCGGCGGTGACCGCGCACGCGCGGCGAACTACCTCCCCGCCGTCGGCTTCGAGAACGGCGCGGTGCAGCTGCGCGACGAGACCACCGGCGACGAGTTCGATTTCACCGCCAAGGTGATCCTGAACACCAGCGGCCCGTGGACCGACCTCACCAACGCCGCTCTCGGCGAGCGCACGCAGTTCATGGGCGGCACGAAGGGCTCGCACATCGTGCTCGACCACCCCGAGCTACTCGCGGCCACCGGTGGCCGCGAGATCTTCTTCGAGCACTCAGACGGCCGCATCGTGCTGATCTACCCGCTGAAGGATCGCGTGCTCGTCGGCACCACCGACATCAACGCCGACCCGAGTACCCCGGTGAGCGCCACAGCCGACGAGGTCGATTACTTCTTCGACCTGATTTCGCACGTCTTCCCGAAGATCACCGTCGACCGATCGCAGATCGTGTACACGTTCTCCGGTATCCGGCCGCTGCCGCGCCACGATGATACGGCCCCCGGCTTCGTCTCGCGCGATTACCGCATCGTCGCATCGGAGCGCGCAGGCGTGCCGCTCCTCAGCCTCGTCGGCGGCAAGTGGACGACGTTCCGTGCGCTCGCCGCGCACCTCGCGAACGATACCCTTGCGCTGCTCGGAGTCGAACGCACCGTGGGCACCGAGACGCTCGCGATCGGTGGCGGCAAGAACTTCCCGCGCTCGCAATCCGCGCGCACCCGCTGGGTCGCCGAACACGCTGACGGCACCGACCGCGCGCGCACCGAGCAGTTGCTCGAACGCTATGGAACGCGCGCCGAGGAGATTCTCGCCGCGGCACCGGAGGACGCCACAGACCTCCCGCAGCTCCCGGGCTACACCGCCGCAGAGCTCGCGCACCTCGCGGCGACGGAAGACGTCGTACACCTCGACGACCTCCTGCTGCGGCGCACCTCGATCGCCTTCGTCGGCGGCCTCACGCTCGAGCGTGTGCGCGCCGCTGCCGAGGCGATCGCCGAGGCACTGAACTGGGATGCCGCGCGCGTCGAAGACGAAATCGCGCGCACGGTCCAACTGCTCCGCACCGCCCACCGTATCGACGTCGAACGCGGAGGCGTTGTCGTAGATATCTAGTCCGGTTCGGCCCGCGGGGGCGCCGCACTACTTTCGGCTCCCCCGCACTCCATCACCACCCGTGAACGCCACCAGCGTTCGCACTCCCGAAAGGTCAAAGACGACATGCCAGATGTCAACCTCGGTCTGTATTTCCTCTCAGAACTCGTCGGCACGGGGCTCCTCGTGCTGCTCGGCTGCGGCGTCGTCGCGAACGTCGCCCTCGCCAAGACGAAGGGCAACGGAGGCGGCTTCCTCCTCGTGAACTGGGGCTGGGGCCTCGCCGTGTTCGTCGGCGTGCTGGGTTCCGCATATTCGGGAGCGATCCTGAACCCCGCTGTCGGCGTCGGCCTGGCGATCGCCGGCAAGATCAGCGTCGTGCAGTTCTTGGTCGCCACTGCGGCCGAGCTGATCGGTGCAATCATCGGCGCTGTGCTCTGCTGGGTCGCATACCGCTCGCACTTCGATGAGGAGCCGGATGCAGCCGCCAAGCTCGGCGTCTTCTCGACCGGCCCCGCGATCCGCACGCCCTTCGGCAACTTCCTCACCGAGGTCATCGGCACCTTCGTGCTCGTGTTCTCCGTCTTCGCCTTCGCCGACTACGGCGACATCCAGGTCGGTGTGCCCGGAGGCCTCGGGCCGCTCACCGCACTGCCCGTCGCGCTCGTCGTCGTCGGTATCGGCGCGTCGCTCGGCGGCCCCACCGGCTACGCCATCAACCCGGCTCGTGACCTGGGACCCCGTATCGCGCACGCGATTCTGCCGATCAAGGGCAAGGGCTCGAGCGACTGGGGCTACGCCTGGATTCCGGTCGCAGGCCCGCTCGTCGGCGGCGCGATCGCCGCACTCTCAGCCCCCGCACTGCTCGGATTCGTCGGCGCAGCCTAGGCTCGCAGGCATCGACACGCAACGAAGCTGACCCGAAAGGAATCCCATGTCCGAATACATCATCGCTATCGACCAGGGCACCACCTCGAGCCGCGCCATCATCTTCGACAAGAAGGGCTCGATCATCTCCGTCGGCCAGAAGGAGCATGAGCAAATCATGCCCCACGCCGGCTGGGTCGAGCACGACGCCTCCGAGATCTGGGGCAATGTGCAAGAGGTCATCGGCGTCGCCCTCGGACGCGCCGACCTCACCCGCCACGACATCGCGGCGATCGGCATCACCAACCAGCGCGAAACCGCGGTGGTCTGGAACCGTAAGACGGGTGAGCCCGTCTACAACGCGATCGTCTGGCAAGACACCCGCACGCAAGACATCGTCGACCGCCTCGCAGCCGACGGCGGCACCGATCGATTCAAGAGCATCGTCGGGCTCCCCCTCGCCACCTACTTCTCGGGTACGAAGGTCGCCTGGATCCTTGAAAACGTCGAGGGGGCTCGCGAAGCCGCCGATGCCGGCGATCTGCTCTTCGGCACGACCGACAGCTGGGTCATCTGGAACCTGACCGGCGGCGTCGACGGCGGCGTCCATGTCACTGACGTGACCAACGCCTCACGCACGCTCTTCATGGACCTCAAGACGCTCGAGTGGCGCGATGACATCCTCGAGGCCTTCGGCGTGCCGCGCTCGATGCTCCCCGAGGTCAAGTCGTCGTCCGAGGTCTACGGCGTCGCGAAGAACTCCTCGCTGTTGCGCGAAACTCCGATCGCGGGCATCCTCGGTGACCAGCAGGCGGCGACCTTCGGCCAGGCAGCGTTCACTGCCGGCGAGTCGAAGAACACGTACGGCACCGGCTGCTTCCTGATCTTCAACACGGGCGAAGAAATCGTCCACTCGAAGAACGGGCTGCTCACCACGGTCGGGTACAAGCTCGGCGACGGCCCCACCCACTACGCGCTCGAGGGCTCGATCGCCGTGACCGGGTCGCTGATCCAGTGGTTGCGCGACCAGCTCGGGATCATCGAGAGCGCTCCCGAGGTCGAGCAATTGGCGGATACCGTACCCGACAACGGCGGCGTCTACATTGTGCCGGCCTTCTCGGGGCTCTACGCGCCGTACTGGCGGCCCGACGCACGCGGTGCCATCCTCGGACTCACCCGATACGCCAATAAGGGCCACATCTCCCGTGCAGCTCTCGAGGCCGTGGCGTACCAGACGCGCGACGTGCTCGACGCGGTGAACGCGGATGCAGGGGTGGACCTCACCGAGCTCAAGGTCGACGGCGGCATGGTCGCGAACAACGCGCTCATGCAGTTCCAGGCCGACATCCTCGGCGTTCCGGTCGTGCGCCCGGTGGTCGCCGAGACGACCGCGCTGGGCGCTGCCTACGCCGCTGGCCTCGCCGTGGGCTACTGGTCGGGCCTCGATGATCTCTCTGCCAACTGGCAGGAGGACCGTCGCTGGGAGCCGGAGCTCGATTCGGCCGAGCAGGAGCGCCTGCTGCGCCAGTGGCGCAAGGCCGTGACCAAGTCGATGGACTGGGTCGACGAGGACGCTCGCTAACCGCGTCTCCGCACAACGAAACGGGCGGTCGGTGCTCCATGCACCGGCCGCCCGTTTCGTTGTCTACCGGGGTGAACTACTCGACTTGAGCACGCTCGAGCACGAGTTCGCGCACGCGAGCCGCGTCGGCCGAGCCGCGCATCGCCTTCATCACGGCACCGATGATCGCGCCGGCGGCCTGCACCTTGCCATCGCGGATCTTGGCGAGCACGTCGGGCTGCTCGGCAAGCGCCGCATCGACAGCCGCGACGAGTGCACCCTCGTCGGAGACGATCGCCAGCCCGCGGGCGTCCACGATCTCGGAGGCGGTGCCTTCGCCGTCAATGATGCCGGCGATCACCTGGCGCGCCAGCTTGTCGTTGAGGGTGCCGTCGTCGACGAGCGCGACGACGGACGCAACCTGCTCAGGTGTGATCAGATCGGCTGACGCGGCGGAGCGCTCGTTCGCGATACGGGCGATCTCACCCGTCCACCACTTGCGCGCGGTCTGGGCCGGCACGCCGGTGGCGACGGTCGCCTCGATCGTGCCGAGCAGACCCGCGTTCACGAGGTCCTGGAACTCGAGCGCCGAGAATTGCCAGTCGTCGCGGAGGCGGCGACGGCGCAGCGTCGGATGTTCGGGCAGCTGCGCGCGCAGCTCCTCGACCAGCTCGCGAGACGGTGTGAGCGGGGCGAGGTCGGGCTCGGGGAAGTACCGGTAATCGTCGGCGTCGCTCTTCGGGCGTCCGGGCGAGGTCTCCCCCGTGTCTTCATGCCAGTGGCGCGTCTCTTGCGTGATCGTGCCACCCTCGGAGAGGATCTTCGCCTGACGCTGGATCTCGAATCGCACCGCTCGCTCGATCGAGCGCAGCGAGTTCACGTTCTTCGTCTCCGTGCGCGTGCCGAGCACTGACATACCGGCCCCCTCGTTGCCACGGGGGCGCAGCGAAACGTTCGCGTCGCAGCGGATGTTGCCGCGTTCCATGCGGGCATCCGAAATGCCGAGCGCCACGACGATATCGCGGATCGTCGACACGTAGGTGGCGGCGATCTCGGGGGTGTCGGCTTCGCCGCCGAAGATCGGACGCGTCACGATCTCGACGAGGGGCACACCCGCGCGGTTGTAGTCGACGAGAGAGTACTCGGCACCCTGGATGCGACCCGTTGATCCACCGATGTGGTTGAGCTTGCCGGCGTCCTCTTCCATGTGCGCGCGCTCGATCGGCACGTGGATGACTCGGCCCGATGCGAGCTCAATCTCGACCGAGCCGTCGTGCGCGATCGGGTCGTCGAACTGCGAAATCTGATAGTTCTTGCCCATGTCAGGGTAGAAGTAGTTCTTCCGCGCGAAGCCCGAGACCTCGGCGATGTCGCAGCCGAGCGCGAGCCCGAGGCTGATGGAGTAGCGCACCGCCTCATGATTGAGCACGGGAAGCGAGCCGGGCAGACCGAGGCAGACCGGTGCAAGGTTCGTGTTCGGTTCCGAGCCGAATACGTTGGGCGCGGGCGAGAACATCTTGGTCTTCGTGTTGAGCTCGACATGCACTTCGAGGCCGATGACCGGTTCGAAGAGTTCGAGGGCTCGTTCAAAGTCGAGCACGGGCGTTTTCGCCATCAGAGGGCCGCCTTTCCGGCCGCAGCCGCTGCGAGGGATGCCGTGTCGAGCGACGGGGCCTGCGCCCAGAAGGGTGAGCCGTCGCGGTCGGCGATGAGTCGTTCGATCGCACTGCCGGCGCGATAGAGCCGCGCGTCCTCGAACGCGGGAGCCATGAGCTGCAGCCCGACGGGCAGGCCGTCTTCTTCGGCGGTGCCGATCGGCAGGCTGATGCCCGGGATGCCGGCCAGGTTGGCGGGAATCGTCGTAGCGTCGTTCAGGTAGTCCTGCAGCGGGTCGCCGGCGTGAGCACCCAGCGCCCAGGCGGTGGTGGGAGCGGTCGGCGAAGCAATGACGTCGACCTGGTCGAACGCTGCCGCGAAATCGCGCTGGATCAGCGTGCGTACCTGCTGCGCGCTGCCGTAGTAGGCGTCGTAGTAGCCCGCGGAGAGTGCATAGGTGCCGAGGATGATGCGTCGCTTCACTTCGGCGCCGAACCCTGCGGCTCGCGTCGCGCTCATGACGCTCTCGACGGTGCCGCCACCCTCGGGCGTGACGCGGAGGCCGAAGCGCACGGAATCGTACTTCGCGAGGTTGCTTGAGGCCTCCGCGGGAAGGATCAGGTAGTACGCGGCGACGGCGTACTCGAAGTGGGGTGCGTCGATCTCGACGATCTCGGCACCCTGGGCCTCGAGCAGAGCGAGCGCTTCTTCGAAGCGCTGCTTGACGCCGGCCTGTACGCCGTCGACCATGAGCTGCTTCACAACCCCGACACGCAGCCCGCGCAGCGATGCAGGGTCGGCACCGTCACGAGCCGCCTGAGACATTGACGGCCAGGCGAAGTCGAGCGAGGTCGAATCGTGGTGATCGTGCCCCGCGATCACATCATGCAGCAGCGCCGTGTCGAGCACGGTGCGGGCGCACGGACCGATCTGGTCGAGCGAGGAGGCGAGCGCGATCGCACCGTAGCGGCTCACGCCGCCGTACGTCGGCTTCACGCCGACGGTGCCGGTGAGCGCGGCGGGCTGGCGAATCGAGCCACCGGTATCGGAGCCCAGTGCCAGTGGCGCCTCGAATGCGCCGACGGCGGCTGCAGAGCCACCGCCCGAGCCTCCGGGCACTCGGTCGAGCTGCCAGGGGTTCAGCGTCGGACCGTAGGCCGAGTTCTCGGTGGATGACCCCATCGCGAACTCGTCCATGTTGGTCTTACCAATGGAGACCAGTCCAGCTGCACGGGCTCGAGCGACCGCGGTCGCGTCGAAGGGCGAACGATAGCCCTCGAGAATCTTGGAACCCGAGGTCGACGGCATGTCGGTGGTGACCAGTACGTCCTTGACCGCGAGCGGAACGCCGGCAAGTTCACCGAGCGATTCGCCGGCGGCGCGACGGGCGTCGATCGATCGCGCAGCCGCGAGCGATGCTTCGGCGTCGGTCGCGAGAAAGGCGTTCAGCGCGGGGTCAACCGCAGAAATACGGTCGAGGTGCGCACGCGTGGCCTCTTCCGAGGAGATATCACCCTGGGCGATCTTCGCTGCGAGGTCGGCCGCGGTCAGCTGTGTCAGTTCAGTCATGATGCGCCTTACTGCTCTTCACCGAGGATGGACGAGACTCGGAACATGCCGTCGGTTGCCTCGGGCGCGTTCTGCAAGGCCTCGTCGCGCGTGAGCACGTCTGCGACCTCATCGGGACGCGTCACGTTGTTCAGGGGAATCGGGTGACTCGTGGTCGGCACATCGGGCGTGGTGACCTCGCCCACCTTCGCGATATTCGTGAGGATGGAGCCGAGGTCGCTGGTGAGCGACGTGATCTCATCGGGGGTCAGGGCGATTCGGGCGAGGCCGGCGAGATGCTGCACGGTTTCAGCCGTGATCTCGGTGCTCGCCGCGCTGGGTTCAGGCATGCTGCTCCATCGGGAGTGGTCTTCTGGGAACGCGTTCCATCCTATCTGCGGCGGTCGCACCACCGGCTCAGGGTTCGCGTGCGGTCACGAGCCCGCCGAAGGCTCCTCTGCGCTCCACGGAACCAAAGGCAGCGGCGTATTCGCTCGGGTGCCGTCGACGTTCCAGAGGCCGGAGCACCCACGACGATGGCTCGTGATGAGATGGGCATCGGCGATGCCGATCGCCGTCATCAGCGCGTAGACCGTCGTCGGACCGACGAACGCGAAGCCTCGTCGTTTGAGTTCGCGAGCGAGCGCGACGGACTCGACTGACGTGCTGGGCACGTCGGCATCGGTGACCGGCGCCGGCGATCGCTCAGGTCGAAACCCCCAGACGAAGGCGGCGAGCCCGCTCCCGGTCTCTGCGACCAGGCGCTGCGCGGCCCGCGCGTTCGCAATCGTGGCATCGATCTTGCGTCGATTCCGGATGATTGTCGCATCATCGAGCAGCCTCACGACGTCGGCATCGCCGAAATCGGCGACCCGGTCGATGTCGAACCCATCGAACGCAGCACGGAATGCTTCGCGCTTGCGCAGCACCGTCAGCCACGATAACCCCGACTGAAAGGCTTCGAGCGAAAGGCGCTCGAACACGCCGTTGTCGTCAAAACTCGGCATGCCCCATTCGCCGTCGTAGTACTCGGTCAACAGCGGATCTTGTGTTGCCCAGGCCGCGCGTCGCGGCGTCGGGGTGTCGCTCATGCAAGCTCCCATCTCATCGGAGGCGGAGTGCTCTCGCGCCTCCTGACGACGCTAGCGACCCGCTGGACACTCCGAACACCGAACCGGGACATCTGTGGATAACTCGGGCAGCAGCCGGTTTACTCCGGCGTCGCAGCTTCCGTTTCCGCAGACAGTCCGAGCGCGTCGGGTCCCTGCGTGACGAGCACTGCAAACTGCGCGGCATCGAGCACCGGAATGCCGAGATCTTCGGCCTTCCCCAGCTTCGATCCGGCGCCTGGCCCGGCTGCGACGTAATCGGTGTTCTTCGACACGCTCGAAGCGGCTTTGCCGCCGGCCGCGATGATCGCCTCCTTTGCCCCATCCCGGGTGAAGCCGTCCAGTGAACCCGTGGCCACGATGATGAGGCCGGCAAGCACTCCCCCTTCGGCGACCGCTGCGCCCGGGCCCGGATGCCCGGGCGTGGCCCACTGCACTCCGGCCTCCGCCCAGCGATCCACGATCTCGCGATGCCAGTCGACGTCGAACCACGCCAGCAGCGACTCGGCGATAATGCCCCCGACGCCGTCGACCTGCGCAAGCTCCGCTTCAGTGGCCGCACGGATCGCCTCGAGTGAACCGAACCAGTCGGCGAGCGCGCGCGCTGCAACCGGCCCGACGTGGCGGATATTCAGGGAGACGATCAGGCGCCAGAGCGGTTTGGTCTTCGCCCGCTCGAGTTCCGCGAGGAATGTCTCGGCATCGCGCGAAGCGACGACGCGCTCCTCCTGCGTGATTCCGGCTTTACGCCGCTCGGCAGCGGTCGCGCGGTCCCACGGCTCGGGGTAGAACTTCTCCGTCTTCTGGAACGGCCTGCGTCGCCGAGGTTCGCCGGTCGCGTCGTCGAGGCGCGGTTCGCCCGTTTCGCTATCGCGAACGATCACTTCGATCGGCACGAGCTGGTCGAGCGTCAAGTCGAACAGCCCGGCTTCGGTTTCGAGCGGTGGGGTGGACGGAACTTCGGGCTGCGTCAGTGCGGCCGCCGTGATCTCCCCCAGCACCTCGATGTCGAGGCCTCCGCGCGAACCGATGTGCTCGACGCGACCGCGCACCTGAGCGGGGCAGGCCCGCGCGTTCGGACAGCGGAGGTCGATATCGCCCTCTTTCATCGCGCGCAGCTCGGTGCCGCACTCCGGGCAGTGCTCCGGCATCTGCCACTCCGGGGCGTCCTCATCACGGAGCTCAAGCACTGCACCCAGCACTTCGGGAATCACGTCGCCCGCCTTGCGCAGCACCACGGTGTCACCAATGCGCACGCCCTTGGCTTTCACCACTTGCTGGTTGTGCAGTGTCGCCTGGCTCACCGTCGAACCTGCCACCTTCACCGGCTCCATCACGGCGTACGGCGTCGCACGCCCGGTGCGGCCGACCCCGACTCGGATGTCGAGCAGGCGTGTGTGCACTTCCTCGGGCGGGTACTTGTAGGCGATCGCCCATCGCGGTGCCCGGCTGGTCTCACCGAGTTCGCTGTGCAGCGCGAGTTCATCGATCTTGACGACGATGCCGTCGATCTCGTGTTCGACCGAATGACGGTGCTCCCCCCGGTCTTCGATGAAGTTCGCGACGTCGTCGACGGTGTCGAACACCCGAGAATGCGGAGACACCGGAAGCCCCCACGATGCGAGCAGCGCGTACGCATCCGACTGATTCTCGATGTGCGGGTCGGGCCAGGCACCGATGCCGTGCACGTGCAGTGAGAGTCTGCCCAGTCGATCGCGCATCAAGGCGAGGTCGGCTGCTGACTTCTTCTCTGCGCGCTGCCGCAAACTGCCCGCAGCGGTATTGCGAGCATTCGCGAACTCGGGATAGCGCACCGGAATCTGCTCTTCGGGGCGGCCTTTCTCGCGCTGCTCGGCAACGAAGGCGGCCTGGAGCTCGTGCTGGCGCTCGTTCAGTGCCGCGAAATTCGCGCTTGTCAGAAAGACTTCGCCACGAGCTTCGAAGAACGGCGGGAGGTTCTCACCGGTCAGCCGCCGAGGGATCACCGGGATGAGGTCGACGTTCTCCGTGATGTCTTCGCCGACGCGACCATCTCCGCGCGTCGTCGCGGTTTCGAGCACTCCATCGCGATACGCCAAACTGATGGCGAGGCCGTCGATCTTCAGCTCCGAGAGCCAGCGCACCGGTCGACCGGCCGACGCTGCCGCTTTCGCGGCCCACTCTCGAAACTCCTCGATGGAGAAGACATTGTCGAGACTGAGCATGCGTTCAGCGTGCTCGTGCTCGGGAAAACCTGCAGAGACCACCGCAGCGCCGACTTCGCGCGTCGGGCTGTCTTGCCCGGCGAGTTCGGGAAACGCGCGTTCGATCGCCTCGAGGCGATGGAACATGGCATCGTACTCCGCGTCGGAGACCAGACTCGCGGCCTCAGAGTAGTACGACGTGCGGAGACGCTCGATATGCTCGGCGAGCCGCTCGGCCTCTGCGCGCGCCGAGTCGAAGTCTTGCGGGATCTGCTGCGTGTTCGTGCTCACGCTCCCAGTGTAGGAGCGACCACGGACAGTTATGCACTGCCTGCAGCGGACTCCATCGAGACGGCACGATCGATGGTGAACTGGCCGAGCACCCGGGTGCCGACGTAGAGCACCGCGGTCTGGCCGGGAGCAACTCCGAAGAGCGGCTCGGCGTGGTCGAGATCGATATCGACGACGACCTCATGCGTCGCCTCGGCGCGGTGCTGCTCGGTGCGCTCCGACTTAACAATGGGCTCCAGACGGGCGAATGCCGGAACCGGGTCGGCGTGGGCGCGGATCTGCACCTCGCAGGCGAATCGTTCGGCGAGGTCGAACCCCGGCTCGCCTGCCCAGCTGTAACGGCCGCCGGCGATCCGTGAGATCGCAAGATGTTCTTTCGGGCCGACGATGACCTGATTCGATACGGGCCGGATCGAGAGCACATAGCGCGGCTTGCCGTCGTCTGCGGGCCGGCCGAGCTGCAAGCCGCGGCGCTGTCCGACGGTGTACCCGTGAGCTCCATCGTGCGTGCCGATGACGTCGCCCGCCTCGTCAAGGATCTCTCCCGGCGTGCGATCGACATGGTCAGACAACCATCCACGAGTATCGCCATCAGGGATGAAGCAGATGTCATGACTGTCGGGCTTCTGCGCCACTTGCAGGCCGCGCTCCGCGGCTTCCGCGCGAATCAGCTGCTTCGACGGCGTGTCGCCCAGCGGGAAGTAGCAGTGCCGCAATTGGCGTTCGGTGAGCACACCGAGCACGTACGACTGATCTTTGGCCCAGGCACTGGCCCGGTGCAACTCGGGCCCGTGTGCCCCATCTTCGAGTGTGGCGTAGTGTCCCGTCGCCACTGCATCGAACCCCAGCGCCATGGCTTTGTCGAGCAGCGCCGCGAACTTGATCTTCTCGTTGCAGCGCATGCAGGGATTCGGGGTGCGGCCCGCAGCGTACTCGGCGATGAAATCGTCGACAACGTCTTCCTTGAAGCGCTCACTCAGATCCCACACGTAGAACGGAATGCCGAGCAGATTGGCCGCGCGCCGCGCATCCATCGCATCTTCGATCGTGCAGCAGCCTCGAGATCCGGTGCGGATCGTGCCCGGCATGCGACTCAGCGCCAAATGGACGCCGACGACCTCGTGACCGGCCTCGACGGCGCGGGCCGCCGCGACCGCGGAATCGACGCCACCACTCATCGCTGCCAGAATCTTCACCGCAACAGCCTACTCTCGCTTTGTGCCTGCGTCGAGTCGCGCATCCACCGCGCGAGCATCAACTGAGTCCGGCTGCACGCGCCGACTCCAGTGCTGCCGGGAGAGCCACGAGCAGCGCATCGATCTCTGCCGACTCGGTATCGGCGCCCAAGGTGAACCGCAGCGCCCCCGCAGCCGTCTCGGGCTCCAGCCCCAGCGCGAGGAGCACGTGGGAAATCTCCGCGACTCCGGCTTGGCAGGCTGACCCGACAGAGGCAGAGACCCCGTTGGCGTCGAGCAGAAAGACCAGGGAATCCCCTTGGCATCCCGGGAACGTGAAGTGCGCGTTGCCCGGCAGGCGTTCTGGCCCGACCGGCGCACCGCGAAGCACGGCCGCGCGGTCGACCGCACGAACACCCGAGATCAGGCGATCCCGCAACGCCTCGAGATGGGCGATGCGCTCGGCTCGCGGGATTCCGGCGTCGTCGACAGCCAGGTCGAGTGCGGCGGCGAATGCAACGGCTCCCGCCACATCTTGGGTGCCGGATCGCGACCGCTGTTGGGTGCCGCCGTGCAGCAGCGGATCAGCGGTTACGCGGCGCCCGAGGAGGAGCGCACCCACCCCGACCGGGCCTCCGATCTTGTGCGCGGATAGGCTGACCGCGGCAGCCCCTGAGTCCCGGAAATCGATCGGGACCTGGCCGAGAGCCGACACCGCATCGACGTGCACGGGGATTCCATCCACCGCGGCGATACGGCAGAGTTCCGCGACCGGCTGCACCGTGCCGACCTCGTTGTTCGCCCAGAGAAAGCTCACGAGCGCGATCTGATCGGCTCCGTGTTCGCTGATGACTGAGGCGAGCGCCTCGGGTCGCACGCGGCCCTCCGCGTCGATCGGCAGCCAGACGAGCTGAGCGCCCTGCGCGTCGCGCAACCACTCTGCGGCTTCGATTGTGGCGTGGTGCTCCCCCTCGGCAACGACGATGACCGGACCGGCTCCGGATCGCCGCCGCGCCCAGTAGACTCCTTTCATCGCCAGATTGATCGACTCGGTACCACTCGCCGTAAAGATCAGTTCGGCGTGATCGCATCCGACCGCCCGCGCGACCCGATCTCGAGCGGACTCGAGCATCTCGCTCGCGCGTTGGCCGTGCCCGTGGGTTGATGCCGGGTTTCCGACGGTACGGAGCGCGGAGAGGTACTCGGCAATGACCTCCTCGGGCATCGGGGAGGTTGCGGCGTGATCGAGATAGGCGCGAGAGCCGGGCATGACGGGCCCGTCGATCAGTAGAGCAGGCTGGCGAGACGCCCGCGCGCGGCGATCACACGCGGATCCGCAACGCCGACCACCTCGAAGAGCTCGAGCAGACGCTCACGAATCGCGCCTCGCCCCGCATCGTCTTGGGAAGGGAACAGTTCGAGGAGTCGCAGGAACGCATCCTCGACATGGCCGCCCGAGACATCGAGATCAGCGACGGCGAGCTGGGCCGCGAGATCCGTCGGCGCGGCAGCGGCAGCCGACCGAATGCCATCCGTCGTCTGCCCCTGCAGGCGCTGCAGCAGCTTCACTTGCACGAGCGCCGCACGGGCGCCGGCGTCTGCGGGCGCCCGGGTAAGCACCGCTTCCCACTCCGTCACAGCGGCTGCATAGTCCCCGCGCTCCGCCGCCTCGACTGCGGCGATGTGCGCTTCCGGAATCTCCGGCTCAGCGGGCTCCGCCGGTGCCGCGTCCGATCCCGCGTCCGGCGCATTCACGCGGCCCGTGACCCCGTGCTGCTCGGCGAGCTGCAACAGCTGCGCAAACATCTCGCGCACCTGCGCATCAGGAATTTCGCCCTGGAACAGCGGTACCGGTCGGCCCCCAACGAGGGCGACCACGGTCGGCACAGACTGCGCCTGGAACGCCTGTGCCAGGCCAGGGTTCGTGTCGGCGTCCACCTTCGCGAGCAGTGCTCGACCGGCGAGTTCGCCGATTACCCGTTCGAGCACGGATCCGAGATTCTTTGCGGACTCAGAACGCTCAGCCCACAGCAGCACCACGACCGGAACGACGCTCGAGAGCTGCGCGACCGGCTCGAACGACGCATCGGTCACATCGATGACCAGCGCAGGAACATCGACGACCGCAGGGGCTCCTTGACCGTTCTGCGCCGCCGCAGAAGCTGGAGCGCCCGCGGGTGCTCCGTTCTGTCCGCGCGCGGCGAGGTGGCTGAGATCCACGCCTCCTCCAGGAATCCGCTCTGGCATCTGCTGGGTCATCTCACACGGTCCTTTCACCGGGTATTCGCGAGGCGTCGCACCCCGGCAGCCCGGGGCGAGACGCGCACACTCAGTTCGTAACGGCGACGAGCTCGCTCGTCACACCGAGGAGTTCGATCTGCGCGTCGTCGCCCTTGCTGGGAACGAAGAAGAGCATCTGGTGAGCGACCTGCTGCACCAGCTTCTCCTGCTCGCCTTCGAGGCCAGACAGAGCGGTGATCGCGTCTTGCGCCTGCGGCTTGTAGCGACCACCGGCCGCGTCGACGATCTGCTCGTCGATCACCGTCGTCGCGACCAGCGCGCCGCCGGCGCCCGTCGACAGCGCGACTACGGGTGCGTCGCCCTGACGGGCGAGCGCCGAGTACTTCATGGTCTGGCCCTTCTCGTCGGACTTCGCCTGGGCCGCCGCAGCACGTGCCTGCCCATAGTTCTCGAGAATGGTGTCTCCGTCGAGGTCGAACGATGCGGCTTCGGGAGCCGCCGTTCCGTTCTGCAGCACCGCGGCGTAGGCCGCGCCCACTTGATCAGGCGGAAGCACCAGGGTCGAAATGTCGTTCGCCAGCAGTGCCGTGCCGTCTTTCGCCGGAGCCGCCTGCGGCATGGAGATGCCGCCGCGCAACGCAATCACTCGGGAGACCTGAAAATTCTCGTGCGGTGACTCCTGAGTCAGAATCATCGCCAACGAAGGCGATGTCTTCTCTTCCGATGCGCTGGCGTCGGCATCGGCGCCCTCCGCACCTTCGGCGCTCGCGTCAGCCGTACCATCGGCTGCCGCATCGGCCGTCGTCTGACCGGACGTCGAGGCCACCGTCACAAAGACCGTGCGGGGCCAAGACTCGGTGCTCTGCACCAGCGCGTAATCGAGTTCGTCATCCGTGATTCGTGGCGGGACGACCGCGTAGTCGGGTACCGCTGCGCGAATCGCGTAATTCGCCGTGCGTTGTGCGAGCGCGTCGTCGACGAACCGAGCATCAAGCGCCGTCGCGTCGAGTGCATCATCGCCAGCATTTGCCGCTACTGAGACCTGCTCGACGATGCGGTGCAACTGGCCTTCGTTCACCGGCACGGGAGCGATCGACGACGACTGCTCAGTGGGCGTCGGCTCCGGATCCTGCGCTGCGGCCCCACCGATCTGCGGCCAATACTCGGCGGAGCACCCCGAGAGTCCGAGCACCATCGCGAGACCGATGACCGGCACCCAGCGCCGCAGGTGACGCCCCGTCTTGTGGTTGCCTCGTGCTGCGACCGATGCCTGCCGTTGCTGCGACTCGTGCATCACTTCTGCCCTCCAGCCGTCTGCGAATTCGTATCGGGTGCGCCGCTCGCGCTCGCGCTGCGGCGACCTCGCCCTCCGAACGCGTTGCGAATGCCCTGCAACGGACCCCGACGACCGCGACGTGGCCCGAGGCCCCGGCGATCGTGGTCGACCGCAAGCAGATAGAGGACCGCACCGACGATCGCCAGCAGAGCACCTCCGGCCAAGAAGGGCCCGGCCAGAGGGGTACTGCGATCCTGCACCCAGACCAGCGAGAGCTCGCTGGGAATCGGGTCCGTTCCATTCGTCGCGATGATCACGGACTGGTCTTTCGCGAGTGCCACCGGAACACGCAGGGTCTCGTTCTCCGTGCCGTTGCCCGCGTCATCGATCGAACGCGACTCGAGCCACAAGTCGCTGCCGCGCGGGTCGAGCCCAGCTGAGTCGGGCTCAGTCGAGGCCGCATCATCCGTACCCGCGGTCGGCGCATCGCTGACCGCCGCGGGAATCAACGCACTCAGCAACCGCTGCGAGCGCTGGTCGACTGACAGTTCAGCATGCGGAAATGCGTCGACCCAGGCTTCGACATCGCGCGTCATCGCCGTGGCCACAAAGGCATCTTGGCCGGAGACGACCACGTTCGCCTGGCCCGGAAGCTTGGTGAATTCAGACCCGTTGACGACCGCGAACGGCGACTCCGACTGCGTGTCGACCGGAAAGCTGATCTCTGCGGGGCCGGCGAGAAAGGTGCGCTGCCCGAGTCCCAGAAGTATGAGCACGCCGGAGACCACCAGCACTGCAATCGCTACCGCATGTCGCACGGGAACTCCTCTACATTGGCATCGGTTCTCGCGAGCGCGGCAACAGCCCCACCGCCCGAACACGATTCTTCAACCTGCAACGCTACCGGAGCTTCCCTGGGTTGGCATGAACACTTCACCAGAAAGCGCACACGCAGGCGTGTTTCATGACGAATCGGCCCGGCCCGCACACCCCCTCGTACGCTATCGTTGGGAAGCAATTCTGTACGCGCTGCGACCCGGTTTCGGGAGTGCGACGTCTCGACACCCAGACACCGGAGGGCCCGTGTCCGAACCAGCCCAGCCTTTCACCCCTGCGTTCCGCGGATACAACCGCGACGAGGTCGACGAACGCGTCGGCGCGCTGACCGGCCATATCTCGACGCTGCAGGCCCACATCGAAGCCTTGCAGACCGCGCATCAGCAGGTATCGCACACCGGCGAACAGCAGCGGCAGCTCATCTCGGACCTGCAGGAGCAGGTTGCCGAACTCGGTGCCTCGGGTTACTCGGGTCTCGGTCTTCGCGTCGAGAAAAGTCTGCAGGTCGCCGAAGATCACGCGCAGCGACTCATGGCTCAGGCCGACCTCGATGCCGAAAAACTGCGTCGTGACTCAGAGGCGGAAGCGCAGCGGGTACTGACGCAGGCGCAGCAGCGGGCCGATGAGCAGATGACATCGGCGTCCGAGCAGGCCGAGATCATCTTGACCGGAGCGCGCAACGACGTCGCCACGCAGAGCGCGGCAGCCGAGGCCGAGCGTGCGCGTCTGCTCGACGAAGCTCGGCGCGAGGCAGAGCTCACACGTGCCGCAGTCGATCGCGAGACCGTCTCGGCACGCGAGACCGCGCACCGGGAGGCCCAAGCCGCCATCGCGGCCGCGCAGGCCGAGGCCGACCGACTGACGTCTGAGGCGCAGGCCGCGGCGCTCGAACTGCGAACCCAGACCGAGGCTCAGGCGGAGTCATTCGCCCGTCAGCGAGCAGAGAGCGAGCGCGAGGCAGAGCTCGAGCGCTGCCGCCTCGTGCAAGACGGTGAGCGGGCCCGCGCAGAATTCGAGGCACGACGCCAACGCGAGGAAGCGGAACTCGAGGAGCGATTCACCGAGCAGCAGCGCGCGCTCGAGGCAGACTTCGACGCACGTCGACGCGCCCTCACCGCTGAAGAGGAGACCCTGCGCGGCCGCATCGCGCAGGAGCGCATGGAGCACGACACCGCGATCGCGCAGGAACGGCGCGAGCAGACGCAGCGCATCGCCGCCGAAGTGCAGGCGCATAGTGATCGCATCGCGCAGGAGCGCGCCGAGCACGAGGCCACGATCGAACGCGAGCGCGCTGCGCTCTCCGAGGAGCTCAGCACGCTCGCAACGCAAGCTGAGCGCGAGCGGGAACGCGCCGACAGCATCGCGTCCGAAGATCGCGAAGCCGCAGCGACACGCCTCACCGCCGACCTGGCGGAGCAGCGTAGCGCGCACGAGACTGCGATCGAGCGCGAAGCGGCAGCGCACCGCGACGCGCTTGGCCTGCAGCGCGACACGCAAGACGCCGCACTCGCGGAAGAACTCGCGCAGCATCGCGCACTGATCGCGCGCGAGCGCGACGAGCACGACACCGCAATCGGGGCCGAGCGCGTGTCGCACGAGGCCCGTTTGCGTGACGAGCGGGATCGCCAGGAGGTGCGACTCTCCGACGAGTTGGCAGCGCATGTCTCACGCATCGCGCAAGAGCGCGAAGCGCACGTGACCGCTCTCACAAACGAACGGGAGGCGCATGACACCGCCCTCTCTGCGGAACGCACAACGCACGAGTCATCGATCGCCGAAGAACGGCGGGCGCATGAAGAAGCCATCAGCGGTGAACGCGCAGATCACGACGCGGCACTCACCGATGAACGTCAGGCGCACGAGTCGCAGATCACCGCAGAGCGCGAGGCGTGGGCCACCGAGCAGACCGACCAGCGCGACCAGCTCAATCGCGAGCTCGCCGCGGCGACGGAGGCGCACGAGGCGCGTATTGCCTCAGAACTCGCGGCTCACGCCGAGAAACTCGGTGCGGACCTGGCGGAGCATCAGGACCGAGTGATTTCGGAGTGGGACGAACACCGCATTCGCATCGCCGATGAGCTCGCCGCTCATGAGCGCAGCGTCGCAGATGCGCGCGCCACGCAGCAGCGCGAGCACGAGCGCGCGGAAGCCGATCACGCGGCACGGATCTCTGATGAAAGTACTGTGCACGCCGAACGACTCTCGGCTGCGCGCCACGAGCACGAGCAGCGCATCGCCGACGAAGCCGCAGCCGCAGAGGAGCGGCTTCGCATCGCCCGTGATGAGGCAGCATCGGCACTTGCCATCGAGCGAGAGTCGCTAGAGCTGCGCATCGAGCGCGATCGCGCGAAGCTCGATGACGACCTGCAGCGTGAGCGCACAGAGCAGGAGCGCACACTCGCGGCTGCCGCCGAACAACACGCCGCCGATCTCGCTCGCGAGCGTGATGAGCGCATCGCAGCGAGCGAGCGCGAAGCAGCCGCACTCCGTGCATCGGTCACCGAAGAAACCGATCTGCTGCGCGTCGAGACGCTGGCCGAACTCGCGGAACACCGCCACACCGAAGAGACGAGCCTTGCGCAGCTGCGTGCCGATACCGAAGACGCCGTGCGCCAGATGACCGAGCGAATCGAGACCGAGAGCGCTGCGTTCGCAACGTCGGCGGCTCAACAGCGCGAGTCGCTCGAGCACGACCTCGCCGAACGCCAGCGCACCGCCGCAGAGGCCGCGCAGCGCGAGCTCGATGCGACTCGCGCCGAACTCGCCGAACTCCGCATGCAGCTCGACGCTGCTCGCGAGGAGTACGAGCGGCTCAGTGCCGACGCGACGCAAGACGCACGCCAGGTGCGCGCATCGGCCGAGCGTCACGCCGCTGACATTGTGCTCGAGGCCGAACGGCGCGCACAGACCACCTTCGCTTCCGCGGAAGATCGCGCGACGAAGGTGCTCGCGGCCGCAGAAGACCGCATGACGCAACTGAAGGTCGAGCGCGGTGCCGTGGCCCGCTACTTCGAGAGCCTCGGCGAGGTCATCACGAACGCGCAGAAGATGAGCACGGTCGCGGGTCGGCTCGTCGAGCAGCCGGTTGCCGAGTCGCTCCAGCAGGAGGATGCGGCGGCGAACACTTCCGAAGCCGCGGGCAACGCGCAGGCCGACGACGCAACGCCTCAGGGGTGACCGGCGGGCGGAGTCGCGGCGATCACCTCTGCAGGCGATCCTCCGCGACTTCGCCCGGCAGCGGTGTCGACGCGGTTCCGACCGCTGCGACGATCTCGTCGAGCACGCGTCGCGTCTGCTTCTCCCCCACCCACAAGTGTTTGCCACCCTCGACGTTCACGAGACGCATGCGAGGAACTGAGGCAAATCGCTGCGACGCCTCCTCGGGTCGAAGATAGTCGTCGAATTCAGGAATGAGCGCGACGAGTTCGGGAGCCGCCGGCTGCCACGCGGCGACCTCCGCTGATGTCGCCCGATGCAACGGGGGCGACAGCAGAATCGCACCGTCGATGTCATGCTCAAGCCCATACTTCAGCGTCAGTTCAGTGCCGAATGACCAGCCCACCAACCAGGGGTGCGGAAGCCCACGCGACTGCACCAGATCCATGGCTGCGGCGACGTCGAACCGCTCCTCGATTCCCTCACTGAACGCACCCTCGCTGGTGCCTCGCGGGGATGATGTGCCTCGCGTGTTGAACCGCAGGACCGCGAGATCCGCGAGTTCAGGGAGCCGGTTCGCCGCTTTGCGCAAAACGTGGGACTCCATGAATCCCCCGGCGGTCGGCAGCGGGTGCAGTGTGACGAGCGTCGCCAGAGGCTCGCGGTCGGCCGGAAGCGCCAACTCGCCGTACAGCGTCAAACCATCCGCCGTGTGCAACTCGATGTCTTCTCGACGCGCGCGCAGCACCGTATTACTGGAAATCTCGATCATCCGTGTCTCCCTGTCATCGCGGCCGAACTGTTCCAGCCTAGCTCGCCGCACAGCCGCGCTCTGGCAGGATTGAGATCATGACCATCACCGCAGCAGCAGACGGATCCGCACTCGGCAACCCCGGCCCCGCAGGGTGGGCTTGGGTCATCGACGGCGATCAGTGGCGGGCGGGCGGATGGCCGCGTGCGACCAACAATCAGGGCGAGCTGATGGCAGTGCTCGATCTGCTCAATGCCACGGCAGAGCGCAGCGGTGAAGCACTCCATGTGCTGTGCGACAGTCAGTACGTGATCAATTCGGTCACGCAATGGATGCCCGGCTGGAAGCGACGGGGATGGCGAAAGGCCGACGGCAAGCCCGTGCTCAACCGGGAACTCCTTGAGCAACTCGATGCCGCGCTCACCGGGCGATCCGTGTCGTTCGAATGGGTGAAGGGGCATGCCGGACATGCCCTCAATGAAGCCGCGGATCAGCATGCCCGAGCAGCAGCCACTGCATTTCAAGCCGGAAAGCAGCCCGATCACGGCCCCGGATTCGCGGGCGCAGCTCCGATTCGCGAGGTTGACGTCGCCCCCGCCGAGGCTCCCCCCACGCTCTTCTAGCGCAGACGCCAGCAGTGTGCGTGGTAGTGCCGTCGATCGCGGACTGCCGATTCGTCGCCAAAGATATGGTCGGCGCGCCACGCCACGATATGAGCCTGGCCTGGGGGCACATCAGTGCCGCAGGACGGGCACCGATACGCTTTCTCCGCCCGATGCGACGGAATATCGCGCACGAACCATTCCGCACCGGAGCGGGATTCGCGACGCGCGCCTCCATGTGCGAGACGTGAGACATCGCTCACCGGTTGCAGAGCGGCACGCTGGTACTTATTCGGTCGACGGCTCTTCGCCATGGCGACCGATCACCACCAGTGGTTTGCCGTCCAGAAGCTGTAGGCGGCGCTCCAGCTTCCGTACCGTCCCACCGCGTACCCGTTGGCCCAGGTGAGGTTATCGACCGGGTCGTACCCATTGCCCGGGACCTTGCTGCACGGCAACGCCTGAATGAGCCCGCACGCCCCAGAGCTCGCGTTTGTCGCGTTCGGATTCAGGCTGCTCTCGCGCTCAGCGATGTACACCACATACGACCAGTCGGCTTCAGCGATTCCCGCTGCAGCCATCCACTCAGCCATCGACCCACCACCCGTGTACTTGGGTGGCGCACCGGCGCTCTCGGATGCCCCTAACGATTGTTCAGAACTTGCCGTTCCCGCGGCCTTCTCGGCCGCAGCCTTCTCCGCCGCTTTCGCAGCAGCCTCGGCTTCCTGCTTCTTGCGCACTTCCTCAGGGTCGGGAAGTTCGACGACTCCGACGTTCGTGTACACGAGGTCTGCGTCAGCCGACGTATTCGGGGTGAATTCCTGATGGATCCGCTGTTGGAACGCCATCGCCTCAGCATCAGCCGGCGCGCTGGGCATCGCGAACGGAGCCACCACGGCCGCTCCCAAGAATCCGGCGACGGCGAGGCCGGCGACCGGAGCGCGCAAGCGGGTCCATCGCGAGAGGGGATTTCGGTTCAGTGCAGACACAATATAACGATTGTATCTCAGCGAGGCCGAGCCGACAAGCGACGCTTCGGGGCTCCTGACGGCGCTCGCCTCATCGCGTCGCCAGGATCAGCTCGACGACACCGTCGAGCAGCGCGTCGACCTGTTCTTCGTCGTACCCGCGCCACTGAGAATGAAATACCACATCACGAACTTCCGCCGGCTTCAGGCCGAGTTCGCGGCGCTCGAACATCTCCGAGACCCGATCGAGAAACGCATCGACCTGCGAGCGGCGGTAGCCGGTGGCGAAGAGACCACGGCGACGGAATCGCTTACCACGGGGCCGGTGGATCCGCCCCCGAACTTCGGAGAGCAGCTGGCGCGTTTCATCCCACCAGGCGTCTTCACCTGCAGCGCGCACCCGCGCACGACGCTCGCGTTCGTAGAAGACCTCTTCGAGTCGGTCCATGGCCGCATCGACGTAGCGAGCCGCATACCCTCCACGCTTCACCGGAAACGCCGTTCTACGAACCGATTCGGAGGTCATGGCTTCCGCGGACCCTGCCGCGGCCTCATAGGCGCTGCGTGCCGACGAGAGGAACTGATCGACCTGTTCCTGCTGATACCCGAGCTGGGTTCCGGTGGCGAGGGGAAACGAGGTATGCACCCGTCCAGTCTGCACGGGCTCCTCGGCTGATCCCTGTGAACGACGGGCCATCAGACCACCCCCAACATGAGCGCGACACCGTAGACGCCGACGGCAGAGGGCAGCAGTGAATCCAGGCGATCCAAGAAACCACCGTGGCCCGGAATCCAAGAACTCATGTCTTTCACACCCAGGTTTCGTTTGATCAGCGACTCGGTCAGGTCACCGCCGGTGGCCGTGAAGAGCACCACCACGCCGATGATAACGCCGACCCACCAGGGTTGGTGCAACGCGAACACGGAGACCAGCACACCGGTTCCCGCAGCGACCACTGCGGCTCCAGCAAACCCCTCCCAGGTCTTGTTCGGGCTGATGCGCGGCGTCATCTTATGCTTTCCGAACGACACCCCGGCGGCATAAGCGCCGACGTCGACCGATACGACGACCAGCACGAGCGCGAACACCCACCATTCGCCGTGTTCCGCAGCGACCAGCAGCACCGCAAACGAGGCGAGAAACGCCACGTAGACGATCGTGAAGAGCCCCGAGAACACATCGCGAACGACCGTCTTCGGAGGCGCCTCCCACGCCGGCACCAATCCTTCGATCAGTCGCCAGACGATGAGCACGACCGACCCGGCGAACAAGCCGAGCAGCATGCCTTGGGCCCCCCAGAACGCCGCGCCGCCGACGACGACGAGCCCGCCGACGACCACCCCGATGCGCGACACGCGCCGGCCCGCGACCCGAAACGCCGAAGCGAGTTCTACGAGTGCGATGGCGACCAGGGCAGCGACCAGCACGATGAATATCTGCTTGACCAGAAGCAGGCTCGCCAGGAAGATGCCGCCGAAGACCACACCCGACCCGATGGCGAAGACGAGATTGCGGCCCGCGCGCGCCTCAATGCGCGCGTTGGTCGCTTCGAGCTGCGCACGCGTCGATTCGATCGCCGTGCGCAGCTCGTCTCGCTTCTCCGAGCCGGCCATGCGCGATCAGACCTCCAGCAGCTCGGCCTCTTTGCGCTTGAGCGCATCATCGATCTGGTCGATGAACTGCTTCGTCACGGCCTCGAGCTCCTTCTCGGCACGCGAGATCTCGTCTTCACCGACCTCGCTCTTGAGCGCGTCGAAATCATCCTTGCCCGAGCGACGCACGTTGCGGATCGCCACACGAGCGTCTTCCGCCTTGCCCTTCACGATCTTCACGAACTCCTTGCGGCGTTCCGCGGTGAGTTCGGGCAGCGACACACGGATCACCGTGCCGTCGTTCGACGGATTCGCTCCAAGGTTCGGCATGTCACGGATAGCCTGCTCGATGTCTTTGAGAGCGCCCTTGTCGTACGGGGTGATCAGCAGGCTG
Source organism: Leucobacter musarum subsp. musarum (assembly GCF_001273845.1). Classification (GTDB taxonomy): domain Bacteria; phylum Actinomycetota; class Actinomycetes; order Actinomycetales; family Microbacteriaceae; genus Leucobacter; species Leucobacter musarum. The sequence goes on from NZ_JHBW01000087.1 coordinate 572,716, forward strand.
CGCGCATCCTGATTCTGCACTGATGCCAGCTGTGGCAGCGGCGTCGGCGTGCCGTAGTAATTGACCTGCAGGTTCTGCAACAGCGAAGGGTTCGCACGGCCGGTACGAACCGTAGCGAAGCTCTCCTTCGCGGCTTCGACCGCACGGGTCATGCGCTCCTTGACGTCGGCGAAGACTTCATCGATCACGGTGTACTCCTTAGTGATTTCGCTCGTTGTTCCAGCTTAGTGGGCACGACTCTACGGCCTGCCCGGTCGCTCGCAGGTCAGGCGTGAACGAGCGTGCCGAGGGTCTCACCGCGAACTGCAGCGGTGACGTTACCGGCGGGCTCCATACCGAAGACGCGCATGGGCATGCCGTTGTCCATGCAGAGACTGAACGAGGTCGAGTCGACAACCTTCAGCCCGCGCACGAGTGCATCGTTGTACGTGATCTTCTCGATGAGGGTGGCTTCAGGGTCGTGACGGGGATCAGCGGTGTACACCCCGTCGACGCCGTTCTTCGCGACGAGCACCTCGTCGGCTTCGATCTCGAGTGCGCGCTGCGCAGCTACCGTATCCGTCGAGAAGTACGGCAGGCCCGCACCCGCGCCGAAGATGACGACGCGTCCCTTCTCGAGGTGGCGCACAGCGCGAAGCGGAATGTACGTTTCTGCGACCTGCGTCATGGTGATCGCGGACTGCACGCGGGTTTCGACACCCGCCTGCTCCAGGAAGTCTTGGAGCGCCAGCGCGTTCATAACCGTGCCGAGCATGCCCATGTAGTCGGCACGAGCACGATCCATGCCGCGCTGCGAGAGCTCCGCGCCCCGGAAGAAGTTTCCGCCGCCCACGACGACGGCGACCTCGGCATCGTTCAATGCTGCGGCGATCTCACGTGCGATCTGACTGACGACGTCGGGATTCACTCCCAACGTGCCCCCACCGAAGGCTTCTCCCGAGAGCTTGAGCAGGACTCGGCGCTTGCGATCGGCGGTCTTCGTCATGTGGGGTTCTCCTTGAGTCGATCTCTGCGGCGCGGGCGCCGGTGGGCCCCGTATGTACCCGAGGCCATAATAGTGCGGACACAGCACGGGACCCGGGCCATTCGGCCCGGGTCCCGGTGTCAGTGGCTAGGCGCCGACCTTGCTGCGAGCGAAGCCGGTCACGGTGATGCCAGCGGCTTCAGCGACCTTCTTGACCTCGCGCTTGTCTGCGTCGAGAGCGTGAACCTGCTCGTTGAGCGCGACCTGCTTGAAGTACGCGGTCAGACGACCCTCAACGATCTTGGGCAGTGCCGCTTCGGGCTTGCCCTCGTTCTTTGAGATCTCGGTGACGATTGCACGCTCCTTCTCGACGTCTGCCTCGGGCACGTCTTCGCGGTTCAGGTACACCGGATCCGCGAACGAGATGTGACGGGCGATGCTGAGGGCAGCTTCGGCGTCGTCACCCTCGTAGCCCACGACCACGCCGATCTGCGGCGGCAGATCCTTCGAGGTCTGGTGCAGGTAGACCGAGGTCGCGGGGGCCTCGACGCGCGAGACCTTCCGGATCTCGATGCGCTCGCCGATGATGGCGGCCTCATCGGTGACGACGTCAGCGACGGTCTTGCCGTCGAGGGGGGCCGCGAGGGCCTCCTCAACGGTGCCTGCCTGCGCCGCGACGATAGCGTCGAGCACGCGATCGGCGAGGGCGATGAACTTCTCGTTCTTCGCGACGAAGTCGGTCTCGCAAGCGAGCTCGATCATCGTGGCAGAACCCTCGGTCTGACGCACGGCAACCAGACCCTCGGTCGCCTCGCGGTCGCCGCGCTTCGCGACGCCCTTCAGACCCTTGAGACGCAGAATCTCAATGGCCTTCTCGATGTCGCCCTCAGCCTCGACGAGTGCGTTCTTGCTGTCGAGCATGCCGGCGCCGAGGCGTTCGCGCAGCTCCTTCACAGCGGCCATGCTTACTGCAGCCATGTGTGACTCCTTCAGTGGTCGTTCGGTGAACGGTCAGAGATTATTCGGCGGCCGGGGTCTCGGCAGCGGCCTCGGCCGGAGCCTCTTCCGCAGCGGGAGCCTCAGCAGCGGGTGCCTCTTCGGCGGGAGCCTCGGCAGCGGCCGGAGCGTCAGCGTTCAGCAACTCGACCTCCCACTCGGCGAGCGGCTCAGCGGCCTGCTCAGCACCTTCAGCGGGCTTCTGGTGGCGCTCCATGAGGCCCTCGGCAGCAGCATCGGCGATCACACGGGTGAGCAGCGCGACCGAGCGGATCGCGTCGTCGTTGCCCGGAATCGGGTAGGTGACCTCGTCGGGGTCGCAGTTGGTGTCGAGGATCGCGATCACGGGGATGCCGAGCTTCTTCGCCTCGTCGATTGCGAGGTGCTCCTTCTTGGTGTCGACCACCCAGAGCGCCGAAGGGGTCTTGCCCATGTTGCGGATGCCGCCGAGCGACTTCTGCAGCTTCTCGAGCTCGCGCTTCTTGAGGAGGAGCTCCTTCTTCGTGAAGCCGCTGGTGGTGCCTTCGAAGTCGAGCTGTTCGAGCTCCTTCATGCGCTCCAGACGACCGGTGACGGTCTGGAAGTTCGTGAGGAGGCCGCCGAGCCAGCGCTGGTTCACGTAGGGCTGGTTCACGCGGGTAGCCTGCTCGGAGATGGCCTCCTGAGCCTGCTTCTTCGTGCCGACGAAGAGGATGTTGCCGCCACGGGCAACGGTCTGCTTCACGAAGTCGTATGCGGCGTCGATGTAGCCGAGCGACTGCTGCAGATCGATGATGTAGATGCCTGAGCGCTCGGTGAAGATGAAGCGCTTCATCTTCGGGTTCCAGCGACGAGTCTGGTGTCCGAAGTGGACGCCGCTGTCGAGCAGCTGGCGCATGGTAACGACGGCCATTGCCGTCCTCCTGTTCTGGGCGCCCATATGGACGCACCGATTGCGGTTATCATCGGCCGCGGAATGCGGCCCGATCCTGGTGCCCTCGGGATCCGCCGCCCCACTCGTGATGAGCAAGGACCGGTGACGTCTCTCCGATGCGTGGGCACGCGAAGTCACCTCATACAAGGTGCTGAACCAGCATACACCAGCCCAAGCCATCCATCACTCGTCCTCACCCCGGCGATTCTGGGCACAATCACGATCGCTCCACAATTCCTGCGCGGACACCCACCGCACGTCTCGCGCCCCGACAGGCTGTCGTCATGACACCTCCGGCACGCGCGCATCGGCCTGCCCTGGCAGCCCGCCTCATCATGTGCACTGTAATGATCAGCGTCACCGCATACTCAGCAGCGGGCGCATCGACGTCCGCGAACGGCGCACCTGCAGAGAGCGCGGTGCCGCGCTGGATCCCTCCGCTCGGTATTCCGCTCGAGATATCGGAGCCGTTCCGCGCACCGGAGCACGACTACGGACCGGGGCACCGCGGCGTCGACCTCAGCGCGCGTCCGGGATCGGAGGTCAGGGCACCCGCGCCCGGAACCGTCACATATGCAGGAACCGTGGTCGATCGGGGTGTCGTCACCATCCGGGTGGATCACTCCACGCTGTACTCCATCGAGCCGATCGCCGCTGCCCTCAGCGTCGGCGACACCGTCGGTCTCGGTGCGCTCCTCGGCACCGTGAGCGAAGGCGGGCACTGCAATGCGGAGTGCGTGCATCTCGGGGTCAGAGTCGACGACATATACGTCGACCCTGCCAGATACTTCTTCGATCGCCCCGTACTGCTCCCCTGGTGATCGCCAACTTAGGCGCGCGGATGCGCCTGCCGGTAGGTCTGGGCGAGCCGCTCGGTCGACACATGCGTATAGACCTGAGTGCTCGCGAGACTGGAGTGCCCGAGCATCTCCTGCACCACGCGCAGGTCGGCTCCACCGTTCAGAAGATGCGTGGCCGCCGAGTGCCGCAGCGTGTGCGGACCGCGCGGACCGCTTCCGGGCTCCGACTCGAGCTCCCGGGCAACCATGCGGTACACCGAGTTGCCCGACATCGCGGCCCCCCGGTTCCCGAGGAAGACCGCGTTAGAAATCGAGCGCATTGAGGCCGCGGCATCACCACTCACCGCAGCGCGAGAGGCGAGCTGGGGTCGCCCGGTGCGGAGGTAGACGTCGAGCGCCCGAGCCGCGGGCGCCCCGAACGGCACCACGCGCTCCTTGTTGCCCTTGCCGATGACCCGCACCGTTCGCTCACGCAGATCGACGCCATCGAGCACGAGCGCGCACAGTTCGGAGACCCGCAGTGCAGAGGCGTAGAGCAGCTCCAGTACGGCGAGATCGCGCATCGCTTCAGGATGCTCCGCATCGCTCCGATGCGCGACACGGTCGATGAGCCGCTCCACGCGTTCGTCAGTCAGCACCCGCGGAAGATTTCTCGGCGCTTTCGGAGCCCGGAGTCGCGAAGCCGGATTGCCCGGAACCAAGCGCGCACGCTCGAGCCAGGTGCCGAACGATTTCAGCGTCGCTACGTTTCTCGCCAGAGTCGCCGACGCGAGCCCCCTCTGCTGGCGATCCCACAGCCAGGCGCGCATCAGCTCGATATCGCACTCCGAAAGCGTGCTCGCATGGTGCGCGTCGGCGAAGGCCACGAACGCGTCGAGATCACGTCGGTACGCACGAATCGTGTGCTCCGAGTAGCCGTATTCGAGGCGCACGGCATCGAGAAAGCCCCCGACAGCGGCGGCAATCGATTCAGACGCGCTCATATCCATATTCTCGCGCCAAGCGACGCCCGAGTGCGAACATCCCACGAAACCCCTCTGCCCGATCGGAGCGAAAGATTCCGAATGGGGAAATATTCCGCAGCCCTGCGTCGTTGCATATATGCGCGGGCATATAACCCGTCGATGCGGAATCGCACCGAAGCAGACAGGAAAGCAGGGCGTACATGTCGAAGTTCGAGAATCGGGTAGCGATCGTCACCGGTGGCGGCAGCGGAATCGGTGCAGAGATCTCTCGCGAGCTCGCTCGTGAAGGCGCTTCCGTGGTGGTCACCGATATCAAGCTCGAGTCCGCTCAGACGGTCGTCAATGAGATCGTCGCGGCAGGCGGCACGGCCGCGGCCTTCGCCCAGAACACTGCCAAGTGGGAAGACTCAGAGGCGGCGGTCCGATTCGCTCAAGAGACGTACGGCGCATTGCACCTTGCCGTCAACAACGCCGGCATCGGCGCGGCTCCCGCGAACATCGGCGAGTACGACATCGACGCCTGGGATCGAGTACGCGCGGTCGACCTCGATGGAGTCTTCTACGGCCTGCGGTTCCAGTTGCCGGCGATCGTCGCGGCGGGTGGAGGCGCTGTGGTGAACATGGCATCCGTGCTGGGGTCGGTCGGCATCGCTCAAAATGCGGCGTATGTCGCCAGCAAGCACGCACTCATCGGCCTCACCAAGGTGGCGGCGCTGGAGTACTCCGAGCAGGGTGTGCGCACGAACGCCGTCGGCCCCGGGTTCATCGATACGCCGCTGGTGCGCGCATCGCTCTCCCCCGAAGCCCTCACCGCACTCGAGGCGGAGCACGCCACGAAGCGACTCGGAACCGACCGCGAGGTCGCCGCGTTGACCCTGTTCCTGCTGAGCGACGATGCGTCGTTCATCTCAGGCAGCTACCACCTCGTCGACGGTGGCTACTCCGCTCACTGAGCGACCTCGCCGATGCACTGGCGGGCGATCTCCGAGAGGCACCCGTGAGCGCCCACCAGTGCCGCGCAGCCGTATCGATCACATCGATTCAGAGGAGTGGCAGCAGAATCGGTTCCGTCGTCGAGCCCACCCCCCGCACCCCCGGAGTGCCCCGGGAGCTCCCGCGAGACCACCACGGGGCCGGCGCCGGGGCGCCCCGTGAGAAAGCCTTGAATCTCGTCGAAACCTTCGTGTCGCAGTATCTCCCGCTGCTGCTCCGTCTCGACACCCTCCACAAGAACGGTCGCGGTCAATGCGTGCCCCAGCGCCAGAATTGCGCGCAGCACGTCGCGGGTGCGCGACGGCTGCAGGCTCTCGTACAGCACTGACCGATCGATCTTGACCCGGTCGAAGCCGAACGAGAGCAGCGTATCGAGCGACGAGAAACCGGTACCGAAGTCGTCGAGCGCGATGAGCACGCCCAACTGCTGCAGTTCGGCAAACGTCTCGATGACTTCGCGACGGTGCGAGATCATCGTCGATTCGGTGATCTCGAGCTCCAGATTGCGCGGCTCCAAGCCGCTCTCGGCAAGCGCGCGCGTGACCACGTCGACGAACGTGCGATCCGTCAGCTGCGACGCCGAGACGTTCACCGCCACCCGCGCGTCATCGCGCCATCGCGCAGCATCTTGACAGGCGCGTCTCACCACCCATTCGCCGAGTTGCACGATCGTTCCATTCGCCTCGGCGAGCGGAATGAACTCTCCGGGGTTGAGCAGCCCCAGAATCGGATGCTCCCAGCGGATCAACGCTTCCCAGCCCACCACGGCCTCATCTTTGAGCGACGATTGCGGCTGGTACTGCAGCGTGAATTCTCCACGCGCGATGGCGCCGAGTATCTGTCTGCCGAGGAAACGGCGTGACGCCGAATGCTCAAGCAACCCGTCACGGTAGAGCATTGCACGATCGTCGCTGCGCTCTTTGGCGTCGTACATGGCCGCGTCCGCACGCACGAGCAGTTCAGAGATGTCGCTCGCGTCTCGTGGGAAGCGCGCAATACCGATGCTTGCCGGAATCACCCGGGTTCTCCCGTCGAAGCGCACCGGTTCCCGCATGGCCGCACTGACCCCTTGCGCGAATTCCTCGACCGCTTGCTCGTCCGGAGCAAGCGCCGCGGCAGCGAACTCGTCGCCACCCAGCCGAGCCGTCACGATGCCCAGATGCGTCCGGCGGTGCAAATTGTCGGCCGTCGCGCGGAGCAACTCGTCTCCGGTCGCGTGACCGAGCGTGTCGTTGATCTGCTTGAATCCGTTGAGATCGATGATACTCACCGCGAAGGGTGCGGAGTCGCCCGCCCAGCGCGTGAGCTCCGCAAGGAAAGCCGACCGGTTCCACATGCCGGTGAGTGGATCAGTGGACGCAGCGCGACGCAGCGCGTTCGACGCCTCGCGGGCGACCGTGACGTCGCGCGTGATCTTCGCGAAGCCGATGACGGTATCTGCGTCATCACGCACCGCGTTCACCGTGACGTGGGCCCAGAATCGCGAGCCGTCTTTGCGTACCCGCCACCCCTCGGTCTCGAATCTCCCCTCACGAATCGCTTCGCTCAGGATGCGATCGGGAAGCCCATCGGCGCGATCTTCGCCGGTGAAGAACGCCTCGAACGACTTCCCGATGATCTCATCAGGTCGATACCCCTTGATGCGCTCGGCGCCGGTATTCCAGCTCGTCACCACTCCCTCCGTCGAGAGCAAGTAAATGGAATAATCCTGCACTGCCTCCACGAGAAAACGGAACATCTCAGCGTCGCCTTGCATTACGACCTCTCCAGCGACCGGAAGGTCACGAACGCCCCAGATACAGCGAACCCAATCATGGACTCTCGACTCCCCCGTGCGATTCTAAGACGCATTTCCCCAACCTCTCGCATCGGTGCCCGGAGAGACGGTATCTCTCGGGGCGAAACACGCCAGAACGCTTCACTCTCATAATTACTTAATTTATGTCATACTTCCTGTATGGGGTACATGTTGCACGGTGGACGTGAATACGAGTTCGAGGATCGCACGCTCGCGCATCTCAAGACAGTCATTGGGATGAAGCTCGCGAAGGGGGACAGCTTCTTCCTGAGCTGGTCACTCGGAATGCATCAGGGAAGCGGTCGGCACGAGGTGTGGATCTCGGAATACGCCCCGATTGCGTTCCGTTTCAGCGGGAGCAAGCTCCCGCAACTGAACCCCGAGTGGATCAAAGCGCTCCTCGCCGTCTCTCACACGTCTCGGGGGCTGGTCGTGCTGTCGGAGCAGGATGCTTCGAAGTGGGTGCAGCGCAACCCGCTCCTCGCGGCCTGACTCACGCACCGGGAGATCACTCGCGTCGCACCAGTCGCCATCGCGGCCCGTGACTGCCGTCTTCCGAAGACCGGCGCACGAAGCCGAGAATTTCGAGTTCCGCGAGGAGGGCACGGCATTCTCCCAGCGCAAGACCTGCGGCGAGCGCGACCGCCTCTTCGGTTCGCTGCCCCTGAAGCGGAAGCGCATCGAGGAGACGACGGTGCAGAGCGGGTTGGCGATCCGACGGTTCGTCGCCACTCCCCGACCCCGAAGGTGAGCCGCGCGAAACATCGATGAGCTGCGATGCCGCATCAGTGACGCCGATGCACTCCCTGAGTTCTTCTGCGTTGCTCACGAGCAGCGCACCGTATTCGCGAATCAATCGGTGGCATCCGGCTGAGGTCGCACTGGTCACCGGGCCGGGAACAGCTCCGAGGTTGCGTCCGATCTCCGCCGCATGACCCGCTGTGTTCAATGACCCGGAGCGAATTCCGGCTTCGGTCACGAGTGTCGCGCCGGCGAGCGCGGCAATCGACCGGTTCCGTTGCAGAAAGCGCCAACGCGTCGGAGCCGCGCCGGGAATCATCTCAGAGCAGACCGCGCCCTGCTGCGCGATGCGTTCGAGCAGCGAGGCGTGCGCGCTGGGGTATGCGCGGTCGACTCCCCCGGCGAGCACCGCGACTGTCCGCGCGCCCGCGGCGAGCGCCGTGCGATGAGCGATCGCATCGACACCGTACGCTGCCCCGGAGACGATTGCGACACCGGCCGCGCACGCCGCATCGGTGAGCTCGGCGGTGACATGGGTTCCGTACCCGGTGCAGGCGCGGGCACCCACCACCGCAAGCGACGGCACCACGAGGGCCGCGGTGTCGCCGATCACCCAGAGCAGCTGCGGCGCGTGCGCTCCAAGGTCGTCGAGCTGCGCTGGCCAGCAACCCGATTCCGGAGCGACGAGGCTCACCCCGGCGTCGCGCGCCCGCTCGAGATCGCGGATGCTCTCACCGCGGTCGAGCCTCGGCACCCACCGTTTGACCGCGGCTGCAATCGAACGGCGATCGATCTGCGCTCCGCTCGCGGCGGCTTCTGCGGCAAGCTCGGTGGGCGACGCTCCGCTGATAAGCCGCGCGAGAGCTGGAGCCGCCCCGAGGCTCCCGATCAACGCCCCCGCTACCGCGTCACCGGGCTCGATCACGCGCGCCCACACGGTACGGGCGAACAGTGTGGCGTGCGATTCCGGGCGTGCATCGCCCGGCGGGGCCATCGCATCGAGCATCGAGGCGATCGACGCATCGATTCCCAGGTCAAGCTGCGCCCCCGTCATCCGAGGTCACCCCCGCGCAACACGAGCGCCTGAGCGACTTCGGGGCGCCGAGGCCGATCTTTCCCGGCCAGATCGGCAATCGTCCAGGCGACTCGCAGCGCCCGATCGTATCCCCGAAGCGTGAGCCCACCACGGGCGAGCGCATGGTCGAGCACCGCCGTGTCGGCCCGCGGAAGCCGAAACCGCTCGCTGCGCAGCCAGTTCCCGGGGATCTCGGCATTCACCGTCCACGGAGACCCCCGCCAGCGTTCCGCTGCAGCAGCGCGCGCCGCGATGACGCGCTCGCGCAATCGCGCGCTCGTGGGCCGCACCGTCTCGGTGTCGTCGAGCAGCACTTTCGACACGCGGTGCAGTGTGAGCCGCAGATCGATGCGGTCGCTGAGCGGACCCGAGATGCGCTGCTGATACGCGACCCTGACGCGTGGGCTGCACCGGCAGCTCAACGCGGTTTCCGCCGAGCCGGCATTTCCACAGGGGCAGGGATTCGCTGCGATGACGAGTTGCACTCGCGCGGGCAGCTCGGTGCGAATGCGGGAACGGTGGATCTCGATGCGCCCGGTTTCCAACGGCTGCCTGAGGGCGTCGAGCACCGTGCGGGGGAATTCGGGAGCTTCGTCAAGGAAGAGAACCCCGTGGCAGGCGCGAGTGATTGCGCCCGGGCGCACCTCGATCCCTTGGCCGCCGCCGATGATCGACGCCGCGGAGGCCGTGTGGTGCGGGCTCTCGAACGGTGGGCGGCGCACGAGCCCGGCCAACGCGTTTCCGCCGAGCGAGGCGATGCTGCTGGCTTCGAGCGCCGAGTCATCGTCGAGCTCCGGTAGCAACGACGGCAGTCGAGTGGCGAGCAGCGTCTTCCCCGCTCCCGGGGGGCCGAGCAACGACACATGGTGCTTTCCCGCTGCAGCAATGACCATCGCTTCAACAGCTTCGGGCTGACCGACCACGTCGACCATGTCCGCCTCAGGAACGCGAGCCTGCACCGCATCGCGGCCCAGGCCGGGCTGCACGATGCGACCTCGGTTGCGTTCGCCGCGATACCACGCGACCGCGCTGGAGAGGTCAGGAACCGCGATCACTTCGATGCCGGGAACCAGCGCAGCCTCATCGCCGCAGGCCTCGGGAACCATGACCCGAACGAATCCCAGAGTCCGCGCAGCCGCGACGAGCGACAGGAGGCCGGCTGGCCGACGCAGCTCCCCATCGAGCGCCAGCTCGCCCAGGTGAGCCGTGGTCGCCAACCCCTCAGCGGGCAGGTGTCGCGAGGCGGCGAGCGCGGCGAGCGCGATGGCCAGGTCGAATCCAGAGCCGTGTTTGGGCAGAGATGCCGGGCTCAGATTGATGGTGTGAAATCGATCCGAGAGCGGAAGGCCCACCTGAGCGGTGGCGGTGCGCACCCGCAGTTTCGCTTCGGCGAGCGCCGCATCGGGAAGACCGATGATGGCGATTCCGGGCAACTGCTGCGAGACAGCCGATTCGACCATCACCGCGGTGCCCTGCAGTCCGGTCAGCGCAATGGAGGCCGCCCGGCACACCACGCCGCTCACGCGATTCCCCGCAGGTGTTCGATGCGCGGCTCCGCATTCGCACGCATCGTGATGGCAATCGCGTCGATGCGCAGATCGGCACCACGAAGGGCGTAGCCGCGCACCCAATCGAGCAGGAGTCGTCGAATGCGTGATGCCTTCCGCGCCGTGATCGCCGCAAAGGGGCTGCCGTACCCGGTGCCGCTGCGGGTTTTCACCTCAATCGCGACCACCGTTTCGCCGTCTCGCGCGACGAGGTCGAGTTCACCCGACCGGTTGCGCCAATTGCGTGCGAGGATTCGATACCCGAGCGCTTCCAGGTACGCCGCCGCGAGCGATTCGCCGTGCGCGCCGAGCGCCTGGTTGTGCGGTTGCTGAGCTCCGGGCGCCCGATCGTCTTCCTGGGCTGTGTGCGTTGCTGCCGTGTGCGTCATGATGCACCTCCTGGCGCACCAGCATGCTCGCTGGAGCGACGCCGCACGGAGGGATCAGTCGGATCTGTGGAGAAGACCCCGGTTCACATGCGCTGCCTGCACCGGGGACGAGTCACCGGAGCAGATATGCGATTACTCGTCGAGCGCGAGCTCCTGCGGCAGGGAGAACTCACGCGCCGAAAGCTCTTCGACATTCACGTCTTTGAAGGTCAGCACACGCACCGATTTCACGAACCGGTCGGCACGGTACACATCCCAGACCCACACGTCAGTCATGGCTAGTTCGAAGTAGAAGTCGTTCCCCGCATCTTGCCGCTTGAGGTCGACCTCGTTGGCGAGGTAGAACCGCCGCTCGGTCTCGACGACGTAGCGGAACTGGCTCGCGATATCGCGGTACTCGCGGAACAGCGACAGCTCGGCTTCGCGCTCGTAATCGTCTAGCTCGTCTTCGTTCATCGACCCCATCCTACCGCCGTCTCGGAGGCAGGGCCCTGAACAACCAGCGGGCCGCGACGCGCCCAGGCAGTCGAGATTGACTTATTCGAACATATGTTCGAATATACCTGCATGAACTCCCCCGTGACCGTCCGCTCGCTGCAGCAGCGCATCTCCGAGATGCAGCCGATGCGACTCGACGCGCGCACGATTCCGACTGCGGCCGGATTACGGCCGCTACTGCCCGGTGGGTCGCTGCGCATGGGGGCGAGCTATGCGGTGCACGGGTCTCGGCAGCTCGCACTGGCGCTGCTCGCAGAGGCTTCCGCTTCGGGTGCGTGGTGCGGCATCATCGGCGACACGGCATTCGGCGCCGAGGCGGCAGTTGCCCTGGGAATCGCACTCGATCGGTGCGTCATCATCCCGGAGCCGGGCACCGATGCAATCGGGCTCACCGGAGCCCTGGCCGAAGTGCTGACCGTGGTGCTGCTGGCACCGACCACGCCGCCGAGCGCCAGCGAGTCGGAACGCATCGCTGCACGCCTGAGAGAGCACGACGCCGCATTGGTCGTGACCGGTGACTGGCCACGCCCCGAGTCCACGTTGCGCGTATCCCATTCCCGCTGGGACGGGCTGGGGCACGGGTACGGCATGCTCACGGACCGCGAGCTGACCGTGCAGACGCAGGATCGCCGCGGCACGCGCAGCCACACGCTCAGATTCCAAGATGGCGCCATCGCAGACCCCGGTGTCGCCCCGCTCAGGCACCTGGTCGCATCATGAACGCGGATCGCACCCTCATGTTCTGGGTACCGGATTGGCCCGTGCACGCACTGCTGCGCGATGACGGCGCAGACGATCTCTCCCTCACCGAGCCACTCGCGTTGATCGCCAATCGCATCGTGGTCGCGTGCACGCAGGCGGCACGCAGAGAGGGAGTACGCGTCGGGTTGCGGGAGCGCGAGGCGCAGAGCCACTGCCCGGATCTCGCCGTCTACCCGCATGATCCTGCCACGGACGAACGACGGTTCGCCCCCGTCGCCGCTCAGCTCGAACAGCTGATTCCCGGCATCGAAGTCGTGCGCCCCGGGCTCTGCGCGATACGCGCACGAGGGCCCGCCCGGTACTACGGCGGCGAGGAGCCGGCAGGGCTCGCGGTGTTGGCGCTCGCCGCGCGACTGGGTCTCGGCGAGGCGAGGGTCGGAATCGCCGACGGACGATTCGCTGCCGAACAGGTGGCGCGCGCAGCGGCATCAGACCACGGTGTCGCCGCGCCGGCTGTCGGGCTGCGCATCGTCGCGCCGGGAGCATCGGCGGCATTCGTCTCGCCGCTCCCCGTCGCACGCGCGATGGATGCCGCGCTCGCAGAGACGATGCACGGCCTCGGCATTCGCACGCTCGGCGCACTTGCGGCGCTTCCTGAGGAAGCCGTGCGGCAGCGCTTCGGCCCCAACGGACTCGCTGCCCATCGCCGCGCCACCGCAGCCGGGGTCACCAGGGGCGCCGAAGTGCTCCCGCGAGCCCCGGTGCGTGAACTGGCGGTCGCGCTCGAATTCGACACCCCGATCGACACCGCCGAGCAACTCGCGTTCGCGTGCAGTGCTCTGGCGGAGCGCTTCATCAGCGGGCTGACGGCCGAGCGCCTCGTATGCACCGCCCTGCGCATCGAGCTCACCGACGATGTCGGCGCCCGGCATGAACGGGAATGGACGCATCCGCGCCACTTCACCGCGGTCGACGCGCTCGGTCGCATCCGCTGGCAAGCCGCCTCTACTGCCCGAGAGACCGAACGCAGCGGAGCCGGCGTGGTGCAGGTGCGCATCACCCCGGTGCACACCGATCGCATCGCCGCACACGAGCCGGCCCTGTGGAGCACCGAACCCGATGAGCGTGTGCACCATCATCTGAGCCGCGCGCAAAGCCGCCTCGGGCATACCGGGGTCGGCACGGTCGCGCTCACCGGCGGACGGCTGCTCAGCGATCGACAACGGTTCGTGCCGTGGAGCACGGCGCGAGTCGAGTCGCGACGGGCTCGCGCACTCACATCGGGCCCCTGGCCCGGCGCACTCCTCGGCCCCACCCCCAGTCGCGTGTTTCCGACTCCTCCCACGGCAGAACTCCGCGACACCGATGGGAAAACAGTCGCGGTCGATGCCGATGAGCTCCTCACCGCATCTCCCGCACGGTTGCATGTTGACGGGTCGGTGCACGACGTGGATATCTCGGGGTGGTCGCCGCCCTGGGTGATTCGGGAACGGTGGTGGGATGGCGTCCCCGAACGTTTTCGACTCCAAGTGCAGCTCGTCACCGGAGACGCCTGGCTCCTGCTCTTCGCCCACGGGAGGTGGACTGCCGAGGGCCGCTACGACTGAACCCCAGCGCATCGACCGGTGCGCGCACTCGCAGATCGGAGAATCCCGTGCGTTGGAACAACTCAGAACTCCCCTGGAGCGAATTCGAACGGCGGCTTTCCGGGCGAGCTCCCGAGACTCCCCCCATATCCGAAACGTCGGAAGCATCCGACCGCATCGGCCCGGCCCGTCACCGCGCTGCGACACCCCACCCGCATGACCCCACTGCGCCAGCGCCCGCACCGCACGTCCCGTACGCCGAGCTGCACGTCCATTCCCACTTCAGCTTTCTCGACGGCTCCTCTTCACCTGAAGCGCTCATGAGCGAGGCCGCCCGCCTCGGGTTGGAGGCGATCGCGCTCACCGACCACGATGGCTTCTACGGTGCCGCCGCATTCGCGGAAGCGGCAGAACTCGCCGCTCGGCGCCGCACGACATCGGCCGAGGCCGCAGCCTCAGATTCCGGCGACGCGAACGCACCCTCAGCATCGACTTCGACATCACCGCTCACCGTCTACGGCGCAGAACTCTCGCTCGACCTCGACGCGCCGCAACTCGGCGCAGCGGACCCTCAGGGCACGCATCTCCTCGTGCTTGCGCGAGGCGCAGCCGGATATCACCGGCTCGCCGCAGCGATCACCGAGGCGCAGCTGGGCGGAGGCGAGAAGGGGCGCCCGGTCTACGACCTCGAAGCCCTCGGCGCCGCGGGAGGCGGAGAATGGGCGATCCTGACCGGCTGCCGCAAAGGAGCCGTGCGTCGCGCACTCAGCACCGCTGCGAACCGATCCGACGCCGAGGCGCGCGCTCGCGCGGAACTCGACCGCCTGACCGCCTTGTTCGGGCACGAAAACGTGCACGTGGAGATCTCCCACCACGGCCGCCCCGAAGACGACCTGCGCAACGAGCGCCTTACAGCGCTCGCGACCGAGCACGGACTCCCCACGCTCGTCACGGGCAACGTCCACTACGCGACGGCTGCACACGCGCCGCTCGCCGAATCCATGGCCGCGGTGCGCGCACGCCGCAGCCTCGCAGAGCTCGACTCGCACCTCCCCGCGTCGGGCACCGCACATCTCCGCAGCGGAGCCGCGATGCTGCGAAGGTTCTCGCGCTTCCCAGATGCCGTCGCGCGCACAGTGCCGCTCGCGCGCGAACTCGCGTTCCCCCTGCGCGCCGCGAAACCGAAGCTCCCGAAGCTCGACGTCCCCGAGGGCCAGACCCAGATGTCCTGGCTGCGCGCACTCGTATGGGCAGGCGCCGCGCAACGCTACGGCACCGACATGCCGCACGACCACCGCACACGCATCGAACGCGAGCTCGAAGTCATCGAGCAGAAAGACTTTCCCGGGTACTTCCTCATCGTTCACGACCTCGTGCGCGAGGCGCGCGATCGCGACATTCTCTGCCAGGGCCGTGGCTCGGCCGCGAACTCCGCTGTCTGCTACGTGCTCGGCATCACCTCGGTCGATTCGATCTTCTACAATCTTCCGTTCGAACGCTTCCTCTCGAGTCTGCGTGACGAAGAGCCCGACATCGACGTCGACTTCGATTCCGAACGTCGCGAAGAGATCATCCAGTACGTGTACGAGCGATACGGCAGACGCAACGCCGCCCAGGTGGCGAACGTCATCACCTACCAGCCGAAGGCGGCGATCCGCGATGCGGCGAAAGCCCTCGGATACAGCGCGGGCCAGCAGCGCGCCTGGACGCGCGGGCTCGAGCGCAGTCGCACCATCACCGAAGACCCCGAGAGCCCGATTCCTCTCGCTGTGCAACGCCTCGCGCAGGCTTTCCAAAAAGCTCCGCGCCACCTCGGCATCCACTCCGGCGGCATGGTGCTCACCGAGCGCCCCGTGGGCGAGGTCTGCCCCATCGAGCACGCGCGCATGGAGCATCGCACCGTGCTGCAATGGGACAAAGAGGGCTGCGAGACCATGGGGCTCGTCAAGTTCGACATGCTCGGCCTCGGCATCCTCAGTGCACTGCGCCACACCTTCGATCTCATCGCCGCCTCGACCGGCGAGCAGTGGACGTTCGACACCGTACCGAGAGAAGAGACCGGCGTGTACGACATGCTGTGCCGCGCCGACGCGATCGGGGTCTTCCAAGTCGAGAGCCGCGCACAGCTGAACACGCTGCCGCGTCTGCTGCCCCGCAAGTTCTACGACCTCGTCATCGAGATCGCGCTCATCCGCCCCGGGCCGATCCAAGGCGGGGCGGTGCACCCCTATCTGCGCCGCAAGAACGGACAAGAAGAGGTCACCTACCCCCACCCGAAACTCGTTCCGGTGCTCAAGCGCACGCTCGGGGTGCCGCTCTTCCAGGAGCAGCTCATGCAGATGGCAATGAACGTCGGTGGATGCAGCGGCGAAGACGCCGATCTGCTGCGCCGCTCCATGGGTTCCAAGCGCGGGCTCGAACGCATCGACAGCCTCAAGACGAAACTGTTCGAGGGCATGGCACGCAATGGCATCGTGGGCGATGAAGCGACGCGCATGTACGAGCAGATCGAAGCCTTCGCGGGCTTCGGTTTCGCAGAGAGCCATTCCATCAGCTTCGCGCTGATCGTCTACGTGAGCTCCTGGTGCAAACTGCACTACCCGGGCGCGTTTCTCGCGGGCCTGCTGCGGGCGCAACCCATGGGGTTCTACTCGACACGCTCACTCGTCGAAGACGCCCGCAGGCACGGCGTCGAAGTGCGCCCGCCCGACGTGCAGCACTCGGGGGCGCTCTCGGGTCTCGAACCGCTTCACCCGATCGCGCCGCGCGGGTCGGCCATCAACGATGAGCAGGATCGCCGTGCGCCGACCGGGTCTGACGAGTGCGTGGCAGCGCACCACCCTGCTCCCGGCCCATTCGACCGCGATGCGCCCGATACCAGCGCACTGCATCGCCGCGACGGGGCGTTCGCCGTGCGTCTCGGCCTCACCGAGATCCGCGGCATCGAACTCGAAACGGCTGAGCGCATCGCGCGCGCACGCGCCCGCGCTCCCTTCACCGATCTCGCCGACCTCGCCCGCCGCGCAGACCTCGACCGCACGCGTCTCGAAGCACTCGCCGCCGCCGGAGCGTGCGACGGGCTGGGGCTCGACCGCCGCGAGGCGCTCTGGGCCGCAGCCCCCGCAGCCGACAACCGCGAGCGCTTTCTCCCGGGCATCGCCGTACACGTGCAGCCGCCGCTGCTGCCGGTGCTCAGCACGGCGGAGCAGACCGCACTCGACCTGTGGACCACCGGAGTCGCCACCGGCACCCACCCGCTCGCACTGCTGCGCGACGGCCTCGACGCCCGCGGAGTCACCCGATCCGACCGCACCAAACACGCACCTCCCGGCAGCCTCGTCGAAGTCGCCGGCCTCGTCACGCACCGGCAGCGCCCGGGTACAGCGAGCGGTATTACGTTTTTGACGCTCGAAGACGAATCGGGCACCGTGAACATCGTGACGTGGGCCCAGGTCTGGGCGCGCAACCGGCTAGTCGCGCGTTCCTCCCCCGCACTCATCATCCGCGGGGTGCTCGAGCGCTCGCCCGAGGGCGTGGTGAACGTGATCGCGCAGACGTTCGAGCCGCTCGCCGCACCGGTCGGCGTAGCCTCCCGGGATTTCCGGTGAGTGCGCTCCACCGCCCCGGGTGGGCACCGGTATGCTGGCGACGTGCACACCTCGACGGCTCTGCTCACTGACCACTACGAATTGACTATGGTCGATGCCGCCCTGCAAGCGGGCACCGCGCATCGACGCAGCGTCTTCGAACTGTTCGCAAGGCGGCTCTCGGGCGCGCGGCGCTACGGCGTCGTCGCCGGCACCGGCCGGCTGCTCGAAGCCATCGAACAGTTCAGGTTCACCGATGCCGAACTCGACTTCCTGCGCGAGCAGAACGTCGTCAGCGCGCCGACGCTGGACTGGCTCGCTAATTTCCGCTTCAGCGGCAACATCTGGGGGTACCCCGAGGGCGAAGTGTTCTTCCCGGGGTCTCCGCTCATCACCGTCGAATCCACATTCGCCGAGGGAGTGCTGCTCGAAACTCTCGCGCTCAGCATGCTCAACTCTGACTCGGCCGTCGCAACCGCAGCGTCACGAATGAGCCACGCGGCAGGCGGCAAACCGCTCGCCGAGATGGGCTCCCGACGCACCGGCGAGCGCAGTGCCGTTGCCGCAGCCCGCGCCGCCTACATCGCCGGCTTCACCGCGACATCGAATCTCGAGGCCGGGCGCACCTACGGAATTCCGACGATGGGCACCGCCGCGCACAGCTTCACCCTGCTGCACGAGAGCGAACGCGACGCCTTCCAAGCTCAGGTCGATGCGCTCGGCGTCGGCACGACACTGCTCGTCGACACCTACGACATCGATCAAGGGGTGCGCACCGCAATCGAGGTCGCGGGCACCGAGCTGGGGGCCGTACGCATCGACTCCGGGGATCTGCCGATCGTCGTCGCTCACGTCCGCCGCCTGCTCGACGAGCTCGGCGCGACGCGCACCCGCATCACCGTCACGAACGATCTCGACGAGCACACCGTCGCGGCACTCGCTGCCTCCCCCGTCGACAGTTTCGGCGTCGGCACCTCTGTCGTCGTCGGCTCCGGCACGCCGACCATGGGCATGGTGTACAAGCTCGTCGCGCATGAGGACGCCTCGGGTGAGTGGGTCGCGGTTGCGAAGAAATCGGCCGATAAGGCATCTGTCGGGGGCCGCAAGAGCGTTCGACGCGCGCACAACGCGGCGGGAATCGCAACCGCCGAGCGCATCCTGCTCGGCGACGGGCCGGGAGGTGTCGTGGAAGGCACTGACGCCGATGGCCGCGCCGTGCTCGAACCTCTCGTCATCGCCGGTGAACTGGCCCCGGGACATACCGGCCACGCCGGCATCGTTGCCGCGCGCGAACGGCACCAGGCGCGACTCGCCGAGCTGCCCCCGGTGGCCATGAGCCTCACGCGGGGCGATCCCGCAATTCCGACCGAGTACCGCTAGTCGGCACCGCAGATGAGTGTGGCCTCCGTTCCCCGAAACCGGGAAGCGGAGGCCACACTCATCTGTGCATCGACGCTACTTCTTCATGCGTTCGAAGACTTTCTTGCAGTCGGGGCAGACGGGGAACTTCTCGGGGTCGCGCGAGGGGGTCCACTTCTTGCCGCAGAGGGCACGCACCGCTTTGCCGGTCACCGCTGATTCGAGGATCTTGTCTTTGGGGACATAATGCGAGAACCGCTCGTGATCGCCGTCTTCGATCTGCGCGTCTTCGAGCAGCTTCTCGAGCTCGCGATCGAGCACATCAGTGCCGCCTGCCGGGGATGAGTCGTTACGCGTGAAGATACCCATGCGCTCAGTGTACTCCGCCGAACTGCCCGCGCGAACGGCCCTGAAGCTGGCCGTACTCGCGTTCAGTCGAAGACTTGCGTGACCGCGATGAGCTCAGGGCCGCTGCGGTCGAAGAGCCAGCCGCCGATTACGACACCGAGCACGAGCACGATGATGCCGTAGACGATGCCGAACCCGAGCGCCCATATGTTCGTGAAGAACTCGACGTCGATGATCGCCTGCACCGCGAACCAGACCGGAGGCACTGAGAACGCCAGAGCGAGCACCATCGAGAGCGTTTGCGCGAGGCCCGAGCCTGAGCCCGACCACTGCGGCTGCACGAACGGGCTGTCGCCGGGCCGCGTCGCCGGGTACGGAGAGAGCACCGAGAAGACGCTGGAGATCGCGGCCGCGGCGAACAGCACACCGAGGTTCATACCGACGACCGCCGGCAGCACTCGCCAGTCGCCGAACACCGTGACCGTAATGCTCGAGCCGATGACCGCGGTGGGCACCCCGATCATGAGCACGGGGGCGAGTCTCCCGGCTCGGTCAGCACGGCCGCGTGTGCCGCTGGCCACGTGCTCCCAGATCGCCGTGGAATCCATGGCGACGTCGTTATGCTGCGACCACCCCAGCAGCAGGAGCACCACGGGCAGCGGAATGAGCGCCAGCATCCGCAGGTCGGCGCCTGCGACCGCGAAGGCGACCAGCATCAGCACGGGAGCGAGGGGGATCGCGAAGAGCGCGACCCGATAGCGGGGGTCGCGCGACCAGTAGGTCAGCTGTCGAGCGGCAATCACCTGGGCAGGACGAGCGGCGAAGCGTTCGAACCACCCCAGGCCGCTGCGGGCGACTCCCGGAGCCAGCGGTCGTTCGATTCGCTGCACGGCAAGTGCGACGAGCGGGAACCAGATCGCGAGTAGCACCACGGATGCGGCGGCGCTGACGCCGAGCAGCGTGAGCGCAGCCGACTGATCACCGCTCGCGGCAGCATCTATCGCCGCGAACGGCGCCCCAAACGGAGTCCAGGTCAGTACCCGGCCGGCTTGTTCGGCCGTGGCGATTCCCCCTGCACCGAACAGTGTGGCGCCCGCGAACACCGCCAGCGGCAGCAACGCGACGAGCAGCACAGACCCCGCCGTGCGCAGCGCCCCCGCAAATCGCTCTCCGGCGATGAGGCGAGATATCAGCGAGACGACGCGCACGCTGCACAGGGCGAATACGGCGATGAGAATGAGTGCGGCCGGAGCGACCCAACCGGCAGCGTTCCACTCGGGGCGCAGCACGCCGAGCGCCGTCATCCAGATCACGAGCAGGAAAAACGGCCACGTGAGCACGGTAGAGACCAGCAGCCCATTGGCGATGGCGCCCGACCCTGCAGGGAACTGGGCGAGCTGACGCGGATCGAGCGCCCGGCGATTCTCGAAGAACGGCACCAGGAATACGGCCGCAAGCACGATGGAGCCCACGAGGAGATCAATGCGATCGAGCTCGCTCGACGAGTTCGCGAGCAGACGCGGCAGCACTGCGAGCGCGACCGCTCCCAGTGCCAGGAGCAGGAAGATCGCGAACGTGCGGAACGCAGCCCCGAACCCTCCGCGGAAGCTGCCACCCAGCAGTGCTACTCGGAGTCGGAAGAGCCGGAGAGCCATTCGAGCCCCTTCTTCGCATCGCTGATTCCGGTGAGCTGCACGAAGCGCTCTTCCAAGCTGAGACCGTCGCGCACCGCGTCGACGGTGCCCTGAGCAATGACGCTGCCATCCACGATGATCGACACGTGGTCGCAGACGCGCTGGATGAGATCGAGGCTGTGGCTCGACATGACCACGCTGCCACCGCCGGAAACGTACTTCTCGAGAATCTCGGTCACATTGGCGGCAGAAACCGGGTCGATCGCTTCGAACGGCTCATCGAGCACCAGCACCTCGGGCGCATGAATCATCGAGCAGGCAAGCGCGATCTTCTTCTGCATGCCAGCCGAGTAATCGGAGACCAGTCGACCGAGCGCGCTCTCCAGGCCGAAGGCTTCCGCGAGCTCAGCCGAGCGTTGCGCGACGGCGGCCTCGGGGACGCCGTGCAACACGCCGCTGTAGTAAAGCAGCTGGGCACCCGTGAGTCGGTCGAAGAGCCGCAGGCGGTCGGGCAGCGTTCCGATGAGGCGTTTCGCGGCGGGGCCATCGGTCCAGACATCGACGCCGCCCACCGTGACGCGGCCGGAGGTCGGTCGCAGCAGTCCGCTGATCATCGATAGCGTCGTGGTCTTTCCGGCACCGTTCGGGCCGACGAAGCCCGTGAACGAGCCTGCGTGCACGTCGATCGAGACGTCACCCGCGGCCACCAAGGAGCCGTAAGTCTTCGTCAGCATCTCGGTGCGCAGTACTACCGGGTTCTGCTCGGCAATCCGACCGCGCTCGCGCGCCCGAACGACCGAAGGCACGGGCACCTGAATGCGCCCGGTGCGCGGTGCACGGGGTTCTTCTGCTGCAGCCTGCGTCGTTTCCGTCGGCGCCGCGGGGGCGCTTTCGGGCCGCGTTGCCTGCACATTCACAGCTTCGGTGGGCGCGGAAGCATCGTCGAAGCCCGCATTCGGGGCATCACCGGAGGTTCCGACGCCCGGGTACGGCGCCTGACTCACCGGGTGCATTCCGCCGGAAGCGCGGCTCGGTCGCACGCGCGAGCCCCCCGCTCCGGGGTTGACGGAATCGCCGATTGCCGTCTCTTCGCCGGGCATCGACCCCCCTTGCGGTTCGGGCACGGGCATGGCTGACGGAGTTACGGGCGGCACGGGATCTAATTTAGCAAAACATCTGGCCCGCCCGTGATGGCCTCGCCGAAGCTCGAGAAGCGGCAGAATAGCGGTGTGACTTCTGCACCCCACCATCGCCCCTCGCGCGCCAGCGCGTGGTCGTCGCTGTGGCTCCTCACCCGGCGCGACTTGAAGGTGCGCTATTCCACTTCACTGCTCGGGTACCTGTGGTCGATTCTCGATCCGCTACTCATGAGCCTGATCTACTGGTTCGTATTCACGCAGGTCTTCAATCGCACGGTCGGCGAACAGCCCTACATCGTCTTCCTACTCACGGCGATGCTGCCCTGGGTGTGGGTCAACGGTGCGATCACCGATTCCACGAAGGCATTCCTGCGCGACGTGAAACTCGTGCGCTCGGTTGCACTCCCCCGGTGGATCTGGGTGGGACGCATCGTGTGTTCGAAGGGCATCGAGTTTCTCCTCAGTCTCCCCGTGCTGGCCGCGTTCGCGATCTTTACGGGCGCCCAGGTCACCTGGGAGATTGTGCTCCTGCCGGTCGCGGTGATCCTGCTCGCAGTACTCACCCTCGGCGTCGGCTTGATCATCGCCCCGCTCGTCGTCTTCTTCCGTGACCTCGAGCGCGCCACGAAGCTCGTGCTGCGCGTCCTCTTCTACGCATCACCGATCATTTACGGCGCTTCGGATCTGCCGCACTTCGCGCAGCCGCTCGCCTGGATCAACCCACTCTCGGGCATCTTCGCGATGTTCCGGGCCGGATTTTTCCCCGATCAGATCAACTGGCCGCTCATGGCGGTCTCCACCGTGCTCACGTTCGTGTTTCTGGGCATCGGCATCATCGTCTTCCGCCGCACCATCGGCGGCGTGTTGAAGGAGCTGTGACGTGACCGCATCATCCGCGTCGTCGTCTGCCGCGACGACCGATCAGATCATCTCGGCTACCGGGCTTGGGGTTCGTTTTCGTCGCAACCGAGGCTCGCGACGCAGTTTCAAGGATCTCTTCGCCAGCCGCGCACGACGCGGTCGGCCCGGTGAGTTCTGGGCATTGCGCGACGTGTCGTTCGATGTGCGCCCCGGTGAGGCCATCGGTGTCGTCGGCAGAAACGGTCAGGGGAAGTCGACCCTGCTCAAGCTGGTCGCCGGGGTGCTGTTCCCCGATGAAGGCCAGGTGCAGGTGCACGCAGGGGTCGCGCCACTGATCGAGATCACGGGCGGGTTCGTCGGGGACCTCACCGTGCGAGACAACGTGTGGCTCACGGCGGGCCTACATGGCCTGAAGCGTGCGGAGATCGCCGAACGTTTCGCCTCGATTATCGAATTCGCCGGCGCAGAGGATGTCACCGACACCCCCTTCAAGCACCTCTCAAGCGGCATGAAAGTGCGCGTGGCGTTCTCAGTCATCTCGCAGCTCGACGAGCCCGTGCTGCTCGTCGACGAAGTGCTTGCAGTGGGCGACAAGACCTTTCGCGCGAAGTGCTATCGCCGCATCGAAGAGATACTGGCCGAGGGCAAGACACTCTTCCTCGTGTCGCACAACGAACGCGACCTGCGGCGGTTCTGCACGCGCGGACTCTATCTCGATCGCGGCGCGCTCGTGCTCGACGGCTCAATCGACGCGGTGCTGGATCGCTACAACACCGATCATCCGGCCTAGTCGGGCAGCTCGGCCCTACGCTCGACATCGGCCCGCTCGATCAGCTCACGGATCGCGGCGTGGAATCGCCGCGTCGGCGAACCGGGAGTCGTATCGCCGAAGTACCGCTGAGACCAGGTGCCGAGCCGTTCGCGAGCCGCAGTGTCACCGATCACCCGGTCGAGCACCGCGACGATATCCGGTGTGTGCGCGACGTCGAGCCACTCGCAGACACTCAAGTACCCGCCACTGTCGACTGCGGCGTCAGATGAGAGCGGCCGGGTCACCATCAGCGGCTTTCCCGTTGCCAGCCGATCGTAGACCATCGCCGAAATGTCGCAGATCGCCACATCGGGCAGGCTGAGCTGCCAATTCAGGGCCGGGCTCGTGTCGTAGACGTGCTGAGCCGACGCGTCCTCACGGTTCGCCGTTTCGAGCATCGCGATGATGCGCCGATTCGCCGCGCCGAAGTCGCTGTCGACGACGCCGCTGCGGGGATGCGGCCGATAGACGACGCGGTGCCTCCCGGTTGCGAGAAGTTGCCGCACGAGCGTTTCGCCGTGCGTCGCCACCGATCCGTAGGCTGCAGCCGGCCTGTCTCCCTCCCACGTCGGCGCGTAGAGCACGACGGTGCGGTCGTCTGCGGCGAACGGCGGCTCACCCGAGAGGTGATCGGCCTGTGGCCTGCCGATCGCAAACGTGCGCGTGGCGACGTCGTACCCCCACAGCGCCGCCGACAGTCGCTCCCGTGCCGCATCTCCGGCAACGAACGCGAAGTCGTACGACTTGTGCTGGTTGCTCGTCATGTACATTTTGTCGCTTTCGCCGTGATTGACGAACACGTGCCAGCGACGCCCGTAGCGCATCATCTGGAAGTTACGGGTGTTCTGATTCACGTACAGCACCACATCGAGGCGCTGCTCGACGACGATGTTTTCGAGATGAGTGACTTTCGGCACGAACTCGACGTCGAGCCCGCTCTCTTGCATCAGCTGACGGGCACCCGCCGCATTGCGCGCGAGCACCAGCACCGGCCATTCTTCAGACAGGCGGCGGAGCGGCGCATACCACTGGCGCATCTGGTAGATATTGACGTCGCTATCGGCGAAGTAGACCCCCACACGATAGTGCTGCGTGGGGAGGTCGCCCCGTTCGGTGATGAGCTGACGCACCTGAAAGTACGACTGACGACCCTTCAGCACTCGTTTGCCGAGCCGGAGCGCGCGTTTCGCATCTTTCGCCAATTGCATCCAAACAGCTTACTGGGCGGGCCTGCGGAGCTTCTGGCCACGTGCGCCACACGGCATGGAGGATCACCCGGCAGCCAGTATGGGAGGATCATCGAGTGACCTCACCGATTCCTCGGCTTCCTGCGCTCGATGCGCTTCCCGCGGTGACGTATGTCATGCCGGTGCTCAACGAAGAGGGGTTTCTGGAGCAGGCCGTTCGCACCATCTTGGCTCAGGATTACGCCGGCGAAAAAGAGATTGTGCTCGCCCTCGGCCCGTCTCGTGACGGAAGCAACGCGATTGCCGCGCGACTCGCAGATGAGGATCCGCGAGTCGTGCTCGTCGATAACCCCGAACGCGATATCCCGGCCGGCCTCAATCACGCCATTGCCGCGGGCACGCACGAGGTCATCGTTCGAGTCGACGCCCACTCCGAGTTGACCCCCGATTACACGCGCCGTGGCGTCGCCGCACTCCGGCAGATCGACGCCGCAAACGTTGGCGGCGTCATGCGCGCTGCCGGAGCCGGTGCCGTGCAGCGCGCCATCGCGCGCGGGTACAACAGCCCCTTCGGTCTCGGCGGCGGCGCCTATCACGGAGACGGCACCCCCGGCCCGGCCGAGTCGGCCTATCTGGGAATCTTCCGTCGTACCGCCCTCGAGGCCGTGGGCGGGTACGACCCCGCGATCCTGCGCGGCGAAGACTGGGAGCTCAACCTCAGACTGCGCCGAACCGGCTACACGGTCTGGTTCGAGCCCGCATTGGGCGTCACGTACTGGCCGCGCGCGAGCCTCGGCGATCTCGCACGCCAGTTCTTCGCCACGGGCACCTGGCGCGCAGTACTCGTACGGCGCTACGGCCGCGCGAACCCCTGGCGGTTCTTCATGCCGGGAGTTCTGGTGCTCGGTCTCGCCCTGAGTCTCGTGACGCTCGCGCTGCTGCTGAGCGGACTCGTCTCGTGGGCGTCACTGGCACCGGCACTCCTGCTGCCGGCCGTGCTCTACCTCGGGGCGATCCTGTTCGCAACCTGGCGCATCCCGGATCAGCGCGGCCTCCGCGACCGCGCGCTCACCGCCGTGACACTCATCACGATGCATCTGAGCTGGGGAACCGGGTTTCTCCGCGGTATCGCCTTCGGCGGTGGACGCGTGGTCGATCGCTCGCGGGTCTAACAGACGCCTCGATCGACGAGTTCGTCGACGACCCTGCTGGCCGCACCACCGTCGTCATGCGGGGTGAACCTGTGTCGCCATGCCGCGTACGCGTCGGAGTACGGCACCCCCGCTCGGGCCGTGTCGATCAACTGTTCCGGAGTCGTGAGCAGTGGGCCGGGGGCTGACGCCTCGAAGTCGAACGTAAACCCGCGCTCACGATCGCGATAGTCGGCAAGATCAGGCACGTAGAACGCCATCGGCACCGCAGCTGCAGCGGCATCGAACATCGTCGACGAATAGTCGGTGACGAACAGATCAGCGGCCAGGATCACGTCATTGACATCGGGGTGTGTCGAGGCATCGATGATTCGCGGGTCGTGCGCCTCCATCGCTCCCCCGATCAGCCCCTGCACTCGCACGTGCCCGCGAGTCACGATCACCCAGGGATCGTCTGGTTCGTCGAGCGCAGATATCAGCGCAGCGATATCGAGCACTCGTGGATCTGCCGCCTGCCCGCGACGGCTCTCGCGCCATGTCGGCGCGTAGACGAGCACGCGGGGGCCATCGGCGATTCCGAGAGCACGCCTCGCTCCGTCTTGCAGAATGCGTATGCGCTCCGGGCCGCGATCAGACTGCACCACCGCGCGCGCCAAGCGATCGTCGCGCGGGTACCCGGTTTCGAGCATCGGGCCCTGATACGCGTAGCTCTCACGGAACTGCGACGTCGAGTGCGGGTTCTGGGAAAGCAGGAGGCTCCATCGACGACTCTCACGCCGCGTCGCGATGCGTGTCTGCAGCCCCGTGTTCGGCCGGGTGAGGGCCAGGTGCTTGAGCATGGTGCCGTGCCACGTCTGCAGCACGAACTGATCCCGACCGCGCCGAAACCCGTATCGGAGCCAATCGTTGACCACCAGCAGTCGTGCCCGCGCACGCGCGGCGAACCAGTCTGCACCACCGACGAGCACCGGAATCGCGCCTTCGGGCACCGCGATGGTTTCGTCGACCACGCTCCAATACCGGGTCTGTTCAGGAAAGCGCTGAGCCAGTTCGCGGTCGATCGCGAGTGGATTGCAGCTCACCTGGCACCCTTCGAAACTCTCGAAGAAGACACCGGATTCGACCCGCTCGGCCGCCGGCAGCGCGAGTCTCCGAATCTCGGCGAGTACTTTCGCAGCCGCGCCGCCCTGAGGCGCGTCGTGGAAACGACGTGCGAGGTCGCGAGCGTCGACTTCGGCCTGCCGCCTGCCCGGGCCGGCATCCATGACCGTGCTCAGGCGCCGAATCGTCGCCTCCCACGTGAGCTGCACGTGACCCGATGCCGTGATCTCGAGGGGCTCGTACAGCCCTCGCGTCGCCGAATAGTGCACTACATCGGGCGCGAACCACACGATCGGGCGCTCCAGCAGCGCGAAATCGATCGCGATCGACGAGTAATCGGTGATCACGACATCGAATGCTCCGAGCAGCGGGGTGATGTCTGGGGCGATCGTTGCCGGGAGCGCGAGCACGCGTGCGTTTACCGCGTCAACACCGGCCGAGCCGAACGCCGCATCGTACGCGCCACTCCCCATGGGGTGCGATCGGATGACCAATCGTGCGCCGTGCGCTGACAGCCACGTCGTGATCGCAGCAGCTTCTTCGGGCGTCGGCACGGCGGGGTCTGGCGCCCCGTCACGCCAGGTGGGCGCGTAGAAGATCAGGGCCTCGGCCGCTGTCGATGCGTCTGCATCGAGCCCGAGCAGTCGGCGCACCTCCGCGCGGGCACTCGCGGCAAGCACGGGATCCGACGCTTGCGCGACGAGAACATCATCGCGCGCGTCCCCGAGGGCGCGCACGCGTCCGGGGGCCACACGGTTCGCCTGCCGCAACCGCCGCGCACTCGTCACCGATGCCGCAACGTACAGCTGCACGCGTTCGGCACCGAGGCGATACACGCGACGCAGGATCGCCCGTGCGAATCCCGGCCCATCTGTCGAGCGCGCGAGGTGGTGATGCAAGCGTTTCAGCGGCACACCGTGCCCGAGGTGAGTGATCGAGGCTCCGGCGATCCCGAATCGATTGACATCGCGGTAGCCGTGAGTGATCACGATTTGCCGCGCCGTGAGCGTGGCGGTGAACCCCGCCCAACTGTCACGGGGAACCGGGGTGAAGCCCTCGGCGGTCGCTCGCGCCGCTTCGGCCTCGTCTGCGATGGCCCAAAAAATGCGGGCATTCGGATCGGTGTCACGCAGTTCGCGCGCGACGGCGAGTGCGCCCTCACCGACCCCGATCCAGCTGCCGAACATCCACTGATCCGGGCGTCGCGGCACGAACCAGGAGACGAGGAGTGAGATCGCGAAGGCCGCCATTGCGAGCAGTCGAGAGATAGCACCGCTCGATGCGGGGGTTCCTGCGGTACTCATTCCCACAACTGTAGGGCATGCCGTTGCCGTAGAGATTGGTACCGGCCCACACGCGCGCGAACGCCGCGAACCACATCGAGAGGATGTCGTTCGCGGCGTTCAGAGGGAACCGTGGGAGCGTCGAAATCAGTATTCGAGCGTGCCGAGCGTTGCCTCGGTCTCGCCGGGTTCACCGCCCCGCGTGTACTCGATCTTGACGGTGCTGCCCCCGGCGTGCTCGCGGATCAGTGCGGATACCGAGGTCCCATCGACGGCAGAGACACCGTCGACCGCGGTGATGACGTCGCCCGACTTCAGCCCGGCCTTGTCGGCCGCGCCGCCGCTCGACACGTCGACGAGCAGGCCGCCCGCGTGATTCGCATCTGCGTCCGTGTCTTGCGAGGAGTCCGCGACCGAAGCGCCGAGCAATCCGTGCGACGGCTGCTCGCCGGCGATGATCGCGTCGGCAACCCGGGTCGCGAGATTCGCCGGGATCGCGAAACCCAGCCCGACGCTGCCGGCAGTGTCGCCGGTGGTCGACGTCGAGGCGATCGCCACGTTGATGCCGATGAGCTCGCCGTTACCGTTCAACAGCGCGCCGCCCGAGTTTCCGGGGTTGATCGATGCATCGGTCTGAATGACGGGCAGGGTCACGCTTCCCGATGACGACGACTGCTGCTGTTGACCGCTGTCACCGTTCTGTTCATCGGGAAGACCGAAGCGGAAGTCCCACGGGAAGCCGTTTCCGCTGTCGCCATTGCCTTCGCTGCCGGTATCACCGCTGCCGTCATCTTGCTGGCCCTGGTCGTCGCCGATCAGCGGGCTGCCCACTGAAATGCCGCGATTCAGAGCGCTCACGACGCCGCTGGTCACGGTGTTCGCGAGGTTGAGTGGGGCGCCGATGGCGACCGTGAGGTCTCCGACATCGATCTTGTCGGAATCCGCCACGGTAATCGCGGGGAGATCAGTCGCATCGACCTTCACGACCGCGAGATCAGCGTAGGGATCGACGCCCACGACGCTGCCGTCGAAGATGCGCCCATCACTGAGCTTCACCCGAATCTTCGCATCACTCATCGCAGCTCCGTCGAGCGTGACGACGTGGGCGTTCGTGATGATGTATCCGTCTTTCTGATAAATGACACCCGAGCCCGAGCCGCTCGCGCTGGCACCGGACACTTCGAGGGTCACGACGCTCGGGGTCGCGACTGCCGCAACCCCCGAGATCGCTGTGGCATTCTCGGCGTTGTTCAGCGTGATCGCACTGTTGCCGCTCGCGGTGGCAGTGCTGCTGTGGTTCGCGTTCGCCGACACGACGGCAGCGACTCCGCCGCCGACGACCCCGCCGAGCAGCGCTCCGATTGCGAGCCCGGCGAGGAGCGCCCCGGTGCGATTCTTGCCGCCGCTGTTTCCGCCCGCGGGTGCTGCCGCTGGGTACACGGGAACGCCGGCTCCACCTCCGGCCTGCGGGTGCTGGTGCTCATGCACCGGCGTGCCAACGGCGACTCCAGCCGGGGCCTGCGGCGTCTCGGCACCTGCGTGCTGGTGCGCCGGCTGCGGCACCGCGCCGGCGGGAGCGGGGAATGCCCCCTGTGGCGCGAGCGGCTGTTGCGCAACGTGTGCTTGCTGGACCGCAGGCTGCACTTGCGTCTCGGGCTGGAATGGCGGGGCCGGGGGGTTCGTCGCTGCGGGCGGCTGCGGGGCGTACGCGGGCTGCGCGGTCTCGGGGAGCCGCGAGGTCTCCGTTGCATCGGCCGCGGAACTCTCCACAGGCGTCTCGGGCAGCGGCGACGTCGCCTGGGTGGGGACGACCGGTGCCGCATGGGCTTCTGCGGGGGCGTCACCTGCGACGCGGCCCTCGGGGGTGATCGGGCGACCGTATGGGTCGTTCTCGGGTGTGGTGCTCATGGGGGCTCCCTTCTCTTACGTACAGCATGGACAGCGAATCTATGAATTACGTTTGGGAGACCTGCAGAGCGACTGCATCTTCCGCACAGTGGTCCGATCCGGCACCCGGGAGCCCGATGCGCCGTGCAGATGCGGGTTCGGCTGACCGCAAGGATCGAGTCCGCACCTGCACGGCGCCGTCGAGAACGCGTCAGTCACGCGTCGGCATACATCCTCCCTCGCTCAGGTCCGGGCACTCGTGCACGAGTGGCTCGCGACGGTGACGCACGACGCGGAGCACCAGCAACGCGGCGCCGACGAGGGCGATGCCGCCGCCAGCGATCCACCAGAGGAGGGGGCCGCGAGCTTCGCCGGTCTGCGCTAGAAGCTCGGTTGGCGGGACCCCTGGTAGACGCACCTCAAAATTCTCATCACTCGCCCCGCACTCGCCACGAGCCACCACGTGCTCTCGGCCGTCGACGACCATAACCAGCGTCTCGACAAATCCGCCCAGGCCAAGGTGAGCCTGGCGAGTCTCGACCGAACGTGAAGCGAAACGACCCGGACCGGTCACTTCAACGCCTTCCGGATCACTCAGGTCTGGGATATCTGTCTCCGGGGCGCAACTCAGGTCACCGTTCGAGCTTCGTTGAAACGCCGCGAAGCGCACGAGAAAGGTAACATCTTCGCGCTTGGGAAACGCGCCGGTGACGATCGCCGTATCGAACATCGGCTGACCGACCTCGACCGACCCCGCCGACTCGGTACGCACCAGCGGAGTCTGCACGGTGCTGGTTTCGCCGGGCAACCCGCACTCTCCGGTGTGCAGCACCCGTTCGCCGTGTTCGTCCCGCTGCGAGAGCTCTTCGACCCACCACACGGTGTCACCGAAGTCCGGCAGAGCCGTGATTTCGGGAGATTGCACATCGCCCGTTTCAGTGACCGCAACCGCATCCGTCGTGAACAGGAGGTTCTCGTCGGTGCAGACTGCTGCGGGAGTACCCGTCAGCGACGCCTCTCCCCGATATCCGCGAAAGACGATCTGGTGCTCGGCCCCGTCACGGGCAGCGAGCTCCCCGGTGACGGTCGCCGTGTCAGAGATGCGATCTCCCATTGCGACGGCTGCGTTTGCGTGCGTCGTGACCTCCGGTTTCGTGACGACGGTCGTCTCGGTGTCGAGACCGCACTCCCCCGTGTGGAGCGCCGTGCGTGCATCATCCTGGATCAGCCACAGCGTCTCCACCCACCAGATTGCGCCCGCCCATTCGGGCTCCGCGATCACCTCTGGTGACCGCACTTCGCCTGGCCCCGAGACAGGAACTGGGTCGGTCTCGAAGAGCAGATTCTCGGCCGTGCAGACCGCCGGGGATTTACCAGACCGATCAGCGTCATCGTCACTCGACTCAGCCGAGCCGCTGGAGGCCCGGTATCCCGCGAACGTCATCTCCCAGCGTGCGCCTGCGTTCTCCGCGATGCCGCCCGAAACGATCGCGGTGTCGGTGATGACCGCACCGGCAGGGGACGTTTCGACCGCAAGGGTTTCGACGACCGGCATCCCAACATTCGTCGTCTCATTCTCAAGACCGCACGCTCCGCGATGCAGCACCTCGGGGCCGTCAGACGTTTCGAGACGGAGCGTTTCAACCCACCAAATACGTGTTCCCAGTTCGGGCGTCGCGACGACGCTCGGAGAGCGCACCTCGCCGACGTCGGTCACCGGCACAGCCGCCGAACGAAACACGATATTCGCGGCGGTGCAGGTTGCCTCAGCTGCCCATTCGCCGGATTCGGTCTCCGGAGCCCGGTACGCGTCGAACTGCACGGAGTATTCCGCGCCTTCCGCGAGTGCCCCTGAGACGATTGCGACGTCGTAGATTTCGTCACCGAGCACGGCATCGCTGAGCGCCTGCGTCTCGATTCCTGGTTGGTCGATTTTCGTCGTCTCGTTCGCGACTCCGCATTCGCCCTCGTGCACCAATGTTCCGGATGAGCTCACGCGTTCCACCCAGTGAATGGTTCCCGAGGATCGCACCGGAGTCTCCTCAGACCGCACCGTCCCGGCACCGGGCACGTCGATGTTCGCAGACGTAAACACCGGCTGAGCCAGACAGCGCTGCTCGGTCGAGAGCGCCGCGAGTTCTTCAGCGCTCCAACGCTCCGGATCTTGCCGCTGCTCCATGACTGCGTCTCGCCCCTGCATCAGCACAGGGTTTCCCTCGGCATCCGTCCGAGGGATGCCATTCGCAGTGACCGCTTGCTGAGGATACGGGGTGCCGTTTGCGGCAACCCCCGTGGTCGGGGCACCAGCAGCATCCGTTGTGGGAATTGGTTCGCCCGCAGCATCTCGAAGGGGCTTCCCATCGGCATCCGCCCACCATTCGTGCCAGAGCGGCACTCCCGACTCCGGATCTTCCGCTTGCGCTTCGTAGGCCGCACCGAGTCTCGGCTTCCACGATGCATCGTATTTCACCGCACCGACCTCCGGCTCGAGGTACGCCACAAATTCTGCTGTGGCCTCCGGCCACATGCGCAAGCGTGTTCCCGGCTGCTGCGTGACGATCAGTTCGTCGTACATGACCCCACCGACCGTTGCAGCAGCAAGCGCATGGGAGGCCGCAGTCGGCGGTGCGAGCGGCGGCGGGACATCGTGAGCAGCCTCGGCGAAGCGTCCGGTCAGGTCCGATTGTGTCGAGCTCCCGGTGGCGACCACGATGCGCTGCCCCACCCCACCTGAACTCGTAGAGGTGTTGTACACATCGAGCAGCGCATCCCAGCCGCGAGCGCCCTGGGCAACCCACGAACCCGAGGCGCGAAGTTCGCCGGCATCGGCGCTGGCGGTCACCCGTTCGGTGCCACCTCCTCGGCCTGAAACGGCGAGTCTCGCTGCTCCGTTGCGATCAAAGGTGCCCCCGGTGACCGACACTGAAGTGGTACCTGCGGGATACGTCAATCGGAATTCGAGGCTTTCTGCCCCGCCGACCCGTGTGAGACCTAGCGTCCCGGTGACCGGCCGTGGCTTCGCCGGCGGCACGGCCGCGTCACGTGCTTCCGCATACAGTCGATCGGATGCCTGGATCAGATCTTGCCCACGAGTCGAGCTCTGCAGCACGCCGATCAGACGGTCGAGCGTGGCATTGCCCGGTTGAAAGCGCTCACGCATTCGCCAGATCGTCAGTTGCACTGCGGCCGCGGTCCACGCATCGCGCGTCTGGCCGTGCTGATCGATCAGGTAATTCATCTGCCGGATTCCGCTAGTTTCCATGAATGCCGGAAACCTGCCCTCTCGGCCGAGCAAATACGACAGCCTCCCGGCTTCGGAGATCACGCCCGATGGTTCCCCCATGGAGACTTCGACGCAGTACGCCCGCGTGCCGTTCGGCATCACGAAATTGCTGATCGTCACTCCCCCGGGAAACGTGACCTGCTCCCCTCGGGGCACGGCTTCTGCCACCGCAGGAGTTCCGGCAACGCCCACAGTGATCATCATCACCGTCACGAGCAGAGCGCCCAGCATCCGGGCACCGCCACTCGACCTCCGCCCTTTCCTGCGCACGAACGATCGGCGCCCCTTCCCAACGAATCGTGGGCGATGCAACATGTGATGCTCCTCTCGAGGCCGCGACAACACCGCACCATCCGGGCGGCGTGACGGATGGCGTGGAGCGATCTTCGCCGAGCACTCGAGCTGCGTGCAGGAGCTATCCACACCCCGACGGCACCGCATGCTTGCGCACCATGTGCGGGCGTGCTATCATAGATTTTTGTGCCGCGGGGTGGAGCAGTTCGGTAGCTCGCCGGGCTCATAACCCGGAGGTCGTAGGTTCAAATCCTGCCCCCGCAACGATGAGAAAGGCCCCTGATCTGGGATTCAGATCAGGGGCCTTTCGCTGTTTACGAACGGATGCAGTCACTCACTCGCATTCGTTGTGCTCTCGACAGCGCCAGTGTGAGCGGACCACTTGTCGTCCGCAGATTCGACCGCGCAGAGACAGCTGGAGCCCCGAACGAATGCCATCGTTGGGGCTCCAGCTGTCGGATCAGACGCCCGCTACTCCGCCGCGAGCGCGTCCTCGAGCGCCTGCTTGGCGCGCTTGTCAGCTTCGCCGTACGCGGCCCAATCGCCCGACTTCATGGCTTCATCGCGGGCAGCGAAGGCCTCCTGCAGGTCCTTCAACGACGCGTCCAATGAAGGCTTGGAATCTCCACCCGAGTTGCTGCTGCCGGTGTCACCGGTACTCGGCGTCTCAGGATCTTCCGTGGTCGGTGTGGTTCCCGTGTCACCGGCATCCGCGCCCGAGTTGCCGCCGAAGAGTGCGTCGAGCGCCTCATCGAGCGTGTCCTCGAAGGCGATCTGATCACCGAACGATACGAGCACCTTCTGCAGAATCGGGAAGCTCGTGCCCGACTTCGCTTGCACGTAGACCGGTTGCACATAGAGCAGCCCCCCGCCGACCGGCAAGGTCAGCAGATTTCCACTGATCACTTCGCTCTCGCCCTGTCGCAGGATGTTCAGCAGGTTCGACACGTTCGAATCGGTCGTAAAGCTGTTCTGCACCTGGCCGGGGCCTGGAATCGGGTCGCCCTTCGGAAGCTGCAGGAGTTTCAGCGTTCCGTAGTCCTTCGACACTTCTCCGTCGCTCGATCCGGCATTGGAGTTGGCAGCCAGATAGCCCGTGAGGATGTCTCGCGAACCCTCGCCCGTTTGCGATGGGATGTACGTCGAGTAGATCGAGTAGTTCGGCTCCGCATCCGCGCCTGCCGCGAGCGTCAGGTAATACGGCGGCTGAGCGAATTTCTGCGCGCCGGCGGACGCACTCGATACCGGGTCATCGGGAGTGCGCCACTTGTCTTCTGCCGAGTAGAAGGCATCAGAGTCGGTGACGTGGTACTCGCCGAGCATGGCGCGCTGCACCTTGAACAAGTCGCTCGGGTAGCGCACGTGGCTGAGCAGATCACCGCTCATCTCAGACACGTTCTTGAGCGTGCCCGGGAAGATCTTGCCCCACGACTTCAGGATGGGATCTTCGGTATCCCAAGCGTAGAGCGAGACGGTGCCGTCATACGCGTCGACCGTCGCCTTGACCGAGTTGCGAATGTAATTGATCGGCTTGCCGAGCGGATCGCGCTCCTTGTTGTCGGCGTCGACCGTCAACGCGTTCATGTCCGATTTCTCTGAGTACGGGTAATTGTCAGAGGTCGTGTAGCCATCGACGATCCACACGATCCGCCCATCGACCACTGAAGCGTACGGTGCCTTGTCGATCGTCAGATACGGCGCCACCTTCTGCACGCGGTCGACCGGGTTGCGGTCGTAGAGGATCTGGGAGCCGTCAACGACAGCGCCCGAGAGGAGCACCTCCATGTCCTGGAATTTCAGGGCGTAAATGAGCTTGGTGAAGATGTTATCGAGCACCGGACCGCCGTCGCCGGAGAACGTCGTCATGTTCTGACGCCCGCCTTCCTCGGCGATTTCTTCACCATCGGGCGCGACCTCGGTGGTTTGCTCCTCGGTAGATTGCTCAGACTCGGCGGCATCGGGCTCAGCCGGGGTCGCGTCTTCTGCTGAGGCCTCGGCCGTGCTCTCCGCGTCAGCGGGGAAGTCAAGCTCGATTGCCTTCGACCGCTCCCCGCCGACGATGGAATACTCGGGAGAGTCCATGCCGAAGTACACGCGAGGTTCGAACTTGCCGAGCTTGCCGCTCGTCGGGATGCCGTTTTCGAGGAACACGGGTTCACCGCCCGGCGAGCGCTGATTGCCGAATGCCGCGACGAGCCCATACCCGTGGGTGTACACGAGCGTACGGTTGTACCAGCCGGTCTGATCCTCGATATTGATGTCGCGGATCGCGGACACGGTGTCTTCGACCTGGCCGTCAATCTCGTAGCGGTCGACGTTCAGTGACGTCGGGAACTGGTAGTACTGGCGAATCTGCTCGAGCTGGGAGAACGTCGGCGAGACGACCTCGGGGTCGATGATGCGAATGTTCGCCGTCGTCGTCGCGTCGTCGCGCAACGCACCGGACTCGGCATCTGTCGATGCGTCGTAACGCTCCACCTGCACGTCATCGATACCGTACGCCGTGCGCGTGGCCGCAATATTGCGTTCGATATAGTCGGCTTCGAGGCTCTTCTCGTCGGGGCCCACCTGGAACTGCTGCACACCCCAGGGGTAGCCGATGCCGAGCACGATGCTCGATGCGAGGAAGAGTGCGGTACCGATCACCGGGAGTCGCCACTTGCCGGTGAAGGCGGTGACGAGGAACAGGATCGCGACGATGATCGCAATGCCCGCGAGAATCTGCTTGCCCGGAATCACCGCGTGCACATCTTGGAAGAGCGCACCGGTGCGGATGCCGCTCGAGCCGGTCAGGGTGCGGTACTGATCGAGCCAGAGGCTCACCGCCTGCAGCAGCAGGTAGAGGGTGGCGAGCACCGCGGCTTGAATGCGCGTCGCCTTCGATACACGCACATCGCGACCGGCGAACGCGATGCCTCCATACAGGTAGCTGGTCGCGACGCCGGCGATCAGCGCGAGCAGTGTCGCGGCTGACGCGAACGCCACAATGCCCTGCAGCATCGGCAGATTGAAGAGGTAGAAAGAGATGTCGAGGCCGAATTGTGCGTCTTTCTCGCCGGTTGCCTCACCGTTGATCCAGAGCAGCGCGCTCTGCCACTGCGTGGCGGTGCTGAACCCGCCGAACAGGCCGACGACTGCCGGGAGCGCCCACTTCACCAGACGCCTCAGCGGCTCGAAGAGCTCCTGATACCGATCGAGTTGCGCGGTGAGGCGTGCATACACCGGACGGCGTCGATAGGCGATGTCGATCGCGAGGAACACGGGCACGGCGATGCCGAGGAACCCGATGACAAACATGACGCCCGCCGCGACCCACTGGGTCGTGAGCACGGGCAAGTACCCCACTTGGCGATACCACATCACTTCGGCCATCACTGCGGCGACGGCGAGGAAGCCAAGGATGAGAGCCACCACCAGCATGATGGTGATGGCGAGCGGCGAGAGTCGGCGCTGGCTGGTCGCCTCGGCCGATCTATTCGGGTCGGTCACGTCTTCGTTCACTTTCCTGTCCTGAGCGCACCCGAGGGGTGCCGGGCGGGGTGGATCACTTCACCCTATCGGGCGGGGCTGACAAAACCCGAGGTCAGTATCTCTGGCGACGCGCGACTACTGCGCGATCGCCGTCGCCGCGTTGCAGCGCTCAAGCCCGGCGGGGGTTCCGCCGTCGGCAGCGAGCTGCACCGCGTCGATCGCCTCGGAGAGCGTGGCGACCGGTGCGACGTTCAAGCCGTCCGGAACGTGCTCGGGCACGTCGCTGCAATTGCCGATCGGCATGAGGAACAGATCGCTCTCGGCCCTCGAAGCCGCCCACATCTTCTGCTCGAGGCTCCCGATCGCACCGACCTCTCCGGTGTCGGCCATTGTTCCCGTGCCGCTCACGGTCATACCGTTCAGCAGATCACCCGGCGTCAGTCGGTCAACCATCGCGATCGCGAAGACCATTCCGGCGCTCGGCCCGCCGATGTCTTCGAGCTCGATGTCGACGGGACTGGGCAGATCGTACGAGATGGAAATGGTCGCGCCGATCAACGGTTCCGAACCCCCGCTCGGTACGGTGGGCGAGAGATCAACGGTCTGCGATTTCCCCTCGCGTTCGATGCTGATGCGCATGGTGCCGCCGGCCCCAGTATCGGCGGTGCGCTGCCGCAGCATTGCGAAATCGACGACCGCGTCGCCGTCGACCTCGGTGATGCGGTCGCCCTCGCGAAGCACGCCATCGGCGGCGCTCCCCTCCGCGACATTCGCCACGGTGAGTTCGACGCCTACTGGTTCGCCGAGCTCCCGAAATGCCGCGGCGGCTGCGGTCGCCTGCGAACTCGACATGAGCACCGTGTTCTGCGCCTGACGATCTTCCGAGGTCTCGCCGGTCGCGTAGAAGTCAGTGAGCGGCGCAATCCGCTGGGATGGATCGAAGACCGCGGGAAGCAGGGAGAGCCAACTGCGATGCTGCTCCGGGCTCCCCAGGATCTGCACCGTAAGCAGGTTCAGCGTGCCAGTCGTCGGATACGTCTGGGCGTCGCCAAAGTTCAGTACCGGTGATGCGGAGCCATCGATCTCGACTTCGCCGAGGGTGTTCACGACCGGACCGGGACGCTCGATGGCGTAGGGAGACGGAATCGCTCCGGCGAGCAGCACCGGGATCGCGATGGCAAGAGCCACCCACAGCCGCCGGTTGCCCCGCGCAGCGCGCGTCTGACCAACCTGCGATCCGGGGTTCGCGCCCACATCCTGCTTGCCCAACTCACTCCTTGATGCCCCGTGCTGTTCGCACTCGGCGCAATGGAAATCGCCGTGCGACGGTCAATCTAGCAGGCGCATCTGAGCACGGTGCCGTAGCGTTATTCAGGAAGCAACAACGGAGGGGCGGCCATGAGCGCGAACGACCACGACGGCGTCGAACGACCGGATTCCGGAGGCGATTACGAAGAGCTGCAGCGCATTCTGCGCGACATGCTCTCGGGCACCGGGGCGACGCCTCCCAACGGGTTCGATCCCGAGCAATTCGCCAAAGCAGCCGGCATCCCCATCGATCCGCAGACGCTCCAAGGGCTCTTCAGTACCCTGCAGGGCGCCATGCAGCATCCGTCCGAAGAGATCGACTGGTCGGTCGCTCGGAAGACGGCGATCGAGGTGGCAAGCGACGGTGCCGGTGCCGGCGATCCGGCCGCTGCGCTTCGCGCTTTTCCGGTCGCAGCACTCTGGCTCGACGAGGCAACCGATCTCGGCCCCACGCCCGACGCCCAGCGCACGCTTTCCCGTATCGAGTGGGTGCAGCAGTCGATCGACACCTGGGTCGGGCTTGCCGAGCCCGTCGCCGAGTCGAT
The DNA here is from genome assembly GCF_001273845.1 of Leucobacter musarum subsp. musarum. Taxonomy (GTDB): domain Bacteria; phylum Actinomycetota; class Actinomycetes; order Actinomycetales; family Microbacteriaceae; genus Leucobacter; species Leucobacter musarum. Next base: position 611,932 of record NZ_JHBW01000087.1, read on the forward strand.
CACGGCCGCTCTGGTGAACGCGCTCGAAAGCCAGATGCCCGAGGAACTCAGTGCGGCACTGCAGGGCGCGACGCCGGTGCTCCGCAGCGTGGGAGGCGCGTTGTTCGCCGTGCAGTTGGGCACGATCGTCGGTCGACTATCGGGCGAGGTGGTTTCTGCGGGCGACATCGGTATTCCGCTGCTCTCCGGCGATGGACGCGAGGGCGGCGCACTGCTGCCGGCAAACGTCGCGGCATTCGCGGAGGGGCTCGATCAGGATCCCGAGACCGTCACGCTCTATCTCGCCATTCGCGAGCTCGCCCATGCCCGGCTCTTCCGGCATTCGAAGTGGCTGCGCCTGCATCTCCTGAGCGCGATCGGCGACTATGCGCGCGGCATCCGCATCGATACCGACCGCATCGAGGAGATCGCGCGCGATATCGATCCGTCGCACCCCGAGCAGATCCAAGAGTTGATTTCGAATGGTGCCCTGATCCCTCCGAAATCTGAGTCGCAGGAGGCAGCCCACGAACGTTTGGAAACGATGCTCGCCTTGATCGAGGGATGGGTCGACGTCGTCACTGCCGATGCGGCGAAGCGCATTCCGGGGGCTGAAGCGGTCGCGGAGATGGTGCGTCGACGCCGTGCGACGGGTGGCCCGGCCGAGCACGCTTTCGCCGCCCTGGCTGGTCTCGAACTGCGGCCGAGGCGGTTGCGCGAGGCTGCGGCTCTGTGGCGACTGGTCGGCGAGCGCAGCAGCATTGCCACTCGCGACGGCCTGTGGGCGCACCCTGACCTGCTGCCGACGTCTGTGGAACTGGATCACCCGGCGCAACTGCTCGAACGCCTCGGACTCGCGGGAGCGACTGCGGATGCCGCCGTCGATGACTTCGATGTTGCGCTGGCTCAGCTGCTCGATGGGTCGCTGCCGCCGCATGCCGGTGGCGAAGACGGGGAGGATCACCGCGACGGCGACGAGCCGCGCCACTGAGGTTCGGCTCGTGCGGCGCATCCGTGATGCGCTCACACTCCAGCGGATGAGGGCGTAACCGCGCGTCGGGCCGCGCGACCTGTGCATAACTGAGTTTCGCGCTGTTGGAGCACCCACACTGCTCATATGCAGGCATCACAGCGAACTCCGCAGCGCATCCAGCTCATCACCGATGTTCCCGTGTGCTGGGAAGATCCGCACACCTTGCGCTGGGGGTTCGAACGCGCTGTCGCCCGACTCCACTCCCCCAGCGCCGGCCAGCAGCGGTTCGTAAGTGCGCTCCGTCGCGGAGTGGATGCGGACCGGCTCAACATCGAGGCGATGATGGTCGGGGCCACCCTCACAGATGCGCGCGCCGTGATCGACGCGCTTGCACCGGTGACCGTCGCTGTCGAGACCGTCGCTGTCGAACCCGTCACAGACGGGGCAGAGGTGCAGACCCCGAGCGCTGACGCACGCAAGCTCCAACCGAGCGCCCTCAGAGCTGTCGTGTGCCAGGGCGCCCGCCCCTCACCTGCACTGAAGTTCGGGTTGCTCGCGTGTGGGGTGCGCATGATCGCAGAATCCGAAGGAATCGACGATTCGAACTGGCTCAGAAACCCCTACGCCGGAGTCGGTGGGGCATCTGACCGGAAGACCGCAATCGCGCACGCCGACACGGCAAGGGAGGCAGACCTCGCCGTTATCGTCGAACGATACTGGGATCCACTCGCGCGCGCCGATCGATGGGCGATGCGCGGCATTCCGCATTTGCTGGTTCGCTTTACTGATCGCGCTGTCGTCGTCGGCCCGCTCATCGTTGCTGGCCGCGGGCCCTGCCATACGTGTTTGACGCTGCACCGCGTCGCAGCCGACGGCGCCACTGCCGCCTTAGCCGCCCAGCTTTCCGCGTCTGCAGTTGCGAGCGAGCGCGGCGACGCCGCAGTGCTGGCGGCCGCGCACATTGCCGACTACGTGCGCCGTTGGCTCGCGCACGACCCGTCAGTGCATCTGACCCAGACGCGTATCACCAGCCCCGAGGCCCTGCACCAGGCCAGCATCGATATCGAAACGGTTTCCGCCCATCCCGAGTGCCTCTGCACGACGTCGCCGATCTCGGCAACCGCTTCGCGGGGTCGTGATGCACCGCGAGAGGCCATCAGCGAATAACGCCTAACCCCCTGCGGCGACCATTCCGGCTTCAGCGATGAATCGTGAGGGCTGGCGTCTCGATCGCGCACCGCCCGCAACGCCCGAGAGCCTCAACAGGTCGCGCGCTCGGGTAAAGGCGACATAGCAAAGTCGACGTTCCTCATCGATGGCGTCTTCGGTGTCCGAGTGCGCGATCGGCAGCAATCCCTCGCTCAGCCCGACCACGTGCACGAGCGACCATTCCAGACCCTTTGCCGCGTGGATCGCGCTCAGGGTGACCGCTTCGACGGTGGGTTCGTGCTGCATCCGCTGGCGCGCGAGCAACTCCTCGCTGAACTCGCGAATACTCGTGCCCGGGGGCATTTCGTCGACCAGGCCGAGCAGGGCTCCGAGCGCCTCCCACTTCTCCCGTTGCGCAGCACCCTCCGGTGCTTTGGCGCTCCACCCACCCGAGCGCAGCACGTCGCTGACGATCTGGAAGAGCGGCCGGTCATCAGCCACTTTCGCCTCGCCGCGAATGAGCATGACGGCCTGCCGCACGTCGGCGCGTTCGAAAAACCGCTGGGCACCGTGCACGCGGGAGCTGATCTCGAACTGGCGCAGTGCCTCCTCGATCCGCGCCGATTGCGCATTCGTGCGATACAGCACGGCGATCTCTGAGGCCGGCGTCCCCGAACGAATTGCTGCGGCGATCGACCCGGCAACGGCCGCGGCCTCGTCGTGTTCGGTGGCAAACCATTCGAATGTCGGCGCGGCCACGCCGCGACCCGCTGCATCGTCACGAGCGGCTCGCAGGGTGAGCGCCCCGGGGCGATCGCGCATCAAGCGGTTGGCAATACGCACCACCGGCTCCGTGGATCGATAGTTTCGTTCCAGGCGGATCTCGCGCGCCCGAGGGTACTCGCTGCGGAATCGCAGCAGGTACCCGCTCGACGCCCCGGCGAACGAGTAGATCGTCTGGCTCGCATCGCCCACGACGCACAGATCGTCACGGTCGCCGAGCCACACTTTGAGGAGCGCGTGCTGCAGCGGCGAGACGTCCTGGTATTCGTCGACGGTGAAGAACCGGTAGCGCTCGCGCACCTGGAGCGCGGCCCGCGGCTCAGCTTCCAGCATGCCGGTCATGAGCACCAGCACGTCTTCGAAGTCGATCTGCCGTCGTTGTTCGAGCAGCGACGTGTAGCCCCGGTGCACGTCGAGAAGCTGTTCGGCGGTCAAGCCTTGCGGCACGGGTCTGCGATCGAGGCGCTCGGCATAGGCATCGATGCTCAACATGCTGGTCTTGCGCCACTCGATCTCGGAGGCCACGTCGCGAAGCGCCTCACCCCCGAGTCGGAAGCCGAGCGATTCGACGGTCTGCGACAGCGCCGCCACTTTGCCGGGCAGCATCTGCGGTGCCGCGCCGCCGACCAGTTGCGGCCAGAAATGGTTCAATTGCGCGAGTGCGGCGCCGTGAAAGGTCTGCGCGCGCACGCCTTCGGCACCCAAGCCGCGAAGTCGCCCCTGCAACTCCCCCGCGGCCTTGCGGGTGAACGTCACCGCGAGCACCCGTTCCGGGTCGTACGCGCCCGTCCGCACGCCGTAGGCGATGCGATGCGTAATCGCGCGCGTCTTACCTGTGCCCGCACCGGCGAGCACAGCGACCGGCCCGCGCAGGCTCTCGGCGATCTCTCGCTGCTCTGGGTCGAGCGCATCGAGGATCGCGTCAGCGTCAGTGCTCACGGATGTCCTGTGGGGTGCGGTCGTCGCCCTCGGCCACCCATCGATCGATCATCCAGCGGGCGATGGACAGCGGCATCGGCAGCGTCAGATCGGGAGCGGGATGCTGCAACTCCGCGCGGGTGAACCACCGCAGCTCGGAGATTTCGGCCGGGTCGGCGACCAAGTGCTGCGGGTCGGCCCCGGAGGCGAGCCGCGCTCGGAATCCCAGCATGAGTGAGCGCGGGAAAGGCCATGGCTGCGAGGTCACGTACGTGATGTCGTCGAGCCGCACGCCCGACTCCTCGAATACTTCGCGGGCGACGGCTTGTTCAAGTGATTCGCCGGCTTCGACGAAACCGGCGAGCAGTGAGAAGCGTCCGGTTTCCCAGAGCGCATTCGAGCCCAGCAGGATTCGGTCTTCGTGCTCGATCAACACAATGACCGCGGGGTCGGTACGCGGAAAGTGCTCCCCGCCACGCGCGTCGAGCCGGGCCCAGCCGCCTTGCACCGGCGCGGTCAGTGAACCGTCGCGCGGAGAGAAACGCCCGGATTCATGCCAGCGGAGCAGCGCCGACGCGACCCCGATCGCCTCACGTTCGGCATCGGACAATCGAGCCCCGATAAGGAATGGGTGTACCCACTGCGCCTCGGGGTGACCGGTCGGCGACTCGGGAGCAGCTTCGCCCGCCTCCACCGTCTCCCCCGAGCCCTGCGCAGGAATCGCCCGCGCGAATACCGGAGCTCCGTCGATTCGCCCGACATAGACGTCGGGAGTCGATTCAGGGGCCCGGGTGTGGGTCTCGTTCTCCGCCGCCCCGGGAACATCGAGTGCGCTCGGCACGGACCACGCGATTGCAACCGACTCGTTCGTGTCGATGACCGGAATCTCGACACCGCGCATCATCAGGAGTCGTGCGGATGGATCCGACATCGCGGAGCGCAGCAGTTCCGGGTCGAGACGCGTGGCAGCGTCACGATCGAGCGCTCCGCTCGCCAGTGGTGGCCGATCCGAGGTCATGAGTTCCCCTCTCGTGCGCGGCCCCCGGCGACCGGGGATCGCGTCGCTGCTTAGAGTTGCCAGCGGGCTGCGACTCGGTGCGCGTGGCGCAGCGGCATGACCGTCGCGCGTGCATACCCTGAGTACATGGCCAGCATCCCTTTCACTCTAGCCGCGCTGTCGACCTCAGCGGTGCCGGGACTCACGGTGTTCGGCGTCCGCGAGTATGAAAACGACGATACGTTCGTCGCAGCGGTGGTCGTCACGGAGGATGCCGAGTTGCTCGTGCGGGTGCCGCGCACTCAGCACGCGGAGGTGCAACAGTCTGCTGAGCTGCTGGGACTCGCGGCGCTCACCGACGGGCCGCGCAGTCGCCTGCCGTTCGCTGTGCCGACCACGATGGGGTTGACCCGAGCCGGCGATTCTCGCGCGGTCGTGACCACGCACCTCGATGGTGCGCGGTTCTCGACCGGTGATCTCACCGACGACGCGATTTTGCTCGGCCCGATCGCCGAGGCCATCGCTGCCATCCATGAACTTCCGATCACGGTGGCACAGAACGGGGGCCTGCCGGTGCGCACCGCAACCGATCTGCGCCTGCTCGCGACGCGCCTCGTCGATCGCGCCGACGCCACGCGATTGCTGCCGGAGACCGTGCGTCGCCGGTGGACGCACGTGCTCGAGACGGCGGACCTCTGGGACTTCACTCCGACGATGGTGCACGGTTCACTCGATGCCGAGCTCATGCGCGTGGACGACGACCGGATCACCGCCGTGCTGGGGTGGTCGGAGTTGGCCGTCGGCGATCCCGCGTCAGATCTCGCCTGGTTGCTCGAGGGAAGCTCCGACGTGCTCGATGCGGTCATCGCACGCTATGCGCGCGCGCGAAACAGCGAGTCGCTGGCCCACCTGCGGGCCCGAGCGGCGCTCTACCACGAGCTTGAGGTCGCGCGATGGCTGCTCCACGGCACCGAATCGCATGATCAGGCCGTCATCGATGATGCCGTGACGATGCTTGACCGTCTGGTGGGCACGGGCGGCGCGCTCGGCGCCGCGTTCACCGCGGCGGTTGCGGCGGCACCGCTCGACGCCGCCGAGGTCATCGCACTGCTCTCGCAGACGCCGATCATCGACGAGGCGCACTCCGATACTGCGGCGTTCGAGGGTCTCGATGAGGATCGCATGTTCGGCGTCGACACCGACTTCATCGAGCCGCTCACCGAACCCGGCGACGCCGCCGACTCAAGGGATTCGAACACGACGGATGGCACCGCGACCGACACCGAATTCGGCACCGACACCGCAGCAACGGGCACCGATGCGAACGCGACTGACGTGATCAAGGGCATCACCGACGTGATCGATCCTCTCCCCGCGAGCGGGTGGGCCGCAGCCGATAGTGATCATGACGCGCAGCTCACGGCCCCGATTGACGACGACGATCTCCCTGCGGGCCCGCCGCGGTAGCGAGACGTTTCACACTGGCGACGGCGCCTCCGCGACGTCGCCGGCGTGAAGCCGCGCTGCGGCGTCGAGCCAGATCTGCTCGAGTTCCGGCAGACTGCGAAGCGCGCCGCCGGTGAGTTCGACTCCCTCGGCGACGTAGAACAGTGCGACATCGATCTGATCGGGTTCGATGCCTGCCCACTGCGCATACGCGTGCCGATACAGGTCGAGCTGGAAGAACCGCGATGCGCGTTCGGCTTCCGTGCGTGGTGAGCGACCAGACTTCCAGTCGACGACCTCGACCCGGCCGTCATCGTGCGCATACACGGCATCCAGTTTGCACACGAGTGTGCGCCCGGCGAACGGCAGCGTCACCTCCTGTTCGACGGCGATCGGGGTGAGCGGCGCCCACCGCGACTGCTCGAAGCGCTCGATGAGTGGTGCGAGCTCGGCCGCGTCTGGATCGGTCTCTTGCGGGTCGGCGTCGAGCGAGCGACCCTGGTCCCAGACGAGGTCATCGAGCCCGACGAGTGCCAGTTCGGTGCCGCGCGCCGTGGTGGCGCGTCGCTCGACCCACTCGTGGAATCGGTTGCCCACTCGGGTGCGGCGATACGGGCGCTGCGGAATCGGACGCAGTCTCGCGCGTTCTGCGGCCCGCGGATCTTCGACGAATTCGTGGAATGTCGACGCGGTCAGTCGTTCTGCGGGTGGCGCCACCGCGGCCATCCCCCGTTCGGTCGCTGCACGTTCGGCGAGCAGCAGACGAACTGCGGGGTCGATGTCGTCGGCGTCTTCCGGGCTCCCCGCAACCGTTCCCGCTGACGTGCCACGCGTATTCGCATCGTTCACGTCGCGCGCACCGCTCGCATCGCGCGTATCTGCAGCGTCGAGCGCCGCACGCACTCGGTCAGCAGCGGCGAGCACGGCCGGCGTTCGCGTTCCGAGCGGGTCGAGCGGCCACTGCAGCGTGAGCTCCTCGCGTTCGCTCGGATCCGCGTCGTGTTGGGATTCCACGGGAAGCCCGGCCAGCAGGCCGGCATCGACGAGCTCGACCATGAACGGTGACGGGGTGCGCGGCCGGATCTGACCGCCCCAGAACGAACCGGTGAGCAGCAATCGATCGGCGGCGCGCGTGACGGCGACGTAGGCCAGCCTCCGCTCCTCATCGAGGTGACGCACTTTCAACGCCTCGCGATACTCCGCGATGCGGTCGCGGAGCTCCTGCTGCGTCTCCGAGATGCGCCAGTTCAGCGAGGGTCGCGCCGACGCATCACCTCGCAACTCGTCAGGAATCTGGCCCGTGCGCAGCCACCCGGCACCCGTGCGCGCGGAGCCTGGAAACTCTCCGGTGACGAACCGGGGAACAGCGACCAAATCCCACTCCAGCCCTTTGGACCCGTGCGCGGTGATGAGCTGCACGGTGCCTGGAGCGGGAGCGGCAACGTGCTCGGCAGCGTCGTCGTTCTCTGTAGCGCGTTCGATCCATTCGAGCAGCGATGGCAGCGTGCCGATCGTGTCGATCGCAAGGTAACCCTCGACCAGCGCGGTGAACGCATCGAGGTTGGCGTGCGCCGCTGAGCTGCCGGCATGCGGGCCGGCTTCATTGGCGTCGAGTTCGATATCAATGCGCAACGCGTGCACGGTCGCGCCGATCAGTTCAGCAATACTGCCGCCGACGCTCTGACGCAACGCGGCGAGCATGCGCCCAGCATCGCGCATGCGCTCTCGACCGACTGCGCTGATGTTCGACAGCGCGCGGTGATCGAGTCCACGCATGCCGGCGATCTGGTCGAGCGCGTCGATGAGGGTGTACGTGCGGTCGGGGTCAGGGAGCACCTGGTCGGGCGCACGCTCTTCGGGAGTCAAGGGGCGCTGCGTCACGTCACGCTCCCCGAACCATCGCGCGGCTTCCCGAAGCCCGGCGATGTCGGCAACTCCGATGCGAAAGCGGGGGCCGGTCAGCAACCGGATGAGCTCGCCACCGGCGTCTGCATACCAGAGGCATCGCAGCGCACTGACCACGTCGGTGACCTCGGGGGTCGATAGCAGGCCGCCGAGACCGACGATGCGCGCCGGCACGCCGACCTCCGCGAGTGCGGCGGCGAACGCCGCCATCGACCCGCGCGTGCGGAAGATCACCGCGGCTGTGGGAAGTTCGCCGTGCGCTTCGACGTGCTGCAACCGTGCGTCGCGCATCCATTCGGCGACCGCAACACGTTCCTCGTGCACGGTCTCGGGATATCGCCATTCCACGCCGCCGCTTCCGGCTCCGGGCCGAGGCGCCAGCACCGGGACGTCAATGAGCGATTCGGCAGCGAGCGGCCGCGCAATGGCGTTCGCGATATCGAGCACAGTTTTCGGGTTGCGCCAGCTTGTGGAGAGCGTCAGGGTCGCCGGTTCCGACCGCAAAGCCCTCTCCGGTTCGTGGCGGTCTGCCCCGTCGACCTTCCGCGGAGCAAAATCGGCATGGAATGATTGCAGACCCTCAGCGGAGGCGCCGCGCCATCCGTAGATGGACTGATGCGGGTCACCGACGGCCATGACCGACCCTCCCGAAAAAATTCGTGAGAGGAAGCGCGTCTGGCCGACCGACGTGTCTTGCACTTCATCGAGCAGCACCACGCGGTGCCGACGGCGAAGCACTCGCCGTGCCTCTCGCGACTGCTCGATCGCCTCGGTGGCAAGCGCCAACTGGTCGGGGAACTCGATGACCCCGCGCTGTTGTTTCTCAGCGGCATACGCTCGAGCCAGGCGTGTGATGAGCGGGGTTTCGGCAAGGCTCGCCACGGCGTCTCGCACCGGTGCGTACTGCTTGCCGCTCGGCTCGCGCCCGATCTCGTTCTCGTTGTACGGGAGGTGAATGACCCGCCTGAATTCTTCGACCACTCGGTCGACACGGTCAAGCGAGGTGAGGTTGTCCGCGACCGCGTGGTCGAGTGCGAGCAAGTGGCGAACCAGTTCAGGCACCCGCAACTCGCTGTCGATGAGCGCAGGGTCGTGACTCGTGAGCACGACCTCGCGTGCGATGCGCCAGGCCGTCGCTTCATCGATCACCGATGCTCCCGGAGCTACTCCGGCAGCGATGCCGAATTCTTGCAGCACCCCGGCTGCGAACGCGTTGTAGGTGCTGACCTCTGGAATCTCGAGCCCGTCGGCGAGCAGTGCTTGGAGTTCACCGGCCCGCTCGATTTCACCGGGTTCGAGGGTTCCGCGTTCCTCGGAGTCGCGCAATCGCTCCGCAAACACCGCCAGGCGCAGTGAAATGCGCTCGCGCAGCTCACCGGCGGCCTTCCGGGTGAACGTGAGGCCCAGCACCTCGTCGGGGGCGGCGAGGCCATTCGCCACGAGCCAGACGACGCGATTGGCCATCGTCTCGGTCTTGCCGCTGCCGGCGCCCGCGACGACCAGCGTCGAACTGCCGAGCGGGTGCTCGATCACGCCGCGTTGCTCGGCCGTCGGCACCAGTGGAGTCGACGGCGGTACCGCGAGAATTTCAGCGATGCGGGTCGCGGAGAACACCGGTTCGCGTTGTGCATCAGCGGTCATGCGCGGCTCACCGCCGGGATCACATGCAGGCGGCAGTTGCCCGGCTGGTGCGGGTCTGAGCAGTGGTGTTCGACCCGTGCGGTGAAGCTCCCGCCCGCCATCACACGGGCGACCGCCGACACCCGTTCCGCAAAGGCGTCGCGGGCTTCGTCGGTGAGCGGCTGCTGCACACGCTCGATGAACCCTTTCTGTTTCGCCGCGTCCGGGTGCACGTAGAGCAGACGCGCGCCACCGCTGCGCGCTGCCCCGGTCTCGAATGCACCGAGCAGCACCCCGAGCTGATAGGCCTGCAACTGCGCGTGCTGTTCTGAAGCTGGACCACTCGGTGGCGTGCGCCCGGTTTTCAGGTCGAGGACGGTCACTTCTTCTGCACCATCAGCGGTCTCCCGTCGTTCCAAACGGTCGGCGATGCCACGCAATTCAGCGCGGTCGATGCGCACCTTGAATGCCGCCTCGGTTCCGATGAGCTCGCGATCTGACGTCGTGAACTCCTGGAGGTAGGCGGCGAGCCCGGCGGTCATCGCGCGCGCGAGACGCTCGGTGCGTTCGGCTTCCCAGGGGGCGACGAACGGCAACTTCGCCCACTCCTGCTGCACGATTTTCAGGAGCGCATCGGGGTCGGGCTCGGTCGCCGTTTCGAATGCATGGTGCAGCAGTGTGCCGAGGCTCGCCTGGACGCTGCCCGATCCGCCGCCCAGACTGGAGACTGCCCAATCGAGTGGGCACGTCTCGGCACGTTCGAGCTGCGATGGGCTGACACCGACCGTCGCGTCAGGGTCGGCTTCGAGGTCGGTGAGCGGCGCGCTGGTGCTCGGGGGGCGGACTCCGTACCAGTCATCGGGGTGCGCCCCCGGCACCTCCGCGCGCGCCAGCGCGACGAGCGTTGACTGCGCCTCGGTATCATCTGCATCCGTGACCACGCGGCGTCGCATGGCCGCCACCTGCCCACGCAGCGTCAGGCGCGTGCTGGGCAAACCGACGACCACGTGCTCACGACCGAGCCCGAAGAATGCGCTGGGATGCTGCTGCTCGTCGCCGATCGCGACCACCAGCAGTTCACCGCGAGCCCGCGCACAGCTGTGGGCGAACAGGCGCAGCTCGTCATGCATCGTGTCGCGTCGGGAAGGCGCGGTCGCAGCCGCACCGCGCAGCCAGCGTTCGAGGGCTGCCGTGCCCAGCAGCGAGCCGCGCGAGCGCAAATTGGGCCAGGCACCGTCTTGCACCCCGACCACCGCAACGATCGAGAATTCGCGCCCGATCGCTCCCTGCGGGGTCGTGACGGTGACTGCGGCGCGCTGGCTGCGCTGCGCCAGCGAATCTTCGGGCACCGTGCTTTCGAGCACATCGCTCAGCAGCGCGTCGATCGGCTGAGCACTCGCCGATTCCTCGTGTCGCTGCAGGGCGTAGAAGAGGCCCATCACCGCATCGAGCGAGCGGTGGGCGTCGTCGGCCCGTGCGCCTCGCGCGTCTAACGCGTCGGCCTGCCATGTGGGCGCGAGTCGCGTGCCGTCCCACACCGCCCAGAGCGTTTCGCGAGCCGTGCCTCCGGCCTCACGCACGCGTGTAGCCGCCTGGGCGATCAGACCGAGACGGCGCAGTGTGCGACCGCCGGCGCTGTCGACGAGGGGTGTCGCACCGGGAAACGCGAACGCATCGAGCACGAGCGCGTCAATGGGCTCGGTCGCCCGCGATGCAGCAGCAGCGTCTCGGCGTTCTTGGAGCAGCAGAGCGCCGCGCAGTCGACGCACGGCGACCGGATCGAGGCCGCCGATGACCCCGCCCGCCAGCCGCATGATCTCGTCTGCTGTCAGCGTTCGAAAGCCCAGTGCGTGCTGCAGCAACTCCACGAGTTCTCGGACGATCCGATGCTCGCGCAGTACCAACCCCCCGGATGCGATGCCGGTGGGCACTTGGTGCACCGCGAGCGCGCGAGCAACGCGCATCGCCTCGCCACGGCTGCGACAGATCACCGCCATATCGTTCCAGTCGACGGCTGGCCCACCGTCGAGGCCGAGATGCCGCGCGCGCAATCGGTGCGCGATGATGCCGAGTTGCTCAGCCGGCGACTCGGCACGGGCGAACTGCACCGCATTCGCCGCCGCCGACGCGGCGCCCGCTGCGTCAGGAGACGCTGCGGACGGAGTCGTTTCGGGCGATGCCGCCTCAGCGGCCCGCTGCGCGCCGGCACCGGCTGTACCGATGCGATCGGTGAGCGAGCGAACGAACCTGCGCAGTGTTGCGTGCTGCCGATGCACCCGATCGAGCGTCACGCACGCTTCATCAGGCACGCCGGCCGCGGCACGTGATCGCAGTTGCTCGGGAGGGACGCGTCGAGCCAGAGCTGCGTCGACGCCCGCGAGTACGCCTGCGCGCTCGCCCTGGAATGCCCCTGTCGCGATGTCAGGGTCGCCGAACACGACGATGCTGCTGCCGGCTTCGGCGCACGCCGCGAGCAAGGCGAGTGGCCCTTCGCCGAGTTCTTGCGCGTCATCGACGAGGATCAGGCGCGGCACCGCGAACGCCTGCCCCGAAGCGTGTGCGTCAGACCGCACCCCGTGTGCGCGAATCGCCGCTCCCGCAGCACGGAGCAAGGCGCTGGCGCTCGACTCCCCCGCGCGCGTGGCAAGAAGTCGGCGCTCGACCGCGTCGATGAGCTGCGCGGCGACCCGCCACCGCGATGCGAGATCGGCGTCGGGGGCAAGCGAGTACGCGGAGTCGCTCGCAGCGGCACCGTCGAGCGTTGCGAGCAGCTCCGATGCCTGCAGCCCGTAGTCGTCGAGCACGCGCCCCAGGTCGCGCAGCTCGGCACGAAACGGAGCGGTCGCGAGCACCTCCGGAATGAGACCAGCGGCCGCTGCTGCGGCAGGGGCATCGATCTCAGCGATCACCTCGGCGATCACCTCGTCGTGCACGGTGCCGGTCAAGAGACGCGGGGCCTCGGTGCCGGCAATCGCGTGTTCACGCGCAAGCACGGCGAACCCGAATGACGCCGCGGTACGCACCGGGGTGCCGCCGAGGGCGCGACCGATGCGACGCTCGACCCGGGCGCGCAGATCGGCGGCCACCAGGCGGTTCGGGGCGATCGCCAACACATCGCCTTCGCCCCACCCTTCACGCTCGTGTGCCTGACAGAACGCCTCGACGAGCACCAGCGTCTTGCCGCTGCCGGGAGCACCGAGTACGCGGGCGTGCTGCCCGGGTTCGAGGAGCGTCACGAGATCGCGTGCGTGCACCTGCGACGGGTCGAATTCGGTCATATCGTCAGCCTACTGAGCGCCGCCGACAATCTCGGTGCACCCGTTCTGAGGCGGCCGACCAGCGTGCGGCGGGCGGCTATCGCCGGGTGCATCGGTGCGCTGCTGGCGAACGCACCGCTTCACCGGGCCGGCTCGGTGCGCACCGCCCGTAGACTCGATTTCAGACGCATGTGGCGATCCCGCCACCGCACTTTCAGGAGGCCCCGTGGAAATCCGCATCGGTATCAAGCACTCTCCCCGTGAACTCGCGTTCGACACCGACGCGAGCGCGGATCAGGTGCGCAGCAGCATCGAAGACGCCGCGTCGAAGGGCGACGCGCTCGTGTCGTTCTCGGACGTCAAGGGCCATCAGTACCTGGTGAACACGGAGTCGATCACCTACGTCGAGCTCGGCGGCGAAGGCGGCCGCAAGGTCGGCTTCATCAGCTGACGCGCTCGTCACGATCGCCCGAGACCTGACGTCTCGTCACGACGCTGCCCGGTGAACCCCTGAGGTTCACCGGGCAGCGTCGTTTCGTGGACGGGGCCGCCTACCCGCGCAGTGCGTCTCGCACCGCATCGAGCAGTTCGTCGGCGACGTCTCGCTTGCTGCCCGAAGCCACCGCGGCGCGCTCGCCGTCGTCGGCGAGCAGATGCAGCGTGTTCTCGGTGGATTCGAATCCGGCGTCCCAACCGACCGCGTTGACGGCGAGCAGGTCGACACCCTTGCGCGCGAGCTTACGACGACCTCGCTCGAGCAGTTCGTCTTCGCTCTCCGCCGTTTCGGCGGCAAACCCGACGATGATCTGCCCGGGCCGGCGCTCGTGCACCAGCCCGACGAGGATGTCGGGGTTTTCGACGAGTTCGAGCACGGGAGCCGAGCCGGGCGCGTCTTCCTTGCGGATCTTATGTTCGGCGACGTTCGCGACACGGTAATCGGCGACGGCCGCGGCCATGATGATGGCTTCGGCACCCGCGGCGGCGGCGCGAGCGGCGGTCTCAAGTTCGGCGGTCGTGCCGACCGGCACCACGCGCACGGCGGCCCGATCTCGCACCTCGTCGAGCACGGCGTTGTCGATGTTGGCGGCGAGGAGCACCACCTTCGCTCCGCGATCCGCTGCGGCAGCGGCAACGGCGACCCCCTGCCGGCCGCTCGAACGGTTGCCCAGGTAGCGCACCGGGTCGATGGGCTCACGGGTTCCGCCGGCGGTCACGAGAATGCGCAGCCCCGCCAGGTCTGGAGTATGGACCGCGCCCGACGTATCGATGCGCGCCGAGTCGAACGCCTCGGCAGCGGTGGTCTCGAGGGGCGCTTCCGTCGCGATCGTCGGTGCGGCAACCGTCGGCGGCGCGTCGACGAGGTCCGGGTGATCCGGCGCATCGGTCGCCTCAGCCGCATCTTCGACCTCGATCGCACCCGACAAGAGTTCGCGCACGCGAGCGGCAATGGTGTCGGGCTCGCTCATGCGCCCCGGCCCGGTATCGGCGCCGGTCAGCCGCCCCGACTCCGGCCCCACGAAGTGCACGCCGCGCGATCGCAGAATCGCCACGTTGTCTTGCGTCGCCGGGTGCTGCCACATCTCCGTGTGCATCGCGGGCGCCACCAGCACCGGTGCACGCGTCGCGAGCAGCGTGGTGCCGAGCAGGTCATCGGCGAGGCCCGCGGTCATGCGCGCGAGGGTGTTCGCGGTCGCGGGCGCCACGACGATCAGATCGGCGTGCTGACCGAGCGCCACATGGCGCACCTCGGGCACATCCTCGTGCACCGACGTCGTGACCGGATTGCGGCTGATCGCCTCCCACGTTGGCTTTCCGACGAACTTCAGGGCGTCTTCGGTCGGCACGACGTGTACCTCGTGCCCCTCCTCGACCAGGGTCCGGGCGAGCAGCACAACCTTGTACGCGGCGATGCCGCCGGTGACTCCGAGCACGATGTTCATGGGGCCATCCTCCCATCCCCGCACCGAATCGGGATACGGCGCGACCGAGATCAGACTCGCCGCTCGAGCAGCACCATCACTTCGAGGTGGTTCGTGTGCGGAAACATGTCGAAGACGCGCGCACTGCCCACCGACCATGACGGCATGGCCGCGAGATCGCGCGCGAGGCTCTCGGGGTTGCAGCTCGAATAGATGACACGCTGCACGGGCGCTGCCTCGAGCCACTCCGCGAGCTGCGCACCGATGCCGCGGCGCGGCGGGTTCACGATGACGGTGTGTGGGATCTGCTCAGCCGGTGCGGCGAGCGCGTAGGCGGTGGCGTCGGCGACGACGAAGTCGGCTGCGATCCCGGCGTCTGCAGCGCTGCGTCGGGCCGATTCGATCGCCGACGCACTGATTTCGACACCCTGCACGCGAGGCGCTGCGGCTTCGGTGCGCGACGATCGGAGCGCGTCTCGGGCGGCGATGGCGCAGTGGAGCGCGAACCCGCCGACGCCGCAGTAGAGGTCCCAGATCGATACGGGGCGCTCGGCGACCACCCACTCGGCCGCCTGAGCGTAGAGTGCGCGTGCCACCGACGTATTCGTCTGGAAGAAGCTCTGCGGTCGCAGGTGCAGCGAGATATCGCCGAGCTCCATCTCGAGCGATGATCCGAGCAGCAGCTCCTCGCGCTCGCCCTCGAGCACCGCCTTGTGCTCGGGCAGCAGATTCACGCTGACCACGGCGGCACGCGGCACCCGGCGCAGCAGGTCCGGGAGCGCCTTGCGTAGCGTCTGCAGCGCCTGCTGCGTGCGCACAACGAAGCGCAGCATCAGCGCGCCCGAGGGCGCCAGCGTGAGATGCACGAACTTCAGTTCGCCGCGCTTCGTCGGAACGTCGTAGGGCGCGAGTCGGGTCGCTTCGAGAAACGCCCCGAGCGGCGGGATCGCCTCGCGGATGCCGGGCTCCTGGATCAGGCAGTCGCGCAGGTCGACGCCTCGTCCGTCTGGCCCGAGGATGCCGAGCGTCACGCGCCCGGCGCTTCCTCCGACGACGAGCTTCGCCTTGTTGCGGAAGTCGGCGACTCCCCCGGCAACGCTCGGCAACCACTGCGCTTCGGCAACCCGCGGCAGCAGCTCGCGGCACCGACGCTCCTTATCGGTGAGCTGTTTCAGGTACGGCGTTTCGATGAGCGCGCACGATCGGCAGCGCCCCGCCTCGAAGTAGGCGCAGTGCGGAACGGTCAGCATCGTCGCCTCAGGCGGTCAGCCCCAGGCCGTCCATGCGGCGGATGTGGTCGGCGATGAGCTCGGTGAAGACCGGCTCGACCTCGCTTGCGACGAACGGGCGGTGGTCGCTGAGCGACAGCACCGCACGCGACACGAGCAGGGTGTCGCCCACCAGGCGGCGCCCCCAGAGCGCGAGCCAGCTCGCGAGCTCTGCATCGGCGGCGAGGGCCTCTTCGAGCAGCGACTTCAGCTCGGGTCGACCGGTGTCGTTGCTCAGGATCGCGATGGCCTCCGTGCGGTACCCGTCGCTCAGCCCGCCCGCGAGGCTCGCGAAGAAGTCGTCGAACAGCCCGCCGACGAGGTAGAGCGACAGCACGTGCTGGTGCCAGTCGTCGGCATCGATGCGCTCGACGTACGAGTCGATCACCGTCGAGAACGGTTCCATGACGATGTGAGGCTCGTGCCCGCGCTCACGAATCTCGTTCGTGAGCTGCTGATGCTTCGCGAGTGTCTGCCCGGCGACGCGCGCCAGCACATCCTTCGCTTTGAGCGAGGGTGCTCCTGCAACCGCACGCGTGGCGGCCTCGTAGAGCTCGAGCTGCAGATAGGCGGTCAGCCCGAGAAACGGCAGGATCGCGGGAGCGAACTCGGCGAGCTCGACGCGCTCGGTGTCGCTGTCGTCACCGCGCGAGCGCAGTTTACGCTGCGGGGCGCTCTTTCGGCGCAGTCCTTTGATCCACTCGAACACCCTGTCAGCTTACCGTCGCCATGGGGATGCCCTGGAATAGACTGACCGGGAACGACCATAACGCCAGGGCCACCGGAGCCCCGGCCGCTGCGCTCTATCGAATCGCGCGCGCAGCACCGCACCGATCGAACAGGACGCACTATGACCACATTCCTCGAACTCGGCGTCGATCAGGATCTTGTCGATGCGCTCTCGGCGGAAGGCATCGTCGATGCCTTCCCCATCCAGGAGCAGACGGTCCCGCTCGCCATCACGGGGCAAGACATCATCGGCCAGGCCAAGACGGGCACCGGCAAGACCTTCGGCTTCGGGTTGCCTGTGCTGCAGCGCATCGGCACCGACCCGGCACCGGGCGTGCAGGCTCTCGTCGTCGTGCCGACCCGCGAGCTCGCGGTGCAGGTCTATGAAGATCTCGAGCTCGCCGCGAAGAATCGCGCAGCGACCGTGGTGCCGATCTACGGCGGCAAGGCCTACGAGGGGCAGATCGAGCAGCTGAAGGCGGGGGCGCAGATCGTCGTCGGTACCCCAGGTCGTCTGCTCGATCTCGCGAACCAGCGCCTGCTCGATCTCGGCAAGGTGCGCGAGATGGTGCTCGACGAGGCCGACAAGATGCTCGACCTCGGTTTCCTCGCCGACATCGAGAAGCTGTTCTCGCTGACGCCCCCGACGCGTCACACGATGCTCTTCTCCGCGACGATGCCCGGCACGATCGTGACGCTGGCGCGTCGTTTCATGTCGAAGCCGATTCACATCCGCGCTTCTGACCCGGACGAGGGCGCAGCGCAGGCCAACATCGAGCACATCATCTACCGCGCCCACTCGCTCGACAAAGACGAGGTGATCGGCCGTATTCTGCAGGCCGAGGGCCGCGGTAAGACCGTAATCTTCATGCGCACGAAGCGCGCGGCGGCGAAGCTTCAGGAGGAGCTTGTCGATCGCGGCTTCTCCGCGGCTTCGGTGCACGGAGATCTGAATCAGGAGCAGCGCGAGCGCGCGATGGCCTCCTTCAAGGCGGGCAAGAAAGATATCTTGATCGCCACCGATGTCGCCGCCCGCGGCATCGACGTCGACGACGTCACCCACGTGATCAATCACACCGTGCCCGATGACGAGAAGACCTACCTGCACCGTGTTGGCCGCACCGGCCGCGCGGGCCGCACCGGCATCGCGGTTACCTTCGTGGACTGGGACGACCTGCACAAGTGGGCACTCATCAACAAGGCGCTCGAGTTCGGCGTGCCCGACCCGGTTGAGACCTACTCGTCGTCACCCCACCTCTTCGCCGACCTCAAGATTCCCGAGGGGTCGAAGGGCCGTCTCAAGGCCACCCCGGTCAAGGAGCGCGCTCCGCGCGAGCGCACCGGAGGGCGCGGCGGACGCGGTGAGCGCGGTGCACGCACCGGCGGCTCGGGATCGACCGACGGCCTGCCGGCCGACGGCGACGGGGTCAGCACGAGCACTCGCACGCGCCGCCGCACCCGCAGCGCGAATCCGCAGGGCCGTGGCCGTCACGAGGGCCACAGCCATGAGCAGCACGGGCACGATACCGAGGGCGGCGGCGAGCCCGGTGCCCCGTTGACACCGGCCGACGCACTCGCTGCCTCGGGCGAGACCGCGGCCCCGAAGCGTCGCCGCCGCCGCCGTCGCAGTGGCGGCGCAAATGGGTCGAGCACGGCAAACGCTGCGAATTCAGAATCCTCCGTGACCGCTGCCCCGTCGCACGAACCGAGTTCGGAGAGCTAGTCGATCGCCCGCGCAGGAGACGCGCGTTCCGTCTCCTGCGCGACTGCGTTTGTCCGTATCGCGACATCTCCCCGGCTTAGGCTGGTGGTGCTGCCGTTGCGGCATTATCACCGTTTACTTTTCGCCGAGGTCCCTGATGTCCCGTTTCGCCCGTCGACACCGACATCGTGCACAGCGCACCGGGGTGACGCCGGGAGCGGTCTTCGGCGAGGCACTTTCGGGCGGTCGGCGCCCCGGGCGCACGGCGCTCGCGCTGTCGGGGTTCGCGGCGCACCAGTTCGGCGAGGTGCTCGTGCCGGTCGCGGTCGGCGTCGTCATCGATCATGCGATCGGACCTCGGGATCCGCTCGCCCTCGTCTGGTCGCTCGGGTTGCTCGCTACGGCGTTCCTGCTGCTCATCGTGGCCTGGCAGACGGGCGTGCGCGTCGGCACTCGGGTGTACACCCGTGGCGAGCACACCCTGCGTCAACGCGTGATCGGGATGGCCCTGTTCGACGGTTCGCGTCGCCGCCGCCCGACGGGCGACGTGCTGGCCCTGTCAGCTTCAGACACGTTCCAGTCGGCGGGCATCTTCTGGGTCGCGGCCGAGATCGCGGCGTCCGTTGCCGCGGTCGGCCTCTCGGTGTTCGTGCTACTCGGCATCGCCTGGCAGCTGGCGGTGGCCGCGATCGTCGGCGCCCTGGTGCAGGGTGCCCTCGTGCACATCGTGAGCGGCCCCCTGCGTCGTCGCGGTTTCGCCGCGCAGAACCGCGCGGCGCGCCTCGACACGGTGGGAACCGACTTCGCGACCGGCTTCCGCGTGCTCAGCTCGTTGGGCGGCGCCGAACGGGCCAGTGAACGCTACCGCGCGGAAAGCGCCAGCGCCGCCGAGGCCGCCCTCAGCGCCGAGCGCTCATCAGCGGGTCTCGCGTCACTCGCAACGCTGGTGAGCGGCTGCGTCTTCGCCGGCATCGCCGCCCTCGGCGGCTGGCTCGCGCTGCACGGAGACGTATCGATCGGCGGTTTCGTCACCGCCATGGGGCTGGCGCAGATCATTAAGGAACCGCTGCAGACGCTCGGCTCGGTGCCGGCACAGATCGCCGCGAAGCACGGCTCGGCGCGGAGACTGTCGGAGTACCTCTCGGGCGACGCGGCACGCGATGCAGGGCTGGAGGATCCGGCACCCCGCACTGAATCGGCCGAGCGGATCACGGCATCGACCGCGAGCAGCGCGCCCGCCCCGCTCACCATCGCCACTGCGCGGGGCTTCGTCGTCGTGCCCCCGGGCGCGGTGGTCGGCGTGCGGTGCGACCCGGCGCACGCGAACGACCTCGCCGATCTGCTGGGCGCGCGACGCGGAGCGCTTCCCGGTGAGATCTCGATCGGTGGCATCGATGCCAGCACGCTCGACTCGCGGGCGCTGCGCACCGCCATCTTCGCGCCCCCGCACGCCGCCGCCGTCTTCAGCGGTTCGGCGGCAGAGAACCTCGGCGCACCCGCCGACGAAACGCACCTCGCGACGGCAGGATTCGATGAGGTCGTCGAGCGCTTGCCGCTCGGGCTCGACGAGCCGCTCGGCGAGCGGGGGCTGCGACTTTCGGGCGGCCAGCGTCAGCGGCTGCTGCTCGCCCGCGCCCTGCACCAGCCGCACGAGGTGATCGTGCTCCACGAGCCGACAACCGCGATGGACCCGGTGACCGAAGCGCGCATCGCCGCAGCGCTCGGCGCGGCAGGCCGCACCATGCTGCTGATCACCGATCGTCCCAGCTTGCTCGCCGCCTGCGACCGGGTGCACGACCTCCGGGAGGCGACCCGATGAGCGATCCCCAGACGACCAAGCTGCCGGTGGCGAGCGGTCGCGACACGGCACGATTCTTAGCACGCACCGTCGGCCGCACGCCCCTGCTCCCGATCGCCGCGCTCCTGGCGATTGGCGCGGGCACCGGTGCCGCACTCGTCGCTCCGTGGCTCGTCGGTCGTCTGGTCGACGGCGTCGTCGCCGGCGACGAGTCCGTGCTCGTGCCCGTCGTCATCGCGCTCGTCGTCGCCTTCGCCGTCGGCGCCGCACTCACCTGGTTGGGCCGCGTGCTCCTCGCGCGTCTGGCGCAACGCACGATCCGTGTCGTGCGCGAATCCGCGTTCGCTTCGGCGTTCGCTCAGCCTGCCGCGCGCATCGAGGCCGCCGGCACCGGCGACCTCATCTCTCGCCTCTCCACCGATGTGCGTGCCGTCGGAGAGGTCGTCTCGGAAGCGCTGCCGGCGCTCCTGAGTGCGGGGTTCGGCATCGCGCTCAGCCTCGTCGGCATGAGCGTGCTCGACCCGCGACTCGCCCTGGCGGCTCTCGCCGCGGCCCCCATCCAGATCATCGCCCTGCGCGTGTTCCTGCGGCGCAGCGCTCCGGTCTACCGCGATCACCGCGCCGCAGTCGCCGAGCGGGGCCAGCGCACCATCGAGGCCGTGCGCGGCGCCGACACGGTCGCCGCCCTCCAGTCCGAAGCCCGACACCTGACCCGCATCGGCGACGCATCGGAGCAGGCCATCGGGCTGGAGGTGCGCGCGACGCATGTACGAAACGTGTTCTTCGGCAACCTCAACTTTGCGGAGTTCGTCGGGCTTACTGCCGTGTTGCTCGTCGGATACCTCCTGGTCTCGTCAGGCACGCTCGAAATCGGTGCTGCGACCGCCGCCGCACTGTACTTTCTCGGCCTCTTCGGCCCGATGGGCAGCCTGCTCGCACGCATCGACGATCTGCAGGACGCCGGGGCGAGCCTCGCGCGGCTCACCGGCGTCATCATGCTGCCGGTGCCGGATCGCCAGACGACGGCGGTTGAATCGTCAGCAGGCGCATCGACGCCTGGCGCCCCAACCGCTGCCGTGCGGCGCGGTCACCTGGAGATCGTCGATCTGGAATTCGGATACCGCGCCGACACCACCGACCTCGCTGATGTTGCGCTCTCCATCGCCCCCGGGGAGTTCGTCGCCGTCGTTGGCGCGAGCGGCGCGGGTAAGTCGACGCTCGCCCGCGTCGTCGCCGGCGAGCTCGTGCCGCGCCGCGGCACGGTGCGGCACGACGCACGCGCGCTCGCCGAGGCACACCCCGTCGATCAGCGTGCGGCGTCCGTGTTGCTCGCGCAGGAGCCGCACGTGTTCGATGGCACCGTGCGCGACGACCTGACACTCTTCGCCGACGCCGATGACGCGACGATCACCGCGGCGATCGGGCGCCTGGGTGCGGAGTGGATCCTGCATCTGCCCGAGGGCCTCGACACCCGTATTGGCGATACCGGCCTCACCCTCACTCCAGGTCAGGCCCAGCACCTCGCGCTCGTGCGCGTCGCGCTCGCCGAAGCCCCGCTGGTCATTCTCGATGAGGCGACCGCTGAGGCAGGCTCGCAAGACGCGGAGTTGCTCGACGCCGCGTCGCGCGCCGCTGCCGGCCCCCGCACCTCGGTCGTGATTGCGCATCGGCTCGCCCAGACCGCGAGCGCAGATCGCATCGTGGTCATGCACGACGGCCGGATCGCCCAGACCGGCACGCACGACGAACTGCTGGCGGTGCCGGGCCCGTACGCCGAACTCTGGTCTGCGTCGCAGGGCCACTGAGACGACTGGCGCATCACCCTGCGTCGATTCAGCGCGGCGTCGCGAGCCCTTCGCGGAGCCGCGCCACCGTCTCGAGATCGGTGGTCTGCTGCCCGAGGAGATTCGGCTTTCCAGCGCCGTGGTAGTCGCTCGAACCGGTAGCCACGAGTCCCTGCTGAGCGACCGCCGCGATGATCGGAGGCATCCAGTCGTCGCGGTGCTCGGGATGGCGCAGCTCGACCCCGGTGAGCCCCGCTTCGGCGAGCTCGCCGAGCTCGCGCGGAGATACGGGAGTCCGCTGTCGGAACGCAGCCGGGTGGGCGAGCACGGCGACGCCCCCGGCAGCGTGCACCATGCGAATCGCTTCCACGGTCTCGATCGCGTCGGTCCCGAGGTAGTACCGGGAGCGCGGATGAAGGAGCTCGGCGAACACCGTGCTGCGATCGGGAAAATACCCGGCAGCGACGAGCGCGTCGGCGATGTGCGGCCGCCCGACAGTGCGCGCGTCTTCGTCGCCGACGACGGCCTCCCAGGTGATCGCGTAATCGGCGGCGACCAGACGCACCATTTGGCGTGCGCGGGTTAATCGCGACCGGCGCACATGAGCGAGGGCGTCGAAGAGTTCACCGGCGAGCGGAGAGATGCCGTACCCGAGCAGGTGCCGAGATTTGCCGCCGTGTTTCGTCGTGATCTCGATGCCCGGCAGAAAATCGACGCCCGCCGAGGCCGCCGCCTCGCGTGCTTCCTCCCACCCGTCGATGGTGTCGTGATCGGTGAGGGCGAACCCGGCCAAGCCGATGTCGGCGGCGTCGCGCGCGATCTGAGCGGGCCGGGTCGTGCCGTCCGAGAACACCGAGTGCGTGTGCAGATCGAAGCCAGGCTGCCCCGCCGCGGAATCCGTCATCCTGCCATCTTACGGCGCGGTCGCTGCCGGTCGCCTTCGTCGTCGAAGTGAGAAGATGGACGCATGACCGACAGCGCTCAGACCACTCACGAGGTGGAAATCGACAACAGCAACCGGAGCACCACTCCGCAGACCGACGTGTTCGTGGAGTACCTCTCCAAGCACTGGGCGGATCGCCCGGAGACGCTCCCCGAGGCCTGGCCAGTTGCGGCGCACGCCGCCGAGCGCCGAGCGACCTTCGCCGCGCAGTTCCCGGGTGAGCGCGTCGTCGTGGCCGCGGGTGCGATGAAGCAGCGCTCCAACGACACGTTCTACCAGTACCGCGCGCACAGTGCGTTCGCCCACCTCACCGGGTGGGGGTCCGCGAGCGAGCCCGGTGCCGTTCTCGTGTTTGAACCGCGCGATGGCGGCCACGACGCCACCGTGTACTTCCGCGAGCGAGCCGGTCGCGACAGCGATGAGTTCTTCGCGAACCCCGAAATCGGCGAGTTCTGGATCGGGCCGCGCCCGTCGCTCGCGCAGGTATCGGCGGCGCTCGGCGTCGCCACCGCCGCACTCGGGGAGTTCGTTGCCGGTGACGCCGACCGCACGCTCGACGACCCCGAGGTGGCCCGCGTCGCCTCCGAGCTGCGCCTCGTCAAAGACTCGTACGAGCTCGCCGAGATGCAGGCCGCGGTCGACGCGACGGCACAGGGCTTCGACGACGTCCTCGCGGCCCTGCCGCAGGCGAGCGCGCACACGCGCGGCGAACGCATCGTCGAGGGCGTCTTCAACCAGCGCGCCCGCCTCGAGGGCAACACAGTCGGATACGAGACCATCGCCGCGTCGGGTCCCCACGCCTGCACATTGCACTGGATTCAGAACGACGGCCCCGTGCGTGACGGCGATCTGTTGCTGCTCGACGCCGGCATCGAGCTCGACAGCCTGTACACCGCGGACATCACGCGCACCGTACCCATATCGGGCACCTTCAGCGAGGTGCAGCGTCGTGTGTACGAGACCGTCCTCGAAGCGGCTGACGCCGCACGCGCCATTGTGAAGCCGGGCATCCGCTTCCGGGAGGTGCACGCCGCCGCGATGGAGATCATCGAGCGCCGCACGCGCGAGTGGGGCTTCCTCCCCGAAGACGACGGCACCGCCTACTACCGTCGCTACATGGTGCACGGCACCAGCCACCATCTCGGCATGGACGTGCACGACTGCGCGCAGGCGCGCCGCGACCTGTATCTCGACGGCGTGCTCGAGGCCGGCATGGTCTTCACCATCGAGCCCGGCCTCTACTTCCAGCCCGACGACCTCACCGTGCCCGAGGAGTACCGCGGCATCGGCGTGCGCATCGAAGACGACATCGTCGTGACGGCTGACGGCTGCGTGAACCTGTCGGCGGGGATTCCGCGCGAGGCCGCAGCGGTCGAAGCGTGGGTGCAGCGCCTGCGCGCGTCGCGCAGCTGACGCGAGGCGTACGCGTCGCGGGCACGCAGTACCGGAGGCTAGACTCTGTGGCCATGGTCTCCGGTACTGCACGCACGCGCGCCCCGTGGCGCACCCGCGTGCACGCCGTGGGTGCGACCGGCACGGCCGCGCTGCTGCTCGGAACCACGGTGCTTGCACCGTTTTCCATGACTGCAGCGTTCGCGGCACCCGGCGATGCGACTGCGACGAACACGCGCGGCACGCATTCGGTCACCGCTGCGACGGCGACCGGCGGCGCTACGCTGGCCGTACTCGACATCGCGGCGGCAGAGGAGCCGGCCGCGACGACACCGGCGAAGCAACCCGCCGCCGGCACTGCCAGCACCGCGCTCTACACGCTTGAGCAGTTCATGTTCAGCGGCGCCGTGAACTGGGGCGGCTACCGCTTCACGTATTACAGCGAGCAGGTGCTTCCCGGGCCCGGCCTCGAGATTCCCGGCCGCCACGTCAACGATGACGGCTACGTCAGCGATTCCGATGGCTACATCGTGCTCGCCGGCGACGCTCCGAAGGGCACGGTATTCGAGACGCCTTTCGGGCACCCCGGCAAAATCTACGACCGCGGCACGTTCGGCACGCACCTCGACGTCTACATCCGCTGATTCGGTTTCGCATGCATCACTCTCAGCTTTGGAGCATCGACGGCGACCCGACCACCGAGCACCTCGATCACGAGGCATTGCAGCAGTTCCGATTCGCGAACGACCTCGGCTTTCCGAAATCGTATGTCGACTTCATCGAGCGGTACGGATGGGCCCGCACCTTCGGCCTGTGGCTGATCTACCCGCCCGTGCACCCCGGCTTCGCCGATGGTCGGGCACGCGCCGAGCACCTCACCACGCGCTTTCGCGCGCAATTTCATGAGGGCCGTACCGAAGACTTCGACTGGATGATCGAGCCCGACGGCTCGTGGGAGATCGCAGAACGTCTGGACGTGTTCGGCTGGAGCGAGAACGGTGATTTTCTGCTCTGGGATCCGGCGAGCGCTCGCGCAGACGGAGAGTTCCCGGTCTGGGAGTCGCGCCGCGCCGACACACTGCATCTGCTCGGGGCGACCCTCGACGAAGCGCTCCCC
The DNA here is from genome assembly GCF_001273845.1 of Leucobacter musarum subsp. musarum. Classification (GTDB taxonomy): domain Bacteria; phylum Actinomycetota; class Actinomycetes; order Actinomycetales; family Microbacteriaceae; genus Leucobacter; species Leucobacter musarum. Next base: position 637,611 of record NZ_JHBW01000087.1, read on the forward strand.
CGACTGCGTGCGGAGTCAGTATTGCATCAGGAGCATCCCGATGAGCCCGACGTCCAACCGCTTCTGGCGGTACGCCTCTAAGGGTGCGGCGCGAGCGGCGCTATTCGACGTCGCCGTCGACGTACATCCAACGGCGGTCGGATCCGGATCGCGCAAAGCGACTGCGCTCGCGCAGTTCGATGCGCCCAGCCGGCCCGCGACCGATCGCGGTGAACGTCACTGAGCCGGCCTCGTCGAACGGTCCGCCGCCCTCAACTTCCTCGATGAACAGTCGCCGCCATTCGGTGCCGTCGTCAAGGTCGAGGTCATCGGGCCGGGTAGCCGGGTCCCAGCTCGCGCGCAGATACGCGGCGTCGCCGAGCGCGAACGCGCTGAACCGCGAGCGCATGAGGCGCTCGGCCGTGGGCGCCGGCTCCCCCGCGTGCAACGGGCCGCAGCACGCCGCGTAGGCGATGCCGCGGTCGCAGGGGCAGAGCGGGTCGGTCACGCGCCGAGGCCGCCCCGCAGGGCGCGCTCCAGGGTGTCGAGGCGCACGCCGCCGAGTGCGAGCGCGTCGCGGTGGAAGGCGCGGATGTCGAACGACCCCCCGTCGCTGGTCGCGCGCGCGGATGCCTCATCGCGCAGCTGCTCCCAGATGCGCTGACCGACCTTGTACGACGGAGCCTGCCCGGCCCAGCCGAGGTACCGGAGCACCTCGAAGCGCACGAACCCGTCGTTCATGTTGACGTTGTCTGCGAGGAACCCGAAGGCGTACTCGCCATCCCACACGCCGCCGTCAGGGCGACGCTTGCCGAGGTGTACGCCGATGTCGAGCACGACGCGGGCGGCACGCATGCGCTGACCATCGAGCATGCCGAGGCGATCCGCCGGATCATCAAGGTACCCAAGCTGCTCCATGAGGCGCTCCGCGTACAGTGCCCATCCCTCGGCGTGACCCGAGGTGCCGGCGAGTTGACGGCGCCACTCGTTGAGCGACCCTCGGTTCACTACGGCCTGGCCGATCTGCAGGTGATGACCGGGCACGCCCTCGTGGTAGACGGTAGTGAGTTCGCGCCACGTATCGAACTCGGTGACGCCCTCGGGAACGGACCACCACATGCGGCCGGGGCGGGTGAAGTCGTCGCTCGGCCCGGTGTAGTAGATGCCGCCTTCCTGCGTCGGTGCGATGCGGCACTCGAGCGCACGGATCTGCTCGGGGATCTCGAACTGCGTGCCCGCGAGTTCGGCGACCGCACGATCGCTGGTCTCCTGCATCCAGCGCTGCAGCGCCTCGGTGCCGTGGAGCTTGCGCGACGGATCCTGTTCGAGTTTCGCGATCGCCTCTGCGACGATGCCGGGGCGGGGCGACCCGCCGACGATCTCGGCCGCCGTGCGCTCTTGTTCGTCGACCATGCGCGCGAGCTCCTCGAGCCCCCACTCGTAGGTCTCGTCGAGATCGATCTTCGCGCCCAAGAACGCCTCCGAGGCGAGCGCGTAGCGATCCCGACCGAACGCGTCGGCGGTGGGCGCATGCGGCGCGACCTCGCGCTCGAGGAAGTCGGCGAGCTCGGAGTACGCGCTCGACGCTTCTGCGGCCGCCGCGGCCACCTCGATCGCGAGACCCGCCGGGATCCCCGCCGTGCCTGCGAGCCGCCCGAAGAAACCGAGATCTTCGGGCGTGCCTGCGGTGCGACGCGCTTGGGCGGCAACCTCTTCGAGCTGGCGGATCGCCGGAACGAGACGCTGCCGCACCCCGTCCGCAAGCGTCTCGCGATACCCCGCGAGCGACGCCGGCACGGCGCGCAGACGCGCCGAGACGTGCTGCCAATCCGCTTCGGTATCGGTGGGCATGAGGTCGAAGATGTCGCGGATGTTCTGCGACGGCGAGGCGATCACATTGAGGTCGCGCAGGTGCTCGCCCGCGTCGTGCTGAGCGAGCGAGAGGCGCAGCTCGGCCTCCAGGTCGGCGCGGGTCACGGCATCGACCTCGTCAACAGGCGCGGTCGCGACGAGCTCGGCGAGTGCGCGACGCTCATCGGCCGCGAGCGCCTCGGTACCCTGCGGGGAAAGGTCGGGCAAGCCATCCACGGTTCGGCCGATATAGGTGCCGATTGTCGGGTCGTGTTCAACCAGGGTGTCCACCCAGGCCTCGGCGATCCGGTCGATCGCGGTCTGCTGGCGCTGTTCAGTCATACGACAACGCTACGACGGAAACCTCGGCTTCTTCCGAGCGACGCGGCGACGACGCGAGAACCGGAGCGCGCGCACGCTAGACTGGGGGCATTCACTGCGCATTCGCGCGCCCGCACGACTGAGGAGTTCCCGTGAAGATCCGCACCCGCATCGCTACCGCCGTGACTGTCGCGCTCGCCTCGGTGTTCGTCGCTGCCCCCGCATTTGCGAGCGGCGGCGGAGATGACACGGCCTCGATGCTGTCGCACGCGGGCGAACCCCTCAACTACGCGGGTATCGCCGCGGTCGGCATCGTGCTGCTGCTTATCGTGCTCGTGGGCTCCACGCTCGTCGGCAACCTCTTCGAAAAGAAGTAAGCGCCGCACTGAGACCTCACCGCACTAAGGGCGGCGATCCGGATTCGGATCGCCGCCCTTCGGCGTTGCGGCACCTGAGTGCACTCAGGCTCGCACCGAGTTCAGTTGCGCACCACGCGGATGCCAGACACCGCCGTATCGACGGCGCCGCGCACATATCCCGTGGGGGACGCCGCGACGGCCTGCAGGAACGCGACGGTCTCGGCCGTCACCTCCTCGCCCGGCAGCAGATTCGGAATTCCCGGCGGGTACGCGGCGAGCGTGTCGGCGGAGATGCGGCCGACCGCCTCGGCAGCGGGCACGACTTCGCTCTCACCGAAGTACGCGTCGCGCGGCAGTGCGCGCAGTGCACCGGGCTCGGGCAACTCGGGGAAGCCTGCTGCGGCCGCGGTGTCAGGATCGGCGAGGGCCGCAGTCGCGACTTCGTCGAGCGCCGAGATCACGCGCTCCACGTCGGGCACGCTGAGTGCACCAATCACGGCGACGACGCTCGTCGCCGTCGACATCTCCAGGTAGATGCCGTGCTCGGCGCTCATGCGACCGCGCACCCAGTGGCCGCTGCGGCCGATGCGAGAAACGTCGATGGGCACCCGCAGGCGGTCGGTCGCCATGATATCGGGGAACGCGTCGAAGCCGTCGCTGATGATGGCGAAGCGGTCGTCTGCGCGGAGCCGATCCCGAATTGCATCGGCCGCGCGGATCGCCTCGCCGATGCGCGCCTCACCCTGCACCAGCGCGCGCCGCGCCTCATCGAGCGATCCCATCAGCAGACTGCTCATCGAAGTGGACGCCGTCATCGAGTAGGCGCGGGCGACCAGCGGCTCGAGACGGTCGGCGAAGGGCCCCTCGCCGAGGTGCAGCATCGCCGACTGCGTGAGCGAACCGGCGAGCTTGTGCGTGCTCGACACGACGAGGTCGGCACCGAGACGTGCCGGAGATTCGGGCAGGTCGGCATGGAAGCCGAAGTGCGCTCCCCAGGCGCCGTCCACGATGATGGCCGCGTCATGCGCGTGCGCCACCTCGGTGAGTCCTGCGACATCTGCGGTCGACCCGAAGTAGCTGGGCGAGACGACGTAGACGCTCGACACCGCGCGGCCGGCCTCGGCCTCTCGCGTGAGCGCGGCATCCAGCGCCGCGGGCGTCAATCCGTGGGCGATGCCGTGCTGCGCGTCGATTCCGGGGCGCAAGAACGCGGGTACGAGACCTGAGAGCAGTACTCCGTCGGTGAGGCTCGAGTGCATGCTGCGCTGCACGAGAATGCGTTCGCCGAGCCCACGCACGGCGATGGCGGCGGTGCGGTTTGCCTGCGAGGCACCGTTCGTCAGGAACCAGGTGCGACGCGCGCCCCAGGCCTCGGCGGCAAGCTGCTGCGCCTGCGCGAGCGGCGAGTCCTCGCCCAGGTCGATGCCCTCGAGCATGAGCGGGATGTCGACCGCGGGCACCCGCTCGCCAAGCAGGTCGGTGAGGTGGGAGGCACCGTGCTCGGGGTCGCTGCCGTGCCCCGGCACCATGAGCGACATGGGGCGGGCGTCGGCGAAGCGGCGCAGCGCGTCGGCATACGGAGCCGTGCGCTGTGCAGCAGATGCGGCGGCGGCTTGCCGCGACCGCGGCGCGACATCGATGCCACGCTCCGCAGGTCCAGCGGCACCGCCAAGCGGCGCCACGGTCGGGGCTTCATTGCCCAGCGACGAAAGACGGGGGTCGATACGCGAATCCTGTTCCAGCATGACTCCAGCGTGGCCGCGCAGGGGGTCGGCGTGAAGCCCGCAATCGCCTCCCGGGAGCCATATACTGTCTGGAACGCACCGGGGCGAATGACCCCGGTTGATCCAGAAGAACCGAGGTACGCGGTGATTGATTTCCGACAGCTCCAAGCGCTCAGCGCGGTAGCCGCGGAGGGTTCCGTCGCGCGCGCGGCGAAGCGGCTGGGCTGGAGTCAGCCGACCGTCGACTATCACCTCAAGAACCTTGATCGCCTTGTCGGCACGGACCTGACGACGCGGAGTACCCGAGGCAGCAAGCTCACCACCGCGGGCAACCTCATGCTTGAACGCGGCGACGAGATCTTGAGCCTCGCTGATCGCGCGCTCACCGACGTGCGCGATCTGGCGCAGCTCGGCAAGATTCGCCTGCGCTTCGGCACCTTCCCGACGGCGGCCTCACGCCTACTCCCCGGCATCGCCAGCCGCGTCGCCGAACTCGGCATCGAACTCGACGCGACGCTCGAAGAGCTCGCGCCGCTCATCACCCGCATCAATCAGCACACGCTCGACGCCGCGCTCGTCTATGCCGCCGGCGGGTACCGGCTCCCGTTCCGCGCCGAGGTGCACACCACGCACCTGTTCACCGATCCCATGCTCATCGCGTTGCCCGCGACGCACCCCGCCGCGTCGCACACGTCGTTCGACCGGGAGGCGCTCCTCTCGCTCGCCGACGACAGCTGGGTCATGGGGTCGACGCCGGGCGATACGCTCGACGATCTCGTGCGCGAGCTCTTTCATGCCGAAGGGCTGCAGGTCAACGTCGCGATCCGCACCGACGACTACTCGGTGGTACTTGGACTCATCGCGGCGGGAATGGCCGTGGCACTCGTGCCGAGTCTCGTGAGGTTCAATCCTCCGGAGGGCGTGGTGCTGCGTCCCATCGACGATCCGCGATACGCGCGCGAACTTCTGCTTGCGGCGCCCGCCGGGCCAGGCGGCCCCTCAGCGGCCGTGCGCCAGCTCGCCGAGGCGGTGCGGCGCTCGATCAGTGCCCTCGGCTAACGCGTGACGGGGCGGGCAGGGCCAGACAGCACCCCGCCCGCCGAACGGGTCAGTGCCCGCCGTGTCCGCCCGAGGTCTCTTCGGGCTTCTTGATGAAGAATGCCAGCACGATCGGCACGACCGCGATGCACGCCGCGGTGAAGAACGCCGCGTGCGCACCCGGCGCACCCGCATCGGCGGTGGCGAGACCCTCGGCCTCACCGGCGTGCAAGAAGCTCGAGTAGATCGAGATCAGCACGGCGGTGCCCGCGGCACCGCCCACCTGCTGCAGCGTGTTCAGTGCGGCGGATCCGTGCGAGTACAGCGAACGCTCGAGCGAGCCGAGCGATGCCGAGAACAGCGGGGTGAACGAGCCCGCAAGACCCAGCGACATCGCGATCTGCACGATCATGAGGAACCACATCGGCGTGTGCGTGCCGACGGTCGAGTACACGAACATTGCCGCGGCGATCAAGATCGTGCCGGGCACGAGCAGCGTCTTCGGGCCGCGCGCATCGTAGATGCGCCCCATGACCGGCCCGAGGACGCCCATGAGCACCGAGCCCGGCAGCAGCACGAGGCCGGCCTGGGTCGGGTCGAGCCCCGCCACGTTCTGCAGGTACAGCGGCAGCAGCGAGAACGTGCCGAACATCGCCAGCGAGATGATCGCCATGATGATGACCGACAGCACATAGTTGCTCGAGCGGAACACGCGCAGATCGAGCAGTGCATCGTTCTTCTTCTGCAGCGCGAGCTGGCGCCACACGAACAGCGCGAGGAACACGACTCCGCCGCCGATGATGATGGCGGTCATCGCAGGGCCGCCCGTCGAGGCGCCGTGTCCGCCCAACTGGCTGAGCCCGAAGACGATGCCGCCGAAGGCGAGCGCCGAGAGCACGATCGACAGTACGTCGATCGGCGCGTGCGTGGTCTCGCCGAGATTGGTCATCCACTTGGCACCGAACAGCAGCGCGATGATCGCGATCGGCAGAATGATGCCGAAGAGCCAGCGCCACCCGAGCGTGTCGAGCACGACGCCCGACAGCGTCGGGCCGAGCGCGGGTGCGAGGCTGATCACGAGGCCGACACGCCCCATCATGCGGCCGCGCGATTGCGGCGGCACGACATTCATGACGGTCGTCATGAGCAGCGGCATCATGATGCCGGTGCCGGCCGCCTGCACGACGCGGCCGACGAGCAGCACGCTGAACCCGGGCGCGACGAGACAGATGAGCGTGCCGAGCACGAAGGTGGAAATGGCCGCCAGGAACACCTGACGGGTGGTGAAGCGCTGCAGCATGAAGCCAGTCGTCGGGATGACCACGGCCATGGTGAGCATGAAGGCGCTGGTGAGCCACTGCCCCAGCTCGGGCGGAATGCCGAGCGTGACGTTGAGCTCGGGAATGGCAATCGCCATCGTGGTTTCGTTCAGGATCGCGACGAACGCGGCGATCAGCAGCAGCCAGATGACCCGCATGCCTGCGGGGTCGATGGTGTCGCCCGCCGATTTCGGCGTGCGTACGGAAGCGGTATCGGGTGTCAAGAGTGGCACTCCTCGAGAAGACGACGCTGCCCCGGGCCAGGAGCGCGCGAAGCTCCTCGTAGGCAGACGTATGAGTCTAACCGAGATCCGCGGGTTTCCATTCCGCGGATCCCCAACTGTTTACGTTCCGAACGGATCGCCGAGTCGTGCGAGGAACTCCCGCGTCTCTGGGCGCTCGGGGTGCTCGAAGATCTGCTCGGGCGTGCCCGACTCGATGATGACACCGTTTTTCAGGTAGACCACCCGGTCGGCGACGCGCCGCGCGAACGACATTTCGTGCGTTGCCATCACGATCGTTGACCCAGCCTCTTTCAGCTCGCGCACCAGATCGAGTACCTCACCCACGAGCTGCGGATCGAGCGCGCTCGTAATCTCATCGAGCAGCAACAGTTCGGGATCGGTTGCGATCGCACGCGCGATCGCAACGCGCTGCTGCTGACCACCCGAGAGACGATCGGGGTACTCCCCCGATTTCTCGCCGAGCCCGATGCGGGTGAGCAGTTCGAGCCCGCGGCGCTCGGCCTCGGCTCGCGGCGTGCGGAAGACCTTTCGCGCGGCGAGGGTGACGTTGTCGAGCACGGTCATGTGCGGAAAGAGGTTGTAGTGCTGGAAGACGACGCCGATTCGAGCGCGCACGGTGTCGGCATCGGCACGCGGATCGGTGATGTCGTCACCGGCGAGCAGAATCCGCCCGTCATCGACTTGCTCGAGCAGATTCACCGTCTTCAGCAGCGTCGACTTCCCTGAACCTGACGCGCCGATCAGCACCACAGCCTCGTGCCGGCGCACGGTCAGATCGATGCCGCGGAGTACGGCCTGATCGCCGAAGCGCTTGACGACCCCCTGCACGTCGAGCACGGGGTCGGTTAGGTGATCCTGCGCGGTCACACCACACCTCCGATCTGTTCGCGTCGCTGTGCCCGGGCCGTCACCCAGTCGGTGATGCGAATGAAGGGCAGCGACAGCAGCACGAACAGCACCCCAGCGACGACATAGGGGGTGAAGTTGTAGGCGGACGCCGACTCGATCTGTGCGGCGCGCACCGCGTCGACCGCGCCGAGCACCGAGATGAGTCCGACGTCTTTCTGGAGCGAGACGAAGTCGTTCATGAGGGCGGGCGTGACCTTGCGCACGGCCTGCGGCAGCACGACGAGCCGCAGCGTCTTCGCGTGGCTGAGCCCCAGCGAGCGGGCCGCCAGACGCTGCGACGGGTGCACGGCGTCGATGCCGGCTCGAAGTACCTCAGCGATATAGGCCGAATAGCAGAGGATGAGGGCGGTCGCGCCCCAGAACTGCGCGGGAAGTCGCCCGGTCAGCTCGAGCCCGGGAATGCCGAAACCCACCAGGTACAGCACGAGCAGTACGGGGATGCCGCGGAAAATGTCGGTGTAGCCGGCCGCGAGCAACCGGATCGGGGTGAAGACTGGGCCGCGCAGCGTCCGAGCAATCGCGAGCAGCGTGCCCAGCACGGCCACGCCGATCACCGCGACGAACAGCACCTGGATGTTGAGCCACAATCCCTTGATCACGCGCGGGAAGGACTCGACCGCGACCTGCGGATCCAGGAACGTCTCGCGCACCCGCTCCCAGCCGGGGCTGTTCACCAGCACCAGCAGAATCAGCGTCGCGAACACGAGCGTGCTCGCGATGCTGATCAGGACCGACTGCTGCCCGCGCGACCGTCGGTACGCGCGTCGATCGAGCTCGATCTGGCTGACGCCGTCGAGCTGCGTGACCGACGAGCCGGCCCGATCAGGTGAGTGGGTCACCCGACAACTACTTCAGTACGGGAGCGCCCTGGTCGGCGATCCACTCGGCGGCGAGCTCATCGAGCGTGCCGTTCTCGCGCAGCGCGTCGACTGCCTTCGTGACGTCGGCGGTGAGCGCGGAGCCCTTGGGCAGCACGAAGGCGAAGTCATCGCCGCCCGACTGCGAATCGAGCTGGCCGACGATGACGCCGTCGTCGAGCTGGGCGTCTCGCACGTAGAACGCGCCCGGCAGGTCGGTGACCAGTGCGTCGATGGTGCCGTTCTTCAGTGCGGCGACGGTGTCGTCGACCGAGTTGAAGACCTGCAGTTCCTGGGTCGGCGCGATGATCTGCTCCGCGACCTCAAGCGAGGTGGTACCGGAGGCGACGCCGATGGTCGCGTTCTTCAGGTCGGCGATGCTCGTCGCTTTCGCGGCGTCCGTGCCACCCGCGGCGACGACGGCCTGCGTCGTCGTGTAGTACGGCGACGAGAAATCGACGGCCTGCTTGCGCTCATCGCTCACCGAGAACTGCTGAATGTTGAGGTCGAAATCTTTCGGCCCCGGCGCGATCGCGGCGTCAAAGCTGGTGCGCACCCACTCGACGTCGTCCTTCGCGTACCCGAGCTCATCGGCGACCGCGTAGGCAACCGCAGCTTCGAAACCTTCGCCGCTTTCCGGAGCATCATCAATCACCCACGGCGCGTAGGCGGGCTCACCCGTGGCGATGGTGAGCTTGCCCTCGGTCACCGCGCCGACACCGGCGTCATCGCCGGTCGCGCCGCTGGTGCATGCGGAAAGAGCGAGCATCGCTGCTGCGCCGACGGCGAGAGTCGAGGCGAGGCGTGACGTGCGGAACATGGAACTCCTTGGCTTCGGGCGGACGCGCAGGATCGCGGGCATCCGGACGGGGTTCATTCTACGAGACATCACCGGGCGTGATGAACGGATCGGTAACGCTCCTCGCCGCCGATGATCGTGCGCCGCGCCCGCCCGGCGCCGGCTTCGACGAGTTCGGCCAGCGCCGCATCGGGGTCGTGCACGGGAACTGCGAAGAATGCGAGGTCTGCCATGGCGCCGACGCCGAGCTGGCCGATGCGACGCTTACCCACGTTCAGCCCGAGTGCGGTCGCCCCGCCGAGGGTTGCCGCGCCGAACAGTCGCTGGTGCAGATCGTCGCCGCGGTATCCCTGCGCACGCGCGACCTGGTAGAGCTTGGCAACATCGGCGAGCAGGTCGAGCGACGGCGATGACGACAGCGAGTCGGTGCCGACCGCGATGGCGTTGCCCTCGCGGAGGTACGCGGCGACTGGGGGCATATCGAGCCCGATCACCTCATTCGACCGCGGGCAGAGTGCCACGCTCGTGCCGCGAGCGCGCAGCAGCGCGCGATCTTCGGCACTCACGTAGACGCCGTGCGCAATGTGGCAGTCGGGCCCGAGCACCCCAAGGTGGTCGACGAACTGCGTCGATGAGACACCGATGCCGTGCGACCGCAGCGCGCGAAAACTATCGGCGCCGAGTTCGGGCCAGGCCCCGTGCCCGCCCGGGCCGGCGCCCACGTAGCCGTCGATGCCGTCGAACTCGCGCTCCATGTGGGCCTCGGCGAGATGAATGTGCAGGCGCAACCCTTCTTCCCGCACGATGTCAGGAAGCTCGAGAAGCGGCTGCACCTCGAGCGAATAGGGTGCGTGCGGCGAGACGCCGGCGCCGGGAGGCGTCGGAATGTTCCGGATCTGCTCGCGCACGGCGTCCTTCGCCTCCGGGGTCCAGTCGGCGTTGTTCGCCCCGTAGACCTCCCAGTAGGCGATGCCGTGCATGCCCGCGTCGTGCAGTGCGCTGAGCGCTTCTCGGTCGGTCACGACGTCCGCCGCGGCGGTCACGCCCGCGGCGAGCGAGAGTTGAGCGCCCTCGGCTGCGGCCGCGGCCCAATCGTGCGACTCGCGGGCGTACACCGCGTCGAACGCATCGCCCCAGTGATCGAAGCCCGTGTAATTGCGGGCGGCGACTTCGCGCATTCCCGTGTACTGCAGATGCGTGTGCGCGTTGACCAGACCAGGTGCGAGCACCCCGTCCCAGCGCTCTTCCGTGAACGACGCACCCCGCTCGGCGAGCACCTCGAGCACCCACCGCCGATCGCCCACATGGACGATGCGGTCCTCCTGCACCGCGACCGCACCGTCGATGATGCGGGGGCTGGTCACTGGGAAGACGAGGGCCGCGCTGTAGACGACGATCGGTGCTCGAGGGTTCACCCGTTCGAGTGTAGGGCGTTCGGCTCCGATGCCCCCGCACGATAGCGGTGCACGGTCCAGTGCTGCGCGGCGCCCCCCGGTCGCGCGTCAACGGGCGACGGCTCGATCGAGGCCCCCAGCGCATCGAGTGCGGCACGGGCCACGCGATCCTCGGCATCGACCGACAGCGTGTGCAGTCGCGGCTCGGCGTCCTCGGACGCGATGAGTCGTGCGATCGCCGAGAGCTGGGTGGCGAACGACAAGTCCATGACCTCGATCGGGTTGCCCTCGGCTGCGGTGTAATTGATCCCGCCGCCGCACGCGAGCACTCGCGGGCCCGGGCCGTCGGTGCCCGGAGCGCGCCACTCCACGATGTCGGGGCCCACGATCGCCGCCCTCCAGCCCGCGTCGCGAAGCTCGTCCAGCGCGAGTTCGTCATCAATGCCGCCCGCGACCGCGACCACTGCGCCGGCCGGCATGAGCGCGAACGCGGCCGCACCGATCGTGTGCCACACACCCGTCGCACTGACCACCACGTCGGCAGTCGGAAGCGATGCCGCGGCGGTCGCGGCCTCGTACCCGTCGTGCACGGCCGACAGCGCGCGCACCGCATCGCGTTCGACGACCGTGATGCGAGCACCGAGTGCGGCGGCGAATCGTGCCACGCCCTGCCCCACCGGCCCGTACCCGTAGACGACCCAGTGCTCGCCCGCCACCCCGCGGTAGTCGTGCCCGGCGGCGTGATCGCGCACGTCTCCGATCGCGAAGACGCACGATTGGCCGGTGCCGATCCGGTTGTCGAAATCTGTTTTGGTGCGAGCGTCATTGACTGCGATCACCGGCACCCGAAGTGCACCGAGCGACGCCATCTCATGCACGGGTCGCACGCCGCTCGTCGTCTCTTCAGCGACGCCTCGCAGCGCCGCCAGCGCCGTGCGCCGCTCCGTGTGGGCGAGCCGCAGCAGGTGCGCCCCGTCATCGACGAGATAGGCCGGGGCCCAGTCGAGCAGTGCTGCGGCGTGCCGCGCGTCGACCTCGGCGACATTCGCGGCATCGACCGCGTATTGCGGGGCGAACACCGCGACACGGCCGTCACCCGCAAGCGCCGCAGCGATCTCGGGGTCGGTCTCCGACACCGCACTGAAGACCGCCACCTCGCATCCGGCATCGGCCAGCGTGCGGGCGAATGCCGCCGTCTTCGGTTCGAGAACGAGGCTCACGCCGATACGTGCGCCGTCGTCTCGGTGCGATGCCGCTGCGCGCACCTCGTCGGCGAGCGCCGCCGTTGCGGGCATGCCGGCGACCGCCCAGGCGATCCGCGACTCTGCGTCGGCTGCACGCACCGACTCCGTGAAACCGTCGAGCCCGATGCGCACGCCGGGGAGTCCATTCGAGCGGCCGCCGCGATCTGCGCTGACCGCAGAACTCTCTGCAGGATCGGCATGATCCACGAACGCGAAATCGACGTGGCCACCGGCCGTTCGCAGACGCACGCCCATGCCCCGAAGCACCCGCGTGAGTTCGTGTTGCAGCTCGGCGTCCGACATCGCAACGGAGGCGGTGCGCCCCGCGAGCAATCGGTTGCCGACGCGAGCTGCGGATCGCACCGCGCGTTCGCTGCGCAGTGCAGCAGTAGGATCACGGGTCACGGGTCTCCCCCTTCGAGTTCTTCGAGTCCTTCGCGTCTGGTGACGTGGACGCACCCGGTGTCGGCGACGCGGAGTCAGCAGCCGATTCCGCGTCATCCGACGCATCACGCCATTCCGCGCACGCCGCATCGGCGTCATCGGGCAACCCGAGTGCGGCACGCGCGGATGCGGCCGCACTCCCCACGTCTTCGGCACCTTCCCAGCGGTAGTCAAGCGCTTTTTCGGCGCTCAGCTGCGCGACGCGAGCCGCCTGGTCTTCGTCATCGTGCAGCGTGCGGGCGACCTCGGCGATGCTGTCGGCTGCAGCGTCTGGCCAGAGCGTGTTGGAGGCGGTGAGGGCAGACGCAGCTTCGGCACTCTGCTTCGCGACCGCGCGCATGCGATTCGCGAAGTCGGTGACGTCAACGTTCTCGGAGTCGCGGGAGTCGCTCTCGACGACACGATCCGCTTCCAACCGCAGGCGGTCCAGCGCGACATCGGCGTCGTCCCAGGCGGCGTTGACCGGGCACACCGCATCCAGATACTTCGCGCCGGCTTGCGACACCGTGAGCTCCTGCGGCTCCGGAGCCTCCTCAGCGCATCCGGTGAGGCCGCAGACCAGCATCATGGCGCCCAGCGGCACGAACACACGAAGCGATACACGCATGCCCCCCAGACTACTGACCACCTACTGACCGCGCGCCGCGCTCCGGCAGTAGGCTGACGCCATGTCGAGATATCAGAACGAAGCGGAAGCCGCCGCCGCCGGCTTCACCATCGTGCACGAACCGGAGCGCGCTCGCTATGCGGTGTATGCCGAGGGTGACCGTCTCGTCGGCGAAGCGCACTACTCGTTGCTCGGAGACGGCGAGATCGATTTCGACCACACCGTCGTTGCTCCCGATTTGCGCGGATCAGGCATCTCGGGTCTCCTCGCGCATCGCGCGGTCACCGGAGACGCGGTCGGTGCACGCAGCATTCGCGCATCGTGCTGGTTCATCGCCGGGTACCTCGAGCGACACCCCGAACTCGTCAGCGACGCGGGCTGACCGAACCGTTCGGAACGCGGGGCCCACCCGCGACCCGCTGGACTATTCGGCCCCGTCGCGATCCTTGCGCTTGAACATGCCCTTCTTCGCGGGCGGCGCGGAGTGCTGCTGCACGAGCGCCGTGAGATCTTTCTCGATCAACTGCTGAATGCGCTGATCGCGCTCGTCGCGGTACTCGTCGTTGTCGCCGCCACTGTAATAGGGATGCTGCGCGCGATCGGCGAGCGAGGTGCCGATTTCGTCCCAGGCCATGCTGCGCGCGCGTTCCGCCGCCGAGTCCAGGTACGCCTCGTCTGCCGCTCGCGCGCGCAGCTCTTCGGCGACCTTCTCGTACACTTCCTGGCGGTGGCGGAGTGTGCGATTGTCGTCGTTGCCGTAATCGGACTCGCTCCACGAGCTGCGACCGGTATCGCGAATCTCCCCGCGCATGCGCGCGATGTGCTGCGCATCCCGTTCCCGTTCGACCGCAAGATCGACGGTGGCTTCGCGCACCATGTCGACGATCTGCGCGGCGTCGTAATCAACGTGCTTCTTCAGCGCGTTCATGATGATCGCGTTCTTGACCGTCATGCGCACCGCGACATCGGCGACGAGAAGCCCCTGCTCGGCGATCTCTTCTACCGGCGCGAGCACGCGTCTCGGCAGCCGGCGGGGTGGGCGCGACGACTTCCGCTTGCGGTTCTTGAGCCAGCCGAACATCGCGCTCCTTCCCGGCCGTGGAGGCCACTCCGAATCATTATCGCGCATGCTCGGCCGGGTGCCCTGATTCCGGCAGGCTCACGGCGCGCCCAGCAGTGCCGGTGTCGTGCGGGGTGTTCGCCACGCACGACACGACGGGGTCGCCGGCTCAGGGTCGCGAACGTTCCGGCGTCGTCTCCAGAGACACCCACACCGATGCAGCTGCGGCCGGGCCGAGGCTGACGGCGGAAGCATCGTCTGACTCGGCAACGGCTTCGAGATCCCCGACACGCACCGTCACGGTCTCGGAGTACGGCTGCCCCGGGAGCACATGCAGAACCGCGTCGACCACGATGTCGCGACTCGCGAAAAACTGTAGCATGCCGTTGTCGGCATCAGAGATGCGCTCGACACGCACGCGACAGGGCGCGGGCGCCGCGATGAGCTGCACCGCATCGGGTCGGTGCACCGCCCCCGAAGCGCTCGGAATGGGATCGCCGTGGGGATCCCGCGTCGGAAACCCGAGCACGCGATCCATCCGATCGATCAACGCATCCGACACCGCGTGCTCGAGCCGGTCGGCCTCGTCATGCACCTCGTCCCACTCGTACTCGAGATGCCGCACGAGGAATGTTTCGATCAGACGGTGCCGACGGATCATCGACACGGCATGGACGCGGCCGAGATCAGTGAGAGTGACGCTGCCATAGCGGGCGTGCCCGACGAGCTCCAGGTCTGACAGCTTGCGGAGCGCATCCGAGACCGTGGAGAGCCGCACCCCCGCGGATTCCGCGATGGCCGAGTTCGATACGGGCGCGTCCGACCACTCCTGCAGCCCCCAAATCACCTTGAGGTAGTTCTGCATGCTCGGGGAGAGATCGTCGACGCTCACGTCATCAGAATACGTGCCCGGCATCAGCTCTCGATGATCCGGCACGCCTCACGTGGCCCTCATGGGCACCCGACTCCGCGAGAATCCGAGCGCGCAGATGCCGCAATGCCGCGTCGAACGCAGCATCGTCGGATCCGCCGAAACCGAGCACGAGACCGGCGATCCCGTTCGCCTCGCGGCGCTGCCAGTACCGGCTCAGCGCTTCCACCGCGAGACCCTCGTCACGTGCCGCAGCCGTGACCTGCGCCTCCCGGGCGTGCGAGATTTCTGGCGGATCCGTGAACTCGAGCACCGCATGCAGGCCGCCGTCCATGGGTCTCACGCGCGCTCCCGGAAGGCCCGCGAGGCGCTCGGAGACGAGGTCGCGACGCGCGGCATACCGCCGCAGCATGCGCGCCGTATGGCGTCTGAGCGCCCCACTTGCGAGATATCGGGCCAGTGCGTGCTGCACCACCCCCGAGACCGCAGACCCGAGCTCTGCCCGCACCGGCTCCATGCGGGCGCGCAGCGGCTGCGGCGCGATCAAGTACCCCGCGCCCAGCGCCGGTGTGAGGGTGCGCGAGAATGTGCCGAGCAGCACGACGACGCCGCGCTGCGGATCATCGAGTGCAGCGAGCGTGGGCAGCGGCTGCCCGGTGTAGCGCAGCTCTGAGTCGTAATCGTCTTCGACGACGACCACGCCCTCAGTGCGTGCCCAGGCCAGCAGTTCGCGTCTGCGCGTGAGCGGCAGCGATCCGCCCAACGGATACTGGTGGCTCGGTGTCACGATCACCGCATCGAGCATGCCGCGCGGCAGCCGCGACGTATCGAGGCCCTCATCGTCGGCCGGAAGCGCGACGATGCGCGCGCCCGCACGGGCCGCGACCCCGCGCAGCGAGGGCAGGCCGGGATCTTCGACGCCGACGACCAGCTCACGACCCCGATTGCCGCCGATCGACGTCAACAGCAACCAGAGCCCGTCACGAGTGCCCGCGGTGACGATCACGTCGCGGGGCGTGCGACGGGTGCCTCGCATGCGTCGGAGGTGATCCGCTATCTCGCTGCGCAATGCCGGTACGCCGAGCGGTGGTGCCGCCGTCGCGACTTCGTCGAACGCCGCCGCGGCGTCTTTCCACGCCGCCCGCCAAGCCGAACCCAGCACGCCATCGGTGATCGCGACGCCGGGAGCGAGCGGGGCCGGCGGCATCGATTCGAGTGGCGGCTCGGATGCTCCTGCACCCGTCGAAGCGTCTGCCGCGGCCACTCCTGCATCAGACCCCGCGCCCGACACCCATTCCGTCGGGGCGTCAGCGGGAACGAGATCGGGATTCACGCGCGTCGCGCGCCCCTGCGCCGCACTCAAGTACCCTTCGGCGATCAGCTGCTGGTAGGCGGCGACCACCACTCCGCGGGCAATACCGAGCCGGCTCGCGAGTTCACGCGTGGCGGGCACCGGCTCCCCCGGGCGCAGCGTCGCGGCATCGATCGCCAGACGCAGTGACGCCGCGAGCTGCACGGGCAGTGGCGAGCTCGCGTCGCGGTCGAGCGTGACCGGAAAGGAGGCGACGCCCCGACTTCCGCCGACGTCGCGCAGACGCCCCGACCGCTCCGACGCCGCGCTCATGCGTACTGCACGCCATCCGTGCCGAGACGTTCGCGCATGACCTCGGTCGCTGCAGGATTGTCATCGATGAGCACGAAGCGCCGATCGAGCTCGGCGGCGGCGGCCCCGGTGGTGCCGCTCCCCGCGAAGGGGTCGAGCACCCAATCGCCCGTGCGTGATGACGCCTGGATGATGCGGCGCATAATGCCGACCGGCTTCTGCGTCGGATACCCCGTGCGCTCTTTGCCCGTGGGCGACACGATCGTGTGCCACCACACATCGGTCGGCAGCTTGCCGAGCGCCGCTTTCTCCGGTGTCACGAGCCCTGGGGCCATGTACGGCTCGCGATCGACCGCATCAGCGTTGAACGTGTACCAATCGGGGTGCTTCGCGTACACCAGAATGTTGTCGTGCTTCGTCGGCCACTTGCGTTTCGTGCGCGCGCCGTAGTCGTATGCCCAGATCAGCTCGTTGATGAAGCACTCCGGGCCGAACAGCGCGTCGAGCAGCACCTTCGCGTAGTGCACCTCGCGATAGTCCAGGTGCACGTAGAGCAGCCCGTCGAGCGCGAGCAGCCGCCAGGCCTCTTCGATGCGCGGTTCGAGGAAATCCCAGTAATCGACGAATCGATCGTCGTAGGCGTGCGTCATCTCGCGGGTCACGCGATACCCCTGACCACGGAAGCCGAGTCGGTCACCCGAGTCGGGCGCCAAGGGGCCGGTCACGCGTGTGCCACGCACCCGCTCCGCTCGACGAGCGCGCCCCGTATTAAACGGCGGATCGAGGTACACCACCGCAAACGCCGCCGTCGGCAAGCCGCGCAGGATCGGCAGATTGTCGCCCTGCAGCACCCGGTTCGGCCCGTTCATGCTCCACGGTTCCATCACACTCTCAGGCTACCGCTCGTCGCAGATGTCGGTGCCACCCCGTACGGTAGAGCGCAACGCACACCGACGAAGGGAGCAGTTCATGGTGGGGCTCAGCATGATCACGATGGATACGGCCGATCCGCGCGCACTCGCCGGCTGGTGGGCCGAGCGACTCGGCGGTGAGATCGTGCATGAGGCGGATGGCTGGTTCTGTATCGTGCGCGCTCCTCAGCTCCCCGCGGCGATCGGCTTCCAAAAGGTCGACGACCCCACCGCGGGCAAGAACCGCTTGCATCTGGACTTCGACGTCGATCAGAGTGTCGACCGTGCCGCGCTCGTCACCGAGTGGGTGGCCGCGGGCGCTCGACATCTCGGGCGCCGAGGCGAGGCCGGATTCTCCTGGGACACGTTCGCCGACCCCGATGGCAACGAGTTCTGCATCGGCGATCCGCACTGAGTGTCGGGTCAGTTCACGCAGGGCGAAGCGTCGCCTCATCTTTTCGCGCCGCCGGGTCAAGCACCGCGGCGAGCACCTCGGGGCTGAGATCTTCAAGCCGCGCCGGGCTCCACCGGGGCGCGCGATCCTTGTCAATCACCTGCGCGCGCACGCCTTCGCGAAAGTCGGGCAGCGCACCGAGCCGACCGAGCACGCGCAGGTCATCGGCGAGCACCTGAGCGAGGTCGAGCCGCTCGTCACGGGTGCGTTCGATCTGCGCGAGTGTGATCGCCACGGAGGTCGGGCTCATGGCACGCATGATCTCTGCGGTGCTCACAGCTTCGGGCGAGCCCGCAGCGGCCAGCGCGTCGGCGAGTCGGAGCGCTGCTCCGGCCGGATCCGCAAACACCCTGCCCGGCGCTCCCCCGAGCGCCTGCTCAGCGATCGAATCCCACCATGCCTGCACCTCGAGCAGCGCCGAGGGCGGGGCTGGTTCCGCGAACCTCGCGACGACCGCCTCGACGTCCGTGAGTGCGTCGCCCGTGATCTCATCTTCTGCGGCGAGCGCATCAGCCAACGCGGGCAGACGTTCTGACGGCACGAATACGTCTGCGAATCCGAGCGCGATTGCGTCTCCCCCGGTCATTTCGCCTGCGGTCACCGCGAGAAATTCTCCGAGTCGCCCGGGTGCAGCCGCAAGCAGCAGGTGCCCGCCGACATCGGGCACGATTCCGATCCGCACTTCGGGCATGGCGAGTCGGCTGCGCTCCGTGACGATGCGCACTGCGGCATGGCCGGCCAGTCCGATGCCGCCTCCCATGGTGATGCCGTCCATGACCGCGACAACGGGCACCGATGCGGTCGCAATCGCCGCGTCGACGGCGTATTCGCTCGACAGAATGGCGCGGGTGTCTCCGCTCGAGATCTCTTTGACATCGCCTCCGCCGCAGAAGCCGCGTTCGCCGGCGCCGTCGAGCAGAATTGCCCGAGATCCGTCGTGCTGCGCCGTCGACAGCGCCGCGTCGAGCAGCGCGAACATCTCACTCGTCAGCGCGTTGATCGCTCGCGGTCGGTTCAGCGTCACGTGGGTGATCGCACCGATGCGACGGGCGATCACGAGTGGCGGCTGCGGCGAGCCGGGGGCGGCGTGGGTGGGTGCGGCGCTCATGGCAGCACCGTATCACCGCTCCAGCCGGCGCCGGGGCGTGCTCACGGCGTCGGGCGATGCGCGTCGTAGCGCTGGAATCCCGGTGCCGCCCGCAGCAGGACCAGCATGATGCCGAGGATCACGATCCCTCCGAAGAGCGGGGGCGCCCAGAGTGCGATCGCGGTCGCGATACCGCCCGCCAGGAGGTCGCCCACGCGGGGGCCGCCCGCCACCACCACGTAGAAGAGCCCCTGCATGCGCCCGCGCACGTCGTCAGGTGCGGCCGCCTGCAGAATCGTCGTGCGGAACACGGCGCTCACGTTGTCGGCGGCACCGGTGCCCGCCAGTGCGAGACCCGCCCAGACGATCGCGGGGATGATCGCGTGGTCGATGCGATCCTCGGTGCCAGCGGAGAGCGCGGTGATGAGCAGCACGAGGCCGAAGAGCGCGGTGAAGACGCCGAAGCTCGCGACGGCCAGCGTGACCGCGCGCCCTTGCCGCCGCACCGAGCCCAGCGGGCCCGAGAACAGCCCGCTTACGAGCGAGCCCAGCGCGAAGGCGGCGGTCAATGCGCCGACGGTGACCGGGCCGCCGCCGAGCACCAGTGCTCCCGCTGCCGGGAATACGACGCGCGGGGTACCGAAGATCATCGCGACCAGATCCCAGATGAACGTCGCGCGGACGTTCGGTGCGCGCTTCAAGAATCTGAGGCTGCCGATGATCGAGCTCCAGCCCGGCGAGACCCGGTTCCCCTCGGGCGCCATGCGCGGCAGGCTGAGAATGCCGAGGAATGCGGCTGAGAACAGCACGACGTCGAGCAAGTATGTCCAGGGCACACCCACGCTCGCCACGAGCACTCCGGCCACCGCCGGGCCAACGGTGATCGCGAGCCCCATGGTGATGCCGCTCAGCGCCGCGGCGGCGGGCAGCAACTGCGCGGGCAGCAGCCGCGGCAGCATCGCGCCGCGGGTGGCACCCATGATGGTTGCCGAGGCCGCGTTGACGGCGGCGAGCGCGTAGTACGGCCAGGTCTGCTGCACGTCGACGAACGCAATCACGGCCATCGTGCCGATGCTGGCCCAGGCGACGACGGCCGTGACGAGTGCCACGAGTCTCCGGTCGAATGCGTCGGCGAGGGCACCGCCCACGAACCCCGCCAGAATCATCGGCCCGAGTGCCCACAGGGCGACGAGCGAGACGGCGAAGGTCGAGTGGGTCAGTTCATAGATGTGCAGCCCGACCGCGACGATGGTGACCTGCGCACCGATTTGCGCGATGGATGTTCCGGTCCAGAGCTTCGCGAACGCCGGACTCGCGCGGAGCGGCGTCGTGTCGACCAGCAACGACCGCAGGGAACGACGGCGGCGTTCGGGGACATCACTCACCGCACCAGACTAGACGGCGCCAGGTCAGTACCCGTCACCGGCGGTCACATCGTCGGCGGCATCGAAGCACGGCGAGGCCGACGCGAATCGCACGGTGCCGGTATCGACGTCGGTCGTGATGTGCAGGCGCGTTCGTGTCTCGGGGTCACTGGCGATGATGCTCGGCGTGCGCATGACGTCGCTGTCGCCCTGCACATTCCACGCGTTCTCGGTGAGGCGGGCCTGCAGATCTGCGATGACCTGATCCGCTCGCACCGATTCGCGCAGCTGCACGGTCGTGCCTCCGCGCCACCGATACTCACGGGAGTTGCACGGTTCGATCGTTCCGGTGTTCGCCTGTTCGATGGTGGCGACCGCATCGGGCGCGAGCAGACCCACCGCGACGGTCTCGAGGCGCTGCGCCTCCCGCTTGGCGACCTGCCAGGCTGCCTCGGGGCGCGTGGTCGGCGTCGTGGCACTCGTCGATTCGGGTTCCAGCGCACTACACCCGGAGAGCAAGATCACGGCCGCAGTGACCGCTGTGAGGGTTCGGTGGTGGCGTATGCGCATCGCGTGCTCCTCGAAAATCATCGGTGGCGGTGCTCAGCGCCCCATCCCGAATCGCTCGCACGATCGCAGGCTCCCCCACGTTCTTGAGCCCGATCACTTCCCAATCTAGGGGTTCGCCGTCTCGCCTCGCAATGCGTCCGCCTGGCAGTGTGCCGCACGCGTGATGGGGGCGATCACAGATAGTCTCGAGCCATGTTCGACGACCGCTATGACCTCGACCCCGTCGCTCGCATGAAGCCGCGTCGCGGGCCCGTCGAACGCCGTGAGGTGCCGCTCGCAAAAGGTCTCGTCGTCGAGCACACGGAATCGGAGTGGTGCGGCGCGATCGTCGGAGCGCGTGAGGGCCTGGTGCAGCTCGAGGACTTCCGCGGCAAGGTGCGCGCGTTCCCGCTGACCGATGGGTTCCTGATCGACGGCGTGCCGGTGCAGCTCGTGCGACCAGCGGCTCGCCCTGCGGGTCGGCAGCGCACCGCTTCCGGGTCCTTCGCCGCTCCGCAGCAACGGGCGCGCGTCGCGATGCCGAGTCGCATCTTCGTGGAGGGCAAGCACGACGCCGAGCTGGTGGAGCAGGTGTGGGGCGACGATCTCCGCGTGGAGGGCGTCGTCGTCGAGCTCCTCCAGGGGGCCGACAACCTCGAACAGGTGCTGGCCGAATTCGGGCCGGCTGCCGATCGACGGGCGGGGGTGCTGCTCGATCACCTGGTGACCGGCAGCAAAGAAACGAGGATCGCCGATGCGATCGCGCGCGGACCCCACGGCGGGCACGTACTCATCGTCGGCCACCCCTTCGTTGACATCTGGCAGGCGGTGAAACCCGAGCGGGTCGGGTTGCAGGAATGGCCGGTGATCCCGCGCAGCATCGAATGGAAGTCGGGGATCTGCCGAGCGCTCGGGTGGCCCGGTGACGAACCCGCGGATATCGCCGACGCCTGGTCGCGCATCCGCGGTCGGGTGCGCGGTTTCCGCGACCTGGAGCCGGAACTCGTCGGCCGGGTGGAGCACCTGATCGACTTCGTCACCGTCGGGTGACGCCCAGAGCGATCACACGGCTGCGCGCGCGTATTCTGGAGGAGTTGGATCTCTGAGGAGGTTGCGGTGACTCGACCGATGTTTGTGCTCATGCCCCAGTGGCAGGGATCCCCGTCGACGCGAGCGATGCAGCTCGCCGAGGGGGCCGAAATGCTTCGCGACGACCTCCCGGCCTCGGCGTTGCGCGAGGTGCAGGTGCCGCTCGAGGCGGGTGATGCGATGGGAACTCCGGTCGCGCGCCTCAGCAGCCTGATCCGCGCGCGAGATGCAGCACGCGCCGAACTGCAGCCGGTGCACGCCGACGGGCGCCCGCCCATCATCGTCGGCGGCGATTGCGCGACATCCTTGCCCGGCCTCGAGGCGGCATCGCGAACCTTCGAGCGCCTCGCCGTGCTGTGGTTCGACGCCCACCCCGATCTGCAGCATCCGAGTACTTCTCCCTCCGGCGCGGCCTCCGGCATGACCCTGCGCCACGCGCTCGGCGATGGAGCACCCGACCTCGTGTCGAGCTCGCCGCTGGATCCGGCGACGGTCACGCTCGTCGGCGCACGTGCGATCGATCCCGAGGAAGACGATGAACTCGCATCGCGCGGTCTGCACCTGCTGCAGATCGACAGCTTCGCCGACGACCCCACAGCTGCGCTCGTCTCGGCGATCCGCGAGCGCATCGCCGGGGCCGACGCCGTCTACGTGCATCTCGATCTCGACGTGCTCGACCCGGCCGAGTTCGGCTCGGTGCACGCGCCAGTGCCATTCGGGCTCACCGTCGCTCAGCTGACGGACGCGATCCGCGCCGCTGTGAGCTCGGTGCCGCTGGCGGGTGCGGCGATCTGCGAATTCGCCCCGGCAGACCGCGACCGCGGCGCCGAAGATCTGCCGACGGTACTTCGCATCTTGGCCGCCCTGACATCTGCGTCGGGCCCCCGAGTCGCCGGATCCGACGCGTGACCCGGGGCACCCGCCGAGCCTGGCCGCTCGCCCGACTCGGGTATGCCTACGCCACCGCCGTCGGTTTCATTTGGGGCGCGATCTGGAGCCAGGGACGCATCGAACGACGCGACGGGCTGTGGGTGTTCCAGGGCATGCCGAAGTGGACATTCGGGCGCGGTGGCAGTTGCGTCGGCGGGTGCTACCTCACCGATCGCAACGTCTCCGAACGCGTACTGCGGCACGAACGCGTGCACCGCGAGCAATGGCGGCACTATGGCATGGCGATGCCGATCCTCTACGCGCTCGCGGGCCGCGACCCCCTGCGCAATCGCTTCGAGATCGAGGCCGGTCTGCGCGACGGCGGTTACGTCCGCGACGCATAGACTGCCAGCATGAGCGCTCCTTCGGCACCCGATTCCGACGACGAGTTCCGATTTCTCGATGGCGATGCCGCTCGAGTCGGCCGCACCACCCCGCTGCCGCCGGTCTCCCGAGTGACTGCGAGCACGGCGGATCACCGAACAGTCAGCGGGCTCAGCTTCGACGGTGCGTTCGCACCCGAGCTCGTGACGCTGCACGGCGCCGGCCTCAACGCGCACAGCTTCGATCCGATGCTGCTGGCGCTCGACCGCCCCGCGCTCGCACTCGATCTGCCCGGACACGGGCGCAGCTCATGGCGCGACGACGCCGATTACCGACCGGATCACCTCGCGGTCGACATCGCGGACGCCATCGAGCATCTCGCGCCCGAACCCGTCATCCTGCTCGGCCACTCCCTCGGGGGTTTGGCTGCCGCGCTTACTGCCGCGGCACGACCGGAACTTGTACGTCAGGTGATCCTCGTCGATATGACTCCCGGTGTCTCACCGGCGCGCGACGCCGGGGTCGTGCGCGAGTTCATTCAGGGCCAGCGCGACTTCGGCAGCATCGCCGAGATCGTCGAACGCGCCGAGCGGTTCGGCATCGGCCGCGACCGCACCGCGCTCACCCGTGGCGTGACGCTGAATACGCGACTGCGGCCCGACGGACGCCTTGAGTGGACGCACCACCTGGCGCATCTCGACGGGCTTCCCGCCGCGGGCAACCCGGAAGATCCGCAGCCGTACGCGCAGATCTGGGCGTCGCTCGAATCGCTTGACGTGTCCCTCGCGCTCATCGCGGCGTCAGACGGCATGCTCACGACAGATCACCTGGACCAGTGGCGCGAGGCGCTGCCGCACAGCGCAGTCATCACGTTGACTGGCCCCCACAACCTCCACGAGGCGGCTCCGCGCGAACTGGCGGATGCCGTTCGCAGCCTGATGCAGGGCTGACCAGCGCCCGCCCGCTCAGGTCACACGACCGCGCCGGGCTCCTCGGCTTGCAGGCTCCGCAGAATCGCGTTGCGCAGGTCGACAGGCGGGCAGTTGCTATCCCGTTCTTCGGCGCACGCGCGTTTGACGACACTCGTGAGCTGTTCGCACACGTGCTGTTCGTTCTGGCACGACGAGCACTCGGCGATGTGCTCTCTGATCGGCGCCGATTCTTCCGCGCAGAGCTCGCCGCGGAGCAGCTCGTACAGATTCGCCTTGGCCTGCTCGCAATCACTCATCGCGCTGCTCCCTTCTTCGTCGGTTTCGTTCCCGCATTGAGTCCAACGCCCTGCTCGTTCGCGTATTCCCCGAGGGTCTTCCGCAATCGTGCCCGGCCGCGGTGCAATCGACTCATCACCGTGCCGATCGGCACCTCCGCGATGTCAGCGATCTCTTGGTAGCTGAAGCCTTCGACGTCGGCCAGATAGACCGCCATGCGGAAGTCTTCGGGCAGCGCGTTGAGCGCCTGCGTCACGACCGAGTCGGGCGTGCGGTCGATCGCTTCGGCCTCGGCCGATCGAGATGACATGGCGGTCGTCGATTCGGCTCCGCCCAGCTGCCAGTCCTCGAGCTCGTCAACCGCCCCCAGATGCGGCTCCCGCTGCTTCTTGCGGTAGGTATTGATGTAGCTGTTCGTCATGATGCGGTACAGCCACGCCTTGAGGTTGGTTCCCTCCTGGAACGACGCGAACGCGGAGAACGCTTTCAGGTAGGTCTCCTGCACCAGATCCTGCGCATCCTGAGGGTTTCGCGTCATTTTCATAGCTGCGCCGTACAGCTGATCGAGCATCGGAAGCGCCTCCGATGTGAAGCGCTGTTCCAGCTTCGCCTGCGCTGCGGTATCACTCACACTCTCGATCCTACTGTCGAGCACGACCGGTAGACTCGACGACGATGCTGATCGCGAAGATGAACCCCGGAAAAGACGGCGAAGGAACGGGCACCGGAGAGGGTGTCGAGGGTGCTGCCGCGCACTGGCCGGCGCCGGTCGCCGAGGGCGCGCTGCACGCGACCGTGGCGCTCCCGGGGTCGAAGTCGTTGACCGGCCGAGAGCTCGTACTTGCGGCGCTCGCCGACGGGCCGGGCCTGCTGCAGGCACCCCTGAAATCCCGCGATTCCGCGCTCATGGTCGATGCACTCCGCTCGCTCGGCACCGAGATCGAGGAGATCCCCGCTGCGCACGGCGCAGATCCCGACCTGCGGGTCACACCGGCCGCCGAACTTACGGGGTCGACCACCATCGAGTGCGGGCTCGCGGGCACCGTCATGCGATTCGTGCCTCCCGTCGCCGCGCTCGCGCTCGGCCCCGTCGCGTTCGACGGCGATCCCTACGCGCGCAAGCGTCCCATGCGCCCCGTGCTCGACGCGCTGCGCGCACTCGGCGTCGACATCGCCGACGAGGGCCGCGGAGCGCTCCCCTTCACGGTGCACGGCACCGGCGGTGTGCGCGGCGGCCGAGTCGAACTCGATGCCTCGCTCTCGAGCCAGTTCGTTTCGGCATTGCTGCTCACGGGGGCCCGTTTCTCCGAGGGCGTGCACGTCGTGCACACGGGCGACCGCCTGCCGAGCCTGCCGCACATCGAGATGACCCTTGCCGCACTGCGGGCCCGCGGAGTCTCGGTCGAGACACCTGCCGTCGGCGAATGGATCGTGCACCCCGGGGCGATCCGGGCCGCCGATGTCACGATCGAGCCCGATCTGTCGAACGCCGCACCGTTCCTGGCCGCCGCGATCGCCGCTGGCGGTTCCGTCACCGTGCCGCTCTGGCCGACCGAGACGACGCAGGTGGGCGACCTCTTGCGCACACTTTTGCACGCAGAGTTCGGAGCCGAGGTGCAGCACGGGGCCGACGGATCGCTCACGGTGCGCGGCGACGGCAACGTTCCGGGAGTGTCAATCCACGTTCCCGAGGCCGGTGAACTTGCCCCGACTCTGATCGGGCTCGCCGCGCTCGCGGCGCACGGTACCGACGGCACCGACGGAGCACCCAGCGAGATCACGGGCATCGGGCATATCCGTCATCACGAGACGGATCGTATCGCCGCGCTCGTCGCAGAAATCAACGCGCTCGGGGGCAACGCGTCAGAGCTCGAAGACGGCATCGCGATCCGGCCCGCCGCACTGCACGGGGGCGTCTGGCACAGCTACGCCGACCATCGCATGGCAACCACCGGGGCGCTCATCGGCCTCCGTATTCCCGGCGTCGAGGTCGAAGACGTCGCCTCCACGGCGAAGACCCTCCCCCGCTTTACCGAGCTCTGGGACCGCATGCTCACCCGCCCGTCGACCACGGAGACCAGAGGCGCAGCGATCGACGTCGCCTTCGAGGCGGGCTCCACCGTTGCTCCCCACCTCGGGGCGCTTGGCCGGGCCGCTCGCGGGTTCCTCGAAGGGATCTGACCGCGTGAGCTGGCTGACTCCCGACGACGATGACGGCGATGATCCGTACGCCGCATACGCCGACCACCAGGTACGTCAACGCCCGAATCCGAAGGCGAACCGACCGCGCACGAAGCGTCGGCCCGAGCACGCGGATGCAGTCATCGGCATGGTGACCGCGGTCGACCGGGGCCGCTACACCGCACTCGTCGACGCCGCAGCCGACCCGTCGAATCCGCACGAGCGCTCCGTGCTCGCCTCGCGTGCACGCGAACTGCACCGCACCCCCATCGTCATCGGAGACCGCGTGCAACTCGTCGGCGACACCTCGGGTGACGAGGGCTCGCTTGCGCGCATCGTCGGCGTCGAAGAGCGACGCACCCTGCTGCGCCGCAGCGCAGACGACAGCGACCGCGTCGAACGCGTGATGGTGGGCAACGCCGACCAGATGCTGATCGTCGTGGCCGCGGCGAACCCGGAACCGCGGGTGCGACTCGTCGACCGCTATCTCGTGGCCGCGTACGACGCCGGCATCACTCCCCTCATCTGCATCACCAAGGTCGACCTCGCCGACCCGGGGCCGTTCCTCGACCACTTCGCCGCACTCGAAGTACCCGTCTTCCGTTCCGCACCCGACGCCTGGCCGCTCGCCGAGATCCGCGAGTCGCTCGCCGGGCGCACCACCGTGTTCGTCGGGCACTCCGGCGTCGGAAAATCCACGCTCATCAACGCCCTCGTACCCGAAGCCGACCGTGCGACGGGGCATGTCAACGAAGTGACCGGGCGCGGTCGGCACACGTCGTCATCGTCGGTCGCGCTGCGCGCCCTGACACCGGGTGCCGCCGGCGGCGATACGGGATGGGTCATCGACACACCAGGCGTCCGTTCGTTCGGCCTCGGGCACGTCACCGCCGAGGGCATCTTGCGGGGGTTCACCGACCTCGCGCAGATTATCGACGAGTGCCCTCGCGGGTGCACGCATCAAGACGACGCCCCCGACTGCGAGCTCGACGTCGCTGTCGCAGACGGGCGCCTCGATGCAGCCGGCGCGGCCCGCGTCGAATCGCTGCGCCGCCTCTTGAAGTAGTCGTTCTTCTGCATAGATGCTCTGCGCACTGCTTCGCCTCTGTGCGAGAGCTGCTGCCCTGCGCGCACCGAAACAATGCCGGCCGCTAGGCTGGCAGCATGACTGATCGCGTAGTGCTCGAAGCCGGCCAGCAGGCCCCCGATTTCACCCTCCTCGACCAAGACGGCAACACCCGCGCGCTTGCGCAGTACCAGGGCAAGCGCGTCATCCTCTTCTTCTACCCCGAAGCGATGACCCCCGGATGCACGAAAGAGGCGTGCGACTTCCGCGACTCCACCGCACCGCTCGAAGCCGCGGGCTACCACGTGCTCGGTGTCTCCCGTGATGCCGTCGAAAAGCTGCGCCGCTTCGCCGACCGTGACGGTCTCGAGTACCCACTGCTGAGCGACCCCGACGCCGCAGTGCACCACGCCTACGGCGCCTTCGGCGAGAAGAACAACTACGGCCGCATCGTCGAGGGCGTGATTCGATCGACCTTCGTCATCGACGAGTCGGGCACGATCACGCACGCGCTGACGAACGTGAAGGCCACGGGACACGTCGCGCGCTTGCGCAAGCTCCTCGAGGTGTAGAACCGCGCGCGCTCCCACGTCGCGAATGCACCCCTTTCTCCCGAACGCACCGCGCGCTCCACGCCGCGCGCGCTCTCACCGCGAACGCACCCCTTTCTCCCGAACGCACCGATGTTTTACAGGTCCGTTCGGGAGAAAGGGGTGCGTTCGCGTGTGGGCGCGCGCGTAGCCCAGCGCACAGTGAGCAAATACACCCCAGCGCGCAGGTGCACCCAGGGCGCAGGGCAGCGGCGCGGTTCAGCCGTGCAGGGCCGCGTCGTACTCGACCCGCGGATCCGGCCGCGAGATCACGGCCGCGGCGAACCCGAGCAGCGCGATCGCGACCAGGCCGAAGCCGAACTGCCACGACCCGATCCCGAGCTGCAAGCAGCCGGTACCCGCCGCGAAGAGCAGCACGTGCAGGGTCAGGGCAGAGCCGCGCACCCAGCTCGGGCGGCCGCGCACCGCGGCGACGGCGGTGACGACGACCCACACGAACGCGATCACGGCCATGAGTACCAGGCTGATGTTCTGCGCAATGGGGCCGGCCGAGCGCACTGCCGCGACCAGCGCGAAGACGGAGACACCCGCGAGCAGGAGCGATTCCAGCACGAGCAGCACCCGCAGCACGCGCCACCCCAACCGTGAACGGGGGTGATCAGCAGGTGTCTGAGGCATTGCGGCTCGCTTTCCAATCAATTGCAGGTTACCTATTGATTTGCATCTATTTCCGTGAAACTATATAACCCGTCGAGTATCGCGCACACCGACGTGAGCATTCTCAGCCACGTATTAGGTAGTTACGGCGCGAATTCTAGGCTATCCGGTCTCCGGAGTGTTCGCGTGCGTGCGTTACAGAGGAGGACCCCATGGATTGGCGTGAACAGGCAGCGTGTCTCACCGTAGACCCGGAGTTGTTCTTCCCGGTCGGGAATACCGGCCCCGCGGTGGAGCAGATCGAGCGCGCGAAGTCAGTGTGCGCACGATGCACCGTCACCGAGATGTGCTTGCAGTACGCCATGGACACCGGCCAGGATTCGGGCGTCTGGGGCGGGCTGAGCGAAGATGAGCGCCGCGCGCTCAAGCGCCGCGCCGCACGCGCGCGCCGCGCCTCCTAGTCGCAGCAACGCAAAGGGGGTCCGGGTTCTCACTGAGAACCCGGACCCCCTTTGCGTGCGCGGCACAGACCGCCCTACTCCCCCGTCCGAGCTACCCAATTCGCGGATTGAGGTAACTTCGGACCAGTGTTGCGACCTCAATTGACGTCAGCACTGGTCCGAAGTTACCCCGATCGCATGTAGGCGCTGGGGCGCCCACAGCGCAGCTGCAGCGCAGCGCCGCCGCGAACCCCACAACGCCGCAGCGGGGCGCGACCCGAAGGTCGCACCCCGCTGCGATCAGCGAACCCGCTGCAGATCAGTCGGTGCCGGCGTCGAACGCGGCCGACAGGCCGAGCTCGTCAGCGTCTTCGTCGATGCCGCCGACGGCGTTCGCGATCTCGGATGCGCCGCCCTGCTCGAGCTGGCCGACGAGACCCGCGATCGAGCCGCCGACGAGGCCGAGCTGCGCGTACTGCTCAAGGCGCTGACGCGAGTCGGCGATGTCGAGGTTGCGCATGGTGAGCTGGCCGATGCGGTCTTCGGGGCCGAACGCCGCGCCCACGGTGCGCTCCATCGAGAGCTTCTCGGGATGGTAGCTGAGGCTGGGGCCCTCGGTGTTGAGGATGGTGTAGTCGTCACCGCGGCGCAGGCGCAGCGTGACCTCGCCGGTGATCGCCGAACCGACCCAGCGCTGCAGCGCTTCGCGCAGCATGAGCGACTCGGGGTCGAGCCAGCGGCCCTCGTACATCAGGCGGCCGAGCTTGCGGCCGTCGGTGTGGTAGCTCGCGAGCGTGTTCTCGTTGTGGATCGCGTTGACGAGGCGCTCGTAAGTGATGTGCAGCAGCGCCATGCCCGGGGCCTCGTAGATGCCGCGCGACTTCGCCTCGATGATGCGGTTCTCGATCTGGTCGGAGGCGCCGAGACCGTGACGGCCGCCGATGGCGTTCGCCTCGAGCACGAGCGCTACCGGATCGTCGTACTCGACGCCGTTGATCGCGACGGGGCGGCCAGCCTCGAAGCGCACCGAGACCTCTTCGGTGGCAATCTCAACGTCTTCGCGCCACGCAGCGACGCCCATGATCGGATCGACGATGTCAAGGCCGGCGTCGAGGAACTCGAGCTTCTTCGCTTCGTGCGTCGCGCCCCAGATGTTCGCGTCAGTCGAGTACGCCTTCTCGGTCGCGTCGCGGTACGGGTAGCCGTTGGCGACGAGCCACTCGCTCATCTCATGACGGCCGCCGAGCTCTTCCACGAACGTCTTGTCGAGCCACGGCTTGTAGATGCGCAGCGCGGGGTTGGCCATGAGACCGTAGCGGTAGAAGCGCTCGATGTCGTTGCCCTTGTAGGTCGAGCCGTCGCCCCAGATGTCGACGCCGTCTTCCTTCATCGCGCGCACGAGGAGCGTGCCGGTGACGGCGCGACCGAGCGGCGTGGTGTTGAAGTAGGTCTTGCCGCCCGAGCGCACGTTGAACGCGCCGGTCTGCAGCGCGACGAGTCCCTCTTCGACGAGCGGGCGCTTCGCATCGACGTGACGCGCGATCTCGGCGCCGTACTCCTTGGCGCGGCCCGCGACACCGTCGATGTCGGGCTCGTCGTACTGACCGATATCAGCGGTGTACGTGCAGGGCACCGCGCCCTTCTCGCGCATCCAGGCGACGGCACAGGAGGTATCGAGACCGCCGGAGAAGGCGATGCCGACGCGCTCGCCCACGGGAAGGGAAGAAAGAACCTTGGACATGCTCTCTATCCTAGGGCTCATCCGACCTTCAGAAATCCGCGGGCGAGCTCACAGCGTCGCGCGCGACTGATCGGCCGCGCGCGACGCTGTCAGGAGATCAGGCCGAGTTCGCGCACCGCTTCGCGCTCGGCGACGAGTTCGGCGACGGAGGCGTCGATCCGTTCGCGCGAGAACGCGTCGATCTCCAGCCCCTCGACGATCTGCCAGGAGCCGTTCGCGGCGGTCACCGGGAACGAGGAGATGAGCCCTTCGGGCACCCCGTATTCGCCGCGCGACACCACAGCGGCGCTCGTCCAGTGCGACGACGCCGACTCGCCGGTGCCCAGCATCCAGTCGCGCGCGTGCTCGATTGCGGCGTTTGCTGCGGAGGCGACGGAGGATCCGCCGCGCACCTCGATGATCTCGGCGCCGCGCTGGGCGACCCGCTCGATGTACGCCCCGCGGGCCCACCCGGCGTCGACCGATTCCAGTGCTGCCGCGCCGCGCACGGTCGCGTGGCTGAGGTCGGGGTACTGCGTCGCGGAGTGATTGCCCCAGATGGTGACGCCCTCGACCTCGGCGACCGGCGCCGACGCCTCGGCGGCGAGCAGCCCGACGGCGCGGTTGTGGTCGAGGCGCGTGAGCGCGGTGAATCGGTCGGCGGGAACGTCGGGCGCGTGCTGCTGCGCGATCAGCGCGTTGGTGTTCGCGGGGTTGCCCACCACGACGACGCGCACGTCGTCGTCGGCGCCGGCGTTGATCGCGGCGCCCTGCGGCCCGAAGATCGCGCCGTTGGCCGCGAGCAGGTCGCCGCGCTCCATGCCGGCGGTGCGGGGGCGCGAGCCGATGAGCAGCGCGAGGTTGGCGCCGTCGAACGCGACTTTTGCGTCATCAGTGATCTCGACCCCGGCGAGCGTCGGGAAGGCGCAGTCGGCGAGCTCCAGTGCCGCCCCCTCGGCAGCGCGCATGCCCTGCGGGATTTCGAGGAGTCGGAGCGACACGGGCCGATCGGGGCCGAGCAGGTCGCCTGCCGCGATACGAAACAGTGCGGCGTAACCGATCTGGCCGCCGGCGCCGGTGAGCGTGATGGTGACGGGTGCGTGCGTCATGACGGTCCTATCGGCGATCGAAGGTGCGGGGGTCGGGGCCGAAGTTCGTGCCGGCCTCGAAACTGTCGAAGACGGCGATCTCATCGGCACTGAGCTCGAAGTCGAAGATGTCGGCGTTCTCGATGAGTCGTTCGCGGCGCAGCGTCTTCGGGAAGATGACGCGGCCCTGCTGCACGTGCCAGCGCAGCACGGCCTGGGCCGGGCTCTTGCCGTGGGCCTGGGCGATCTCGATAAGCTCGGGGCGCTCGAAGAGGTCGGACTTGCCCTGCGCGAGCGGAGCCCACGCCTCGATCACGATGTTGTGAGCGGCGCAGAACTCGGCGAGTTCGCGGCGCTGGTGCAGCGGGTGCAGCTCGATCTGGTTGACCGCGGGCACGACCCCGGTTTCGTCGATGAGCTGCTGCAGGTACTCGACCTCGAAGTTCGAGACGCCAATGGCCGATGCTCGGCCCGACTCCGCGATGTCGATGAGGGATCGCCAGGCGCCGAGCGCCTCGCCGTGCATGGGCTGCGGCCAGTGGATCAGATACAGGTCGACGCGGTCGAGCTGCAGCCGGTCGAGGCTCTCCTGGAACGCGTCGGCGGCACGCGTCTGATCGGTGTTCCAGAGCTTCGTGGTCACGAAGACGTCGTCGCGGTCGAGCCCGCTCTGCGCGATCGCCTGCCCAACCTCGGCCTCGTTGCGGTACAGCGCGGCGGTGTCGATGTGACGGTAGCCGAGGTCGAACGCGGTGCTCACGACGTCCACGGTGTCGGCGGGTTCGACGAGATAGACGCCGACGCCGAGCTGCGGGATCGCAGTACCTGACGAGAGCGGAACGTTCGGAATCGAGAGTGCAGGCATGAGACCCTTTCGTTTCAACGCGAGGTGCCGGGCGGTCGATTCCGCGCGGCGCGACCGCGGCCAGTCTACGCCCGGACACCTGAGTGGGGGTCAGTGCCGTGAACACTGCGTAAACGGCGAGCGAATAACGCGCTGTTCAGGAACTTTTCGTTTTTGCGACCGTATCTGCGGTGCGACGATGAGCGTCATGAGCCCCGAAATCCTCATCCTGATCCTGGTGATTATTACGGCCATCGGCTTCGACTTCACCAACGGATTCCACGACACCGGCAACGCGATGGCGACCTCGATCGCCACCGGCGCACTCCGGCCGAAGACGGCGGTGACCATCTCGGCCATCCTGAACCTCGTCGGCGCATTCCTCTCCGTCGAGGTCGCCGCGACGATCACGAAAGACGTGCTGAAGATTCAGACCGAAAGCGGCGCGCTGGTCGAGGGGCTCTCTCCGGAGACCGCGATGATGATCATCTTCGCGGGGCTCGTGGGCGGCATTCTCTGGAACCTCATCACCTGGCTGCTCGGGTTGCCGAGCAGCTCCTCGCACGCGCTCTTCGGCGGACTCATCGGTGCGGGCATTGCGGGCATCGGCGCGGCCGGCGTCAACTGGTCCGGGATCCTGGCGAAGGTCATCGTTCCGGCATTCCTCTCCCCCGTGATCGCGTGCGCGGTGGCGGCGGTCGGCACCTACCTCGTCTACGCGCTCACGAAGCGCGTGTCGGGAGCCCGTCGCGAGCGCGGCTTCCGCTGGGGTCAGATCGGCACGGCATCGCTCGTGTCACTCGCGCACGGCACCGGCGATGCGCAGAAGACGATGGGCGTCATCGCACTCGCGCTGATCGCCCACGGGTCGCTCACGACCGAGGGCATCGAACAGAACGGCCTGCCGGTCTGGATCATCGTCGTCTGCGGCGTGGCGATCGCGCTCGGCACCTACCTCGGCGGGTGGCGGATCATCCGCACGCTCGGCAAGGGGCTCGTCGAGATTGATTCACCCCAGGGCATGGCGGCCGAGGCCTCCTCCGCCGCGATCATCCTGACCTCGTCGTCGATGGGCATCGCGCTCTCGACCACGCACGTTGCCACGGGATCGATCCTCGGTTCCGGTGTCGGCAAGCCGGCCGCGCAGGTGCGCTGGGGCGTCGCGGGCCGCATGGCGACCGCGTGGCTCATCACCATGCCCGCCGCGGGCCTCGTGGGCGCGGTCTGCTTCTTCATCGAAAACGGCATCGGCCGTCTGCCCGGGGCCCTCACCGTATTCGCGATCCTCGTTATCGCTTCGGTGTGGATGTACCTGCGCGGTCGCCGCCAGCGCGTCGACGCGTCCAACGTCAATGAGGACTGGACCGGCGACGTCGTTCCCTCCACTGACCCGGCCCCCGCGGCCAAATGATCACGGAGCCTCTCATGGACATCGATTTCGCAACCATCCTGCTCTCCGCGCTCCGCGTGCTCGGCATCGGCCTGGCGCTCGGCGCGGGGCTCCCGGCGATCTTCGCCATCGCGATGCACCTCCAGGCGCGCGGTGCCGGCGGCGTCACGATCGACGCGTCGGGCACGGTCACGGCGTCAGGCCCCCGCAATCCGGCACTTTCCGCGCTCGCGATCGTACTGTTCGCGTTCGTCATCTGCGCGGTGATCGCGGGCGTGCTCTTCATCACGCGGCACAGCCTGCACCACTACTTCGGCATCACCGTGTTCGGAGGCTGACATGAGCGACAGCATCATCGCGGCGATCCTCCGCTGGCTGCGCGCCGGCTACCCCGAGGGCGTGCCGAGCGCAGACTTCATTCCGCTGCTCGCCCTGCTGCGACGCCGGCTCTCCGAGGAGGAGATCACCGAGGTCGCGCAGGCACTGCAGCTCGAAGCCGGCGACGATCGCGAGATCTCGTCGATCGACGCCCGAGTGGTCATGAGTCGCGTGCTCAACGGCCTGCCCTCGGAGGAGGATCTGGCGCGGGTGCGCGAGCGCCTCGAGCGCGTGGGCGTCACGCTCGTCTGATTCACCACTCCGCGCGGGATAATGGAGGGATCATGACGCTCCCCCCGCTCAGCATCACGTTCCCCGAGGAGCTGCCCGTCTCGCAGATGCGCGACGAAATCTCGGACGCCATCCGATCGCACCAGGTGGTCATCGTCGCGGGCGAGACCGGCTCGGGCAAGACAACGCAGCTGCCGAAGATCGCGCTCGCCCTCGGCCGGGAACGCATCGCGCACACACAGCCCCGCCGCATCGCCGCGCGCACCATCGCGGAGCGCGTCGCGGAGGAGCTCGGCTCTGAACTCGGCGGGCTGGTCGGCTACCAGGTGCGCTTCACCGACCAGGTCTCTGCCGAGACGCGCGTGCGATTGATGACCGACGGCATTCTGCTGAACGCGATCCACCGCGACCGCGACCTCACGGCCTACGACACGATCATCATCGACGAAGCTCACGAGCGCAGCCTGAACATCGACTTCCTGCTCGGCTATCTGAAGACGCTCCTCCCGAGGCGGCCCGATCTCAAGGTCATCATCACCTCGGCCACCATTGACCCCGAATCGTTCGCGCAGCACTTCGCCGACGTCGAGACGCGCGAGCCCGCTCCCGTCATCGAGGTGTCAGGGCGCACGTTCCCCGTCGAGGTGCGCTACCGGCCGCTCGTCGAGCGCATCGAGCGCCCCGACCCGAAGGGCGGCGCCCCGAAGATCACGACCGTCGAGCGCGACCTCTTCGACGGTATCGGTGACGCGGTCGACGAACTTGCGAAGGAGGCGCCCGGCGACGTTCTCGTGTTCCTGTCGGGCGAGGCCGAGATTCGCGACGCCGCGGACGCGCTGCAGGGTCGACTGCGCGGATCCTCCCGATCCGCACGCACGGAGATTCTGCCGCTCTACGGGCGCCTGAGCGCCGCCGAGCAGCACCGCGTCTTTGAACGCGGTGCGGGCGGCAACCGCCGCATCGTACTCGCGACCAACGTCGCCGAAACCTCGCTGACGGTACCCGGCATCCGCTACGTCATCGACGCGGGCACCGCGCGCATCTCCCGCTACAGCGCACGCAGCAAGGTGCAGCGCCTGCCCATCGAGGCCGTGTCGCAGGCGAGCGCGAACCAGCGCTCCGGCCGCTCGGGCCGCACCAGCCCGGGTATCGCGATCCGCCTGTATTCAGACGAGGATTTCGCGTCGCGCCCCGAGTTCACCGAACCCGAGGTACGGCGCACCGGGCTCGCCTCGGTCATCTTGCAGATGCTCGCGCTCGGCCTCGGCGACATCGCGCGCTTCCCGTTCCTCACTCCCCCGGATCAGCGCGGCATCGCCGACGGACTCGGGCTGCTGACCGAGCTCGGGGCGGTCGAGGCCGCTCGTGGTGCGCGGTCGGGCGGCGACGCGCGTGGTCGGGGCGGCCGCGGTCGCGGCAGGGGCGGCGACGGTGCCGGCGGCGAGCGCGGCGGCACCCATCGCATTACGAAGATCGGGCGGGAGCTCTCGCGACTGCCGCTCGAACCGCGCTTCGCGCGCATGGTGCTCGAGGCGCGGCGCCACGAGGTGGTCCCCGAGGTGCTCGCCATCGTGGCTGGGCTCACCATTCAAGACGTGCGCGAGCGCCCGCAGGCGGAGCGCGGCCGGGCCGATGAGCTGCACGGCAGGTTCTCCGACCCCCAGGGCGACCTGATGACGCTGCTGAACCTGTGGCATTACCTGCAAGAGCAGCAGCGCGAGCTGTCGTCGAGCGCGTTCCGACGGCTCTGCAAAGCGGAGTACCTGAACTTCTTGCGCGTGCGCGAGTGGATGGACCTGTACCGGCAGATCGCGCGCATCGCGAAGCTGCCGCGCGAGCGCGCTGCGGCCGGCGCGACCGGGGGCTCGGGCGAGGCGATCCATCGCTCGGTGCTCGCGGGTCTGCTGTCGCAGTTGGGCGTGCGCGATGACCGGCAGGATCGCACGGCCCCCGGCCGCGGCCGATCGGCTGCGGGCGCGGTGAAGCGCAAGCCCGCGCAGGAGTATCTGGGGTCGCGGGGTACGCGCTTCGTGCTCTACCCGGGCTCGGTGCTCGCGAAGCGGCCGCCCGAGGTGGTGATGAGCGTCGAGCTCGTCGAGACCTCTCGGCTGTTCGCGCGCGCCAACGCGGTGGTCGATCCGGCGTGGGCCGAAGAACTGGCGGGGCCGCTCGCGAAACGGCAGCTCTCTGAGCCGCACTGGGAGAAGAGCCAAGGGGCGGCCGTCGCATACGAGCGCGTCACGCTCTACGGCGTCGCGATCGTCGATCGCCGCCGCGTGCAACTGGCGCGGTACGACCAGGCGCACGCCCGCGAACTCTTCATTCGCCACGCCCTGGTCGATGGCGAGTGGGACTCCCCGCAGGCCTTCGACCGCGCGAATCGGCAGCTGCGCCGTGAACTCGAGCAGCTGGAGGAGCGCACCCGCCGCCGCGACATCGTGGGCGACGACGAGGCGATCTTCGAGTTTTACGATGCCCGCGTCCCCGCCGACGTGGTCTCGACGCGCAGCTTCGAGGGCTGGTGGAAGCAGAAGCGCGCCACCGACCCGCAGTTCTTGCACCTGCGTCGCGAAGACCTCATCGAAGACGAGACCGACGCCGTCGATGAGCAGGAGTTCCCGAAGCAGTGGACGCACGGCGATCAAACGCTGCGGCTGCGCTATCGGTTCGACCCCACCGCAGACGACGACGGCGTGACGGTCAACGTGCCGCTCCCCCTCCTGCCGAGACTCGAGGGCTCCGACTTCGAGAAGCTCGTGCCCGGTCTGCGTCAGGAGCTCGTCACCGCACTTATCAAGACGCTGCCGAAGGCGATCCGCAAGCACGTCGTGCCCGCGGCCGACTGGGCGCGCACGCTGCTCGCCACCGTCGGCCCGCAGCTCGACGCCCCCGTGGCCCCCGGGGCCGCCGCGCCCGCGCTCACCGCACTCCTCGCCACCGAGATCAAACGACGCACGAGCGTGCCGGTCTCCCCCGCCGACTTCGACGCCGACCGGCTGCCGAGCCACCTCACCCCGACGTTCCGCGTCGTCGATGGGCGCGGCCGCACCGTCGGAACCGGTAAGGATCTCGGCGAGCTGCAATCGAAGCACAAGGAGCAAGCCACCCACGGCGTCGCGAAGGTCGCCGCCGCGGCACTGCCGAAGAGCGATCTCGAGCGCACGGGCGCGACGACCTGGACATTCGGCGACATCCCGCGCCACGTCGACTCGGCGTACGCCAAGGGACGCGGCGGAGCGGGCGCGGGCGTGGTGCGGGCCTACCCCGCAATAGTGGATCGCCGTACCTCGGTCGACCTGGCCCTCGTCGCCGACGAGGCCGAGCAGGCGCGGATCTCTCGCCGCGGTATTCGACGGCTACTTGTGCTGAGCTCGCCGTCGCCCGCTTCCTACGTGCGCGACCATCTCTCGAACCAGGAGAAGTTGCTGCTCGGCGCCGGGCCGTACCGCTCGCTCGATCTCGCGATCGCCGACGTGTCGCTCGCGGTGGCCGACCGGGTGATTCGACGGCACGCGCCCGACGGGCTCATCTGGACGGCGTCCGCCTTCGAGGCGCTCGCCGACGACTATGCGCGATCCCTCATCGATGACATCTACGGCGCCATCGCGCTCGCCGCGCGCGTGCTCGACGGCGCGCGTCTGGCGCGGAAGGCGATCGACGGCGCAAAGTCGATCCAGGTGCTGGGCCAGGTCGCCGACGCCGCGAAGCTGATCGACGGGCTCGTCTTCGACCGGTTCGTCTCGGTGACCGGCCTCGCGCAGCTCGAACGTGTGCCGGTCTACCTCGAAGCGCTCCAACAGCGCATGCAGGGTCTCACCGAGAATGCCGGCCGCGACCGCGCCTGGCAGAACGACGTCGACCGTGCCCTCATCATGTACTCGGAGGCGGGAGGCACGATCCCGCTGCCGCCCGACGCGCCACAGCGCCTGCACCGCACCCGCTGGTTGATCGAGGAGCTGCGCGTCAGCCTCTTCGCGCAGCAGCTGCGCACGGCGGAGCCGGTATCGCTGCAGCGCATTCAGAAGGCCCTGCGCGACGGCTAGCGTGCAGCGGCCCACTCGGGGTTGACGGCGATCGCGCTGACCCGAAGATCACGGCGCGGAATGTCGAAGTCGCTCACGGTGAGTTCGATGCGCGGTGCGTCGCCGGCGACATCGGCGCTGAAGATCGCCAAGCCATCGAGTCGGTCGAACGATGACCCGCGACGCCGCTGCACGAACTCCTCATCGACCGCGACGCCGTACACCCGGTCACCGATATGGTCGAGGACCCCGCTGTCGGTGCCCACCACCGGCCAGAACCCGTCACCGAGGGAATCCCGAATATCGCTGACAGGAGTCGCGTCGACCGACTCGGAGTCGGCCGCGACGGGTGCCGACCACAGGGTGCTGTCAATCGCCCAGTAGGCGGTGCCCTCGCTGACCCAGAAAGTCGACGGCGTCGTCCAGGTCAACGCCTGCGGGTACCGGATCTCGATCTCGCGCGGGGCGTCGTCCCCCTCGCTCCACGCGCGCAGCACCTGACGCGAATCCGGTGCGCCCCAGACGTGGCCGAGCCCGAATACCGTCCCGGAGTCGCACGCCAGCGCCTCGACATCGTCGAACACCCCGAGACCTGGCATGCCCGCGGTTGCGGGGGTCAGCTCAGTGATGAGCGGGCGATCGTCGGGCGCATCGGCATCGGTGCCGACACCGCTCATCGGCGCCTCCGCATCGCGCACGAAGACCGGCGCCCCAGCGCAAACGGTGAGACCCGGGGGCCCGTACACGGCCTCCGCATTCTCCATCGTGCCGTGCTCGGCATCGATGAACGACACGATGCGTTCTTCGACGGGAGAAGACGACCAGACGACAAAGCCGTCATCGGTGGCGACGCGACGGCTCTCCGTGCGATTGGCCGTCGACGCCGGAAGCGGGAGCGCCGTGAGGTCGTGGGCACGCAACAGGTACTCCGTGTCGCGACTCCCCGTGCTGAGCCCGTGCTCGGACCAAGCGATTCTGGCCTGCTCGAACCCGCGCTCATCGACGCGCACCGATCGGGTCTCCCCGGTCTCGGAGATCAGCGTGAGATACGACACATCTCGCGCCTCGAGCCGGAGCGCCACGACCGCATCTTCAATGCCGAAATCCTCTGAGATGTTCGGCGCTTTGAGATAGCGGATGAGGGGCGGCACGCCGAAGATCGAGCCCAGCACCGCGAGCACCACGACCCAGGCGAGCGCGGATCGCCACGCACGTCGTGTTCGTGACGACTCGCGATGCTGACTCGACGCCCGTCGCCGCTGCTCGCGCACTGCTGGGGTCAGCGGGCCGACTCGGTGAGCACGCGCCGTGCCTCGTGCACGAGCTCGGGCTCGGTCACGAGGTCGTACCGCGTCGCGACCATCTGCATGACCGACGAGAAGTCGCGGCGGTTGCGATTCATGGCGTACGAGAGCACACCGAACAGCATGCCGAAGCCCGCACCGATCACCACGGCGGCAACGAAGACCCCGAGAATCGCGCCGTTGTCTGGCTGGAAGATGAACAGCAGGAGGCCGAGGAAGAGACCGAGGTACGCCCCCGAGAGCGCCCCCATCAGCGCCACGCGACCGTACGTCAATCGGCCGGTGACACGCTCAACACTGCGGACGTCGTTGCCGACGATGCTGATTTGCTGCACCGGAAAACTCGCACGGGCGAGCACGTCGACGGCATGCTTCGCGTCCTCGTACCGGTCGTAGGTCGAGACGATGTCGCCCTTGGGAATCTCGGGCACCATCGGGAGACGCGACGATCGGATGGGTCCACCAGGAGAGCTCATACCCCCGATTCTCCCATTTCGACCGGCTGCGCGCCCAGGAACCCGCGAAACTAGGTCGAATTTGAGGTGAGTTCAGCTGTGCGCGTACGAGACGACGGCCTGCGGGTACCCATCGACCGGCAGTGCGCGGGTGTCGAGCGTGTCCACGGAGACGAGAGTGATGCCGTCCCACCCCTCGTTCCGCGTATTTCCCCCGGCGACGGCAGCGAAGTGGGCACCGTCGGCGGCGGTCCACACCGCGACCGTCTCGTGCGGCACGTCGAGGGGCACGATGCGCTCTTCGCCGCTCACGGCGTCGAGCAGCGACAGGTTGGGCGATCCGGTCGCATTGCCGAACGACCCGGTGCCGACGGTCAGCAGCAGATCACCGTCGAGCGCGGTGCCGTGCGCGTGAGAGTCGGCGGCGCTGGCGATCGTCGACATCAGCCCGGAGCGGGGATCGAGCCTGACGACGACCTTGCCCTGGTACGGCAGCAAGATCGAGCCGTCAGCGGCGACCGCACCGTAGTGCGGCTTCTCCCAAGAGGCGAGGCCGCCCTCGGTACCGAACGGCGCAACGGTATGCGTCGTGGCCTCGAGCGATTGCGCATCGACCACAGTGACCGTAAATCCGTCGTGGTCGACGGTCGCGGCCCAGCTGCCATCGGGCGCGACCAGCACGTCAAACGGGCGCAGACCGACCGGCACCGCAGCAATGAATTGCTCGGTCGCGACGTCGAACACCTCGAGGAAGTACGTTCCGTCGCCCGACGTCGTCGCCACGTACACCCGCGCACCACCCGGGGCATCATTCGGAGAGACGGTCAACCCCAACCCACCAGCACGGTACTCGCCGACACCGAGGCGGTCGGCGGGGTGCTGGAACGGGACGAGGGCGGTGCGCTCACGGGAGTCGAGGTCGATGACGGCAAGGCCCTCTGCGGTTGCCGCGTACCCGGTAGCACCGTCGTCAGCGACGCCCACGCCCCAGGGGGCAGCGCCCACGGTGATGCGCTGCACCGCGGATGCCTCGGGCTGCGCGGGGTCGATGATCGCGACGGCATCGGTGTGCGCGAGTGACGCAAGCAGCAGCGAAGACTCCGTTTCGGGCGCGGGTGTCTCCAGTGGCGTCGGATCCGCCTGCACGGAGGGCTCCAACGGGGCCGCGGACGTCGGGCGGGGTTCGGGGGCACACCCGGCGAGCAGGAGCGCAGCCGCCGAGACACCGATCGCGACGACGGCGGTCAGCAGTCTGCGACGCGCAACGGGCCGCGAGGAAGAAGCAGTCATGATCCCAGTGTCGCGGCGGCTCTCAACGAGCGCCTCAACCGATCGATGGATCTGTGCGCGACGTGCACACGCACAGTGCGGTGTTCGCGACGAGTTGCGCTGCGTTGCATTGCGTTGCGCGAACAAAAATGAGCCCCGGTCACGAATGGGGTGAGACCGGGGCTCTGCGGCACATCGACGCCGTCAAGTGGGGGAGGATGTCGATGTCGATGTACCGATATCGGGTGAGCGTTGTGCCGCGCATCCGATGTTGAAATTCTAACATAAAACACCCCAGGGTTTCAGTTTCGGTGATATTCATTGGGTTCCGAGTCCTGGCGCACCTGAACCCCGGGTGAACATGCCTGCCGACTTCGCCGCGTAGGGCATCCCCTGTGCACCGGGAGCGGTACCGTAGGAGGGTGAGTACTTCGAGGGTCTTCGTCGGTCGGCTCGCCGGGCGCGGCGTCTTCGACCCGGTCGG
This sequence comes from Leucobacter musarum subsp. musarum, assembly GCF_001273845.1. Taxonomy (GTDB): domain Bacteria; phylum Actinomycetota; class Actinomycetes; order Actinomycetales; family Microbacteriaceae; genus Leucobacter; species Leucobacter musarum. The sequence goes on from NZ_JHBW01000087.1 coordinate 680,231, forward strand.
CGATCGCATCGGCAAGGTGCGCGATGTGCTGGTCGTGTTCCGCGCAGCGAGCGCTCCACGCGTCGTCGGCTTGATCGTGGAGATTCCGGGCAAGCGCCGCGTGTTCGTGCCTATCGGCCGAGTGACGTCGATCGGCTCGGGGCAGGTCATCACCACGGGGCTGATCAATGTGCGACGATTCGAGCAGCGCGGTGGCGAGACTCGCATGATTGCAGAGCTCATCGGCCGCGATGCCCAGTTGACCGGCGACCAGCCGGGCGGTGCACCGATCTCCGCCCGCATCGAAGACGCCGCGATCGAACGCTCGCGCACGGGCGAGTGGCTCGTCTCCGAGGTGTTCGTGCGCCTTCCCAAGCCCGCCGCGCCGTTCAGTCGCGGTGACGCGCGCATTGTCCGCTGGTCGGAGCTGCAGTTCCCGAGCGACGCCGAAGGCACGCGATCGGCCGAGCTCCTCATTCAAACGCTGGTCGATCTGAAGCCCGCCGATCTCGCCGAAGCACTGCTCGAGCTGCCGCAGCCACGCATGATCGAGGTCATCGAGGAGCTCGCAGATGAGCGTGTCGCCGACGCACTCGAAGAGATGAGCGAGCAGGATCAGCTCGAGCTTCTCGCGCAGCTCCCCGCAGATCGAACCGCCGACGTGCTCGATCAGATGGAGCCCGACGATGCAGCCGACCTGATCTCAGCGCTGCCTGCCGCCCAGGGCGCCGAACTGCTCGATCTGATGGAGCCGGAAGAAGCCGAAGACGTGCGCCGCCTGCTCGAGTACGACGCCGACACCGCCGGTGGTCTCATGAGCCCCGCACCCATCGTGCTGGCCGCAGAATCGAGCGTCGCCGAAGGCCTCGCGATGATTCGTCGCGCCGAGATCTCACCGGCGATGGCATCTGCGGTTTACGTCACCCACCCCCCGTACGAGACGCCGACCGGCGAATACATCGGTCTGGCCCACTTCCAGCGCATGCTGCGGTTTCCGCCCCATGAGCGTATGGCGTCCCTGCTCGACGCCGAGATCGAGCCCGTGACCGTGCACGCCAGCGCGGCCGAGGTCTCTCGCAGACTGGCCAGTTACAACCTCGTCGCACTCCCCGTGGTCGATGATCAGCAGCGGCTCGTCGGGGTCGTCACGGTCGACGACGTGCTCGATCACCTCCTCCCCGACGATTGGCGCCACGCAGACGACGACGCGCACACCTCGGCGCAGACGACCCCCACACGTTCGACCGCAAGTTCGACCGCGGAGACGCGGCGATGAGCTTCTTCAAGCGTGGCGACGGCCTCGACGCACCACTCGGCCTCGCTGGCCGAGTCACGCCCCGATCCGAAGACGGCAAATCGGGCCAGAGCGAACGATTCGGGCGTTGGACCGAGAGCATTGCGCGCGGCATGGGAACCCCGTGGTTCCTGTTCGCGCTGACGGTCGTCTGCGTCGCGTGGTTGGCATGGAACACGTTCGGGCCCGAAACCTACCGGTTCGATTCCGCCGCACTCGGCTTCACTGCGCTGACGCTCATCCTTTCGCTGCAGGCCTCATACGCCGCTCCCCTGCTGCTGCTCGCGCAGAACCGCCAGGACGACCGCGACCGCGTGCAGATCGAGCAGGATCGCCAGCGCGCCGAGCGCAATCTCGCCGACACCGAGTTTCTCGCTCGCGAGGTCGTCGCGCTGCGGCTGGCGCTCAAAGACCTGCCCGACCGCGACTTCGTGCGGGCCGAGTTGAAGTCGCTGCTCGCCGAGCTCGCCACCGAAGACGATGCAGACGACACCGATGACGCGCCAGACGTCGTGCCCCGGGCCGTCGACTCCGCCTCCGTATCCGAATCCGAGTCCGAACGATGAACGCCCGCCCGGCTGACGGTGCGGCTCGGGCGGTCTGGGAGGCACTGGATCGCGTTCGAGATCCTGAGATCCTGCGCCCGATCACCGACCTCGGCATGGTGCAGGCCGTCGAGGTCGACGCATCGGGTCGCGCCCGCGTCGAGATCCTGCTCACCATCGCCGGGTGCCCCGCCGCACGGCGCATCGAAGCCGATACGCACGCAGCCGCCGTTTCTGCGACCGGCGTGACCGATGCCGAGGTGGTCGTCGGCGTCATGAGCCGCGACGAACGGCAGCGATTCATCGAGCGCGTGCGCGGCGATCGCGGCACGCGTCCGCAGCAGTTCGGACCCGACTCGCTGACCCGCATCATCGCGGTCACTAGCGGCAAAGGCGGTGTCGGCAAGTCATCGCTGACCGCAGGCATCGCCGTCGCGCTCGCGGCGCGCGGCCTCGCGGCCGGCATCGTGGACGCCGATGTCTTCGGATTCTCGATTCCTGGCCTGCTGGGGCTCAGCCGTGACGGGCGCACCGAGCAGCCGACCCGCGTCGACGACATGATTCTGCCTCCGGTCGCCCACGGGGTGAAGGTGATTTCGATCGGCATGTTTCTCGGTGACGCCGACCCGCGCACGACCGCCGTTTCGTGGCGCGGGCCGATGCTCCACCGCACGATCGAACAGTTCTTGCGCGATGTCTGGTTCGGCGATCTCGACGTCTTGCTGCTCGATCTACCCCCCGGCACCGGCGATATCGCCATCAGTGTCGGTCAGCTGCTGCCCCAGGCCGAAGTACTCGTCGTGACGACGCCGCAGGAGGCCGCCGCCGATGTCGCCGTGCGCAGCGCACTCGTCGCCCGTCAGACCGGGCAACGAGTCATCGGGGTCGTCGAGAACATGGCGGGTCTCGCACAGCCCGACGGCACCGTGCTCGACCTCTTCGGCACCGGCGGCGGCGCCCTCGTCGCCGATCGGCTGAGCGACGCGGAGCACGGTACGGTGCCGCTCCTCGGCAGTGTGCCGCTCAGTGCAGAGTTCCGTGCCGGCGGGGATGCCGGCACACCTGCGGTACTCGAACGCCCCGGCGATCCTGCAGCGGCTGCCGTGATCAGCATCGCCGACGCCATCAGCGCATCGGGTCGCGGACTCGCCGGAAAGCCGCTCGGCATCAGCGTGCGCCCCTGACGGAGCGTTCGGCGCTCACGCGCCCGATATTCAGTCGCGCGGCGCCGTACTTTCGAGTTCGGCACCCATCGGAACTGGTCGGCCGAACAGATACCCCTGGAACGCATCGACACCGAGGCTGCGCAGCATCTCGAACTGCTCCTCCGTCTCGACGCCCTCGCCGACGACCTGCAGATCGAAAATGCGGCCGAGTTGCACGATCGTTTCCGTGATTGCCGCAGCCTGCGGGTCTTCGACGACCGAAGACACGAAGGAGCGATCGATCTTCAGCTGCTGCACGGGCAACTGCCGCAGATAGCTGAGCGACGAGTAGCCGGTGCCGAAGTCATCGAGTGACGACATCACCCCCTCCGCTCGCAGGCTCTTGAGCAGGCGCACCGTGCGGTCGAGGTCGCTGTGCAGCACGCTCTCGGTGAGTTCGAGCTTGAGGCGATCAGCCGGAATACCGTGACGAGTGATGACGTCGCGAATGTGCTCCGCGAAATCGGGCACACGAAGCTGTCGCTCGCTGAGATTGACCGAGAAGGTGAGGTCGCGGGTCTCCGGGCGCAACGCCCACGTCGAGAGGATGCGACAGGCTTCCTCGAGCACGAATTCGCCGATCTCGACGATGAGGCCCGTCTGCTCGGCCAGCGGGATGAAGTCGTCGGGCGGCACCAACCCGCGGCACCCGTTCTGCCAGCGAATCAACCCCTCATGCCCGATGACTCGCCGCTCGCGATCCACGATCGGCTGCGCAAAGAGCCGGAGCTCGCCCTGGCGGATTCCGGTGCGCAGCTCGGAGACGAGCATCATGCGCTCCTGAACCGCCGTCATCATGCGCTGCTCGAAGGGTTGCACGCGGCGCTGACCGCTCAGGCGGCGCGCCCGCTTGCGCGCGATCTCCGAGCATTTGACGATCTCGTTCGGATCGTTCGAGACGATGAAGGTGCTCGCGTCGAGCCACGCCCCGATATCGGCCCGTTCGGACGCCCAGATCACGTAGCCCACACTGGCGCCTGAACCGACGGTGATATCGGAGCCGAGTTCGACAGTGTCGACCAGCAGATCGAGCACCGATTCGATCATGGTCACGGTGCGACGCTGGGCGACGTCGAGGTCTGCTCCGAGGTCCGTCAGCAGCAGTCCATAGGTGTTGGAGCCGATGCGGCCGATGCGCACCGCGCCGCTTTCGAGCCGACACAGCCGCTGGGCGGCGTCGAGCAGCAATCGGTCACCGGCTTCGAAGCCGAACGCATCGTTGACCGTCGAGAGCTGGTCGACGCTCACGGTGAGAAACGCCGCGAACGTCTGTCCGTCGGCATCTAGTGCCCCGTGATCTTCGATCGCCTGCAGCATCGCCGCACGGTTGTCGAGCCCGGTGACCGGATCGACGTAGGCGAGTCGCCGCACCTCTTGCTCCGCGAGATGCCGCTGCGTCTCCTCGGTGCGGAGCGACACGTAACTCGTCGGAGCCCCATCGGCGTCAAGCAGCGGAACGATCGTCGTATTCACCCAGTATTCCGAGCCATCTTTCGCCCGGTTGCAGATCTCGTTTTGCCAGACCTCGCCGCGCGTGATCGTGCGCCAGAGTTCGGCGAAGAACTCGGGCGGGTGGAACCCGGAGTTGACGATGCGATGCGTCTGCCCGATCAGCTCATCGCTCGAGTACTGCGAAATCTGACAGAACCGGTCGTTCGCATACGTGATGCGCCCGTCGAGATCGGTGATCACCACGATCGAGTGCGCATTGAGCGCTCCCATGATCTCGTCGAAGAACCGCGCCGGTTCGGGAGCCACCATCACGTCGCTTCCTCGTCGAAGTGCAGGCTGCCCACGGTCGACTCTTCACGAATGCCGCGCCTGGCTTCGGCTTCGGCCATCCGCGATCGCCTGGCCTCGCCCTGCGCGTCGCGTTCGTCTTCGAGCAGCGCGTCACGAATGATGCGACGCGGATCGTATTGACGGGGGTCGAGCTGCCGCCAATCGACATCATCGAATTCCGGGCCCATTTCGTCGCGCAGGCGATCTTTCGCCCCGTTGGCCATGCGTTTGAGCGAGCGCACGAGCTCCCCCAGCTTTCGGGCATACACCGGAAGGCGCTCTGGACCCAGCACAAACAGGGCGATCACAAGGATCACCATGAGTTTGTCGATCGTCAGGCCCATCATGCTCATCGTACCGCTCACGGCGCTGCGAGACGCTGTGCGCAACGCATGCGGTCTGACCGCTTTGCACCGCCTCCGCGTGTACGACGCGCCCGCCGCGGCCCGGGGCCTACGCTATGGTGCAGGATCGCATCCCGCCACGGCCGCTCGTCGTTGGCCTGAGCGCCCGCAGCACCGGAGGAAATCGTGAGCAAGCTCGAACGCAATTGGCAGTACGCCGAGCAGTACCCCGGCGAGACCGAAGCCCTCGTGCGGGCCCGCCGGCTGTCGCTCGAACTCGGGATCGAGCCGGTGAGCCGCTCGATCGCGGCTCAGCTCTCGGGGCTGACCGTGCTGTCGCGCGCGCAGGCGATCTGCGAGGTCGGCACCGGCGTGGGCGTCAGCGGACTCGCGCTGCTGCGCTACTCGGATCGCGCGACGCTGACGTCGATCGAGCTCGAGTCGGAGCATCTGCGCGAAGCCAAAAGCGTGTTCTCCGAAGCGGGCATCGCCACATCGCGTCTCCGACTCATCGAGGGCGACGCGCGACACGTCATGCCGCGATTGAACTTGGAAGCCTACGACCTGGTGCTGCTCGATGCCGAGCCGTCTCAGCTGCTCGAACACTTCGAGCACGCGCTCGGCATCGTGCGCCCCGGTGGCAGCGTGATCGTGCCCGGCGCCTTCGCCCACGGCCGGGTCCCCGACCCTGCGGCACGCGACGAGGGCACGCAGGCCATGCGTGATCTGCTGGCGCTCGTGGCGGAGTCGACGGCGATCGCTCCGATCCTGTCGCCGGCGGGTGACGGTCTGCTCACACTCGTTCGCCTCGACGGCTGAGTCGCGCGTCTCCAGCAACAGCTGAGCCCCCGTGTCCATGCGGATCACGGGGGCTCAGCTATTGCTATGGCGTTGCTCAGCCGTCGAGCACGCCTGCGAGCACATCGCGGAGTTCAGCGGCCTCTTGATCGTTGACCGACACCACCAGACGTCCGCCGCCCTCGAGCGGTACACGAACCACGATCAAGCGGCTCTCACGCACCGCTTCCATGGGCCCGTCCCCGGTCCTCGGTTTCATTGCAGCCATGACGCCTCCTTGCAGGTTTGATGGATAGATTCCATTTTATCGGTTTCAGGCAGGCGAGAGCCAACTGATCGTCGCGGAATGACGCGGAAGTTCGCGCTTAGTCGTCGAACTCGCTCGTCAGCCACGCACGCAGAGCCGCCGCGCTCGACTCAATCTGCGCAATCGGAACGCTCTCATCGTCGGCGTGTGCGAGCAGGGGGTCGCCCGGGCCGAAGTTCACCGCCGGGATGCCAAGTGCCGAGAACCGCGACACGTCGGTCCAGCCGAACTTCGCCGTCGGATTTTCTCCCACCGCATCAACGAATCGCTGCGCCAGCGGCGCGTCGAGCCCGGGCCGCGCTCCCGGAGCCAGGTCGACGATGTCGACCGCGTCCGCATCCGCGAAGAACTGCTCGACGAACGCGCTCGCCTCGGCGCCGCTCCGGCTCGGAGCAAATCGGTAGTTGACCTCGAATACGCACTCATCCGGGATGACATTGCCTGCGACACCGCCCTCGATACGCACGGCATTGAGACCCTCCCGGTACTCCAAGCCGTCGACGACGATCCGCTCGGGGACGAACTGTGCCAAGCGTTCGAGCAGTGCTCCGGCGCGATGGATCGCGTTGACGCCCATCCAGCTGCGCGCGGAGTGGGCACGGGTGCCGCGCAGGGTGACGCGTGCTCGCAGCGTGCCGTTGCAGCCACCCTCGATGGTGCCGTTCGACGGCTCCCCCAGAATCGCGAAGTCTGCACCGAACAGCTGGGGGTGGTGACGCATCGCGCGACCCAAACCGCTGAGCTCGGAAGCGACCTCCTCGTGGTCGTACCAGATCCAGGTCAGGTCGACGGTCGGCTCCACGAGCTCGACGGCGAGCGCGAGCTGCACCGCGACGCCCGCCTTCATGTCGACCGTGCCGCGGCCCCAGATCATCGGTTCGCCCGACACGTCGTCGGTCACATCGCGCACCGGCAGATTCTCGTTGATGGGCACCGTGTCGAGGTGCCCCGCAATCGCCACCCGCCGCGACCGGCCGAGTTCGGTGCGCGCGATGACCGTGTCGCCGTCGCGCGTCACCACGAGGTGGGGGGCGTGCTCGCGCAAGGTCGCCTCGATGGCGTCGGCGATGCACCGCTCGTCGCCGGAGACCGAGGCGATATCGCACAACTGACGCGTCAGCGCGACCGGGCCCGCCGTGGGGTCGAGGGTGGTGATCGGCGTCGGATTCGATGTGTTGCTCACCCGAATCAGCCTATTGCTTTCTGTGGCCTTCCGCCCGTCGGCGACCGTACCCGCGACGATACGATGGATCGCATGACTGCTTCTCGCACTGCCTGGGCCGCCGGTATCGCTACGATCGCGACCGACGGCACCGTTCTCGACGCTTGGTTCCCCGCTCCCGAACTCGGAGCTCGACCCGCCGATCGCGATCCGCACATCGCTCCCGCGGATCTCGAGGGGCTCGTCGGTCGCGATGAGACACGCGAGGTGACGCTGCAGTTCGTCAATGTCGAGATCGATCTCGACGCCGGCCCCTCGTCGACCGAGGATGCGTACCTGCGATTGCACCTCCTGTCGCACTGCCTCGTGCGTCCGAACGAGCTCAACCTCGACGGCATCTTCGGTCAGCTTCCCAACAATGCGTGGACCACCGCCGGCCCAATGCAGCCCGAAACCTTCGCGGCTCGTCTCCCCCAGCTCAAGCGCGCCGGCATCACCGCCGTCGGCGTCGATAAGTTCCCCCGCCTGACCGACTACGTCGTACCGCAGGGCGTACGCATCGCCGATGCGTCGCGCGTGCGCCTCGGCGCGCACCTCGCTCCCGGCACCACCGTCATGCACGAGGGCTTCGTCAACTTCAACGCGGGCACGCTCGGCGCGTCGATGGTCGAGGGCCGCATCTCGCAGGGCGTCGTCGTGGGTAACGGCTCCGACATCGGCGGCGGCGCGTCCATCATGGGCACGCTGTCGGGCGGCGGCACGCAGCGCATCTCGGTGGGTGAGCGTGCGCTCCTCGGCGCGAACTCGGGTATCGGCATCTCGATCGGCGACGACAGTGTCGTCGAGGCCGGCTTGTACGTCACCGCCGGCACGAAGGTTGTGTTGCCGCACGGTACGAGTGCAGCGCCGGGGTCACCCGCCGAGGTCAAGGCCGTCGAGCTCTCCGGGGTTGCCGGGCTCCTGTTCCGCCGCAACTCGCGCACGGGCGCGGTCGAAGCGCTCCCCCGCGAGGGCACCGGTATCGAGCTCAACGCGGCGCTACACGCCTGAGAACAACTGGGCGTGACCGCGGGGGCTGAGTTCGATCAGCCTTGCGCGGTCACGCTCGCCAACAGCTCGGGCGCCCGGCGGTCGTAGATCGCCGCGCCCCAGCGCACCCCGCCCCAGAACGCCGCGGCTCCGGTGATCACGCCGACTCCGAGACTCACCCAGGCCCACAGCGGATCATTCGTGACGCCGGCTGCGATGACGAATGCGATCGTCGGAATCGAGAGCACGGCCAGCGCGCCATACGATCCACCCATGCCGATGAGGCTGAGCGCCCCGGCACCCGGCTTCGAGGCGAACGGATTGTCGCCCGCTTGCGGCACCGGCATCACGAAGATCGCCGAGCACACACTCGAAACACCGAAGCCGCCGAGCGTCACCACCGCGGCGAGCCCCAGCAGCGTCGGCAACTGATCGAACCGGCCGACGATCGCGGTCGTCACCACGGCGATGATGAGGATCAGCGGTACGCCGATGATCGCGTTTGCCCAGACGCGGCCCAGTCGGTCGTCGACCCCGCGCACACCACGCAGCACGTGCGCCGTGAAAGCGGTGCCATCGTACGAGATGTCGGTAAATGTGCTGAGCGAGATCAGCGCCGCGACGATGATCGTCGACCCGGGCAGCATGATGAGGAGCCCCGTCGTCCCCGAGACGAACCCGAACAGCACGGGCATCACGATCACGACGATGAGGCTCTGCAGATATCTCGGGTCGCGCAACCAGTACGTGAGGGCACGCGCTGCCACCGCACCCCGTGGGGTTGCGGGGAATCGACCGAACCAGCCCGTTCCCGCGCGCCCGACAGTGCGAGCGCCACTCGATTCAGCGCCGGTATTCGCGATGTACAGTCGGCGCCACCCCAGAAACAGCACCACCGGGGTCGCCAGCGCAATGAGCAACTTGAGCGCGGCCATGCCGAATTCGCCCGACGCCACCTCCGCGGGTACCGCCCACACCGCGCCGAGCGGCGACCACGAGAACCCCTCTGCAATCGCGGGCAGGCGATCCCAGAGCGTCGCCACTCCCTGGCTGATCCCGGAGATCAACGGACCGACGAGCACGAGCACGAGCAGCACCAGCCCACCGATGACCTCACGGAAGCGCCGGTTCGACGACGCGCGCGTAATGAGCGTCACGACGAGTTGGCACGCGAGCACGCAGGTAACGGTCGCGATCGGAGCGAGCAGGATCGCCACGACCGATGCGCCGGGCGCGCGCACCCACGCCGCCGCCGAGAGCGCTGACAGCACGAGCGTCAAGATTCCAGGGATGCCGAGCAGGCTCGCCGTTGCGATACCGCTGACCTGCAGCGTCGGGCTCATGGGGAGCCAGGTGAGGCGAGCGGGATCGAGTGTCCGATCCATACCGGTCGATAGAATCGGGCCGAGTGACCACCCGAGCACGACGACGACGCCGCCCAAGATGAGTGCTGTGCGCGCGGTCTCGGCGTCCGCGAAGCCGAGACCGACGAGCCCGATTGCTGCTCCGGTGAAGACCCCGAGCCCATAGACTGCACCGATGATCGCGCCGACGAGCTGCCACGGATGGCGCCGCAGCGTGTTCCCGAGCACGACGAAGCGCAGGCGCACCATGATGCGCACGCGGGCGATTCCGCTCGTACGCTGGGCCGGTACGGCTGCTGAGGCGGGCGCGGGAATCCGGGCGCCACCCGGCGCCGCGGTCACCCCTGACTCAACCACGACGGGCCTTCGAGGTGCTGCCGCCCGCCGACCAGTTCGACGAAGCGCTCTTCGAGTGTTGAGGTGCCGCGCACCTCATCGACCGTGCCTGCAGCGAGCACGCGCCCCGCGGCGATGACGGCGACGTGGTCGCAGAGGCGCTGCACGAGGTCCATTGAATGGCTCGAGACGATCACCGTGCCGCCTCCGCGCACGAACCCTTGCAAGATGTCTCGAATATTGGCCGCGGAAACCGGGTCGACGGATTCGAACGGCTCGTCGAGCACGAGCAGGCGCGGCGCGTGCACGAGCGCGCACGCGAGCGCAATCTTCTTCGTCATGCCCGCGGAGTAGTCGACCACGAGCGTGCGCGATGCCTCCCCGAGGTCGAGCAGATGCAGCAGATCGGCGCACCGCTCGGCGACCGTTGCGGCGTCGAGACCGGCCAGCAGACCGGTGTAGGTGATCAGCTGCTCGCCCGTGAGCCGGTCGAAGAGCTTCACGCCGTCGGCGAGCACGCCGACGAGCTGCTTCGCCTCCGTCGGGTGCTGCCACACGTCGACCCCGGCGATCAGCGCCTGGCCGAACTCCGGGCGCAGCAGGCCGGTCGCCATCGAGAGCGTCGTGGTCTTCCCCGCCCCGTTGGGGCCGACGAGACCGTAGCAGGAGCCGGTCGGGATCGCGAGCGAGATGCCGTTGACGGCGATCTTCTCGCCGAAACGTTTCGCGAGACCGCGGAGTTCAAGAGCTGGTATGGGCGTCGAGGAGTCCATACCATCCACCCTAGCGAGCGCGTCGCGAGGCCCGCCAGGGGGTCGCGCGACAGCGCCGCGTCGGGCTACCGCTCGAGGTGGCGCTCCTGCGACCCGATGTACAGCTGCTGGGGGCGGCCGATCTTGGTCTGGCCGTCCCCGCGCGCCTCGCGCCACTGCGCGATCCAACCGGGCAGTCGCCCGATCGCGAAGAGCACGGTGAACATGCGGGTCGGAAAGCCCATCGCCTTGTAGATGACCCCGGTGTAGAAGTCGACGTTCGGGTAGAGCTTGCGCTCCCGAAAGTAGTCGTCTTCGAGGGCGATCTGCTCGAGCTCCTGTGCCAGACCGAGCAGCGGATCATTGACGCCGAGCTCTTCGAGCACCTTTGCGGCGCTCTCCTTGACGATGCGCGCACGCGGATCGTAATTCTTGTAGACGCGGTGCCCGAAGCCCATGAGCTTCACCCCGTCTTCCTTATTCTTCACCTTCTCAACGAAGGTCTCGACGCTCTGCCCGGAGTCGCGAATGCGCGCGAGCATGTCGAGCACGGCCTCGTTCGCTCCACCGTGCAGCGGGCCCGAGAGCGCGTTGATGCCGGCGGAGACCGAGGAGAACATGTTCGCGCCGGTCGACCCGACGAGTCGCACCGTCGACGTCGACGCGTTCTGCTCGTGGTCGGCGTGCAGAATGAGGAGCTTGTCGAGTGCGTCGACGAGCACCGGGTTCAGTTCGTACTTCTCGGCCTTGTTGCCGAAGTTGAGGCGCAGGAAGTTCTCGACGAAGTTGAGGTTGTTGTCGGGGTAGAGGAGCGCCTGGCCGATCGACTTCTTGTGCGCATACGCGGCAAGTACTGGCAGCTTCGCGAGGAGTCGGATCGTGTTGACCTCGACGAACTCGGGCACCGCGGTGTCGAGCGACGACTCGTAATAGGTCGACATGGTCTGGAGACCGCCCGAGAGCACCGCCATCGGGTGCGCGGTGTGCGGCACGCCCTCGAAGAAGTAGCGCATGTCTTCGTGGAGCAGCGTGTGCCGACGGATCTCCTCGTCGAACGCACCCAGCTCGTCGGCCGTGGGCAGTTCGCCGTAGATCAGCAGGTAGGCCACCTCGAGGAAGGTCGAGTGACGTGCGAGCTCTTCGATGGGATACCCGCGATAGCGCAGAATGCCTTCTTCACCGTCGATGTAAGTGATCTCGGATTTGGTCGACGCGGTGTTCACGAAGCCGTAGTCGAGTGCCGTCAGGCCGCTCTGCTTGGTGAGCGTGCTGACATCGATCGCGGAGTGACCATCGACGGCCTCGACGATCGGAAACTCGGCACTGCCCCCGGGAAAGGTCAGTTTGGCGGTGGCCGGGCCCTGCGTCGATTCGGTCACGTCGTCTCCTCGTGAGGTCTCAATGCTGGCGCTGCGTCGGATGTGACACGGCCATTCCTATCACCCTAGTGGCTCCGGGGGAACCTGGGTCGAGGGCGCAGCGGTGACGCCCCCCGGCTCAGAATATCTTGATGTGAAGCGAAATGTCGATTCGAGACGGGTCACGCCGCTCGTGTCGCGGCGACTCGGATTCGGTTGGCGGCGGCCGAAATATCGGCGTCACTCGCGGTCAGAGCGAGTCGCACGTGCTGCGGCGAGTGGCTTCCGTAGAAGTGCCCCGGCCCGACGACGATCCCAAGCGTGGCGAACTCCGCAACGGCGTCCCACGCGTCTTCGCCCCGTGTCGCCCAGAGGTACAGGCCAGCTTCACTCCCCTCGATGCGAAAGCCCGCCGCTTCGAGCGCGGGGCGCAGCACGGCACGACGTGCGCGATAGCGTTCGCGCTGCGCAGCGACGTGTTCCTCGTCGCGCAGTGCCGCGGTCATGGCGGCTTGCACCGGCGCGGGTAGCATGAGACCGGCGTGCTTGCGCACGGTCAGCAGCCGGGAGATGAGATCGGGGTCGCCCGCGATGAATGCGGCTCGATAGCCCGCGAGATTCGACTGTTTACTCAGCGAGTACACGCTCAGCACGTCGGTGTGGTCGTCGCCGACGACACGGGGGTCAAGAATCGACGGGATACGCTCCGCATCCCATGGCGCGTCCCAGCCGAATTCGGCGTAGCACTCGTCGCCGGCGATGACGGCCCCGAGTTCGCGGGCTCGAGTCACCGCTGCACGCAGCGCGGCAACGTCGAGCACCCGGCCGTCGGGGTTGCCCGGCGAGTTGATCCAGACGAGCTTCGTGTGCTCGGGCCATTCCGCGGGGTCGTCCGACGCCACCGCATCGGCGCCGACGAGCGCCGCCCCCGTCGCGTAGCTCGGGTAGGCGATCCGGGGGAACACGACGGCTTCCCCGGCACCGATACCGAGCAAGAATGGCAGCAGCGCCACGAGCTCTTTCGAGCCGACCGTCGGCAGCACGCCGCTCGGTTCCACCGCCACGCCTCGGCGACGCGCGAACCACTCCGAGATCGCGGCGCGAAGCTCTCCGGTACCGGCGGTTGCCGGGTAGGCGTGCGCATCAGTGGCTGCGGCGAGCGCATCGCGCACCGAACCGGGAGTCGGGTCAACGGGCGATCCGACCGAAAGGTTCAGCGCCCCCTCGGGGTGTCGGGCCGCGGTCGCCGCGTACGGCTCCATCGCGTCCCACGGGTAGTCGGGCAGCGGCTGGCGCATGGTGTCCTTACTCGCCCTGGGGCGGGAGTGCTGCGATGATCGGGTGATCGAAGTCGTAGGCGCCGGTCTTCGCGGCTCCGCCCGGCGAGCCGATCTCGTCGAAGAATTCGACGTTGGCCTTGTAGTAATCGGCCCATTCTTCGGGCAGGTCGTCCTCGTAATAGATCGCCTCGACCGGGCACACCGGTTCGCAGGCGCCGCAGTCAACGCATTCATCGGGGTGGATGTAGAGCGACCGTTCGCCCTCGTAGATGCAGTCGACCGGGCACTCGTCCACGCACGCGCGATCTTTCACGTCGACGCACGGAAGAGCGATCACGTAAGTCACGGGACCCGCCTTTCACTCGGGAGATGCCGGGAATGCCCGACAGGTTCCATCCTACTCGCGGCGCTCCTGGTCGCTCGCTCAGTGAGCGTCGTGCCCTCCGTGCACCGGTCGCGTGGGGATCGACGTGGTGACGACCGGAACTTCGGCCGACAACTGCGGCATCGTGCCGCTGTCGCCCTGCCGCGGCAGGATCCCTGCCGAAAGTCCGCCGAACGCTCCGAGGTCGGGCCCCTGGTCGGCGAGGGCGACTCGTGTCGTCTCTCCGGCGACGATGCGCACATCTGCATCGCGCACACGCACCACGATCGGGCCTTCGCCCGAGATCAGGGTGAAACTGATCGCTTCGCGCTCGAGCCGCACTTCGAACCGCTGCCCGCGCCATTCGAGACGGAACTCGAGCGAGCCCCAGTGGTCGGGCAGCCGGGGATCGAACGTGAGTTGACGACCGGCGTCGCGCATGCCCGCGAAGCCCTGGACGAGCGCCATCCACACCCCGCCGGTCGAGGCGATGTGCAACCCGTCCGACGCGTTGTGGTGCAGGTCATCGAGATCGACGCGAAGCGCGTGATCGAAGTATCGGTACGCGAGGTCACGGTAGCCGACCTCTGCCGCGATGATCGACTGCACCACCGCCGACAGCGTCGAATCCCCCGTGGTCAGCGCGTCGTAGTACTCGAAGTCCCGGCGTTTCTCGTCGCGCCCGAACTCGTTGCTGGCGAGGAGCAGCGCGAGCACCACGTCAGCCTGCTTGAGCACTTGGAAACGGTAGATGACGAGAGGATGGAAGTGCAGCAAGAGCGGCTTCTGCTCGGGAGGGGTGGCTGCCAGATCCCACACTTCTCGATCCAGAAAATGCGCGTCCTGCGGGTGAATGCCGTGCTGCTCGGAGTAAGGCACCGCCATGCCTTCGGCGGCACGCTCCCACGAGTCGATCTCTTCAGCAGTGATGCCGAGGCGGTCGATGAGCACCGCATACTCGGCCGGAGCCTCGGCGAGGAGACGTCGCGCGACCTCCACGGCGAATCGCAGGTTGAACCGCGCCATGACGTTCGTGAAGAGATTGTCGTTGACCACGGTGGTGTACTCATCCGGACCGGTGACACCGTGGATGTGGAAACGCTCGGTGCCGTCGTCGTCGCGCCGCCAGAATCCGAGACTCGCCCACAGCCGCGCGGTCTCGATCGCGACGTCGGAGGCACCCGAGAGCACGTACTCGAGGTCGCCGGTCGCCGCGACGTAGCGCGCGAGCGCATAGGTGATGTCCGCGTTGATGTGATACCCCGCGGTGCCGGCCGCGTAGTAGGCGCTGGCCTCTTCGCCGTTGATGGTGCGCCACGGGAACAGCGCACCGTTTTCGTTGAGGGTCGCGGCCCGCTTGCGCGCCTGCGGCAGCATCCGCTCTCGGGCGCGCAGTGCGTTGCGCGCCCAGAACGGCGAGGTGTACGTGAGGAACGGCAGCACGTAGATCTCGGTGTCCCAGAAGTAGTGCCCGCTATAGCCGGAGCCGGTCAGTCCCTTCGCCGGGATCCCGCGCCCGTCTGCCCGGGCCGAGGCCTGCGCGACCTGGAACAGGTTCCACCGGATCGCCTGTTGTACTCCGGGGTCGGCGTCGACGCGCACATCGCTGCGCTCCCAGAAATCGGCGATGTAGGCGCGCTGCTGTTCCCAACGAGTCTCGCGCGGCTCTGTTGCGGCGCTGTTCAGCGAGTGGATGCAGCGATCGAGCATCTCCGACAGCGCAGCGGTCGCCGAGTGGTGATACGCCGCGGTCTTCAGCAGGTGCACAGTCTTGCCGGCCCGAGCCGTGCCCTGATACACGTGGCGAACTCGATCCTGCGATTTGTCGATGCGGTGCCGCCACTGCTCTTCGGTGCCGGTATCGAAGTGATGATCGACGCCGACGCCGAGCGTCATACGGGAGTCGCGCACGCGGTAGCTCAGCACGGAGCGCTCCCCCGAGTGCAGCAGCGGGCCGGGGTCGAGAATACGGTCGGCGAACTGGTCGGTCTTCCGCGGGTCGAACCCGGCGCCGGCCTCGCGCGGCGACTCCGTATGCACACGACCGAGATCCTGGCGGTTGACGATGAGGCTGCTCACCGTGACCTCGGCATCCGCGTCGAGCACGGTGATGCGCATTTCGAGGGTGGCGAGGTGCCGAGAGGCGAACGACACCATGCGCCGCGTATCGACTCGCACGCGTTTGCCCGTCGGCGTGAGCCAGAGCAAGGAGCGGGTCAGTGTCCCCTCGCGCAGATCGAGCACGCGCCGCACATCGAGAATGTCTGACGACTGCAGGTTCAACCGCTCATCATCGACGTAGATGCGAATCGTCTTCGTGTCGGGCACATTGACGATCGTCTGGCCGTGCTCCGCGAAGCCGTAGGCGTCTTCGGCATGGCGAATGCGCCAGGTCTCGTGCAGCCCGTTCAAGAACGTGCCGTGGCTGCCGAGCGGCAGGCCCTCCTCATGGTTGCCGCGCATGCCGAGGTACCCGTTGCCGAGAGCGAAGATCGACTCGTCTTGACCAGCGAGCTCGGGGTCGATTCCTGAGACGACGAGACGCCACGGGTCGTCACCGAAATCCCGCTGCAACTCTTTGACCGGACTTTCAAACGACTCATGGCTCATGCGAGCAATTCCTCCAGATCGGCGACGACGATATCTGCTCCCGACGCGGTGAGGGCCTCACGACCCGCGCCGCGATCGACCCCGACAACGAGCCCGAATGCCCCCGCCCGGCCCGCCGCGACACCCGACTCGGCGTCTTCGAAGACGACCGTGCGATCGACGGCGGCGCCGAGCAGGTCCGCGCCGCGGAGATACGTGTCGGGCGCCGGTTTGCCGGGCAGGCCCTCGTGCGCCGACACGACGCCGTCGACCACCGCACGGAAACGGTCGCGGAGCCCGGCGGCGCGCAGCACGGCCTCGGCGTTCTGCGAGCTCGATACCACCGCCAGCGGAGCATCGCGCTCGGCCAGGTGATCCAGCAGCCTCAGCGAACCGGGGTACGCGTCGATGCCATCGCGCTCGAGCACCTCGACGAACGCCAGGTTCTTCCGGTTACCGATCCCCCGCACCGAAGTAAGGCCGTCATCGGTCGGCGAGCCCTCGGGCAGCACGATGCCGCGTGCTGCGAGCAGCGCCGCGACACCGGAAAACCGAGGCCTCCCGTCGAGCGAGGCGAAGTATTCTCGCTCGGCATACGGCACCTCCCCGCGGGCGGCGAAGAACGCGTCGAACGTTTCTTGCCAGGCTCGTTTGTGGAGTTCGACGGTGGGCGTGATCACCCCGTCGAGGTCGAAGAGATACGCATCGTACCGATCGATCACCCGGTATTCCCCTTCCAGATACTACTTTTGCGAGCCCGCGAGGAGCGCCTGCACGAAATACCGCTGGAACGCGAAAAACACTATCAGCGGAACGATCATCGACAGGAAGGCACCAGCCGAAAGGACGTCGATATTCGCTCCGAATTGCCTGAGTTGCGACTGGATCGCCACCGTCAGCGGTTGGGAGTCCGTATTCGTGAAAATCAGGGCGACGAGCATGTCGTTCCACGTCCACAAGAACTGGAAGATCGCGAGCGAAGCGATCGCCGGGAGCCCGAGCGGCAGCATGATCTTGAAGAAGATCAACCAGTCGCGCGCGCCGTCGATGCGCGCGGCCTCGAGCAGTTCCTCCGGAACCTGCGCGAAGAAGTTGCGCAGGAGGAAGATCGCGAATGGCAGCCCGAACGCGGTGTGGAAGAGGATCACTCCGACCACGCTCCCGAAGATGCCCATCGCGCCGAATAACCGCGCGAGCGGAATCAGCGCGACCTGCAGCGGCACCGCGAGCAGCACGATCACCGCGATGAAGAGCCAGTCGCGGCCGGGAAACTTCATCCACGCGAACGCGTACGCCGCGAGCGCGCCGATGATCACCACGAGGATCGTCGTCGGCACCGTAATCACAATCGTGTTCCAGAAGGATCCCGTGATCGTCGCGTTGGTCAGCAGATTCGCGTAGTTCTCGAGGGTGATCTCGGCGGGCTTCGTGAGCACCGTCCACCAGCCGCTCGACGCATTGTCGCCGGCGGTGCGGAACGAGGTGAGCAGCAGGCCGACCGTCGGAACGAGCCAGAATATCGCGATGAGCACCAGCACGAGGTGCACGACTCCGCTGCTTGCGACCCGCGCAATGCGGGCGCCGAGCGTCTGGGTGCGTCGCCGCACCGCCCCCGGGGGCTTCGTGCCGGCGGGCTTCGGCGATCCTGCACCGGTGACGGGAGGTTCCAGTTGCGTCGTCATCGTCCTCGCTCCGATCGGAAACGGCGTACATTCACGATCATCGACGGCAGCACGAGAATCAGCAGCAGGATCGCGAGCGCCGAGCCCAGCCCCTGATTGCTGCCGCCACCGAACGAGACCGTCCACATCTCAACCGCGATCACGTTCGCCGCGGGTTTCGAAGCGCCAGGCGGTATCACGTACACCAGGTCGAAGATCTTCAGCACGTTGATGATCAGGGTCACGAACACCACGAGCAGCACCGGCGCGAGCAGGGGCGCCGTGATGCGGGTGAAGACCTGCCACTCGTTCGCACCGTCGGTGCGCGCGGCCTCCTGCAGCGACCGATCCATCGCGGAAAGACCCGACGCGATCATGACCATCGCGAACCCGGCCCAGATCCAGATGTACGCGAGAATCACCACCACATTGATCCACGACGCGCTCAGCCAGGAGACTCCCGCTGCGCCTTCTCCGAAGTTCGACGCCGGCAGCGCGACGCGGTACTCGGTTCCGGCCTCGAGACCCTCGATCGTGTAGGTGCCGCCGGCTCCCGTCGTCGCGTAGCCGCGGATCGAACCATCGGCGTCGACCGCATCCACGCGCACCCCGGCGAGCCCGGTCTTGCCCGCTTCGAGTTCGCCCTGCGTGCCGCCCCCGCCCCGAATCAGGTCGAGAAAAACGGTGCCCGAGATCTGAGTATCACTCGCCGCGGTCGACTCCTTCGCGTCGACCGACCCTTCGGGGAGCGCGCTGCGCTTCACCCCGATGAGCGGGAAGTTTTGCACGTCGCCGGTGGCGACCGTCTCGGAAGACGCGATCACCCCCTGGTCGGCTTCGATGCCCGTGCCCTCGCGCGGCTTCGCGCCCCGGTAACTGGCCTGATCCGTGAAGATGCTCTGCACGCTCGTGATTGCGGCATTTACGACGCCGAGCTGCGGGCTCTCCTGGAACATACCGCGGAAGATGACCCCCGCGGCGAGCATCGAAATCGCCATCGGCATGAACACGATCAACCGGAAGGCCGTCTTCCAGCCGATCTTGTCGACGAGCACCGCAAGCAGCAGCCCGATGATGGTCACCGTCACCGGCGCCACGATGACCCACACGAGGTTGTTGCGAATCGCGGTGAAGGTCGTATCGTTCGTGAACATCGTGACGTAGTTCTGCCACCCCACGAAGGCCGAACCCGAGCGATCGAAAAAGGAGCGGATCACCGTGTACACGATCGGGTACACGACGAGCGCACCGAGCGCCAGCAGCGCCGGGCCGAGGAACGACCCGATGAGCAGCCACTGGCGCAGCCGGCTCCGACTGCGCACCGCACCACTGCGCAGCGCAATCGGAACCGTCTGCGTCCGAGTCATCGTCGGTTACTTCGCGTACGCGGCTGCCGCGGCAGCTTCGAGGCGCTGCGCAGCTCCGTCGACGTCATCCGGCCTCTGGTAGAAGGAGATCATTTCCTGCCAGAAGCCCTGGCCCGGCGTGCCGCCGAAGGCACTCGGGGCGAGGTCGGAGAGATCGAATCGGAAATCTTCGGCGCCCGTCAGCGCCTCGGCGATCTGGCGCGAGGTGTCGTCGGGGTACAGCGAGGTGTCCACCCCGGTGTTCGGGGAGGTCAGGCCGCCGTTCGGCACCCAGATCTCCGCGGCTTCGGGCGAGGCGAGGAACGCCATCAGCGCCGTGGTCGCCTCGTCATCGTCGAACTGGACCGCGACGTCACCGCCGCCCACGACCGCCGGCTTCGACCCGTTGATCGACGGGAAGTCGTAGAACAGCGCGTTCTCGCCCACGGTGGAGTTGCCGTCTGCGGTGATGTTGCCCGCGACGAAGTCGCCCTCGAAGACCGTGCCGGCCTGGGGGTCAGATCCGAAGACCTCGGTGACGCTCGTCGGGAAGTCGCGCTGATCGCCTCCCGGCTGCACCAGGTCGCTCCCCCAGAGCTCGCCGAGCACCGTGAGTGCTTCCTTCACCGAGTCGTCGGTCCAGGGGATCTCGTGCTTCGTGAGCTGGTCGTATTTGTCGGGCCCGGCCGTGCGCAGGTAGACGTTCTCGAACCAGTCGGTCAGCGGCCACCCCACATCGGCCCCGACCGAGACGCCCGCGTAGCCGGCATCGGTGACGAGCCCGAGCTGCTCGGTGAACCCATCCCAGTCCTCCGGCGCCTCAGCGCCCGCCTCATCGTAGACATCGGCGTTGTACCAGACCGTCGACTTGTTCGCGGCCTTGAACCAGACGCCGTAGAGCTGATCGTCGACCGTGCCCAGGTCGATCCAGTCTTGCGAGTAGTTGTCGTTGACCGCTGTCGAAACCTCATCGGCGACCGGTTTGATGTCGCCGTCTGCAGCGAGCGACTGCATCAGCGCCGGCTGGCCGAGCACGGCGACGTTGGGCGGCGAACCGCCCTCGAGCTGACCGCTGATGTACGTGGGGCCGTTGTCGCCGAAGCTCGTGTACGACACGTCGGCACCGGTCTGGCGGCTGAACTCATCGAGCACCGCCTCGAAGTTCTTCTGCTCCGCACCCGACCACGACGCGGCGACGCTGAGCGATGTCCCGGCAAACTCGTCGCCCGCGGGGGCGTCGCCGGCTCCGGCATCCCCCGAACTGCCGCCGTTGCCTCCCGCGCACGCGGTGAGCAGCAGTGCCGCGGCCGCGAGGCCCGTCGTCGCGCGGATCGTCCGTGATCGCGCGAATCGTGTGGTGTGCATGAGAACTCCATCCGACCGATGCGTAACCGGCACGGGCCCCTCCCGCGCCGTGAACGCGAGGTCGCCGGGTGCGCGCTCCGCGCGGAGACGCGGAGAGGTGGCCTGGTGTGGCGACTTCGCCTCCGCTTGCCACGCTATCGAGCGGGTCGGGCGTCTGTCTGCCCCTTGCATCGTGCTCCGAAATTCGGAAGAATACCCGGGCGGTGACCCAATTACTGCCCGAATATCCAGATCACGAGCCATGCCCCCAGGCACAGGCACGGGGCAAACGCCACTGCGGCACGAGCACTCGGACGACGGGCGCGCATCACGAGCCCCCACGCCGCCGCGGCAACGAACGCGGCGAACACCCCGATCAGCGCTCCCTGCCAGCCGCCCGCGAATCCCAGCATCGCACCGATGAGCGGTGCGAGTTTGACGTCACCGCCGCCGAGACCCGATGGCGCGAAGCGCCACAGCAGCCAGAACCCGAGCCCCAGTGCTCCGGCTACAGCGACCGTGTCGAGCAGTACCGTGGCGCCAGCGCGTTCGCCAGCGCCTGGTGCACGCGAAGCGTCGGCGATCCAACGCGTGCTGCCGCTCATCAGCAGCGCGGGCACGACGGTCGCCGTCGCCGCGAGCACCCACCGGTTGGGCAGTCGATGCGAGCGGATATCGACGATGCTCAGCGCGATCGACCACGCACCGAAGAGTGCGCCAGCGATCACCGCCCAGGTGTGCGCGACGTCGTACATCGGCAGGGCGGCTACTGCGTGACTTCGGTTCCGATGCCGTGTTCGGTGAAGATCTCAAGCAGCACCGAGTGCGGTTCGCGCCCGTCGATGATGGCCGCCTTCGACACTCCGCCGCGCACGGCGTCCAGGCAAGCACGCATCTTCGGGATCATGCCCGACTCGAGGCTCGGCAGCAGCTCTTCGAGCTCCCCCGCCGTGATCGACGAAACCAGCGAATCGCGATCGGGCCAGTCGGCGTACAGGCCCGCCACGTCAGTCAGAATGACGAGCTTCTCGGCGCCGAGCGCGCTCGCGAGCGCTCCCGCTGCGGCATCGGCGTTCACGTTCAGGGAGTCACCGGGGCGGTCGACATCGGGAGCGATCGACGACACGACCGGGATCAGCCCCGCGTCGAGCAGCGCGAGCACCGGCTCGACGCGCACGTCGACGACGTCACCGACGAGCCCGAGATCGACGAGCTCGCCGTCGACCTCGAACGGCGGGCGGCGACGGCCCACGAAGAGACCCGCGTCCTCTCCCGTCGTACCGGCCGCCAGCGGGCCGTGCGCATTGATCTGGTCGACGAGCTCGGGATTCACCTTGCCGGTGAGCACCATGCGCACGACGTCCATCGCCTCGGGCGTGGTCACCCGATAGCCGCCACGGAATTCGCTCTCGATGCCGAGTCGGCCGAGCATCGCATTGATCTGGGGGCCGCCGCCGTGCACGACGACGGGCTTGATGCCCGTGTGGCGCAGATACACGATGTCCTCAGCGAAGGCCTCGAGCAACCGGTCGTCGACCATCGCGTTGCCGCCGAACTTGATCACCATGATGGTGTCACGGAACTTCTTCAGCCAGGGCAGGGACTCGATGAGTACCTCGGTCATGGCCCGAGCGCGCTCGTGGTCGAGCGGCTTCGTGGTCGTGGACATCAGGCTCCTAGCTCGAGTACGCGCTGTTCTCGTGCACGTAGTCGTGCGTGAGATCGTTCGTGCGAATGGTCGCCGTGTGCTCGCCCGAGAACAGGTCGATCTCGACGTGCGTGCGCCGGGGCGTCAAGTCGCACTCGTCGACCGGGCGGTCGGGCGCACCGGCGTGGCACAGTCGCACACCGTTGAATGCGACGTCGACCTGGTACGGATCGAATGTGGCCTGCGTGGTGCCGATCGCGGCCAGAACGCGGCCCCAGTTCGGGTCGTTGCCGAAGATTGCGGCCTTGAACAGGTTGTTGCGGGCGACGGATCGCCCGACCTCGACCGCATCGGCGGCCGAAGCTGCTCCGCGCACCTCGATGTCGATGTCATGGCTCGAGCCCTCGGCGTCGGCCTGCAGTTGAGCGGCCAAGCTGTCGCACACCGCGGCGAGCGCCGCCGTGAAGTCGGCCTCGTCGGGCACGACCCCCGAGGCGCCGCTCGCGAGCAGGGTGACCTGGTCGTTGGTCGACATGCAGCCGTCGGAGTCGAGGCGATCGAAGCTGGTCGCGGTCGATGCGCGCAGGGCGCGGTCGAGTGCGGCGTCGTCGAGGAGCGCGTCGGTGGTGATCACGACGAGCATCGTGGCGAGACCCGGCGCGAGCATGCCGGCTCCCTTTGCGATGGCGCCGATGACCCATCCGTCACCCTGGTGCACCGCGGTCTTCTCAACCGAGTCGGTGGTGAGGATCGCTGACGCTACCGTCGTGTCGTCGGCGGCGAGCGCGGCGGCGAGCGCCGGGACGTTGCCCACGATCTTGTCGCGGAACACCTGGTCGCCGGTACCGATCAGCCCGGTCGAGCAGACGAGCACCCGCTCGGCATCGGTCTCACCGATCTCCGTCGCCACGGCCTCGGCCGTCAGCCGGGTAGTTTCGTAGCCGAAGTCGCCGGTGAAGCAGTTCGCCCCGCCCGAGTTCAGAATGATGGCCGAAGCCGCGCCGCCCTGCGCTGCCTTGCGGCTCCACAGGATGGGGTTCGCCTGAGCGCGGTTCGTGGTGAAGACGACTGCGCTCGCACGCGACGGGCCGTCATTGACCACGAGCGCGAGATCCGGCTTGCCGGTGCTCTTGAGGCCGACGGCGATACCGGCGGAGCGGAAGCCCTGGGGTGCGGTGACGGTCACGGTGCAACTCCGTTCACGGAAAGGCCGGTGTGCTCGGGAAGGCCGAGCGCGATGTTCGCCGATTGGATCGCGGCACCCGCGGTGCCCTTGGCGAGGTTGTCGAGCGCGGCGACGATCACCGCGCGGCCCGCGGCCTCGTCGACGACGACGCTCATGAGGCAGGTGTTGGCGCCGAGTGTGTCTGCGGTGCGCGGCAGCGTGCCCTCGGGCAGCAGCTGCACGAAGTGCTCGTCGCCGTAGGCGTCGTGCCAGGCGGCCCGCACCTCTGCGGCGGTCACCCCCGGCGCGATGCGCGCGGTGGTCGTGGCCAGAATGCCTCGGCTCATCGGGACGAGCACCGGGGTGAAGCTGATGGTCGGCTCATCGCGGGCGCCCGCTCCGCGCAGCGCCTGCTGAATCTCGGGAATATGACGGTGGGAGCCCCCCACCGCGTACGGATTCGCCGTGCCCATGAGCTCGGCTCCCAGAAGATGCGTCTTCGCGGCCTTCCCCGCACCCGACGGCCCGACCGCGAGCACGCTCACGATGTCGCGCGCTTCGATGACGCCGGCGGCGATGCCGGGAGCGAGCGACAGTGCCACCGTCGACGCGTTGCAACCGGGAGCCGCGATGCGCGTCGCACCGACGAGCGCCTCGCGCTGACGGCCAGATTCGCCGGTGTCGCGGCGCACGATGAGCTCGGGCACCCCGTAGGTCCACGCCTCGTGGTGCTCCCCGCCGTAGAACGCGGCCCAGTCGTCGGCACTCGTGAGTCGGTGATCGGCTCCGCAGTCGACCGCGAGGCCAACGTTCGAGAGCTGCGCCGTGAGCGCGCCCGATGCACCGTGCGGCAACGCGAAGAAGACGACGTCGTGCCCGTCGAGCACCTCTGGCGTGGTGGGCTGCAGCGTCAGATGCGCAAGCGATCGGAGATGCGGCTGCGATTCGATGAGCGGGCGCCCCGCGGAGGAATGCCCGGTGACCGTGCGGATCTCGAATTCGGGATGGGCGTCGAGCAGACGCAGCAGCTCGCCTCCCGCGTACCCGCTGGCTCCCGCCACAGCGACGCTGATCGTCATCGTCTCCCTCTCCCGCGCACGGCAAGCACGCGTGCTCCTATTCAACCACTCGGAGCGGCATCGGATCGACGGATGACACCTGTGGACGCATGACTGGCCGCCGATAGGCTTGCCGTATGTACGTCATCACCGTGAAATTCCCCGTCAAGCCCGAGAGCGTCGATCACTGGCCCGAGATCGTGCGCGCGTTCACCGAGGCGACTCGCGCCGAGCCCGGCAACCTCTGGTTCGACTGGTCGCGCAGCCTCGAGACTCCGAACGAGTTCGTACTGATCGAGGCGTTCACCGACGAGGGCGCCGGCCCGCACGTCTCGTCCGACCACTTCGCGGCCGGGCTCGAGTCCATGCGCCCGCACCTGGTCTCGACCCCGCAGATCATCTCGCGGCAGGTCGACGGCACGGGCTGGGACGCGATGGGCGAGCTGCAGATCGACGCGTAGGGCGCGACTAGCGCCCGCGGAATTCGGGGGCGCGCTTCTCAGCGAACGCGCGCATGCCCTCTTTCTGATCCTCGGTCGCGAAGGCCGCCGCAAACGCCTGGCGCTCGAAGCGCAGGCCCTCGGCGAGCGGCATCTCCTGCGCCGCCTGCAGCGCGTCTTTCGCGGCATACACGGCGGGCAGCGACTTCGATGCGATGGTCTCGGCGACCTTCGCGGCCTCGGCCAGCAGCTCGTCGGCGGGCACCACTCGGGAGACGAGACCCGAGCGTTCGGCCTCCTCGGCGCCCATCATGCGCCCGGTGAGCACCATTTCGGCAGCCTTGTACTTGCCGATCGCTCGCGGCAGGCGCTGCGACCCGCCGAAGCCCGGCAGCACGCCGAGGTTGATCTCGGGCTGCCCGAACTTCGCGGTGTCGGCGGCCAGAATGATGTCGCACATCATCGCGAGTTCGCAGCCGCCGCCGAGCGCGAATCCGGCGACCGCGGCGATCAGCGGCGTGCGCATGCGCTCGAACCCGCCCCAGCTCGGAAACGGCCCACCGAGCAGCATGTCGGCGTAACCGAGCTCCGCCATCTCCTTGATGTCGGCACCCGCAGCAAAGGCCTTCGCCGAGCCGGTGAGCACGATCGCGCCGATCGCGGGGTCGGCGTCAAACCCGGTCGCGGCGTCGATGAGCTCGCGCACCAGCGTGCCGTTCAAGGCGTTCAGCGCTTCGGGCCGGTTGAGGGTGATGGTCGCGACGCGTCCCTGCGTCTCAGCGATGATCGTCGTGTAGTCGCTCATGCGGTCCAGTCTGGCACGTTGCGCTCCGCCGGGCCGTCGTATGCCGAGAGCGGTCGAATCAGCGCGTTCGACGCCGCCTGCTCCATGATGTGCGCGGTCCACCCGGTGACCCGCGACGCGATGAAGAGGGGCGTGAAGGTGAGGGTGTCGAAGCCGATGAGGTGGTAGGCCGGCCCCGACGGGTAGTCGAGGTTCGGGTAGATCCCCTTGCGCGCCACGAACTCGCTCTCGAGCGTCGCGTACAGTTCGGCGAGGTCGGGCCGCTCGAAGTGCTCCACGAGCTGGTCGAGCGCCGCCCGCATCGTCGGCACCCGCGAGTCGCCGTGCTTGTAGACGCGGTGCCCGAAGCCCATGATCTTGCGCTTCTCGGCGAGCGCGGTGTCGAGCCACGGCACCACCCGGTCGGCCGACCCGATCTCGTCGAGAATGTGCATCACCGCCTCGTTCGCTCCGCCGTGCAGCGGACCCTTGAGCGCCCCGATCGCCCCCGCGACCGCCGAGTACAAGTCCGAGAGCGTCGACGTGATGACGCGCGCCGTGAACGTCGACGCGTTGAACGAGTGCTCGGCGTACAGAATCATCGAGCGGTTGAACGCATCGACGGCAACCGGTTCGGGATCGCTCCCGAAGGTCATCCAGAGGAAGTTCGCCGAGTACTCGAGATCGTCTCGGGGCTCGACGACCGCCTCGCCCCGGCGTCGTCGCTGCCCGTAGGCCACGATGGCGGGCAGCGCCGCGAAGAGGCGTACGGCGCGCTCGAGGTTCTGCTCCGCACTCCCCGACGCGTCGAGCACCGACCCCGAGCCCGCGAGGTCGATCGCCCCGATCGCACTCACCGCCGTGCGCACCACGTCCATCGGGTGGGCGTCGAGCGGCAGCAGGTCGATCGCGGCGCGCACCTCGGGCGTGAGCGCGCGGTGCACGCGCTCGGTCGCGCGCAGCTCCGCGAGCTGCTCCGCCGAGGGCAGCTCGCCGTGCCAGAGCAGGTGTGCAACGGCCTCGAACGGCTGGGTATCGGCGAGCTGCTGCACCGGGTACCCCCGGTAGAGCAGGCTGTTCGTCTCGGGGTTCACTTTCGAGATCGCCGTCGTATCGACGACAACCCCAGCGAGGCCCTTCTTGATCTCTGCATCCATGCTGCGCTCCTTTGCGGCGTGAGACGTGCGACGTGCGATTGCTGCGACTCTGGCGAGTGCGGTTCGGTGCGAACCGGAATAGCCCGGTCTATCGCTCCACTTCGAAGGTATAGACGTTGGTGTCGAACCGGCTGTACGCCTCGTAGTCCACGAGCTCGTAGAGGTCGGCGCGGTGCTGCATCTCGCCGAGTTTGCCGGTGAGATGCCCCACGCGGTTCAGCTCGTCGAGGGCGCGTTCGGTGGCTCCCATGGCAATCCGGAGCATTGATACCGGCCAGATGACGATGTTGACCCCAACGTCGGCGAGCTGCTGGGTCGAGAAGAGGTCGCTCTTGCCGAACTCCGTCATGTTCGCGAGGATCGGCACGTCGAGCGCGGCGCGCATCGCGGCGAACTCGTCGAGGGTGCGCATGGCTTCCGGAAAGATCGCGTCGGCGCCCGCGTCGACGAGGGCCTTCGCGCGGTCGACCGCCGCGTCGAGCCCGTCGACGGCTCGGATGTCGGTGCGCGCCATGATGAGAAAGTTCGGGTCGCGGCGCGCGTCGGCAGCCGCGCGGATGCGCTTGATGGCGGTGCTCTCGTCGACCACCGCCTTACCGTCGAGGTGCCCGCAGCGCTTCGGGTTGATCTGGTCCTCGATGTGGGCGCCCGCGAGCCCCGCATCCTCAAGCGTTTGGATGGTGCGCGCGACGTTCATCGGTTCGCCGAAGCCGGTGTCGGCGTCGACGATGGCAGGGAGCTCGGTCATGCGCGCGATCTGCTGGGCGCGACCCGCCACCTCGGTGAGCGTGGTGAGCCCGATGTCGGGCAGTCCGAGGTCGGCCGAGAGCACGGCGCCCGAGATGTAGACGCCGTCGAATCCCTTGCGCTCGATGAGCCGAGCTGAGAGCGGGTTGAAGGCGCCGGGAAAGCGCAGCAGCTCCCCCGAGTCGAGGCGCTCGCGGAAGGCGCGGCGCTTCTCGTGCGCGGGGGTCTGGGCGTAGAGCATCAGAAGAGTCCCTTCGGTGCGGCGGCGAGATCGAGGGTGCCGGATCGCGTGACGATGTTCAGCTCGCGCACTTCGGCGGGGGTGAGTTCTGGCAGCCGCTGCACGAGCTCCAGGAACCGCTCGATCTCGGCGGGTTCGAGCACGGGCCCCGCGAGCAGCCGGAACTTCGCGATGTAGTTGTCGCGGACGAATGGGCGCGCGCCGAGCGGGTGCGCGTCGGCCACGGCGATCTCGTCGACGATGGTGGAGCCGTCGACGAGTTCGATCTCGACGCGGCCGCCGAACGCCTTCTCGTCGGGGTCTTCGGAGTGGTAGCGACGGGTCCATTCGGCGTCTTCGGCGGTGGTGACTTTCTGCCACAGCGCAACGGTGTCGGCGCGGCCGGCCCGCTCGGGCGTGTAGGAGTCGACGTGGTGCCACCCGCCGTCTTGCAGCGCGACCGTGAAGATGTACGGGATCGAGTGGTCGAGCGTTTCACGCGAGGCCGTCGGGTCGTACTTCTGGGGGTCGTTCGCACCCGAGCCGATCACGTAGTGGGTGTGGTGGCTCGTGTGCAGCACGATGCGCGCGACGTTCGCCGGGTCGGCGAGTTCGGGGTGCGCGCCGTGCAGCTTGCGGGCGAGGTCGATCCAGGCCTGCGCCTGGTACTCGGCGGAGTGCTCTTTCGTGTAGCTGTCGAGGATCGCGCGCTTCGGCTCCCCTGCGGCCGGCAGCGGCACCTCGTACGCGGCCGTCGGGCCGTCGAGCATCCAGGCGATGACGCCGTCTTCGCCCTCATAGATCGGCGACGGGGAGGTCTCGCCACGCATCGCACGGTCGACCGCTTCGACGGCCATCTTGCCGGCGAAGGCGGGGGCGTGCGCCTTCCAGGTCGAGATCTCACCCTTGCGGCTCTGCCGGGTGGCGGTGGTCGTGTGCAGCGCCTGCGCGACGGCTTGGGCAACCACTGACGTCTCGAGGCCGAGCAGCGTGCCGATACCAGCGGCGGCCGACGGCCCGAGGTGCGCGACGTGGTCGATCTTGTGGCGGTGCAGGCAGATGGCGCGCACCAGGTCCATCTGAATCTCGTATCCGGTCGCGATGCCCCGTACCAGCGCGCGCCCGTCAGCATCGACGTGCTGCGCGACGGCGAGGATC
Organism: Leucobacter musarum subsp. musarum; assembly: GCF_001273845.1. Lineage (GTDB taxonomy): Bacteria > Actinomycetota > Actinomycetes > Actinomycetales > Microbacteriaceae > Leucobacter > Leucobacter musarum. The sequence continues at coordinate 709,447 of NZ_JHBW01000087.1, forward strand.
GGCGGAATGTTGTCGCCGGGGTGCGAGTACTCGGCGGCGAGGAAGGTGTCGTGGTAGTCAAGCTCGCGCACCGCGACCCCGTTCGCCCACGCCGCCCACTCGGGGCTCGTGAGCGCCGCATCCGCTCCCGCGCCCGCCAGGCCGAAGATCGAGCTGCCCGCACCGCCGCGCGACACCGGGTGCGCGAGCGCCTGAGCACGCGCCGAGACAATCGGGGCGCGGGTCAGCGACGCCGCCGCGACAGAGGCGTTGTCGATGATGCGGTTGATGATCATGTCGACGACGTCGGCATCGACCTCGACGGGATCGGTGGCGACGCGGGCGATCTTCTGCGCAAGCTGCTCCTCGCGGGGCAGCGCTTCATCGCTGCGGTACACGCGAACGTGGTGGGTGACGGTCATGCGGAGGCACTCTCTTCCGTGTCGGCGATTGAGGTGAGGATCGAGGTCAGCGCGCGATGCAGGTGCACGTGCGTGGCGTGGGCGGCGAGTTCGGCGTTGCCGTCGGCGATGGCGCGGGCGATGAGCGCGTGCTCGGCGACGGAGCTCATGAGCCGATCGTGGTTGTCTCGGGCGAGTCCGCGGGCGCGCACCAAATGCGTGCGCACCGGGCGCAGAGCCTGTGTGAGGTACGTGTTCTGCACGGCGGCATCGATTGCGGCGTCGAAGCGCGCGATGAGCGCGTAGTAGTCATCGGTGCCCGCAGCCCCGTCGTCGGGGTGCGCGGCATCGAAGGCGTCGGCGATCTCGCGAAACACCTGCGGGTCGCCGCGCTCGGCAGCGAGCCGGGCGGCCGCCTCTTCGAGCGCGCGCCGGGTCTCGAACAGCGCGCGCACATCGCCGGCGTCGAAGCCGGAAACGACCAGCACGCGCGCGGACTGCTGCGCGATCAGGCCGTCGGCAACCAGGCGCCCGATGGCCTCGCGCATCGGGGTGCGACTCACGCCCCGGCGAGCGGCCTGCTCGACCTCGCCGATCACGCTGCCGGGGCGGAGTGCCCCCGTCTGAATGTCGCGCAGGAGCTCGCGATACACCCGATCGCTCGTGCGCTCGCTGGGTCCCGTCATACCGCTAGCGTATACAAACTAGCCCCATTGCGCCAGATCTCTGGCTCATAATTCGCCGAGTGTATACGCAGCGCGTGCGTTCGCTACCCGATCAGGCTGGGCTGCAGGTCTTTCAGCGTGCGCGAGCGCAACGTCTTCGCTACCCCGAGCGCCGAGATCAGCACCGCGATCACGAGCACCAGGCCGAGCTTCAACGCCTCACTGGCCGCGTCGGCGAGATCACCGCCGTACATGAGCTGCCGCAGCCCGTCGACCGCGAACGACATGGGCAGGTAGTGGTGCAGCGTCGCAAGCGGAGCGGGCAGCGTCTGCCAGGGGAACGTGCCGCCCGCGGTGACGAGCTGCACCACCATGAGTACCAGGCCGAGGAACTGCCCCACGCTGCCGAGCCACACGTTCAGCGCGAGGATGATCGCGGCGAACGTCGCCGACGCGAGCGCGATAGTGCCGTAGGCCGCGACGGGGTGCGAGAAGTCGAACCTCAGCGCGAACGCCACGATCGCGAACAGCGCGAGCATCTGCGTCGCTCCGAGCAGTGCGGGCGTGGCCCAGCCCGCGATCGTGATGCGCAGCGGCGTGTGCAGCGCGGTGACCGCGCGACGCGAAACCGGCTTCAGAATCAGGAACAGCGCATAGATGCCGATCCAGGCCGCCAGGCTCATGAAGAACGGCGCGAGCCCGGCACCGTAGCTGCCCGCGGACGTCACGCGACTCGTCTGCACGTCGACCGGTTGCGCGATGTTCTTGGCCTGATCGGCACGGAGTTCGGCCGAGCTATCCGGAAGCTTCTTCACGCCATCGGCGAGCCCGTCGCGCAGCTGCCCGGCGCCGTCGGTGAGCGTGCCGAGACCGGCCTGGAGCTCTCCCGAACCCGAGACGAGCTGCGCGAGCCCGTCGTCGAGCGCCACGGAACCATCGGCGGCCGAGGAGATGCCGCTCGTCAACTGCGGCGTGGCATCCGCGAGCTGTCGCGAGCCGTCGGCGACCTGCTGCGCACCGCTCGCGAGCGTGTCGAGCTGCGCGCTCGCGCCCTGCACCTGGGCGTTCACGTTCGTGAGGTCGCCGCCGACCCGATCCATCGCCGCACTCACGCGGTCGATGACGCTCTGATCGACCCCCGCATCGGTCAGATCTTGCAGGATCGCGGTGCGATCCCCCGCGAGCGCGTCGACGGCCTGCTGGCTGAGCCCGGCCGCATCGCGGCCGTACTGGGCGACCGTCGCGTTCCCGGCGGCGACCTGCGCCGCCCCGCTCGCGAGTGCCTCTGTGTTCTCGGGCAGGGATGCGGTCGCGTCGCGCAACTGGCCGAGACCGGTCGCGAGCTGCGAGGAGCCGTCTTTCGCCTGCTGTGCACCCTCGTGCAGCTTTCCGGCGCCATCTTCTGCACTCTGCGCCCCGTCGGTGAGCTTCGTGGCGCCGTCGCGCGCCTCGATCAGCGAGCCACGGATCTCCGCGATCCCGTCGAGCAGCGACTTCGCCGCCTCGCGGTTCACCGACTGCACGATTTGCTTCTGAATGCGCTGCACCGCCTGCTCGCCGATCGTGGTCGCGAGGTAGCTGTTGGCGTCGTTCGTGGTGAGCACGACCTCGGCTCGGTGTGGGTCGTCCGTCTGCGACGACTGCAGCGATTCCGAGAAGTCTTTCGGCAGCGTTACGACGAAGTCGTACACCCCGTTATTCACACCCGTTTCGGCGTCGTTCTCGCTCACCTCGTGCCAGTCGAAGCTGCCGTCTTCGACGAGGTTCTTCGCGACCTCGTCGCCGATGACGCGTACGTCGTCACCTTGCTTCACGCCCTGATCGGAGACGACCAGCGCGACGGGCACCTGGTTGAGCTTGGCGTAGGGATCCTGATTCGCCCACAGGTAGAGGCCGCCGTAGAGCAACGGCACGCACATTAGCGCGACGAACGCGAGACGCGCCATCTTCGTCGCCCACAGGCGCGCGAACTCGGCCCGAATCATCTGCGGAATCTTCACGCCTCATCCTCCACGTGCTGCGTCAGCGCACGCGTGCGCGATGACGTCTCCTCGGTGATCGCGACGAACTCGCGCAGCGGCATGACTTCACCCGTGCCCCACCCGTCGGGGTGCGCAGCGATTGCCGCTCGCGCGGCGCGGCCGGCGATCACCAGCACCGCGGCACCGGCGTCAGCGAGTTCGCAGGCGGTGCGCCACCACTCCTCGGGGTCTCCCCCGTGGCGGTCGGGCGACACGAGCACGATGCCCTCGACGCCCGGTCGCTGCAGCGCCAGCTCGCACAGCGCCCGCACCCGGTCGCCCGGCGCGAGATCACCGATGGGGAGCCGCGCGTGATGGCGCAGTCCCAGGCGCTCGAGCTCGCGGCGCACCGCCGGAGGGCCGCCGAACTTGCCCGCGAACATGAGCTCCTCCGCGACGACGTCGGCTAGCAGAACGTCGCTGTGCGGCTCGCTGACGTCGGGGGCGTCGACAAGCGCGATCCGGCGCCGCAATTGCTTCGCGTCAGGAACGTCGTCGATCGCGACCTCGCCACTGTCGGGCTTCATGCGCCCGGTGACGATCAGGCCGAGCACGGTTGGGCGCTGGGCCGTCTCGGCTTCCACGAACACCGCTGTGCCCGATGACATCGTCACATCGCTCGGCGGGAGCGCCCGCCCACCCGGTCCTTTGCTGACCGCCGTCGCCCGCACCCGCATCAGTCCGTCTCCGTCCTGTTCGATCCTCAACCCTGCGAGTGTAGTCCTCTCTTACCGCGCACGCGCGTCAGGTGAACGGGCGTTCGAGTTCACAGGTCGTCGATGACGATTTTGTGCATCTGGAGCAGGTGTTCGAACGCGTTTGGGCGTTCCATGAGCTCCCCCATGTTCGCCGGGACGATCTGCCAACTCACCCCGAACTCGTCGGCCAACCAGCCGCACTGCTCCGCCTCGGGCACCGCCGAGAGCGCGTCCCAGATGCGATCGATCTCCGCCTGATCGGCGCAGTGCACCTCGAGGGAGACGCCACAGGTGAACGAGAAATCTTGCTCGACACCCGAGTCCATCGCCCCGAATGTCTGCCCCTGAATGCGGAATTCGCTGTACATGAGCGCCTCGGGAGTCGCCGGCCCTTGCGCCTCGCCGTAGGGGTATGCGCCGCCCGCCTCGAACTCGGGGAACACCTCGGCGTACTTCGCTCGGGCCTCGCCTGCGCGATTCTGGGCCGCACCGCCGAAGAGCAGCGAGGGAATCACAAAAGCACCGTCGTCGCGCACCGGGTCGGCGAGACCCAACTGCCAGCTCACGCCGTAGCGATCCTGCACCCAGCCGTAGTAATCGCTGAACGGGTACTCGTCGAGTGCCATCAGCACGGTCGCCCCGGGCTGCAGCCCGACCCACACACGGTCAAGCGCCTCACGCGCCTGCTCGACGCTGCCGAAGCGATCCGCACCGAACATCAGAAAAAACGAAATCGACGGATTCGGTGAGAACTCGTCGCCCGCGTTCACCAGGGTCAACCGGTATCCGGCGACGTTCACCGCGACCGTGAGCGGCAGCCCGGCGAACGGTTCTTGAAAATCGAGCAGCCCGGTCTGCGGGTAGCGCGACTCGACCTCGGTCGTGGTGTCGGGAAGCACGTCGGCGTAGAACTGACCGACCTCCTCCGCGTTTCGCGTGCACCAGATGTTCGGCACGATGAACTGGTCGGTCATGATCCGTTCCTTTCGGCTCCGCTGCCTTGCTGCGCACCCGATCCGTGTACCGGGCACCGTCGCGCTGCTCCCAGTATCGGCCCGCTGCTGCCCCGCGACAAGGGGTCAGCGGGTGTCCGACCGGTGACAATTCGCGGGTGGCGCGGCACAATGTGGGCAGAGGTCCGCTTCCGGATCTCCCGAGCTGCAAGGAGACCCCATGTCCATCAGCCTCAATCCCTACCTCAACTTTCACGGCACCGCGCGCGAGGCCCTCGAGTTCTACCACTCGGTGCTCGGCGGCGAGATCCGCATCATGCAGTACGACGCGATTCCCGGCATGATGGGCGACCCGGCCGAGGCCGAGAAGATCATGCACGGCCAGATCGACACCCCCGATGGTCTCACGATCATGGCCGCCGACTACCCCGCGTCGATGTCGGAGCTTCCCGACGCGGCCAAGCCGGGCAACTCCGTCTGTATCTCGGGCGACGACGATGCCCGCATTCGCGCGCTCTGGGACGGCATCTCGCAGGGCGCGGAGATTCGTGAGCCGTTCGCTCAGGCGCCGTGGGGTGACACGTTCGGCATGCTCGAAGACCGATTCGGCGTGCCGTGGATGTTCAGTCTCGCGCCGAAGGCTGCAGACTGAACGCGGTCAGGATCGCGTCGGCTGCGCACTGAGCCACGCGTCGAAGGCGGGCCCCGCGATCTCGGCATGGGCGGGGTCGCTCGGTAGGATGCTGCCGTCTCGGAGCGCCCGGCCGAACCCGCCCGGCAGCGGCAGCTCGATCACGCGCGCGCCGTCCCCGCGGTGTGCGAGCAGCGCCCGCATCATCTGCGCCATCCGCTCCTCGCGGGGGCCGACCAGATCGGGCGCGAGCCCGACGGGCTCCCCCACCGCAAGCGCGACCAGGTGCTCGGCCACGGTGCGCGCGGCGATCGGTTGCGAGCGCATGGCGGGCGCGCCAACCCACGGGCCGAGCCGCATGCGGTCGATCATCTGCGCCGCGAACTCGTGGAACTGGGTCGCGCGCAGCACGCTCCAGGGCACTGTGCCGGCGGTCACCGCAGTCTCCTGCACGGCCTTCCCGGCGTAGTAGCCGTGCGGGGCGCGATCGACGCCCACGATCGACAGCGCGACATGGTGGCGCACGCCCGCAGCGGCGCCCGCCGCCAGCAGCGCAGCGCTCGCTGCGGCGAAGAATGCTCGTGACTTCGCGGCCGACGTCGTGGTCGTGCCCGACGCATCGATCACCGCGTCGACGCCGGTGAGGTCGAGGCCAGCGCCCGACACCAGATCGACGCCGCTCGCACGAGACAGCACGCGCACGTCGAAGCCCTGCTCACGAGCCACCTCAACCACGTGGGTGCCGACCGTGCCGGTGCCGCCGGCTACTGCGATGATACTCACGCGCGTGCTCCTGTCTCGGCGTCGTATCCGATCAACCACCGAACTCCGAACTGGTCGACGACCTGGCCGTCGCTCGCACCCCAGGGGCGCGATTCGAGCGGAAGGATCACCCGACCGGTGGCCCCCAGCTCGTCGAACCAGCGGTGCAGTGTCTCGGGTTCCGCGGCGCCGAGCAAGGCGAAGAACATCCCGCCCATGTGCACGGCGTCTTCGTCAGGCCCGGCATCGGCGGCGTACACCGTGACGGGACCGGTGAGCGTGGCGTGGGCGATCGCGTCGCCAGGGCCGTCTTTGCGCCCGAACTCGGCGAAGGTGTGCGACTGCAGCTCACCGCCGAACACCGTACGGTAGTGCGCGAGCGCTTCGGCGGCGTTGCCCGGGAACAGCAGGTAGGGGGTCAGACCCGCCATCACTTCCTCCAGTTCCCGGGGCACGCCGTGCCGCGTCGTTAGTCGCGCAGTTTCGCGTCGAACGCGAGCTCGGCCGCCGCGACGCCCGCGAGCTTGGCCTCGCTGGCTTCCTCGGCCTTGAGCGTGCGATCTTCGGCCCGGAAGCGCAGCGCGAACGTCAGCGCCTTCGTGCCGGGCTCGATGCCCGTACCGCGGTAGTCGTCGACGATGCGCGCAGTCTCGAGCAGCTCGCCGGCCCCCGCAGCGACGACCGCGAGCACGTCGCCCGCGGCGATGTCTTCGGCGACGACCATCGTCAGGTCTTGGGTCGCGGCCGGATACGTCGACAGTTGCGCCGTCTCGGGCTGGCGCGGGGCCAGCTCGATGATGCGCTCGAGGTCGAGCTCGAAGGCGGCAACGGCACCGGGCAGGTGATGCTCGGCGACGAGCTCGGGCAGCAGCTCGCCGGCGACGCCCACGACGACGAGGCCACCCTCGTCACCGTCGACATCGGAACCGTCGGTCACGCGGATCGCCAATTCGGCGGTGCGGCCCGGGTGGAAGGCACGGTGCGCGCCCTGCGCGACCACGAGCTCGGCCGAGACCGCGCCGGCAATCGTGCGCGCCGCGTCCAGTGCGTCGCTCCAGTCGAACGCACGGGGCGCCTCGCCCGGCTGTTTCGCAACTGCGTCGCCGAGTAACAGGCCGGCGGCGCGGCGCGGCTGCGACGGAATCGAGGCGTTCACCTCGGCCAGAACCTCTGCCGAGGGGCGCTCCGCAAGCGGCGGAACGGACTGCGTGCCCAGCGCTTCGCCGGTCGCTCGCGGTTCGAACACGAGCCCGAACTCGACCAGACCGAGGTCGGTGAGCCCGCGCGACACGTTGCGCTGGGCCGCGGTGACGAGACCCGGCAGCAGCGAGCGGCGCAGGAATGGCGACTGCGCGTCGAGCGCGTTCGCCAGCTTGATCGCCGCTATCGGTGCAGCAGCGGAGTCTGCTGCAACGGCTGCCGACTCCGCGGTCTGCAGCTCGGCACCCGCGCCGAACGCGTCGAGCTGCGAACGTGAGACGAAGGGGTAGCTCTGCACCTCGTCCAGGCCGGCCGCAGTGATCGTGTCGGCGGCGCGGCGACGGAGGCGCTGCTCGCGCGTGAGCCCGCGACCGGCGGGTGCGATCGGCAGCACCGACGGAATGCGATCGTAGCCGACGATGCGCGCCACCTCTTCGACCAGGTCGGCCGGGCGACTGAGATCCGAGCGCCAGCTGGGGACGGTCACCACGAGCACGCCGTCGGTGTCGGCGGTGATGCTGCAGCCGATCGTCTGGATCGCGACACGCGCCTCATCGTCGGTGTAGTCCGTGCCGAGCAGCCCGTTGACCCGCGCCAGGGGCAGCCGCACCTCGGCAGGCTGCCAGTCGGCGACGAGTTCAGAACCCAGCGCGTCAGCGGTGCCGCCGGCGAGTTCGACAAGCAGATCGACCATGCGCTGTGCGGCGGCGCGCGCCACGAGCGGGTCGACCCCGCGCTCGAAGCGCTTCGACGCCTCGCTCGGCAGCTTGTGGCGACGCGCGGTGCGCGCAATCGACACCGGATCAAACGTGGCGGCCTCGACGAGCACGTCGACGGTCGAGGCGTCGGCCTTCGTCGATTCGCCGCCCATGACGCCAGCGAGCCCGATGACCCCAGACTCGTCGGTGATGACGAGATCTTCGACGTGCAGCGTGCGCTCTTGACCGTCGAGTGTGACGAGCGTCTCGCCCGCGGCGGCACGGCGCACGGTGATGCCACCGGTGAGCTTTGCGAGATCGTAAGCGTGCAGCGGCTGGCCGAGTTCGAGCATCACGTAGTTGGAGATGTCGACCTCGAGCGAGAGCGAGCGGATGCCCGCGAGCTGCAGGCGCGACACCATCCAGGGCGGGGTCGGGCGCGACTGATCGATGCCGCGCACCACGCGCGTCACGAACCCGCTGGCGCCCACGCGGCCGCGAATCGGCGCCTGATCGTCGATGGCGACGGCGAAACCCGACGCCGACACGGGCGTCACGGTTGACGCCGGGTCGGTGAACGAGGCCCCGGTGGCGTGCGCGTACTCACGGGCGACGCCGCGAATCGAGAAGGCGTACCCGCGATCAGGGGTGACGTTGATCTCCACCGCCGTGTCAGAGAGCCCGAGCAGCGCCTTCGCGTCTGCGCCGACCTCGGGGTCGAGCCCGAGGCGCGACAGCACGATGATGCCGTCGTGGTCGTCGCCGAGCGAGAGCTCGCGCGCCGAGGCGATCATGCCGTCTGACGTGTGCCCGTAGGTCTTGCGCGCGGAGATCTCGAATCCTCCGGGCAGCACGGCGCCAGGCAGCGAGACGACGACCTTGTCACCGGCCTCGAAGTTGTGTGCGCCGCAGACAATGCCGCGCACGTCGGCTCCACCATCGGCGGCCTCGAGCCCCTCGGGAGCGACGCGCACCTGGCACCAATTCACGGTCTTGCCGTTCGAGTGCTCCTCGGGCTCGCGCGAGAGCACCTCGCCGACCACCACGGGGCCGGTCACCTCAAAGCGGCGGATCGACTCCTCTTCGAAGCCCACGCGCACGAGATCGGCGTGCACCTGCTCGGGGGTGACGTTCTCGGGAAGCGAGACGACCTCGCCGAGCCAACTGAGCGGAACGCGCATTAGACCAGTCCTCCGAACTGACGATTGAAACGGACATCGCCCTCGACCATGTCGCGCATGTCGTTGATGTCGTGACGGAACTGCAGCGTGCGCTCGATGCCCATGCCGAAAGCGAAGCCCTGGTACTCCTCGGGGTCGATGCCCGCCGCGGCGAGCACGTTCGGGTCGACCATGCCACAGCCGCCCCACTCGACCCAGCGCGCGCCGCCCTTGGCGTGCGGCTGCCACACGTCCATCTCGGCGGACGGCTCGGTGAACGGGAAGAAGTTCGGGCGCAGACGGATCTCTGCCTCGGCGCCGAACATCTGGCGCGCGAAGTGCTCGAGGGTGCCGCGGAGATGCGCCATGGTGAGACCGCGATCGATCGCGATGCCCTCGACCTGGCTGAAGACCGGGGTGTGCGTCGCATCGAGCTCGTCGGTGCGGTAGGTGCGGCCCGGCGCGACGACGTAGACCGGGAGGTCACGGTCGAGGAGCGAGCGGATCTGCACCGGTGAGGTGTGCGTGCGCAGCACGAGGTGACGGTCGGCGGGATCCACGAAGAACGTGTCCTGCATCGCGCGCGCCGGGTGATCCGGATCGAACCCGAGCGCGTCGAAGTTGAACCACTCGTGCTCGAGCTCGGGCCCCTCGGCGATCTCCCAGCCCATGCCGATGAACACGTCGGAGATCTCGTCTTGCAGCTGCGTCAACGGGTGGCGCGAGCCCGCGGTGCGACGCACGGGCGCCGCGGTCACGTCGACGGTCTCGGCGATGAGGCGCGCAGCGGCCTCTTGCGCGACGAGATCGCTCTCGCGACCCTGGTACGCGCCCTCGATGCGGCCGCGTGCCTGCCCCATGAGCTTGCCGGTCGCGGCCTTCTCATCTTTGGGCACCGCGCGCATCTGCGCGTTGAGCTGAGCGATGGCCGAACCGTCGCCGACATGCGCGGTGCGCGCGGCTTTCAGCTCGGCGACGGAGCCTGACGCAGCGAAGGCCGCGAGCGCGGCCTCGACGGCTGCGTCGGCCGCTTCCTGGGTGATGGGATTCGTGTCTGCCACGAGTAACGATCTTACCGTCGGTCGTGCGCTTCGGCAGTCGCTGCGGCGAGCGCGGCGGCGAAGACGTCGACGGCGTCGACCTGCCCCTGCACCCATGCCTGATCGAGCGCCGCGGCGACGGGTTCGGGGAGCGACACGGCGCGCCGGCGCCCATCGACCTCGATGGAAAAGCGCACGGGTGCGCCGGTGCGGCGGTGCACTGCGGGCTGTCGCTCGAACGCACGACGATCCGGCATCGCATCGGGTTCGACCGGCACGAAGCGCACCGCGTCGCCCGGGCGCAACTGCGCGGCGAGGTCGGTGTCGGCGTCGACGACGGTGCCGATCACGGGGTACCCGCCGGTCACCGGGTGATCGGCGAGGAAGAGCACCGGTTGACCGTTCGGCGGCACCTGAATCTCCCCGCGCACCGTCCCCTCGCTCGGCAGATCGGCGTTGCTCGCGCGCGCGAGCGGCGCACCGTCGAACCGCAGCCCGACCCGATTCGCATCGGCAGAAAGCGACCAGGTGCCACCGGCAAACCGTTCGAGCGCCTCGGCACCGAACCAGTCGGCGCGCGGCCCGGGCACGAAGCGCAGCACGCACACTCCGTCGGCGCGAGGTTCGACGGGCACCCAGCCTCCGGCTTCGTCTGCCGTCTCAACCGCACCATCGGCGCCGACTGCATCCGCGCCATGTGCCGCACCGCGCGTCGCACCGTCAGCCGTGCCCAGCCCGAAGCACTGACCGGCGCTGACCGGCGGCACGCCGAGCCCCGAGAGCGTGTCGTGCGCGGCACTGCCCAGCACCGTACGCACCGCGAGGCCGCCGTGCACGGCGACGATACTTCGCAGCCCACGAGTCGCGGCCCCGACCTCGAGGGTCTCCCCCGCAGCGAGTTCGATCAGGCCGCTCCCCGCGCAATCATTGGGAACGACGCGATGCAGCCCTAAAGCGTCCACGATCGTGACATGCGCGTTCGTACCCGCGAGGGCGACGTTGATGGGCCGCTCAGCCCGAATCGACAGCGCGGCATTCAGCGTTTCGAACGCCGCCGCACCATCGGCATTGCCCACCGCACGATTGGCCCGCCGCAATGCACCGCGATCGGCGGCTCCAGAGGCGGTCACCCCGACTGCGGCAAAGCCTGGCCGCCCGGCGTCTTGCACGAGTGTCAGCAGACCGGGGTCGAGCACCCGCAGCGCGGTGTCGCTCGGCTCCGGGTGATCCGCAATCTCACGAGAAACGGGCGCTTCAGTGACCGGCGACCGGAGCACCTCGACCGCTTCCCGCACCGCACGGAAGCGCACCGTGTCGCCGGGTGCGACCAGCGCCGCGGGCTCGCGCTCCGCATCCCAGAACGGCACGTCGGTGCGCCCGAGCACCCGCCATCCGCCCGGCGAGGCGCCTGGATACACGGCCGAATACTCCGCGGCGATCGCGACGGACCCGGTCGGCACGGTCGTGCGCGGCGTATCGAGACGCGGTACGCGAAGACGCTCGTCGCCCCCGGTGAGGTAGACGAATCCCGGGGCGAATCCGCCGAAGGCCGCCGTCCACGACGCGCCCGTGTGTGCGGCGATCACCGTATCGACGCTCACCCCCGTCAGCCGCGCCACCTCAGCGAGATCGATCCCGTCGTAGCGAACGGGAACCTCGAAATGACGCCCCGGTGCACCGGCATCGCGGGCGCCGCTCGTCTGCGCCGCTGCCCGGCGCGCGACGTCCATCGCCGCCCGCAGACTGCGCCGATCACGGCACCGCATCATCACGGTGCGCGACGCCGGCACGATGTCGATCACGCCGTCGAGCGCCGCCGCGCGCAACGACTCGGCCATCTCGAGCACCGCGTCCAGCGAGGGCAGGTCGATGATGCACGCGCGGTCGCCGATTGGCCGAATCAGCGGGGCGCCAACCCCGGGCGGCGCCGCACCGAACGGATCGTCAGACGGCACTGCGAATCTCGATTCCGCGTGCCTCGAGCGCCGCGCGCACGTCGGCCGCGAGCTGCACGGCCGACGGGTGGTCACCGTGCAGGCACAGGCTTTCAGCGGGCAGCGAGACGACCGATCCATCGATCGCGGTGACTCTGCCGTGCGCGGCGATCTCGATCGCCTGCGCGACCGCAGCGTCATGGTCGAGCAGCGCACCGGGCGCGCTTCGCGGCACCAGGCGCCCATCGGCGGCGTACCCCCGATCGACGAACGCTTCGGCGATCACGCGCACTCCGGCGTGCGTCGCCGCCCGCGCGATCGCCGTGCCGGGCTGCACCAGGAGCGGCAGCGCCGCATCGAACGCCGCGACGGCTTCGGCCACCGCCTGCGCCTGCCCCTCGTGCGTCGCGATCGCGTTGTACAGCGCCCCGTGCGGCTTGACGTACGCGACATCTTCGCCGACGCTGCGGGCAATGGCGCGCAGCGCACCGAGCTGGTAGATCACCTCATCGGTCAACTCCTGCGGCGCGTACTCGATGAAGCGGCGCCCAAAACCAGCGAGGTCGCGGTACCCCGGATGCGCGCCGATCGTCACCCCTGCCACCGCTGCCGCTCGGCACGTTTCACGCATGCCGTGCGGGTCGCCTCCGTGAAACCCGCAGGCGACGTTCGCGCTCGTCACGGTCTCGAGCACGGCGGCGTCGTTGCCGAACGTGTACGCCCCGAACGATTCACCGAGATCGCAGTTCAGGTCGATGACCGGCATCTCAGTCGCCCGCGGCTTCGCCGGTCGCCGCGCGCTGCGCGAACGCCGTTTCGTAGAGCAGCACGCTCGCCGCAGTGGCGAGGTTGAGCGACTCTGCGGCTCCGTAGATCGGGAGCCGCACCGATCGATCGGCGAGCGCTCGATCCGCCTCGGTGAGGCCCCGCGCCTCGTTGCCGAACACCCAGGCGACCGGGCCGTCGAGTACCCCGTCGACGCGGGCGGCGAGCAGGTCAGCTCCCCGTACATCCGCCGCAATGGACGCGAGGCCGGCCTCGCGAGCGGCCCCAATGACCTCGGCAAGGCTCCCGGCGACCACGACGGGCAGGTGGAAGAGTGACCCAGTCGTCGAACGCACGACCTTCGGGTGGAACGGATCAACGCTCTCTCCCGCGAACACGACCGCATCTGCACCGGCGGCGTCGGCGGCGCGCAACACGGTGCCGGCGTTCCCGGGGTCGCGAATCTCGTGCAGGATCGCCACCAGCCGCGCGCCCGACAGAGTTTCGGCGAGATCGCTCTCCCACATCCGCGCGACGGCGACCACTCCTTGCGGCGACACGGTCTCGGCCATTGCCGCGATCACCTCGGGCGTTGCGTGCTCGAGACGCACGCCCGCCTCGGACGCGAGTCGATCGAGCTCGGGCTGCCAAGGCTCGGCACCTCGAGTCGCATAGACCGTTTCCACCAGATCGGCGCGGTGTACGAGCAGTTCGCGCACCGACTGCGGCCCCTCTACGAGGAAGCGGCCGTGATACTGGCGATCCTTCTTGCGGGCGAGCGAGGCGATACGGCGTACGCGCTCGGACTTCGGGTTGCTCAGGATCGCATCATTCACGCTCCCAGCGTACCGGCGTGAAACGCGAGAACCCCCGCTCCGAATGGAGCGGGGGTTCTCTGCGGTGTGGCTGCGCGAGCAGCCGACTCAGGATGCGACGATTACGCAGCCTTCGGAGCCGAGGTGTCCTCGGGCAGCGCGTTCTTCGCGACCTCGACGAGCGCGGCGAATGCTGCGGGCTCGTTGGTGGCCAGCTCGGAGAGCATGCGGCGATCGACCTCGACGCCGGCCAGGCTCAGGCCCTGGATGAAGCGGTTGTAGGTCAGGCCGTTCGCACGGGCACCCGCGTTGATGCGCTGGATCCAGAGACGACGGAAGTCGCCCTTCTTCTTGCGACGGTCGTTGTACGAGTAGACGAGCGAGTGGATAACCTGCTCTTTTGCCTTGCGGTACAGGCGCGAACGCTGACCGCGGTAGCCCTCGGCGCGCTCGAGGATGACGCGACGCTTCTTGTGGGCATTGACCGCCCGCTTGACTCTAGCCATTTCAGTTCTTCCTTACAAAAATTCTTAGATGAAAGCTGTGCGCTCGCGTCGGCTCAGTGGCCGAGGAGCTTCATTGCCTGCTTGGCGTCGCCCTTGGCGAGCACCTGCTCGGCGTTCAGGCGGCGCTTGCGCTTCGAGGACTTGACCTCGAGGTTGTGGCGCATGCCGGCCTGCTGCTTCATCAGCTTGCCGGAACCGGTGAGCTTGAAGCGCTTCTTGGCCCCCGAGTGGGTCTTCTGCTTGGGCATCGATTTCTCCTTGTTGTGTGCGAGCCTCACGGCCGCGGATTGCGGGTGGGCGCTGCGCGAGCAGCGCCCCGCAGTTCATTCGCCGGCCGGAACCGTTCCAGTGGACTTGTCAGCCCGGCGAGTGGCCTTCTCCTCGGCGCGGCGGGCGTTCTGCTCCGCCTTGGCCTCGGACTTGTTCTTGACCGGCGCGACAACCATGACCATGTTGCGGCCATCGATCCGGGGGTTGGATTCGACAGTGCCGAATTCCGCAATATCTTCTGCGAACTGCTGCAGCAGGCGCACACCCATCTCCGGACGCGACTGCTCGCGACCGCGGAACAGAATCATGGCCTTGACCTTGTCACCCTGCGACAGGAAGCCGACAGCGCGCTTGGTCTTGGTCTCGTAGTCGTGCGTATCGATCTTCAGGCGGAAGCGAACTTCCTTCAGCACCGTGTTCGCCTGGTTGCGACGGGCTTCCTTCTGCTTCTGAGCAGCTTCGTACTTGTACTTGCCGAAGTCCATGATCTTGGCGACCGGAGGCTTCGAGCCGGGAGCAACCTCGACGAGATCGAGATCGGCATCCGCCGCCAGGCGCAGCGCAGTCTCAATCGGCACGACGCCGACCTGCTCGCCACTGGGTCCTACCAGTCGCACCTCGGGGACGCGGATTTTGTCATTCGTACGGGGATCGCTGATCGCCGGCTCCTCTGATCTCAATGGGTGGACGCTCCGATGCGGAGCCACGGAAATTGAGATCAGGGCCGCGCACGCGCTGCCCTACACCCTTTGTCGAGCTGCCGGATGACCGGCGGGGTGTCAACTACCCGGTAACCTTAAAGCGGTGCCGGGTGGGAGAATCTCCTCTTCCGTATCCCGGCAAAACGCCGAGAACCGAACCTATGGTAGCACACCTACCGCGCGAAAGAACAGGACACGATGAGCGAGCACGCCGCCGATCACCCGCACGAGACCGCTCCCGGCGCTGAGCATGAGCGCGATGACCTCGCCCAGGCGACGCGCGACATCGCCGAGGTACCCGCGGTCGAGGTGATTACCGCCGCGGCCGTCAACCTGCTGAGCGCCGCCGCCGTGAAGTGCGGCCTGGCGGATGACCCCGAGACTCAGACCGATCTCGATGAGGCCCGCAAGCTCATCAATGCCCTCGCCGGTCTGATCACGGCGGGTGCGCCCGAGATCAGCGACTCGCACGCCCGCCCGCTTCGCGACGGGCTGCGTTCGGTGCAGCTCGCCTTCCGCGAGGCGTCCGCAATTCCTGACGAGCCGGGCAAGGGTCCGGGCGAGAAGTACACCGGGCCCGTCAACTAACTCGAGCTTCGTGCGAGACTCCGTGTCGCGCGCAGCGGCGGAGCCTGGCGGCTCGCGACGGTCCCAGATCGCTGCGGGAATCGGCGACTCTCTGGGTGTCGGCATCGGCATTGCTCCGCTCGGGTTCGCGCTCGGCGTGCTGGTCATTCAGGCCGGCCTTCCCTGGTGGGTGGCCCCGGCGCTGTCCATCGGCGTGTTCGCGGGCTCCGTCGAGCTCCTGCTGGTGTCGATGCTCGCCACCGCAGCGCCGCTCGTGACGATCGCGGTCACGGTGTTCGCCGTGAACTTCCGGCACGTCTTCTACGCACTCTCGTTTCCCATCGACCACGTCAACCGAGGCCCCGCTCGGGCCTACGCGATCTACGCGATGATCGACGAGGCCTACGCCACGTACGTACTCCGCGATGACGCGGGAGTGACCTCCGCGCGCATCGTGACCGGGCAGTTGGCCATGCAGGCCTACTGGGTGGCGGGTGGGATGCTCGGCGTCGCTGCGGCAGGCCTGCTGCCCGCTCCGATCGAGGGGTTCGAGTTCGCGCTCGTCGCGCTGTTCGTCGTCATGACGCTCGACGCCGTACGCGGAACACGCGAGATCCCGACCGTGCTCCTTGCCGGGCTCTCAGTCGCCGCAGCACTCCTTACCGCCCCCGACTACGCCCTGCTCGTCGCACTCCTCCTCTTCACGGCGCTCCTGACCGGGCGCTTCCTGTGGCAGCGCATCAGGGAGCGCGATACCGCAGCGGCGCATACGGAGCCGCCAGAGGGGCACGATGCCTGACACCGTCTTCCTCATCGTCGCGATCGCAACCGCCGGGGTCATCACGCTTGCGCTGCGCGCACTGCCTTTCGCCGTGGTGCAGCCGCTGCGCCGCTCACGATTCATCGCACGACTCGGCACATGGATGCCCGCCGGCATTCTGCTCATCCTGGCGGTGGTCGTGCTCCGTGATCAGATCGTCGCCGCGCCCGAGCGCTGGTGGGCAGTGCTCGTCGCGACCGCGATCACCATCATCGTGCATTTGATCAGTCGCCGCCGCGCACTCGTCAGCATCGCGGCAGGCACCGCCGCTTACATCCTGCTCATCAACTTCGGGTGAGCGCGCCTACGCCGCGTGCGTCGGACGCAGAGACAAGGAGTCCACGCGATCCGCCACGATCTCGGATGCGGCGATTCGCGCTTGCACCTGCTCAAGCACATCCGCGAGCTCCGCTTCCGCGCCGGGCTTCAGACGGACCAGCACCGATACTTCGGGTGTGAGTAGGCGGCCCTCCAGATCGTCGGGAGCCAGCCAGACCAAATCGATACGCGGATCGGCCAAACCGATCTCACGGAATGCCTCCTGCACCTCGGCGTCAGCCCAGGCGGGAAGCACGCGCTCCCCCAGTGCGAGCGCTTGCAGCGCCGTACGCCGAACTCCGTACTCACGCTCCGGGGTTCCCGCATCGATGATGATCATCGCGGTACCGTCTTGCGCCGCCGCGAGCGCCGCCTGCGCACCGGGCACGGGAATCGGCCGAGCCTCCGGGTTCCAGTGGGCGAGCGTCTCGACTGAGCTGAAAATGGGGAGCACCCGACGACCGTCGGGTGCCGCGACCGTGACGATCGAGAGTTCCTGGGATTTCTCGACGGTGCGCCCATCGGGCGTCTCTCCGAGCGCGCCGGCTTCCGCGAGCATCGGTACGAGGAACCGTTCGGTGCCGAGACCGGCGATCGCGTCGGCGTGCGCATCTGCGACATCGCGAACGGCGTCCCAGTAGTCGCCCGCTGTCGCCGCGGAAGCGGCACTCGCCGCCGACCGCCGCACCGCCTCGATGAGCGAGGTCACCCCCTCCGGGGTGCTCCCGTCATCACCCGCGAACGCGGTGTCGTGGTGATCGAAGGTGCGCCCTTCCCAGGGGAACCCCGCTGAATCGCCGTTTCCCCCCGCGACCAAACTTTCGGGGACACCGGTTGCTCGCGGCGCGTCACCCGTCGACGGGAGTTTCTTGATGGCCATCGAATCCTCCGTTCACCTGCGCGGAGTTCCGCTCAGGATGCCTCGAGCTGGCGGTGCTCGGTCAGTCGAGCAGGCTCAGCGGCCGGCAACGTCGAGCGCTGCGGGCAACGTGAAGGCCCCATCGTAGAGCGCCTTGCCGACAATCGCCCCCTCGAGCCCGGCGGGGACGAGCTGGCGCAGTGCGGCGAGATCATCGAGACTCGAGACGCCTCCCGAGGCGACGACCGGACGATCGGTGCGCGCGCAGACCTTTGCGAGGAGATCGACGTTCGGACCCTGCAGCGTGCCGTCCTTCGTGACATCGGTGACGACATAGCGCGCGCAATTCACGGATTCGAGGCGCTCCAGCACGTCCCAGAGGTTGCCGCCCTCCTGCGTCCATCCCCGGGCGGCGAGTGTTTCACCGCGCACATCGAGACCCACGGCGATCTGCTCCCCGAAACGCGCAATGACGGCCTGGGTCCATTCGGGGTTTTCGAGCGCGGCGGTACCGAGATTGACGCGCGTCGCCCCCATATCGAGAGCTGCCTCGAGAGAGGCGTCGTCGCGAATGCCCCCGGAGAACTCGATCTTCACGGACCCGGCGCGCTTGATGATCTTGCGCGCGACCGCGACGTTGCTGCCCCGACCGAATGCCGCGTCGAGATCGACGAGATGGATCCACTCAGCGCCCTGATCGATCCAGTCGAGCGCCGCGTCGACCGGGCTGCCGTAATTGGTCTCGGTGCCGGCCTCGCCCTGCGTGAGACGCACGGCTTTGCCGTCGACCATGTCGATGGCGGGCAGCAGTTGGAGCTTCGGGCCCTCGGCCAGTTCGGTCATGATGTGGAATTCTCCTCGAGTCGATTCCGCGCGCAACGCGCCGGTTCCGCGCACAGACGCGCGGGTGCAGATTACAACGTGTTGATCCAGTTGCGGAGCAGACGGATGCCCGCTTCGCCAGACTTCTCAGGGTGGAACTGTGTCGCAGCAAGCGGACCGTTCTCTACCGCGGCGACGAAGCGCTCCCCGTGCTCGGCCCAGGTCACCAGCGGCCGGGTCGCCTCCGTGCGCCCCTCCAGCGTCCATTCCGTCGCCGCGTTGCTGTGCACGAAATAGAAGCGCTCCTGCTCGATTCCGGCGAAGAGCCGCGACCCCTCGGGCACTACCACCGTGTTCCAGCCCATGTGCGGCAGCACCTCTGCGTCAAGTTCACGGACGGTGCCCGGCCACTGGCCGAGGCCTTCGGTCTCGACACCGCGCTCGATGCCACGCTCGAACATCACCTGTTCGCCCACGCAGATGCCGAGCACCGGCCGCCCACCAGCCAGACGACGGTCGATCAACTCGTCGCCGCGAACGGCGCTGAGCTGTTGCATCACCGCGTCGAACGCACCGACTCCGGGAACCAGCAGGCCGTCGGCTTCCATCACCACTGCGGGGTCACGCGTGAGTTCGACTGAAGCACCAGCGCGCACGAGTGCTTTCACCGCAGAGTGCACGTTGCCCGAACCGTAGTCGAGTACGACGACCGTCTTGCCGGCTCCAGCACCTGCGCTCACAGAGCACCCTTGGTCGAGGGAACTCCGCTGACCAAGGGGTCGAGCGCCTTGGCGACGCGGAATGCGCGCGCCAGAGCCTTGAACTCCGCTTCGGCGATGTGGTGCGGGTCGCGCCCCTCGATCACACGGAGGTGGACCGTGAGACGTGCGTTGAGGGTGAGCGCCTCGAAGAAGTGCCTCACCATGGACCCGGTGAAGTGCCCACCGATCAGGTGGAACTCGAACCCTGCGGGCTCGCCCGAGTGCACGAGGTACGGTCGGCCCGAGATATCGACAACCGCCTGGGCGAGCGCCTCATCAAGCGGCACGAGCGCATCGCCGTATCGTGAAATGCCCGACTTGTCGCCGAGCGCGGCGAGGATCGCCTGCCCGAGCAGAATGCCTGTGTCTTCGACCGTGTGGTGTACGTCGATGTGCACATCGCCCGTCGCACGAATCGTGAGATCGGTGAGCGAGTGGCGCGCGAACGCCGTCAGCATGTGATCGAAGAACGGAACCCCCGTGTCGATGTCGGAGTTGCCCGACCCATCGAGGTTGAGGCTCAGGCTGATCTGCGACTCGCTCGTGGAACGCTCGAGAGAGGCGGTGCGCGGTGCTGCGGTCATGGTGTTCAGTCTATCCGGCTGCGGGAGCTCGCTCAGGAGCGGGCTCCGCCGACGCCGAGCGCGGCGATCGCGGCGATCACCGTGCTCGTCTCGGCCTCGGTACCGGCCGTGATGCGGAGGTGCCCTGGAATACTCAGGTTGCGAATCAGGATGCCCTGCTCACGCAGCGCGGCAAAGGTCGCTTCGGGGTCGGCGAACCCACCAACCAAGAGGAAATTGGCACCCGAATCGTGCACGCGGTAGCCGAGCTGCACCAGCGCCTCGGCCAGCCGATCGCGTTGCGACCGGATGTCGGCGACAGTGGCAAGCATAGCATCGGCGTGACGAATCGCTGCCGTGGCTGCCGCCTGCGTCAGCGCGGAAAGGTGATATGGCAAACGCACGAGCCGCAGCGCGTCGACAACCGCGGGATCGGCCGCGAGATAGCCAAGGCGCACTCCGGCAAAGGCGAACGCCTTACTCATCGTGCGAGACACCATCAGCCGGTGACGCCCGGGGAGCAGCGTGACCGCACTCTCGTGCTGCGCATCGAACTCGTGGTAGGCCTCATCAACAATGAGCATGCCGTCGAAGGCGTCGTAAGCCGCTTCGATGACGGCGCGATCGAGCGGAGTGCCGGTGGGGTTGTTCGGGCCGCAGAGAATCGCGATGTCGGGCTGGTGCTCGCGCAGCGCAGCGACCACCAGCTCGGGCGTCAGCGCGTAGTCGGCGGGGCGTTCGACCGGAATCCACGCGGTGTCGGTGGCCGAGGCGAGCAACGGGTACATGGAGTAGGTCGGCGTAAAGCTGAGGAGACTGCGACCAGGCCCCCCGAAGGCCTGCAGTATCTGCTGCAACACCTCGTTCGACCCGTTCGCCGCCCAGAGCTGCTCCGGAATGAGACCGTGCCCGAGATACCCGGCCAACGCCTCACGCAATTCGGTGAATTCACGATCGGGGTATCGGTTCACGTCAGTCACCGCGTGTGCAAGCGACTGCACGATGTCAATGGCGACGTGCTCCGGAATCGGATGCGTGTTCTCGTTCACGTTCAGGCTGACGGGAACCGCATCTTGCGGAGCCCCGTATGGCTCTTTGCCGACGAGGTTGTCACGGAGAGGAAGGTCGCTCAGACTGGTCACCGAACCAGTCTAGAGGCGTGAGAACCTCAGGCTCCGAGTTCGTCGCCCGACACGACCAACGGGTTCTCTGAGTATCGCAGCGGCACAGCGATCGCCTCGCCAGCCTGCACCGACGACCCGTCGAGCTGGTTGAGCTGCACGATCTCCGAGACCAGGTCTCGGGGGTCGGCGGAGGGGTCGAGCTCTGTCGCCAACGACCAGAGCGAGCTCCCCGGCTGCACCACCACATATTCAAACTGCTGACCATCGGAGCCCTGCGCCGTTGCCATCGCTTCCGGTGCCGCGAAGGCTGCCAACAGGGCGAGCACTCCGGCAACCAGCACCGTCGCGAGCGCGCCGAACACCATACGGCCACGACGTGTCAGTCGAAACGCCGCCGTTGCCGCGCGCGGCGCCGGCATTGCCTCGTGAGTCAGGGTCGCGATTGCGCTCATAATGGTGTCCCTTCGGTTGTGATCGCCACGAACGTGCATCCGTGCGAACATCTGTTTCGAATATATATTCGATGAATCGAAACTTCAAGCCCGAGTTCGAAGATATGTTTCGATCTTTTTCTCCGACACTCGAACACGTGTTTGCCCGTGTTCGAATGTCGCGGCTATGGTTTCGTCAACGGGATCACTGAATCAGGCACCACCGACATTCATGGATCGCCGCCGCCAGATAGCCCCCTGGGCTCGAGAAAGGACCGCAATGAGCGACACCGCCGTGCCCCGTTCCACGAAGCCCCTGAGCGAAAAGCAGCAGGCGATTCTCGAGTGCATCGCGCGCTCCGTCGAGAGCCGCGGCTACCCGCCGAGCATGCGCGAGATCGGGGATGCGGTCGGCCTCTCCTCACTCTCCAGCGTGACCCATCAGCTCAGCCGCCTCGAGCTGGGCGGCTATATCAGGCGAGACCCGAATCGCCCTCGGGCCCTTGAGATCCTCGTCGAACTCGCTTCGACGTCGAACGCAGTCGCAGACGCCCCGACCCAGCAGGTCGAGGAAGCCGCATACGTGCCGCTCGTCGGCCAGATTGCAGCAGGCGTGCCCATCACCGCCGACCAGCAAGTCGAAGAGATCGTTCCGCTCCCCCGGCAACTCGTCGGAGACGGCCAGCTCTTCATGCTCCGCGTCGTCGGCGATTCGATGATCGATGCTGCGATCTGCGATGGTGACTTCGTCGTCATTCGCCAGCAGCGCGAAGCGGAGAATGGCGACATTGTCGCCGCGATGCTCGACGGCGAGGCCACGGTCAAGGTATTCCGTCGCCGCGACGGTCACACGTGGCTCCTCCCGCGCAATAGCGCGTTCGAGCCGATTCTCGGCGACCACGCCGAAGTACTCGGTCGCGTAGTAGCGGTCTTCCGCTCGGTATAGCAACGCAACCAATCCCTGCACCCCACGACCCGAGGCGCGCACGTCACTTCATCGATGTGCGCGCCTTTTTCACGCGATTTGATTTGTTGTACCGAGTGTATCTAATCTGTTCGCATGTCCAGCATCGCTGCAGCACCTGCGACCTCCTCCGCATCGCCGCACGCCGTCGCCCGATTCGGAACACCACCCCGCGTGGACGTCATTGGCCTCGCGCCAGACTTCGTGGAGTACGCCGACGGACTCCGCCTGCAGGCCGCAGCGGCGGAACGGGTGACCCGCGGCGCCGACTCCGGCACGCTCCTGCTGCTCGAGCATTCCGCGGTCTACACGGCTGGCAGACGCGCTGACCGCGACGAGTACCCCCCCGACGGTACGCCTGTCGTCCCAGTCGACCGCGGCGGCCGGGTCACCTGGCACGGACCGGGGCAGCTCGTTGCCTACCCGATCGTACGGCTGCGGCCGGGAGCCGGCGTGGTCGATCTCGTCCGCTCGCTCGAGACCGCCATTATCGCCACACTCGACGCGCTCGGCGTTGACGGGTACCGCGTGGAGGGGCGTTCCGGTGTGTGGTGCGACGCGACGGCACCGGCCGATCCCCCGGCGAAGGTTGCCCAAATCGGCCTGCATGCGCGGGCCGGAGTCATCACGCACGGCCTCGCCATCAACTGCAGTAACGATCTTGCCCCGTTCACGCAGTTCGTACCGTGCGGCATTCGCGATGCCGGAGTGACCACCATCAGCGCGCTCGCCGGGCGCACGGTGCGGCCGGCCGAAGTCGCCCCGATCCTGTACCCACTCGTGATCGAGGCAATCGCGGAGCTCATCGCATGAGCGTGCGGCGCCTCCCCTCGACCGGCGTGCGCCCGGAGCCCGAGGGTCGCAAGCTGTTGCGCATCGAGGCACGCAATGCCGAGACGCCCATCGAGAAGAAGCCCGAGTGGATCAAGACCCGCGCACGACTGGGCCCCGAGTATCAAGAGGTGCGCAACCTCGTCGCCAGCGAGAAGCTCCACACCGTCTGCCAAGAGGCGGGGTGCCCGAACGTGTTCGAGTGCTGGGAAGATCGCGAGGCGACCTTCCTCATCGGCGGGTCAATCTGCACGCGTCGGTGCGACTTCTGCATGATCACGAGCGGCAAACCGCTGCCGCTCGACCGCGACGAGCCGCGCCGCGTCGCCGAGTCGGTGCGCACCATGGGATTGAAGTACGCGACGATCACGGGCGTGACGCGCGATGACCTGCCCGATACCGGAGCGTGGCTGTACGCCGAGACGATCCGGCAGATTCACGAACTCAATCCGGGCTCCGGCGTCGAGGTGCTCGCCGACGACCTGGGCGGGCGACCCGAAGATCTGGCGCAGGTCTTCGAGGCCGCTCCACAGGTGTTCGCGCACAACCTCGAAACCGTTCCGCGTATCTTCCGCAGCATCCGACCGGGGTTCCGCTACGAGCGCTCACTCGGCGTCATCACGCTCGCCCGCGATGCCGGCATGGTGACGAAATCCAACCTCATTCTCGGCATGGGCGAGACCCGCGCCGAGATCACCGACACCATGGTCGAGTTGCGCGACGCCGGGTGCGACATCATCACGCTGACGCAGTACCTGCGCCCATCGTCGCTGCACCACCCGATCGACCGATGGGTGCGGCCAGAAGAATTCGTCGAGCTGCAGCAAGAGGCGGAGTCGCTCGGATTCGACGGGGTACTCGCCGGCCCGCTCGTGCGTTCGTCGTACCGCGCCGGTCGGCTCTGGGCGCAGACGATGCAGGCCCAGGGTCGGCCGGTGCCCGAGGCACTGCGACACCTGACCGAGCGTGCCCCCGCCTCCTACCCGCAGGCGATCGGCGCTTCGGCCGTCGGCTCGGTGTAACGCTGCCACACGGGAACGCGTCGAGACAACGGCGAAACGTGTGTTCGGGGCGCCGCGCTGCAGTCGGCGCCCGGAACACACGCTCCTAGATCAGATACGGTTCGATCTTCGACGCCATCTCGGCGGTGATGTAGGCGCGCACCCGGGTGCCCGCCTCCACGTACTCCGTCTCGAGCACGCGGTTGCGCTCGTGCAGTTCGGCGACGAGATCTCCGCGGTTGTAGGGCACGATGACCGTGACCTCGCGATCCGGAACCGGCAGAGCCGCATCGATGCGCCGCTGCAGCTCCTCGATTCCCTCACCCGTGCGCGCCGACACGAACACCGCATCGGGCACGAGGCCGTGCAGCACCAACCGCTGCGAATCATCGAGCAGATCGGCTTTGTTGAAGGCGACGAGCTCGGGAATGTCTTGCGCGTCGACCTCGGAGATGACGTCGCGCACGGTGCGCAGCTGCGCTTCGGGGTCGGGGTGCGATCCGTCGACGATGTGCAAGATCACCGAGGCGTCGCCCACCT
Source organism: Leucobacter musarum subsp. musarum (assembly GCF_001273845.1). Taxonomy (GTDB): domain Bacteria; phylum Actinomycetota; class Actinomycetes; order Actinomycetales; family Microbacteriaceae; genus Leucobacter; species Leucobacter musarum. The sequence goes on from NZ_JHBW01000087.1 coordinate 734,247, forward strand.
CTTCGAACGTCGATCGGAATGCCTCGACGAGCTGATGCGGCAGGTTGCGCACGAACCCGACCGTGTCGGCGTAGGTGAACGTGCGGCCATCCGCGGTCTCGGCGTGGCGGATCGCCGTATCGAGCGTCGCGAACAGCTGATTCTGTACCAGCTCCTGGGTGCCGGTCAATCGGTTCAACAGGCTCGACTTGCCCGCGTTCGTGTACCCGGCGATGGCAACCGACGGCACTTCGCCGCGCTTGCGGTTCGCGCGCTTCGCCTCGCGCGCGGGGGCGAAGCCGGCGATCTGCTTGCGCAGCTTCGACATGCGCGTGTGAATCTTGCGTCGGTCGAGCTCCATCTTGGTCTCACCCGGCCCGCGCGATCCCATGCCCGCGCCTGCCGATCCGACCTGGCCGCCGGCCTGGCGAGACATCGACTCGCCCCACCCGCGCAGTCGCGGCAGCAGGTACTGCAGCTGAGCGAGTTCGACCTGCGCCTTACCTTCGCGGCTCTTCGCGTGCTGGCTGAAAATGTCGAGAATCACCGCGGTGCGGTCGATCACCTTCACCTTCACCACGTCTTCGAGCGCGCGGCGCTGGCTGGGGGCCAACTCCGTGTCGGCAATGACCGTATCGGCTCCGACGGCCGCGACGAGTTCTGCCAGCTCCTGGGCCTTGCCTTTGCCGAGATACGTCGCCGGATCGGGGTTCGCACGGCGCTGCAGCAGTCCGTCGAGCACTCGGGCGCCCGCGGTCTCGGCGAGCGCCGAGAGCTCTCGCAGCGAATTCTCTGCGTCATCGGTCGTGCGCTGGGAGTAGACGCCGATAAGCACGACGTTCTCGAGCCGCAGTTGGCGATACTCGACCTCGGTGACATCTTCGAGCTCGGTCGAGAGCCCGACGACGCGTTTCAGGGAGGCGCGATCTTCGCGCTCCATGCGAATCGCGTCGAGGTTCGCTCCGAGCTCGTCGTGCGCGGCATCGCCGAGCGCCTGCGCGCCGCTCGTCAGATCGCGGATCACCGTGGCGGAGCCCGTCGCGCGGGCGCGCGCCAGCACTCGGTCGAGCGGATCGACCGAGTCGGCGGGGGTGGTTTCGCGCTCGCCGGTCACGGGAGCGTCCTCGACTGCGAGGCCTGCATCTTCTGCACTACGTTTCGTCATCTGACCTCAAGTGTACGCGGCGTGCGCCCGGGCGCGTCGCGCGTTCGCCGTCGGCGCATCCCACTTCGGGCTGGGATACTGGTCACGTGACGCAGCACTACTTCTCCGCAGCACCCGATGGCGACTTCCGACCCCGCGAGATCGAGGTCGAACTCGCGGGCGCGACCCGCACCGTGCTCACCGCCGGCGGCGTCTTCAGCCCCGAGCAACTCGATCGAGGCACGGCGATTCTGCTCCGCGAGCTGCCCGCGGCCGAAACCCTCGGCCGCGCGGGCGCAGCACCGGTGCTCGACGTCGGCTGCGGCTGGGGCCCGATCGCGCTCGACGCCGCACTCGAATCGCCTGAGCGCGACGTGTGGGCGATCGATGTGAACGAGCGCTCGCGCGAGCTCACTCGCCGCAACGTCACTCGTCTCGGGCTCACGAATGTGCATGTTGCCGCACCCGATGAGGTGCCGGCCGATCTGCGCTTCGGTGAGATTCGGTCGAACCCGCCCATCCGTGTGGGCAAGGAGGCCCTGCACGACATTCTGCGCACCTGGCTGCCGCGCTTAGACGAGGGCGGCTTCGCTCACCTCGTGGTTGCGAAGCATCTCGGAGCGGATTCGCTGCAGCGCTGGATCGCCGAGGAGTTCACCGGACTCGAGGTGGAGCGGGCGGCCCGCGACAAGGGCTTCCACATCATCCGTATCGAGCGCTAAACGCGCGTCAGGCGTCGGGCAGTTCGATCTCGCCCGAGTAGACGAGCTCTGCCGGCCCGTTGAGCGACACGTGCTCGCCCTCTTCCGTTGGAAACATCCGCACGGCCAACCGGCCGCCCGGAACGTCGACGCGCCAGTGGTTGGGCATGCCCTCGCCACCCCAGTGGCGGAACGCGAGTGCAGCTGCCGCGGTGCCGGTGCCGCACGACAGCGTCTCGCCGACGCCGCGCTCGTGAACACGCATGCGAATGCGCGCAACCCCGTCTTGGATCAGCGGTTCTTCGGGCACGACGAACTCGACGTTCGCACCGTCGGCGGGCACCGGGTCGAGCGCGGGCACCCGCGCAAGGTCGAGCCCCTCGAGCTCCGCGGGATCCGCCAGCGCCGTCACGACATGCGGATTGCCGAGGTCGATACCGAGCCCCGGTCGCGCCACGTCGAGCCCCCGCGCGGCGACCAGGCGTTCACCTGCGAGCCGCCAGCGCCCCAGGTCGACCGTGTACCCCGAAACTCCGGCCAGCACGTCTTTCACGCCCGCGCGCGTGCCGATCGGGAGGGTGTCGCGGCGCTCGGGCGCAACGAGCCCTTCCGAGATGAGGTAGTGCGCGTAGACCCGCACGCCGTTGCCGCACATCTCGGCCGGCGTACCGTCGGCGTTCCAGTAATCCATGAACCACTCGGCATCGGGCTCTTCGGCGAGGATCGCGGCACCCTCGGGCAGTGCCCGCGAGCGCACGGCGCGAATCACGCCATCAGCACCGATACCGAACCGGCGATCACACAGAAAGCGGATCTGCTCCGGGGTCAACGCCCGTTCGCCATCGGGGTCGGTGAAGAGCACGAAGTCGTTGCCAGTGCCGTGTCCCTTGGTGAATGCGAGCGTCGCCATACCGCCCAGTTTACGCGGGTGGTGCGTCCTCGATCGTGCGCTTGCCGAGCAGCAGCACTTCGCCCTCGCCGTAGCCCAGGCCCTCATAGAAACTGATCACGCCGGAGTTGTCGGGACGCACCATGAGCTGCACTTTCGGGCATCCCATCTCGACGAGGCGACGCTCGGCCTCGCGCACGAGCGACGACCCGATCCCGGCGCCGCGACGTGCCGGATCGGTTGCGAGGTAGTACAACCACCCGCGGTGCCCGTCATAGCCGGCCATGACCGTTCCGGTGATCGTTCCGCCGTCGACCGCGACCAAAAAGAGTTCCGGCTGCACGAGTCGTTTGCGGGCGAAATCAGCGTGCGGGTCGTTCCACGGACGGGTGAGCCCGGCTGCCTCCCACAGCCCAATCACGGCGTCGCGATCGTCGTCTGCGCAGGCGCGGATCTGCGGTGTTTCACTCACGGTCGATTGGGGAAGGTTCGTCATGCGTCACTCCTCGCGGTCAGGTGCTGATCTCGGCGGGTGTGCGGGGGCCGAGGCAGTGCAGGATCGCGGAAGCTCCCCCGCTTCCACCCATTCGACCGCGGGGTAGCGTTTGAACCAGCTCACCTGGCGGCGCGCATAGCGCCGGGTCAGCACCTGCGTCTCGGCGATGGCGTCGCCCTGCGTCTGGCGACCTTCGAGCTGCGCCAGCGCCTGCGCGTAGCCGATCGCGCGCGAGGCGGTCGGCCCTTCGGCGATCCCGTGGGGCAGCAAGCCGCGCACCTCGTCGACAATACCCTCGGTCCACATCTGCTCGACGCGTCGGTCGAGCCGCTCGACGAGATTCGCTCGTTCCGCGCGCACCCCGACGATGCGGGTCGCACCGGGCGCACCATCGTGCCAGAGTTTCGGCTCCGCTGGCAGCGTGACCTGCGCATCTCCACCGAGCAGCGCGACCTCAAGCGCCCGCACGACCCGACGCGGGTTTCGTATGTCGACCGCATCGGCTACCGCCGCGTCATGCGCGCGCAACCGTTCAACCAGCACCTGCACGCCGTCTTCTGCCAGTTCGGCCTCCAGTGCGGCGCGCAACGCGTCATCGCGGGGCGGAAACTGGAAGTCGAAGAGCACGCTTGAGACGTACAGCCCCGATCCGCCGACCAGGACCGCATCGGCACCGCGCGCGTGAATCTCCTCGATCACGCTGCGGGCCCGGGGCTGATACCAGGCGACCGTCGCCTCGTCTCGGGGTTCGAGCGCGTCGAACAAATGATGCGGGATCCCCCGGCGCTCACCGGGTGGCAGTTTCGCTGTGCCGATATCCATTCCGCGATACACCTGCATGGAATCGGCATTGACGATCTCCGCGCGCACCCCCGATGCGGCAAGCCGTTCAGCGAGGTCGAGCGAGAGCGCGGACTTGCCGGTGCCGGTTGCCCCGACGATCGCCCAGAGACGCGGTGAAGCAGCGTCTTGCGGCGCGATCATCGCGTGCGGATCGCGGGAAGCCCGAGGCTCACTACGCGGGGCGCCGTGTCGCCCGAGGCCGGCGCTGCCGGCACGCCGCAGCTCTCGGCCTGCCGGCGATCCCAGGCGTCGCCCGCGCGCGTTCGACGCACAGCGTACGTGCCTGCGACGCCGGATTCAGTCGGGAGGCCGGAATCCGCAATGACGAAGTGCGGAGCCGCCGATGTCACCTCGACGCGCACCACGTCGCCCGGGCGAGGTTCGTCTGCACCCTCGGGAACGGCGAAGTGCACCAGGCGGTTGTCTTCGCTGCGCCCGGAGAGCCGGCGAGTCGCCGCGTCTTTCTTGCCCTCGCCGGCCGAGACCAGCACTTCGACCGTGCGACCGATCTGCGCCTGATTCTCTTCGAACGAGAGGTGCTCCTGCAGCGCGTGCAGCCGCTCGTACCGCTCTTGCACCACGGCCTTCGGCAGTTGCCCGTCCATCTCGGCCGCGGGAGTGCCCGGGCGAATCGAGTACTGGAACGTAAAAGCGCTGGCGAATCGCGACTGCTCAACCACACGGAGCGTGTCGGCGAAGTCTTCCTCGGTCTCTCCGGGGAAGCCGACGATGATGTCGGTAGTGATCGCAGCGTGCGGAATGCGCTCTCGCACGGCGTCGAGGATCCCCAAGAACTTCTTCGACCGGTAGGAGCGGCGCATCGCCTTCAGAATCGTGTCGGAGCCTGACTGTAGCGGCATATGCAGCACTGGCATCACATTGGGGGTCTCGGCCATCGCATCGATCACGTCGTCGGTGAACGCCGCGGGGTGCGGGCTCGTGAAGCGCACGCGCTCCAACCCCTCGATATCTCCCATCGCGCGCAGCAGCTTCGCGAACGCTCCACGGTCGCCGAACTCGACGCCGTACGTGTTGACGTTCTGGCCGAGCAGCGTGACTTCAATCGCACCATCGTCGACGAGCGCCTGCACCTCGGCGAGAATGTCGCCGGGGCGGCGGTCTTTCTCCTTACCGCGCAAGGAGGGAACGATGCAGAACGTGCACGTGTTGTTGCACCCGACCGAGATGGACACCCAACCGCTCGACGCCGAATCGCGCTTCGTCGGCAGTGTCGACGGGAAGACCTCGAGCGACTCGAGAATCTCGACCTGCGCTTCGGCATTGTGGCGTGCGCGCTCAAGGAGAGCCGGCAGCGACCCCATGTTGTGGGTGCCGAAGACCACGTCAACCCAGGGCGCCTTTTCAACGATCGTGCCCTGGTCTTTTTGAGCCAGACACCCACCCACGGCGATCTGCATGCCGTCGCGTTCGCGCTTTACCCCAGCCAGGTACCCGAGATTGCCGTAGAGCTTGTTGGCCGCGTTTTCACGCACGGCGCAGGTGTTGATGACGACGACATCGGCGTCGTCTGCGCGCTCGGCCTCGACGTACCCCGCGGCCTCCAAAGAACCCGACAGGCGCTCGGAATCATGGACGTTCATCTGGCAGCCGAGCGTGCGCACCGTGAAGCTCCGTCGCGTGCCGTCGCTGCGCAATGCGGCTGGCGACGGAGCGATTTCGATGGGGTCGGCAAGGGCGGAACTCATGGGATTCAGTGTACTCACGGGCTCGGCGCCTTCCCTGACGGGCGCGGGCGGTACCCGCGAGATCATCTCCGGTGCGCGCGTACACTCGACGCATGCCGAGTTCCTCTGATGCCGCAGCAGCGGAGCATTGGTCGCACGAGCGGGTGACCGCGCGGCTGCGGGCCGCCGGCAGCGTCTTCGCCGAGCAAGAAGCCGAAATCCTTCTGGAACGGGCAGCGGGTGACTGGCGTCTGCTCGAATCGATGGAGCGACGCCGGGCCGCGGGTGAGCCTCTCGAGCCTTTGGTGGGGTGGGTCGATTTCGGCGGCCTCCGACTGTCGGTCGGCCCAGGCGAGTTCGTGCCGCGTCAGCGTTCGCTCTTTCTGGCGTCGCTCGCCGTCGAGCGGGTGCAGCGAGTGGCACGCGCTGGTGTATCGACTGTCTTTGTAGAGGCCTATTGCGGGGTCGCTCCCATCGCGACGTCGGTGGCACGCGCATGTCCGAGCACTGCAGTGTGGGCGGTCGATCATGATGCACGCGCCGTCGCTCATGCATCGGTGAACCTCGGACCGGATGGGCAGGCGCGCGTCAGCGACGGGCTGTCGACGCTGCTTCGGCAATGCGATCAACGGATTGATGTGATTGCGGCGGTGCCGCCGTACGTACCGGACGACGCGCTCGCCCTCTTGCCGCGAGAAGCATCCGAGTATGAACCGCGCACCGCGTTGACTGCCGGCGTTGATGGGTTGGATCACGTGCGCCGACTGATCGAGGATGCACGTGAGCTGGAGGCGGGGACCCTGCTGATCGAGCTGCACGTCGAGCAGTTCGATGCGGCGGCCGAATTCGCCGCGCGAAACGGCTACGCGGCGACGCAACACAACGCGAGCGACGGGCACACCTGCGTACTGGGGGCCACGCTCCTACGCTGAACGCTGGCACCGGTCAGTGGAACCGCACGCCAGACCCACCCCTCGAGCCTCGCGAAGCTCGGCGTGACCCTTCGAGTGCTTCGCGCGCCGCGCGCATCGCGGGCTCACCCGACCAGCCTCGTCGAGCGAGGAAGCCGAGCAGTCGGCGTTCGGCGACGTGCTGCTCCAACCCACCGAGTTTCGCCGCTCGTTGCCTCGCTGTCTCGCGCATCAGCTCGAATTCCTGATCGACGTCAAGCTCACCGAGAGCCGCTTCGATGGCATCATCGGGGAGTTTGCGGGCTCTCAGTTTGACCCGAATCTGGGAGCGACTCGCCCCTTTCGCGTCACGCAGCTTCTCCGTGAGCGCGCGGGCCAGATCGAGGTCATCGAGATACAGACTGCGGGTGAACTCGTCAATCACCGTTTCGATCTCATCTGCATCGTGCTCGAGTCGCATGAGCTCCGCGCGGAGCTCCCCGCTGGAGCGCGCTCGCCGGCCGAGCACGCGCACGCCGTCTTCATGCGCAGTACGCATCGGCTTCTCGGGCTCGTCGTCGAGGTCGGGCACGCTCGCGGTTTCAGTGGCCGCCGACTCCTCAAGCGAGGTCTGCAGCAGCGACGCGACGCCTCCGAAATCCGCACGAACGATCGGTCGCGTCCCCATCGTCGCCTCGGAATCAGCACGATCCTGTGACACCGTAGGCTCGCCCCCCGTGCGCGGCTCTGCCGCTTCCGGTGAGGCGGCGGCAACCCGATCAGGGCGCCGCAGCTGTGAGCGTAGCTCGATCACCTCGGCGAGGTCACCTCGGTCCTCCGTCTGACGCGGGCGCTCCGCGTCAGACGGAGGCAAGAAGCGCACGGCCATGGGCTACGCGCTCGCCCGTTGTTCGGGAGCTGCATTCGCCGCAGCGGCGGGCTCCGCAGGAGTCTCTTCCTTGCGCCCGTTCACGCCCAGCTTCGTCAGGATCTTTTCTTCGATCTCGAGCGCGATATCAGGGTTATTGATCAGAAAGCGACGAGCGTTCTCCATGCCCTGGCCCAGCTGGTCTCCGTCATAGGTGAACCAGGCGCCGCTCTTCTTGATGAGGCCCTGCTCGACACCGTAATCGATTAGCGAACCTTCACGCGAGATGCCGATGCCGTACAAAATGTCGAACTCCGCCTGCTTGAAGGGCGGCGCCATCTTGTTCTTGACGACCTTGACGCGCGTGCGGTTGCCGACCGCGTCAGTACCGTCTTTCAGAGTCTGGATACGGCGGATATCGAGTCGCACCGACGCGTAGAACTTCAGTGCTTTACCGCCTGAGGTCGTCTCTGGGCTGCCGAAGAAGACCCCGACCTTCTCGCGGAGCTGGTTGATGAAGATCGCGGTCGTCTTCGTCGCGCTGAGGCTACCGGTGATCTTGCGCAGGGCCTGCGACATGAGTCGAGCCTGCAGACCGACATGTGCGTCGCCCATCTCGCCCTCGATCTCGGCCTTCGGCACGAGCGCCGCAACCGAGTCGATGACGACCAGGTCGACCGAGCCTGACCGGATCAGCATGTCTGCGATCTCCAACGCCTGCTCACCCGTATCGGGCTGTGCCACGAGCAGTGCATCGATGTCGACACCCAGCTTCTTCGCATACTCGGGGTCGAGCGCATGCTCGGCATCGACGAACGCAGCGATGCCTCCGGCTCGCTGCGCGTTCGCGATTGCGTGCAACGTCAGCGTGGTCTTGCCCGAAGATTCCGGGCCGTAGATCTCGACGATACGGCCGCGCGGGATGCCTCCGATACCGAGGGCGACATCGAGTGCGACCGAGCCCGTGGGAATCACCTCGACCGGCGCGCGCTCCTGACTGCCCATGCGCATGATCGCGCCCTTGCCGAAGTTCTTGTCGATCTGCGCGAGTGCTGCTTCAAGGGCCTTCTCGCGATCTTTCGGTGCTGCCATGGCTGGGTTCCTTTTCATCTGCGCGGCGAGCCGCTGGGTGGTGGTGCCTGCATACTGTCTCGGCCCCGATTGGGGCAGACAAGGCGTTGGGTGCCGTGTGCTGATTACCCTAGATTCCGCCACCGACATTCGAGCTCAGTTTGACGGAACTGTGGATGAATACGTGCACACAACCACCTGTGGACGAACATAACACCATTCGAACACAGTTTCGAATATGTGCACGGCGTGTCCGCCGCACCCGACCGCCGGTACCCCCTGGGACAATGAAGCATGGATACCGCCGTACCGATCGACCTCGAGCACTGGCCCCGCCGCGAAGCCTTTGAACACTACTTTTCGCGGGTTCCTTGCAGCTACGCCATCACCGTCGAGGTCGATGTCACCGAATTCGTCGCCGCGACACGCGCGTACCGGAAGCGCGCATACGCCGCTCAGATCTGGGCCATCTCCGATGCCGTGCAGCGCCACGACCCGTTCCGCATGACTGCGATGGCTTCAGGCGCCCCCGCGATCTGGGAGTGCACGCACCCCATGTTCACCGTGCTCAACCCGGAGCGAGAGACGTTCAGCGCAGTTTGGGCGCCCTACTCCCGCGACTTCACCGAGTTTCACGATCGCGCGAGCGAACTCATCGATCGCGCATCTCGCGCCACCCAGATGTTTCCTCAGCACGACACCCCGCCGAACACCTTCGACATTTCCAGCCTGCCGTGGGCGAGCTTTACGTCGTTTGCACTGAGCATTCCGAAGAGCACGCAGCACCTGGCACCCATTTTCACGCTGGGCAGATATGCGGAACGTGATGGCCGCGTATTGCTCCCGCTCGCATTGCAGGTGCACCACGCTGCAGCAGACGGTCTTCACAGCGGCCGCCTGCTGGCAGACATCAGTGAACGATTCGCTCAGCCCGACTGGCTGAACGGCCTCTAAAGCGCGCGACCAGCTTCGCCTCGCGGATCAGGGAGTCCGCGGCCGTGTCTGCGCGCCACAGGAACTTGCAGGTCGGCGCAGAGCGCATCCCACACCGCGCGAGGGGACACGCCGCGCGCGATCGCCTCGTCAGCCGTCCCCCCGAGTACCGAGAGCCAGTGATCTCGCAGCAGGATCGGCGCATACTCCGACCCGAACTCCGCGCGGCACGCCCGGCGGAACTCACTCATGCGCACGTGCGTGCTCTTTCGCGACCATGACCAACCCTGAGCACAGCGAAGCGCCCGCCCCGATGGGGGCGGGCGCTATCCGGCGCGGTGCTCCGGGCGCAATCCATACGCACGAACTAAGACACCAATTCGGGCGCGAAGCCCGAGACCAATTCCGCTGGCACAGTGTCGGGCACCCGGTGAACCATCGGGAGCGACAGCCCCTCGACCACCGCGAGTCGCTCGCTCACTTCGCCCATAATGACCGACAGCGGCGTATCCAGCGCATCGGCGACGGCAGCGAGAATCTCACTGGACGCCTCCTTCTGACCGCGCTCGACCTCGCTGAGGTACCCGAGTGCGACACTGGCCTCGCCCGCTACCTGACGCAGCGTGCGGCCCTTCTGCAACCGGAAGTCACGTAGTACGTCGCCGATCTCTTGACGCATCAGCACCATGTGAACCCTCCTTTACGTGCACAACCCGAGTCGTGCCTCCACCATACCCGCAGAACGACAGGATTGTCGCTGCGAGTGCGCCGACCGAATTTCGATCGCCGTACTGTGAACAACTCCGAGCATAACCGTTGTATTCCTGAAATCTCGCTGAACTTGAGTCAAGGCGACTCAAGTTCAGCGAAGATCCAGCTTGTGCATCACCGATTCACAGCTCGAGTGCTAGAGCACCTTCGACAAGAACTCCTGAGTTCTCGGCTGTTGCGGGTTTCCGAACACGGCTTCCGGCTGCCCCGATTCGACGACAACGCCGTCTGCCATGAACACCACTCGATCGCAGACTTCGCGAGCGAAACCCATCTCGTGGGTCACCAGCACCATCGTCATGCCCGAGGCGGCAAGGTCACGGATGACTTGCAGCACCTCCCCCACCATCTCGGGGTCGAGCGCCGATGTCGCCTCGTCGAAGAGCATGATCTTCGGCTCCATCGCCAGCGCGCGGGCGATGGCGACGCGCTGCTTCTGTCCACCGGACAACGAAGCGGGCCGCGCATCGGCCTTCTCGGCGAGGCCGACGCGCTCGAGCAGCGCGAGGGCAGCATCACGGGCATCGGCTTTCGACTTCTTCTTGAGATCGACCGGCGCGAGCATGATGTTTTCGAGCACCGTCATGTTCGGAAACAGGTTGAAGTGCTGGAAGACCATTCCGATGTGCTGACGCACGGCATTGATATCGACGTTGCCCTGGGTGATCTCAACGCCACCCACCACGACGCTCCCCCCGGAAGGCTCTTCCAAACGGTTCAGGCATCGCAAGATCGTCGACTTCCCCGAACCCGACGGGCCGATGAGAGAGACCACCTCCCCCACCTCGACCGTCAAATCGATCCCTTTGAGCACTTCATTGCTGCCAAACGACTTGCGCAGCCCGGTGACGGCGATCGCCGGCGTTCCGTTGTGGGTCACGAGGTTTTCGGTCACGATTCTCTCGGTCACTTGTTCACCTTCTTGTCAACGATGTTCGCGAGCCAGGTCAGCAGGGTGATGACGATGAAGTACATCACACCGACGATGATGAGCATTTCGGTGGTGCGGAAGTTCGCCGCGTAGATCTGCTGCGCCTGGTACAGCAGCTCGGCGAATCCGATCGTCAGCAGCAGCGACGAATCTTTCAGCGTGATGACGAGCTGGTTGATGATCGAAGGCATCGACATCTTCACGGCCTGCGGCATGACAACGCGCTGCATCGAACGCCCCCAGCCGAGCCCCAGCGACCGTGCCGCTTCCATTTGGCCCGGGTCGACCGATTGCAGACCGCCGCGCACGATTTCCGTCAGATAGGCGCCTGCGTTCAACGCGAGCGTCGCAACGCCCGCCATAAAGACGTTGCCCGGCGCTCCGGTGAGTTGCGGCAGACCGAAGTAGAACAGGAATGCCCAGACGAGAATCGGGGTACCGCGGAAGACCGCGACATACACGCTTGCAATCCCTCGCAGAATTCGTGAGGTGGAGATCTTCATGAACCCGAAGACGAGACCGAGAATGAGCGCGATCACGAAGGAGACAACGGTGATGGACACGGTGTTCCAGAGGCCCTTCGAGAGCGCCGGCCAGCTCTGCCCCACGAGGGCAAAGATGTTTCCGCCGGCACTCGACGTCGCCTCGGTGTCGCCGAGATACGTGTTCAGAATGTCGTCGTAGCCGCCGTCGGCTTTCAGCTTTGCCAATCCATCGTTAAACGCGGCGAGCAGTTCCGGGTTCTTCCCCTTCGATACGGCGAAGCCGTACTCGCCACCCGGAATCTTGTCGGTCACGACCTTGAGACCATTGCCCTGGGTGATGCCGTAGGCGAGCACTGGGTAATCGTCGAAGACCGCGACCGCAGACTGGTTCTTGACCGATTCGTACATCGTCGCCGATTGGTCCAGTGCCTTCACGGTGAATCCGTACTCACCGGAGAGCTTCTCGGCTTCAGCGAGCCCTTCCGAGCCCGACTTCGCGACGACGGTCTCACCCTCGAGATCTTCGTAGCTCGAGATGGTCGAGTTGTTCGCGGCGACCGCCATCTGTACGCCGGATTCGAAGTACGGCTCGGAAAAGTCGAAGATCTCTTTGCGCTCGTCGGTGATGGACATGCCGGCGATGACGCCGTCGGCCTGGCCCGACTGCAGCGCGGACAGCGCAGCCTGGAACCCGAGCGAGCGGATCTCGACGTCGAAGCCCTGATCTTCAGCGATCTGGTTGATCAGATCCATGTCGATACCGACGAGATCACCCGTTGACGGATCTCGGAACTCAAACGGCGCGAACGTCGTATCGGTCGCGATGACGAAGGTCTTCCCCTCGGCCTGAGTCGGCGCGACCGCCGTCGCAGCTGCAGCGGTTCCCAGCAGCAGTACCGCTGCAAAGCCCGCCGCGAGCCCCGCGCGCACGCGGTTCCAGCGTTTCATTTTCGGCACTCTCGTTTCCCCTTTACGGAACGGGGTCGCCGCGATCTGCGGTGACCGTTTCGCCTCCAGCGTAGCGAGAGTCGGGGCAGGCACGGTGCGGTGCGGCGTACTCGACGATCTCAAGCACTCGGTGCAGAAGTTGCAGGGCTCGCACGACGGTCGCTTCGCGCACCGCAGCACGGTCGCCCGAGCAGGCAAGCTCTTCGCACTCGACGCCCCCGTCCCAGGCGACAGCGATCCATACGGTACCTGCAGGCTGCCCGGTCTGCGGATCGGGGTCCGGCCCAGCGACGCCTGTCGTGGCGATGCCGAACTCGGCGGGTGCGGCGGCTGATGTCGTGCGCGGCGTCGCGCAGGCGACGCGCACGCCGGCTGCCATTTGGATCGCCACCTCGCGGTCGACCGGACCCTGTCGGCGCAGGAGCTCGGCATCCACGCCGAGCAACGTTCGTTTGAGCGACGTGTCGTACGCCACGATGCCCCCGTTCAGCACGTGCGAGGCCCCCGGAATCGAAACGATCGCGTCGGTCAGCATCCCACCAGTCAGAGATTCCGCGATCGCGATACGCGCGGTGAGGCGGGTCGCGCGCGACACGACCTCCTGCCCGAGTCGCGATGTGGTCATCGCGCCGCGTTTCGGGCCCGCAGGTAGCCGAGCACGTAATCGATGCCGCTGTAAATGGTGAGGAGAAGAGCGATCGTCATCGTAATGATATTGGCCCACACCGCGATTGGCGCGGCGGGCCCCATCACGCTGGCCAGCGGGAGCAGTGCGAGCGTGATCGCGACCGATTGTGCCACCGTCTTCAGCTTCCCGGCCCAGGCTGCGGCCAGCACGACATCGTGCGCCACCATCAGACGGTGGATGGTGATGCCGATCTCGCGCACCAGAATGACCGTCGTCACCCACCACGGCAGTTCGAGCAGGATCGACAACCCGACGAGCGCAGCGCCCGTCAAGAATTTGTCGGCGATCGGATCGAGCAGCTTGCCGAGATCCGTGATCAGGCCCCGAGACCGGGCGAGATGGCCGTCCCAGGCATCGGTGGCGATCGCCAAGACGAAGAACACGGCCGCGGCCCATCGCCACGGACCGTCGGCTCCTCCGGCAAGCAGCATCCACAGGAAGAACGGTGTCGCGACGATTCGCGCGCCGGTGATGATATTCGGGGCGTTCCAATTGCTGGGTGCAGCAGCGGGCTGCTCGATGCCGGTCATGATGAGCAGCCTAGTAGTTCAGTACTTCGACGCTGAGGCCGTCTTCGGTCGCGGCAATCTCGAGGTCGGCGTACTGCGCCGAAGCCGTGGTCTGATCGGTCACCCGCTGACCCGATGCATCGCGCCCGGTGTAGGTGAGAGCGAAGCTGCCACGGTCCGCAAGAGTCGCCCACCCCGTGCTGCCAGGTTCGACTCTGGCGGTCGGTACGCGCTCCATCTCAACGGAGATCGACACTTCTGACGAACTCGCGAATCTCGCGTCAGGTTCGGGCCCCTCAATGCCGCAGCTGCGCAGGGCATCGAGTGTGCCTGACTCCGCGCATTCGGCAAACACCGTTTCAACTTGACGCTGCACCTCGGCGTCGTACCCGGGGCCGGGGCGCAACCAGTCCGTCGCGTAGATCGACCCGTACGGCGATGCGGCAACATACTCCGCATCGTTGTCGGTGATGAAGTACTTGTTATGTGAGACGAACGTGTAGACGCCGGCGTACATCGTGAGCGACTCGGTGTCATTCGGGAACGCGCGGTCCATGCCTCGGAACGCCAACGCTCCGCGGGACGCCGAATCGAGCTCGACCTCGTACCGCAGACCTCCGGTCACCCGCCAGTCGCCTTCGGCATCGCGACGCAGCTGGAGCAGGTCGGAGTAGGGTTCCCCATCGAGTTCGAACCGCACGTCTGCCGCTGCACGACCACCGTCGAAGTCGACGCGGAATTGCTCCAATTCGGGGTATGCGATCAGCGCGGCCGAACCGACGACCTCGGGTGACAGGGTGACCACTGCACCCGACGTCTCCCGGCCATCGAACAGCGCTTCCGCTCGGGCGACGTCGCCGGATTCGACCGCGGCCACATACGACTCGGCAACCGCTCGCACCGCTCCGCGATCGTTGCCCTGCGCATCGATCGCGACAACGGCACCGGCTCCCCCGAGCACTACGACCGCGAGCGCCCCGGTGACTCCCCACATCCACTTCGGAGAACTCGTGCGCTCCGCCGTCTCATCTGCCAGGGTCATGGGTCCTCCTCGAGTCGGTCGATCGGGTGATCACTGCAGAGCTGGCCGGCGCATCGTCAATCGCGTCCGGTCAGCTGCCAGGCGTCTTCATCGGTATCGCCGTCCACTTCTTCGAGCGAAGCCTGGTACTGCGCGACGGGGTCGTCGTACCTCGTGTCGCCATAGCCGTGTTCGGTGCCCAGCGGTTCGATGACATCAGTCGCGGCGTCGAGGGGCGTCGTCGGTGTCGGGTCGACGACCGCCGAAGCCGAAGCAGCCGCAACAGGGGCACCGGTTGGCGTGACGAATGCCGACGCTGCCGGCGAGCCTCCGCCCTTGATGCGTGCGATAACTTCGGGAAGCTGTTCCGGACTCACGAGGACGTCACGGGCCTTCGAACCTTCCGACGGGCCGACGATGTCGCGGGACTCCATCAGGTCCATGAGCCGACCCGCTTTGGCGAACCCGACACGGAGTTTGCGCTGCAGCATCGAGGTGGAGCCGAACTGCGAGGTGACCACGAGTTCAATCGCCGCGAGCAGCACCTCGAGATCATCACCGATGTCTTCATCGATGTCTTTCTTCTCGACGACTTGCTGCACGTCGGCCCGGTACTCAGGTTGCGCCTGCGCTTTGACGTGCGCCACGACCTGAGCGATTTCGGCTTCACCGACCCAGGCGCCCTGCACGCGCATCGGAGTCGATTCTCCGTTGAGCAGCAGGAGTCCGTCGCCCTGACCGATCAAGCGCTCAGCGCCGACCTCGTCCAGGATGACCCGGGAGTCCGTTCCCGAGGCCACGGCGAAGGCGTATCGGCTCGGCACGTTCGACTTGATGACGCCCGTCACCACGTTCACCGAGGGGCGCTGGGTCGCGAGCACGAGGTGAATACCCGCCGCGCGAGCGAGCTGAGTGATGCGCTGAATCGAGTCCTCAACATCGCGAGGCGCGATGAGCATGAGGTCGGCGAGCTCGTCGACAACGACGAGCAGGTACGGGTAGGGCTTCAGCACGCGCTGGCTGCCCTCGGGGAGCACGATGCCGCCTGAGCGCACGGCTTCGTTGAAATCGTCGATGTGGCGGAAGCCGAAACTCGCGAGATCGTCGTACCGCATGTCCATCTCTTTCACGACCCACTGCAGCGCTTCGGCGGCCTTTTTGGGATTCGTGATGATGGGGGTGATCAAATGCGGCACGCCCTGATAGACGGTGAGCTCGACGCGCTTGGGGTCGACCAGCACCATGCGCACTTCGGCCGGCGTGGAGCGCATCAGCAGACTCGTGATCATCGAGTTGATAAAGCTCGACTTGCCCGAACCGGTCGCACCGGCGACGAGCAGGTGCGGCATCTTCGCGAGATTCGCCACGACGAACCCGCCCTTGACGTCCTTACCCACACCGATGGTCATCGGGTGCGTGCTGCGCTGCGCCTTGTTCGAACGGAGCACATCGCCGAGCGCAACGTTCTCGCGATCCTGGTTCGGGATCTCGATACCGATGGCGCTCTTGCCCGGGATCGGAGACAGAATACGGACTTCGTTCGACGCCACAGCATAGGAGAGGTTCTTCGAGAGCGCGGTGACTTTCTCGACCTTGACGCCCGGGCCGAGCTCGACCTCGTACTGGGTCACGGTCGGGCCGCGGGAGAACCCCGTGACGCGGGCGTCGACTTTGAACTCTTCGAAGACGCGCGCCAGCGCGGCCATGATCTGGTCGTTGGCTTCGGTGTGTGTCTTCGGCGCGTCGCCGGTGGCGAGCGCGAATTGATCGGGAAGCCGGTAAGCGGCCTGGCTAACCGGATCATGCGGAGGTGCGACGATGAAGGGGGACGCGTCAGCGTCGGCTGATGTGTCAGCCGATTCCACCGGAACGACGGCGGTCTGAGCTGGCTCGCCGAAAGAGTCCCAGGAGTCATCTCCCAAACCCGATGCGGGTGCGGGCGTCGCCGCCTGCACCGCCGCCTCGGCCTGATCCAGATCATCGAACAAGTCGGACGGGAACACGTCGGTGACGGTCTCAGGCTCGAGGGCCTTCTCGAACGCACCCCCGCGATCAGGCTCGGGTTCGTGGCCCCCGAGCACGGCGTCCAGACCATTGCGATCGCCCGCGTACTCGGGGTCTTCCTCGCGACCCGACGCCGTGCGCCGCCACCACGGAATCGATCCGCCGTCACCGTCTTCGGATTCGAGATCGAAGAGTGCTTGGGGCTCGTCTTTCTCCGCTCCGCGCCCACGGCGCGGGGATTCACTGGCTTGAGCGTCACCCGGCTCCGCGGGGCTTACTCCGAACAAGAACGCGTAGGCCTCGCGCAGGCGCTGAAGAATGCGCGATGGCGGCGTCTTCGTGATGATGAGCACCGACATCAGAATGATGATCGAGAGTACTGGCACTGCCACCCACAACGTGAGATAGCCGAGTGCGCCACCGACGAGCCATCCGAATACACCACCGGCCGCACTGAGCTCTTGCGGGTGCTCCCAGGGATTCGGGCGCCCCCCGTACAGGTGGCAGAGGCCGGCGACCGAGAGCACCGCAAGCGTCAGACCGGTCGCGATGCGCCGGTTGTCGTGCACGCTCGACGGATGGTTGAAGAGCCAGAGTGCGAAGCCGACCATGACGATGGGCAACCCGAAGGCTACACGACCGAAGAGGCCGCCGAACGACCATGCATCCATTGCGACGGCGAACGGCTGGCCGATGAAGAACCACTCAATGACGGCTCCGACGACGGCCAGCAGCACCAGCAGCAATGGCACACCATCGCGGCGATCTTCAGGTGCCAGCGGCTCGACGCGGAACGCGCGGGCGGCAGCGCCTACGGCGTGTGCGAGCCCGTTCCAGGCGCGCACGAGCACCCCGTCCGTGTGCACCGGCTCGGCGAGCACCTTCGTTTTTGCGGTCGCCCGGGTTGCCGTGGAACGGGTACCCCGTGCCGCGGTCTTGCCCGATTGCTGGCGCGACGAAGCTTTACTGGCCATGCTTAGAGGGTACGTTCGACCGCCGACATTGGCGAGTTGACGCTCCGGGCTCCCCCGGAATCGCCGCACTCCGCCGCATCACTGCAGACCGCGCAGCGGCGTGCTGGCAGCCGTATCAGCGTCGGCGCAGCGCGCGCACCGCACGCTTCGCGAGCGGTAGGCCCTTCGTCCAGAGCGCATACCCGGGGCCCGGGCGATCCCAGGTGCCGGCGAGCAGGTTCTCGTGCGAGGCCCACCCCTTCTTGAACGTCGTCACACCGTCGTTGATGAGCCCACCGAAGTCGTACCGCTCGATGCCGATCGACTTCATGTGCCGAATCACGTGCCACTTCAGCGCGTAGTTCGCTCGCAGGCGCTGCCCGGTCTCGTCCATGCCGCCGTAAAGTTCGAACGCGGTGCGGTCGGACTTCGCCATGAACAGGAAGGCCACGGGGCGATCGTCGACATACGCCGCCCACACGGGCGAATCGTCGCCGAGCATGGTGAAGGCGTCGTGGTAGTACGAATCCTCATGCAGGCCGAAATCGGCTCGCTCGCTCGTTTGCCGGTAGACCTCGAGGCACACATCGAGCTGCGCGATCGTCTCCACGGGGCGAATCTCGAGTGATTCTTCGCGGCCCGCCTTGCGCACGTACTGACGGTGCTTCTTCGACATGTCAGCGAGCAGGTCATCTTCTGATTTGCGGAGATCAAGGATCAGCGTCCGCGCCGGCAGCACCGACGTCTCGGCCGTGCGCCACGTGTGCGAGAGCGGAAACGCTCCCGCATCTTCATCGGGCTCGATCGACATCGCGACTGCGCGGCGCGTGCGGTGCACGTGCGCGGCGATGGCGTCCGAGACCGCGGCGCTCCCGGGAACGGTCGCCGGGGTGTCTTCGGCACCGGGCTCGCGAGCCACCACCGGGCCCCGAGGTGCGTACACGAAGCCGCCGAGCGGCCCGGGCAGCGCCCGGGTGAGCAGCTGCGCGGCGCCGACGATTGGCGCATCGCTCGCATCGCCGGATCGCACGAGCACACGCTCCGCGCTCCAGCGGTGCGCCGACTTGAGTTCGCCCCAGCCCCAGAGCTGCAGCGGATGGCCACCCAGAGTGCGAACGGTGGCGTCCCAGAGCGCCCGGTCGGTGCAGGGGGCGACGTTCAGGGTGGTCACGATCGGGTCCTTCCAAGTTTGCGGCTGATGAATCCGGTCAGCTCCGCGAGATCGGGCGAGCGCAGCAGGCGCAGCACCCCGAGATAGATGATGGTGACGATAGCGGCGACCACGAGTGCCAGCACGACGGCAACCACGGCGTTGACCTGCCCGAACTGCATGCGCAACAGCCAGGTCACGAGCAAGCCTATGCCGAGCGCCGGAATGCTCGCGAGCACGAACTTCACGATGCTGCGCAAAATGCGGAGTCCGTCCAGGGCTTGGATGCGGCGACGCAGCAGCCAGACGGCGAGTACCGTCTCGACGATCGTGGCAAATGACCAGATTGCCGCGAAACCGAGCCCGATGTAGCGCGGCTCGACCACGAACGTCATGCCGAACGAGAGCACGAGAACGATCGCCATCTGAATGGTCGTGAAGACGAACGGGGTGCGGGTGTCAGAGAGCGCGTAGAACGCACGCTGCACGACGAACAGGAAGCTGTAGGCGGCCAGGCTCACGGCGTAGGCGATCAGCGGTTCGGTGAATTGGTCGACCTGCTCCTCTTTCGCTCCGACATTGATGATGCGGCTGACAAACGGCGCCGCCGCGATGATCGCGATCGACGCGAGCATCATCACCAGCGACACCTGGCGCAGCGAGGCCGAGAGATCCTCCCGGAACTCGGCCATGCGTCGCGACTGCCCCCACTCCGCGAGCCGGGTGAAGTAGGCGGTCGCGAGCGACACCGCGATCACCGAGTGCGGCATCATGAAGATCAGCCACACCAGTTGCATCGCGCTTGACGAGGGGCCAGCCCCTGAGCCGATCGATACGATGCGGTTCGTGAGCACACCGCCGATCTGCATCACGCCGACCATGGCGAGCGTCCAGGTGGCGATGCGCGCGGTGTGCCCGAGCCCGACACCGCGCCAGGAGAAGTCGGGACGGTAGCGGATGCCGGCTTTGCGCCAGGACGCGAAGAGCACGAGCGCCTGCGCGACGATGCCGAGGGTCGCTGAGCCCCCGAGCAGGCCGATCATCACCGGCGACCAACCCGTCACGGCGAGCAGACCCTTCGGATCCGAACCAAACATCACGATGAACGCGATGATGCCGGCGATAGCGATGAGGTTGTTGAGCACGGGCGCCCAGGTGAAGGGGCCGAAGATGCTGCGCGCGTTGAGCACCTCCCCCATGACCGTGTAGATGCCATAGAAGATGACCTGCGGAATGCACCAGTAGGCGAACCCCGTCGCCAGGGCGATCTGCTGTTCGCTCCAATCCGCAACCAGCACGTGCATGAGCCACGGCGCCGCCAGCATCGCGATGATTGTGATGCCGACGAGCGCCGTGGTCGCCAGAGTGAGGATCTTGTTGATGTAGCCGGCGCCGCCATCAGCTCCGTGCGCGGCCTTCACGATCTGGGGCACGAGCACGGCGTTCAACACACCGCCGAGCAAGATCATGTAGATCGTGTTCGGCAGCAGGTTGCCGTTCGCGAACGCGTCGGCCGAGAGCGAGCCGACGTTTCCGATCGCGTACGCGAGCAGCACCGCTTTCACGAGCCCGAGCACGCGCGACACCATCGTGCCCGACGCCATGATCGCGCTCGCGCGGATGAGACCAGCGGCCATTAGTAGTACGGATCCTTCCGGAGGGCGAGCGAGGCGCGCCGCGCGAGACGGTCGCCGAGCGTGACCCATGCACGATACGGCAACGACCTGAGCGGCAGGTCGAACGCCCCCGCGTAGTCGGTGATCTCAGACGCAAACGAACGCTTGAACTGGCCCACGCCGAACAGCGGGTGCTCCCGGTCGTCGGCGCGGTCGGCGGGCGGTGCTCCGCACAGGTCGTGCACCACGGCACCGCGCTCGTTGGCCCAGCGCAGCACCTCCCATTGCAGCGCGTGCGAGGCGCCGTACGCCGTTTTCGCGCGCACCGAGGCGCCGTCTTTGTAGGTCGTCTTCGCGCCGAGCCCCATCGCATACGCACCGGCGACGAGCGCGCCGTCGCGATGCGCGAGGAACATCTGTCCCTGCCCCGCCGCTGAGAACTCTCGCCAGAACTCCCGGTAGTACTGCTCGGAGCGCAGCACGAAGCGGCCTTCAGCGGTCTCCTGCAGCAGCCGATAGAGCTGGGCCGC
This sequence comes from Leucobacter musarum subsp. musarum, assembly GCF_001273845.1. Classification (GTDB taxonomy): domain Bacteria; phylum Actinomycetota; class Actinomycetes; order Actinomycetales; family Microbacteriaceae; genus Leucobacter; species Leucobacter musarum. Next base: position 755,352 of record NZ_JHBW01000087.1, read on the forward strand.
GTGTTCGGGGGTCGCATCGACCCGGGTCACGACGATGCCGTCGCGGCGGGCCCGGTTGATGGCGTTGCGAGCCTTCTTACCGAGACGCGCGAAGACGTCGTCTTCGGTTCCGGAGACATCGACCAAGATGGTCGACGGGTTCGGGATGATGCGCACGGTGCTCGCGTACCCGGCACCTTGGATCTCAGGCACCGCGGCCAGCCCGAGCCGGGGCTCGATCTTCGCCAGGAACGCGCCGCGTGAGCGCGCCAGCTCTCCGATCGCGCCGGCCGCCTCGAGCACCTCATCCGTGCCCTCAGCAGAGGGCCCGGCCGGCACGTGCCACCATGAGCCGAGCAGCGGCACCCGCTTCGCGAGCACGCCGACGGCCAGCGACGGGCGACCGGGGCGCTCGACAACCACCGCGAGATCCTTGTACCGGTTCTGCGTACGCTTCACGGTGAGGTATTCGGCCCCCTGCCAGACCTCGCCACCGCCCGGGTTCGCCGCGATGAGCGCATCCCAGTCGGCGCGCTCGGCGGCGGTGGCCAGGCGCGCATGCGCACCCGCCGAAGCATGAGCCACGGCGTTACACCACCACCACGACGGGAACGATCATCGACTTGCGGCGCAGCTTCGTGCCGACCCACCGTCCGACGGTGCGGCGCGTGATCTGCTGCAGCGCGTGCTGATCGGTGACGCCTTCCTTCATCGCCTGCTCGAGCGCATCGGCGATCTGCGGCTTGATCTTGTCGAAGACCCGGTCGTCTTCGGCGACCCCTTTGGCGTGCACCTCGGGGCCCGAGACGATCTGACCGAGGCTCGTCTCCACCACCGTGATGACGGAGATGAAGCCCTCTTCGGCGAGCGTGCGGCGATCGCGCAGGTCGTCGTCGGTGACGCGCCCCACGCTCTTGCCGTCGACGTAGATGAAGTCGATCTCGAGCTGCCCCACGGTGCGTGCGACGCCGTCGACCAGGTCGACGACGGTGCCGTTCTCGGCGATGACGGTGCGGTTCTGGGGCACACCGGTCTCGATCGCGACGCGAGCGTTCGCGATGAGGTGACGGTACTCGCCGTGAATCGGCATGACGTTCTTCGGGCGCACGATGTTGTAGCAGTACATGAGCTCGCCCGCGGAAGCGTGCCCCGAGACGTGCACCTTGGCGTTGCCCTTGTGCACGACGTTCGCACCGAGCTTCATGAGTCCGTTGATGATGCGATAGACCGAGTTCTCGTTGCCCGGGATCAGGCTCGAGGCCAGAATCACGGTGTCACGGGGGCCGATCTCGACCTGGTGCTCCTGGTTGACCATGCGCGAGAGCACGGCCATCGGCTCGCCCTGCGAACCGGTCGACATGTAGACGATGCGATCGTCGGGGATGTCGCCGCTCTTCTTCAGGTCGACCAGCACGCCCTCGGGCACGGTGAGGTAGCCGAGGTCAGACGCGATCTTCATGTTGCGCACCATGGAGCGGCCAAGCAGCACGACGCGGCGGCCGTTCTTCTGCGCGGCGTCGAGCACCTGCTGCACGCGGTGCACGTGGCTCGAGAAGCTCGCGACCACGACCTTGCCCGGCGCCTTTTCGATCACGCGCTCGAGCACCGGCCCGATGTCCTTCTCCAGTGCGGTGAAGCCCGGAACCTCGGCGTTGGTCGAGTCGGTCATGAAGAGGTCGACGCCTTCTTCGCCCAGGCGGGCGAAGGCGCGGAGGTCGGTGATGCGGCCGTCGAGCGGCAGCTGATCCATCTTGAAGTCGCCGGTGCCGATGACGAGGCCGGCCTCGGTGCGAATCGCGACCGCGAGCGCGTCCGGGATGGAGTGGTTCACCGCGATGAATTCGAGATCGAACGGACCGGTGGTGATGCGATCGCCCTCGGCGACCACGCGGGTCTCCGGGCGAATGCGGTGCTCCTTGAGCTTCGCCTCGACGAACGCGAGCGTCAGCTTCGAACCGATCAGCGGAATGTTCTCGCGTCGCTTGAGTAGATACGGCACTGCGCCGATGTGGTCTTCGTGACCGTGGGTGAGCACGACCGCGACGATGTCGCCGAGTCGGTGCTCGATCTTCGAGATATCGGGCAGGATCAAGTCCACGCCGGGCTGGTGCTCCTCGGGGAAGAGCACACCGCAGTCGACCACGAGCAACTTGCCGTTGATCTCGTAAACGGTCATGTTGCGACCGACTTCGCCGAGACCACCGAGCGGAGTGATGCGCAGGGTTCCCGCCTCGAGCTTGGGCGGGGTCATTACGGGGTTGGGCACTGGGCCTCCTGTTTGTTAGCGGGTGGTGCCTGCGATCTGGGGCAGGGCACCGCCGGCAGCCGCGTTGCGGTCCGGCCTGAAGTTCGAGAGGTCGACACCCGGGAAGTCCTTGATGAGGGCGAGCTCGTCTTCGATGAGCGCCGCCTCCCACTCTTCCGGGCCGACGAGGGGCAGCCGCACGCGCGGGCTGCCGATACGGCCGAGGCCGTGGAGGATGTACTTGGCGGCGACGGTACCCGGCACGTGGGTCATGACCGCGCGAACCAGCGGTTCGAGTCGCTGATGCACTTCGCGCGCCGTGTGCAGGTCACCGGCGTTCACCGCATCGATGATGGTGCGGTACGGTGCTGCGGCGATGTTGGCTGTCACGCCGATGAGCCCGGTGGCGCCGATCGAGAGGTGCGGCAGCACGTTCGCGTCATCGCCGGAGAAGTACATGAGATCGGTCTGGTTCAGCACGCGACTGACCTCACTGAAGTCGCCCTTGGCGTCTTTCACAGCGAGGATGTTGGGGTGCTTCGCGAGCCGCAGGATCGTCTCGTACTTGATCGGCACACCGGTGCGGCCGGGAATGTCGTACAGGATGACCGGCAGGTCGGTCGCGTCGGCGACCATGCGGAAGTGCGTCAGCAGCCCCGCCTGGGTCGGCTTGTTGTAGTACGGCGTGACGATCATGACGCCGTCAGCGCCGGCCTTCTCGCTGGCGCGGTACAGCTCGATTGCGTGCGCGGTCTCGTTCGACCCGCCGCCCGTGATGATCTTGGCGCGCCCACCCGACACCGACTTCGCGACCTCGACGAGCTTGAGCTTCTCGGGGTCGGTCAGCGTGCTGGTCTCGCCGGTCGTGCCGGTGACCACGATGCCGTCCGCACCGTTCGAGATGCAGTCGTCGATGTGCTTCTCGGTCGCGGCCCAATCGACTTCGCCATCAGCTTGGAACGGCGTGATGAGAGCAACAAGGACCTGACCGAACGGATTCTCTGGGTGTGCCACGAACACTAGGCTACCGGACGATCTCACACGGAACGCGCGCGGCCCCAGCGTTCGAAGCGGTATGCGAGCCCGGTGCGCGAGATTTGCGGGGTGCCGGGGTCCACGAGTTGCCACTCCGGGCCGATCTCGGGCGCGAAGGTGTCGGCGTCTGGCACGTCGAGGTCGATTTTCGTCACCACAAGTTCATCTGCGATCGGCATGGCCGCTCGGTAGAGTTGCCCGCCGCCCATGACCCACACGCGATCTGCGGGTTCGGTTTCACCCGCGAGCGCAGCGATGGCATCATCGAGCGAGCTCACCACGCGCGCACCCGGGGCGTCGAACACGGGGTTGCGCGTCACCACCAGGTTCGCGCGGCCCGGCAGCGGCCGGAATCGCTCCGGCAGCGATTCCCAAGTGCTGCGCCCCATGATGACGGGCGCGCCGAGGGTCTGCTCTTTGAAGAACGCGGCGTCTTCGGGCAGACGCCAGGGCATGTCACCATCGCGGCCGATCGCTCCGGCGCGGGCCTGCGCCCAGATCATTCCGATGCGCACGGTCAGACCGCGACCGGCGCTTTGATGCCGGGGTGGTGCTCGTAGCCGACGACGTCGAAGTCTTCAAGCGTGTAGTCGAAGATCGATTCGGCTTTGCGGATCTCGATCTTCGGGTACGCGAACGCATCTCGCGACAGCTGCCGCTCCACCTGCTCGACGTGGTTGTCGTAGATGTGGCAGTCGCCGCCCGTCCACACGAACTCGCCGGGCTCCAGCCCGACCTGCTGCGCGAGCATGAGCGTCAGCAGCGCGTACGAGGCGATGTTGAAGGGCACGCCGAGGAACATGTCTGCCGACCGCTGGTAGAGCTGGCACGAGAGCTTGCCGTCGGCCACGTAGAACTGGAAGAACGCGTGGCACGGCGCGAGCGCCATCTTGTCGAGCTCCGCGACGTTCCAGGCCGACACGATGATACGGCGCGAGTCGGGGGTGTCGCGCAACTGCTCGACGACCTTCGCGATCTGATCGATGTGACCGCCGTCGGGTGTCGGCCAAGAGCGCCACTGCACACCGTAGACCGGGCCGAGGTCGCCGTTCTCGTCGGCCCACTCGTCCCAGATGGTGACGCCCTGATCGGTCAGATACCGCGTGTTGCCCTCCCCGCGCAGAAACCAGAGCAGTTCGACCGCGAGCGACTTGAAATGCACGCGCTTGGTCGTGATGAGCGGGAACGACTCCGCGAGATCGAATCGGATCTGCCGCCCGAAGAGGCTTCGCGTGCCCGTGCCGGTACGGTCCGACTTCTGTGTGCCGTGCTCGTACACCTCTCGCAGCAGATCTTCGTAGGGGGTCAGGATCGCATTCGCACTCACGAGCAGGAGTCTATCGCGGCTCGGGCTCGGCTTCGGCCCGATGTTAGGCCCCGTCGCCGTCGTTCGCTTTGCGCGCACGCTTCGCGGTGAGCATGCCGAGATCGGCGCGCGAAATGAACGCGTCCGCGCTTTCGCCGGGCAGCCACTCGGCGATTCCGTACGACCAGCCGGGGGTCGGAATTTCTCGGTGCAGACGCGCCGCGATGGTCTGCGCCATGTCGGCGTCGGCATCGACGAGCAGCAATGCGAACTCGTCTCCGCCGAAGCGGGCGAAGACGTCGCCGGGGCGGCAGCGATCCTGCATCTGCGTCGCGAAGTCGCGCAGCACGCGATCGCCCTCGGAATGCCCCAGTCGATCATTGATCAGTTTGAAATCGTCGAGATCGAGGTAGACGAGCGTCACCGGTCGGCCACTGCGCTGCGATCCCGCGACCTCGCGTTCAAGCAGTCGTGCGAATCCGCGCGAATTCCACACGTCGCAGAGCGGGTCGGTCAGCGACGCGCGTTCGAGACGACGCTTAAACAGGCCGATGAGCTCCCCGAGCAGCAGACCCGTCGTCGTGAGCGTGAGCAGCACCGACGACATCTCCACGCCGTGACGCAGCAGGATGAACAGGTCGACGAACCCGATCCATGCGTAGCCGAGCAGACGCGCGAACCACATCGGGAAGAACCAGACGAGGTAGAGAAAGAACGGCCCGAACAAGAGCGCCGTGTTCAGGGCGCGCACGCGATCGGGGGCCAGCAGCACCGAGGGAACCACCACCAGGAAAGCGGCCACCATGAGGATGCCCGCTGCCGTCGCAGAGAAGCGCTCCCCCGCGATCGCGACCGCGACGGCGAGCACCAGGCAGGCCAAAGCGACCGCGACGAGATCGGGTCGCCGATCGCCCGGCGGCAGGAACAGCGTCGCGTTGACGCCCGCGAAGAGCATGCCCGCGGCAAGGAACGCGAGCGTCGCGATCGAGCGATCATTCTGGCGCGCACGAATCCTGTGAATCACCGCGATCATGCCCCACCCGTCTGTCAGAGATCTGATCCTATGTCATGACCGGTGAACATGCACTTGGAATGCCGCGCGGCGCACGACGAATCGTGCGCCGCCGACCGGGAGCCCGTGAAACTACGAGCCGAGGCCGTCGTCGAACACCGGCATGGCCGAGGTGTCGCTCGATGCATCGACGCGCGCGAGCACCCCGCCCCGGAAGAACGCCGGTGACGCCTTCGCCTGGAGCAGCATCAGCACGACACCGATGGCAAGCACGGCGACACCGATGATGCCGACGAGCCCCACTCCAGCAATACTGCTGCCAGACCCGGCCTCCGGGTCCATCGCGTCGATGGTGGTCTTCACGAACACGATCAGCAGCAGCAGACCGCCGATACCCGGCAGCACGAGCTTCGAAATTACCGAGCCGACGCCCTCGCGCACCGCCGTCTTGCGGAAGTACCAGGGGCTCGCGAGTGCCGTGATGCCGTAGTAGAAGCACACCATCATGCCGAGCGCCGTGATCGTGTCCCACAGCACGTCCTCGCTGATGAACCGCATCACCGCATAGAACACGGAGGCGACGATCGACGAGAGCAGCAGCGCGATGTGCGGCGACTTGTACTTCGGGTGCACCCGCTTGATCGCTGCGGGCAGCGCGCGGTAGTGCGACATCGCGAGCAGGGTGCGCGCGGGCGAGATGGCGGTGGAGTTGATCGAGGCCATGGCGCTCACGAGAATCGCGAGCGACAGGAGGATCGCCGCCGGCCCCATCACGGGATGCGCGAGGGCGGCGAAGACGTTCTCCACGATCGCGGAGTTGCCGAGGCCCGTCGGCCCATCGCCGAGACCCGCGTAGGCGACCGTCGCCGTCGCGGTGCCGACGTAGAGTACGAGAAGAATACCGATGAGGATCATCGCCGCTTTGCTCTCGGTCGAGAGCCGACCCTTCGACGGCTTCGTCTCCTCCCCCATCGTGAGCACGGTGTCCCAGCCCCAGTAAACGAAAATCGAGACCGCGATGCCCGCGGCGAAGGCGCTGAAGCTCGACACTTCGAACGGGTTGAACCACGAGAGCTCAGGGGTACGGCCCTCGACGTTGGCGGGGTCACCCGAGCCGACGAACATCGCGACGATGAACCAGATCATGACCGCCATCTGGAAGACGACCGTGACGTACTGGAAGATCTTGGTCGAGGTCATGCCCCGGTACGAGATGAACGTCGCGAGGGCCATGAACCCGAGGCACACCGCAATGTTGATGAATTTGTTGGTCGCGAGCTCCGCGATCGAGTGATCGTTCATCAGAATGCTGAGCGACTGGAACAGGAACTCCACGGCAATGCCGGCGAGGTTCGACAGCACGAGCACCGTGGCGGCGATGAGGCCCCACCCGGCCATCCACCCGATCCAGGGGCCAAACGCGCGAGTCGCCCAGGTGAACGAGGTGCCGGAGTCGGGCATCGCCGTGTTCAGCGCGCGATAGCCGAGCGCGACGAGCAGCATCGGAATGAAGCCCATCAGGAAGATCGCGGGGGTCTGATAGCCGACTTCGCTGGCCGCCGGCCCGACCGCTGCCGTGAGGGTGTATGCCGGGGCGCACGTCGAGAGGCCAATGACGAGGGCACCCAGCACGCCGACCGTGCCGGAGGGGAGCCCCTTCTTGCTGATTCCGCTGACGGAATCGAGCGTCCGCGTCGCGGGCTCCGGTGCGTTGAGATCGTACTTCGCCATGTCACCTTTCCAGACTTCGGGGCATCATTGCGCGCTCCAGAATGCTCCGGACGTGGTGGCCCGGGCATCGAGTCTATGCAGGTGGATAGTGATTCACGAAACGGTGGAGGACCTCACCGAAGATCCTGTCGTTCAAGCGCGATTGCTTGACGAATCGCACCCCTCGCGCGCTTCCGATCCCCGCACGCGTCGTAGACAATTCCGAGGCGCATCCAGTCGCGCCACGACTCGGGCGCGGCTTCGACGGCGTCGCGGTAGCGCGGGAACGCCGCGTCGGCGTCCGCGCGATCCGGCCTCCCGGACGGGTGGGTGGCCACCGGTTCTTCGGGGAGCGCTCCCTCGGCTTGCAAACGATCCGCCAGACGCGTCGCCGAGCTGCCGAAGCGTATTTCGCGGAGCAGCGCCCACGCACCGATGAGCGGCAGCACGAGCATTGCAGCACCCATCACGATCGCAACGACCTCGCCGGAACCGAGCAGGGCGATCGCACGGATGCCGACGAACACGAAGTAGAGCACGAGCACGGCGCTCATGATCGTGACGCCAATGATGGCTCGGGTGCGGCCGCTCACGCTGCGCCCCCCGAGCGCGCGCCGATGGCGCCGAGCCCGAGGAGGGCGTCGAGCCCGACGGTGAGGCCGCGCGCTGCGACGATCGCCTCAAGTGCGGCTCGCACTCCCGCACGATAGGCCTCGTTCGAGTGGGTGTCGTGGGTCACCGTCAGCACTTCGCCGGGCCCGCCGAAGCGCACCTCCTGCTTGGCGACGACTCCGGCGAGCCGCAGACTGTGCACGGGAATGCCCGCAACGAGTTCGCCGCGCGCCGGCTGCTCGGCGAACGGCGCGTCGACCGGTCGACCTGCGCGGGCCTCGGCCATCAGTTCCGCGGTGCGCACTGCGGTGCCGCTCGGCGAATCCACCTTGCCGGGGTGGTGCGCCTCGATGATCTCGACGGCGTCGAAGTACGGGGCGGCGATGCGTGCGAGCGCCGTGCCGAGCACCGAACCGAGCGAGAAGTTCGGCACGACGATCACGCCGCGATCCGGCTGCTCAGTGAGCCGCGCTTCGAGCTCGGCCAGGCGCTCCGACGACCAGCCGCTGGTGCCGACGATGATCTGCTGCCCCCGCGAAAGCCCCCGCAACACGATCTCAGGAGACGCGTCGGGGCGGCTGACGTCGATGAGAATGTCGGCGTCAGCCCCTTCCTCTGGCGCCGACGAGCTGCGCAGGCGTGCGACCAGCTCGAAATCGGGGTGCTCCTCGATCACCTCGCACACGAGGCGGCCCAGGCGGCCCGTCGAACCCGAAACGGCTACACGATGCGTCATGCGTCCAGGCTACCGGGCGCCGGGTGCACGCTCGGACTGGCCGGGCTCAGGCGTGCTCGGTGATGGTGGATCGCGACGCGTCTCCCACCGCAACCACCATGAGCGGGCGCGCGGCCAGCTGCGCCGCCACGTCGCGAATATCGTCGAGCGTGACCGCGGCGAAGCGCTCCAGCGACGCGTCGAGATCGAACAGCTCCCCGCTGCCGAGTTCCGCACGCGCGAGTCGCCCCATGCGCGTATCCGAATCTTCGAGCGCCAGCGCGGTTGATCCGGCGATTTGGCCGAGCGCGCGCTCGTGTTCGTCGGCGGTGATGCCGCGATCCGCGAGGGCGCGCAGTTCGAGGCGGCTCAGCTCGATGACCTCTGCCGCCTTCTGCGGAGCGCACCCGGCATACATGGCGAAGAGCCCGGCGTCGGAGTAGCTCGCGCCGAACGAGTAGGCCGTGTAGGCCAGCCCGCGCTTCTCGCGGATCTCCTGGAAGAGTCGACTCGACATGCCGCCGCCGAGCACCGAGTTCATGATGCCGAATGCGAAGCGGCGCGGATCGTTCGCGCTGAAGCCGTGCGTACCGATGAGCAGGTTGAGCTGCTCAGAGGGTCGCTCAGTGATCTGCACACGTGGTTCGGCGGCCTGCGCCGCGTCGAGCGACGTAGCTTCGGCGAAGTCGGTATCCGCGCGCTGCAGGCGGCGCACGGGCGCCCCCGCACGGTCGGTGTGCCACCGCTCTTCCGCTGAGGCATCGAGCGCGGCGACCACCTGCGCCACGAGCGCATCATGATCGACTGCGCCGGCCGCGGTGACGACGAGCGTCGACGGATCGTACCGGTCGCGGTAGTGCCGATCGACGTCGTCGCGACGCGCCTCCTGAATCGTCTGCGGCCACCCCCCGATCGGTCGGCCGAGCGGGTGCTGCGTACCGAGCACGGCCTCGAAGAAGCGCTCGTTCGCAACGTCGGCCAGGTCGTCGGCGGCCATCGCCAGCTCTTCGAGAATCACCCCGCGCTCCGTTTCGAACTCATCGGCGTCGATCACCGAGTTCGCGACCATGTCGGAGAGCATAGTGACGGCGACTTCGAGGTCGGCGTCGCGCACCTTCGCGTAGTAGCAGGTGTACTCCTTGGCCGTCAGCGCGTTGTGCTCGGCGCCGATGCGGTCGAACTCCGTCGCAATCGTATAGGCGTCGCGCGAAGGGGTGCCCTTGAACAGGAGGTGCTCGAGGAAGTGCGTCGATCCCAGGCTGCCCGGGGCATCCCCGCGCTCGGCCTGCTCATCACGCGACCCCACGCCCACCCAGAATCCGATCGACGCGCTGCGTGCACCGGGCATACGCTCGGTGAGCACGCGCAGACCGCTGGGGTGCACGGTGCGCCGCACGAGGCCCCCGCTCAGATCTGCGGTGAGTTCTGCCTGGTCGAGTGGAAGCTGGATGGGTGCACGCATGCCCCTCAGCCTAGGGCCTCAGCCGGGCGCGGCGATCCGGCACCATGCGTCGCGCGACTGATTCAGCGGATCACCCGCGCGCGCCGCAGCAGCAGGTAGAGTTCGCAACCCAGGCAGAACGCGAATGCCGCATTCAGGAATGCGGCGATGAATGCGGCTGCGGCCGCGATCGGCAGGGCCCACGGCACGCCGAGCACGTGCAGCAGCAACCCGACTCCCGTGACGAATGCGCCCACCCCCTGCGCGAAGGTCGGCGGCGCCGCGGCTTCGAGCTCGGTGGGCGGCGCGAGGCGGGGTCGGATCGCCACGGCGAAGAGGAGCCCGAACGGGTGCCGACGCACGCCCGCCGCAGCTCCCCACACGAAGAGCACGAACAATGCGAGCAGCAGCAGCGCACCCGGCTCGAGCAGGCGCGCAAGCGGAGTCCGCTGAGCCAATTCGGTCGGGTCGACGGAGGAACCCGTTGCCAGCGACAGTGCGACCGCGATGAACAGCAGTGTCGCGGTAATGGCTGCCGCGAAGCGGGGACCCCGAGGGTCGACGCGGTCTCGCACGAGCGCCGGTGTTGCGGATGCGGTCGTCACAGGTAGCTCCGTTCGAGCAGGCGCGCCTCGGTCTGGGGGTCGCGTTCGGGTGCGAGGGCGAGATCGACCAGTTGAGTCGCCTGCGCTGCGCTGATGGGGCCCGACACACGGGTACGCAGGCGGCCGGATCCGTCGAGGATCAGCACGGTCGGCGTACGCAGGATGTTGAAGCGCGAAATCAGGTCATCGCGTGTGGTGACGTCGACCTCGACGTGCGCCACACCGGTGTGCGTGTCGGCGGCGCGGCTCAGCGTGCGCGCCGTAGCCGGGCAGCGCGCGCACATTTCGGTGCTGAACTGCACCAGCGTGAGTCGCTCCCCGAACCGTGCCACATGACTTCCCGGAACCGTGAACGCCTCAGGCCGCAGGCGTTCCGAGTCCGCTGCCGCGGGGGTACGCACACGCGTGCGCGTCAGGTGCAGCACCCATCCGAGACCGAGGGACGCGACGACGAGCGCCGCGAGCACGACAACCACTACATTCGCTTGCATAATGTGACCCATTATGCACCCGAATGCATCGATGTGTATTCAGATGACGAAACAGGTCGACACACGCGACAGCGCCCGTCGATCCGTGCAGGACGGATCGGCGGGCGCTGTCGTTCAGGCGTCGAGATTACTCGGCGGCCGGAGCTTCTTCCGAAGCCTCGGCTGCAGCCTCCGCCGGAGCCTCGTCGATGACGGGCTCGAGCGACAGCTTGCCGCGATCGTCGACCTTCGTGATCTTCACGAGGATCTTCTGGCCGACCGAGAGCACGTCGTCCACGCTCTCGATACGCTTGCCACCGGCGAGCTTGCGCACCTCGGAGATGTGCAGCAGGCCGTCCTTGCCCGGGAGCAACGACACGAAGGCGCCGAATGCGGCGTTCTTCACGACGGTACCGAGGTACTGCTCGCCGACCTCGGGGTTCTGCGGGTTGGCGATCGCGTTGACCTGCGCGCGCGCAGCCTCGGCCGCGGGGCCATCGGTGGCGCCGATGTAGACGGTGCCGTCGTCGTCGATCGAGATGTCGGCACCGGTCTCGTCTTGAATACCGTTGATCGTCTTGCCCTTGGGGCCGATGAGCTCACCGATCTTGTCGACGGGGATGTTCACCGTGATCACGCGAGGCGCGGTCGGAGCCATCTCGTCGGGGACGTCGATCGCCTGGTTCAGCACACCCAGGATCGTGAGGCGAGCCTCGTGCGCCTGAGTCAGCGCACCCTTCAGCACGGAGGCCGGGAGGCCGTCGAGCTTGGTGTCGAGCTGGATCGCGGTGATGAACTCCGAGGTACCGGCGACCTTGAAGTCCATGTCGCCGAGCGCGTCTTCCGCACCGAGGATGTCGGTGAGGGCGGCGTAACGGGTCTCACCGTCGACCTGGTCGGAGACCAGGCCCATGGCGATGCCGGCAACGGGTGCGCGCAGCGGCACACCGGCGTTGAGCAACGACAGCGTCGAAGCGCAGACCGAGCCCATCGAGGTCGAGCCGTTTGAGCCCAGCGCCTCGGAGACCTGGCGGATGGCGTAGGGGAACTCCTCGCGGCTCGGCAGCACCGGCACGAGCGCGCGCTCGGCGAGGAAGCCGTGCCCGATCTCGCGACGCTTCGGCGAGCCGACGCGGCCGGTCTCACCGGTCGAGTACGGCGGGAAGTTGTAGTGGTGCAGGTAGCGCTTGCTCGTGATCGGCGACAGCGAATCGATCTGCTGCTCCATCTTGAGCATGTTCAGCGTGGTGACGCCCAGGATCTGGGTCTCGCCGCGCTGGAAGATGGCCGAACCGTGCACGCGCGGGATGACCTGAACCTCGGCGTCGAGCGCGCGAATGTCGCTGGTGCCGCGGCCGTCCATGCGGACGCCCTCGGTGAGCACGCGGCTGCGCACGATGTCCTTGGTGACCGACTTGTAGGCGGCCGAAACCTCGGCGTTGGCCGATGCGGGGAGCTCCCCGGCCTCGACCTTGGCCGCGATGGCCTCCTTGACGCGAGCCTTCAGGGCGTCATCGGCGTCCTGGCGCTCGAGCTTGTCGGCGATCTGGTAGATCGGTGCGAGCTCGGTGCGAGCGAGGGCGTCGACCGCCGCGAGCAACTCGTCGGTGTAGGGCAGGAAGACCGGGTAGTCAGCGATCTCCTTCGCCGACTGCGCGGCGAGCTCCGACTGAGCCTTGACGAGCTGCGCGATGAACGGCTTCGCTGCATCGAGGCCCTCGGCGACGACGGCCTCGTTGGGCTTCGTCGCGCCACCGCGGATGAGCTCCCAGCTCTGCTCCGTGGCTTCGGCCTCGACCATCATGATCGCGACGTCTTCGTTGCCCTGCGCGTCGGTGACGACACGGCCGGCCACGACCAGGTCGAACACGGCATCCTTGAGCTGCTCCACATTCGGGAACGCGACCCACTGGTCACCGATGAGCGCGAGGCGCACACCGGCGATCGGACCGGAGAACGGCAGGCCCGAGATCTGGGTCGATGCCGAAGCCGCGTTGATTGCGAGAGCGTCGTAGAACTCGCCCGGTGCGATCGAGAGCACGGTGATGACGACCTGGACCTCGTTGCGCAGACCGCTCACGAAGGAGGGACGCAGCGGGCGGTCGATCAGACGGCAGACGAGGATCGCCTCGGTCGAGGGGCGGCCCTCACGACGGAAGAACGAGCCGGGGATCTTACCCGCGGCGTACGAGCGCTCCTCGACGTCGATGGTCAGCGGGAAGAAATCGAAGTGATCCTTCGGCTGCTTCGATGCGCTGGTGGCCGAGAGGAGCATCGTCTCTTCGTCGAGGTAGGCCGCGACGGCGCCCTGAGCCTGCTGTGCAAGACGGCCGGTCTCGAACCGGATGGTGCGCTTGCCGAACTTGCCGTTATCGAGAACGGCCTCGGCGAACTTGATTTCAGGACCCTCCACAGGGTTCTCCTTACTCACGAGAGCACGCGGCCGACAGTCCCGGAGAGGACGCACCTGGCGTGCGGCGTGCGCGGGAGCTGATGTTCAGTAGACGACCACCCTGCAACCGCGCTCGGATTCAGAGGGATCCACCACCGAAGACCAGCCCGCCTGCCGACGTGCTCGATTCTTCGTTGCTGCGGGCGATTGCCCGCCCCACCAGCGTAGCATTCATGCCCGGAGAAGCCCCGAGATTCAGCGGAAGTCGGGGCTCGATTCATCCGCTCGGGCGGGGCGCTGCTCGCCGATCAGGTTCTCGCTGAGCAACGCGCGCAGCTGCGCCCCCGAAAAGCCCGCCCGCACGAGCGCCCGCAGCTTCGCGATCGCGGCTTCCGCTGTGAGATCGGCTCCGCCGACGACCCCGGCATCGGCGAGCACGGCCCCGACCGCGTACCTCGGCAGTTCGACGGCACCGTCCTCGCACCGGGTGATCGCCAGGATCGGCACACCGCGCTCCCCAGCCGCGTGCAGCACCTCGCGCGCCCGCTCCCCCGAGAACGGCGCAGTGCCAGCGCCGTAGCACTCGAGCACGAGCCCGTCAGGAAAGGCATCGATCGCCGCTTCGAGCAGCTTCGGCGGCAGGCCGGGAACCGCACTCAGCATGCCGACGCGCGGCGCCGCCGATCGCGCGGCGCCGGCAAGTGCTGCCGCCGCGCGATCCGGGAGCACCGCGCCCTCGCCGAGCGGCCGGCGCGCATCGAACGCGTCGTCGGCCTCGCTCGATCGCTTCACGGCACGCACGGCCGGAAGCGACCGGCCGCCGAACACGATGCGCACTCCCGCAGCGCCGTCCGCGGTCGCTTCCGCGAACGCGTCCACGAAGTTGGTGCCCGCGTCACCGCCGGCTGTTCCGAGCGGATGCTGCGCGCCCGTGAAGACGATCGGCAGCGCGAGATCGGCGCAGGCGAAGGCCGCTTGCGCCGCGCTGTGCGCCAGCGTGTCCGTGCCGTGCACGACGAGCGCACCGACCAGCGGCGATCCCGCAGCCGCCGCCGCGACCGCACGTTCGCGCACGATGTCGGCGATTTCGAGCGCCGTGCCATGGCCGGCCTCCGCGCTGTCGATGATCTCGGCCGGCTCGGCGAGCTCCCACACGACCGGTCGCCCGATCACCCGCTCGGCCTCGCGCACGAGCGCGGCGAGCTCAGCCCCGAAATTGGTCTGCGCCGCAAGCCCATGGCCCGATTCGCGCATGCCGAACGTGCCCCCGCAGTACACCACCAGCAGTCGGCGCTGCTCGTCACTCGTCATCATCGAACGTCGCGATCCGCTTCGTCGGTGTCGAGCGCGGCCTCCGGAATCGCGAATGCCGAGGTGAAGGCGGCCGCGTTGATGCGGCGACGCACGACGAACCAGCCGAGCACCATCAGCACGACGACCCCGAGGAACACGAGCAGTGTGATCTGGCCCACTGCGGCGTCGAGCGCCATCAGCACGACGATACCGACGAGGAAGATCAGCGTCACGCTGTTGGTGATCGGCGCGAACGGCAAACGGTACGTGGGGCGGCTCTCGCCGGTGCGCTGCGTGCGGCGCACGTAGAGCCAGTGGCAGACCATGATCGCGGCCCAGGTGCCGACGATGCCGATGCCCGCGAGGTTCAGCACGATGTCGAAGGCGCGCGCCGGCACGATGAAGTTGAGCCCGACACCGGCCACACCGATCGCCGCGGTGATCATGATGCCACCGTAGGGCGCCCCTGCGGAGTTGAGGCGCTTCGCGAACGCCGGCGCGGTACCCGCGACCGCCATCGAGCGCAGCGTGCGACCCGTGGCGTACAGCCCCGCATTGAGGCTCGACATGGCCGCGGTCAGCACCACAACGTTCATGATGTCGCCCGCGTAGGGAATGCCGATCGAGTTCATCACGGTGACGAAGGGGCTCTCGCTGCCCGAGTACGCGTTCCACGGCAGCAGCAGGGTGAAGAGGATCACCGAACCCGCGTAGAAGAGAATGATGCGCCACATGATCGAGTTGACGGCCTTCGGGATCGCCGCGCGCGGGTTCTCCGATTCGCCCGCCGCGACGCCCACCATCTCGGTGCCGCCGAACGCGAACACCACGCCGAGCGCAATCACGAACATCGCACCGATCCCGTTCGGGAAGAAGCCGCCGTTGTCGGTGATGAGTTGGAAACCCGGAGTGTGCCCATCGACTGGGGTCTGCGTGACGACGAGATAGATGCCGATCAGGCCGAAGATGACGATCGCGCCGACCTTGATGATCGCGAACCAGTACTCCATCTCGCCGAAGAGTTTGACGGAGGCGACGTTCATCGCGAAGACGATCGCGAGTGCGATCAGCGCGAGCAGCCACTGGGGCACGGGCACGAAGACCGCCCAGAAGTGCAGATACAGCGCGACGGCGGTGATGTCGGCGATGACCGTCGTCGACCAGTTCAGGAAGTAGAGCCAGCCCACGGTGTAGGCGCCCTTCTCCCCCATGAACTCGCGCGCGTACGAGACGAACGCCCCAGAGGAGGGGCGATACATGACGAGTTCGCCGAGCGCGCGCACGACGAGGAACGCGAAGATGCCGCAGATGATGTAGACGAAGGCGAGCGACGGTCCGGCGATCTCCATGCGGCCGCTGGCGCCGAGAAAGAGGCCCGTGCCGATCGAGCCGCCGATCGCGATCATGGTGAGGTGTCGGCGCTTCAAACCGCGGTGATACCCGCTATCGCCGGCGTCGACGGCTTCGCCCGACGCCGCGTGGGGCGGAAGAACTTCTTTGTTCATGAGTCGAGACCCTTCTCTGTCGCTCGGTGGCGCCGCTGTGCGCACATCTGTCCGGCTGTCAGACAGATTACCCGAATCCGATAGAATCTCAATATCCTTATTCGAGTAGATCTGCGCCGACGCCGACCACTCCGCCAGGGAGACCGCGACGCGCTCCCGAAAGGTTCCCCCAACATGCACTCCCCCGTTCAGCGCGTCAGCGCGACCGAAGCCGCATTCAGCGCCATTCGGGGACTCATCGACGATCAGACGCTCGCCGTGGGCGACCGGCTTCCCGGCGAGCTCGCACTGGCCAAGCAGTTCGGTGTGAGTCGCTCCGTGGTGCGTGAGGCGCTGCATGCCTGCGCAACGCTCGGCCTCACAGAGACCCGCAGCGGCAGCGGCACCTACGTGCTCTCGAAGACGCCGTCGGGTGTCTCGGAGTTCGGCGGGTTCGATCCGGATCACCTGATGGAAGCACGCATCCACGTCGAGGTGCCCACCGCCGGCCACGCCGCAGAGCGCCGCACCACCGAAGAACTCGACGCCATGCGCCGTCTGCTCGCCCGCATGCGCGACACCTCGGTGCTGCACGAATGGGTGCGGCTCGACCGCGACTTCCACACCCTCGTCGCCGAGGCGAGCCGCAACTCGGTACTGCTGAGCATCACCGCCTCCATGCGTCGCTCGCTCGACCTGCAGTCAGAGTTCCTGAACATCACGCAGGCGCGTCAGCACACCTCGGATGTCGAGCACGCCGAGATCTTCGCCGCGATCGAATCGGGCGATCGGCTCGAGGCCGAGCGCGCCGCGCTGCACCACATCGACGCGGTCGCCTCGGCGATCCGCGCCGGCCGCTGAACGCGCGCCGACCCGCGCACTCGTCTGCGCCGCGCACAGCGATGCCGGCGGCTCCCCCGAGGGAACCGCCGGCATGGGCGTCGACGAGTTAGAGCGCGTCGATGTCGATCGTGTGCAGGCTCTCGGCGCCGATCGCACCACGCAGGGCGACGATGATCGCCTCTTCGACCGGGGCGTCGATAGAGAGCACCGACAGCGCGGTGCCCTGCTTTTCGTCGCGGGCGATCTGCAGACCGGCGATGTTGACGCCCGCCTCACCTAGCACGCCGCCGTACGTCGCGACGATGCCGGGGCGATCGGTGTAGCTGAAGACGATGAGGTGCTCAGGAATGGGCAACTCGACCTCGTAGCCGTTGATCTCGACGATCTTCTCGACCTGCTTCGGGCCGGTGAGCGTACCCGAGACCGAGATCGCGGTGCCGTCGGTGAGGGCGCCGCGCAACGTGATGACGTTGCGGTAACTCTCGGACACCGCATCGACGCTGAAGCGCACCTCGATGTTGCGCTGCTCGGCGAGCAGCGGCGCGTTGACGTACGACACCGGGTCGCTGACGATCTTCGAGAAGATGCCCTTGAGTGCGGCGAGGCGCAGCGCCTCCACCTTGTGCTCGGCGAGCTCGCCGTGCACCTCGATGTCGACCGAGGCGATCGCGCCGTCGGCAAGACCGGCGAACACCTGGCCGAGCTTCTCGGTGAGTGGGAGGCCCGGACGCACGTACTCGTCAATGACGCCGCCTGCCACGTTGACCGCGTCGGGCACCAGGTCGCCTGCGAGCGCGAGACGCACGGACTTCGCGACCGAGACGCCGGCCTTCTCTTGCGCCTCATCGGTCGACGCACCGAGGTGCGGGGTCACGTTGACGTTCGGCAGGCCGGTGAGCCGGGTGTCGGCGGGGGGCTCGCTGACGAACACGTCGAGCGCGGCGCCGGCGATCTCGCCGTTCGCGAGCGCCTCGGCGAGCGCCTCTTCGTCGATGAGTCCGCCGCGAGCGACGTTGACGACGTACGCGGTGTTCTTCATCGCGCGCAGCTGCTCCGCACCGATCATGCCGAGCGTTTCGGGCGTGCGGGGCATGTGGATGGTGAGGAAGTCGACGCGGTTGATGAGCTCGTCGAGCGTGACGAGCTGCACGCCGAGCTGCTGCGCACGGGCCGCGGTCACGTACGGATCGAAGGCGATGAGCTCGACGCCGAAGCCGCGCAGGCGCTCGGCGATCAGTGCGCCGATGCGGCCAAGACCGATGATGCCGACCGTCTTCTCGTAGAGCTCAATGCCGGTGAATGAGGAGCGCTTCCACTCCCCCGCCGACAGCGACGCGTGGGCGCGCGGCAAGTGACGCGCGAGGCCCAGGATGTGCGCCACGGTGAGCTCGGCGGCGCTGATGATGTTCGAGGTCGGTGCATTGACGACCATAACGCCGGCCTGCGTGGCCGCTTTGATGTCGACGTTGTCGAGACCCACTCCGGCGCGAGCGATCACCTTGAGCTTCGGGGCCCACCCGAGAGCCTCGGCATCGATCTGCGTGGCAGACCGGACGAGCACCGCATCAGCCGAACCGAGCGCCGACCGCAGTGCGTCGCGATCGGTGCCGTCAACATGCACCACCTCGAAGTCGGGGCCGAGTGCGGCGATGGTGGCGGGCGAGAGTTGTTCGGCGATCAGCACGACCGGCGCAGACATCAAGCAGATCCTTCGGGTTGATAACGAGGACGATGCGTGCGGAGCACGCAGGCCACCAGTCTAGCGGCGCACTCGTGACGACCCGCGGCTACGCGAAATATGACGACTCGGGGATGACGTGCATGATGTCGATCTGCCACGCCGCGACGAGCGCGAGACCCGCAGCGAGCAGCAGAATGCGCACGCCCGCACTGCGGTGTCGCCCGGCGAGCAGCGCGAGCACGAACACGATCAGTGGGAAAGCGATGCCGACGATCAACCAGATGCGGCCCAGCGCGCTGAGGTCGGTGTCGAGCGCACCGCTCAGACCCACAAAGCCGACGAAGTTGCCGATTCCGGTGACGACCGCGTAGAGGTACAGAAGGGCGAGCAGCAGCCCGCCGATCCACGAAAGAATGCGTGTAAGCACGGATCAGGCCCCTCTCGCGATGAGCATGGGCAGCGGCAGCAGCACCACTGCGCCGACGACGAGCAGGATCGCCAGGCGCTTCGTCTTGCCACCGCGGCTGAGCGCGAGTGCGGTGAAGAACCAGAGGGGTGCCGCCATCGGTGCCGCCCAGAAGACGATCTGCTGCAGCACGCCGCCGATAACGCCGCTCCCAGCCGCGGTGACCGCATTCACCGCGGAATAGGCCTGCGCCACGATGAACCATCCCCAGGTGTACAGCAAATAGAGGCCACCGAACACGCCCAGCACGACCAGAGCGCCGTTCGAGACCTGCGCTCGGGGTTCGGCCGCGTCTGCCACGTCGTCGAGCGCATCGCCGAGCGTCTCTTCCGTTGTGTCGCGGCCCACCGTCGAGTCGACAGCCGCCGGGTCTGGCGGAGCGACCTCGGGGCCGGGCGATCCGCCATCACTGGTCACCACTGCGTGGTCGTCGCCCGTCACGTCGGGTGCGTCGGTACTCCGCTCCCCCTCAACGGTCCACCCGCTGGCCAGCGTGCTCTCTCGAGCATCCCGTGACCGCGACTCCCGCGACGCGCGGCCCGGCTTCTGCTTCATCCTTACAGGGTAACTCTCGATGTCTTTGAGACTGCCGGGAGCGGGGACCTTATGGATATGCTGGGAGCCGTATTCGACTTCCCGGGGGGACAGCATGGCCGAAACGCCGAAGAAGAAAAAGGTCGTCCGCGTCGAGTCGCCCAAGACTCCGGCGGCATCGCGCACTGCCCCCGCGGGCGGTGCACGAGCCTCCGAAGCCGGCGCACCCGACGAGCCGGTCTGGACTCCGACACCGGAGTCCAAGGCGAAAGCGACGAAGTTCCGGTGGATCGCAGCCGGGCTGTGGGTGCTCGCCATCGCCATCGAGATCTTCGCGATCTTCTGGGTGCTCAAGCAGGTTCCCGTCAACATGCTGCTGCTCATCGGCGCGATCGTGGTCACCGGTGTGCTCTCGATGGTCGGTTCGTTGCTGTGGAAGCAGGCGAACCGCCTCGACCCCGCATCGAAGCGTGACGCCGTTCGCTTCTTCGTGCAGAACCAGCTCGGCGCGATCATCGCGATCATCGCGTTCCTGCCGCTGATCATCCTGATCTTCACGAACAAGAATCTCAACGGCAAGCAAAAGGCGCTCGCCGGTGGCATCGGCGTCGTCGTGCTGCTCGTCGCCGGCTTCTTCGGCGCGTCGTTCGAGTCGCCGTCGCAAGAGCAGTACGCCGCTGAGACGAACATCGTCGAACAGCTCACCGGCGCAGACGAGGTATTCTGGGTCAAGGGCGGCTCGGTCTTCCACGTCTGCGATGCGGTTCCCGACGTCAACAAGGAATCGAACGACGGTCAGATCTACCAGGGTACGGTCGCGGCTGCGCACGAGGCCGGCAAGGACCGGCTCGTCAGCTACTGGCAGCGCGAGGCCGTGAACTACTGCGGCTACACGCAGGAGCAGGTCGACGCCGTCGAGTCAGCGCTGGCAGGCGATGTCGCCGTGCTCGAAGAGGCCCCCGCTGCCGACGACTCGACCGATACGTCGACAGACGAGCCCACCGAGACGCCTGCGGAGTAACGCACACCGCACGGCCATGCGGCATGCGCTCCTAGACTGGAGCGCATGCCGCATCGCTTTGACCTCCCGGCCATCGGATTCGGGCTCATCGTCGCCGACGCACATGATGAGATACGCGCGGCGACGCTCTCAGGAGCGGCGGTGGTCACGGCCCCTCCCGGCACGGGCAAGTCGACGTACGTGCCACCGCTCGTCGCGAACCTGCTGCTCGAGCACGGCGGCGCCGCAACGCGCGTGCTCCTCACGCAGCCCCGTCGCGTCGCCGTTCGTGCGGCTGCCGCACGCATCGCCGAGCTCGACGGCACCGCCGTTGGCGACGCGGTCGGCTTCACCGTGCGCGGGCAGCGCCTGGTCGGCCGCGACGATCGCATCGAGGCGCTGACTCCCGGTGTGCTGCTGCGTCGCCTGTTACGCGACCCTGACCTGCCGGGCGTCGGTGCAGTGATCCTCGATGAGGTGCATGAGCGTTCACTCGAGGGCGACCTGCTGCTCGGCATGATCGCCGAGGCACGTGCGCTCCGCGACGACCTCATCGTGATCGCCATGTCGGCCACGCTCGAGGCGGAGCGGTTCGCCGCACTGCTCGGCGGAGCGGATGGGCAGAAATCTGCCGCCGCAGTCGTCGACATCGCGAGCGCACTGCATCCGCTTCGCATCGACTACGCCCCGGCACCTGGGCCACGACTCGATGACCGTGGCGTCTCACGCGCATTTCTGGCCCACCTCGCCGACATCTCCGTCGACGCGCAGCGCCGCTCCGGGCACGACGCCCTCGTCTTCGTGCCCGGCGTGCGGGAAGTCGATGAGACGGTGCGGCTGCTGCGCGCGCGACTCAATGCTCCGGGCACGCCGCACGACATCGACGTGCTTCCCCTGCACGGACGGCTTCCGGCACGTGACCAAGACCGCGCCGTGCGGGGCCGAACGGGGAGTGAGCCCGCGCGCATCGTGGTGAGTACCTCGCTCGCCGAGAGCTCGCTCACCGTACCGGGGGTGCGACTCGTCATCGACGCCGGGCTCTCTCGCGAAGTGCGCCGCGACCAATCGCGCGCTATGACCGGCCTCGTCACCGTCAGCGCCTCGCGCGCCAGCGCTGAACAGCGCGGAGGGCGCGCGGCCCGACTCGGCCCGGGCCAGGTCATCCGCGCCTATGCCGAGTCAGACTTCGCGCGCATGCCGGCGAACGCACCGCCCGAGATTGCCGCAGCCGACCTCACCGATGCCGCACTGATGCTCGCCGCGTGGGGCACACCGCGCGGCGACGGGCTTCGGTTGCCCACCGCACCTCCACCCACTGCCATGCGTGAAGCCGAAACGGTCTTGCGCACCCTTGACCTCGTCGATGCAGACGGCAGAGTCACGGCGACCGGGATCACCGTCGCGCAGTTACCGGTCGGAGCGCGCGCCGCTCGTGCGCTGCTCGCCGGCAGCAGCGAGGCCGGCGGCGCGCGAGCTGCTGCGGAGATCGTGGCGGCGTTCACCGGCGACTTCCGTGAAGCAGGGGCCGATCTCACAGTGTTGCTCCGGGAGCTGCGCGCCGGGCGGACCGTCGGCGCTGACCGGTGGCGCCGTGAATCCGCGCGTCTGCGCGAGATCGCAATGCAGTCTGCGGGTACACCGGGCGACGACGGCGTGCTGGCCTCGGCGACTCCCGATTCACTCGCGCCCGGGGCTGTGCTCGCACTCGCGCGACCCGAATGGCTCGCTCGTCGCGTCGCACCTGCGTCGCGCGTGTATCTGTTCGCGAGCGGCACCCGCGCGGTGATTCCCGAGGGCAGCACGCTCATCGGAAGCGAATGGATCGCGGTGCACGACGTGCAGCGCGCCGCCGGGCGGGCCGCTGACGGAACCGGAGCTGTGATTCGCCTCGCCGCACCCCTCGACCACCCGACTGCACTGCGTCTCGGCGCGGGGCTGCGCAGCGACCGGCGCACCGCGACCATTGCGGAGGGTCGGGTTCAGGTGCGAGAAGAACGGCGCCTGGGTGCGATCCTGCTCGCCGAGACACCGGTTGCAGCACGTCCCACCGATACGCGCCCGGCGATCACCGCGCTGGTGCGGACCTCCGGGATGCGGGCGCTCACCTGGAGCGACGGTGCCGCATCACTGCGTCATCGCCTCGCACTGCTGCACCGCGAACTGGGAGCGCCATGGCCGGCGGTCGACGATGCAGCGCTGCTCATCGACCTGGACGACTGGCTCGGCCCGGATCTCGAACGACTCAGCCCTCGGGCGGCGCTCGATCGGCTCGACCTCGCCCCCGCACTGCGACGATTGCTGCCTTGGCCCGACGCCGCGCGTCTCGACGCGCTCGTGCCCGAACGCCTCGAGGTGCCGTCGGGCAACACCGCACGCATCGATTACCCCGCTTCCGCTTCCGCTTCCGCTTCCGCTTCCGCTTCCGCTTCCGCTTCCGCTTCCGGCCACAATGCCGGGGATGGAGATCGTCCGGTCGTCGCCGTCAAGCTGCAGGAGCTCTTCGGCCTCGCGCAGACCCCGCGGCTCGTCGATGGCCGGGTGCCGGTGCTCTTCCATCTGCTCTCCCCCGCACGCCGTCCGCTCGCCGTCACCGATGACCTCGAGTCGTTTTGGAACGGGCCGTACCAGCAGGTGCGCAAGGAGATGCGCGGGCGCTACCCGAAGCACCCGTGGCCCGAGGATCCGTGGACGGCGCCCGCGACGGCGCGCACGAAACGCGCCTCCGGGTAACCGGCCTCGGCCGCCGCGGCCCGCGACTCCACTGCAAAAATGCGGAACGCCCGCCGGGAGATTCCCGACGGGCGTTCACTGCGTGTGACGCGGATTAGCGAGCGGCAGAGCCCTCGACGTAGTCCTCGTCCTGCGCCTGCCATGCGAAGAGCTTGCGGAGCTCGGCACCGGTCTTCTCGATCGGGTGCGACTCCTCCTTCTTGCGCAGCTCGGCGAACTCGACGGCACCGTTGTCCTGGTCATCGATGAAGCGCTTGGCGAAGGCTCCCGACTGGATGTCTGCGAGCACCTCCTGCATGCGCTCCTTAACCTCGGGGCCGATGACGCGGGGGCCCGACACGTAGTCGCCGAACTCGGCGGTGTCAGAGATCGACCAGCGCTGCTTGGCGATGCCGCCCTCCCACATGAGGTCGACGATGAGCTTCAGCTCGTGCAGCACCTCGAAGTAGGCGATCTCGGGCTGGTAACCGGCTTCGGTCAGCACCTCGAAGCCGTACTGCACGAGGTGGCTGGTGCCACCGCAGAGCACCGACTGCTCGCCGAAGAGATCGGTCTCGGTCTCCTCGGTGAAGGTGGTCTTGATGACGCCGGCACGGGTGCCGCCGATCGCCTTCGCGTACGACTTCGCCGTCTCCCACGCGGTGCCCGACGCATCCGACTCAACGGCGATGATGTCGGGGATGCCGCGGCCGGCCTCGAACTCGCGGCGCACGGTGTGACCCGGGGCCTTCGGAGCGACGAGGATGACGTCGACGCCCGCCGGTGCCTCGATGTAGCCGAAGCGGATGTTGAAGCCGTGGGCGAAGGCGATGGTCTTGCCCTCGGTCAGCTGATCCTTGATCGACTCGTTGAAGATGCTGCGCTGGTGCTGATCCGGTGCGAGGATCATGATGAGGTCGGCCCATGCCGCGGCGTCGGCCACGTTCTTGACCTCGAAGCCGGCTTCTTCGGCCTTGGCGGTGGACTTCGAGCCCTCCTTGAGCGCGATGACGACCTCGACACCGGAGTCGCGCAGGTTCTTCGCGTGGGCGTGGCCCTGCGAACCGTAGCCGACAACGGCGACCTTCTTGCCCTGGATGATCGACAGATCTGCGTCGGCGTCGTAGTACATCTCAGCCACTTGGGACTCTCCTTCGTTTGGTGATTCGTTACGGGTACTGCAGCGGAACGGGGTTCCGCTAGTTCTTGAAGAC
The DNA here is from genome assembly GCF_001273845.1 of Leucobacter musarum subsp. musarum. Taxonomy (GTDB): domain Bacteria; phylum Actinomycetota; class Actinomycetes; order Actinomycetales; family Microbacteriaceae; genus Leucobacter; species Leucobacter musarum. The sequence continues at coordinate 780,098 of NZ_JHBW01000087.1, forward strand.
GCGTTCGGTGATCGATTTCGCGCCACGGCCCATGGCGATGAGCCCCGACTGGGCGATCTCCTTGATGCCGTAGGGTTCGAGCACCTTCAGGAAGGCCTCGATCTTGCCCCGGTCTCCGGTCACCTCGATCGTCAGCGCGTCGGGCACGACGTCGACGACGCGAGCGCGGAACAGGTTGACGGCTTCGAGCACGTGCGAACGCGACTGGTTGTCGGCCCGCACCTTGATGAGCACGTGCTCGCGCTGCACCGATGTGCCGGCTTCGAGTTCAACAATCTTGATCACGTTGACGAGCTTGTTGAGCTGCTTAGTGACCTGCTCGAGCAGGATGTCGTCTTGGTCGACGACGACCGTGATGCGTGACAGGCCGCGCATCTCGGTCGGGCCGACGGCCAGCGACTCGATGTTGAATCCGCGTCGGGCGAACAGCCCGGCCACCCGGGTCAGCAGACCCGGCTTGTCCTCGACGAGGAGGCTGAGAACGTGACGGCTCATGGTTACTCTCCCTCCCACTCGGGGCTGTGCTCCAACGCGTACTGAATGTCGCTGTTCGACGTGCCCTGGCGCACCATCGGCCACACCATGGCATCCGCGCTCACGACGAAGTCGATGAGCACCGGCCGATCGTTGGTCGCGAGAGCGAGCTGGATCGCCTCATCGACCTGGTCTTCGCGCTCGACGCGGATCGCCAGGCAGCCGTAGGCTTCGCCCAACTTCACGAAGTCGGGCACGCGCTGCGAACCGTGGCCCGTGTTGAGCTCGGTATTGGAGTAGCGGCCGTCGTAGATGAGCGTCTGCCACTGTCGCACCATGCCGAGCGACGAGTTGTTGATGACCGCGACCTTGATCGGAATGTTGTTCACGACGCACGTCGCGAGCTCCTGATTGGTCATCTGGAAGCAGCCGTCACCGTCGATCGCCCAGACCACCCGGTCGGGCTCGGCGACCTTGGCCCCCATCGCGGCGGGTACGGAGTACCCCATGGTTCCCGCGCCACCGGAGTTCAGCCACGCGCCGGGGCGCTCGTACTTGATGAACTGCGCGGCCCACATCTGGTGCTGACCGACGCCCGCGGCATAGATGCCCTCGGGTCCGGTGAGCTCACCGATGCGCTGGATCACGTGCTGCGGCGACAGGAGACCGTCGCTCGTCTCCTGGTACCCGAGCGGGAACTGCTGCTGCAGCCCGCGCAGACGCTCCCACCAGGTACTGATGTTCGCGCACTCGCGGCTCACCTGCGCCGTCGTCATCGCGGCAATCAGGTCGGCGATCACCTCTGCCGCGTCGCCCACGATCGGCACATCGGCCGCGCGGATCTTGCCGATCTCGGCGGGATCGATGTCGGCGTGGATCACCTTCGCTTCAGGGGCGAACAGTGCAGCGCGGCCCGTGACACGATCGTCGAATCGCGCGCCGAGCGTGATCAGCAGGTCGGCTTCCTGGAGCGCCAGCACTGCGGGCACCGTTCCGTGCATCCCGGGCATGCCGAGGTGCTGCGGGTGCGAGTCCGGGAAGACACCGCGCGCCATGAGCGTGGTCACGACCGGCGCTCCCACGAGCTCGACGAGCTGCTTGAGCTCCTCGGCCGCTCCGGCGCGCACGACACCGCCGCCCACGTAGAACACGGGGCGCTTCGCGTCGGCGATGAGGTCGGCTGCGGCCTGGATCTGCTTGCTGTTCGCCTTCGTGATCGGGCGGTACCCGGCGAGGTCGACGCGCGGATCCCAGACGAAGTCGAGCTCCCCCTCCTGCGCGTCCTTCGTGATGTCGACCAGCACCGGGCCAGGGCGGCCCGTGGATGCGAGGTGGTACGCAGCGGCGATCGCTTCCGGAACGTCTTCGGGGCGCTTCACCAGGAACGAGTGCTTCGTGATCGGCATCGTGATGCCGACGATGTCGGCTTCCTGGAATGCGTCGGTGCCCATGAGGTGCGAGAAGACCTGGCCGGTGATCGCGAGGAGCGGCACCGAATCCATGTAGGCGTCGGCGATCGCGGTGACCAGGTTCGTTGCGCCAGGTCCCGAAGTCGCGATGCACACACCGACGGTGTTGCTCGCGCTCGCGAAACCTTCAGCAGCGTGACCCGCCCCCTGCTCGTGACGGACGAGGATGTGGTTCAGCTTTTCCGCGCTCATCAGCGCGTCGTACAGCGGCAGCACGGCACCGCCCGGCAGCCCGAAGACATCGGATATTCCGAGGGCTTCGAGACTGCGAACGACGGCCTGTGCGCCGGTCATCCGCTCGCCGCGTTGCGCGGCGGAGGGTGATGGGAGTGCACTCGATTCCGAGGTCATGTCCAGCTTTCGTGATCGGAGGTGATGTCGCGGTACGCGGCTGGTGCAGCCGGCCGACGTGAGCGAATCGCGCGCACATCGACTGACTCAGATCAGCCGGTGACGGCGCCGTGAGACGCCGACTTGACGAGCTTGGCGTACTTCGCCAGCACACCGCGCGTGTACCGCGGAGGAAGCGGGGCCCAGTTTTCTCGGCGGGCCTCAAGCTCGGAGGGGTCTACCAGCAGATCGAGCGTTCGTGCGGCGATATCGACCCGAATCAGGTCTCCGTCGCGAACCAGGGCAATCGGACCGCCGTCCGTTGCCTCAGGTGCAATATGGCCGATGCACAGGCCGGTTGTGCCGCCTGAGAATCGTCCGTCCGTCAATAGTAGTACATCTTTGCCGAGGCCCGCACCCTTGATGGCCGCGGTGATCGCGAGCATCTCGCGCATGCCCGGCCCGCCCTTCGGACCCTCGTAGCGGATCACGACGATGTCGCCCTTGCCGATGCGTCCCTCGGTCAGCGCGTCCATGGCGGCGCGCTCACGGTCGAACACCCGCGCCGGGCCTTCGAAGAGCTCGGCGTCGAAGCCCGCGGTCTTGACGACCGCCCCCTCGGGAGCCAGCGAACCGTGCAGGATCGAGAGGCCGCCCGTCGCGTGAATCGGATCGTCGAGGTGATGGATCACCGTGCCGTCGATGGGGTCGGGGTTCAGCTCGGCGAGATTCTCGGCCATGGTCTTGCCCGTGACCGTGAGTGCGTCGCCGTGCAGCAACCCAGCATCGAGCAGCGCCTTCAGCACGACGGGCACGCCGCCCTGGCGATCGATATCCGCCATCACGAATTTGCCGAACGGCTTCATGTCGGCAAGGTGGGGCGTCTTCGCTCCGATGCGGTTGAAGTCCTCGAGGGTGAGATCAACCTCAGCCTCGCGGGCGATCGCGAGCAGGTGCAGCACGGCATTCGTCGACCCGCCGTAGGCCATGAGCAGCGTGATCGCGTTCTCGAACGCTTTCTTCGTGAGGATGTCGCGCGCGGTGATCCCGAGACGCAGCATGTTCACCACAGCTTCGCCGGAGCGGTGCGCGAAGTAGTCGCGGCGGCGGTCAGCGCTGGGCGGAGCGGCCGAACCCGGCAGGCTCATGCCGAGCGCCTCGGCGATCGAGGCCATGGTGTTCGCGGTGTACATGCCACCGCAGGCGCCCTCACCCGGAGCGATCGCGCACTCGATGCGCTTGAGGTCTTCCTCGCTCATCGTGCCCGCCTTGCAGGCGCCGACGGCCTCGAAGGCGTCGATGATCGTGACTTTCTTCTCCGTGCCATCGGTGAGCTTCACCCAACCGGGGGCGATGGAACCGGCGTACAGGAACACCGAGGCCAGATCGAGACGCGCAGCGGCCATCAGCATGCCGGGCAGCGACTTGTCGCACCCCGCGAGCAGCACCGAACCGTCGAGGCGCTCCGCCATCATGACGGTCTCCACGGAATCGGCGATGACTTCACGCGAGACCAGCGAGAAGTGCATGCCCTCGTGGCCCATCGAAATGCCATCAGACACCGAAATGGTGCCGAACTGCAGCGGATACCCGCCACCCGAGTGCACGCCCTCCTTGGCGCCCTGCGCCAAGCGATCGAGACTCAGGTTGCAGGGAGTGATCTCGTTCCACGAGCTGGCGATACCGATCTGGGGCTTGTCCCAGTCTTCGTCTCCCATGCCGACCGCACGGAGCATGCCTCGCGCCGCAGCCTTCTCGATTCCATCGGTGACGTCGCGACTGCGCGGCTTCATGTCAATCTCTGCCATGCCGCCATTCTAGAGGCACCCGCATGCCGCACAGGCGCGGGGTCACGACGCCGGCGCGCACCCACGTCAACCGACCCGCGCACCGCAGAAAATGACGAACGGGGCCGGAGGGAGCGATTGCTCCCTCGGCCCCGTTCGTACGCGTCGACTACTTGCCGGTGGCGGGCAGCAGTGTGAACGGCAGCGCGAAACCGAGGATAGTCGCTGCGAGACCGGCCACGAACGTCCAGATCTCAGCCGCGCCCAGTTCCGGGTTCACGCCGTAGCTCATCACGATGAACCCGCCGAAGGCCAGCACGATCGAGAGAATGAAGATGATGCCGGTGACTGCACTCACCGCACCCTGCGAGCTCTCCTCGAACAGTGCGCCGTTCTCCTTCGCCATGCTGGCTTCTCCTTTATCGTGGCTCGGCGCCCGCATCGCGGTCGCTCGGGTGGGGTTCCGCGCGCGCGGAATCTCGTGCCCCCAGGCTACCGCAACCCCCTCGTCGCCCGTGACCCGAACGATAGGCTGAAGATGTCGCAGTACCGAATTCGAGGGAGTCACCGTGTCGATCGGCAAGTACGTCACCAACCCCGGAGTACTCGGAGCCGCGTTCGGCGCCGTCAGCACGGCACGCCGCACGCAGTCCATGCGCAAGGACTGGCGCCGTTTTCTCGTCTGGGGGGTCTGGATCGCCGGGCTCGCACTCGCCGTCGCCAGCGTCGCCATGCAGGAGCGTGACGACGAATTCGCGCACGACTCCGACACGGAGTGACGTCGCGCGGCCTCGCCCAGTAGAATGGGCGGTGGTGAGTCGGGAAGCCTGGTCGACGATTGATACAGTCGTCTCCACTCGGAAAGGCCAACCGTGACCTCACCCGCATCGCCTCCCGCACGCCGCCGCACCGTTCTTGCCGCGCTGAGCCGACGAGAGGCATCCCGACTCGGCAGGCTTCTGCGCACCGAGTCGATCGGTGGTGCGATCGTGGTCATCGCCGCGGCGCTCGGCTTCCTTGCGGCCAACTCCCCCGCAGGTGATGCCTATCGTGCACTGCGAGATGCCCATATCGGCATTCCGGCGATCGGCATCGATCTCAGCATCGGCCACTGGGCCTCTGACGGGCTCCTCGCGATCTTCTTCTTCATCGTCGGTCTCGAACTCAAGCGCGAGTTCGTCGCCGGAGAATTGCGCCGCGTCTCGACGGCCATCGTTCCAGTCGCGGCGGCAGTCGGAGGCGTGGTCGTGCCCGCTCTCGTGTACGCCGCGGTCAATGCCCAGAGCGGCGGCCTGCACGGGTGGGCGATCCCGACCGCCACCGATATCGCCTTCGCCGTCGCGGTACTCGGGGTCATCACCCCGGGAGTCCCTCCGGCTCTGCGCCTCTTCCTGCTGACGCTGGCGGTCGTCGACGACCTCATCGCGATCCTCATCATCGCCATTGTGTACACGCAGCAACTCAGCTTCCTGCCGCTCCTCATTGCCCTCCTCCCCCTCGCGGTATTCGGCTGGATCGCGCACCGATTCGCACCCCAGCTGGTGCGACTGCCCTGGTTGCCCTGGGTGGCGCTCCTGCCCGTCGGCGTGATCGTGTGGGCGTTGGTGCTCGCCTCGGGCATCCATGCCACCATCGCCGGCGTACTCCTCGCCTTCCTCATCCCCGTGCGAGGCCGTCGTGGTGCCGCCCTGGCCGAATCGCTCGAGCACCGCATTCGTCCGCTGTCGACCGGGTTCGCCGTGCCGGTGTTCGCGTTCTTCGCCGCCGGCGTTGCACTCGGTGGCGCTTCGCGCTTCCCCGCAGACCCGATCGCCATCGGCGTGATGCTCGGTCTCGTGGTCGGCAAGCCGGTCGGCATCGCCGCCACGACCTGGCTCGTCACGCGCTTCACCCGCGCCGAGCTCGACGCCGCCGTTCGGTGGCGGGAGCTGATCGGCGTCGCCGCTCTGGCCGGTGTCGGATTCACCGTCTCGCTGCTCGTGACCGAGTTGAGCCTGCCCGACCCGAGCGACGCAGATACCGCGAGACTCGCCGTCATGGTGGGTTCGCTGGTCGCCGTCGCATTCGCGACCGCGCTGCTGTACCGCCCGCGACGCGCGACGCGCGCGGGATGACGACACCGATTTGAACGGTTCGTGAACCCCGTGCTAGAGTTTCATCCGTTGCTCAGCGCGGGAATCACGTTCTGAATCAGCGAAAATGCGCCTTTAGCTCAGTTGGTAGAGCAGCTGACTCTTAATCAGCGGGTCCACGGTTCGAGCCCGTGAGGGCGCACAGATCGAAAAGCCTGGTAGTTACTACCGGGCTTTTCGCATATCCGCCACCGGTCCCGGAAGGCAGGCGCCATGACCACTCACGCCCCCTCAGCCGATCTCGAGTTCGCACTCGCACTCGCCGACCTCGCCGACAGCATCGCGCTGCCCCGATTTCAGGCAGCAGACCTCACGATCGATACGAAACCCGACCGCACGTTCGTGACCGACGCCGACACGGCTGTCGAAGCGGCACTGCGCGCACGCATTCAGACGGAGCGCCCCGCAGACGGCTTCTTGGGCGAAGAGTCGGGCGTCGTCGACGGCGGTGAACGGCGGTGGATCATCGACCCGATCGATGGAACGTCGAATTTTCTCCGCGGTGTTCCCAACTGGGCGACGCTGATTGCGCTTGAGGTGGCTGGTCAACCCACCGTCGGCGTCGTGTCAGCGCCGGGCTTCGGCGCACGCTGGTGGGCCGAGACCGGCTCCGGCGCCTGGGGGCAGCGTCAAGGCGAGGCGCCGCGCCCGTTGCGCGTCTCGGGCGTATCCGACCTCGAACACGCCTCCCTCAGTTTCCAGAGCATCGAGCAATGGGATCTTGCAGGGTATCTGGATCCCTTGATCTCGCTCACCCGCGCGGTCTGGCGCGACCGCGCCTACGGCGACATGTGGTCGTACATGCTGCTCGCAGAGGGCCTCGTCGACATCGTTGCCGAGTTCGATGTGAAGCCCTACGACCTCGCCGCGCTGGTGCCCATCGTGCGAGAGGCCGGAGGCCGCTTCACTGACATCGACGGCGCGTCGAGCGCCTGGAATGGCAGCGCGCTCGCGACCAACGGGGCCCTGCACGATGCGGTGCTCGAGCACGTCGCCACGACGTCGAAACAGGAGTCGCGATGAGCTCGACGGCGCACCGGGCCGACGCACAGTGCTCCCTCGCTCGAACCGTGACGCTTGCGCTGTGCGCTGACATCGCGTTCGTGCTGCTGTTCGCCGGCATCGGTCGCAGCAGTCACGAGCGCGAGGCGTCACTGATCGGCCTGTTCAGCACCGCCTGGCCGTTTCTCGTCGGCCTCGCGATCACGTGGTTGGCGCTGCGCGTCGCACGGCACCCCCTCTCCGTGCTGCGAGCCGGGCTACCGGTATGGATCGGCACGGTCGTGATCGGCATGCTGCTCCGCGCCGCGACCGGTGCAAGTATCGCCCCGGCGTTCATCATTGTCGCGACGATCACACTCGCGGTCTTCGTCCTCGGCTGGCGCGCAATTGCGGCCCTGGTGCTTCGCCTGCGACGCCGTGCCGCCTAACTGGGCCGTCCAACCCCGCCTAACCGCGCCACCCTATCGCACCGCGCGCGTGCGCAATCGCCCAGAGGCTGCGGGCGAGCGCATGCAGAACAGCCCCGCCCCGGACGTATCCGGGGCGGGGCTGTTCTGTGCCGTCGATTACGACGCGGCGAGCGTTCCGAGCACCTGAGCGGCGCGGTTCGAGAAGCCCCATTCGTTGTCGTACCAGGCGGTCACCTTGACGTGCTTGCCGTCGGCGTAGGTGAGCTCCGAGTCGAAGATCGAGGAGTGCGGGTTCGCAACGATGTCAGAGGAGACGAGCGGCTCTTCCGAGTACTCGAGCACTCCGGCGAGCGGGCCGTCTGCAGCGGCGCGGTAGGCCGCGAGCACCTCGTCACGAGAGACCTCGCGCGATACCACCGCAGTGAGCTCGACGATGGAACCGACCGGAACCGGCACGCGGAGCGAGCCGCCGACGAGCTTGCCGTCGAGCTGGGGCAGCACGAGGCCGATCGCGGTCGCCGCGCCGGTCGACGTCGGCACGATGTTCAGCGCAGCGGCGCGTGCACGGCGCAGATCTGAGTGGGGGGCGTCTTGCAGACGCTGATCCTGCGTGTAGGCGTGCACCGTCATCATGGTGCCCCACTCGATTCCGGCGAGGTCGTCGAGCACCTTGGCGAGGGGCGCGAGAGCGTTTGTGGTGCACGACGCGTTCGACACGATGCGGTGCTGCTCGGGATCGTACAGGTCGTCGTTCACGCCGACCACGATGGTCAGGTCGGCACCCTTCGCGGGGGCGCTGACGAGCACGCGCTTCGCGCCCGCTTCGATGTGCTTGTTCGCGCCTTCTTTGGAGGTGAAGAAGCCGGTGGATTCGAGTACGACGTCGACACCGAGCTCACCCCAGGGCAGCTTGGCGGGGTCGCGCTCGGCGAGGATCTCGATGCGGCGATCGCCAACGACGAGCGTGCTGCCGTCAACCGAAACGGGCTGCTCAAGCTTGCCGTACAGGGTGTCGCGTGCCAGCAGGTGCGCCAGCGTGGGCGCATCGGTCAGATCGTTGATGGCGACGACCTCCAGGTCGCTCCCCTGCTGCAGCAGTGCGCGCAGTACCCCGCGCCCGATGCGTCCGAATCCGTTGATTGCTACCCGACGGGTCATGGCTTCACGATCTCCTTCACAATGACGTGCATGATGAACCATCTCCAGAGTGGCCGCTCGACAGCATCCACGCCAGTGGCCGCAATGCCATCATTCGAACAGAAACTGCCATGATCTGACATGCGGTGGAAACACCCCGGAAATCGCCCGGGTCACACCTCAGGAGCTTTGCGAGAAGGTACGCCGATACGCAGTCGGCGCGGTTCCGAGCACCTGGCGAAAATGGCGGCGCAGGTTCGTCGCCGACCCCAACCCGACGCTGGCCGAGATCTCGTCGACCCCGAGGTCGGTCTCTTCGAGCAACTCGCGGGCCCGGTCCACGCGCGCCCGCATGATCCACTGCATCGGGGTGTATCCCGTTTCATCGAGGAAGCGTCGTGAGAACGTGCGCTCCGACACCCGCGCGTGCGCAGCGAGCCGTGAAATGGTGAGCGGGTACCCCAAGTGCCTGAGCGCCCACTCGCGGGTTTGTGTGAAGCGTTCGCCGTGCGACTCGGGAACACTGTGCGGCAGGTACTGCGCTTGGCCGCCACTGCGGTAAGGCGCAGCGACGAGACGTCGTGCCGCATGGTTCGCGACCGCCATACCGGCATCCCGGCGCAGCAGATGCAGACAGAGATCGATGCCCGACGCGGCCCCTGCGGAGGTGAGCACCGACCCTTCATCGACGAACAGCACCCGCTCATCGACGCGCACTTCCGGAAACTGCTCGGCGAGTCGGCGCGCGTAGTGCCAGTGCGTGGTCGCGCGGCGTCCGTCGAGCAGGCCCGTCGCCGCGAGCGCGAATGCCCCAGTCGAGATGGCGGCGAGGATCGCCCCGCGTTCGTGCGCCGCCCCGAGTGCGGCGGTGAGCGCGGCGGGAGGCGCATCGCGATCCGGGAATCGATATCCGGGAACGAAGATGAGGTCGGCAGTCTCCAGCGCTTCCAGACCATGATCGACGTGGTACGAGAGCCCGTCGCCGCCGGCGATCAGCCCCGGGTGCACCCCGCAGACGTCGACGGTGTAGGGCATACTCGCGCGGTGGGTGAACACCTGCGCGGGTATCCCGACATCCATCGGCTTGGCGCCCTCGAGCACCACCACGGCGACCCGTTTCATAGCCACCAGCCTACCGCTGCGGTCGCCAACGCATCGCGAGGTCGACCTCGCGTCAGCCGTTCGCCAGGGTCTCGACGATCGCCTCGGCGCGGGTCTCTTGACCCGAGGCCCGCAGCAAGTCGATGAGCTCTCCGGCGACACGGGCGCGATCGGGCCTCTGCCGCGCCAGCGTGAAGCCCTCGAATGCGGACTCGAGCGACCAGATCGCATCGGCGGTGTCGCCTTGATCGCGTTGCAGGCGGCCGGCGAGCCAGAACGCATGCGCTGCGTCGGCGAGACGTCCGAGTGCCGCGAACTCCTCACCCGCGAGCAGCGCTTCCACGATCGCCCGCCCGACGGAGAGGTCACGATCGGCTTCGGTCGTCTCTGGCGAGATTCGCGCGCCCGCGGCAACCTCCGGCGGCGCAGCCGCGATCGAGCGGGCGAGCGTGTCTCTGAGCGTCGCACGCCGCGCACTCCACGCGTCGCGCTGCCGCTCGGCCAGCGCCTCCGCAGCATCTCCGGCGTCAAACGCGATCATGCGATCGAGTTCAGCCGCCACCTCACGCAGATGCATCTCGGGGTCAGACATGCGTGACGCCACGGGGGCCCAGGCCGCGAGCACCGCGACGATCGCCTCCGGGTCGGCTCCTCCCGTTCGCAGACGCGGGATCGCTGCGGCGAATCGGCGGTGGGCGTCGGGGTCGGCGCCCGACAGGGCAGCGCACTGCGCGGCTTCCGCGTGCGCGAACCCGGCGCGCTCCAGCCACCCCTCCGTTTCAAACAGCTCTGCCGCTCGCCCGTAGGCTCGAGCGGCGGCGGCGTGGTCGCGCTGACCGGCGGCGTGTTCCGCAGTGGCGAATGCGGCTTCGCCTGACATCCAGGCCGCATTGGTGTCGACGCGCACTCCCGACCTCGCGGTGGCCGTGACGTCCGCCTCCGCCGACCGTTCGCCAGTCGGACCGTTGCCGGCCAGCCCGGCAGGCTCCGCAGCGACCTCGACGGGCTGCCCGCTCGTCGGCAAGTGCAACGCGCTGGGCTGTGTCGCGAGCGCTGCAGCGATCGCATCGGCGTAGTAGCGATTGCCATTGCGCGGATCCAAGAGGTCGGCAAGCGCGGTACTCTCCCGGTGCACCCAGGTATGCAGATCTGCGACTGTGCGCCATTCCGGGTCACGCAGACCGGTCTCCATAGCTCCCTGATCGAGCCGAGCCGAAAGCCCGGCGAGCACCCCGAGCAGAAATCTCAAGCGGAAGAGCGGGCTTGAGCCGCCCCGCAGCAGCGCGACGTGCTCGTTGCGCAGCACTCGGAGTGCGCGGTCGAAGTCCCCGCCCCGCGCGAGTGTGGCGAAGAGCTTGCCCCGTGCCGGCCCGAAGTCGGTCGCCCCTCCGTCGTCTGCGGCGAGCGCGTCGCCGGCCGAGCGTGCGGCGAGCTCGGCATCGCCGATTTCCAGTGCTGCGAGTGCGACGGCGTACCGGGTACGGGCCGGCTCAAGATTGCAGTCGAACTCCTGCGTGAGCCCGAGTGCCACGGCTTCTGCGGGGCGGCCGGTCTCGGTGAAGAAATCGACCTGTTGGCCGATCGTGCAGGCCACGCAATCTTCGAACTCGTCGCGCATGCCGGTGACCCAGTCGATGCGGGCCGCCTCGGCTTCGGGATCGCCGACGTGCCAGGCCCACCGGAATCGGCTCATGCGCACCGATGACAGCCCGTGCCCCGCGAGCTCGAATCGCCGTTGCATGTCGTCGAGAAAGGCGGCCGCTTGGGCGTGCGAGATCTGGGGGTATTCGGGCACATCGGCCGCGATCCATTTGAACTCCCAGAAGAGGTTGCGCTCGTCGGCTGCGTCGAAGAGTTCGGGCGACTCGTCCCAGAGCCGCAGCAGCTGGGCGAAGACCACGAACGACTTCACACCCTCGTCGGTGAAGGTGTACGCCTCGACGAGTTCGAGTAACGCCATTGCCAGGTGCTCGAGCGGTCCCTCGGTTTCAACGCGGCGGGCGATGGCTTCGGTCGCGGCGGTACGCGCGACGCCGTACGGGAGATCTCGCAGATCGAGGAGTTGCTGGTCGATCATCATCGGGGGTCCTCCGGTCTGCGGGGGTCGGACGGGTGCGGCAGCCCTGCGTCACGCTCGGATGCGTCTGCGAGCGACGCGTCGAGCAGTACGCCGAGCGCGTCCGACAGCGATGCCGATTCACTCGCGCGCAGCCCGTCACCGGCGAGCATGACCGCCGAGAGATACAAGGAGCGCAGCCCGGCTGCGAACACCGCACCGCCGGGCGCTGCCAAGAGTCGGCGCGCGACGGGTGACGCGTCATTCAGTACGAGCGTGCGGGTGCGCCGCGTCCCCGCGTTCGTCTCGGCGAAGGCGTCGAGCAACCCACCCCACAGGTCGGGTGTCGCTCGACGCTCACGATCGAGTGCTCGCCGGTGCTCGCCGTCGGAATCACGCAGCAGGATTGCCGGAACGGTGTCGGGTGCGAACGTGCGCACGAGCACATCGCAGTCGTCGCCCTCGAGCAGTTCGCGAGCGCGAGCGACCGCATCGGCCACGGCGAGCTCGCGTTCGATGGCGGGCACGCCGAGTACCTGCACCAGGTCGGCGCTGTCGAGTTCGCGGACCGCCCAGCCGTCGAGGCGCCCCAGCCGCTCCATGATGTCGGCGTCGTACACGTAGCCGGCGTTGACCACGACGAGTTCTTGAGCGCGTGCGACCGCGGCCACGCGGCGATAGGCCTCGGGCGTCGCCGTGTAGACGATTTCTCCGTGCGACGCGGCGCCAGCGAGTGTCATCGGCCCATCGCTCGTCTCGAATGGCAGTACCTCAGCGACGAGCGCGAGCATGTCGGGGTCGGTGACCGCGAGCGCGCGCAGCGCGAGGTGGTGGGTCTCGATGAACCGGTTCATCACGTCACCGGGCTGCCGCAGGGTGCGCGTCGCCCACTGCTTCAGCTGCGCGCCGAGCGATTCGCGCACGCCGAGCAGGATCTCGTCGTCGTGGAGGTGCTCGCGGGAGGCGGTCGGTGAGAGTGCATCCGAGTCGATCACCGCGCGTACGAAGAATGCCCATTCGGGCAGCACCCGGTCGACACGGGGCCCGAGCAGCATGCGTTTCATGTAGACGCGGTGCTGTCCGGTACCGGGCGACACGGCTTGGGGCAGGATGAATGCGACCCCGGTCGTGCCGGCGAGCGGCACGTCGAGGTCGATGTGCCCGAGTGGCGTGAAGCCGAACACCCGCTCGCAGTACTCGGCGAGCGCTCGCGAGCGGGCCGTCGTCGTCTCGTGCGCCACCCGCCAGGGAAGCTCAGCCTGAGTGATTCTGCGCCAGGCGCGCTCGGTCGCCGTCACTGGCACTTCGACGGCGACGTCGAATGGCAGCAGGGAGGCGAACTCGGTTGCGAGCCCGACCACCGTGTCGTTCGCCAACCAGTGCGCAGCATCGGCTCGGGCCGTGAGGCGCACGGTCGATCCGGTCTCGGTGAATCCGGGACCGGTCTCTTCGATGTCCGCCCCCGCGGGCTCGACGGCGACTGTGAATGTGCCGTCAGCTCGCCCTTCCCAGCGCATCGACTCCGTTCCTCTCGCAGAGCGCGAGTGCACGACGATGCGGTCTGCCACCATGAAGGCCGCAAGCATGCCGATGCCGAACTGGCCGATAAACGCGTCTCGGCCCAGGCCGAGCACCGGATCGCGCTTCGACGATCGCCCGATCGTTGCGAGCAGTTCGGCGGCTTCTTCGGCCGTCAGCCCGATTCCGGTGTCGGCGATCTCAAGGTGGGCGTGTCCGTCGGCATCGACAGAGGTGCGAAGCCGGATCGTCGCGGGCGCGCCGGCATCCTGCTCACGGCGAGCCGTCACCGCGTCGACGGCGTTCTGGATGAGTTCGCGCAGGTACACCTGCGGCCCCGAGTAGAGATGCCGGGAGAGGAGGTCAACCATTCCGGCGAGGTCAACTTGAAATCGCTGATCCACGGTTGGCGATCAGCCTTCGGGTTTGAACGTCGCCCAGGCTTCGGGGAAGACCTCGTTGACGCGTTCGAAGAACGCCATGCTGGTATTGACGGTGCAGAGCAGGTGCTGCGCAAGCTGCTCATCGGTCAGCCCGGGCTCGTAGTCAACGTTGTGCTCGGTGTTGACGCGCACAGCGCCCTCGTCGTCACGGCCGATATAGGTCTTGGGCCAGAGCTTTTCCGCGTTCCACTCGTTCGCAAGTTCCAGTGCCCGCAGGTAGTCGGTCTCCTCGAGTCGGCCGCGCCAGTACCCGCGCACGCACAGCAGTTCATCCTGGTTGCCGTTCACGAAGAAGAAGAACGAGCCGTACTCCCACCCGCCCCCGATATCGCCGTCGCCGTCGACACTGTATGACCAGCCGGCGGCCTCCAAGGCAGCCTTGATGCGGTCTTTCGAAAGCGGGGCCAGGGCGCCTGCTGCGCCGCCGGCGGCTGCCGTGTCTTTGGTGAAGAAGCCCATGCGCGAATGTCCTTTCGGTCGTTTGTCCAGATTATCGATCGCGACCGACGCTCGAAAGGGGCGAAGGCGGACTCCAACCATTTCCGCACGCCGTCTTCGTTCGCTGGCGGCGTCCCCCGCGCTCGACACGCCGCTGCTAGCATCGGAGGCGACCATCGACCCCCGGGAGTTTCACCGTGACGACCATTCGCACCCGGCGCACAACGCAGGGAACTGCGGTGCGCACGGCGCTCGAATCCATGGCCGGATTCATCTCAGCCCAGGAGCTCCATCGTCGCCTCGCCGATGACGGCATGAAGATCGGTATTGCTACGGTGTACCGACAGCTGAACACGCTGGTCGACAACCAGGAGGCCGACGCGATTTCGACTCCCGACGGGCAGTTGTACCGGGCGTGCGACGATCCGCAGACGCATCACCACCACATGGTGTGCACGAGCTGCGGCACGACGATCGAGATCGAGCCTCCTGATGAAGCGTGGTTCACCTCGGTGGCGCGCACGCACGATTTCGAGATCCACTCGCACACGCTTGAGGTCTTCGGCATCTGTGCGGAGTGCCGTGCCGCGGGTCGCTCATAACCGACTTATACTGAGAACGATTATCGATCTCCCGTGACTCGCGGCAGGACCATACCGCTGCGCTCGGAAAGTATGGAGGCGGCGTGCACCTGACCGCCACGCGTCCGCGAAACGCCGTTCCCATCGCCATTGCAGCCGCCGCGCTGCTCGCAGCGATTGGCGTCCGTGCGCTGACCGATCGAGCCGGGGCCGCCCTCGCGCTGCCCACCGCGGTCGCCGACTTCGTGACACTCGCGCTCAGCGTCTTCATCGAGTCGCTGCCGTTCGTGTTCCTCGGCATCCTGCTCTCGACCGCGGTGCAGGTGTGGGTTCCGCAGCGCCTCATTGACCGCATCCTCCCCCGCAGGCCAGCGCTGCGGCGAGCCGTCCTCTCGGTGACCGGCATCCTGCTCCCGGTGTGCGAGTGCGGCAACGTGCCCCTGGCCCGCGGGCTCATGCTGCGCGGATTCTCGGTACCGGAAGCCGTCACCTTTCTCCTCGCCGCCCCCGTGCTCAACCCGGTCACGATCATCACGACCTATCAGGCCTTCGGCTGGAGCGACGGCATTCTCGCCGCCCGCATCATCGGCGGGTTCGTCATTGCGAACCTCGCGGGGTGGCTTCTCAGCCGCTCATCGAATCCCGCTTCCGCACTGACTCGCGAGTTCAGGGCGCACTGCGAGCACGCCGACGAGCACCAGAGCGGCAGCCGCTGGCAGCGCAGTCTCCTCGGTATCGCAGAAGAGACCAGCGCCCTCATGCCTGCGCTCATCATCGGCTCGGCGATCGCCGGCGCGATTCAGGTCGGGGCTCCGCGCGACCTCCTCGTGACGCTCGGCGCGCACCCGCTCTGGTCGGTGCTCGCGCTCATGCTTCTGGCTTTCGTCATCGCGATCTGCTCGAGCGTCGATGCGTTTTTCATTCTCTCGCTGAGCGCCACGTTCTTGCCCGGCAGCATCGTCGCATTTCTCCTCTTCGGAGCAATGATGGACGTCAAGATGCTGGCCCTGCTGCGCACCACGTTCACGGCGCGCACGCTGGTTCTCGTGACCGCGCTGGTCGCCCTCTGCTGCCTCGTCATCGGATGGGGGCTCAACCTTGTCGCCTGATCGCTTCTCGAAGTACTGGCGCGGCCTGCTGCTCAGCGGCATCGGGATCGCCGCCGTGGTCTGGCTCGCCGCCACTGGGCGATTGAGTTGGTACGTGCACCCCCGCTACCTGTGGTTCACCGTGTCGCTGAGCGCCATCGCCGCGATTGCCCTCATCGCCGCCGTGCCCGTGGTGCGGCGGGCACGAGATCAGCACGAGCACGAGCACGAGCACGGGCCAATGCACGATGAGCCGCACGCGCACGGCGATCCCGCAGCCCCGGCGCCTCGCCGCACCGCACGCCGCCTCCTACACATCGCCGGTGCCGCACTGTTGGTCAGCGGTACCGCCGCCGCGCTGCTCATCGCGCCACCCACCACGCTTTCGGCGGCGACCGCGCAGCAGCGGGAGGTCAACGCAGGCGGAGGTGGCGGCATCGCCGATATGAACGCCGCCGATGAAGACCGGGATCCTCGCGACTGGGCCATGCTGTTGCGTCAGAACGGCGGCGCCGAGGCCGAGGGGCGTACCGCACGATTCACCGGGTTCGTGCTCGCCGGCCCCGATGCGCAATCTGACCTGTTCTACGCCTCACGCTTTGTCGTGTCGTGTTGCGCCGTCGACGCCCAGCCGCTCGGCGTACCGGTGCTCGCACCCGGGTGGTCGCAGGATCACCCGGCCGGGTCGTGGGTCGAGGTCGAGGGTGCGTTCGTGCCGAACCCCGATGTGACGAGCGACCAGCCGGTCGTGCTGCGCCCCTACTCGGTGACCGCGATCGCAGAGCCGGATGATCCGTATGTCTACTGAACGGGCCCTCGAAGCCGGTGCGCGCCGGCGTGCTCGCGTTACCGTGATCGCGGTGTTCGCGATCCTGGTGCTGCTCGCGTCGGGTCTCGCGATCGCCAACCTCCTCCAAGCACCGCGACTGCAGTCGACCGATGCCAACACCGAATTGCTGGTGTCGCGCACCGCACAGCGGGTACAGCTGCACCTCAGTCAACCGGTCACCGAGATGGAGGCTGCTGCCGTGACCGTGACGCCCGCAGCCCCGTTCGGGGTCTCAACGAACGGCGGTACCGTCACGCTGCGATTCGCCGGTATGCTCCAGACCGACACGGAGTACCGCATCTCGGCGTCCGTCACAGGAATGGCGACGGGCAGCTCAGGCACCGTCGAGGCGGCATTTCGCACCCCGGATCCGCTGACGTACACGCTGGTACGCGGAGACACCGAGGATCGCCTGCTCGAGCACCGCGTGCACGATGCTGCGGCCACGCGCACCGCATTCACCGCGCCACACATCCAGGAGTATGCGCAGGTCACCACCGGACTCGCGGTCATCACCCGCGATGACACCGGAAGCGCAGAACTCGCCGTCCACGGACCGCAGGCAAACCCTGGAGGCGGCGCGAGCGACCAACCGTTCCGCATCATGGGGCTCGCGGACCTCGGTCAGTTGCGCAGCGAACCCGATGGCGGGGTTCTCGGTGTGGTCGGATCCGGCGTCGGCGAAGACGGCACGCACTACGACCGCACCCTCCTCGTCATCGATCCACAAGCCATCATTGTGTCGACGGTGACCGACGATGCCGGCGTCGCACTGCCGGTTCGCGATTGGCGTTTCATTCCCGGCACCACCTCGCTCGTCTTCCAGACCCCCGATGGCCGACTCCATGGCTGGGAGGCGGCTCCGACGCCGCGCAGCTTCGATCTGGGCATCACCGGTGACCTGCTCGGCTTCGCACCCGGGAGCACGAACCTCGCGGTCGCGACGGCGACGGGCGACGTACTCCTGGATCTCTCGAGCATTGTGACCGGAACGTTCGCGGGCGCACCGCCGGCAACCCCGCTCGATCACGGTACGGGCGATCCGAACGCCAAGCTTCCGCTCGACACACGCAGCGCGCTCGTGCGCACCGGTGCCTCGTCCGCCGCACCCGTGGGTAGCCAGAGCGTCGACCTTGCGACAGACGCGATGCGGGTCGATCCACGATCGGCGGGGTCGCAGCTCGGCAATGGCAGCCTCGCGTCGGGCGGGCAGTTGCTTCGCCTGACGAACGACGGCGCCCCCTCTGACACCGCCGCCGCCGGAGACCCCGAACCGATCGACGGCACCCCCGTATACACTCCCTCCGCCGGAGATACGGGCGTGGGGCGGGTCTGCGTCTCCCCGAACGGCGAATTCGCCGCGGTTGAGGCGGTGTCGCGCGAGGGAGAGCCCGATGGGGTGCCGGTCACGGGCGGGTACTCGCATACGACGACGAACTACGTGCGCCTCACGACCGGCGAGACCGTGCGCTCGGTGATTGGCGGGCTCAGCGACTGGTGCCGCTGAGCCCGGAGGCCCGAATCAGCCCTGACGCCCCTTGAACCGGGGGTTCTGCTTGTTGATGACGTACACCCGGCCTCGCCGCCGTACAACCTGAGCCCCCGGTTGCTGCTTGAGCGACTTCAGTGACGCGCGTACTTTCATGTGCATTTCTCCGATCCTTATTGATAAGAATTATCATTATAGTAGAGGCAGAACCCTGTACCGCCGCTCCCCACACCTCCGGAGGCTCATGTGTCCGAGCACCACATCAACGTCATCGCCGTCGTCGGCGCCTGCGTACCCGAGCGGCGCGCCTACGCCGCTCGCCTGGCCGAGCGCGATCGCGCCATGCTCCTGTCAGCCGCTCACCTCGCGGTCGCCATCGATCCGATTCGCGAAACTATCGCACTGGCACCCTGGGCCGGCTCCGGAACCAGCGTCGTCGTCGAGTTGCCCGCCGACATCCGCGCCACCGAGATCATCGGCGCGTTTTCATCGGAGCCCGACGATCTGCGCCTCACCCGCGTCGTCTGCGTCGTCGACGCCAGCCACCTACTCACCGACCTGATGCGCGACGACTACGTGCGTGCGCGAGGCAGCGCACTGCACGTTGCGCGCTCCGAACTGCTGGTCACGCAGGTCGAATTCGCATCGCACATCGTGCTCGTGAATTGGGAGGCACTCTCGACGCCCGATCTCTCCACGCTTATGGCTCTCGCGAATCACCTGGCACCTCGAGCACGACTCAGTCTCCAGCAGGCAGGCGATTCCCTCGATGGCAGGGCGGCGTCAATTGCTGGCGGCGCGACACATGCCATCAAGGAGGGGCAAGACGGCGCAGGGTGGATCGCGCTCCTCAACAGCGAATTCGATCCACACATGACCGACCCACGCGTCAGCGGCTTCCGCTACACGCACGAGCGCCCCCTGCACCCCGGGCGCCTGCAACAGGTACTCGACCAGCGCATCGAACCGGGCGAGTTCGGCACGGTCGCGCGCTCCGCAGGGTTCTGTCGGTTGGCGACCCGACCTGCCACTGTCGCGAGCTGGGATCATGTCGGGCGCGTCATCTCGTTCGAACCGCTCGGCAGTGGAGTCGGCGTCGACGCCGAGCTGCTCGCGATCGGTCAAGACCTCGCATTCATCGGCATCGACGTCGACCGCGACGGGCTCGGCGCAGCGCTCGACGAGGCAGCGCTCACCGACGCCGAGTTCGAGGCCGGGCCCGAGGCGTGGCTCGCGCTTCCCGACCCATTCCCCGAGTGGGCAACTGCTGACGACGCGCACGAGTGAGCCGGGCGGTGCTGGTCGACACCGCCTGGCTCACTCCGCGCCCTGCGGTGGCGCCCCAGACCTCACGGCTGGGGCGCCACCACGCGTCACTCGACGCTGCTACTCGCCGCGCGGCTTCCGCAGGATGAACCAGGCCGCAGCCGCAATCGCAATGACAGCGAACCCACCGACCCCGACACCGATGCCGAGCCCGCTCACGGGGCTCCGGGTCTCGGCGACGCGCTCGTCGGCGGTGTCACCGCCTGTGGCGGCGGAGTTCGCCGCATCGCCGGGCGATCCGGCGGCAGTGCCGCACTGCGGCGTCTCAGACCCGGCGGCGGTTTCGGTGCCCGCCGCCGGCGCGTAGGTGAACGTGTACTCCTCGGAGATGGGGTGCCCATCTGATGAGACCACCCGCCACTCGACCTGATACTCGCCCGCTGCACCCAAGGCGATGGGTGCGGTGACGACGGGGCCGGCGAGTGTGGGGCACCCGGTCTCGTAGTACTTGCCGTCGGGGCCGATCACCTGCACCAAATTGCTGCCGTCGAGACCGAGCGGCGAGTTGTTGAACTGCAGGGTGATGCTGTCGAGCGACTCGACGGTGGTACCGGCGAGCGGATCCGCGCTCACAAGACTGTCGTGCGCGAACGCGGCGGTCGCCGCCACGGGCACCGCGACGAGCGCGACGAGCGCGCCCGCCGCTGCGAGCCGAATGCGATGCGCGAGCGTCACGCCGACGCCTTGCGGGTGCGCGCCAGAGCGAGGGCACCGAGCAGGGCGCCTCCGGCAGCGATCACGAGCGCGGCGATGCTCAGACCGAGCGTCACGCCGCTCGAATCCGACGCCGCTGCGGTCTCCGTTTCAGTAGCTGCCGTGTCGTGGTCGCCCGCTGCGGCACCGCTCGCGTGGTGATCGTCGGCCGGCGGGGCATCATTCACCCAGAGCACGGGGGCCGGCTCCAGCGTGTCGTCGGCCGCGACCTCTTCAGGGGTCGCCTGCCACTCGACGACCGAGCCGTCGCTGTAAGTCTGCGTCACCGGGATGACGATATGACCGGTGTCGGCGATCGGTCCGACCGACAGCGTAAACATCTGCACCTGGCCGGGTTCGATGCCGGCGCCATCCGCGGTGTAGGTCACGGTCACCGGGGCCTCGCTGATGGTGTTACCGAGCACCTCGACCGGCTTCGGCAATTGCTCGTCATCGATCTTCGCCGACCAGCCCGCCACGGGCTGGTACGAGACGTGCGAGAACGGGGTGTCTTCGGGCAGATGGAATTCGAGCTTGGTGGTGCTCGCCGCCTCCGACTCGGTCGGCGCGCGGAACGTCAGGTACGACCATCCGCCCGACTCGACCTGGTCAGGGGTGACGGTCACGTGAGCCGACGCCGCCAGCGGAGCGGCGACGGCGAGGACGGCGCCCGCGGCAACGCCAGACAGGGTGCGGACGAGAATCTGGGTACGGGTGTGCTGAGACATGGAATAACTCCGGTGATGTTGAGGGTGCGCGGCGGCGGCCACACGCACTGGCCCCGCGCGATACGCGATACGGGCAGTGCTCAGCGGCGGCGAATGGCCGTCACGCGAGTGATGAGCTGGGAGGGTTACGCCACGACGGGCGGCCCTCGCAGACGCATCACCGTGAGCACCGCGAGCCGGGGCGCGCTCAGGCGCCAGGTCGCCGGGATGGGTTCGGGATCGCCGAGTGCTCGCGGGCTCCACCGCAACAGCGCAGAGACGCGCGCGAGGCGGACGAGCCCGAGGATCGCGACGACCGCGCGCTCCCCTGCCCCGAGTGCGAGCACCGTGATGACGGCGGCGCAGACGTGCGCCGCCCACATCGCCGGAGTGGCGTGCGCAGTGTGCGCAACCGCCTCGAGCGCGGGTGACGCTCCCGACGAGATCGTCGCCGCTGCGGCTGCATGCAGATGCGCGCCGCCGGATGCCGGCCACCCGAATGACCCTTCGCCGAGCCCAACGAGGAGCAACCCGTGGAAGGCAAACTGGCTGGCGCCGACGGCGATAGCGAGGCGCACCCACGAGAGCGATCGACCAGCGAGCGCAACGCACACCGGAGCCGCGAAGACGAGCGCGAGCAGAACGCCGAGCAGCGGGGCCGGGTTCCCGTCGGCAAGCGAGTGCGACAACGCAGCGACGAACGTAGCGACACCCGCAGCGATCAGGCCTCGGCCTGTTCGCTCGCCCCGCGTCGATTCCACGCCTCGATCCTACCCGGGCGGCGATCCGCTTGCGTTGCGGTCGCCTGCGCGCCACCGCGAGGCCGGTATCCAACATCCGATCCCGGAACCGCGGCGATCCATGCAACGCACACCCAGCGCTTCACTTAAAGTAAGGGCATTATCCAAAATACATTCGATTCAACATCGATTCCGACTGAAGGGCATCGTTGCCCGGGCACGCCGAAACCGAGGTTCCCATGTACACGCGCATTACTTCTCCCCGAACACGTACCCGCTTCATCCTGGCGCCGGCGCTCGCGCTCGCAGCCGCGGTGGCACTGAGCGGGTGCATGGGCGGAGCATCCGATGCTTCATCCGAAGACGAGGCCGTTGGCCCGCTGCAGCAGTACCTCTCAGCGCTCTACGACGAGAACGAATTCACGCAGGAAAAGCTCGATGAGCAGAACGCGAAGACCGAAGCCCTGATTGCCGAGTGCATGACGAAGGAGGGTTTCGAGTACCAGCCCAACACGAACAACGGCAGCGTCATGTACAGCTCCGAAACCGACGGCGACGAACCCGAGTGGGGCTCCGTCGAGTTCGCCGAGCAGTACGGATACGGCATCACCTCCTGGCCGGGTGGAGATGAGGCGATGGATGACATGGAAGAGTACGTCGACCCCAACGGCACGTATCTCGAATCGCTCAGCGAGTCCGAGCGCGATGCCTTCTACGAAACCCTGTACGGCCCGCAAGACGAATCCGCGCTCGATGAAGACGGCAGTTACGAGTACGACTGGACGACCGCCGGGTGCCAGGGCGCCGCTCAGCACGAGATTCAAGACGAGCAGGGCGGATCGCAGGCGGCGTACGAGGATCCGCAGTTCGCGGAACTGTTCGAAGCGATGAACACGGTGTACGAACCCTTCTACGGCGAAGAGACGAATTCGCCCGAGGTCGCCGAACTCGATCAGCAGTGGGCGTCGTGCATGGCCGACCGCGGCGTCGATGAGTTCACGTCGCCGAACACGGCTGCCCAAGAGGTTTCGGAGGAGAGCAATGCGCTGTACTCCGGGGGCGGGGAAGACGAGTACTCTGAGCCCGACCAGGAGCAGCTGGACGCCTTCAAGAAACGCGAGATCGAGGTCGCGGTCGCTGACGCGACGTGCAAGAAGCAGGTCGAATACGACCAGAAGCTGCAGAAGCTCACGTTCGCCGCTGAGCAGGAGTTCATCGACGAGCACCGTGCCGAGCTCGATGCCCTCGTCGCCCAGTACGGCGTCAAGAAGTAGCCTGTGGGTTGGGGATTCGGGCGCCGCAGTCGCGCCGGGGCCGAGCGCGCCTCCGAGATCGCTGAGACGCCCCAGAGTGTCGAGGCGCCTCCTGCGCAGGCGAATGAGTGGGGCGACCAACCGGATCAGCCGCACGGGGGTCGTGCACTGCGAGCCTGGGCGGGCACTCGCCTCGTCGCGCTGATCGCAGGTGTCGCCGTGGTCTCATTACTCATCGGCATCGGCGTGATGCAGTTCATCGTGTCCCCGGCCGAGGTCGCTGCGCGCACGGCGGCACCCGAGGCCGGTCCGATCACCGCGCCCATCGAGGAGCGCAGCATCGAGAACACCGTCGTCACACGTGGCGAGGTCACCTACGCCGATGCTGTCGCCGTCACCATCGATTCGGGGGCGGCCGGCGATCGTCCGGTGATCACCGGGCACGTGCCCGAGGTTGGCGCGGTGCTCCAGTCCGGCAGCATCGCACTCGAGGTCGCCGGGCGACCGGTCATCGTGCTCCCCGGAGAACTCCCCGCGTATCGCAGTCTGAGCATCGGCATGCGCGGCCCCGACGTCGTGCAGCTCAAGGCCGCTCTGGGAGCGCTGGGATACGCCGCTGGTGACCCCGGCAACGACACCTTCGAATGGGATACGGCGTCCGCGATCGGCGCCGTCTACGACCAGATCGGGTACGCCCCCGCCACCGGTGGGGACGAGGCGGCAGACGCACTCCAGAGCGCTGAGCGCGCGGTGCGGGATGCCAACGTGTCGCTCGCGCAAGCGCAGTCGGCGTTGAACCAGGCGCGTGCCGCGGCGAACGAGGCCGCCGAAGCCGGAGCCGCTGCCGCCGATCTCCTCGCGGAGCAGGCCGCCGTGACCTCCGCGAACGACCTGCTCTCGGACGCGCAGAGCGAGCTTGCGACCGCGCAGGAGCGCGTGCTGCCCACGCTTCCGTCGAGCGAAGTGCTGTTCCTCAGCGACCTGCCGCGACGCGTCGACGACGTCTCCGTGTCTCGCGGCGACGTGCTCTCGGGTTCACCCATGAGCGTGTCGGGCGCGACCCTCACCATTGTTGGCACGATTTCCGCGCAAGACGCTGAGCTGCTCGTGGAGGGCGCCGTCGCCACGTTCCCCGGCCCCGATGGTGCCGACATCCAGGCCACGGTGGCGAGCATCGAAGCCCCCAAGAAGCGCAGCAGCGGCGGATCCGCGAACGGCGCTGACGGCGAGACCAGTGGCGGCGACAGCGGAGGCGCCTCCGGGTCGGGAGGCGACGCTGACACCTCGTCTCGCTACACGGTGAACTTCGCCCCGAGCGACCTTACGAGCGACCAGATCGAGGCGCTGCGGGGCACCAACGTGCGCGTGCGCGTTCCCGTGGCGAGCACCGACGGCGATGTGCTCGCGGTGCCCATTGCGGCACTGTCGTCGGGCTCGGGCGGGCAGGATCGCGTCGAACTCCTCGTCGATCTTCGCCATGGCGCCGATGCCGAGACCGAACTCATCGACGTCACCGCCGGACTCGCCGCAGACGGGTACGTCGAAATCTCGAGCGACGACCGGCGCATCGCGCCGGGCGTGAAGGTCGTGGTCGGTCGGTGAGCGAGCTCGCGCGCCTGTTCGCGGAAACCCCGGTGGCGTCGCCCGACGACGCGATCACTGAAGCGTCTCCCCGTGATCACGACTTCACCGGACCGCTCATCTCACTCAACGACGTCACGCGATTCTTCCCGGGCCCGCCTCCGGTCAACGCGCTCCGCGGTGTCACGCTCAGCGTCGATCGCGGCGACTACCTCGCGATCATCGGCCCGTCGGGCTCGGGCAAGTCGACCATGCTCAACACCCTGGGATTGTTGGATCGCCCGAGCACCGGCGACTTC
Source organism: Leucobacter musarum subsp. musarum (assembly GCF_001273845.1). Classification (GTDB taxonomy): domain Bacteria; phylum Actinomycetota; class Actinomycetes; order Actinomycetales; family Microbacteriaceae; genus Leucobacter; species Leucobacter musarum. Next base: position 804,981 of record NZ_JHBW01000087.1, read on the forward strand.
CGTTTCGAGGGCATCGACGTCGGCGATCTGGGAGAAGACGCCCGCGCCGCTCTCCGCGCCAGCGCTATCGGCTTCGTCTTCCAGTCGTTCCACCTGATGCCCACGCGCACCGTGCTCGAGAACACGATGCTGGCGGGCACCTACGCCGGTCTATCCCGTGCGGAGCGCGAGCCGCTGGCACGCGCGGCGCTCGAGCGAGTCGGGCTCTCGCATCGCGTCGATTTCTTCCCCACTACCCTCTCGGGCGGCGAACGCCAGCGCGTCGCCATCGCGCGGGCCGTGAGCACGTCACCGCGCCTGCTGCTCGCAGACGAGCCCACCGGCAACCTCGACCGTGAGAACTCGCAGGCGATCCTGCGCCTCTTTTCCGACCTCAGCGCCGACGGACTCACCATTGTGATGATCACTCATGACACGCACGTCGCGGCCGCCGCGCACCGGCGCGCCCGTATGCATGACGGCATACTTTCGGAGGTGTCATGATGCAGCGACGTATCAGCGCCTGGGCGGCGCGGCTTCGAGGGCCGTGGCGCCGTTCGTCGCACACCGGCATCTCGGGCAGAGACCTCCTGCGAGAAACGCTTGAGGGGGTCGGGGCGCGCCCGTCGCGCCTCGTCATCACTCTGATCGGCACCGTGCTCGGCATCGCGTCGCTCGTCGCGACCATCGGATTCGCGCAGACCGCCGCGGGCCAGATCGCACAGCAGTTCGACGCGCTTTCCGCGACCCGCGTGACCGTCGAGCCGGGATCCACGAAAGCTGCCAACGGGAAAGAACGGGCGACGGCAATGCTGCCGTGGGATTCCGTCGAGCGGGTCTCAGACCTCGCCGGAGTCGAGTATGCGGCGCTCGTCGCGAAACCGGCGCGGGCGCCGCAGGTCGACGCCGTGCAGGTGCAGGATCCCTCCGCCGCGCAGCAGGCGGCCCCCGCCGTGGTCGCCGCCTCCCCTGAACTCCTCGAGACCGTCGACGGCCAGCTGCAGACCGGGCGCTTCTTCGACGCCGGCCACGACAATCGCGCTGACCGGGTCGCGGTGCTGGGCGCTGGAGCCGCTGAACGGCTCGGGGTGAACCGCGTCACGGGGCAGCCGGCCATCTTCATCGACGATCACGCGTATACGGTCATCGGCATACTCGATGCCGTGGGCACACGGAAGCCCCTGCTCGACTCGGTGATCGTGCCGATTTCGACGGCGCGCGACGAGCTCGGCATCGCCGCCGCCGAGAGCCTCGACATCCGCATCGCCGTAGGTGCGGGAGAGGTGGTCGCGCACCAGGCTCCGATCGCCCTCAGCCCGAACTCCCCCGATGGCTTCACGGTCGGCGCACCGTCATCGTCGAGCGCGCTGCGTCAGGGCGTGCAGGCCGACGTCAATGTGCTGTTCCTCGCGATCGGCATCGTCGCGCTCATCGGCGGTGGCATCGGCATCGCCAATGTCACCCTGCTCTCCGTGTCCGAGCGACGCGGAGAGATCGGCCTGCGCCGCGCCCTCGGCGCGCGCACGCGCGACATCGCCCAACAGTTCATGCTCGAATCTCTGACCACCGGTGTGCTCGGCGGGCTCATGGGTGTGGTGGTCGGGCTCTTCGCCCTGATCGGCGTGTGCCTCGTGCAGCAGTGGACGCCGGTCATCGCACCGTGGGCCGCGCCGGTCGGGGTCGCCGTCGGCGCACTGGTGGGGCTCGCCGCCGGCGGCTACCCCGCGATCAAAGCCGCGCGCATCGAACCCGTCGATGCGCTCCGCGACGGCTAGCCCCGACCTCGCTGGGATCAGCGCTTCCCGGCCTGCCAGTCGGAGACCGCGCGTCGCTCCTCAGCGACCTTCTCCACATGCTCAGCGCGCAGTCGCGCGTGCTCCGGGTTCTTGCGCAGCACCAGGTAGCCGATAGCGACGACGAGGAACCAGACCGGTGTCGCGATGAGCCCCGCGAGCGTATCGGGATCCTGCGTGAATGCCCAGAGCAGGAAGACGAAGAACGCGATCACGACGAACGGCATCGTGCGGCCCAGGGGCATCTTGAACCGGCTCTGCTCGTGGTCCTGCGGACGCCGGCGGCGGTACACCAGGTAGCTGATGAGAATCATGGTCCAGACGAACATGAAGCACAGCGACGAAATCGTGGTCACGATCGAGAACCCGGTCGACTTGTCGAGGCCGGTGAGCAGCAGCACGAGCGAACTCAGCAGCAGCACCCCCGTGAGGAACAGCGCGTTGCGCGGCACCTTCGCTCGCGTCAGTTTCGCGAAGAGACGCGGAGCGTCGCCGCTCGTCGCAAGCGTGTAGACCATGCGCGACGTCGAGTAGATGCCCGAGTTTGCCGACGAAGCGGCCGACGTCAACACGACGAGGTTGACGAGGTGGGCCGCCGCGCCGATGCCCGCGAGCGAGAAGAGCATGACAAACGGCGACTCGTCTTTGCTGAACGCGATCCAGGGCACCACCGACATCAGGATGACGAGCGAACCCACGTAGAAGAGCAGGATGCGAATCGGGATGGCATTGATCGCCTTCGGCAGATTGTGCTCCGGGTTCTTCGTCTCGGCGGCCGCCGTGCCGACGAGCTCGACGCCAACGAAGGCGAAGACGGCGATCTGGAAGCCCATGATGAAGCCCATGAATCCGCCACCGAAGAACCCGCCGCCGACCGTGAACAAGTTCGCGAACGAGGCCGTGGCTTCGACGGTGCCGCCCGAATGGGTGTCGGTGTACTGGTTCGTGAAGCCGGTCGCGATGAGCACGATACCGGCGACGATGAGCGCAACGATCGCAACGATCTTGATCATCGCGAACCAGAACTCGGTCTCACCGAAGCCGCGCACCGAGGGCAGGTTGAGCAGCATCAGCAGCACGATGATGGCGACCGCCGGAATCCAGCTCGGCAGCACCGGCAACCAGTACTTCACGTAGACGGAGGCGATGACGATGACATCGGCGACGCCCGTGACCACCCAGCAGAACCAGTAGGTCCAGCCGACGAAGAACGCGGCAGCGGGCCCCAAGATGTCGCCGGCGAAGTCCGCGAAGTTGCGGTAGTGGGTGCGGCTCAGCAGCAGCTCCCCCATGGCGCGCATGACGAAGTAGAGCATGAAGCCGATGATCATGTACACCAGCACGACCGAGGGTCCGGCGACCGAGATGGTCTTGCCCGACCCCATGAAGAGCCCCGTACCTATGGCCCCGCCAATGGCGATCAATTGAATGTGCCGATTGCTCAGCGCCCGTTCGAGCCCGTTCCCCGGTGTGTTCCGAGTTTCAGATTGCAGCATGAACCTCTGCGTTCCTTTCTCTCTCCGCATCATTGCGGCGTATCACTGGTACTTCCCAAAGCCAGGCTAGCGCGGAACGAAGGAGCGCAATTGCACGGCGCGCGGCGCCACCTGCCCGGCGAGCATCGCCAGCAGCGCGAGCGCGAAGCCACCGATCTGCAGCGTGGTGAGGGCCTCGCCGGCGATGCCGGCACCGAGGAGCGCGGCGACGAGTGGTGAGAGCAGGCCCAGCAGCGCCGTTGCGGTGACGGGCAATTGCCGAATGCCGGCCATCCAGATCGTGTAGCTCACGAGCGCACCGGCGAGACCCAACCACAGGTACCCCGCGATCGCCGGGCCGTCGACTCCCGCAGGCACGCCATCGATCAGCAGCGCAGGTGTGAGCAGCACGATGCCCGCCGCGGTGAGTTGCCACCCGGCAAACCCGATCGCCGAGACTCCGGCAGGGCGCCCCCAGAGTTTCGCGAGCACGACTCCGGACCCCATCGAGGCGGCGCCTGCGAGCCCGGCTGCGATGCCGATCGCGTCGAGACCGGCCCCGGGGCCGAGCACGACGAGCCCCACGCCGATCACCCCGACGACGCCCCAGAGCACCCGCCAGCTCGACAGTCGCTCGCGCAGGATCAGCACGGCGAGCACGGCGACCACCATGGGCTGGGCAGCGCCGAGGGTCGCCGCGACGCCCCCGGGCAGATGTTGCGCCGAGAGGAAGAGCAGGGGGAAGAACGCGCCCATGTTGAGCGTGCCGAGCACCAGACTCTTCCACCACCACGAGCCTTTCGGCAGTGTGCGTGCCACCCCGAGAGCGATCAGACCGGCGGGAAGCGCCCGCATGAGCGCGGCGAAGAATGGGTGCCCGGGCGGCAGCAGGTGAGTGGTGACGATGTACGTCGAGCCCCAGATCGCGGGGGCGAGCGCGGTGAGCGCGGTCCAGCCGAAGCGTGAGGACACCGCTGAGAAGTTCTGCATGCACCGAGTCTCTCCGCGACCCTGTCCATGCGTCCAACACATATGTTGCATGGAATCCATGATCTGCAATCATGAATGTATGGAACTGCAGCAGCTCAGGTACGCGGTCGCGCTCTCCGAGGAGCGCAGTTTCACGAGAGCCGCAGAGCGCTGCTTCGTGGTGCAGTCGTCACTGAGCCACCAGATCAAAGCGCTTGAGCGCGAAGTCGGCGTCGACCTCTTCGCTCGCACCAGCCGACGCGTCGAGGTGACGGCCGCCGGCGAAGCCTTCGTTGCGGCCGCGAGGGCCGCAGTCGACGCGGCGGATCGCGCGGCCGCCGACGCGGTCGCCGCCGCGGGCGAGATCCGGGGCAGCCTCGCGATCGGCATGATTCCGACCGCGACACGGCTCGACATCCCCGCAGCACTCCGCGAGTTCCGCGACCTGCATCCCTCGGTATCCGTGTCGCTGCGTGTGGGCGGAAGCGACGTGTTTCTCTCCGAGATCGCGTCCGGAGCCGTCGACATCGCGATACTGGGTCTCCCCGAGTCGACCGTGCCTACCGGCGCCGCGTTTCGAGAGCTCGCCCGCGAACGTCACGTGGCCGTCGTCGCCCCTGATCATCGGCTTGCACGACGGCGGCGACTTGACCTGGCCGATCTGGCGGATGAGCCGGCCATCGACTTCCCCCGGGGTACGCCGGGTCGCGCGCAATCCGACGGCGCGTTCCAAGCGGCCGGCGTGCAGCGCTCGGTGATGTACGAGGCGATGAGCACCGGGTTGACCCTCGAACTCGTGCGGCAGGGACTCGGGGTCGCGCTGCTTCCCCCAAACACGATCCGTTCCGAACCCAGCATTCGCGAGATTCCAATCACCGATGGGCCCGCCCGCGTCGAGTATCTCGCGTGGAGCGAGTTCAATCCCAGCCCGGCGGCACGCGCATTTCGCTCCGTGCTCGATCGTGCCGCACCGCGATCCGTCTGACACAATGGGGGCATGACGTCAGCCCGCGCCAGCGCCGCCCTCCGGGGTACGGCCGCAGCGGCGCTGGCGACCTTTGTCGCACTGCTCTCGCATGTCGCGGGCGGCGGCGAGGTTCCGGGGGTGCTCGGTATCGTCGTACCGCTGGTGCTCTCGACGCTCGTCTGCGTCGGGCTCGCCGGTCGCAGACTGTCGCTCCCCCGGTTGACGATCTCCGTCGCGGCCAGCCAGTTCCTCTTCCACGCGCTCTTTATTCTCGGCGCGACGAGCGCGCCCGCCTCGAGCTCCGCGTCGGCGATGCCGAAGCACGTGCACGCCATCACGACGAGCTTCGACCCGTCGACCTCAACCACCGCGCATCTCGGACATGCCGGTGCCGCAATGTGGATCGCGCACGCCATCGCATGTCTCCTCACTGTCGTCGCGCTCTCTTGCGCTGAGATGTCGCTCGCCTCGTTGGCCGCACTGGCGCGACTCCTGGTGTCGAGCCTGTCTCGGCTGCGGCCAGTCTCCCCCGAGATTTCCGAGGCTTCTGCGTCGGTGGCGCGACCCACCCCGTTCCACGATTCCAGCGCGGTGGTCTTGCCGCTCGGCGTGTATCCCTCGGTGCACGAGCGTCGTGGTCCTCCGGCGCTGACCGCTTCCTGCTGAACCGCCCCGTCTGCGCCGCGAGGCGCGTCGCACTGCCCTGAGTACGGGGCGCGACGCGCGTGCTGCGCACGGGCGACTGCGACGTGCGCGCGATACCCGTACGACCGATGCGACGTATCGGACTCGGTCGCACGCTGGCCCTGCGCGCCCGCATCCGGAGGCAACTCGATACCGCACGCATGCACGCGAGCGCTCGAGCGGCACCCATCGATGACCCTCATCACCGCTTTGAGAGGCACGGCTATGCCCGGCACCCCGCCCACACGTTCTCCTGACCCCGCACGACACCGATGGCGTCTTCGCGGCCGATCCCCGCGCAGGGCCCCGAATGCTCGCGGGCGGATCGGCGCGATCGTGCTCGTCGCGGCCGCATTCCTATTCGGGAGCGCGGCACCCGCGTTCGCGCACGATCAGCTGGTGTCGAGCACTCCCGCCGAATCGGCGCGCCTGGCCTCAGCTCCGACGGAGATCTCGCTCGAGTTCTCCGACCGAGTGCTCACCGTCGGCGCGGTCGTGCTGCTCGTCGATCAAGATGGCACGGAGTGGGTGAACGCCGCGCCTGAGCTCGATGGACCGCAGGTGAGCGTGCCGGTGGACAGCGACCTGCCTGACGGGAACTACGAGGTGCGCTGGCGCGTGGTCTCGTCCGACGGTCACCCGATCAGCAGCGTCATTCCGTTCACGGTCGGAGATGGGGCGCCGACCTCGGACCCCGCAGCTCCGTCGAATCCGACGGCCACCACTCCGGCGCCTCCGAGCGAAGCCGTGATCCAGACCCCCGAGGCATCGGCTGACTCCGTGTCGCGGGCGACGAGCACCGGAAACGTCTGGCGCACGGTCATCATCGGGATCGGCGGTGCCGCAATCGCTCTCCTCGGGTTCGCACTCTGGTCGCGCAGGAAGCGGCGACCCCACCCCGCATCGGATGCGTCACGCTGACGTCGATCCGAACTCATGTATCTTCACCTCACGCTGAAAGGCATCACTATGTTTGCACGCACCACCATCGCCCCGACCGTTGCCCTCACTGCAGCCGCGCTGCTCGCTCTGACCGGCTGCAGCCCGACGTCCACGGATACGCAGTCGTCGGCCGACGCCCTCGCCGGCGCCTCGGTCAGCATGGAGAACGGTTGGGTCAAGGCCGCCGAGAGCGGCATGTCGGCGGCGTTCGGCGAGCTCGAGAACACGGGCTCCAGCGACGTCACTGTCGTTTCCGCGACGACCGAAGCTTCGACATCCCTCGAGCTGCACGAGACCGTCGAGAACGAAGCGGGCGAGATGATCATGCGCGAGAAGACGGGCGGGTTCGTCATCGCCGCGGGTGACAGCCTGTCGCTTGAGCCCGGTGGAAACCACATCATGCTGATGGGGCTGACCGAACCGCTCCAGGCAGGTGACGAGGTCACGTTCACCCTGACCTTCGCTGACGACTCCACGTACGAGTACACCGTTCCCGCGAAAGATTATGCGGGAGCGAATGAGAACTACGAGGGCGGCGACGACATGGACATGACCATGGATGAGCACGCCGATATGGGCGGTCACTCCGAATGAGCACCGATCAGACGACCGGAAGCGGTCGGCCTGGCATGAGTCGGCGGGGGCTCCTCTTCGGAGGGGCCGTCGCCGGCATCGGCGCCGCCGTTGCGGTGGGCGCTGATACGCTACTGAACCGATCACCGCAGCGCGATGCGAGCGCTGCGCTCGATGCTCCGGCGCCACTCCATGGAGGCCAGACGATCGCCTTCTATGGCCGACACCAGGCGGGAATCGCCACGACGCCCCAGGCGCACGCAACGTTCGTCGCGCTCGATCTGCACGATGACACTGATCGCGACGCGCTGCGGCGCATGATGCAGATTCTCACCGAAGACGCCGCGCGGCTGACGCAGGGTGATCCCGCACTCGCCGACTCCGAGCCCGAGCTCGGCACGGTGCCCGCTCGGCTCACGGTGACATTCGGCTTCGGCCCGCAATTCGTCACGCGAGCTGCGGGATCAGCCGCCCTCCCCGAGTGGCTCGGGCCGCTGCCCGCATTCACCATCGATCGCCTGGAGCCGGCATGGAACGACGGCGACCTGCTGCTGCAAATCGCCTCGGACGACGCGTTCACCGTGGCCCACGCCACCCGCATGCTGCTGAAAGACGCGCGCAGTTTCGCGTCGGTGCGGTGGAGCCAGACCGGGTTTCGCCGCGCGCTCGGCTCCGAGCAGCCGGGCACCACGATGCGCAATCTGTTCGGTCAGGTCGACGGAACGTCGAACCCGAAACCTCAGGACGCCGACTTCGACGCGCTGGTATGGGCTACCGAGGGCTGGCTCGCCGGCGGCACGAGCTTCGTGCTGCGCCGCACGCACATGAACCTCGACAAGTGGGATCGGCTCGATCGCAGCGGCCGGGAGCAGTCGGTCGGGCGCACGCTCGCCAACGGCGCGCCGCTCACCGGGGTGCGCGAGCACGACGAGCCCGATTTCGCGGCGAAAACGAGCATCGGGTTCCCGGTGATTCCCGAGTTCTCGCACATTCGGCGGGCGCGTTCGGAGAACACCGACGAGCGCATCTATCGCCGAGCGTACAACTACGACCACGCACCAGCCGGCTCCGAGATTTCGGATAGCGGGTTGCTGTTCGTCTCGTTCCAGGCCGACGTCACGAAGCAGTTCGTGCCCATTCAGCGCCGCCTCGACGAGCTCGACCTGCTCAACGAGTGGACCACGCCGATCGGCTCGGCGGTGTTCGCGATTCCCCCGGGCTGCGCCGAGGGCGGCTACATCGGCGAGACGCTCCTCGCATGACCCGAACGGCATCACCTTGAAAACGCACGCAGGCGCGCACCCGAGAGTGCGCGCCTGCGTGTCCACACGGGGTCACCCCCGCCACATGATGCGAACGTATCGGTGGAGCCGCGGGGAATTGAACCCCGGTCCACTTCGACGATTCCGTGCCTTCTACGAGCGTAGTTCGTGCAAGCGTTCTACTCGGCCCCGCACGTTGTCACGAACACCTCGTGCGACAGGCCCAGTTCCAGTAAAAGTCCCGATACGCCCTGAAACGCGACGCACCAGCAAGCCTCCTAAATGACGCCAGGAAACCGGGGCGGAGGCCCACCCGACCTGACGGACTCGGTCTCGTGCTTAGGCAGCGAGAGCGAAGTCGGTGCGCTTTACGTTTGCACCTATTGTTTGCGAAGGGCGTTTACGAGATAACTCCGCGTCCTCGGCCCGCTTCTCACAGTCTCAAAATCGACGTGTCGAAACCGATCGGCCCCGTATGTGCACCGGATATTCCGGTGCAGTCGGGACGTTCGCATCATGCGCTGTGGAATTTTCAGTTCCGGTGCGAGCACCGGCGCAACCGGCGTTCACCGGAGCATTCAGCCTATCAGCGCGACGTGCGCGAGGCGACCCCGGTCGGTGTCGCAGCGTCAGCGCTCAGCGAACTCGGATCGATACCGAGCGACCAACCGGCGACGTCGGCGACGAAATGACGCGATGACGGGTGATCGAACGGGTGCGCGTTATTCGAGTAGGCCCCGACTGCGTCAACGGCCAGGTAGATCCGCGTACTCGCGGCGACGGCGTCGGCGGCGGTGAAGGCACCCGCCGCCACTCCCGACTCGATCAGATCGACCATGCGGTGACGATCGAGCGTCTCCTGCTCATCGATGACGGCCGCGAGGCGCGGCATGAACCGGGCCAGATGACGCGCATTCAGCCACAGTCTGCAGAGCTCGAGCGCTTCGGGGCTCTCCGCCCGCTGCACGAAACCCGCCATGCGCGTCAGTGGTGGCGCATCGGCGTCAGCAGACCCGAAGAGCCAGTCGCGCTCACGGGTGACCGCGAGCACGAACGCATCGACGACGAGGTCGTCGACCGCCGGAAAGTAGTGTCCGATCAAGCCGGGGCGCACCCCGAGCGGCTCCGCGACCGCGCGCAGGGTGATTCGCTCGAGGCCGCCGGTCAACGCGATTCGCGCGGCTTCCTCGACGATCTCGGCGCGACGCGCCTCCGCCGATTTGCGCACACGGCCCGACGGCCGCGCCGTCTCGACCGGTGCCGACGCGTCGTGCGGCACGTCGCTCAGTCGCCCATCCGGTTGCGCTGGCGCATGGCGCGCTCGGCTTCGCGCTTGTCTTGCTGCTCGCGCAGCGTCTGACGCTTGTCGTACTCGCGTTTGCCTCGCGCGAGCGCGATCTCGACCTTCGCGCGGCCGTCCAAGAAGTAGAGGCGCAACGGCACGACTGTCACGCCACCCTCGCGCGTCTTCTGAGAGAGCTTGTCGATCTGCTGCCGGTGCAGCAGCAGCTTGCGCTTGCGACGCGGTGCGTGGTTCGTCCACGAGCCGTTGAGGTACTCGGGGATGTACGCCGCGTCGAGCCAGGCCTCACCGTGCTCGAAGAACACGTACCCGTCGACGAGCGACGCGCGCCCCATGCGCAGCGACTTCACCTCGCTGCCGGTGAGCACCATGCCCGCCTCGTACGTGTCGAGAATCTCGTACTCGTGCCGAGCCTTCTTATTCGAGGCGATCAGCTTTTCGCCGGTCTCCTTGGGCATGGCACTTCCTTTCTCGCGCGGACGGACCTCCCAGCATACCGCGCCGGCTACACCCGCAGGTATCGCGTGATGGCGATCTTCGCCGCGATCGCCGAGAGGACGACGCCGACCAGGATCAGGATCGGGGGCACGATCAGCGATTGCTCCACGGTGATGTAACTCGTGAACGGCACCTCGCTGACCAGGAACCCCTGCACGAAGAACTTCACGATGGCGACCGAAGCCGCACTCGCGAGCACCGCGCCGATGAGCGCCGCGATAATGCCTTCCAAGATGAAGGGGGTTTGAATGAACCGGTTCGACGCGCCGACCAAACGCATGATGCCGATTTCACGGCGCCGAGAGTACGCCGACAGTCGGATCGTCGTGGAGATCAGCAGCATCGCGGCGATGAGCATCAGACCCGCAATGGCGATCGCGGTGTAACTCGCTGCGCCGAGGAAGAGGAAGATGCGGTCGAGCAGGCTTCGCTGATCGGAGACGCTCTGCACGCCGGGGATGCCGGCAAAGGTCTCCTGGATGATGTCGGAACGCGACGGGTCTTTCAGCTTGATCCAGAACGTCTGGTTGAGCTGCTCCGGCTTCGTGATCTCGACGATCGGGTTGCCCTCGAACTGCTTCGTGAACTCCTCATACGCCTGATCGTGATCGACGAAGAAAGAATCCTCGATGTAGGGCGCGAGAGTATCCGAGTCCAGGGCGGCCTGCACCGCGGCGATCTCTTCCTCCCCCGCGTCCGAACCCGAGCACGTCGCGCTCTGGTCGTAATCGGTGCAGAGGTACACCGCGACCTGAGCGCGGTCGTACCAGAACGTCTTCATCTGCTGCACCTGCAGCTGCATCAGAATGGCGGCACCGACGAACGTGAGCGACACGAACGTCACGAGCACCACCGAGATCACCACGGAGAGATTGCGGCGGAAGCCGCTCCACACCTCGCCGAGTACGAGTCCCACCCTCATCGAACCGGCCCCACATCCGTCTGGTCATCGTCTTTACGCTTGAGGCCGAGGTGCTCGGCGAGACTGCCCGTCTCGGCCATCTGCACCGGATCCAAGGGCTTTCCGGGCTCGAGGAACGTCGGGATGCGCTTGCCCCCGCGATCCTGAGCATGCACGGTCTCGTCGAGATCGTCGTCATCCCCGAACGGGTGCGGCTCCTCGAAGACCGAGGCCTCACGCACCGGCGGAGTCGCTTCGCCGTCGTCCGTGGCCGGCGCATCTGCGCTCGGGACCTCGGCAGGCTCAGGGATCGCAGCGGCGGCCACGACACTCGCGGCGGCCTCGGCGAGCTCGGGTTCGCGCTCGGTCGCCTGCTGCACGACGGCGGCCTGCGGCAAGTCGCCGATCAGTTCAGGGGCGAGCGCGGCGCGCACGACGGCCTCAGAGGTGCGCAGCACCTGCACCCCGGCGTCAGAGAGATCTGCAATCGGGATCGAGGCGGTCTGGCCGTATCCGCCGCCAACCTCGTCACGCACCACGACGCCCTGCGAGAGCTCCACGACGCGCTGCTGCATGATGTCCACGAAGGTGGCCTCGTGCGTCGCCATCACCACGGTCGTACCGGCAGCGTTGATCGCGCGCAGCAACTGCATGATGCCGAGGCTCGTGGCAGGGTCGAGGTTGCCCGTGGGCTCATCGGCGAGCAGGATCGCCGGCTTATTGACGATCGCGCGCGCGATGGCAACGCGCTGCTGCTCACCGCCCGACAGCTCGTGCGGAAAGCGCTTCGCCTTGTTCGCCAGCCCGACCATCTCGAGCGTGTCGGGCACGGCCTCCTGAATGAAGCCGCGCGACTTGCCGATCACCTGAAGCGTGAAGGCCACATTGTCGTACACGGTCTTGTTCGTGAGGAGACGGAAATCTTGGAACACGGTTCCGAGGTTCCGACGGAAGTACGGAACCTTGCGCGAGGAGATCTTGCTGAGGTCTTGCCCCAGCACGTGAATCTTCCCGGCACTCGGCTGATCCTCACGAAGGATCAACCGCAAGCAGCTGGATTTCCCAGAACCGGATGCGCCCACGATGAAGACGAACTCGCCGCGGTCGACCTTGAGGTCGATGCCGTCGAGTGCCGGTTTCGCGGTGCCCCGGTATTTCTTGGTGACGTTCTCGAAGAGGATCATGACGAGACGACTGTACGCCCTCGCGCCCGCGCGACGCCCCAGGCGCGCTGCGACGCGCGCGCTTCGGGCGAACTCTCAGTCGTTCTTCGACAGTGAGCGCCACCGGATGCCGGCGGCGATGAAGCCGTCGAGGTCACCGTTGAACACGGCTTCGGGCTGCGACGCCTCGTGGCCGGTGCGCAGGTCCTTGACGAGCTGCTGCCCGTAGAGGAAGTACGAGCGGATCTGGTCGCCCCAGCTGGCGGTGATGCTGCCGGCCAGCTCCTTCTTCTTCGCGGCTTCCTGCTCGCGCTGCAGCAGCAGCAGGCGCGTCTGCAACACGCGCATGGCCGCCGCACGGTTCTGAATCTGCGACTTCTCGTTCTGCATCGACACGACGATGCCCGAGGGGAGGTGCGTGATGCGCACTGCGGAGTCGGTGGTGTTCACCGACTGGCCACCGGGGCCCGACGAACGGTACACATCGACGCGGATATCGGTCTCGGGCACGTCGACCTCGGTCGCCTCCTCGAGCAACGGGATCACTTCTACGCCCGCGAAGCTGGTCTGGCGCTTGTCTGCGGAGCCGAAGGGGCTGATGCGCGCGAGGCGGTGCGTGCCGGCCTCGACCGAGATGGTGCCGAACGCGTAGGGCGCGTCGATCTCAAAGGTGGCCGACTTGATGCCCGCACCCTCCGCATACGACGTGTCAAGCACTTTCGTCGGGTAATCGTGCTGCTCAGCCCAGCGCAGATACATGCGCAGCAGCATCTCGGCGAAGTCGGTCGCGTCGTCGCCCCCGGCACCCGAGCGGATCGTGACCACCGCGGCGCGCTCGTCGTACTCCCCCGAGAGCATCGTCTGCACCTCGAGATCTTGAATCACCTTCTCGAGCGCGGCCAGTTCCTCGGTCGCCTCCGCCGCCGAATCCTCGTCGTCGGCCTCCTCGGCCAGCTCGATCAGCACCTCGAGGTCGTCGAGGCGCTGCTCGACACCGCGCAGACGCTTCACGCGCGCCTGGCGATGCGATAACCCGCTCGTGACCTTCTGCGCGGCCGCAGGATCGTCCCAGAGGTCGGGCGCCGCCGCCTGCTCTTCAAGCTCGACGATCTCGCGATCGAGCTTCGGCAGATCCGTCACCGCGGCGATATCGGCGTAGGTGGAGCGAAGCGCGCGGATGCGGGCGGAGAAATCAAGGTCGAGCATGAGGCCCAAGCTTACTCGCCGCGCACCCGCCTCAGATCACGGCGTCGGAGATGCTGGCCGCGCCGACCGCCTCCCCTTCGCTGCGCCAGGCCTCGGCGAGTCGCGACACCGCCGCGATCAGCGTGGACTCCGGCGCCGAGAACGGCAGCCGCACAAAACGCTCGAAGGTGCCCGGGCTGCCAAAGCGGGGGCCGGGCGGCAGGTGCACCCCGTAGGCCGAGGCGGTGCGGCTGAGTCGCGTGCTCGCTCGCGAGCCGAGGTCGGCCCACACGCACACGCCTCCGCCCGCCGCGGAGAGCCGCCACTCGGGCAATTCGAGCGCGACACGCTCCACCAGCACGCGGTGGCGTTCGGTGAGCTGCGCGGAACGCTCGGTGAGAATCTCGTCGTACTGCTCGAGAGCCAGCAGCGCGAGCACCTGCTCCCACGTACCCGTTCCGAGATCGCCGACCCGGCGCGCGGCCTCCAACCGCACGATCAGATCGGGTGCCGCACGCACCCACCCGACGCGCATCCCGCCCCAGACTGTCTTCCCGAGCGACCCGATGGTCAGGATCGCATCCTCATGATGCGCCTGCTCCGCGAACGCCGCGAACGGCCGCAAAGTGCGGGGCTCCCCCAGCGTCAACTCGGCGGTCGTCTCATCCGCGATGACGTAGCCTCCCTGACCGGCGAGCACCGTGATGAGTCCGCGCTTGACCCCATCGGGCATGGTGAGGCCGGTCGGGTTGTGATGATCCGGAATCAGGTAGGTGAGCTTGGGGCTCGTACGCTCCGCGATCTCGAGCAATGCCGCGGCGTCGTACGGCTCCGCCGCCAAGGGGCCGCCGATCGGCAGCTCAGCGACGAGCGCCCCCGTTGCGGCAAGCGCCTCCCGTGCGTGCGGATAGCTCGGCGATTCGATGAGACTCCGATCGCCGCGCCGCAGCAGTGTGCGGGCGATGAGGAAGATCGCGTGCTGCGCACCCAGCGTCACCATGATGTGCTCGGGCGACGTCGGCAAGCCGCGTGCGGTGTAGCGATCGGCGATCGCAGCACGGAGCGCCGGGAGGCCAAGCGTGTCGTATCCGATCTGCGCGAATGCCTCCGGGTGCTCCGCCATCGCTCGGGCGTTGAGCGATGCCATGCCGTTCCAGGGCTCGGGGCACGCGCTCGACAGATCGATGCCGGCACTCGCGCCCGCCCACAGGCCCGCCCGCGGCCCGCCACCACCCCGCACCACCGTGCCCGAGCCGCGACGCGAGGCGACGACGCCGAGCTCGCGCAGCCGCTGATACCCAGCCGCGACCGTGGTGCGGCTGACGCCGAGGGCGTCGGCGAGCGGCCGCTCGGCCGGCAGCGTCGTGGCCGGAGCGACCCGACCGTCGCGCACGAGCAGCGCGATGCTCTCCGCAAGCTCACGGTAGCCGTGCCCGTTGCCGCGCCAGGCACCCAGTAGCTCCGCGAGTCGCCGGGCGCCCAGTCGCTGCGGGGTCCACATTTCGTTCATCAGGCCACTCTATGCAGATTGGCATCTTGTCGACAAGGCCAATTAGCGGTGAACTAGCTCCATGTTCGCTCGACTCGCACGACTCATCCCCGGCCTCCTGCTCTACGGAGTCGCCGACGCCTTCATGATCCGCGCCGCCGTCGGCGTCGACCCCTGGACCGTCTTCGCCCAGGGTCTCTCGCTGCAGACCGGACTCGGCATCGGGATCCTCACCAACATCGTCGGCGTACTCGTACTGTTGCTCTGGTGGCCGCTGCGGCAGAAGCCCGGAATCGGCACCGTGCTCAATATCCTGCTGGTCGGGCCCGGGATCGAGCTCGGTCTCTGGCTGCTCCCCACCCCGCAGACGCTCGTCGTGCGCATCCTCTTCTTCGCGATCGGCCTGCTGCTGCTCGCCATCGCCAGCGGCATCTACATCGGCGCAAACCTCGGCCCCGGCCCCCGCGATGGCCTCATGACCGGCATCCACCGCCGCTTCGGCAGCCCGATCTGGGTCGGCCGCACCGGCGTCGAGATCACCGTGCTGCTCATCGGCTGGTGGCTCGGCGGCAACGTCGGCGTCGGCACCGTCGTCTTCGCGGTACTCATCGGGCCGCTCTGCTCGATCACACTGCCGCTCTTCGCGGGTCGGGCGATCCGGCGCCCCGCGACCGCCCCCGAAGCAGACACGACGAAGCCCGCCGCATCAGACCGAGAAGCACCGCTCCCCAACTGACGCGACGGGCCTCGCCCGTGCGGTGCGCTACACCTCGTCGCTCACCTTATTGAATCCGGTAACCGGCTGACTCTCATCGAATGACGCCACCTTGCGGCGGAATCCCTTCGTCAGGAAGACGAGGTAGATCACGCCGATGCCCGTCCAGATCAGGCCGCCCAGCAGTGCGTGGCCGTCGAGGTTGACCCACAGCAGCCCCGTCAGCAACGTGCCGACCACCGGCATCACGATGTAGGTGAAGATGTCCTTCGGCGTGCGGCGGCGGCCCTTGCGAATCGCGAACCAGGCGATCACCGACAGATTCACGAACGTGAACGCGATCAGCGCGCCGTAGTTGATGTACGCGGCGATCATCTCGAGGGTGAACGCGATCGCGAGCAGCGAGATCGCACCCGTCAGCACAATGTTGAAGGTCGGGGTGTGCGTCTTCGGATTGATGTAGCCGAAAACCTTGCTCGGGAGCACGTTGTTGCGCCCCATCACGAGCAGCATGCGCGACACCGACGCGTGCGAAGCCAGCCCCGAAGCGAGCGTCGCCGCGAAACCGGCGGCCGTCAGCACCGCGGAGAACACCTTGCCGCCGACCAGCTCGCCGATGATCGGCAGCGTGCTGTCTTCGACGAACTGCATGTCGCCGCCAGGGGCGAACTCGTTCCAGTCGGCGAATCGCTGCTGCGTGAAGTAGCCGGCGATCAAGAAGATCGCGCCGCCCAGCACCACGGTGAGCAGAATCGCCTTCGGCATGATCTTCGGGGTCTTCGCCTCCTCCGCGTACATGGTCACCGCGTCGAAGCCGATGAACGAGAAGCACACGATCGTGGCGCCCGCGAGCACCGCACCGAACTCGACACCGCTGTGGAAGAACGGCTGGATCGTGACGACACCGTTGTTGCCTGCCCCACCCGAGAGCTGCACGATCACCATGAAGACGAACACGGCCATCACGACGATGGAGAAGACGAGCAGCAGCATGTTGATGTTCGAGGTGCCGCGCATCGTGAGGTAGATGATGCTCGTCACGAAGATCACGTAGACGATGACCCAGACCGCGCCCGGAATGCCGGGGAAGAATGCCTCCAGGTAGCTGCGGATGATGAGGCAGTTCACCATGGGCAGCAGCATGTAGTCGATGAGTGCCGTCCACCCGACCACGAAGCCCACGTTGGGGTGCATGGATTCACGCGCGTACGTGTAGGCAGAACCGGCGCTCGGAATGGCGCCCGCCATCTTGCCGTAGCTGACCGCCGTGAAGATCATCACGATCAGAGCCACCAGGTAGGCGAGCGGTACGACGTTGTTCGTATCGCGCGCAACGAGACCGAACGTGTCGAACACGACGGTCGGAGTCATGTAGCCGAGACCGAGGCCGACGATCGCCCACAGCCCGAGGCTGCGCTTGAGTCGGGCGCCGTTCGACGAGGCCGGAGCAGATAGTGCCGTCATGTTCTCTCCTTCAAGAACAGCTGCTCCACTCGAGCGGTGTCGCGCAGAGTAGCTTCACTGGGGCAATAGGGGGATCACCAAGCCATCATCTTGCACCCGTCGTGCGGACGCACGCAAGCGAACAGTCTGCACAGGGGTCAATTTTCCGAATGTGTGCGGTGAATTCACCTCCCCGAAATGTGGAAATAGGCTGAATATCTGCATTCATTCTTCGGATTCCTTTGCGCTTTCGGGTTTTCACTGCAAGAATCAGAAGCGTGAGCAGCAAACGCACTACGCCGGCGCTCGATTCCACGTCGAAGGCGATCATCGAGCAACTCCAGCGAGATGGCCGTCGATCGTACGCGGAGATCGGCAAGGCGGTCGGCCTCAGCGAGGCCGCCGTGCGCCAGCGCGTGCAAAAGCTCACGGATGCCGGGGTCATGCAGATTGTTGCCGTGACCGACCCGATGAGCCTCGGCTTCAGCCGCCAGGCCATGCTCGGCATCCGCGTATCCGGCGACACTAGGGTCGTTGCCGATCGCCTCGCCGAAATGTCGGAGATCGCCTACGTCGTACTCAGCGCGGGCTCCTTCGACATCCTCGCCGAGGTCGTCTGCGAGGACGACGATGGGTTGATCGAACTGCTCAACGACCAGATCCGCAAGATCGAGGGCGTGGCATCGACCGAATCGTTCGTCTACCTTCAACTCACCAAACAGAAATACGACTGGGGAACACGATAACCATGTCTTTTGATCCCACTGCAGCGGTAGACACTGCCGCGCTCCAGGCTTCTGCCAAGAAGCACATGTGGCCGCACTTCACCAACCGCAAGGTGCTCAATGACGGCATCCCCGTCATCACCCGCGCCGAGGGCCACCACATCTACGACGCCGCCGGCAAGCAGTACATCGACGGCCTCGCCGGCCTGTTCGTGGTGAACGCCGGTCACGGCCGCGAGCGCATTGTGCAGGCCGCGGCCAAGCAGATGCAGCAGCTCGACTTCATGCCGATCTGGTCGTACGGCCACCCGGCAGCCATCGAGCTCTCGGAGCGCCTCGCGTCGTACGCTCCCGGCGAGATGAACAAGGTCTTCTTCACCACCGGCGGTGGCGAAGCTGTGGAGTCGGCGTTCAAGCTGGCGAAGCACTTCTGGAAGATCAAGGGCCAGCCGATGAAGCACAAGGTCATCTCGCGCTCGGTCGCCTACCACGGCACCCCGCAGGGCGCGCTGGCCATCACCGGCATTCCCGACATGAAGAAGTTCTACGAGCCCCTCACCCCGGGCGGCCACCGCGTGCCGAACACGAACTTCTACCGCGCCGACGAGATGGGCGCGCCCTCGAACGACCTCGAGGCCTTCGGCCAGTGGGCCGCGAACCGCATCGAAGAGGCGATCCTCTTCGAGGGCCCCGAGACCGTTGCCGCCGTGTTCCTCGAGCCGGTGCAGAACTCGGGCGGCTGCTTCCCCCCGCCCCCCGGATACTTCAAGCGGGTGCGCGAGATCTGCGATCAGTACGATGTGCTGCTCGTCTCGGATGAGGTCATCTGCGCCTACGGCCGCGTCGGCGAGTTCTTCGCTTCGAAGGCACTCGGCTACGAGCCCGACATCATCACGTCCGCAAAGGGCATCACCTCGGGCTACGTCCCGCTCGGTGCGATGATCGTCTCGGACAAGGTGTCGGAGCCGTTCAACTCGGTCGACAACACCTTCTACCACGGCTTCACCTTCGCGGGTCACCCGGCTGCGGCGGCTGCGGCTCTCGAGAACCTCGACATCTTCGAGGAAGAGGATCTCAACGGCCGCGTGCGCGAGAACAGCCCGCTGTTCCGCGCCGAGCTCGAAAAGCTGCTCGACATCGACATCGTCGGTGACGTGCGCGGCGAGGGCTACTTCTTCGGCATCGAGCTGGTGAAGGACAAGGCCACCAAGGAGACCTTCAACGAGGAGGAGTCGGATCGACTGCTTCGCGACTACCTCTCCCCCGCGCTGTGGGAGGCCGGCCTCTACTGCCGCGCCGACGACCGTGGAGACCCCGTCATCCAGCTCGCTCCCCCGCTGACCATTGGTCCGTCGGAGTTCGCCGAGATCGGTGGCATCCTGCGTAGTGTCTTGAAGGACGCGTCCTCCAAGATCTGATCGCAGACCCCGATTCGGGATCGGTGTGGCCCCCTCGCCTGACGGCGTGGGGGCCACACCCGTTTCTGCGGGCGCCACGCGTCCGCGCCCGCGCCCGCGCCCGCGCCCGCGCACCGGCGAGTGTGAGGCGAAACGCTGAGTGTGAGGGTTATTTGGCCTCACACTCAGCGTTTCGCCTCACACTCACGACATTGAACGCCCGGATTCGAGGCGCGGCACGCGGAGACCAAACGCCTGCAGGCGGAGTCCGAGTGCACGCGCCGTGGCCGTGTGCCCCGGCTCCCATCGCGCCATCGTGAACTGAGTGACTCCGCGAATCTCATCCTCCCGTCGTTTCTCGCCGATCACGACCTGTTCCGCAGACCTACCGCCACGCATTGACGCGTCCGCGTATTTCATGACGCCGTCGACCTCTCCGAACATCCGCTGCCCGAGGAACTCGAAATCGACCCAATAGACGTCACCGCTCGGGCCGACGACACGCACCTGAATCTCCACCGGCACCTCCAAGCGAGCGAGCTGCAGACGGCTCACGCTTTCCGCTGGCGAGTCGGCGCGAGGATCGGCAAGCGCCAAGACCTGACGCGCTCGCCTGACACCGCGCTGCCCAGCGCAGAGCGCTAACCGCCGCGCATGCTCCGCCCGCCACGCATCGGTCTCCGCCGAAAGCCCCTGCCTGCACGAGCCAAATTGTCGACGCATTCCTGCGTCGGCGGCAGCAATCGCCGTCTCCATCGGGGCGAACCGCATCAGGTCGACCATCGTGCGATCGAGATTCGTGAGCCTCACGCCCGCGATGCTGACGATCTGCGATCCCGGCACGTCTGAGACATGCCGCTGGACCACACGTGAGCTCCTCCCCGGAGCCGCAGGCGGAGTGATGAGGTGGACGCGTTCATCGCGTTCTGCGACGAGCGGCAATCCCCAGATCGCGGCGGCAGACTGGTGCGAAAAGATCGGACGGGACGCTGCCTGCAGTTCTGCGACGGCGATGGCGCGTGCCAGCACTCGTTGCTCATGAAACCAGCCCCGCCACGTCGCACGGTCAACGTAGCACCCGCGCATCACTCGAACGAGTCGTCCGTCGTGTTCCGCCGCACTCAGTGCATGCTCGGCAACATCGTCAAGTGCCGGCCGACCGAAGATCAGCATGCTTCGGGCGTTGTGGATTCTCGCGGCCACGTCTGCGTCAGTCATTCAGATATCTTGTGGGCTCGACACCGATCTTCGAGTGCTATCCACAGGTACTCGGTCGGAACGAGAACCCGCGCAGCATGTGAGCGCAGCATGTGAGCGCAGCGTGTGAGCGCGTGGCAGTTCCCCGACGCCGCAACAGGCACTCGCCACCCGACAGGCCTATCGTGACGGAGCGGCCGCGGATAAAATTCCTGACATGAGCAGCTTCGAGCCACTGCAGCCGATTCAGCAGCCCGCATCTCCGCAACCGCCGCAGGGCACACCGCCCATGCAGTACGCCGCGCAGCAGCAGCAGCAGTACGCACCGCAACAACCGCACCAACCGCACCAACAATTCGCCGCCCAGCAGTTCCCCTCGCAGTACGCCGCCCCGACGCCGCAGCACCGCGGCACCGTCAGTGCCGGCAAGCTCAACGTTCCCGGCATCATCGCCCTCGCCGTGCTCGCACTGTCGTCGCTGATGTCGCTGTTTCTTCCGCTTCTCATGAGGATCGGAATGGAGTTCGACTCCTACACCTTCGCATCGACGATCTCCTGGATCGTGAACGGGTCGACCATCGTCATTGCGGGCGTGCTCGCCATCATCGGGCTCGTCTCGAAGACGATGACCCGCTGGCGTTGGACGGCCATCGGGGCCGCGGTCTCCGCCGCCCTCGGAGCCCTGTCATTCGTGTTCAGCCTGTTCAGCGGGTTCTTGGCTGCGGCGTTCTAGTCACACGACGCCCCGAACAACGCAGAAGCGCCCGCCACCGTGAGGTGACGGGCGCTTCGCAGATGGTGCGTCAGGCGATCATGCGATCGCCGCGAACCTGAAACGACTAGCGGCGCAGACCGAGGCGCTCGATGAGCGAGCGGTAGCGCGTGATGTCGACGTCCTGGAGGTAACCCAGGAGACGGCGACGCTGGCCGACGAGCAGCAGGAGGCCACGACGCGAGTGGTGGTCGTGCTTGTGCTCCTTGAGGTGCTCGGTCAGATCCTTGATACGACGGCTGAGCATCGCGACCTGAACCTCGGGGGAACCGGTGTCACCGGGCTTGGTTGCGTACTCATCGATGATCGCCTTCTTGACCTCTGCATTCAGTGCCATAGGGATCCCCTTCCTCTTGCTGCGCGGCGCCTTCAGCGGGGTGCTGGGGCTCTCTTTATCCGCGGCCGTATTCACGGCAACCTGTACAGCTTAGCAGCATTCCCGCACTCATGCGCCACGCGCCCGCTGCCGCACCTGAAAACCTCGTCACCAACTCGAAACACGATCGGTACGGCAGCGAAACTCCCGGGGAACGGCCACGAAACAGCGACCGCGCACACTGGTCACACTGTGGCGGCCACGGCCCGCACGAGAGAAAGGCAGCAGCATGGAACTCACCCCCTCGGATGTGTGGACGCTGACCAGCGCAGCACTCGTCCTCATCATGACCCCGGGCCTCGCGCTCTTCTACGGCGGCCTCGTCCGCGTCCGCTCCGTCGTCAACATGATGCTCTTCAGCGTCAGCGCCATGGGCGTCGTCGGAGTGCTCTGGATCCTCTTCGGATACAGCATGAACTACTTCGCTGAAGGCGAGAGCGGGTTCGCCGGCAGCCCGTTCAAGGACTTCGGGCTCGTCAACACCGACCCGGCGAGCTTCATCGGGGTCGGCTTCGGCGCGGTCTTCGCCATGATCACCGCGGCTCTCATCTCGGGGGCGATCGCTGACCGCGTGGGCCTCGGATCGTGGGTGCTCTTCTCCGGCGTGTGGGCGACGTTCGTCTACTTCCCCGTCGCGGCGTGGGTCTGGGGCGGCGGCTGGATCCAGAACCTGGGCAGCACGCTCGGTCTGCCCGATGTGATCGACCTCGCCGGCGGCACGGTGATCCATATCAATGCGGGCGCCGCAGCACTCGCGCTCGCACTCGTCGTCGGCAAGCGCATCGGCTTCGGGAAGGGATCGCACCAGCCCCACAGCATCCCGCTCGTCACGATCGGCGCCGCTCTCCTGTGGTTCGGATGGATCGGGTTCAACGGCGGGCTCGCAACGGAGACCGGCGAGGCCGGCTTGATCCTGGTGAACACGCTCGCAGCACCTGCAGCGGGCATCATCGGCTGGATCATCGTCGACGCGCTGCGCGGCAAGAAGCCCGGCGTCATCGGCGCTGCGTCTGGTGCCGTGGGCGGCCTCGTCGCCATCACCCCCGCAGCTGCCAGCCTCTCTCCGGTCTGGGCACTGCTGCTCGGCTTCATCGCTGGCATGGCCTGCGCGTTCGCGATCGAGTGGAAGTACCGTCTCGGTTACGACGACTCGCTCGACGTCGTCGGTCTGCACCTCGTCGCCGGCGTCATCGGATCGCTCTACCTCGGCTTCTTCGCTTTCGACGACGGGTTGTTCACGGGCGGCGATGCCGGTCTGCTGCTGGTGCAAACGATCTCGGTGGTCGCGGTGATGGTGTACTCCTTCGTCGTCTCGCTCGTCATCGCGCTCGGCGTGAAGCTGGTGACTGGTCTGCGAGTTCCGCCGCAGGTCGAAGAGGCCGGCATCGACTTCGCCGCCCACGGCGAAGAGGCATACGCCTACGCAGAGCCCGAGGTGGTGAACGCGCAGCAGCGCTGATCCGTCTCACGTGAGCACGGGGTCCGGTCGAAGAAGCCCGGGCCCCGTTCTGCTGCGCCGACGCAGTAGGCTCGCCCTATGAGCGACTCCACCGACGCACCCGCAACGCCCGCACACGACCCGCAAGCGCTCGCCGGCCTCGCCGCCGAGATCGCGCAGCAGGCCGCCACCCGAATTCTCGAACTGCGCGCACAGGGTGTCGCGGTCGCCGCAAGCAAGTCGAGCGCGGTCGACATCG
This sequence comes from Leucobacter musarum subsp. musarum, assembly GCF_001273845.1. Lineage (GTDB taxonomy): Bacteria > Actinomycetota > Actinomycetes > Actinomycetales > Microbacteriaceae > Leucobacter > Leucobacter musarum. The sequence goes on from NZ_JHBW01000087.1 coordinate 828,486, forward strand.
TCACGGCCGCCGATCAGGAGTCGGAGCGCTTCATCGTCGCCGCAATTCAGGCTGCGCGACCGGATGACGGCATTCTCGGCGAGGAAGGCACCGGTATCACCGGGACGAGCGGGATCACCTGGGTGATCGACCCGATCGACGGCACGGTGAACTACCTCTACGACCTTCCCGCCTACGCCGTCAGCATCGCCGCAACCGTCACCGACGCCGCCGCGTTCGCCGATGGCCGCCGAGCCATCGCCGGGGCTGTGTGCAACCCGCGCACCGACGAGTTGTTCGTCGCCTGGCAGGGCGGTGGCGCGACCCGCAACGGCGAGCCGATCACCATTACGGGTCAGGAGGATCTCGCGGTCTCACTCGTGGCCACCGGCTTCGGTTACACCGTCGAACGTCGCATCGAGCAGGCCGCCATGGTGTCTCGCCTGCTGCCGAAGGCCCGCGACATCCGACGTATCGGCTCGGCCGCCTACGACCTCTGCCTCCTCGCTGCGGGTCGTCTCGACGCGTATTTCGAACGCGGGCTGCAGCCGTGGGACTACGCGGCCGGTGTGCTCATCGCCCGCGAGGCAGGAGCCCGACTTCTCGGCCGAGACGACGCTACGCCCCCGGGTGAGCCATTCCTCGTCGCAGGTGCGCCCAACCTGGTCGCAGAACTCCGAGACGTCGTGCTCGGCGGCGAATAGCACGCACCGCCCCGAAACGCGAAGTGGGGTGCCGGATCGCTGATCCGGCACCCCACTTCGCGTTTGTCGGGCGGTTACACGCCCAGTGCGGCCTCGATCGGCCCGCGTGCGAAGAACAGCACGAAGCCGATCGCAACGACCCAGAGCAGCCAGTGGATACGCTTGACGTGCCCGGAGAGCGCGTGCACGAGCACCCAGGCAACGAAGCCCGCCCCGATACCGTTGGCGATCGAGTAGGTCATCGGCATGACGGCAACGGTGAGGAACACGGGCAGCAGCACGCGGAAGTCGGTCAGGTCGATGTGCTTGATCTGCGCCATCATCAGCGCCCCCACGATCACGAGCGCGGCCGCTGCAACCTCGGTCGGCACGATGTTGGTGAGCGGGGTGAAGAACATTGCGAGCAGGAACATGAGACCGGTCACGATGTTCGCGAACCCGGTGCGCGCGCCCTCGCCGATGCCGGCACCAGACTCGATGAAGACGGTGTTCGACGACGACGACGTCAGGCCGCCGGCGATCGCGCCGACGCCCTCGACGACGAGCGCTGACTTGAGGCGCGGAAAATTGCCCTTCTCGTCAGCGAGCCCCGCCTCACGCGACAGCCCGGTCATCGTGCCCATGGCGTCGAAGAAATTGGTGAACAGCAGGGTGAAGACGAGCATGACGATCGTGACCGCGCCGACCCGGCTCAGGTCGAAGCTCACCGCACCAACGAGGCTCAGGTCGGGCAGGCTGAACGGTGCTCCGCTGAGTGCCGGCACGGTGAGGCCCCAGCCACCGGGATTGTCAATGCCGGCACCGAGGTGCCAGATCGCCTCGACCACGACCGAGATGACGGTGCCGGCGACGAGGCCGATGAGTAGGCCGCCCTTGACGCGTGCGGCGACGAGTACGCCCGTGAGAATGAGCGTGATCACGAAGATGAGCGTCGGTACCGTCACGACCGAACCGCCGATACCGAGGCCCACCGGCGGAGACGCGCTGCCCGTCGAGGTCACGAACCCGGAATTCACGAACCCGATGAACGCGATGAACAGGCCGATGCCCACGGTGATCGCAAGCTTCAGCTCGACGGGAACCGCGTCGAAGATCATGCGGCGCAGGCCGGTCGCCGCGAGCAGCACGATGAGCACACCATTGATGACGACGAGAGCCATCGCCTCGGGCCAGGTGACCTGACCCACGACCGAGAACGCGAGGAACGCGTTGATGCCGAGACCCGCCGCGAACCCGAACGGCAGACGCGAGACGAGGCCGAACAGAATGGTCATGACACCTGCAGTGAGTGCGGTGACGGCACTGACCGCGGGGAATGACAGCGTGTCTCCATTGACGTCGGCGCCGCTCGTCAGAATGATCGGGTTCAAGATGACGATGTATGCCATCGTCACGAAGGTCACGAGACCGCCGCGGACCTCGGTTCCCAACGTCGACCCGCGCTCCGAGATCTTGAAGTACCGGTCGACACCACCCCAAGCGCCCGAGGGCTGTCGCTCGTTCGTCACCTGCTGCGGGTCCGCCACGGGCCGCTCCAATCCGTCTTGCTGAGTGTCCACTGAACAAGAAGACGGTACCACCGCCCACAGACGACTGAGGCCGCCCGCGGGTGCGGACGGCCTCAGCATTCACCGCACGAGGCGGCGGGTTCGGGTCAGATTCAGCTGACGCCGAGCAGATCAATGACGAAGATGAGCGTCTTGCCCGAAAGGGGATGACCACCCGAGGTGCCGTAGGCCTGCGCTGCAGGCACGATGAGCTTGCGGCGACCGCCGACCTTCATGCCGGGAATGCCGACCTGCCATCCCTGGATGAGTGCACGCAGCGGGAAGTTGATCGATTCGCCGCGGTTCCACGACGAGTCGAACTCTTCGCCGGAGTCGTACTCGACACCGAGGTAGTGCACGTCGACCGTCGAGCTGGCGAGCGCTTCCTCGCCGGAACCCTCCACGATGTCTACGATCTGCAGCTCAGCGGGCGCGGGGCCCTCCGGGAATTCGATCTCCGGCTTCGTCTTCGGTGATTCAGTCATGAGTTCATTCTGCTGGATCTCCGAGCGATTCGGGCTCCGAGTTCGCCCAGAGGGAAACTGTGTCGCGAGCGCGAGGGTCAGAGAAGCGCGCCTCGTGCGCCCGCGAAGCCAGCGCAGCGCCCTACAAAGCGCAGGGCTTGAGACTGCACCGTACCTACAACCACCTTCGGCATCAGATACCCTGAGTGCGTGAGATTCGCACACCTGATCCTTGATCCGCACTCCGCCCCCGTTCTCGTCGCCATCGACGCAGATCGCTACGTCGCGCTGCGTGACCTCGGGGAGGCGTTCGGCACCCTGCAGCAGCTCATCGAGGCCGGCGATGCCGCCCTGGAGCGCGTCCGCGCCGCCGCCGCATCGCTCCCGGCCGATGCGTGGAAGCCCGTCGCAGACGCGGAGCACGCCCCGGCTGTCATCGGCGCACCGATCGTGCTCGCAGTGGGTCTCAACTATGACGAGCACGCGAGCGAGCTCAGCCTCGACAACGACTCGGGCCCGGTGCTCTTCTCGCTCTTCCCGAACTCCCTCGGAGCGCACGGCGGCCAGGTGCCGCTCGATGCCGAGGTCAGTGAAGAGGTCGACTACGAGGGCGAGCTCGGGGTCATCATCGGCAAGCCGGCAAAGAACGTCACGGCCGAAGAGGCGCTCGATTACGTCTTCGGTTACACCGCGATCAACGATGTGACGGCCCGCAACATCCAGTTCCAGGAGCCGCAGTGGTCGCGCTGCAAGTCGTTCGATGGCTTCACCCCGATCGGCCCGGTCGTTGTCACCGCCGACCAGATCCCCGATCCTCAGGCACTGGCGCTGACTACCGACGTGAACGGTCTGCGGGTGCAAGACTCGACGACCGGCTTCATGATCCGCACGGTCGCGCAGCTCATCGCCTCGATTTCGCAGCAGGCAACGCTGCTTCCCGGCACCGTCATCTCGACGGGCTCCCCCGGTGGCGCCGGCCGATCGCGCAAGCCGCCGCTGTACCTGCGCCCGGGCACCGAGGTCACCGTGACCATCGAGGGCATCGGCGCACTCACCTCGCACTGCGTCGAGGCGTAGCCGCCTCGGCTCCCCGTGACACCCATTCATGATGCGGGTGGCTCGGGCGCAGTGAGACGGGCGCAGCAGCAACGCGAATGGGCGGGGAGAATCAGCTGATCCTCCCCGCCCATTCGCGTCTGAGCTCCCGCCCTACTTCGCGGGCTTCTTCGTGACCTCGGGCCCCTCGCCGTCCTCGAGCTTCTGCGGTGCGGCAATCGCGTTCTCCGCGATGATGTCGATCACGTCGGTCTCGGGTGCGAGGCCCGCGAGCTTCGACGGCTGCAGAATGTCGTCGAGCTGCGCCTGGTCGAGCAGGCCGCGCGAGGTGACGAGCTCGGAGACCTTTGCATTGGTGGCGAGCGCCTCCTTCGCCAGCTTCGCTGCCTCCGCATAGCCGATGACGGGCGCCAGCGCGGTGATCACGGTGACCGAGCGGGAGACCATGTCTTCCAGGCGGTCTTCGTTCGCGGTGATGCCATCGACACAGTTGACGCGCAGCGTCTGACACGCGCGCTCAAGCCACGTGATCGATTGGAAGAGCGAGTGCGCGATGACCGGCTCGAACGCGTTCAGCTGGAGCTGCCCGGCCTCGACCGCCATCGATACGGTGACGTCAGCGCCGGCGACTGAGTACGCCACCTGCGTGACGGCCTCAGGGATGACGGGGTTCACCTTACCGGGCATGATCGACGAGCCTGCCTGGCGGGCGGGCAGGTTGATCTCGCCGAAGCCGGCCTGCGGGCCCGATGAGAGCAGACGCAAATCGTTCGAGATCTTCGAGAGCTTCAGCGCGCTGCGCTTGAGCGCACCAGAGAAGGTCACGAAGACACCGGTGTCGCTGGTGGACTCGACCAGGTCGCCCGCGGTCTCGAGCGGCAGCTCGGTGATGTCGCGGAGGTGCTTGATGACGGCTTCTTTGTACCCGCGCGGCGCGTTGATGCCCGTGCCGATCGCGGTGGCGCCCATATTGACTTCGCGCAGCAGCGAGACGGCCTCGCGCAGTCGCTCGATGTCCTCGCGCAGCGTCACGGCGAACGCGTTGAATTCCTGGCCCAGCGTCATGGGAACAGCGTCTTGCAGCTGCGTGCGACCGACCTTGATGATGTGGGAGAACTCGCGGCCCTTCGCGGCGAACGACTCGGCGAGCAGCCCAAGCTCATCGAGCAGGCTGCCGAGCGAGAACGCGAGCGCGATCTTGATCGCGGTGGGGTACGTGTCGTTCGTCGACTGGCTGTGGTTCGTGTGGTCGTTCGGGTTAATGAACGCGTAGTCGCCCTTTGCGTGCCCCGCGAGCTCGAGCGCGCGGTTCGTGATGACCTCGTTCGCGTTCATGTTCGTCGAGGTGCCGGCACCGCCCTGAATCACGCCGACCACGAACTGGTCATGCAGCATGCCCGTCTTGATCTCTTCGCAGGCGCGATCGATCAGGGTAGCGCGCTGCTCATCAAGTGCGCCGATCTCGAGGTTCGCTCGAGCGGCTGCCTGCTTCACGCAGGCGAACGCCCGAATGAAGTCGGGGTACACCGACACCGGGCGACGCGCGATCGGGAAGTTCTCGTGCGCCCGAGCAGTGTGCACCCCCCAATAGGCGGAGGCGGGGATCTCGACGCTGCCGAGAGAGTCCGTTTCAGTGCGGGTCTGTGCGGACAAGAAATCACTCACCGTGAATCATGGCTCCATACTCGTGGAAAAGCGGCGACTGCCGCCGGGACGGGACTCAGCCTACCGTTCCCGCGCGCACGCGGGCAGCGGTTCACCCTGCGGCCGCATTATTGACGGAAACCGGCATCTGCGTACGTTCCTCGCCAGTGAAGATTCGGCGTGATGCACTGCTCCCAGACGCGGCTGATTCGATAGCGTGGAGACATGCGTATCGTCATCGCACCGGACAAGTTCAAGGGCTCGCTCGACGCCGGCGGAGTGGGTGCAGCGATCGCCGACGGAATGCGGTCGTGCCTTCCAGACGCAGACATCACCGTGGTTCCGATGGCAGACGGTGGCGAAGGAACGCTTGAAGCCGCAATCGCCAGCGGTTTCATGGAGCATTCCCTCATGGTGACCGGCCCGCTCGGGGCGCCGCTCAACGCCTCATTCGCTGTGCAGGATCACTTCGCGGTCATTGAGCTTGCTCGCGCTTCCGGGCTTGAACTCCTTCCGCCCGCGCACCGAAACGCACTCGCGGCGACGTCTCGCGGCACCGGAGAACTCATCGTCGCCGCGCTTGATGCCGGGGCCACGACCATTGTGCTTGCCATCGGTGGAAGCGCATCCACAGACGGCGGAGCCGGCATGCTCGCCGCCCTGGGCGCACGATTCTTCGACGAAGCCGACCACGAGCTTCCCGACGGGGGTGCCGCATTGGCACAGCTGCACCGCGTTGATTTTTCCCTTCTCGATCCGCGGATCACGACGACCCGATTCCTCCTCGCCAGCGACGTCGACAATCCGTTGCTCGGGCCGAGGGGCGCTGCGGCCGTGTTCGGGCCCCAGAAAGGGGCCAGCCGTACCGATATCGTGCTGCTCGAATTGGCACTCACGCGATTCGCGGCCCACGTTGTCAAGGAGTCGGCATTGGGCGGTGCCGCGTTCGATGCCACGACCTCCGCCGGTGCCGGTGCCGCTGGAGGCGTCGGATTCGCTGCACTCCACGTGCTCGGAGCGACCCAGCGACCGGGCGTCGACATGGTCGCGGAGTTCACTCGGCTTCGCGCTCACTTGGCGGGGGCCGATCTCGTCATCACTGGCGAAGGTTCGTTCGATCGGCAGAGCATCGGCGGCAAAACCCCGGTCGGCGTTGAGCGTGCGGCGCGGTCCCTGCAGATTCCGACGATTGCCGTCTGCGGAACCACGACACTCCCCGAATCCGACTGGCGTGCTGCGGGATTCGTGGGGTGCTACGCCGTGATGGATCTGGCTCCGAACCGCGCAGAGAGCATGCAGCACGCGGATCGGTATCTCAGAGAGATCGGGAGCGACATCGCAGGTCGGCTGCGCGACGAATCCCAGTCTCGCTCGTAACCCCGCCCTGCCCGACTCAACATCGCTGGTCTGGACTGCTGAGCCTCACGCGGACGGATGATGCCGATCATCGTCGCGATCGTCCGGCTTCGTGCCGGACGTCGACTGCTCGAGCTCAGTCACAATTTCGCTGACGCCGATCGCACCCGTCGCCGAGCTGCTCGACCCCTCCTGCGGCACCGACTCCCCCGCACCGATAATCGGTGCGGGCCTGGCCTCGCGACGTAGCACGGAGATCGGCGCCGTCAGCGTCTCGACCTGCGCGCTCGGATCGTCGTCGAGGCCCGGGCGGCCTGCGTGCGTGACCCGCACGTGCGTGCCATCGCGGTGGAACCGCAGGTTGCGCTCCGAGAACAACCACGCCAGGCCGATCCCGAACGCCAGCAGGCCCGCGGCAGCACTGATGAAGAGAGTAGACCGGGGCCCGAGGGCGTCGGCCGCGGCGCCGACCAGCGGTGCACCAATGGGGGTGCCGCCCATGAGAATCGCCATGTATAGAGCAAGCACTCGCCCGCGCACCGCCGGTGCGGCCGTCGTCTGCACGAACCCGTTTGCGGTGGTGAGCATGGTCGAGATCGCGAGCCCGAAGAACACGAGCGTCGCCGCGAACGTCCAGAAATTCGGCATCACGGCCGCGATGACACTCACGATGCCGATGCCACCCACCGCGATGATCACCACTCGCATGCGCGCTGCCGGCCTGCGTGCAGAGAGCAGCGCGCCCGCCAGCGAGCCGATCGCGAGCACCGACGAGAGCAATCCGTAGTCGCTCGCACCCCGACCGAACTCGATCGCCATTGTCGACGAGATCACCGGAAAGTTCATGCTGAACGCGCCGACGAGAAAGACCATCGCGAAGATCACCAGCAGGTCGTGGCGGCCGCGCACGTAGCGGAACCCGGCAGAGAGCTGACGCCACTGCGACTCACGGCGCCCCGTCTGCGGCGGCTTGACCCGGCGGGTGCGAATCGCCGCGAGTGCGCCGAGCACGGCCAGGAATGAGACCGCGTTGATCATGAAGACCCAGCCCGAACCGATTGCGGCGATCAGCACACCCGCGACCGCGGGGCCGATCAGTCGTGCCGAGTTGAACGACGCCGAATTGAGCGCGACCGCGTTCGATGTCTGCTCAAGACCGACCAGGTCGGAGACGAAGGCCTGGCGCGACGTCGTGTCGAACGCGTTGACCACTCCGAGCGCGAGGGCGAAACCGTACAGATGCCACAGCTCGGCCTGGCCGGTGATCAGAAGGAGCCCGAGTCCCGCAGCGAGCAGCATCAGGAGCGACTGCGTCACCATGAGCACGCGTCGACGGTCGAAGCGATCCGCCACTGCCCCACTGAACGGTACGAGTAACAGCTGCGGGCCGAACTGCAGCGCCATCGTCGTGCCGACGGCCGCCGCATTCGTATCGGTGAGCTCGGTCAGCACCACCCAGCTCTGCGTCGTGGCCTGCATCCAGGCGCCGATGTTCGATACCAGCGCTCCGAAGAACCAGATGCGGTAATCGCGAACGGAGAGCGAGCGGAACATGGTTGACACGGTACGAGCGACCTCCTCGGCTACCCTTCTACCTTACGCCCGCCCGACCGCTCGATCCCATGACCGTGTCGACGAGCGATTGCCGCACTCGGCGAGCGTGAACGAGCGACCTAGAACTTGCCGCCCATGTCGAGCAGGCGACGGATGCGATCGGGAATCGGCGGGTGGGTGGCGAAGAGGCGCTGCACCATGCCCGGCTTCAGTGGGTCGGCGATCCACAGGTGCGCCATGCTCGACTGCTGGCGCTGCAGCGGCTGCCCGTAGGTCGAGAGCTTGTGTAGCGCGCTGGCGAGTGCCTCGGGGTGACGCGTCGTCATCGCACCGGTGGCGTCGGCCAGGTACTCGCGCTGCCTCGAGACCGCGAGCTGCACGACGGTCGCGACGAGCGGCGCCACCAGCATCGCGACCAATCCGAAGATCAGTACGACCGGATTGCCGTTGTTGTTATTGCGACCGAAGAACGCCATGCGCACGAGCACATCGGCGATCATGCCGACGGCGACCACGAGGCCGTACACGATCATCGACACGCGAATGTCGTAGTTCCGCACGTGACCGAGCTCGTGCGCCATGACGCCCTCAAGCTCGGGATCGGTCATGAGATCGAGCAACCCGGTCGTCGCCGCCACCATGGCGTGTTCGGGGTCGCGCCCCGTGGCGAAGGCGTTCGGAGCCGGGTCGTTCACGATGTAAACCTCGGGCATCGGGCTTCCCGTGGTGATCGACAGGTTTTCGACGATGCGGTAAAGCCGCGGGTGGTCGGCCTCGGTGATGCGCTGCGCGCCGCTCATCGAGATGGCCTGGCGCCCCGCCATGAAGTACTGAAACAGCGCGTACCCGATCGACACGACGACGACCGCGATCACAATTCCCGGCGAACGATAAATGGTCGCCGCCAGGTAGCCGAGCCCCCCGACGATGCCGAGAAACAGCAGAATGATCAGGAAGCTGTTGACCTTATTGCGGCGTATTGCCCGGTACACGGCCCGCCCCGATTAGAACTGGATGCGCGGCGGCTCCGAGATCGAAGCAATGTCTTCGACCTCGAAGAACACGCGCTCCGTGAAGCCCATGCCGCGGGCGAACAGGGTGTTCGGAAACACCTGAATCTTCGTGTTGTACTCGCGCACGCCACCGTTGTAGAAGCGGCGCGACGCCTGGATCTTATTCTCGGTGTCGACGAGTTCGCTCTGCAGCTGCAGGAAGTTCTGGCTGGCCTGCAGCTGCGGGTACGCCTCGGCCACTGCAAAGATGCTCTTCAGTGCCTGCTGCATGTGATTCTCAGCAGCCGATGCCTCAGCAGGGCCCTGCGCCGAGATGGTCTCCGCACGCGCCTTGGTCACGTCGTCGAACACGCTCTTCTCATGCGCGGCGTACCCCTTGACGGTCTCGACGATCGCCGGGATCAGGTCGGCGCGACGCTTCAGCTGCACCGTGATGTCGCTCCACGCCTCATCGACGCGCACGCGCAGCGTCACGAGCGAGTTGTACGTCGCCCAGACGTACCCGATGAGCACTACAAGCACGCCGACCACGACGAGCGTGGCAATCAATCCACCAGACATGGTTGGCATCTTACCGGTGGCGGCATTGAATCTGCTGGGACCGGATGATGCTTACGGCGTCGCAGTCCGCGACCTCGCCAGCGCTCGTTCGCGCTGCGCTCGCTCACGGCGCAGACGGGCAGCCCGAACGCGCATCAGCACCGCAAAAACGACGGCGACGAGGATCGCGGCGACGAACACGAACTTGGCGAAGAGCACGCGGTCAGCCTAGTCGACTCGACGTCCGGCTCAGTCACGCGACTCTGGCGGGCGGCGACTGCCGCGCAGCCATTGAACGAGCACGATCATTCCGAGCAGCAGCAGACCGAGCCCGAGAACCATGCGGCCACGCTAACAGACCGGCACGAGGCATGCGCGCCGAATGAGAACTCATGGTCCCCCCACAGGGATTCGAACCCTGACTGTGCCGATTTTAAGTCGGCTGCCTCTGCCAGTTGGGCTATAGGGGGCTCGTCCGATTCTCGCAGATTCTGCGAGGTCGAACGATCCGGCGCGAGCGCCGGGTACGAGTAAGCCCCGCCATTGGGCAGAACGGCGGGGCCTACGGTCTCGGGGCGCCGGGCGAGCCGGCGCGAATGCTACGCGTCGCCGAGGCGGGCGCGGAGCTCGGTCAGCTGAGCGGAGAGCGCGGCCGGAACCCGGTCACCGAACTGGCCGAAGAACTCCTCAGTCAGGTCGGCTTCGGCGAGCCACGACGCGGGGTCGATCGCGAACAGCTCGTCGAGATCGCTCTGCGGCACCTCGATGCCGTCGAGGTTGAGCTCACCGGCTGCCGGAATCGTGCCGACCGCGGTCTCGCGACCCTCGACCGACCCCTCGACGCTGCGAATAATCCAGTCGATCACGCGCGAGTTCTCGCCGAATCCGGGCCACAGGAAGCGACCGTCGGCACCCTTGCGGAACCAGTTGACCTGGAAGATCTTCGGTGCGTTCTCGCCGAGCTCTTCACCCATCTCGAGCCAGTGGCCCCAGTAGTCGGCCATGTTGTAGCCGCAGAACGGCAGCATGGCGAAGGGGTCGCGACGCAGCTCGCCGACGGTGCCCTCCTGTGCCGCGGTCTTCTCGGACGAGATGGTCGCTCCGACGAACACGCCGTGCTCCCACGACAGCGACTTGGCTACGAGCGGCACGTTGGTCGCACGACGACCGCCGAAGAGGATCGCGTCGAGCGGCACGCCGTTCTGCTCGTACCAATCCTGCGCGAGCGTCGGGGTCTGCTGAATCGGCACGGTGAAGCGCGAGTTGGGGTGCGCGGCGACGCGACCCGACTCGGGCGTCCACGACTCCCCCTGCCAGTCGGTGAGGTGCGCGGGCACCTCATCGGTCTTGCCCTCCCACCACACGTCGCCATCGTCGGTCAGCGCCACGTTCGTGAAGATCGTGTTGCCCCAGAGCGTTTCGACCGCGACGGGGTTCGTCGACTCGCCGGTGCCCGGTGCGACGCCGAAGAAACCGGCCTCGGGGTTGATCGCGTAGAGACGCCCATCGGTGCCGGGTCGCAGCCAGGCGATGTCGTCGCCGATGGTCTCGACCTTCCAGCCCGGAACCGTGGGCTGCAGCATCGCGAGGTTCGTCTTGCCGCATGCAGACGGGAATGCCGCCGACAGGTGGTACGCCTTGCCGCTCTCGGTGTTGGTCAGCTTGAGCAGCAGCATGTGCTCGGCGAGCCAGCCCTCGTTGCGGCCCATGACGCTCGCGATGCGCAGCGCGAAGCACTTCTTCGACAGCAGCGCGTTGCCGCCGTAGCCCGAACCGTACGACCAGACCTCGAGGGTCTCCGGGAAGTGCGTGATGTACTTGGTGTCGTTGCAGGGCCAGGCCACGTCTTCCTGACCGAATTCGAGGGGCGCACCCACCGAGTGCACGGTGCGTACCCACTCGCCACCGGGAAGAATGCCGTCCAGCGCATCCTGCCCCATGCGCGTCATGATGCGCAGGTTGAGCACGGCGTAGGGCGAGTCAGTGATCTCAATGCCGAGCTGCGTGATCGCGCCGCCGACGGGACCCATCGAGAACGGTGCGACGTACATGGTGCGTCCGCGCATCGAGCCGGCGAAAAGCGGCATGAGTTCGCGCTTCATCGCGTCGGGGGCGACCCAATTGTTGGTCGGGCCGGCGTCGGCCTCATCGACCGAGCAGATGAACGTGCGATCCTCGACGCGCGCAACGTCGGAGGGGTTCGAGCGAGCCAGGAAGCTCCCCGGGCGCAGGTTCTTGTTGAGCGGGATCAACGTGCCCGCTTCGACCATCTCGCCGGTGATGCGATTCCACTCGTCTTGCGAACCGTCGCACCAGACCACATACTCCGGCTGCGTCAGCTCGGCGACCTCGGTCACCCACTGCAGCACTTCTTCGTTGGTCGTCGTCGCGCCGCTGCGAACGAGATCGGCAACCGTGTTCTCGGTATCGATGGTCTGGGTCAGTGCCATGACGTGCTCCTCGGAATGTGACGCCGCCGGGCGAAGAACCGGCGACATGTCCATTCTGAGTGGGCCGTTCACCACCGATTCACCCTTTCACGCAGAAATTTTCGCCATTTTTGACATATAGTCAAGGAATGACCCCTGAAGTGCCCTCAACCACCTCTGGATTCGACGAGTCCGAACTCGACCGTCTCATCCTCGGGAAACGCATTCGTCACTTCCGCACCCGCGCAGGCCTCACGCTCGAACAGCTCGGCGAGCGGGTCGGTGTGGTCGCCAGTCAACTGTCGCTGATCGAGAATGGTCGCCGCGAGCCCCGCCTCGGGCTGCTGCAGAGCGTCTCCCGAGAGCTCGGCATCGATGCGGCCGAACTGCTCAAGCGCGAGGCTCCGGATCGCCGCAGCACCCTCGAGGTCGAACTCGAGCGCGCGCAATCGACGCCGACCTACTCACGGCTCGGACTCCCCCACGTGCGCACCCCGCGCACGTTGCCGGACGACACGCTCGAAGCCCTCGTGGGCCTGCACCGAGAGTTGGCCCGGCGATCCCGCGCCGCCGCAACGACCTCGGAAGAGGCACGACGCGCGAACACCGCGATCCGCATGCAGATGCAAGCACGCGACAACTACATTCACGACATCGAGCTCGTCGCCGCCGACCTCATGCGCCGCATCGGCCACACGCTCGGTGCTGTCACACACCGCGAGGTCGCGATGCTCGCCGAAATGCTCGGATTCACCCTGATCTTCGTCGATGACCTCCCGTCGAATACCCGCAGCATCACCGACCTCGAGCACGGGCGCATCTACCTGCCTCCGGCGTCGATCCCGGGCGGCCACGGCCTACGCTCGCTCGCCCTCCAAGCCATGGCGCACCGTGTGCTCGGCCACTCCGAACCGTCGAGCTACGCGGAGTTTCTGCAGCAGCGGCTGCAGATCAACTACTTCGCGGCGGCGTGCCTCATACCCGAGGCTCGTGCTGTCGAGTTCTTGCAAGCCGCAAAACGCAACCGCAATCTCGCCATCGAAGATTTCCGCGACGCCTTCGGTGTCACTCACGAAGCCGCCTCGCACCGGTTCACCAATCTCGCCACCCAGCATCTCGACCTTCGCGCCCACCACTACCGGGCCGACGGCGCGGGTGCCATCGTGCGGGGATATCAGAACGACGGTCTCCCCTACCCCGCGGATGACTCCGGGTCGATCGAGGGTGAAGTGCTCTGCCATAAATGGGGCGGCCGCACCGCGTTCAACCGGCGCAACCGCACCAGCGAGTTCTACCAGTACACGGACACCCCCTCGGGCACCTTCTGGTCGAGCGTGCAGACCGGCGATGCCGAACTCGGCCCGTTCGCGATCGCCTGTGGCGTCGCCTTCGACGATGCGAAGTGGTTCCGAGGTCGCGACACCACCGAGCGGCAGGTATCGACCTGCCCCGACCCCGCCTGCTGCCGCACGCCGGCGGACGGTCTGCTCACCAAGTGGCAGGGCAAGGCCTGGCCGAGCGCGCGCATGCACGCCCACGTGCTGTCACCGCTGCCGACCGGCACGTTCCCCGGCGTCGATGACACCGAGATGTACGAGTTTCTAGCGAAGCACTCGCCCGAAGCGTCCTAACGCCGCTGCAGCGCCTTCCGCCATCGCCGCTCGAATCGGTGTCACTTTGTGTAGTTGTGAGCGCCGATGTGCGCCCGCACACCGCAATTATTGACACCGATTCGCGATGGGGAGAGAAGCTCGCTGCAGCGCGGCGGCGCGCAGCGCAGAAACGGGAGTGGCCCCGCAGCGGATGCTGCGGGGCCACTCCCGTTTCGAACGGATTCGCGTTACGCCTTGGGGCGCGACGCGAACTCCTCGAAGATGTCGCGGGGCTGCTGCACCGCTTCGATGTTGACGACGTCGCGACCCAGGAAGAAGTGGGAGACCCAGCCGCCGAACACGCGCCACTTGCGCTCCCACGAGGGGATCGCGAGGCCGTGGTAGAAGCGGTGCGCGAGCCAGGCGAAGTAGCCCTTCATCGCGAACTTGCCCGACTGGAACACACCGGTGTTCACGCCGAGACCGGCAACCGCGCCGGCGTTCTTGTGGTTGTACTCGGCAACGCCTTCACCACGCAGGTCGGCGACGATGTTCTTCGCGAGCAGCTTGCCCTGACGCACCGCGTGCTGCGCGTTGGGCACGCAGAAGCCGCCGGGGCCGGGGGTCGACGAGATGTCGGGGGTCTGCGAGGTGTCTCCGGCAGTCCACGCACCGACGAGAGCCTCGCCCTCTTCGGTGGTGATGCGGAGCGACGGGCTGCCGATGACGTGCCCACGAGGGCCGATCGGCAGGTCGGTGCCGCGCAGGAACGGACGGGGCATGACGCCGGCGGTCCAGACGATCAGGTCGGACTCGTACTTCTCGCCGGTCGACAGCTCGATGTTGCCGTCGAGCGCCGACGAGAGCTGCGTGTCGAGGTGGATCTGCACGCCGCGGCGCGTCTGGTCCTTGACGACCCAGTCTGCCGTCTCCTGCGACACCTCGGGCATGATGCGGCCCATCGCCTCAACGAGATGGAAGACCGTCTCGTCGAACGAGATCTCGGGGTAGCGACGCAGCAGCGAGGTCGCGAACGAGCGGAGCTCAGAGATTGTCTCGATACCGGCGAAGCCGCCACCGACTACCGTGACGGTGAGCAGGCGTGCGCGCTCGGCCGAGTCCTTGGGCAGCGACGCAGCGCGCTCGAAGTTGCCGACCAGGCGATCGCGCACGGCGACGGCCTCTTCGATGGTCTTCATGCCGATCGCGTTGTCGGCGATGCCGGCGATCGGGAAGGTGCGCGAGACCGAGCCGGTCGTGATGACGATGTGATCGTACGAGAAGTCGTACGCCTCGCCCACGTTCGGCGTGATCGTCACAGACTTCGTCGCGTGCGAGATGCCGGTCACCTTGCCCGCGATGTTCGCGGTCTTGCTCAGGTGACGGCGGCGCGCGACCACCGCGTGGCGGGGCTCGATCGAACCGGATGCGACCTCGGGGAGGAAGGGCAGGTACGCCATGTAGGGCAGCGGATCGACGATCGTGACCTCAGCCTCACCGGCGCGGAGCAGCTTCTCGAGCTTCCATGCGGTGTAGAAGCCGGCGTAGCCACCACCAACGATCAGAATCTTCTTCGCCACGTAGCGATCTCCTTGCAGCAATCAGTGTCGGACCCGCAATGCGGGCACAGAAAAATCGGGCGCAACACGCCCGTGGAACAAGCTTATCGCCTTTTCACAGGTCCGCGTGACGAGAACTGAGGCGTTCAGCCGTTCCAGTCGCTTCGTGCGAGCGCCAAATCGCCGATCGGGTTGACGCCCGGGCCGGCGGCCAGCGCGTGACCGATGAGCGCATGCAGGCACTTGACGCGTGTGGGCATGCCACCGGCGCTCACCCCGGCGACCTCAGGTACCTCGCCCACGCTGTCGCGATCGGCGATGAACTGCTCGTGCGCGCGCTGGTACTGCGCGCGCATCTCTGCGTCTTCTGCCAGCAGGTCGTTGAACTCATTCATGACGCCCGCAGCTTCGAGGCGCGATGCCGCAGCAACCGCATCGGGGTGGCAGAGGTAGTAGAACGTCGGGAACGGAGACCCGTCAGGGAGTCGCGGCGCGGTTGCCACGACTGCCGGGCTTCCGTCTGCGGCACGGGCTGCGATTCCGATCACGCCGCGCGCTTCGCGCCCGAGCTGCTCGCTCACCGCCGCGATGTCGGCATCAGTGGGGGCGGTATAGGGCGGGCGGGTCATTGCGGGTTCTCCTCGGAGGATGTCGCCGGGTCGACAGCGTCGGTACCCGAAGCGGGGTCAGTGGTCTGGGTGGGTGCGGTGCCCTCGTCGGTCGATGTCGCGGCATCGACCGGAGGCGCATCCGTGGTGCCGGCGCTCAAAAACGACGCGGTCAGCGTGCGGGCCCAGTTCGTTGGGATGCGCGAGAGTTCGGCTTCCGTCTCTTCATCGGATTCGACCGGCATCACGATGTCGTCGATGACGTTGAGCTGGGTCTCCCCCGGCATGACGTAGAACAAGCGATCGCGCGCCATGGCGCGCACATAGACCGGATCTTTCCACTTCGCTCGCTCGGCATCGATCGCATCGACCGCTTCCTGGCTCTGCCGCACGCTTTCGCGCAGTTCAGAGATCTCTCGGCGCTGCTGCACGAACGTCGACAGGCTTGGGCTGACGATGACAGCACCTGCGAGCACGAGCACGACGACGACCACGGTGAATGCGCTGAACCGCAGGCTTGCAGCCCACGTTCCGATGTCATCGATCCAGCGTTTCATCGTGGTCGTCGTCTCGTACGTGCGGGGTGTTCGTCAGTGAGACCGGGTGATTCCGGGCTCAGACCTCGAAGCGCGGGAACGCGCCGCGGCCGGCGTACTGCGCGGCGGCACCCAGCTCTTCTTCGATGCGGAGGAGCTGGTTGTACTTCGCGACGCGGTCGGAACGTGCCGGTGCGCCGGTCTTGATCTGGCCGCAGTCGGTCGCGACCGCGAGGTCGGCGATCGTCACGTCTTCGGTCTCGCCCGAACGGTGCGACATCACGGCCGTATAGCCCGAGCGCTGGGCGAGCTGCACCGCGTCGAGGGTCTCAGTCAGTGTGCCGATCTGGTTGACCTTGATGAGGATCGAGTTCGCTGCACCCTGTTCGATGCCCTGCGCCAGACGCTCGGGGTTGGTGACGAACAGGTCGTCGCCGACGAGCTGCACGCGTGCGCCGATTTCGTCGGTGAGGTGCTTCCAGCCCTCCCAGTCGCTCTCGTCGAGGGGATCTTCGATCGAGACGAGCGGGTAGCGGTCGAGCAGATCGGCGTAGTAGGCGCTCATCTCGGCAGCGGTGCGCTGCTGGCCTTCGAACGTGTAGACGCCGTTCTCGAAGAACTCCGACGATGCCACGTCGAGCGCCACGGCCACGTCGCGGCCCGGCTCGTAGCCGGCGCGGGTGATCGCCTCGACGATCAGGTCGAGTGCCTCGGCATTGGTGGGCAGATCGGGAGCGAAGCCGCCCTCGTCGCCCAGGCCGGTCGACAGACCCTTCTCGTTGAGCAGCGCCTTCAGCGAGTGGTAGACCTCGACGCCCCAGCGGAGGCCTTCGGAGAAGGTCTCCGCACCGAGGGGCACCGCCATGAACTCCTGAATGTCGACGCCGGTGTCGGCGTGCGCGCCACCGTTGATGATGTTCATGAGCGGCACAGGGAGCGTGCGCGCGTTCGGGCCGCCGAGGTAGCGGTAAAGAGGCAGTTCAGCCGCTGCGGCAGCTGCGTGGGCGACGGCGAGGCTGACGCCGAGGATCGCATTGGCGCCGATGCGCTCCTTGTTCTGGGTGCCGTCGACCTCCTTGAGCGTCTCGTCGATGATGCGCTGGTCGTCGGCCGAGAGGCCCTCGATCGCCGGCGCGAGCTCGTCGAAGACGGCGTCGACGGCGCGGGTCACGCCCTTGCCGAGGTAGCGGTCTTCGCCATCGCGCAGCTCGTACGCTTCGAACGCTCCGGTGGAGGCTCCCGACGGAACCGCTGCGCGGCCCACCGAATCGTCGGTCAGGCCGACCTCGACCTCAACGGTCGGGTTGCCTCGCGAATCGAGAATCTCTCGGGCGATCACTGCGTCGATAAAAGCCACTATGCGCTCCTTGAAGGGGTGTCCGGTGCCGGGTGAAAGCAAAGGGGTGCGACGGGCGAACCCGCCGCACTCCAGTCTAGGGCACCGTCGACTCAGCCCTCGGGCTGTTCGAACGCTTCCGGCCCCTGCTCAGCGGCCACCGGGTCCATGTACAGGAATCCGAGCGAGTTGCCGTCAGGGTCGTCGAGATCGCGGGAGTACATGAAGCCGAGATCCTGTGCCGGGCGCGGCTCGCTGCCCCCGGCTGCGAGCCCTTTTGCGAGCGCATCGTCCACTGCTTCGCGCGAGTCGCGGCTGAACGCGAGCGACACCTGCGCGGACTCGTGCGCGTTGATGATCGGCTTGTCCGTGAACGTGCCGAAGTACTCGCGCGTGAGCACCATGAAGAAGATGCTCTCGTCCCACACGACGCAGGCGGCGTTCTCATCGGTGAAGTTCGGGTTGATCTCGCAGCCGAGCGCCGTGTAGAAGGCTTTCGACCGTTCCAGGTTGTCGGTGGCGAAATTGACGAAGATCTGCGTGCTCATGGCATCCTCCAGGTTCGGCCCGCCCCGTCGGCGCGGCGCACTGGTAAGCGTGGCACCGCGCCGCCGTCGCGTCAATGCGCGAACGGCGTTGCGCGGGCCACCTGCAGCACGGCGTCGTCAGTCTGCGAGTGAGCGGAACTCCAGCGCGTCGGCATCGGCAACCCCGGCGCGAACGTTCGCGATGCTCGAGAACCCCTCCTCGGCCACGCGAGCGAGCAGGGGCTTCATGTTCTTCTGCCGCTTCTCGAGTCGCACACGGTGACCGCGCGACACCAGTTCACGCTTGAGCGCCAGGAGGTCGGCGAGTTCGACGTCGACGTCGACGATGAGCGCAACCGACTCTGGCCCGGTGGTCTCGGGCAGTTCGATGAGGTCGACGACGCGCTCAAACCCGATCGAGAAGCCGACCGCGGGCACGTCTTGCCCCAGGAAGCGCCCGACCATGCCGTCGTACCGGCCGCCGCCGCCCACCGAGCTGCCGGAGCCGGGGTGCGCGACCTCGAAGATGGTGCCGGTGTAATACCCCATGCCCCGCACGAGGGTCGGGTCGAACTGCACGCTGACCCCCTCGGGCAGGCTTCCGGCGAGTGCGTCGCCCAGAGCGGCAAGGTTGTCGACGCCCGCCTCGGCGGCGCCCTCGGGCAGCACCGCGGCAATCGCTTCACGGGTGAGGGCGATCCCGGCTCCGGATCCGTCGGCCCCGAGCAGCGGTTCGACCGCGGCGAGCACCGCGCCGATGCGCTCGGCCCCGGCTGCGTCGATCTCGCGGAGCTCTGCGACGACGCCCGAGGCGCCGATCTTGTCGAGCTTGTCGATCGTGATGAGTGCGCGATCGTGGGTTTCGGCGGGGAATCCGCAGTACTCGAGCAGGCCGAACAGGATGCGTCGATCGTTCACGCGAATCACGCAGCCGGCGAGCCCGAGCGCGGCAAGCGCCTGCGAGGTCGCCGTGATGAGCTCGATCTCGGCGAGCAGCCCGGCCTCGCCGATGATGTCGATATCTGCCTGCACGAACTGGCGGTAGCGACCCTTCTGCGGTCGCTCAGCGCGCCAGACAGGTGCGATCTGGATGGAGCGGAACACGGGCGGCAACTCTGCCCGATGTGAGGCGTAGAAGCGCGTCAACGGCACCGTCAGGTCGAATCGGAGTCCCAGATCGGCCAGCTGCTCGGCGTCGCCCGCCTCGGCGGCCGCGGCCAACGACTCGGGGCGGATCCCGCGCTTCAGAATGGAAAAGCTGAGCTTCTCGTTGTCGCCGCCGAGCCCGGCGTGCAGACGTGCGTAGTCTTCGACCACCGGGGTCTCGATCTCATCGAAACCGTGTGAGCGATACACGCTCTTGATGATCCCGAGCGCGTGCTCACGACGCGCCTTGTCAGCGGGAAGGAAGTCGCGCATGCCGCGCGGCGGGTTCACGGGTTGGGCCATGGTTCACCATTCTTCCACGGCACCGAACGCACCACGCACCGCGCGGCGCCGGATCGCCCGGAGCCGCGTCACCCCTCGTCGTGCAGCACGCGCGCGGTCAGACGCTCCACCGCGAGTCGCAGTGCGCGATCGGGATCGACCCCGGCACGGTTCGCCTGCATGATCATGGCGAGCATGGAGTCACCGATGCCGAACTCTGCGAGGCGCTGC
Source organism: Leucobacter musarum subsp. musarum (assembly GCF_001273845.1). Taxonomy (GTDB): domain Bacteria; phylum Actinomycetota; class Actinomycetes; order Actinomycetales; family Microbacteriaceae; genus Leucobacter; species Leucobacter musarum. The sequence continues at coordinate 848,589 of NZ_JHBW01000087.1, forward strand.
TCGTCGGGCCCGATGACCGCCGCGAGCGGGTCTTCGGGCGAGCTGTCGCCCGCACCCGGATCCACCAGCCCGGCACGCTTCAGGCGCTCCACGACCTTCGCGGCACGGGCGAGTGTGGGCATTCCGGCCGGAATCCCCTCGAGGGGACCGCGAGACCCGCGCTCCTCCCCCGCCGCATCCTCTTTCAAGCGCTCCCACTCCGCGTGGAGCTCCTCAACGCTCATGTACCCGCGGTCGCCGAACACGTGCGGGTGACGCGACACGAGCTTGTCGTTCAGCGTGCGCGCCACACCGTCGATGTCATACCCCTCGCCGTCGCGCTCAGCGATCGCCGCGTGGAACAGCACTTGGTAGAGCACGTCGCCGAGCTCCGACTGCATCTCGTCGGCGGGCAGTTCTCGCTCGATCGCATCGATGAGCTCAGCGGTCTCTTCGACCAAGAACTGTGTCAGCGATTCGTGCGTCTGCACCTCGTGCCAGGCGCAGCCTCCGGGAGCCACGAGCCGACGGATCGTGGCCAGCAATGCATCGAAGGGATTCGGACGTCCGGCTGCAGCAGCTTCGCTCGTCATAATCTGACACCCTATCTGGCGCGCAAAGCCTGTGTGATTGCTGTTAGCCTAGTCGCGCCCCGGGGAATCACGTTGGGGCACCGACGAACAAGGGGAATCCACACATGGAAAAGAAGTCTGTCTTCAAGCTCGCCGGCGTGCTGGGCGCTGCCGCACTCACGCTCAGCCTCGCGGCGTGCTCGGGCGGCCAGAGCGTTGCAGAGGCCTGCCAGGTCGCGAACAGCACCGTGAACGACGCGACGGGTGACCTGCAGAGCATCATGAGCGACGTCACCTCGGGCGGAGACCTCTCGACGGCGTTCGAGCCCATCAGCGCAGCACTCGATGAGGCCAAGTCGAAGGTCACGAACGAGGAAGTGTCGACGGCCCTCGCCGACGTCACCGCGCAGTTCAATGCGATGAGCGACACCCTCTCGGGCTTCGAGATCCCGGACACGAGCAACATCGATCCGACCGACCCGGAGCAGATGGCCGAGCTCGAGAAGTTCCAGGAGGAGTCGGCAGAGATCTCGACGAAGCTGCAGGAGCAGTCGACGGCACTGACCGAGTCGGGCAAGAAGCTGCAGGAAGTCTGCAGCGCCGGCTGAGTTAGGCATGGTGCTGGTCGGGCCCCGATTCCCAACGACGGAATCGGGGCCCGACCTGTCTCACGGGGTCAGCTGGATGCGGGGGCGTCGGGCTCCAAGAGCGTGGTGAGCACGCGCGTCGTCCAAGCGACGATGTCGTTCTCGTCGCCGACGTGCTTCTGGCCCACGCCGGCGAGCGGGCTGCGCGATGACGCGGTACCACCGGGCAGCGGGATCTGCAGGCTCTCGGTCGCCTCAACGGTGCGTGAGCCCGGGTACATCCGGTTCATGCGCATGCGGCGCGAGTCGGGGAGCTTCACCGGTTCGATGCGCAGCGCCGGGCCCGCAGCGACGACCTTCGTCAGGCCGAGCCGCGAGGCGCGACGGCGCAGCGCCGAGACGGCGGCGAGCCGCTCGACCTCGGCGGGCGGCGCGCCGTATCGGTCGGTGAGTTCTTCGAGCACGAGCGCCACGTGTTCTTCGGGAGCCTGCGGGTGGGAGGCCGCCGAGAACTTCTGATACGCCTCGAGGCGCAGACGCTCGCTCTCGACGTACTCCTCGGGAATGTGGGCGTCGACCGGCAGTTCGAGCACGAGCTCGTGGGAACCGGCGACGTCTTCACCCTTAAACGTGCTGACGGCTTCGCCGATCATGCGCAGATACAGGTCGAAGCCGACACCGGCGATGTGGCCCGACTGCTCGCCGCCGAGCAAGTTGCCGGCGCCGCGCAACTCGAGGTCCTTCAGCGCGACCTGCATGCCTGCGCCGAGCTCGTTGTTCGTGGCGAGCGTGTCGAGGCGCTCATGCGCGTGCTCGGTGAGCGGCTTGTCGGGATCGTAGAGGAAGTAGGCGTAGGCGCGCTCGCGGCTGCGCCCGACACGACCGCGCAGCTGGTGCAGTTGGCTGAGACCGTACTTGTCGGCGGCATCGATGATGATCGTGTTGGCGTTCGCGATGTCGAGGCCGGTTTCGATGATGGTGGTCGACACCAGCACGTCGAACTTGCGCTCCCAGAAGTCTTGCACGACCTGTTCGAGCTGGTGCTCGCTCAGCTTGCCGTGCGCCACGGCGACGCGGGCTTCGGGCACGAGTTCGGCGATCTGGTTCGCGATGCGCGTGATCGACTGGACCCGGTTGTGCACGAAGAACACCTGACCCTCGCGCAGCAGTTCTCGACGAATGGCGGCGGTGATCTGCTTGTCGCTGCGCGGACCGACGAACGTGAGGATCGGATGACGATCTTCTGGCGCGGTCGCGAGTGTCGACATTTCACGAATGCCGGTCACGGCCATCTCGAGCGTGCGCGGGATGGGCGTCGCGCTCATCGCGAGGATGTCGACGTTGGTCTTCAGCTTCTTGAGCGAGTCCTTGTGCTCGACGCCGAAACGCTGCTCCTCGTCAATGATGACGAGGCCGAGGTCTTTGTAGCGCACGCTCTCGGCCAGCAGCCGGTGGGTGCCAATGACGACGTCCACGGTGCCGGCGGCAAGCCCGTCGAGGGTGTCGCGCGACTCTTTCTCGGTCTGGAATCGACTGAGCGGGCGCAGTCGCACGGGGAACCCGGCGAAGCGGTTCTGGAACGTCTCGAGATGCTGGTTCACGAGCAGCGTCGTCGGTACGAGCATCGCGACCTGCTTGCCGTCTTGCACCGCTTTGAACGCGGCACGCACCGCAACCTCGGTCTTGCCGAAGCCGACGTCGCCCGCGATCAGGCGATCCATCGGAATCGACCGCTCCATGTCGCGCTTCACCTCGTCGATGGTGGTGAGCTGGTCGAGCGTCTCGGCGTACGGGAACGCTTCTTCGAGCTCGTGCTGCCACGGTGTGTCGGTGGAGAAGGCGAAGCCCTGGGATGCCACGCGCGCCGAATAGAGCTTCACCAGCTCGACGGCGATGTCGCGCACGGCCTTGCGCGCCTTCTTCTTCGCGGTCGCCCAGTCGCTGCCGCCCATCTTCGACAGGGCCGGGGCCTCGCCGCCGACGTACCGGGAGAGCTGATCGAGTTGATCGGTCGGCACGTACAGCTTGTCTTTCGGCATGTTGCGCTTGGTCGACGCGTACTCAAGCACCAGGTACTCGCGCAGCGCCTTCGTCGCATCGCGCCCGATGCCGGTCGGCACCATCCGCTGCGTCAGCTCGACGAATTGGCCGATGCCGTGCGTCTCGTGCACGACGTAGTCGCCCGGCACGAGCTTGAGCGGGTCGACGACATTCTTGCCGCGCCGTTTTGCGAGCTTCTGGCCGGCTGCCGCCTGCGCCCCGGCAGAGCGCCCGAAGAACTCGGCCTCGGTCGCGACGAGCAGGCGCGCTTCGCCGCTCTCGAAGCCTGACCAGGCGGTTCCGGCAACGAGGTAGACCACGCCGTCGTCGAGGGACTCGGGCAGCTCATCGACGATGCGTGCGGCTGCGCCGGCCTCGGCCAGCACGTCGCGTGCGCGCTCCACGAGCCCGATGCCCTGTGCGGTGACGATCGCGTGCCAGCCGTCGCGCAGTCGCTCGCCGATGAGTCGAATCGCGGCACCGGTGGCTTCGCCGACCTGCGCCGGTCGCGGAAACACCCCGGCGTGCACGGCCAGCACCGACGGATCACTGGTCGACGCGACCGCGTCTGAGACAGCTTCGTCGCGCACGAAGTTGGAGACCGACCACCAGGGGCGCCCCGCTGAGGCGGCACGCAGTTGGCCGATGGACAGCATGCCGCTGTCATCAACGGGCACCGGTGCGTCGGCACCCGCCGTTGCAGCCTGCCAGGCCGCCTCCAAGAACTCACGGTTCGTCTCGGCGAGGCTGACCGACCGGCTGGCCACGCGCTCTGGCGACGCGACGAGCACGGCGCCGCCCTCGGGCAGCAGTGCCGTCAGCGGCGAGACGCCAGGAAGCAGCTGCGGCAGCAGGCTCTCCATGCCCTCGACCGGGATGCCCTGACTGATCTTTTCGAGGAGCGAGCTGAGCGCCGGAAACTGCGGCAGGAGCTCGGCCGCTCGCGCACGCACGTCGGGAGTGAGCAGCAGCTCACGAGCCGGCCACAACTCGATACCGGGCAAGGGGTCGCCGGCACTGCGCTGATCTGAGACCGCGAAGCGCTTGATCTGATCGACTTCGTCGCCGAAGAAGTCGACGCGCACGGCCTGTTCGGCCGTCGGTGGGAAGACGTCGAGGATGCCGCCGCGCACGGCGAACTCGCCACGACGCGTGACCATGTCGACGCGGGTGTACGCCGCATCGACGAGACCGCGCGCCACCGATTCGAGGCCGTCGGAATCGGTGCCAGCGGTGAGCACGATCGGTGAAGCCGCGGCCGCGTGCGGCGACACTGGCTGCAGCGCAGCGCGCACCGAGGCCACCACGATGAGCGGAACCTCACCGGTGTGCTCACGCAGGAGGCGCAGAGCGGCGGCACGACGACCCACCGTTTCAGCGCTCGGGCTGAGCCGCTCGTGCGGCAGCGTCTCCCAGGCGGGGAATTCTGTGGCGACGGCGTCGGGCACGAGCGATGCGAGCGCGCTGCGGAGTGCGTCGGCCTCGCGGCTGGTCGCGGCGATGACGAGCAGTGCGCCGCGATCGCCCCCGGCACGGCGTCGGCGCAGCATGCCCGCGATCAGCGGGGCACGCAGCCCCTCCACGACAGAGAGCTCAACATCGGAGCCGCTCGCATCGAGCGCGGTGGAGAACGACGCCGATGCCTCGAGCAGGTGATCGAGTCCCCGCAGCGTCACTGCGCGCTCCGGCTGTGGAATCGCTGCTGTGCGGCGAGCAAGCCCTCATCGACGAGCGCTTCCGCGGCGTCTGCCGCATCTTCGAGCAGCACCCCGAGGTTTGCCCGCTCGGACGTGCCGAACGGCTTCAACACGAAATCTGCCGGGTCTTGCTGCCCCGGAGGCCGGCCGATGCCGATGCGCACGCGAAGAAACTCGGGCGTCGCGAGCGCCTTCGCGATGTCGCGGAGCCCGTTGTGACCGCCGTGGCCGCCGCCCTGCTTGAGCTTCACGGTGTCGAACGGGAGGTCGAGTTCGTCGTGCAGCACGATCACGCGCTCGGCGGGCACACCGAAGTACTTCGCGAGCGCGGAGGTCGGGCCGCCCGACGTGTTCATGTACCCGTTCGACTTGGCGAGCACGAGCTTGGGGCCACCGGGGCGCACGCGCCCCTCGGCGACGCGCGAACCGGTGCGGTGCGCCGAGAACCTGCCGCCGATGCGACCGGCAAGGACGTCGAGGGCCATCTGGCCGACGTTGTGCCGAGTGGCCTCGTATTTGGCCCCCGGGTTGCCGAGACCCACGACGAGCCAGCTGTCATCGGACACGTGATCCTCTGCTTTCTTTCGCTTTCGCCAAAACATTCGTTCCCCTCTCGGCACCCATCTTCGCAGGCGCCTCCGACATTCACGGAGAAACGAACGGCCCGCCGGTCGGCGACGCATCGCCGAGCCGACGGGCCCGTATTCGAGAGGAGATTACTCCGCTGCGGCTTCCTCAGCCGACTCCTCGTCGTCAGCAGCCGCGCCGCGGGGCACGACGACGTTCACGATGAGCTGCTCGGGATCGCCCAGCAGGGTGGCGCCCTTCGGGAGCTCGATGGCACCGGCGAGCACCTGAGCGCCCTCTTCGAGGCCCTCGACGCTGACCTCGATGTGCTCGGGGATGGAGGTCGCGGGGACGCTGAGGTGCAGGGTGTTGAGCTCTTGCAGCGCGTTGGTGCCCGAGAACGACTCACCGGTGACGTGCACGGGAACCTCGACGTCGACCGTCTCGCCCTTCTTCACGACGATGAGGTCGACGTGCTCGATGATCTGGCGCACCGGATCCTTCTGCACGTCCTTGACGAGCACGAGCTGGTTCTTGCCCGCGATGTCAAGCTCGATGATCGCGTTCTTCTGACGCAGGATCAGGCTCAGCGGGTGGGTGTCGATCGACACGTGGATCGGCTCCGTGCCGTGGCCGTACACCACTGCGGGGGTCTGGCCGGCAGCGCGGAGCTTGCGTGCAGCGCCCTTGCCGAAGTTGTCGCGTGCGTGGCCGACGAGCTGGTTGGTCTCGCTCATATTGATATCTCCTTGCGGGCTCTCGCCCAATGAGGGCGGTCTGGCCGCCGGAATTGGTGTCTCGCACTTGCGTAGCTACGCAGCAAGATGGCCCGCTGAGGCAGTCCGTCCCGCGTCGATCACGGGCTCGAAGGCCCCTCGCCGAAGTACAGCCACCGAGTCTACACCATGGTTTCCGACCGACCGGCCCGCTGCGGCGCGAGGTCGGCACGCGATGCACTCGGTGCCGCGGCGCGGCCGTGGATGCGGGTCGACAGCGATTTCGCCGCGGCACGCACTTCTGCCGCCAGGCCTGCCGCGACCTCGGGCGCCACGCCCGCTGCAGGATAGGTCACTGCGATGGCGGCCACCGGCCACCCCCGGTGGTCGAGCACCGGCACTCCGATCGACGAGAGACCGGCGGTCACCGACCCCTCCTCCAATGCGTAGCCGCGCGTCGTCGTCGCGTCGAGCACGCTGCGGAGTCGGGAATAGCGGTCAATCCCGTCCGGGTCGTCGTGCCGATGCACGAACGCTTCGCGGTCAGGGAAGAGGGCGCGCACCTGTGCCTTCGGCAGCGCCGCGAGAATGGCGCGGCCGCTTGCGGTGAGCTGCATGGGCAGTCGCACGTCGACGTCGGTCACGAGCGGCGGCGACCCGGGAGCCCGCTCCTCGACGACGTAGAGCACATCCCGCCCGTGGGGAACGGCGAGGTGGCCGCTGAGCCGCACCCGATCGACGAGTGCGGCCAGCAACGGGCGCCCGATGCGGGCGAGCGGCTCCTGGCGCTCGTACGCAGAGCTCAGCTCGACCGCGGCGATGCCGAGGCCGTACCGTCGCTCCTCGGGGAGGTGCATGACGAACCCGTGCTCCTGCAGTGTGTCGAGCAGGTGATACACCGTCGACCGCGGCAGGTCGAGCTGCCCGGCGATCATGCTCGCTGCGAGCGGTCCGCGCGAGCTCGCGAGCAGTCTGAGGATGCGCAGCGTGTGATCGGCTGCGGGAACCTTCGGCGTCACCATCTCCGCAGCCTATCCCCCGCAGCCGTGCCCGACCTCACTCGAGCGGCGCGCCGAGCGCTCCGGCGACGGCGGCCGTGACCCGGCCGTTCGCCACGAATCCGTGGGCCGCGGTGATCGTCGGCGACAGGAACGTGTCGGTTTCGGGCGCGGGAATGCTGGTGCGGAACAGCGCGTGCACGGCCGCGGTCGCGGGCGCGGGATCGCCACCCCCGGCGAGCGCCCGGAAGTCGAGCGCACGGGTCGACGCGAGCAGCTCGATGCTGAGCACGCGCGCGAGCCCGTCGATCGCACGACGCAGTTTGCGCCCAGCGGCCCACCCCATCGAGACATGATCCTCTTGCATGGCCGATGACGGAATCGAATCGACGGAGGCGGGTGCGGCGAGACGCTTGAGCTCGGAGACGATGCCGGCCGCCGTGTACTGCGCGATCATGAGGCCCGAGTCGAGCCCGGCGTCGGCCGCGAGGAACGGCGGCAGACCGTGGTTGCGCGCAACATCGAGGAAACGGTCAGTGCGTCGCTCCGAGATGCTCGCGACGTCGGCGACGGCGATCGCGAGGAAGTCGAGCACGTAGGCGACCGGAGCGCCGTGGAAGTTGCCGTTCGATTCGACGCGGCCGTCGGCCAGCACTACCGGGTTGTCGACCGCAGAGACGAGTTCGACGCCGGCAACGCGTGCGGCGTAGGCCGCGGTATCGCGCGCCGCTCCGTGCACCTGCGGAGCGCAGCGCAGTGAGTAGGCGTCTTGCACCCGCGTGAACTCGTCGTCGCGCGGGCGCTGCACGAGATGGGAGCCTTCGAGTACCCGACGCATATTGTGGGCGGCACTCGCCTGCCCCGGGTGAGGACGGAGGGCCTGCAGGTCGGCGGCGAACACCGCGTCGGTGCCGGTGAGCCCCTCGACGGAGGCAGCAGCAGCGATGTCGGCAACGGTGAGCAGCTGCGCGAGATCGGTCAGCGCCAAGCAGAGCATGCCGAGCATGCCGTCGGTGCCGTTGATCAGCGCGAGCCCCTCCTTCTCGGCGAGCACGAGCGGAGTGATCCCCGCTGCGGCGAGCGCATCGGCCGCGGCGACCGGAGTGCTGTCGGCGTCCGCGGAGGTGCGCACGTCACCCTCGCCCATGAGCGTGAGGGCGCAGTGCGCGAGCGGGCTGAGGTCGCCGGAGCAGCCGAGCGACCCGTACTCGTGGACCACCGGCGTGATGCCGGCATTCAGGATCGCCGCGTAGGTCTCGACGACGGCGACGCGCACGCCCGTGCGGCCGCTGGCCAGTGTGTTCAGACGCAGCAGCATCAGCGCGCGCACGACCTCGCGCTCGACATGGTCGCCGGTGCCCGCCGCGTGTGAGCGGATGAGGCTGCGCTGCAACTGCTGCCGCTTCTCGACGGGAATCTGCACGTTCGCGAGCGCCCCGAATCCGGTCGAAACGCCGTAGTGGGGGCGCGTGTCATCGGCAAGCTTCTCGATCACGCGGCGGCTCTCATCGACACGGGCGATCGCCTCGGGAGCGATCTCGACCGGCGCATCGTGACGGGCGACCGCGACGACGTCGGCGATGGTCAGGGGGGCGGCGCCGAGAACGACGGCGGGTGCAGCGTGATCAGTCATGGATCGATCTCAGCGCACTCGCGACCCAGCGACCACTGGATCGCGTGGGTGCGTGTCCGGGATTCCGGACAAATTGGTCGAAAGGGCCGATCTGGGATCCCGGACGGGCGATTTCGCTCGGCCGATGCGTGGCGCGTGCCCCAAACGGCACACTGGGGTCAGCATCCCCGCGACGGCGCCACGATCCGCAACGATACCGATCGAGCGCCCGCACGAACCGATCGATCTTCCGAGGAGTCCCATGGCCGCCACCCTGTCGCACGATCCGCTCTGGCCCCGCACCGGTGCCTGGCCCGTCAGCGCTGCCGCGGATACCGGGCCGATCGACCTCGCGATCATTGGCGTGCCGACATCGCGCACCTCGCTGTCGCCCTCGAACGCGCACGAGACCCCCGCGGCGATCCGCGAGGCGATCCGGCGCTACTCCGGTCATGTCGTCGCCCCCGGAGCACCGCATCGTCGCGGCTCCGAGTCACAGCTCGTGCTCGACGAGGCACTCACCATCGTCGACGCCGGCGATTGCACCGACCCCGACACCGAGGCCGGTGAGCAGTCGGCCGCCTCGATGGTCGCAGCGCTCGCCGAGCGCGCCGCACTCGTCGTCGCGCTCGGCGGCGACAATGCACTCACCGTGCCGGCTGCGCTCGGCATCGCCGAAACCTCGCTCGGCACCGCCGGTCTGATCACGTTCGACGCCCACCACGATCTGCGTGATGGGCGCAGCAACGGCTCGCCTGTGCGCCGCCTCATCGAAGCGGGTCTCGACCCGCAGCGCATCGTGCAGATCGGCATCGCCGACTTCGCGAACTCCCGGGCCTACCGTGAACGGGCGCAGCAGCTCGGCATCACGGTGATCCACCGCGATGAGCTCCACGAGCGACCGATGCGCGACGTCGTCGCCGAAGCCCTCGAGATCGCCGGCGCCGGTGGCGGCCCGATCCATGTCGACCTCGATGTCGACGTTTGCGACCGCTCGGTGGCGCCCGGCTGCCCGGCGTCGATTCCCGGAGGCCTCCAAGCCCACGAGCTGCGCACGGCGACCCGGCTGCTCGCCGCAGACGATCGCGTCCGCGGCATCGACATCGCCGAGGTCGATGCGACCGCAGACGCACCTGACGGCCGAACCGTGCGACTCGCCGCTCTGCTCGTGCTCGAGGCTGCCGCCGGCCTCGCCCGCCGACTCGGACGCTGACCGGCTCAGTCCCGCCCGCAGCTCAGCGCCTGAAGCGCACCACCCGACCCGCACGACCTCCGCCGATGCCCACCGGCGTCGCGGGGCGCGCCGTCGCGCCCGATTTCTCCCCTCCGTTCAACGACGAAAGGATGATGCCATGACCGTTCCGGCACCCGCATCGACCACCACCGCCGATCCCACGCCCGACCAGTCGGGTTCGCACTCGGGCCTGCAGCGCGGGCTGACGGCGCGCCACATCCGTTTCATGGCGCTCGGTTCGGCCATCGGCACCGGGCTCTTCATGGGATCGTCGGGAGCGATTCAGACAGCTGGGCCTGCCGTGCTGCTGGCCTACGTGATCGGCGGCGCGGCGGTCTTCATGGTGATGCGCGCGCTCGGTGAGATGGTCGTGCGCCACCCCGTCTCCGGTTCGTTCGGGCAATACGCCTCTCGATACATCCACCCGTACGCCGGGTTCCTGGTCGGGTGGACGTTCGCCTTCGAGATGTTCCTCGTCGCGGTCTTCGACGCCACCGCTATCGGCGTCTACATGCGATTCTGGTTCCCCGACGTCTCGCAGTGGGTGTGGGTGCTCGCGGTCGTCTGCTTCATCGCCGCGATCAACCTCATCGGCGTCAAGGTCTTCGGGGAGCTCGAGTTCTGGTTCGCGCTCATAAAGATCGTCGCGATCATCGCCCTCATCGTTGCCGGCATCGGCATCATCCTGTTCGGATTCGGTGCCGCCGGCCACGACCAGATGGGGCCGCAGAATCTCGTCGATCACGGCGGGTTCCTGCCGCACGGCGTGTGGGGGCTCCTCGCCTCTTTCACGATCGTGATGTTCGCCTTCGGGGGCATCGAGATCATCGGTGTCACCGCCGGAGAGGCGCAGAACCCGAAGCAGGTGCTGCCGAAGGCGATCAACTCGGTGCCCGTGCGCATCCTGCTCTTCTACGTGCTGACGCTCGGCGTGATCATGTGCATTCAGCCCTGGGTTGAGCTGACCGGCGAGACGAGCCCCTTCGTCTCCATCTTCGAGTCCGTCGGCTTCCAGGCCGCGGCAGCGGTCTTCAACGTCGTACTCATCACCGCCGCGCTCTCGGCGATGAACGCCGATATCTTCGGCGCCGGACGCATGCTGCACGGGCTCGCCGAGCAAGGCCAGGCCCCGCGCTCGTTCACGCGGACCACGCGCACCGGCGTGCCGATCATGACCGTCATCACCATGGTGATCGGCCTGCTTGTCGGCGTCGTGCTCAACTATTTCTACCCCGATCAGGTGCTGTTCCTGCTCGGCGCGCTCGCGACCTTCGCGACGGTGCTGGTCTGGCTGGTGATCCTCGTCGCCCACATCCGCATGAAGGCCGAGATCGCCCGCGACCGTAGGCTGCCGAGCGAGTTTCCCGTGCCGCTGTGGCCGGTGGCCTCATGGCTCACGGTCGGATTCATCGTGTTCGTGATCGTGATGGTCGGCATCGTGCCCGAGTCTCGGCCGGCGCTCTGGGTGGGGCTGATCTGGGTCGCCGCGCTGACCGCGTGCTACCTGCTCTTCGTGCGCGGCTCCGGCCGACGGCCGCACCAGCTCGTCGACCGTACCGAGCCCATCGCCATCGCTTCGACGCCCGAGCGCTGAGCCGTCAGAACAGGGTCGCCTCGATTGACGGCAGAGACCAGTCAATCGGGGCGGCGCCCTGCGCCTCAAGCGCCGCGTTGGCTCGGCTGAACGGACGCGAACCGAAGAACCCCCGCGACGCCGACAACGGCGACGGGTGCGCGCTTTCGATGCGCGGGGTGTCGCCGAGCAGTGCGCCGACGGTTTGCGCGGGCTTGCCCCACAGGATCGCGACCAGCGGCCCTCCCCGCTCCGCGAGGGCGGTGATCGCGCGCGAAGTCACCGCCTCCCAGCCGCGACGCTGATGCGACCCGGCGTCATGAGCGGCGACGGTCAGCACCCGGTTCAGCAGCAGCACCCCTCGGTCGGCCCATGGTGTGAGGTCTCCGTGCGTTGCGGGCGCGACCCCGAGATCATCGGCGAGCTCCCGATAGATGTTACGCAGGCTCGGGGGCAGCGGTCGCACCCCCGGGTCGGTCGCGAATGACAGTCCGATGGCGTGGCCGGGAGTCGGGTAGGGATCTTGCCCCACGATGAGCACGCGCACCTCACCCATGGGTCTCTCGAACGCCGCCAGCACCCGTTCAGGGGCCGGCAACACGTCGATGCCCGCCGCCCGCTCCCCCGCCACGAATGCGTCGACCGCGGCGAGTTCGCCGGCGACCGGCGCCAGCGCCGCAGCCCAGTCATCGGCGATGCCGCGGCCCGATAGCATCCCGGTCATTCGGCTTTCGGTGTCAGCGGCCCGCGATGGGTATGGAAGACGCTCGACTGCGCCACGGGGCGCAGCACGATCAGATCTTGGTTGACATGCGGCGGCTGCTCGAACGCGCCGACGAGTACGCGCGCGACATCCTCCGCCGTGAGCGGCGTGACGTCGGCGTAGGGCTGCTCCGCCGCAGCGGCATCACCGCGCAGACGGTTGAGCGTGAACTCCTCCGTATGCACGAGCCCCGGGGCCAGCTCCATCACGCGAATGGGCTCCCCGCCGAGTTCGAGGCGCAGCACGTTCGTCACGGCGTGCGCCGCGTACTTGGCGGCGTTATATCCGCCGCCGCCCGGATAGGCGTCGAGCCCGGCAGTCGACGTGAGGTTCAGGATCGAGGCCCACCCCGAGCGGCGGGCGCCCTCGCGGAGCACCGGCAGCAGTGCGGCAGTCACCGAGCGGAGCCCAATCACGTTCACCTCGAACATGCGTCGCCAATCGTCGTTCGACGCGTGTTCGACCGATTCGACCCCCAGCGCACCTCCGGCGTTGTTGACGAGCGCCGTGGCGCCGCCGGTCGCGGCGACCTCTGCGGCGAGCGCGGCGACCTGCGCTTCATCGGTGACGTCGCAGACGACGACGTGTGAGCCCGTCTCAGCGGCGAGCGCTTCGAGCTTCTCGGCGCGACGCGCGACCGCCACGGTCTCCCAGCCGAGTTCCGCGAAGCGACGCGCCGTCGCCGCACCGATCCCTGAACTGGCCCCGGTGACCACCACTCGTCGCTGCATCACGTCCTCCTCGCTGCGTCATCGCGCCCACACCTGCGGGCCTGCTTCGAGCTTACGGGGTACGTTACGCAGTGCGACCGAACCCGTTGCCGGGCACGGGGCGCTCTCGTACGCTCAGAGCACCGCACCACCATCCACCGCTTCCGCTTCACACTCTTCGAAGGAGTCACCATGACCGACCCGAGCGCCTGGGGATTCGAAACCCGCCAGATCCACGCCGGCCAGCAGCCCGATGAGACCGGCGCGCGAGCCGTGCCCATTCACCAAACGACTTCGTTCGTCTTCGACGACACTGCGCAGGCGGCGAACCGCTTCGCACTCGCCGAACTCGGCCCCATCTACACGCGCATCACGAACCCCACGGTCGCCGTCGCCGAGGAGCGCATCGCCGCGCTCGAGGGGGGCACCGCCGCTCTCCTGCTCGCGAGCGGCCAGGCCGCATCGACTTTTGCCGTGCTGAACATCGCCAACTCCGGCGATCACATCGTCTCGTCGAGCTCGATCTACGGCGGCACCTACAACCTCTTCAAGTACTCGCTCGCGAAGCTCGGCATCGAGGTCACCTTCGTTGAAGATCAGGATGATCCGGCAGCGTGGCAGCGCGCCGTGCGGCCCAACACCAAACTTTTCTTCGCCGAATCGATCGCGAACCCCCGCTCGAACATCCTCGACATCCGCACGGTTGCCGATGTCGCGCATGAGAACAGCCTGCCGCTCATCATCGACAACACCGTGGCGAGCCCCTACCTCGTGCGCCCCTTCGAGCACGGCGCCGACATCGTGCTCCACTCGGCCACCAAGTTCCTGGGCGGGCACGGCACAACCCTGGGCGGCGTCATCGTCGACGGCGGCACCTTCCCCTGGTCGCAGCACGCCGACAAGTTCCCCGGTCTCACCGAGCCCGACCCGTCGTACAACGGCGTCAGCTACACCGGTGCCGTCGGCGATGCGATCGCTTACATCATCAAGGCGCGCGTGCAGCTGCTGCGCGACCTCGGCTCGTCGATCGCACCCCACAGCGCATGGCTGCTGCTCCAGGGCATCGAAACGCTGTCGCTGCGCGTCGAGCGCCACGTGCAGAATGCACAGGAGGTCGCCGAGTGGCTCGACGCGCATGACGACGTCGCATCGGTCTACTACTCCGGCCTGCCGTCGAGCCCCTGGTACGCCGCCGCGAACCGGTACGCACCGAAGGGCGTCGGCGCCGTGCTCTCGTTCGAACTCAAAGGCGGAGTGGATGCCGGACGCGCGGTCGTCGAGAACGTCGAACTCTTCAGCCACGTCGCGAACATCGGCGATGTGCGCAGCCTCATCATCCACCCGGCATCGACGACGCACTCGCAGTTGAGCCCCGAGCAGCAGCTCACCGCCGGGGTCACCCCCGGCCTCGTGCGCCTGTCGGTCGGCCTCGAGCACATCGATGACATCAAGGCCGACCTCGAACGCGGGTTCGCGGCGGCCCGCAAGGTCGTCGCCGAGTCGGCGGCGCGAGCCTAGCTCGCGCGCTTCGGGCGTAACAAACGGTGCCTCGGGGTGCTGCCAGGGCAGAATGGTGAGTCATGGACTGGCAGACCCCCGAGGATTCGTTTCCGACCGACTTCATCACCGACGCGCAGCTGCGCGCGCTGATGGGTCGGCCGCCGATCTCAGGCGGTTGGCGCGACGGTGATCCGGTCGGCGATCGCCAGTTCATCTCGATCGGCGAGTTCACCACCGAAACCGGTGGGCACCTGCCGCATGTTCGCTTCGCCTACGAGACGTACGGCGAGCTCAACGATCGTCGAGACAACGCGATCCTCGTCTTCCACGCGCTGACGGGCGACAGCCATCTCGTCGGCCCGGCATCGGCGGGGCACTCGACCGACGGCTGGTGGGGCGAGATCGTCGGCCCCGGGCGACCGCTCGACACCGACCGCTACTGCATCATCGCGCCGAACGTGCTCGGCGGATGCCAGGGCACCACCGGCCCGGGATCGCTGGACCCGACCGGCCGCGAGTGGGGCGGGCGGTTCCCGTATTTGACCGTTCGCGATCAAGTCGCCGCGACCCGCCACTTCGCCGATGCACTCGGCATCGATCGCTTCGCTGCCGTGATCGGCGGGTCGATGGGGGGCATGCACGCACTCGAGTGGGGCATCGCGCATCAGGATCGCGTCGAGCGTCTCGCGGTCATCGCTGCGCCGCCCGTCACCACCGCCGACCAGATCGGCCTGAATCTGGTGCAGCTCGAGGCGATCCGCTCCGACCCCAGCTACCGGGGCGGCAATTACTACGACTCCCCCGACGGCGTGGGGCCGCACCACGGTCTGGCGACCGCGCGCCGCCTCGCGCTGCTCAACTACCGCAGCAACACTGAGCTGGACGCGCGATTCGGGCGCGCCTGGCAGTCCGCGGTGAGTCCGCTCGGAGCGGGCGGGCGCTTCGCCGTCGAGTCGTACCTCGACTTCCACGGCAATAAGTTCACTCGGAGATTCGATGCCGGCAGCTACGTGACGCTGGTACAGGCCATGAATTCGCACGATGTCGGCCGCGGACGCGGCGGGGTGCGCGCAGCACTCTCGACGCTCGAGCTCCCCCTCCTCGTACTCGGCATCCCGAGCGATCGGCTCTTCACCCTCGACGGGCAAGACGAGATTGCGCAGCACAGCCCGGGCAGTCTCGACGGTTCACTCGCCACCCGCATCGATTCGCCGTTTGGGCACGATGCGTTCCTCATCGAATTCGAGCGCGTCGGCACGCAGCTGCGTCGTCTGCTCGCCGCCTGAACGGGCTCGCAGGGAGTACTCGGGAGCCTCCCACCTATCGATCGTAGGCTCTCTCCATACGAACCGGCGCACTGCCGGTCGGGCACCATTCGCGTGGAGCCCATGACGGCATCGAAGGTAAGAGGAGCGGCAGCTTGACGATCTTGCATGCGCGCACCTCGGCGCGCGCTCTGGGAGTGGTGGCCACGGTCACGGCGGCGATCCCGCTCTGCCTGACCGGGTGCGCACCCGCCATCGACCTCAGCGCTCAGGCAGCCGAATTGCAGGCCGCTCCGGATTCCGATCTGCTCACCATGCCGGTCGACCGCACCTACGACGTCACCGAGATCAATCTCATCGCCCCATTGGCGGCATCTGCACTCGGCTCAGCACTCGAGCACCGCATCTCGTCGACCGGGTATATGGTCATCAACGACGGAATGATCACGGCCGCCGAATTGACGGTGAAGTTCGCGGACATGCCCGAGGCATCGTTCGTACAGACGAAGCCCACCCGGCTCCTGGCGCAGTCAGACGACGAAATCGAAGCGATCAGCTCGGTCGGCACGCTCTCGGTCGGCAACGTCTCCCAGCCGAACACGTCGGTCGAACTCACCCCGACGGAGCTCAGCGAAGATCAGGCACAATTCGACGTCACTTTCGCGGTGCCCGACAACCTGCTGGCATCGACCGCAGGGCTGCCGTTCGACGAGGTTTCGGCGCACCTCGTGCTCGTCTCGCAGTAATCGCGGTCGGCCCGCCCCACCCACGCCCGGGCGGTGCGCGGCCAAGGGGCTACGCGAAGCGCTGGCGACGCGTCGCGTCGTGGATCTCCCCGACGAGCTCCTCGATGACGTCCTCGAGAAACACGACGCCGAGCACGGCGCCGGCGTCGTCATGGATGCGTGCGAGGTGAATGCCACGACCTTGCAACCTGGCGAGCACGTCTTCCAACTCCGTCGCGGCGCGGATCGATTCCATCTCGCGAATGCGCTTCCCGGGGATCGGCTGAGCGATACGCTCGTCGCCGAGGCGCACGAGATCCTTGATATGCACGTAGCCGTCAAGCTCTCCGGCTTCGTTCGCAATCGGATACCGCGAGAAACCATGCCGCGCGACCGCGGCCTCCACGTCTTCGGGGGTGGCGCCCGCCGGCAGCACGACGAGCCGCTCAGCGGGAACGAGCAAGTCGTGCGCCCGCTTCGTCGTGAATTCGAACGCGGCCGAGAGCGCACCGCTGCGGTCTTCGAGCACGCCCTCGCGCGTCGAATGACTCACGATACTCGCCACCTCTTCCAGCGTGAACGTGCTGTTGGTCTCCGACTTCGGCTCGACCCCGAAAAGCCGAAGCACCCCGTTGGCGACCGCATTCAACGCGGCAATGACGTGTTTGAGTAGACGTGAAATCGCCACGAGCGGTGGTGCGAGCAAGAGCACCGCGCGATCCGGCATCGAGAACGCGGCGTTCTTCGGCACCATCTCGCCGAAGACAACGTGCAGATACGACACCCCGAGCAGCGTCAGCACGAACGCGACAATCGACACCGCCTCGGCAGGAATTCCCGTCCAGTGCAGCGGCCCCTCGAGCAGGTGGTGAATCGCCGGCTCAGAGACGTTCAAGATGAGCAGCGAGCAGACTGTGATGCCGAGCTGACTCGTCGCGAGCATCAGCGTCGCATGCTCCATCGCGTAGAGCGCGGTCTGGGCGCGCTTCGACCCCGCCTCGGCACGCGGTTCGATCTGCGAGCGCCGCGCCGAGATCACGGCGAACTCGGCACCGACGAAGAACGCGTTCGCGCCGAGCAGCACGACGAGCCATACGATTCCGACCCAGTCGCTCATGCGTGATCCTCCGTTTCGGCGTCTGACGCTACCGGAGCGCTGGTGAAGCGCAGTCGCGCGATGCGACGCCCGTCCATGCGCATCACCCGCAGCGTGCCGCCGCCGGGCAGTTCGGCCTCATCGCCGGGTACCGGAATGCGGCCGAGTGCGTGCAGCACGAACCCGGCTGCGGTGTCGTAGGCATCGTCTTCGGGAATCTCGATGCCGGTCTGCTCGCGCACCTCATCCGGGCGCAGATCGGCGGGGAAGCTCATCTGCTCGGCGGTGCCGACAACGCCTGCGGCCGCACGATCGTGCTCGTCGGCGACCTCGCCCACGATCTCTTCGACGAGATCTTCAAGCGTGGCGATACCCGCCGTGCCCCCATACTCATCGACGACGATCGCGAGTTGGAAGCCGCTGCCGCGCAGCTCTTCGAGCAACTGGTCGAGGTGCATCGTGTCGGGCACGCGAACTGCATCTTCCATGAGCGCGGCCACGGGAACCTCGTCGCGCTTCGCCCGTGGCACCGCGACGGCCTGCTTCACATGCACGACCCCGACGATGTCGTCGCGATCCTCATCGATGACCGGGAATCGCGAGAACCCGGAACGGCCCGACAGTTCGAGCACCGCCTTCGCCGATTCGAGGCGCTGCAGGCTCTCGACCTGCAGACGCGGCGTCATGACGTCGCCCGCAGTGAGTTCTGAGAAGCGCAGCGTTCGATCGAGCAGAGTCGCCGTATCGGCCTCGAGCAGGCCGGCTTCTGCGGAGTGCCGCACGAGCGACGACAGCTCTTGGGCGGAACGCGCACCCGAGAGCTCCTCCTGCGGTTCGATGCCCAATGAGCGCAGAATCCCGTTGGCACTGCCGTTCAGCACCAGTACGGCGGGCTTCAGCGTCGTCGTAAAGGCGGCCTGCGCGGGCATGACGAACCTCGCGGTGGGCAACGGACGCGAGATCGCGAAGTTCTTCGGGACGAGCTCGCCCACGATCATGGAGAAGACGGTAGCGATCGCCACCGCGATCGGCGCGCTGATCGCGCGGCGCAGCTCCTCGGGTACACCCAGTGCACCGAGCGGCCCTCCGAGGAAATTGCTCAGTGCCGGCTCGAGGGTGTACCCGGCCAGCAGCGTCGTGAGCGTAATGCCGAGTTGCGCGCTCGACAAATGCGTCGAGGTGCGCGCAAGGCCGCGAATGACGCGATTGAGCCCGTGCTCGCCACCGGCGCGACGACGCTCAAGATCTTGACGGTCGAGCGCCACGAGCGAGAACTCCGCCGCGACGAAGATACCCGTGCCCAGAGTGAGGATCACTCCGATGAGCAGGAGGAGCCAGTCGTTCATCCATGGCTCCGTGCAGAGACGTTGTGCCGCGCATCAGCGCGGCCGATACTCGGAGGGTCTGAGGGTCTTCGAGAATCAACATCCATAGCCATCCGAGATTACCACCTGAACTCCCCGATCGCGCTGTGAGATTTTACTCGGCGTCGAACAGATGGGCGTAGGCTTGTTACCGGTGCGGCTCAGGCGCCGTCACCTCACGACTACATCTATCTTGCATGCAGGGCACAACGAGAGGAAGTCGCTTTGGCGGAGCGCACGGAGACCACCAACCAGGCTGGTCCCGCAGGAGATTTCGGTGCAAACGCGTGGCTGGTCGACGAACTCTGGAAGCAGTTCCAGGTCGATAAGAACGCCGTCGATCGGTCGTGGTGGCCGGTCCTGGAGAAATACGGGGCAGAGCAATCGGGCGCACCCGCAGCGCCGGCGGCGCCGGCAAACGCCGCCCCCGCGACCGGGCCGAGCACGACCCCCATCACGACGCCGACGCAGCCGGCTCGCACCACGAAGGCAGCCCCCCGTGTCGCGCCGATCCCCGCAGATGCGCCGAGTCGGGCGCGCACGGCCACCGATTCCGAGCCGCTCGAAGAAGATGTCGTCACGGCGCTCAAGGGTATGGCTCGTACCCTCTCCAAGAACATGGATCAGAGCCTGACGGTGCCCACCGCGACCAGCGTGCGCACCATTCCGGCCAAGCTCCTGATCGACAACCGCATCGTCATCAACAACCATCTGCGCCGCAGCCGCGGCGGCAAGGTGTCGTTCACGCACCTCATCGGCTGGGCACTCATCCAGACACTCAAGGACTTCCCCAGCCAGAACGTCTCGTACGCCGAGATCGACGGCAAGCCCTCCGTGGTCGCCCCGGCGCACATCGGCCTGGGCATCGCCATCGACGTGCCCAAGCCCGACGGCACCCGCTCACTGCTCGTTCCCGCCGTCAAGCGCGCAGAGTCGCTCGATTTCAACGAGTTCCTCGCCGCGTATGAAGACCTCGTTAAGCGCGCACGCACCAACAAGCTCGGCGCAGGCGATTTCCAGGGCACGACGATCTCGCTCACCAACCCCGGCGGCATCGGCACCGTGCACTCGGTGCCCCGTCTCATGCAGGGTCAGGGCAGCATCATCGGCGCGGGTGCGCTCGAGTACCCCGCCGAGTTCCAGGGCGCCTCGCAAGAGACGCTCAACCGCCTCGGTATCTCGAAGACCATCACCCTGACGAGCACCTACGACCATCGCGTCATCCAGGGTGCCGGCTCCGGCGAGTTCTTGAAGCTCGTGCACGAGCGCCTCATCGGCAAGCACGACTTCTACGAAGACATCTTCGCCGCGCTGCGCATCCCGTACAAGCCGGTGCAGTGGGCGTCCGACATCCACGTCGACGTGTTCGGCGCGGTCGACAAGACCGCCCGCGTGCAAGAGCTGATCAACTCATTCCGCGTGCGCGGCCACCTGATGGCCGATGTCGATCCGCTCGAGTACGTGCAGCGCACGCACCCCGACCTCGAAATCGAATCGCACGGGCTCACGTTCTGGGACCTCGATCGCGAGTTCCCGACCGGTGGCATCGGCGGCAAGCGCTCCATGCCGCTGCGCGACATCCTCGGCGTGCTGCGCGACTCGTACTGCCGCAAGATCGGTATCGAGTACATGCACATCCAGGATCCGGCTCAGCGCCTGTGGCTGCGCGAGCAGCTCGAGGTGCCGTACGCCAAGCCGAGCCACGACGAGCAGATGCGCATCCTCGAGAAGCTCAACGAGGCCGAGGCCTTCGAGACCTTCCTCCAGACGAAGTACGTCGGCCAGAAGCGCTTCAGCTTGGAGGGCGGCGAGACCGTCATCCCGCTGCTCGACGCCATGCTCAGCGATGCCGCCGAAGACGGAGTCGATAGCGTCGACGTCGGTATGGCGCACCGCGGCCGCCTCAACGTGCTGTCGAACATTGCCGGCAAGACCTACGGGCAGATCTTCCGCGAGTTCGAGGGCGCGCAGGCGCACAAGGCCGGCTCCGGCGACGTGAAGTACCACCTCGGCACCTCCGGGGTCTTCACGGCTCCGAACGGCACGCAGGTGCCGATCCACCTCGCCGCGAACCCCTCGCACCTCGAGACCGTCGATGGCGTACTCGAGGGCATCGTGCGCGCCAAGCAAGATCTGAAGCCGATCGGTTCGTTCACCACGCTCCCGATCATCATTCACGGCGACGCGGCAATGGCGGGCCAGGGCGTGGTCTACGAGACCATGCAGATGTCGCAGCTGCGCGGCTACCGCACGGGCGGCACGATCCACATCATCATCAACAACCAGGTCGGCTTCACCACGCTGCCGCTCGACTCGCGCTCGACCACGTACTCGTCCGACATCGGCAAGGTGGTGCAGGCGCCGATCTTCCACGTGAACGGCGACGACCCCGAGTCGGTCGTGCGCGTCGCGAAGCTCGCCTACGAGTTCCGTCAGCGTTTCCATATCGACGTCATCGTCGACCTGGTCTGCTACCGCCGTCGCGGGCATAACGAGGGCGACGATCCCTCGATGACGCAGCCGCTCATGACCGACCTGATCGAGGCGAAGCGCTCGACCCGGCGCCTGTACACCAGCGCGCTCGTCGGTCGCGGCGATATCACCGAAGAAGAGTACGACAAGGCGAAGCAGGACTTCCAGGATCGCCTGGAGCGCGCATTCCAGGAGACACACGCGGCGCAGACTGGTTCGATCCCCGTGATCGACACCAGCGGCATCGGCGAGGTGGCAGAGTCCGGCGGCCGCGCCGAGCAGAACTTCGAAACCGCGGTCGATCGCACCGTCATCGAACGCATCGGCGACGCACACGCGAACCAGCCCGATGGCTTCACCGTGCACCAGAAGCTGCAGCAGCTGCTCAACAAGCGCCACGATATGAGCCGCCAGGGCGGAATTGACTGGGGCTTCGGCGAACTGCTCGCGCTCGGCTCGCTGCTGATGGAAGGCACCGCGGTGCGCTTCGCGGGTCAGGATGCGCGTCGCGGTACCTTCGCGCAGCGTCACGCCGTGTTCCACGACCGTGCGAACGGCCAGGAGTGGATCCCGCTGCTCAACCTCTCGGAGGAGCAGGCACGGTTCTGGATCTATGATTCGCTGCTCTCGGAGTACGCGGCCCTCGCCTACGAATACGGGTACTCGCTGCAGCGCGAAGACGCCCTCGTGCTCTGGGAGGCGCAGTTTGGCGACTTCGCGAACACGGCTCAGGCGGTGATCGACGAGTACATCGGTGCGGCCGAGCAGAAGTGGGGTCAGCAGTCCTCCGTCGTGATGCTGCTCCCCCACGGCTACGAGGGGCAGGGGCCCGACCACTCGTCGGCGCGCATCGAGCGCTACCTGCAGCTCTGCGCGGAAGACAACATGATCGTCGCGCGCCCGTCGACCCCGGCGAACTACTTCCACCTGTTGCGTCGCCAGGCCTACGCCCGGCCTCGCAAGCCGCTCATCGTGTTCACGCCGAAGTCGATGCTCCGCCTCCGCGGCGCGACGTCGTCGGTGGAGGCGTTCACCGAGGGTGCGTTCCAGCCGGTGATCGATGACCCGACCATCACCGATTCGTCGAGTGTCGAGCGCGTGCTGCTCGTCGCCGGCAAGGTCTACTACGACCTGCGCGGCGCACTCGAGAAGAACCCCGACCCGCGCGTCGCCATCGTGCGCGTCGAGCAGTTCTACCCGATCCCGGCGGTGCAGCTGGGTCGTGTACTCGCACAGTACCCGGGCGCCGAGATGGTGTGGGTGCAAGACGAGCCCGAGAACCAGGGTGCCTGGCCGTTTATCTCGCTCGAGCTGTCGAAGAAGCTCGCGAACGATCGCATCCGCGTCGTCTCGCGCGCCGCATCGGCGGCACCGTCGACCGGATCGGCGAAGGTGCACGCGGTTGAGCAGGAGGCGCTCATCTCGCGCGCGCTCAGCTTCGACGCAGAATAAGCACAGCCCTACCGCCCAGCCGGGCCGTGACGCATCTCATCGGTGCGACGCGGCCCGGCTGGCTGTTTCTGGGGGCGGACTCGCACAACGCACTCGCGACGCGATTTCGAGCATCTCTCGGCTGCTCCGCACGTCGGCATGGGAAGATGAGGGGACGATACTCCGCGCGCAGCGCCGCATCCGGCGCGCCGCCCTGGACTCCAAGGAGCCCGCATGGCCATCACCCCACCCGAGCGCGAGCTCGACTCGTCCCTCACCCCGCTGACGCGCCCGCTCAGCCTGCGCGAGACCGTTCTCGAACAGCTGCGCACGGCAATCATCACCGGCAAGATCGCAGAGGGCGAGGTGGTCTCGGCACCTGCGCTCGGTGTCACGCTCGGTGTCTCCGCGACCCCCGTGCGCGAGGCGATGATGGATCTCGCGCGCGAGGGCCTGGTCGAAACGCTGAAGAACAAGGGCTTCCGGGTGACCACGATGAGTGAGCACGACCTCGATGACCTGGCGCAGATCAGACTGCTCCTGGAACCGCCCGCGATGCACTTCGTCGTGGGTCACGTTCCGGAGGCCGCGGTGGTCGGAATGCGCCGCCTCGCTGACGCGTGCCTGCGTGCGGCCGAGCGCGGCGAACTCGAGTCGTATCTGCGTCACGATCGCGAGTTCCACGCACTCGTTCTGACGCTGACCGGCAACGATCAGCTGGTCGATCTCGCGACCTCGCTGCGCCGCCGCACGCGCCTCTACGGCATCGGTTCGCTGGCCCGCCAGGGGCGTCTCGTCGATTCCGCTCGCGAGCATCACGAACTCATCGATCTGCTCGTCGCGGGTGACGCGGTGGCGGCTGAAGCGTTGCAGCGCAAGCACATCTCGCGCTCGCGCACGGTGTGGGCGACCGGGGTGACCGACGACGAATGATTCACCGCTCGCCTTATTGGTCACGCACCCAGTAGACTGAATCGACGCCGTTGAACTCGGAGACAAGGGAGCACTGATGACTGCATGGCGCATGCCGATCGAAGGACATGAGCAGGAACGCCTCTGGCTGGCCTGGCCGACGAGCGGATACACCCTGGGCGACACCGAAGCTGAAGCCGAGGAAGCGCGCACGACCTGGGCGGCCGTCGCCAACGCCGCGAGCGAGCACGAGCACGTGACGGTCGTCGTCAACCCCGGTGACGAAGCCATCGCCGCTCAGTACCTGTCGGGTCAGATCGACCGCATCGTGGCGCCCCTCAACGATGCATGGATGCGCGATATCGGCCCGAGCTTCGTCATCGGCGACGATGGCCGGCTGGGTGCCGTGAACTTCGTGTTCAACGGCTGGGGCGGCCAGGAGTGGGCCCAGTGGAACCACGATCAGCACATTGGCCGCATCGTCGCGGAGGCCTCGGGCGCTGAGCTCGTGAACTCGGAGATGACCAATGAGGGCGGCGGCATCCAGGTCGATGGCACGGGGCGCGTCGTCATCACGAAGACCGTGCAGCTCGATCCGGGTCGCAACCCGGGCTGGACGCAGGAGCAGGTCGAGGCCGAACTCGACCGCACGATCGGCGCGACAAGCGCGCTGTGGCTGCCGCGCGGCCTGAGTCGCGACCACGACACGTTCGGCACCCGCGGTCACTCCGATATTCTCGCCGCATTCACCAGCCCGGATCTACTCCTCATGCACCGCCAAGACGCGGCCTCGCACCCCGACCACATCATTGCGCGCACGAATCGCGAGGTTGCCGACCGCTATCGCGAAGACACCTCGGCCGGCTTCGAGATCATCGATCTCCCGGCACCGGAAGCCCTGCGCGACGACGAGGGGTATGTCGATTACAGCTACATCAACCACGTCGTGATCAACGGCGCGGTGCTCGCCTGCGCGTTTGACGACCCCGCCGATGATCGCGCGCTCGCGATCCTGCGCGAGGCATACCCGGGCCGCGAGGTCATCGGCCTCGATGCCCGACCGCTCTTCGCGCGCGGCGGCGGCATCCACTGCATCACGCAGCAGCAGCCGAAGGTCAAGTAAGCGGCGTCGATTCGCCACTGATGAGCCCGGCCTCGAGGCGCAGCGCGTCGCGCACCGCCTCGAGTGCCGGGTATCCGTCTGCCGCGGCCCGCGCCGCCGTGAACACGGTGCGCTGCGGCTCCCCCGCCAAATCGATGCGACGCATCCGCAGCGCTGCACCGCTGTGCACCAACCCCGGCAGCAGCGCTACGGCGTTGCCCGTCTCGACGAGACGCACGTGCGCCTGGAGATCTGCCGTCTCGTACCGCACGTCGGGCTCGAACCCGGCGCTGCGGCACGCCTGCAGCGCCCAGTGGCGAGACGCGGCCCCCTCGGGTTCCATGACCCACGGCAGTGCGGCGGCATCGGCCAGGCTGTGCACGTGCGCAAATTCCGGATCGCCGACACCGATTTCAGGCGCCGCAAAGCTGATGCGATCAGCAATCAGGGGCTGTCGGTCGAGACCGGCGAAGTGCGGTGCAGCGTGGCCCGGGTACTGTTCGGCAACCACCAGGTCGAACCCGCGCGCCCACGTCTCTTCGAGGCCGGCTGCCGGCTCGTGCTGCACCATTTCGACGCGCAGCGCCGGGTGCGTGCGGTGCAGTCGCTCGAGCACCTGCGGCATGAGCGCCAGCATCGCCGTCTGAAACACCGCGAGGCGAACCGTGCCCGCCACCTCGGCGTGCGCGCGATGCAGCGCGGCTTCGGCGCGCTCCAGGCCCGCGAGCAGCTCATGCGTTTCAGCCACCAGCGCATGAGCGGCGGGGGTCAGTTCGAGTGTGCGGCCTACCCGGCGCAGCAGCGGCACTCCGGCTTCGCGCTCGAGCAGCGCGAGCTGCTGCGATATGGCTGAAGGGCTGTAACTCAGCGCCTCTGCGACCGCGGCAACGGTGCCGCGCACATCGAGCTCCCAGAGCAGCCTGAGTCGCTTCATTTCGAGCACGATCCCCGCCTTCCGTGCACCACCCTGCAGGTGCGCTTCACACTATTGCACGATTCACGCGGCTTTGCTTCAATGATGAGCGGTCGGACTTACGAACCGAGTCTCCTGCCAGGGGCAGTACCGTAGTCGGGTGAGCTTTCAACCGACGCCCGCGACAGGGGCGATTCCGATCCCGCAGCAGCCCCGAGCGCTCGCCGACCGACCGGGTCAACGCGCGTTCGGTGTCGGGCTCGTGCTCGCCGGCGGCGCCTCGGGCCAGCTCGGCGGCGCGCTCGGGGCACTCGCGTTCCCGGTGATCGGGCCGGTCGGCGTCGTGGCGATCCGCCAGCTCGTCGCGCTCGCCGTGCTGCTCCCAGCGGGCCGGCCAAGGCTGCGGCGATACCGTCGGGCGGAGTGGCTGCCGATTCTCGGTCTGGCTCTCGCATTCTCGGTCATGAATCTCGCCCTGTACAGCGCGGTCGAGCGCATCGGCCTCGGCCTCGCGGTGACGCTGGAGTTTCTCGGTCCACTGACCATCGCGCTCCTCGGAACACGACGCCTCATCGATCTCGGGTGCGCACTCGTAGCCGCAGGAGGAGTGCTCGCGTTGACGCACCCCGGGCCGTCAACCGATGCGCTCGGGATCGCCTTCGGTCTGATCGCCGGATGCGCATGGGCGATGTACATCCTGCTCAATCGACGCATCGGCCGCGTGCTGCCCGGGCTCGAGGGCAGCGGCGCGGCAAGTCTGGTCGCCTGTCTGTTCTGGGCCCCGGTCGCGGTGATCTGGTTCACCTCGCACACCCCGACGCTGTCGGTGATCCTGCTCGCCGTGGCCTGCGGGGTGCTGAGTTCCGCGGTGCCGTACATTGTCGATCTGCTCGCGCTGCGCCGGGTTCCCGCCTCGCTATTCGGGGTACTCACCAGTTGCAATCCGGTGTGCGCCGCCCTGTTCGGCTGGGTGATTCTGGGGCAACAGCTCGCCCTCATGGAGTGGGCAGGCGTCGCTTTGATCGTCATGAGCAGCGCTGTCGCATCTGCCCGGGGCGTGCGGGGCGTGCGCGCTTCTGCCGCGGCGGGTTCCTCGCGCAACCGGTAACCGAACCACCGTGCACACCAGACGCACGGTGTGCACGGCGCAAACATCGCGCACTGTGCAGCGCGCACAGCGTCACAAAGAGATGCGACTGCGAGAATGGCCGGAGGATCCCCAGGCATTGCCGCCCCGACCTCCGAAGGATGGATGCATGACCACCGCAGCGCTCTCCCCCGAACTCGAAGCCGTCGTCGCCCGAGCCGCAGACGCAGCCCCCCAGCTCGCCGCCACCACCGCCGAA
>NZ_JHBW01000088.1 GCF_001273845.1 Leucobacter musarum subsp. musarum
TGCGGCTACGGCTGATGCGTCTTCGGATGCAAACACAGCGGCGCAGGCGAGCGCTTCGGCTGAGGGCAGCGCCTCAAGCACCGGCGGACATAAGTGGAACGGTGCGAAGGGATTGGCAGTGACAGGTGCCAATGGTGCGATGAGTATCACTGCCGCTCTTGCTGCGACTGTACTCGCTGCATTTGGGGGGCTCCTGGCCTTCACGGCGCGTCGCCGTAAGCGAGACGTCGAAGAAACGCCATTCAACAACTAGACCGGTTGTAAAAGCAGAGCGCGGGCTCGGACTATGGAGTCCGCGCTCTGCTTCCCCCGCGAAGTCCTTGTTTTTCTTTCTGGCGAGTAACTGATCCATGTCGCCACGTATAGATGGTTTCGCCAAGACGATGGCCAACAACATGATTTGTGGACACTGCTAAAAATATGAAATTCAGACGACGTCGTGCTTCGCTTACTGCCGCGATGCTCATTGCCCTTATAGGGGTGGGGGGTTGCTCTCTGCCCCACACTCAACCAGATTCGACGATAGCCCGAGAACCACATTGGGACTATGGCAAAACTGATGGGCCTGACAAGTGGTCGAGCCTTTCCAGCGACTTTTCAGCTTGTTCGGCAGGGAAGCAGGAGTCACCCATCGATCTCCCAGAAGCAGTTCCGACATCCACTGAGGGAGTCGCCCTTGAAATCGATAGCGCCACAAGGGGCACCGTGACCGATTCAGGGCATGCGATGCAGTTCACTGCAGAGATCAGCACAACAACGACAGTATTTGATAACAAGAGCTTTGGCTTCGTTCAAATGCATTCTCATATGCCGTCGGAGCATACAGTTGCTGGTGTTCATTCCGCCGCGGAATTTCACTTTGTTTTTCAGTCACAAGATAAGGAACACCTCGTCGTCAGCGTCTTTGCTAACGTTGGCCCTGCTTCAGAAGCCTGGGAGAATACAGCTCAGGCTTTTGAACAGGGCAATGAAACGCCCTTGTCAATCGATATCGCGGCTCTGATGCCTTCGAGTCTCAACTTCTATGGCTATGACGGTAGTTTGACAACGCCTCCCTGTACCGAAGACGTGAAATGGGCCGTGTTCTCTACCCCGATCACCATCTCACAAGAGCAACTTGACGATCTCGCGTCATTGCACTCTGGAAATGACCGCCCAACGCAGCCGCTTGAGGGTCGAACGATTCACGGTGGGCGACTGACAATACTCGGTGAGTGATTTCTTGAGTTGAATGGGCGACTTCACACCGCAAGCCCCTTGGAATCTGAACTGCAATTTTAGCGCGGTGCTGAATTGCCGGCGATTGAAGATCTCCGTGCGCACGGGAGGTCCGAGCCGACTGCAACCCTGGCTCGACCCCGCCTCAGCCGTTGAACTGATCCGGGTGCGGACCCGTGCGACCGTCGCGCTCCAGCCCGTCGATCGCCGCGAGATCTTCGCCCGACAGTGCGAACCCGAACACGTCAAAGTTCTCGGCGATGCGCGCGGGCGTCGTCGACTTCGGAATCACCACGCGGCCCTGCTGCAGGTGCCAGCGCAGCACGACCTGGGCGGGGGTCTTGCCGTGCCGGGCGGCGATGTCGAGAATCGCCGGATCTCGGAGCACGGCCCCTTGAGCGAGGGGGCTCCAGGCCTCGGTCGCGATCCCGCGCGCCGAGTTCGCGGCGACGACGGCGCGATTCTGCAGCGCCGGGTGCAGTTCGACCTGGTTCACGGAGGGCACGATGCCGTGCGCGCTTGCGATGCGGTCGAGATGATCCGGCTCGAAATTGGAGACGCCGATGGCCCGCACGCGACCTTCGGCGAGCAGCCGTTCGAGCGCGTGCCAGGTATCGGCGTAGGTGCCGCGCGCCGGCGTCGGCCAGTGAATGAGGTAGAGGTCGAGCGCGTCGAGGCCGAGTCGCTCGAGCGTCGCGTCGTAGGCGCGCAAGGCGGCGTCGGTGCCGTGGTCGTCGATCCAGACCTTCGAGGTGACGAACAGTTCGTCGCGGGCGATGCCCGACGCGGCGAGGGCCCGGCCGACGCCGACCTCGTTGCCGTAGATCGCGGCGGTGTCGATGCTGCGGTACCCGGTCTCGAGCGCCGCGGTGACGGCGGCGGTCGTCTCATCGTCGGGAACCTGGAAGACGCCGAAGCCGAGCTGCGGCATTTCGATGCCCGAGTTGAGGGTGATAGTGGGAATGGTCATGGGGTCTCCTGAAGTTGGGGTGGTGAGTTGCGAGTTCGCGAAACGATCAGCCGACGAGCGCCGGATCAGCGGGCGCAGCCGTGCTCGACGCGTTGGGCTGGGATCGGTCGGCCGAGCGCCGCGCGGCCGCTGCCGCCGCGATGATCACGACGAGTGCGATGGCGGTGAGAGCCGCGCCGATCCAGATGGGTGCGGTGTAGCCGAGGCCGAGCGTGATGCCGACGCCGCCTGCCCAGGCGCCGAGTGCGTTGCCGACGTTGAACGCGCCGATGTTGGCGCCCGATGCGAGGGTCGGCGCTCCACCGGCGTACTGCATGACGCGGCTTTGCAGGCCGGGCACGGTGCCGAATCCGAAGCCGCCCATCAGTACGAGAACCGCGATGGTTGCGGCCGGCGACGACGCGAGCATGCCGAAGAGCACGAGCACCACGGTGAGTGCGGCGATGAAACCGATCAGGCTGCCGTCGATCGACCGATCGGCGAGGCGACCGCCGGCCCAGTTGCCGACGACGAGCCCGAGGCCGAAGAGCACGAGCAGCCAGGGCACGGTCGAGCTCGCGAAGCCCGTCACCTCGGTGAGGGTGTAGGCGATGTAGGTGAATGCGCCGAACATGCCGCCGTAGCCGAGCACGGTGACGGCGAGCGAGAGCCAGACCTGGCCCGAGCGGAATGCTCCGAGCTCGGTGCGGAGGCTGACGGCCGGCGCGTGGTCGCGCGGTGCGCGGACGAGGATCGCGATTCCCGCGAAGGCGACGACCCCGATGGCCGAGATGATCCAGAACGTGGCTCTCCAGCCGAACTGCTGACCGATGAACGTGCCGAAAGGAACGCCGAACACATTCGCGGCGGTGAGGCCGGTGAACATGATCGCGATCGCCCTGGCCTGCTTGCCCGGCGCGACGAGGGAGGCCGCGACGACCGAACCGATGCCGAAGAAGGCGCCGTGGCTCAGCGCGGCGATGATGCGGCCGATCATGGCGAGCTCGTAGTCGCTCGCGAGGGCCGTGGTCGCGTTGCCGATGATGAAGAGCACGATGAGGCCGAGCAGCACGGGCTTGCGGGGCAGACGCGTGGTGGCGGCGGTCAGGCCGAGCGCGCCGACGACGACGGACAGTGCGTAGCCTGAGATGAGCCACCCGGCGGCCGCTTCCGAGACCCCGAAGTCGGTGGCGACCTCAGGGAGCAGGCCCATGATGACGAATTCGGTGAGCCCGATTCCGAATGCTCCAAGTGCGAGGGCGATGAGTCCCAATGGCATGTGGTGTTCCTGAGCTTTCCGAGTAAACTAGTTGCAGACGCGGGATATTGCGTCAGCGCAGATAATGATTGCACACGCAATTAATCGGCGCAAGCAACGAATGCGCTCGCGCTCCGTGCACGCTGCAGTGCGTGTCGGATCGCCTGTGCGCCGAGCACCGGGAGACATCATGGGCATTGCCGACGACGCCGTCGAAATTCGCGCGCACGGGTGGCGCACGCTCGCCGCGCTGCACACGCTAATCGAGGCCGAGCTGGAGCGCGCGCTCGCCGCAGCGGTTGAGCTCTCGGTGGTCGAGTACACCGTGCTCGACGCGCTCAATCGTCAAGACGGGTGGCACATGCGCATGCAGCAGCTCGCCCGGGCGACGGCCCTCAGCGCTAGCGCCACCACCCGCCTCGTCACGCGCCTCGAAGACCGCGGCTTGCTCACGCGCATTCTCTGCGCCGACGACCGCCGCGGCATCTACACCGAGCTCACCGCGGCCGGCCATCAGCTCTACGATCGAGCGCACCCGCTGCACGACGCAACACTCGAGCGGGCGCTCGCCGAGGCGTCTGAGCAGCCCGAACTCGCACCCGTCGTGCGGGCGCTGCAGGAGTCGCACGCGGGGGTTGCGCCGGTCGCCTGACCGTCGCACCAACCGTCGTGCGGGCGCCGCGCCGCCTGCTTGTCGCTGCCCGGTGGGTGGGGGCGGGGTTTGGCGTGCGCACTTTCTTCCGTCGCGCCGGAGAAATTCAGTCACGCGGGCGAAATCGCCGGTTTGGTGCCGCGCTGCGCAATTTCTCCTGCTCGACGGATGGCTCCACGGGTGGCCTCGGTGGCTCGGAGGAGCGGCGGGCATTGCCGCGAGCAAAATTGAGCCAAGCTCACTCAAGGCTGGCACAAAATGCGACAGGTGTTTCACAGGGGATTGGGAATGTGTGAGCACATGTGCACAAAATGCGATAAATTCGAACGGATTGTGCGCCATTGCGCCAATGTGCGGCGAAAACCAAAACTGGGCCGTTATCTTTGACCTATGCCCACCAGAACCGGTTGGGACGAGACGTTCCGAGGAGTCGCCGATGGCACCACATATTGAGGGCGCTGGCACGAAGCAGCAGCGCGGAATCGAGACCCGACTGGCGCTGCTCGAGGCATCGGGTCGCGTGTTTTCGCGGCTCACCTACGACCAGGCGAAGTTGAAAGACATTTCTGACGAGGCCGGCGCGAGCCAGGGCTCGATCTACTTCCACTTCGGCAACAAGTACGACATTGCCGAGGCGGTGCTCACCGTGCAGCAGGATCGCATGAGCGCACTTCTCGAAGAAGAGGTCAAAGTCGGCCGCGCGGCGTACGACACCATCATGGTGATGCTGCCGCGCCTCGCTGAGCTCATGGCGGGCGACACGCTCGTGCAGGCGGGCCTGCAGTTGGTCGACTCGCTTCCCGAAGAGCTCAAGGAGCACGGGCACAACTCGTACACCCGTTGGCAGCAGGCCACGCTCGAGTTGATCGAGCAGGGTGTGGCCGATGGGTCGATCACGACCACCGAGGCTCCCGAGCTGCTCGCGGAGATCATCACAGAGATCTACATCGGTGCGCAGATGATGTCGGGCATGGCCGACCGGTGGGCTTCCTTGCCCGCACGCATCGAACGTGCGCTGCCACTCGTGCAGCGGTTGCTGCGCCCCGCTCAGTAACGGCGAGCCGGGAGCGGCAAGCGACGCTCCGCTCCAAGTACGGCCTATCCGGCGGCGATGCGCGCCACCGCGCGCTCCCCGCGCGGCCCGTACAGGTGCAAGATCTCGACGGCGCGATCATCGGCCGGGCCGAACCAGTGTGGCGTCAGCGATGAGAATTCGGCGGTCTCTCCGGGGGCAACGCGATGCTCGACGTCGTCCAAGATGAGCCGCAGTGTGCCGGCGAGCACGTAGAGCCACGCGTGCCCGGCGTGCGAGCGCATCCGTACCTCCCGTGGTCCGAGTACCTGCTTGAAGACTCTGACGTTGCCCGGTGACTCGGTGAGCGGCACGATCACGCCGCCGCTCTGTGACCGCCGCGGCGAGAGGTGCACGCGCGCGTCGCCGGTCGCCGGCGCCGAGACCAGGTGGTCGAGGGCGATGGCGAATGCAGCGGCGAGCGGCAGCAGCAGGTCGAGCGTCGGCTGGCGGTGGCCGGTCTCGAGCCGCGAGAGTGCGCTGATCGAGAGCCCCGTGCGGGCGGCGAGCTCGGCGAGCGTCCAGTGCCGCGCGCGGCGCAGTTCGCGCACTCGGGGGCCGATTGCCGCGATGGTGTGGTCGACGTTGCAGTCCATGCAGATATTTTTGCAGAATCTGCAAAAACCCTCGGCGCGACGGCAGCGCCCGGGAGACACTGACTGCTGTTCGGTGCGTGATCGCGTGCCGTCGAGCCAGAAAGACCGGTACCGTCGATGACCGCGACCCGCACCCCACTGCCCACGTCCGCAGCAGCCACCACCAGCCGCCAACGCTGGACGATCCTGGCGATCTGCGCGTCAGCGCTCTTCCTGGTCGGTCTCGATACGACGATCGTGACGGTCGGGCTGCCCGCGATCGGCGCCGGGCTCGGGGTCGGGAGCGGCAGCCTCGCCTGGGTGGTCGACGCCTACACGGTGCCGTTCGCAAGCCTGCTCATGACGGCCGGGGCGCTGGCAGATCGGTTCGGCCGACGGCGCGTCTTCCAGATCGGGTTGCTCGTGTTCGGTGCGGCGTCGATCGTGTGTGCGTGCGTGTCGGAACCCGCGGCCCTCATCGCCGCGCGCGTGCTGCAGGGAGTGGGGGCGTCGATGCTCACCCCGGTGGCGCTGTCGATCGTGGTGCAGGTGATGACCGACCCGACCGAGCGCGCGCGGGCGATCGGAGTCTGGGGCTCGGTGTTCGGAGTGAGCATGGCCGCCGGGCCGCTCGTCGGCGGCGCGCTGATCGCCGCATTCGACTGGCGCGCAGTGTTCTGGATCAACGCCCCGATGATCGCCGTTGCGATGATCCTCGTCGCCATCTTCGTGCCTGAGTCGCGCGGACAGCGCGCCCGCAAACTCGATGTGCCAGGTCAGGTGCTGCTCATGCTCATGATCGGCACCGGCGTCGCATTGCTCATCGAGGGGCCGCGCGTGGGGTGGCTCCACCCCGGTGTGCTCGGCGGTGCGGTCGCACTCATCGCGCTGCTGGTGGCCTTCGTGCTGGTCGAACGCCGCACGGCGCAGCCGCTGATCGACCTCGCGCTGTTTCGTGTGCCGAGCTTCGTCGGAGCGGTCGTCGGAGCGATCGCGGTGTTCGTGGGCTTCAGCATCACCCTGCTGACGACGACGCTTCTGCTGCAGGAGTCATTCGGCTGGACCCCGCTCGCGGCCGGGGCGGCCTCGCTGCCGATGGCGATCGCCTCGACGGTGTGCGCGCCGGTCGCCGGGTATCTCGTGGGTCGCTCGGGTGCGCGTCTGCCCCTGGTGATCGCCGCGATCGCCCTGACGCTGGGTGGGGCGCTCTTTCTCGGCGTTGTGTGGGGCGTCGGCCCGGTGTGGTGGGCTCCGGCCTACCTGGCAGTGGGCATCGGGGTGGGGTTCGCGAACGCGCCGATCACGAACACTGCGGTGAACGGGCTTGCACCGGATCGCGCAGGCGTCGCGAGCGGCACCGCATCGACCGCGCGACAGGTCGGCACCGCGATCGGCATCGCGCTCGCGGCGAGCTTCGTCGCGCACGCCTCAGGGCCGCACCTCGTCGCAGCATCGCTGCCGGCATGGATCACCGTGGTGGCGTGCGGGCTCGTGCTGCTCGGCGTCGCCGGCACCGCGGCGCGATCACGACAGGAGTGAGTGTCGCGCCGGGCGTGCGCGAGGCGGGGTGAGTGGTCAGGCGGAGTGCACCTGCCACCCGAGAGCGGGCGCGATCTCGGTTGCGAGCAGCTCGATCGAGCGCAGCGTGAGCTCGTGGGTCGCATCGATCGAGTGCACCTGCGCGGTGACATCGGTCGCCTGCCCCAGAATCTCGTCGGCGCGCAGCGAGGCGATCACTTCGTCGGGAGTGCCCACCTGGGTGTCGGTGATGCGTGCGAGCTCCTCGATCGAGAGCGCATCCGCGTCGGCCCCGTGCATCTGCTGAGCGAGGCGGCGCAGCCCCGCGTCGGCGAGCTCGAGCGCGCGATCCCGATCTGCGGCGTCGACGACAAGGATGGTGCGTGATGCGAGCACGCGCTCGGGGGCTCCGTCGGGGAGTGCCGCGCGGTACGCATCAACGATGGGCTGCTGAATCTCGTGCAGCGGCGCATTCGGTCGCTCGGCCGTGCGCGGCTGAGTGCGCGACAGCATGAGCCCATCGCCCCGGCGCCCCGCACGCGCGGCGCCCTCGGCCGAGAAGGTGCCCTGCCAGATGCGACGTCCGAGGTTGCCGGCCGCCGGGTAGATGCGCGCATCGGTGCCGCGCACCCCGTCGCCCGCGAGCGCGGCGTCGAGCACGGCGAGGTGCTCGTCGAAGATCTCCCGGCGCCGTGCGAAGTCGTGACCGAACGGTGCGAACGAGCTCGGCGTGCCGCCCGAGGCGATGCCGAGCTGCACGCGCCCGCCGCTCAAGGCGTCGAGTACGGCTGCATCTTCGGCCACGCGCAGCGGGTCGTCGATGGGCAGTGTCACGACTCCGGTTCCGAGCTCGATGCGCGTCGTGCCGCGGGCCGCCGCCGCGAGGAGTACGAACGGCGACGGCAGGCCGCCCTCGTGCTCCCCGAAGTGGTGTTGCGCCACCCAGGCCGAGGCGAATCCGTGGGCCTCCGCCGCATCGATCTGCTCGAGCGCGAAGCGGTAGCGGTCTGCGGCCGAGACGGGTTCGAGCAGGCGGGTGAAGAGCCCGAGGCGGGCAGCGGTCATGATGCGACTCCTTGGGTGGCGATCCTGCGTCCAGGCTACTGGTGCGCCGAGTGTGCATGTCGCTCCATGACCTCGGGCGACCACGGCGCTCGGGCGACCTCGGCACGCACAGTGAGCCTGGCTCAGCCCGTGAGCGCGACTCAGCCCGCGAGCGCCGCGGTCGGCGGAGTGCGCGCGGCGCGCACCGCCGGGTACAGCCCGGCGACGGCGCCGATGGCGAGGGTCGAGCCGATCCCGACTGCGATGATGGCGGGGGAAATCGCTACCGGCCAGCCATTCGCGAACGCCATCACTGCGGTGACCCCCACACCGAGCACGGCGCCGAGGATGCCGCCCAGCAGTGAGAGCAGAAGCGACTCGGACAGGAACTGGCGGCGAATATGCGCACGCGTCGCGCCCAGTGCGCGCCGCAGCCCGATCTCGCGCTTACGCTCGAGCACCGAGATGATCATTGTGTTGGCCACGCCGATACCGCCCACCAGCAGAGCGATCGAGCCGAGCCCGACGAGCAAACCAGAGAATGCTTGGTCTGCTGCGTGCTTCGCCGCAAGTGCGTCGGACGGGCGAGAAACCTCGACCTCGGAAGGAGACTGCGGGTTGAGCGTTGGAGCGAGCTTCGACTGCACCTCTCCCACGACGGAGTCCTCAGAACGTTCGTACACAGTGGTCGGGCTGCCGTCGTAATCCAACAGGGAGGTGGCAACCGGTTCGCCGATGAGCGCTGCAGCGTCGAGCTCTGGTGCGAGGGCGACCGGCTCAAGGATGCCGACCACGGTGAACCACTGCTCACCGAGCCACACCTGCGTTCCCGGCGTTGTGACGCCGAGCCGCTCAGCCGCAGTCGTCCCCAGCACCACCGCGGGGTACTCAGCGGTCGCCGGATTCAGCCAATCACCCGAACGAACCTCTCCGCCGGTGACGTCGAGGAGTGAGAGATGCGACGCCAGAACGCTGATGCCGCTCGTCGCACCCGGGTCGGCGAGCTGATTGCGATACACGAATACACGATCGAGCAGCGCCGTGCTTCCCACCTCGTCCACACCTTCGATGAGGGCGACCCTGCCCACCGCATCTTTCGGCAGCGGCACGGGCTTGCCGGCGAAATCGGTGCCGGTTTGAGCCGTGAGCATGTTGGTACCCAGGGACGCGAGTTCATCGTTCAGCCGCGCTTGGCTCGATGCGGAGATGCCGACGACGGAGAGCATCGCGGCAATGCCGATGGCGATCCCGAGCGCCGAGAGTATTGCCCGCACCGGTCGGGCACGCAGCCCAGTCGAACCGAGGCGAAGTACATCTCGCCAGAGCAAACGGGAACGAGGTGGTGCGGAGCCCGGGGTCACGGTGTGCATGGGATCTCCTCGGATCTGGGATCGGTACGGGTATCTGCAACCACTTGGCCGTCGCGAATGGCGATCTGGCGTGGCAGTTCGGCGGCGAGTTCGGCGTCGTGTGTAATCACCACGACCGTGGTGCCCTGACGGTTGAGCTCGTAGAGCAGCTCGATGACCGCGGCTCCCGACGCGCTGTCGAGGTTGCCCGTGGGTTCGTCGGCGAGCAGCAGGGGCGGGCGGGCGACCACGGCGCGGGCAATGGCCACGCGCTGCCGTTCGCCGCCCGACATCTGGTGCGGCTTGTGATCGAGCCGGTGTGCGAGACCGACGCGCTCGAGCGCAATGCGGGCTGCAGCACGACGCTCGCGCATTGGTACACCTGAATAGAGCAGCCCGTCGGCGACGTTGTCGACCGCAGTGACACCCTCTGCGAGGTGGAACTGCTGGAAGACGAATCCGATGCGGGATCCCCGCACCGCAGACAACTCGACGTCGGAGAGGCGCTGCACGTCGAGCCCGTCGATGCGAGCCGACCCTGCGGTGGGGCGGTCGAGGGTGCCGATGAGATTCAGCAGCGTAGACTTGCCCGACCCGCTCGGGCCCACGATCGCAACGAGTTCACCCGTCTCGATCGTGAGAGTGACGCCGGCGCACGCGCGCACCGGGGGCTCCCCGTAACTACGTTCTACCCCATCGAGCTCGATGATGGCGTTCGTCGTCTGCCGGCTCATGACTCGGGCACCGTCACTGTGTCGCCCGCGGCGATGCCATCACCCGTGATCTCTACTCGTCCGCCGGCGAACAAACCGGTTTCGACGGGCACTTGCGCTGTGGTGCCGTCTGCATCGACACGTTCGACACCGAACCCCCCGTCGGGCAGTGCGAGCAGAGCGCTGACCGGCACCGACAAAACGTTCTCACGTCGCTCTGAGGGAAATTGCACCGTGACCATCGCCTCTTGCACCTCGCCTGCGGCGGCCGGGTCGTCGAGGGCGACGATGACGGGAATCACCGTCTTCTTCTCTCCCTGTGCGTCTTCGCGCTCGGTGGGCACGCCAACTGAGCGTACGGTGCCCGTGGCAGTCTCGCCGCCGGGCAACTCGATACTCACGGCCGCACCCACGGTCGCCAGTTTCTGATCGGAGAGCCCGAGGTCGACCAGAACTTGCTGTGCAAGGTCCGTGATTTTGAGCACGGGCTTCTCCGCCACTGCGGCCGAACCGACCGGAGCCGGCACGTCGGCGACGCGCACGTTGCCGGCTTCGAACACGACTTCACCGAGTGCGATCGTTCCGGTGCGTTTCTGATCCGTGGCGTCTTGCCACTCGCGAATCGATTCCCGGGTTACCCAGTCGAAGACCTCATCGGGTTCATCTCCGAAGTAGCCCATCGCCCGCAGGCTTTCTTCGAGTTGCAGTACGTCGGGGCCGCTCTGCATGCCGGTTGTGAACTCGCGCCAGGCGGGCGTTGATCCGTGCATCAGAAAGACGCGGTCGTTGTTCACCGCGTAGAGCGGCTGACCGAGGGCGACTTGGGCACCGGGCTCCGGTGCCCAAGTCAGTACTCCCACAAGGGTCGGGCTGAGCTCTCGCGGGGTGCCGTATCCCAACGAACCGGGGGCGCTGCTCGTGCCCTCGAGCGTGCCTTGCTCGACCTCGGCCGTTCCGGCGTCTGCCTGCTGCTGCTCCGGTGCGGGCGGCGCCGGGCGCATCGAAAGAGCCGCAGCAGCGCCACCGCCGACGAGCGCGAGGCCGAGGATCCATGCCACCACTATGACGATTCTGCGCTTCATGCGAGGTCTCCTTCAGATTGTGTGTGGGGTGGGATTCGGGTTAGTTGCCGCTTGCGGCGAGGCACTCGTCGATCACGTTCTGGGGCGCATCAGGGATCTGGCCTGCCTGCCCCGGCTGCGGATCGGCAACGTCGTAGCCCTTCTCGCGGTAGCACTGCGCCATCTTGCGCATCGCTTCGTTGTTCTCCTCCTCGCTGCCGGCATCACGTCCTGGTGCTGCCCCCACCTTCTCGGTGCACTCCTCGCTTGCCTTGATGTACGGGGCATCCGCAGAGATCGACATGCTCGACTCGGGGGTGTCAGGCACATCGATGCCTTTCTCGCGCATGCACTTCGCGAAGCCGAGGTACCACTTTTCGTACTCTCCCGATGCGTTCGGGCCCGAGCCGGTGCTGCTCGACGAGTTCGGGGTGTTGCTTGACGCATTTTCGTCGGCGGAGGGGCTGCAGCCCGCAAGGCCCGCGAGCAGCAGCGGAATGGCGGCGAGCGCAGCGATCTTGGCGAACTTCTTGGTGTGGTTCATCAGTGTCTCCTGTTCGTGTGGCCGCTCGGTGCGGCGGTGATGCCAGTTCACTCGAACACCCGATTTCGGTGCTCTATCGCCGGCGGATATGGTTTCGACACACCCCCACCGGCGAGAATGGGGCCATGCGCGTACTGGTGGTGGAAGACGAGGAGTTTCTGGCGGAGATGATCGCCGAGGGGCTGCGCGCCGCCGCGATTGCGGTTGACGTCGCCCACGACGGTCTTGCGGCGAAGCGGATGCTGCAACTCGGCGAGTACGACGTCGCCGTGCTCGATCGCGACCTCCCCGGGTTGCGCGGCGATGATGTCTGCCGGTGGATCATCGATGAGCGGTTGCTCACTCGCGTGCTCATGCTGACGGCGGCGACGTCCATTCAGGATCGCGTCGGCGGGCTCGCGCTCGGCGCCGACGACTATCTCTCGAAGCCGTTCGCGCACCAAGAGTTGCTCGCACGCGTGCTCGCGCTCGGGCGACGGGTGCACCCCGCGCAGCCGCCGACGCTGCGCCGCGGCGACGTCTCCGTCGACACGGTCGCACGATCTGCCGCCCGTGCCGGCAGGCAGCTGCAGCTCTCGCCCAAGGAGTTCGCGGTGCTCGAGGCACTCGCTCGCGCCGACGGCGGGGTGGTGAGCAACGAAGACCTTATCGAGCAGGTGTGGGAGTCGGGCACCAGCTACGACACCAACGCCGTGCGCATCACGATGAGCAAGCTGCGCAAGAAGCTCGGCGAACCCGCAGTCATCGAAACCGTGCCCGCGGTTGGGTACCGCATGGTGGTCGACGAGGA
This sequence comes from Leucobacter musarum subsp. musarum, assembly GCF_001273845.1. Taxonomy (GTDB): domain Bacteria; phylum Actinomycetota; class Actinomycetes; order Actinomycetales; family Microbacteriaceae; genus Leucobacter; species Leucobacter musarum. The sequence continues at coordinate 12,744 of NZ_JHBW01000088.1, forward strand.
GCCATCGTGAAACGGGTGCGAGGGGCCGCCTTCGGCGAACGCGGCAAGCTCACCCTTGTCTACGGCGGGCTGCTGATCGCCGTCTGCGCGATCCTCGTCGTCTCGATGTACGTAGTCTTCCGCTCATCGCTCCCCGATGCGATCTTCGTCGCGCTCGATGATCCCGCTGGATCCGTTGCGCTGATCGACCCCTCAGAGTCGGCGGCGGCGCAACCGTTGCCGACCGACAGCGACGAGGTGCTCGGCACCGGGCCGGGGGAGTTCTCGGCGACGCGAGACATTTCGGGGGTCGCCACGCAAGCCGTGCTCAATCAGTACCTCATCACCGCGATCGCGCTGCTCGTGGTGCTCGGCGCGCTCTCGATGTGGCTCGCCTGGTGGCTCGCCGGGCGCGTGCTCAAGCCCGTCGGCCAGATGGCGAGCGCCGCCCGCTCGATGGCGGTCACCGACCTCTCGCGTCGCATCGAGCTCGACGCCCCGCCCGGCGAGTTGAAGCAGCTCGCCGATACCTTCGACGAACTACTCGACCGCATCGACACGCTCGTCGGGTCGCAGCAGCGCTTCGTCGCGAATGCCGCGCACGAACTGCGCACGCAGCTCGCCGTGCAGCGCAGTGCCGCCGAGATCGGGCTCGCCGACCCGACGCCCGAGAAGGTGGCGCGTATCCGCGAGAAGCTGATCCACGCCGCGGTCGACAACGAGCAGCTGCTCGAAGGGTTGCTGCTGCTCGCCTCGAGCGATCAAGGTTTGCAGCACGAGAAGCCCGTGCCGCTTGACGAAGTGGTGCGCGGCGTGGCCGCTGAGGCTGCTCCGCTCGCCGCCGATCGCGGCATCGCGCTGACGGTATCCGCCCCCGCGGGCCCGACGCAGGTGGTCGGTGACGCTGTGCTGCTGAAGCACCTCGCGCGCAACCTCGTCGAGAACGCGATCTCCTACAACCGGGAGGTCGACGGGTCGGTGTCGGTGACGCTGGTGCCGGCCGGATCGACGACCGCCGGCGCATCACTTGTGGTTTCGAACACGGGTGCCGAGATCGACCCCGCGCTCGTGGAGGGCCTCTTCGAGCCGTTCCGTCGACTGCATCCGCGCCAGCACCGCCCCGGCGAGGGTGCGGGGCTCGGGCTCGCGATCGTCGCGTCGATCACTCGAGCGCATCGCGCGACCGTCTCCGCACGCGCCCTCCCGGGCGGGGGTCTCGAAGTGAAAGTGAAATTTCCCAACCTGAGTTCGTAGACGGTCGGCGTTACCATTGCCATATCCAAATTTCACTGACATAAGTTCGAGAAGGGTGTGCCATGCCGGTTCCCGTCCCCCTGACGCCGACGAAGAAACGACGCACCCTGCGCGGCAAGGCGTACGACTCGCTGAAGGCGGCGATTCTCGACGGCACGTTTACGCCCGGGGAGCGTCTTGACGATGCGGCGCTGCAGGAGTGGCTCGGTGTGTCTCGCACCCCGATTCGCGAATCCATCGCGCTGCTTACCGCTGCAGGGCTGATCGAAACCGAGGCGCAGCGTCACACCCGAGTGGTGCTGCCCGACCCGGATCTCGCGATCGAAGAGATTCAGGCGGTCGGCGCGCTCTCGGCCGGAGTCATCGGACTCGTCGTGCCCGTGATCGATCGCGAGGCGCGAGCACACCTGCAGAGCCGAATCGGCGAGGTCGGCCGGGCGGCGGCGTCCGAAGACGCGGATCGAACAATACCTGCACTGCAGCGGCTGCACGAGATGCTCGTTGAGCTCTGCCCGAACGCGACCCTGCGCCGCATCGTCGGTGAGTCGGTCATCTCGCTGGGATTTCACCTCAGCATCACGGTCACCGGGCAGCTCATCGAGTGGGAGCGCCTGCGCGACACCGCTGCCGCGCTGAGCGATGCGATCGACATGCGCGACGCGGTTGCCGCGCAGCGACTCATCGAACAGATGCACTTCATCGCGGTCGAGTAGCGCTTGCTCGGCACCGACCCGGCTGATGCGCTGCCTACTGCGCGCCGAGTGCGGCGAGCAGCGTGATGGTGACCGGGTGGTTGTTCGCGGCTGCGAGTGCGAGCGCGGTCTGGCCGTTGGTGTCGGGTGTTGAAATGGCAGCGCCGGCGCGCAGCGCGAGCGCCGTGAGATCGGGGTCGCCGGTCGAGGCGGCCCGGAAGAGCATCGCCTGCGCTTCGGCGCCCGGAATCGGGGAGTGAATGGCGCGCGCGATGAGCGACGCCTGACGGCCGAGCCTGTACTGCTCGGCGAGCATCGAGGGGGTCTGGCCGGTGTTGCCGGTCGCGATGCTGAGGTCGGCACCTGCAGCGATGAGCACGCGCGCCGTGTCTTGGTACTGCTGCACCTGATCGGGCTTCGCGTAAATGAGCGCTTCGTGCAGGGCGACGTAGCCGTAGTTGTTGATGTGGTCGATGCTGATGCCCTGCTGAATGAGGGTGCCGACGACGGTGGTGTGCCCGCGCTCCGCCGCGCGAATGAGCCCGGTGCCGTGGTACGAATCGAGACTCGCGAGGTCTGCGCCGTGCGCCAGCGTCAGCGCGAGCAGATCGTCGTACCCCTCGCTCGTCGCGATCAGGTAGGCGCTCTGCACGGTCTCGTCTTGCGCGTTCACATCGGCGCCGGCGGTGATCAGGTCGGTTGCCTCGGCGACGTCGTTGGCCCACGCCGCTGCGATGAGACGGGTGTTCAGTTCAGCGGTGCTGAGGCCCTGCAGGTCTGCGCGTACCTCGGGTGCGGGGTCGGGGGTGGGTTCGGGTGCAGCAGTCGAGGTCGCGGGCGGGGTGCTCGTTTCGCTCGTGGGAGTCGGATCAACCAGAGCCTCGGGCTCGGGGGCGCACCCCGAGAGGGCGATCGCGGCAATCGCGGCTGCGGCGATCGTGGAGGTGAGGCGGGCGGGGAATCGGCTGGGAGCAGGCATGATTCCACGGTAGAAACCCCGGGAGCGAGGTGCGTCAACCGATCGGTTGAACTGCGATCGTGCAAGGAGCAGGCCGCTCCCCGACGTCAGCCCGGAATGCAGGCGCCGGTCGAGACGGGCGAGGTGGCCGAGTCGAGCGTGGCGAGCACCGGCAGCAGCTCGGCGACGGTCATCGCGTATCCCACGTTCTCGCGCTGCGTATCGCGCGCGAAGACGACACCCGCGACCCCGCCCTCGGCAGTGAGCAGCGGGCCCCCCGAGTTGCCGGGGCGCACATTTGCCGAGAGCACGTGAATCGAACGCGGCGACGTGCTCGAGTTGTAGATATCGGCGATCGGAGCGTCGCGCGTCGCCAGCACGCCGGCCGCCACGGTCGTGAACGGCCCGCCGTAGGGGTAGCCCTCGACGGCGCCGGCACTGCCGGGAACCAACGTGTCATCGATGGGCAGCGGCGCGGCATCGACGTCGACGGCGATGACGGCGAGGTCGTCGATGGGATCGAAGTACACGACCTGCCCGTCTCGGGCGGGTTCCCCCGGCAGTTCGACCAGCGGGGTGTCGACGCCGGCGACGACGTGCGCGTTCGTGACCACGCGATCCTCCGCGACGACGAACCCCGTGCCGGTCGGCATCGTCGAGCACCCGTACGCGACGCCTGAAATGCGCGCGACCGACTGCGCGGCCTGCGCGAGCGCGGGGTCATCGGTGTCGATGGCGGCGACGTCGGGGGAGACGCCGAGGTCGCCATCGAGCAGGGCATCGACGGTCGGGATCACCGTGTCGTCGAGCACCGCAGCCTGCAAGCGTGCGGCCGCGTCAGTCAGGGGTGCCGGCGTCCACTGCTGCAGTGTGCGCAGCACCGATGAAGACGCGACTGCCGAAGACACCACGGGTACCCCCGACGAGGCGATGCCGGCGCCGATCAGCGAGACCGCGACGACCGATGCGACGAGGCCGAGCGCCCCACCGAGCAGGCGTTCGGCGAAGCGGAGCTTGAGGCGATCCGCACCGCGCCTGAACCACGACCCGACCAGCGACCCGAGCCCGGCCCCGACCGCGAGCAGCAGCACCGCTGAGCCGACTACGGCCGCACTGCGCCACGCGTTCTCGGGGATCTCGCGCGCAATGATGGGCAGTAGCCAGGGCGACAGCGCGGCCCCGACGACGAGCCCGGCGAGCGCGCCGAGCACCGAGAAGAAGCCGGAGCGGAAGCCCGAGATCGTGGCAGCGATCAGCACCACCAGCATGATGATGTCAGCGATCGGAAGCATCGGGTCTCCTGGGCGGTCGTGCACGGGCCCGCCGCCCGGTGCTTCCCGGAACTGTAGCGAGCGGGCCTGGGAGGGCGGCGCAGGCTCGATGTGAGAACGTCGGTCTTCCGGGAGGAAGCTGACTACACCGCCCGGCTGCGGAACGAGCGCAGGCGCAGGCTGTTGCCCACCACGAAGACGCTCGAGAATGCCATGGCTGCCCCGGCGAGCATCGGGTTCAGCAGACCGAGTGCGGCGAGCGGAATCGCGGCGACGTTGTAGGCGAAGGCCCAGAACAGGTTGACCTTGATCGTAGAAAGCGTGCGCCGCGAGAGCCGAATCGCGTCGGCCGCGCTGCGCAGGTCGCCGCGCACGAGCGTGATGTCGGAGGCCTCGATCGCGGCGTCCGTGCCCGTGCCCATGGCGAGCCCGAGATCGGCCTGCGCGAGCGCTGCCGAATCGTTGACGCCGTCGCCCACCATCGCCACAACCCGACCCTCGCGTTGCAGCCGCGAGATCACGTCGGCCTTGTCTCGCGGCAGCACTTCGGCGATCACCTCGGTGATGCCCACTTCGGCGGCGATCTGTTCGGCCACCGTGCGGTGGTCGCCGGTGAGCAGCATCGGCGTGAGGCCGAGATCGGTGAGCTGGCGGATCGCCTCGGCGCTCGTCGGCTTCACCGCGTCGGCAACGGAGAGGACGCCGCGCACCTCGCCGTCCCATGCCACGAGCACGGCGGTGCGGCCGGCGCTCTCGGCAGTCGCCATCGCCTCGACGAGTGTCGCATCGGGGGTGATTGCCCAGCTCTCCATGAGCGCGCGCCGACCGACGAGCACTGCGTGCCCGTCGACGACGCCGCTGACGCCGAGGCCCTCCAGGTTCTGGAAACCCTCGACGGGCGGGAGCACTGCCCCGAGCTCGGACGTCGCACCGGCCGCGATGGCCTGGGCGATCGGGTGCTCTGAGGCATCTTCGAGCGCGCCGGCGAGGCGCAGCAGCTCGGCGCGATCGGTGCCCGCGCCGGGGATGACGTCGGCGAGTGACATGCGACCGGTGGTCACCGTGCCGGTCTTGTCGAGCACGACGGTGTCGACGCGGCGGGTCGACTCGAGCACCTCGGGGCCGGTGATGAGCACGCCGATCTGCGCCCCGCGCCCGGTGCCGACGAGCAGCGCCGTCGGGGTGGCGAGCCCCAGCGCGCACGGGCAGGCGATGATGAGCACCGCAACGGCGGCCGTGAACGCGCTCGCCGCCGGGAAACCGAGCGCGAACCAGGTCACGAGCGTGCCGATCGCGATGACGAGCACGATGGGTACGAAGACGCCCGAGATGCGATCGGCCAGACGCTGCACCTCGGCCTTGCCCGACTGCGCGTCTTCGACCAGGCGGGCCATCTGTGCGAGCTGCGTGTCCGAGCCGACGCGCGTGGCGCGCACGACGAGGCGACCGCTCGTGTTCACGGTTGCGCCGGTCACGGTGTCGCCCGGGGCCGCCTCGACGGGTACGGATTCGCCGGTGAGCATGGAGGCGTCGATCGCGGAGTGACCCGAAACGATGACGCCGTCGGTGGCGATCTTCTCGCCGGGGCGCACCACGAAGGTGTCGCCGACGGCGAGGTCGCCGATGCCGATGGAGGTCTCGACGCCATCGCGCAGCAGGGCGACGTCTTTCGCGCCGAGCTCGAGCAGGGCCCGCAGCGCGGCGCCGGCTTGGCGCTTCGAGCGCTGTTCGAAGTAGCGGCCCGCGAGCAGAAACATCGTGACCCCGGCCGCGACCTCGAGGTAGATGTTGTTCGCCCCGTCGCTCGGCTGCACGGTGAATTCGAACGCGTGCACCATGCCGGGCATGCCCGCCATGCCGAAGAAGAGCGCGTAGAGCGACCACAGGTAGGCGGCTGACGTGCCGACCGACACCAGGGTGTCCATGGTGGCGGCGCCGTGGCGCAGGTTGATCCAGGCGGCGCGGTGGAACGGCCAGGCACCCCAGACGATGACGGGCGAGGCGAGCGCGAGCGATGCCCACTGCCAGTAGGTGAACTGCAGAGCAGGAATCATGGCGAGCAGGATCACCGGGACCGACAGCACAATCGCGCCGATGAGTCGGTGGCGCAGCGCCGTGAGTTCGGGGTCTGGCTGCTCGGCGGACTGTTCAGCGGATTCGGGGGCCGGCGGCTTCGGGAGTGCTGCGGTGTAGCCGGTCTTCTCGACTTCGGCGATGAGCAGCGCGGGATCGAAGTCCGCGGGCACCTGTACGCGAGCCTTCTCGGTGGCGTAGTTGACCGTCGCCTCGACCCCGTCGAGCTTGTTCAGCTTCTTCTCGATGCGCATGGCGCAGGATGCGCAGGTCATGCCCCCGATCTCGAGTTCGTAGGGGTGCGTGGTCGACGGCATGATCAGGCCGCCTGCGCGGTGTACCCGGCCTCTTCGACGGCGGCGAGCACTGCGGCTGCATCGACGGGGCCTTCGGTGGTGGTGACGGCGAGGTGTCCGGTGGATGCGCTGACGGTGACCTCAGTGACCCCGGTGATTTCGGAGACCTCGGATCGCACCGCGCGCTCACAGTGCCCGCAGGTCATGCCGGTGACGGTGAATTCGGTGGTGGTCATGAGTGTCGCCCTTCGCTGTGGTGCACGATGGAGGTGTTCCATCGCTGCCACCATATACCCATGGGGGGTATCTTTCAAGGGGTCGCGATGCTCTGGCTGTTGACCTGGGGTCTGGGTAAAGGTGGTGATTGGCGTGGCTCATGCGCGCCGAGATTTGGCGGCGATCTGAGTGGGAGCCCTTTTTCGCGGGCGATAAGGAAAAACGCACCCTTATTAATATTTTTGTGTTTTAGGGTTCTTGTGCTTTAGTCTGGCGTTCCTGATTCAATCAACAATGGCCAATGGCGGCCAGGTAGGAAATCTCAATGTCGAGAATTCGATCTGTAATCGCAGGTTCCGCAGCTACTGCGACTTTGGTGCTGAGCAGCTTTACACCGGCATTTGCCCAAGCGGAGCTCGACCTGACATCGGTCGAAGATGTCACCACGCTGGTTGAGGCTGCTGAATTCGCAGCGCTGGGTGAGAACCACGTCGACGCGGAGGGGCAACTCGAAATCGTTGACGCTGATGACGTTCACGAAGTCGGGGAAATCACGATGTCGCCGGAGGAGACGACTGGTGACACTGTGTACACGGCCCAGACTCTTGACGAGACGAGCACCCGATTCACCGCAGTACTTACCGATGGCTCTGAGACCCCATCCTGGGGCTTCGACGGGGCCGACCTGTTTGTCTTGCCTGACGGGCGTGTGTCCATCGCTGATTCCGAGGGCAACTTCCTCGGAGGCATTGATGCTCCGTGGGCGGTCGATGCGAATGGAAACGAGGTGGCGACGAGTTACCGCGTCGAAGGTGATCGACTGATTCAGGACGTCGACGTCACAGAAAGTACGGCTTTTCCGGTCGTCGCTGACCCTCGAGTGCAGGTGTTCCCGGGGTACTACAAGATCATCTTCAACAAGTCAGAGTCAATCACTGTGACAAGCACCGTCGGAGCTTGCGCAACACTTCTGAGCAAGTCAAAGCACCCGGCAGGAAAGGCGTTCTCGATTGGCTGCGGAACACTTGCTGCAATTAGCGCTGCAAACCTTGCGGGAGGCAAATGTTTGACTGCTCATATCGTTGCGGTTCCCCCTGCAATTGGTGGATGGTGGCCGACGTTTCCGAAGTGCTAAGTCCGCTTGAATGACTCGTGTGAAAGGCACCTGATGATCCTGTTCGGTTTTCTACTGGGAATGATCTGCGGAGCAACATCTCGATTGCTCCCGAAGATATCCGGCGCAATTGTTGCCACAATTCCGGTTGCCTGCTGGGTGGCGTATGTGTGTGTTCTTGGGCCCAAAGCTTCTGACGCGATGGTCGGAGGCTCCCTCCTGGGTGCGCTCATGGGTTTGGTCGTGGGTGGAGCAGTCATTGCGATGGGAAGCGTATTCCGTCGTAAGCGGGCTGAGTTCGATCACAAGTCGGAGTAGCTCGGCGGTGAGAGGTGCGAGTGAGGGTGCACGCACCCTCACTCGCACCTGGACGACGATACGTGACGCATCGACGTCCACTGAGTTGGCGTTTCACTGCAAGGCATCGCGCGGAGCGCGGCAGATCGTCCCGCCGAATCGGCTCAGCCCCCACACGCCGGCACCGCTCACCGCCAGCGCGACGAGCAGCCCGACGCACGTGGCCGCCAGCGCGCCCGCTCCGCGTGCGGGCAGCAGAAAGCCGTAGGGCACCCAGCCGTCGGTTGCACCGCGCACGAGCACCACGCCGAGCCAGAGCAGCGGGTACGGCAACACCGCCCACCCGTGTCGCCACGGCAGCACGCCGCGATCGCCGACACAGACCCAGTCGAGCAGCACGATCGCCGGCATAACGATATGCAGCGTCACGCTGACCCAGGGTGGCGCCGAGCCGGTGCCCGGCACCACCACGTTGTAGATCACGCCGACGATGAGCATGCACGCGACGGCGACACCACGAGCTGTGCGCAACCAGAGCGGTGCGGGCCCCGCGGGGCGCCCCAATGTCAGGAGCCCGGTCGTTATCAGCACGATGGCGGTGAACAGGTTCGTCAGGTTGGTGAAGTAGCCCAAGAAGTCGAACGGGTTGACCCCACCCGTGCCGAGCGCATACGTGTAGGCGAGAACCAGGATGACTACGGTGCCGATCGTGAGGCGCGCCCACGCGATTCGGGTGCTGGCTCCAGTCACCGTTTCGGCCATTCCCAGCGGGGCACATCGAGCAGCCCCTGCCCGGCGACCCGAGTGCCCAGGCCGTCTGAGGTCAGTTCGATCATCGATAGTGCCTCACCGCCGGCCGCGGATGCCGCACCAATGCCTGCCTCAGCAAGCGAGCGCTGCAGCACGCGTGAGTGGGTGACGACGATCACTTGCGTGCGCCGAGCGGCCGTCGCGATGAGCTGCCCGAGGGCCGGAATCAGGCTTTCGTGCAAGGACGCTTCGGGCTCGTTGACGACGATGAGGGGCGGCGGGTCAGCCGGCAGCAGCGCCGCGCACAGCAGTAGGTAGCGCAGCGTGCCGTCTGAAAGCTCAGCCGTGGCCATCGGGCGCAGCAGGCCCGGCTGCTCGAGTTGCATGCGAAAGACGCCGTGCGACACCTCGACGGAAACACGTGAGCCGGGGAATGCGTCTGCGACGGCCCCGTTCAGGTCGCGATCTTGCCCCGATTCGATCGCGGTCGCCCACACGGCAGCGAGATCGGAGCCGTCGTCGCTGAGCCACCGTGTGCGCGTGCCCACCTGCGGTGCGCGTGAGGGGGCTTCGGGATCGGTGCGGAAGTGATCGTAGAAGCGCCACTGCGCCATGCGGTGCCGCACGCGCAGGGTGTCGGGCAGCGCGGTCGCGTCTTCGAGATCGAGCAGCACGCTTTGACCGGGGCCGAGCGTCTGCGGCAGCGCACGCCAACCGATGTCGTTGTCGCGCACGCGCACCGCAGCGCGCGTGCGGTCGACCAGCACGGAGGCCGGCCGTGCGAACGGGCCCACGAAGACTTGCTCACGCTTCACCTCCGGGTCTTGCCGGAAAAAGCTGCGCTGGGGGTCGACCTGCGGCAAACCGAGGTCGGTGAGGTAGCCGTACTCGTCCGAGCTGTACCCGAGACGCAGCGATATGGGCCGCGAGCGCGGGCCGCCCTGCCCGCCCGGCACCTCCGGGCCCGCCCAGAGCGCGCTCTCGAGACCGCCCTCGCGCGCAATGGCCCCGACGATGCGGCCCTCCCCGGCCGCGGCGAGCAGCCGAAGCGCGCGATACAGATTCGACTTTCCGGTGCCGTTGGCGCCGGAGACGACCGTGAGCTGAGAGAGCGGCACGATGACGTCGACCAGCGACCGGTACCCGGCGACGGCGAAGGTGGAGAGCATGCGGGCATTCTGACAGTTGCCGCCGACAATGTGCGGTGATCCCGAATCGTCGCCCCTGCGTCACGGGAGGTCACACATCCATTCGGGAATGGGAGAAGCCGCGCGGCGTTTCATACGCTGAGTACCGCGTCGGCTGTGACGACGCCCGGTCGATCCGAAGGAGCACCCCATGACCACTGCACGCCGGCCGCTGCGGCATCTTGGCTTCATCCATCTCGTTCCATTCGACGCGGATGCGCCGGAGGGTGGGTTCCGCGACGCGATCGAGCTCTTCCGCTATGCCGAGGAGCTCGGACTCGATGGCGGGTGGGTGCGCACCCGCCATCTGCAGCGCGGACTCCCGTCGCCGGCGGTCTTCTTCGGTGCGCTGTCGCAGGCGACCGAGCGGATCGCCCTCGGTACGGCGGTGATTCCGGTCGGGCACGAGAACCCGTTCCGCCTCGCCGAAGACCTCGCGACCGCCGACGTGCTCTCGGGCGGCCGCGTGCACGCGGGGCTGAGCGTGCACCCGCCCAAGCCGGGTGACGACGCCGTGAACGACCTCGTGCACGACTCCGGGTGGCGCGAAGAGGATTACGGGTACGGTCGCATCGAGCGGCTGCGGTCGTTCCTCGCGGGTGACGCGGTGCGCGAGGTCGAGGCGTACACCGGCATCGGCGGCGACTTCGATTCGCCGCGGGTCGAGCCCTTCAGTGCGGGGCTAACGGAGCGCCTCTGGTACGGCGGCGGATCGTTGCGTTCGGCAGAGTGGGCCGGGCAGGCCGACCTCAACTGGCTCGTGAGCAACATCAGCTCGACCGAGAACGGCGTCACCGACTTCTCGCAGGCGCAGCGCAATCAGATCGACGCGTTCCGTGCGGCGAGCCCGCGTGGTGATGACGCTCGGGTCTCCGTTGCGCGCGTCATCGTGCCGACCGACGGCGCCACCCCCGAGCAGGCGGCGAAATACCGCGCCTACGCCGAGGCGCGCACCCCGCGCACGAAACAGGTGCACGGTAAGAACACCATCATCGCGCTCGACGTGCTCGGCTCGCTTGACGAGATCGTCGACTTCATCGAGCACGACATCGCGTTCCAGGCGGCCGACGACTACCTGTTCGAATTGCCGTTCGAGTTCGGGCTGGACGACTGGAAGCAGATCCTGCACCAGCTCGCGACCCGCATCGGCCCCGCCCTCGGCTGGAGCCCGGCGGCATGACCGCCGTCGCCCCGCGCCCGCTGCAGCGCCTGAGCTTCAATCACCTCGTCCCGTTCTCGCACACGACCCCGGCGGCAGCGTTCGCCGACGGGATCAAACTGTTCACGATCGCCGAATCGGTCGGGCTCGACGACGGTTGGCTGCGCACGCGGCACCTGCAGACCGGGCTCGGCGCCTCCACGGTGTACTTCGGTGCGCTCTCGCAGGCGACGTCGCGCATCGGCCTCGGCACCGCGGTGACGCCGCTCGAGTTCGAGAACCCGTTCCGCCTTGCTGAAGACCTGGGCACTGCCGACGTGCTCTCGGGCGGGCGGTTGCATCCCGGCTTCAGCCTGCACGCCCCGGGGTATGCCGACGCCGTCAACGACCTGGTGCATGACGCCGGTTGGCGCGTCGAAGACTACGGCCGCGGTCGAGTGGAACTGCTGCGGTCGCTCGTTTCGGGGGCACCCGTGCGCGAGGTCGCCGCGTACGGCGGCTTCGGTGGCGACATCGATTCCCCGCGCGTGGAACCGCACAGCCCGGGTCTTGCGAGCCGCCTCTGGTACGGCGCAGGATCGCTCGAGTCGGTGACCTGGGCCGGCGAAGCGGGTTTCCAGTTGCTGCTCGGCAACATCTCATCGACGCACGACGGCGGCACCGACTTCGCGCGCGAGCAGAGTCTGCAGATCGATGCCTTTCGTGCGGCGCACCCCCTCGGCGACGCGGCGCGGGTCAACGTGTCTCGGGTGATTCTGCCCCTCGACCGGGCCACGCCCAGCCAGGTCGCGAAGTACCGCGAGTACATCGCAGGTCGCGCGCATCGGGTCGGCCGGGTGCACGGCGCGAAGACGATCATCTCGAACGACCTCATCGGCACGGTCGACGAGCTCGTCGACGAGATTCGCGCCGACGCCTCGTTCCAGCGCGCCGACGACTATCAGGTGCATCTGCCGTTCGAGTTCGAGTTCGCCGATTGGAAGCACCTCGTCGAGACCCTCGCCACGCGACTCGGGCCCGCACTGGGGTGGACGCCGGCGGCCGAAAGAGTGATCTGACGCACGCGACATCCGCGTTCTCGCTCGTCGCGTGAGGCAGGCGCGCCAGATCTATGATGGTGCCGATGAACATCGACTCGCTTGACGTGCGCCTGATTACGCTGCTGTGCACCGACACCGGCATCTCAGTGATCGAGAGCGCGCGGCGACTCGGGGTAGCGCGCGCGACGGTGCAGAGTCGGCTCGACAAGCTGCGTGCCAGTGGCGTGATCTCGTCGGAGGCGCCCTCGATCGACCCTTCCGCGCTCGGCTTCGTGCTCCGCACCTTCTGCACGATCCAGGTGCGGCAAGACGTGAGCCACACCACCATTGCCGAGGGGCTCGCGCGCATTCCCGAGATCACGGAACTGCACACGATCACCGGTGACTTCGACATGATGGCGTCGTTCGTGTCGCGATCCACCATCGATCTGCAACGCGTGCTCGACCTCATCTCGAACACCGACGGGGTGATTCGCGTCTCCACGCGCATCGCGCTCGCGACTCATTTCACCAACCGCACGCTCCCGCTCGTGCACAGCGCGCCGCAGTCATCGAGCGCGCCATCTGCGTAATACTGCACAAGTTGTGAGGTGAAAGCGGCGTCGCGGCGACATTTCTGCACAACACGTACAGTCAAAATGAGTGCGATTGTCTAGCGCTCTGCGATTCCCTAACGTGTGTTTGGTCGCATCCGACCGCTCATGTTCACAGGAGAATCATGTCGCTACATCGTCGTACGAGCCTCGCCGCAGTGCCGCCATATCGCCAGGGGCGACCGGCCCCCGCAGGCGCCAGCAAGCTGTCGTCCAATGAGTCCCCGCACCCGCCGCTGCCCTCTGTCGTAGCGGCTGTCGCAGCGGAGCTCGATCGGGTGCAGATCTACCCCGATATGGGCGCGAGCGCGGTGCGCGACGCACTCGCCGAGCGGCACGGGGTGCCCGTCGAGAGCGTGACCGTCGGTGCCGGATCCGTCGAGGTCGCGTCGCAGCTGATCCACGCCACTGCGGGCGAGGGCGATGAGGTCGTCTTCGCGTGGCGATCCTTCGAGGCCTACCCGTCGCTCGTGCGCATCGCAGGCGCGACGCCCGTCGAGGTGCCGCTCGACGCGCACGCGCGCCACGACCTCGACGCGATGCTCGCCGCCATCACCCCGCGCACGCGCCTCATCTTCGTCTGCAACCCCAACAACCCGACCGGCACCGTCGTTCCGGCGGAGGCGCTGCGCGCGTTCGTCGACGCGGTGCCGCGCGACGTACTCGTGGTGATCGACGAAGCGTACGTGCACTTCGATCGCACCCCGAACCGGGCGAATGGGCTCGAGCTGTTCTGCGAGTTTCCGCACGTCGCCGTACTGCATACGTTCTCCAAGGCTTACGGGCTGGCCGGCCTGCGCATCGGATACGCGGTTTCGCCCGTCGAGATCGCCGAGGAGCTGCGCAAAGTGGCCGTGCCGTTCGGCGTGACGAATCTCGCGCAGGCGGCCGCAGTCGCATCGCTCGCGGCCGAGGAGGAGCTCGCCGCGCGCATCACCGAGGTGACCGACCAGCGCGAGCGGCTCTTCGTGGCGCTCGACGCCTGGGGCTACGACCCGGCGCGCTCGCAGGCGAACTTCGTGTGGGTCGCGGCCGGGGCCACGAACGGGCGCACACCCGAAGAAATCGGTGACCTGCTCGAGTCGGGCGGCGTCATTGCGCGCGTCTTTCCGGGCGAGGGGGTGCGCATCTCGTGTGGCATCCCCAGCGACACGGATCGGGTGCTCGCCGCGCTCGCGCCGGCAGGCACGAAGAGTCAGGACGCTGCAGCGCAGCTCGACGCCGAGGCGGTGGCGCGATGAGCGCGCAGGATCTCGGCGTTCGGGCAACGGAGGCGGACGACCGCGAGTTCCTCGACACGGGAACGCTGCGCACCACGCTCACGAGGCGCCAAGTCTCCATGATGGGCCTCGGCGGCGCCATCGGCGCCGGCCTGTTCGTCGGCTCGGGCAGCGCGATCAACATCGCCGGCCCCGCCGTGCTGATCAGCTACATCGTCGCCGGCATCATCGTGGTGCTCGTCATGGCGATGCTCGCCGAGCAGGTGGCGGCGTACCCGAGCTCAGGGGCGTTCAGCACCTTCGCGCACCGGGCGCTCGGGCGCACCGCGGGGGCGACCGTGGGGTGGCTGTACTGGATCCAGCTCGTCGTCGTCATCGCCGCCGAAGCGACGGGCGCCGCGGCAATCGTGGCCGCCTGGTTCCCGGTGGTGCCGCAGTGGGTATGGGTGCTCGTCTTCATCGTGGCGCTCACCACCATCAACCTGCTGGGCGTCGCGAACTACGGCAAGTTCGAGTACTGGTTCGCGTTCATCAAGGTCGGCGCGATCCTTCTCTTTCTCGTCGTCGGCATCCTCGCGATCGTCGGCCTGCTTCCCGGAAATGAGCCGCTCGGCCTGCAGAATCTCGTCGCCCACGGCGGCTTCGCACCGACCGGCTTCGTCGGCATCGCCGGCGCGCTGCTCATCGTGATGTTCGCCTTCGGCGGCACCGAGGTCGTGTCGATCGCGGCGGCCGAATCCGAAGACCCGAGCGGCAACATCCGTCGCACGATGCGCTCCGTCATGGTGCGCATCCTGATCTTCTACATCGGTTCCATCTTTGTCATCGTGTCCGTGCTGCCCTGGGACGACGCCGCCGTGCAATCGGGGCCGTTCGCCGCCGTGCTCGGCGCACTCAAACTGCCCGGCGTCGACCTCGCGATGTCGATCATCGTGGTGGTGGCCCTGCTCTCGGCGATGAACGCCAACATCTACGGGGCCTCGCGCATGGCGTTCTCGCTCGGCGAGCGCGGCATGGCTCCGCGGGTCGTGCGCTCGATCACGCGCAACGGGGTGCCGTGGGCTGCCGTCTCGGGGTCGGTGCTGTTCAGCTTCGTCACCGTCGGCCTCAACTGGGCGTGGCCCGACGCGGTGCTGCCGGCGCTGCTCAACGTGGTCGGGTCGACGCTGCTCATCGTGTGGACGTCCATCGCGGTGTCGCAGATCGTGCTGCGACGCCGGGCCGATCGCGAGGGCCGCGAACTGCCTATCCATTTCTGGGGGTTCCCGTGGCTGTCGTACACGACGCTCGCGCTGCTGCTCGCGGTCATGGTGCTCGTGATGTTCGATACCGCAGCGCGCACCCAGCTGCTGCTGACCTTCGGGCTCACGGCGCTGCTCGCCGTCATCGCGGCGCTGACGCAGCGGGGCGGGCGGGTGTCGGAGCCCGCTGCGTAGCGTGTGTGCGCGGCGGCGCCCCGGCGCCGGGTGATCCGGCACCGTCTCGGCCGATCGTGCCGGTGTCGCATCTCTCCGTGTGACGCCCGCACGACCGGCCGTGCTCGTCGGTTGCCAGAATGAGAGTGCCCCGAGCGAAAGGACCCCGCGCATGACGACGTCCGAACACCAGGCAGAACCGCAGGCCACCGAGCCCGCTCAGCCTGCCGCACCTTCCACCCTCGAAGCCGAGGCGCTGGAGTATGCGCGCGAGCTGATTCGCATCGACAGCGTCAACACCGGTGACCCGTCGACGATCGGCGACGGCGAGACTCGCGCCGCCGAGTTCATTCGCGACCGCCTCGCCGAAGTCGGTATCGCGGGCGAGCTCATCGAGCCGAAGTCCGGTCGCGGATCGTTCGTCGTGCGCATTCCGGGCACGGACCCGACGGCGGGTGCGCTGCTTGTGCACGCCCACCACGACGTCGTGCCGGTCGTGGGGCAAGACTGGACGCACCCGCCGTTCGGCGCCGAGATTCACGACGGCATGCTCTACGGGCGCGGAGCCGTCGACATGAAGCCGTTCGGCGGCGCCGTCGTCGCGGTGCTGCGGCACTTCGCACGTGAGGGGATCCGGCCGCGGCGCGACCTGGTCGTCGCGTTCCTGGCCGACGAAGAGAACGGCGGCCGCTGGGGCGCCGGATGGCTGGTGCAGCACCGCCCAGAACTGTTCGCCGGGGTCACCGAGTCGGTGGGCGAAGTCGGCGGGTTCTCTGCACCGCTGCCCGTGCGCGACGCGAGCGGTGCAGTTGCGTCGGGTGACGCCCGGCGTGCGTACCTCGTGGCCGTAGGCGAGAAGGGCGTCGCATCGGCGACGCTCACCGCGCGCAGCCGCGCCGGTCACGGTTCGCGCCCCGAACCCGACCACGCCGTGCTGGCTCTGGCCCGCGCGGTGACGCGCATCGGCGAGTACCGTTTTCCGCTCGTGCGGAGCGAGGCGCTCGAGGCGTTTCTGGAGGCGTTTGGCATCGCCGGCGAAGCGACCGCGACCGAAGACGGGCTGACGCGGGCACTCGCCGAGCTCGGGTTCGTGGGTGAGACCGTCGCGGCCAGCTCACGCAGCACCGCGACGCCGACCGTGCTGCAGGCCGGATCGAAGGTGAACATCATTCCCGGCATCGCGCAGGCGCAGCTCGACATCCGCATCGCACCCGGGCAGGGCGACGAGGTGCGGGCGCGTCTGGCCGAACTCGCCGGACCCGACGTCGAGGTGACGGAAGGGCCGTGGTGGCCGGCGAACACGGCACCGGTCGTCGGCCCGCTCGTCGGCGCGATTCGCGCGGCGCTTGCGGTGCAGGATCCGGCTGCCGTCGCCGTGCCCTACCTGCTGCCCGCGAGCACCGACAACAAGCACTTCTCATCGATCGGCATCGCCGGCTACGGATTCTTCCCGCTGCGCGTGCCCCTCGACTTCGACGTGTACGGGCAGTTCCACGCCGCCGACGAGCACGTGCCGGTCAGCGCGATCCACTTCTGCGCGCGCGTGACCGCCGATCTGCTGCGCGACGCGTAGGTGCGGGTGCCGGGCGATGTCGATGGCGGCGCCCTGCGGATGGCCCCGCGTTCATCACGATTCATGATGTTGCCGGGTGTGACGCCGCGTGAATCCGCGTGACGCCGACGCTCGCGGGGCCTGGGCGAGGCCTCGTAGTGTGGGCCCACCGCGGAGCCCCGCGGGGCACACCGTGAGGAGCACAGATGACCGCGATCGAGACCGCCGATTCCGTTGACACCGTCGCCAGCCCGATCGCGCACGACATCACGGAGCTCATCGGAAACACGCCACTGCTCGAACTGCATCGCTTCGCCGAGCGCGGGGGAGCGCAGGCGCGCATTCTGGCGAAGGTCGAATTCTTCAACCCGTTGTCGAGTGTGAAGGACCGCATCGCGTGGGCCATCGTTCGCGATGCCGAGGCTCAGGGCGATCTGCGGCCGGGGAAGACGATCGTCGACATCACGAGTGGCAACACCGGGATCGCGCTCGCCGCCATCGCCGCCGCGCGCGGCTACCCGACGAAGTTCACCCTCGGCGACAACACGAGCCCCGACAAGCGCAAGATTTTGGAGGCGCTCGGCGTCGAACTCGTCTCGGTGTCGAACGGCATCTTCATCGACCCCGATGGGCTCGCCGAACTGTTCGAGAAAATCGAGCAAGAGAACCCGGACGCATACATCACGAACCAGCTCTCGAACCCGGTCAATCCGCAGACCCACTACGAGACGACGGGGCCAGAGATCTGGCGCGATACCCGCGGTGAGATCGACGTGTTCGTCGCCGGTGTCGGCACCGGGGGCACCGTCTCGGGCGCCGGTCGGTACTTGAAAGAGCAGAACCCCTCCGTTCGCGTGGTGGTCGCGGAGCCGGGGGAGGCGTCGCTGCCGAGCGAGGAGCAGACCCACCCCGCCGAGATCGACGGGGTGCACCAGGTCGAGGGGCTCGACGAAGATCAGCTGCCCCCGAACTACGACGCGACCGTGCCTGACGAGATTCAGCAGGTCGAGGCCGAGGAGGCGTATGCGACCGCGCGCACCGTGCTGCGCGAAGAGGGGCTCTTCGTCGGCTCGTCGGCCGGTGCGACGCTCACTGTGGCGCTGCGCCTCGCGCGCCTCCCCGAGTACGCGCGGAAGACGATCGTCGCGGTGATCCCGGACACGGGTGAGCGATATTTGTCGGCCGGAGTGTTCGGGTAACCCGAGCCGGTCGACCTCAGGTTCTCACCCATCCCCTCTGCGCAAGCAGCACGTGGGGTGTGGGGATGGGTGAGTCATTCATGGAGGTGCGGGCCCCGCGGGGAGCGCGGCCGCGATGCGCGCGAAAGTGTCGTCGAGGATCGCGCCCGGCGTCGCGAAGTTGAGGCGCAGGAAGCCCCGGAAATCGCGCCCGCAATGCCGGCCGTCGGTCGCGGCCACGTTCGCGTCGCGCAGCAGCAGCCGCTGCAGACTCTCGCGCACCTCGTAGGTGCGGAGGTCGAGCCAGCCGAGGTAGGTCGCCTGCGCCGGCACGAGACGGGCGAGTGGCAGGTGCTCGGCCGCGAGCCGGGTGAAGCGGTCGCGATGCCCCTGGAGGTGGGTCACGAGGTCGTCGAGCCAGTCGCGACCCTCGTCAAATGCGGCGATCGTGCCGAGCACGCCCAGATGGCCGGTGGTGTGCGACGGCCACCTCCCGATCTGCGGCCAAGCCTTCGCGTCGGCAGGGTTCGAGAAGATGACCTGCGAGCACTTGATGCCCGGAATGTTCCACCCCTTGGATGCGGAGGTCGCGGTGATGGTGTGCGCGGCCGCTTCGGGTGACAGGGTGGCGTAAGGAATGTGCTCACGCCCGTCGTAGATGATGGGGGCGTGGATCTCATCGGCCCACACGCGCCCGCCGTGCCGCTCGACGATGTCGACGAGCGGCAGGAGCTGTTCGCGGGTGAACACCGTGCCGGTGGGGTTCGCCGGGTTCACGAGGATCAGCAGGCGCGCGCCCGCTGCGAAGGCGTCGTCGATGCGCTCGTAGTCAAACTCCCAGGTGTCGTCGCGCTGCAGCAGTGGCGTCTCGATGACCTCGCGACCGTGATCGCGCAGCAGTGTGAAGAACGGCATGTAGTTCGGAGTTGGCACGACGACGGGGGTGCCGGGTTCGGTGTAGTGATCGAGCGTGATCTCAAGGGCGGTGAGCACCTCGGGCAGCACGCCGATCTGCTCTGTCGGCACCTCCCAGCCGTGCCGGTGCTGCAGCCACCGAGACAGGGATTCGGCGACGAGTTCTTTCTCGCGCTTCGTCGAGTAGCCGAGCGTGCCGTGCGCGACGCGCTCCTGCAGCACCCGGGTGACGGCGGGGGCGGTGCCGAAGTCACTCTCGGCGATGAACGATCCGATCGCTCCGGGGTGGGTGGTCCACTTCGAGGAGCCGCGCGCGAGGAGCTCGTTGGCGGTGAGCTGCTCGAACGCGGCGAACGTCTCGCTCACGCGCCCGCTCCGGTATCGACGGGCGCGAGGCTCGCGCGGGGCAGATCTTCGGCGTACGCGAAGAGCCCGGGAGCCCCGCCGGTGTGCAGAAACAGCACGTCGGCATCGCCGGGGTGCGCCCCTGCGCGCACCCCGGCGACGAGCGCGGCGGCCGCCTTCGCCGTGTACACCGGATCGAGGAGCACGCCCTCGGTGCGCGCGAACAACTCGATCGCCTCGATGGCGGCAGGCGTCAGCGCTCCGTAGGCGTCGCCCACCTGATCGGGGCTCAGGATCGCCGGGTCTGTCGACGGTACCTCCACGCTCGCAGCGGTAGAGCCAGCGACAGCCGCACCAGCACCCGCACCGAAGCGAGCGAGCACCTCGTCGCGGTGCGCCTCGACCCCGGCCGCGAGCTCGGGAGCGCCGGGCGACACGGCGACACCGTGCACGCGAGGCCGGCCCGCCTCCGGAAACAGCTCGCGCCCGGCCAGAAGCCCGGCCTGGGTGCCGCCACTGCCCGACGCGACCACGATCTCGTGGAATGTGAGGCCGCGCCCAGCGAGCGCGGCGATCTCGGCAAACGACTCGACGTAGCCGAGTGCGCCGGTCGAGGTCGACCCGCCGCTCGGAATGAAGAACGGGGTGCGCCCGGCCGCGCGCAGTCGCTCGAGTGCTGCTGCAGCGGCAGCGCGCTCGGGGTGCGGGTCTTCGGGGGTCTCGTCGACGTACTCGACCGCGGCGCCGAGCAGCTCGTTGAGCAGCACGTTGCCCGAGCGGCGACGCCCCACCGAGATGCCGGCCGGCACGCGCAGCACGAGCAGCGCGTCGAGGCCGGCGCGAGCTGCCGCCGCAGCGGTCTGCCGGGCATGATTCGACTGCACTGCGCCGACCGTCACGAGGGTGTCGGCGCCCGCCGCGCGCGCCTCGGCGACGAGGTACTCGAGTTTGCGCGCCTTGTTGCCGCCGAGGGCGAGGCCGGTCTGATCGTCGCGTTTAATCCAGAGGCGCGGCCCGCCCCCGAGCGCCTCGCGCAGCCGATCGAGCCGGTGCACCGGGGTGGGGCCGAACACGAGTGGCTCGCGATGCCGGCGCAGGTGCGGCAGGGCCGGGTCGGTCGCCGCCGCGAACCAGGGTTCGAGCAGCGTATCGACGGCCCGGTGATCCGGCACCAGCACGAACGGGTGCCGCGAGAGCGATTCGGTCATGCGAGAACTCCGTTCAGGTGAGCGCGGGGACGTGCGCACGATGCTACTGAGCGCCATCGACAATCGCCGGAGTGCTGCGGCGCTCGCGTCACACGGCGTCGCACACCGTCACGAACGGTCATGCTCGCCCGCGAACTTGGGGGCCCGTCTAACCTCGACATCATCGCGGCGATCCGGATGGTTCCGGTGCGCGGGTCATACCGAGGAGTAGCGGGTTCGAATCCCGCCGTCGCGTCGAATGGAACCGGCCGCCTGGAGTCGGAAAGGGAGCCCGTGGAACACCGCAAGGCCGCCCTGCTCAGCTGCGTGGGAGCGGGGTTCGCCACGCTGCTCGACGCCGCCGTCATCGCCTACACCGCGCCGGCACTCGTCTCGGGATCCGGCGCCTCAGCCGCCACCGTGCAGTGGTTTCTCGCCGTGTACTCGCTGACGTTCGGCCTCGGGCTCGTGCCGGGCGGGCGCATCGGCGATGTTCTCGGCCGCCGTCGGCCGCTGCTGCTCGGCCTCGCGCTAATTCTCGTCGGGGCGAGCACCTCGGCCCTCGGCCCCGTCGCCGTTACGCTCATCGCCGGGCGCCTCGTGCAGGGGCTCGGCGCCGGGCTGGTGAGCGCTCAGGTGCTCGGCCTGATCCAAGATCACTTCCACGGCACCGAGCGCATTCGCGCCTTCGGGGCGTACACCGCAGCCGGTGCGGCGGCGGGTATGGCGGGTCCGCTGCTGGCCGGGGCGGTGCTGCTGCTGGCCGCGCCCGACCCCGCCTGGCGCATTGTGCTGCTGCTGCCGGTGCCCGCCATTTTCGCAACGATCTGGATCGTCTGGCGTCACCTGCCCGCCGACCCGGTACGGGCGCGCGGCCCCATCGCGCTCGATCTGCCCGGCATCGCCCTGCTCGGCGGCATCGTCGTACTCATCACGCTGCCGGTGATCGACCCCGGGCTGCCCGTCGCGCTCACCGCCGGGATCTTCGCGATCGTCGTCGTGCTCGCCATCGCGCTCATACTCTGGGAACGTCGCTACGGCCGCCGCGGTCGATTGCCGCTCTTCGCCCCGGCGCTCATGCGCGAGCGCGGCTTCCTCGCGGGCAATGCAGTCGCGATGCTCTGGTTCGGTTCGCTGCTCGGCTCGAGCACGGTGCTCACCATTTATGTGCTGCAGCACCTCGGCACCCCGGCCCTCCTGCTTGCCGCGCTGATGCTGCCCGGAGCCGCCGCGCGCCTCGTCGCCGCCCGGTTCAGCGCCCGGGCGTTCGCCCGGTGGGGAGCGCCGCTGGTGACGGGCGGGGTCGGTGCGGAGAGCGTGGGCATGCTGCTGCTCGCGGGCGGTGCGTTGGTGCTGGATCCCGCACCATTGCTCGTGCTCATCGTCGTGGTGCAGGTCGGCCTCGGCATCTGCAGCGGCGTCTCCGAGCCCATGATTCGTGTGCTCGCCCTCGCCCGAGCGCCGCAGGGCATGGCGGGGGTGGCCGCATCGTTTCTGCAGCTCACCCAGCGTTTGGCGGCAACGCTCGCGGTCGCGCTCGGCACAGGCATTCTGCTCGCCGGCGGCACGTCTGCGGCGTCGCTCGCTACCGCGCTGATCATCTTTGCCGGATGCGCGCTGGTTGCCGCGCTCGCGACGCGGCAACGGGAGTTTCGCACCGCGGTGTGAGGCGGGTGCACGGCCGCCATGGCCCGCGAGTCACCGCCGAGGAGCCGAGTCACCGTCGACGTTGCTGATCTCGGCGGTCGATCGCGAGGTCGACGGTCACTCGGCGGGTGGACGCGGCCGGGACTGGTCGGCGGGGGCTGTTCAGCGTCGCGGCGCGGGGTGCACACGAGCGAGCACGCGTTCACGCAAAAGTGATCGCGGGTGGGCGCGATCCTTCTCTACCGTTGACCCCAGACCGGTCGCGACATTGCGCCGCGCACCGGCCCCGCCATCGGCGCATCGGAGCCCGAGGGCCGTCTGCGAGCAAGGGAGTACCGTGACTGATCTGAACCCGACCGACGCGACCACGACCGCGACCGACGTGACGGTCGCCGAGGGCACCTGCGCGTGGCGGGAGGGCAGCACCTACTTTCGCATCGCCCGGGGCGCCGGCGCCACCGGGTCTGGCGCACGCATTGCGCCGGGTGAGGTGCCGCTCATCGCTGTGCACGGCGGGCCCGGGTGCACGCACGACTACTTGCTGAGCCTGGATGATCTCGCGCAGGATCGCCCGGTCGTCTACTACGACCAGCTCGGCAGCGGGCGCTCCACCCACCTGCCCGAAGCGCCCCGCGACTTCTGGACGATCGAGCTGTTTCTCGAGGAGCTCGACACCTTGCTCGCGCACCTCGGTGTCGAGCAGTACGACCTGCTCGGGCAGTCGTGGGGCGGCATGCTCGGATCGGAGCACGCGGTGCGCCGGCCGCGCGGGCTGCGCCGCCTGGTGATCGCCGACTCGCCTGCATCGATGCCGCTCTGGCGCGAGGCGGCGCTCGGGCTGCGCGCCGAGCTGCCGGAAGCGGCGCGCGACGCGATCGCGCACTTCGAATCCATCGGCGACTTCACGGCGCCCGAGTACCTTGCCGCCTCAGACGTGTTCTACGCCCGCCACGTCTGCCGCGTGCAGCCGCTGCCCGCGCCGGTGCAGCGCACCTTCGATCTGCTCGACGCTGATCCGACGGTCTATCACGCGATGAACGGGCCGAGCGAGTTCATGGTGATCGGCTCGCTTCGCGACTGGAGTGTGATCGACCGGCTCGACCGCATTGAGGTGCCGACGCTCGTGCTCAACGGCGCCCACGACGAGGCGACCGACGCCGTGGTGCAGCCGTTCGTCGAGCGGATTCCGCAGGTGGGGTGGGTGCGCTTCGAAGCGTCGAGCCACATGCCCCACTGGGAGGAGCGCGAGGAGTTCATGCGCGTGGTGGGGGAATTTCTCGGCTGAGAGTCACGTAGCTGCCGAGTGACCGGCCCCGTGCCGAGTCACCGTGCCGTTGAGGATCTGCGGCGGTCACTCGCGAGTTGGGCAGTCACTCACGAGCCGGCGCTCTGGCCCCCTGGCGCCCTCGGGACCGCGAGTGTTACTATCTGCGTATGAACGCGGATAAGAAAGTATGTGGCTTGAACCCCAGCTCGGAGTTCGTCGACCTCGCCGCCGAGGTGCTGGGGCTGCTGGCTGATCCCACGCGCATCCGCATCATTCTCGCCTTGCGGGGCGCGGATGAGCTTCCGGTCAACGCGCTCGCCGAAGCGGTCGGCAAGAAGCCGTCGGGGGTCTCGCAGCACCTCGCCCGACTGCGCATGGCGCGCATGGTCACGACCCGGCAAGAGGGCACCAGCGTGTACTACCGGCTCACCGACGAGCACGCGCTCGCGCTCGTCACCGAAGCCATCAAGCAGGCCGAGCACGCGGTGTCGAACGGCCAACTGCCCCCGCACCATCACGCGCCGCAGGGCGAGGCGATCCCGCACACGGAAGACGGCCGCGCTTGATTGCGGTGCTGCGCAACGCGACCTACGCCAAGCTGTTCGCGGCGCAGATCATCGCGCTGCTCGGCACCGGCCTGCTCACTGTGGCACTCGGCCTGCTCGCATTCGAGATCGCCGGCGGCGATGCCGGCATCGTGCTCGGGATCGCCATGACCATCAAGATGGTCGCCTACGTGGCGGTCGCGCCGGTCATCACCGCGCTGGTGTCGCGTCTGCCGCGACGGCCGGTGCTCATCGCCTCCGATCTGCTGCGCGCCGGCGTCGCGGTGTCGTTGCCATTCGTCACTGAGGCGTGGCACATCTACGTGCTCATTTTCGTGCTGCAGTCGGCGTCGGCGACCTTCACGCCGACGTTCCAGGCGGTGATTCCGTCGGTGCTGCCCGACGAACGCGACTACACCCGGGCGCTCTCGCTGTCGCGGCTCGCCTACGATCTCGAATCGCTGGTGAGCCCCGTGCTGGCTGCGGCGCTGCTCACGGTCGTGGCGTATCACGACCTGTTCGTCGGCACGGTGATCGGCTTCCTGGTATCGGCGGTGCTCGTGATGCTGTCGCGATTCCCGGTAATCGTTGCGCCTGCGCCGGCACCGTTCATCGATCGGCTGACGCGCGGTGTTCGCGCGTTCTGGGCGAGCGCCGAGCTGCGCGGACTCATGGGCCTGAACCTCGTCGTCGCCACGACGACGGCGATGGTCATCGTGAACACGGTCGTCGTGGTACGCGGTGAGCTCGGTCGCAGCCAAGCCGATGTCGCGCTGCTGCTCGCGGCGTACGGTGCGGGGTCGATGATCATTGCGCTCGGCATGCCGAAGCTGCTCGAGTCGCTGCCTGACCGCCGCGTGATGCTCGGCGGAGGCATGGCGTTGCCCGTGCTGTTGCTCGGGGTCGTGGGGGTGCTCGCGGTGCCGGTCGGCGGCGATGCCGCGTGGCGCTGGATCGCGCTGCTCGTGCTGTGGCTGATGCTGGGAGCCGCGACCTCCACGATTCTGACGCCTTCAGCGCGCTTGCTGCGCCGCGCGAGCGACGAGGCGCACCGCCCGGCCGTGTTCGCAGCGCAGTTCTCGCTCTCGCACGCCTGCTTCTTGGTCACCTACCCGCTGGCCGGCGTAGCCGGCGCGGCGTTCGGGCTCCCAGTGGTGGGCGGTGCGCTCGTGGTGCTGGGCGCCGTCGGGGCACTCTTCGCGCGGAGCCAGTGGCGGTCGCAGCGCGTAGGGCGCGCGCACCTGGTGCGATTGGGGTAATTTCGGACCAGTGCGCGGCCCGATAATCCGCGCAGCACTGGTCCGAAGTTACCCCGATCCGATTAAGCGCGCGCGGGGCCAGCGGCAGCGGTCGCGCGGAAGCGCGGGTGCAGCAGCACGAACACGGCGACCACCGCCATGACGCCGGCCCCGAGGATCACCGGCAGCGGCGCCCACACGCCGTAGAGCGCGGTGCCGAGCGTCGGTGCGATCACGAAGGTGAGGCCGTTCGTCGCGCCGATGAGCCCGGCGAGGCCGCCCTGCTCGTCGCGCGCCATGAGCAGTGACGGGCCGGCGGTGTACCCCGGCATCGCGATGCCGAGGCCGAGCCCGATGAGCAAAATCGAGACGAACAGCAGCACCGCCCCCGCGTCGGCGATGAGTGCGCCGAACCCGATGAGTGCGATCAGCGACCCGACGCGCAGCAGGGTGCGCGGCTGCCAGCCGGTGCGCGGCACGATCACGGCCTGAGCGACGACCATGCCGAGGCCGGCCGCGAGCAGCGCCCCGCCGGTGACCAGCCCGGTGGTGCGGGCGTCGAGGTGCAGGCGATCTTGCACGATGAAGCCGGTGATCACCTGGATGAATCCGAGTGCCGTGAACATGCCGAAGCCGGCGAGCAGAAATGGCCAGACGCGTGTGTCGAAGGCACGCACGTGCACGGGCTCGTCGATCAGCGCGGTGCGCGGCTCGCGGCGCAGACGGAATGCGACGAGGATCAGCCCGGCCGTGAGTAGCAGCGGCACGGCGATGAGGGGAGCCATGAGCCCGGCCGTGGCCAGCACGCCGCCGAGCACGGCGCCCGCAACCATGGCGACGCCCTGCACGGCACCGACCCCCGCCATGCCCTTCACGCGAGCGGCCTCGTCGGTGGTGACGTCGGCGATGTAGGCCTGCGCCGTGGGTGGTACGGCGGCCATCGCGGTGCCGAATCCGATGCCGCGCAGCACGATGAAGAGCACGAACAGCGTGGCTCCGGTGACGATGCCGGCCATGCCGAGCTGCGCCAGGCCGGCGAACAGTGCCATGGTCGACGCGGCGATCGCGCTGGCCGCGACGAGCACGGGCTTGCGGCCCCACGACTGCGACCGACGGCCCCAGAACTGGCTGGTGAGCACGACCATGAGCGCGGCGGTGCTGATGGTCACGCCGATCTGCCACTCGGCGAGCCCGACCTCTCGCGAAAGCGGAGCGATGATCGGGTTGAGGGTCATCTGGCCGAGGTAGATGAGAAACACCGAGCCGAGCACGAGCGGAATCTGCGGCTTCGGCGCGGGTGCAGGTGCGGGTGCAGCGTCGGCAACGACGGCATTCTGGCCGGTGGCGGGGTCGACGGCGGGCGTCGCGGTCATGCGCGGGATCCTTCGGGTTCGGTGGCGTCAAGTTCGGCCGAGGGGCTCGCGGCGAGGTGGTCGGCGAGGCGCACGGCGAGGCCGGCGATCGCCGTGTCGACGGCAAAGCGGTAGTACTCGTTGCGTACCTGTTCCGCGGCAGCACCGCCCTCGGCGAATGGGCGCATGAACTCCTGGCCCATCTCGCGCACGGCGCGACTGGCCTGCGGCATCGTTTCGAACTCCTGCATCATGCTCGCGTGATCCCGCGGCCCGTCGCCCTCGTGCTGCAGGCGGTCGTCGGCGATCGAGACGGTGAGCGTGGCGGTGTTGAGTAGTACGGCATAGGCGGAAGGGGCGAGGGGGCCGAAGCCCGCCCGATGCAGGTGAGCCATGCCGCGCTCAAGAATGGGCAGCATGACCGGCAGTGTCGGCCCGTGCATCAGCGCCCACTTCGCTACTCCGGGGAACTCGTGGGCAAGGGGCCCAAGGTCGTAGAGGAGCTCCCGGAACCAGGCTTCCCAATCGAGCGCGTCATTGGGCAGCGGGGCGCGCTCGAGCACGCGCTCGACGACGCGGCGGCACAGCAGATCCTTGCCGCCGACGTGGTGGTAGACGACCGATTGCGAGACGCCGACGCGTCGCGCAAGGTCGCGGATCGACCACACGAAGAGGTGCGACTCGCGGGTCAGTTCGGTAGCGGCGTCGATGACGGCCTCGGGGGTGAGGCCGACGTGGAAGGCGGGCGCGGCGGCCGGCGCGAAGGCGTCGGGGCCGGCACTCGCGGTGGGTTGTGGCATGGTTCTCCTGCGAAATTTCGTACTCGTCCTGCGCGAACGGCAAACATCTGATTAAACTCAGGGTGGCCTAACTTGAGATGCAGATGCGCTCGATTCGAACAGCGTTCGCATCTCCATTAGAACACCGTTCGCTTGAGTATGTGATAATCATTCTCATTAAAGAACTGAAAGGTCTGGGATGAGCCAGAATTCCGATGCCGCGCCCGCGGCGAACCCACCCTCGTTCTTCGCACCCGTGCGCGGCAGCCTCGCGGCGATCATCGCGCTGAGCGTCGTCGGCGCCGTCGGCAGCGTGGTGCCCTACATCGCCATCGTCGAACTCGCCCGCACCCTGATGCCGGCACTCGACGGCAACTCCGTCGACGCGGCCCGCGTGTGGCTCATTGTGGTCATCGCCGGGATCGCGCTCTTCGCGAGCTTCATCGCCGCGTTCCTCTCGGCGCTGGTGAGTCACTTCGCGGATGCCGAGCTGCAGCTCTCGCTGCGGCGCCGCATCATCGGGCATCTGCGGCGTCTGCCGCTCGGATGGTTCGACCAGAAATCTTCGGGCACGGTGCGCAAGCTCGTCGAGAACGACGTCGTCGCCCTGCACCAGCTCGTTGCCCACGCGATCCAAGACGTGATCACCGCGGTGCTCGTGCCGGTGATCTGCGTCGTCTACCTCTGGACGGTGCAGTGGCAGCTCGCGGTCGCCGCACTCGTTCCGCTGATCCTGACCCTCGTCATCTACCCGATCATGATGCGCGGCGGCGCCGAGAAGTTCGCGCAGTACGACGCGGCGACGTCGGCACTTGCGGGCGCGACGGTGGAGTTCGTGCACGGCATCGCCGTGGTGAAGCGCTTCGGTCAGGTCGGCCGCAGCCATGCGCGATATCGCGATGCGACGGGTGCGTACGTGCGCTTCGTCGGCGAATGGACCCGCCAGACGGGACTGCTGTTCACCGTGATCGAGGTCATCACCTCACCGGTGATCGTGCTGCTCTGGATTCTCGCCGTGGGGCTGTGGCTCGTCGGCGCCGGAGTGTCGCAGCCGATCGACATGCTGCCCGGCATTCTGCTCGGGCTCAGCCTGACCGGCCCGCTCATGAAGCTCGGCTCGTCGGGCCAGTTCCTGCGCAACGCAACGAAGGCGCAGCAGTCGCTCGCCGATTTCTTTGCGCTGCCGACCGTGACGCAGCCGGCGGCCCCGCAGCAGGTGCAGGGCAACGGCGTCAACTTTGACGATGTCACCTTCGGCTACGACCCCGAACACCCCGTGCTGCACGAGATCGCCGCGCAGTGCGCCCCGGGAACGGTCTCGGCGCTCGTCGGGGCATCGGGATCGGGCAAGTCGACGCTCGCGAAGCTCGTGCCTCGCTTCTACGACGCCGACGCCGGCACCGTCGCCATCGGCGGCGCCGACGTGCAGCAGGTCGAGATGACCGCGCTCTACCGTGAGGTCGGGTTCGTGTTCCAGGAGGTGCAGACGCTGCGCGCGAGCCTGCGCGACAACATTCGACTGACCCGCCCCGATGCGACGGATGCGGAGGTGGAGGCCGCAGCGCGCGCCGCGCAGATCCACGACCGCATTCTGCGCTTCGAGCGTGGCTACGACGCCGTGGTTGGCGACGACGCGAACCTCTCGGGCGGTGAGGCGCAGCGCGTCACCATCGCGCGGGCGCTGCTCGCCGACGCGCCGATTCTCGTGCTCGACGAGGCCACCGCGTTCGCCGACCCCGACTCGGAGGCGGCGATCCAGCGCGCCCTCAGCACGCTCGCCGCGGGGCGCAGCGTGCTCGTCGTGGCGCACCGACTGCACACCATCGTCGGCGCCGACCAGATCTTGGTGCTCGACGAGGGCCGCGTCATCGAGCGCGGCACGCACGCCGAGCTCGTCGCCCAGGGCGGCCGGTTCGCGACCATGTGGCACGACTACCAGCAGAACCACGACCGCTCACTGCCCGAAGGAGCCCTCGCATGATCCGCCGCCTCTGGAGCTACGCCTCCCCAACAGCGCGCCGCCTCCTCGTCGTCGAGCTGAGCTGCATCGTCGCCACGGCGATTCTGCAGGGCGTCGCCTTCCTCGTGCTCGTGCCGCTGCTGCGCGCACTCTTCGGCGGCGACACGGATACCGCCGGCCGCTGGCTGGTCGGGCTCGCCGGCATCGCGGTGGCGTACGCCGCAGTCTTCTGGGCGGCGAGCCAGGTCGCGATGCGCGCCAGCACCGAGATTCTCGATTCACTCTTGGGTTCGCTGGGCCAGCGCCTCGTCGAAATTCCGGTCGCCTGGTTCGCCGGTAGCCGCACCGGGCTGGTCTCGGGCATCGCCACGCAGGGTGCGATGTTCGTCTCGAACACGCCCTACTCGTTCATTCGCCCCGTGATCACCGGGTTCCTGACCCCGGGCACCGTGCTCGTCGGCATGTACTTCTTCGACTGGCGGCTCGCACTGGCGATGACCGTGATGGTGCCCGTGCTTGTCATCGGGTACCGCTGGCTGAGCGCGCGCATCGGTCGCAGCGATGCGGTGCACAGTGACGCCGTCGCCGACGCGTCGAACCGGGTCATCGAGTTCGCGCGGGTGCAGCCGGCGCTGCGCACGGCGGGCGATGATTCGATTGCTGAGCGATTGGTCGAGACGGCGTTGCAAGATCAGCATCGCGCGTATCGGGGCATGCTCATCTCGGGCGGTGCCGGCATCGCGACCTTCGCCGGCCTCGTGCAGCTCTCACTCACGGTGCTGTTGATCGTCGGTGCGACGCTCGCGATCGGCGGCACGATCGACGTAGCCACACTGCTCGCGCTGCTCGTGCTGGGGGTGCGCTTCAACGAGCCCATCGTCACGGCGGGCGACCTCGGCGGTGGCATCGCCGTCGCGCGTACGACGCTGCAGCAGCTCGACGATCTCGCGTTGCAGGCCCGACTGCCCGAGCCGGCCTCGCCCGCCGTTCCTGCCGACTGGGGGTTCGCGTTCGACGACGTCACCTTCGGGTATGGCGGATCGCCGGTGCTCGACGGCCTCACCTTCACGGCAGAACCGGGCCAGATGACTGCGATCATCGGGCCGTCGGGGTCGGGGAAGACGACGATCACCAAGCTCATGGCGCGCTTCTACGACGCGGAATCGGGCACCGTGTCGATCGGCGGCGTGCCCATTCCCGAACTCGGCACCGCCACCGTCGAGGCCGCGGTCGCCCCGGTATTTCAAGACGTGTACCTGTTCGATGACACGATTCTCAACAACGTCTGGGTCGGCAACCCCGACCTGTCGCGCGACGAGGTGATCGCGGCCGCGTCTCGAGCGCGCGTCGACGAGATCGTCGAGCGGTTGCCCGGCGGGTGGGATGCGCGCGTCGGAGAGGGCGGCACCAACCTGTCGGGCGGTGAGCGCCAGCGCGTGTCGATCGCGCGCGCCCTGCTCAAAGACGCGCCGATCGTGCTGCTCGATGAGGCGACCGCGGCCCTCGACATCGGCAACGAGATCGCGATCGGCGAGGCTATCGACTCGATTCGTCCAGGCCGCACCCTCGTCGTCGTCGCGCATCGTCTGCAGACCATCATGACCGCCGACCGCATTGTCATGCTCGACGGCGCGGGTGGCATCGGCGAGACCGGCACGCACGCCGAACTGCTCGAGGCCGGCGGGGCGTACGCGCGCTATTGGAACGAGCGCGTTGACGCCTCGGGATGGCAGCTCGCCGGCGATCCCGCGCCAGATTCAGACCCCATCACCGCTCACCAGAAAGCGACTCCATGACCGAACCCATCTCATCCACCGCTGCAGCGTCTGCGGCGCAGCCTGCCGCGGAAACGCAGCCCGCCGCGGCGGCCCCGGATCGCCCGGCCGCCGCACGCCGCACCGGCGCCCGCTTCTCGGCGCGCGACCTGCTCAACGTGGCGATCTTCGTCGTGATCTACTTCATCGTGATCGTCGCGATCACGATGATCGGAGCGATCAGCCCGCTCGTAATGCTCATCATCGTGCCGCTCTGCGCGCTCGCCGGGGGCATCCCGTACATGCTGTTCCTGACGCGCGTGAAGCACGCCGGCATGGTGACGCTTTTCGGCACGGTCAACGCGCTCATCTACTTCATGATGGGGCACCCGTGGCAGAGCCTGCTCTTCACGATTCTGTGCTCGGTCGCCGCCGAGTTCGTGCTCGCCGCGGGCAAGTACCGCTCGAAGTGGGCCGCGATCGGCACCTACACCGTGTTCTCGGCCTGGTTCTTGGGTCCGTGGATCCCGCTCATTCTCGACCGTGCCGCGTACCTGCAGTCGGCGGGCCTCACCGAGATGGGCCCCGAGTTCGTCGCCGCGTTCGACCAGATCGTGTCGCTGCCGGCCCTCTTCATCATGTGGGGCGCCACCGTGGTGCTCGGGTTCTTCGGCGGGCTGCTCGGCAGTGCCGTGCTGCGCAAGCACTTCCGCAAGGCCGGTCTTGCCTGAGCTGCGCACCTCGCCGCCGGTCGCGGTCGACCCGTCGCTTGATCGAGCCACCGGGCGCGGCGAGCGACGGGGCCTCGACCCGCGCATGAAAATCCTGCTGGTCGTCGCCGTGAGCATCACCGCGATGAGCCCGGCCGGCCTGCGCTTCGTGCCCGTGTTTCTTGCGCTCGGCGTCGGCCTCGCTCTCTGGGAGGGCGCGCGGCGACGCGCACTCAGCCTCATGGTGACCGCCGCCGTGCTCGCGGTGCTCGGCTGGGGGTTGCCCGCGTGGTGGCCGAACGGGGTCACCGCCATCTTCGCCTTCGGCGGTACGTACTTCCTGCGCTTCACGGTGATCGCTGGCATCGGCATGCACCTGATCGCGACCACCTCGCCGACCGAGCTGTCTGCCGCACTCCGCGCCTGGCACGCGCCGCGCGCGTTGGCCGTCACGCTCGCCGTCATGCTGCGGTTCTTCCCGCTCGTCGCTGCCGAAGCGCGCGCCGTGCTCGACGCGATGCGCCTGCGCGGGCTCGCCGGGGCCGCAGGTTTCGTGCGCCACCCGGTGCGCGCCGTTGAACGGTTCACGGTGCCGATGATCGCCGCGAGTCTGCGGGCGAGTGAAGACCTGTCGGCGTCGGCGATCCTGCGCGGCCTCGGTTCGCGTCGTGCGCCGACAGCGATGCACCCGCCGCGGTTCGGCATCGCGGATGCGGTGCTGGTGCTGGTGGTCGCAGCTCTCGTCGCGGCGACGCTCGTCGGCCTTCCGGGAGGTGCGCGATGAGCGCGCCCGCTTCGGGAGTCGCGTCGGCCGCCGAGGTCACCGAGGCGACGTGGACGTACCCGCACGCCGACACCCCCTCGCTCGACCGGCTCTCGCTGCAGATCGCCCCGGGCGAGTTCGTGGTGCTCTGCGGCGCCAGCGGATCAGGCAAGTCGACCGCGCTGCGCCTGCTCAACGGGCTCGTGCCCCACTTCCACGACGAGGGCGCGCTGACCGGCGAGGTCACCGTGCAGGGCCTCGATACCGTCGCCGTCGAGCTCGACGCGATCGGCCTCGTGACCGGCACCGTGCTGCAGCACCCGCGCCGCCAGTTCTTCACCGACTCCGCGCCCGAAGAGATCGCGTTCGCCATGGAGAACTTCGGCTTTCCGCCCGCCGAGATTCGCACGCGTGTCGGCCGCGCCCTCGCGCGCATCGACGGGTTCGTACCCGTCGGCGAACGCCTGCAGCGACTCTCCGGAGGTCAGCAGCAGCAGGTCGCCGTCGTCGCCGCCACCGCGCACGCGCCGCAGATGCTGCTGCTCGACGAACCCAGCGCGAACCTCTCGACCGACGCGGTGTCGCGCCTCGCGGCAACCCTCGCCGAGCTGAAGCAGCGCGGGGTCACGATCGTTGTCGCCGAGCACCGGCTGCGCTATCTCGAAGAGCTGGTGGATCGCGTCGTCGTCATGCGATCCGGACGCATCGACGCGCAGTGGAGCGCCACAGAGTTTCGCGCCGTCTCCGACGAGACCCTCGCCGCGGAGGGCCTGCGGGGGCGCGTGCGCTTCGCCGAGGTTCCGGTGCTTGAGGCGTCAGGTCGGAGCGTCGCGACGACTTCGATGGGCGCGGATACTCCCGAATCAGAGGGCGCGCTCGTGCTCGACGACGTGCGCGTGCGCTTCGGCGCGCGTACCGTGCTCGACATCGACCGGCTCGCGATTCCGGCGGGATCGGTCACCGCGTTCCGCGGCATCAACGGCTCGGGCAAGTCGACGCTCGTGCGCGCCATCGTCGGGCTGCAGCGGGCCAGCGGCAGCATCTCGCTCGATGGGCGGGTGCTCAGTGCTCGAGCCCGGCAGCGGGCGAGTGCGATCGTCATGCAAGACGTGCAGCGGCAACTCTTCACCGAAAGCGTCTCCGCCGAGCTCGAACTGGCCGCGCAGCTGCGCGACGGCTCCCCGCCCGACGCCGCCGAGCTCGACGCGCTGCTGCGATCCCTCGATCTCGACGCACTCGCCGATCGCCACCCGCTTTCGCTCTCGGGCGGGCAGCAGCAGCGGCTCGTCATCGCGGCGGCGCGTGTCGCCGGGCGGCGCGTGGTGGTGTTCGACGAGCCCAGCTCGGGCGTCGACCGCCGGCACCTGCAGTCGATCGCCGAGCACATTCGTGCCGTGGCGGCGGAGGGGGCGGTAGTGATCCTCATCAGTCACGACGAAGATCTGCTCGCGCTCGCCGCCGACCAGCAGGTGACGCTGCGGCCGCTGTAGGTCGCTCGTCCCATGGCAGCGGGGTCACTTTCGGACAGTGCGGCGCCAACAACACCCTCCAGAAGTGACCCCGCTCGCAGGGGTGCGGGGCTGGGCCGGAGGCCGACCGCCGTCCCTACGCCGCGTCGATGAGCGCGAGTGCCGTGGCGATCGCTGCCCCCGCGCTTGGCGCGTCGATGCGGGCCAGGGCGAGTGCTGCCACGACCTGGCCGGTGCAGGCATCGGCCAGGCGATCCGCCGCCGCTGTTGCGAGCTGGGGCAGTCGTGCGCCGATGCCGCGCGCAATCGCTGCCCGTAACTCGGCGCGGTAGCTCGCGATGGTCGCTGCGACCGCGGTGTCTTCACCGATCGGCGAGCCGGCCGAGTTGATCAGCAGGCACCCGCTGCGGGCCGCGAGCGTGGCGCGGTCGGCCAGGGCGTCGCGGAGCCCGGTGAGGTACTCGGTGATGGCGTCGGGGGCGGCGGGGTCGGCGAGCAGCGGCTGCAGGCGCGGCCGAATGACCGTGTCGAGGTACTGCTGCACCGCGGCGTCGAAGAGCCCGCGTTTCGACCCGAAGCTGTTGTAGATGCTGGATCGGCTCAGCCCCGTCGCCTGCTCGAGGTCGGGGATGGCGGCAGCCTCGTACCCGACGTTCCAGAACACATCCATGGCGGCACCCACGACGGCGTCGCGGTCGAACGAAGCTGTGCGTGCCATGGATGCGCCTTTCGGGAATGGTCGTTCCAGTATATATTGGAACGATCGTTCCCGAAAGCTCGACCACGAGTCGATCGCCGGGGCGCAGGATCGCCCATACCCCAGGAGGACACCCATGACCGCAGCCACCAGCACCCAGATTCACCTCGCCGCCCGCCCGAGCGGCTGGCCGACGCACGACGACTTTCGTACGGTGCAGGTCGAGCTCGGTGAATTGCAGCCGGGTGAGGTGCGCGTGCGCAACGAGTTCGTGTCGGTCGACCCCTACATGCGCGGCCGCATGAACGACGTGCGCAGCTATGTCGCGCCGTACGCGCTCGGCGCGCAGATTCAGGGCGGCGCGATCGGCCGCGTCATCGCCTCGGCTTCTGACGAGGTGCCCGAGGGGGCCGTCGTGCTGCACCAGCACGGCTGGTCAGATCTCGTCCAGGCTGACGCCACGACCTTCCGTGTGGTGCCCGAGATCGAAGGGGTACCGCTGTCGTTGCGCCTGCACATCATGGGCATGACCGGGCTCACCGCGTACGCCGGCCTCACCGCCATCGCCGCACTGCAGCCCGGCGAGACGGTGTTCATCTCGGGCGCCGCCGGCGCCGTGGGCACGGCCGCCGGTCAGATCGCGAAACTCCTGGGGGCGGGCCGCGTCATCGGGTCTGCGGGATCCGCCGAGAAAGTCGCGCTGCTCACCGAGAAGTACGGCTACGACGCGGCGTTCAACTACAAGGATGGCGACGTGCGCGGGCAGCTCGCCGCCGCAGCACCCGAGGGCATCGATGTCTTCTTCGACAACGTTGGCGGCGACCACCTCGAAGCCGCGCTCGACGCCTTCAACGACGGCGGGCGGGCGGCGCTCTGCGGCGCCATCGTCGGCTACAACACCTCGGCGCCGGTGCCCGGCCCCGACAACATGGCCAACCTGATCACGCGCGGGCTCAAGCTCGAGGGCTTCACGATCGGCAAGCACCTGCAGCTCGCCCCCGCGTTCCAGCAGCACATGGGCGAATGGTTCGCCGCCGGCAAGATCGCGTACGACGAGACCATCGTCGACGGCATCGAGCACACCGTTGACGCGTTCCTCGACATGATGCGCGGCGCTAACACGGGCAAGATGCTCGTACGCGTCTGAGTTGGGGGCGTCGTGCGATCCCGCACCTGACGCGCCCTGCACAGCGAAACACCCGCGACCCTCATCCGAGTGAAGTCGCGGGTGTTCCGGTATAGCAACGTGCCCGCCACCCCTGTGCGAGTGACGGACACGTTGGTCGTGCGGGCGATCGGCCGCTGCGATGCGGGGGAGATCGCCGGGTTTTTCAGCCGGTGAGATTACTCAGCCGGGGGCATCAGCACCGAGTCGACCAGGTAGACGGTCGCGTTGGCGGTCTGCACGCCACCGCAGATGACGTTGGCGTCGTTGACCTTCAGGTTGTCGCCCGAACCGGTGACCTCGAGGTCCTGGCCCTCAACGGTGGTGTGCATGCCGTCGATGTCAGCCGGCTCGATCTGGCCGGGGACCACGTGGTAGGTCAGGATCTTGGTGAGCAGATCGCTGTCGGTCTTCAGCGTGTCGATCGTCGCGGCGTCGATCTTGCCGAAGGCGTCATCGACCGGGGCGAAGACGGTGAACTCGTCACCGTTCAGGGTGTCGACGAGGTTGACGTCAGGGTTGAGCTGGCCGCTCACTGCCGAGACGAGGGTCTTGAGCAGCGGGTTGTTCGATGCGGCGACCGCAACCGGATCCTGCGACATGCCCTGCACCGAGCCAGCGCCATCCGGCACTGCTTCAGCGTAGGCCGCGCAACCGGGGCCGACGAGGTTCGCTGCCGGATCGGTCGTCTCCATTGCCGAATCGTCGCTGGGCGTCGTCTCCTGCGTCTCGGTCGTCTGATCCTCAGCAGCCGAGTCGTCAGTGTTGGCGCCCATCGAGCAACCGGTGAGCATGGCGGCGCCGACCAGCGTCAGTGCGAATGCGGCGCCGAGGGTCTTCTTCTTGGTGAACATGGGGTTCCTCCTCAGATGATGTTCCGCAGATTCCCGCGGCTTGTGAACGTCTTCGGAGCCGTCTGCGAGGCGGATGGGAAATTGCTCGAAAAAGTTTTCGCGGGCACCGACTTCCGCGGAATCATGCGGATCCACTCGCCAAAAAATGCAGCGTCGGATAGCATGATGAGGTCTGAACGTGCCGCCTGGACGACCTGTGCGACATCACTTCACAAGCCGGGACGGCCCTGCAGAACTGGTCTCTTCTGTGCCACACACGTCTTCATTGCGAACGGTACTCACCCCCGCGGTCGTCTTCCGCATCGTGCTTGGCTGGGCGGCCTTCCTCGCGCTGACGCTCGCCCAACCGCTTCTGGGTGGGCATCTGCCCACTCCGGTGCTCTTCCTCGTGCTCGCGGCGATTGTCGCGGTGATCATCGTCTGCGCCGGTGGTGTGGTCACCCAGGCCGAGCATCTTGCGCACCGGCTCGGCGACCCCTACGGCACGCTCGTGCTCACTCTCTCGATCGTGCTCATCGAGGTCATCCTGATCTCCGCGGTGATGCTCGGCCCGGGGGAGCACGCTACGATCGCCCGCGACTCGGTCATGGCGGCCACGATGATCGTGCTCACCCTCGTGATCGGCGCCGCGCTGCTCGTCGGTGGCCTTCGACACCACACCCTGCGCGTCAATCGCACCGGTGTCTCGTCGTACCTCTCTCTGCTGGTCGTGCTCATCGCAGTCGCCTTCGCGTTCCCCGCCGTCATCGGCGAGGGCGGGGCGTACACACCCGGCCAGGCGGTACCGATCCTCGTGCTCACGATCCTGCTCTACGCCTTCTTCCTGGTTCGGCAGACCGGCGCCCAGAGCGCCGACTTCCAGGAGGTCGCCGGGTCTGAGTCAACTGCCGGTGCGGTCGGTGCGGTCGAAACGCGTGCGGGCATTGGGAGCGTGCTGCGAGCGCACCGCACGGAAGTCATCACGCGCGTGCTCGTTTTGCTCGTCACGGTCGCCCCGATCGTGCTGCTCTCGCACGACATGGCGGTATTTCTCGATGATGCCCTCGATCGCCTGGGCGCCCCGGTCGCTCTCTCAGGCATCATCATCGCGCTGATCGTCTTTCTGCCCGAAGCGATCACGACGGTCAGGGCCGCATGGCTGGGCGAAGCACAGCGGGTGACCAACCTCGCTCACGGTGCGCTGGTGTCGTGCGTGGGGCTCACCCTGCCAGTCGTGCTCGCGATCGGGCTGTTCACGGGGCAGACAGTGGTGCTCGCTGAAAGCCCGGTGAATCTGCTGCTGCTCGGGGTCAGCCTGCTGCTCAGCCTGACAACCTTCAGCGCCCGGCGCGTGACTGCGCTCCACGGGGCCGCGCACCTCTTTGTGTTCGTGCTCTACGGTCTCAGCGTCTTCTCGTAGCGGCTTTCGGCTTCGGGCAGCTCTGCGGGCACCAGTGCGTCAATGTCGGTGGCTGCCCGTAGCGTGGGCCTCCCCGGAGAAAGAGGTGCTGCTCATGCAAGAGACGAACATCGAGGCCCGCTGGCCAGAACTCTTCACCCCGCTCACGCGTGCAGAGCGTGACGTGGTGCTCGACGGGTGCTGGCAGCTGGTGCGACAGGGGCGTCCGCTCACACGTGCGGCGGTCGTGGAGCTGGTGCGCGGGGTGCATCAGGGCAACGCTCCACGTCGGGCCGGCGGGGTGATGGGCAGGATCGCGCGCGCGGCGTAAACCGAGCGAACGGGCCAACCGGGAGCATACGACTTGCGCTCCCGGTTGGCTTGCTCAACGCGCGCCTAGTGGCGGCGGGCGCCCCGAGTGCGATGCAGTGCACCCAGGCCGGCGACGATGAGCACGAGTGCGAGCGCCCCGACTCCCCATACGGTGCTGCTGCCGGTGCGGCTCAAGGCATTGCCGCGATTCTCGCCGCCTGCTTCACCGGCGGTATCCGTTGCGGTGGAGTCAGGGCCATCCGCGCCGCTCACCGCACCTGCGTCGGCAGCATTCGCATTGGCGCCGTCCGCATCGATGCCATCGGCGCCGGATCCGCCAGCGGCGGTGCCGTTCGAGCCTCCGGTGGCACCGGCTTCCGCACCGGTCGCCGCGCCGTCCGCGCCAGCTCCCGAGCCGTCAGCGCTCGTTGCGCCAGCTCCCGCGTTGCCGTCGGTCGAAGCGCCCGCGGCATCGGCGTCTGCGGTGGCCGCACTCTCTGATTCGGCTTCAGCGTCGTTCACCAGTGTCGGGGTGCACAGCGCAGTGAGATTCGTGTCCGCGAGTGCAGACTTCCCATCATCAAGCGTGACGAGATGGCACCCTGCGGTCACCGAAGGTACGGTCACGTACCCTCCCGATTCTTCGACCTCGCGGGCGACGCCGTCCAGGTATACGGTCGTCGTGCCGGCCGGGGCTTGGATCGAGAGGTCGGCGCGCGTGTTGCCCGGCACCTGCGCGACCAGACGCATCGACGACGCGTCGTCAGTCGCGTGGCTGAAAGCGGCGCCGATGCTGCCCTTCACCGTCGGCACGGTGATGCGAGCGAAGTCGACGCCGCCCGGCGCTGGGCGTACAGAATACGTCGCGTACCCCGCATCGATCGGCTTGATGCCGAAGAGCCCCGATGGAACGTGGAACGCAGGAGAGGCAGCCCACGGGTGCGAGTAGGTCAGATTCGACTTCTGCGACGGATCCCAGGCCTCCGCAGTTGACCCCGCACCGAGGGCGATCATGTTCATCCAGCTTGATGTACCCGTATCTGTGAGCTGCGCCACGGCGGCGTTATCGGCGCCGCCGTTGAAGAGGCCGGTGATCGAGAAGCCAGCGCAGTAGACACTGCACGCCATGCCCTTTGGCGCAACGTATTCGGCGACCCGCGACTGCTGATCGGCCTCGGGGATGCCGAAGGCGAGGGCGAATGCGCTCGCGTGCAGCGCGGAGTGGCCGGTCAGCGTGCCGTCGGCGGCCATGCCGTCGTCATACGCGCCAGTCTCGGCGTTGTACAGTCGCTCATTCATTGCGTCGCGCAGACGATCGGCCTGGGCCGTGTAGGCGGCTGCACGATCGTCGCGACCGATCTCCGCGGCCATCGCGGCCATGTCGCGCATCGCGCGATACGAGAGCGCGTTCACCACGGTGTTCACCTGCCGAAACTGGTACCCGTCACGCTGGCTCGTCGGCCAATCGACGATGTCGCAGTCGGTTTGGCTCGAGCAGCCGTTCGAGCCGCTCGTCTTGCGCACGAGCCCGGTGGCGTCGTCGATCCACTTCGTCGGCATCTTGGTTTCAAGATTGTCGAAGTAGGCCTCGACCTGCTCGGTGTCGCCCGTCTGGCGCCAGGCGTCGTGCACCGCGAGCACCACGTAGAACGGCCACTCCGTGGGCCACGTGCGGTTTGCCTCGAAATAGTTCATCGAGTAACGACCGAGTGAGAGATCGTCCATCAAGTAGAGCGTCGACATCAGCTGCAGATACGCGTCCGCCTCGTAGTTGGTGCGTTCACGGGTCCACGAGTCGGTGTAGAAGTTCACATTTAGCGACTCGATGGTGTTCTTCGAGAGCTTGTACACCTGGTTGAGGTTCGTATCCGACGACACGAAGGTCGAATCCTCGGCGTCGAACGGGTACACCAGCGCGAGCGCCGAGAGGTTCTCAAGAGTGACAGGTTCCGGCGCCCCGACGATCTCGACGTACCGGAACACGCGCATGCCCCACGTTTCCAGGGTCTGCTGCCCATCAGTGAGGGTGGCGACGTCTTGGTAGACGTTGCCGGTATTGAGCTGGTACTTGACGGAGTTTTCCGCCGAGGGCACCTCGCCGAATCTGATGTCGACCTTCGCGCCCGACACACCGTTCGCGATGTCGTAGCGCACGCCGCCGACCCAGGTGCGGCCGAAGTCGACGAAGTAGTTGCCGTTCCCCTTATCGACGATCGACACTGGTGCGGGAGTCTGTTCCACCACCTTCGCCATCGGCGTGGCCTGCAGGTCAGCGAAGGCCGCCGTGGGTACCGCCGTCGCCCAGCTCGAGTCGTCGAACCCGACCTCGGTGAAACCGTGGGGGTAGGCGCGCGCGTCCAAGTTCTCTTTCGGAGCCGAGAAGTACCCGGTGCCGATGCTGCCGGCTGCCGGGAAGGCGAGTGCACCGGGCATCGCCTTCCACGAGTCGTCTGAGCCGAAGACATCGGTGGAGCCGTCGGTGTACTCCACCCGCAACTGCGCAATGAAGCGTTGGCGGCTCGACCCGCTCGTGTAGGCGAGCGCCGACACCGCGTTCGCCTCGCCCGCGGTGACCAGTGAGGTGACGTCGAACCCGTCGTAGCGGTTCTCGGAGTGGATGCGATTGGTGGGGCCGAGCCCGACGAATGCGCCGTTCACGTAGGCCTTGTAGGCGTACTGCAGGTGCGCGCGGAAGTCACCCGCGGTGGCGAAGAGCGTCGCCGAAGCGATCTCTTTCGCCGGGAGCGAGATCTCGGTGCGGAGGAACGCCCAGTCCGTCGAGACGCTGGCGTCGGTCGCGATGACGCAGGATTGGGCGGTGCCCACGATATAGGCACCGTTGTTCAGTGTGCCGCAGGGGAATGGATGCGTTGCAGAGAAATCGTTGGCCAATACAACGCCGCCGCCAGCGCGGGTGATCGTCATGTCGTGCACCCACCCGCTCTCGGAATTGCCGGTGCGGAATCCGACAGTACCGGCGGCGAAGTTTGAGAGGGTGCGCGTGTCGACCTGCACGCCGCCGATTGCGGTCGTCACCGTATTTCCAGTCGCCGAGATGCGAATGGCCGTCTGCTTGCCGGTCTGCAGCGTGCCGGACGGAAGAGTCACGGACGGCAGCGCAGTGAATGTTCCGTTGATGCGGGTGTGCGGCACGAGCGTGTTCGTGTCGGCGCGGAATTGCCACATGTAGGCGTTCTGGTCACTCGCCGCGCGGAAGTACACGCCGAGCGCCGTGCGGTCGATGGTGATGTTCGCGTCGAGCGCGTAATCGGCCCAGGGGTCGGCGGGGAGTGCGCAATCGGTCGAATTGCCGACCTGGAGTACGCCGGCGGCAACGGTGCCGCAGCGGAACGGGTTAGCCCCGGTGAGTGGATCCGAGAAGAGCGCGGTGCCGTCGGCGCCGACGACCGAGAGGTGGGTCACTGAGCCGCTTTCGGACCGGCCGGTGCGGAACCCGATCGTGCCGGTGGCGTGGTCGGAGAGTTCGCGGCGGTCGACCTCGGTGCCGTTGATCGACGTGGTGATCGCGGATCCCGACGTTGAGATTGCGAGGGCGAACGGGACGCCCGTGCGCACCGCATCCGCGGGCAGAGCGATCGGGTCGAGCTGCGTAAACGCTCCGCCGGTCCAGATGTGCGGACGCAGTTCGTTGGTATCGGCACGGAACTGCCACATGTAGCTTTCGCCGGTGCCGGTTGCGCGGAAGTACACCCCAAGAGCGGTCTGTGTCACCGTCACGTCAGCGGTGAGGGTGTAATCGGTCCACGGGTTCGGGGTCGACTCATCATCTGAGCCCGGAAGTTGATTCGAGGTCCAGATCGCTTGCGAGCCTTCCCACGCCGCCCCTGGTGCGGTTCCGAACCAGGTGACTTCCGACCGTGCGGAGGCGATGCCGAGGCCATCGAACGTCTGTACCGTCCAGAAGTAGCGCTTGCCGGCTGCAAGCGCGGGGCCGGCGTACGGAACGCCGCTCTGCTCACTACTCTCGACACGCTCCGAATCCCACACGTCGCCGTCGCCGGCCTCGGCTGCCTGCTCGGAGGTGCTGACGAGCACGCGGTAGGCGCTCTGCTCGGCGCTCGGCACGTACCACGACAGCGCCGGTGATTCGAGATCATCAAGATCGGCCGGACGGTCGAGCCCGTTAATGCGTAGGCCGCTGGGGGCGGCTTCAGCCGCTTGGGCCGGCGCCACGGCGACCGCGCCGAAGCCCGAAACGGCCAGCACGGCGACGAGTGCCATGCCGATGAGTGCGGCGATACGCCGAGAGGTATGCAGAGGCTTCATTGTCTCTTCCCGTGGGGTCGCGTGTCGGCTGCCGACACTGCCCACGAGTATATGAAACGATTCAACCG
Source organism: Leucobacter musarum subsp. musarum (assembly GCF_001273845.1). GTDB lineage: Bacteria > Actinomycetota > Actinomycetes > Actinomycetales > Microbacteriaceae > Leucobacter > Leucobacter musarum. The sequence continues at coordinate 55,680 of NZ_JHBW01000088.1, forward strand.
GTTCGCAATGCTCTCGTCATCGTTCAGACGCATTCGCGTTATCGGCGTGGGGATGATGACCGGTGCGGAAATGCGCAACCGCCCCGCTCCGCTCCCATCCGAACCGGGCTCCGCTCCGAAGACCTCTGCAACAGGAGGGCTTCTCATGGATATTGTGCTCATCGGTCTGCTCGGCGGACTCATCACGGGTATCTCGCCGTGCATTCTTCCGGTGCTGCCGGTCATCTTCCTGACCGCGGGCACGCAGCCCACGGTCGCAGGCAAACTTCCCGAAGTGATTCAGGCGAAGCGCAGCAGACCCTTCTGGATCATCGCGGGGCTCGTGTTGAGCTTCTCTGTGGTGACGCTGCTCGGCTCGGTATTGCTCGGTCTGCTGAACATTCCGCAGAGCGCCATCCGCTGGGCGGGTGTTGCCGTGCTGCTGATCATCGGTGTCGGCATGCTCTTCCCGGGTTTCGAACAGATTCTCGAAAAGCCCTTCCAGCGTCTGCCGCGCCGCAAGGTCGGCGAGGGCGGCAACGGTTTCGGCATGGGTCTCGCGCTGGGCACGGTCTTTGTGCCGTGCGCGGGCCCGGTGCTCGCCGCCATCATCGTGGCCGGCGCCACCGGCCAGATCGGCCCCGAGACCGTGCTGCTCACGGTGTCGTTCGCCATCGGCGTCGCGGTGCCCCTGCTGGTTTTCGCACTCGCCGGCCGCAGCGTCGCGCAGCGCATCCGCGGCTTCCGTAAGCGCGAGCGCACCATCCGCATCGTCGGTGGTGTCGCGCTGATCGCGCTCGCAGTGGGCCTCGCGTTCAATGTGCCCCAGGCGCTGCAGCGACTGCTCCCCGATTACACGGCCGGGTTCCAGAAAGATCTGGCCGAGAGCGACGCGGGCAAGAGCGCCTTGAACCTCGGCGGACTCGTCACCGACGAGAACCGCGACCTCGACAAGTGCACGAACGACGCGACCGAGCTCGAGTCGTGCGGCACCGCCCCTTCGATCAAGGGCATCGACGGTTGGCTCAATACTCCCAATGGTGAAGGCATCGACCTGAAGAGCCTCAAGGGCAAGGTCGTGCTGATCGACTTCTGGGCGTACTCCTGCATCAACTGCCAGCGCTCGATCCCTCACGTGGTCGCCTGGGACAAGGCATATGCCGACGCGGGGCTGCAGGTGATCGGCGTGCACTCTCCCGAGTACGCGTTCGAGAAGGATCGCAGCAACGTCGAGGCAGGGGCCAAAGACTTCGGCATTACGTACCCGGTGGCGATCGACAACAACCTGTCGACCTGGACCAACTACCGCAACCGCTATTGGCCCGCGCACTACCTCATCGATGCCGAGGGCACGGTGCGACACATCTCGTTCGGTGAGGGCAACTACGAGACCACGGAGAAGCTCATCCGTGAGCTGCTGAAGGACGCGAATCCCGACGCGCAGCTCCCTGGCGAGACCGATGTCGAGGATGTGACGCCTGAGATCGGCAGCACCACTCCCGAAACCTTCCTCGGCTCGTCGAAGGATCGCAACTTCGCGGGTGACGAATACCGCGCGGGTGATGGCGACTTCACCTTCCCGAAGCAGCAGAAGGAAGACACCTTCGCGCTCGACGGCAAGTGGACGATCGAAACCCAGTACGCCGAACCCACCACGGACTCCGGCAAGATCCGTCTCGAGTACCGCGGCCAGGAGGTGCGCGCGGTCATCGCGGGCAGCGGCACCATCGACGTCAAGGTGAAGGGCGGAGGCACCCGCTCGGTCGACATTGACGGCACCCCGCGCTCGTACCGACTCGTCGAGGCCGACGACCCCGACTCCGGCACCCTCGAGGTGCAGGTGCCGAAGGGCGTGCAGGTCTACTCGTTCACCTTCGGGTAACCGAAACAACCCGGAAGATCGGCAGGATCATGCGACTCGCACGCAGCAAACGGACGCAGAATGGAGGTGAATGGGGCATGCTGGACACGATGGTCATCGATGGAATCGAAATAGCGGACGACGGCTCGACTGCCGACCCGGCTGACGTGGCGCTTGCGCGCGCGGCCCAGGGCGACCAGCGCGCATTCGCCGAGTTGTACGATCTGCTCTCTGCGCGAGTGTTCGGCCTCATCTTGCGAGTGCTCGTCGATCGGTCGCAGAGCGAGGAAGTGCTGCAGGAGGTCTTCTTGGAGGCCTGGCAGTCGGCAACCTCGTTTGATCCGGATCGTGGCCGGGCGCGCACGTGGCTGCTCACGATCGCGCACCGTCGGGCCGTGGATCGGGTGCGGGCCTCGCAGGCTTCGCGTCGGCGCGATCTCACGGTCGGGGTGCGCGATCTGGCCGAACCTCAGGCCGGGGTCGATGACGAGGTGGAGCTGATGATCGACGGCGCCCGTGCCGTGCAGGGGCTGAACGAGCTCCCTGAACCTCAGCGCCGCGCCATCGTACTCGCCTACTTCGGCGGGTACAGCCAGAGCGAAATCTCGGTGCTCCTCGGAGCCCCGCTCGGCACCATCAAAACAAGAATTCGAGACGGGCTCACCCGACTCAGGAAAGAATTGGAGGCGACGCGATGAATGAGCAACTGTTCCGCGAGCTCTCCGCTGCTCGCGCCCTGCACGTGCTCTCCCCGGAAGAGGAGCAGACGTTCTCGGAGGCGTTGGCAGCGCACCCCGAGTGGCTGCCCGTCGCAGATGAAGATCGAGAGACGGTCGCCCGTCTCAGCGCGTCGATCGCAGAGGTCGCACCGCCGGCAGGCGCGCGCACTGCGATGCTCGATCTCATCGCACGCACTCCGCAGTTCGAAGCTCCCGAGCCCCCGTCCGCGCTGGGTGTGGCTGATCTCGCGCCGGTCGTTGACGAGCCGGTTCGCGCACCCGAGCCCACCCTGCCCCCCGAATTGCTCGGAGCAGATGACGATCAGGATGACGCCGAAGAGTCGTTCACCCGCTCGCGTCGGCGCGCGGGCTGGTTTGGGCTGGCTGCTTCGGTTGCGGTGCTGTTGGCGATCGCCCTCGCGCTTCCGGTTACGGGCATGCTCGCTCCGAAAGATCCGGTGTCGATCGCGCTGCAGCAGGTGGAATCCTCGAACGACGCGCGCACCGAAACCGTTGCGCTTGCCGATGGCGGTCAGGCGACGCTGCACTGGTCGAATTCGTCGCAGCAGGCCGTGTTCGTTGCTGAGGGCATGCGCGCGGCGCCGGCCGACCGCGACTACGAGCTCTGGATCGTGCGCGGTGACGAGCCCATTTCGCTCGGGGTGATGCGCGCGAACAACGCAGGTGGCGCAGCGGTGCTGGCACAGGGCTTCGAGCCCGGCGATGCGCTCGCGGTCACCGTCGAAGATCGTGGTGGATCGCGCTCGGGCCTGCCGACCACCGACCCGATCGCGGTGATCGCCTCGGCCTGACCCTGTCAGGCTCACACGCCACACGTCATTCGGCCCCGGCTCGGATTCCACTGGATCCGAGCCGGGGCCGAGTGCATTGCGCCCGCTGCTCGCCGACTGCCGAGGCGCGCTCGGCGCCGGGCCAGTGACGCAATGCAGTTTTATGAGTACACTCGTACTCATAAACGAGGGGAGTCGGGCATGATCCTGGTGGCAATTGTGGGGTGCGAGGTCGCGTTCTGGGTGGCGATCCTCTTGGGGCTCGCGGCCCGGTACCTGCTGCGCCGACCGCGTCTGGGCGCCGCGCTCCTCCTGCTCGCGCCGGTCATCGATGCGGTGCTGTTGCTGCTGGTCGTGGTCGACCTGCTCGGCGGGGGCACGGCCTCCTGGCACCACGGCCTCGCAGCGATCTACATCGGCGTCTCCATCGCCTACGGCAAGCGCATGGTCGCCTGGGCCGACATCCGATTCAAGCAACGATTCGCGGGCGGCCCGGCTCCGGAACGGCTCTTCGGCGCGCGTTACGCGGCCAAGTGCTGGAAAGACGCGGGGCGCACGTTGATCGCCGTCGCCATCGCAGCGGCAATTCTGGGGGCGATCATCGCGGTGGTCGACGATGCCGCCCGCACTGCAGCCCTCTCCGGTTTCTTCCGCATCCTCGGAATCATCGTCGTGATCGAGTGCATCTGGGCAGTGAGCTACACGCTTTGGCCGAAGAAGCCCAGCGCGTCGCAGCACCCAGCAGAAGTGCGTGCCTGATCATGCCGCGCAGAATCGATGCCGAGCTGCGCATTGAGCAGATCGGCGCAGCAGCGCTGCGCGTGCTCGAGCGCGACGGGTTGAGCGGGCTCTCGGTTCGCGGAGTCGCCACCGAGGCGGCAATCGCTGCGGCCTCGCTGAGGCGTCTGTTTCCCAGTCAGCACGCATTGCGCGTGTATTGCCTGGAACGCATCGAAGCGCGTGCGACGGCGAGAATCGCGGCGCTCGACCTGGAAGGGCGGGAGCTCGCCGAGGGGGTCCTGGCGCAACTCCTGCCGCTCGACGACGTGCGCCGCGCAGAGCTGATCGCTCAAGTGCAGCTCGGCGTGCTCGCGCTGACGGATGACTCGCTGCGGCCCGCCGCGATCAGGCTCAGTGCGGGAGTCGATCGCGCCTGCGCCTCAGCCATTGAGATCATCGCGCACGCGGGAGAGCTGGGCGAGGGGCGCGATCCCTTGGCGGAAGCGCGGCGTCTGCGGGCGCTGCTCGACGGGCTCGCGATGCACGATCTGTGGGGCGGCAACGCCGAGACGTCGACGCAGACGCTGCAGATTCTCGCGCACCACTTCGACGAGCTCGCGCGGCCCGTGGGCTGAACGCGAACGGCCCCGGCCGATTCCCAAGGAACCAGGTCGGGGCCGTTGGCGTGCCTGGAGGCTACAGCGCGTGCGCGGTGTCTTCCACCTCGCCGACGAGCTCCTCGACGATGTCTTCCAAGAAGAGCACGCCGGTAAAGCCGGCCTCGTCTGAGCCGACGCGGGCGATGTGCGCCCCGCGCTCGCGCAGCAGGTCGAGTGCCTCCTCGACCTCGGCGTCGCCCATCACGGTCGGCAGCTCGCGCATGCGGTCGAGCGGGATGGGGGCGTCGATCTCATCTGCGGACGAGAGGTCGAGGATGTCTTTCAGGTGCAGGTAGCGCTCGGGGGTGCCGTCTGCCGACTGCAGCACGTAGCGCGAGTACCCGTGCTCAGACACGGCTTGCTGTACCTGGCGCGGGGTCGCGTCGAGGGGCAGGCGCACGAGCGACGCGAGCGGAACCTCGACGTCGGCGACGCGCTTCTCGGTGAATTCGAACGCCGCCGTGATGGTGCCGCTCGTGTCTTCGAGGGTGCCCTCGCGCGTCGACTGCTCGACGATTGATGCCACCTGGTCGATGGTGAACGCCGTGTTGGCTTCGTCGCGCGGCTGCACGCCGCACATGCGCAGGAAGCCGTTCGCGATCCAGTTCAGCGACTTGATGAGCGGGCCGACGACCTTCGACACGAACACGAGCGGCGGGGCGAGCAACAGGGCGGCGCGATCCGGCACCGAGAATGCGAGGTTCTTGGGCACCATCTCGCCGAACACCACGTGCAGGAAGGTGACGAGCACGAGCGCGACGATGAACGCCGTGATCGAGACGGCCTGGGCAGTGAGCCCGGTCCAGGCGAGCAGCGGAATCTCGAGCAGGTGGTGAATCGCCGGCTCGGAGACGTTCAGGATGACCAGCGAGCAGACGGTGATGCCGAGCTGGCTGGTCGCCAGCATGAGCGTCGCGTGCTCCATCGCCCACAGCGTGGTCTTCGCGGCCTTGCTGCCGGCGGCGGCACGCGGCTCGATCTGCGAGCGGCGGGCGGAGATGACGGCGAACTCGGCGCCCACGAAGAACGCGTTCACCACCAGGAGGACGACGAGCCAGATGAGGCCGGGCAGGTACTCGTTCATCGTGCGGCCTCCTGGTCGATGCCTCGTTCAAAGGTTTCGATCACCCGATCGCGGGTCGCGAAAGCGGGGTCGGTGGTCACATCGTGCGATGCGTAGCGCAGGCGCGTGATGCGGGCGCCCTCAAACTCTTCGACGCGCAGGGTGCCGTGTTCGAGCGGCAGCTCTTCGCCGAGATCGGGGATGCGCTCGAGCGTTTCGAGCACATAGCCGGCGACGGTCTCGTACTCTTCGCTCTCGGGCACGCGAATTGCAAGGCGATCCCACAGCTCGTCGGGGCGCAGTGACGCGGGGAACAGGATCGCATCGCCGTCGATCACCACCTCTTCGTCGAGCTCATCGTGCTCGTCGCGCACTTCGCCGAGCAACTCCTCGACCAGGTCTTCGAGCGTCACGACACCCGCGGTGCCGCCGTGCTCATCGACGACGACCGCGAACTGGTAGCCGCGCTGGCGCAGCACCTCGAGCAGCGACTCGACGCCGGCGGCCTCGGGCACGCGCACGGGCTCCGACATGATCTCGGAGACCGAGGTGTACTCGCGGCGCACGAAGTCGACCCCGTAGGCCGACTTCACGTGCACGATGCCGACGATGTCGTCGACGCTGTCGCCGAACACCGGGAACCGCGAGTGCCCCGTCTCGACGCTGCGCGCTACGACGTCGGCGGCGGTCGAGGTGCGGGGCAGCATCTCGGCGACGACGCGCGGCGTCATCACGTCTTCCGCGGTGCGCGAGGAGAACGAGAGCGTGCGGTGCAGCATGGTGGCGTCGTCGTGGTCGAGGGATCCCTCGAGCGCCGAGCGGCGCACGAGGAAGCTGAGCTCCTCGGCCGTGCGGGCACCCGAAAGCTCTTCCTTCGGTTCGATGCCCATCGAGCGGATCAGACGGTTCGCCGTGCCGTTGAGCAGCGAGACGACCGGCCGGAACAAGAAGGTGAAGCCGATTTGCAGCGGAATCACGACCTTCGAGGTCGCGAGCGGCACGGCGAGTGCGAAGTTCTTCGGGATCAGCTCGCCGAAGATCATCGAGAAGAGCGTGGCGAGCACGATCGCGACGACCGCGCCGACACCGACGACACCCGCCTCGGGCACGCCGATGCTCATGAGCGGCCCGCGCAGCAACGAGCTGATTGCGGGCTCGAACGTGTAGCCGGCGAGCAGCGTCGTCAGTGTGATGCCGAGCTGTGCCGCCGAGAGGTGGGTCGACGTGATCTTGAGCGCCGAGATCGTCGGCCCCAGTCGCCGCTCACCGCGGGCGCGGCGCTGCTCGAGCTCGGGGCGATCCAAGTTCACCAGTGCGAACTCGGACGCCACGAAGACGCCCGTGCCGAGCGTCAAGAGGACCCCCGCAAGGAGGCCCCAGATTTCCCCTGTCATCGCTCACCTCCAACCAACGCTGAAAAGGTGAGCTTCGTACTATGACCGGGTCTGTCGTCCATAGTCATCGAAATTACTGAGGAAAACCGTGAAAGTGCCGTGACGCGCCGTGCGGGTCGTCACGGGTCGAGTCGGTACGTCTCATTGAGGTGATGTCGGAGCAGCGCATCGAATCGCGCGAGCGATGCCTCGACGCTCGCCGCAGCATCGGAATCGAGTGGCGCGTGCGGTGCATCGGAGTGCGCACCCGCGGCCTCGAGGGCGTCGAGCATGGCCGAGTGCTCGGCCAGAATCTCGTCGCTGCGATCAAAGAGTCGCTGCCCGTAACTGAAGAGCAGGAAGCGTTGGCGATCCGCCAATCGGTCGTAGAGCTCGGTGAGCACGGCGTTGCGCGCTGCGGTGACGAATGAGCGATGAAAGTCGATGCTGAGTTCCACGAACGCCGGCAGGTCGCGCGCCTCGAGGCGCTCGCGCTGAGCCGGCAACTGCTCACGAAGTGCCACAGCCGTGCGGCGGCGCAGCGTCGGGCACGCCGAACGCACCGCGCCCGACTCGAGCAGCACCTTCGACTGCGCCAGATCGGCGACCGACTGCGCACTCACCTCGCGCACGAGTGCGCCCCGCTTGGGATAGATGGTGAGCCAGCCCTCGTCTTGCAGCCGGATGAGTGCCGCGCGCACGGGGGTTCTGCTCACGCCCACCGATGCGGCGATGGTGGACTCGCTGAGCATGGTGCCGCCGACATATGCGCCCGTGAGGATGTCGTCGAGCACGGTGCGGTACGCGCGGTCGGCGGCGGAGTCCGTGGAGGCAACGTGCATGGTGACTATTCTCCGCCCTCCCAGATCGAACTCAGTCCGCTCAGGATACATCTTGTATCCTAGATGCGTGTCGCAGCAATCATCCTCCTCACGCACCGCCAACCGTCGCCTGAAATCGTGGCTCTTCCTCGCAGCCGCCGTCATCGTCTTCCTCGGTGTCGTCATCTTCGCTCAAGCGTCAATGAACAACGGCACCGGGTCGTTCGGGGCTGGGGCGAAGCAAGGCAAATCCGCCTCAGACGGAAGCGGCGCGAGCGCGGAAGACGCCGCATCGCCCGCCGGGTTCGAGACCCGAGACCCGGCCGACCCGATGGCGATCGGTGACGTCGATGCGCCCGTCGTGCTCGTCGAGTGGACCGACATGCGCTGCCCCTACTGCGCCGTGTTCAACCAGGAGACGCTGCCGACCATCGTCGATGAGTACGTCGAATCGGGCCAGGTGCGCATTGAAGTGCGCGACGTCGCGTTCTTCGGCGAGGAGTCGGAGATCGCATCGGTTGCCGCCCGCGCCGCCGGCGAACAGGGCAAGTTCATCGAGTACCTCGACGCCGTCTATGCGGCGGCGCCCGCCGAGGGGCACCCCGACCTGCCGGTCGGTCAGCTCATCGGCTTCGCGAAAGAGGTCGGGGTGCCCGATATCGCGAAGTTCAAAGCCGACCTCGCAGATCCGGCACTGCGCGCCGCGGTGCAGCAGAGCACGTCGACCGCGCAGCAACTCGGAGTCACCGGGGTGCCGTTCTTCGCCGTCGGCACCAACGCGCTGTCGGGTGCGCAGCCGATCGACGCGTTCCGCGACTTCCTCGACACCGCCATCGAAGCGGCTCCCGACTCGGCCGCCTGATCGTGGAACTCGGTCTGCTCGGAGCGTTTCTCGGCGGCGTGCTCACGCTGCTGAGCCCCTGCTCGGTGATGCTGCTGCCGGCGTTCTTCTCGTACGCGTTCACCTCACCGGGGGCGATGGTCGCCCGCACCGGCGTGTTCTACCTTGGGCTCATCACCACGCTCGTGCCGCTCGGCGTGCTGGCCGGCACGCTCGGTGCGTTCGTCAACGCGCACCGCGACGGCTTCGTGCTGGTCGCCTCGATCGTCGTCATCGCGCTCGGCGCACTGCTGCTGCTGAACGTGCCGCTGCCGTTCATTCGGGGCCGCGAGGGTGACGGTGGCGGCACGACCGCGCTCTCCGTCTACGCGCTCGGCACGATCTACGGCCTCGCGGGGGTCTGCGCCGGCCCGCTGCTCGGCGCCGTGCTCACGGTCGCCGCGGTCTCGGGCAACGCGCTGCTCGGCGGGGTGACGCTGCTCGTCTTCGCGGCGGGCATGGCCCTGCCGCTGCTGCTGCTGAGCCTTTTGTGGACGCGCCTGCCGTTCGTGCGCCGCATCGTGCGGCCCCGCGAGGTGCGCATCGGGTGGTGGCGCAACACCTGGACCGGCATCATCGGCGGCGTGCTCACCATCGGCATCGGCGTGTTCATGCTGGTGACGCGCGGCACCACGAGCCTCGGCGGGGTGCTCGGCGCCTCCGATCAGGTGCGCCTCGAAGGGTGGGTGCTCGAGCAGTCGCGATCCGTACCCGACTTCGTTGTCGTCGGCGTCGTGCTCGCGATTGCGGCTATCGCGCTGTGGTGGTCGCGGCGTCGTGCGCGGCTCGTGCGGCAGCGCGCTGAGCCCGCTGCGCCCGCATCGCTACGTTGATGCGCTTCGCATTCAGTGCGACGACCGCCGAAGCGATAACGCCGGGGAGCGTCATGGTCAGGATGATGATGGCTTGAGGTTCCATGTGTTCCAGCGTAGAAAATGGACGATGAGGCGGCATCCGCCGCAGGAATGAATCCGATCCGCCGCGAGGCGGAGAGAGCGAGCATCATGCGCATCTTGATCGTTGGAGCTTCGGGCCACGTGGGATCGGCCGCAGCGCGGGCGCTGAGCGCCAAGCACGAGGTCGTCGGGCTCAGCCGCAGCACCGACCCCGCAATTGATCTGCTTGATCCCGAGTCGATTCGCGCCGTCTTCGATCGTCTCGGTCGCTTCGACGCCGTGGTCTCGGCGTTCGGCTCCGCGCCATTCAAGCCGGCGCCCGAGCTGACCACCGAAGACCTCGAGTCTGCCTTCCGGGGCAAGGTGCTCAGCCAGCTCTCGCTCGTGCGCATCGGCCTCGAATTCGTCGAGGATCACGGGTCGTTCACGCTCACCACGGGCATTCTGGCGCGCGAGTCGCTGCCTGCCGGGGCCGCTGCCGCGATGGCGAACGGTGCGGTCGAATCGTACGTGCGCTCGGCGGGCAACGAGCTGCCGCGCGGGATCCGCCTGAACGTCGTCAGCCCGAACGTGCTCGCGTCGGCGACCGGGTACCACGAGGCGTTCGCGGGGTTCGAGCCGGTCTCCGATGAACGCGTGGGTCTTGCTTACGTGCGCTCGGTCGAGGGCAACGACACTGGCCGTACCTACCCCGTCGGCTGAAGCGGGTCGCTCGCCGATCGCCGTGTCGGCTGCGAAGCACCCGGGCGCAGTGGATTTCGGGGCTGGTTGCAGGCATGCTGTTCGTGGTGCACAGCAGCACCATCCCTAACTGAAGGAACGATATTCATGTCCAAGTACCGGGTGCAGAATCCTGCCACGGGTGAGGTTCTCGAGACGTTCGAGGCCGCCACCGATGTGCAGATCGAGGAGGCGCTCGCAAGCGCCGACGCCGTATACCGGGAATGGCGGGAGCGGAGCGTGCAAGAGCGCGCCGCGGTCGTCAAACGGGTCGCCGAGATCTTCATCGAGCGCAAAGACGAGCTCGCTCGTCTGATTGCGCTCGAGATGGGTAAGTCGATCGCGGAGTCGATCGATGAGGTCGAGTTTGCGGCGCAGATCATCGACTATTACGCGGTGTACGGCCCGAGCCTCATCACGGATGCCGAGATCCCGAGCACCATTCCGGGCAAGGCCATCATCGAGCACCTGCCTGTCGGCACGCTGCTCGGCGTGATGCCGTGGAACTTCCCGTACTATCAGGTCGCCCGCTTCGCGGCACCGAACCTGGTGCTCGGTAACACGATCTTGCTGAAGCACGCCGACGTCTGCGCGCGGTCGGCGCTGACGATCCAGGAGATCATGGAAGAGGCTGGCGTTCCCGTCGGCGGCTACCAGAACGTCTTCGCGTCGCACGACCAGATCGCGACGATCATCGCTGACTCACGCGTGCAGGGCGTCTCGCTCACCGGCTCCGAGCGTGCCGGCGCGATCATCGGTGCGCAGGCCGGTTCGAACCTGAAGAAGGCTGTGCTCGAGCTCGGCGGCATCGACGCGATGGTCGTGCTCGACTCCGACGACGTGGCCGACGTCGCGAAGCAGGCCTGGGACTTCCGCGTCTACAACGCGGGGCAGGTGTGCAACTCGAACAAGCGCCTCATCGTGATGGATGACATCTACGACGAGTTCGTCGCCGAGCTCGTGAAGCTCGCCGAGGGCCTCGTGCCGGGCGATCAGCTCGACCTGCAGGAGGGGCAGTTCGTGCCCCTCTCGTCGCGTGCGGCGGCTGAGACCGTTGATGCTCAGGTGCAGAAGGCGGTGTCCGAGGGGGCGAAGCTGCTCGCCGGCGGCGTGCTCTCCGATGGACCTGCGGCGTACTACTCGCCCGCGGTGCTCGTTGATGTGCCGCGCGATTCCGAGTCGTACGGGGTCGAGATCTTCGGCCCGGTTGCCACGGTCTACAAGGTGTCGAGCGACGAGGAAGCGCTTGAGCTCGCCAACGACTGCGCGTTGGGTCTCGGCGGCTCGGTGTTCTCGACCGATGAGGCGCGCGCTGCGCGCGTCGCGTCGAAGCTCGAGACCGGTATGAGCCACGTGAACATCATCGCGGCGGAGTCGGCCGAGTTGCCGTTCGGTGGTGTGAAGCACTCGGGCTTCGGTCGCGAGATGGGCCCGATCGGTATCGGGGAGTTCGCGAACAAGCGCTTGTACTTCGTCGCGAAGTAGGCGTTCGTCGCTGATCAGCGGGCCGCGGGGTGGAAAGCCACCTCGTGGCCCGCTTGTCGTTGGTGGCACGGAACGCAGCGCCGGCGCTCACGCCCGCGTCATGCGACTCGGCCCGAATCGTCATGTTGTCGCGAGCTCAGCCGCCGTACCTTGGCACTGGCGCGATCGTTGCGCCACTCAGCGAGGAGGATCACATGGGCGAGCGCACGGGCAGTTTCAAGCGGGTGCTTTCCCTGCGGCACCTGGTCGCGTTCGGTCTCGCGTATCTCGCCCCGACGGTGGTCTTCAACTATTACGGCATCGCCACGAGCCTGACCGGCGGCATGATGGCGCTCGCGTATCTCGTGACGATGGCCGCGATGTTCTTCACCGCCTATTCGTACGCGCAGATGGTCAAAGCTTTTCCGATTTCGGGATCGGCGTACACCTACGTGCAGCGAGCGGTGAACCCGTGGGCCGGCTTCGCTGCGGGCTGGGTGCTGCTGCTCGACTATCTGCTGCTGCCGATGATTTGCTACCTGCTCTTCGGCGTCTACATGAACGAGTACGTGCCGCAGGTGCCCGTGTTCGTCTGGGTGATCCTCGCCGCCGTCTTCGGCATGGGCATCAACATTCTGGGCGCTCGGGTGTCGGGCCGCGTGAACGTCGTGCTGGTGACGGCGCAGGTGCTGTTCTGCGTGGTGCTGGTCGGCCTCATTATCGGGTTCGTGCTCGGCGGGGGCGGCAGCGGCCACCTCTTCGTGCCCGAGGCCATTCTCGATCTGGCCCGGTTCGACGGCGGCAACCTGCTGTGGGCGAGCTCGATTCTCGCGGTCTCGTTCCTCGGGTTCGATGCCGTCTCGACGCTTGCCGAAGAAGCGCACGAGCCCCAGCGCACGCTGCCCCGCGCCATCATGATCGTGTGCATCGGCGCCGGCATCGCCTTTGCGGTGATCGCCTACTTCCTGCAGATCGCCTGGCCGAACGCCTACGCCGAGATCGTTGACGCCGACACGGGAATCTTCGAGCTCCTGCCGCAGATCGGCGGCGAACCGCTGGCGTTCTCGTTCTTCCTCACCGATCAGCTCGCGAGCATCCTCGCGGGCACCGCAGCGATCACCGCGGTGTCGCGCGTGCTCTACAGCATGGGCCGCGACGGCATCCTGCCGCGGCGGTTCTTCGGGCGCCTGTCGCCTCGCTTCGGCACCCCCGTCGGCAACATCGTGCTCACGGGCCTCATCTCGCTGACCGCGATCTTCTACGCCGAGAACCTGTTCGGAGCGGCGTCGCTCACGAGCTTCGGCGCGATCACCGGGTTCATCATGGTCAACTACGCGGTCTTCAACCATTACTTCGTGCGCGAGGGGCGTCGCGCACTGGCCGACATCGGCAGGTACCTGGTGCTCCCGGCGGTCGGCATCGCGGTCAATGCTGTGCTCTGGTTTAACATCGATGCGCACGCCAAGATTCTGGGCGGCATCTGGCTCGCGATCGGCGTCGTCTACCTCGCGTTCGCGACGCGCGGGTTCAAGACCCCACCCGCCGGCATTCAGTTCGACGAGGCCGCAGACGGTGACGACGACAGCGGCAGTGGTGCGGCTCGTGCAGAGGTGACCAACGTCGACCCAGCTTCGGTGAATGCCCCGGGCGGGCCGCGCTGATCCGGCACCCGCCGCCCGCTACCTCGTTGTCGCGCTGCCCCACGCCACCTCGTCACGTTCGATCGATCGGAGATCTTCCCGTGCTCACCGTGCTCACCAACGCCCGCATCCGCACCCTCGACCCGCAGCGGCCTGAAGCCGACACCCTCGTGATCGACGGCGACACGATCGCGTTCGTCGGCCCCGCTGCCGAGCGGCCCGAACACCCCGGTGCCGCCGTCGTCGACCTCGGGGGGCGCACGGTGATTCCGGGCTTCATCGACAGCCACACGCACCCCGAGATGGTGACGAAGAGCGCCTGGCACGTGCGGTTGCCGTGGACGCACGACGTCGACGAGTTGCTCGACTTCATCCGCGCATACGCGGCGGAGCATCCGAAAGAGGAAGCGCCGTTTCTGTACTTCGAGTACTACCCGAGCACGCTCTTCGCCGGCAGCGCGCCCACGAAAGAACTGCTCGATACCGCGGTCAGCGACCGGCCGGTGCTGTGCCAAGACTTCAGCGAGCACGAGCACTGGGTCAACAGCAAGATGCTCGAACTCATGGAGGTGACGCGCGAGACGCCCGACCCGGTGCCGGGCCTCGAGATGTTTGTGCGCGACGACGAGGGCGAACCCACCGGCCTGCTGCGCGAGATGGTGCACGCGCGCTTCATCGACACGATGTACGCGACGCTCGGGTGGGCACCGCCCGAAGAGATCACGCCTGAGCGCCTGCAAGCGGGCTTCCTCGACTTCATGGCCGAGCGCGGCGTCACAGCCCTGTTCGACGCCATGCTCATGGACGACGACGTAGTGCGCTCGCTCGCAGAGCTCGAAGAGCGCGGCGAACTGCACCTGCAGTATTCGGGCGCCGTGCGGTTCCGCACCCTCGCCGACCTCCCCGAAGCGATCGCGCGGGCGCAGCGACTCGACGCCGAATACGGCAGCGACCGCATCCGAGTGAACGCACTCAAACTCTTTCTCGACGGCACGAACGAGAGCGGCAACAGTGCGGTGCTTGAGTCGCTCTGCGGATCCCATCGGGCCGACGACCGCGGCGAGATCCAAATGGAGACCGCCGAGCTGCAGGCGTGCTTCGAGCTCTGCAGCCGCGAGCGCATCGACGTGCACATCCACCTGGTCGGCGACCGGGCCTTCCGCACCGCCTGCGACGCAGCCGAGGCCGCTCAGCGGGCGCTCGCCGCAGCGGGTGAGGAGTGGGGCACCCGCATCACGCTCGCGCACTGCGAGCTGGTCGACCCCGCAGACATGCATCGCCCCGCCGAACTCGGCATCTTTGTGAACTGGACGCCCCACTGGTCGGGCGCCTATTTCGGTGAGGGGGCCATCGAGCACCTCGGCGAGGAGCGCTGGAACCGCATGTACGATTTCACCGCGATCGCCCGCCACGGTGCCACGGTGACGTTCGCGAGCGACGTCGTCACGGCCTACGAGCTGCACCGGGGCGACCCGCTCTTCGGCATACAGGTCGCGCACACGCGCGTGGATCCGGAATACCCGCTCGCCCCCGAACGCTTTCCGGGCAGCGCCCGCCCGCAGCCCGGGGCACGGCTACCCCTCGAACTGCTGCTCGAGGGCTACACGATCAACGGCGCACGACAGTTGCGCATCGATGATCGCGCGGGATCACTCGAGGCCGGCAAGCGGGCGACCCTGAATGTGCTCAGCGCAGACCCGGCAGACGTCGAGCCGTCGGCGCTCGCCGGGATTCGCTGCGATGCCGTGCTCTTCGAAGGTCGCGTCATTTCGGGATCGCTCGACGCGCGTTCGCAGTAGCGTGCGGTGCGGGGCCGAGCTCGCTGACCGGTTCGGGCGGTCTATGCTGACTGCCATGCGCGCGCACCGAGGAATCGACGGAATCGCCGTCGAAGCCGCCTCGGTGCGCCGCACCTCGGTGCACCGGCACCCCGAAATCATCGAGTTCGTGTACGCGCTGCGGGGCGAGCTCGACGTGCAGGTGAGCAGTGAGCAGTACCTGCTCGAAGAGGGCGATTTCGCGCTGCTGAACGCCGGCGATACGCACGCCTTCGAGGGGCGCCGCGAGTGCACCGTCGTGACGCTGCAGATCGACGTCGCTGCGTTCGCCGATGAGTTCCCTGAGCTGCCGAGCAAGATCTTCGCCTGCGAGTCGTTCGATCTGCCCCGATATTTGGGCACTGAGGCCTACCTGCGCGATGCGTTGCTCACGATTTTCGCGGCGCCGCCCGCAGACCGTCGGCCGCTCGTCTCGGCGCTGCTGCACGACCTGATCGAGTTCTACGGGGTCGAGCAGTACTACGACCGTCGCCGAGTCATCAATCACACCCGCCGTGCGCTGCTGCGCACCATGCTCACGCTGCTGCGCACGCACGCATCCGAGCGCAATGTGCTCGAGCGCATCAGCGACGAGATGAACTACAGCAAGGGCGCGCTCTCCCGGCTGACCCGCGACGCGATGGGCATGAGCTTCAGCGACATCCTCACGAACCTGCGCCTCACGCGGGCCGAGGTGCTGCTGCTCGAGGGCGACGACACGATGGTGTCGATCGCGCACGCCTGCGGGTTCTCGGACGTCAAGTACTTCACGCGCGCGTTCCGCGCCTGGTTCGGGTGCACGCCCGCGGCCTGCCGCACCGCGCACCGCGGCAGAGTGCACGGCGGCGACGACCTCGACCCGCTGGGCGAGCCCCTGCCGCAGCTCGTCGAGCAGCACCGCGCCGTGGCGCTGCCGACCGGCCGCCCGACGCGGCGCAGCGCGACCCCCATCGCGGTCGTCACTTCGGCGGCGGCACCTGACACCTTCGACTCGGGGTCTGCGCTGCCGCAGATCGCCGGGCCCTCTGGGGGGCGGGATCGCCCAACGTTCAACAACGGACCGGCGCCCGCGGAAGCGCCGCACCTGCTGCCGATCCGGGTGCTCGACGATGCTGCGGAGGCCGATGCGGCCGACCGCTGGCGCGACATCTGGAGTGGGGTCGACCGCGAGCTGTACCGCCCAGTGCTCATCGTGCCGGCCGATCGCGGCGCCGACGCAGCGCGTATCGTCGCCGAACTCCGGGAGCACGGCGACGAAACGATCGAGCTCTGGGTGTCGTACCGCTTCGGCGATGCCGGCCTCGCGGAGTCGGTCGCCGCCGACCTGCGCGCGCTGCCCGGAGTCACCGCGACTCCCATGCTCGCGGCCTGAGCCGGTACGCGGCACACTGGGGGCATGCGTATCCGCACCGAGTTCGAAGCCCCCTGCACCGCCGAAGCCGCCTGGCGGGCGCTGCACGACCCCCTCGTGGTCGGCGCGCTCTACGCCCCGCTGCTCGCGATGACGCCGCGCGGCGAGTTTCCGGAGGCGCTGACCACCGGCAGCGAGGTGCGCGTGCGGCTCGCGGCGTTCGGCGTCGTGCCGGTGGGGGAGCAGGCGATCCGGATCACCGATCTCATGCCGACCGACCCCGACGGGTGGCCCCGCACCATGCGCGACCACGGCGAGGCGCTCTCGGGCCCGCTGTCAGGGCTCACCGAGTGGCGGCACGCGATGACGATCTCGCGCTCGCGCGCATCAGCCCACCGCGCCGTCTGGACCGATGAGCTACACATCGCGGGGCCGACCGCGCCGCTCATTCGGCCGGGACTGGCGCTGATGTGGCGCTGGCGCGGCCGCAAGCTGCGCCGCCTCGCCGCCGACTGGCGGTAGGCGGGGTCGGCGCCCGGCCGCCCCGCCCGGCCGCGCCGTGCCCACGCCGCCCGCCCACGCCGCCCTATCTTCCGCCGAGCGCCTCCTTTCTCGCCGAGCCCCTGCGAAATGCGCGCACACATTGGAGGGATTCGGCGAGAAAGGAGGCGCTCGGCGAGGTCGGGGCCGCCCCGGCCCGCCGAGTGACTGCCCAGATCATGAGCCACCGTCGCCACACGCGATATCGGCGGTCATTCGCGACCTGGGCGGTCACTCGACGTGGTCGGAGGTGCTCTACCCCGCCGGGTCGAGCAGCGCCGAGCGCTGCTCCGCGGTCAGCGGCGTCGCGGGGAACTGCAGCACGACCTTGCCGACCGGGTGCTCCTCGATCAAGAAGCGGTAGGCCTCGTGCACCTCGGCGACGTCGAACACCCGCTCGACGGGGGCCTGGATGTGCCCGTACGCGATCGCCTTCGCCAACCAGTCGAGGTCGCCGTGCTTCGCGACGCCGCTGCCGGCAGTGTGCACGCCGTGGCTCTCGGCGGCACCTGGACCGGCCCCGATCGAGTTCGTGCGGTCGGCCGGTACGCCGAGCGACGCGAACAGGTCGAGCTCGTCGGGCCCCTGCGTCGCGAACGCTGCGTGAATGCCGTCGGGCGCGGAGGCGCGGAGGCGATCCGCCAGCCCCTCGCCGTAGGCGATCGGTTCGATACCGAGCGACCGGAGTGCGGCCGCGTTGCGTTCGCTCGAGATGCCGAGCACGCGCGCACCGAGGTTGAGCGCGAGCTGGGCGGCGAGCACGCCGACTCCGCCGGACGCACCCGACACGACGACGGTCTCGCCCTCGGCGGGGCGGATCGCGCGGATACCCGCGATCGCGGTGCGGCCGGTGATGTGCAGGGCGCCAGCGGTGTCGAGCCCGAGGCCGCGCGGTACGAGGTGGAGAGTCGCCGCCGGGTCGGTGACGAGCAGGGACGCGGTCTGCGCCTGCTGCGAGAGCCCGCCGAACACGAGATCGCCGGGCTTGAAGCCTTCGACGCCGTCGCCGACCTGATCGACGATGCCCGCGAAGTCGGTGCCGTTGCCCGATGCGCCATCAACGGGGCCGAACGCGCCGCTCACGATCTTCCAGTCGACCGGGTTGAGCCCGGCATAGCGCACCTGCACCCGCACCTGCCCGGGCCCGGCCTCGGGGGCCGCGATGTCGACGAGCTGCAGCTGCTCGACGCCGCCGTTTGCGCGGTACTGAACGGTCGTGCTCATGTGGTGCTCCTTCGGGTCTGCGTGCGAGCCGCGCCGGTCGGCGGGTTCACCAGCACCAACGACCCCGCCGCCCGCGCTCTTCCCGTGAGGTTGCCGAGCGCGTCACATTCGGCAACCTGCCTCGCAGGTCGCGGATCGCGGCCTGAGCGAGCGCCCCCCCCGCTACCCTGAACCGAGAAGGGTGGGCGCATGGCAACCGTGAGTATCAACGGCATCGAACTGTACGAGCAGGTGTCGGGGTCGGGCGAACCCGTCGTGGTGCTCCACGGCGGGTTCTGCTCGCTCGAATCGCTGGAGCCGATCGCCGACGCGCTCGCCGCAGTGGCCCGAGTGCACGCCTATGAGCGCCCGGGCCACGGTCGCACCGCCGACCTGCCGGGCGACTACTCGTACGAGCGCGGCGTCACCGAGGCGCTCGCCTACCTCGACGCGCACGGACTCACCGATGCCCACATCGTCGGGTACAGCGACGGGGCGATCATCGGACTCATGCTCGCCATGGCGCATCCCAGCCGGGTGCGCTCGCTCACCGCGATCAGCGCGAACCTCGATCCGTCGGCGTACGACCGCGATCTGCCGGCGAACGGCCCGGTGCTGCCCGATCTGCCGCGGCCGTTTGCGGCGGGCGGTCCGGCGCCGGATCACATCACCCCCGAGCGCCGCGCCTACGAGCGCCTGTCGCCCGACGGGCCCGAGCACGCCGACGTCGTCTTCGACAAGTGTCTGCGGCTCTGGATGTCCGAACCCCACATCGCCGCCGCCGAACTCGCCCGCGCGACGTCGCCAACGCTGGTGGTCGGTGGTGACCGCGACACGGTGCGGCCCGCGCACTCGCTGCACATCGCGGCGAGTCTGCCGAACGCGCGCCTCGCGATCGTGCCGGGAACCACGCACGGGCTCGTCGATCAAAAGCCCGAGCTCATCACCGCGCTGATCCTCGACTTCTGGGCCGAGGTCGCGGAGGCCTGAGCGCGGGCACGGTGCTGCCGCACCTGCGCCGACTGCCCCGCCCCTTCCCGCCCCTTCCTGCCCCGCGCTGGGTGCCCTGCCCCGCTGCCCACCACCCCGCCCCGAGTGCACCCTTTTCGCGCGAGTGCACCGGTAAGTGAGGGGTGCTTTCGCGCAAAAGGGGTGCATTCGAGGGGAAAGTTGGGACGCTGCGTGGGCGCGGTCGCGCGCCCGGCAAGAACCCCTACGCCGACCGGCGCAGCAGCCACACGAAGTAGGGCGCCCCGATCAGCGTGAGCATGAGCCCGGCGGGCAACTGCGCGGGCGAGATCAGGGTGCGTCCGAGGGTGTCGGCGACGCAGACGAGCAGCCCGCCGAGCAGCATCGCGACCGGGATGATGCGCGCGTGCCGCGCTCCAACGATCGCGCGGGCGAGGTGCGGGGCGACGAGGCCCACGAATCCGATGACGCCGACGGCGACGACGCTGACGGCGGCGAGCACGGCCGCGATCGCGAGCATCGAGAAGCGCGTCTTCTCAAGCCCGATGCCGAGAATGCGGGGCGTGTCTTCGTCGATGGCGAGCAGGTCGAGGTGGCGGCGCAATCCGATGAGGATCGGCAGCGCGACGACCAGCGCGATCGCCACGGGCAGCACATCGGGCATCGACCGCCCGTAGGTGGTGCCCGAGAGCCAGGTCAGAATGCGGGGGGTGTTCCAGGCGTCGGCGCGCAGCAGCAGGAATGTGGTGAGCGCGCTGAGGCCGTACCCGCAGCCGATGCCGATGAGCACGAAGCGGTCGGGCAGCATGCCGCCGCGCCACGACAGCAGTGCGATGAGCGCGAACGTGGCGAGTCCCATCGCGACGGCGAGGGTGATGAGCAGGGGGCGGCCGCCGCCCGAGGTGACGGCGATGACCGCGCCGAGGCCGGCGCCGGCGGTGATGCCGAGCAGTCCTGGTTCGGCGAGCGGGTTGCGCACGGTCGACTGCACCACGCTGCCCGAGAGGGCGAGTGCGGCTCCGGCGAGCACGGCTGCAGCGACGCGGGGCACGCGCTCGTCGATGGCGCGCGCGACGAGGCCGGGGGCGAGGCCGCGGGCCCAGAGCGCGAGGTCGCCGGTCTGTAACCATAGGCTGCCCGCGAGCAGGCCGACGACGGCCGCCGCGGCGAGCAGCACGGCGGCGATCGCGATGATCACGCCGAGGCGCAGCCGCGTGCGGCGGCCCGGTCGGGCCTGTGGCGGGGTGCGCACCCCGCCGGCGTCGCGCATGCGCAGCGCGAGCACGACGATGACGACGGCGCCGAGCAGGGCGGTGGGAATGCCGGTGGGCACGGAGGTGGCGCCCTCGGCGGTGAGCAGGGCGCGGAGGCCGGCATCGGCGAGCAGGATCAGCAGCGCGCCCAGCAGCCCCGACACCGGAATCAGCAGCAGGTGTCGGGTGACCGGCCGCACGCGCGACGCGATGAGGCGGGCGAGCACGGGGGCGCCGAGTCCGACGAATGCGATGGGACCGGCGAGCATGACGGCGGTGCTCGTGAGCACGACGGCGCAGACCACGGCGATGAGGCGGGTGGAGCGGATCGGCACGCCGAGCGCCGAGGCGGTGTCGTCGCCGAGCCCGAGCACGTCGAGCCGGCGGGTAAGCAGCAGTGCCGCGAGGAGGGCGACGACGATGAGGGGGAGGGCCCGCAGCGAGGCGTCGATGTTGAGCTGCGCCAGCGATCCCGAACCCCAGGCGAAGAGCCCGGTGGTGTTCTCCTTGAACAGGATCAGCAGCATCGCCGTGCCCGCGTCGAGGGCCATCGCGAGCGCTGATCCGGCGAGGATGAGGCGTGTGGTGCCCGCACCGGCGGTGCTGCCGGCGAGCGCGAGAACGAGTGCGGCGGCGAGCAGGCCGCCGATGAACGCGACCGATCCCGAGGCCCAGAGCGGCAGCGAGAGCCCGAACGCGGCGACCGCTGACAGCGCGAAGTAGGAGCCGGCGGTGACGGCGAGGGTGTCAGGCGAGGCCAACTGGTTGCGGGTGATCGACTGCAGCAGTGCGCCGGCAGCGCCCAGCGCGAACCCGACGGCGACGCCCGCGGCGAGGCGCGGCAGGCGGGAGCCGGTGAGCACATCGCCCACCGGCACGCCGCCGACCGATTCACGGGCACCGCCTGCGTAGCGCACGAGGTCCCAGACCCCGACGCCCGAGGTACCTTGGGTGAGGTGCCACGCCCCGACCGCCACGACCGCGATGAGCAGCCCGACGAGCACCGCGATCCCGCTGGCGCGCCCGCGCAACCCGAGGTCGCCGGCGGCGTGCTCGGGCGCCTCGGGCGCGTCAGGCGCACTGAGTGCGGGCCGGGTCGAAGTCGGCGCGACTGCGGGCGTCGCGGTGCTGGTCGGGGTCATGGCGATCCTGCGCGGCGTTACTTCTGGAGAATGACGTCGACGAACGCGTCGACGGCCTGCTCACCCGACAGCGGGCCGCCTGCACCCCAGACGCCCGCGGGGAACGCGTGCGCGCGGCCCTCCTTGACGGCGGGCAGCGAGGTCCAGATCGCGCTCTTCTCGAGCTCGGCGGTGTACCCGCCCTCCTCGTCCTTCGAGTAGAAGAGGTTCGCGTCGCCGACGGCGGTGAGGCCCTCGAGGTCGGTCTGCGCGAGGCCGTACGCGGGGTCCACGCCGCCATTGCCGTAGGCCTTGTCGATGTCGTTCGTCCAGGCCGGGGTCAGCCCGAGCTGCTCGCCGAACGCGGTGAAGAGGGCGCCCTCGCCGTAGGGGCGGATCACGAGGTTGCTGCCCTCGACCCAGCCGTCGAAGAACACGAAGTCCTTCGTGGGCAGGTCGACGGTCGCAACCTCGTCCTTCGCGTCGGCGAGGTGCTGATCGAAATCGGCGAGCACCTGATCGGCGCGCTCGGTGCGGCCGGTCGCCTCGGCGATCAACGTGAACACGTTCTTCATGTTGCCGATCGGATCTTTCGTGTCGGCGCCCACGGTGACGAGCACCGGAACATCGCTCTCCTTCTCAAGCGTCTTCACGATGTCGGCGTCGGCCTCGAACGCTTCGACCACGATCAGGTCGGGCTTCGCGCCGTAGAGGGCATCGAGGTCGGGCTCGCCGCGGGTGCCGAGATCGACGACGCCCTCCGGCAGTGTCTCCGCGCTGACCCAGGTGCCGTAGCCCTCGGGGTCGGAGACGGCGACCGGCGCCACGCAGAGCGTCAGCGCATCTTCGATCTGCTGCCACTCGAGCACCGCGACGCGCTTCGCCGGCTGATCGAGCTTCACCGTGCGGCCGACGCCATCGGTGATCTCGACCGGGCCGGTCGACGTGGTCGTCGTGTCGTTCTGGCACGCCTCCGAGGTGGCCTGCGGCACGTCGCCGCTTCCGGCCTCGACGGTGGTGGTGCCGCAGCCGGCCGCGGTGAACGCGACGGCGGTGACGAGCGCAGCGGCGGCTGCGGTGCGGAGGGAGCGGGTCATGCGTGGGTCCTCTCGGAGGGGTCGGTGGTCTGGTGCGAACGTTCGGAGCCGGGCGCTCGGTGCGCGAGCGGTGCGTGGCGCCCGATCGGGTCGATGCGCACGCGGCCGCTGCGCGGGTGCACCTCGACCTCCGCTTCGATGCCGTAGACCTCGCGGAGGTGCTCGGCGGTGAGCACCTCGGCCGGGATCCCTGCGGCGTGCACGCGCCCGGCATGCATCAGAATCAGCTCGTCGGCGACCCTCGCCGCGTGGTCGAGGTCGTGCAGCACGATGCCGACCGCGACTCCGGTCTCTTCGACGAGATCGCGCACGAGGTCGAGTGTTTCGATCTGGTAGCGCAGGTCGAGGTGGTTCGTCGGTTCGTCGAGCAGAACGACCCCGGTCTCTTGTGCGACGCAGGCGGCAAGCCAGACGCGCTGCATCTCGCCGCCCGACAGCTCACCGACGGGACGCGTCGCCATATCGCGCACGCCCGTCGCGAGCATCGCGTGGTCGATCGCGCGGCGATCATCGTCGGTGAGGCCGGCGAATCGGCGGCGGTGCGGGTGGCGCCCGAACGCGACCACTTCGCCGACCGAGAGGCCCTGTGGGGCGGGGCGCGACTGCGAGAAGAGGGTCACCTCGTGCGCGAATGCGCGAGCGGTCAGCAGCGAGACGGGGCGATCTTCGCGGTCGGCGCCGCCGATGGTGACGGCGTTGCGGGGAGCCGGGTGCAGTCGGGCGAGCGCGCGCAGCAGTGTCGATTTGCCGCTGCCGTTGGGGCCGATGAGCGCCGTGGCGCGGCCGGGCTCGAGTGCGATGGAAACGTCGTGCACGACGGCGCGGGCGCCGTAGGAGAGGTCGAGCCGTGTGCCGCGCAGTGAGGCGGGCACGCGGGAAGAACCGGTGGGGGCTGCTGGGGGCATGCGGAGTTTCTGGTTCGGCGGGCTCGTGGCGGCGGCTGTTCCTCGGGTGCGCATCACGCTGCACGCGTCGCAAGTGAGGGTAGCCTTGCTTACATCAGATTAGTTCGGGATCGCCGACCTCTGCAATTTCCATGAACCCCCTGACCGGGGCGGAGGTGCGAGGGCAGAGCTCCGCCCCTCGCTGCATCACCTCCCGTCGCGCAGGAAAAATCTGCCCCAGCGGTCACGCCCTGGGCATCTCGCCCGCGCGACGCAATTTCTCCTGCGCGACGAGAGACGGCGAGGTGCGAGCGGCCCGGGCAGCGACGCAGTCGCGGGATCGCCCGGCCCCGACCACCCGCGCGATTGTCGGCGGCATGCGTCACAATCGATGCATGGACGCCTACGAGTTGCAGCAGCGCGCCGCCGCGCGCGCCGATGAATTGCCCGGCGCGGTGCTCGAGCACCCGTTCGGGCCCGATGCCGACGTCTACAAGGTGCACGGCAAGGTCTTCATGCTGATCTCGGCGCTGCGCGGCGACGGCATCGTCACGCTGAAGTCGGCCCCGGCCGACGCGAACGTGCTGCGCGAGGCCTACGCCGACATCGCGCCCGGGTACCACATGAACAAGAAGCACTGGATCACGGTGTCGGGTGGCGGGGCGCTCGAAGCTGAGCTGCTCGATGATCTCGTCACTGAGTCATATCTGCTCGTTGTCGAGACCCTGCCAAAGCACGCCCGCCCTGTCGACCCGGCGCAGTTCGGGCGTCGCGCAGAAGAGGTGCGCTGAGCCGGAGTGCGCAGTACTCTGGCTCTGATGATGACCAGTCAGGCCCACGCGGGCCGCTCCCGGATCGGCGACCTGGTTGCTCTCTCATCCGCGCCCCTCCTGGCGCGAGTGTCACTTCACCCACTCGCATCGACCCAGGAGCATCATGACCGCACGTTTCAACCACACCATCATCGCCTCGCGCGATGCGGCCGAAATGGCCGATTTCTACGCGACGCTGCTCGAAGCCGAGCGCGCGCCCGGCTGAGGCCCGACCCGCAGCGTCAGCGAGCCGGCGAGATCAATGACGAGCACGGGGGACGCGGGGTCTACTTGCTCGACCCGTCGGGGCACTACCTCGAGTTAATCACGCGCCCGTATCTGTAGGGCGAGAGATTCCCTGCGAGTCGTCGGTCGACACCACCCGGAACACGTCGCTCAGGTGCTCACCGCGCAGAAAGTCGCCGATGCCGATCATGATGAGGCTGAAGATGATCTGTTCGGTGATCATCCATCCGGGGTAGAGCCCGGGAATCGCCGCCATGACGAGCGTGATGACCGGGAAGATCTGCGCGAAGAGTCGCAGTCGGCGGTACGCCCAGTACCAGCCGCGAGCGGCTCTCCAGGCGAAGTAGCAGAGGGTCGCGGTCATCGCGAGCACCACGAACGAGCGCATCCACACGGCGAGCGGCACGGTGCCACCTGCGGCGGTGATCCACACCGCGGCGACCGCGGCGGCAAGGCCGATCAGCAGCTCGAGCACGAGCAGCCAGGTGATCCAGCGGAATGCGCGGCGCGTCTTCGGGTGCGAGAGGCCGGCGGCGGCCACGCGCACACCGGCCTGACGCCCGCCGGCGATGCGGTCGAGACGGAGCAGCAGCGCGTCGAGTGCCATGCCGTCAGCGTACCGAATCGCGCTGACGTCGCAGGGCGATCGGCGATCGGGGTGCAACGGTCAACATCTGGGTGCAGGATCGGGGTGCGCGGAATGCTCCGCGCACCCCAGACCGTTAGTCCTGCGTGCTTGCGTGCGCGCGGGCGCGCTGCAGGCGGCGCGCACCGCACGCGAGGCCGCCGAGCACGATCAGCGCGGCACCCCCGATAACCCACGGGGTGAGCGACGTGCCACCGGTGGTCGCGAGGCCCGACGCGCTCGTCGCTGCGGGCTGTGCGGCCTCGGTTGCCGAAGATGCCTCGGCGCTCGAGCCCGCTGCTGCCGATGAGCCGGAACCGTTCGCGGCCCCCGACGCGTTCGTGCCCTCGGCGGTGGCCGATCCGGCGCCGGCTGATCCCGAGCCGCCGTCGGCGCTTGCGCTCGCATCGGCGCCCGCTCCATCAGTTCCCGACTCGGCGGTCGCCCCACCGTCCGCGTCACTGACCGGCGTCGTCGCCGCGAGGGTGGCGGCGAATGCGAACGGCAGCGGCGGCTTTTCGGCGTCCATCGACGCGCCCGTCGTCAACCACCAGGCCTGCAGCTGGGGGTCGAGCCACTGCACGAAGTCGGCGGGGTACGAGTTGGGGTACGTGCGCGACTCGAGGGTCAGTGCGCGGTCGAAGAAGTCGGGCTGTGCGGTGAGCGCGTACGCATCGCCCTCGCTCGTCACCGACGCGTTCGAGAACGTGGCGAGCGTGACGCGGCGGTAGCCGTCGCTCTGCAGCGCACCGCTGACCTTCCACGAGACGTCGAAGCTCAGCGACCCGGTTCCGTCGGCGTCGATCTGCAGGCGGGGGTTGCCGAGGATCGTCGTCACCTCGGGTGCGAGGGCCGGATAGTGCTGAATGAAGATGCCGCCCTCCCAGACCAGATCCGCGGCTCCGCTCGCGCGGTCGACCCAGCCGGTGCCGTTCGAGAACCCGTAGTCGGTGCCGGTCTTCACCGCGTCGCCCAGTGCGCGCGGACCCCAGGCCTGCATGTACGTGTTGATCGCCCAGGTGAGTGCACCGTCAGTCGTTGCGCTGGCGCCCGCGGGGGTCGCGCTGGCAGTCGGAGCAGCGGGGCCCTCCCACGGGTCGTTCACCGTCGGCTCTTCGGGGCCGGCCTCTTGGCCGGGAGTGACCTCGCGCTCCGTGACGACGGGGGTGTCGCCGGCCCGCGAGATCTCGCTCAGTCGGTCGGAGTAGGGGTGGCTCGCGAAGATGCGCGACCCGTCGGCGCTGATGCCGAGGCCCCAGGTATCGGCGTAGGGCGATCCGGTGCCGTGGGTGACGCCCGCGGCGGTGAAATCGACTGCGGTTTCCGCCGTCCAGGTGTCGGGGCGGATCACCGAAACCGTATTGGTGAAGCCGTCGGTGGTGACGACCTCGTGCGTCGCGGGGTTGACCGCCATCTCGTAGACGTTCTCGCCGACCTCGACGGGCGTGCCGACGAACCGGCCGTCGGCGACGCGCAGGCTCACGACCTTCGTGCGATCCCACGAATCGCTGATGGTCGGATTGACGGCGATGTGCAGCTCGCCGAGGGTCTCATCCATGGCGAGAGCGGCGGCGCGGCCGCCGACCGGGGTGCCGTCGACGACGAGCGCCGAGACCGGGAACGCGAGCGAATCAACCCACGCGCCGGTGATGGTGCTGTAGCCGGTGATGACCTTCGCGCGGCCCTCGGCGATCCACACCATGTGGTTCGTGGCGTCGTACACCGCATCCTTGATCAGCGGGTAGCGTTCGGTGCTGATCGCGATGGGGGTCGAGACCTCTCCCGTGTTTGGATCGACGCGGGTGAGCGCCGTCGAGTCGAAGACGTAGACCACGCCGCTGTCGGTGTCTTCGACGAGCCCGCTCGGGTATGACGGCGTGCCCGCGAGTTCGCGGGTCTCGAATGTCGGCGACGTGAGGTCGACGATCGCGAGGGTCTGCGACGTGTTGAAGACGACGTAGAGGCGGTTGCCGTCAGCGCTGAGCGCGATGTCGGTCGGGTCGCTCTGCGGCAGCGTGATGGTGCTGCCCGACGGGGCGCCCGTGGCGATGTCGAACCAGGTGATCTGGCCCGGGCCGGAGCTCGGGTCGACGGTGACGTACACCCGACCGCGGGCGTCGTCGACGACCGCATCACGACTGGTCTCGCCCACGGTGGCGGTCGTGGTCAGCGAGAACTGAGAGCTGTCAGCGTGCGCTGAGAGCGGGGTGAGGATGAGCGCGAGACCGGCGAGCAGCAGCGCAACGAGCGCTCCCGCCGCGGCGCGCGCGGAGACGGATGGGTGGAAAGCAGGCACAGCAAAGCCCCTCAATGGCAGGCGGATACAATAAACAATCCATCATACTTAGGATTGCCTTGCCTAAATCGGCCCAATGTGGTCCGCGCGAGTGTCAGGGGAAACGCACAGGCGTGACCCGGAATGCGAGTCGATGGCGCAAGACGGATGTGACTCAGGCTGACCTATACAACATCAGATGTATGGGGCGCAATCGATCATTTCACATGTTGCGTTCGTACATTCAGAGTCAGGAACCGGTCGTTGTCACCGCATGGTCGGCTCCTTGACTCATGAAGTTCGGCTCCTGTCGGGTGTGCGCCCGCCAGGAGCCGAGCTGGTTCTCCGGCCGATGTCAGCCGCGCGGCAGGCGCGGCACCCAGCAGGCGACGCGGGCCGCGTATGCGTCGAACTCCGCGCCGAAGCGGGCGCGCAGGTCGGCTTCTTCGTGCGGGCGCACGACCCAGTTCCAGAACAGCGACCCCGCGACTGCGTAGGCGACGACGAGCCATGATCCGAGTATCAGCCCGACGGCGATTCCCTGCATGACTCCCGCGACCGCCATGGGATTGCGCACCCAGCGATACGGGCCGGCGACGACGAGACGGGTGGCAGTCTGTGACGGGAGCGGGGTGCCGGCTCCGCGGGTCGACATGGTGAACCCCGACCACAGCCCCAGCGCGCTCGCCGCGGTCAGCAGCACGGCGCCGACGATCGGCACGGCGATGGGAACGCCGACGCGCAGACCCCACCGCGACTCGATCACCGTGATGATGACGGGGAGCACAAGCAGAAAGCTGCCCCAGAATACGACGATCTGCTGCGCGGTGCGCGCCACGTGCCGACCCGCGGGCGCGGCGGGGGCCTCGCGGAACGCGAACGGGCCAACGAGCACCCACTCGGTGGGGAGCCGACCGCGCCAGACGAGCAGCCCGGCGCCCACACTGCCGGCGGCGGCGAGCACCATCGCGAGCGCGCCCCAACCGGCGAGCCCGGTAAGCGTCGCGTACCCGCACATGCCCGCGGCGACGAGTGCGGTCCAGGGCACGGCGATCCAGATCGCCCACCGCACCCCGCACGCGACCAGCGCCGAGGCGACCACGAACAGGGGAATGTCGAGTGCGGCAGTCAGCGCGGGATCAAGCCCGCCGAGCGTCGCCGTGCGCACCGAGGGCAGGCTGAACACGCTGATCCACCATGCGGAGCCCGCAATCGCCTGCACCGCGAAGTACGCGCGGCCGAGTGCGGGAGTGAACATGCGATGCGTCGCCGGGTGCGCCGTCATCGTCGGACTAGACCAGCCCCATCTGGCGCGCACGCGCGAGCGCTTCGGTGCGGCTCGACACCTTCAACTTTCGGTAGATGCTGCGCGTCTGCGTCTTGATGGTGTTCGACGAGACGTGGAGGTCGCCGGCGATGTCATCGATCGATCCGCCGCGCGCGAGTTCGACGAGCACGAGCGCTTCGCGCTTCGAGAGCTCCTCGAGCATCACCTCGTCGCCTGCGAACGGGGTGCCCGGGGGCTGGCGCCAGATGTCGGTCGGCACGAGCGAACGCAGCACGGCGATGTCGCCTGCCGGCAGCCACGACAGCGGCAGCCGGTTGTCGAGTCGATCGAGCGTGAGCAGCGCCTGCGTGGCGAGCGTGGTCGCGAACTCGGTGTTGCCGAGGCGAGCGTGGGTGGCAGCGCGCAGTAGCTGGTGCTGCACCGCCTGAGACGGGAAGAGTTCGGACTCGTCGATGGCTTCGAGCTGTGCGAGCGCCTCGTTGGGCTGTGACGAGAGCAGCGCCAGCCGGGTGCGCGCCAGCAGCGTTGCCGTGTTGTCGCCATCGTGGGTCAGCGCAGCACGGGCGCGGATCAGGTCGCCGGTAGCCAACAAGAACTCGCCGCGTAGCGATTGCAACTGTTCGGCCCAGCCGTCGCTGATCGGGAAGTGCTGGCGCTGCGCGAGCGCGGCGTCGAACTCGTGCAGCCCACGAGCGGCCTGGTCGGCCATGAGCCGCGTCGCCCCGCGGGTCCACACGATCGCGGGCCACAGCTCGAATTCGTCGATGCGATCGATCACGGGCTGCAGGGCGTCGAATGCGGCTTCGTGGCGACCGAGGCTCGACGCACGCATCGCGGTCGCGAGGTGCCACCCGATGCTTTGCTGCGACCCCTGCCAGTCGGGGCGCGAGCTGTCGATGGCGCTCAGCTCGCGCTTGGCCGCGCGCAGGTCGCCGAGGCGGCCGTGCGCGAACGCCAGCACCGCATGCAGGTGCGCTCGGCGCCCCGAGTGTGCGTCGTCGCTTGACTCCGCCGCCAACTCGATGGCCGCGGGAATGCGGGCGGCCAGAATCTCAGTGATGATCACCTGCATGCGCGCGGCGAACATGCCGGATCGCCAGCTCGGCGAACCCATCGGCCCGAGACGCAAGAACTCCTCGCCGACCTCGGCGGCCTCGGTGTATTCGCGGTTCACCCGCAGGCCGGCGAATCGCGCCAGCAGCAGCAGGCGCCCGGCGGCCCCCTGCACATCTGCAGCGCGCGAGGCGAGGGTCGGCATGCCGATCTGCAGCAGCTCGCGAATGCGCGGCGTCGGAATCGTCGCCGTTTCGCTCAGCGCAACCGCGATCATGATCGGAATCGTGCCCTCGCGCGACATCCGTTCCGGTGAGATGGTCTCGGCGATCGTGATCAGCTCTTGCGTGCGGCGGCCACTGATCTCCGAGTAGTTCCGCACGAAGTGCGGGAAGATGGCGCGGTCCATGTGGCCGTCAATGAGCAGCTCGAGTATTTCAATCGGATCGGCGAGCTCGTAGAGCTGCTCGAAGGCGAGGCGGCGAATCTCGGCCACGCGATCCTCCGAGAATTCACGCAGTGCGCGAGGGCGCAGCGCCGTGCTCATCAGCGTATGCAGGCGGAAGGTCTTGCGCCCCGCCGCCATCGCGATGCGGCCGATGCCGGCCTGATCGAATCGCTCGAACCACGACCACGCGGCGGCACCGCCGAGTTGTTCAGCCAGGCGCTCATCGACCTCGGGGCTGAGTGCCGAGGCGAGTGCGAGGTCGGTGGCGGCACCACTCTCGAAGGTCGGGGCGAAGTCTGCGAGCAGGCCTTCGACGCCGCTTGCGACCTCGTCGGTCGACGGACGACGCGTGCCCCCGCGCGAGAGCTGCTGCATCACCGACAGCGCGAGGCGCACCGCCAGCGGATGCCCTCGGGTCGCGCGGCGCAGTGCCGTGACCTCAGAATCGGTGAGCCGGTAGGGGAGCGAGCGTGCGACCGCTGCGAGCTCGGTCGCGCTGAACGCCAGGTCGTGCGAGCCCAACACGGTGACGTCAAGGCCGGCGGCGGTCAGCGGAACTTCGAAACGCGTCGTCGACCGTGACGTCGCGAACAGCTGGAGATGCGGCGATCGGCGCAGCAGTGAGACCAACTGATCTTGCAGATCGGCACCGATGAAGTGGAGACCGTCGATCGCGAGCGTGATGGGGAAGGGATCGCGCATCGTCGCGGAGATGACGAGCGAGAGAGCTTCCTGCGGAGGGATGCGCCCACTCATATAGTCGTTGGTCAAGCCGCCGAAGGTCTCTGGGCGGGCCGCAGACAGGGCTTGCAGCATCCGCAGCCAGAAGCTCCGGGGTTCTCCGGCACCCTCGTCGAGTGCGATCCAGGCGACCTGCCGCTCGGCTTGCGTCGAGAGCCACTGCGAGATCAGCTCAGTCTTGCCGGCGCCCTGCTCGGCATTGAGCACGACAATGCGGCCGGCTGCGGCGAGTTGCGCGAGCAGCTCGGCACGCCGCAACTGACCGTTCGCATCGAACGAAGAAACGCCGTCGTCGGCAACGTCTCCCGGCACCGCGCTCTCCTTGTTCCCCCGTGACCGAACCGGGTGCTGTGCGCGAGCACAAGCGCCTTCCGGGTTCAGCCGGCCCTGTGTGGACCCCATGTCAGCTTAACCGGAATGTTATGTCTGGTGCTCGACGTGTTGACGCGGCGACATTCCGCGGCAGCACGGTGCCAGCAACAGTCTGCCTCTGGACCGGGGGAGAGACTCTGTCACAGATTCGACACACGAGCGCAGTATGCTCAGGGGCAAGATTCCGCCGGATCACCCGGCGCCTCAATCGACCTGGAGAAATCAATGAAGATTCGTTACGCGCTCCCCGCTCTTGCAGCGGCGGCCCTGCTCACGCTGACCGGTTGCGTCAACAACGCGGAGTCGGAGGGCGGCGGGTCGGGCAGCACCTCGGCTCCGTCGGCCGACATCACCGCAGACGACGCCGCGGTCGCGCTCCTGCCGAAAGACATCAAGGACTCGGGCGAACTGACGATCGGCACCGACGCCGAGTACCCGCCGAACGAGTTCAAGGATGCCGATGGCAACCCGACCGGCTGGGGCGTCACGCTCGCCGAAGCGGTCTCCGCGAAGCTCGGCCTCGAGCCCAAGTGGGAGATCCTCGGCTTCGACAGCATCATCCCCCGCATTCAGGAGGGCGCGCTAAACATGGGCTCGTCGTCGTTCACCGACAACCTCGAGCGTCAGAAGTCGGTCGACTTCGTCGACTTCCTGAACGCCGGCACGCAGTGGGCATCGGCCAAGGGTGAGAACGTCGACCCCGACGACGCCTGCGGTCTGGTCGTCTCGGTGCAGGCGGGCACCGTGCAAGACACCGATGAGCTGCCCGCGAAGTCGAAGGCCTGCACCGACGCCGGCAAGGAAGCGATTCAGATCCTTCGCTTCGACGGCCAGCCCGAGGTCACCCAGGCCGTCGTCGACGGCCGCGCCGCGGCATTCTCGGCCGATCTGCCCGTGACCGGCGACGCCGTCGCCAAGCTCGGCGATCAGTTGCAGATCACCGGCGAGGTCTTCGATGCTGCACCGTACGGTTTCGCCACGCAGAAGGGCAGCGACACCACCAAGGCCGTGCAGGCGGCGCTGCAGTCGCTGATCGACGACGGCACGTACCTCGACATCCTCAAGGAAGCTGGGATCGAGTCGGGAGCCGTCACCTCCGCCGAGATCAACGCCGGCACGGAGTGATCGCGTAGATCATGACCACCAGCACCACTCCCGGTGCGGGGCCGAACGCCCCGCACCCCGAGTCGGAGGCCATTGAGGCCATCCGACTTCGGCACCCCTGGCGCACCGTCTTCGCCGTCGCACTCATCGTGCTCGCCGGGCTGTTCATCTACGACACCGCCGTCAACCGCCCGGTCTACAACTGGGGAGAAGTCGGCAAGTACCTCTTCGATGTGCGCATCGTCGAGGGGGCCTGGTACACCCTGCAACTGACGGTGTACTCGATGATCATCGCGGTCGTGCTCGGTGTCACCGTCGCCGTGATGCGGCAGTCGCCGAACCCCGTCGTCAAGGCCGTCGCCTGGGTCTATCTCTGGCTCTTCCGCGGCACCCCGGTGTACGTGCAGCTCGTGTTCTGGGGCCTGATCCCGACGATCTACAAGTCGATCAGCCTGGGCATTCCGTTCACCGACGCCGTCGCGACGCTGAACACCAAGGACCTGCTGAGCTACTTCACGCTCGCCGTGATCGGCCTGGCGCTGAACGAGGCCGCCTACATGGCCGAGATCGTGCGCGCCGGCCTGCTCTCGGTCGACAAGGGGCAAGATGAGGCGGCGACTGCGCTCGGTCTCGGATGGTGGCACACCATGAGCCGCGTCATTCTGCCGCAGGCCATGCGCGTCATCATT
Organism: Leucobacter musarum subsp. musarum; assembly: GCF_001273845.1. Lineage (GTDB taxonomy): Bacteria > Actinomycetota > Actinomycetes > Actinomycetales > Microbacteriaceae > Leucobacter > Leucobacter musarum. The sequence continues at coordinate 89,154 of NZ_JHBW01000088.1, forward strand.
CCCCCGACCGGCAACGAGGTGATCTCGATGCTCAAGACGACGTCGCTCGTGACCGCGGTGCCGTTCACGCTCGACCTCTACGGTCGTGCACGCGATATCTCAGCGGTCACCTACCAGCCCGTGCCGATGCTGATCTGCGCGTCGATCTGGTACCTGACGGTCACATCGATCCTGATGGTCGGGCAGTACTTCCTCGAGAAGAAGTTCGCGAAGGGCGTCTCGCAGCGCCCCGACGTGATGAAGCCGACCGTTGAAACGCAGTCGGTGCGCGTGATCGGCCTCACGGATGACACCCACCCGACCTACCCCAGTGCTGGTGGAGGCGAGAACATCGTGCCGCCGCACGAGCGACCCGGAGGGGGAGGCGCATGAGCGTCCACGCGACCGATACGCCCATGGTGCTCGCCCAGGGGGTGTCGAAGGCCTACGGCTCGAACCTCGTGCTCAAGTCGATCTCGCTCGAGGTGCAGCGCGGCGAAGTGCTCTGCCTCGTCGGGCCGTCGGGCTCGGGCAAGTCCACGTTCCTGCGCTGTATCAATCACCTTGAAACGGTCAACTCGGGCCGACTGTCGGTCGATGGCGAACTCGTCGGGTACAAGCAGAAGGGCGACAAGCTCTACGAGATGCACCCGCGTGAAGCGGCGGCGCAGCGACGCGACATCGGCATGGTGTTTCAACGCTTCAACCTGTTTCCGCACATGACCGCGCTCGAGAACGTGATGATCGCGCCGACGCTGCTCAAAAAGGGCGATCGGGCGAAGCTGAAGGCGCGCGCGATGGAGTTGCTCGCACGCGTCGGGCTCGCCGAACGCCACGACTACTACCCGGCGCATCTCTCGGGCGGTCAGCAGCAGCGCGTCGCCATCGCGCGCGCGCTCGCCATGGAACCGAAGCTGATGCTCTTCGACGAGCCCACCTCGGCGCTCGACCCCGAGCTCGTCGGTGAAGTGCTCGATGTCATGAAGGGGCTCGCCGAAAGCGGTATGACGATGATCGTCGTGACCCACGAGATGGGCTTCGCCCGCGAAGTCGCCGACAAGCTCGTCTTCATGGACGGCGGCGTCGTCGTCGAGGAGGGCGACCCCACTGAAGTGCTCACCAACCCGCAGCGGGAGCGCACCAAAGCGTTCCTCTCGAAGGTGCTGTAGGGCCTTCTGCGGTGCGTAGGCGAAAGCCCCGTGCCGGCGTTCATTGCGTGATCGCGGTGTGCAAAATCGCACACCGACTCACCCGCAAATACGCCGGCACGGGGCTTTCGCCTGCGCACCGCGCCCACGATCAACCTTCGTTCGGTCGGCGCTCAGGGGTCAGCGCGTGACGAGCGTCAGCGATTCGACGCTATGCGCCCTCGCCAAGGTCGTTCTTGATCTTCGTCGTCGACACGCCTTCGGTGCGATCGAGGTAGATGACCTCGCAGTAGGGGCGCAAGATCTCGAAGCGCTCGTCGCCCTCCCAGTCGCCACCCATCACCACGGCGTCGATCTCGTACTTCTGCACGTCGCGGATCTTCTGATCCCACGCCTCTTCGGGGATGACGAGGTCGACGTAGCGCACCGCTTCGAGCATGTTTTTGCGCGTCTCGAAGTCGTGATACGTCTTCTTGCCCTTGCCGGCGTTGAATTCCTCGGACGACGCGGCGACGACGAGGTAGTCACCGAGTGCCCGCGCGCGACGCAGCAGACGGATGTGGCCCCAGTGCAGCAGGTCAAACGTTCCGTAGGTCAGAATCCGCTTCATCCCTCCAGTGTACGGTTCGCGCCGTGGTGCGTCAGTCCGTGCAGCACGCGTTCCACATGCGCTACGGCCCAGGCGTCGTCGAACGGTCGGCTGCGCAGAAGCCAACGGTGCAGAATTGGGCCGACGAACAGCTCAGCCGCGTCTTCCGGTTCGGTGACCCCGGCTTGGCGAAAACGCTGCGCGATCGCGTCCATTTGCGGGTTTAGCAAGTATTCGCGGTACTGGGCGGCGAGAGCGTCATCGAATTGCAGCTCAGCGGTGACGGTTCGCAGGAGTCGCGACTGCTGAAGATCGGTGAGTTCGGCGATCATGCCCCGAGCGAGTGCGATGAGATCTGCAGACAACTCATCCGTGTGCGGAAGCACGATCCGTCCGTTCGGGTCTGCGCTTCGAGATCGAAGCGCATCGAACAGTATCTCCCCGGTCGAAGACCAGGTGCGGTAGAGCGTCTGCTTGCTCACGGCAGCCCGCGAGGCGATGCCTTCCATCGTCAGCGCGCGCATGCGGCCCTCGGTCATGAGTGCGAGCGCGGCTGCGTGAACCTTGCGGCGGGTGTTTTCTCGGGCCATTCCTCCAAAGTACCCGATAGAACGAGACGTTGCGTCCAGTTTGGGGTATGGTCAAGTGATGACTGAGAAGCAGGTGTGGTTCATCACGGGAGCGAATCGTGGGCTCGGTCGAGCCTTGACGATGGCCGCCCTCGACGCGGGTCATGCGGTCGTCGCGACGGTCAGAGGTTCGCATTCCCTCCCGGATCACCCGCACCTCGAGGTGATGCTCCTCGATGTGCGCGAGCGTGCGAATGCCCAGGCCGCTGTCGCGCAGGTGGTTGAGCGTCACGGACGGCTCGACGTGCTGGTGAACAACGCCGGCGTGGGGCTCGTCGGCGGTATCGAGGAGGTCTCCGAAGCCGACGTCCGTTCGACCGTCGAGACGAATTTGTATGGGCCGCTCTGGTTCAGCCAAGCCGTCATTCCCGTCATGCGACAGCAGCGCGCCGGTCGCATCGTGCAGATCTCGACGGTGGGGGCTGCGGGTACGATGCCGCTGCTGGGCGTGTACAACGCGACGAAATGGGCGCTCGAGGCCTTCAGCGAATCGATGGCCGCAGAGGTGGCTTCGCACGGCATTCGAGTGCTGCTGATCGAGCCCGGATCGCTGGACACGGATTGGGCGGGGTCGAGCATGCGATTCAGCGATCCGATCGATGCGTACGATGCGTTGCGCACCGACGTGTTCGGCGTCGCCGACGTTCCCTGGCCCGAGAGCGACGGTGGTTGGGGGCTGCCGCCCGATGAGGCGGCAGCAGAAATACTCGCCCGCGTCGCCGACGTTGACGATGACCGCCTGCGCGTGCTCATCGGGGACGATGCGCCGGTGCAGGTCGCCACAGCGCTCGAGCAGCGCCGGCGCGACTACGCTCGAGATCCGCGCTGGGAATCTGCGCCGAGAGACTGAGGCTCGAGCGCTCGTTCGCCGCGGTGCTGCCGCAGAGCGGCCACGTCGATCAAGCCCCTGCCCATTGTCACCGGCCAGGCGTACCCTCGAAGCGTGGCCGAAGGGCCACGAGACTCACCTGAACGAGGAGGCACCATGACGCTGACGAACGAGCACCGCACGCCCGATCACGAGTCGGACCCGGCCCACAACGTCGAGGTCGGCCAGGAGTGGACCGACGAGGGCGGCGCATCGCACCTCGGGCCCGCAACGCACACGAAGGCGTCCGACCCCGAGGCGGGCGGAGACGACGAAGAGTAGCCCCGTCGGGGGCGAGTCGCCTGGCCTGCAGCAGATCCCCGCTGCGGGCCGGGCGTTCGAGCGTGAATTACGCGACGAGCACCCAGATGCCCGCGATCGCGGAGACGAGCGCGATGAGCAGGGCGATGCCGATGAGCACCGCGTGCACCTTCAAGAACGTGGTCGCGCGGCCCTGCTCATCGCGTGCGCGGGAGTCTTTCGCCACCCGCGTCCAGAATCGCGGCCACACGACCACGTTGTAAACGGCGTTGATGAGCAGCAGAATTCCTGCGAAGACGGTCATGGCTCCAGTTTAGGCGGCGGCCCCACGCGAGGCCCGCGCACTCGTGACGCCGAAAATCAGCTCGATGACGGCGACGCCGGCGAGCATCAGCAGCACGGCGGGCCATCCGACGCCGGCCTCCACGAGCAGGCCGGGCACCAGGGGCCCGGCTGCAGCGGCGCCGTACCCGATGCCCTGGCTGATCGCGGAGAACGCGGCCGTCTGCGCCACGCTCGGCGCGGTGAAGACGATCAGCGCGATCGAGAGCCCGAAGGCCGAGCTCAAGGCGATGCCGAGCACCGCGATTGCGGCCGGCATGAATGCGACCGGGGCGAACGCGAGCCCGAGCAGTCCGGTGATCGCCAGGGTCGCCGTGACCGTCAGCAGGCCGATGCGCCAGTGCACGCGTGACGCGAGGCTGGGGGCGGCGAGCGATGCGGGCAGCCCGGCGATACTCATCCATGCGAGCAGCAGCCCGGCCTGCGCCGGGTCGGCGCCGCGGTCGACCGCGATCGTGGGCAGCCACGCCGTCAGCGAGAAGTAGATGAGCGCCTGGCAGCCGAAGAACCCGGTCACCGGCCACAGCCCGCGGGCGCGGAAGATCGATTCGCGGGGCGCATCGAGAGCCACGTTGCCGCCGCGCTCACCGCCGTCGATGCGTTTCCCGAAGACGAGTGCGAGGCCGAGGGCGACCAGCAGCGGTACCGCCCAGGCGGCCAGCGACGGGCCGACCCGATCGCCGAGCGCGTGGAAGAGCGGCACCGAGAGCGCGGCACCGGTTGCGGCGCTGACGCCGAACGACGTGGTGTAGACGCCGGTCCAGAACCCGCCACGCGCCGCGAGCGCATGCCGAATGATCTGCGGGGCGAGGATGCCGAGCAGTGCGATCGAGGCGCCCACGATCACGGTTCCGGCGAAGAGCGTGCCGGGTACGAACGGGCGCAGCAGCGTCGCGAGTGCGAGCGCGGCGAGCAGCGCGGCAATCGCGCGCGAGAGGCCGAGGCGCGACACGAGCCACGGGGCGAGCGGGGAGGCGAGGCCGAAGAGCAGCACCGGAATGGCGCTCAGGATCGCGATCGCGGTGTGCGACAGCTCGTAGCCGGCGCCGATCTCGCTGAGCAGCGGGGAGACGCTCGTGATCGGGTAGCGAACGCTCAGCCCGACGGCGATCGTGAGGATTCCTGCGGCGACTCCCTGACGGCGGTCAGGGCTGTTCATCGAGCAGCTGCTCTTGCTGCGACAGTACCCCGAGGGCGGCGTCGCGCGCGAGATCGGCATCGCCTGCGGCGATCGCGCGAAGCAGTGCCTCATGCTGATCGGCCTGATCCGGATCGCTGCCCGCGGCCAGACACGACGCGTCCGAGATCGATTCGCGCAGGGAGGTGTCGAAGCTGGCGTAGATGTCCGAGAGGAGCCGGTTCCCCGAGGCGTCGGCGATGGCGAGGTGGAACGCGACGTCCGATTCGGTGAAGGCGGCGGTGTCGCGATCTCGAATCGCCTCTCGACGCTGCGCGAGCAGCGCTTCGAGGTGCTCCACGTCGCTGTCGTCGCGGGCGGTCGCGGCTTCGGATGCGGCGAGCGCGTCGAGTGCGCGCCGCACGCGGATGACCTCGCGACTGTCGGCGGAGTGCAGTGCTCGGCGCAGGGCGACCTGGGTGGGGTCGGTGGCGATGACGTAGGTGCCATCGCCCTGTCGGGCTTCGAGCAGGCCGAGCTGCACGAGTGCGCGCACGCCCTCGCGCACCGAGGGCCGGCTGACGCCGAGGGCGACGGTGAGCTCGGCTTCGGAGGGAATGCGGGTGCCCAGCACCCACCGCCCCTCGCTGATCTCGCGCTTCAGCTCATCGACAACAGTGTCGACCAGTGAGCGCCGTTGAATGTGTCGCACGTGACCATCCTTGCAGATTGCGGGAGTTGTATGGTTATCATATGTCTTACGTTTACCGGACGCCATCCCAGAGACCGGTTCGAGCGAGATCTTCCGAGAAAGGTTCACCAATGACGGCGACCCCTCCGCCCCTGCTGCGCACCCCCGGCCTCGTCGACGGCCACATTCACCCCGACAAGTCGTCGTGGGGTCGTCCGTGGATGTCGAGGCGCCCGGCGAGCACGCTCGCCGAACTCATCGAAAACGACCGCGCGACGCAGTTCGGCTACGACACCTCGGTCGAGGAGCGGGCCTTTGCGCTCTTCTCGAACGCGCTCGCGAACGGCACGCTCGCGCTGCGCGCGCACGTCGATGTCGCCTCCGAGCTCGGCACGGCAAACGTCGAAGGTGTGCGGGCCGCAGCGGAGCGGTTGCCCGATCTCACCGTGCAGATCGTCGCCTTTCCGCAGTTCGGTCTGCTCACGAACCCGGGCACACTCAAGGTCATGGCTGCGTCGCTCGACGCGGGCGCCGACTTGGTCGGCGGCATCGATCCGGGCGGCATCGAGGGAGACCTGCACGGTCACCTCGATGCGGTGTTCGGGCTCGCTGATCGCGCAGGCCGCGACCTCGACATTCACCTGCACGACGGCGGCGAAGACGGGCTCGCGCAGATCCGCGAGATCGCGCGGCGCACCGTCGCCGGTGGGCGCCAGGGGCGCGTCACCATCGGCCATGCGTTCGCGCTGTGCGATGCATCGCTGCCGAGTCTCGGCGAGACGCTCGACCGGGTCGCGGAGGCGGGCATCTGGATCGCCACGTGCGCGCTCGGGCCCGACCCCGTGCCCGATCTCGATCAGTTCGAACGCCACGGCGTGCGCGTCGTCGCCGGGTCCGATGGCGTTCGCGACTCGTGGAGCCCCTTCGGTACCGGCAGCATGGTCGATCGTGCGCATCTGCTCGCCTATCGCACCGGAGCGATCACCGACGCCGAGCTCGAACGGGCCTTCCGCATCGCTTCGACGCACGGCGGCGAGATGCTCGGCGTGGCCGAGATTGCCGAGTGGACGCCCGAGAGCGGCACCCGGCTCGAGTTCGCTGCCGAGAATGTGGCGCAGCTGGTGACGGATCGCCCGGCCCCGGTGCGCGTGCTGCGCGGCGGGCACGAGGTCGTCGCCCGCTGACTGGCTCGTGGGGTGCTGCGTGACAGCGTCTCCGCGATCCACCCCCCGCGTGTTCTTTACCCTGAACCACCCATCACCCATCACCACCTGATTCACCCCGCTGGAACAAAGGAGTCCCCGTGACCATCAGACGACCTCTCACGCTGATCGGTGCAGTCGCCGCCGCAGCGCTGACGCTCACCGCATGCTCGGGCGGAGGCGGCGGCAGCGCGGGCGGAGGCCAGGGCGGCGCCGCGTTCGATATCGACGCCGCGAGCCTCGCCACCACGACCGACCCGGGCACGCAGCCCGTCGACCGCGTGACCTGGAACCTGCCCTACGAGCCGCTGTCGCTCGACCCGATGCTGACGTTCAACTACGCGGAGAACACGGTCGATGCGAACCTCTGCGAGGGTCTCACCCGCATCACCCCCGACCTCACCATCGAGAACGCGCTCGCCGAGAAGGTCGAGTCGCCGAACGACACCACGTACGTGTACACGCTGCGCAGCGGGGTGACCTTCTGGGACGGCACGCCGTTGACCGCCGCCGACGTCGTGTTCTCGCTCGGGCGCCAGGTCGGCCCCGACTCGGCGACGTACTGGTCCGACTACTTCAAGAATGTGAGCTCGGTCGAGCAGACCGGCGATAATCAGGTCACCGTGACGCTCTCGCAGCCCGACGCGCTCTTCGAGCAGGGCATGTCGAGTGCGGCCGGCGCCATCGTCTCGAAGGCGGCCGCCGAATCCGCGGGCGAGCAGTTCGGCACCCCGAAGGGTGGGCTCATGTGCACCGGCCCGTTCTCGCTCGCGAGCTGGGAGCCCGGCAAGGCGATCACGCTCGCGAAGAACGCCGACTACTGGGATGCGAACCTCGTGCCGAAGGTCGAGGAGCTCTCGTTCAGCTTCATCGCCGACGAGTCGACCGCGGTGAACGCCCTGCGCACCGGTGACGTCGACGGCCAGTTCTTCTACCTGCCGCCGGCCGGGCTCACGCAGCTCGAGAACAGCGATGCGTCGATCACCTTCGGCAAGTCGTACATCTTCTGGTCGCTGCGCGCGATTCAGGAGACGGGCACCTTCTCGAACCCGAAGGTGCGCGAGGCGCTGCTCGCCGCGATCGACACGCAGGCCATCGCCGACGTGGTGTTCCAGGGCGCCGCGATTCCGTCGCCGGTGCTCACCGGGCCTGCCTACTACGGCGATGACGAGGCCGGCAAGCTGTTCCAGGAGGCGTTCGACAGCTACTCCGTGAAGCCCGACATCGAGAAGGCGAAGTCGTTGCTCGCCGAAGCCGGCGACGTCTCGGCTCCCATCGTGCTCGGCGTGCAGGGCTCATCGGCCGTGCATGAGCAGACGGCCAACCTGATCCAGGCCGCCGGCGAGGCTATCGGGCTCAAGATCGAGACCAAGGTGATTCCGGTCGAGCAGTTCGGCAACCTCTACTTCGACCCGAAGGCGCGCGAGGGCCTCGACGGCTTCTTCACGACCTACTACGGCAACGTGACCGACCCGCTCGACGTCTACACGACGTTCACGCCCGACAGCACCAACAACTTCATCAAGTACGACGGTGCGGCACAGGAGCTCGACGACGCTCGCAAGACGCTCGACCCGGTCGAGCGCGCGAAGTACACGATCGCCGCGCAGGAGAAGATCACGCGCGACCTGCCATGGCTGCCGATGGGTGACCTGCCGGTGATCCTGGTGCAGAACAACGGCATCTCGGGGGCGACGGCGTCGTCGGCCTACCTCGGCTACCCCTGGGCGGCCACTATCGGAGGCGTGGAGTAGCACCGTGTCGATTCCCTCATTCCTGCTGAGGCGCGCGGGCGGCCTGCTGCTCGTGCTGCTGGTGACCTCGTTCGTGGTCTTCGGCATGATGTACCTCGCCCCGGGGAGCCCGCTGAGCTTCGTGCTCGGCCCCCGGGGCGGCACGGCCGAGCAGATCGCCCGGGTCACCGCGCAGTACCACCTCGACGACCCGTTCTTCGTGCGCTACTTCGCCTGGATCGGTGATGTCGTGCAGGGCAACCTCGGCGACTCGGTGGTCTACCGCCAGCCCGTCGCCGACCTCATCGGCGGTCGCATCGGCACGACGGTGGCGCTCATCGCGCTCGCCACCGTCATCATCGCGGTCGTCGGCATCGGCCTCGGTCTCTTCGCCTCGCTCAAGGGCGGCTGGGCCGACCAGGTCGTCACCACGCTCGCGACGCTCGGCCTCGCGACACCCGCGTTCGTCGTCGGCGTCGCACTGATCAGCGTATTCGCGGTGGGGCTCGGCTGGTTCCCGACGAACGGCAGCGGCAGTGGCGGCGTCGACACGCTGTACCACCTGCTGCTGCCGGCGGTCGCGCTGGCGGTGGCGAGCGCGGCGTACCAGGCGCGCATCACCCGCGCCTCGGTGCTCGAGGAGCAGGGCCGCGAGCACGTGCAGACGGCGACGGCCCGCGGTCTGCGCTCCGGCATCATCATTCGACGGCACATCCTGCGCAACGCTCTGATCCCGATCACCACCGTGCTCGGACTCACCGTCGCGACGCTCATCGCCGGCGCAGTGGTCATCGAGAATGTGTTCGCGCTCGACGGCCTCGGGTCGCTGCTCGTGCGGGCGATCCTGCAGCGCGACTTCGCGGTCGTGCAGGCCGTGATTCTCGTGCTCGTCGTCGCCTTCGTCGTCATCAACGCGATCGTCGACTTCCTCTACACGATCATCGATCCGCGCATTCAGTTGGGGAGCAAGCAATGACCGCGCCGCGCACCACCCAGATCGCGCTCCGTCGAGCGCGCACCGATGACCCGGGCCGCTTCACGCTCGCGGGTCGCAAGCTCGGGCCGAGCGGCATCACCGCCGCGATCGTGCTCGCCATCATCGTGCTCGCCGCACTGCTGGCACCGTGGATCGCCCCCTACGATCCGGATGCTCCCGACCTGTTCGCCGCGCTCAGCGGTCCGAGCGCACAGCACCTGCTCGGGGCCGATGCCCTCGGCCGCGACCTGCTCTCGAGGCTCATGTACGGTGCGCGCATCACGCTGCTCGGCCCGACCTTCGTCATTCTCATCGCGACCGTCATCGGCACCGCGCTCGCGCTCGTCGCCGCCTGGAACCGGGGCCGCGTCGACACCGCGATCTCGTGGGTGCTCGACGTGCTCTTCTCGGTGCCGGGCATCGTGTTCGCCCTCATCGCTGTCGCGATCTTCGGGCCGAACCTGCCGACCGTCATCGTCGGCCTCTCGATCGGCTACATCCCCTACGTCGCGCGCGTCGTGCGCGGCGCCGCACTGCGCGAACGGGGCATGCCGTACGTGCAGGCCGCGTGGCTGCAGGGGCAGTCGGGCGTGGGCATCAGCCTGCGCCAGGTCTTCCCGAACGTGCAGCCCATCGTGGTCGCCCAGGCGGTGTCGTCGCTCGGCTTCGCCGTGATCGACCTCGCCGCGGTGTCATTCCTGGGGCTCGGCGTGCAGCCGCCCACGGCCGACCTCGGGCTCATGGTGAAGAGCGGGTTCGATTCGCTGCTGCGCGGCCAACCCCTTGAGGCCATTGCCGCGGGTCTCGCCATCGTCGTCATCGTGTGGGCGATCACCGTGCTCGGTGACCGACTCGCCTCGAACGCAAGGAGCATCCGATGAGCGCACCGCTGCTCGAGGTCGAAGACCTCCACGCCAGCCTCGTCACGAAATACCGTCAGCTCGACCTGCTGAACGGGGTCAGTTTCACGCTCGACCGCGGCGAGGCGCTCGGGCTCGTGGGTGAGTCGGGATCGGGCAAGTCGCTCACCACCCGCGCGATCACCCGCATGCTCGCCGAGGGCTTCCGCACCTCCGGTGCCGTGCGCTTCGACGGGGAGTCGGTGCTCGACATGAAGCGCGAGCGGTTGCGCCGATACCGTGCGAGCGATGTGGGCATGATCTTCCAGGATCCCCGTGCGCACGTGAACCCCGTGCACACGGTGGGCGACTTCCTCACCGAGGCGCTCGTGCGCGACCGCGGCGTGAAGCTCGACGAGGCGAAGCGCCGTGCCGTGCAGCTGCTCGACGAGGTCGGGGTGCGGCATGCCGAGCGCCGACTCGCGCAGTACCCGCACGAGCTGTCGGGCGGCCTGCTGCAGCGCGTCATGATCGCGAGCGTGCTGCTCGCCGAACCGCAGCTGATCCTCGCCGACGAACCCACGACCGCCCTCGACGTGACGGCTCAGTCCGACGTCATGGCGATCCTCGACGAACAGCGCAAAGCGCGTGGGCTCTCGCTGCTGTTCATCACCCACGATCTCGAGCTCGCCAACGCCTGCTGCGATCGACTCGCGGTGATGTACGCGGGCGAGATCGTCGAGCAGGGTGCGCACGTCTACACCGACCCGCAGCACCCGTACACGGTGGAGCTGCTGGGTGCGCGGCCCAGCATCGACGAGCGGCTCGACCGCCTGCCGGTGCTCGAATACAACCTGGAGATCCACGAGGCACTGAAAGCGAAGGCCGACGCATGAGCGCACCCATCATCACCGTCAGCGACCTGCGCAAGGTCTTCCCGGCCCCGCGCGGCACGAAGGGCGAAGACGTGGTCGCCGTCGACGGCGTCTCGTTCGACCTGCTCGCCGACGAGTGCCTCGCGATCGTGGGGGAGTCGGGGTCGGGCAAGACCACCGTCGCCCGCATGATCGTCGGGCTCGAAACCGTCACGTCGGGCACCGTCACGGTCGACGGGCAGGATCGCACCGCCGCTCCCCGCAGCCTCGCCGCCCGCCGGGAGCGCGCTCGCGAGGTGCAATACGTATTCCAAGATCCGTACTCGTCGCTCAACGGGCGCCAGCGCATCGGCGACGTCATCATGTCGAACCTGCGGCTGCACGGGCGCGGGCGAGGCGGCACCATTAAACAGCGCGCCCAGGCGATCCTCGACTCGGTGGGCCTGCCGCAGCGCTTCTTCGACCGCTACCCGCGCGAGCTCTCGGGTGGGCAGCGGCAGCGCGTCGCCATTGCGCGCGCGCTCGCCGCAGACCCGAAAGTGATCGTGCTCGACGAGGCCGTGGCAGCGCTCGACGTCTCGATTCAGGCGCAGATTCTGAATCTGCTGGCCGACATCAAGGCCGAGCGTCAGGTGAGCTACCTGTTCATCTCGCACGACCTCGCCGTCGTCAATCAGATCTCTGATCGCATGGTCGTCATGGAGAACGGCGTCATCGTCGACCAGGGCGTGACCGCCGAGCTGCTGGCGCACCCGACCCACCCCTATACGCGCGCGCTGCGCGCCGCGGTGCCCGGGCCGGGGTGGAAGCCGACGCGTCGCGACCAGCTCGCCTCGTGAGTGCGGAGCGAGTGCCGAGCAGCGCCGTGCTCGGTGGCGCTGCGCGCAGCAGTGCCGAGCCGACCACGGCGGTGCGGGCCGCGCACGCCATCGTGCACGACGCGGACCGCCCGGGCGGGCCCGGGTTCGTGCTGGTGCGCGACGCGACCGTGCTCGTGCGGGGCGAGCACGTTGCCGCCGTCGCGTCGGGCGTCGCCGGGGCCGAACTGGCCGCCGGCGCCGACGAGGTGATCGACCTCGGCGAGAGCCTGCTCATGCCGGGTCTCATCGATCTCGAGGGGCTCGTCGACATCGACCACCTGTTACTCGATTCGTGGTGGAGCCCGGAGCACGAGGCCCGTCTCGAGTGGTCGGCGGCCTACGCCGAGGCCCCGCGCGAGGTGCTGTCGCCAGCCGATCGCAGCCTGCTGCGGCGGTACGGTTTGGTGCAGCTGATCCTGCACGGCATCACCACCGCGATGCCGATCTCGACCGAGATCCACGGCGCCTGGGCCGAAACGCACGACGATCTCCTTGATACCGCGCGCACCGCGAGTGCGCTCGGGCTGCGCACGTTTCTCGGCCCGTCGTATCGCTCGGGCGTGCACGTGACGCACCCCGACGGGTCGGCCGGCATCCGCTGGGACGAGGCGCGCGGGGCGGCCGCGTTCGCCGACGCCGTGCGCTTTCTCGACACCGTCGACGAGCTGCGCGATCCGCTCGTCACCGGCGTGTTCGTGCCCTGCCGCATCGAGACGGTGAGCGACGCACTCCTCGCCGAGACCGGGCGCATCGCCGCCGAACGGGGCGTGCTCGTGCGCGCCCACGCGACGCAGGGTCTCGACTCCGAGATTGGGGTGCTCGCGCGCGAACGCGGCACCACGCCGCTCGACCTGCTCGACGCCTCCGGGCTGCTGAACGAGCGGCTGATTCTTGCGCACGGGGTCTACCTCGACGTGCACCCCGATGTGCACGGCGAGGATCGCGGCGACCTCGCCCGGCTCGCCGCCGCGGGCGTTTCCATCGCGCACTGCCCGCTGACGAACGCGCGCTACGCCTTCTGGCTTGAGCAGCTCTCGCAGTACCTCGACGCCGGAGTGAACGTGGGCCTCGGCACCGACTCGTTTCCGCCCGACCTCGTGCGCGCCATCGACACCGGGGTGCAACTCGCGAAGGCGCAGTACGACGACCTCGGCCGGGGCATGCTCGCCGAGTACGTCGAGGCGGCGACGCTCGGAGGATCCCGCGCACTGCATCGCCCCGACCTCGGCCGCATCGCCCCCGGTGCCGCTGCCGACCTCGTCGCATTCGCGCTCGACGACGTGCGCATGGGGGCGGTCGACGACCCGATTCGCACCCTCGTGCTCGCCGGTACCGGGCGCGATGCGACCTTCAGTATGGTTGCCGGGCGAGTGGTGATGCGGGGCGGGCAGATTCCCGGGGTCGACCTCGCCGAGCTGCGACGCGAGGGGCAGCGGGTCTTCGAGCTGCTGCGCGCCGCCTACCCCGAGCGCGATGCGCTGGCCGGGGCGGCGGGGTCGAGCGAGGCCGAGCTGTTTCCGCCGGTGTTCCCGCTGGGGTGAGGAGTCCGCGCGCTGCGCATTGCGCGGACGCCCCGACTCAGTCGCGGTAGGGGAGCGTCGGCATCGTCTCGGTGTCGGCGCCCTCCAGCTGCAGAGCGAGCGGCCCGCCGTGGCGCTTGCGGCGCGCGACGTACACGATCACGCCGATCACCAGCCAGGCGCCGCCGAGTGCGTAGGTGAAGGGTGCGAGTGAGGTCCACAGCCACGCGATCGAGACGAAGCCAATCACTGGCATGATGAGGTGGCGCACGACGCCCCAGCCGCTGCGCAGTCGCATGTCGAAGAACAGCACCTTGATGGTCGCGAGGTTGACCATCGCGAAGGCCACCAGAGCGCCGAAATTGATCATGTAGACGGCCTGGTCGAGCGTGATGAAGAGCGCCACGAGTGCGACGAGCGAGACGAGTGTCGCGGCCACGTAGGGCGTGCGGAAGCGGCGGTGCAGTTTCGAGAGCGCGGGTGGCAAAATGCCGTCGCGCCCCATCGCGAAGAGCACTCGGCTCACGCTCATCTGCGCCGCCGCGCCGCACAGCACGATGCCGACGACGTTGACGATGACGAATACGACCATGAGTACATCGCCGCCGGCGCGCTGCATCAGCTCAGTGCCTGCTGCGTCAAGGTTTTCGAGCTGTGTCCAGTCGGGGGCGATGAGGCTGCCGGCGATCGAGAATGCGAGGTAGCCGAGCCCGGCGAACAGGGTGGCGAGCACGATGCCCTTCGGCACGGTGCGGCGAGGATTGGTGGTCTCCTCGGCGAGCGTCGAGACGCCGTCGAAGCCGAGGAACGCGAAGGCGACGATCGCGGCAGCGGCGAGAATCGGCGCGATGCCGCCGGAGCCGATCGAGAGCGGCGTGGTGACCGAGTCGAGGGTGAGATCGGGGGCATTGAGCACGGCGAGCACGAGGAACGCGAGGATCACCAGGACCGACGCCGAGATGACGACCGTGTTCATGCGTTTGATCCAGTTCACGCCGACGATGCTGAGCGCCGCCACGATGGCGATGCAGATCAGAGTGCCGACCCACGACGGGATCGCGGTGAAGAGGCTGTTGAAGTAGAGGCCGAAGAGCAGGAAGTTGACCATCGGCAGGAAGAGGTAGTCGAGCAGCATCACCCAGCCGGTGAGAAAGCCCGTGACCGAGCCGAAACCGCGCGTGACGTAGGCGTAGGCGCCGCCAGTGATCGGCACGTGCGCAGCCATGCGCCCGTAGCTGTGTGCGGTGAAGAGCATGATGATGATCGCCGCGACGTAGGCCGCCGGCAGGTGCCCGTCGCTGAGCGCCGTTGCCGGGCCGTAGACCGACACCACCGAGAGCACGCCCATCGAGGTCAGGCCGTAGGCGATCAGTGCGGGGAGGCCGAGCTGGCGTTTCAGTGTGCGCGGGCGGTCGGATCCCGAGCCCGACGGGGCGTCGGGCGTCGAGGGGGCAGACGTGTTCGTTGCGGGTGCGGTCATGCGCAGACTCCTTTGCTCTGGTGAATGACCCAGGTCGGGCGCGAGCCCGATCAGCATGGATTGTATGCCAGAATCGCCGCAACTTCGAATCAGTGGGCGGGATTGTGGCGAATTGCGCGTGAGTGAATTACATTTGGAATACCAAGTCGGGCGCAACGCGGCGTCGCCTACACTGGCCGACGTGCCGCACGATGCGGCGGGAACCCCCGCGTCGCCGCTACGTGAGCGCAGAACGGATCGATCGAAATGACCACGAACCTCCCCGTTGCGACGGAGCCGAGCGCGACCCACGGCGATCGCGTCTACGCCTGGGTGCGTGATCGCATCATCGACGGTCGCATGCCCACCGGAAGCCGGGTGCGCGAGCGTGAGGTCGCCGAAGAGCTGGGCGTTTCGCGCATTCCCATTCGCGAGGCGCTGCCGAGGCTCGAAGCCGAGGGGTACATTCGCACGCTGCCGCGGCGCGGCGCCATCGTGGCTCCGATGGAACTCGCCGATATCGAGGAGCTGTTCGACGTGCGGGCCTCGCTCGAAGTGCTCGCCGCGCGCTTGGCCGCGACGCGATGCGCTGCTGGGGAATCGGGCGACTCGTTGATCGCGGCGCTCGATGCCGCAGAGCGCGCGGTCGACGCCTCGCGGGGCGGGGCGATCGCCGATGCGACCTCTGATTTTCATGACGTCGTCGTCGATCTGGCGGGCAATCGCTTGCTGCAAGACCTCATGCTGCCGGTGCGGGGCCGGGTGAAGCGACTTTTCCACATTGCGAGCGAGCGGAACGACCGCGATGTGCACCGCGAGCACCGCGATCTCTGCGATGCCATCGTGCGCGGGCAGGTCGAGCGCGCGGCCGCGTTGGCGCTCGCGCACGTGGAACACAGTCGGGCGGAGACCGTGCCGGTGATCCGCGGCGAGGTCGCCGCAGCCCGGTAAACGCATTGCGCCCGACAGTAGGCTGACCGCATGAGCAGCGACTACCGCCACATCGTCCGCAAGTGGGTCAAGCCCGAAGACCTCAACCAGCACGGCGCCCTGTTCGGTGGCCGTCTGCTGCACTGGGTCGATGAGGAGGCGGCGATCGTGGCCGTCACGCAGCTCGGCACCATCGATGTCGTGACGCGGCATATGTCGGCGATCGATTTCTCGGCGCGGGCCGATCGCGGCGATCTGCTCGAGCTCGAGTACCGCATCGAAGCGTTCGGGCGCACCTCGATCACGCTGAGCTGCCGCGTCGAGAATGCGGTGACGGGTGCCGAGATTCTGACGCTTGAGCGCATCGTGTTCGTGGCGGTCGACGCCGATGGGGCTCCCGTCGCGCACGGTCGCACGGCCGCGACGCCGGGCACCGAGCGCCTGCGCGACTGACGCGCGGCGCGGCGGTGCGTCGCCCTATTCGGCCGGCTTCAGGTCGTAGGTCACCCAAGCGGTCTGATCGGTGACGCGGTCGTAGAGGCGACGCGCGGTCTCGTTACTCTCCGCCGTGATCCAGCGCACCAGCGTGGCGCCCTCGTCGCGTGCGATCTCGGCAAGCCGGTGCAGGATCGCCGTGCCCGCGCCCGTTCCGCGGGCTTCGGCGGCGGTGAAGAGGTCGTCGAGGTAGAGCCCTGTACCGCCGTCGATCGGCCGCGCGAAGGTGCGGTAGTGGCCGATGCCGATCGGGGTGCCGTCGAGCTCGGCCACGAGGCCGCGGGTCTCATGCGTCGCGTCGTGCAGCCACTGCCACACGCGATCGTAGATGGCGTCGTCGTGCGGCTTGCCGTAGAAGTCGCGGTAGCCGCGGTAGAGGTTCTGCCAGGCGTCGCGGTCGCCGGGGGCGATATCGCGCACGATCACGGCGGTCATGCGAGGCGCTCCGTTTCGACGAAGACGATGTCGGAGTCGGATCCGCGGTTCTCGACGCGGTGCACCGCGCCGGCCGGCCGGGTGTAGCTCACGCCGAACTCGAGATCGGCCTGGATCTCGCTGCCGTCGGCGTTGACAACGTGCATGGTGCCGGTGACGAGCGGCACCACGACGTATGGGAAGTCGTGCCGGTGCTCGGGAATCGCGCCACCGGGCGCGATGGTCCAGCGGGTGACGCGGAACAGTTCGGTCTCAAGCTGTACGTCGCCCCGCGAGCCGGAGGCGTCGGTCGCGTTGGTCTCGGAGTCTGCGGGCTGCGGCGATTCGGTCATCGGTTCCCCTTCGGTGTGGCGCGCCTGGGCGGGTCGGCGCTGAGTCCCCTCGCCAGCCTACGCCCGCCCACCGACACCGAACGTTTGCTCGTGGGCCCGCACCCGCTCTCGTGTATTTCCTGAGAATCCGCCATGATAAGAGCAGGCGCGCATCGGCGCTGCCGCACGCACCTGAACAAGGAGTCGACATGGCGTCATCCGCACCCACAACCCCCGAGGCCGCGGCAAGCAGCAACGCGCTCCGCACCGCACTTGGCATCGGCGGCCTCATCGCGATCGTGCTCGGTCTGCTGATCGTTTTCTTCCCGGGTGCATCGGGCGCCGTGACCACCCAGATCATCGCCGCGCTCACCGCGGCGTACGCCCTTGTGGTCGGCGTCGTCTACGTCGGCTCGGCGCTCTTCGGGCGCACGGTTGGCGGTTGGGCGCGCACGGGGCACATCGTGCTCGGCCTGCTCTACGTCATCGGCGGGTTCGTCATGCTCGCGAACCTCAAAGCCACCGGCGCACTGCTCGCGCTCTTCCTGACCATCACCATCGGTGTGCTCTGGATCTTCGAGGCCGTGCTCGCGTTCAGCACGCTGAGCCAGGCGAAGAGCAAGGTGTGGGGCATCATCCACGGCGTCATCGGGCTGCTCGCCGGCCTCACCCTGATCTTCTCGCCCCTGCTCGGCGCGGTCACTCTGTGGCTGCTGCTCGGCATCTCGATGATCATCCTCGGCGTCGCGCAGGCCGTGCGTGCGTTCGGCATGAAGTCTGCGGAATAGCGTTCATCGGGGAGCGGGCGGCGGGCGTGCAGGCGCTAGCGGCAGGAGATTTTGGGCCCTAAAATCACTTTTGTGAGTGATGACATAGGGATCCTGATCTTTCTCGCCGTCGGTGTGCTGGTGCTCGCCGCCATCGTCTTCTTCGGAGTTCGCAGTTCTGCGAAGAAGAAGCGTGCCGACCGCCCCACGTGGCAGGTGAGCACGCAGTGGATCGTCGGGCAGCCGGTGATCGTGAGCAGCGATATCGAGCTTGCGGATCGGCGGCAGGAAGAGCTTTTCCGGCAGACGTATGACATCGGCGGCATCGTCGCGGGGGTGCTCGTGCCGGGCCCCGACGGCACGCCTACTCCAACCGATCTGCGGGTGTCTCGGGTCTCGCGCAGCCTGCGCGCCGGATGGCCGCAGGCGAAGCTGGGCCTCGCCGTCTACTTCGAGCCCTGGGAGCAGGCGGAGTTCCCCGCGAGCTACCCGATCTCGGGTTCGGCGAAGTCGGTGCGTCTGGAGCTCGACGCGAACGGAGTCACCGCCAGCGATGCGGCATCCGCGATGACCTGGGCGGCGCCATGGTCATCGATCCGGGTGTCAAACGGTAACGACATCATTCTCGCCGACGGCGAGAACCGTCGCGTGCAGTTTTCGGTGCCGGCGGAGCACGCCGAGCTCGAAGAGGTCCTCACGAAGTACGCCACCATGCAGCAGATGCACTTCTAGGCGTTGAGGAGCATCGCGCGCTCTAACGCATGCTCTCCAGCATCTCGGCGGTGATCTCGCCCTCGCCCGAGGCGAGCATCACGTATTTGCGCAGCATCACGAGCGCGGCCGACGCCTTGTCGAATTCGGCGGCGACGAACCGGTCGGTGCCGATGAGTGCGAGGGCAGCTCGAGCGGGCATCACTGCACCGCGCACCTCGTCGGCGCGCGAGCTCGGCGCGAGGGCGCGCAGCTCGGCCATCGACGTGAAGATGGGTAGCACGGGCTTTCCGGTGGTCGACCGGATGGTGCGCACCCGGTGCCCCTTCTTCTTTGTCGCCGCGCCGGTGACGTCGACGATGAGGTAGCCCTCGCGAAGCGCGTTCAGGAACGCGGCGAGGTGCGTGTAGTCAGGGGTCGCCTGCAGTGCGTCGAGTGCGGCGCGGGCCGCCTCGTTCACGTAGTCGGCGTGCACGTCTTCAGGGATCGGCGGCTGCTCCGTCATGCTCCCAGACTACGCGGCCGCCGCGCCCCGACCGCGCGTGTGCCCCGAACCACCGGGCTGATCCACATCCTCGTCCTCTTCACCGATGCCCCGCGCCGCGAGCGCCTCGCCGGTGAGCTGTGCCTGGGCGACGGTGCGGATCACCAGCGGCACGACGCGGGCGCGCGGGCTGCGTTCGAGCCCTCGGGCCCGTGCGGCGTCACGGGTCTCGCGTGAGATGCCGATGACATTCGGAATCGCGCGGATGACGAGTGAGAACGCGAGCGCGACGCGCTCGGGCTTGACGCCGAAGCGGTGCAGTGGCCCGATCGCCCAGGTCACGGTGTCGGTCATGTCTTCGATCGCGGTGCTCGCGGTGACGGCGCTGGCGGCGAGGATCAGCGCGAAGAGGCTGCCGACCACCACGTATCCGCGCACTGCGCCGGCGGCCCAGGCCTCGCCACCGGGGAATGCTGCCCCGGCCGCGCCGATGCCGCCCACCGCGGCAAACGCGTCACTCGCGGCGGTGAAGATAAAGAGCAGCACCGCAACGATGGCGAAGCCGCGGGCGACCCGGCCGAAGTCGCGACCGCGCATGCCCGAGAGGATGGCGAGCGCGATCGCGATCCCGAGCCACAGTGTGGTCGTCCAGAACACGGCGACGCCCGTGCCGCGCAGGGCCATGACGACGATTGCGAAGAGGAACAGCCCGAGCAGCTTCGCCCCCGGTCGCACCGCGTGCAGCGGGCCGCGGCGGGTGATGTAGCTGCCGAGCGGAGACGCCTCACTCACCGAAGTGCTCGCTCTCGGTAGTGCGCGATCGCCTCGGCGGGTGGGCCGTCGAACACGACGCGAGCGTCGTCGACCACGAGCGTGCGGCCGGCGCGCGCGGCGAGGTCGAGGTCGTGCGTGACGACGAGCAGTTGCTGCGGCAGCGACATCAGCAGATCGCCGATGGTGCGGGCGTTGCGCAGGTCGAGCAGGGTGGTCGGTTCGTCGGCGACCAGGATCGCCGGGTCGCCCGCGAGCACCGACGCGATGGCGAGCAACTGCTTCTGCCCGCCCGAGAGCGTGTGCACGCTCTGGTCGGCGCGCTCGGCCAGCCCGAAGCGCTCGAGCACGGCGAGGGCCGCCGCGTGACGCTCGCGCTTGTCGGGGTGGCTGCGGCGCAGCGAGAGCGAGACGTCTTCGACGACCGTCGGCATGATGAGCTGCGCCGATGGGTCGGTGAAGACGAACCCCACTGCGCGGCGCACTGCGGCTCCGTCGCGGCGGGTATCGAGCAGGGTGCCGTTCGTTGCACCCGCGTCGGCGCCAATGCCCGAGTCAGAGACGGCGCCGATGTGCACCGACCCCGAACTCGGCGCGATCAGACCGTTCACGAGCCGGGCGAGCGTCGACTTGCCCGAGCCGTTGCCGCCGATCACCGAGATGCGGTGCTCGGCGAGCGTCAGCGAGGTGGGCTGCAGAATCGTCCGATCGCCGTCGGGGCCTGGGGCGACCACGGTGGCGGAGCGGAGTTCGATCACGCGGAGATCCTACTCGGGTGCGGGTGCGGGTGCGGGGCGGTGCCGACGTGCGCTCAACGGGTGCGGGTCGGCAGCAGTGCGGGGAAGGCGCGGTGCACGGCAGTCGCGACGAGCGCCATGAGGATGTTCTTCACAATGTCGCCCGGAATGAACGCGAGGTCGAAGAGGAAGGCGTCGCCGACGCTCATGCCGCCGCGCCACGCGAGGCCGAGTGCGCCGAGCGGGTGAATGAAGATGAGGCTGCTGGCAAAGCCGGCGACGAAGATGAGCGGGATGCTCGCCGCGATCTTGCGGCGGGGCAGGCGTTCAACGATGAAGCCGGTGAGCAGCGCGGCGAGCGGGAACGCGACGAGGTAGCCGACCGTGGGCCCGGCGAACGGTGCAAGGCCGGCCGATCCGCCGGAGAACACCGGCAGGCCGATCGCGCCGACGGCGAGGTACAGCAGCACGGCCAAGAATCCGCGTCGCGCCCCGAGCACGGCGCCCGAGAGCATCACGGCGAAGGTCTGCAGCGTGATGGGTACGAGGCCGCCGATGCTGATGGCGGGAAGCAGTGCGCAGGCGGCGATCAGGGCGGCGAACGCGGCGATGAGCGCAAGATCGGTGGCGACGCGATTGCGGCGCGGGGCGGCGGCGGTCTCGAGCGCGGGGGTGGCGTCGGTGGTCATGGGGGCTCCTCGGTGAGTCGGGCGCTGCGGCGGGGTAATGCCCCGGCCCGGCAGGCCAACCTGAACAGTGTTCTGGTGAACGGTGTTCAGGTTAGCGCTAGGCTGGGGAAATGCGCAACACGCTCGCCGATGTCGTCTCCACGGCGTTGGAGGTACTCGACGATCAGGGGCTCGAGGGCTGCTCGATGCGCCGGGTCGCCGCGGCGCTCGACGTGCAGCCCAGCGCGCTCTACCACCACGTGCCCAATAAGCAGAGCCTGCTTGCGCTCATGGCCGATGAGATCGCCGGCGGGGTGCTGCAGGTCGAAGCGGGCGCGGTGCTCACACGCGACGGTGCTCCGGTCGGGCCGGCCGACCGCGCGCGCTTCATCTGTCTCGCCCTCCGCGGCGCCATGCTCGACATTCGTGACGGTGCCGACGTGGTCGCGACGGCGGCGGCGTTTCGACTCGGCGATTCGGCGGTGGAGGATCGCCTGGCCGAGCTCATCGGAGCCGACGGCGCGCGCACCATCCTGCTCTTCACCTTCGGCCACACGCAGTCCACGCAGACGCACCGGCAGGCCGCAGCGTTGGGCGCCCTCGGGTCGCTGGTCGGCCGGGCCGACGCCGGAGCCGCTCACGGTGCCGGCTCGGATCGGGGCGCGGGCGATGACGCGGCGGCGGATCCCGCACTCGACCTCGATGCCTCGTTCGAGCGCGGGCTCGACATCATTCTCGCGGGGCTCGAGCGCTAGTCTGCTGAGATGGAACCGCGCGATCTGACCTACGAGCACGGGCCGGTCGAGATGGCCTACACCGAGACCGCGGGCCCGACCGATGCGGGCGATCGCGTCTACGTGCTGATCCACGGCATCGGCATGGGGCGCGTCGTGTACGCCGGGGTCGGCGAAGAGCTCTCGGGCAATGGTCGCGTGCTCGCGGTCGACCTGCCGGGCTTCGGTGATTCACCGGAGCCCGGATCCGCCGCAACGCTGGAGCAGACCGCCGAGGTGATCGCCCAGTTCATCCGCGACCGCGTGCCCGACACCGCCGTGCTCGTCGGGCACTCGATGGGCACGCAGATCGTCGCCGAGGTCGCCCACCGGTACCCCGAGCTCGTCGAGGCGCTCGTACTCATCGCGCCCACGGTGAATCGCCACGAGCGCACGGCGATCCGGCAGGGCATGCGCATGGTGCAAGACCTCTGGGGCGAAACCCCGAAGGTGCTGCTGCTCGGGCTCTGGCAGTACGCGAAGACCAGCCCGATCTGGTTTCTCAACAAGCTGCGATTCATGCTCGGGCATCGTATCGAGGCGATCTGCCCGACGATCACGACGCCGACCCTCGTGCTCACCGGTGAAGATGATCGCGTCTGCCCGCCCGACTGGGTGCGCGAGGTCGCCGACGCGCTGCCCGACGGCGTCATGGAGTTGATTCCGGATCGCGGCCATGAAGCCATCATTCGCAGCCCGGAGCCGGTCGCGTCGATGATCCTCGATTTCGCGCAGCGTCGCTCGACGGGTTTTGGAAATGCTACGAACTCGTTAGCGTAGGGGCAACCGGGCGCACTTCTGCTCGCGCCCGGCGCGAAGGAGGGCGACGATGCGCAAGAACCTCAAGATACTGATGTGGAGTGGCCTCGGGCTGGTCGTTGTTTCGTTTCTCACGCAATACGCCCAGCTGATCCCGCAGCCCACCGTGGGCGCGAACGACCTCTACTGGGCGTTCATGGGGTCGCTGAATCTCGTGTCGTATGCCGGCAACATGATCGGCGCGATCCTCTTCGCCGGAGCGCTGCTGATTCACGTCGGCCTCGATCGACGGGGTGCCGACCCGGTGCGTGGTGCGCAGCGAGCCGACGCCGACCTGCCCGAACCCGAAGCGGGAGGGATTGCGTGACGCGATCCTTCACGATCGAAACCTTTGCGGCGGTGCCGCCCGAAGACCTCTTCGCGATCTCTCTCGACATCGATCAGCACGTCGCCTCGATGGCGCAGTCGCAGGAGCGGGCCGTGGGCGGCGTCACGGCGGGGCCCATTGGCCTCGGCGAAACCGTGACGTGGCGGGCCCGGCACTTCGGCATCTGGTTCACCCTGACCTCGCGCATCACCGCGCTCGACGCACCGCGGCGCTTCGTCGACGAACAGGTTCGCGGGCCGTTTCGCATCTTTCACCATGAGCACGTGTTCGTCGCCGAGGGCACGGGCACCCGCATGACCGACACCATCACGCTTGCATCCCCCATCTTCGGGGCGATCGTCGAACCGCTGATTCTCGTGCCCTACCTGCGGCGCCTCATCGCGCAGCGCAACCGGGCGCTGGTCGCCGCGTTCGGGTGAATGGTTCGTGCGCTGCTTGTTGATGCCGCGCTGTCTCGCGATCGCGCCGCCTCGAGCACTCGAGAACCGGAGTACCCTGGGCACAGTGAGTGAGCAGGAGAAATCGGTAACGCGGGCGACCATCGTGTGGGTGGTCGCCGGAATTGTGGTCTGCGGCGGCATCGGCGCCGTGCTGGGCGGCCTGATCGGGCTGATCGGGCTCGGAGCCGGCAGCGGGCTCGCGATCGGTGCGGTTGCCGGGTTTCTGATCGGCATGCCCTCGGGCGACGGCAAGTAGCTCGTGCATCCGCGATCGTCACTGCCACACTGAGTGCATGAGTCAGTATCGTGCGGTGCGCGCCTTGCGCACGACGGTCGTTGCCGGTGCAGCGGCCCTGTGTCTCGTCGGGCTGTCGGCGTGCAGTGCGGCGCCCGAGAGCGGTACCGTGACGATCGCGTACTGGGGTACGGACGGTGCGACAGATGACCCCGCGTCGATGCACTTCACGATCTCGGTGGCGGGTGCAGGGGCGGTGTCTGAGGGCATTGTTGAGCGCGACTCTTCCGTGGGGCTCTCTGAGATTCCCTTCGGGTCGCTGACCATCGACATCGCGGAGGCCTGCCAAGTGCAGACCGAGTTGTTCGACGCGCTCAACCCTTCGGCGACGCTCACGGTCAACGGCGATGAGTGCACGTTCGGCGACGAGTCGCGGCCCGGGGTGTGAGTCGGGGTGCGAGCCGGGCCCCTCGCCAGCTCTGCTCCCGCAGGAGAAATTCGTTCATGCGGAGCTTTCGTCGTCGATCGATTCGCGTGAGCGAAGAACTCCGCCGCGACGGGTGGCGGGTCACCGGGCCGCACCACGCCAGCAACGTCGGTGGTGGGATTTACGCTGCTGCACGTGGCAGAGCGATCAAACCTGATCCAGGTGGCGAGTGACGAGTGGATCGTCATGCGCGAGTTCGCGCAGTACCCGAAAGCGGTGATTCGCGGCATTCGAGACACTGCGGGGGAGGCGCGGTACGTGCTGCTCGCCTGGCATCCGGTGCGACATCAACAGCGCATGGTGGGCATTTTCGCGACGCGCACCGAGGCGGAGCGGGCGGTGCCGTGGCCGTCGCGCTCGCCGAAGGTGCCGGGCCGAGCTGACGCGCCGCTGCAGCCTGGTGCGGCCGCAGCGCAGGGGTCGGCGCGGGGTTCGGCGCAGGCAGGGGGGTCTCAGCGGTCAGGGGGGTCGCCGCGAGCGCAGAGCACTCAGCGCGCGCAGCCGCCCACGCCGCAGTATCCGCCGCAGAACTACGGCGCGGCAGCGGCCGGTCGGTGACATGTGTGCATGGCATGCTCGCGTGGGGCTGTCAATGCGGTGCCTATTCGGAACGAAAGATGCAAGGCTGCTTCCGGCCGCTCCCCGAGGAGTCCTGTTTCCCCAAATGTGGCCCCGGGGAGCGGCTCTCGACGCGCGACGCTGCCGACTGAACGAACTTCGCGCACCGATGGGCGCGTCGCAAAAAGTCAGCGTACACTCGAACATATGTTCGAATCAGTTATCGGGCCGAAGCTGCCCGTTCGCGATGACACCGTGGTCGTCTGGATGGCGAATGGGGTGCCGGCGCGGTTCGTCTTCGAGCGGGCGCGGTGGCGCATCGAGGGGTCGCCGCGACCGATCATCGAGGTGCCCGAGAGTCATGCGCACCCCTTGATTACGCATGCGCCCGAGCGCCTGACGGGTTGGCGTTGCACCGCACGCCGAGATGGTGGTGCGGAGGTTGCCGAACTCGCGCTGCGTCGCGCGGGGTCTCGGTGGATCGCCGAGCGACTTTAAGCGTCAATCTACTTCGCTGAGCGCAGGTTGCCGGGGTGCTTGTCACCCTCGGCATCGGCCGCGGCGAGCGTGCCATCTTCTTTCATGACGATGAGGCCTGTTGTTGATTCGGCCGACTTGCCGAGAACGAGCAGCCAGTCCTTGTTGATCTCGGGCACGCGACTGCCCATGAACTTGAATGTCATGGGGATGTCGGGGGAGATCCAGATCGCCGTGCGTCCGTCGCCGCCGTTCACGCTGTCTTTCCATGACATGAGAAATGATTCGCCGCGCATGAGTTTCTGCACGATCACGATCTGTAGGTGTGCGAGCGTGCGGTCCTCGAAGTGGGTGACGAGGCCGTCGTAGCGCAGTGATCCCATGTGTGTCCCAGTTCTTCTGAAGGGCTGCTGTAGTTGCAGTTGCGTGGTGACTATCATGCCACGTTCAGAAGGTATGACAGTTTTTGTGTAAAGTATGGAATCATGGAGCCGTTGGCCTGAATGTGGCGGACGAGAAGGAGGGTTCCATGGACGCAGGTGCGTACGCAGGTGGCCTCGATACGTGGTCGCAGGTGGAAGACGACTTCTTTGTCGGCAGCCGCGACGGCGAGTTTCTCGGGTTCGTGGATCGCATCGGCGCTGAACGATACCTCGCCTGCGATCAGTACTCACGTGAGATCGGCAGCTTCTCGACACTGTCGGCTGCGATCACCGCGCTCGAAGCGTCCCGATCACTCCCTGGCGCACCCGGAAAGGCGGCATAACCCATGACACACTCACCGGTGCAGACGATCGGGTCTGCGGCCTTGCACTCGCTCGTGTACTCGAGCCGCTCGACGAGCGCATTTACTGAAGCTCAGCTTCCCGACCTGCTGGTTCGTGCGCGCGCACACAATGCTGCGGCAGGAGTGACCGGCATGCTGCTGTATCGGCAGGGACGATTCATCCAGTTCTTGGAGGGGGCGGATCGCGATGTGCATGCCCTGTTCACGGCGATCCACGCGGACCCGCGTCACGAGTCCGTTCGCGTGCTGCTCGACGAGCCGATCGAGCAGCGGCAGTTCCAGGACTGGACGATGGGGTACGAGCCGTCAGCGGAGTCTGCGGCGCCCGCACCTGCTGGGTTTCGTGACACGTTCGACGACCTGGAGTCGGCCCCGGATCACTTCGTTACGAGTCGCGCTGCACGCGAGCTCACCCTGTGGTTCCGGGTGCGCTCGGCGCGGGGGCGGCTGACGGCGGCGTAGAGGTCATGAAACGACGGTGGCTGCACCCGATCGGATGCAGCCACCTGAGTTGTTGAATTATTGAACGGCCACGAAGGCCTTGTCGCCGATGACATTCGGCGTCACTGCGAGCACGCCCTGTGCGGCAGTATCTGCGGGAACGGCAAACGCAATGTTGCCGGTGGCTGAAGCGCCTGCGTAGAGCGTCGACGCGAAGTCGAACGGTTCGGGTGCGAGCACGACGCTTTCGTACGTCTCGATGGTGTTTCCGTCTGCGGTGACGTAGGCGACGGAAATCAGCGGCATTGAACCGTTTGCGTCATCGCCGGTGTAAGTGGCCGTGACGTTAGCGAGGATGTAGACGCTGCCCTCAGGCGCTGCCTGATTAAAGGGGTTTTCGGCGGTGATGGCATCGGTGGCATTGAGGTTGACCGAGTTGACGGTGACTGACCAATCGCCCTGATTGATGACGGTGCCGATCGGCAGCGGGGCCTCGCGGGTGCCCGTGGTCGAAGCTGCGTCGGAAGCGCTCTCCTCGACTGCGGGAGCCGCGTCATCGGTGGAGCCTTCCGGTGTCGTGATGGTCGTGTCGCCGCCGCTGAATGCTTCGTCGAAGGAAGTCGCGACGACGCTGACGAATACGATGACGCCGACCAGAGTGCCGACGACCGAAAGGATGAGGGCGGTGATACCGAAGCCCTTCCCCTTGCCCTTCAAGAAGAGGGAGACGAGGGAGAGAATGAAAGCGATGGGGAGCAACACCCAGCCCAGGATCAATGCGCCCGGGATGCACGCGAAAACAAACCCGACAACCGCCACCACGAAGGCGACAAGACCGAGGACGTTCTTCTCTTTCTTCACCGGGGCGGGGGCCGCGTACTGCGGGGTCGGCGCGGCCGGCGGCACGGGGGCGAACTGCTGATCTTCATTCAGTTGTGTCATAGCTGAATGATGCCCTGCGAAAAGGCTGAAAACTTACGTGGGAGTCCAAAATCACCCTCAGTTTCATCTTGAGCGTGAACAACGTCACGAAATGGCGGCGAACCGCCTTAGAACAGCGTGTTCTGATCCTCCATGCCGCGCATCGCGTCGTAGTCGAGCACGAGGCAGCGAATGCCGCGATCCTCGGCGAGGGTGCGCGCCTGCGGCTTGATCTCTTGCGCGGCGAAGACGCCCGTGACGGGTGCGAGCTTCGGGTCGCGGTTCATGAGTTCGAGGTAGCGGGTGAGCTGTTCGACGCCATCGATGCCGCCGCGGCGCTTGATTTCGATGGCCACTGATCCACCATTCTCGTCTTTCGCGAGAATGTCGACCGGGCCGATCGCGGTCATGTATTCGCGGCGCACGAGGGTGTGGCCCTCGCCGGCGAGTTCGATCTGGTCGGCGAGCAGCTCTTGCAGGTGGGCCTCGACGCCGTCTTTGATGAGGCCCGGGTCGATGCCGAGATCGTGCGAGCTGTCGTGGAAGATTTCGAAGAGCGAGACGATGAGGCGATCCGCAGTCTTCTTGTGCGTGACCTCCCACGCTTCGACAATGCCCGCGCTCGTCTGATCGTCGTCGAGTTCGAGCGGTGCGAGCGTGCACGGAGGGCTCATCCAGTTGAGCGGCTTATAAGAGCCGCCGTCGGAGTGCACCAAGATGCTGCCGTCGTTCTTGAGCATGAGCACGCGCTTTGCACGCGGCAGGTGCGCCGACAGGCGCCCCGCATAGTCAACGGAGCAGTCTGCAACAACGATTCGCACCCGCAGAAGTTTACCGGCTCACGGCGTTCGCGACGACTCTCGCATCGGAGCACGTTCGCGTGCCGCCCGAGCGAAGACGAACGCGAAGAGCGCGAAGAACGCCAGCGGCCAGAAGGCGCGCAGCAGGCCGACGTGTTCGCCGAAGAAACCGATCGACATGGGGCCGAGCAGAAACGCGGTGTACGCGATGGCCGAGACCGCGGCGACGTCTCGCGTGGCGGTCGCAGGGTTGTCGGCGGCGGCCGAGATGCCGATCGGAAACCCGAAGGCGCACCCGACTCCCCACAGCACCGATCCGACGACGCTCGCCCAGGTCAGCGGCACCAGCGTCACCAGTGCGAGGCCGGCAAGCACGAGCACCGCACCGCCGCGCAGCACGGCGACCCGGCCGAAGCGCGTCAGCAGCGCCGACCCGGCCATGCGGGTCAGCGTCATCGACACGAAGAAGACGCCGAGCGTGAGCGCCGCGGCCTCATTCGTGAATCCGCGGCCGTCGACCAGCGCGAGCGGCAGCCAGTCGCTGGCGGTGCCCTCGGCGAGTGCCATCGACATCGCGATGAGGCCGACGACGACGATCCGCGGGTCGCGCCACGGGCTGTACGGTCGCCGCGCGACCGGCACGTTGCCGGTGGTGGTCGGAATCGGGATCGGGCCCGTGTGTACATTGCGCAGACTGTCGGCCTCGGGTTCGTCATGATTGCCCGGGGGCAGGTTGGGCAGCGTGAAAATGGCGGCGATCAGGATCAGCGCGTAGACCGTGCCGAGGTGCACCGGTACGGCGAGCTGCGACGACTCGGCCAACGCCGAAACGCCCATCGCACTCACGCTGCCCAGGCTGTAGGCGGCGTGCATCAGTGGCATGCGCGGTTTGCCGATCGCGCGTTCGGCCCCGGCTCCACTGACGTTCATTGCGACGTCGGAGGTGCCGAACATGAGCCCGTACACCACCAGGAACACGACGGCCGTGACGGGTGCGTCGAACCAGAACAGGGTCGCGGCGGTCGGCAGCGAGATGGCTTGACCGGTGATGCCGATCGCGAGGGCCTTGCGCGGGCCGAGCCATGACACGGTGCGGCCCGAGAACACGAGCCCGGTGAGCGAGCCGAGCGCGAGGGCGAGCCCGAACCAGCTCATCTCGAGTGTGCTCGCGCCGAGATGATCGCGCAGCGCGGGCAGCCGGCCGAGCCAGCTACCGAAACCGAATCCGAGCAGCGCGAAAATGATGATGACGCCGGTGTTCCACTGTGCCGCGAAGCGGGACGATGACGTGCGAGTCACGGGGCTCCTATGGACCGAATGCCTGAACGATGTGCTCAGCGTAGCAACCACCTGAGTGTCTGCCGGGTTAGGGTGGACGCAGTCCATCGGAGTGTCGGCGAGGAGTCGCAATGGTCGCGTGGGGCAGAGGCGCAATCGTCGCCGTGATCGGTGTTGCGCTCACGATGAGCGGGTGCAGCCCGCAACCCGATACGTCCGAGAGTGCGCTGCAGGCAGAGCGCTTTCCTGCCGCGTACGCGCAGGCGATCGACTGGGGCGAGTGCGGCGCCGATCACGGGCTCACGCCCGCGTACGCGGACGCGCTGCGCGACGGTGGCGCCGACACCGATGCGTTTCGATGCGCGGTAGTACAGGCCCCACTCGACTGGAACGCACCGCGCAATCACGAGACGGTCGACCTGGCGATCTCGCTCATCCCCGCGACCGGTGCCGAGCCGCGTGGCACGCTGCTGGGCAACCCCGGCGGCCCCGGCGGCAGCGGTCTCGACTTCGCGTTCGACATGTCGATCGCGCCGGGCTTCGCTGACGTGCGGGAGCAGTACGACCTGCTCGGGTTCGACCCTTGCGGCATCGGCCGCAGCACGCCCGTCGTCTGCGATGAGGTGTCTGGAATCATGTCGGTCGAGCTCGCGGAGTGCGCAGAGCAGCAACCGCTGGCGCACTGGATGGGCACGTCTCAGGTGGCTCGCGACATGGAGCTGCTGCGCACGCTCGTTGCGGCGGATCACCTCGACTACTTCGGCTACTCGTACGGCACGATGCTCGGCGCGACGTATGCGACCCTCTTCCCCGAACGCGTCGGGCGCATGCTGCTCGACAGTGCTTCGGCAGCGGACTGGGCGAGCCTCAGAGGAGACTTCGAACAGAGCGCCGCGATTTCACGCTCACTCGTCGAACTCGCGACCTCATGCGGCAGCGCCTACGAGGTCGAGGTCTGCCCATTCGCCGATGAGGCGTCACTCATCAGGGTGCTCGACGATCTCGATCGATCGCCATGGAAAGCGAGTGATGGCGCAGCAATCGACCGAAACACGCTGCTCGGGTACCTCACCTCGGCGCTGTACCAGCGCACGGCGGGGCGAGAGATCGCCCTCGAAACAGTGGCGCTCGCGGCGTTCGGCGACCAGAACGCAATCGACGGCATCGCCGAGGAGATGGCTTCGGGTGGCGCAAACGTCGGACTGGCCGGCACGTTCGTGCGCTGCCACTCGTTCCCCGCCGACCCCGACATCGTCGGCACGATCGCCGAGATCGAGCGCGCCGGATTGCCGCGCCTGAACGGCGGCCCCGAGATCACTGACGAGACGCTCGAACCGTTTCTCGATCTCTCCTGCTTCGCGCTCGCAGAGAGCGGAGACGACATCACCGATGCGTTCTCGGGTTCCCCTGACGCGTCGATTCTGGTGATCGGCATCACCGGTGACCATGCGACGCCGTATGCCGGAGCCGAGGAGATGGTGCGTCAGCTCGGAAACGCGCGGCTGCTGACCTTGGACGGCAACGGCCACGCTGCTTCGTACACCGGGCGCTCGCAGTGCATTGATGCTGCGGCGACTGCGTATCTGCTCGACGGCGCACTGCCGGATCGCGGCACCGTCTGCACCGACGACTGACCCGGGTGGATGCCGCTCGCGTCGCATTGCTGTCGAAGCACTCGCGCATTCAGGCGCCGAGGCGCACCCAGCGATCGCCGCGGGCGCGAATGCCGAGCGTGAGCGCTCGGGCGCCCATGAACACGACGGCGAACCCGATCGTCAGCGCAATCAACGCGGGGGTGCCGGAGGGCACAAGCACCGTGAGCGCCCAGAGGATGGGGAGGTAGGTCGCGAGGTTCACCAGGCTCGTCCACGCCAGATACCGGGCGTCGCCCGCGCCCATGAGCACGCCGTCGAGCACGAAGACGTAGCCCCCGAGCGGCAGAGACACCCCCAGAACGAGCATCGCTGCCGGCAGGATGGCGAGCACCGACGGGTCGTCGGTGAAAACGCGACCGATCACGGGGCTCGACAGTGCGAGCACTCCGCCGATGACGACGCCGCAACCCACTCCCCAGAACATGATGCGCCGCACCACCGCTCGCGCCCGAGAAGCGTTGCTCGCCCCGAGGGCGTCACCCACGAGGGCTTGCGCGGCGATCGCGAGCGCGTCGAGGGCGAACGCCGCCGTCGAGAAGATGGTGAAGACGATCTGATAGCCGGCTGTTGCGACGGTGCCATGGCTCGACGCGGCGAAGACCGTCGCCAGGGTCGCCGCGCGCAGCCCGACGGTGCGTATGAAGAGCCAGCCGCCGCTGCGCCCGGCATGCGACAGCCCATCGCGATGTGGCAGCAGGCTCGCGCCCGCGCGACGCGCGTGGCCCGCGATCACCCAGAGGTAGACCACGACCATCGACCACTGCGCGACGACGGTGCCCCATGCGCTGCCGGCGATGCCGAGCCCCAAGCCGTAGATGAACCACCAGTTGAGCAGCGCGTTCACGGTGAACCCGATCGCCGCGACCGCGAGCGGGGTGCGGGTATCTTGCAGGCCGCGCAGTAGGCCGCTCGCGGCGAAGACGACGAGCATCGCCGGAATGCCGAGGCACGAAACGGTGAGGTAGGCGAGTGCTTGCTCGGCGGTGCCGGTCGCCGTGCCGAACGCGATGACGATCGGGCGACTGGCGACCCAGAGCGCGCCGCCGACCACGAGGCCGATGCCGAGCGCGAGCCAGAGGCCGTCGACGCCGGCTTGCACGGCGCCGCGCAGGTCGCCTGCCCCGCGTCGGCGGGCCACCAGGGGAGTTGTCGCATAGGCGAGGAAGACCATCAGGCCCACTGCCGTCTGCAGTACGGCGCCCGCGACGGCGAGGCCGGCGAGTGGCTCGGCACCGAGGTGCCCGATCAGTGCCGAATCCACGATGAGAAACAGCGGCTCCGCGATGAGCGCGCCGAGCGCCGGAACCGCGAGGTGCGCGATGCTCCGGTCGATGCGACGGCGGTCGTCGCGCGTGGCTGTGGTGGGCATGGATTAACGGTATCGTCGGCCACCGACATCGTGGGGGCGGTGCCGCGCGCCGGTCGATCCCGCACTCTCTGTGGGGTGATCGTCACCCGTCGATCGCGCTCCGCGAAACACTCTGCCCGTTGTCTGAGGCCCCCAGTAGGGTGGTCGCATGAGCACTGCAGCGACGGCCTCCGGCATCGACCTCACCGAACTCGACCCTGCGGTGCGGCCGCAAGACGACCTGTATCGACACGTGAACGGCAGCTGGATTTCGCGCACCGAGATTCCCGGCGACAAGGCGCGATACGGGTCGTTCGCGGTGCTGGCAGAGAACGCCGAAGAGGCGGTGCGCGACATCATCACCGGTACCGATTCGCCCGCACCCGGGGCTCCGGCTGACACCGAGGCAGACAAGGTCGCCGCGCTGTATGCGAGCTTTATGGACACCGACCGGATCGACGCGCTCGGCGCCCAGCCGATCGCCGCCGACATCGCGCGGGCGCAGTCGGTCGTGTCGATCGACGAACTGTTGACCGCGGTCGCCGACTTTGAGCGGCAGGGCCTCGGCGGCTTCTACGGCATGTACATCGACAACGATCCGGGTGATCCCGAGCGCTACATCGTGTTCGTCATGCAGGGCGGCCTCGGTCTTCCCGACGAGTCGTACTACCGAGAAGAGCAGTTCGCGTCGATTCGCGAGCAGTACCAGGCCCACATCGCGCGCATGCTGGGTCTCGCCGGCGTTGAGCAGGCGGATCGTCTGGCCGAGCTCGCCTACGGGCTCGAGCGCCGCATCGCCGTGAGCCACTGGGACAAGGTGGCGAGCCGCGATATCCAGAAGCTCTACAATCTGCGTACGTTCGCGCAGCTGCAGGAGCTGACTCCCCAGTTCGACTGGTCGGCGTACCTCGGCGCACTCGGGGCCCCCGAGTCTGCCTTCGCCGAGGTGGTCGCCGCGCAGCCTGACGCCATCTCGGGTCTCGCCGAGCTGCTGGTCGAACCCGAACTCGAGGCGTGGCGGGCCTGGCTGGTCTGGAGCATCGTGCGCGCCTCCGCGTCGGTGCTCTCGCAAGAGCTTTCGCGAGCAAACTTCGACTTCTACGGCACGGCCCTCACCGGGGCCCCCGAGCAGCGAGACCGCTGGCGTCGCGGCGTGTCGTTCGTCGAGGGCGCCATGGGTGAAGCGGTGGGGCGCCTCTACGTCGAAGGCCACTTCGATGAGCGCGCCAAGGCCGCAATGGACGGGCTCGTCGAACACCTCATCGAGGCCTACCGAGACTCCATCGAGCGCCTCGAGTGGATGGGGGCTGAGACCCGTCAGCGTGCACTCGACAAGCTCGACCGGTTCACTCCCAAGATCGGCTACCCCGTCAAGTGGCGCGACTATACCGAGCTGGCGGTTGACGCCGGTGACCTGCTCGGCAATTCACGACGCGTCGCCGAGTTCGAGTTCGCGCGCGAGCTCGGCAAGCTCGGCAAGCCCATCGACCGCGACGAGTGGTTCATGACGCCGCAGACAGTCAACGCGTACTACAACCCCGGGTTCAACGAGATCGTCTTCCCCGCTGCGATCCTGCAGCCGCCGTTCTTCGACGTGACGTGGGACGCGGCCACCAACTTCGGCGCGATCGGCGCGGTGATCGGACATGAGATCGGGCACGGCTTCGACGATCAGGGTTCCCGCTACGACGGCGATGGCCGTCTGACCGATTGGTGGACGGAGGCGGATCGCGCGGCCTTCGAACAGCTCACCGGTGCGCTCATCGGTCAGTACAACGCGCTATCGCCGGAGGGTGCCGAAGGCCAGACAGTCAACGGCGAGCTCACCATCGGTGAGAACATCGGCGACCTCTCGGGTCTCGAGATCGCGTGGAAGGCCTACCTCCGCTCGCTCAACGGCGCAGAGTCGCCCGTGATCGACGGACTCACCGGTGCCCAGCGATTCTTCCTTGCTTGGGCGCAGGCCTGGCAGCAGAAGTCGCGCCCCGAAGAGACGGTGCGCCTGCTCACGATCGATCCGCACTCGCCCAACGAGTTCCGCTGCAATCAGATCGTGCGCAACCTGGCCCCGTTCCACGAGGCGTTCGACACGAAGCCCGGTGATGGGCTCTGGCTCGACCCGGCAGAGCGCGTTTCGATCTGGTAGGCGCTACTGCTGTCGCGGCGGCAGCGAGGTGATATCGATCGCCCCGTCTGCCGCGTTGGTGGCCATCGCTGCGACGTCCGTGGTGGCCCGGGCGTCGTCGGCCACCGCCTCGAAGGCGACCGGCGCGAAGGCGACCGGCGCGATCGGGGCGAGCCGCCCGCGCACCGGTTCGAGGTCGCTCGGCAGCGTGAACGGAGCGGGTCCGAACGCATCGCGAGCTGCGCGCACCACGCGCCGCGCGAGTAAATGGTTGCCCGTGCCACCAACGACGGCACCGATGCCGAACGGCAGCACTTTGCCGATCACCGAGGCTCCGCCGACGCCGGCGAGCCGGTGGAAGAACGAAGTCTTCAGGCGATCGAGCAGCGGCCCCACCGCATAGCGCGGCAGCGCAGAGGTGAGCATCTTGCCCCAGTAGTCGCGGCGCGATCCGCCGCCTCCGACCGCCTGCATCGTGACCTGGCGCACGAGGTCGGCGCCCTCCTGCCCCAGCATCAGGGCGAGTACGAGCGCGCGGGTGCGCTCGCGATCGGTCGTCGTAATGCCGTGCACCTCAGCGACCGAGTGCGCGAAGAGCGCCGTGGCCTCGATGAAGCCGATCGTCTCGGCGCTCGCCAGCCCGAGGGCGATGCCGGTGCCGACCGACGGAATCACCGCGGCGGCCCCGACCCCGGCCCCGCCGGCCGTGACGGTGGCGAGATAGCGCACCTCGAGCACACGCACGATCTGGTCAGGCGTCGCCTGCGGGTACTTCTTGCGAATGCGGCGCAGGTGCGCCAGCACCGGTGGGCGTTGCACGGCAAGCAGGCGATCGATCGAGCGCTCGACGATGGGTCGGGGTTCGCCCCCCGAAGCCTTGCGAGGCTGCGTGAAGCGCGCGACTACGCGCTCGCGGCGCGACGGAGTGGTCATGCCGCACAGCGTAGAGCACTGCCCTGCAGATCAGGGGTATGCGCTCCGCGGCCGATGTCTGTGCGAACGGGGTCACTTTCGGAGGGTGCGGCATGCACGACACGCTCCGAAAGTGACCCCGCTCCCATGGCATGGGTACGCTGCTGAGCGTGCCGTCGGCCGCCCTGAGCGCTACGCCGCGGCGTGCTCCGCGCACGGGGCGCCGGTGTGCTCGGCGCACACGACAAAGCGGTGCTTACATGCGGGGTTCGCGCAGTTGACCACGGTGTTCGAGGGCGAATCGCACACGCGGCAACGTCCGATGACGGCAGCGCCGGGAGCAAAGTCGAGTGATTCGCGCCCGTCGAAGACGGCGAGCGATCCCTCCCACAGCCCGTCGTTGCCGAACGCCTCCCCGTACTTCACGATGCCGCCGTCGACTTGGTAGACCTCACCGAAGCCGCGCTCGCGCATGGCGGCCGAGAGGATCTCGCATCGAATGCCTCCGGTGCAGTAGGTGACCACGGGCCGGCCTTTGAGGGCGTCGTAGTCGCCGGCGTCGATCTGCGCGATGAAGTCGTGGGTGGTGCGCACGTCGGGTACGACGGCGCCGCGGAAGCGCCCGATCTCGGCCTCCCATGCGTTGCGTCCATCGAAGAAGACCACGTCGTCGCCGCGGTCGGCGACGAGCTCGTTGACCTGCTGCGGCGAGAGGTGCTGCCCGCCGCCGACCACGCCATCGGCGTCGACCAGCGTCTCGGCGGGGATACCGAAGGCGACGAGTTCGTCGCGCACCTTCACGCTGAGCTTCGGAAAGTCGGTGATGCGCTTCCAGCGCGGCGCGCGATCGACGCCGTGCAATCCCTCTTCGGGGGCGTCGACCAAGGCGGTGCCTTCGCTCCACTTGACTTCGAGGCCGGCGAACGGCCCGAACTCGCGGGTGCGGCGCGCGTATTGCTTGCACGCGTCGAGCTCGCCGCCAACGGTGCCGTTGATGCCGTGCGGGGAGATGATGATGCGCCCGCGCAGCCCGAGCGATTCGCAGAGCTGCTGCTGCCAGAGGCGCACGGCTTCGGGGTCTGCGATCGGCGCGAAGACGTAGTACAGCAGAATCTTGGGCTCGCTCACCCGACAATCGTACGCGCCGGCGTGAGTAACGGGAGCCATGAGACATCGCTGCACTCAAGACTTGACATTGACGCAGCGTCAACATCTACCGTTGCACGTGAACGGAGACGAACATGACCGACACCACACCGCTGCGCAGCGTGCAGCAGGTCGCCCGTGCCTCGGGCACCACCTCGCGCACGCTGCGCCACTACGACCGCATCGGCCTGCTGCCGCCGACCGAGATCGGCGCGAACGGCTACCGCTATTACGACGACCGTGCGCTGGTGCGCCTGCAGCGCATCCTGCTGCTGCGCGAGCTGGGCCTGGGGCTCGAGGCGATCGCGCGCGTGCTCGCCACGCAAGACGTGCAGGCGCGCGGTCACCCGGCGCCGACCGCCGAGGCCGAGATTTTGCAGACGCACCTCGCGATCCTGCACCGCGAACGCGACCGACTACAGGCCCAGATCGGAGCCGTCGAACGCACCATCACGGCGCTTCGGCGACCGCACGGAGACCCCACCGACCCGAACCACCCCACCGACCCCACTGAAGGAGACCTCATGACTCACCGCATGTTTGACGGATTCGACCACTCGAAGCACCGTGAAGAGGTGGAGCAGCGCTGGGGCGCCGACGCATACGCTGCCGGGGATCGCTGGTGGAGCGGTCTGGGCGATGACGAGCGCTCGAACTGGCAGGAGCGCTCTGCCCAACTGGCTGCGGCCTGGACGGCGGCGGCGGATCGCGGAGCCGATCCGACGTCCGCGGAAGCGCAGGATCTCGCCGCACGCCACATCGCCTGGCTGCGCAGTGTTCCGGGCACGCCGACGGCCGATCCGAACGGCGACATCACCGGCTATATCCGCGGGCTCGCGGAACTCTACGTCGCCGACGACCGCTTCGCGGCGAACTATGGCGGGGTGCAGGGGGCCGCGTTCGTGCGCGACGCGCTGCTGCACGCGGTCGATGCGGCCGAGCACGACGAGCGCGGCGACGCAGATGCCGAGACGCCGCGCCTCGACTAAATTGGGGTGCGAGGGAAATCGCAACATCGCGGGAACTATGCGCACCGCTGCCAAGAACGTGGGAATCATTGCCGTGAGCCTCGCGCTCATGGCGGGAGTCGGAGGGTGCTCGGCGCTGCTTCCCTCGGTCCCGGGCAACAGCGCGGCCTCGGATGCGGCATCGAGCCCGTCTGAGAACACGGCGGACGGGCAAGATCTCGACGGCGCGTGCACCATCGTGTGGGAGGAGTGGGGGTACGCGCTCGAGCCGTGGCGGGTGATCGAGGCGCGTGAGGGGCACCGCGACTTTGAGCAAGATCGCAGCGAGCAACTGGCGATGATCACGTCGTTGCAGGGCATCGCGGATCGCGTCGAGGTGCCCGAACTGCGACAGGCACTCGACGCGACGATCGCCGCGCACCAGGCGTACGCCGACCAGGTCTGGTCGGGGCTGGAAGCGATCCCTGTCGGGACGCCCGTCGACCCGAATGACCTCGAGAGCCCGCACGCGATCCTGGGCAAGCTGACTGCCGGCCTCGAAACCGACATGGCCGCGGCCGACGAGCAGCGCTACGACCTCTGCGGTCCGATGCAGAGTGACCAGCCCGCCAGCGAGGTCTGCAACCTCATCAACTTCGACTGGGTTGACGCGGGGTTGGCGTTCAACGAAGCGACAAAAGTGGTGGGCGAGGGCGACGTCAGCGAGGGTACGGAACAGGCGAAGGCGGCAATAGAACGCATGCGAACGGTACTCGTGCAGGTCGATGCCGGGGAAGCGTATGACGAACTCGGGGCCATGTACGACCTGTATATGGACTTCACCGACGACCACCTGGCCACCGCGTTGACTGTAGATCAGGCGAGCGAACTCAATGATGACGAGTTGAACGCCTACATCGACGATGCCGACGCAGCGTTCGAGGAGTGGGACGCAGCGCTGCAGGTGCACGAGGCGAATCTCAAGACGTACTGCGACACCGCAGACTGAAACGGGCTGCGGTCACTCGCTCGGCGGCCACACTGCTCGCAGCACGGCGACTGCGTCGTTGAAGCTTGTGCCCTCCTGCTGCGCGGACTCGGCGAACGCTCGCGCACGCTCGACGACCGCACCGGCGGCGCGCGAAGCGCCGGGCGCGACGCGCGTGCCCGCGGCAGTGCGGGTCACGGTGAGGCCCTCTTGTTCGAGCGCGCGATACGCTTTCGCGGCGGTTGCCTGCGCCACGCCGAAGTCGCGCGCGGTCTGGCGCACGGTCGGCAGGCGCTCGTTATCGCCGAGCTGGCCCGTCTGAATCGCGCCGCGGAAGAGTGCGGCGATCTCCTCGGCTGACCCGGTCACTGGCGTGACCCGGTTTCGCGCAGTGGCATCGCGGTCTGCGAGGCGACACTGGCAGTCGGTGCCGGATCGCCCGACGGGCTCGTGGCTCGACGTCGACCGGCACGCACCTCTCGCCAGGTGTCGACGGCAAGGCGCATGAGCAGCGCGGCGCCGAGGCCCTGTACGAGGTAGCCGCCCCGGTGCAAGATACCCGCGAAGTCTTGGTAGCGGGATCCGATCATCACGTCTACCGCACCGTTCGCGTCGGGTTCGCCGAGCGTCACGAAGCGATCTCCGTTGAAGCCGATGAACGCCCACACCGCGCCGAGCGTGAGGAGAATGCCGCCGAGCGCGATCAGGGTCACGATGCGTGCGGTTGCGGCGCGATCCTGCCGCACCTCCGCAGCGGTGACCCGGGCGAAGACTGGACGGTTCGCGTCGCCGCTCAGCACCAGCACGAGCGCAGCCCCACTCAGCGCGAGCGCGATGAGCGTGAGTGCGTGGTTGGGCCACCCGGCGCCCCACACGTATCCGAAGCCGTGCTGCAGTTCCATGTAGGCCGGTGGCCCGTGCACCGTCGGTCCGATGCCGTAGGTGTCGCCGTCTTCCGGGAGCGAGACCCCGATCGCGGTCTGCCAGGTGGCGGTGAGCAGCAGCAGTGCTGCGGTGATGCCCGTCGTCCACAGCAGCGGAGACGGCGCGAACGACCACCAGCGGCGGCGCGGCGCAATCGCCCGTTCACCGGGGGCCGGGAGCGGCTCGCGGCGCAGCATCAGGGCGAAGACCACGAGTGCCAGAGCGACCGCGAGGAGCGGCGCCGGACGCAGCCACCAACCGCCCCACCCCGTGATCGGATTCGCTGCCGAGACGTAGCTCGAGGCGGTGCCGACGGCCAGCACCGCCGCAGCTCCGGCGATGCCGATGGTGCCGAGCGTGGCCCGGCGCCGCCCCTCGGGCAATGCGACGATGCTGCGTCGTCGTACCCAGGAGAGGCTGAAGAACAGCAGGCCGAGTGTCGAGGCGGCTTCAATCGAAAAGACTTCGCGCACGGGCAGCAGCACGGATCGAATCCAGAAGACGATGTCCATACAGCTCCATTCGTCGGGCGGCGTGGTACCGCGAGCACTTCTTGTGCTGCGAAACTATCACAACTTGTACTGCGAATGTAGTGCAAGTTGGTGGAGTCAACGCGATCCGGCACATCGAAAAGCGCCGTAGCAGTGCCGACGGGCATGAACGACACAGCCCCCGCCGCGCGAACGCGACGGGGGCTGCACAGGCGAAGCGATTACACCCGCTCGCGATCCTCGGCCTGCGCCTGCGTGTAATCTTGCGCGAGCTGCGCCTCGTCGATGCGCTGCTGCTGCTCGGGCGAGCGCACGAGCGGCGGCACGACCTCGTGCTGGTCGTTGACGATGACGACGTCGTGGTCGACGTGGTTGACCATCGCGTGCACGGCGTCGATGAAGTCTTGGCGGCGGATCGCGTCGAGCACGCGTGCGTGGTCGCGCTCCATCTCAGCACCCGTCGCGACGTTGGCCAGGCGGCCGCGGTGCTCGGGGGTGCGCAGGCGGTCGTTGATGCCGGCGTACAGCGA
This sequence comes from Leucobacter musarum subsp. musarum, assembly GCF_001273845.1. Taxonomy (GTDB): domain Bacteria; phylum Actinomycetota; class Actinomycetes; order Actinomycetales; family Microbacteriaceae; genus Leucobacter; species Leucobacter musarum. The sequence goes on from NZ_JHBW01000088.1 coordinate 129,961, forward strand.
CGCGAGCAGACGGTTCTTCGCGGCGTCGAAGACGAGGCGGTGGAACCGGCTGTCGAAGGCGGTGTCGACGTCGCCGGCGAATCCGAGCACGGGGCAGCGCGTGCAGCCGACCTCTTCGATCGCGGCCTGCTCGAGCGCGGCGACGTCTTCGTCGGTGCGGTGGAGCGCGGCCTGCTGCGCGGCCTCGATTTCAAGGGCGCGGCGGTAGCTCAGGATCTCCTCGAGCGTGAAGTCGCTCAGGAACTCGTTCAGCAGCGTGCTCGTCGGGGCAGCCGAACGCACGAACGTGCCACGGCCCGGCAGTGTCTCAAGCATGCCGATGCTGGCCAACGAGCGAACAGCCTCGCGCACGGTCGAGCGGCCGACACCGGTTTGCTCGGCGAGCTCGGGCTCGATGGGGATGCGACCGCCGACCGGCCACTCTCCGGTGGTGATCTTGCGACGCAGGTAAGCGAGCGTCGCGCGTGCTCGATCTGACCCAGTGGTCGCTGCCATAGCCGCTCCGATTCGTCGGGCGCGAAGTGCGCCGGTGCTGAGGTGCCAGTATATCCGGGCGAGATGAGCGTTTCCGGGTCGTGACCATTGGTTTCGCCTGCCGCGCGCCCTAGGCTGTGAGACGTTGCACGGCGCTGTCCGAGCGCGTGCTCCGAGATGACGAGGGAGCGCCATGACGCAGGGGAACGCAGTGACCGGAACACAGGGCCGCGGAGCCATCAACCCCTATGCGGGCATGCGCGAGGTGCCGGGGTTCACCCTCTCGAGCAGTGATATACAAGATGGCGAGCCGCTGCCCGCCGAGGTCTACGCCGAGTACGCCGGCGGGTCGAATCGATCGCCGCACCTGCGTTGGTCAGGATTCCCGGAGGGCACCCGCAGTTTTGCCGTGACCTGCTTCGACCCCGATGCGCCGACCGGTTCGGGCTTCTGGCACTGGTCCGTCGCGAATATTCCGGCGAGTGTGACCGAGCTGGCCGCCGGAGCCGGTGCACTGGCCGGCAGCCCGGGCAGTGAGCTGTTGCCCGACGGAGCGCTGACGATGCCGAACGAGATGCGCGAGCCGTCGTTCACGGGCGCGGCCCCGCCCGAGGGTACGGGAGTGCACCACTACTGGTTCGCCGTCCACGCGCTCAGCGTCGATCGCATCGACGTCGATCCGGGCGCAACGCCGGCGGTGATGGGGTTCACGATGCGCGATGCCGTGCTGGCTCGGGCACTCATCGTGGCGACCGGGGAGTTCGGCGGCGCGGCCTAGCCGCGGCTGCGGCGCGCGCGACCAGCGCACCTCGGGGGCCGGATCAACACAACGGCTCCATCACGAACGCCGCCCTCGGTGTGTGCGATCGGCCCCGCACCGTCTAGCATGCTGGAATCGGCGCTTTCTCGCGCCGATTCCTCAGTTCGCCGCGGTGCTGACCCGGCGACGCCTCACTCGAAGGATCCGATACCCATGCGACAGACCTCGTTCCGCCGCCGCGCTCTCGCCGTTGCCGGCCTCACCGCTGTGGCCGCTCTCACGCTGAGCGCTTGCTCCTCCAATGACTCGGGCAGTGGCGATGGCGCCGCGGCCGAGAAGGTGAAGATCGGCATCAGCCAGTTCGTGCAGCACCCCGCGCTCGACTCCGCCACGGAGGGCTTCAAGCAGGCTTTTATCGACGCCGGCTATGTCGAGGGCGATACGGTCGAGTTCGATGAGCAAAACGCGAACGCCGAGCAGGCTACCGCGGTCACCATCGCACAGGGGTTCGCGAACTCCGACGACGACCTGATTCTCGCCGTGGCCACGCCCGCGGCTCAGGCTGCGGCTCAGGCGATCACCGACAAGCCTGTGCTCTTCACCGCCGTCACCGACGCGGTTTCGGCAGAGCTGGTCGACTCCAACGAGAAGCCGGGCGCCAATGTCACCGGCACCAGCGACCTCGCTCCGCTCGACGAGCAGCTGAAGCTCATCCAGGAGATCGTTCCCGGCGCGAAGAAGGTCGGCATCGTCTACGCCTCGGGTGAGGTGAACTCTGAGGTGCAGGTGAAGGCTGCCGAGGAGGCCGCGAAAGATCTGGATCTGGAGATCGTGACCAAGACGGTCACGACCGCCAATGACATCGCGCAGGCCACCGAGGCGCTCGGCGACGTCGACGCGATCTACGTGCCGACCGACAACCTCGTCGTCTCGGGCATCGCCTCGCTCGTGCAGGTTGCCGAGACGAAGCAGATCCCCGTGATCGGCGCAGAGGCCGGCACGGTCGAGGGCGGCGCTGTGGCGACGCTCGGTATCGACTACACCGATCTCGGCCATCAGACCGGCGAGATGGCCATCAAGATCCTCAAGGATGGGGCCGATCCGGCAGACATGGCCGTCGAGGTCTCGAAGAGCTTCACCTACGTCGTGAACCCGGGCGCCGCTGAGCGCATGGGCGTGGAGATCCCGAAGGATATCCTCGATCAGGCGGAGACCGTCGAGTAAATCGGGCTCCACCCGAACTCTCGACACGAACAGAAAGACCACCGCATGATCGGCGCGCTCGAACTCGGCCTCATCTACGGCGTGATGGCGCTCGGCGTCTACCTGACGTTCCGGGTGCTCAACTTCCCAGACCTCACGGTTGACGGAAGCTTCACCACGGGCGCCGCAGTCGCAGCCGCGCTGATCACGAATGGTCAGAACCCCGTCCTCGCCACCCTCGCCGGTGGCGGGGCGGGGCTCCTGGCCGGCATCATCACCGGCCTGCTGCACACGAAGGGCCGCATCGACGGGCTGCTCTCCGGAATCCTCACGATGATCGCCCTGTGGTCGATCAACCTCCGCATCATGGGAACCGCGAAAGAGGGCACCGCGGTCGCGGCGAACCTGCCTCTCCTGCGCGCAGAAACCGTGTTCACCCCGCTCCGCGAGGCCGACCTGCTCGGCACCTGGGGCGGCGTCGCCATCGTCCTCGTGGCAGTGCTGGTGCTGAAGTTCATCGTCGATTGGTTCCTGTCGACGAACCTCGGCCTCGCCATTCAGGCGACGGGCGATAATGGCCCGATGATCCGGAGCTTCGGCGTCAGCACCGACCGCACGAAGATTCTGACTCTCGCGATCTCCAACGGCTTCGTCGGGCTCTGCGGGGCGCTCGTCGCGCAGTACCAGGGCTTCGCCGACATCAGCATGGGCGTCGGCCTCATCCTCGTCGGCCTCGCCTCGGTCATTCTCGGCCAGGCGATCTTCGGTCAGCGCTTCATCTGGCTCGCCAGCCTCGCCGTCGTGCTCGGCGCGGTCATCTATCGCCTCATCATCTTCTTCGCACTGCAGGCCGGGCTCGACCCGAACGACATGAAGCTCATCACCGCCGTCCTGGTGATCCTCGCGCTGCTCCTGCCGCGCTGGGGCTTCCTGCGCAAAATCCCCGCGCTGCGCCGCAAGAACGGCAGCGTGGTGCTCGAAGACGTCACGTCTGCGGCGTCGGCCGATCCGGCACCGACTCACCCGGCTCCCGCCGCAGCGACCGGCGCAGCCCCGCACTCGAACCCCTCCGCCGGAAAGTAGCCGCATGCTCACCATCGATCGCATCGAGAAGACCTTTTTCCCAGGCACCGTCAACGAGCGGCGCGCGCTTGCCGGCCTCAGCCTGCGACTCGACGAAGGCGACTTCGTCACCGTGATCGGCTCCAACGGCGCGGGTAAGTCGACGCTGCTCAACGCCATCTCTGGTCGCTACACCGTCGACTCGGGCAGCATCGAGATCGACGGCAAGCGGGTCAACCGGCTGGGTGAGCATCAGCGGGCGAAGTACATCGGCCGGGTGTTCCAGGATCCGATGGCGGGCACGGCCCCCGACCTCACCATCGAGCAGAACCTCGCCCTTGCGGTGCGTCGCGGCCAGAGTCGCGGGCTCGGGTTCGCCCTCAATCGTCAACTGCGCGAGCGGTTCCGCACCGAACTGCAGTCGCTCGAACTCGGCCTCGAGCACCGGCTTACGGCCAAGGTCGGGCTGCTCTCGGGCGGCCAGCGCCAGGCGCTGTCGCTGCTCATGGCGGGCTTCACGCACCCGAGCATCCTGCTGCTCGACGAGCACACGGCAGCGCTCGATCCGCAGCGCGCCGCGCTTGTCACCGAACTCACCGATCGCATCGTGGCGCAGGGCAAGCTGACCACGCTCATGGTGACCCACAACATGGAGCAGGCGCTGCGTCTCGGCAACCGCCTCATCATGATGCACGAGGGCAACATCGTTTTCGAGGCGTCGGCAGAAGAGAAGCAGCGGCTGACGGTTGCGGGGCTGCTCGAGGAGTTCGCGAAGATCAAGGGCGCTCAGCTCGACGATCGCGCGCTGCTCGCCTGATCGGCACTCGGCGCGCGCTCCCTGGAATCGCAGGTCACGCCCATACAGTGGGCACATGGCAGGTGAATCCATCGAGACGGTCTCGGTCTGGGATGACGTCGCCGCGCGCACGTCGACGCTCGCGACCGAATGGGTTGCGGCGCTCCGCGGTCGAGAATCCGATGTCGAAGCCGAGGCGCGTGGCGCCGACCACCTGCTCGAGGGTCTCCGCCGCGACCCCGAGAGTTTCGAGTTCACGCGGCGTCTGCTCGAACTCGTGGCGGGCACGGATGACGCCTTCGCTTCGGCGCTCGGTCTCCACGCGATGGCTCGCGAGGTTCCCGAGTCGATGCCGGTGCGCGACCGGTTGGCGGTGCGTGCGGGAGGCGCGACATCGCTGGGTCTGCCTTGGGCGGTGATGCCGGTGGCGCGCAAGTGGCTGCGCGACCGAGTCTCTGGCCTGGTGCTCGCGACGAAGCTGGCGACAGGGGCGGGAGCGGGAGGCGGCAGCGGTCGCCTCGCCGGTCTCGCCGATGGCCTGCGCAAGTATTCCGACGCTGGCCTGAAGCCGGTGATCGAGCCGCTCGGTGACGCGGTGCACGGGCCGGCGGGCGCTGCGGCCGAGGCGGCCCGATTGGCTGCGCTGGCGGCCCATCCGACCGTCGGACATCTCGTCGTCGACGTCACGCGGATCGCCCCCGGTGGGTCTGACTGGTCGTATGACGCGGATGTCGCTCGCGCGGCGGCGGCGCTCGAGCCCGTGCTGCGGGCTGCTGCCGACCACGGCACAACGGTGCACCTGACCGCGCGCACGGTGCGGTGGGCGCGCATGCTTCCGGATATCGCCATTCGCGCCACCGTCGATCCGGCCCTCGACCGGGCCCGCATCGGGGTGCGGCTGCTCGCAGAACTGCCGGAGTCACGCGAGTACTACGGGCGTTTGAGCCGGTGGGCGCAGCGTCGGGTCGCCGATGGTGGTGCTCCCGCCGAGGTGACCATCGGAGTCGGCGGGGTCGCCGGCACCGAGCGCATCGCCTCGATTGCGAGTGGGCTGGCGGTGCCGGTGCTCGAAGATCCGACCGAGGTGACCGCCCAGCTGCTCCGGCTCATCGAACTGGCACTGCATCCCGGCCGCGCCGCGGTGCTGCGACCGGTGATCGCGAGTGAGGATCTGCTGGCCCTCGCCGGCACCGTCGCGCTGACCGAGCACCTCGGCGCTCGAGGTCTCGCCGCGCTGCAGGTGCGCAGCGGCGTCGCTCCCGGGCTGGCGAGTGCACTGCGTGCGGCAGACATCGAGGTGCGCGTCGCGATTCCGGTGGTCGCCCCCAAGGAGTTCGGCGGTGCCGTTGACCTGCTCGTTGCGGTCGCGGCCGAGGCCGCCGACCCGGAGTCGCCATTGTCACGACTGGAGGCGTTGATCGCCGCGGAACCCGTCGATGACGAGCCCCCGCTCGCGGAATCGTCGATGTCGGCGGCGCTGCGCCGATTCGCTGCTGCGGCAGAGCTGGCCGCCGATCCTGCTCCGTCGTCGCATCGCACGCAGGTGCGGGCGCGCGAGTGGGATCCGAGCGAGCGCGACAGTGCGCTCTTCTACCGGTCTCCCGATGAACCCTCGCGGTTCGACACGGGCGGGCTCACGGCTGCCGTGCTCGGGCTGACCCGCGGTGCCGAGGGGGCATTCGCCTTGGAAGCGCTGGCGCCGCCACGCGCGATTCCGGTGGTCTCTGACTCGGGATTCGCGAACGAGCCGGGCACCGATGCCACGGTCGCTGCGAACCGCGAGTGGGTGCGCGAGCTGCTCACGCACGCCGCAGCTTCTGCTCGGCAGGTCGACGATGCGAACGCGACCATTGCGCTCGCTCGAGCCGACCTCGATCCGCAGCGCGTCGCCGATGAGGCGCGTGCCCAGGCCGAAGCCTGGTCGGCGCAACCCCACCGCACGCGAGCTTCTCGTCTCCGCCGCGCCGCGCTGGCGATGGTGGCGGCGCGTGATCGTCTCATCCAGGCCCTCGTCGTTGATACCGGTGCGCCGCCGTGGCTGATTGATGCCGAAGTCGACACCCTCATCGATGCGGCGCGCTACAGCGGCCAGTTGGCCGAGGGGCTTGGTGCGGTGCGCGGGGCGACGTTCGTGCCGGATCGCCTCGTGCTCGTCGCCGCCGACGCGGCAACGCCGCTCGCGATCCAGGCGGAATCCGTGTTCGCCGCCCTCGCGGCGGGCAGCGGCGTGCTGTGGTCGGTGCCCGCCGCGCTGGTCGATTCGGCCGCGGCGGTCATCGAGGAGTGCGAAGTCGGAGGGCTCACCCCGGGCGTCGTGCGACTCGAAGCGACCGTCGTCGGGCGCACGGTGGCCGAGCTCGCGGCGCACCCCGGTATCGACCGCGCGGTCGTGCTCGGTGCGCGGTCGGATGCACTGGAGCTCGCACGGCGCCGGCCCGACTTGCGGGTGGAAGGGCGCTTCCGGGCACGCGGCACCACGCTGGTCACGCCCTCCGCAGACCTGGATCGCGCGATCGACGACATCGTCGCTTCGGCCTTCGGCGCTCACGCGGGCGACCCGCGGGCGGCTCGAGGCGTGGTGCTGCTCGGCAGCGTCGCGCGATCCCGCAGATTCCGCGACGGGCTCGCTGATGCGGTGCGCGCGATCACGGTGGTCGATAGCGCGCGTCCGAGTGACGCCGATGCGCTCGACGGCGCGATCGGTCCGCTCATCGCAGCGCCCGATGTTGCGGGATTACGGGCGCTCACCGAGCTCGGACGCGGAGAGTCGTGGCTCGTGCAACCGCGCAGGCTGGATGATGCGGGCCGGCTGTGGAGCCCCGGCGTTCGGCTCGGCGTGAGCGCAGCGTCGACCTTCTGGGACGACTCGCGTGCGGTGCCGGTCATCGGCATCGCCACCGCGCATTCCCTCTCGGAGGCGATCGCTGTGCAGAACTCGGAGGGGAGTGGCGGGGTCGCCGCGCTGCAGTCGCACGATGCCGACGAGATCGCCGATTGGCTCGAATCGGTTGAAGCCGCCGCGCTCGCGGTGAATCGACCGACTACCGGTGCGCTGATCGAACGGCACCCCGGTGGCGGGTGGAACGATGCCGGCATGGGGCTGGCGGCGCTCGCGGGAGGCCCGCACCGGTTGGTCGCTCTCGGGGCATGGCGCCCCCGCGAGGGCAGCCGGAGCGAGACCCTGCATCTGCGCGGCCTCGACGCAGAGGTGCAGATGTTGATCGAGGCGGCGCAGACCGACCTCGACTACGCGGGGTTCGATGCGCTGCGCCGTGCGGCACTCGCCGATGCCCTGACGTGGCGCACGAGTTTCGGCGTCGACCGCGATGTCGTGGGGCTCGGGGTCGAGCGTAATGTGCTGCGGCACCGGGCGGTGCCGACGCATATTCGATTGGCGGAGGGCGGCGCGATGGCGCACCTGGTGCGCGTCATCGCTGCTGCGTTGCTGGTGCAGGCCCCGGTGACGATCTCGACCGGCGAGGTGCTGCCCGCCGGAGTCGCGGCGTTCTTGGAGCGTCGTGACATTGAAGTGTCGCTCGAGCGCGATGACGACTGGGTCGAGCGACTCGCGGTCACCGGGCCAGTGGGGGCGAACGGTGAGATCGCGCTGCGCGTGCGACTCATCGACGGAGATCGCGTGCGTGCGGCTGAATGGTTGGGCGGGCAGGATCGCGTGGCGATCTGGGGCGAACCCGTGACGATGGCGGGGCCCGTCGAACTCCTAACGCTACTGCGCGAGCAGGCCGTCTCGGTGCGTGCGCATCGCCACGGATTGGCAGTGCCGGTGCCCGGCCTCGACGCCGGGCTCGACGACTAGCGAATGGTCAGCCGCATCGGGGTGTGCGGAATCCCGTCTTCAAGGTATTCGGGCCCGTCAGCGCTGAAGCCGAATCGGCCGTACCAATCGGTGAGATGTGACTGCGCGTGCAGCACAACGGGGTGCTCGCCGCAGGTGGCGATTGCCGCCTCCATGAGCGCCGCGGCAATGCCGCGACCGCGCCAGTCGGGGTCGGTGACGACGCGCCCGATGCTGCGCAGGCCGGGCTCGTGCGCCTCCTCGGAGAGAATGCGCACGGTCGCGGCCACGGTGCCGGCGGCGTCGGAGGCCCACACCTGCTGCGTCTCGGGTTCGAGGTCACGGCCGTCGAGGTCGAGGTAGACGCAGTCTTGCTCGACGACGAAGACGCGCTGGCGCAGCGCAGCGATTCGGTAGAACGTGGAGGAGTCGATACGACCCACGTGGGCGGAGTGGAGGGTGAGTTCAGTAGGCAGCGCGGTCATGAATCGATACTCGCACGGGGTGGATTTGCGGTGCCGGAGCAACGAAGCAGACGTCCGATTTCCATTTCGCCCGGGGAAGACGGTAATGTTGCTTCCTGGTTGCGCACGCGCAATCGACGGCGGGTTACCCGAGCGGCCAAAGGGGGCTGACTGTAAATCAGCTGGCACTGCCTACGGGGGTTCGAATCCCTCACCCGCCACCAGCCAGGCCCCGGCCTCGTGTGAGACATCACCGAGACCGGGGCCTCTTGGTGTTTCCAGGGCCCGTATCCGCGCGGGTTACATACCTGCTGCACGCACCTGCATCTGGGCCACGCGCGTGTTGCGAATCAGAATTCGCATGAATATGCGGGACACGCCCGGGATGGGGTGCGCAATTGCCCTCACGGGGTCGATCCGCGTAATGTATTCACTTGTCAGCGAGACGGAAAACGACGCGAAAGCGGCGGGATCGGATCGCAAATCGGCTCTGAAAGTCACGATGAGCAAGACTAGCAAAAGTCATGCTGCAGTGTGTAAAGTAAGAGACTCGATCTCACCGCAAGGTGGACGCCCTGAGGGTGGTCCAGCTGGAGTGTGTTTCGCTCCCAGCGGTTGATGACAGGTTGCTGTTCGGAGCTCTCTTGGTTGGGGGTGACGGGTGGTGTCTGGTCTTTGAGAACTCAATAGTGTGCACTTTTAATTGTCATATGCCAATTATTTAACAATCCCCGACATCCACATTGTGGGTGTGGGAGATTCCTTTTTTGGATAACAAGAATCGTCAGTATTGATGGTTCTGTTGCCTGATTGAACTCGCTGCCGGTGTCAGTTTTTCCCTGACATGGGTGGCAATCGTTTTTTACGGAGAGTTTGATCCTGGCTCAGGACGAACGCTGGCGGCGTGCTTAACACATGCAAGTCGAACGCTGAAGCTCCCAGCTTGCTGGGGGTGGATGAGTGGCGAACGGGTGAGTAACACGTGAGTAACCTGCCCCGAACTCTGGGATAAGCGCTGGAAACGGCGTCTAATACTGGATATGTCCTATCACCGCATGGTGTGTAGGTGGAAAGAATTTTGGTTCGGGATGGACTCGCGGCCTATCAGCTAGATGGTGAGGTAATGGCTCACCATGGCGACGACGGGTAGCCGGCCTGAGAGGGTGACCGGCCACACTGGGACTGAGACACGGCCCAGACTCCTACGGGAGGCAGCAGTGGGGAATATTGCACAATGGGCGCAAGCCTGATGCAGCAACGCCGCGTGAGGGATGACGGCCTTCGGGTTGTAAACCTCTTTTAGTAGGGAAGAAGCGCAAGTGACGGTACCTGCAGAAAAAGCACCGGCTAACTACGTGCCAGCAGCCGCGGTAATACGTAGGGTGCAAGCGTTGTCCGGAATTATTGGGCGTAAAGAGCTCGTAGGCGGCTTGTCGCGTCTGCTGTGAAAACTGGAGGCTCAACCTCCAGCCTGCAGTGGGTACGGGCAAGCTAGAGTGCGGTAGGGGAGATTGGAATTCCTGGTGTAGCGGTGGAATGCGCAGATATCAGGAGGAACACCGATGGCGAAGGCAGATCTCTGGGCCGTAACTGACGCTGAGGAGCGAAAGCATGGGGAGCGAACAGGATTAGATACCCTGGTAGTCCATGCCGTAAACGTTGGGAACTAGATGTAGGGCCTGTTCCACGGGTTCTGTGTCGTAGCTAACGCATTAAGTTCCCCGCCTGGGGAGTACGGCCGCAAGGCTAAAACTCAAAGGAATTGACGGGGGCCCGCACAAGCGGCGGAGCATGCGGATTAATTCGATGCAACGCGAAGAACCTTACCAAGGCTTGACATATACGAGAACGGGCGAGAGATCGTCAACTCTTTGGACACTCGTAAACAGGTGGTGCATGGTTGTCGTCAGCTCGTGTCGTGAGATGTTCGGTTAAGTCCGGCAACGAGCGCAACCCTCGTCCTATGTTGCCAGCACGTTATGGTGGGAACTCATGGGATACTGCCGTGGTCAACACGGAGGAAGGTGGGGATGACGTCAAATCATCATGCCCCTTATGTCTTGGGCTTCACGCATGCTACAATGGCCGATACAAAGGGCTGCGATACCGCGAGGTGGAGCGAATCCCAAAAAGTCGGTCTCAGTTCGGATTGGGGTCTGCAACTCGACCCCATGAAGTCGGAGTCGCTAGTAATCGCAGATCAGCAACGCTGCGGTGAATACGTTCCCGGGCCTTGTACACACCGCCCGTCAAGTCATGAAAGTCGGTAACACCCGAAGCCGGTGGCCTAACCCTTGTGGAGGGAGCCGTCGAAGGTGGGACTGGTGATTAGGACTAAGTCGTAACAAGGTAGCCGTACCGGAAGGTGCGGCTGGATCACCTCCTTTCTAAGGAGCACTCACCGACCATTGGTTGGTGCAGAGAATGTGTGATCGTCACCAAACGTGTGACGCACACAGCTCATGGGTGGAACATACGACAAGTGAACTTGAGTGCTCGTCTGTGTGAGTACGTGGGTTGTTTCGGCGGCCTACTGGAAAGCGTGGGTGAGTGGTTGGGTTTGCGTAAAGAGTGCATACTATTGGGTCCTGGGAGACCAGCCGGCCGCACCTGGTGTGTGGTGGACTGGATCCTTGACCCGCTGTCACAAGACATGTTGCTTGTGGGGGTGGGATCGACCGTACGTTGAGAACTACACAGTGGACGCGAGCATCTTGCAGCGTCAAAACATCAGGACGTGCCTTTCGGGGTGTGTGTGGTGGTTTGGTGCTGCTGATACTAATAATTTCATTGGTCACACACCGTGACTGTTTGAGCCCTTTGGGGTGATGATGGTGGGTGTGTGGTTCTGAATACTTATGTGATTTCAAGTCTCAAAGAGCAAACGGTGGATGCCTTGGCATCTGGAGCCGAAGAAGGACGTAGTAATCTGCGATAAGCCTCGAGGAGCCGATAAACGGGCTGTGATCCGAGGATTTCCGAATGGGGAAACCCCGCCAGGGCGCGTGCGTACCTGGTGACTCCCGCCTGAATATATAGGGCGGGTAGAGGGAACGTGGGGAAGTGAAACATCTCAGTACCCACAGGAAGAGAAAACAATAGTGATTCCGGGAGTAGTGGCGAGCGAAACCGGATCAGGCTAAACCGATCATGTGTGATACCTGGCAGGGGTTGCATGGTCGGGGTTGTGGGACATGCCTCGGAGCGCTGCTGAGCTTCGGACGTGAGAGTGAAGCTATAGGAGAACGCCTTGGAATGGGCGGCCGGAGTGGGTGAGAGTCCCGTATCCGAAATGGTTTTACCGCGTGGTGTGTATCCCAAGTAGCACGGGGCCCGAGAAATCCCGTGTGAATCTGTCAGGACCACCTGATAAGCCTAAATACTTCCAGATGACCGATAGCGGACTAGTACCGTGAGGGAAAGGTGAAAAGTACCCCGGGAGGGGAGTGAAATAGTACCTGAAACCGTTTGCTTACAATCCGTTGGAGCACCCTTGTAGGTGTGACAGCGTGCCTTTTGAAGAATGAGCCTGCGAGTTAGCGATATGTGGCGAGGTTAACCCGTGTGGGGTAGCCGTAGCGAAAGCGAGTCTGAATAGGGCGATTCAGTCGCATGTCCTAGACCCGAAGCGAAGTGATCTATCCATGGCCAGGTTGAAGCGACGGTAAGACGTCGTGGAGGACCGAACCCACTTAGGTTGAAAACTGAGGGGATGAGCTGTGGATAGGGGTGAAAGGCCAATCAAACTTCGTGATAGCTGGTTCTCTCCGAAATGCATTTAGGTGCAGCGTTGCGTGTTTCTTGCCGGAGGTAGAGCTACTGGATGGCCGATGGGCCCTACAAGGTTACTGACGTCAGCTAAACTCCGAATGCCGGTAAGTGAGAGCGCAGCAGTGAGACAGTGGGGGATAAGCTTCATTGTCGAGAGGGAAACAACCCAGATCACCAACTAAGGTCCCAAAGCGCGTGCTAAGTGGAAAAGGATGTGGAGTTGCTGTGACAACCAGGAGGTTGGCTTAGAAGCAGCCACCCTTGAAAGAGTGCGTAATAGCTCACTGGTCAAGTGATTCCGCGCCGACAATGTAACGGGGCTCAAGCACGCCACCGAAGTTGTGGCATTCATATATCAGGTAGGCCTTCGTGGTCCAGCCGTATGGATGGGTAGGAGAGCGTCGTGTGGCGAGTGAAGCGGCGGTGTGAACCAGTCGTGGATGCCACACGAGTGAGAATGCAGGCATGAGTAGCGAAAGACGGGTGAGAAACCCGTCCTCCGGAAGACCAAGGGTTCCAGGGTCAAGCTAATCTGCCCTGGGTAAGTCGGGACCTAAGGCGAGGCCGACAGGCGTAGTCGATGGACAACGGGTTGATATTCCCGTACCGGCGGTAAACCGTCAAAGACCTAACCAGTAGTGCTCAGCTATCCAATACTTCATGGATCCTTCGGGTGATGTGGGGTGGCGGTTGCGAACCCGAACTGGGGTGGTGAGCGTGAGGTGTGACGCAGGAAGGTAGCCTGTGCCGGGCGATGGTTGTCCCGGTGTAAATGTGTAGCCCGTCGATTATGAAGAGTTTTCGGCTTTGGGTGAGACATGATGCGGACCCGTTTGGGGAAGCAGGTGATCCTATGCTGCCAAGAAAAGCATCGACGTGAGGTTTGCTGTTGCCCGTACCCCAAACCGACTCAGGTGGTCAGGTAGAGAATACTCAGGAGATCGAGATAATCATGGTGAAGGAACTCGGCAAAATGCCCCCGTAACTTCGGGAGAAGGGGGGCCACCCACTTATACGGATTTACTCCGGAAAGGGTGTGGTGGCCGCAGAGACCAGTGGGAAGCGACTGTTTACTAAAAACACAGGTCCGTGCCAACACGCAAGTGGATGTATACGGACTGACGCCTGCCCGGTGCTGGAAGGTTAAGAGGAGAGGTTAGATCTTTGGGTCGAAGCTTTGAATTTAAGCCCCAGTAAACGGCGGTGGTAACTATAACCATCCTAAGGTAGCGAAATTCCTTGTCGGGTAAGTTCCGACCTGCACGAATGGCGTAACGACTTCCCAGCTGTCTCCACCGTGAACTCGGCGAAATTGCAGTACGAGTAAAGATGCTCGTTACGCGCAGAAGGACGGAAAGACCCCGTGACCTTTACTACAGCTTGGTATTGGTGTTCGGTGTGGCTTGTGTAGGATAGGTGGGAGACTGTGAAGCTCAGACGCTAGTTTGGGTGGAGTCGTTGTTGAAATACCACTCTGGTCATATTGGACATCTAACTACGGACCCTGATCGGGTTCTGGGACAGTGCCTGGTGGGTAGTTTAACTGGGGCGGTTGCCTCCCAAAAAGTAACGGAGGCGCCCAAAGGTTCCCTCAACCTGGTTGGCAATCAGGTGGCGAGTGTAAGTGCACAAGGGAGCTTGACTGTGAGACTGACAGGTCGAGCAGGGACGAAAGTCGGGACTAGTGATCCGGCAGTGGCTTGTGGAAGCGCTGTCGCTCAACGGATAAAAGGTACCTCGGGGATAACAGGCTGATCTTGCCCAAGAGTCCATATCGACGGCATGGTTTGGCACCTCGATGTCGGCTCGTCGCATCCTGGGGCTGGAGTTGGTCCCAAGGGTTGGGCTGTTCGCCCATTAAAGCGGTACGCGAGCTGGGTTTAGAACGTCGTGAGACAGTTCGGTCCCTATCCTCTGCGCGCGTTGGAGATTTGAGAGGATCTGACCCTAGTACGAGAGGACCGGGTTGGACGGACCTCTGGTGTGCCAGTTGTTCTGCCAAGGGCATGGCTGGTTGGCTACGTTCGGGATGGATAACCGCTGAAAGCATCTAAGCGGGAAGCCGGCCTCGAGATGAGATCTCCGTCACCCTTGTGGTGGTGAGGCTCCCAGTAGATGACTGGGTTGATAGGCCAGATGTGGAAGCAGGGTAACTTGTGGAGCTGACTGGTACTAATAAGCCGATGACTTGATTTCTTCCCAACCCTCGGGTTGGGGCATGAGTATCTTCAGTAACGATGTAAGCGTCCACTTTGTGGTTCTAGACGTACGGCCACACACCCCCGGGATGGTTGGGGTGTGGTCATATGTGAATAGAGTTACGGCGGCCATAGCGTCAGGGAAACGCCCGGTCACATTCCGAACCCGGAAGCTAAGACTGACAGCGCCGATGGTACTGCAAGGGGGACCTTGTGGGAGAGTAGGACACCGCCGGACACCTTTTAC
>NZ_JHBW01000089.1 GCF_001273845.1 Leucobacter musarum subsp. musarum
AACTGCTCCACCCCGCGGCACTCCTCCAGGTTAGCGCGCGGAGGTCGGAAGATCGAATCGAGGCGGCTGCTTGGCGCGCCGCCGCTCGCTCACGATGAAGACGATGAGCAAGATGAGCCCGGTCGCGATGACGAGATAGGTGCTCAGCGATGCCACGATGGCCAGAGGATTGCCGTGCGCGGGGTGCGCGCCGAAGAGGAAGAGCGTCGGGTCAGTCGAGGCGTGCAACAAGATGGGCCAGATCAGCCGACCGGTGAGTCGCAGTGCGAGGTACATGATAATGCCGAAGCAGAAGGTATAGAGCACCTGCAGCGCGGTCGTCGCGAGACCCTGGTCGGTCGTGAAGAAATTGCCTGCGTGCAATGCGCCGAAGACTGCGGCGGAGACGAGTGCCACCGCGATCTCGCCGTGACCGGCCTTCCGCATGAGGTTCACCACCAACCCTCGTGTCAGTACCTCTTCGGCGAATCCGATGCACAGGCCGGTGAGTAACCAGGTCGCGATGAGCACCCCGCCCGCTGACGAGTAGTCGAGTGCGCCGAACGCGCTCGCGTTGATCGCCAGCACGACGCCGATGCCGATCCACATCCATCCGCGTCCGCGAACCGGCTGCGGCCCGAAGAGCTCGCGCAGCCACCCGAGCGAACCGGCGAATGCCACGAGCACGATCGAGCCGAGCACGATCGGCAGTGCAGTGTCGATGAGCACATCCGCGGGGCTGCCGGCTGCGCCGCGTACTGCGCCGCCTGCGGGGAAGATCTGCACGACGACGAGCGACAGCAGTTGGTAGACCGCGTAGTAAGCAGCGGCCAGCACGATCGCGCGCCACCAGTCGCCCCGCTCCCAGAAGCGGCGCCAGGCCGAGGGGGCTGCGGTGAGGGCGTGCTCGGCCTCGTGCATGCGGCGACTCCAGTCTCCAGGATCCTGCGGCCAACGATATCGTGCGCGGCACCCCAGCTGTCCCCTGCCCAGGGGACAATCGCAAATGCGTGCTTCCTCAGGCACCGGGCGCTGGCCGAGAATGGCACGTGTCGAGGCCGACGTGCCCCCACGTGCACCCCCTGCACTCCTCATCGTCGCCTCGACCCGCGCCCCCTCGGACGACGTTCCGCGGGGGCGCACTGTGCTCCCCGGCGGTATACGGCATGGGGGCGCGGGCGAGCCGAAGCCCGCCCGCGCCCCCGTGGGCTCCTGCTCCGCGCTTACGTGACGCGGCGACGGCGCAGCAGCAGCGCACCGCCCGCGACGAGCAGCGCGAGGGCTCCGGCGATCCAGCCGGTGAGCGCGCCAGCGCCCGTGCGAGCGAGATCGTTCACGCCCGGGGTACCGGGGTGCGCCGGATCACCCGGGCCCGCAGCAGGGTCGGCAGCTGAGGTTGCTTCCGCACCCGAGGCATTCGCGTCCGCGCTCGCGTCAGATCCAGCATCAGCGCCGTTCGCGTCGCCTGACGTATCGCTGTCGGCGGTGGCCCCGGTACCCGAGTCGCCCTCGTTGGTGGTCGGGTTCACGACGACACCGGCATCCCAGGTGGGATCGATGCCCTCGGTGGCACGCACGTCGGCCCACTCGTACTCGTGGGTGAGACGCGTGTTGTCGGGGCCGAGCACGATGGTGCCGGTGCGGCCGGTGAGCGGATCGGCATCCGAATCGATCGCGTCGTCATCCCCGGCATCCTGACGGGTGAACGAGTAGATCTTCGCCTGCTCCGGGGTCAGCGTGAACTGCACCTGGTACTCGCCCGCGGGCAACTCGTCGAACAGGTACCGACCGCGGGCATCGGTGGTGGTTGTCGCAATGACTTCGCCGTCGCGGATCAGCTCGACGGTCACGCCGGGCAGCACCTGCTCGTCGCCGTCCTGCTGCCCATTGCGGTTCGCGTCGATCCAGACGACATCGCCGATGGCGTAGCTGCGCTCGGGCTCGATGACGGGCTCCGGAGTGTTGGGGAGCGCCACCTGTTCGGATGAGCCGTCGGTACCCACGGTGATCCGGCGCAGCTCGTCACTCAGTACGTAGCCGGCGGGCGCGACGTCTTCGCGCAGCCAATACGTGCCGGGCTGCTTCACCAGCGGCGAAGTGCCGTCTGCGGCGACGATGCGGCCATCGACGAGGTGCAGCTCGCTCAGCACGACGGTCGTCTCGTCTGCGGCGAGCACCGAGAACCGTGCGTCGGGGTCGGAGACCACGGCCTCGGCGTCGGTGCTGTCACGCTTGACGAGGTCGAGCGGGTACCCATCAGACGGGGTGATCGTCGCGCTGGTGGATCCGATGACGTTCGTGATGCCCACGTTCGCCGCGAAGTCGGTCACGTGCACCTTGAAGTACAGGCTCACGGTCTGCCCGCTGGTCAGCTTGCCCTTCTGCAGGGTGACCGAGTCGTTCTCGGCGTTGTAGGTCGCCGTGATGTTCGAGTCGGGGATGCGGTAGGTGTCGTTCGCCGCAACGGTCCCGTTTGCCACGTCACCCGGGGCGACGAACCCGACGAACTCGACGCCCTCGGGCAGCACGTCGACGACGTCTTCGATCATCGTCGTGAAGCTGCCGTGCGGCATCAGCTCGACGCGGTAGACGAAGTCGCTCGTGAGGAGGTTGCCCTCGGCGTCGGTGTCGACGCGCAGGTTCGTCGTGTAGCTGTCGGTGGCGGCATCGTAGACGCGCTTGCGCACCTCCATCTCGTTGCCGAAGCTGGTGGCCTCGGCGGTCGTGTGCGAGGTGTAGACGATCTCGGATGACGCGCCCTCGTAGCGTGCGTTGTTCGTGATGTCGAGCGTCTGCTTGCCGTTAAGGGCGTGCGTCGGCAGCGTCACCTCGATGTTCCAGGCCTTCGTGAACGGGCCCTCGGCGCCGCCCCACGCCGCGTTCTGTGGGAACGCGGCGTTCGGAGTGATGATGAGGTTGCCGGCCTCGTCGATCGTGAGATCGAATGTGCTGCCGTCGAGCGGGTAGTTCGAGTCGTAGCGGCCGGTGATCGACGCGCGGATCTGGTCGAGCGTTTCAGCCGTGACGTCGAACACGTCGTGGTCGATCGGATCGATGATGCGCGAGTGCGCGGCATCGCCGACGTTATTGCCCACGGAGAACGTGAACGGGATCTGCGCGACGCCGCCCGGGGTCACCGAGGTGGTTGCATTCTGCACGCGCTTACTGAACTTGCTGGAATCATCGACGCCGCCAGTCGTATCCTTCGGCACGGTGATGGTCGTCGTTGCATCCTTGCCCTCGTATTTCTTCCACGAGGAGTCGGTGCCGAAGATGAAGTAGGCGTTGTTCTGCACACGGTACTGCGATTCGTACTGGTTCTGCGAGCTGCTCGAACCGGGCAGATCGGTAATGGTCGCGTTCGCCATGACCGTGTACTTCTTCGAAGTATCCTTGCCGAGGTTCAGATACAGGGTGTTGCCGTCGATGAAGTACTGATGCACGTACGCGTCGGCGGCCATCTCGACCTCGAGGTTGCCGGTGACGTCGGTCGCGCGCGTGACTGCGACGGCATCGCCGTTCTGGTCAACGACGGTGAGGAAGTTCGCGTCATTGAGGTTCCAGGCCGCCTGAGCAGGCAGCGGGTCACGCACGACTACGTTGCGGGTGAGCTCGAAGGTCGGGTCCGAGACGTTCTGGAAGACCGTGAGGTCAGCGCCGAGCGTGTACGTCACGTCGATGCCGCCGGCGATCTCCGTGCCTGCCCCCTGCGTCGTGCCGAGCTGCTGAGTGGTCGTGTCGACGCGCTTCGAGAACGCGGTGCCGGTGCCCGGCTTGGTGAGGCCGGCGCGGCTGCCCGAGAACTTGGTCGTGGCCGAGTGCTGCTGACCGTTCACGTCGACGGTGTTCGTCAGCGACACGGAGTAGCCGCCGCCGTTCACCGGGTTGACGGCGTCGTACTTCGCCTGCAGCTCCTCGCGGATCGCATCGAGTGCGGCGATGTCGGTGATGGTCGCGCGGTACTGGAAGGTGTAGACCGAGTTCGCCTCGGCATCGAACGTCGCGGTGAACGAGGCGCCCGAGATCGCGGGAAGCGAGGTCACGGGTGTGGTCTGCGGGTGCAGGCCATCGGTGTCGCGCACGACCTTCGAGCCGGTCAGCGAGTTCGCGACGTAGGTGAGCCCGGTTCCCAGCGTGTCGGTAAGGGCGACGCTGCGTGCATCGGTGCTCGAAACGGTCACAGTATAGGGAATCTCGGTGCCAATCACACTCTCGTCGATAACGACGCGGCCGTCGACGATCGAGTGGGGCAGTGAACCGCGCGACGTCGACTTGTTCGACCCCGTGCCGGTGGCCTGAGGTTGCTCGCCGGGCTTCGTCACGATGACGCGCTGGGTCGTCGATTCGCCGCCCGCCGACCAGACGAGGTCGCGCGAACCCGACGTCTCGATTTCGGTGAAAGTGAGCTGCAGATCGAGATAGCCCTGGCTGACGTCGCCGGGGAACGGATCGGCGAACGTGATGACGAGCTCGCCCTGCCCGTTCACCTCGAGCGACCGCACGGCAGTGTTGCCCGCGGGGACCGTGAGCGCGCCCTGCGGGATCGTCACGCCTTTGGGCAGCTGCACGGCAACCACGGCGCCGTCGTCCATGCTGCCGTAGCCGATCTGGAAGGGGTAACTCTGCCCCTCGACCAGCACCGGCGTGCCGTTGAAGTTACCGCTTCCGTCGACCGGAAGGATCGTCACTTTGCCCCCGGCGGCAAAGGCCGGGGCGCTGAGGCCTCCGAGCGCCAGCAGTGCGACGAGCAGGCCCGTCAACACTTGCACCAGTGTTCGTGCGCGACCCATTCTCGCGACTCTTTCTGTCATTTTCGCCCTCCCCAGGCATGAAAAAAGAGGGCACGCGAAAATACCGCGCACCCCCCAGTGCCGACGCTGCTCATTCAGCGCCTCCGAACGTGGATGATGTCCACGAATCCGCAAACTAGTTTAGTTTCTGAATAAATGTGCATGCAAATCTATCGGCGGAGTGACCCCCAATGCGGGGCCACCGCGCGGCGGTTTCGCGCTCAGCGGAGGTGCAGCCCGCACCGGCGCGCCGCTCAGGCTGCGGGCGTACGCTGCGCCGTGGGCGCGCACCGGGCGACGCCCGCGAAAGGGGATCCCATGAGCATCGTCTACACCGCAGAAGCCCTCGCCACCGGCGACGGACGCAACGGCCACGTCAAGACCGTCGACGGCTTCGTCGACACCGACGTGCGCGTACCCGAATCGATGGGTGGCCCGGGTGGCGCCCCCAACCCCGAAGCGCTGTTCGCTGCCGGCTACGCAACTTGCTTCCACGGTGCCCTGCAGGCGGTCGCGCGGGCGCAGAAGATCGACATCGCCGATTCGAGCGTCGGATCGCGCGTGCACCTCAGCGGCGGCGTCGACGGCGGATTCGAGTTGTCGGTCGAACTCGAGGTGATCCTGCCCACGCTCGATCATGACCAGGCCCAGCAGCTCGCCGACGCAGCCCACCAGGTGTGCCCGTACTCGAACGCGACCCGCGGCAACATCGACGTGAAGATCACCGCCTCCGACGACTGAGCGCCGACCACCGGTCGCGCTGCGCGCCGTCGGCGTCGCTATCGTGCGGTATCGATGGCGCGCAGCGCTGCGGCCCCGGTCGCGAGTTCGTCGCGCGCCTCGGGGTGCGCAGCGTACCAACGGATCGCCTCCGCCACGATCGCCGGGTCGCTGCCGATGTGGTGGGTGTCGATGATGATCGGGCCGCCATCGCGGTTCACGATCGTGAGTTTCGGGCCGTGGGGGCCGAACGCGCCGGCGCTCTCGATCGCATCCCACGGCAGATCGAAGCGCCGCGCGCCGCGCACACCGCGAATTCCCGCCGCATCGAGCTGCAGTCCGAGCGGCGTGCGCAGGCCCCAGAGTTGGCGCAGCAGTGAGACCGCCCCGAGCACGATCAGCGCGTATGGCAACACCTGAGTCAGCCGGGTGCTGCCGATCTGATTCGGAAGTCCGAGCGCCGTGACGAGCAGCAGCGTCGCCCCAGGGATCATGAACGCGATGGAGACAGCGGCGAAGGCCAGCGGAATCGATAGCGGCGGCACGAAACGCAACGATCCGGTGTCAGCGACCCGCACGACGCCCGTGGAGAGGGCACGCGTCCAGATCAACAGCGCCGTCACGAGCACCAGAGCGGCCAGCGCGAGCGACGCCATGAAGAGCCGGAAACCTGAGCGGTCATCGGCGAGCGCCACGAGTGCCGGGACCGCGGGCAACAGGTACAGCGCCCAGATGATCGGCGAGGGCTCGCGGCCGTTCGGCAGCACCGAGCGGCGGTGCGTCGGCACCTGGGGTGCGTAGAGTCGGGATCGGGTCACGCCTTACCTCGCCAGCTGCGGGCCCTGCCAGGCCGTGGTTCCGTCATAGAGCCATCCGTCGATGGACTCGCGCACATCGAGTGGTACCCACGATTCCCACCCCCACTTCGCAGCGCTGCCGATCGCGATGCCGCCCACGACGACGCCACCGATTACCCAACCGACCGGGCCGCCGGCCGCAGCGATACCGGCGCCGACCGCGGCGCCCCCGCCGATACCGGCCCCGGCTTCCACGATGGCCGATGAACCGGATTCACCGCTCGCGATATCGTCGGCCACCGAGATGATTTCGATGACATTGCCTGCGATAGGAATGAGCTTGCTGACGCGCGAGACGCCGTGGATATCGTCGAGCAGATCGGCGACGCCCTCCCTGATGGCGCGCGGGTTGGCCGCTTCGGCCGCGGCCTTCACCCCCGGGTGACCCGATCGCAGGCCCCGAGTGAAATCGTCGGCATCCTGCTGCATCTGCTGTGCGACGCCGCGGTAGTCGGCCAGATCACGGCGAACGCGCTCGTCGGCAGCAGTAAGCGCCGTCGAGACGAGGTCGGAGTTGCCGAATTCGAGTTCGTCGAACGTCGCGCCGAGCGACGCGAACCCCTCGACGTCGGCGATGAGCGGTGCCATGTGCTCGGCGATCCACGCTTCGAGATCGCCCCACCACGTACCGACGCGTTCTGCGAGGTCGTTGTAGGTGCGCACCCGAGACATGTGCGCGTCCCACTCCGGATCCTCACCGGGCACCGAACACACCTGAGCCGAAGACGTCGGCTGCAGCACCTTCTTGCCGTAGACCACGAGATCGCGCTCCCGGCACTGCTCGAGATACCCGTCGAAATCGCGCACCCCGCGCTCAAGACGTGTCGCGTAGGCGTGGAACACGTCGGCGGCATCGCCGAGGTAGCTCGGCACTGAGTTGCTGTGGTTCCGCACCGCGGTCGTCGTGCGCTGAAACGCGTTGCCGGCCTGACCGACCATGTACATCTGCGCGTCGCTCGCGATGTAGGCCAACTCAAGGTCGAGGTCGACGAGCCCGTCTTTCATCGCATCGAGCCGCTCCGCGAGCGTATGGATGGCCGCGGGGTCTCCGGGAATGGCGAGATCGATGCTCATCAGTCGGTGAGTTCCGCTTCGAGATCGCGCAGCTCATCAGCGATCTCCACATCGGTATTGTCCATGTCGTCGATCACGTCGATGGCGATGACGCTGAGCGCCCGCGCGGTGTCGGCGGTGAGGCCCGCGGCTTCGACGCCCGCCGAGGTGATGAACGCGATGAACGTCGAGGCGATGCCGCCATCGGGCGCATCAGGCAGCCGGCCAATGGCAGCATCCGCGGTGTCGACGCGGTCAATCACCTCGTTGAGGCGACGCTCCATATTGACGCGGTCAATGGAGATCTCGGTCATGCGATGCGCTTTCCGCGCCGCTGATCGGGTGGCACGACGAGGTCGAACGCGACCACGTCGAAGGGCTGGGCCTGCTTGATCCGTTCGAGCTGTTCGATCGGCAGCAGCACCCACGGTTGGTCGTCGCCGCAATTCGTCGCGAGTCGATCGAGGGCCGTGTACGCGAGCAGACCGTCTCGGCCGTCGGTGAGGCGTCGCACCACGAACTGCTGTTGCGCGGGGTCGGCGCCCGGAACGACCGGGAAGTAGAGAACGGGCGGCACGATCGTGCGGGGACTCAACGCGGTACTCCTCCGAGATTTCGAGTAGGGTCATCGTCACTGTACTGCACGGAACTGAACCGCCCGCCGCCTGCGCGCCGACGCGCCCGCCGCCGAGACGCCGCGTCCCCAAGTCGGCGGCGCCGAAAGGCACTGAAGTCGCCGAGGCCCTCCCAAGTGCGCGCGCACATGGCAGGGGCTCGGCGACTTCAGAGGCGCTCGGTACCGCGGGCCCGGGGCGCCCCCCGCCTACCGGCGCTCGTAGCGGCGTGCGCCGCCCTTAATTCCCGCGAAGCGGAACGGTGCCTGGGTCACGCGCGCTGTCTCGACGTCGACGTTGCTCGGCAGCACAGTCGCGTGCAGCTCGCGGTACTCGGCGACGGTGAGCGGCACGCGCGCGTCGAGCACCGAGGTGAAGTGGTCGGATCGCTCGGCGGCTCCCGCCTGCACGACGCCGGTCAAGAACTCGCTGACGCTGCCCGAGCCGTAGCTGAACAGGCCGATGCGCTTGCCCGGCAGGCCCTGCTCGTGGTCGAGAATCGCGGCGAGGCCTGCGTAGACCGAGGCGGTGTACGCGTTGCCGATCCGGCGGTTGTAAATCGCGCCCTCGGCGAGACCCGAGTCACCCAGACCGCCCTCGCCCAGCTCGGCTGAGAGATGGGTGCTGAGTCGCGCCTGCGCCTTGCGCGCCATCTTCGTGTACGGCTGGTGGTAGACGAGGCGGTCGATTTCGGTGATCGCGGGGCCGCCGTGGGCGGCGAGGTCGTCCCACGCGCCGGCCATCGCGTCGAGGTACGCCTTGATTGAGAGGGCGCCGTCGACGATCGCGGTCGACGAGTCGTTGGGTCGCCAGAAGTCGTCGACATCGTCGGTGAAGAGGCCCGAAGCGGGTTCTATTTCGAGGAGCGCGGGGTCGGCGCCGATGATCATCGCGATGGCGCCGGCACCCTGCGTGGGCTCGCCAGGGGAGTCGAGCGCGTAGCGCGCCACGTCGCTCGCGATGACGAGCACGCGCTCGCCGGGGTTGCGCAGCACGATGCCGACGGCGGCCTGAATCGCGGCGGTGCCGCCGTAGCAAGCCTGCTTGATCTCGGCGACGCGCACCTGCGGGGGCAGCCCGAGCAGCTGGTGCACGTAGACGCCGGCGGCCTTCGAGTGGTCGATGCCCGACTCGGTCGCGAAGAGCAGCGTGCGCACGCCCTCGATGCCAGTGCGTTCGAGCACAGCTTGCGCGGCGGTCGCGCCCATGGTCACGATGTCTTCATCGGCGGCGGGCACGCTGAACTCGTCTTGCCCGAGCCCGATGCGGTACTTCGCCGGGTCGACGCCGGCGTACTCGGCGAGCACGCCGAGGTCGAGCACGTGGTGCGCGGTCGCCAGTTCGAGGTCGTGGATTCCGATGGAGGTCATGCGCTGGGCTTCCCCTTCCGCTCGATGCGCAGATGCGCGGCCATGAGTTCGCCCGGGTTGGTCTGCGCAGCGATGAGCGACAGCTCGCCGCAGAGCACGGTCGCCGCGATGAGTTCGGCGAGGCGGCGGGCGTTCTCACCCGGCTCGCGCTCTTCGCGGCAGCCGATGCGCTCGAGCGCCTCTTCAATGTGGGGCAGGTGCTTGCCGTTGCCGACGGTGCCGACGATGAGGTGCGGCACGGTGCACGAGAAGTACAGGCCGTCTTCGCGGTTCTCGGCGTAGGTGATGCCCTGCGATCCCTCGACGATGTTCGCGGCGTCCTGGCCCGTCGCCAGATAGAAGCCGAGCAGCATGTTGGCGTAGTGCGCGTTCGCGGAGCGGATCGCCCCGGCGATCGTGCTGCCGACGAAGTTCTTGCGCACGACGAGGTCGGTGATGCGCTGGGCATCGCTGCGCAGCATCTTGCGCACGAGCTCGTGCGGGATCAGAATCTCCGCGACGACGCTGCGCCCGCGGCCCAGCACCCCGTTGACCGCCGTGGCCTTCTTGTCGGAGCAGTAGTTGCCCGAGATCGACCCGTACTCGATGGGGAGGCCCCACGAGAGAATGCGCGCCATGAGCGCGTCGGCGGCGTTCGTCACCATGTTGTGTCCCGACGCGTCGCCGGTAGTGAATGCGAACCGCACGAAGAGCAGGTTGCCCACGATCTCGGAGTGCGCCTCGAGCAGCTTGGCGTGGCGGCTGCCCTCGGAGACGACCTCGCGCAGTTCGTCGAGGCGATCCTCGATCGCCTGTGCCGCGATCTGCGCGTCGACCGCGCCCGCTGCGGTGAACTGCACCGAACGGGTCATACGCTCACCCGTGACGATGGTGCGGATGCCGCCCTCGATGGCGCGCGAGACGCGGGCACCGCGGCCGACCGACGGCCACAGCGGGGTCTCGTAGGTCGCGAGGGGCACGGAGATCTCGCCGGAGACGGCGGAACCGGTGATGCGGATCGGGCCCACCCAGCTGGTGGGGATCTCGGTGACGGTTTCCCGTGCGGACGATGCGGCGCTCATGGCTTCCTTCGTGAGAGTGGGGTAACGGTCGGCGCGAGGCCGAACCAGCGGGAACGTGTCATGCGCGGTGCGCCTCTGAGCGCTGCGCGAGCCCGCTCAGATCAACGCCGCGGTCGGCGCAGAATTCCCGGAGGCGTCCGCGCAAAATGAGGTCGGTGTGCAGCAGTTCGTCGCGCGTGACCGCTCCGAGCAGCGCGTAGACGGCGCGGGTGCGCGCCTGCCAGTCGGTGATGAGGGCGATGAGGCGCGCGGCGCCGCCCGGCTCGCCGTCGTGGCCGATCGCTGCGAGGAACGCGCCGGCAACGCCGACCGCCTGGGCACCGGCCGCGAGAGCCTTCACCACGTCGAACGGCGAACGCACGCCGCCCGACGCGAGCAGCGTGGGGGCGGAACGCGGAGCATCGAGCAGGCTGGCGAGCGCCGACTGCCCGAACCCGGCGAGCATCGCGTACTCTCCGGCCGAGCGGCGCGCATTCTCGATCTTCAAGAAGTCGGTGCCGCCGCGGCCGCCGACGTCGGCGATCCCGACCCCGATCTCCGACAGGTGTCGCAGCGCCGAACGGCTGAGACCGAACCCGACCTCCTTGACGATGACGGGCACCGGCGAGGCTGCGGCGAGTTGCTCGACCGAGGTGAGCCACGACGAGAAGTCGCGCGATCCCTCGGGCATCGCCGTCTCTTGCACCGCGTTGACGTGCACCTGCAGCGCGTTCGCGCCGAGCAGTTCGACGGCGCGCGGGGCATCTGAGGCGGGTCGACCGACGCCGACATTCGCCATCACGAACCCGTCGGGGTTCTCTTCGCGGATCACCGCGAATCCGCGGGCGGCAGCCGGATCATCGAGCGCCACCGAGACCGACCCGCAGGCCATGGGCAGCCCCGTCTCGCGCGCCGCGATGGCGAGCTCCCGGTTGATGCGGGTGGTTCGCTCAGTGCCGCCGGTCATGCCGTTGACGTAGAAAGGGGTCTCCCAGTGCCACTCCCCGGCGGCGTACTGCGCGCCCGCGGCGTAGGCGATGCTGACGCCGAGATCGACGCGGTCGGTGTCGACACCGTCGAGTGCCTGGTGCACAAAGTCGAGGTCGTCGAACTCGTTGTGGCCCGAGGCGTCGCGGCGCTGGTCGAGGGCGAGGTCGACGTGCTCGTCTTTGCGGGCGGCGCGGGCGCTGTCGCTGGCGAAGACGGGTGCCGCGGAGGTTACGGAGGGCTCCGACGGGGCAGTCGCCGCGGTCGAGGCGTCGTTAGAAGTCACTGACGCCTCCTGACGCGGGGTGCGGCGCGAGGCTCAGGCGACGAATGTCGTTCGCCTCCCACTCGCGCAAGATCGGGTCGGTCGCGAGATCCGCCCCTGCGAGCACGATACCGCAGTCGCCTCCGCCGGCACCCGACGGCTTGGCGGAGGCGCCATACCGCTCGGAAATGTCGCACAGTGCCTGCAGCTGCGGAGTCTCGATGGTGATGCCCGACGAGGCACTGAGACGCTGGAGTACGCGACGTGCACGGCCGATGACCTCGGGGGCACCGGTGCCCTGATGCTCGAAGGCGGTGACGAGCGCGTCGACGCAGGCACGACTGTCGTCGATGAACGCGGGGTAGGGCTGCAGCTTCTTGCGGGCGTCGGTGGTGCGCACCTGCTCGACGAGGCGCTCGGTCGATGCGGGCGACCCGGTCCAGCCGACGAGCAATTGGAGCGCGTCGGGGTTGGGCAGTCGCTGCACGCCGCTGCCCGCCCACTCGCCGGTGGCTGCGATCGTCGCGGCGACGCCGTGCACGGAGCGGTGCACGCGCAGGGCGCCGCGGTCGGGCGACGCGTAGCGGATCCACCCGCCGAACGTGCTTGCCGCCAGGTCGCCGCCCGAGGCCGTCGGGGCGACCTCGATCGTGGCGAGCAGCGCGAGCTTGAATCGCTCGGTGCGCGTGAGGTCGAGGCCGTAGAACTCGTCGAGCGCGGCGACGACGGCGACGGTGACGGCCGCCGACGAGCCGAGGCCGAACTTGCGACCGCTGACGTCGTCGAGCTCGCTGCCAATGTCAAGGTCGTAGTAGCGCGGCGCGAGCCCCAGCTCGGAGCGCAGCTGCTCGACGGCGGTGATCGCGGCGAAGACGTAGTCGTACGGCTGGTGCTCGAGCACGATGCGGTCGCTCGCGTCGTCGCGCACCCAGACGAGCGGCGAGCGGCCGTAGGCGCTGGATCGCACGCGCCCGACCTCGGAACCCTCGGTGAGCTGCACCGTGATGTAGCGGTCGACTGCGACGATCACGGCGGGCTGGCCGGGGTCGACCACCGCGTATTCGCCGGCGATGTAGAGCTTGCCGGGCGCGCGCTGCACGATCACGCGTCGGCTCCAGCCACCGGCCCGTCGACGGGCGCATCGATGATCTCGGCGCCCGCGCCGGGGCCCACGAGACGCACCGAGCCGAAGCCCTCCAGTGCGTCACGCAGCGCTTCCGCCTGCTCCGGGCGCACGATCACGGCGACATTCGGGCCGGCGTCGGCGGTCGCGTACGCCTCGACGCCCTGCTCGCGCAGCGCGGCGACCGCGTCGAAGATCGCGACGCTGGTCGGTGCGAGGTAGCGAATGGGCGGGTCGCACGACTGGATCACGGCGTGCATGCGCAGTGCGTGCGACTCGGTGATGCGGCCGACCCGGGTGAAATCGGCGGCGGCGCAGGCCTCGAGCATCGCGGCGAGCGACTCCTCGGTCGACGAGATCCAGGCGGGGAAGAAGGGCGAGGTGAGCGCGGTGCGTCGCATGGCCGCGCGGCTCGAAACGGCCTTCTGCGCAGTGTCGACGGTGACGATCACCATGCGCATGTCGGGGCCGGTGACGGGCTCCGCATACGAGTGCGTGTCGTCGCCCGCGTGCCAGACGGCGAGGCCCTCGACGAGGCTGCGCGACGCCGACCCCGAGCCGCGGCGTGCCAGGCGGCTCAGATCGCGGCGGTCGAGGTCGAGCCCGTAGGCGCGGGCCGCGGCGGTCGCGAGGGCGGCGAAGCCCGACGCCGACGAGGCGAGCCCGGCGCCCGTGGGTGCCTCGTTCGTCGAGGTGACGACTGCGCGCGTCTCGACGCCGGCGAGCTCGCGCACGCGAGCGAGAAAACGGGTGACGCGGTCGGCCGCATTGCCGGTCTGCACGGTGCCGTTCAGGGTGAACGCGTCGGCGTCGAGCGAGTCGTCGAGCGTGACCGTGGTGGTCGTCGGAAACGCATCGAGCGTGAGCGACAGGCTGCCGGCGACCGGCAGAATCAGATCTTCATCGTGCTTGCCCCAGTACTTCACCAGGGCGATGTTCGGGAACGCGCGAGCGGTTGCGGTCGTCATGCGGCGGGAACCTCCACGGTCCAGGTGCGTTCGGCACCGGCAGCGCGCATCGCGTCGCCGATCTGTGCGGCGTGATCGAGGGAATCGGCGACGGCGATGACGCAGCCGCCGAGACCGCCACCGGTGAGCTTCGCGCCGGCGGAGCCGATGGAGCGGGCCGCGGTGACGATGGAGTCGAGGCGCTCGGAGCTCACGCCGACGTCGTGCAGGATCGCGTGCGCCTCGCTCATCGCGGCCCCGATGGCGGCGCGATCTCCGGAGGCAATCGTGTCGATCGACTGCTCCGCGATCTCGGCGAGGCGCGAGAGCAGCGCGTCGGTCGACTCGGGCTCGCGCTCGCGCAGCTCGCGGACAGACCCCACGGCCTTCGCCGTCGACCCGGGGTGGCCGGAATCGGCGAACGCGAGAATCAGCGGGGCGCCCACGCGAATCGGGGCGACCGCGCCGCGATTGAAGCGGATCGCGCCGGTGGCGGCGACCGTGCGGGCGTCGATGCCACTCGGGGTGCCGTGCGCGACGCGTTCGGCGGTCTGAATGAGATCGAACAGCGTCTCGCTGTCGAGCTCCGTGCCCGCGAGATCGAATGCTGCACGAGCGATCGCCGCGGCGACAGCGGCACTCGAGCCGACGCCGCGCTCGTGCGGGATCGTGCTGGTGATGGTCACGGTCACGCCGGTGGGTTCGTCGGGCGAGCCCGCGGCGAGCCCCGCGAGACCGGCGCGCTCGAGCGAGGCACGGATCGCGGTGACAACGGGAGCGAGCCGCGCGGGCGCATCTTCGACGGTGCCGGTGTAGAGCGAACTGATGATCCGGAGCCCCGGAGGGCCAGGCTCGATCACCGCCTCGGCGGTGAGACTGTCGACCGGGATCGCGATGGCCGGGGCGCCGTAGACGACGGCGTGCTCGCCGAACAGAATTGCTTTGGCGTGCGAGGCGCCGACCCCGCGGCGCACTTCCTCCTGCGGAGTCGGGGTCGCCGCAGCGACGCGCGATTCCGCGTGTGGAGTTCGGGACATTCGGATCCGTTCGGTCGGCTCCCGGAGCGTGGACGGCTGCCGGGCACACGTGAAGAGGGCCGGACTTCTCCGTCCCTCATTACGTCAGATCTCTTAGGGTATGCCGATCCGCCTGAAGATGCGACCCGGGGTGGCGGCCCAACTTCTGGCCGCCACCCCGGAAACTCCCGATCGCTTCGAAAATTCGACCCGAAATCAGCTGTCGGCGGAAGGTGCGGGGTTGATTACGCGGCCCCAGGTGCTCTTGTTGCCCCAGATGTTCTGGCGCAGGCCCTCAAGCTGCAGCGCCTGGCTGTGGTCGACGAAGAGGTTCACCTCGTTGCCGTAGTTCTTGATGTACCACTCGAAGACCGGGCCATCTGCGGCCTCGAACATCACGTTCTCAAGCCCGAGGCCGTTGATGATCGACGCGGCCGCGCCCGTGTTCCACTCGCGCACGTTCTCGGTGATGCCCTCGGACTCGATCATGATGATCGATGCGCCCGCGTCGAGCGCGCGCTGCCCGCGGTCGATGAGGTCGCCGATGTCCTTCTTGCTCTCGCCGGCCAGCTCGGCTTCGCTCGAATCGCCGCCCGATCCGATCTGAATGCCGAGCTCTGGCTTCGCCTTCAGGCCGGCCTTCACGACCTTGTCGACGAGGCGCAGTAGGCCCGACGTGTTCAGCATGATGAAGCCGGTCGAGATCTCGATAACGTCGAACCCGACCTCTTTCGCCTCCTTGAGGTAGTGGTCGACCGCGTCATCGCCGTAGCGCAGCACGGTCTCGATCCAGCCGCCCGACGACACGTACGAACCGTGCTCGTGGGCGATCTCGCTGAACTTGCGCACCTGCTCCTGGGGCAGCAGCGCGAAGGATCCGCCCGCCCACTTGATGCCGTCGACCCACTGGCCGGCGACGTCGAACACATCCTGCAGGTGGCGGGTGCCGAAGGTGTCGTAGTACGGGGCGCGGATCTCGGTGATGCCGAACGTGCGCGGCTTCGCCGGGCGGTAGGCGCGGGGAACGAAGTTGAAGGAGACGTCGTGGGGAACTGTGGTGCTCATGGTGAGCTCCTTTCGTGCGGTGGTGCGGTTGATGCGGGGTGTGGGATCAGGCGGCGTGCGCGGCAGACGCCGTGGCTGCCCTGTCAGCGCTCTGCGCGGCGCTGCGGGTGCGGGGCACGCGTGCGAGCGCGGCGGTCAGTTCGCGCGTGCTGCGTGTGTCGAGACCGTGCACGATGTCGGCGATCTCGTCGCGGAGCGCCTGGTCGGCGAACGGCGACGTGAGGTCGTCGAACTTGCGCCGAGCCGAGGCCCAGTCGAGCGGGTTGTCGTGGAAGCCGTGGTAGCTGTCTTGCGACGAGCGGAAGACCGTGCCGTCGGCGAGTTCGACCTCGAGGTCGGCGGGCATGTGCGCAGGGAATCGCGCCGAGAACTCGTCACTCGGAGTGATGGTGACGCGGGTCATGAGGCCCTGTACGTCGGCCGCGACGATACGCTCGGGCTCGTACTGCTCCGGGTTCAGCGCGCCGTCGAGCAGCACGACCGCGACCATCCACGGCAGCGAGTGATCCGCCTCCTCCTTATTGCGGACCAGACGCTTGTCGCCCTCTTCGCCACCGCCGATGATCGAGTAGGCGACGTCGAACGTGGTGAGGCGCACCCGCTCGATCGCGCGCGGGTTGAAGCCGTCTTGCGCCCGGATGTCTTGCGCCGCATCGAGTGCCGACTGGGAGTGGATCTCGGCGTTGTGCTTCTTGATGATGGTCTGCCGCACGCGCTCGAGATCTTCGCGCGACCAGTCGAGCTCGAACGGGCCCGAAACCGAGTCCTTGAAGCCCTTGTTGCCCTCGAAGACCGCCTCGGGGCCGGTGATGCCGCGGCTGGCGAGCAGAGCGGCAAAGGTGCCGTTCTGTGAGACGTGCGGGTAGGCGAGGCCCTTCCAGTGGCTGAGGTTGCCCGTGCGGGTGACGCGGAGGGCCACGTTCGCCGTGCCCGCGATGGCGACCGCGTTGGCGATCTGCTCGGGAGTGAGGCCGAGCGCCTTCGCGGCACCGGCCGCGGCGGCGAACGCGCCCTGCGTCGTGTGGTCGAAGCCCTTGGCGCGCACCGGCGCCTCGTCCGAGAGGCGGGCGTGCACCTGGTAGGCGACGCCGAGGGCGGTGAGGAACTCGGCACCCGTTGCGTCGGCCGACTCGGCGGACGCGAGCACGGCGCCGAGGTTGTCGGAGGGGTGGTTCGTCTCGCCGGGTGCGAGGTAGGAATCCATGAAGTCGAGATAGCGGCTGAGTGCGCTGTTGTAGAAGGCCGCGCGCTCGGGGCTCGTCGCGCCGCCGCCGATCAGCGTCGCCGTGGGAGTGCCGCCCAGGTCTTCGATGAGGCCGCGGATCGCCTCGGTGGGTTCGGCGTCGAGCGCGCCGATGGCCACGCCCAGGGTGTCGAGCACCCGAATCTTGAGTTGTTCGAGCGCCTCAGCGCTTAGGTCATCGATCGCAGCCGCGTCGACGAATCGTGCCAGTTCCTGTACTTCGGTCATCGCCCATTCCAATCATCGGATGAATATGAGGGTCACCTTCATTAGACTCGTGAAGTATCTCGACGTCAAGATACTTTCTCTGGGAATGCTCACGGTTTTCAGGCGTATCGTGCGCGTACGTCGCGCGTCACCTGCGGATGCCTGATCGACGCTCCGCTGCGTGCCGCGTCGACTCGCGACCACCTGACGCGTCACCGTGCGAGCGCACGCCGCGAACAAATCGACCGAGTGTCGGCGGCGCGCGATATTCTCCGAGGTATGAGCATGGGTGGCGGCCCGGGAGGCCGAGGGTCTCGCGTATCGGCGGGCGACGCAGAACTGCAGCGCAAGCTGAACCGCGCCGCCCCGAAAGTCGATGGGCTCGGGCATCGCATCGCCGAGCTCTTTCGGCCCTACCGAGGTCAGCTCGTCGTTATCGTCGCACTCGTGCTGGTGTCGGCGGCACTCGCGATCCTGCCCCCGCTGTTGACGCAGCGCGTCTTCGACGACGGGCTGTTCCCGCTCGACGGCGGCGGGCCGCACCTCACGATCCTCGCCTGGCTCGTCGCCGCGATGATCGCCGTGTTCATCGTCTCCTCCGGCCTCGGCATCGTGCAGACCCTCTTCACCGCGCGCGTCGGCAACCGCGTGATGGGCGACCTGCGCGTCAAACTGTTCTCACACCTGCAGTCCATGGAGTTGGGCTTCTTCACGCGCACGAAGACGGGCGTCATCCAGTCGCGGCTCCAGAACGACGTCGGCGGCGTGGCCAACGTGCTGACGAATACGGTGTCGAACATCATCGGCAACACGGTCACGGTTGTCGCCGCGGCTGTTGCCATGATCCTGCTCAGCTGGCAGCTCACGCTCATCGCCGTCGTGATCATGCCCGTGCTCGTCATCGCCCAGCGGCGCGTCGGCCAGATCCGCGCCAAGATCGCCGGCCGCACACAAGAATCACTCTCCGAGATGACGGCGATCACTCAAGAAGC
Organism: Leucobacter musarum subsp. musarum; assembly: GCF_001273845.1. GTDB lineage: Bacteria > Actinomycetota > Actinomycetes > Actinomycetales > Microbacteriaceae > Leucobacter > Leucobacter musarum. Next base: position 18,269 of record NZ_JHBW01000089.1, read on the forward strand.
GCTCTCGATATCGGGCGTACTGCTGGCGAAGACCTACTCACGGCAGAGTGCCGAGACCGAGCGCTACGCTGCCGAGAATCGCAACCAGATCGACCTGCAGGTGCGGCAGACCATGAGCGGTCAGCTGTTCTTCGCGCTGGTGCAGGTGTTTCTCTCGGCAGTGCCGGCGATCGTCTACCTCATCTCGGGCTGGCTCATCTCGCGCGGTCAGGGCGAAGGGTTCGACCCCGGCATCACCGCCGGCACCATCGTCGCGTTCACGACGGTGCAGTCGCGGCTGCTCTTTCCGCTCGTCGCCCTCATGCGCATCGCGCTCGACCTGCAGACCTCGCAGGCGCTCTTCGCCCGCATCTTCGAGTATCTCGACCTCACGCCGGCTATCGTCGACGCGCCCGATGCGCAGCAGCCCTCCGATGCGCCCGGTCGCGCCGGTCGCATCACGTTCGAAGAGGTGACGTTCCGCTACCCCGACGCGGGCCCCGAAGATCGGCCGACGCTCGACGCGGTTTCGTTCCACGTGGAACCCGGCGAGTTCGTCGCGTTCGTCGGCGCCTCTGGCTCGGGCAAGACGACGATCGGCTCGCTCATCCCGCGCCTCTACGACGCCTCCGAGGGCACCGTGCGCTACGGCGACGACGACGTGCGCTCGCTCAGCCAAGAAGCGTTGATGGACCGCATCGGTGTCGTGACGCAAGAGCCGTATCTGTTCCACGCCACCATTCAGGCGAACCTGCGCTACGCGAAGCCCGACGCTACCGACGCCGAGATCGAGGCGGCCGCGCGCCTCGCAAACATCCACGACACGATCGCGAGCTTCGCCGACGGGTACGACACCGTCGTCGGCGAGCGCGGCTACCGACTGTCGGGCGGTGAGAAGCAGCGCATCGCAATCGCGCGCGTGCTGCTCAAGAATCCGCGCGTGCTGGTGCTCGACGAGGCGACGAGCGCGCTCGACACCGTGAACGAGCGCATCGTGCAGCACGCACTCGAAGACGCGCGCAGCGGCCGCACCACAATCGCGATCGCCCACCGGCTCTCCACGATTGTCGACGCCGATCGCATTTACGTGGTCGGCGCGGGCCGCATCCTCGAGCACGGCACCCACCAGCAACTGCTCGACCTCGGCGGCTCCTACGCCGAGCTCTACGACCAGCAGCAGTAGGCGCTGTGCAGCGCTGCCGCCGCTGGGCTGCTGCTGCGCTGCTGCTGCTGCGTTGCCGCTGCGCCTACGCCGCCGCTGAGCCTGCGCCGCCGCCGCTGTCGTGCCGCCGCGCCTTCGTTGCGATCGGGGTAACTTTGGACCAGTGTTGCGGCAGGAATGGCCCACCACACCCACCGAAAGCTACCCCGATCGCAGCAGTGGGTGATCCGCCGCCGCAATTGCGCCGCAGCCTCGTCGCCGCCCCGCGGCTGCAACGCCGCTGAGCCGCTGGGCTGCTGCTGCCGCTGCGCCCAATGGCAGCGGGGTCACTTTCGGAGGGTGTTGCCGCACTCTCACCCTCCGAAAGTGACCCCGATCGCACGGGGAGCGGCAGCGCCGCAGAGCGGAGGTGATCCGACGCCCCAACCGCGCCGCGGCGCACCGGCCCCCGCAGCGTCGTAGGATCGAACTCGTGCGGAACATCACCCAATCCCGGAAGCTCGCCGGGGTGCGCTATGACGTGCGCGGCCCGATCTTGCAGGAGGCCGAGCGCCTCGAGCGCGAGGGGCATCAGATCCTGAAGCTCAACATCGGCAACCCGGCGCCGTTCGGCTTCGAGGCACCGCCCGAGATCGTTGACCGCCTGCAGCAGGTGCTCACCGAAGCTCAGGGCTATAGCGATTCGCGCGGCATCCTGCCGGCGCGCGAGGCGGTCGCCCGCTACTACACCGAAGAGGGTGTGGCGGGTGTAACCCCCGACGACGTCTACATCGGCAACGGCGTCAGCGAGATGATCTCACTCGTGCTGCAGGCGCTGGTCGATGACGGCGATGAGATCCTCGTGCCGTCGCCCGATTACCCGCTCTGGACCGCGCAGGTCACGCTTTCGGGCGGCCAGGCCGTGCACTACCCGTGCGACGAGTCGAACGGGTGGATGCCCGATCTCGAAGCGATCGAACGTTTGGTCACCCCGGCGACCAAGGGCATCGTGCTCATCAACCCCAACAACCCGACGGGCGCGGTCTACTCGGCCGAGCTGGTGCGCGGGTTCGCGGCGCTGGCCGAGCGGCACGGCATTGTGCTGATGGCCGATGAGATCTACGAGCGCATCTTGTACGACGGTGCGATCCACGAGCACGCCGCGCTGCACACGCACGACACGCTGTGCCTCACCTTCAGCGGCCTGTCGAAGGCGCAGCGCGTCGCCGGATACCGCTCAGGGTGGCTCGCGATCTCGGGCGACCGCACCCGATCGCGCGACTTCCTCGAGGGGTTGCAGCTCCTCGCGAACATGCGCATGTGCGCGAATGTGCCGGCGCAGCACGCGATCCCGGTCGCGCTCGACCCGGCATCGAACTGGTCGGGCATCGCTGAACTGTGCGCGCCCGGCGGGCGGCTCCGCGAGCAGCGCGACACGGCGCACCGACTGCTCACCGAGATCCCGGGCGTGACGTGCGAGCTGCCGGGCGGAGCGATGTACCTCTTCCCGAAGCTCGACCCCGAGGTGTACCCGATCGTCGACGATCAAGCGTTCGTGATCGATGTGCTGCAGGCGACGCACGTGCTGGTGACGAACGGTCGCGGCTTCAATCTGCCGACGCCGGATCACCTGCGCTTCGTCACCCTCCCGTCCGTGCCGGTGCTCACCGAGGCGATCGGGCGCATCGGCGGGTATCTCGCCACGGTGCGTCGGTGAGCGGAGGCGGCTGATGAGCGTCCGCGTCCTCGCCGTCGGTAAACGACACGAGAGTTGGGTCTCCGACGGCATCGATCGCTACGAGAAGCGCTTGCGCAAGCCGTTCGACACCGCCTGGCAGCTGCTGCCGCACTCCTCGCGCGAGGGCGATGCGGCGCGCACCGAGGAGTCTGACCGGTTGCTCGTGAAGCTGGATCGCGACGCCTTCGTCGTGCTGCTCGACGAGCGCGGCAAGAACATCGACTCTCCGAAGCTTGCGACCACCCTGCGGCGCGCGTTCGACGGCGGACGGGCGGTGACCGTGATCATCGGCGGCGCATACGGCGTCGACGATCGCGTGCGTGCTCGCGCTGACTTCGTGTGGAGCCTGTCGCAGCTCGTCTTTCCCCACCAGCTCGTGCGTCTGATGCTCGTCGAGCAGTTGTATCGCTCGCAGGAGATCTCGGCGGGGCGTTCGTATCATCACGTGTAAGGCGATCAGGATCGCCGGAAGGAGTCGCAATGCCGCGTCGCCCGCAGCTCGCCGTCCTCGGCAGCATCAACATCGACCTCATCGCGCAGACGGAGTCGTTGCCCCGACCCGGTGAGACGATCGGCGGTGGTACGTTCAGTCGATTGCCGGGCGGCAAGGGTGCGAATCAGGCCGTCGCCGCGTCCCGTCTCGGTGCGCAGGTGCGCATGGTGGGCGTCGTCGGCGATGACGGTGAGGGCGCGCTTGCGCGTGTGGCGCTCGAAGCTGCGGGCGTTTCGCTCGACGCGGTGCGCCGGGGCGCGCAACCGACGGGGGTGGCGCTGATCGGGGTCGATGCCGCCGGTGAGAATCAGATCAGTGTGTGCCCGGGGGCGAATGGTGAAGTCGGTGCGGCTGACGTGGTCTTCAGCGACGGTGAAGCGGTGCTCGTGCAGCTCGAGGTGCCGATGGCTGCGGTGGTCGCTGCCGCGCGATCCTGCACCGGATTCTTCGCGGTGAATGCGGCGCCTGCCGCCGATCTGCCTGACGAGGTCATCGAGCGGGCGGATCTCGTGATCGTGAACGAATCGGAGTTCGCAGCGATCCCCGCCCTGCACACCGCCGATGCGCTCGTCGCGGTGAGTCTCGGCGCAGACGGCGCCAGGCTGCTGCGCGGCGGCGTCGAGATCGCTCGATCGACGTCGCACGCTGCTGAAGTGCGCAGCACGGTGGGGGCGGGCGACGCCTTCTGCGCGGGGCTCGTGGTCGCGCTGGTGAGCGGTGTGGCGCCTGACGCAGCGCTCGCCGCAGCCTGTGCGGTGGGCGCGGCGGCCGTCGCCGACGTGCGTTCGCAGCCCGAACTGTCGCCGTTGAACGCCTATTTGGGCTGACGCGACACCCCACCCATCAATGTCGGTGGTTCCCCGCACACTGGAACCATGAACCCGTTCCGCCTCTCGACCCGGTTGCAGCCTCCGGCGCGTACGCGCGCCCGGCCCGTCGTCGCCGAGGCCGCTTCGGCTGAGGCCCACGCGGCAGTGGCACCGGGGCAGGCTGTCGTGGTGCCGTGGCGCATCTCGCAGCGCTCGGCCAGCGGGGTGATTGAGATTGAGAATGCGGGCGGCGGTCCGCTGCATTCGGTGCGCTTCACGCTGGCGGGCGACGGCATGCTCGGGTTGTCGTTGCCGCGCACCGTATTGCCCGGGGAGCGGTTGCGCGTCGTGCTGCGGGGAGTGCGCTCTGAGGCAGCAGTCGCGGCGCCCGATGCGATGCTTGTGCTGCGCTGGTTTCAGCCCGATGGGAGGGAACTGTTGTGGCCGATCGCACTCATGTGAGCCCCCGCTCGCCGACACGCCGAGTCGGGTGTGGAGGGCAAAGTTTTTCGACCCCCACGGGCTTGTGGATAACCTCTGCGCAAGGGCGGAACGGTGCCGAAAGTTCTCCCCAATTCGACCCTTGCGCAGGTGGATATCAAGTGGAAAACTACATTGGTGTAACTACATCATGTTGTGGTTGCTCCCGGTGTGGTTCACTAGATGTAGTGCCTCAGTTGAGGCGAGCGAGTTTGTGAGAGAAGGGCGTGAAATGGCAGTCACCGTTTACACCAAGCCGTCGTGCGTGCAGTGCAACATGACCTATCGAGAGCTCGACAAGCAGGGCATCGAGTACAACGTGCTCGACGTCACCGCTGACGAGACGGCGCTCGAAGCAGTCAAGGGTCTGGGCTACCTGCAGGCACCCGTGGTGGTGGCTGACGACGAGCACTGGTCGGGCTTCCGCCCCGACAAGATCTCGGAACTCGCCGGCCGACTCGCGTAAGACGGATGCGTATGGGGCGGGAACACGAGCGGTTCTCGCCCCGTGCTGTATCCGGCAAGTCTGTGCCCATGGCGAACCTCGTCTACTTCTCCAGCGTTTCGGGCAACACGCACCGTTTCGTCGAGAAGCTCGGAACCCCTGCGGTTCGCATCCCGCTGCATGCGAAAGACGAACCGCTCATCGTGCACGAACCCTACGTGCTCATCCTCCCCACCTACGGCGGGGGGCCTGACACGCGCGCCGTGCCCAAGCAGGTCATCAAGTTCCTCAACGTCGAGGAGAACCGATCGCATCTGCGCGGAGTGATCGCCGCGGGCAACACCAACTTCGGTGAGGCCTACGGGATCGCGGGCGACATTGTCGCCCGGAAGTGTCAAGTGCCCTTCCTCTACCGATTTGAACTCTTTGGAACCCCGGACGACGTGACCGCCGTCCACGATGGATTGGAACAGTTTTGGAAACAGCAGTGATGGAGCCGGGACTCGACTCGTCGAAGATCAGCGAGATGGATTATCACGCGCTGAACGCGATGCTCAATCTGTACGACGCCGACGGCAACATCCAGTTTGATCGCGACCGCGAGGCGGCGCGGCAGTACTTCCTGCAGCACGTCAACCAGAACATGGTGTTCTTCCACAACTACGAAGAGCGCATGCGCTACCTGATCGACAACGAATACTACGAGGCGGAGCTGGTCGAGCAGTACGGCGTTCCGTTCATCGAAGAGCTCACGAACGAAGCGTTCGCGATGAAGTTCCGCTTCCCGACCTTCCTCGGCGCCTTCAAGTTCTTCACCTCGTACGCGCTGAAGACGTTCGACGGCAAGCGCTACCTCGAGCGCTTCGAAGACCGTGTCGTCATGTCGGCACTCGGCCTGGCCGAGGGCGACCGCGAACTCGCACGCGGCCTCGTACGCGAAATTCTCTCTGGCCGTTTCCAGCCCGCGACCCCGACGTTCCTGAACCTCGGCAAGGCGCAGCGCGGCGAGCTCGTCTCCTGCTTCCTGCTGCGCATCGAAGACAACATGGAGTCGATCTCGCGCGGCATCAACTCGTCGCTGCAGCTCTCGAAGCGCGGTGGCGGTGTCGCCCTGCTGCTCTCCAACATTCGCGAGACCGGCGCCCCGATCAAGAAGATCGAGAACCAGTCGTCGGGCATCATCCCCGTCATGAAGCTGCTCGAAGACAGCTTCAGCTACGCGAACCAGCTCGGCGCGCGTCAGGGCGCCGGTGCGGTGTACCTCTCGGCGCACCACCCCGACATCATGCGGTTCCTCGATACCAAGCGCGAGAACGCCGACGAGAAGATCCGCATCAAGACGCTCTCCCTCGGCGTCGTCATTCCCGACATCACGTTCGAACTCGCCAAGAAGGGCGAGGACATGTACCTGTTCTCGCCGTACGACGTCGAGCGCATCTACGGCGTTCCCTTCGGCGACATCTCGCTGAGCGAGAAGTACTACGAGATGGTCGATGACGCGCGCATCAAGAAGACGAAGATCAACGCGCGTCACTTCTTCCAGACGATCGCCGAGCTGCAGTTCGAGTCGGGCTACCCCTACATCGTGTTCGAAGACACGGTGAACCGGGCGAACCCGATCAAGGGCCGCATCAACATGTCGAACCTCTGCTCCGAGATCCTTCAGGTCAACACCCCGACCACGTACAACGAAGATCTGAGCTACGGCGCCATCGGCAAGGACATCTCCTGCAACCTGGGCTCGATGAACATTGCCGCGGCTATGGACGGCGGCAATCTTGCCAGCACCGTCGAGCTCGCCATCCGCGCACTCACCTCGGTCAGTGACCAGAGCCACATCTCGTCCGTGCGCTCCATCGAAGACGGCAACGATCAGTCGCACGCCATCGGCCTCGGCCAGATGAACCTGCACGGCTACCTCGCTCGCGAGCACGTGCACTACGGCTCCGAAGAGGGCATCGATTTCACGAACATCTACTTCTACACGGTGCTCTTCCACGCGCTCCAGGCGTCGAACCGCATCGCGATCGAGCGCAAGCAGGTGTTCGGCGGCTTCGAGGACTCGCAGTACGCATCCGGCGAGTTCTTCGACAAGTACACGGACGAGGCCTGGGTGCCCGCTACCGAGCGGGTCGCCGAGCTCTTCGCGAAGGCCGGCATCGACATCCCGACGCAAGACGACTGGCGCGAGCTGAAGTCCAGCGTCATGGAGCACGGCATCTACAACCAGAACCTCCAGGCGGTGCCGCCGACCGGCTCGATCTCGTACATCAACAACTCGACGAGCTCGATTCACCCGATCGCGTCGAAGATCGAGATCCGCAAGGAAGGCAAGCTCGGTCGCGTCTACTACCCGGCGCCGTTCATGTCGAACGACAACCTCGAGTTCTACCAGGATGCGTACGAGATCGGCCCCGAGAAGATCATCGACACCTACGCTGCGGCGACGCAGCACGTCGATCAGGGTCTGTCGCTGACGTTGTTCTTCAAGGACACCGCGACGACCCGCGATATCAACAAGGCGCAGATCTACGCATGGCGCAAGGGCATCAAGACGATCTACTACATCCGTCTGCGACAGCTCGCGCTCGAAGGCACCGACATGTCGGAGTGCGTCAGCTGCATGCTGTGATTCACTTGACGCAGTCACGTGAGTAACGATTCCACCGGAGTAGAAAGAACCCGATGAACTACAAGCTGGGACACGCTGTTCAGGCGATCAACTGGAACCGCATCCAGGACGACAAAGACCTCGAGGTCTGGAACCGTCTCGTCAACAACTTCTGGCTGCCTGAGAAGGTGCCGCTGTCGAACGACGTGCAGTCGTGGGCCACGCTGACGCCGCAGGAGCAGCTGCTCACCATGCGCGTGTTCACCGGCCTGACGCTGCTCGACACCATCCAGGGCACGGTCGGTGCCGTTTCGCTGATCCCCGATGCGATCACCCCGCACGAGGAGGCCGTCTACACGAACATCGCATTCATGGAGTCGGTGCACGCCAAGAGCTACTCGTCGATCTTCTCGACGCTGTGCTCGACGCAGGAAATCGACGACGCCTTCCGCTGGTCGGTCGAGAACCCGAATCTGCAGAAGAAGGCGCAGATCATCACCGACTACTACGAGGGCGATGACCCGCTGAAGCGCAAGATCGCGTCGACGCTGCTCGAATCGTTCCTGTTCTACTCGGGGTTCTACCTGCCCATGTACTGGTCTTCGCACGCGAAGCTCACGAACACGGCAGACCTGATTCGCCTCATCATCCGCGACGAGGCCGTGCACGGGTACTACATCGGCTACAAGTTCCAGAAGGGGCTCGAGAACGAGACCGAAGAGCGCCGTCAGGAGCTCAAGGACTACACGTTCACCCTGATGTATGAGCTCTATGAGAACGAGGTCAAGTACACCGCCGATCTCTACGACCCGGTGGGTCTCACTGAGGACGTCAAGAAGTTCCTCCACTACAACGCCAACAAGGCGCTGATGAACCTCGGCTACGAGCCGATGTTCCCGAAGGAGATGACCGACGTCAACCCGGCCATCCTGTCGTCGCTCTCGCCGAACGCTGACGAGAACCACGACTTCTTCTCGGGGTCGGGTTCGAGCTACGTCATCGGCAAGGCTGTCGCCACCGAAGACGAGGACTGGGACTTCTAACCCACACTGCCCGCCGTCTGGCACACGCAGAACGCCCCGCGATCCACCAAGGATCTCGGGGCGTTCTGCGACGCACCGCAGCCGAACTACCGCCGGAACACCCGCGCGAGCAGCCGATCGATCGTGAAGTACACGTAGCCGAGTGCAATGAGCACCACCGACAGGGCGAGCACCCAGAGCGCGACGCCGCCGACACCCTGCGTTGCGACATCGAGGAACGGGTACGGGTAGGTCTGGCCGGGAACGAACTCGCCGCCGAACCCGCCGTACACGAGTGAGAACGCGAGGTACGCGTAGGGAATCAGCGTCCAGAGCAGCGGGTCAAACGCGCGCAGGCGCCCCTTCGGCACGAACAGCAACCAGTCGACGATCAGGAAGATCGGCGTGAAAACGTGGATCAAGTTGTCGGTGAACGAGAACGGCGTGTAGTCACCCCCCTGCTTGAATGTCATCGGCACGAGCACGAACAGGTAGACCAGCATCGTGACCGTGATCGCCATCATGACCGCGGCACTCCAGCGGGCGGACGGCGTCGACGTGCCGCGGGGGCCAGCCGCACGCAGGTCGCGCACCGTGCGCACGATGAGGATCGCCACCCACACCAGGCACAGCAGGTTGCTGAGCACCGTGTAGAAGAGCAGTGCGTTCCAGGCCGGTGTCGGCGTGAGCACACCGGTGATGCGGATGATGCCGGTCGCGATCAGCGCGAACGCCGCAACCCGATAGACGAGGGCGACGGGCCGCCAGGGGAGCGCGGCCGAATTCGTCTCCGTGGCAGCGGGTGCGGGGCTGCCCGCGGGCGCGATGGTCTGAGATTCCATGGTGGCTCTATTCAATCGCACGGTGAGCGCGCTGTGCGAGTGTGCCGCGCGCGAAATTCCCGGGGGTCTGCGGGTGTGGGCGCGGGCCTCAACAGCTCCGCACCCATGCCACCCCCATGCCACCCCCATGCCCGCGAGTGCAGCGGTTTTGCGCGAGTGCACCAGTGTGAGAATGGTGCACTCGCGCAAAAGGGGTGCGCTCGGGGGCAGGAGGGCGCGCGAGTTGGGGCGGGCGCGCTGGGGCGCGGCGGGGGCGGGTTGGAGCGGGGCGCGGCGGGCGCGGGCGGGTGGCGGCGGGGCGCAGCGCGGGCCGGCTCCGGATCACCCGCCCGCGCGCACCCTCACGCCGCCCGCAGCCAGAGGGGTTCGGGGCGCGACGCGATGAGGCGCTGCGTGTATTCCTCGGCGGGGGCCGCGAGAATCTGCGCGGTCGGCCCGGACTCGACCACCTCGCCGCGCTGCATCACGAGTGTCGTCGTGCAGATGCGCGACACCACCGCGAGGTCGTGGGTGACGAACACGATGGTGAGGCCGAACTGGTCGCGCACCTCCTCGATGAGTTCGAGCACCTGCGCTTGAACAGACACATCGAGTGCGCTGGTCGCCTCGTCGAGCACGAGCACCTGCGGCCGCGCGGCGAGCGCCTTCGCGAGGGCGACGCGCTGCCGCTGCCCGCCCGAGAGCGCCTTCGGGCGTGCGGCGAGCTGGTCGGGGCGCAGCCCGACCCGACCGAGCAGCGTTGCCGCCTCGGTCTCGGCGTCGCGGCGCGCACCCCCGCGGTGCAGCCGCACGACGTCGGCGACGGCGCGCCCGATCGGAATGCGCGGGTCGAGCGAGAGGTACGGATCTTGGAACACCATCTGCGTGGTGCTCGCCAGCGTGCGGCGCTCGGCCGCGGTGAGCGCCCGATCGGGGCGCTCGACCCCGTCGAACGACAGCGATCCGGAGCTCGCCTGCTCGAGACCGACGATGATGCGCGCAAGCGTCGACTTACCCGAACCCGATTCGCCGACGATGCCGAGCGATCCGCCGCGCGTCAGGTCGAAGTCGACGCCCGAGAGCGCCACGACGTCGTCGCGTCCGGTGACCCGGTAGCGCTTCGTGATGCCGGTCGCGGCGATGAGCGGTTGAGCGGCACCCCCGGCAGGCTTGGGCGAAACCGCACCCGAAACCGCGCCCGAACCCGCACCCGCATCAGCCCGAATCTCGATCCGCGGCGTCGCTGCGAGCAGGTCGCGCGTGTACGGCTGCTCGGGCGACCGGAAGACGGCCTCGGTCGCGCCCTCCTCGATGACGCGCCCGCCGCGCAGCACGACGACGCGCTCGCAGAGCGAGGCGGCGAGCCCGAGGTCGTGGGTGATGAACAGCATGCCCATGCCGCGCTCTGCCTGCTGCTGGCGCAGCAGTTCGACGATGCCGGCCTGCGTGGTGACGTCAAGTGCGGTGGTGGGCTCGTCGCAGAGCAGCAGCTCGGGGGAGTCGAGCAGCGCGGCGGCGATCATGACGCGCTGCAGCATGCCGCCCGAGAGCTGATGCGGGTACTGCTCGAGCAGCGCCGAGGCGCGCGGCAGCCCGACCTGCTCGAGTTGCGCGACCGCTCGGGCAGCGGCGTCGGCTCGGTTGAGCCCGTGCCACCGCACCAGCGTCTCCGTGAGGAAGTCGCCGAGGGTGCGCACCGGGTTGATGCCGGCACGCGGATCCTGGAAGATCATCGACGCGCGCGTGCGGCGGATGGTGCGCAGCTCGGCCTCAGTCGCGGTGACGGTGTCGAGGTCGCCGACGCGCACTGACCCATCGAGTGATGCGTGCTCGGGAAACAGGCCGAGCGCGGCGCGCGTGGTGAGCGACTTGCCCGATCCCGACTCTCCCACGAGCGCGACCGACTCGCCCGCCGCGACCGAGAGCGACACCTCGTTGAGCAGGGCGCCGCGGCCGGGAACCCGCAGCGACAGCGCATCGACGGAGAGCAGCGTGGACTGGGCAGCAGATCCAGCAGATCCAGCAGCAGACAGTGCGGTCATGAGAAGTTGCCTCCGATGCGGTCCGAGAGTTCTTCGCCGATGATGTTGATCGCGACCACGACGAGCACCACGACGGCCGCCGGCACGAACGTGGGCAGCAGCGCCCCGCTCATGAGCGCCCCGCGGCTCTCGTTGATCATGGAGCCCCAGTCGGCGGTGGGCGCCTGCACGCCGAGGCCGATGAACGACAGCGCCGCGAGGTCGGCGAGCACGTAGCCGAAGTTCAGCGTCGATTGCGCGCCGACCGTCGGCACGACGTTGGGCAGTACGCGTCGCAGGGCGATCCACGACCCCGTGAATCCGAGCACGCGGTAGGCCTGCACATACGGGCGTGTGCGCTCGGCGATGATCAGCCCGCGGGTGAGCCGCGCGACGTAGGGCACGTACGCGATCGTCATGGCGAGCACGGGGGCGAAGAGCCCCTTGCCGAAGAGGGCGACGGCGAGAATCGCGAGCAGCATGGCGGGGAACGAGAACAGGAAGTCGAAGACGCGCGAGAGCACGGCGTCGATCCAGCCGCCGCGCCAGGCGGCGACGAGTCCGAGCAGCAGGCCGAGCACCGTCGAACCGACCACGACGATGAGTGGGCCGACGAGCGAGGTGCGCGCGCCGTACATGAGGCGCGTGAGCAGGTCGCGGCCGAGCGCGTCGGTGCCGAGCCAGTGCGCCCAGCTCGGCCCGGCGAGCACGTTCTGCAGGTCGACGTGGTCGGGGTCGTAGGGTGCGATCAGGGTCGCGAACGCGGCGGCCAGCACCACGATCGCGATGAACACGAGCGACACCGTCGTCGTGATGGTGAAGCGGCGGTGGGCGAGCGAACGCGGCACGGCGAGCGCCCGCGTCGCCTCGGGTGGCAGCGCTGCCGACGGCTCGGGGGCGCCGGGCGCGGGGCGCGCGGCCTGGGATGCGGTGCTCATCGGGTCTCCGTTCCTGCGGCGATGCGCGGATCGATCAGCGGTTGGATGAGGTCGACGATGGTGTTGATGGTGACGAAGGCGATCACCACGACGAGCACGATCGCCTGAACGACCGGAAAGTCGAGGCGATCAACTGACTGCACGAGCAGTGAGCCCATGCCGGCGAGGCCGAAGGTCTGCTCGACGATCGCGCTCGAGACGAGCAGGCCGGCGACGAGCACGCCGCTCACGAGCAGGATCGGCCCGACCGCGTTGCGCAGCACGTGCCGCAGCACGACCGACGAGCGGGTGAGCCCGCGGCTCGTCGCGACCTCGACGTGCTCGCGCACGAACTGCTCGTTCATCGACGAGCGCGTGACGCGGGCGATGAGTGCGACGAAGGCGAGACCGAGCGCGAGGGCGGGCAGAATCAGGTGCACGAAGCGATCCCACCCCTCGTCTCCGCTGCCGAAGGAGGGGAACCAGCCGAGCTGCACGGCGAAGATGGCGATGAGCAGGATCGCGATGACGAACGACGGCACCGCGCCGAGGGCGGTGGAGGTCATCAGGATCACGCGATCCGTCAGTCGCCCGCGCCGCAGGCTGGCGATGATGCCGGCCGCGAGCCCGATGATCACGATGAACACGGCGGCGAGCGCGACGAGTTCGAGGGTCACGGGGAGGCGTGCGAGCAGCACGTTCGAGACGTCGTCGCGGTACTGCAGCGAGCGGCCGAAGTCGCCGCGCAGCACGCCTCCGATCCACGACAGGTACTGCTCGATGGGCAACTTGTCGAGGCCGTACTGCTTCGTAACCTCGGCGATCGCTTCTTCGCTCGGGCTTCGCCCGCGCAGCAGGAACCGAGCGGGGTCGCCCGGCACGACGAAGCGCGAGAAGAACACGACGAGCGACGCGGCGAAGAGTGTCGCGACCAGGCCGACGACGCGGCCCGCGATGAACTTCGCCGTGCGGGCGCCGCGGCCGCTGCCCGTGCGGGGCGTCTCAGCCCCGTCTTCTCTCAGGCGGACGGCGCGCGTCTCGCTGGCTGCTGCAGTGTCACCGGCCATCACTCGGCCCTCCCGATCGTCGCGGCCCAGGGGTAGTACATGTAATAGATGGACGGATCGACGCCCGTGATGCGGTCGCCGAGCCACAGGGTCGTCGGCACGTCGAACAGCGGAATCCAGGGCAGTTCCTCGCTGGTGAGGCGCTGCGCCTCGGCGGCCAGGTGCGACCGCTCGAACGCGTCGTCCGTCTGCAAGGCGCGGTTGACCACGTCGTCGAACTCTGGGTCAGACCACTGCCCGTAGTTCGAGAACTCCCCGGTGCGAATCACGGCGTACATTTCGAGCGGGTCGGTGCTCGACAGGTACCAGCGGGTCGTGAAGAGGTCGACGCCCTCGAGCGCCGATGGGTCGGAGAAGAGCAGGGTGTACGCGTTCGGCGTGCGCGTCTCGATCTCGATGTCGAGGCCGATCTCGGCGCCGCCCGACGCGACCGCCTGCGAGATCACATCGAATGACGAGTCGATCGATGCGGTGACGTAGGTGATCTTCGCGCCCTCGGCGCCGGCCTCCTTGACGAGGGCGCGGGCGGCGTCGAGGTCGTAATCGTGATTCGGCAGGTCGTCAAAGGCCTCCTTCGTGGCCTCTGGGTCGCCGTTCACCCACACCGACTCCGAGGTCAGTGCGTCGGTCGGCGTCGCATAGCCTTGCACGGCGGCCTTCACGAGCGCCTGGCGATCCAGCGCCATCGTCAGCGCTTGTCGCACGCGGACGTCGCCGAGCGGCCCGTCCATGTCAGACACGACGAGGCTCTGCACCGTCGCGTTCGTGCCGAAGTACACCTCGCCGGTGTCGCTCGCGCGCAGCACATCGATGGCATTGCTCGGGATCGTCCACGCCCCGTCGATCTCGCCCGTCTGCAGCGCGTTGACGCGTGCGTTCGCATCGTTCAAGATCACGAACGTCATCTGCTTCGCCTTCGCACGCAGCTCGGGGTCCCAGTAGTCGTCGAAGCGGTCGAGCGTGATCGATTCGCCCGAGCGCCACTCGTCGAACTTGAACGGACCGGTGCAGTTGACGCCCGTCGACTGGTTGCCGTAGTCGGCGCCCGCAGCTTCCGTGCTCGCCGCCGACTGGATCACGCCCGGCGCTGCCGACATGAGCTGGTTGAACTGCGAGTCCGTGACCTTCGTGCGCACGGTGACCTCGTGGTCTCCGGTCTGCTCGATCGTGTCGACGTTCTTGAACGTGTCGGACCAGAACGAGGCCACCTCGGGGTCGAGATGACGCTGCAGCGACACCACCACGTCGTTCGGTGTCATCGTCGTGCCGTCGTGGAACTTCACGCCCTCGCGAATCGTGTACACCCAGGTCAATGGGTCCGGGTGCTCGAAACCGGTCGCGAGGCCGGGGGAGACCGACAGGTCGGAGTTCCAGCGCAAGAGCGACTCGCACACGTTCGCGAGCACGGTGTTGTCGGCGTAGTCGAAGGCGTACGCCGGGTCGAGCGAGTACGGCTCCGTCATCAGCGCCCAGCTGAACGAATCGATGTCGCCCGCCGGTGCCGGGGTGTGCGCCACGAGTTCGAAGGTGCCCGCGTCGGCGCCGATCGCGCTCTGACCGCACCCGGCGAGGCCGGCAGCGAGCAGGAACGCCGTGCCCGCAGTCGCCCAGCGCCGCACGCGGGGGCGCGCCGCGCGAGTCATGCGGCCGGCTCCTTGGTGCTGGTGCTGGTGCTGGTACCGGTGCTGTCTGCTGTGCTGTCGCGGTCGGCGCGCGCGAACACGCGCTCGCCGCCGATCCACGTCTCGTCGACGCGGGCCGTGTGCAGATCCTCCGGTGCGAGCTCGAAAAGATTGCGGTCGAGGATCGCGAGATCCGCGTAGTAGCCCGGCAGCAGGCGCCCGGTCGCGTGATCGAGGTGGTTGATGCGCGCCGTGCCCTGCGTGTAGGCGTCGAGGGCCTGCGCGAGGGTGAGGCGCTGCTCAGGCGGGCCGAGCGGGGGGCGCTCGCCGCCGGGGGAGACACGGTTCACGGCGATGTGGATCGCCTGGATCGGGTCGGGGCTCGACACCGACCAGTCGCTGCCCGCCGCGAGCTCGGCCCCCGAATCGATCAGCTCTCCGAACGGGTAGTGGTGCGCTTCGGCGTCGTCGGCGAGGAACGGCAGCGTGAGCGTGTCGAGTTGCTCCTCGTGACAGGCCCAGAGCGCCTGGATGTTCGCGGTCGCGCTGAGCGGGGCGAAGCGGGCAACGTCTTCCGAGCGGACCACCTGCAGGTGGGCGAGGTGGTGGCGGTTGTCGCTCGGCCCGTTCTCGGTGCGCGCGTGCTCGACGGCGTCGAGGGCGTCGGTGACGGCGCGGTCGCCGAGCGCGTGGAAGTGCACCTGCATGCCCGCGTCGTCGAGCGCGGCGACGAAGCGCGCCATGTCGCGCGGGTCGAAGAAGGAGATGCCGCGGTTCTCGGTCGCGTCGCCGTGGTGGTCGCGGTAGCACTCGTGCATCGCCGCGGTGAAGTTCTCGGCGACGCCGTCGACCATCACCTTCACGGAGGCAAGTGAGAGCCGATCAGGGTCGCACTCGGCCGCCACCTGGTCTCGGCGAGCCAGGATGGGGTCGAGCTGCGCGTCGCCGTCCTCGCGGTTCCACCACTGCGCACCGCGCACGCGCACGCGCAGCGCGTCCTCGCGCACCGCCCGCAGGTACACGGGCACGGTATCGGGGCTGCCCATGAACTCGCCGACCGCTGCATCTTGCCAAGCGGTAATGCCGAAGCCGACGAGGTGCTGCTGCGCGGCGAGCAGGCCCTCGTAGGCCTGGTCGAGCGTGGGGCGCGGGCGCACCGCGCCGAAGAGGCTCATCGCGCCCTCATGGGCGGTGCCCGCCGGGAAGCCGTCGGGTTCGCGCTCGAAGCGGCCGTCGGCAGGGTCGGGAGTGTCGGCGTCGATGCCCGCGAGCTCGAGCGCGCGGGTGTTGACCCAGGCGCCGTGGTGGTCACGGTTCTCGAGCAGCACCGGGCGGTCGGGCACGATCGCGTCGAGCATCTGCCGCGTCGGGGTGCCGCCCGGAAACGCGTCCATCGACCAGCCCGCGCCCAAGATCCACTCCAGCTCCGGGTGGGCCGCCGCGTAGGCGGCGATCGCGTCGAGCGTCTGCTCGGCGGTATCCGTCGCCGAGAGGTCGCAGCTCAACAACTCGACGCCGGCCATGACCGGGTGAATGTGCGCGTCTTGAAAGCCCGGTATGAGCAGGCGGCCGGCGAGGTCGACGCGGGCGTCGGCCGTCTCGGCGAGGCGGGCGACCTCGGCCGGATCCGTCGTGATGATGCGGCCGTTCGCCACGGCGATGCCGCCGGCGGTCGGCGCCGACTCGGTGCCCGTGTAGATCCAGCCGTGCTCGAACACGACCTCTGCGCGTG
Organism: Leucobacter musarum subsp. musarum; assembly: GCF_001273845.1. GTDB lineage: Bacteria > Actinomycetota > Actinomycetes > Actinomycetales > Microbacteriaceae > Leucobacter > Leucobacter musarum. The sequence goes on from NZ_JHBW01000089.1 coordinate 35,167, forward strand.
CGGTGTCTGCGTGCGTCGGGTGATCCTGAGTCATGCCATCTGCAGCACGGTCAGGGGTCGGGGAATGGGTCACCAGTGGCCTCCTCGCGGCGTATCTTCATCGATGCGTGGGGCACACGCTATGCGAGTTCTGCCTCGAAGTCAACGCCGTTGACATGAACGTTGACTCGGCGCGCCGCACCGTGGTTGGATCGATGCACGGACGACACGAGACCGTAACCCAACGGAGTGGAGGTGGCCGATGCCCGACGGGTCGAAGCGCGTACGCCTGGACCAGCGCAGCATCGTCGACGGAGTGCTCGATCTGGCGCGCACCGAACCCGGCTCGCGTGTCACGTTCAAGCGGCTCGGCGAGCATCTCGGTGTCGATGCCTCCGCGATGTACCGGCACTTCCGCAACAAGGACGAACTCGTGCGGGCATCGCTCGATCGGCTGAGCGGCTGGGCGGCCGAAGCGGGCCGCGCGGCGACGGGCACGTGGCGCGAGCGGGTGGAAGTCATGGTCACACGCACCGCCGAGCTGAGCCTCGAGCACCCCGCCATCGGCATGGAGGGCGCCGTCACCGACCCGGCCGGACCCGGCGACGCGAGCGCGGTGGAATTCCTGCTCGAGATGCTCACCGAGGCCGGGCTCTCGGGCGACGAGCTGATCCGGTGCTACGCGGCGGTATCGGGGTTCATGCTGGCGCACTCCTCGGCGATGGCCAACGAAACCTTCAACCGGCACCCGGGCGCCCGCGACGGATCGATCCCCTGGATCAGCACCTTCGGGCCGATCACGTTGAGCGACTACCCGCTCGTCAACGCGCACCGCGACGCGCTGCTCGCCGTCGACGGCATGGCGGTGTACCGCGCTGGGGTCGCGGCGATCCTCGACTCGATCGAGCGGGGCGGCCCCGCGCGCTGAGGCTGGGGTGTCGGGGTGCTGCCCCCCCGCCCGCGCGGCGCCCGCCTCCTTTCTCGAGTGCACCCTTTTCTCTCGAGTGCACCCACTTGGCAACAGTGCACTCGCGACAAAGTGGTGCACTCGGCGAGGGGGCGGGGTGGGTGCCGGATCACCCGGCCCGCTTCGCCCCCGCGGCCCCCGAGTAGGCTGGAACTCTGAACGGGCACGGCCCGGAGCGAGGAGGTGGCGGCCGGTGGCTGAGGTATCGCAGCGCGAGGAGCGCACGATCAAGACCGCGAGCGATCCCGCCGCCGATCCCGCGATCGAGACCGCGATCCCCCGCACCAGCGACGCGGCTGCCGACACGATCGCGTTGTTGCGCGCGCTCATTCGCGAGGCGTGCGTCAACGATGGCAGCGTCGAATCGGGCCAGGAGATCCGCAGTGTCCGCGTACTGCAGCGCTTCCTCGCGGAGGCGGTCGCGACCGGCCGGGTCGAGATGCAGGTGCTCGAATCGGCTCCGGGGCGCGCCTCGCTCGTGGCCCGCGTGCGCGGCACCGACCCGGATGCGCCGTCGCTCGGCCTGCTCGGGCACCTCGACGTCGTGCCGGTCGACGAGGCTGGGTGGACGCGCAATCCGTTTGGCGGCGACCTCGTCGACGGCGAGATCTGGGGTCGCGGCGCTGTCGACATGCTCTACCTCACCGCCGCGTTCGCGTGCGTGCTGCGCGATGTGGCGCTTGCGCCAGAACCTCCGCGCGGCGATCTCGTGCTGATCGCGGTCGCCGATGAAGAGGGCGGCGGCGAGTACGGCATCCACTGGCTCGTGCGGCAGCACCCTGAAGCGGTGCGCGTCACCGAGGCGCTCTCGGAGTCGGGCGGCATGCGCATGGGGCGCCACGTCGCGATCGAGATCGCCGAGAAGGGGTCGGCCGGGCGGCGCCTCACCGTGCACGGCAAGCCCGGGCACGCGTCGACACCGTACGGGGCGAAGAGCGCTTCGTATCGCGTGGGCGAGGTGCTGCAGCGGCTCGGCGAAGTCATGCCCGCCGCTCAGCTGGGCCCGCTGTGGGAGAAGTTCGTGGCGGCGCGCATCGATGACCCTGCGCTGGCCGAACGGCTGCGCGATCCGGTGCGACTCGATGCCGCGCTGCCGCATCTCGGCGGCATTGCGGGCTACGCGCACGCGGTTTCGCGCATCACCATTTCGCCGACGGTACTGCGCGCCGGAGCGACCCACAATGTGATCCCGGCATCCGGCACGATCGATCTCGACATCCGCACGCTGCCCGGTACGACGGACGCCGAGGTCGACGAACTGTTGCGCGTGGTGCTCGGCCCGCTTGCCGACGAGATCGAGATTCAACATCTGCGCGGCTGGGCGGCGACGACATCGCCCGCGGATACGCCGCTCTTCGCCGCGATCGAGCGCGCGGTTGCGGCGGTCGCCGATGCGCCGACGGTGCCGATCATGGCGGCCGGCGGATCCGACGCCCGAGTGCTGCGCGAACTCGGCATCCCCGCCTACGGCTTCGGGCTGCTCGGCCCCGGCTGGACGTACGAGCGCTACCGCGAGGGCGTGCACGGCCACAACGAGCGCATCGATGTCGAGTCGGTCACGCTCTCACTCGAGGCGCTGCGGCGCATCGTGCAGGATCGCGTGGGCTGAGGCGGCTCGGCCCCAGTGAGCGGGCGCAGGCGAGCAGGCCGCCGTTACGCCCAGCCGACGACAAGGCGCGCCGCGTCAGCGGGCACGAGCGGGTCGACGCCGGTGAGATCGGCGAAGCGACGCAACCGATTTGTGAGCGTATTGCGGTGGCAGAACAGCGCGTCGGCTGACGCCCCGATGCTGCCGGTGTCGAGGTAGCTGCGCGCCGCTTCTTCGAGCCGACTCCGTTCTGCGGGGGTGCACTCGGCGAGCGCGGTGTGCACGTCGGCGAGCACCGGTGTGCCCGATTCGAGGAGCCGATCGGCAGCGAGCCGCGCCCACCCGCGGTTCCAAGTCATGGCGCCGACCTCGCCGACGCGAATCAGGTGGGCGAGCGATCGCGCAGCCGTCGCGGCTCGTCGCAGGCCGAGTACTCCGGTCGACGAGTGCGCGATGCCGACGCGAAGCTCGTCGAGTTGGTCAGCTATTTCCGCGAGTCGTGACCCGGGAAGATCGACGGTGCGGGCGAAGGCGATGAGGGTGTCGCCGAAGTGATGGGTGAACGTGCGCCCGCCGGCTCGTTCGAACTCCGAGACGTGCACCCGCAGCGCGGCGATGTCGGTGCCGACTGCGGCGGCGACGCGCAGGTCGGCGTGGTCGCCGAGCCCGAGCTCTTCCGCGATGACGGCCAGCCGCTCGGGGTCGGCGGGCGGTTCATGGAAGATCGACGCGATCAGCCCCTGCCGCACAGAGGCCTGCTCCTCGTTCATGCGCTGCAGCTCGGCGATGTACGCAGCCTCGGTCTGGTGCACGTAGTCGTCGACCGTGCGCAGCACAATGTTGGTGTGCCGCACGATGAGCTCGGCATCCTCCGCGGTTGCGGCCCGAGTGAGCGCTTCCCAGAGCACGGTGAAGTCGTGGCGAATCGCGGTCATCAGTGAGGTCAGCGGCAGGCCGGCTCGGGCTCGCGAAACACCGACGTCGGTGGCGACGGCGACGGGTGCAGTGAAGCCTCCCGCGCGCAGACCCTCGATGAGGGAGACGAACGAGAGCACGCCGGTGCGCCGCAGCTCCGAGACGGGAATGGGGGCGGGGTCGTATCCGGGCACGCCGCCGACTCGTGCAAGAAAGCGATCGGTGAGCGCTTCGGGGTCGAGCGCAGACAGCAACTCAAGCCAGCGCGCGTGGTCGGCATCGGTGGGGGTGTCGCTGAGCGCACCCGCGGGGCGCGGGTCGGGGGCAGATCGCGGAGCCATGCCCCCAGAATATGTGCATATGCACTGAATCGCTCGCGAAACCGGGGGCGATTCGGCACATCATGTGTGCGAACTCCCTGAGATGATCGTTATCCGACGCCCGCGCACTCCGCGCGGCGCACCGCACGGATCCCGCATCCTCGACGGAGAGAACGCATGAGCGAGACACCCCATACGGCGACCATCGAATACGGCGCCACGCAAGAACTGAGCGTGAAAGACGCGAACAAGGTCGCCCTCGGTGCCCTGATCGGTACCGCCCTCGAGTGGTACGACTTCTTCCTCTTCAGCGCCGCCGCAGCCCTGGTCTTCAACGTCCAGTACTTCACGAGCGAGAATGCGACCGCTGCGGCGCTCGCATCGTTCGCCACGTTCGGCGTCGGCCTCGCGGCCCGCCCGATCGGCGGCATCATCTTCGGTCGCATGGGCGACAGCATCGGCCGACGCAAGGTGCTGATGATCACGATCGTCGGCATCGGCCTGGTCACGGGCCTGATCGGTCTGCTGCCCACCTACGCGGCCATCGGCATCGCCGCGCCGATCCTGCTCGTGCTGCTTCGCGTGCTGCAGGGTCTCTTCGTCGGCGGCGAGTGGTCGGGCGCGATGACGATCGTCGTCGAGAACGCGCCGCTGCACCTCCGTGCGCGCTACGCCGCGATTCCGCAGGTCGGCTCGCCGATCGGCACGATCCTGTCATCGGGCGGCTTCTTCGTGATGACCCTCCTCTTCTCGCAGGAGAGCTTCAACTCGTGGGGCTGGCGCATCCCGTTCCTCATCGCGTTCCCGCTGCTGCTCGTCGCGATCTACATCCGCTCGAAGCTCGAGGAGTCGCCGGTCTTCCGCCAGCTCGAGGAGTCGGGCGAGGTCGATAAGAGCCCGGTCGCGAGCACCTTCAAGCACAGCTGGAAGCAGGTCATCGTCGGTATGGCGGCGGCACTGCTCGGCGTCGGCGGCTTCTACCTCGTCACCGCGTTCTGCGTCTACTACGGTGTCAACGTGCTCGGCTACTCGTCGTCGCTGATGCTACTGGGCAGCATGGTCGCCGCGTTCGTCGAGATCTTTGTGCTGCTCTGGGGCGGTGCGCTCGGCGCGAAGTACGGCGCGAGCAAGGTGATTCTGTGGGGCGGCGTCGCCTCGGCCGTCGTCGCGATTCCCGCGTTCCTGATGCTCTCGTCGGGCAACCCCGTGCTGGTCGTGCTCGCGATGACGCTCGCCGTCGCCGCGCTGTCGCTGCCATACGCGGCTTCGGGTACGGTGCTCACCGGCCTCTTCCCCGCGAAGACGCGCTACACCGGTGTCGGCCTGGCCCAGAACACCGCGGGCATGCTCTCGGGCTTCATCCCGCTGCTGGCCACCGGCTTCGTCGCCGCAGCCGCCGACCACTGGTGGCCCGCTGCCGCGATGCTTATCTTCCTGAGCCTGTTCTCGGCGTTCGCCGGGGCCGTCGCACCGCGGCTCAGCGTGAACCTGCCCGGTTTCAAGCACTAACCCGTGAGACCGGTGCGGATCACCCATCGTCGGTGATCCGCACCGGTCTCATCATTTGCCCCTTCACCCCAGCTTCTCCGGAAGGATCTCCCCATGTCGCAGTCGGCCGGCCACCTCATCGTCCGCACCCTCGAAGCCCACGGCGTGCCCCGCGTCTACGCGGTGCCCGGCGAGAGCTACCTCGATGTGCTCGACGGGCTGCACGATTCGTCGATCGAGACGGTCGTATGCCGGCAGGAGGGCGGTGCGGGGTTCATGGCGCTCGCTGAGGGGCGGCTCACGGGGGTGCCCGGAATCGCGATGGTGACGCGCGGGCCTGGGGCGTCGAACGCGATGATCGCGATTCACACCGCGTGGCAAGATGCGACGCCGCTCGTGCTGTTCGTCGGCCTGATTCCGGTGGCAGATCGCGAGCGCGATTCGTTCCAGGAGTTCAGCCTGACCGGGTGGTTCGGGTCGACGGCTAAGAAGGTGCTCACGATCGATGATGCGGATCGTGCGGGGGAGCTGGTGGCCGAGGCGATGCGGATCGCGGCCGCCGGCCGCCCCGGCCCGGTCGTGATCGGGCTCCCCGAAGACGTGCTCGTGCATCTGACGGAGGCGGCGCCCAGCGCACCGATCGCGGTGCCGAACCCGCAGCCCGCGGCGTCGGAGATCGCGGAGCTGACGGAGCGGCTTGCGCGGGCTGAGCGCCCGGCGTTCGTCGTCGGTGGCGACGGGTGGCAGTCGGGTGCGGGTCGTCAAGTGCTTGCGTTCGCCGAGACTGCGGGTGTGCCCGTGTTCGCCGACTGGCGCGCGTATGACGCGGTGCCGCACGCGGGTGCGGCGTGGGCGGGCTGGCTCGGATACGGTCGCGCCGACGCGGTCGCCGCGGGGTACGCGGCCGCCGATCTGCTGGTGCTCGTGGGCTGCGGCCGATCCGATGTGATGAGCGACGGGTACCGGCTCGGGTTCGACGCGGAGACGGTGCTGGTCACGGTCGATCCCGAGGCCACGATGCACGCTGGGCGGTTGGATCAGCATCTCCTCGCGACGCCGCAAGCGTTTGCCGGCGCGCTCGCTGGTATTGACATCGCTGCGGCGCGTGGCGCTCGTGACGACGCGTGGATGACGGGTCGATCGGAGGCGCAAGCGCGGTTCGCGGCGCATCGCCCCGACGCGTCGGTCCCGGGGGTGGCGGGTGCCTCGGGGATCCCGGCGGGCACCGAGCACCCCGGCGTCGATCTCGGCATTGCGTTCGGCGAGCTCGACGAAGCCCTCGCGGGTGAGGCCGTGCTGACCTTCGGTGCGGGGAACGCGACGATCTGGGCGCATCGTTTCGTGCGGCACCTCACGCCGGCGAGCCTCGTTGGCGCGCGCAACGGGGCGATGGGGCTCGCGGTTCCGGCCGCGGTCGCGGCGTCGCTCGCGTTCCCGGAGCGGCGTGCGGTCGCCGTGTGCGGTGACGGTGATTTCATGATGAACGGGCAGGAGCTCGCGACCGCGGTCGCGCACGGCGGCAAGCCGCTCGTGATCGTGGTCGACAACGGCATCTACGGCACGATCGTGCAGCATCAGGAGAAGCACTACCCGGGGCGCCCGTCGGGCACGCGCATGGCGAACCCTGATTTCGCGGCGTGGATGCAGTCGTTCGGCGGTCACGGCGAGCGGGTCGAGTCGACCGACGACTTCTCGGCGGCGCTCGATCGGGCGCTCGCCGCCGATGCGCCCGCACTCATCCACGTGCTCATCGCCGACAGCGTGATGCCGCCCGCCGCCGACGAAATCGCAGCCTGAAGGGGAATGCCATGCAACTCGATCTGATCCTCACCGCGCGCGAAATTCTTACCCTCGACCCCGCGCGACCGATCGCCACCGCGGTCGGCGTCATCAACGGCCGCATCGTCGGTTTCGATGACGAGCTCACCGGCCTCGACGCCGTGCAGCGCCTCGACTTCCCGGAGGCCTGCGTCACTCCCGGTCTCATCGACGCGCACTGCCACACCGCGTGGTGGGGTCTCGGGCTCGCGTCGGTCGACCTGAGCGTGGTGCGCGGGCTCGACGAGCTCTACGCGCAGATCGAGGCGGAGGTCGCCCGGCTCGACGCTCTCGGTGACCCCGACGCGTGGGTGCACGGCACCGGATTCAACCAGGCCCACCACGGTGGCGCCTTCCCTGACATCGCCCGGCTCGACGCCATCACCGGCGAGCGCCCGATGTACCTACGCCACACCTCGGGGCACGCGTCGATCACGAACACAGCCACCCTGCGCCTCGTTGGTGCCCTCGAACCCGGCTTCGAAAACCCGACGGGCGGCGTCGTGGTGCGCGATGGCCCCGGATCGCCAACGGGGCTCGTAGAGGAGGCCGCGCAAGGGCTCGTGCAGGCGCTGCTGCTGCCGTACTCGACCGAGCGCCTCGTCGAGGCACTCGAAGCCGCGACCGTGCGCTACGCCGCGCAGGGCATCACGAGCTTCACCGAAGCGGGCGTCGGCGGCGGGTGGATCGGTCACAGCCCCATCGAGGTCGCCGCGTACCAGGCGGCCGCCGAGCGCGGCGCGCTGCACGCCCGCGCCCAGCTGATGCCCGCGATCGACGCGCTGCGCCCCCTCACCGGGCACGCCGCAGACTTCGCCCGCGAGGGTGCCGGGGCCGGGCTCGACCTCGGTATCCGCGCCGGGTTCGGCGACGATCTCGTGCGCTTCGGGCACGTCAAGGTGTTCCTCGACGGTTCGCTGCTCGGCGCGACCGCGGCCGTCACCGAGGACTACTGCGGCCACGACCACAACACGGGGTACCTGCTCGACGACCCCGCGGTGTACCGAGAGCGCGCCCTCGGCGCGTACCGGGCCGGCTGGCCCCTCGCGCTGCACGCGATCGGCGACGCCGCGATCGACCTCGCACTCGACCTCATCGAGGAGGCGCAGGATCGCTACGGTCGCCGCGACGCACCCTGCCGTGTGGAGCACTTCGGCATTGCGCGCCCCGACCAGGTCGAGCGCGCCGGGCGTCTCGGGCTCGCGGTGACGCCGCAGGCCGGGTTCATCGGTGCGTTCGGCGCGCAGATGGCGGAGCGCGTCGGGCCCGAGCGCGAATCGTGGCTGTACCGCGGCCGCTCGGTGATCGACGCCGGCATCATTCTCGCCGGATCCTCAGATTTGCCCGTCGCCGACAACAACCTGCGGCGCGGCATGCAGGCCGCCATCGATCGCCGCACCGAGGCGGGCACCGCGCTCGCACCCGAAGAAGCGATCACTCCCGACGAGGCGCTGCGCACGCACACCGAGTGGGCCGCCCGGGCCACCGGCCAGATCGCCGACAAGGGCACCCTCGAGCGCGGCAAGCTCGCCGACTTCACCGTGTTCTCCGATTCCCCGCTGACCGCGCCGCGCGTCGCCGACCTCGACATCGTCGCCACGGTGCTCGGCGGCGAGCTGAGCTACGACGCACGATCCTGAGCCGCGCCGCGCTTGTCTGCCTCTGCACCAACCCAGCACCGCACCCCGCCCGCGCCGAAAGGACCCCTCATGACGCAGCACCACGATGACGCCTTCCTCGCCGACTGGGCCGTGCACTCCCGCTTCGGCGCGGTGCCCGAGACGAACGGCGTCGACCGGCAGGCTGCCAGCGCGGCCGACGGCGAGCAGCGCGCGTGGTTCGCTGAGTTGCTGACGGCGCACGGCTTCACGGTCGAGCGCGATGCAATCGGCAACCAGTTCGGGCTGCTCGAGCTCGTGCCGGGAGCTCCCTACGTCGTGACCGGGTCGCACATGGACTCGCAGCCGACCGCGGGCCGCTTCGACGGGGCGTACGGGGTGATGGCTTCGGCGCATGCGTGCTTCCGCGTCGCCGACGAGCTGCGCGCCGATCCCTCGGCCGCGCGCGTGAACCTCGCCGTGGTCAACTGGTTCAACGAGGAGGGCTCGCGCTTCAAACCCTCCATGATGGGCAGTTCGGTGTTCACGGGCAAGCTGCCGCTCGCCGACGCGCTTGCGACGACCGATCCGCACGGCGTGACCGTCGCTGACGCGCTCGGTGCACTCGGCGAGCTCGGCGACGGCGACGTCTTCGGTGGAGCGTCGGGCCGCGAGGTCGCGTCGTACGCGGAGATTCACGTGCAGCAGGGGCGCAGCATGGAAGAAGATGGTGTGACCATCGGCCTCGTCGACGCGACGTGGGCGGCGCACAAGTTCGAGTTCCGCGTGACCGGTGCGCAGGCGCACAGCGGGTCGACGCTCATGGAAGACCGTCGCGACGCGCTGCTCGGCGCCGCCCGTCTCGTGGTCGCCGCCCGCGAGCTCGTCGACGAATTCGAGCCCGGCCAGCTGCACACCGCGTGCGGCGAGCTCAACGTCTACCCGAACTCGCCGGTGGTCGTCGCCAGCGAGGTCGAGCTGCTCCTCGACCTGCGGTCGCCGAGCGCCGAGGTGATCCGCCAGGCCCACGCCTCGCTGCAGCGCACGATCGAGCGCGTGCAGCGCGAAGATCGCGTCGAAATCGCCGTCACCGCAGAGCACAGCTGGGATCGCAACCCCTACCCCGAGAACGGTGTCGAATTGGCGCGCGAGGTCGCGGTCGAGCTCGGTCTCACGCACGACCGCGTCATGACCGTTGCCGGGCACGACTCGACCAACATGAAAGACACCGTGCCCACGGTCATGCTCTTCGTGCCGAGCGTCGCGGGGGTTTCGCACAACCTCGACGAGTTCACCGAAGAGCCCGACCTCATCGCCGGGGTGGATCACCTCACCGGCGTCGTGCGCCGCCTCGCCGGTGGGGCGCTGCTCGACTGAGCCGAGTTGCCGGTCAGCCGCGTTCCTCCTGGATCGCATTGCCGCCGTCGACAACGATGAGCTGGCCCGTGACGTACGAGGCGCCCGGCGAGCACAGGAAGGCGACGACCGCGGCAACCTCGTCGGCGCTGCCCGACCTGCCGAGCGGAGTCGCGTCGCCCATGCGCACCTCGTGCTCGGTCGCTGAGCCGGTGGCGATCCACCCGGGAGCGACCGCGTTCGACGTCGTGCCGTGCGGGGCCGCATCGATCGCCACGGACCGGGTGAGCCCCACGAGCCCGGCCTTCGCCGCGTGGTAGCCGACGTCGCCGCCGTAGGCGAGCACCGGCCCTGAGACCGACGCTACGTTGACGATGCGGCCGTGCGCTGAGGCGTTCACCAGCGGCAGCGCCGCCTGCGTCACGAGCATGGCCGTGGTGAGGTTGCGCGACAGCGACAGATTCCACTGCTCGATCGCGATGTCGTCGATGCCGGCGGGCTGCTGCGGGTCGGAAATCGACGTCATGCCGGCGTTGTTCACGACCGCGTCGAGGCGCCCGAACTTGGAGCGCGCGGCGTCGACGAGGCGTTGCACGTCTGCTGGCACAGTGAGGTCAGCGATGACGGAGTGCACGTGCGGTGCGGTGTCGGCGAGTGCTCCTTCGAGCAGTTCGTCGCGGCGGTCGTGAATGCGTTCGGTGGTCGCCGTGATGACGAGATCGAATCCGGCGGCACGGAGCTGGCGCGCGGTGGCGAAGCCGATGCCGGTGGCGGATCCGGCCCCCGTGATCACCGCGACAGGGTTCGGGCCGACGGGAGCGGATGCGGTCTCGCGTGATGAGGTCATACGCTGACTGTAATTGCTCGTGCCGCGCCGCGCTCGACGCGCCCCACCGCTGCCTTTCCACACCCCAGCCCCGCCCCGCCCCGCAGTGCGAATCGGTGTCAATAATTGCTGCAATATGGGCCAATTCGCGTCCCAGAACAGCAATTTTTGACACCGATTCGCAGGGCAGTGGGCCGCGGCGCGTGATCGGCGCGCCGGCTCGGCAGCGGGACAGCTTGCCACGCGTGCCTCTATCGGCGGCGCATACCTGGGCCATAGGCTTGCGAGGTGCCCTACACCTCTGCAGACGCATCGCATCGAGACGCTCCGCGCAACGTCGCCGGCAGCACGGCGCGCAATGCCGCCGTTGACTCGGCCCACGCTTCCGCGCGGAATGCGATCCAGCAGAGCCCCGAGTTCCCGTCGCGCGCCGACGCCGCGGCGCGGGCTCGCGAGCAGTGGGACGCGGGATCGCCACTCGTCGTGCTGGGCGAGCCCGGGAGCGGGCGCACGACGTTCGCGGATCGCCTGCTGCAGGGGCGGGCGGGCGGGGTGCGGCGCATCACCGGAGTGCCTCAGCTCGCCGACGTGCCGTTCGCGGCGCTCGCCGCGGTGCTCGCGGGTGTGCCCGGAGTCGCCGGTTCCGCGGAGTCGCCGGCACGTCTCATCGCGGCACTGGCGCGCGAGAGCGTGGATGCGGCCTCCGTATCCGGAGTGCTCGTGATCGACGACGCCGACTGGATCGACGAGGCCAGCGCGGCGGTGTTCGCGCAGGCGGCAACCGACGGGCCGGTGCGCCTGGTGGTGCTCGGTACACGTCTCGATCGCCTGCCCTCTCCTCTGCGCGCCTTCGCGCTCGACGCCGCCCTCGTCGAGCTGGCCCCGCTCGAACTGGATGATGCCGCGATCTTGGTGGAGCGCGTGTTCGGCGGCGTGGTCACGCTGCATGACGTCGACCACCTGCGTCGTCTCGGAGGCGGCAATGCGCGTTTCGTGCACGAGCTCGCCCGCGACGCACTCGAGAACGGCGGGCTGCGTGAGGTGCACGGCTACCTCGCCTTGCGTGAGGAGTGGCGACCGCACGGTCGTCGCATCGGCGAACTCATCACGCTGCGACTTGCGCACCAGCCAGTCGAGGTGCGCGACGCGGTCGAGATGCTCGCGGTCACGGGCGAGATCTCCCTGACACTCGCGGAAGACCTCGTGGCGCCGGCAGACCTCGACGCCGGCCTCGCGCTCGGCCTGATCGAGATGTCACTCGTCTCGACTGCCGACGGAGTCGGCCGCGATGAAGTCGTGCGCATCAGCGGCGGCCTCACCCCGCAGACCCTGCTCGCCCAGCTGCCGCAACGCCGACTGCAGCAGCATGCCGGGCGCGCGCTCGAACATGCTCAGCGTCTGCATCCCGCCAGCCGACTGACGGTGGGCCTGCACGCCATGCGCGCGGGAGTGCGCCTCGACGCGGACGTGCGCGAAGCACTGGCGATCCAGAGCCTCGCGGCCCGCCAATTCGAAGTGACCATCGCCCTCACGGAGCGTCTCGACGCCGATCCGCTGCCCGACCCGCTGCGGCGCTTGCGTGCGCACGCGCTGTTCGAGACCGGGCGCCACGACGAAGCACTGACGTTGCTGGCGCCGCTGCTGCAGGCCGCCGACCCCGAAGCACGCGCGCAGGCCGCGACGATGCTCTCGGCGCTGGGCCGCTCCGATCAAGCGGACGAGCTGCTGCAGCCGGCGCCCGGAGACGACCCTCACTGGGCCGCAGAACTGGGCGCGCACCGCGATGTGCTCCGCGCCCGCGCCGGAGTTCCGGTGCCCGAGGCGACGCTGCGCGCGCACGCGGCGACCGCATCGCTCGGGCGCGACACCCGGGCCGCGGCACTGCAGACCGCCCTCTTCGCGGCGGTGCACGGCGGGCGAGCGGGCGACACCGCTGGCGAGATCGTGGCGCTGATGGTCTCGCCGGCGTGGCAAGACATTCCCGTCTCGGAGCAGGGCAATCTGCTCATCACGTACTTCATGGCCGCACGCGCGCTCGGCTCGAATGCGCAGCTCGACATCGGCTTGTCAGACGACGACTGGGCAACGCTGCAGATTCCACCGGGGCTCTATCTGGGGGCGGAAGGCGTGCAACGGCTCGAACGCGGCGATGCGATGGCTGCGCGCGAACTGCTCTGGCAGGCGCTCGCGGTGCTCGGCGACGACAACCGATTCGGCATCACGGCGTACTTCGCGGCGGCAGGTGCCGCGGCGTGCGCGCACCTGGGTGATCGTGCGCACGCCGAGCAGCTGCGAGCCGCCGCCACCGCCGCGCTCCGGGTGGGTGGCACCCTGCAGAGCGAAGCGGAGCGGATGCTGCTCGCCGCCGACCTCCTGCTCGATGGGAACTCCCACGCGACTGATCGATGGCGGCATCAGCTCGCGCGGGCGCACGAGCACGAGGAGTGGTACGTCGTGCTGCGGCTGCTGCACGATGGCTGGCGCTGGGGTCTCCACGATGATCTCGACGCACTGCACGACGCGGCGACGCGGGTGCAGGGGCCGCTCGCCGACGCGCTCGGAGAGTACGCGCGAGCCATCGGCGGTGACGATGCCGCGCTCACCCGTGCGCTGCAGTCGCATCTCGCGCTCGACCAGCACCTGTTCGCGGGTGAATGCGCGATGGCAGCGGTACGTGCCGCACGCGCCGATCGGCGCGGCCGCCCGTCGAACGCATCGATCGAGCCGGCGATTCTCGGATTGAGTGAGCTGACCGGCGTCGATACGCCGGTGCTCGGTCGCGTGCGCATCGACGCCGAGCTGCTGTCAGCCCGAGAGCACGAGGTGTGCCTGCTTGCCCATGCCGGATCGAGTAGTGCGCGCATCGCCGAGCAGCTCTACTTGTCGGCGCGCACGGTCGAGGGGCACCTGCAGCGCGCATTCGCGAAGCTCGGGATCGACAGTCGCCAGCAACTCGCCCCGCCTGCGGAACGCGCGGTGGCACCCACTACCTGATCCTGGCGCGAGCACTACGCTATTGCGCCGCCGGCCGACTGCGGCGTGCGCACGCGGTGTCACACTCTGAGGGTTCCCGCCTGCTTCGAGAGAGTGTGATGCCCATGTTTTCCCTCGTCCATGAACCCCGTCGCGCGCCGCGCCGCGTGATCGTCGTGTGCGCCGCCGCCGGTGCACTGGCACTGCTGCTGGCGGGTTGCACGTCGCCACCGAACTCCGACGCAGGCTCCGAGAGCGCTGCGCAGCAGGCGGCATTCTCCGAGTACTACGACCAAGAGATCTCCTGGGGCGAGTGCAACGATGATTTCGGTATCTCAGCCGATGCGGCGAAACGCATGCAAGAGGCCGAGATGCCCATTGATCGCTTCGAGTGCGGGCATGTCTCCGCACCGATCGACTGGGCCGATCCCGAGAACTCGGAGTCGATTTCGCTGGCCGTCAATCGCCTCCCTGCTGAGGCGGAGACCTCGTCGGGCGCACTGCTCGTGAACCCCGGTGGACCGGGTGGCAGCGGGTTCGACTTGGCATTGTCGATGTCGACCATGCCCGAGTTCTCGCGGGTGACGCAGCAGTACGATCTCGTCGGGTTCGATCCCCGAGGCATCGCTCGCTCAACCCCCATCGAGTGCGACATCGACTCGAACATCCCAGAGGTGCAGATCAGCCTCTGTGCAGATGAGAACCCGCTGGCGCTGACCATGGGTACGAGCCAGGTCGCGCGCGACATGGACCTGCTGCGCCATCTCTCGAGCGACCCTGAGCTGCACTATCTCGGCTACTCCTACGGCACCATGCTGGGGGCGACCTACTCCACGATCTTCCCTGAACGAGTCGGGCGCATGGTGCTCGACAGTGCCGAGAGCGCACATTGGGCGGGGCTCGAGGGCAGCTTCGATCAGCGCGTGGCGATCGTCGAAGCAACGGAGACCATGCTCGATCAGTGCGAAGCCGACTTCGCGTTGGGTCGCTGCCCGCTGCCTGACGCCACGACACGCAGTGCGCAGATTGCAGAACTCGATGAACAGCCGCTCGTCGCGACCGACGGCTTCGAGGTCGACTCGAGCGGCATGTACACGTTCCTTACCTCAGCCCTCTATGGCGGTGCGGCCTCACGTGCCATTTCTCTCGATATGGCGGGCAGCGCTCTTTCGGGCGAGCAAGACGGCATCGACGCCATCGCACAGGTCGTCGGAAGCGGCGGTGCGAATGTCGGTCTCGCCGGTACGATCGTGCGCTGCCATTCGTTCCCTGCGGATGCCGATGTGCCCGGCTTGATCGCACACATGAAGGAAGTCGGGGTCCCTGAAGAACTCGGCGGCCCCGAGATCACTGACGAGGTACTGCGCGAGTTCATCGACCTCGGGTGCGATGCCCTGCCCGTCAGCGGTGACGACATCACCGACACGTTCACGAACGCGGGCGACTCCACGATTCTCGTCATGGGAGTGACCGGCGACCACGCGACGCCGTACACGGGTGCTCAGCAGTTGACCGAAGAGCTCGGCAACGCGCGCCTGCTCACCCTCGAGGGCCAGGGGCACGGTGCGTCATTCGCCAATCGCTCGACCTGCGCGGACGCTGCCGCGACGCAGTACCTGCTCAAGGGCGAGCTCCCGGCAGAAGGCACGGTGTGCACTGATGACTGAACCGAATGTACAGACGAGAAGGATGCGTTCGCTGAGGCGCGGGGCGGCGATCGCTGGCGCGGTGACGTTCTTCGTGACCGCATTCGGCGGTGCGACCGCTGCAACGGCCGCGCCGCAACCGATCGAAATCGTCGAGCAGGCCCCCGAGGGGACGACGCGGCTCTGGCTCGACCTCGAAAGCGGAGATGGCGTGGCGCCCGGCTCCACTGCGATACAGCAGGCACTCTCGCGCACCGGGGCGTCGGCTCCGGTCGACCTCCTCATCGCCGGTGGGGCGCTGCTGCTGACCGCTGCAACGTTCGAGGTGCTCCGCCGACGTCGAGCCTGCGTGGCTGATCCCGGAATCGAGGGGCAGGCCCATGGGGCGTCGGAATCACTCGCGGCACTGGCGCGGCGCACGATGGCTCACGCGTTGCCGTACCCGCCATCAGCTCCGCGAACAAGCGACGGCGCACGGCCTCAGCCGAGGCCGAACAGCTGCCGTGGATGCGTGAGGCGCCAGAAGTAGTCGGGGTCGGCGAGCGCCGCGGCCGTCGTGAGGTCGGTTTCGGCGGCGCCGTCGACGGGCGTCTCGACGGTGAGCGAGCCGACGCGCTGGCCGGCGGCGATCCTGGCGCCTGCGGTATCGCCGGTATCGGCGCGAGCGGCCGCGGCAATGGCTGCCGGATCGCCCTTGGCCCGCCGCGACCCCTCCTCGCCGGGCACGAGCACGGCAGTGACCCTGGCACCCGCGACCACTGGCACCCTGGCACCGTCGACGCCCGACAGTGTGCCAAACTCCTCGCCCGCGGCGACGAGCGTCACGGTGGAGGGTGCCGCATCGAGTGCCGAGAACATGCTGAGGCTCGACGTGAGGCGATCCTGCGCCGTTTCGCGCCCCAGCACCACCGAGAGCTGGGTGACCTCGCGGCCTGCGGCATCGCTGGTGCGGGCTGCGGCGAGGTTGTACCCGGCGACGTCGGTGCGCCCGGTCTTCACGCCGACGACGCCGTCGAGCACACCGAACAGCGGGTTCGTGCTGGTGACCAAACCGATCTCGGCCACGGGCGTCGCGTACGGCTGCGACACGATCGCGGCGATGGTCGGGTCGGCGAGCGCGAGGCGCGCGATGCGCAGCACGTCACCCGGTGAAGCCGCGTTGCGCTCGTCCATGCCGGTCGGCTCGAAGAGGCTGAGCGATGCGAGGCCCTGGCGATCTTGCCAGTCGCGCACGGCCGCGAGAAACGCGTCGTTGTCGCCGAAGACGGAGTAGGCGAAGGCGGCGGCGTAGTCGTTCGCCGACGGGATGAGCGCGAGCTCGAGCATCTGACGCGCGGTGATCTCGGTGCCGACTGCGATTGGAAAGGCGACTCCGTCGGCGTCGCGGTACTGCTGTTGGCGCGCGGCGTCGGCCGCCGACCAGACGTGCACCGCGCCGTCGCCGTCGAGCGGCGCACGCTCGAGGGTGACGAGCGCCGTGACCAGTTTCGAGATGCTCGCGATCGGGGCGACCTCGGTGGTGTTCTCCCAGACCGCATCGTCGTCGAGCCAGCCGATGGCCGTGGGCGCGGATTCGCCGTCGACCGCGGCTCGCAGATCGTCGTCATCGAGGTTGAACGTGGTCGACACTTCGGCGTTGAGCGCGAGCGTCGGAGCGGGCACCGGGGCGATCGCGCACGCGACCGCATAGCCTCCGGCGAGCAGGATCACCAGGCCGCCGCCGACGAGACCGATCACGCGGCCCGTCCGCCGTCGCTGCACCGGCTGAGCGTCGATTGTGGTCACCGATCCAGATTAGTGGGCGGCTCGGTGCGATGCCCGGGAATCCGCCTATGCACAGCCGGTGCGAGTGCGGCTGTGCGATCCCGCGCATGACCCGTGCGACCAATTGCGAGAAGATGGCAGTCTTCGACACCGCATGTCTGAATCGCATCATTGAGGAGCTCGCTGATGGTCGCACTGATCGCGGGGTACGCCCGCACCCCGTTCACCCGCTTCACCGGGCAGCTCGCGACGCAGCCCGCGACGGTGCTCGGAGCGCACGCGGTGCGCGCGGCGCTCGGTCGCGCTGGGGTCTCGCCTGAGCAGGTCGACGCCGTCGTGGTCGGTCAGGTGCTGCAGGCCGGTGCCGGGCAGAACCCGGCACGACAGACCGCGGTCGGGGCCGGCATCCCGCTCACGGTGCCCGCGATTACGCTGAACGCCGTGTGCCTGTCGGGCACCGAGGCCGTGTCGCAGGCGGTGCGCCTGATCAATGCGGGCGAGGCCGAGATCGTGGTCGCCGCCGGCCAGGAGTCGATGTCGCTCGCGCCCCACGTGCTGCCGCTGCGCGCCGGCACGAAGTACGGCGACGCGACGTTCGTCGACACCGTCGATCGCGACGGGCTCTCAGACGCGTTCGATCAGGTCGCGATGGGTGCGCTCACCGAGACGGGCAATACGCCCCTCGGCCTCACCCGTGAGGAGCAAGACGCGTTCGCCGCCGCCTCGCACCAGCGCGCCGCGGCTTCGGCGGAGTTCCTCGCCGGTGAGATCGAGCCCTTCACCGTGACCTCGCGCCGCGGCGACACCGTCGTGTCGAATGACGACGGTGTGCGCGCAGAGACGACGGCCGAGACCCTCGCGGGCCTGCGCCCGGCGTTCGCTGCAGACGGCACTATCACCGCCGGCAACGCCTCGCAGATCACGGACGGCGCCGCGGCGCTCGTCATCGCGAGCGAGGCCGCCGTCGAGCGTCTGGGCCTGACCCCGATCGCCCGGGTCGAGGCGACCGCCTTCGTCGCTGGCCCCGACACCCACCTGCATTCGCAGCCGGCGCGCGCCATCACCGCGGCTCTCGCGAAGACCGACGGTGTCGCCGCCGCAGACCTCGCGGCCGTCGAAATCAACGAGGCCTTCGCCGCCGTCGGCGTGCAGTCGAGCCGCGAGCTCGACCTCGACGCCGCGATCGTCAATGCGCACGGTGGCGCAATCGCGCTCGGGCACCCGATCGGCGCTTCGGGCGCCCGCATCGTCGGCACGCTCGCGCGGCAGCTCGCTGAGCTCGGCTCCGGATCGCTCGGCGCGGTCGGCATCTGCGGCGGCGGCGGGCAGGGCAGCGCGGTGGTGCTCCGCGCAGTTTGACGCGACCTGACCCGACCTGACTCGGTCTGACGACGTGCGGCATCGCCGGGCCCGTCTGTATCGGTTCGAGATATGGCGGTTCCGGCGCGGTCGGGCGGTGGCGACGCGCCCGCGCGCGCCAGTACACTCGCGGCTATGGGATTGCACCTTACGGCCATCGGCATCGACGTCGGCGGCACCGGCATCAAGGGCGGAGCGATCGAGCTCACGACGGGTGAGCGGATCACCTCTCGGCACAAGGTCTCGACCCCCGAGGGCGGCGCCCCCGCCGACATCGCGCGCGAGGTCGGGGCAATGGTCGCGGCGATTCGCGTCGAGCTCGTCGAGGCGGGAACCGCAACGGCCGAGGTGGCCGCGGCACTGCCGGTCGGTGTGACGCTGCCGGGTGTGGTGCGCGACGGCGTGATGCGCACGGCGGCGAACATCGACCTCAGCTGGATCGGCACCGACGCGCGCGAGCTGCTGGGCGCAGCCGTCGGCGCACCCTGCACCGTTGTCAACGATGCCGATGCGGCGGGCGTCGCGGAGGTCGCGTTCGGCGAGGTGCGCGGGCTGCCGGGCGTCACCATGGTGCTCACCTTCGGCACCGGCATCGGCTCGGCACTGGTCGCCGACGGGGTGCTCGTGCCCAACTTCGAGCTCGGGCATCTCGAGCTCGACGGCTTCATCTCGATCGAGAAGCATACGGCCGCGAAGGTCATCGAGCGCGAGGGCATCACGCTCGCCGAGTGGGCCGGTCGCGCCGCTCGCTACATCGGGTACCTTGAGCAGGTCATGAACCCCGACCGCTTCGTCATCGGCGGCAGCATCAGCAAGAACGCCGATCAGTATCTGCCGTTCGCGGGCGTGACAGTGCCCGTCGTGCCGGCAAAACTGCGCAACGACGCCGGCATTATCGGGGCCGCGTTCCTCGCCGCCCAGGGGTGAGCCGGCGCTCGTCGCTCCCGATGGAGCCATCGCGAGTGTCGTTGCAGCCGCCGCGCGCCTGAAAGAATAGTGCGGTACGGGCGAGGGGAGTAGCGCATGGCCGAAGCGGTCGATGACGGCGGATCACCCCGCCCGCGCACCCCCGCACCCCCGACCGCACTGATCAAGGCCGTGCGCAGCCTGTTCCAGATGCCAGCGGGCCCGGGCCCCCGGCTCTGGATCGCGATCCGCGCCGCACTATCGATCGGCACGCCGTTCGCGGTGCTCACCCTGCTCGGGCACGAGGGGATCGGCCTGCAGACGGCTGCCGGCGCATTCGTCGCCCTGTATGCCGCGGGCCTTGCCGCCGCTGAGCGCGCGAAGGTGCTGCCGTTCGTCGGCGCCCTGCTGCTCGCCTGCTCGGCACTGGGTGCGGCACTCGCGCCGTCGCCGCTCTGGCTCTCAGTCGGCCTCGTTGTCGTCGCCGGGGTGACCGCGACCCTCGCCTTCGCATTTCGGCTCGGGCCGCCCGGGCCCGTGTTCTTCGTGCTCAGCTACGGCCTCGCGGCGAACATCACCGGCGTCGTCGACGGGCAGCGGCTGAACTCCCCGCTCGTGTTGCTCGCGGCGCTCGCCGGCGGGGCGCTCTTCTCATACCTGCTCGCGCTCGCGCCACTTCTGCGCGCCTCCGAACGGGCGAAGCCGGTGCGGCCGCTGCGCGAACTGCTTCCAGGCCCGTGGCTCGGGGCGGGCGAGGGGCAGCTGATCCTGCGCATTCTCATCGTCGCCGTGATCGGTACGGTCGTCACCGTGCTCTGGATCGACCCCCATCGCGCCTACTGGACCGTCTCGACCGGCATCGCCGTCATCGGGCTGAGCGCGGTGCGCCGACACTCGCTCGGACGCGGGCTGCACCGCACCGCCGGCACCCTCGTCGGAGCCGTGCTCTACCTCGCCCTCGCGGGCCTCGGTGTCTTTCCGCTGGTGCTCGCCCTGCTGCTCACCCTGCTGCAGTTCACCATCGAACTCGTGGTCGTGCGCAACTACGCACTCGCGCTCGTGTTCATCACCCCGCTCGTGCTGCTCATCAGCGGGGCGGCGACCGGCGGCGCGAACCTCATGGGCACCGCAGGCGAGCGCGTGCTCGACACCGTCATCGGATCGGCGATCGCCGTGGCGACGGCGTTGATTCACCGGAGTGCGAGCGCGCGCGGTTCGGGCGAACTGCGCTGAGGGTGGGGGCCGTCGGCGCGACCGTCTGAGCTGCCGTCGCCTTCCCACCTCCTGCCGTCTGCCACCTCCCGTCCGACAGGAGAAATCCGCTCCTGCTTACGGGTTCCGATGCGTGCCACCGTGCGACTGAATTTCTCCGGTGTGACGGAAGGTGCCGGGGTGCTGGGGAGGCTCGCGCCTACGCGAAGCGGTACGTCGCGTAGCGCACCGCGTTCGCCGTGCGCTCGGCGACCGCGAGGTACAGCGCTCGCTCGAGGTGCGCGAGTCGCGGCGCCGAGGTCTCGACGGTCACGACCGTGCGGAAGTAGTACTCCGACGGGTCGACGGGCTCGCCGCGCAGCAGCGCCTCGAGCACGGCGGGTTCGCCGCTGCGCACCCCGTTCGCCTGCAGGTACAGCAACTCGCCCGCGTCGGTACGCGCGGAGTAGCGGCCGTCGATCTCGATCGATCCGTCGGCGCGCACCACCTGCCAGTCGGCACCACCGGGCAAGATGTCGGCCGTGATCGTTCCGGTGATCCGGCCACCGAGAATCGGAATCACGCGGCGGTGCCCGGCACGAGTGTCGCCGTGATCTTCGAGAGCGCCGAGTTCGACCTCGACGTCGAAGACGTGCTCAAGGGAGGGGATGGGAAGCGTCATGAGTGCTCCGTTCAGGATCGATGGGGTGCGTCGCCGGGCACGCTCACGGTGAGCAGCGCGTCGAGCAGACGCTCGAGGGCGGGTTGGGCCGCCGCGATCGCGTCGCGGTCGGTCGGGGCAAGCGTGTCGAGTGCGGCGCCCAGCAGGTCGGCGCTCGAACGGTCGAAGGCCGCGAACAACTCGCGGGCGCGGGCCGAGGTGGTGATGAGCGATCGCCGACCATCGTTTGGGTCGGGTGCGCGCTCCACGAGCTTCGCGCGCTGCATCGCCGCGAGCAGGTTGCTGATGGTGGAGCGGTCGAGATGCAACTCAGCGGCGAGCTCGCTCGGGGTGCGCGTGGTGCCGTCGGGCAGGGCGCGAATCACTTGGATCTGCGCGTCCGGAATATCGGGAAGACCGCCGGCCTCGCGGGTCGCCGCGAGCAGCGCTCGCCGCAGAGGCGAGATGACCGCGGCAAGTCGGGCGGGGTCAGGTGCCGTCATGCGGTGCGCCCCACCGACAGCGATGACCGATCATTCAGCGACTGCGGGTGAAACCCCGCAGCCTGCTTGTACGCCGTCGCCACCTCTTCGAGCTCAGCGGCACCGATGACGTCGTGAATGTGCGCGAAGCCCTCAGGGGCGCGCTCGGCCGCGAGCACCATGACGCGTTCGGGGCCGGCCTGCCGCGTCTGCTCCAGCAGCGCCGCAGTGGCGGGGCGGCGATCCGCCTCGTACAGGCGCAGCGCCTCCTCGACCGGGCGGTTCGTGCCGAGGTGGAATGCGAGGGTGCGTGCGTCGAGCGTGGCCTGCGACCCGCCATTCGAACCATTGGGATACATCGCGTGGGCGGCGTCGCCGACCAGTGTGGTGCGCCCAAAGGTCCACTGCGGCAGGGCGTCGCGATCCACCATCGGATACTCAAGGATCTCGTCGGCGCTCGCAATCAGCGCCGGAATATCGAGCCAGTCGTACGTCCACCCCTGGAAGAGGTCGACGATGGGCTGTGGATCGATCGGGTGGTTCCAGTCGGCGTCACTCGTGGCCTCGCGTCGCTGCTCGGCGATGAAATTGATGGGCATGCGACCGTCTTCGCCGACCGGGCCGAGCGGGTACGCGACGAACTTCTGCTCGCCATCGCCCACCATGACCATGGTGCTGCCGTCAAGGAACGGCTCGGCGTATGCGACGCCGCGCCACAAGGTGAGGCCGCTCCACGGCGGAGCGCCCTCGTCGGGGTAGCGCTCGGCGCGCACGGCCGAGTGAATGCCGTCGGCGGCGATCACGAGATCGGCATCGACCGAGACCGGTCCGTTCGCCGTATCGAAGTGGGCGGTGCTGCCGTCGGCGCGATCGTCGACCGAGGTGACGCGGTGGCCCGTGCGGATCACACCGCCGAGTCGCTGCTCGACGAAATCACGGAGCTTTAACTGCAGCTGCCCGCGGTGCACCGAGAGCTGGGGCCAGCTGTACCCGGCTGCAGTGCCGCGCGGCTCCTCCCAGATCGGCTGGCCGTGGCGGTTGAAGTACGCCAGGGTGGTGGGCGCAACGCCGAGCGCAGCGATGTCATCGACGATGCCGAGCTCGGTGAGCTCGCGCACCGCGTGCGGCAACAGGTTGATGCCGACGCCGAGCCCGCGGATCTCGGCCGAGCGCTCGTAGACCTCGACGTCGTCGAAGCCCGCGTCATGCAGGCTCAGCGCGGTGAGGAGGCCGCCGATACCGGCGCCGATGATAACGATCTTCATTGATCACTCCTGTTCGGGGCGGTCGATGCTGACACACCCGACTAGTTTTGCTACAAAACTAACACGGGTGTGTCTGGGGTGCAATGGGGGTGGGCGAGAAGGGGTGGGGCCCCAAACGCACGAGTGGTCCGAACCGCAGTGCGGTTCGGACCACTCGTGATGCCGGGCGGGTGCCGGGCGAGGCGTTGCGCCGGATCAGACCAGGCGAGCCTTCGGCGAGACCCCGTAGGTGTCGTTGCCGTCGCGGTTCGGGGTGTCGCCGAGGGCGACGTCGATCGCGGCGAGCGTGTCGGCGTCGAGCACCACGCCCGAGGCCTTCACCGTGTCGGCGAGCTGCTCGGGGCGCGAGGCGCCGACGAGCGCTGCGGCAACGTTCGGGTTCTGCAGCACCCAGGCGATCGCGAGCTGCGGCATCGTCAGGCCCGCCTGCTCGGCGATCGGCTTTAGCCGCTGCACGGCCTCGAGGATGTCGTCGCGGAGGTACTTCTGAATGAACTCCGCACCGCTCTTGTCGTCGGTCGCGCGCGAGCCGGCGGGCACGGGCTGACCGGGCAGGTACTTGCCCGAGAGCACGCCCTGCGCCATCGGTGACCACACGATCTGCGAGATGCCGAGCTCGTCGGAGGTCGGCACGACCTTCTCCTCGATGACGCGGTGCAGCATCGAGTACTGGGGCTGATTCGAGATGAGCTGCACGTTCAGCTCACGGGCGAGCTGATGGCCCTCGCGCAGCTGCTCGGCGGTCCACTCGGAGACGCCGATGTACAGCGCCTTGCCCTGGCGAACGATGTCTGCGAACGCCTGGAACGTCTCTTCGAGCGGGGTCTCGTAGTCGAAGCGGTGCGCCTGGTACAGGTCGACGTAGTCGGTGCCGAGGCGGCGCAGCGAACCGTTGATCGACTCCAGGATGTGCTTGCGGCTGAGCCCCGTGTCGTTCGGCCCCTTGGGGCCGGTCGGGAAGTACACCTTCGTGAAGATCTCGAGGCCTTCGCGACGCTGTCCTTCGAGGGCACGGCCGAGCACTGTCTCGGCCGCGGTGTTCGCGTAGGTGTCGGCGGTGTCGAATGTCGTGATGCCGGCGTCGAGTGCCGCGTGCACCGTCTTGACGGCCGCGTCGTCTTCGACCTGGGAGGCGTGGGTCACCCAGTTGCCGAACGTGATTTCTGAGACCTTGAGGCCGCTGTTTCCGAGATAGCGATAGTTGACCATTGCCCCAGCCTATGCCCGGTGGCTCTGCGGGTGACGGAGAGTTTCATGAACTCCGGACGGATGGTCGGGAGCCGAGAAATTGAAAGGTTGTGGACGCGTGACGGGCGGCCAGATTCGGCCTCAGTCGTTCGTGGTCGACATGCGCTCAAGCACGCGGTCTGGCAGGATGCGCGTCAGCGGTGCGAGGAGTCGGTAGCGCCAATCGGAGATCACGACGCTGCGGCCCTGCCGCACGCCGATGATGCCCTCGTGCGCGACGCGGCGCGTGTTCGCCCAGGCGAGCTGCGGCAACTCGGGCAGGTGGTCTTCACCCATGCGCGCGTGGAATTCGGTGTCGAGCAGCCCGGGGCAGAGCGCGGTGACGTGCACTCCGCGACGACGGAACCGCGCATTGAGCGCTCGCGACAGCGAGACGACCGCGGCCTTCGCTGCGCCGTACGTGCCGGTCGGGGTGAACGCGGCGACGCTCGCCACGTTGAGAATCCAGCCGTAGCCGCGATCAAGCATCCCGGGAATAGCTGCGTGCGAGAGTCGCAGCGGAACCCACGAGAGCAATTCGTGCAAGCGCCGTTCGTCGTCGAGATCGCTCTCTTCGAACCCCGCGTAGACGCCGAAGCCGGCATTGTTCACCACGATGTCGATCGGCTGGCCGCCGTCGGCGATGCGCGCAGCCACCGCTTCGAGCTGTTCGGCGTCAGTGAGGTCTGCGGGCAGGGCCTGAGCTCGCACGCCGTAGCGTTGATGCATCTCGATGGCGAGCGCGTCCAGTCGTTCGCTGTCGCGCGCGACGAGCACGAGGTTGACGCCCTTCGCGGCGAGCTGCCGCGCGAACTCCGTGCCGAGACCGGCGGAAGCACCGGTGATGAGTGCGGTGAGTGAGGGAGAAGCCATTGCCCGAGTCTTGCAGTCGGAACTGACCGCGCGGTCAGTGTCGCCGCGTCACGGAAGAGGTGCTTGGGGTGACACGCCCGCAGGCTGCTATCCGGGCCACTTCATTCGGCGCACGGGCGCAAAGCACACTCCGGCAGCCCGACTCGGAACGTCGCCTACATCTCGGGTGACCTGCGGACGCCGGGGTTTGATGCTTCTTCAATTAAGATATATTTATATTTAAGAACACGGTCCAGGTGAATTGCATCGGTTCAGGTCGCGTTCGGAGTTGCTCTTGTGAGCCGTCGGCAACAAGTTGAGACAGTGCGTTCGCGTTGTAGTCCCAATCACGTAGATGAGGAAACGGAATTTGAAGAGTTTGACGAGCGCTATTGCCTCAGGCGTCGTAGCGGCGTTGCTTCTGGGTGCCGCGGGGTTGACCCCAGCTGCCGCGGAACAGGATGAGTCACTCGGCGGAGACGCGACAGCGCGCTTTGAAGAAAGCGTGAAGTTCTACACCGCAGGCGACCCGCAGTCTGTCTTGGATCTGGCCACATCGGGTCTCGAGTATGCATCTGATGGAGGCCTGACTGACGCATTGTCAGATCCGGAGGCGATGATGCCTGATGCGAGCGGGGAGTTCGGTCTTGGCGTGGCAGGCGCTGATGATTCTCATATCGTTGACGGAGCCACGGTGTACACGGACGTGGATGCCGACCTCGATATGGTTCATCAAGAGTTTGATGACAGCGAAAGAATCATCAGCATTTTAGGGTCCGATGCTGCACCAACGGTGCAGAGATACTCGTTGGATCTTCCTGAGTCCGCTTCTATGGAGATGGAGGAGGACGGCTCGATCAGTATTTATGCCGACGTAGTGCACGAGATTCCCGTCGCTGGTGAAGAGGAGCGTATTGATTACGCGGTCGAACAGATCATGGGTGCGGATGACCTCACTTTTGATGATCTTGACGATCTTGACGATCTGACTGAGGAACAAATTGACGCACTCGCTGCCATCCCTGATCCTGAAACCACGGAGGTTTCCACGACGGAGCTCGTCGGTGAGGTGCAAGCTCCTTGGGCCGTCGATGCCAATGGGAACGAACTCGAGACACGCTTTGAGATCGATGGAAATGTTCTGAGCCAAGAGGTCTCAACCACTGATAGCACCGCATTCCCCGTAGTGGCTGACCCCAGTATCGTCTGGTGGATTCAAAAAGTAACTGGCTGCCTTGTCGGCGTAGCCACGATAGTCGCGTTTGGCCCAGCTAAGGTTGCGACTGTCGCCGCCAAGGTCTACAAGATTCTGAAGTATGGCAAGACCTCCAAGCTCAAAGCCGCATTTTCCAACTGGAAGTACCTGAGTAAGAACGGAAAGAAGCCTCTTTCGCTCATTGCAAACAACATGAAGAAATTCGCTACTGACGTGAAGTCCACCAAGGGGAACTTCAAGAAATCTTGGGCACGAATGTCCGGCACCAAGACTGGGCATCAAGTGAAGAGCCTGCTCATTAACTCCGGCACAACGGTGATTGATCTCGTTGGTATCCGCTCGTGCTATGACCTCTATAAGCAGGTCAGGTAATGCTTGATTTCTTAGATAGCCCCATACTTTGGTTAATACTCGGAGCTTTCAGCTTGTTCATGGTGTACGTCGAGCTGCCTCCAAAAGAGAACAAGAATAAAGGCAAGAGGCAATCGTTGGGACAACGTTTGTCAAGATTGAGTCGTACGGGTTGGGGGTTCCTGGTTCCGGGCATATTGCTTCCAATTGGAGCAGTGGCTGGATTTGTCCTTGAGTCGCAATCCTGAACTTGAGGCATCCTTCTCAGCGTCATATCGAACCCTCTGCGAACGTTTCTAATGTGGCCATCCGAGAGGGCTCGACTGGACGCATGTCATCATGCGCAATTCGTTTCCCGAGGAGTCTCGCGACGACTTGATACGCGTCGCAGGGAACCATGACGCAGGCGGCACTCTCCGCAGGTCGCGAAAGAGTTCAGAGTCGATATCGGAATGCTCGACATGTCGACGCGCGAGGCTCACGTCGAGGCCAGTGATCATCCTGGCGAGACGAAGTCCGAATTCGCTGACTTGGGAGCTCCGCAAACGCAAACGGCTCCTGGGGCAGCGGACGTGCGCCTCAGCGTCGCCCGCCACGACGCAGCGCCTGGAACGCGCCGCACGACCACAGCGCCCACAGCACGAGCAGTGGCTGGAATACGAGGCGGATGCCACGCGCCGCGTCGCTCTCGAGCCCGAACGCGTCGGAGCGGGTGACGAACTGAGAGATGTTGCCGGGGAACACCGCGACGAAGAATGCGGCGATGATCCACCCGATCGGCACGCGCAGGCGTCCCAGCACAATTGCGGCCCCGCCCAGAGTGATCTCGACGATGCCCGAGGCGATCACCACGAAGTCTTTGTCGGCGGGCACCCAATCGGGCACCTGTGACTGGAATTCGCGGCGCGCAAACGTGAGGTGCGCGATGCCCGCGAAGAGCAGGCCGGCACCGAGCAGCACGCGAGCAATGTGCTGCATTACGGAAGATCGGGGCGGGTCGGTGGTGACGAGGGCGCTCATGCGGGCTCCGATCGGATCGGTGGGGTCGAATGATGCCAGCGTACGCGGCGCCGCCGACATCGGCGACGGGGTTGTCGACTGCCAGACTGGTGCGCATGGGCGTGGCGATCGAATGGTGGGAGCGACATCAGATCGCGTGTTACCTCGGGGCACTCATTGTCGGTGCGACGGCCGGACTCGCGCTGCCGATGATCGTGCAGCCGTCGGCACTGCTGATCACCCCCGCGCTCGGAATACTGCTGTTCGCGACGTTCCTCGGGGTCCCGTTCGCGCGTATCGGCGCGGCTGTGCGTGACCTGCGCTTCCTCGCTGCACTGCTGCTGCTGAATTTCGTCGTCGCGCCGATCGTTGCGTTCGGGCTCTCGCGTGTGGTGGCGAACGATGCGGCGATCCTTATCGGGTTGCTGCTCGTGTTGCTCACGCCGTGCATCGACTACGTGATCGTGTTCGCCGGCATCGCCGGTGGGGCAGCCGATCGCCTGCTCGCCGCATCACCGATCCTGATGATCGTGCAGATGGTCCTGCTGCCCGGTTACCTCTGGCTCTTCGGCGGCGGTGAGCCATTGGCGGCGGTCGACCCCGAACCATTCGTCGAGGCGCTCGTGTGGCTCATTATCGTGCCGCTCGCGCTGGCCGCAGGGGTGCAGTGGCTCGCGCGGCGCCACGGCGCGGCCGCACAGATCGGCGGCGCCGTGATGGCGGGAGCCGCAGCATCGATGGTGCCGCTCATGATGCTGGTGCTTGCGGCCGTCGTGGCGTCACAGATTGCTGCGATCGGTCATCGGGTCGGATCGCTGATCGCCATCGTGCCGATCTTTGGGGCGTTCGCCGTGATCATGGCACTCACTGGGTGGTGGCTTGCGCGAGGATTCGGGCTCGATATCGGTGGCGGTCGCGCCCTCGTCTTCAGTGGCGTCACGCGCAACTCGCTCGTCGTGCTGCCGCTCGCTCTTGCGCTCCCGGCTTCGCTCGAACTGGCGCCGCTCGTTGTCGTGACACAGACTCTCGTCGAGCTTGTCGTGATGGTCGCGGGGATACGGCTGATCCCGCGGCTCGTGAGGTGAGCGAGAGACACGATACGTCGTGTCACAAGCCCGGAGCGCGAGGCGCGGGATCAGGTGCGGGATGCTGCAGCCTCAGTACGCGTTGCGCACGCGCACCGACAGGCAGGTGGGGCAGCCCTCGAGCTTCTCGTACTCGGCGAGGGGCACCTCGGTGACGGTGTAGCCGAGATCGCGCAGCATCTCCGCAGTCTTCGGGGCGGAGGCCGAGATGATGAGTTCTGACTCGCTCAGGCAGACCACCGCCGTGCCGTGGGGTTCGGGCACCGGCAGGAAGCGGTCGAAGATGTCGGAGTTGTCGACGAACTCGGGGTACCCGATGACGGTGCCGTCGGGCAGTGCGGTGACCGCGGTCTTGAGGTGCAGCACCTTCGTCACGGGCACGCCGACGACCTTCGCGCCGAGCGGGCCGAGGATGCGGCGCAGCTGCGCGACGCCCTCGGCGTTGGTACGCCCGCCGCGGCCGACGTAGACGGTGTCGCCGATCTTGAGCACGTCGCCGCCGTCGAGAGTTCCGGGTGCGCGAATCTCGGCGATTGGCAGGCCGAGCTCTTCGAGGGCCTTGCGCGTGCCGGCGGTCTCGGGCTTGCGGCTGTCGGCGCCGGGGCGCGAGATGACGGCGACGTTGCGGAACATCACGACCGTGTCTTCGATGAAGACGGAGTCGGGGCAGTCGTCGGCCGGCTCGACCTCGATCGTCTCCCAGCCGTGCGACTGCAGTGCGGCGACGTACCCGCGCCACTCCTCGCGAGCGCGCTCGAGGTCGACGGTCACCTTCTCGATGTGGTCGACGATGCCGTTGTCGAGCAGGGGGCTGGGCTGGCGCACGAGTGCGATTTGAGACATGCGGGTGTTCCTCGATTTCTTGCGGAAATGCTGGGGTGTTCGGGATCCAGCGTATCGGCATTGGTGATCGACGACGCTCTAGGCTAAACTTGAGTCAACATCACTCAAGTTTGCGGAAAGAGCCTGATCGTGCCCGATCATCGCGGTGCGCGGCGGCGAACCGCACCCCATCCCCGTATGAGAAAGGACTCCCATGCAGGCCAATTGGACGCCCGCCCAGGGTGACGGCGATCAGCAGTCGGCACTCGAGCAGTTCGGCGTGAACCTCACCGAGGTCGCGCGCTCGGGCAAACTCGATCCCGTCATCGGTCGCGACTCCGAGATTCGTCGCGTCAGCCAGGTGCTCACCCGACGCACCAAGAACAACCCCGTGCTCATCGGTGAACCCGGCGTCGGCAAGACCGCCGTCGTCGAGGGCCTCGCCCAGCGCATCGTCGCGGGCGACGTCGCCGAATCGCTGAAAGACAAAGAGCTCATCTCGCTCGACATCTCCGCACTCATCGCGGGCGCGAAGTACCGCGGCGAGTTCGAGGAGCGCATGAAGGCGGTGCTGCAAGAGATCAAGGACTCCGACGGCAAGTTCATCACCTTCATTGACGAGCTGCA
This sequence comes from Leucobacter musarum subsp. musarum, assembly GCF_001273845.1. Lineage (GTDB taxonomy): Bacteria > Actinomycetota > Actinomycetes > Actinomycetales > Microbacteriaceae > Leucobacter > Leucobacter musarum. The sequence continues at coordinate 65,448 of NZ_JHBW01000089.1, forward strand.
CACGCTCATGGGTGCCGGTGGTGGCGAATCTTCGGTCGCGGCCTCCCAGATGCTGAAGCCGATGCTGGCCCGCGGCGAGCTGCGACTCATCGGTGCCACGACCCTCGATGAGTACCGCGAATACATCGAGAAAGACGCAGCGCTTGAGCGCCGGTTCCAGCAGGTGTACGTGGGCGAGCCCTCGGTCGCCGATACGGTGGCGATCCTGCGCGGCCTGAAAGAGCGCTACGAGGCGCACCATAAAGTGACGATCGCCGATTCGGCACTCATCGCCGCCGCGGCGCTGTCGGATCGCTACATCACCGCCCGACAGCTCCCCGACAAGGCGATCGACCTGATCGACGAGGCCGCCAGCCGTCTGCGCATGGAGATCGATTCGGCGCCGGTCGAGATTGACGAGTTGCGCCGCGCGGTCGACCGGCTGAAGCTCGAAGAGCTTGCGCTGAAGAAGGAGAAAGACGACGCCTCGAAGGATCGCCTGGCGAAGCTGCGCGAAGACCTCGCGGGCATGCAGACGGAACTCGACGGGCTCGAAGCGCGCTGGGCGCGTGAGCGCGACTCGTTGAACCGCGTCGGTGCACTGCGCGAGAAGCTCGACCAGCTGCGCATGGAAGCCGAGATGGCGCAGCGCGAGGGCAAGCTCGAGAAGGCGTCGAAGCTGCTGTACGGCGAGATCCCGGTGATTCAGAAGCAGCTCACCGAGGCGGAGGTCGCTGAGGCGGAAAACGCCGAAGCGGGCGAAGACCGCATGGTCAACGACCAAGTCACCGACGAAGACATCGCGGGCGTGGTCGCCGCCTGGACGGGCATCCCGGTCGGGCGACTTCTGCAGGGCGAGACCGAGAAGCTGCTCGCGCTCGAGCACGAGCTCGCGAAGCGACTCATCGGGCAGGGCGACGCGGTGCGTGCCGTCGCCGACGCTGTGCGCCGCACGCGCGCCGGTATCGCTGACCCCAACCGTCCCACCGGATCCTTCCTGTTCCTCGGGCCGACGGGCGTTGGCAAGACCGAGCTCGCCAAGGCGCTCGCCGAGTTCCTATTCGACGATGAGCACGCCATGGTGCGCATCGACATGTCGGAGTACGGCGAGAAGCACTCCGTCTCCCGCCTCGTCGGCGCCCCTCCGGGGTACGTCGGCTACGAGCAGGGCGGTCAGCTCACTGAAACGGTGCGACGCCGGCCGTACTCGGTCGTGCTGCTCGACGAGGTCGAGAAGGCGCACCCCGAGGTGTTCGATGTGCTGCTGCAGGTGCTCGACGATGGGCGTCTGACCGACGGACAGGGCCGCACGGTCGACTTCCGCAACGTCATCCTGATCCTCACCTCGAACCTCGGCTCGCAGTACCTGATCGACTCCGATCTCGAATGGAGCGAGAAAGAGGGCGCGGTGCGCGAAACCGTGCGGCGCGCTTTCAAGCCCGAGTTCATCAACCGCCTCGACGAGATGGTGATCTTCCACCCGCTCTCCGAGGCCGACCTCGCGCAGATCGTCGAGCTCTCGATCGATCGGTTGCAACTGCGCCTGTCGCCGCGCCGGCTCACCCTGGCCGTCACCCCCGATGCGCGGAGCTGGCTCGCATCCCGCGGCTACGACCCGATCTACGGTGCGCGCCCGCTGCGCCGCCTCATGCAGAAGGAGATCGACGACCGGCTGGCTCGGGCGATCCTGTCGGGCGAGGTGCGCGACGGCTCGGCGGTGCGCGTCGACGTCGCCGGCGACGGTGACGGGCTCGCCCTGTCGGTGATGGCCGGGGCGTAGGGGCGTCGCGGTCTGGCCGCTCGCGGTGCAACAGCGGGTGTCGGGGTTACCCCGGCACCCGCAGCTCTGCGACGACCGGGAGGTGATCTGACGCCCACCCGCCCCGTGCGCGGTCACTGATGATGCTGATGCGATCCACCGCGATATCGGGTGTCGTGAATATCCAGTCGATGCGGCGCCCGGGCGTCGGGGCCGCATACCCCGCAAATGTGCGGTACTCGGGTGTGAGTCGCGCGCTCGCCGCCGGCCACGCATCGCGCATCGCACCGTGCTCACCGAGAATGCGGGCGGGCTGCGACGTCGGCCCGGTGTTGAAATCGCCCGTGAGGATCGCCGAGCCCAGCGGGTTGTCAGCGGTCGCGAGCGCGCGCAACTGCTCGGCCGAGTGCAGTCGGGCGTGACTGCTGAGCAGGTCGAGGTGCGTGTTGAGGTGTCGAAAGCGTGCGCCGGTGCGGCGATCCTCGAAGTCGGCGATGACCGCGATGCGCGGAATCACATTTCCCCAGCTGCGCGATCCCGGCACGTCGGGCGTCGCCGAGAGCGCGACCTGTCGCCAGCCGATTAGCTCGAGCCGACGGGCGTCGTACAGAATCGGGCAGGCCTCACCCGTGCCGCGCGCACTGCGGCCGGCGCCGATGCTGCGGAAGTCGGCCCCCAGGGAGTCGCGCACCCACCGGCCCTGACCTCCGAGCACCTCCTGCGCGCCCAGCACGTGCGGGCGGTGCTGCCGCAGCAGCTCGCGCAGGCGATGCTTGCGGAGCAGCCAACGATCGGCGCGCGGTTGCAACAGTGCGCCGAATCTGCGCCGCACGTTGAACGTCATCACCCGCAGCGCGTCATGCGGGGCCGGGGTCATTCCCCCAGGGTAGCGGGGTGGTGCGGTGATGCTGGGTGTGTGTTGACTGTTTCCGGTCTTCCGTCGCGCAGGAGAAATTCCGTCATTCGGTGGGTTCGTTCGAGAACAAACAGCAGGAGCAAATTCCTCCTGGGCGATGGAAGGTGAAGCGCGGCCCGAGGATGAAAACGCGGGCGAAAAACCGGTCGATCGTGCAAAAGCGCACCGTGTGCATGTCTACGCTGAGGTGTTGCCAGAGCGGCGACGCGCAGAAAAGGGGCAGTGAACGCAATGACGAATTGGATTCCCGGTTCCGGATCGCCGCAGGCCGCACAGCCCGCACCCGCACGTGCGAAGCGCAGCAAATGGGTCTCGGTCGGCGTTCCGGTCATCAGCTCGCTGCTCGCGTTCGGCGTCGGAACTGGCGTGGGTGCGGGCGGATCCGACGCCCAGCACACGGCGCTCGTCGCCTCCGAGAAATCTCTCACCGCAGACCTGGAACGGGCCAACCAGGAGGCCAGTGAGGCCCATGATGCACTCGAATCGGCCGAAGATGCGGTGTCCGAGGCTGAGGACACCGCAAAGCAGGCGGAAGAGCAGGCCGCAAAGACCAAAACCGACCTGGATGCGCAGAAAAAGCAGGTGCTGTCGCTGCAGACGCAGGTGGACACGCACGCGACCGAGGTCGGCAATCTGAACGCGTCGAACCAGGCGCTCGCCGCACAGGTCGCCGAACTGCAGAACAGCTCGGCGCCGACGCAGTTCGTAGACCCGGGCACTTCGACCGACGTGTCGCAGACGACGTCGACCTCGACGTACTACGAGAACTGCGATGCGGTGCGGGCGGCCGGTGCCGCACCGCTGTACGTGGATTCCCCCGGCTATTCGCGCAAGCTCGACCGCGATGGCGACGGCATCGCCTGCGAGTAGTGCGGTCGTCGGTTCGATGACGGTTCGAACCTTCCGTTGCGCAGGAGAAATTCTGTCGGGCGGTGGACTCCCCCTGGGATGGTCCGCGTGAGCGAACTTCTCCGACGTGACGGGAGGGCGCCCCCCGCACCTCTGCCGCGCGGCGTCACATCGGAATGCGGGCGCAGCCTCCGCTGTTAGCGTCGAGTGGACGCACCGCACGGTGACCCGACACGCGAAGGAGACCTCATGACTCAGGCTGCACCGAACGCAACTGCTGCACGGACCCGCATCGGATCCTCCGACCTCGAGATCGCACCGCTGGCGCTCGGCGCCAACGTGTTCGGCTGGACGGCCGACCAGGCCACCTCGTTCGACGTGCTCGACGCGTTCGTCGCGGGCGGCGGCGACTTCGTCGATACCGCCGACGGGTATTCGCACTGGGCGCCGGGCAACTCGGGCGGCGAGTCGGAGACGATCATTGGCGAGTGGTTCGCGGGCCGCGGTCGCCGCGATTCGATCACCCTCGCCACGAAAGTGTCGACGCACCCGCAGTTCTCGGGCCTCGCCGCGGCGAACGTGCGCGCGGCCGCTGACGCCTCGCTGCAGCGTCTGCAGACCGATCACATCGACCTCTACTACGCCCACTTCGACGACGCCGAGACCCCGCTCGAAGAGACGGTCGCCGCGTTCTCGGAGCTCGTCGACGCCGGCAAGATTCGCGCCATCGGTGTATCGAACTACACGGCTGAGCGCATCGCCGAGTGGTTCCGGATCGCACGGGCGGGCGGCTACCACCTGCCGGTGGCACTGCAGCCGCACTACAACCTGGTCGAGCGCGAGTTCGAGGCGAATGGCCTCCGCGCCGTTGCCGAAGACGAGCAGCTCTCGGTCTTCCCGTACTTCTCGCTCGCCAAGGGCTTCCTCGCGGGCAAGTACCGCGACGCCGCTGACGCGACCGCGGCCGGTGCGAGCCCGCGTGCCGGGGAGGCCGCCGGCTACCTCGACGATCGCGGTCGCGAGGTGCTCTCGGCGCTCGACGCCGCCGCCGAAGCGCACGGTGTGCCGGTTGCCACGGTCTCGCTTGCGTGGCTGCGCCAGCAGGCCACCATCGCCGCCCCGATCGCGAGTGCGCGCAACCTCGAGCAGCTGCCCGCGCTGCTCGCGTCGCTTTCGCTCGAGCTGAACGCGGCCGAGCTGGCGGCGCTCACGGCGGCCTCCGCCTGATCGCTCAGCTCGAAACGGGTGGAGCGGGCGCAGCCCGCTGATCCCGCACACTCTCACCCGAACGCCCCGACCCCGTGCATGCGACGGGTTTCGGGGCGTTCGCGCGTTCGGTAGGGTGAGCCGCATGCGGACTTTCACACTGCCGGGAACCGACCTGACCGTCTCCGATGTCGTGCTGGGGCTGATGCGCATCCAGGAGAAATCTGACGATGAGGTGCGCACGCTGGTGAGCGCGGCTCGTGATGCGGGCATCAACTTTCTGGATCACGCCGACATCTACGGCTCGTCGGTGCACGGGTGCGAGCGTCGCTTCGCCGAGGCGCTGCGGCTCACGCCGTCCGAGCGCGAGCAGTGGGTGATCCAGTCAAAGGCTGGCATCATCACCGACGGCCCGTACTTCGACTTCTCTTACGAGCACATCATGGAGACCGTGCACGGCTCGCTCGAAGCTCTCGGCACCGACTACCTCGACATTCTGCTGCTGCACCGCCCCGACGCGCTGGTCGAACCCGAAGAGGTCGCTCGCGCCTTCGACGAGCTCTCGGCTGCGGGCAAGGTGCGTGCGTTCGGTGTCTCGAATCACACGCCCCGGCAGATCGACCTGCTGCGCAAGTACGTGACGCAGCCACTCGTCGCGAACCAGCTGCAGCTCTCGATCACGCACTCGCCGATGATCGCGCAGGGTGTCGCCGCGAACATGCAGGGTTTGCCGCAGTCGGTGACCCGCGACGACGGCGTGCTCGACTACTGCCGCCTCAACGACATCACGGTGCAGGCGTGGTCGCCGTTCCAGGCGAACTTCTTCGACGGCCCGTTCTTGGGGTCGGATCGCTACCCCGAACTCAACGCGGTCATCGACCGCCTCGCGGCGCAGTACGGGGTGCCGTTTGAGGCAATCGCGGTGGCGTGGATCACGCGTCACCCCGCGCGCATGCAGGTGGTGCTGGGAACGACGTCGCCCGATCGTGTCGCCGCCGCAGCGCAGGGCTCAGACATCACGCTGACCCGCGCCGAGTGGTACGAACTCTTCCGCGCCGCCGGCTACACGGTGCCGTAGGCGGCTCTGCGGCTGCGGCTGTGCACTGCGAGCGGGGTCACTTTTGGAGGGTGCGCGAGGCGCGACCCACTCCAAAAGTGACCCCGCTCGCAAGATGGGTTGCGCGGCGGCACTGCCGCCGACCCTCTACCCGCCGAGGGCGGCCGTGATGCGTTCGGGGGCGAGCGCGGCGTCGATCGCGAGCTGCGCTGCGCCGTAGATCGCGGCGTTGCCGGCGGCGCGCGACGGCGCGATGGTGAGCTGCTCGGTCGAGAGCGGGATCGACCTCGCGTAGACGACTTCGCGCACGCCGGCGACGAGGTGCTCGGCGGCCTGCGCCATGGTGCCACCGATGACGATCGCCGACGGGTTCATGATGCTGACGCAGGCGGTGAGCACCTCGCCGACGTCGCGCCCGGCCTGGCGAATGCGTTGGATCGCCCCGACGTCGCCTGCTTTCGCGAGTGCGACGACCTCGCTCGGTCGGTGCAGTGGAGTTTCGGCGGTGCTGAGCGCGGTCGCGAGCGCGCGTCCCGACGCCACGGCCTCGAGGCAACCGCGATTGCCGCAAGGGCAGGGGGTGTCGGTCGCCCGGGCGAGGGCGATGTGCCCGATGTCGCCCGCGGCGCCGTTGGCCCCGCGGCGCAGCGATCCGCCGGAGATGATGCCGGCGCCGATGCCGCTCGCGACTTTCACGAAGATGAGGTCGGTGACACCGGGCCATGACGTGGCGAGCTCGCCGAGCGCCATGATGTTGACGTCGTTGTCGACGAGTACGGGTGCGTCGATGCGCCTGCGGATGGCGGCGGGGATGTCGAAGCGATCCCACCCGGGCATGATGGGCGGGTTGATGGGGCGCCCGGTCGAGAATTCGACGGGGCCTGGCACGCCGATGCCGACGCCGGCGACGTGCGAGACGTCGTAGCCGAGCCCGGGCAGCAACTCGTCGGCGGCGTCGAGGATCCAGGTGATCGCGTCTTCGGGCCCTGATGCGATCTCGCGGGGCTCGGAGGCTTCGGCGAGGAGTTCGCCGTCGAGGTCGGTGACGGCGACGCGCGCGTGCAGAGCGCCGAGGTCGGCGGCGAGTACGACGCGTGCGCGCGGGTTGAAGGCGATCTGCGCCGAGGGGCGCCCGCCGGTCGAAGCAGCATCGGCGACGGGGGCGATGAGCCCGAGGTCGATGAGTTGATCGATGCGCTGCGTCACGGTCGGGCGCGAGAGGCCGGTGATCTGCGCGAGCTTCGCCCGCGTGCGCGGCTTGCCATCGCGGAAGAGCTGCAGGAGCCCGCCGGCGGTGGAGGTTCCGGGTCCGGATGAGGGAGATGGCACGATCACGCTTTCAGTAAAGCACAACACGAACTTCGGTAACGGTTTGGTTACTTATGCAGAAAAGTTGACAAAAGTGGGGAATGTGGAAACACAATAGTCACATGTCCCCGCAGACGAAGGAGTCTCGCTGGTCACCGAGCGTCGGAATGCTCGGCGCCGGTTTCATGGCTCGCACCCACACCACCGCAGCCCGCCTTGCCGGCGCACGCCTCGACGTGCTCGCCAGCTCACGACCCGAGCGGGCGGAGATCGCAGCTGCTGAACTCGGCTACGCACGGGCGTCGACCCCCGAGCACCTGCTCGCAGAAGCACTCGACATCGTGCACGTGTGCACGCCGAATACGAGCCACACTGCGTATGCACGCGCGGCGCTGCTCGCCGGCTCCCACGTCATCTGCGAGAAGCCACTCGCCACCTCGGCTGACGAGGCCCGCGAGCTGGTCGCACTCGCCGAGCAGCAGCAGCAGCGCGTCGCCGCCGTGCCGTTCGTCTACCGCTACCACCCGATGGTGCGCGAGGCGCGCGCACGCATCGCCAGCGGCGAGGCCGGTGCCGTGCTCACGATCTCTGGGCGGTACCTGCAAGATTGGCTGCTGGGCGCCGGCGACGACAACTGGCGAGTCGCGGCAGATGCCGGCGGGCCGTCGCGGGCATTCGCAGATATCGGATCGCATCTCGTCGACCTCCTCGAGTTCGTGAGCGGTGACCGCATCACCCGTCTCGTCGCGACGACGCGCACGGTGCACGCGGAGCGGGGTGGCCAGCCGGTCGACACCGAAGACGCGGTCGCCCTGACGATCGAGCTCGCCGGCGGCGGCATCGGGTCGCTGCTCATCTCGCAGGTCGCACCCGGCCGCAAGAATGCTCTGGTGCTCGAGATCGCCGGCGCCGACGAGAGCGTGCGGTTCGCGCAAGAGGATCCCGAGACGCTCTGGGTCGGCCGCCGAGCCGGCTCCCTGCTGCTGCGGCGCGACCCCGAGACGCTCTCCGCAGACGCGGCAAGACTGTCGAACGTTCCCGCGGGTCACGCCCAGGGCTACCAAGACGCCTTCAACGGATTCATCGCCGACGCCTACGCGGCGGTCGCGGGGGAGGCGCCTGAGGGGCTGCCCACCTTCCGCGACGGCCTGCGGGCCGCCATCATCACGGATGCCGTGCTCGAGTCCGCGCGATCCGGAACCTGGGTGGAGGTGAGTGCGGAATGAGCGAGGCACCCACTGCGACCGTGACTGCACCCGTGCTTTCCGTTCGCGACATTCGCAAGCAGTTCTTCGGCGTCGAGGTGCTGCACGGCATCTCGCTCGATCTGCTGCCGGGCACCGTGCACGGGCTCGTGGGCGAGAACGGCGCGGGCAAGTCGACGCTGATGAAGATCGTCGCCGGGGTGTATCGCCGCGATGGTGGAGACGTGCAGCTCGACGGCGCGAGCGTCGACTTCGGTCACCCCGTCGATGCGGCAGCAGCAGGCGTTGCGACGGTGTTTCAGGAGTTCAACCTGCTCTCCGATCGCACCGTCGCCCAGAACGTCTTCCTCGGCCGCGAGCCACGCAGACGCGGCTTCATTGACACGCAGGCCATGCGCCGCGCGACGATCAGCCTGCTCGACGATCTCGGTATCTCGGGCATCGACCCCGATTCGCAAGTCGGCAGCCTGACCGTTGCCGAGCAGCAGATCGTCGAGATCGTCAAGGCGCTCTCGGTCGATGCCCGGGTCATCTCCATGGATGAGCCCACGGCGGCGCTCGCCGATCACGAGGTGGCGATCCTGTACCGCGTCATTCGTCGTCTGCGCGATCGCGGCGTCGCGATTCTCTATGTCTCGCACCGCCTGAAAGAGATTTTCGATCTCTGCGACACCATCACGGTGATGAAAGACGGTTCGCTCGTCTCGAGCGACGCGGCGGCGGCGCTGGATCAGCCCACGCTCGTCAGGCGCATGGTCGGCCGGCCCATCAGCGCGTTCTTCCCCGACCCCGAGCCGGGCACCGTCGTCGGCGAGACGATGGTGCGTGTGCGAGGCGGCGGCAACACGCAGCTCGACGGCATCGATCTCGACCTGCGCGCCGGCGAGGTCGTCGGGCTGTCGGGGCTGCAGGGCTCCGGGCGCACCGAGCTCGTCGAAGCGATCTTCGGCGCCGAGCCCTTCACCCGCGGCACCCTGCAGCTCGCCGGAGCGACGCGCACCATTCGCAGCCCGCGGCAGGCCGTGCGGCTCGGCGTCGCGCTCGTCACCGAAGATCGCAAGCGCACCGGCCTCGCACTGAACCAGTCGATTCTCGACAACGCCCTGCTCGCGATCCGCAGCGTCTTCCCGCGCCGCACGCGCGCCGAGCGCGCATCGATTCCCGGGGTGTTCGACGCCCTCGAACTGGTGAGCCGCGGACCGAACCAAGAGGTGCAGGCGCTCTCGGGCGGCAACCAGCAGAAGGTGGTGCTCGCGAAGTGGCTCGCCACCGAACCCCGTGTCGTGCTGCTCGACGAGCCCACCCGCGGCATCGACGTCGGCGCAAAGGTCGCCGTGTACCAGCTCATCCGCGAGCTGGCGAAGCGCGGCGTGGCGATCCTGCTCGTCTCCAGTGAGCTGCCCGAGGTCATCGGCATGGCCGATCGCGTGCTCGTCATGCGCGACGGCCGCATCGCGGGCGAACTCCCCGCCGGGTCGACCGAAGAAACCGTCCTCGCGCTCGCGACGGGCGCCGCCGATGAACGGGGAGCCGCATGAGCCTCGCACTGCCCGCGCGCCTGAAGCGCCTCGACACCACCGCGATCGTGTTCATCGCGCTGATCGTGGTGCTCGCGCTGAGCGCGATCCTCGTCGCGACGGTCGGCCGCAACCTGTTCAGCGCCGGCAGCATCCGCGACATCCTCACCGGCATGAGCGTGCTCGGCTTCGTCGCGATCGGCCAGACTCTCGTGATTCTCGGCGGATCGCTCGACCTCTCCGTGCCCTACGTCGTGAGCCTGACCAGCCTCATCGCCGCGCAGACGATGAACGGCCAAGCCGGCATGGTGCTGCCGGGCGTGCTGCTCGCGCTCGCCGTCGCCGCGGTCATCGGGCTCGCGAACGGAGTGATCGTCACCGTGCTGAAGGTGCACGGCTTCGTCACGACGCTCGGTGTCGGGCTCATGCTCAAGGGCTACCTCGACACGAACTACCAGGGCACCGCAGGGTCGACACCGTGGGCATTCCAGCTCTTCGGAGCCACCGGCATCGGCCCCGTACCCGTGTCGACCGTGGTGATGCTGCTGCTCGCGGGAGTCGTCGCGTTCCTGCTCGCCCGCACCAACTTCGGGCATCACCTCTTCGCCGTCGGCGGCAACGCCGAGGTCGCGCGCCTCTCGGGCGTGCGCACGCGCCGACCCCTCATCTGGGCGCACGTGCTCTGCTCGGTCTTCGCCGGCATCGCCGGGCTGCTGCTCGCCAGCCGCCTCGGCGTCGGCAGCCCGACCGTCGGCACGCAGGGCGGGTACGACCTACTCTCGATCGCCGCGGTCGTGCTCGGCGGCACCCTGCTGGCCGGAGGTCGCGGCTCCATCTGGGGCACCATCGGCGGCGTCGCGATCTTCGCAGTGCTCGACAACCTCATGAGCGTGCTGCAGGTAAACCCCTTCCTGAAAGACGTGGTGCGCGGTGCGGTCATTGTGATCGCCGTCGCCGTCTACTCCCGCAGGCGTCTCGTCGCCCGCCGCGAGCGCTTCACCCGATCGGGGGAGGCGGCCCCGCTGCCCGCCGATGTCACCAGCGAAGGAGGTGCGCGATGACCTCGAACCTCACGCGGCCCGTCGAGACGCCCGCAGCGACCAGCGCGGCCGCATCGGCCTCGGGCTTCGCCCGCTTCGTACGTGCGGCCATCAGCCCGCGCGGCGCGGTCTACCTGCTGCTCATCGTGCTGCTGATCGCCGTGGCGATCCTCAACCCGTCGTTCGCGGAGCCCGGGCAGCTCGTGCGCTACATGCAGCGCGTCGCCCCCATCGCCATCGTCGCCATCGGCCAGTACTTCGTGATCGTAAGCGGTGAATTCGACCTGTCGCAGGGCTCGCTCGTCACCACTCAGGTCGTGCTCGCCGGCACCCTCATCGGGCAAGACGACGCGAAAGCGCTGCCGGTGCTCGTGCTGCTGCTGGTGCTCGGCACCGTCGTCGGCATCGTCAACGGGCTCGTCACGACCTTCTTGAAAGTGCCATCGTTCATCGTCACCCTGGGCATGATGCTCGTGCTCTACGGCGGGGTCATGTGGTGGACAGGCGGAGCCGCAACCGGCAACCCCGCCGATTCGTTCCGCCAGATCGGACGCGGCGGCATCGACGGGCTACCGATCATCGGGCTGCTGCCGTGGGCCGTGCTCGTGCTCGCCGGCGTGGTCGGGATCGCCGCCTGGCTCTCGCGCCGCCCCTTCGGGCGCACCCTCGTCGCCATCGGCGACAACCCCGCGGCCGGCGTCTTCGCCGGCGCCTCGGTGTGGCGCACCAAGACCGCCGCCTTCGTCATCTCATCGCTCTCGGCCACGATCGCCGGGGTGCTGCTCGTCGGCTACGCCGGCGTGCACCCCTCCGTCGGCAAAGGCTACGAGTTCATCGCGATTACCGCGGTCGTACTCGGCGGCGTCGTGCTCGGCGGCGGCCGCGGCTCCGTCTGGGGCGCACTCGCCGGAGCCTTCGCGCTCGAGACACTCTTCACCCTGCTTAACTTCACCTCGGTGCCCTCAACCCTGCGCGACGCGATTCAGGGCGCCATCATCATCGCGGCCGTTGCCTACTCGGGCGCCGCGTTCCGCGCACGCCGCAAGAAGCCGACCGGGGCGCTCGCCGCCGTCGGGGCGGCCGCGGCCGGGGCCGGTGCGGATCCCGCACCACTCGACACCCCCGCCGACGCCGCCCCGACCGGCACGGCACCCACAGACCCGGCGGGGAGCACCCCGTCACCCGATCCCACCGGCGACGCTGCCGCGCGGGGCGACCAAACAAAGGAGAACCGATCATGAAACGATCGCTGAGCATCACGGCGAGCCTCGTCGGCGCGGCATCGCTGATCCTGCTCGCGGGGTGCACCACCGACCCAACGGTGGAGAACCCGGCAGACGACGCCACCACCGAAACCAGCGAGTCGACCGACTCGGGCGACTCGGGCCAGTGGTTCGACCAGGCACTCTTCGACAAGCAAGACGCGGAGCGCTCCGTCACCCCCGAAGGGCCAGAAGACCAGCCCTACCTCCAAATGATCAACGCCGAAATGCGCGACACCGCCGACTGGGCCTCCGACGGAGCCAAGAAAGTCTGCTTCGCCAACGCCTCGATCTCGAACCCCTGGCGCCAAACCGGCTGGATCACGATGAACGAACAGCTCAAAGTGCTGCAAGAATCGGGCGCCATTTCGTCGATGGAGACACGCGACGCGAAAGACAGCGACGACACCCAGATCGCCGACATCGACTACTTCATCGCCGAAGGCAACTGCGACGGCTTCATCATCTCACCTAACTCCACCGCGGCAATGACGCCCGCCGTCGAACGCGCCTGCGACACCGGCAAGCCCGTCGTCGTCTTCGACCGCGGCGTCGAAACCGACTGCGCCGTCACCTTCATCCACCCCATCGGCGGCTTCGCCTGGGGCATCGACACCGCCGAGTTCCTCATCGACAACCTCGACAAGGGAGACAAGGTCGTCGCCCTCCGCATCCTCCCCGGCGTCGACGTACTCGAACAGCGCTGGGCCGGAGCCGAGAAACTGTTCGACGAAGCCGGCATCGAAGCCGTCGACTACTTCACCGGAGCCGACCCCGCCGAAATCAAGAAAATCATCTCGGACGAACTCGCCAAGGGTGACGTACAGGGCATCTGGATGGACGCCGGCGACGGCGCCGTCGCCGCCATCGAAGCCTTCGAAGACGCCGGCAAGGACTACCCAGTCATGACCGGCGAAGACGAGCTCAGCTTCCTGCGCAAGTGGAAGGACACCGGCCTCACCGGCCTCGCCCCCGTCTACTCCAACTTCCAGTGGCGCACGCCACTGCTCGCCATGGAGCAGATCTTCGACGGCAAAGAAGTACCCACCGAATGGGTGCTGCCGCAGAAGCCCATCACCGCCGACGAACTCGACGAATACCTCGACCGCAACGACGGCATGCCCGACGGACACTACGCCAAATTCGGTGGAGAAGATCTGCCCGGGTACCCGAAAGTTTGGCAGGAGCGGGTGATTCCGTAAGCAGTTTGCGCCTGTTCGCGGGTGCGAATGCCCCGCACAGACTTAAGCAAGGGAACCCGGCGCGTCTTCGCCGCGCCAACCTTGATGCGTCTGTGCGGGGCATTCGCACCCGCGAACAGGCTCCGCTGTTACGGGTCAGCCCTGTGGGCGCTCGTAAGGCAGCGTAGATGTGTGATTCACGTTATGAAGGGGTGAGCGGATGAGCGAGCGTATGAGCGATCGTGTGCGTGTTCGGGGGAGCGTCGTGCGCGATCTTGGGGTGAACAGCTGGGTCTGGACCTCGCCACTGAACGATGACTCACTGGTTGCCATCGCCGAACGGGCCCTCGGGATCGGGTACACACTGCTCGAGCTGCCGGTCGAGCGTCTCGGCGACTGGGATCCGGCGCTCGCCGCCGAACGGCTCAGCACGCTCGGCATGGGGGCACGGGTCGTCGGCGCAATGGGGGAGGGGCGCGACCTGCTCGATACTGCCCACCGCGCGCACACCCAGGCATACCTGCGGCACTGCGTCGACGTCGCTGTCGCAGTGGGGTCTCCGACCGTCGCTGGGCCATTCACCGCGCGCACCGGGCGAGTGTGGCGCATGGACGCCGCCGAGCGTGCGACGGCGATTGCGTCGCTGCGCGAGGCGATCCTGCCCGTTGCCGCCTACGCCGCCGCGCGCGGCGTCACGCTCGCCATCGAGCCGCTGAACCGATATGAGACGAGCCTGATCAACACGGTGGATCAGGCGCTCGACGCGCTCGCGCCACTGCTCGGTGCGGGTTCGGGCGTTGGCCTCGCGCTCGACGCGTACCACCTGAACATCGAGGAGCGGTCGCCCGCGGCGGCGATCCAGGCCGCGGGGGAGCACGTCGCCGTCGTGCAGGTCTGCGGTTCCGACCGCGGGCCCGCCGGCCCCGACCACACCGACTGGGATGCGTTCTTCGATGCCCTCGACGACATCGGCTACGCCGGCCCGCTCACCCTCGAAAGTTTCACGGGAAACAACGACACCATCGCGACGGCGGCCTCGATCTGGCGGCCGCTCGCCGAATCGCAAGACGAACTTGCCCGCATCACCTACGATTTTCTGACCGACCACCAGCTGCGAAGGAGCGGCCGATCATGACGCACGAAGCATCGCACCCCGTCACCCTGTTTACCGGACAGTGGGCCGACCTGCCGTTCGAGGAGGTGGCCCGCCTCGCCGCCGAGTGGGGCTACGACGGCCTCGAGATCGCGGCGTCGGGCGACCACCTCGACCTGCAGCGCGCCGACGAAGACGACACGTATCTGCAGTCGCGACTCGACGTGCTCGACCGCTACGGCCTCAAGGTCTGGGCGATCTCGAACCACCTCGCCGGCCAGGCGGTCTGCGACGACCCGATCGACTTTCGGCACCAGGCCATCGTGCGCCCCTACGTGTGGGGCGACGGTGACCCCGAGGGCGTGCGCCAGCGCGCCGCCGCAGACATGCAGCGCGCCGCACGCGTCGCCCGCAAGCTCGGCGCCGACGTCGTGACGGGCTTCACCGGGTCGAAGATTTGGCCGTATGTGGCGATGTTTCCGCCCGTGCCGGCTTCGGTGATCGACGAGGGATACGCCGATTTCGCTCGGCGCTGGAAGCCCATCCTCGACGTCTTCGCAAACGAAGGCGTGCGCTACGCCCACGAAGTGCACCCGTCTGAGATCGCCTACGACTACTGGACGACGGTGCGCGCGCTCGAAGCGATCGACCACCACCCGGCGTTCGGGTTGAACTGGGACCCGAGCCACCTCGTCTGGCAGGGCATCGACCCGATCGGATTCATCGTCGACTTCGCCGACCGCATCTGCCACGTCGACTGCAAAGACACGCGCCTGCGCCCGCCGACCGGGCGATCCGGCATTCTCGGATCGCACCTGCCCTGGGGCGACCCGCGCCGCGGTTGGGACTTCGTATCGACCGGGCACGGCGACACGCACTGGGAAGACGCCTTCCGTGCGCTCGGCAGCATCGGCTACGACGGCCCCATCTCGATCGAATGGGAAGACGCCGGCATGGATCGCCTGCACGGCGCCGCCGAGGCAGTGACCCGCATCCGCTCGCTGCTGTGGCAGCGCCCCACGGCGTCGTTCGACGCAGCGTTCTCCAACCAGTAGCGCTGCGCTGCTCTGCCGCGTTTTCTTGCGATCGGGGTCACTTTGGGCGGGTGTTGTCGGCATCGCACCCTCCCAAAGTGACGCCGATCCCAGTTGCGGCGGGTCGCGACGAGGCTGAGGGGCGGATCACCGGCCGCCGCGTGGGAGAATCGTCGGGTGAGTGACGCAGCGCCCGAGACGACCCCAACCGCCGAGCGCTCGACCTCCGGGGTCGGGCCCTGGCCCGGCGGACGGGAGGCGTGGCCGACCGAGGAGTTCTACGACACCGAGCTGCTCGAGCACGGCGATACCCGCAACGTCGTCGACCGCTACCGGTACTGGCGCATGGAAGCAATCGTCGCCGATCTCGATGAGCACCGGCACCCGTTTCACGTCGCCATCGAGAACTGGCAGCACGACATGAACATCGGGTCGATCGTGCGCAGCGCGAACGCGTTCGCCGCCGACACCGTGCACATCGTCGGGCGTCGCCGCTGGAACAAGCGCGGCGCGATGGTGACCGACCGCTACCAGCACGTCGAGCACCGGGAAGACGTCTCGGCGCTCGTCGAGTGGGCCCGCGCCGAAGGGGTACCGATCATCGCGATCGACAACGTGCCCGGCTGCGTGCCGATGGAGACGTTCGACTGGCCCGAACGATGCGTCATGCTGTTCGGTCAGGAGGGCCCGGGGCTCACCGCCGAGGCGATCGCCGCTTCCGAAGCCGTGGTCGAGATTTCGCAGTACGGGTCGACACGCTCGATCAACGCGTCCGCCGCCGCCGCGGTGGCGATGTACAGCTGGGTGCAGCAGCACTCGCCCCTGCGCCCGCGCTAACCGAGCCCGACGCGCACCCCGCGCCCATCCACAGCTCGCGAACGCACCACTTTTGCGCGAGAGTGCGCATCATTGACCGGTGCTCTCGCGCAATAGTGGTGCGCTCGAGGGAGAAGCAGGAGGCCCGCCGAGCCCCGAGCCCCGAGACCCCCAACCCCTAGTTCCTGAAGATCTGCGAGATCTCGCCGAGGCTGCCCACGAGGTGCGACTCGAGCAGCGAGCGCGCGGTCGTAAGGTCGAACTGTTCGACGGCGCGCGCGATCTCGCGGTGCTGCTCGATCGCCGTGCAGCGGCGCGACGGCACGGCCGAGAACATCGCGATGCCGATGCGCAGCTGCCGGTCGTGGATGGAGTTGTAGAGCTGTGCGAACTCGGTGTTGCCGGTGGCTTGTACGAGGGTCCAGTGGAATTCTTTGTCGGTGATGACCATATCGACGACGCGCTCGGGGTCATCGTCGTAGATTGCCTGCTGCTCGTCGATCAAACGGTTGAGGCGATCCACGATCGGCACTCGGTGCTCGCAGACCCACTGCACGCCGTACCCCTCGAGCACAACGCGGGTCTGGGCCTGCTCCTGGATCGCGCGCAGCGTGATCTCGGGCACGACCGCGCCGCGGTGGGGGATCAGGGTGAGGAGCTGTTCGGACTGGAGACGGGAGAACGCCTCCCGGACCGGAGTCCGGGAGACGCCCGTCGCCACGGCGACCTCGTTCTCGGTGATGACCGATTGCGGGGCCAGCACCAGGGTGATGATGAGGTTCTTCAGATACCCGTAGGCGTAGTCTGCGGCTTTGACCCCGGGCGGACGCACGCCCGGCGGCAGCGGCGTCTTCGCCGACCAGCCGCCGAACCGGGCGTGAGAAACATCCGGGATCTGCTGCATGGGTTGATCGTAGCTCAGGCCCGGGGGCTGACGTCGAAGCGTCGATTATCTAAGCACGGATTGGTGGTGCGGACCTGTGCGATGCGTTCGGAGCTGACGACCGCGGTGGCGAACGCATCGGCCTCTTCGCCCACCGAGGCCCGGGTGATCCCGAGCGGATCGATGACCTGGCTCTGCCCGGTGCAGTGGGGCCCGGTCTGCCCTGCGGCGGCGATGTACGTCGTGTTCTCGATCGCTCGCGCCCGCAGCAGGGATTCCCAGTGGAACTCCTTCATTGGCCCGACGGCCCAGGCGGCCGGGTACACGATGACATCCGCACCGTGGTCGACGAGCCAGCGCGCGATCTCGGGGAACCGGAGGTCGTAGCAGGTGGCCGCGCCGACGGTGATGCCGTTGACCTCGAAGGTGAGCGGTTCGGCGGCTGCGGCCGCGGTCACTGAGTCCGATTCGCGGTAGCCGAATGCGTCGTACAGGTGGATCTTGCGGTAGTAGCCCGCGAGAGCACCCGACGGGTCGATGTGCACGAGGGTGTTGTACGGGTGCGCACCCTCGTTGGTTTCGGTGAATCCGGCGACGACGTGGGTGCCGGATCGCTCAGCCGCTCCCTGCAGCGCGGTCAAGAAGGGGCCGTCGAGCGCTTCGGAGTGGGTCTGACCTGGAAACTCTTTCGCCGAGTCCGAGTACATGGCGTTCTCGGGGATCACGACGAGGTCGGAGGTCGGCCCGGCCTGCTCGATGAGCGAGACGGCGAGCGCGCGGTTGCGCTCGATGTCGGGGGTCGCGGCGAACTGGGCGACGGTGAGGCGGAACTCGCTCATCAGGCGGCCCCGCTCGTCTCGAAGTACTTCGCGGCGCCGCTCCACTCGGAGAGCTTCTTGCCGGCGACGATCTCATCCTTTTTGGCGGGCTCGGCGCCCTCCTTGCCGCGCAGATCGGCGACGACGTCATCGATCTCGGCTTCGGTGAGCACGGCGATGCCGTCGGAGTCGGCGAAAATCGCGTCGCCAGGCGTGATGACGACGCCGCCGACGGTGATCGGCACGTTGATCGCGCCCTCGATGCCGAGGATGCGGGTGGTGCGTGCCGAGACGCCGCGCGAGTAGACGGGGAGCCCGAGTTCGAGCACCTCGTCGAAGTCGTTCATCGCGCCCGAGAGGATGACGCCTTCGGCGCCGCGCGTCTTGGAGGTGAACGCGACCATGCCGCCGAAGCTGGAGCGGTCGTCACCCGACTGCTCGACGACGAGTACGTCGCCGGGGCGCAGATGATCGGCGGCGACGTGCAGCGCGGTGGAGTCCATGTGGGGGAGACGCACGGTGACCGCGGTGCCGGCGAACTGGATCGGGCGGCGGTTCGGGGTGAGACCGCGCACGAACCCGAAATCGCGCAGGTGACCGAGTGTTGACGTTTGCACGGTGAGGAGCGACTTGCGGCGCTCCTCGGAGATCTGGGTGGGCATGGGGAGGAATTCGAACACGGCGTCGTGCCTTTCCGGTGGCGGCTTCCGCGAGGAGTCGCACACCTCAATGTGTGGATCTTCGAGTGGATCGTGCAGGGCGGACCAGGCTCATCGCACGGATTGTGTACGTGTTGTATACACGTGCCATGCACCGTAGCAACGAAACTTCGGAAAAGAAACCCCGCCTTCGAAAACGATTGATAAAAGTGCAGATCAGGTGGGTGTAAATGGCTTTCAAGAGCGTGAGTGGGCCAAAGTAACATTTCTGAAATCGACCCTTGCGCGATCCCGAACCGCCCCGTATCGTCGCTCTCGACCAGGCTCGTTGACATGGGTGTGAGTGAACTTCAAAGGAGAAGCACCATGTCAGTGAAGACCAAGATCGGCGTGTCCGCCGTGATGATTTCCGCCCTCGCGCTCTCTGCGTGCAGTGGCGCCTCGGGCGGCTCGGGCTCGTCGAACCCCGACGCCGTCGAGGTGAACGTGCTCGGCTACGCCGCGCTCTTCGACGATCAGTACACCGCCGCGGTCGTCGACAAGTTCAACGCGTCGCAAGACGATGTGGTCGTGAACTTCGTGCCCGCGCAGAACAGCGCAGAGATGCTCGGCAAGCTGCGCAGCGAAGCGTCGAGCCCCACGGTCGACCTCGCGATCATGGACGCCTCGGTGGCGCACACCGGGAACCAGGAGGGGCTGTTCGCGAAGGTGAGCGAGGCCGACGTGCCGAACCTGGCGAACGTCGTCGAGCTCGGGCAGAACGCCGACGGCTTCGGCCCCGCAGTCACGTTCGACAACCTCGTCGTGCTCTACAACACCGAAGCGGTGAAGACCCCGCCGAAGGGCATCGCCGACCTGTGGGATGCCCCCGAGAACTCGGTGTCGATCCCGGCTCCGCCGGACATTCAGGGCCACACGCTCACCGCCTTGACGGCGAACAACCTCGGCGTCGACTACAAAGACACGATCGAGCCCGCGATCAAGAAGCTCGCCGAGCTCGCCCCGCTCGTGAACACGTGGGAGCCCGTGCCCGACGTCTACCAGCCCGTGATCTCCGGCACATCGCAGTACGGCGTCGGCTGGAACGCCCGCGCCCAGTACTTCGCCGATGACTCAGACGGCGCGATGGGCGTCGTGCAGCCCGATGACGGCATCGGCTTCCAGATCAACACCATCAACCTCGTCGAGGGCACCGAAAAGACCGAAGCCGCGCAGCAGTTCATGGACTACGCGCTCTCGAAGGAGGCGCAGGAGTCGTTCGCCGAAGCGCTGTTCTACGCACCGGTGGTGTCTGATGCTGAGATCCCCGAAGCCGTGAAGGATCGCGTCGCCGATTCCGCCGACCCGAACATCGTCGACATCGACTGGATCTGGCTCGCCGACCAGCGCGACGCCTGGACCGAGCAGTGGCGACGCAGCGTGATCGGAGGCTGAGCATGACGGAGCAGCTCGACCCCGAGTACCTGTCGATCCGCAACCTGCAGAAGACTTACCCGAAGACGACCGCGCCCGCGGTCAACGACGTGAACCTCGATGTGCAGCAGGGCGACCTCGTTGCCCTGCTGGGCCCCTCGGGGTGCGGCAAGACGACGACGCTGCGCATGGTCGCCGGTCTGCTCGAACCGACGTCGGGGCAGATCTTCGTGAACGGCAAGGATGTCGTGTCGACCCCGGTGCACAAGCGCGGCATGGGCATGGTGTTCCAGTCGTACGCGCTCTTTCCGCACCTCACGGTGCAGGAGAACGTCGCGTTCGGCCTGCAGATGCACAAGGTGCCGCGTGCGCAGATCGGCCCGCGCACCGAGGAGGCGCTTGAAAAGGTGCAACTTGGGCACTTGAAAGCGCGCAAGCCGGCTGAGCTCTCGGGCGGTCAGCAGCAGCGCGTCGCGCTCGCACGCGCCCTCGTGATCCACCCGACGCTGCTGCTGCTCGACGAGCCGCTCTCGAACCTCGACGCGAAGCTGCGCGAGGCGATGCGGCGCGAGATTCGCGGCATCCAGCAGGAGTCGGGCACGACGACGCTGTTCGTCACGCACGATCAAGACGAGGCGCTTGACATGGCGGATCGCATCGCGATTCTCAACAACGGCGTCATCGAGCAGTACGACCGGCCGACAGCCATCTACGAGAGCCCCGCGACGAAGTTCGTGGCGAACTTCGTCGGCAAGGCGAACTTTCTCGACGTGGGGTCGATATCGGGCAGCTCGGGTGGCGCGTACCAGGTGCAGTCGGAACTGTTCGGGAGCTTTGCAGTGGCCGGTGCGCCGGGCATCGACGGAGCGGCCTCGCTCGTGGTGCGGCCGCACCGGGTGTCGGTCGCGGCGAGTGACGCGCAGGCTGGATCGCTGCCCACCGCGCGGGCCCGCGTCGTGGCGTCGAGCTACACCGGCAACGTGCGCAGTTATGACCTGCACCTCGACAGCGGCCAGGTCATGCGCGCCGACAAGCTGAGCACGGCCCACGACGAGCTGCGGATCGGGGACGAGGCGTACGTGTCGTTCGAACCGAGCGACGCGCACCTCGTGCCGGAAGGGTGAGGGGGACGCTATGACGGCCACGCACACCAACACGGAGTTCATCAGCATCGGCATGAAGTCGAACCGGGCTCGCAACCGCTCGCGGTGGTCGGCCTACGGGCTGGTGATCCCGGGCATCATCGGCCTGTTCGTCAGCTTCCTGCTGCCGCTCTTCGTGATGATCCGCATGTCGCTGAACGAGAACGGTTCGGGTGGGCAACTCATCGAGACGCTCACCGCCGCCTCGTACGGCGACGCGCTCTCCGACCCCTTCTACTGGAAGGTGATCGGCAACACGCTGCTGCTCGGTCTCGTCTGCGGGCTCGGCGCCGTGGTGCTCTCGTACCCGATCGCGCTTTTCTTGACGCGCACGACGTCGAAGTGGAAGGGGGTGCTGATGGCGCTCGCCATCGCGCCGCTGCTCACCTCGGCGGTTGCTCGTACGTTCGGGTGGATGGCGCTGCTCGGTGACCAGGGGGTGATCAACGCAGCGCTGCAGAACTTCGGGCTGATCACGGCCCCGCTGCGGCTGAGCAACAACTTCCTGGGTACGGCGATCGCGCTCGTCGAGATCCTGATGCCGTACGCGATTCTCGCAATGATCTCGGGCTTCGGGCGCATCAACGCCTCGCTCGAAGAGGCTGCGGGATCGCTCGGTGCGTCGAAGGCGAAAGTGTTCTTCCGGGTCACGCTGCCGCTCTCACTGCCCGGCGTCTTCACGGGGTTCCTGCTCGTGTTCGTGCTCGCGGTGAGCTCGTTCGTGACGCCGAAGCTGTTGGGCGGCGGCCGCGTGTTCATCCTCGCGACCGAGGTCTACAGCGAGGCGACACAGACGCTCAACTGGCCGCTCGCGTCGGCGCTGTCGGTCATTCTGCTCGTGGTGTTCGGCGCGATTGTCGCCGTGTACCAGCGCCTGATCAAGCGATTCGAAGGGTGATGCGCCATGGCGAAAATTCTGAACCGGATCGTCGTGACGATCGTCTACCTCTTTCTGCTCGCACCGATCATCGCCGTCGTGCTGATCTCATTCAACGACTCCAAGAGTCTCGCGATCGAGATCGGGGCGCCGTCGTTCCAGTGGTACGAGAGCATTCTGCAAAACACCGACCTGATGGACGGTGCGCGGGTCAGCCTGGTCACCGCCGTGGTGACGGCGGTCGTCGTGCTCGTGCTGGGAGTGCCGGTCGCACTCGCGATCGCGCGCTACGAGTTTCCGGGCAAGGCCGCGGTGTCGGGGTTCTTCCTGTCTCCGCTGCTCGTGCCGGGCGTCGTGCTCGGTCTCGGCCTGCTGCTGGTGTTCCAGCCCGTCGGGCTCGTCGGCACCTACCCCGGCATCGTGCTCGCGCACTTCGGGGTGACCGTGCCGTACGTGATTCGCACGACGCTCTCGAGCCTGGTCACGAGTGACATGCGCTGCGAGGAGGCGGCTCGGGTGCACGGGGCGAACTCGTTCACCACGTTCCGTCGCGTGACGCTGCCGATCATCGCACCGGGCATCCTCGCCGGCGGGGTGATGGCGTTCATCATCTCGTTCGATGAGGCCGTGATCTCGCTCTTCGTCGCCGGCTCCGGGCACACGACGCTGCCGGTGGAGATGTTCCGCTACCTGCAGTACCGCTCGGACCCGGGCCTCGCCGCACTGTCGGTGATCCTCATCGCCCTCTCGGTCGTGATCGTGCTCGTGATCGAGCGCGCCGTCGGCCTGCGAAAGGTGGTGAACTCGTAGGGCTCCCCGTGGCGTCGCGCCCGCCGCCGCGCCCGCCCTTCCCCGAGCGCACCTCTTTCGCTCGAGCGCACACCTATTGAGAGGGTGCACTCGAGCGAAAGGGGTGCGCTCGACGGGTATGAGAAGCGGGAAGGAGGGTGAGGACTGCGGGGGCGGGGCGGGGTGGTGCGGTGCCCGGGGCCCCGCCACCCCACCCGCGTGATATTCGCCCGGCGTGCGATAAGCCTCGCGTCTCGAATATCACACCGCCTTATACTCCGTGCCCCGAACTGTGCGCAAAGTTATGGTGAAAAGCACGCACATCAACGGAGAGGCGAGCACATGGGGCACTTCAGAACACACCGACTCGGGGAACTCAGCTGGACGGAGGCGCGCGACGCCGCGGCCCAGAATCCGATTGTGCTCATTCCCTCCGGTGCCATCGAGCAGCACGGCGCGCACCTGCCGCTGAACGAAGACGCGATCACCGCCGAGTGGGTCGCCGAATACATCTCGCAGCACATCGACACCCCGGTGCTCGTCGCGCCGACGCTGAGCTACGGGCACTCGCCGATCTTCGACGGGTTCGCGGGCACGCTCAACCTCTCGTTTGAGACCCTGCAGGCGGTGCTGTTCGAGGTGATGGACAGTCTCGTGAAGCACGGCTTCCGCCGAATTGTCATCGTCAACAACAACGGCGGCAACCAGGCGTCGGCTGCGCACGCGGCGGATCGCCTGCGCAAGAAGTACGGCGTGCTCGTGGGCAGTGTGTACCCGTGGGGCATCGGCTACCGGGTGATGCGTGATCTCTATGAGGATCCGGCCACCGCCTATGGCCACGGCTCGGAGCCCGAGCACAGCGCGATGCTCGCGATGTTCCCTGAGCTCGTGCAGTCGCAGCTCATCGCCGATGGCGGCCTCGTGCCGTTCGAAGGATGGACCCCGACGAACTACTCGGAGGGCGCGATTCCCGGCACCGCCGAGTCGGGCACGCTGTACTGGGACTTCTCGGACGTCAGCCCGTCGGGTGTCACCGGCGACCCGCGCCTCGGCTCGGCCGAGATCGGCGCCGAGTGGATCAAACGGGTCGCGCACGACGTCTGCCTCGGCTTCGTGCAAGAGTTCGAACGCAACACGGTGAACGCCGATTGGGCGCGCGCATGAGCGGCGTCGACACCGGAAGACGCGCAGAGCAACCGGCCCGCGCGAGCCTGCAGATCAGCGTCGGGCAGTTCCCCGCGATCGAAGACAAGGCGGCGAACCTCGCGGCGGTCCGCGAGCTCGCAGCGCGCGCCGCAGCCGCAGGGTCGCGCGTGCTGATTCTCCCCGAGATGGCGATGTACCACCGCGTCACGGCGTCGGTCGCCGAAGGCGTCGCAGCAGCCGAAGATCTTGATGGCCCCTTCGCGACCGAGGTGCTTCGCCTGTCGCGGGAGCACGGGCTGTTCATCGCAGCGGGCATGTCGAAACGGGTTCCGGGGGTGGCCGATGCGGATCGCGCCCTCAATATCCTGCTGCTCGCCGACCGCGGTGAGATCGTCGCCGAATACGAGAAGATTCACCTGTATGACGCCTTCGCGGTCAAAGAGTCCGACTCGATCACCCCGGGCGACGCGTTGCCACCGGTGCTCGACATCGACGGCGTGAGGGTCGGGTTCGCGATCTGTTACGACCTGCGTTTCCCCGAACTCTTCCGCCTGCTCATCGATCAGGGTGCCGAGGTGCTGGCCATCAGCGCGGCCTGGGCGCGCGGGGTCGTCAAAGAGGATCACTGGCTCGCGCTACTGCGCGCTCGAGCGATCGAGAACACTGCGTACGTCTTCGCGTCCGATGAGGTCAGTGTGAAGTCGGTGGGGCGCAGCGTCATCTTCGACCCGCTCGGTCTGCAGCTCGGCGATGCGGGCGAGCAGGAGCTCGCTCTCATCACGGCGACCGTCGAGCCCGAGCGCATCGCCGCGGTGCGCAGTACGCTGCCATCGCTGCGCAACCGTCGCGTCGCCGTCGAGGCCCGCGTGCACCCGCTGCCGCCGGCCGACTGACTCGCTGACTCTCGGACCCGCTGCATGGGCGGGTGATTCGCCACCGATGACGTCACCGGTAACGCCTCCGATTCTGAGCAACACGCGCGGAATCGGAGGCGTTCTGCATGGAGAACGCACTGAAATCGACGCATTTCATGCGCCTGATCTGCGGTTTCGCGCAGTATAAGTTGGGCGTTATTCTCGTTACCCAATTCTTACTTGCAGCCTATGTTGACGGCTCCTAGATTGGGCGTTGAACACTTCACCTGTTCACCCAGCACCCTCGACTGGCACGACGACCGAGCTCTCAGCGTTGAGACTCCTCGCCATGCAGAGACCATCAGTCGCGCCACGAGGTCGGTCACCCAACGAAGGGAATACCCGATGTCCTCCTCACGCCCGCAGCGCCTGAAGCCCTGGCTTTCGGTTCTCTCGCTCGGCGCCGTCGCGGCGCTCGCGCTCACCGCTTGCAGCGGCTCCTCTTCCGGTGATTCCAGCGGCGACGGCTCTGCCGAGCAGGTGCTGACGTTCGGTCTGTCGGCCGATCCGGCGCAGCCCATTACCGGCGCCTCGCAGGGCACCGCGGTGAATCAGCTCCTCACCATGGTGCATCGCGGCCTCACGAGTTTCGACGCCGATGGCCAGGCGGTTCCGGCCCTCGCCGAGAAGATTGACACCCCCGACGACCGCACGTACGTCTTCACACTGCACCCCGATCTCACGTTCAGCGACGACAGCGCGCTCACCGCCGACAACGTCAAGAACACGCTCGACTACTACCGCGACCCGGCGAACGGCTCGCAGCTCGCGGCGCTGCTCGCAGACATCGACAGCATCGAGAGCGACGGCGCCTCCGAGGTCACGGTGAAGCTCTCGCAGCCGAACAACGCGTTCCTGCAGTACCTCGCGCTGCCCTACGCGGGCATCGTGCCCGATGCATCGCTCAACGCCGACACCGCCAACTGGGTCGGCGCGGGCCCCTGGGAGATGACGAACCTCGATCAGGGCATCGGCCTCACGATGGAGAAGAACGACGGCTACTACGACGCCGACAACATCGCGCTCGACGAGATCGATGTGAAGTTCTACGCCGATGGCGAGGCGCGCACGAACGCCCTGCTGTCGGGCGACGTCGACCTCATCGACTACGTGACGTGGGAGAACTTCGACCGTGTCGCCGACGCCGGTTTCACCGTCGACCAGGTCAACGGACCGTTCCAGTACGTGCAGTTCAATGTCGAAGACGGCCCGTTCGCCGATCCGAAGGTGCGCCAGGCCGTCGCGTACGCCCTGAACCGCGACAACTCGGTGCTCGCCGCATTCCAGAGCAACGGCACGGCGCTCAACGGCCTGTCGATCCCTGAGACCGACCCGGCATACGATGAGGATCTCGCGAACCTCTGGAGCTACGACCCCGAGAAGGCGAAGTCGCTGCTCGCAGAGGCCGGCTACCCCGATGGCTTCCCCGCCACGCTCCTGTCGACGTCGCAGTACACGTTCCTGCAAGACAATGCGCTGTCGGTGCAGGAGGATCTGAAGGCGATCGGCATCGACGTCACGCTCGACGCCCCCGACTGGTCGACCCGCGTCTCCCAGGGTAACGAGGGCAAGTACGACATCGCCGTCTCCGGTGACAGCGGCGCCGTCGCCGACCCGTCGTACCTCATCAACTGGGTCACCGACGATCGCACCTACAACGTGAGCTGGGGCTACAAGAACGACGAGATCGCCGATCTCATCGGTCAGGGCCTGCAGGCGACCGATGATGCAGCGAAGCACGACATCTATCAGCAGATCGGCAAGATCTGGGCCGAAGACGTGCCGTTCGCGTCGCTGAACACTCGCGCTCAGGCCTACGGCTACAACGATCAGGTGCAGGGCTTCTCGAACCTGCCGGGCACCCTCACGTTCTACAGCGGCTACATGCTGGCGAACACCTCGATGAAGTAACCACCCGATTCAGGAAGACATCACATCGTGCTTGCATTCATTGCGAAGCGCCTGGCGATGGGCGTGGGCCTCGTGCTCCTCGTACTCACGCTCATCTTCTCAGCGCTGCATTTCGTGCCGGGCGACCCGGCCGTGCTGCTCCTCAGCGTCGGCGATGGGGGCGCCCCCACGCCGGAAGCCGTCGACCGGGTCCGCGAACAGCTGGGTCTGAACCAGCCGCTGTTTGTGCAGTACCTGCACTTCCTCGGCGGCGTGTTCACCGGTGACCTCGGCAACTCGTTCAAGACGTCCCAGCCGGTGCTCGAGGCCATCGGGGCCCGACTGCCCCGCACCCTCCTGCTTGTCGGCTTCGCGACGCTCATCTCGGTCGTGTTCGGCATCACCCTCGGTGCCCTGGCCGCCCGCAAGGGCGGCTGGGTCGACACCCTGGTCACCGCCCTCAGCTCGATCGGCGTCGCGCTCCCGGTATTCGTGTTCGGCGCTGTGCTGATCCTGCTGTTCTCGATCTCACTGAAGTGGTTCCCCGCGGGCGGCTACGTCGATTTCGCGAAGGATCCGCTGGGCGCCATCTGGTCCCTGATGCTGCCGGCGATATCGCTCGCCGTCGGCTTCTCAGCCCAGATCGCCCGAATGACACGGTCGGCGGTGCTCGAGGTGCAGGGCCAGGACTGGGTGCGCACCGCGAAGTCGATCGGCCTGGCCCCGTTCACGGTGTTCCGCAAGCACGTGCTGCGCAACTCCCTGACCCCGGTGGTCACGGTCATCGGCATCGGCTTCGGCACCCTGCTCGGCTCGACCGTGCTGGTCGAGCGAGTCTTTAACTACCCCGGCATGTCGAGCCTGCTGGTCGACGGCGTCACCAACCGCGACTATCCCGTGGTGCAGGGCATCGTCATCGTCATCGCGCTCATGTTCATTCTGATCAACATCGTCGTCGATGTGATCTACGGCATTCTCGATCCCCGAGTGAGGCGGTCATGAAACTCAGTCCCCGCCTGCGTCAGGCGATCACGCCCCTGCGCGTCATCATGGCCGTGTACATCGTCGTCATTCTCGTCGTGATGTTCCTCGCCCCGGTACTCGCACCCTACGACCCGATCGCGCAGAACGTCGCGCTGCGACTGAAGCCCCCGTTCTCGGAGGGCCACCTGCTCGGCACCGATGAGCTCGGCCGCGACATCCTGTCGCGCGTCATGTACGGCGCCCAGATCGAGCTCTTCATCGCCCTGGGGGCGACGCTGCTCGCGACGGGCCTCGGCACGTTGCTCGGTTTGCTGGGCGCGTACTTCAACGGGCTCACGGAGTTCATCACCATGCGCCTCATCGTCGACGTGGTGCTCGCGTTCCCGCCGATCATTCTGGCGCTGCTCGCGGTCACCCTCTACGGGCCCGGAGCGGTGACACTGATCATCGCGATCGGTGTGCTCTTCGCCCCGATCTTCGCGAGAATCACCTACGGCCAGGTGCTGTCGGTGAAGCGCGAAGAGTACGTGGACGCCGCGAAGACCTTCGGTGCGCCGACGATCGTGGTCATGTTCCGCACCGTGCTGCCGAATGTCTCGGCGCCCATCATCGTGCAGTTCTCGCTCACGATGGCCGCGGCGATCCTGCTCGAATCGGGCCTCAGTTACCTCGGGCTCGGCGTCGTGCCGCCCACGCCCTCGTGGGGTTCGATGGTGGCCCAGGGGCAGCGGTACCTGACGACCGACCCGCACGCGTTGCTCGTGCCCGGCATCGTCGTCGTGCTCACCATTCTCGCGTTCGGCATCCTCGGCGACGCCCTCCGCGATCTCCTCGATCCGAAAGCGAAGAAGCGATCATGAGTACTCCACTCCTCAAGATTGACCGTCTCTCCGTCGAGTTTCAGACTCCCGACGGGTGGCGAGCGGTGACACGCGAAGTCTCGTTCGAGCTGCAGAAGGGCAAGACCCTCGCACTGGTCGGTGAGTCGGGATCGGGCAAGTCGGTCACGTCCATGTCGATTCTCGACCTGCTCCCGCCGAACACGCGGCGCACCGGAACCATCTGGTTCGACGGCGTCGACGTCACCGCGTTCTCGGACAAGGCGCTGCGCAAGCTGCGTGGATCGCGCATCGCGACGATCTTCCAGGAGCCCATGACGGCGATGAACCCGGTCTACACGGTGGGTGACCAGCTCATCGCGGCGCTGTCGAGCCACCGCGATCTCACGAAGGCCGAGGCGCGCGAGCGAGCCATTCAGCTGCTGCGCGACGTGCACATGCCGAATCCCGAGCAGAAGGTCGACGACTACCCCCACCAGCTCTCGGGTGGCCAGCGACAGCGCGCGATGATCGCGATGGCGATCTCGAGCGAGCCCGAGCTGCTCATCGCCGACGAGCCCACGACGGCACTCGACGTCACCGTGCAGGCTGAGATTCTCGACCTCATCGCGGAGCTGCAGGAGCGGCTCGGCATGGGCGTGCTGATCATCACGCACGACATGGGGGTCGTCGCCGACGTCGCCGATGACGTGGTCGTGATGAAAGACGGCGAGGTCGTCGAAGCCGCGCCGTCGCGCCAGCTCTTCGCGAACCCGCAGCAGCCGTACACGCAGCAGTTGCTTGCCGCGGTGCCGCACCTCGGCAAGGCGAAAGACTTCTTGGACTCCTCGGGCAACAAGCTCCGCATCGACGGCGTCACCGCGCTCAACGTGCTCCCGGAGGTCGTGCTCGAACTCGACCAAGCGGTCATCCGCTACCCGGGTCGCTGGCGTCGCCCCGGTTTCCAAGCGATCAACGGTATCGACCTGCAGGTCGCGAAGGGCGAGATCGTGGGTCTCGTCGGTGAATCGGGATCGGGCAAGTCGACCATCGGCAAAGCCGCGATCGGCCTGCTCCCCGTGTCCGAGGGCACGCTCGAAGTCGAGGGCGAGCGCATCGCCGGCCGCGGTGGCGCAGCCATGAAGCAGCTGCGCAAGCACGTCACGATGGTGTTCCAGGATCCGGCCTCATCGCTGAATCCGCGGCGCACCATCGGGCAGGCGATCAGCGACCCGCTGCTGTGGCAGGGCATCATGCGCGACGGTCGCAAGCGCCGTACTCGCGCGAAAGAACTGCTCGAGCAGGTGCAGCTCAACCCCGACTGGGTCGACCGGTATCCGCATGAACTCTCAGGAGGTCAGCGGCAGCGCATCGGCATCGCGCGAGCGATCGCGACGAACCCGGTGCTGATGATCGCCGACGAGCCCACCTCGGCGCTCGACGTCTCGGTGCAGGCGCAGGTGCTCGACCTCTTCCTCGGCCTGCAGCGCGAACTCGGGTTCTCGTGCCTGTTCATCAGCCACGACCTCTCGGTGGTCGAGACCCTGTCGAACCGCGTGGTCGTGCTGCGGCACGGCGACGTCGTCGAACAGGGGCCGACCGAGCAGGTGCTGCACCACCCTCAGGACGAGTACACGCGGCGCCTCATCGCAGCCGCTCCCGTGCCCGACCCCGAGGTGCAGCGCGAGCGCCGGGCGATCCGACTGGCAGCGAAGCAGGCCTGATCATGGAGACCCGACGCCTGGAAGCCTTCGTCGCACTGGTCGACGCAGGCGGCTTTCGCCAGGCCGCGGACGAGCTCTTCATCACGCAGCCGGCGCTGTCGCAGCAGATCGCGCGGCTCGAGAAAGACGTCGGCGTGCAGCTGATCGACCGCACCACGCGGCCGATCACGACGACCGAGGCGGGGCGCGAGTTCTACTTCCGCTGCCGCAACGTGCTCGACTCGATGCGCGAGGTCTCGCAACTACTCTCCGATGCACGCGACGCCCAGTTCGGGCGCGTACGCATCGGCATCGTGCCGGCGATGCTCTTCGCCTCGCCGGCACGGGCCGTGCGCACCTTCCAAGAGCGCTTTCCCGAGGCCGAGGTGAGTCTGCGCAGCATCGCGACGGGCACGCTCATCGAAGAGCTCGAGCAGGGCAGCGTCGACGTCGCCGTGCTGCTGACGCGGCCCACCCTGAAAGACTTGTCGACGGTTGACCTTTTCAGCGACGATTACATGGTCTGCCTGCCCAGCGGTCACCGGCTTGAGGGGCAAGACGAGGTGAGCTTCGCCGAGCTGCGCGACGAGCGGTTCATCCAGGGCATTCGTGCGGCGAACCGGATGGGCTTCGACTCCGTCGTCTCGGCCTGCATGAGTGCGGGCTTCTCGCCGAACAGTGTTGAAGCTTTCGGATCCTACCTCGACCACGCCGGGCTCGTCTCAGCCGGCATGGGGGTCTCGTTTGCTCCGCAATCGTTCGCACATCTGCGACCGAACGGGGTCAGCTATCACAAGCTCGTCAACCCGAGCGCGAGCATGACGGCGACGATCTCCTGGTACCCGAGGCGTCTCGACTCGGTGGGCCGGGCCTTCGTCGACCACTGCATCGCCGAGTGCACGACGGGCGGGTGAGGCGCACCAGGCCCCGCGATCCCGCACCCTCCACTCCGCTGCGACCGTATCCCGGCACCTCGCCGACGACCGCTCGCACGGAGCGCGGTCGAACACACCCAAAAACTGCCCCACGAACCCCCATTTCTCATCACAGGAACACCCGGAAGGACCCCCATGAAACTCTCCATCTGCCAGATCGTCTCGACCGAGGACGTCGCGGCGAACCTCGCTGAAATCGGTCGAGTCACCGAGATCGCCGCCGCCGAAGGGGCCGACCTCGCCGTGTTCCCCGAGTTCGCGATGATCGGCGTCACCGCACTTACCCCTGAGGTGCTCACCCAGGCGCAGCCCCTCGACGGGCCGTTCGTCACCGGGCTCGAGCAGATCGCCGAGCGCACCGGCGTCTCGATCGTCGCGGGCATCCTCGAAGAGATCCCGGGCGAGACTCGCGCCTACAACTCGCTCGTCGTGCTGACTCCCGAAGACGGTCTCGTCGCGGTCTACCACAAGGCCCACCTGTACGACGCGTTCGGCTTCAAGGAGTCCGACAACATCTGCCCGGGCTCCCTCGACGGTGCCATCACGTTCGACATCGCCGGGGTGAAGGTCGGCATGCTGACCTGCTACGACCTGCGCTTCCCCGAGGCGGCGCGCCAGCACGCCGATGCCGGCGTCGACGTGCTCGTGTACCCCGCCGCCTGGGTGCCCGGGCCGCGCAAGGAAGACCACTGGCAGACGCTCGCCCGCGCCCGCGCGATCGAGAACACGTTCTACGTCGCCGCGGTGTCGCAGGGTCCGTCGTTGGGTGTCGGCGGCAGCCTGATTATCGACCCCATGGGCCTCGTGCTTGGCGAGCTGGGGGAGCGCAACGGTGTCGCGACGGCGGCGATCTTGCCCGACCGCATCTCCGAGGTGCGACAGACCAACCCCTCGCTCGCGAACCGCCGGTTCACGATCGCCTCCTGACCTCGGCTCTTCTCAGCTCTTCTCCGCAACTCCTGAAAGGAACACCACTCATGTCCCAGCAACTCAAGCAGGGCGCCTGGCTCTCAGACTCCAGCGTCGCCATCGCTGAAATCGTCGCGAATCTCGGCTACGACTTCGTCGTGCTCGATGTCGAGCACGGTGCATTCGACCTCTCCATTCTCGAACGCTTCATTCCGGTGCTGAAGGGTCTCGGCTTGGAAGTGCTCTCGAAGGTGCTCGTGCCCGAGCGCGGGGCGATCCAGCAGGCACTTGACTTCGGCTCAGACGGGGTCATCATTCCCCACATCGAGGGGCTCGAGCACGCGAAGAAGGTCACCGACTTCGCGAAGTTCCCGCCGCTCGGCACCCGCAGCCTCGCGGGCGGCCGCACCATGAACTACTCCGGATACGACGACGAGTGGGTCGCCGCGCAAGATCGCGACATCAAGATCTTCCCGATGGTGGAGGATCCGGGTGCGTTGCGCGACATCGAGGCGATCGCGGCGCTGCCCACCGTCGACGGCATCTTCATCGGCCCCGGCGATCTGTCGCTGATGCGCGGACGCGGCGTGTACCGCCAGACCGAGGCCGACTTCGACGACTTCCGCAAGGTGGTCGCCGCGGCGCGCGCCAACAACAAGCCGTGGGTGCTGCCCGCCTGGACCACCGTCGAGAAAGAATTCGCCGCCGCCGAGGGCGCCGACTACGTGCTGCTCACCATGCAGCACAACGCCATCGCCGAGGGCTACGGCAGCGCTCGCACCCTCATGGACGGCATCGTCGCCGCCGCGAAGTGATCCGTGCACCGGGCCCGGCCACCGCTGCGTGCGGAGTCGGGCCCGGTGCGTTGTTGTTGTTGTTGTCTGGAGGATGCCACCGTGAATGAATCAGCTCAGCCCGGTCCGGTGATCCGGCGCTATTCGCCCGAGGGCATCGCGGCGCCCGTCGGCGCCTACTCGCACCTCGCCTCGGTCTCGGGGCCCGCGGAGTGGGTGTTCATCTCGGGGCAGGTCGGCGCCGACGGCGACGGTGCCGTGCCCGACGACATCGCTGCGCAGACCCGCAACACGCTGCGCAACGTCGAGGCGCTCATCGCGGCGGCTGGTGGCACGCCGCAGTCGATCGTGCGGCTCATGTCGTTCGTGGTCGGCGCCGAGCGCATGCCCGAGTACGCGGCGGCGCGCAACGCGATCTTCGCGGAGTGGTTTCCTTCGGGCGACCTGCCGGGGCACTCGCTCGCGATCGTCGCGGGGCTCGCGCAGCCGCACCTGCTCGTCGAAATCGAGGGGTGGGTCGCGCTGCCCGCGCGCTGACGCTGACCTTGCGGGCCCTCAACCCCGCGTCGCTCCCAACCCCGCGTCGCTCCCAACCCCGCGTCGCTCCCAACCCCGCGTCGCTCCCAACCCCGCGTTCTTCCTCGAGTGCACCCCTTTTGTGCGAGCGCACACGTTTCGCAGCGGTGCACTCGCACAAAAGGGGTGCGCTCGCGAGCAGGAGGGCGCGGCAGGGCAGCACGGCGTAGCGGGGTGCGGTGTGGCGGGGCGCGGCAGCAAGCGGCGCGGCGCGGGCCGGTGGCCCCGCCCCTAGTGCCCGCCGCCGGTGTAGGCGCCGGTCACGGCGAGGCGCTCGAGGTGTGCGGGGAGCGCGAAGCGCGGGTCCCAACCGGTGACCGCGTCGAGGTCGTCGCCAGCGGCCAGCTGCGCCGCCCATTCGCCGAGCTGCGGCGAGAACTTGAAGCCGTGCCCCGAGAGCCCGGTCACGGTGACGACCCGCCCGCTGGCGCTGCGGTCGACGACGGGCAGGCGATCCGGCGTGTAGGCGCAGTGGTGCACGCTCTGGCGCACGGGCTCCGGGTTGATGTCGGGGAACAGCTCGGCGGCGCGTTGCCCGATCTTGATGAGTTCGGCGCGCGTGTGCGACGCGGGAACCTCGTCGACGTCGCGGAACACGGGCCACTCCGGGTTCGTGCACGCCTTGAACGAGTACCCGTCGAAGCTGGGGGCGCCGAAGAAGTGGATCGGGCCGACGTCGCGCAAGAACGCGGGGAAGCGCGACGGCACGAACTGCTCGGGATGCTTCGGCATGAACCAGGTGAGCCCCAGCACTTGGAGGCGCAACAGGTCGTGCAGCTCGGGGGAGAGGCGGGTCGACCACGATCCCGAGGCGACCACGACCGACCGGGCGAGCCACGCGCCCTGCGGGGTGCGCACCACCACGCCGTCGCCGCGCTCCTCGATTTCGAGCACCGGGGTGTTGAAATGGAGTTCGGCGCCGTTCGCCTCAGCGAGGTCGAGCGCGCTCATCACGGCGACCTCGGGGCGCAGCCCGCCGCCGTGCTCGTCGAGCAGGGCCACATCGCCGTCGTTGATACGGTGCTGCGGGTATTCCGCCCGCAACTCCTCGGTGCTGAGCAGGCGGTGGGGGATCCCGAACTCACGCACGGTGCTGATCGCGGTGTCGAGGTCGGGGAACCCCTCGGGGGCGATGCTCAGGCAGCCGACCTCGGCGTAGATATCGCGACCCGATTCGCGCTCGAGTTCGCGCCAGAGATCGCGTGACCGCTGAATCATGCGCACGTACGTGCCGCCCTCGTGCACGGCGGTGCGGAAGACGCGCGACTCGCCCACGTACGATCCGTGCGGGTGCACGCGCCCATACTGCTCGATGCCGACGACCTTCAGGCCCTCGCGCTTGCTCAGCTGCCACAGGGCCATCGAGCCCACGGTGCCGGCGCCGATGACGATCACGTCGGTGTGCTGCAGTTCCATCAGTCTTCTTTCTCGGGTGGTCGGTGCGGTGCGGTGAGGTTGCGGGTTCGGGTTCGGTCGGTCCGCTCGGGTGCGGGATCGCGTCACGTGCAGTGGCGTCGCCTACGCGAGCGCGGGCGCGTCCCAGAGGTTCAGCTGCGTGCCGATGCCGTCGCGCAGGGCGTTGCGATACACCTGCGTCGCCCACGCCACGTCTTCGACCGGCATGCCGCCGACCGAGTAGATGAAGATCTCGTCATCCGACTGGCGGCCCGGCGTGATGCCGCGAATGATCTCTCCCACGTCTTCGAACTGCTCCGGGGTCATGCGCCCGTCGCGCACGCGGTCGACGAGGCTGATGCCCCAGATGCCGACGATCTCGTGCGCGGGCTCGGGGAGTTCTTCGGCCCACGCCTGGTAGATTTTGCGCGCGTCGACGACATGGCGGGAACGCTGCACGAGCGGCTCCTCGACGGCGAGGTGGGCGGAGCAGCAGATGAACGCGCCCGGCTTCACCCATTCGTCGCGCACGAGCGGGTAGTGCTCCGAGCCCGACTGGCTGGGCACGGCGATGCTGACGATGTCGCAGTCGCGCACGGCGCCCTCGAAGCTGTCGACCTGTTCGAGGGTGAGCCGCGGAAACTTCTCGGACGCCCACGAGTTGAACGTGTCGACTCCGCTCTGGCTGCGGCCGAAGACGCGTACGGTGTCGATGTCGGGGCGCACTGCCATGAACGATTCGAGCGAGGTGCGGTTCATGGGGCCGGGGCCGACGATGCCGACGACTCGGGCGTCTGCACGGGCGAGCTCCCGGGCGCCGACGCCCGGGATCGCACCGGTGCGGTAGGCACTGAGTAGGTTCGCCGACATGATCGCGAGCGGGGCGCCCGTGTCTTTGTCGCTGAGGGTGAACATGAGGATCGAGCGCGGCAGGCCGCGCTCCTTGTTCGCCACATTGGAGCCGTACCACTTGCACCCGGCCGCCTGGTAGTCGCCGCCGAGGTACGCGGGCATGGCCATGAATCGGCGATCGGGCCCATCGACGGGCATGCCCGGAAACGTCTCGGTTTCGGGGAAGAAGATCTGAGCACCGTGTGAATTGTTCTCGGTGCCGGCCATGCGGTAGTCGCCCTCAGCGAAGAGGCCGAGCATGTCTGACATCGTGTCGACGCACGCGGCCATGTCGGTGACACCGGCGCGGATCATGTCGGCCTCGTTGAGGTACAGGAAGTCGATGCGCGTATCGGGTGCGGTGGGTGCAGATTCTGGCACGGCGGTGTGTCCCTTCGAAAGCGGTTCCGGCGACGGTGCGGCGGGTAGCGTTAGCCTAGAACTATCCATTTGGATAGTCAAGTGCGCACGAGTGACGCGATGCGCACAGCAAACGGCGCGGCGCAGGTTGCGCAGCGCAGCGGGACGAGGAGCGTGCGACGCGAGAACCGCAGTCGGGCGAGGAGCTACCCCTGCGGCCGCGCGGCGGCAGCGACAAGCATGCGGATGCGGCCGAGCGCGGGCTCGACGGCTTCGGGGAGCACGAGCTGCTTGAAGACGATGCCGTCGAGCGCGAACCAGATCAGCTCGGTGAGTGCGGCATCGTCGACGCCGAGGCGCGCGAGCTGTTGCCCGATCGCCTCGCGGTACGCACGATAGTGGCGTTCGGCGAGGGGCCGCAGCTCGGGGCGCCGACGCGACTCGAGCAGCAGCTCGTACTGGAAGGCCTGCACGCCGCTCTCGCGGTCGGCCAACGACTCGATGCCGGCGGCAAAGGTGTCGACGGTGAGCCCGGCACCGACCATGTTCGAGCCTCGCAAACTCTCATCGATTGCGAACTCCATGGCCTCGGCCACGAGTTGGTCACGTGTGCCGAAGTGGTGTCGCACGAGGCCGTGCGAGACCCCCGCTTCGGCAGCGACGGCGCGATAGGTGAGTGCGCGCAGCCCGCCGGCGGCCACGACGACGACGGTGGCGCGCAGCAGCGCTTCGCGGCCCGAGAGGTCAGTCATGGTGTCGAGGGTATCGGCTTCCCCACGGCGACTCGTGCGCGCGGCTCGCGGGTCGGCGTGTACGCACCGCGATGTCCGATTTCCGCGTGCACTGGTGATCCGGCATCGCGAGAATGGATCACGTGAACCCCGCACCCGCCGACCGCGACGCCCGCCCGCTGCCGCTCGACTTCGATGCCTGCTACCGGGCGGCATCGGGGCGAGACGCGCGATGGGACGGCCGGGTGTATCTCGGGGTCACGAGCACCGGTATCTACTGCCGCCCCTCGTGCCCCGCGCGGAAGCCGCTGCCCGAAAACTGCCGGTTCTTTCCGAGCGCCGCGGCCTGCGTGGCCGCGGGGTTCCGCGCGTGCAAGCGCTGCCGCCCCGAGGCGGTACCGGGCACTCGCGACTGGGACGCGCGGGGCGATCTCGTCGCGCGGGCGGTGCGCCGCATTCGAGAGGGCGCCATCGACGCCGTCGGCGTCACCGGCCTGGCCCGCGAACTCGCGGTGAGCGAGCGGCACCTGCGTCGCATGCTGGTCGATGAGATCGGCGCCGGCCCATTGCAACTCGCGCGCACTCGTCGCGCGCACGCCGCCCGAGCGCTCATCGACCAGACCGACCTGTCGCTCACCGATATCGCCTTCGCTGCAGGGTTCGGTAGTGTGCGACAGTTCGGCGACGTGATGCGAGAGGAATTCGGGATCGCCCCATCGCAGTTGTCGCGCCGCGTCGACCGCAGCGTGACGTCGCCCTCCGCAGAGCCGACGTCTGACGAGCGCCCGGCGCTCGCGCTGCAGCTGCGCACGCGCGCGCCGTACGAACCTCGTGCGCTTCGCGCCTCGCTCGTCGCCCATGCGATTCCTGGCCGAGACCGCATCGAGCCCGACGGGTCGACGGAGCACGCACTCGACGTGCCCGGCGGCACGGCCGTCGTGCGCGTGCACTGGCCGCTCGTCACGAGCGTCGTCGAATCGCCTGCCGTCGAACCCGGTCGTGCGGGCACCGTGGCTATTCCCGTCACGCTGACGCTGCCTCGCCTCGCAGACGTGATGCCCGCGATCGCGATCGTGCGCCGCATGCTCGACCTCGATGCTGATCCCGGGCAGATCGCCGAGGCGTTCGCAGCAGAGCCCCGCCTTGCCCCGCTGATCGCCGCGCGGCCCGGACTCAGACTGCCGGCCGCGCGATCGCCTCACGAAACCGCACTCGGCACGGTGCTCGGTCAGCAGATCTCACTCGCCGCCGCACGCACCGTGCAGGGCCGACTGGCCGCCCGCTTCGCGACGCCGCTCACCGGCACCGCCGCAGCGCCAGGATTCCACGGCGCCCTTGACGTCGCCGCGATCGCCGCGGAATCGGCGGAGACCTTGCGGGAGACGCTCGGCCTGACGAACCGGCGCGCCGCAACACTGCGCGCGCTGGCGACCGCGATCGACGGAGGGCTCGACCTCGGCGCCGGCGCCGATCGGGAGGCCGCCCGACGCGAACTCGCGGCACTCCCCGGAATCGGGCCGTGGACGGTCGAGATCATCACGATGCGAGCACTCGGCGACCCCGACGCGTACCCTGCGGGCGACCTGATTCTGCGACGGGCGCTCGGTGATCCGGCACCCCGCGAAGCCGAGCGGATCGCCGAGCCCTGGCGCCCCTATCGCGGGTACGCGACGCAGCACCTCTGGGCAGACTTCTTGGAATCGACCGCGCGAAAGGACCTCGCATGACCACCACACCCCTTCGCCGAACCGTCGTCGACGTGGTCGGAGCCCCGTTCCACGCGATCTGGTCGCCCCTCGACGGCGCCGTGCTCGCGGCCGGATTCGCGACCGAGAACGACCCCGAGGCGCGCTCGCTGGCCAAACGGCTCGGGCACCTCGACCCTGATGCGGTGGCGGGCGGGATCGCCGCATCGCGCGATGATGAACACCCGATCGCACGGGCGCTACATGCCTACGCCGCTGGCGACCTGCGGGCGATCGACGCGCTCGCGGTGCGTCAACCTGAAACCCCGTTTCGCGGCGAGGTTTGGCGCGCGCTGAGAGGGGTGGCGCCCGGTGAGGCCGTCACCTACACGGAGCTGGCGTCGATCGCGGGTCGCCCGTCTGCCGTGCGCGCCGCGGCCTCGGGCTGCGCGAGTAACCTCGTGGCACTGATCGTGCCGTGTCATCGCATTATTCGGCGAGATGGTGGGCTCGGCGGATACCTCTTCGGAACCGAGATCAAAGAACGTCTGCTGCAGCACGAAGGCGCCTGGCAGCCTGACCTCGTCGGACTCGCAACGAGCGGTTCGCGCGCCTAGCGACGATCGTCCGTCGCGATGTCGTCGGGAGCGAGGATGCGGCCCGGTGGCCGGGCTGTGACTTAGGCCGGAGAGAAGCGGTTGCGCAGTTCAGCTGCGCGACGAATGTCACCCTCGAGCGCGGCGGTCTGCTCGGGCGCGAGCGTTCCATCCTTCTTTGCATTGTCGAGTCGCTCGAGGCCGGCCTGCACCTCGGTGTCCAAACCATCGAGCACAATCTGCT
The DNA here is from genome assembly GCF_001273845.1 of Leucobacter musarum subsp. musarum. Taxonomy (GTDB): domain Bacteria; phylum Actinomycetota; class Actinomycetes; order Actinomycetales; family Microbacteriaceae; genus Leucobacter; species Leucobacter musarum. Next base: position 104,822 of record NZ_JHBW01000089.1, read on the forward strand.
GAATGCTCTGCGGCAGGCGCTGAAAGCTTGTCGTATCCATACCTTTCAAGGTACAAGGTGAGACGTGTATCCGTCACATCCTGGCACGAACTGCGATGCGTGTTCTGCAAAAAGTCGGTGAATCTGCTGAGTTTATGTGATTCGCCTGTGGGCGGCTCATGGACTCGGAGTGACCGTGACATCGATCACGGCCGTGCGCTGCTCCTGCGGATCCTCGGGCACGGCGCCTCGGAACTGATACTCGAACTGCACGCGAGTGGTGCCTGATCCGACCGCAGTCAGCGAATACGTCAGGTGATTTGGTGCACCGACGCTGCCGTTTTCGCCGAGATACTCGGTGTGCTGCTCGGGCACCGTCAGCACCGACGGATCGGGATCGGCAATCACGACCCACGCCGACCCCACTGAGGCGTTCACCTCTCCGAAGTCGACGACGAGCTCATCGCCCTCTGCGAGCTGCGCGGCGTGATCGGTGTAGTCGACCGTCACCGTTGTTGGTGCGGCCGCGCACGAGGTGAGCGAGAGGCAGAGGAGTGCGGCAGCAGCTGTCGCCAGCGCGCTCACCGTTCGGATCGTCATGTGCTCACGATAGCGGTGGTGCGGTTTCAGTTGGGGCGCTGGTTGACGTCGCCTGGCTCTGACTCTGGCGCGACGCTCGCTCGGCTCGTTTTGCAGCTCGGTACCGAGCGAACGCATCGATGAAGCTCTCCGATCGAGTTTCGGGGCGCTCCCAGACGACGATGAGCGCCGTTGCAATCGGGCCAAGAATGAGGCTCAGCAGAAACCAATTCCACCGACTTCGGTTCTTCTGCTCGGCGAGGCCCGCGTTGACCAGGGCGAGTGAGAACCAGAACGTGCTGACCGGTACGTACGTATCCATCCGGCCACTGTATCTGGCGTAGCGGCGGGCGACGCCTGGCGCCCGGAAACAGGAGAACGGGCCTAATCGTGGAGGAAAAGGCCCGTTCAGAGGGGATGACGGGAATCGAACCCGCGCTATCAGCTTGGGAAGCTGAAGTTCTGCCATTGAACTACATCCCCATGTTGGAATCACTGGGATCCCGACCCATCTACCGTAGCAGATGTGGCCCGTGAATCCATTTTGACTCCACTTTGGATCACCCGTTCGAATGTTGCCGTTAGGTCCTTCGCGGTGTCGACCTTCGCGATGTAGTGATTCTCCGTGGTCGTCACGGTCGAGTGCCCGAGTTGGCCGCGGGCGGCATCGGCGCCATGTTCGAGCGCGATGAACGAACCCACTGATGATCGGAACATCTTCGGAAGCTCGTTGAACGTTTCGAGCCCTTCGCCCAGGGCCTCTTTCCACTGAAGGCGGAAGTTGTCGGGGTTGCGTACCGTCTCCGTTGAAGACGGAAACACCACCTCTGTGGTCGACTCCATGCGTCGATTCAACAACATCGCGACGACGAAGGGCGGCAGCGCCAGGATACGAACGCGGTTTGTCTTCGTGTGCTCCTGGATGACCGTTTTGAACAGCTCATCCTTCACGACGGTGGCGTGGATGCGAACCGTCGCGGGCGATGTTTCGAAGTTGATGTCATCCCATCTCACTGCGAAAGTTTCGCCTGGCCGGCAGCCCGTTCCAAGCATGAAGTCGGATGGCTCGGCGAGGTCCGACACTCGGGCCATTCCGCGTCGATCGACACCGGCATCCCACTGGCGAAGCTTCGTGCGCATGTCAGAAATCTCTTCGATCGTCCACGCGCGCGGCTGCGCGACCTCAGATTTGATCGGTGCGCAGCCATCAACGGGGTTCACTGAGATGGCGCCCATTCGGATCGCGTAGTTGAAGACGTTCTGAAGTATGGCCTTCGCGATGCTTCCTGTAGCAGCGGAGGTCTCTTTCACCAGCGATCTCAGAAAAGCATTCACTCGTGGAGTCTTGGCTTCGCGGACGGTAAAACCGCCGAGCTTCTTCAAGATGTGATTGTCGATGACGCCGCGGTAACGTCGCTTCGTGCCTGTGGATGGCTTGCCAGTTTCGACGTACTCCGTCCACCACTCCTCAACCATCGCCGGAAGCTTCTGATCAGCAAGCCCAGTGTCCTCCGAACGCAATACCTCAGCGAGATAGGCCTTCAGGTTCAGAGTCGCCGCGTTCTTTGTGCGCCCAGTGCGGGAAGCCTTGCGTACGATGCCATCGTTGCCTCGAAAGCGGGTGATGGCGATCGTCGTGCCGGCAGAGTTCTTCGAGATGCGAATGGCGCCGTAGGTGCCGATCGGCAGATTTTGCCTGGCCATTATGCGACCACCTCGATCCGCTCCGTCCAGATGCCTGCACCCATCCGGGGCTGCACGTAGACGGTATCCCCGATGCGGCTAAGCATGCTGATGTAGACCTCCAGGGCTTCGTCGACGACGCCAAGCTGAAAGGCCATAGTCGGTATGTGGCCGATGCACTCACGCTCGACCTCTGAATACCTCATCGGATCGATAAGCTGCATCGCCGCCCACTCATCCGCACGACGCTCCATCTTTTCGTCGAACTGCGGGAACATCGAGGGTTCATCGCCATTGATGGCGTGCCAAGTCTCGTGGCCTAGAACGAATGGGTGTTCGCGGGGGCCCAGGTCGTGATGAAGCCGGACGAGCTTTCGACGATGGATGTATTCGCCGAGGCGCGCGCGCCCGCTGAGGTCTGCGTACTCGACGCGCACCCCTAGGTCGTCGAGCATGTCGAAAAACATGCGGTCAATCATTCAAAGAACTCCGAGTCGTCTCGACGGCGCTTGACCGTCTTGCTATCTTTCGCAGCTGCCCGCTCTTCTTCGACGGGGTGCTCAGTCTGCCGTAGGGGTGTGACATTCGCGAGAGTCGGCGCGTCTCGCTCGGCGCGCTCGAGGATCGTCTCAGCGTGCTCGATGATCTCGTGGGGATAGAGGCGAAGCGCCTCCGCGATCTGGGCAACCTGATTCACCTTGATCTCTCGCTCCGACTGGAGGATGCGCATCAGCGATCGTTCCGGGATGCCAGCAGCATCGGAAAGTGCCCGAACTGTCATGCCCGAGATGTTTCGTTCCGCGCCGATGGCCTTAGCCACAGCCTCATTCATGTCCATATGGGCAGCGTAATGTACCCAATCTGGCAGTGTCAATGCCGAAACTGGCGAACTACAAGAGTTGCATGCTGCCCAAATGGGCATTAACGTGGTCCGCATGGACAGCACAGAGTATGCGGCGGAAGTCGCGACAAAGGCACTGAAGGCCCTCGAAGGGGCGGGCGAGACAGTCAATTCCGCCTCCAGGAAGTCGGGAATCTCTCGCACCACTCTCGATCGCAAGCTCAAGACTTTGAAGGGGGTCAGCTCACTCACCGTTCGAGAACTTTTCGACATCGCAAAGCTCGCCAAAGTCGCGCCTCACACCCTCACCGAGGTGTATGCCGTGGAAGAGCGGCTCGCATCATGAGCTCGGCATCGCCGTTCATGACAGAGCGAGAAACGGCTGAGTTCTTGAGTGTCGCGCCGAGCACGCTTCGGAGCTGGAGGTCGCGGGATCCCGAGAGGCTTCCATTCCGGAAGACCGGCCGGATCATCCGTTACTCGCGCACCGTAGTCGAGAACTTCTTCTCAGACACGGAAAAGCCCGGTGCTGGAACACCGGGCAGCGACATCAAAGCCTAGGAGGGCAACCAATGTCTGAAGTTCAGGCTATCAACATCGTCGAAGACATCGAAGGCGAACTCAGGGTCTCATCGATTACCGTCGCCGAGCGGACCGACGTTCAGCACAAGAACGTGCTCGGGCTTGTACGGAGGAACCTGTCGCAGCTGTCGGCATTCGGAGGGGTCGCGTTTCAAACGCGGACCTTTATGACCGCAGGCGGACCTCAGATGCAGGAATTCGCTTTGCTGAACGAGCCACAGTCCACTCTGCTGATGACGTTCATGCGTAACAGCCCGATTGTGATCGACTTCAAAGTCGAGCTCGTGAAGCAGTTCTATGCGATGCGTCAGGCGTTCCAGGCACCGCCGGCGGCCGAAATCGATCGTCGTGGTCTCGCGCTCATGGTGCTCGCCGCAGAGGACGCCCGCGAGGCTGCCGAGCAAAAGGTCGCGGAACTAGAGCCGCGTGCTGGTGCGTGGGATGACCTCGCGTCGGGTGACGGTGACTACTCGGTCGGTGATGCGGCGAAGATGCTGCAGCGTGCAGGCATCGTGACCGGGCGCGATCGTCTGTTCGAGTTCATGAAGTCGATCGGTTGGGTGTTCCGGCAGTCGGGCCGATGGCAGGCGCTGCAGTCCGCGGTCGACACTGGCCGGCTGCGTCACAAGCCGCAGTCGCACCGTCACCCGGAGACAGGTGAGACCGTGCTGGATTCCCCACAGGTGCGCATCACGATGAAGGGCATCGAGCAGCTCCGAATCCGGATGCTCGCACCCATTCCCGAGCTCGCCGGCTAAGCCACCGGCGCAGTTTCTCGCCAGCGTTTCGACCCTGGCCTGGCTACTGCATACCCAATTTCGGCCCGAGATGCGCTCGCAGATCGGTTTCGGGCCACGGCCGCACGGCGGCTCACAACTACATAGCTGCAGCTGAAACGCCCCTGATTGGTGGGGCGGCACACCACCCCTGAGGTGGGTGACACCGACGGTCCACGCATGACTCCCGGTCCCAAAGGCTGCAGCGCTGAACAGAGAACTTAGATCAGGATCCTGCCCGAGCAAGCAGTTGCGCGCTTCGCTCCCGGTGACCGCTGGAAGGCGGCCAAGGATCCCGACCGGCCACGGCGGCACACTTCCTCATCGGCGTTCGCGCTGGGTGGAGCCGCTACACGCACGTTGCTGAACCCGTAGAGGCGGGGAGCACGGCAGGAAGCACGGTCACAGAGGTGGAGCGCCGGACTTGACGGCCCACCGCGGAGTTTGAGCGACCGCGGCCACCACGGGGAAGATCTGTCTCAGCTACAACGCTACCTAGGGGGCCGTGTTATTACTCGCATCGGAACCTCGAATGGTCGCTTCAAACCCTTCAGAAACGCCAGGGACGACTTTCGGGAGTGCGACTCTCTGCGAGAGGCGCACATAGGGAAGAACCTGCCGACGGAACGAAGCCCGCCCGGTGCGACGTTTGGTGTCGGAGCTTGGAAGAAGATGCTCTTCATAAAAACTCAGCGCGCTGCCCAACGAAGTATCTGGGTCGGGGTCCCCCTGGGCTCCGAAATGATGCAACTTAGCGCTGAAGCTCTCTCCTGGCATAAGCAGTTCGTTCGACCACTCATCTTTAGGGGCATGAAATCCTGTTGGGTCAAATGCCCAGCTGATCCGGATATTCGATATCCAATGGTCGCCATTATTTGTGATCTTGAAAGGGTAGCTGCCACCCGTGGGGGTTTCAGATGTATCGAAACTCACTATGAGCTTCGGTGCTGAACTTCGCCAACCAACGTAAAACGCAGCGGTCGATACCAGCAGCGCCAGTACTGAAACGAGTAGTACAGGCCAGTTATCGCTGGCGTACTCGATAAAAACCAGAACTGGTTTGCTCTCGTCATTCACAGCCAGAGCATATCGGGTGCATTCCCAAGTAGCCGTGTGCAATGAAATCTGTCTGCGTCAGTTACAAGCAGGGCTGTCCATCTTGGGCAGCACAATTTCCTGCCCTAATTACACCTCTCAAACCCGCCCCGCAGCGCATGTGGGCGGGTTTTTCGCATCCATCGAAGGGAACACCGTGCACATCGTTCAACTCCAGGTCGAGAACTTCAAGCGTATTCGCGCAGTCAGTATCGAACCCGACGACAGCGGGGCCGTTGTCATCTCTGGCCGCAACGCGCAAGGCAAGAGCTCGGTACTCGATGCCATCTGGGCGGCGCTCGGCGGCCGCGACGGCAACAAGAGCGTGAAGCCGATCCGTGACGGCGCCGACCAGGCGCGCGTGACGCTGAACCTCGGCGACATGATCGTCACCCGCATTTGGCGAAATGGAACGACGTCGGTGAAGGTGCAGTCAGCGGACGGCGCGGAGTACAAGTCGCCTCAGTCGCTGCTCGACATCTTGTTCGGGCGGATGTCGTTCGACCCGCTCGCGTTTACCCGGCTGAGTGCGCGCGATCAGAAAGAGATGCTGCTGAAGCAGGTCACCCTGGACGTGGATATCGATGAGCTCGACAGAGAGCGAGTGGCGAAGTTCGATGAGCGAACTGAAGTCGGCCGCCGCAAGAAGTCTCTCGGGGAACCCCCGGCATTCGACATCGCGATGGACATCGAGGAGACGAGTGCACGAGACGTTCTGTCCGAACTCGAAAACGCGATCGAGCACAACCAAGAGATCAGAAACGCCGGCGAGCGCACGGCTCGGCTCGAACGTCGAGTGCGCGAGCTGACTGAGGAACTCAACGCCGCGAAGGACCAGCTCGGCGATGTCGAAAAGCTGGCGGCGCGCCCCACGATCGACGAAACGGAGCTGAGGGCGAAGCTTCGCACCCTCGAAGATTCCAACGCAAAGATTCGCGACAACAACGCCGCACGCGAGCTGAACTCAGCACATGCGATTCTCGCGAACGAGTACGCCCACCTCTCCGAAGAGATCGAGGCTATCGATGCTCAGAAGGCTGACGCACTCGCTCGAGCAGAGTTCCCGGTCGGGGGTCTCGGGTTCGATGCGGATGGAGTGACGTTCGCCGGCATCCCGTTCTCGCAGGCGTCGGCGGCAGAACAGATCCGCGTTTCGATGGCGATGGCGATGGCGTCGAACCCGAAGCTCCGCGTCATTCGGATCATGGACGGCTCGCTGCTCGACGCCGACGGGATGCAGGTCATCACCGATGCGGCGCGCGAGCACGGATTCCAGGTGTGGATTGAGCGTGTGGGAGACGACGGCGCCGCGTTCGTAATCGAGGACGGCGCTCTGGCAGGGGAATCGGTCGATGCGGTGGCGTGACCTCACTGCGACGCTCATCGTCGCTGTACTGCTCGTCGCACTGCTGTGGTGGGCCCGTTCGAGCTTGGGTGCGTTCGCGTGAAGCACCCGCTGAAGCTGGCACGCAAGGAGTTCCCCCGATACGGTGCGGTCCTCATCGAGGAACACCCAAGGGGCGGGCAGACCTGGCGGATGCCGTGGGGAGAGCGATGGGTCGCTCTCCCGAGCATCCGCCTGGCAACGGTTCGCGCCCGCCTCGCTGAACTGCGCGAGCGCCGCGACCCATTGCATGGCTTTGAGCCCGCGCCGGTTCCGATGGGCCTGGAGTTCGCTGGCTCCGGGCACTTCACCGACCGATTCATGCTCATGGCTTCCCAGCACGGCGAACTTACCTATGCCGAGGTGCGCGCAGCGATGCTCGAGCCCACCGAGACCCGTGTGCATTGGGAGTCACACCGATGCGCGTACATCCGCGATCGCGTCGCCGTGATCGCCACCCGTGACGGCGCCGGCATGCGCCTCATCACCGTCCTGTGGACGCGCCCCGACCTGTGGGCGCAGAACCCGAGAGAAGAGAAAGAGACCAACCATGTCTGAGAAGAACGTCACCCGCGAGCACACCGTCGCCAATGCTCACGCCTGTAACGGTGCGGTGCATGTGGTCGTCGCCGATGCGCTCACCATCGAAGAGTCGCGAAAGCTGCGTCACGCGATAGAGGCAGCCGAGCAGAAAGCTGCCATGCAGAGCGCGGAAATCGAGAGCAACGTTCATCCCCTGTTTGTGGGACTGCGTGATCTTCTTTCCGACGCCGCGAAGAGCTTCGAGGAGGGCCCCGACGATGCCGCCTGACCAGATCACCGGGATTGTCGCAACCTCGATCGCCCTCACCATCACCGCCGCGGTGTGTTTCTTCGCAGCATGGAAACTCGGCCACCTGAGCACCCTGCTTCAGTGGCTCGGCTTCAGGGCAGGGCATTGATGTGTGGGTTCTGTACTCCGGATGATCCGGAGGGGCCTGACCCCTGGGATGAAGCAGATTACCGGCGCGACCTAGACAAAGAACGGGAGATCTTCGGTGACTGAAGAAATGAAGGCTCGTGAAGGCCTCGTGCTCGGGATGAGTGAATCCGAGTATCACGGGCAGGGCGTGTACAGAGAGTTTCGAACCGCTGAGCTCTCTTCGACTGGCGCGAAGAAACTGCTGAAGTCTCCTGCTCACTACAAGTGGGCGATGGACCATGCCGAGGATGAGAAGCCCAAAGCGACGTTCGACGTGGGAACCGCGATCCACACGAAGGTTCTCGGGACCGGGCAACAGGCCGTCTGTGTGCCTGAGGAGCTGCTCGACGCCGATGGGAAAGGCCGGCGCAATGCGGCGGCTCAGAAGTGGATGTCTGAGGCACGCAGGGACGGCTACGTCGTGGTGACGGCTTCTGAACTCCAAAGCATCAACCTCGCTGCCGAAGCGGTGCTGCGCCACCCTGATGTGGGCCCGGTGCTTGAAGCAGCTGGTCACCCGGAAGCGTCCGTGTTCTCCCAGGATCCTGAAACGGGATTGCCGATGCGCCTTCGGTTCGACTGGATGCCCACTGAGCACCATGTCGCGCTGGATCTCAAATCGACCACCGATGCGTCCACCAAGGCCTTCACGCGAACGATCGATGACCTCGACTACGACGTTTCTTGGGGTCACTACATGGAAGGTGCCGCCTACGCGGGTTCGCACATCACCGACATGGTCTTCGTAGCGGTTGAGAAAGTGCCGCCCTATGGGGTGCAGGTGCACAGTCTCGATCGTGACTGGCAGGAGATGGCGTTCGTGCGAGCGCGAGCTGCGCGCACCATTTTGCTCCGCTCCCTCGAGTCGGGGGAGTGGCCCTGCTACGTGCCGGGAGTTCGTGAGCTGCAACCGCCCCCGTGGGTGATCAATCGCTTCCAAGACGAGATGAAACAAGAACTGGAGGGGGAGCTTTGAGCAACCCAACACCACGCCCGCCCGCACAAGCTCGACCGCGCGGCCCGCGCCCAGTGGAGCCGTTGCAGACCCGCAAGCCGACGGGGCTGCCGTCCTGGCCTGTTCTCCTGCTGACGGGGCGGGAGAAGACGGGGAAGTCGTACCAGGCCGCGCGGGCCTCAGCATCCGAGCTCATCGGCCGGACGTTCTGGATCGGCTTCGGTGAGAAAGACCCTGATGAGTACGGGGCGATTCCCGGCGCTCGGTTCGAGATCGTTCCTCACGACGGCTCTCTCGAGGACTTCTACCAGAAGGTCCGCGCCGCGGCCGCGGCGCCGATCGACGACGGGCGAAAGAACCTGCTCGTGATCGACTCTGGCACTCGCATCTGGGACGAACTCCGAGACCAGGCGACAGATTCCGCGATCGCCCGTCAATCGTTCGACAAGGGCGGCAACCCCATCGTCGGCATGGACCTCTGGAACGTCGCCACCGGCAAGTGGGCGAAGATTCTCGCCGCAGCACGCACCCATGATGGCCCCGTCATCATCACCGCGCGACTCGACACGGTCACGGTCATGAACGATGCGGGTAAGCCGACAAAGGACAAGACCGACAAGATCAAGGGTCAGAAGGATCTGCCCTACGACGTCGACGCCATCGTCGAGATGCCCGAGCGCGGGAAAGCCACACTCACCGGCGCACGTTCGGTGATCTTCAAGATGCCAGAGCGCCTCGACATCGACTGGTTCGAGGAGCAGGGCGTAGACGGGCTCTGGCGGCGCCTTGGGCTCGACAGTTCGCCGACCTCACAGCCGGTCTACGCCGAGCCGCCCAATTCCGAGGAAGTCTGAGGTGGCCGGCAAAGACCTCTCCGTCTTCACGCCGGCTGTCGTCGATCTCATTTTCGCTCGCGACAACGGGCGCTGTGCAAAGTGCGGGCGCAAGTGGGATCGCGATTACGGCAGAGCAGCTCTCGGCGGCTGGGATATGCAGCATCGGATGGCTCGCGGACAAGGCGGATCCAGGAAGAACCCCGCAGCGGGCGACGTGTCAGCCGGCATCATCCTTTGCCGAACCTGTCACCACGACGTCGAAGTGAAGCACCGGGTAGACGGATTCGCGCAGGGCTTCGCCATCTCACGAATCGGCATTCGAATGCCGTGGGAAGTACCGATCCGGCACGCCGTCCATGGATGGTGCCGGTTGACGCAGGAAGGAGGCCACGAGCCATGCGTACCCCCAGACGACTGAACGACGAGCACGTGATCCTCGCGGCACGGGCCATGAGCACTGAGGAGCTTTGCCACTTCGCCACGGAGTACGAGGAGCTCGGGGATCGCAGCCTCGCAGCGCTCTACAGTGACGCGCTCAGCGTCCAAGCGCGAGAGATCAGCTGGGGTGAGATCATCCGCCTCAGCATGACCGGGTGGAAGGAGGAGGAATGTGGCCAGGATCAGAACCATCAAGCCAGAGTTCTGGACTGATGGGGCGATGATTCGCCTCCCCATCGAGGTGCGGCTCTTCTACATCGGACTGTGGAACTTCGCCTGCGATCGCGGGCATCTTGAAGACGATCCGCTCGGGCTCAAGCTGCGCATCCTGCCGGCTGACCCGGTGGATAGCGATTCCCTCGTGCAGCAGCTGGTCGACGCTGGGCGTCTCCGCCGTGCCACGGCGTCGGGGAAGGACTACTTGGAGATCCCGAGCTTCGCGGATCATCAGCGCGTCGATACTCGCTGGAAATCGCGCTGCCTCATGTGCGCTCAACCCGACTCGGTCGAACTCGATGAAACTCACGCGAGTTCCGATGAGACACGTGGGAGCGAACACGAGATCCCACGTAGGAGGGGAGGGGAAGGGAAGGTAAAGGAAAGGAGGGGAGGGGAGGTACCACCCCCACCCCCCACCACCCGAACTTGCCAAAAACACGACCACTGGGGTCACAACGAGAACTGTCGTGCCTGCAAACAGGACCGAGAAGCGTACGAAGCCGAGAAGAAGTCGATCGAAGCTGACGCCCGACGGTTTGCTCGCCGGGAGAAACAGTTCTGCCCTCATGGGCTACCGAGACACGAATCATGCGAAAGGTGTGGTGACGAATGGCCGGGGAAATAGACCTCGCCGAGATGGAGATCGCCGCCGGCGAGAACGCCGCGCAGCTGCTTCAACTCATCGAAGCGAATCAGCGCAGCGCCCTGCAGGCGTGGGTGAACGAGCGTTCGCGCAGCGAGCTCGCTTGGATGGTGCTCGCGCTCGGCGCCGACCTGCTGTCGAAGGAAGCCGAGATCGACAAGCTCGAAATCGGTCGCGGCATCCTGCAACGGCAAAACGAGACCCTCGACGTCGCCAACGCCACGCTCTTCCGAGAGAAACGCGTGCTCGGTGACAAAGTCAAGGAGCTGCGTAGCCTAAACGAGGCGCGCGCAGCTGCTCGACCGACGAAAGGGATGGCGGCAGCATGACGCAGACCACCGGGGAAGTTCTCGTCCTGAAGCTTCCGATTCCGCTCGACGCTATGGCGACCGTCCAGGAGTTCGTCGAGCGTGTCTACGGCTCGGGAGAAACACGTTTGCGCATGGATGGCGAGTGTATGCGCATCGTCGCCCCGGAGGACGGGTGGGGCCCACGAGCCCGCGGCCGAGGCAGGCTCCCATCAGCCTCGAATGACGCACTCAAACTGCGATACGTGAGCCTCAAGGAGGGTACGGCGCAGATCACGGTTGAAGACGCGGAATCCACTGTGCTCTTCATTACGGAGATTGCTAAGCAGTGGTTTGACTCGATCGGCGGCGTCAACTACGTCGAGACCAAACTAGCGACCGCAGGTGCCGACGAACCCGAGTTCGTTTTCACCATGCAGCGAGCATCTGGGATGACGCCGCACGAGCTTCGACAGAGTGCCGAAGCTCGCGTCGTTGAACTTGAGGCAGAACTCAAGCTCCTGCGGGGTGGCGAATGATCCTGGGAATCGACTTCAGCCTCACCGCTACTGGCGTCTGCGCCATCACCGACGGCCAAGCAGAGTGCATCACCATCCGATCCGGCCCCGGTGCCGAGTGGTGGATGCACCCAGACCGCGTCGGCATGATCGCCGGAAAGATCGCCGAATGGGCTACCCCGCTTGGTGGGATCCCGGCGTGGACTATCGAGTCGCCGTCGTTCGGGTCGAAAGGGCAGCTCGACAAGCTCTACTCAGGCTGGTGGATGCTCGTCGACGGCCTCATGCAGCGCGGATGGGAGCCACCTCTCAGGGTGACGCCGTCTCAACTGAAGAAGTTCGCGACGGGGCGCGGCAACGCGGCGAAAGACGAAGTTCTTCTCGCAGCCGCCCGACGCTACCCCGACGCTGCACCGGCCAACAACAACGAGACCGACGCCCTCGTGCTCGCCGCCATCGGCGCCGCCGCAGTCGGCGAACCCTTCGCCGGAGACCTCACCCAGTACCAACAAGACATCGTCGACGCCGTACGCGCCGGCGGAAAGGACAAGAAATGACAGACCGTCCATCACCCCCGTACCCGTCACCGGCGGAACTGAAAGCCACGAGAGCTCGCGCGATCGTGGCCTTACTCGTTATCGCAGTCGGCGTCGTCGCATCGATCGTGCTGCTGACGCTGCAGATCGCCCAGGTCGCCACGTTCTCGCCGGCGATCTTCGTCGGCCTGCTGCTCGGCACACCGCTGCTCGTGCTCATCATCGCGATCGCTGGCGGGCGGAAACGCCCCCGGGGATCGTCGAGCACGATCCTGAGCACTTCCGAACAGGCCGGCGTCGATCGCGTCGTCGATCGCATCCGGTCAGAACGGGGACAGCATGATGAGCGCTGAAACCGATCAGGAGCCGACGCAGCCAACGGTGAAGACGCTCGCAGAGGATCTCACCTTCGCTAACGAGCTCGGTGGATGGTGTGGTTACGGGTTCGACGAGGAGTCAGGGGCTCTCACCGTTGAGCTCTACGGCAACGACGGCGAGATCAAGAAAACATATCGAGCTCATGTGACATTTGAGGAGGTCCAGTAGTGGCCGGAGAACCGCTCATCACAGTTGTCGGGAACCTCGTTGCCGACCCGGAACCTCGCGTCAGCCAGGCAGGAAAGGCGTGGGTGACGTTCCGCATCGCCTCGACCCCGCGCGTCCGTGATCGTCAGTCGGGTGACTGGTCTGACGGTGAACCGCTGTGGCTTGGATGCCGGGCCTATGGCGACTACGCGGACAATATCGCCGCATCTCTCACGAAGGGCATGCGCGTCATCGTTCAAGGACGCCTCACTCAGCGGTCGTACACAGACAACCAAGGGCAGCAGCGCACCTCGCTCGACCTCGAAGTCGAAGAGGTCGGACCGTCGCTCCGCTTCGCTACTGCACAGGTGACGCGTGCCGGCGATCGCGGACAGGTCGGCGGCTTCGGGCAGCAGCAGGGCGGGTTCCAGCAGCCCGCCGCTCAGGAACGCTGGGGCGCCGCGGCGGTGCAGGATCCGCCGCCGAGCAGCTTCGGAGGATTTGACGACGAGAGTCCGTTCTGATGGCGACCGACACTCTCGAGAAGCCAGACACAACGGTCGCTCCGACCGACGCCGGCGACCATGACCGCTTCGCGCACTATTTCCGCAAATCCGACATCGAGGCCGCGTACTTCGATGGCGCCGAGGTCACCGCACTGTGCGGCAAGAAGGACGTGCCGACGCGCGATTTCACCAAGTATCCGATCTGCAAAACATGCCAGGAGGTCATGAATGCCATCCCAAAGTGACTACGTCACCACCGCCGAAGCCAACGCGGCGCTGAAGACGATCCGCCGACACCATCAGGACCAGGTGCGCGAGTTCCGCATCGCATGCGGCGACACCGTCTCCGACGTGCCGAAGCTCCCGAACCAGGCGACCCTCCGTCTCGGTCACAAGCTGGTCAAGGAGGAAGTGCAGGAGCTCATCGACGCTGTCATCGATGCCGACGCACACGAAGTGCTCGACGCGCTCGGCGACATCCTCTACCTGACCTACGGCCTCGCCGCGGCCGCCGGATACGACGTCGACGAAGCCTTCGACCGCATCCACGCCGCGAACATGGCGAAGGTCGGCGCCGATGGCAAGGTCCGGCGCCGCGAGGACGGCAAGATCCTCAAACCCGATGGCTGGACGCCACCGGACCTGACGGATCTCGTCACCGAGAAGTAACCAATCAAGCCCCGCCGCAAGCGGGGCTTTCGCATTCGAGGGGGTCTGGCAGGAGTCGGGCCCCCTCGACGTGTCGCAAGGAGGTGCCCGACGTGGGCCCAGAGAACGAATCGCAAAACATCCCCACCGTAAGCATCTACTTTGCCCCTCCGGGTACCGAACTGCCGCCAGTCGGCAACCTCGAGGCCGCCGGGTTCACGCCGCTCGGCTTCCGGTCCGAGGTTACGTGGATCGATGAGGCCCACGAGGCGTTCACCTCATTCGGTGATGCGGCGATCAAGGCGGGCGAAGCGATGAAGACATTCTCGATCACGCTCTCCGGTCTGAAGTTCGACGCATTGCTTCTCTCGGTGATCTTTGGTCGCAAACCTCGTCGAAAGCGCGACCGGAAGCGCTGGGTCGCACTCAAGAAGGTGCGGGCGAAAGCAGCACGGGATCTCCGCCGCGCTGATCAGCGTCTCGCAATAGGAATCAAGGAGGGCTCACGATGAGCACCTACGCATCGAAGACCGATGTCACCAGCGATCGCTCGCGCGGTGAGATCGAGAAGACGCTCGCCCGCTACGGGGCGACTCACTTCGCGTACATGACGGAGCCCGGCGCCGCGCGGATCGCGTTTCAGGCGAATGGTCGCCAGGTGCGGTTCACGATCCCGCTCCCGGACCCCGCCGCGCGCGAGTTCACGCACCACGCCCGCGGAGAACGCACGGCGTCGGCGAGGGATGCTGCCTACGAGCAGGCGACGCGGCAGAAGTGGCGCGCGCTCGCGCTCGTCGTGAAGGCGAAGCTCGAGGCCATCGAGTCCGGCATCGCGACGTTCGAGCAGGAGTTCTACGCGCACACCGTGCTCCCGTCTGGCCGCACAGTGTTCGAGGAGACCGGCGAGCAGGTCGCGACGATGATCGAGACCGGCATGCCCGGACGCTTGATGCTCGAAAGCGGGCCTCGATGAGCGCCGCGACGGCGCTCGACGTCTTCGCCGGCGTCGGATGGGGCGTCGCCTGCCAGTGGCTCGGCATTCGCGAGCACGGTGTCGAGATTGCACCCTCCGCGATCCGGCTGCGCACCGCGAACCGCATGCGCACGATCTACCGTGACGTGTGGTCCGGCCTCTTCCACGAGCACCTGGTGCCCGAGCACGATCTCTACATCGCATCGCCGCCGTGCCAGACGTTCAGCATGGCCGGGAAGGGCGAGGGGCGGAAAGCTCTCGAGGACGTGCTGCGCGCGATCGACGAACACCGCCACGAGAACCCGGCCCGCCTGCACGAGCTGACCGAGTCCCTCGACCCGCGCACCGCACTCGTGCTCACCCCGCTCGCGCACATCTACCGGCACCGGCCGCGCCTGATCGCGCTCGAGCAGGTACCCGAGGTGCTCCCGGTCTGGCACGCCTACGCGACCGTGCTGCGCGGGTACGGCTACTCGGTGTGGACAGACGTCATGCGGGCCGAGCAGTACGGCGTACCCCAGACCCGGAAACGCGCGATCCTCATGGCTCGCCTAGACGGCAAGGTGCAGCCGCCCGCGCCGACGCACTCCCGCTACTACTCGACCGATCCGGGCCGACTCGATCCGGGCGTCGAGAAGTGGGTGAGTATGGCCGAGGCGCTCGGGTGGGGCATGACTGAACGTCCGTCCGCCACTGTCACTGGTGGCAGTGGCCGGCAAGGTGGCCCTGATCCGCTCGATGGTGGTTCAGGAGCGCGCAAGACGCTGCGAACAGCCCAGGAGCTTGGCAAGTGGCAGGGTCCGGGAGGCGTTGACCCTCGCGTCCCTGCAACGACCGTAGCTGCTGATCCGCGGCTCACGAGCCGAGGGCATCACAACCACGGAGAGCAAGGCCGTGCGGTGAAGTCGGCTGACGTACGAGAGCACTTCGAGCAGTGGACCACGGAACGGCCCGCGCCAACCGTAGTCGCTACCCGGCGCAGTGCGGGAGGAATGCTCATCGGTCGACAGCTTGCGGACGGCTCCCGGCAAGATGTCGGCGGGCACTCCGGCGCAGTTGGGATCAAGGAAGGCCAGCTGGCAGGCGTCCGCGTCACCGTCGAGGAAGCTGCGGCGCTGCAGTCGTTTCCACCCGATCTTGTGCTTCTTGGCACTCAGTCGGAACGGCATCTCGCGATTGGGAACGCGGTGCCGCCGCTCATGGCGGCTGCGATCCTCGGTGCGTTGCTCGCGCCGCCGGCGTCGTGCTCTCCGCTGAGAACCGGAACCACCCCGACATCGTCGTCGAGGAGCTCTCCGAACTCCACGTATGGGGCGTCGTCACGAGGAGCCTGCACCGTGTCCTCCGCTCCTGAACGCATGATCGCGCTCGTCGACTGCGAGTCGTTCTACGCGAGCTGCGAGCGCGTGTTCAACCCGGCCTTGTACGGTCGGCCCGTCGTCGTGCTCTCCAACAACGACGGCTGCGTCGTGGCGATGTCCCGCGAAGCGAAAGCGCTCCAGGTCGAGATGGGTGCTCCCTGGTTCAAGATCAAGGAGTGGGCAGCAACCGCCGGCGTCGTCGCATGCTCAAGCAACTACGAGCTCTATGGGTCGATGTCGGCGCGAGTCATGGAGATCATCGGCCGCTACTCCGCCTGGCAAGAGGTCTACTCGATCGACGAGTCATTCATCGGCCTGCACGGCACCGTCGACGAACTCACCGCGATCGGGCACCAGATCCGCGCCGAAGTACTGCGCTGCACCGGCATCCCCGTCCGCGTCGGCATCGCCCGCTCAAAGACCCAGGCGAAGCTCGCCTCACGCGGCGCCAAAGCCGACCCCTCACTCGGCGGCGTCTGCCACCTCGGCGCATATTCATCCGCACACCTCGAGCGAATCCTCGCCGGCACCGCCACTACCGACCTATGGGGCATCGCCCGCCGAACTGGAAAGCGTCTCGCCGGCATGAGCATCTTCACCGCGAAAGACCTCCGCGACGCTGAACCGAAATGGATCCGCAAGAAGTTCTCCGTCGTCATGGAGCGCACACTCTTCGAACTCCGCGGCATACCCTGCATCCCACTCGAAGAAGCACCCCCGCACAAAGACCAGCTGATCTTCTCCCGCTCGTTCTCACAACCAGTCACCACATGTGAGGGCATGCAACAAGTACTGTCCATCTACGCGCAGCGCGCGAGCTCACGACTCCGCGAACACGGCCTCGTCGCCGGCGTCGTATCGGCATGGGCGTCGACCAGCAGATTCCGTGGAGGCGAATTCCACACCGCGCACTCCGCGGTCGGGATGCCGACAGAAACCGACGACCCCATCGGCATCGCCAAAGCCAGCTTCGCAGTACTCCCGAAGATCCGCCCAGGGTCAGACTACGTTCGCGCCGGCATCGTGCTCACAGGCCTCCGAAAGAAGCTCGACGTCGCGCCTATCGCCCTCTTCGAGCCTGAATATGAGGGTCGCCGGATCGGTGAGACGCTCGACGAGATAACCGCGAAACTCGGCTCCCGCGCGATCGGTGTCGGACTCGGTGGTCTCCACGGCGCTCCGGTCTGGACCATGAAACGCGAAATGCTCTCCCGACGCGCCACTACCCACTGGGAAGAGCTGTGCGAAGCGAGCGCTTAGTCGTTCTATAGTCCAAAACTCGCTCCCGGATGGGTCTTCTTCGGGCCTTGCACGATGCCATCTGCGGCAGCGAAAATCGGGTAACCCTGCTGGGGGTCATCTGCCTGGAGAATCAGTTTCCACTGACAGTTCTTTGTAGATTCGGGGTCCATGATTTTCCCGCTAATGAATGGGAAGATGGCATTCATCTGGACAGCGAGCGATGTCAGTACTTTGTCTTCATCGGGCGCGATAAATATCCAGTCCGACGACTCCGGGGTGAAACCGGAAAGTATTTCGATTGAATCGATACGTTGGGCCCCATCCGGAATGTGGCCACTTTCCCCCACGGGGCCATGGATTCCCACCTGGGTCGGCCCTTCGCCGAATCGAAGTGTGGCCCAATCAAATGGCTGGTGGCGACCCTGATGGTCAAGAAGATTTCGATACTGGCGAGCCTCGGTAAGAAGATCCATTGTTGCTTCCGCGTGAAGAGCACGTGGAGCAAGCCACTTTAGGAACTTTGTGTTTGTTGAGTGCGGGACGTCACCAAGAACATTCCTGAAGCGAGAGAGCATGCTGGCGAAAGCGGAGAGCGTCGAGTAATACTGCAGAAAGAAGTCCTGTACGGCGCTGTAAAGCTCCTGCTGCGTTTCGTTCGAAGGTTCGTTGAATGAAGCGATGCTGCTAACTGGAATGAACTTGCGACGCGCCTCATGGATCTTGTCACGCTTCGCTATCAACCTGTATAGCGACTCCTGTAGCTCTCGAATCGCGTGGGTGTGTTTCTGCTCAAGCCGCCAATGGGTCGTTTCGTGGACCCAGTGATCAACGTAGCCCCGTCCAACGTTGAAGAATTGAAAATTCGCGTTTGCCATGAATTGAAGTTACCGAGTTAAGGGTTTTCATATCAATAAGAAGTTCTCAATCTGTGGCGAGTGGCTGCACAGGAGTCGGAAGCCTCATTGGACGTCGAGCCCTCCAAACCGTACTGGATCACTCCATCAGCAGTAGACGTAAAAATCGCCCCCTCGCCCGGGCCGTAAGGCTCAGGAGAGGGGGCGTCGCTTTCAGATCAGGTCGGGATTTTTCTTCACGTACTTCTCGGCATCTTGCTCGCTGATCGCGACAAGGCCGCGCGGCGTGTGAGCTAGAGCGCTCAGTACTCGTACCCAAGCCTTGCTCATCTCCGGCTCTTTGCCGCCTGAGTAGTGGAACGCGATCGTGACGTGAGGCGAGAGCCACACGGAAGTGCGACCGTCGCCCTCGCTGTGGCCCTTCTGCCAACTCAGAAAGAAGCCCTCTTGCTTGCGAAGTTTCTGTCCGATGACGAACTGGAGGTGTGCGAGTAAGCGGTCTTCAAAGTCGTACTCGTGATTGCCGTGAACTAGTTTCCCCATCCACGGAGTCTCGCAGCAATCCCATGGGAAAGCTAATGCCGCCGCATCCGCACAGAAAGGGTCTGATGCACGTTTA
>NZ_JHBW01000090.1 GCF_001273845.1 Leucobacter musarum subsp. musarum
CCGGCCGCTTCGCAGGCTAAGTTTTCAACATCTGTGGGCGGTGAACGCCCGCGAATCTGGGGTACTCGGGGGACGCGAGGACGACTTGGGGATGACAATTGGCACAACTCACCTTTGACACCGAACGGATTCGAGACTTCGGTCAAGATCTTTCGGTCTCCGTGAATGGACTCGACATCGAGTTGCTCCGTCTCGAAAATGCTGCGCTTGTGCTTCGAGGAGCTTGGTCGGGGGAAGCGCAGCAAGCATTCGATTCGGCGCAGCTCGAGTGGGCCACTTCGATGCGGGCGCTCAAAACCATCTTGCAGGCGGTTTCGGATCTGTGCGATTTTGCCGCGCAGACCTATGAAGAGACCGAAGACGCGCTCGAGGACGTTTACGCGGCCGCGTAGCATCTCATGCTGGATGCTCAGGAGGAGACGGGGCACATGGAATGACTCGAAACAATCGGGATACATGGAAGTTGCTCGGCGAAGAGCTCAGCCGAAGCGAGGAAGAGTTCTCATCGCTAGCGGTTGGGAGCCGCTCAGTAGCTGAGGGTAGAGACCAGCTCGGAGCCGTCACGGTGACGCTTTCCTCGAATGCGACGATGATTGCGATTCGGGATGATTGGGAACGCATCGTTGCTCCGCTAGATCTTGAAGCGGCAATTTCCGAAGCACTCAACCAGGCGATGCAGAGGCGATACGAGATCGAGGAGTTCGGTCTGTCTGACGTCATCACCGAACAGGCGAGTGCGGCGGCTCCGCCGGTCACTTCGAACGTGAGCCATGAATTTGTTCGACGCACTTCTGAGCTCAGCGTCAATGAATTCAACGCTGAGCTTGATTCCTTGATCGCTCAAGTGCAGGCGCACGTGAAGAAGCGCTCTCACGGGCGTGGGCCTCTGGGAATTGCAACAATCAACCTGTCCCCAGATGGGTATGTGAATTCCATTCGATTGAATTCAGAACGACTTCGGGGAGTCGGCGCGAAAGCGATCGAGCAAGACATTGGGTATGCGATTCAGGAAGCCACTGAATCAATGAGTCGGCCGTTCGACGGACTCGAATAGTGCGTTCAGGGGACTGAGCAAGGAGAATCATGGCTGTTGAAGTCGAGGTGACATTTAATGATGTGTCGAGCGACTCAGAGAAGTGGGCGACAAGCGCGGAAGAGCTTCGTAGCCTGGCCGCATCCATGGAGGGGCGAGATCTCCCCAATGATGCATTCATGATGGCCGGCATCGAGTTTGCAGGCGTGTATCGGGCGTTCTTGAGGCAACTTAACGCGCATTTGAGTGACGGCGCTGGTCAGTCGAGTGAAGTTGCAGGATCGTTGACCTCAGCGGTGACCTCATACAACTCTGCAGAAGACCTGATCTTGGCCAGACTCCGTGAAATCACTGCGGAATTGGAAGGTTGATTTGTTGTGAATGCGCAAGCCGCTCAATCCGTTTCGACGGTTCAGCGCTGCTCAGCCGACGTGGATCGTCTAGCAAGTGCAATCAATGGTGCGATCTCGATGATCCCGGCACCACTTCGCAGTTTCCTGAACGACATTCTTCAGAAGTGGGATGAGTTTTGCGCTGAAGTGCAACGCTTGTTCGAGCTCTTTGAAGAAGTCATCAGTTATGGGCTTGGCGATCCCGCTGCGCTTCGTACTGCTGCGGAGTCCTGGAAAACGAGTGTGACCAATCTCCTCGAATCGGCTGCGGATCTGGTTCGTCGTGACGATCTCCCTGCCACAGATTCGTGGGAGGGGCCCGCATCGGATGCGTATCGTGTGATCGTCACCATGCAGCACGATGCGATTGAAAACGTTGAAGATAGTGCGAAGCTCATCGGCGAGGCGCTCGGGAAGCATGCTGATTCGATCGAGAGTTTTTGGGGCAATATCCTCAACGGACTTGTGAACTTCGCCCTTGCGCTCGCAGGTGCGGTAGTGAGCGCTATCGCCCTCGTTCCACCGGTCACTCCCATCGGCGTCATCGGACTCATACTCTCAATCGTGGGTGCGGTGAAGAGTCTCTGGGACTTGTTTGCCACGGAGATCTCCGATCTCGAGCAGTTCTCTGAAGATGCGCGAGCTCTCGGGGAGTCCGTTGCGGAGAAATTCGAGGATCCATGGCCCTCTCTCGTAGCTTCTTGATCGAGGAGTTCGGGTCACGGGAATACGGTCGCACCTTGGAGGCGTTGTGAACGGAATCGCAGGTGAGACGTTTCGGCAGCAGAATCTCGCACCGTGGTGGTGGATTTGGGGAGGGCTGAACGGCCTCCTCGTTCTCTTGCTCGGAGTCCGCGCACTGACCGCACTGTGGTTTCAGCACACGGCCGCTGGCGTGGTCTGGCTGATAGTGATCCTGCTGATTGTCAACGCGGTGACCATTCCGATCATCATCGTCAATGCGCGAAAGCGCGTGGTGATTGATATTGCGCAAGGATTGATTGCCACTGAACGAAGCGGACCCCATGCGGCTTCCGAGTTCGTCATGATCGTCGATCACGCCCGAACGTTTCCCCAACCCGCTCACCTGCTTGAACTGCGCTTTCAGCGGGGAAGTGTGAGTGTCGAGGCGGGGGCGTTCCGAGTCACTCCGGAACATCAGCGACGCAACGAAGCCTTGATCGCATTCATCGATACCTGGATTACCGCCCCCGAGCGGCATCGATCGTTGCTGGGTGCCGGCGCTGCGCCTGGAATTACCGCGTATGCGATCGGTAAACGAGAAGCAGCGGAGATTCTGCGTCTCCCATGATCAAACGATAAATTTGGTTGGTGTAACTATTTGCCAGATGTCGGTGGCTTCGCGTAGCGTCGTGGGTGGTGGCTTCGCCTGTTGGCGTGACGCCTAGGGAAACGTGTGCATCGTTGCGGTGTGCGCAACATTGAACTCAAGGGGAACAATATGGTTCAGACCATTGCAGCTGAAGAGGGAGCACTTCGCCGGGGCCAGCAGGCTGTTGCTGAGGCGAAGGCCGGTATTGACCAGCAGACGAAGAAGGTGCGCGGTGATATCGAGCAGCTTCGCGGGTACTGGCAGGGTTCTGCTGCGGGTGCGTTCACGCAGCTGATGCAGCGTTGGGATGCTGAGACGGTGAAGCTCAATAATGTGCTCGTCGATCTTGAGAACTCGCTGCGTGGCACGGAGCAGGATCAGGCTGCGACGGAGCAGGAGCACCAGCAGGCGATCTCGGGCCTCGGCGCGATGATGTCCGGTAACTGAGTACAGACGCGACTTCTAGGGGAATAGAGAAATCATGAGCATGCAGTCGATGTCGGTGCAGACCGCACAGGTCAGTGCACTTTCGGGTCAGATTCGTAATGGTGCGCAGGGGATTCGTTCGGAGATCGAGCGTTTGGAGTCTGAGGTTGCCAAGCTGCGCGGAGCGTGGAGTGGTGAGGCGCAGAACTCGTATGACGTGGCGCAGCGTCAGTGGACGCAGTCGTTGAACGAGTTGCAGTCGTTGCTGGAGCGTATTTCGAGTAACACTGAGCAGATCGCTCAGGCGTATAACGCGAGTGATGCTCGTAACGCCGGCCGCTTCGCAGGCTAAG
>NZ_JHBW01000091.1 GCF_001273845.1 Leucobacter musarum subsp. musarum
GACGCATCAGCCGTAGCCGCAGACGACGCCGCCGCCGAAGCATCACCATTCGCCGCAGACGACGCATCAGCATTCGTAGAAGCCGACGCATCAGCATTCGCCGCAGCCTGAGCCGCAGCAGCCGACGCCGCATCCGCATCCGTAGAAGCCGACGACGACGCATCAGCCGTAGCCGCAGACGACGCCGCCGCCGAAGCATCACCATTCGCCGCAGCAGAAGCCGCCGTCGACGCATCAGCATTCGCCGCAGCCTGAGCCGCAGCAGCAGCCTTCGCATCCGCCGCAGCCGACGCCGAAGCATTCACATTCGCATCAG
>NZ_JHBW01000092.1 GCF_001273845.1 Leucobacter musarum subsp. musarum
GTTGATGCGGGTGGTCCACTCCGTGCCGCCGGTCATGCCGTTCGCGTAGAAGGGGGTGGCCCAGCGCCACCCGTCGACCTGCACCGAGAGGTCGACGCGGTCCGCGTCCACCCCGGCGAGGGCGTGGTGCACGAACTCGAGGTCGTCGAAGTCGTTGCGAGACGGGGCATCGTCGCGCTGCTCGCGGGCGATGCGCACGTGGTCGTCCTTGCGC
>NZ_JHBW01000093.1 GCF_001273845.1 Leucobacter musarum subsp. musarum
GTGTAGGCGTCCGTATTCGCTGACATGCTGCTGCGACCTCCTTGTCGTCCTACCGGGTTTCCGGCAGGGATGATGGAACGGTTTTCTCCTGGGATCCCCTGACGCGCTCCGAGTCGCCGCGCCTCCGCGTGGAGAATCCGAAGCTATTGACGAGACCCCCGGAAGTCCCTTCCGAGAAGCGCGAAGACTTCCGCCCTGCGCACGGGATCGGATAGGCGGCCACTCGCTGCGAT
>NZ_JHBW01000094.1 GCF_001273845.1 Leucobacter musarum subsp. musarum
CGCGTGAACAGTTCGCGCACGTCTTCCTCCCCGCGCTGCTGCCTCCGGTCGGAGGGGTCGCGACCTTCCGGAGCGACCGCGACGTACGTCTGCGCGGCGCACCGCTTCTCTTCGCTGAATGCGCGCAGCGCGGCCTTCTGGCCGGCTTCGTCGGGATGTACGTTTAACACTACCTCGGCTGCAGAATCATCTCCCCTGCTGCGGCGAAGTACGGCCATGGGGTCNTTGCCGACTTCCG
>NZ_JHBW01000095.1 GCF_001273845.1 Leucobacter musarum subsp. musarum
GCTCGGGGGAGTCGGGCAGCGCCGACCAGTAGTCGCGGTTGCTCAGCGCGACGATGTGCTCGCGGAGCGCCTTCGCGTGCTTGGCCAGGAGTGCATCGCGACGGGCCTCGGTCGCCCTCCCGTCGGCCTCGTCGACGCTCGAAGCGCCGTTGCCGAGGTGCTGCGCCTCGAGATACGCGTCGAACGGCACCTTGGCGTCGATGGCGATCGACTTGCCGCCGGGCAGGTGCACCACGAGAT